>NZ_CP090063.1:0-2727874 GCF_021391495.1 Amycolatopsis acidiphila | reverse complement strand
AGGGCGGTGTCCGTGTGGACTGTGGGTGAGGGTGCGAGAACGGGTCCGGAAAGGACCGGTCAGCGGCGGGCTGTGCTGTGCCGCCGCAGGAGTTCGTGCGGGAACGTGATGCGCTGGCCGGCCGGGAGCGGGACCGAGCCCAGGACCATCTCCGCGGCCTTGCGACCGAATTCGTACTGGGAGAAGCCGACGCTGGTCAGCGCCGGGTGCACCATCCGGGCCACCGGGATGTCGTCGCAGCCGATGACGGCGACGTCGTCCGGCACCCGGACGCCGGCCGACCCCAGCGCGTGCATCGCGCCGATGGCGGTGTAGTCGTTGAACGCGATGACGCCGTCGAACGAGCCAGCGGCGATCGCCTTGGCGGTGAGCTCTTCGCCGGCCGGCTCGGTGAAATCGCCGTAGGCGACGAGATCCGGGTCGGCGTCGAGGCCCAGTTCCGCGACCGCCTGCCGGTAGCCCGCGAGCCGCCGCTGGGTGACCAGCCAGTTGGGCCGCCCGGCGAGGCAAAGGATGCGGCGGCACGAGATCTCCGCCAAGTGGTGCACCGCGTCGGAAATGGCGGCGGAGTCGTCCACGGTGATCGACGGGAAGGGCAACTGGTGCGGCCCGATCGTGACCACCCTGGTCGAGCTCCAGTCGAAGCCGTCGAGGTGGGTGTCGTCGTCGATCCCGCCGCCGGCGAACACGATGCCGTCGACCCGCTTGTCCAGCAGCAGGTTCACGCAGGCTTCCTCACGGGCGGGCACGCGATCGGTGTTGGTCAGGATGACCACGCAGCCCGCGGCCTGCGCGACGTCCTCGACCCCGCGGGCCACCTGGTGGAAGTAGGCGTCGGAGATGTCCGGCACGACCAGGCCGATGCTTTGCGTCGTGCCCTTGCGCAGGGCCCGCGCCAGGGAGTTGGGCCGGTAGCGAAGCTGGCGCGCGGCGGCGAGCACCCGGTCCTGCGTCTCCTGCGGGATCGCCGTGGCCTGCCCGCTGAGCACCCGGGAGACCGTGGTCACCGAGACCCCGGCCAGTTCGGCGACCGCCTTGGCGGTACCCGGTCGCGCGGCTCCGGTCATCGTGCGCCCGTCGGAAGCAGCCCGGCCTCGGCGAGCGCCTGCCGCAGTTGCCCGCGTTCGGCCTCGCTCACCCGTTCCAGCGGCGGACGTACCGCCGGGCCGAGCTCGTGCCCGAGCATGATCAGGTGCTCCTTCATCCTGGCATACATGTTCGCCATCGGCGCACGGTAGATCACCCTGGTGAGCGCCTGGATGCGGGCGTACTGCCGCTCGGCCTCGGCGAGGTCGTGCGCCCGCACCGCGGCCAGCAGGCGTACCTGCAGGTCGGCGATCACACTGCCGTGCCCGGACAGGATACCGTCCGCGCCCGAGGCCAGCGCCGGTAGCAGGTTCGTGCTGAAGCTGGTGAGCAGCGAGACCGGATGGTCCAGCTCGCGCAGCACGCGGCGGGTCTCCTCGTGCTTGCGCAGGTCCAGGCTCCACTCCTTGACCGCGACGACCTGCTCGAGCGAGCAGATGCGCGCCAGGGTGTCCAGGCCGTAGTGCATCCCCGTGAACTCGGGATAGGAGAACAGCACGAGCGGCAGGCCGGTCGCGCCGGCGAGCTCGGCCACGTGCCGGTAGCCCATTTCCTGGCTGCCACCCAGCGCCAGTGCCGGCAGCGGAAAAACGAGCAGCGCGTCCGCGCCCTCGTCTTTCGCGTCCCGGGCGTACTCGACCGCCTGAATATGATTGTCCGCGTAGACGCCGGAAATCAGCGGTACTTTCCCGTTGATTGTCTCCGCGGCGAGCGCGACGGCTTTCCGCCGTTCCGCCCGGTCCAGACTACTCACTTCGGCGGCGTGCCCGTTGCAGGTGATGGCCACGACGCCGGTGATGCCGGCAAGGTGCCGCACGTGCCTGCGGTAGGCCTCGACGTCGATCGAGAGGTCGTCGTCGAGGGGAAGGATATTGGCCGGAATTACTCCGTTGAGGTCCACTGACTCTCTCCGCAATCGGTTGCGCAATGGATTGCGGAGACCATACCGTGGCGGACACCGAGGTTGTCAAGAGGCAGTTCGACCTTCGCTCGGCGCTTGCCCGGCGGCCGCTGAGCGGGTTGACTCCGCCGCAGCGGTTGCCTAATCTTCGATCATCACGACCGAATGCCGTTCAGTATTGCTGAACGGTCCTGATTGCGGTCGTCCTTTCCCGGAAAGCGATATCCGTCGCCTCGCCGACCTCGCTTCAGTCACAGGAGAGTCATGGACAGTCAATTCACCGGCGAATTCCTGCCGACCCCGGAAGAAATCGAAGAAATGGGCAGGCGGGTGACCGGCGCGGTGCTCGGTGGGGGCGCCGACCGGGCCGCGCACTACGCCGAGCACGGCCGCTGGGTCTACCGCCCCATCGACGAGGCCAGCCGGTGGGTCGGCACGGACTACGACCACGGCAACTGGACGACCGGGTTCTGGGCGGGGGCGATGCTGCACCTCGCTCAGCTCGGCTGCGCCGACGACGGCCTCGTCGAGCGAGCCCGGACGCTCTCGGCCAAGCTGGACTGCCGGGTGGACGATCATGGCACGCACGACATCGGGTTCATCTTCTGGCCGAGCGCGGCACTGGTCGCCCGGCTGTTCGGCGATCCGGCCGCGGCGTCCTCGGCGTTGCGGGCCGCCGAGGTCCTGGCGGAGCGACGGGTACCCGGTTCGGGCCACCTGCAGGCGTTCGGCGCGATCGGCGAGGACCGGTCCAGGCCCACCAGCACGATCGACACGATGATGAACCTGCCGCTGCTGTGGTGGGCGTACCACCAGACCGGGGCACCGGTATGGGCCGAGACCGCCCGCGCGCACGCCGATCGGACCGCCCGGAGCCTGCTGCGCCCGGACGGCTCCACCTACCACCTGGCGCGGATCGGCGACGACGGCGAACCGTTCTGGCAGGGCACGTTCCAGGGCGCGGCCGATGACTCCTGCTGGGCCCGCGGTCAGGCGTGGGGAATCGCCGGTTACCTCACCATGGCGTGTGAAACCGGTTCGGCGGAGTACGGTCGGATCGCGGCGCGGCTGCTCGACTACTACTGCGGAAGCCACGACATCGACGCGCTGACACCGTACGACCTGGTGGTGGACACCGGCATCCAGGACTCGTCGGCCGCCGCGATCGTGTGCTACGGCCTCGCTCTCACATTGCGGCGGGACGCGGACCTGGCTCGTCTGGTGGGGGCGGAAGACCGGCTGGCCCGCATGTTGCGGGCGTTGCGGCGCGACGCGCTTTTCCAGGACGAGGTCGGTGTGCTCGCCCACGCCTGCTATTCGGCGCCCCACCGGCTCGGGACGGACGGGCCCTTGCCGTACGGCGACTACTACTACCTCGCCGCGCTGGCGCTGGCGCGCGGTGTGGCCGACCTCGTCCCGGAGTGAGCGATCAACCCTGATCGAGCTTGCCCGCACCCCGGACCACCGGGGTGCGCAGGGCGCCCACCTCGCCGATCTCGATTTCGACCACGTCTGCTTCGGCCAGGCCGAGATCGAGCCCTGGCACGATCGAGGTGCCGGTCGAGAGCACCACCCCGTCGGGATAAGCGTTGTCCCGCAAGAGGTACTCGACCAGCTCGGCCGGCTTGCGGTTCATCTCACCGGTGTTGGCGCGCCCGCTGAACACCTCTCGCCCGTCGCGCAGGATCCGCATGCTCAGGTCCAGCTTCAGCGGATCGTCGATCTCCCAGGCCGGCCGCACTCCGGCCGAGACCGCGCAGGAGCCCTGGTAGATCTTCGCCTGCGGCAGGTACAGCGGGTTCTCGCCCTCGATGCTGCGCGAGCTGACGTCGTCGACCACCAGGTAGCCGGCGATTTCGCCGCGGCTCGTCAGCAGCAGGCCGAGCTCGGGCTCCGGCACGTTGTTGGGCGAGTCGGCCCGGATGACGATCGGCTCGCCTTCGGTGACCACCCGCCAGGCCGCGGACTTGAAGAACAGCTCGGGCCGCTGGGCGTGGTAGACGCGGGCATAGATGTCCTCGTCCGCGCTTTCCTCGCGGCGGGCCTCCTCCGACCGGCGGTAGGTCACGCCGGCCGCCCACACCTCCATTCGCCCGTCGAGGGGTGGCAGCAACCGCGCACCGGGCGCGGGCACGGCCGGTGCGCCGGCGGCCGCAGCGACCAGCGCCCGGATTTCCGTCAGCGGCCGGCTGAGCAGTTCGCTCATGCTGGCCACGGGAAGGGCGCGCAGGTGCTCACCTTCATCGTCCAGCACCCCGACGCGGATGGCCGCCGGATGGCCGGGCTCGGCGAATCGAACAAGATGGGTCACGCTTTTCCCCTCATGCTTCAGCATCTTCGGAGTTCAGCGATACTGAACGTCGTTCAGTACCAGTCAAACACTACGGGGCCCTGCGCACCTCGTCAACGTATGGGGGCGGGTCAGTGGCGCCGGGCGCGCGCCGGGCGGGACGGGAGCTGGAGCGGGGGCACGAGGTACTGCGCCGCGAGAGCATGCAGCCGCTCCACGTAGCCCGCGAGAGTGGCGGGACCGGTTTCCCCGGCGAGAGTGGAGATCGAGATCGCGCAGCACGGAACTCCGTTGAGCAGCACCGGAACCGCGACACAGGCGATCCCGGGCTCGTTCTCCTCGAGGTCGAGCGCGTAGCCGCGGGCCCGCGCCTGCTCCAGCGCGTCACGCAGGTGGGCCCAGCCGAGTCCGGGCAGGGGACCTGCCTTCGTGCCCCCCAGCTGGGCTCGCAACGCCGCACTGTCCCATTCGCGGCAGGCGAGCACCGCGCGGCCGAGCGCGGTGCTCGCCGCCGGGTTGCGGCCGCCGATCTTCGAGCCCACCGTCACCGACCGGTCGGCGTCGACCTTCTCCAGGTAGATGATGTCCGCGCCGTCCAGGATGCCGACGTGGCACACCTGCCGGATCTCCTCGGACAACCGCCTGATCAACGGCAGCAGGCTGGTGCGGAAGCTCAGCTTCTCCTCGTAGGACGCGGCGACCCGCAACGTCTCGCCGCCGAGCCGGTACCGGCCGCTTTCCCGGTCCTGCGTGACGAAACCGCGGTGCCGCAGCGCGGACAGGGTGAGATGGGCCCCGCTCTTGGGACTGCCGAGTGCCTGCGCGATGTCCACAAGGGACAGACCGTCCGGTCCTCTCTCGCCGAGCAGCTGCAGTACGGTGAGCGCCTTGTCCACGCTGCGCACCGGTGATTCCGCCATGTCCGGTCCTTCCCTGTCCTGCTGAATGGCATTCAGCATAGCTGGACGGTGGCGGCCGGCGCGGATCACTCGGTGGGCAGCAGTGGTGGCTTGCTCCGCGACGCCGTTCGCGTCTGGTCGGGCAGCTTCGATCCGTAGGTCTCGCGCAGGGCGAACGTGCACAGCAGTGAGAGCACCGCGGTGCAGACCATGTACCAGGCCACCGCCGTGACGCCGCCGGTGCGGTCCAGCAGCCAGGTGGCGACGATCGGCGCCAGGGCGCTGCTGGCCAGCGTGCCGAGGGTGTAGCCGAACGAGATGCCGGAGTACCTGATCTTCGTCTCGAAGGCCTCGGCGAAGAACGCGGCGAGTGGGCCGAACGCGGCGGAGAAACCGGTGCAGATCAACAGGTAACCGAGCGCGGCCAGCAGGAACGAACCGGTGCCGAGCAGCCAGAACCAGGGAAACGCCAGCACACCCATCGCCACGGTCCCGGCGGCGAAGACCGGCTTGCGGCCGAAGCGGTCCGACAGCGCGCCGAAGACCGGCAGGGTGACGAAAGTGAGGGCCATCGCCGCCAGCACGATCCACAGCATCGAGTTACGGCTGAAACCGACCTGCTGGGCGCCGTAGCTCAGGCCGAACACTGTGGTCAGATAGAACGTGACCCCGATCGAGAGGTAGGCACCGCCGGTCAGCAGTACCTGTTTCGGATACTGCCGCAGCACGACGGCGATCGGCAGCTTGACCACGTTCTCCTTGTCCTTCAGCCGGTCGAAGCTGGGGCTTTCGCCGAGCTTCAGCCGCACGGCGAGTCCGGCGAGGACGAACACGCCGCCGATCAGGAACGGCACCCGCCAGCCCCAGGAGAGGAAGCTCTCGGGCGACATCGCACCGAAGGCGAGGAACACCGCGTTGCCGAGCATGAGGCCCGCCGGCACGCCCATCTGCACCCAGCTCCCGTAGTAGCCGCGCCGGTGGGACGGCGCGTGCTCGACCGCCATCAGCACCGCGCCACCGTACTCACCGCCGAGCGAGAGGCCCTGGACGAACCGCAGCGTGACGAGGATGACCGGGGCGGCCACCCCGATCGTCCCGTAGCTGGGCAGCACACCGACGGCGAAGGTGGTCGTCCCCATGATGCTCAGGGTCAGCACCAGCACGGACTTGCGGCCGATCCGGTCCCCGAAGTGTCCGAACAGGACTCCGCCGATCGGCCGCGCGACGAAGGCCGCGGAGAACGTCGCGAACGACAACAGCGTACCGATCACGGCGTCGAACTGGGGGAAGAACAGTTTGTTGAAGACGAGTCCGGCCGCGGTGCCGTAGATGAAGAAGTCATACCATTCCACGGTCGTGCCGACGGCGCTGGCGAATCCTGCTTTTCCGCTGCGCGAGATCAGGGACATCGGTGTTCCTTTTCGTCGGGATGTTTTCCGAAAGCCTCTTCGCGGCGGGCACCCCGTGGTACCTCCACCTGGAGAGGTCAAAAGGCGCCGGGAAAAGTCGCGCAGTTCGTCAAGGCCGCGGCGGGTGCGGGACCGGGGTGGATCCAGAGGCCGGTCTGCCGGGACCACGCACGGGCCGCGCCGGCGTCCGGCTGGGCACCGGTGGCGAGCACGCGACGCAATGCCGAGTTCCGCAGGCCACGCAGATCGGTCCCGGCGAGCTCCACATAGGACGATCCGGGTGCGGAAATCGTGTTCACCCGAAACCTTTCCAGCAGGCCGCGGACCCGCATGGGGTCCCCACCGGTTTCGTCGACCAGGATCGCCGCCCCCGCCGACCACGGCTCGATCAAGCCGAGCAGGACACCGGCGGCCGTGTGCCGTGGAGTGAGACTCCAGTGCAGGTCGTCCCGACGCCGATCCAGCCACGCCAGTCCGAGTCCGACCGCCAGTCGCCGCAGATCGGCGTGGCTGTAGCTCTCGTCACCGGCCAGCAGGACCGGGCCGCCCGGGGGTGCCGGTTCGTGTTCCGTCTCCGCCAGGAACATCATGGCCCGGTAGTTCATCGCCTCGGCGTGCGGCAGGTCGCCGACGCAGATCACGTGCCGCACCCCGCCAGCCCGCCGGAGCGCCAGCGCGGGTTCGAGGTGTGCCTCGTCGACCACCAGGACAGCCGCTCCGGCGGCTCGCAGCCGGTCACCGTCCAGCACACCGCATGGCATCGGCGCGAACGGGACCCCGGCTCGCATCGCCCCGGCGGCGACCTCCCACCATTCGGGCACCGGCGGCAGCAGTACCGCGACCGACTCCCCCGTCGCGAGGCCGAGGTCGTCCAGCAGGCCGGCGAACCGCGCGGCGCAGCCGGCGAAATGAGAATAAGGGAGCAGGCGATGGTTCCCGGCCCGGTCCACCCACACCATCGCCGGCCTGCCGGCGCATTCTCCCCAGTAGTCCAGGAATGCACTCATGACGAAACACCTCACCGAATTCGTGACAGCACGGCGACTCGCGCAAACCGCCGGGAAGGGGAACTGGCTAAAGCAGCCTGAGCTCGTGTGCCTTGGCGATGGCCTCGACCCTGTTCCGCGCGTTCAGTTTCTGCATCGCGGTCTGCAGATACGTCTTCACGGTGTTGCGGGCGAGCGCGAGCCGATCGGCGATCTCCGGATTGCTGTGCCCCATCGCGGCGAGCCGCAGCACCTCGTACTCCCGCTTGGTGAGGCCGACCCGGAACAGCAGTTCCGGGGTCGCGGAGGCGTGCCGGCCGGTCAGCCGGGGATCGACGACCCGGACCCCGCGGGCCACCCGGCGCACCGCCGTGGCGAAGTCCCCGCCGGTGATGTCCTTGACCAGACAGCCGTCCGCGCCCGCCTCGATCAGCACATCGATCGCGCCGTGATCGGCGAACGCGGTGAACAGCAGGATCTTCACGCGCGGCGCGACCCGCCGCAGCTGGGTGACGAGCTCGGGCGCCGGCACGTCCGGCAGGCGCAGGTCCAGCAGGATCACGTCGGCGGCGACCTCCTGCGCGACCTTGATCGCCTCGTGCCCCGTACTCGCGCCGCCCACCACGGTGATCGCCGGATCCTCGGCGGCGAGCAGCTCGACACCACCGCGGATCACCGGATGGTCGTCCACCACGAGCACCCGGACGTTGCTGTGGTCAGACATCGTCGGCACCCTCGGCCACGCAGGGCACCCAGGCCCGCACGGTCGTGCCGCCGTCCTCGTTGCCGACGACCGACATGCCGCCGCCCACCCGTTCCATCCGGCGCACGGACAGCGGCAGGCCGAGGTGGCCCGCCTTGGCCAGGTCACCGGTGGCCCAGCCGTGCCCGTCATCGGCGACCGCGACGGTGAGCCGCCCGGCCGCCACCACGACGCTCACGACCACAGTGGACGCCTGGGCGTGCTTCTCGACGTTGACCAGCGCCTCGCGCACGACGCTGTTCAGCGCCTCCGTCCGGCCCGGTGCCAGCTCCGGGATCTCCGCGAGCGCCACGAACGAGGCCGGCAGCCCGGTCCGCTCCTCGAAGGCCTCGCAGTCCTCCTGGATGACCACCGCGAGCCGGCGCTCCGGGGGCTGTTCGTTCAGGTGGGCCAGCGAGTTGCGCAGCAGCGCGCTCACCGACGCGACCTGCCGCTGCACCTCGTCGAGCCGGTCCCGGATCCGGTCGAGGTCGTCCATCGACCGCAGGCTGCGGAGCTCGGCACCGATGCGGAAGAGCACCGGGCTGACCGAGTCGTGCAGGTCGGCCGCCATCCGACGCCGCTCGGCGTCCAGCGCCACTCCCGTCTGCAGCTTCGCCCGCTCCGAGCTGACCAGGGTCACCGAAGCGACGGCCGCCGCCTCCTCGAGCCGCGCGATCACCTGGTCGCCGAAGGAGGCCTCGGTGCGGATGCCGACGTACACGGCGCCGAGCACTTCCCCGTCGTAGATCATGGGGACGGCCAGCATCGCACCGAGACCCTCCCGCGCGACCAGCTCGTCGAAGTCGTGCGTGATCGCGTCCGATGTGCGGTAGTCGCGCACCCACACCGGCCGCCGCTGGGCGATGCTCTTGCCGCCCAGCCCGACGCCCTCGGGCACGACAAGCCGGTGCAGTGCCGTGCTCGTCGTGCCCTGCCAGCTCCGGTGCACCAGCCGGCGCCCCGACTCGAGCCGGCCGACCAGGGACATGTCGAACTCGCCCAGCTCCCGGATCCGGCGCGCCACCGACTTCATCGCGACCGAGTCGTCCGACAGGACGAGCAGCTCGGAATGCCGCGAGGCGAGCTGCTCCAGCAGCACTTCCGCGGGGGTTTCCGGCGTACGCGTCATCGCGCTCTCTCCTGGTCGAGGTCTTGGCCATAGTAACCCGGATGATCTACAACTCCGCCGGTTCGAGCACGCCCCGCAGCGCCAGGAGGCTCTCCAGCAGGAAGTAGTCACCCCAAACCAGCTCCGCGTCGGTGGCCACCCCGCGCTTGGGATCGAAGCAGCCTCCGGTGAGCATGCCCGGCCGGCGGTGGTCCCCCGCACCGGTCGGCGTGACGAACGTGGTCAGGGTGTCCACCATCGCGGCGGCGTGCTCCCGGTACCGCGGACGATCCGGGACCAGCGCGGCCAGCTTGAGCAGTGCGGCCGCGGCGATGGCGGTCGCGGAGGTGTCCCGCGGCTCGGCCGGCCCGGCACTGAAATCCCAAGGTGCGATGCGGTCGGCGGGCAGCTGCTCGAGCCACCAGTCCGCGGCCGTCGTCGCCGGTTCGACGAACTCGGGGCCCACCCAGCGGGCGGCCTGGGCGAAGCCGAGCATCGCCCAGGCCTGGGCGCGGGCCCACGTGCTGTCGTCGGAGCGTCCCTTGTGGGTGTAGCGCCGCAACAGGGTCCCGTCCCACTCGTCGAAGGCAGCGGACTGGCACACGGAACCGTCCTCGCGCAGGCAGTACTCGACATGGCGCTGCGCGTGCGCGCGGGCCATGTCCGCCAGCTCCGGCCGGTCCGTCTCCCGCGCGGCCCAGGCGAGCAGCGCAACGGTGCCGGGCACGGCGTCGATGTTGGCGGCACCGGCGCCGACCGCGTCGGATTCCTCGGCCTGGCTGCCGAGCGGGATCAGCCCCGCGTCGTGGTTGAAGCTCGAGGCGAGCCCCTGCGCGCCGGCGAGCGCCGCCTCACGTGTGGTTTCACTCTTCCCGGTGAAGTGTGCGACTCCCGCGCCGTAGAAGAACAGGAAACCGCGGAACGCCGTGTCCGAGTGCGCCCGGACCGTGAGCCGCTCCGCCACGTCGTCGGCCAGCCGCGCGTGCCGCCGCGCACCGGAATCGACGGCCGCCAGCGCGAGGAGGCCGCCCCAGAAGCCGCCGGTCCAGAACCCGTCCGCACTGCGGGTCCAGACGCCCGTGTCCGTGTCGGCGTAGTTCGGGAAGCCCGTTGCCACGTCGGCCGCGGTCTCGTCGATCCGCAGCCGCATCCGCCGCGAAGCTTCGTCCCACCGCCCGCTCACGACCGGTCTCCGCTCACCAGCACCGGCTTGAGGGTCCGGCCCGCGCGCATGTCCGCCAGCGCCTCGTTGGCCCGCTCCAGCGGATAGGCGGTGACCAGCCGGTCCAGGTCGAAGCGCGCGGCGAGGCTGGGCAGGGACAGCACGTAGTCCAGGTGGTTCCGCGGCGAGAACGCCCAGCTGCCGAGCACCCGCAGCTGCTTGCGGGTGATGTGGTGCGGGTTGAGCATCGTCGGCCCGTGGTCGGTGTACTGGCCGACCACCAGGTACTTGCCGCCGCGCCGGGTCATGTCCATGCCTTCGGCGACCGCGGCCGGCACCCCGGTCGCCTCGATGACGAGGTCCGCGCCGCGCCCGTCCGGCGTCTCCGCCAGCACCTTCGCCAGCCGGGCCTGCTGGTCGGTCTCGGTGAAGATGTCGAGGTGCACGTCGCCGACCCCGATCTCCCGTGCGACTTCGAGCCGGTTGGCCGGCCCGCCGACGATGATCACCTTGCTCGCACCGGCGACGGCGGCGAACATGGCCGCCGCCATGCCGACCGGCCCGCTGCCCTGGACCACCACGACATCGCCTTCGCGGGGTCTGCCGATGTCCAGCACCGCGTGCACCACGGTCGGGCCGGCGCAACCGAGTGCGATCACCTGCTGCGGCCGGATGCCCTCGGGCAGCTTGACGATGGTGGAGCCGGGCTGCAGGTAGATCTGCTCCGACCAGCCACCGGACAGGTGCGGGGGCTGGGCGCAACTCTGGTTGATGCCGTAGACCTTGCGGGTCTCGCACAGCGACGGCTCGCCCTCGGTCGCACAGTAGAAGCAGCTGCCGCACGGGATGTTCGACGCCCAGGACACCAGGTCGCCTTCCCGCAGGGGTGCGCCGGTGGCGTCGGTCGAAACCCCTGCACCGAGCTCCCGGACGCGGCCGACCGCCTCGTGGCCGAGCACGACCGGCAGCGGGATCGCCATCCGGCCCTGCTGAAGGTGCATGTCGGTGCCGCAGACACCGGCGTGGCTGACGTCGGCCACCACCGCACCCGGTCCGGGTCGCACCCCGGGGAACCGGGTGACCTCCAGGTCCGCGCCGAACTCCTTCAGCACCAAGGCATTGCGCTCGTTCATCGGGATCCTCCTCGCTGGGTGGGCTCGAACGTCCTCATCGGACGGCCCCGCTCGCGCGCAGTCGCGCGAGGTCGTCGTCGGTGAAGCCGAACTCGCGCAACACCGGTTCGGTGTGCTCGCCCACGTCGGCGACGCCCCGCCTGATCGTGGCCGGGGTCCGGGACAGCTTGACCGGGTTGCCGAGAATGCGGGTCGTCCGCCGCCCGCCGACCTCGACCTGGGTGATCGTGCCGTTCTCGAGCACCTGAGGGTGCGCCAGTGCCTCCTCGAGCGTCAGCAGCGGCGCGGAGAGCAGATCGGCGGCGTCGAACCGCTGAATCGCCTCGTCCGTGGTGAGCGTGCGGACGGTGTCCCGCAGGAACTCGTTGGCCCTGTCCTTGTTGCGGGCCTGCAGGTCCGCGGTGGCGAACTCGGGGCGACGGCTGAGATCCTCCATCTCGAGTGCCTTGCACACCAGGTGCAGTGCGTTCTCCCGGAACAGCCCGAGCACGGTGACCATGCCGTCGCTGGTCTCGAAGATCCCGCTGTACCAGTCGGTGACCCAGTTCGTCTCACGCTGGTACATCAGCAGTGACGCGCTTTCCAGCGTCTGCAGCGCCAGCGCCGTGTCGAGCAGGTTGACGCTCACCTGCTGCCCGCGGCCGGAACGCTCCCGCTCCAGCAGGGCAGCGAGAATCCCTTGTGCCAGTGCCATTCCCGACGCGTAGTCGACCACGGGAACCGGCAGGATGTGCGCGGTCAGGTTCGGGTCGCCGACCGTGCGGGCCATGCCGCTCAGCGACTGGGCGAGCATGTCCTGCCCCGCCTTGTGCGCGTACGGTCCGGTCTCCCCGAAGCCGGAAGCCGAAGCGTAGACCAGCTTCGGGTAGCGCTCGGCCAGGTCTTCGTAGGTCAGGCCGAGCCTGCGCACCGCGGCCGGCCGGTAGCTGTGCACCAGCACGTCGGCCTGCGCCAGCAACCGGTGCAGCGCCTCCATTCCCTCCCGGGTCTTGAGGTTGAGCGAGACGCTGCGCTTGTTCCGGTTCACCGCGACGAAGTAGGAGCAGGGTTCGCCCGTCTCCCCCGCCGCGCGGTCCAGCGACCGCATCATGTCGCCGCCGATCCCACGCTCGACCTTGACCACCTCGGCGCCGAAGTCGCCGAGCACCTGCGCCGCGAGCGGACCCTGCATGATCTCGCCGAGGTCGAGGACGCGGATCCCGTCGAGTGCCCGGGTCATGACCGCGCCTGCCCGGCGTAGACGTCCTTCGCGATGACCAGCCGCTGGATCTGGTTGGTACCCTCGTAGATCTGGGTGATCTTCACGTCGCGCATCATGCGTTCCACCGGGTAGTCGCGGGTGAATCCGTAGCCGCCGTGCAGTTGCAGGGCGTCCGTGGTCACCGACATCGCGTTGTCGCTGCAGAGCAGCTTCGCCATGGAGACCCGGGACCGCGCCCGTGGGTCGCCCGCGGTGATCAGCGCGACCGCGTCGTAGAGCAGCGCACGGGCGGACTCGATCTTCACCGCCATGTCGGCGACCATGCCCCGCAGCAGCTGGAATCGGGACAGCGACTGCCCGAACTGCTGGCGATCGCAGGTGTAGGCGACGGCGGCGTCGAAGGCACCCTGAGCGATCCCGAGCGCCTGTGCGGCGATCAGCGCACGGCTGACATTGAGCTCGCCGTTGATGTAGCGGTAGCCCTGCGTCGGGTCGGCGACGACACGGCTGCCGGGGATCCGGCAGTCCTCCAGGATGACGTCGGTCGTCGGGCTTCCCCGCATGCCCATCTTCTTCTCGTGCGGGCCGAAGGACATCCCGGCATCGTCGTTGCGGACCATGAAGACGCCGAAGTCCTTCTCGCCGGTCCGGGCGAGCACGGCGTACCACTCGGCCCACGGGGCGTTGCTGATGAACCGCTTCTGTCCGTTGAGGACCCAGTCGCCACCGTCCCGGGTCGCGGTGGTCCTGATGCCGGACAGGTCGGAGCCCACCGTCGGCTCGGTCATGCACCAGGCGGCGCCCGCCTCGCCCCCGGCGACCCGCGGCACGACCTCGGCACGCAGCTCGTCCGAGCCATGACTGACCACTGTGGACGTTCCCGCCCAGTTGACCAGCAGCACCAGCGCGGAGCTGGCACAGGCCGCAGCCACCTCCTCGACGGCGATCACCTGGGAGAGCAGATCGGCGCCGGAACCGCCCAGCTTCTCGTCGTAGGGCAGGCCCGGCAGGTCCGCCGCGCGCAGTGCTGCCCAGGCCTCCTCGGGGAAACGCTCCTTGTCGTCCACGTCCGCGGCGTGAGGCGCGATCTTGTCCGCCGCCAGCCGGCGCACGCTGGACCGGAAGTCCTCGTACTCGGTGTCCATGTTCTTCTTGCTCCTCAACGGTTTTCGAAGTACCGGTTCACATCGGCGGCCAGCGCAGGCCCGTGACTGCACTGCCGTCGCGGGGTCCCGCCGCCCTGCCCGCTTCCTCGGCGGACAGGCCGAACCGGGCGAGCACCCGCTCGGTCGCGTCGGCGGTGTCGGTCGGCCCGGGCGCCGCGGCGGTCCGGGAGTACACCGGCACCGCCGGCACGGACTCCGGGCGAAATCCCTGGTAGCGCTCGGCGATCTGGTCGAACCCGCCCAGCTCGTGCGGTTCGAGGACCGGCGTGACACACGCGTCGATCTCGGCGAAGAACTTCGTCCACTCCGCCATCGGGCGCTGCCGGAAGGCGTTGCTCAGCCGCGCCTCGATCCCGGCGAAGTTGGCCGGGTCGAAGTGGTCGGGCACCGCACCCAGGTCGAGTGCCTGCCAGAGGTTCGCGAAGAAAGCGTTTTCCAGCGCGCCGACCGCCACGTACCGGCCATCGGCACACTCGTAGCAGCGGTAGGCCGGCATCGACCCGGTGAGCACACCATCGCCGCGCCGCGGCAGCGCACCCCCGCCCCAGTCGGTGAAGTTCATGCCCATCATGGACAGCACCCCGTCGACCATGGCCGCGTCCAGATACTGCCCGCGGCCGGAGCGCTCCCGTTCGTAGAGCGCGCCGACGATGCCGAACGCCGCGAGCAGGCCGCCACCGGCGAAGTCGGCGACCAGGTTCAGCGGGGGCACCGGCGGGCCGCCGGGCGGCCCGAAGGTGCCCAGCGCGCCGCCGATCGCGAGATAGTTGATGTCGTGACCGGCGCGCTGGGAGAGCGGTCCGGTCTGGCCGTAACCGGTGACACTGCAGTAGACCAGGCGTGGATTGAGCGCGCTGAGCTCCGCGTACCCCGCGCCGAGGCGATCAGCCACCCCGGGCCGGAAGCCCTCCATGAGCACATCGGACTCGGCGACCAGCCGGTGCAGGGCGGTGCGGCCCTCGGCGGTCTTCAGGTCGAGCGTGACGAATTCCTTGCCCCGGGACAGCGCCGGCACCGGCAGGCCGGAGCGGCCGCCGCCGATCGCGATCACCTCGGCGCCGAGATCGGCCAGCAGCATGCTGCCGTACGGGCCCGGAGCGAGCCTGGTCATGTCGAGCACCCGGATTCCGGCGAGCGGTCCTGCCGCCCGGCCGGTCATCGAGTACCCCCTGCGGACACGGAAAGAACTGCGGAACGAAGCAAAACTGTCCTCCTCAGCGAGGTCGCGGGTGGCCGCGATGGATCGATGCTCGCCCAGGCCGCGGCCAAGCCGGTACCTCCACCTGGAGGTACCGGTTTCGGTGGGCCGGCTGTGATCGTGAGGAGCCACGGATTCCCGTGCTGCCAGAACTTTCGGCCATTCGGCGAGCAAGAGGAGCGATGATGCCTGCCCCCGCGAGTGCGGACACCACCTGTGCGGAGTACGAGAAGGTGCTGGCGACGGCCCAGGCGGCCGCGCCGGTGCTCGCGGCGATGCCCTTGACCGAACGCGCCGGCTTGTTGCGCGCCGTCGCCGGTGCGCTGCGCACACATGAGGACGAGCTGGTGCCGCGGGCCGACACGGACAGCTCTCTCGGCGTGCCCCGGCTCGCCGGCGAGGTCGAACGTACCGCCGGGCAGCTCGAGATGTTCGCCGATGCCGTCGAGGAAGGCTCGTGGCTGGAAGCGATCATCGACCGCGCCGACGCGAGCGCACCGCGCCCGGACCTGCGGCGGATGCTGATCCCGCTCGGCCCGGTCGCGGTGTTCGGCGCGAGCAACTTCCCGTTCGCCTTCGGGCTCGCCGGGGGCGACACCGCGTCGGCGCTGGCCGCGGGCTGCCCGGTGGTCGCGAAGGCACATCCCGCACAGCCCCGGCTGTCGGGTGCCTACGCACGGGTGGTCATCGACGCCTTGCGTGCCGCCGGTGCGCCCGAGGGCACGTTCGCCGTGGTCCACGGGATGGAAAACGGACGCAAGCTGGTGACCGACGCCCGGATCGCCGCCGTCGCCTTCACCGGCTCCACGGCGGGCGGGCGGGCACTGGCCGACCTGGCCGCGGCGCGGCCCTCCCCCATTCCGTTCTACGGGGAGCTGGGCAGCCTCAATCCGGTGTTCGTCACCCGCGAAGCGGCCCGGGTCCGCGGCAAGGAGATCGTCGGCGGCTTCCTGGCGTCGATGTCACTGGGCGGCGGTCAGTTCTGCACCAAGCCGGGTGTGTTGTTCGTGCCGGCGGGGTACGGGCTGGAAGACCTGATCGCCGCCGAGGCGGCCACGGCTCCGATGCGGTTGCTGCACAAGGGCATCGGCACCGCGTTCCGGGCCGAGGCCGCGCGACTCGCCGCCCACCCGGCGGTCCAGCCGCTGAGCGTGCCCGAGCAGGACGCCGCGGACGAGGCGGTCGTGCGACCCGTCCTGGTCAGCACCACCGCCACGGAGCTCGCCCGGCATCCCGGGCAGTTGCTCGTCGAGTGTTTCGGGCCGTTCGCGCTGGTCGTCGCCTACACCGACGACGCGGAGCCGGCTGCCGCGGCGGACCTGATGGACGGCAATCTCACCGCGACGGTGCACGGCGAACCGAGCGGCGACGCCGCCGCGCCGGCCCTGCTGCGCACCTTGACCGGCACCGCGGGGCGGGTCATCTGGAACGGCTGGCCGACCGGCGTGACGGTCGGCTGGGCGCAGCACCACGGCGGCCCGTATCCGGCGACGACTTCGGTGCACACCTCAGTAGGGGTCACCGCGATGCGCCGGTTCCTGCGCCCGGTCGCCTACCAGTCGGTGCCCGACGCGTTCCTGCCGCCCGCGTTGCGCGACGCGAACGACCTCCGCATCCCGCGGCGGGTGGACGGTGCGCTCACAGCCGCACCGGTGACCGCGCCGGGGTAGCGGCGGTCACGCGGAACGCACGTCGTCGGCGCCCACCGAGCGGAGCCACGCCGCCGCGTCCTCGGCGGAGCACAGCGGCCGGTCGAGAGTGCTCACCACCTCGTCGGCACCCGCCCCGGCGAACGCGTCCGGCGCGTGGCCGGCCGGCACGGCGACCGAGCAGCGCGGAGGCCGTGTCCGGCCGAGCCGCCGGCACAACTCGTCCAGCTGCACACGCCTGCGCTGGACCTGGCCGGGAACCGCGGTCGTCAACCAGCTCTCGGCCAGTTCGGCGGCGAGCCGGGCCGGCCCGGCGCCGGACCCGAACACGATGACCGGCAGGGGCTCCACCAGCCCGCTCACCTCCTCGACGAGGCGTTCCGCGGCCGTGACCGGGCCGAACGGGCCGAGGTCGTCGGCGAGCGGGCCCACGCCGAGCACGAACCGCCGGCCGCTGACGTACTGCAGCGTGCGGGCCGCCTCCACCACCCGGGACGAATCGTGCGACCGCGTCAGGCAGCAGATCCGCGTGTTCCTGGTCCGCGCGGCGATCGCGGCGCAGAGGGTGAAGTCGTCCATGACGTAGCACGTGTCGCAGCCGGCCTCGTCGAGGGCGCGCCAGGTCCTCTCGACCTCGGCAAGGGGTTCGCCGCCCAGGCAGAGCAGCGCACTGGCCGTGCTCACGCGGAGTCCATCTCCTCGGCCGCGGCCTGCACCGCGTCGACGATGCCCACGTAGCCGGTGCAGCGGCAGATGTTGCCGGAGAGTTCCTCGCGGATGCGTTCGCGGCACGGCCGGGTCTCGCGGTGCAGCAGGTCGAGTGCGGACATCAGCATGCCGGGCGTGCAGAATCCGCACTGGAGCCCGTGGTGCGCGGAGAAGGCCTCCTGCAGCGGGTGCAGCGTGCCGTCGTCCCCGGCCAGGCCTTCCACGGTGGTGATGGAACTGCCGTCGGCCTGTACCGCGAGCATCAGGCACGCGCGCACGGGCTCGCCGTCGACGAGGACGGTGCACGCACCACAGACCCCGTGCTCGCAGCCGAGATGGGTGCCGGTGAGCCCGAGGTCGTCGCGCAACGCGTCGGCGAGGGTGCGGCGCGGTTCGACATCCGCTTCGTGGCGGGTTCCGTTGACGGTGAATTCGACGTTCATGCGGCGGCTCGCTCGGTGTCCGGGGTCAGGGCGCGGCGGGTGAACTCCTCGGTCATGGCGCGGCGATACTCGGCCGAGGCGTGGATGTCACCGGAAGGGGTGACCGCGGCGGCGGCCGCGGCGGCCACTTGCTCGACCGGGGCGCCGTCGTTGAGCAGGTGCTCGGCCTCGGCGGGCCGCAGCGGGACGCCGCCGACACCGCCGAGTGCCAGCCGCCACCGGCCCGCGACCTCGGCGGCGACCACGGTCACCAGCCCGAAATCGCCGTGCCGCCGGGAGAATTCGGCGAACCCCCACCGCTGTGGCGAAGGGAGGTCGATCGCGGTGATCATCTCGTCCTCGGCGAGCGTGGTTTCCAGCGGGCCGGTGAACAACTCGGTCGCGGTGGTGGCGCGGGTGCCGCCGGGGCCGGCGATGTGGATCGTCGCCTCGAGCGCGGCGGCCACCACGGGCAGTTCGGCCGCGGGGTCGGCGTGGGCGATGCTGCCGCCGCTCGTGCCCCGGGACCGGATCGCGGTGTGCCCGATCCAGCGGGCGGCTTCGGCCAGCAGCGGATGCGCGGTCTGCCCGGCGAGCCGGGCGTGCCGCACGAGCGCGCCGAGCCGGACGCCGCCGTCCACGGGCGTGATCGTGGACAGCCCGGGGATCCGGTTGATGTCCACCAGCAACCGGGGCCTGGCCATCCGGAGCGCGAGGACCGGCAGCAGGCTCTGCCCGCCGGCGATGATCTTGCCATCGCCGTCGGCGTCGGCCAGCGCACGCACGGCCTCGCCGACGCTGTGGGCTCTGAGGTAGTCGAACGGTGCGGGCTTCATGACAACCTTTCAGCGGCCGCGGAATCGGGGGGCACGTTTCTCGGCGCGAGCGAGTTTGCTTTCGGCGAAGTCCTCGCTGCGCCAGCAGGCGTCGAACGCCTCGTCCAGCGCCGGGCCCCAGGGCTCGGGCTCGAACAGGGACTCCAGCGCGACCTTCGAATAACGCAGCGAGAGCGGAGCGAACCCGGCGATCTCCGTCGCCCAGGCCAGGGCATCGTCGAGCGAACCGGTGCGGTCGGCGAGGCCGCACCGGCGGGCCGCTTCGGCGTCGAGGTTTTCGCAACCGAGCAGCAGGGCGCGGGCGGGGCCGCCGCCGGCGAGCAGGGCCAGGCGGCGGATCGTCCAGGGATCGACCGCGAGGCCGTTGCGCGCGGTCGGCACGGCGAAGGTCGCCGACGGCGCGGCGACCCGCAGATCGCAGGCGATCGCGAGCTGTGCACCCGCACCGATCGCCGGCCCGTTCACCGCGGCGAGCACCGGAACGGGAAGCGCGGTGATGGTGCGCAGCGCGCCGTAGAGGGCTACCCGGAAGCCGTCGCCGTAGACGCCACCGAGATCGGCGCCGGAACAGAAACTCGTGCCCCGGCCGGTCACGACCAGTGCCCGGACCTCGGCCGCCGCCAGCTTTTCCACCGCCGCACGCAGAGCGTCGAGGTGCTCGACGTCCAGCGCGTTGCGCTTCTCGTGCCGGTCGAGCACGATCAGCCCGACCTCGTCGCGGATTTCCGTGGTGATCATCGCAGTGCTTCCCAGACGACCGCGGGCGTGAGCGGCAGGTGGGTGACCCGCACGCCGAGGGCGTCGGTGAGTGCGCCGGCCAGGACTGCGTTGGGCCCGAGCGTGCCGCCCTCCCCCACCCCGCGGACGCCCAGCGGGTTGTCCGCGGGCTTGGACAGGTGCTCTATGACGAGGTCGGGCACTTCGGCGCTGGTGGGCATCAGGTAGTCCATCAGCGTGCCGGTGGACAGGTTCCCGGCCTCGTCGTAGATCAGATGCTCGTACAGCGCCCCACCGAGGCCCTGGGCGATCGACCCGGCGATCTGGCCTTCGACCACCTGCGGGTTGATGACCGTGCCGGCGTCCTCGACGCACACCCACTTCAGGATCCGCAGCTCGCCCGTGGTGCGGTCGACCTCGATGACCGCGGCCTGCGCCCCGGCCGCGAAGGCACCACGGATCGGGTCGTAGAACCGGGTGGCCTCGAGGCCGGGCTCGATCCCCTGGGGCAGCCGGTTCGACTCGAGGTAGGCGACCCGGGCCAGTTCGGCGAGCGTGCCCAGCGGCTTCTGCTCGCCCGCGACCCGGATCTCCCCACCGGTCACGCTGAGGTCGTCCGCGTCGGTCTCGTACAGTTCTGCGGCGAGCCGGAGGATCTTCTCCCGCACCCTGGTGCCGGCCCGGTGCGCCGCGCCACCGCCGATCACGGCCTGGCGCGAGGAAAAAGCACCGAAGCCCCACAAGGACTCGTTGGTGTCGCCGATGCGGACTTCCACGTCCTCGTAGGGCACTCCGACGGCGTCGGCCACGATCTGGGCGACCGTGGTCTCCAGCCCCTGTCCCTGCGAGGTGACGCCGGAGAGCACGGTGACCCGGCCGTCGGGGTTGACCCGGACGGTGCAGGCGTCGTGCCCGGTGCGGAACGGCATGCGAGGCCCGGCGGCCGCGGCGCGGCCGAGTCCGGTCAGCTCGTTGTAGCAGGCCAGCCCGAGACCGATCGGGTTCTCCCCGGCCTCCCGGCGCCGTGTCTGCTCGGCGCGGAACTCGTCGTACCCGATCGTCGCCACGGCCTTCTCGAGGCATTCGCCGTACCAGCCGGAGTCGTCGACAAGGCGCGAGGGCATCCGGTACGGGATTTCGGCCGGGGTGATGAGGTTGCGCCGCCGGATGTCCAAAGCGGACATGCCCAGCCGTTGCGCGGCGTCGTCCAGCAACGACTCCATGGCGAACACGCTCGCCGGGCGGGCCACGCCACGGTAGGGCCCGGACGGCGCGGTGTTCGTGGCCACCCCACGGACGGTGCACCGGTAGTGCTGCAGCCGGTACGGCCCGGACAGCAGGCCGCCGGCCATCAGCGGTTCGATGCCCGCGGTCCAGGGATAGACCGAGTAGGCACCCACGTTGCAGGTCACGTCGGCGTCGAGGGCCAGCAGCTCGCCGTCGGCGCTGAACCCGGCTTTCACCAGGTAGCGGTGGTCACGGGCGTGGGTGGCCGCGAGCAGGTGCTCGGCCCGGTCTTCCACCCACTTCACCGGGAAGCCGCGCATCTGCCGGGCCATCACGCACAACGCGACGTCCTCGGGATAGAGCACGGCCTTGGTGCCGAAGCCGCCGCCGACATCGGGCGCGATCACGCGCACGTTGCCCTCGGGCAGGCCGAGCAGCTCCGCGAGCATGTTGCGCGCGATGTGCGGGACCTGCGTGCCGGACCAGAACGTCAGCCTCTCGCCGTCCCACAGGGCGACGCCCGCCCGGCATTCCATCGGGTTGCCGGCGTGCCGGTTGGTCACCAGCTCGCGCTCGACCACGAGGTGCGCACCGGCCAGTGCTTCGGGCACCTCGCCGGTGTCGAACGTCCGCTGCAGCAGGACGTTGTCCGGCGCCTCGGCGTGGACCGGTTCCTCCGGCGTCAGCCAGGCCGTGACCGTCGCCGGCAGCGGCTCGTAGTCGACGTCGATCAGCTCCAGGGCGTCCTCGGCCAGGTAGCGGTCCTCCGCGATCACCGCCGCCACGGGTTCGCCGGAGAAACGGACCTTGTCCCGGGCCAGGATCGGCTGTTCGGTTTCCACATAGGACGGTAAGGCCGACAGCGCACGCAGGGTGACCGCGGCGAAGTCCGGCAGGTCACCGGTGAACACCCCGTGCACCCGGGGTGCCGAGCGCGCCGCCGTCGCGTCGATGCGGCTGATCTTCGCGTGCCCGTAGGGACTGCGCAGGAACGCGACATGCCGCATCCGCGGCAGCTGCAGGTCCGAGACGTAGTGGCCGCGGCCGGTGAGCAGCCGCGTGTCCTCCTTGCGGCGGACCACCCGGCCGATGGCGGGCTGATCGTTGGGCGTCACGGTGGTGCTCACGGCATGGTGTAGCCGCCGTTGACCGACACCACTTGCCCGGTGGTCCAGGACGAGAGCGGCGAGGCCAGCAGCAGCACGGTCGGGGTGATGTCCTCGGGGCGGCCCAGCCGCCGCAGCGGGTAGGCGGAGAGGATCTTCTTCATCTTCGCGTCGTCGGCGTTGCCGGTGTGCGAGTCCAGGCTCGCGGTCTGCACGAGTGCGATCGACACGGCGTTCGCCCGGATCTGGTAGCGGGCCAGCTCCTTGGCCAGCGACTTGGTCAGCCCGACCGTGGTCGAGCGGGTGGTCGCGGTGACCAGCAGCCGGGACTCCCCCACGCGGCCGGAGTCGCCCATCAGGCTCACGATCGCACCGCCGCCGTTGTCGGCCATCTGCCTCGCGACGGCCTGCGTGACCCGCAGCGTGCCCGCCACCGTGACGCCGATCTGGGGCGCCCAGTCCTCCTCGGTGGTCTCCAGGAACGGCTTGCTCTGGGTCGCGGCGGCGTTGTTGACCAGGATGTCGACCGGGCCCAGCTGCGCCTTGACCTCTTCGACGGCCCGCGTCACCGAGTCGCCGTCCTGCAGGTTGGCACCGACCGCGACGGCCTTCACCCCGAGTGCGGCGGCTTCCTTGGCCGCGGCCTCGGCGCCGTCGGCCGATGAGTTGTAGTGGAAGGCGACGTTGGCGCCCTCCCCCGCGAAGGCCAGCCCGATCGCGCGCCCGAGGCCCTGTCCGGCGCCGGTGACGAGCACGTTCTTGCCGCTGAGTTGAAGATCCATGGGTGTTTCCCTTCTAGATGAACCGGAACCGGCGCTCGCCCTCGACCGTGACCAGCCGCCCGGACGGGAAATGGGCGGCGGCAAGCACGTCGGACCGGTCGGTGGCCGCGTCGGCCAGCTCCGCCCGCACCTTCTTCGCCGCGGCCGGATCGACGTCGAACACCGCTTCCCAGGTGGGGTCGGTGAGTTCCACGGTGGAGTGCGCGACGTCGCCGAGCAGCAACGCACGCTCGCCTTCGCTGGACACGACGAAGACCGTGGAACCCGGGGTGTGCCCGGGCACGTGCCGGGTGTCCAGACCGGGCGCCAGCGTCGTGTCGGCCTCGAAGGTCTCCAGCCGGTCGGTCAGTGGCGAAAGCTTGCGCACGGCGCCGGGTTCGGCGCCGGGGCCTTCCACGAAGTGGGCCCAGTCCGCCCGGTGCACCCGGTAGGTCGCGTTCGGGAACACGACCTGGCCCTTCTTCGTGGCCCAGCCGACGTGGTCGAAGTGCAGGTGGGTGAACACCACGTCGGTGACGTCTCCGGGAGCGACGCCCAGTGCGTGCAGGCTCTCCAGGAACTGGCCGCCGTGGTACTTGTCGTTGTTGATCGTGCCGACGCCGGCGTCGATCAGCACCACCCGTCCGGCCGTGCGCAGCAGGAACCCGCCGAGGGTCAGCTCGAGGTTCCCCGCGTCGTCGAGCAGGTGCCCGTGGCAAGCCCAGGCGTCGGGCACGCCCGGGCGGCTCAGGACCTCGTGAGCGGGTTCCTGGCCGTAGCCGTCGTAGACCGGTTCGAGGGCCAGCGCGCCGATCCTCATCGCGCCTCTCCCGGGGTGACGAGGGTGCGGATTCCCTGTCCTGAAGCCATCTCCTGCAGCGCACGCTCCACGTCGGCCAGACCGCCGTGCCCGGTGACCATCGCGGCGAGATCCAGCCGCCCGGCCCGGACGTGCTCGAAGTACCGCGGCAGGTCGTGGCCGGCGTCCAGCGAACCGGCGACGCAGCCGACGAGCGTGCGGGCGAAGTGGAACAGTTCCAGCGCGCTGAAGCTGACCTTGTCGTCCTTGCCGCCGATGCCGACGACACAGGCGCTGCCGCCGCGCCGGGTCATGCCCCACGCGTCGCGGATGGTGCGGGCCGAGCCGACGCAGTCGAAGGCGTAGTCCACGCCCTGCTTGCCGGTCAGCGCGCGCACGGCCTTCTTCGTCTCGTCGTCCGCGGGCACGAAGTGGTCCGCACCCAGCTTGGTGGCCAGGCCGGCTTTGTCGGCGTTGCGGTCGACGGCGATGATCGTGCTCGCCCCGGCGAGCTTCGCGCCCTGGATGGCGGCCAGGCCGACCCCGCCCAGCCCGATGACCAGTACCGAGGAGCCCGGCACGACGGCGGCGGTCTTGGTCACCGCACCTACGCCTGTGGTGACGGCGCAGCCGAGCAGCGCCGCGTCGGCCGAGCTGATGTCGTCGGGCACCTTGACCGCGGCGGCCGCCGGCACGACGGTCTGCTCGGCGAACGATCCGACCGTCAGCCCGGGATAGACCGGCTCTCCCTGCGCATCCAGGGCGTAGGGCTCGTTGCCGCGCGCCGAGCCGTTGACGCACAGGTGTGCCTCGCCGCGTCCACAGTGGACGCAGTCGCCGCAGGGCGTGATCCACAGCAGGATCACCCGGTCGCCCTCGCTCAGCCCGGTCACCTCGGCGCCGGTCTCGAGGACCGTGCCACAAGCCTCGTGCCCGAGCACCGCCGGCAGCGGCTGCGCGAGCACCCCACGGGCGAGCGACAGGTCGGAGTGACAGACACCGGTCGCGTCCACCCGCACCCGGACATCCCCGGGACCCACGTCCCGCAGGCGAATGCGCTCCACCGCCATCGGCTGGTCCGGTGCACGCAGCACCACGGCGTCGACCTCGACGCGATATCCCTCGCTCACAGCTGCACCGCCTTGACCTCGAGCACGTCGTCGATGCCGTAGTCACCGATCTCCCGGCCGAGACCGGACTGCTTGTACCCGCCGAAGGGCGCCCGCGGGTTGAACGGCGCGGCGTTGACGTCGATCTGCCCGGTGCGGATGCGCGCGGCCCAGCCCAGCGCCCGTTCCTTGTCCTCGATCCAGAGCGCGCCGCCGAGACCGTAGATGGAGTCGTTGGCGAGCTCGATCGCGTGGTCGTCGGACTCCGCGGCCAGGATCGACAGCACCGGACCGAAGACCTCCTCCTGAGCCAGGCGGGAATCCGGATCCACCTCGCTGTACACGGTCGGCGTCACGAAGTGGCCCTTCTCCGGCAGCGGCACCGCGCCGGTGACGGCCTTGGCGGTGCCGGGCACCAGGAAGCTCTCGACCTCCTTGCGCTGCCCCGCCGAGATCAACGGCCCGAGCCGCTCCCCCGGCACGTACTTCGCGGCCGCGGCCGCGGCCAGCTCCTCCACCTGGGCCAGCCGGGAGGTGGGCACGATCAGCCGGGACAGCGCGGTGCAGGTCTGGCCGCCGTTGAGGAAGCAGTTGGCGACGGTCACCTTGACCGCCTTGGCCAGCAGCTCGTCCGACACATCGGACAGCACGACGCTGGCGGACTTGCCGCCCAGCTCCAGCGTGACGCCCTTGACGGTGTCGGCGGCGGCAGCGGCGACCTGACGCCCGACCGCGGTCGACCCGGTGAACGAGACGTGGTCGACCAGGGGGTGACGGGTCAGCTGGTCTCCGACATCACGGCCACCACCGGTGACGAGGTTGAAGACGCCGGGCGGGAACCCTGCCGCCTCGAAGGCTCGCGCCAGTTCGAACGCCGTCAGCGGAGTCAGCGCGGCGGGCTTGAGCACCACCGTGCAGCCGGCCGCGAGCGCGGGCACCACCTTGACGATGATCTGGTGCAGCGGCAGGTTCCACGGCGTGATCGCGGCGACCACGCCGACCGGCTCGCGCAGGATCACCGAGTTGTCGCGCCGCCACTGGAAGGGAAACTCCTCCAACGCGTCCGCGGTACGGGCGATCACCCCGAGCGGGGTGTCCACATGCAACTTCCGCGCGAGCGGGGGCGGTGAGCCCTGCTCCCGGGTGATCAGCGCCGCGAAGGTCTCCGCGCGATCGGCGATCACGTCGCACAGGCGCCGCAACGCGTCCACTCGATCCTGGACCGGCGTGTTCGCCCAGCCGTCGAACGCGGCTCGGGCGGCACCGACAGCCTGGTCGACCTCGGCGGGCGAAGCCTGGACGACGACACCGGTCGTCTCTTCGGTGGCGGGGTTTTCGACCTCGCACTCGCTGCCACCGCCGGCGACCCAGTCACCACCGATGTAGAGCGCGGGCTCACGGATCAGCTCGGCGGTCATCGAGTCGCCTCCTCGGAATCGGGCCGGCCCGACAAGGCCGGGAAAGACAGGTTGATCACGACCGGCGCCTGCGCCGACGGCACGCGACGGCCCTTGCGCGCCAGGAGAATTCCGACGATCAGCGCCAGGAGAGCACCGGCCGCCGGGATCGCGCGCTTGGCGATCGTGCCGCCCATGCTGGACATGACGTCGAGCGGTTCGACATCGGCGAGATCGACGGGTTTCGCCGCCGCGGTGGGCGTGGTGGCGCCGCCGGAGGCGAACTCGTCCTCGAGACGCCGCACGAACTGCCCGAGGAGCTTGTTGCTCACGTCGGCGATCACACCGCGCCCGAACTGGGCCACCCGGCCCGAGAGGGCGAGGTCCGTCCGGACGTCGACCTTGGTGCCGTCGCCCTGCTGGGTCAGGGTCGCCGTGACGGTCGCCGCGGCGTTGCCCTGTCCGCCGACATCCTTGCCCTCGGCCCTGATCACCGCCCGGTAGGCCTGGTCGTCCTTCTCCACGAACCGGGCGATGCCCTGGTACTGCGCGGAAACCGGGCCGACCTTGATCTTCACCGCGCCGCGGTAGGCATCGCCCTCGACACCCAGCAGCGCCGCACCGGGCAGGCACGGGGCGACCCGCTCCAGGTCCGTCAGCACTTTCCAGGTGTCCTCGACCGGGAGGTTGACGGTGAAGGTGTTGGAGAGATCCACGAACACCACCTTACTAATTAACGTTAGTTTGCATCGTAGGCGCAGCGGGATGCCGGGTCAACCGGCGATCCGTCTCAGCCGGCGAAAGCGCTCAGTCGTTCCTGCAACCGGAAGCGCATGATCTTGCCGGAGCCGGTGCGCGGGATGGCGTCGATCTCCAGGATGTCCGCGGGCACCTTGAACCGGGACAGCTCACGCCCGCACAGCTCGAGCAGTGCCGCGACGTCCAGCACTCCCGGCTGTTCGGGCACGACGAAGGCGACCGGCACCTCACCGAGATCCGGGTGCTTGCGGGCGACCACCGCCGCGTCCGCCACCCCACCGGCTTTCAGCAGGACGGCTTCGACTTCGGCGGGATAGATGTTCTCCCCGCCGCGAATGATCAGTTCCTTCGTGCGGCCGCTGATCGTGAGGAACCCGTTGGCGTCCCGGCGACCCAGATCGCCGGTGCGGTACCAGCCGTGCCGCAGCACCTCGGCGGTCGCGTCGGTGCGATTGTGATAGCCCCGCATGACGTTCGGCCCGCTCACCCACAGCTCGCCCTCCTCCCCCACACCGACGTCCTCGCCGGTGACCGGGTCCACGAGGCGCACGCCGACGCCGGGCACGGGCAGGCCGCACGACCCGAGCACCCGGCCCCCGACCGGCCAGTTCATGGTGACCATGGTCGAGGTCTCGGTGATGCCGTACCCCTCCAGCAGCCGCACGCCGAACACCTGCTCGAACTCGGCGTTGAGCGCCGCCGGCATGATCGCGCCGGCGGAAACGCACAGCCGCAAGGTGTCGCCGCGGAAGCCGCTTTCCCCGGCGCCGTGCACGAGGTACTGGAACATCGTCGGGACGCCCGGCAGCACCGTGAACGGTTCGGCGGCGAGCAGTTCGAAGACGCGTGACGTGGAGAACCTCGGCAGGATCCGCTCGGTGGCGCCGACCGCGAACACCCCCAGCACGCACAGATCGAGCGCGTACGAGTGGAACAGGGGCAACGGGCAGAGCACCTGGTCCTCCGCGGACAGTCCGGCGATCGGCGCCCAGCACGCCGCGACCACCCACAGGCAGCTTCGCTGCGTCAGCAGCACCCCTTTGGGGCGGCCGGTGGTGCCCGAGGTGTAGAGCATCCAGGCGGTGTCGTCGAGGTCGAGATCATCCCGCGGCGCGGACGCGGGCTCGGTCGTCGCCAGCTGCTCGTAGGATCGCGCGTCCGGGACTTCCCGGTCCCCGGTGAGCAGGATGAGCACGTCGCCGCGCTCGCCGATCAGCGCGCGGACCCGGGCGAGGTGCGCTTCGTCCGTGATCACCACGTGCGCGTCGCTGTCCGCGAGCAGGTAGCCGATCTCGGAAGGGGCCGCGTCGGGGTTCACGCAGACACCGACCACGCTCGCCCGGGTCGTCGCCAGGTACGACTCCGCCGTCTCCACGCTGTTGTCCAGGTAGATCAGCACGCGCTCGCCGCGCGCCACCCCGGCCTCGACAAGATGCCCGGCCAGCCGGCGGGTGCGCTCGGCGAGGGCCGCGTAGGTCACCGACCGGCGGTCGTCGTAGAAGGCGACCTTGTCCTGGAACCGCTCCGCGTGTTCCACCAGCAACTGGGGAATGGGGCGGATCAACTCGACTCTGAGCATCGACACTCCTGGGTGCTCGCTGGCCACATGATGAGCCACCGTATTAACTAATGATAGTTAGTGTCGAGTCTAGTGAGCCGGCTGACAAGGGGCAAGCAACGAACTCAGCCGAGCCCGGCCACGCGAAGCGCGTAGGTGCTGTAGGTGTCGGCGACCGTCTCCGCGGACTGCGGGCCGTCCTCCCGGAACCAGCGCGCGATGCTGACGCACATCTCCAGGATCCCGAACGCGGCCAGCGTCGACTCGGGTTCGTCGAACCGGCCCTCCCGCACGCCCTCGTCGATCAGGCCCTTGATGGCCTGCGCATGACGGCGGCGCAGCTCCAGCACCCGGGAGCGGGCAGGCTCCTCGACGCTGGCGATGTCCCGGTTGACGATCAGCGCTTCCCGCCGATGGGTCGCGTGCCGCAGGGCGTAGACCCGGGCCGCGCGCCGCAGCCGTTCGACGACGTCGTCCACTCCCTCGACCGCCTGCTCGTAGTCGGCCCACACCTGCTCGGTGGTCTCGGAAACGATGTCGCGCAGGAGATCCTGCTTGGCGCGCATGTGGTTGTACAGGCTCGGCGTGCGGATGCCGAGTACGCCGGCGATCTGGCTGAGCGCCGTGCCGTGATAGCCGCGCTCCGCGAACAACGTCAGCGCGGCCTCGCGAACGGCCGCGGGGTTCACCGTGGTCTTCGCCTCGGGCTGGTCGATCGGCACCTTGGAAGCCATGCCTCCATGATTCCAGGGCGCACCGTGCCCCATGACGGCACGCCACCCTTGGCCGCGGGTTCGGAACCAGCCGTTCCTGCCGCAACTCGACCCAACCGCCGAGCGAGATGGACCAGGCGGCTCCGACTGAACAGCGGCCGGCACACCACTTGGCTCAGGCTTGCCCAATATCGGTCGGTAGGCCGGCCGGGCCGGGACCGACCACCACGCCCGGGACGTCCTCACCCCGCCGGGCGAGGGTGCCTAGCTCCTGTTCCAGGACGCGTTCGGCTGGACCGATCCACTCAGGCCTGGTCGTTGCCGCCGTGGCCGCCGTCGGCGCGCTCGCGCTCCGCGGCGGGTGGCTGACCGAGCCATGCGGGCGCAGGCAGTCGTGCCACCTCCCTGTTCGTGCTGCCGTTCCCGTAGAATGCGCTTACTGTTATCGGCTGCTGGGAGGCTCGTGTGGCGGTGACGCTCGCGGATGTCGCGAAGCGTGCCGGAGTGTCCTCGGCGACGGTCTCGCGGGTGCTGAACGGGAATTACCCGGTTGCGGCCAGAACCCGGCAGCGGGTGTTGCGGGCCGTCAGCGAGCTCAACTACGTCGTGAACGCCTACGCCCGGGCGCTGGCGGTCAATATGTCGGACATGCTGGGCGTCGTGGTCAACGACGTGTCGGATCCTTTCTTCGGGCTGCTGGCGGGCGCGATCCAAGGGGAAGCATCCCGTGAGGATCTGCTGGCCGTCATCTGCAACACCGGGGGGTCGCCGGTCGAGGAGTTGCGCTACGTGGAGCTCCTGCTCCGTCAGCGGACCCGGGCGATCGTGCTGGCCGGTGGTTGTGTGGACGATGCGGACTACCTGACAGAGCTGGCCGGGCTGATCGATCAGGCCGCGTCGGCGGGAACCCGGGTCGTGCTGTGCGGCCGGCCGCCGATCGAAGGAGCCCGGGCCGTCACGCTGAACTTCGACAACCGCGGCGGCGCGCGTTCGCTCACGCGGCACCTGCTCGCGATGGGGCACCGGCGCATCGGCTACATCACCGGTCCACCACGGCACTCCACGACCACAGAGCGGCTACAGGGACACCGGGAGGCGCTCGCCCAGCACGACGTGCCCTGGGACGAGGGCCTGGCACTCGACGGCGGAGCCTTCGACCGGGAACGCGGGTGGGAGGCGGCCGCACGGTTGCTGGCGTTGCCCGACCGGCCCACCGCCATCATCGGGGCGAACGACAGCATCGCGCTCGGCGTGCTGGCCGCTGTCCGGGAAAGCGGTCTGCAGGTCCCGAAGGACGTCTCGGTCGCCGGTTTCGACGACCTGCCGTTCGGGCTCGACGCCTATCCCTCGCTCACCACAGTTCGCCTTCCGTTGCTCGACGCCGGACGGCGGGCCGGCCGGATCGCCGCCGGCTTGGACCAGGCCGAGCCCGGCGCGGTGAGCACGATTCGGCCGGAACTGATCGTCCGGGACTCGGTCGCCGGCCCGGCGTCCTGACCTGGCGAACCTTCACCGAGCCGACCGGAAGCGCTTACTCACCACACGCTCCCCCATAGTCCGTCTGTTCCAGCACTTTGCTTGACAGTTGTCTGCGCCTGTGCGACGTTTGAAGAAAGCGCTTACTACTGCGAAGGGGCTGACTTGTTCAAACTCGGCGCGTTCAGCGACGACCTGGCCAGCGAGTTCGAGGCCGCTGCGGGACTGGCCGCCGGGCAAGGCCTGGATGGCGTGGCCGTGCGCAATGTCGGCGGTCGCAACATCGTGGACGTCGACGTCCCGGACGTGCGAGTGATCAAGCGGCAGGCCGACGCGCACGGGTTGGAGATCGCGTCAGTCGGTTCGCAATACGGTCGCGACTGCTACGTGGACAGCGACGACGATCAGCGCAGGGCCGAGCAGCAGCTCGAACGGGCGCTTCGGGCGGCGGAGCTTCTCGACGCCCCGCTCGTCCGGATCTTCGCGCTATGGCTGCCGGGCCAGGAGCCGCTGCCGGAGTGGCACCGGCGCCCCCAGTACCCCGATTGCCTGCCCGCGGTCGTGGCACGGCTGCGCTCGTCGGTGCGGATGGCGGAACGAGCCGGGATCACCCTGATGATCGAGCTCGAGGGCGCCAGCTACGCAGGACGCGCCACGGAGGCCCGGCAGCTGATCGAAGCACTGGATTCGCCGTCGGTCGCCTTGTGCTGGGACGTCTGCAACGGGTGGTGGTCCGGCGAGCAGCCGTGGGAGGACGGCTACCGCGAGGCGACCCAGGTCCGCATCGTCGACGTGCAGACCAAGGACGTGCCGGCGACCCCGGAAGATCCCGCCAGGCCGACATTCGGCAGGGCCGTGGTCGGCGAAGGCGACGTGCCCTACGCCAAGATCATTCCTGCCCTGATCGCCTCCGGCTACGAGGGGTACTTCACCGTCGAGCGCGTCCACCATCCGCGCAAACCCGAGGAGCAGCCGGAACTCCAGCAGGCCACCCTCGCCGACATCCGCAACCTGAAGGCGCTCGTCGCGGCCGGCTCCCGGCAGGAGGTGCGGCACCGTGGCTGAACCGGTCGGCTTCGCCCTGGTAGGACTCGGTTACGGCGCTACGCGATGCCAGATGCTGGCGGAGACTCCGACGGCCAGGCTCGCGGCCGTCGTGGACGCCAACGCCGAACGCGCACGTGAGTACGGCGAGCGCTACGACGTGCCGTGGTTCACCGACGTGTCCGGCGCGCTCACGCGCGACGATGTCGACGTCGTCGGTATCTACACCCCCAGCGGGTTGCATCTCGACCTCGCGGCCGCGGTCGCGAACGCCGGCAAGCACGTCCTGCTGACCAAGCCGATGGAGGTGAACCTGGCCCGTTCCGACGCCATCGCGGACACCTGCGCCGACGCGGGGGTCGAACTCTTCGGCGAGTTCTACCTTCGTTACTACGAGGACAACTGGCGGCTGAAGAACGCCATCGACAGCGGCGTCCTCGGCAGGCTGATCCTGGGCGAGTTCGGGTTCAAGTGCTTCCGTCCGGACGAGTACTACCGCTCCGACGGCGCCTGGCGCCAGACCTGGGAGCTCAACGGTGGTGGCGTGGTGATGAACCAGGCGATCCACGCGATCGACAAACTCACCTGGTGCATGGGCGAGGTGGAGTCCGTGCATGCGGTCACCGGCACCTACGCCCATGACATCCCGGTGGAAGACACCGCGGTCGCCGCGCTCACGCTGCGATCCGGCGCCATGGCGGTCCTGGTGGCCACCTCGACGTTCCGCACCACCAGCGGGATGGACGACATCTACGGCGGCGGCTTCACCACGCGCGCCGAGGTCAACGGCGACCGAGGGAGCCTGTCTCTCCTCGACGATGTGCTGACCATGGAGAAGTTCGACCAGGGCAGCCTGGGCCGGTTCGACGGCAAACCGCTCAATGTCTTCGACGACATCGCGGGAGCACTCACGGAAGCGGGGTACGAGTCGGCCACGCTGGCGCGCGGTGAGCAGGCCCGGCGTCCGGTGGAGATCGCGATGGCGATCTACGACTCGGCACGTGCCGGGAAGCCGGTGCGGATCTCCGACTATCGCCGCGACGCGGTCGGCGAAGCCCTCACCTGAGCCACGACCGCGCGGCGTTGAGCAGGGAGGGAAGGCGTGAAGTTCACCAGCGGTTTCTGGCGTATGCGGGACGGCGTCCGGGCACTCCACCCCCATTCCGCGCACGAGGTGGTTCCGTCGGCCCGCGGGCTGACGGTCTACGCCCCGACCAGGGCGATCGAGAACCGGCGCCACTCGCTCAACAATCCCGTCATCACCTTCACGTTCTGGTCGCCGATGGACGGCGTGATCGGCGTCCGGGCCGCCCACCACACGGGCGGCGCCGCCCGGCGACCGGCCTTCGAACTGCACTGCCAGGACGATGCCGCGGTCTCCGTCGGGGTCGCGGACGATGCGGCGATCATGACGTCGCACGATCTCTCCGTTCGCATCGCCACCACCGGCACCTGGGATCTTTCGTTCTGGTCCGGTCAACGGCGGCTGACCGGCAGCGGTCGCCGGTCGACCGGAATCGTGCAGACGGACGCGGGTGAGCAGTTCGTCCACGAGCGGCTCGCCCTCGACGTCGGCGCCTGCGTGTACGGGCTCGGCGAACGATCCACCGCCCTCGTGAAGAACGGGCAGAGCGTCGACACCTGGAACGACGACGGCGGCCCGAGCAGCGAGCACGCCTACAAGAGCGTGCCGTTCTACTGGACCGACCAGGGATACGGGGTCTTCGTCAACTCGACGGACCGAGTCTCGTTCGAGGTCTGTTCCGAATTCGTCTCGCAGGTCCAGTTCAGCGTGCCCGGCCAGGAGCTCGAGTACTTCGTGATCGCGGGCGACACACCCAAGGAGATCTTGCGGCGGTACACCGCCCTCACAGGGCGCCCCGCCCTGCCGCCTGCCTGGTCTTTCGGCCTGTGGCTGAGCACCTCCTTCGTGACCTCCTACGACGAGGCGACCGTGACCTCCTTCGTGTCCGAAATGGAGCGTCGGGAGCTACCGCTGAGCGTGTTCCACTTCGACTCGTTCTGGATGCGGGAGTTCCATTGGTGCGACTTCGAATGGGATCACCGCGCGTTCCCCGACCCGGCGGGGATGCTGAAGCGGCTCAAGGACCGGGGGCTGCGCGTCTCAGTGTGGATCAATCCCTACATCGCCCAGCAGTCCGCCTTGTTCCGAGAGGCCCAAGATCTCGGATATCTGCTCAACAGGCCCAACGGCGACGTCTGGCAATGGGACACCTGGCAGGCCGGGATGGGCATCGTGGACTTCACGAACCCGGCGGCCCGCGAGTGGTTCGCGGACAAGTTACGCGTTCTGCTGTCGATGGGGGTCGACTGCTTCAAAACCGACTTCGGGGAGCGCATTCCGACCGACGTCGTCTATCACGACGGCTCGGATCCCAGCGCCATGCACAACTACTACAGCTATCTGTACAACCAGACCGTGTTCAACGTTCTCACGGAACACCACGGAGCCGGAGAGGCCGTGGTGTTCGCCAGGTCGGCGACGGCCGGCGGTCAGCGGTTTCCGGTGCATTGGGGAGGGGACCCGGAGCCGACCTACGTGTCGATGGCGGAGAGCCTGCGGGCCGGGTTGTCGCTCGGCATGTCGGGTTTCGGTTTCTGGAGCCACGACATCGGCGGTTTCGAGGGAAACCCCACGCCCGGGTTGTTCAAGAGGTGGGCCGCCTTCGGCCTGCTTTCTTCGCACAGCCGGTTGCACGGCAGCATCAGTTACCGGGTGCCGTGGGAATTCGGCGAGGAAGCCGCGGACGTGGTGCGCCACTTCACCCGGCTGAAGATGCGGTTGATGCCTTACCTGTACGGCGTTGCCGAGCAGGCGCACGAAGAGGGTCTGCCGATGATGCGCGCGATGGCCCTCGAGTTCCCCGACGACCGGAACTGCCGACATCTCGACAACCAGTACATGCTGGGTCCCGACTTGCTCGTCGCGCCGGTCTTCACCGACTGCGGCGAGGTCACCTACTATGTGCCGCAAGGGGAATGGGCACATCTGCTCACCGGCAGACGGGTGCAGGGGCCTTGCTGGGTCACCGAACAACACGACTTCCTCAGCCTGCCGCTGCTCGTCCGGCCAGGCGCGCTCGTCCCCCTCGGTTCGCGCGAAGACCGTCCCGACTACGACTATCGCGACGGCGTCACACTCGAGGTTTTCACACCCGGCGACGTGGCCGACACGACGGTGACCGTGCCATCCGGTTCCTCCGCGCGGCCCAGCGTCTTCCAGGTCAGGCGCACCGAGGGGCGGCTCGACGTGCGAGGTCCTGCGGACCGATCATGGCAGGTCGCGCTCGTCGGCCCCGACCTGCGCCGGCTACTGCTGGCTCCGCACGACGGCCTGGTGACGATCGGCTCCGACTGGCCGCGTTGACGCCGGTCCCGCTGCGGGAAATTCTCGCTGCGCAGCGCTATCTTGGAAAGCGTTTACTACGCTCTTATCCGCGTTTCTCGGACGAATGATCCCGTTCAGGCCGGTACAGCACTTGACATGATCCAGAGCGGACCAGATACTTGGTAAGCGCTTTCCATCCCGCGCTACCGGTGCGCCTGTCAGGCCGGGCGCAGGTCGCAGGAAGGCGCGAACGCAATCAGCACCTCGACGACGAGGTTCCAAGGGCCCGTCCCGTCGGGGTGTTCCAGATCGACACTGTCGATGGACCCGACCTCAGAGGGGGCCTCGTGCGCCGCTACAGGAATCGGTTACTGGCCGGACTATCCGCGGGCCTGGTGGGCACGCTGCTCGCCGCATGTTCCGGGTTCGGCGCCGGCTCGGACGACTCGGGGGGCCAGACCATCACCGCACTGGTGGCGGCGGCCGGCGCGGGCCAGAAGGAGCAGTACGACCAGTACTACCAAGCGCTGGCTGAGGAGTTCCACAAGGAAACCGGCGCCACCGTGAACTTCCAGTACTACAACGGCGGGGCCCAGGAGAACAGCATCGTCCAGACGTCCCTGGTTTCCGGATCCGGTCCGGACGTCATCGGCTACGGCAGTGCGCTCGGCGGCACGTTGTACGGCACCCAGGGTTTCCTCACGCTTTCCCAGCAGGACTGGGATCAGGTGGGCGGCCGGGACTCCTGGAACCCCTCCACCCTGAGCGTTTCCGGCCCGAGCCCGACCGAGGACATCGGCGTGCCCTCGTTCAGCGTTCCGTACATGGTGGCCTACAACAAAGCGATGTTCGCCAAGGCCGGGATCACCGGACCGCCGAGGACCTGGAACGAATGGATCGAAGACGCCCAGAAGATCCAGGCCGCGAGCCCCGGTGTGTACGGCGCGGGGTTCGACCCCGCGGACACCCTCGACCCGTGGAAGTTCGTCTGGTCGTACACCCATCAGCTCGGTGGCAGCCTGCTTTCCCGCGACGGTAAGGAAGCACAGCTCGACAGCGACCAGGTGAAGACGGCGATCGGCTTCTACTTCTCCCAGCTGTACCAGTACCACATCGTGCCGCCGGAGTCGCTGACCTGGAACAACGCGCAGATGCTCTCGGCGTTCACCGCCGGCAAGGTGGCGATGCTGCCCATCGCCACCCGCAGCACCCTCACCGCGGCCCAGAGCAGCCCGGTGGCGAACGACATCGCGTTCGCGCCGCTGCCCAGTGTCCCGTTTGGCATGGCCGGCCGGCCCGCCGGCGGCACCCCGGCCCTGAGCATCGTGTCCGGACAGTTCTGGGCGGTGTTCAAGTACGCCGAGAACAAGAAGTCGCTCGCGCTCGCGCTGGCCAAGGCGAGCAACAGTGATGCCGTGGTGCTGAAGCAGTATCAGTCGCTGGGCTGGACACCGAGCACCAAGGCCGGCATCGAAATGCTGGCGAAGGCACAACCGGACGCCAAGCCCTTCCTGGATGTCGCGGCCAGCCAGGAGGCCACCGAGTTCACCTCGGCATGGGCACAGCTGCAGGCCGGTTTGAGCACCACGATCAACAAGGTCGGCAGCAGCCTGGCCGTCAACGGGCGATGGAACGACCAGGAACTGTCCAGTGAGCTGGCGGCCGGGCAACAGGCGGCCCAGGCGGCGCTCAAATAGACGGCAGCCGCCCGATCAGCGGACGGGACCGCCGATCGGGCGGCGCTCGCCGCCGGGACGAAAGAAAGGCACGATCTTGCCATCCTCCGCCGTCGACGATCCCCGTGTTCTTCCTGCCGCGTCCCCGCCGCCCCGTGCGCGGCGCCGAGTCCCGCGGTGGGTGTCCCGAACGCTGGACCGGCCTCTGGTGATGCTGATCCCGTGTGCGCTGGCCTTGCTCGTCATCGTCTTCGTACCCGTCGTGATCTCCTTCTATCTCAGCTTCCTCAAGCTGGATGTGAGCACGCTCCGGGAATGGGTGCACGCCCCGCTGGTCGGCTTCCGCAATTTCGCGGACGCGTTCCGGTCGAGCAATGTGCTCGGCGTGAGCGCATTGCGCTCGCTCGGGATCAGCGTCGCCTTTTCCCTGTTGACGACCTTGGTGGTGACACCGATCGGCTGTCTCGCCGCGGTGTCGGTGCACCGCCGGTTCCGGGGCAGGGGCCTCGTGCGCGCCCTGTACCTGGTTCCCTACGTGATCCCGACCTTCGTCACCGCCTTGCTCGCCCGGGTCCTGTTTCTCAACCAACATGGCCTGGTCGACCGGATTCTGGCCGACCTCGGCATCGCCGACGCCAACACCTACTGGCTCATCGGGCCCAACGCGTTCTGGGCCATGACGGTGACCGACATCTGGGCGACCTGGCCGTTCATCTACCTGATGGTGCTGGCGGGGTTGCAGACCATTCCGCGCGAGCATTACGAAGCGGCCACTTTGGACGGTGCTTCGCCGGTGCGCAAGCTCTTCACCATCGTGCTGCCCCAGATCCGTGGCCTGCTGCTGCTCGCGATTCTGTTGTCCACACTCAACCATTTCGGCAATTTCACGCTGGCCTACGTGATGTTCTCCTCGCCCCCGCCCTCCTCCGCGGCGTCCCTGCCGATTTCCACTTACTTCTACGCGTTCACTTCGTTCGACTACGGCCTCGCGGCCGCCCTCGCCGTCATCACCATCATCCTGCTGATGATCCCCGGTTACCTGTACCTGCGCATGACGCGTATCGCGAGCCGGGCGGAATAGACCCGCTCGCAAAGGAGGACGATCGATATGGCGTCGAACTCGACGCACACCCGGTGGCGCGCAGGCGATGTCGACCGCCTGCTACCGCGGTGGGTCAGCCGAGGTGTGGTGCTGGCCTGTCTCGCAGCGGTGGTTCTCCCCGTCGGCTACATGCTTCTGCTCTCCGTCACACCCGATGCCAAAGTCGCGCTGGGCGACGTTTCGCTGTGGGGACTGCGATTCGGCAACTACGTCACGATGTGGTCGCAGGCACCGCTGGCAGCGGGCCTGTTCAACACCCTGGCCATCTCCGGGTCCGCGTCGTTGCTGTCCGTCGTGTTCGGCGCGTTGGCGGCCTATCCGCTCGCCCGGTTGCGGTTCCGGGGGCAGAAGACCTTCCTCTACTCCCTGATCGCCACCCAGACCGTGCCCGGCACGACGCTCCTGCTGCCCCTGTTCGTCGTGTTCTCCTGGCTGCAGACGCTGAGCGGTATCCAGTTCATCGGCAACTTCAACGCGATCGTCATCACCTACATGACCTTCGGCCTGCCGCTGTCGACCTGGCTGATGGTGACCTACCTGCGCACCGTCCCCCGGGAGCTGGAAGAAGCCGCCTTCGTCGACGGATGCACCCGGATCGGCGCGCTGTTCCGGATCATCCTGCCGATCGCCGTGCCGGCGATGGTGGTCGCCTTCGTGTTCTCCTTCCTGGTCGGGTGGAACGACGTGCTGTTCGCCAGCGTCCTCACCCGGTCGCAAACCGAGACGCTCGCGGTCACGATGGACCAGTTCGCGAACAACGCCACCGGTACCGGACTGCCGCTGTACGGCCAGCTGATGGCGGCCGGGGTCGTCAGCTCGATTCCGGTGGTGGTGCTGTACCTGGTGTTCCAACGGCGAATGGTGCAGGGCCTCAGCGCCGGTTCCGTCACCGCCATCTGACCCGAACCGCAACCAGCTACAGAACGGAGAGACGGTGCAGAACCCAGCACTGGAACTGATCAGGCAGGCCGCCGCGGCACTGGCGCCACACCTACAGGAGTCCGGGGAGCTGAACGATCCCGTCTTCGGTGAGCCCGCGCAGTACGGCACGGCGTACTACGCCTACGTCAACGCGGTTCTGGCGAGCACGGCCACCGGGGACGAACGCCGCCGCCTCATGGACGCGGCCGCCCGCGGGGTGCACGCGACCCTGCGGCACATGCTCGATCCCGACGACGCCACGCCGCCGGCCGCCGACTTCACCCACGCCGTCGGGAGCCCGGGTTTCCGCAACCTGCGCGACTTCATGTGGCCACCGGTCATGCGCACCCTCCGGCTGCTCCGCCGGCTCGGCGACACGGACCTGGAGCCGATGATCGACAAGATCCGCCGGGTCGAGGTCCCGGACGCCTTCTCCGAACGACCTCCCGTCAACTGGGCGGCCGTCTGGATTCTCGGCGAGTGGCAACGGATCCAGGAAGGGCTGTCACCCTACGACCGCGACGACGTGGACAAGTGGCTGGAACCGTTTTTCAGCGACGATCCGGACGTCGACCACGGCTTCTACCGGGAGTTGCGGCAGGCGACCCAGGTGGAGATCGACTGGAAGAACGCGATCGATCTGGAAAAGGGTTTCTACCGGGAGCCGGGGGTGCCCAACTCCTACGACCTGTGGTGCCGGGTGCACCTGCTGGAACTGCTGGCCGAAGGCTACGACGGCGTCTACCGCGAACCACTGGAACAACTGCTCGTCTCCGGCGTACGGCGCAGCCTCGGCGTGCAGCTGTCCAGCGGCTCGCTCGCGAGCGCCTACCGCAGCACCGCCCACCTCTGGAATCTGACCGGCCAGTGCTGGTACTTCCACCAGGCTGCCCGGCTGCTACGGGACAGCCACCCCGAGCTGGCGTCCGCGGCCGACGCCGCCGCATTGCGTTCCTTCGCCGCGGCGAAGGCCTGTCAGCGGCCCACGGGGGATCTCAGCCCCGTGGAGAACGCGCTGCCGGCGAACTGGCGAGTGGGCCATGAGGTCTACACGATGGACGCGCACTACGTGAGCCTGCCGCTGGGTTACCTCGCCACCGCCGTCCTGGACGGGTTCACCGGGGAAGGGAGCGCACCCGAGGTCGGCAGCCCGTGGACGCACGTCGAACTGGAACCTGTCAACCGTTCGTTGATCCACGGTTCCGGCTGGTCCGTGCACGTCAACCTGGCGCCGTTCAAGGGCTACGACTCGTTCGGGATCGCCGACATCACCCTGGGCCTCAACCGGCGGCTGCGCTTCGGTGGACAGACCCACTACGGACGGCCGGACGCGGAACCCGATGCGCACCGGTTGTCCAACCAGCTGCCCTTCACCCTGGGCATCGGCGTGCGCCGGGACGATCGTTCGATCCACCCGTTGTCGGCCATGACGCCCACCGGAAACCGCCACGCCTCGGGCTCCGGCGCACGACTCACTGCCGGGGCCGAGGTCAACGGTCTGAGCTACGAGATCGAGGTGGAGATCGACGGGAGCACCGTCCGGATCGTCGAGGGAGTGGGCGATCTCGCCTGCAGCCTCTTCGTGCCGTATCTGAAGGACCGGGGTGACGGTCAGGTGACCTCGGTATCCACTGCCGACAACCGGGTCCGGCTGACCTCCGGCACCGAAGTGGTCGAGATCGTCGCGGAACGTCCGACCGAGCGCGTGGTGCACCTCGCCCACGGCTACGAGTCGCGCCACGGCTTGGTCGGGATGGTCCGGCTCGACCTGTCCGGCCGCGGCCCGGTGCGGTACGAAATACGCCGCGTGAGCTGACGCTGAAGCACCGCTCCTCCTCCGCTCCGTGCGGTGGAGGAGCGGTGCACCCCCAGTTCTCGAAGGCAGATCCCGAGTTGTCAGGCGTTGATGGCGTACGCCTCGCGCGTGACCTCGTGAGCCAGCGGTTCGCCGCGGGCGAGGCGGCCGACCTCGGCGACCGCGCGCTCACCGATCCGGTGCAGTTCGAGACCGCGTGATCCGGCCACGTGCGGCGTGAGCACCACGTTGTCCAGACTCCACAGTGGAGATCCCGGTTCGGGCACTTCGGGATCGGTGACATCGATGACCGCACGGATACGGCCCTCGACGAGCTCTCGGATCAGCGCCTGCTGGTCGACCAGCGCACCTCGGGCGGTGTTGACCAAGATCGCGCCGTCGCGCAGTGCGGCGAGCTCGGTCGTGCCGATCATACCGCGGGTCTCGGGCAGCAACGGGGCATGCAGCGAGACCAAGTCCGATGTGGACAACAGTGACCGCAGATCCATCCGGGCCGCACCCAGTTCCGCCGCGGCCTCGGCACTCAGGTAGGGGTCGTAGACCACGGTGTCCACATCGAACGGCCGCAGCAGCTCGATCACCCGGCGGCCGATGGCGGACGCGCTCACAATCCCCACCCGGCGGCCGTAGTTGCCGTTGACGGCGAGCAGCTTGTCGACGTCGACCTCATCGCGCTCGGCGCGGTACACCTGCTCGGCGAGCCGGACCCCCTTGAGCTCCAGCAGGATCATCGCCAGGGTGTATTCGGCCACCGGCAAGGCGTTGGCCCCGGCCTGGGAGGACAGCCGGATCCCGCGCTCGAAGGCAGCGGCGGTGACCACCGGTCGCAGCGAACCGGCCGCGTGGACGATCGCCTCGAGCCGCGGTGCGGCCGCGAGTGTCGCATCGTCGAGCAGCGCCGTCCCGGTACCGGTGATCACCACATCGGCGCCGGCGAGCAGTTCCCGGGCGGCCGGTGTGTGGTGGTCGGCCGGTGACGGGGAAACCCGGACCCGGCCGAACGTCGCGAGTCGTTCACGCAGGGCCGGCGACAGCGTCCGTTCGGTGAACTCAGGGGTCATCGCGATCACGATGTCCAGCTCGGCCACGTCTGCCACCTCCGGTCTCTCCACCACCTTCCGGGACCCTACGGGAATGCGCTTTCCCAGTCCAGCCTCACCGCCTCCGGCCGGGTACACCGGCCTGTGGTTCCGGCCGGTGTACCCCCCGCGGCCGATAGCCGAGCGAGTCGCTCAGTCCCAGCTGGTCGGCGAGCAACCAGGTGATGGACAACCACATTTCGGTCCCCAGCAGACCGGGTGTGCGCTCGGGACCATGCCCGGTCTCGAGCGCGAAACTGAAACCGGCGCCGTCCTGCCACGACCTCAGCACCCGGTCCAGCTGTGCTCGTGCCCATCGCTCCCCCTCCGCGCGGCGATGTCCGGTTTGCCTGGCGCAGAGCCAAAGGGGGTGGATCACGTCCAGGACGTTGCACGCGGTGCCACGGTCGGCCCGGAAATAGGTCTCGTCGACGGCATGGGCGAGCACGCTGTCGATGGTGCGCTCGGGGTACGGAAGTGGCACGCCGAACTGGGCGAACGTGCCCCGCGTGAGACGGTAGAACCCGTTGACCGGCTCCAGCCAGCGGCTGCGGTCGTCGGGACGCCCCCACAGACCGGTGGCGCGGTCGCAACGCAACAGCAGCCAGCCGAACAACGTCTCGACCTCACCGGCCATGCCGAAGTCGGCCTGGTTCCGGTGGAACGCCGTGCCGACGGAGTCCACCCAGGAACCCGCACGCCAGCCTTCCTCGCCCCAGGGCAGCTGGTCCAACCTCGTCCGCAGCTCGACGGCGGAAAGGTCGGCCACCGAACGAATCGGGTGCGGGAAGCGCGAGCCGAGCAGTTCCAGGGCGTACCCGGCGGCCAGGACGTGGTAGTTCACCGGGGCATGGCCGTCCATCGAGGGCGCGGCCGAGCCGGGCGTTCCCGTGTCCGAGAGTTCAGGCACCAGGCCGGTCTCCGGATCCTGGTTCGATCGCAACAGGTCGACGATACGATCCTTGGCGGTCTGCGGTGGCGCTGAACCGAGCAGCAGGTCCGCCAGTTCGGTCGCGTCGCACCACGCGCGCAGGGTGCGCGAGGCGCCCGGGTGATCCAGGAAGGTCCCGCTCGCGGCGTCACCGTGCCAGCAGCGTGCCAGTACCTCGGCGGCCTGCTCACGGGCCTTTTCGCCCAGCCGGTGCAACCTGATACCCAGATCCTTCGGCGCCTTCGACGATGCCGAGCGCCGGTCCCGGATGGGCCGTGCGGGATTCCCCGCGGCCACCGTCCACGCGGGAACATCCTTGGTCACGACGGAACCGGCCCCGATCACGCTGTGCGCGCCGATGGTGACGCCGTCGACGATGACCACGTGCGAACCGATCCAGACGTCGTCGCCGATCGTGATCCCCTTGTGGGTCAACCCCTGCCGATAGATCGGTTCGTCCGGCTCCATGCGGTGGTTGAAGCCGAGGATGGAGGTGTGCGCGCCGACCCGTACGCCGTCGCCCATGCGGACCAGGCCCCGTAGCTCCGAGAACGGGTTGAGCGTGCAGTTCTCGCCGATCTCGTGATCACCGTAGACGTACACGTGTGCGGCGAGGTAGCTGTGGTCGCCGATCACGAGGTTGTCCGCGTACACGGCGGCAAGCGGTGAAACGAAGGACTGATGACCGAACCGGACGTTGCCGCGGGCGGCGATGGTCGCGTGCCAGTCGCGCTGGGCGTCCTGCTCCTGCGGCGTGGCTTCGGACCAGAACGGTGAGACACCGAGGTCGTAGCGGGTGAACAGATCGCGACGATCCTGCGCCGGTGACCCCATCGCTTCTCCTGCCTTGTCGCTGCGAGACCCTCGCTGTGGCGCCAGTTCCGCCTGAACGCACCCAACCGGTGAGCCGGATGCGCATCGGCATCCGAACTCAGAACCTACGTGATGACCGGCGCCCGTGCCATGACCGGAGCGGGTGTGCACCCGGATATTGACAGTGGATCAAGCAACATGCAAAACTTCGGGAAAGCGCATTCCGACAGAGCTGGGCCGGGCTGTGCCGGACGACTCCGTCACCAGCACCGGTCGCTGAATGCGCAACGGTACCTCGACCGGCCAGGTCGTCTCCGGAAGCCGCGGGGAAGCACCGATGACGTATGGCACTCCTGTCTGCAACGAAGCAGGAAGTCCACAAAGGAGCGTGGAGCATGGCGCAGGAGACCACCCCGGATCGGCTCGCACCACCGGCCGGGCAACCCGTGTCCAGGCGGAGCGTGCTCAAGATCGGCGGGCTGGGCCTCGCCGGGGTGGCCGGAACGTCCTTGCTCAGCTCCTGCGGGCGAGGCTCCGACCCCCACCAGGTCATCGTCCAGGTGGCGCAAAGTCCCACCGCGCCGGCCGGCCAGCGACGCATACTCGATCTGATGCGCAGGAAGTTCGAGGCCGCGTATCCCGGTGCTTCGGCGAAGTTCAACGTCGTGACGCTCGGCTCGGCGGTCACCACCTCGGTCATCACCGCCGCGACCAGCCGGGACGGGCCGGACATCTTCGAGGTCAGCCCGCAGACACTGCCCACCGGCCAGGCCGTCGGCGTGTTCGAGGTGCTCTCGGACAGCGATTGGGCCGCGGTGGGCGGGAAGGACCGGTACCTGCCGTCGGCGCTGGCGGCATGCGGCCGGAGCACAACCGAACTGGTGGCCATCCCCTACTACGCCTCGACGATGGCCATGTACTACAACAGGAAGAAGTTCCAGGAGGCGGGTATCACGGCTGCCCCGACCACCTGGACGGACTTCGTCGACGTCGGCCGGCAGTTGTCCGCGCCGGAGCAGGACCGGTACGCGGTCGGGATGGGTGCTGCGGAGGCTTCCGAGCCGTGGCACGTGATCTGGCTGCTCGCCGCGCAGCTGGGCGGCCAGCTGATCAGTCCGGACGGGACCAGGTCGCAGCTGAACTCACCCGAGGTGTTCGAGGCGACGACCTTCTGGCTGGACTGGATCGCGAAGTACCGGATCGCCGGCAAACGGGACGCCACGAATGTTTCGGCCGAGCAGGTGAAGCAGTTCACCTCCGGGCGGACGGCGATGTTCGCCTGTGGCTTCACCCAGGCGATCAGCAGCATGGCCGGCACCAGCGTCGCCGGCGACTGGGCGCTCGCGGGCAACCCGACGGTGCCCTACGGCCGGCCGGCGTTACCCGCCGGCACGCGGCCCGTGCAGAGCTACTTCGGCGGCGCGACCTGGGCCATTTCCAAGTACAGCAGCAAAAGGGAGCTGGCACTCGGACTCGCCAGGATGATGGGCGATCCCGACGTGCAGCGGCTGACGTGGCAGGAGGTCGGCGGGCTTCCCATCACCACCGAGACCTTCACGGCCCATCCCGAGACGCGGCAGGGAGTGTGGAAGACCATCTACGACTCCGCCACCAACGCGGCGCCGACACCGTGGTCGCCATCCTTCGCGCAGGTCTCGCCGTTGCTCTCGACCGCGGTGAAGCCGAGTTTCGCCGAGCTGGCCGCCGGCGGAACCTATGATCCCGGCGCGCTCAAGGCCCGGCTCGTCACGGCCAACCAGGCCCTGACCACGGCGCTGGAGAGTGAGAGACGATGACCAGGGCCGTTCTGGACAAGCAGCAGGCGGACACGCCAACGCCGCAGCGTCGCCGCCGCCGCCCGGCCGCCCGCCGGGTCCCGTACTGGCTGATGTCGCCCAGCTTCCTGCTGATGGCGGTGGTGACCTACCTCCCGCTCGCGCTCGCGGTGTTCATCAGCCTGACGGCACTGAACCAGTTCACCATCGGTGAGATCACCGCGACACACCTGCGTGGCCTGCTCAACTATCTGGATGTACTGGCCCCGTCCGGGCCGCTGTCGGTCCTGAAGTCGCTGCGCACGAGCGTGTTCTTCAGCGTCCTGACCACCGCGGTGGCGATACCGATCGGCATCGGCGCGGCACTGCTGGCGAACCGGCGGCTCCGGGGCAGGTCCCTGCTGCGCACGGTGATGTTGCTGCCGTTCATCCTGCCGGCGTTCGCCAGCGCGTTGATCTGGCGCCTGATGTTCCAGACCGAAACCGGCCTGGTCGACAGGTTCCTGGGCGCGACCGGGCTCGGCTCGCCCGACACCATCTGGCTCATCGGCCCGAACTCGTTCTGGGCGCTGGTGATCACCGGAATCTGGACCAGCTGGCCGTTCATCTACATCATGGTGCTGGCGGTGGTGCAGTCCGTCCCGCACGACTACTACGAGGCCGCGGCCATCGACGGTGCCGGCACGCTGCGGCAGTTCTGGTCGATCACCCTGCCCGCGATCAGGCCGACCCTGGCGCTGGCCGCGTGTCTGTCGGCCATCAACCACTTCAACAACTTCACGCTGCCCTTCGTCCTCTTCGGCAGCCCGCCGCCCCCGCAGGCGAACGTCCTGCCGATCGCCATCTACACGACCTCGTTCACGTCCTTCGACTTCGGGCACGCGTCGGCGATCGCCGTCGTCAACCTCCTGGTGCTGCTCATTCCGGTCGCCTATTACCTGAGAAGAGTCAACTCCCATGACGACTGAGGTTCAGGTGGTGCCCCGACGGGCGGCCCGCGCCGCTTCCAGCTGGCTCGGCTACGGCTTCGGGCTGGTGTTCCTGCTGCTCGTGCTCGTGCCCATCGGGTACATGGTGCTGGTCTCGTTGCAGCCGAGCGACGTCGCGGGAACCACGTTGTCCGTCCAGGGACTGTCGCCGCGTGCCTTCGTGGACATCTGGAGTGTCATCGACCTGGCCGGCAACCTGGAGAACAGCATCGTCGTCGCCACCTGCACCGCGGTGCTGTCCTCGATCGTGGGCTTCGGCGCCGCGTACGTCCTCTCGCGCTTCCGGTTCCGGGGCCGGGACGCACTGCGGCTGTCGCTGCTGGCGTGCTACTCGACGCCGGGAATCGTGCTGGTGATCCCGCTCTACGCGATCTACGTGCAGATCCAGAACGCGCTGGGAGTCAAGCTGATCGGCTCCCCGCCGGTGCTGATCCTGACCTACATGTCGTTCAGCCTGCCGTACACGATCTGGATGCTGACCGGGTACCTGGTGAGTATCCCGGAGGAGCTGGAGGAGGCCGCCGCGCTGGACGGCGCCACCCGGTTACAGACCCTGCGCAAGGTGGTGTTCCCGCTGGCACGTCCGGCCATGGTGGTGACCGCGATCTTCGCCTTCGTCCTGGCCTGGAACGACGTGCTCTTCGCCAGCGTCCTGACCTCGGACACCACCCGCACCGTCGGGGTGGGGATCCAGGCGTTCGTCAGCGCGTCGGCAGACGGCGGGCTGCCACAGTGGAACAACCTGATGGCGGCCGGGCTGGTGACCTCCCTGCCGCCCGTCCTGGTGTTCGTCTTCGTCCAGCGCTACCTGATCAGCGGTCTGACGGCGGGTTCGGTGAAGGGGTGAACCCGTCGTCCCCAGGCCACATCGACCACAGAACTGGAGTCCGAATGCCCTCCTCGATCGAGCGTTATCGCGAGAAGGTCCTGGCCTGCTGGCGCGGTAAGGCGGTGGGCGGCTCGTTCGGCCAGTCGTTCGAGGGCCTCGACGGTCCCATCCGCGCCGACTACTACGTCCCCGTTCCCGAGGGGATGGTGCCGAACGACGATCTCGACATGCAGGTCGTCTACGCGTCGGTGCTGAGCGGACTGGCGGCGCCGCGAGTGGACCGGCACGTCATCGCGCGGGCCTGGCGCGAGCACATCCGCTTTCCCTGGTGCGAATACGGTGTCGCCAAGCGGAATCTCGCCGAGGGTCTGGTCCCGCCGTTCACCGGTTCCTTCGACAACTGGTACACCTGCGGCGAAGGCGCGGTGATCCGCACCGAGCTGTGGGCCTGCCTGGCTCCCGGGGAACCGGAACGCGCCGCCGCTTACGCCTACGAGGACGCCTGCTTCGACCACGCCGGGGACGGCATCTGGGCAGCGGTGTTCATGGCCGCGCTCCAGTCGCACGCCTTTGTCGAGAGCGACCCGGATCGCTTGCTGGACAAGGCATCCGCGCTGCTGCCGATCAGCAGCCGGATCCGGCAGGTCGTGCACGACACCCGGGTGTGGGTGTCCGAAGGGCACGACTGGGAGGAGGTGATGTCGCTCATCCTCGGCAAGTACGGTCCGTGCGACTTCACCGACACCCGGATCAACACCGGTTTCGTCGTGCTGGGCTGGCTCATGTCCGAAGGTGACTTCGACAAGGCCATCACCATCACCAACGGCTGTGGCGCCGACACCGACAGCTCGACCGCGTCCGTCGGCGCGTTGATGGCGATCATCGAGCCGGACACGATCCCGGCGAAGTGGCTCGCCCCCATCGGCGAGCACCTGGTCCTCAACCGGGAGGTCGTCGGCATCGACCCGCCGGCGTCGCTGGACGAGTTCACCGACCAGGTGTCGAAGCTGCGGGACGCACTCACCGGGGTGTGGCCGGACCGCGGTGACGACTGCGCGTTCGATCCCACGCCCTACACGATCCCGGTGTCGGTCGGCTGGTCCTCCCCCTATGGCCAGGTCTGGGGCGAGCGCGACATCTCGTCGCTGCGGCCGGCAGGCTCACCCGAGCCGCCGATGCCTGCCAACGCACGGCAGCTGACCGTTCCCGGCACCTGGGTCAGGTGGCCCCGGGCGGAGTTCGAGGATCTGATTCTCGTCATTCGCTACACGATCCGCCTCGACCGTGCCGTCGAGGGCCGGCTGATGTTCAACTGTTCCGAGGACATCCGCGTGTGGCTGGACGGCGAGTTCGTGCTCGGCAGCCAACCGTCGATGATCATGCCGACCCAGCACCGGCCGCCGATGGGACAGGGCGCGGACGTGTCGCTCGCCGGCGGCGACCACCGGCTGGTGGCCACGATCCGCCGGCCGCCGGCGCACCGCGAGTACGCCGAATGGATCGTGGCGTTGGCCGAGCACCCGGGGCTGGAGTGGGTGCCCCACGCGTTCCGGCCTGCGGCCGGACCCGGCCCGAACACCCTGGCCGCTACTGGAGGTGGTGCGATACTGAACGTCGATCGGCGACAGTGAGGAGAATTATGCGGCCGGTAACGCTGCTCGAGGTGGCCCGGCATGCCGGGGTATCCCAGGCGACCGCATCGCGGGTGCTGAACGGGTCGCCGCGCATCCCCGGTGCGGGCCTGACCGAACGGGTCCGCAAGGCCGCGGCCGAACTGGGCTACGTCCCGAACGCGCAGGCACAAGCGCTCGCCCGATCGTTGACCGGACTGGTCGGACTGGTGGTGCGGGACATCGCCGACCCGTACTTCTCCTCGATAGCGCGCGGCGTGCAGCATGTCGCGCGCGAGCACGACCGGCAGGTGCTGCTGTCCTGCACCGAAGGCGACCTCGGCGCCGAACTCGAAGCCGTCACGTCGTTCATCTCACACCGTGCCGATGCGCTCATCCTCGTGGGGTCACAGCTGACCCGCCGCAGCGAGCACGACCGCCTGTTGAGCTCGGAGCTCAAGCGTTACCACGATTTGGGTGGGCAGGTGGCCGTCATCGGCCAGGCCAGGCCGGGCGTGGACTCGGTGGTACCGGAGAACCGCGCGGGTGCCGCCGCGCTCGCCGAGGCCCTCGTCGGACAGGGGCATCGCCGGTTCGCTGTACTGACCGGGCCGGTGGAGTTGCGGACCGCGGTAGACCGGACCACCGGGTTCACCGAAGCGCTTCGGCGCCATGGGCTGGAGCCCGTCGCGATGGTCCCGGGCGAGTTCACCCGAGACGGTGGGTTCGACGCGTGCCGGCGTCTTGTCGACGAGTTCGGGCTGGCGCGGGGCCGGAACGGGATGTGCCTCCTCGTGGTGAACGACGTTATGGCCATCGGGGCGATGGCGTGCCTGCGGGACCGGGGAATGCGTGTCCCCCAGGACGTTCAGGTCGCCGGCTTCGACGACATCGTCACCGTCAAGGACCACGTGCCCGCCCTCACCACGGTTTGCCTCCCCCTGGAGGAAATGGGGAAGACCGCGATGCGCATGGTCCTGACCGACACGGCGCGCCGGCGCCCCCGGTCGATGACCGTGCGCGGCGAAGTGATGCTCAGGGACAGCACCCGCCTACGGTCCTGAATGCGTTCCTCGTAGACGGTCAGGGACCGCGGCCCGCCGCTGACCGCCCGTTTCAGCGCGCGCACGACGGGAAGCCCGCTGCAAAGGAGTCGCCGTGACAGGGTGCCGGATCGGGTTCGTCGGAGCGGGCGGGGTGGCCATGCGGCACGCCCGGATGCTGAGCGGGTTCGTCGACGCCGAACTCGTGGCGGTGACCGACACCGACCCCGGGCGGGCACAGGCCTTCGCCGCCGAATTCGGCCTGCGCGCGGTACCGGAAGTCCCCGGGCTGGTCGAGGCGGGCGTCGACGCGGCCTACGTCTGCGTTCCGCCGGACGCGCACGGACCCGCCGAGGAAACCCTGGCGGCCGCCCGGATCGCGCTGTTCGTGGAGAAACCGATCGCGCTCGACGACACGGTCGCCGAAGGGGTGGCCACGGCACTCGATCGCGCGGGCGTCCTCGCGTCGGTGGGACACCACTGGCGGTACTCGGCGGCGGTCGAGCAGGCCCGGCAGGTCCTGGCGGGCCGGCCGGTGCGGCTGGCGCTCGGCACGTGGTTGGACAAGGTTCCGCCGGTGCCGTGGTGGGTCCACCGCGCACAGTCCGGCGGCCAGGTCGTCGAGCAGGCGATCCACGTGCTGGATCTCGCGCGGCTGCTCGTCGGCGAGGTCGCCGAGGTGCACGCCTTCGCCGACGGCACCGCCCCGGGCGGAGACGTCGACGGCGCGACCGTGGCCACCCTGCGTTTCGCCGGTGGCGCCGTCGGAACGCTGGCGGCGACCTGCCTACTGGGCTGGAAACACCGCGCCGGCCTGGAGATCTTCGCCGACGATCTGGCCCTGTCCCTCGGTGAGGACACACTGGAGATCCGCGACGGCTCCGAGCCACCGCGGGCGCGACCTGTCGATCGGGACGCCGCGAAACGCGCGGCCGACCGGGACTTCGTTGATGCCGTACTCGGCCGTACCGACACCGTGCGGACGCCGTACACCGACGCTCTGCGGACACACCGGCTCGCCTGCGCGATCGCCTGCGCGGCCACGCAACGGAGGACGGTGCGACTCGAGGGCGGTGCCGATGTCCCGTGAGGAACGAGTGCTCGTCGTGGAACGCCCGGGGCGCGTCGCGCTCGCGGCCGCACCGCCCGAACCGGCACTGCCCGAGGGTCTCGTCGACGTCCGCACCCTCTACAGTGGACTGTCCGCGGGCACGGACCTGAGCTTCGTCAAGGGCACCCATCCGAGCCTGCACATCGGCTGGGACAGCGAACTCGCCCTGTTCGACTCCCGGCGGCCAGGGCAGGACTACCCGGTGCGCCGGTGGGGCTACATGCAGGTCGCCACCGTGGTCGGCAGCCGCGACCCGGCGTTCGAGACGGGCGAGCTGGTCGCGATGACCTACGGCCACCGCAGCGCCTACCGGGCCGATCCGCGGTCGGACCGGATGGTCCGCCTGCCCGCGGACCTCGAGCCGCTGCTCGGCATCTACGTCGCCCATCTGGGGCCGATCTGCGCGAACGGGTTACTGCACGCGGCCGCGGATCTGCAGGGCAGTGACGTGCGTTCGCTGGCCGACGGCGTGCGCGAGCGTGTGGTGGTGGTGACCGGCGCCGGGGTGGTCGGGCTGCTGACCGCGTTGTTCGCCCGGTGGCACGGGGCGCAGGAGGTCGTGCTCGTCGAGCCGACGCCCGAACGTCGCGCCGTGGCCGAGGCGCTCGGCTTCGAGGCCCTCGACCCCGGCACGGTGGATCCGGCCGTCCTGCTCAAGACCCGGTGGCGGCACGGCCCCGGAGACCGGGGCGCGGACGTGGTCTTCCAGTGCCGAGGCCGGCCGGCGAGCCTCGCGCTCGCCCTGCGCGCGGTGCGGCCCCAGGGCACGGTGATCGACCTGGCCTTCTACCAGGACGGTGCGGCTGCCGTGCGGCTCGGCGAGGAGTTCCACCACAACGGACTCACCGTGCGGTGCGCGCAGATCGGCCGCGTGCCCAGGGGCCTGGCGCACGAGTGGGACCGGGAACGGTTGTCGGCCAGGACGATCGATCTGCTGTGGGGTGCGGATGGCGCGGCCGTCAGGAAGCACGTCGTGACCGACGTGGTGCCCGTCGAAGAAGCGCCCGCCCTGCTCGAGGCACTCGTTCAGCGCAGGCGGCACGTCCTGCAGGCGGTATTCACCTTCGGCCGGACGACGGCTTCGCCCGCGCGGCGCACCCGCTCGTAGAGCTCGAGGTACCGGTCGGCCATCACAGCGGGCGAGAACCGGGCCACGGCGACCAGGCGGCACGCTCGCGGATCCAGCCGCCGGGCGGCGTGCATCGCCGCGGCCAGGCCGTCCTCGTCGCCCGGCTCCACCAGCACTCCGGTGAGCCCGTCGTCGATCAGCTCGGGCAGGCAGCCCCGCCGGTATCCGGCCACCGGGGTGCCCAGGGCCAGCGACTCGACCACGGCGGTGCCGCCCGGTTCCTCCCACTGCAGGGGAAACAGGCTCACGGCGGCCCGGGCCAGCAGGTCGTCACGTTCGGCCGCGCCCACGGAACCCAGCCAGCGCACCCGGTCGCCGTCAACCAGCGGCTGTACCTGGTCCCGCCAGTAGCGAACGTCGGGATTCCGCACAGCGTCCGCATCCCCGGCGAGCGCCGGGTCGAGCGCGGCCGGCTGGTCGTACGGCCCCACCGGGCCGGCGAGCACGACGTCCATGCCGACGCGGTGGGCCAGCCGCGCGGCGATGTGCTGTCCCTTGCCGGCGGTGATGCGCCCGAGCACCACCGCGTACCGCCCCTTCTCGGCCGCCGCACCCCTTCGATACGCCAGCGGGGTCGCCAGGTGCACGTGTCCCACGCTGTGCGCGCGCAGTGCCGCCGGCGCTCTGGCCAGCTGCGCCGCCGAGACGCCGTTGACGAACAGGCGGCCGCCGCCGTCGAACTCCTCGTAGAACGCCGGATGCTTGGCCAGGTCCCAGTGCAGTGTGTGCAGGGTGGGCGGCGCCCCCGTGCCCATCGCCGACAGGATCGCCGGGCCCACCGCTTCGACGTGGTCGTGCACGAGGTCGATGTCGTCCCGCCGGGACAGTTCCCGCACCACCTGTTGCATATGGGCCAGCACGCAGCCCATCACGCGGTTGTAGGGCAGCTGCAACTGCGGGAACTGTGGTTCCTCGTGACGGAAAATGGTTTCCTCGGCACGAAGCGTGCTCGTGCCGACCGTCGCCAGGACCACCCGGACACCGCGTTCGCGCAGCTCCGCCACCAAAGTTGCGACGACGTTCTCGATGCCCCCGTAGCCGGAAGGCGGCACCGCAAGCCACGGACCGGCGTTCAGCAGTACCCGCATCGCAATGACCTCACAGCGTTTGGTTGCCCGCCGGCGGCGGTTCAAACAATTCCCGTCCACGATTTCCGCGAAGACCTTTTTCCGGGCAGGGGCCGGCTCACCGGCCGGAGCCGGTTCTTCGCTCTGTGAAGCCGAATTCCCGGGCGGATTTCGAGCAGCAGGAGCGGTACGCGGACGGGGCGCGGGTTGCGAAACTGGTCACGCGAAAGCCGGTTGAGAATGCCGAAGCCGCCGCGAAAAGGCCGGCGGACCCCGTACTCCTTCCCAACCACACACATGCGGGGTTCGCCGGCGCGGATCACCGGACGGCGCTTCCCGGTCCCTTCCCGCGGAGCACCTGCAAGCCCGAGTGGCCGCCTGGTCGTAGTTGCCACCGCATTCCAGCACCCGCTCAGCGGCCTGCGCGGTCGCCTCCACCGGCCGCCGGAAACCCGTCCCCAGGAGGGGAATGCGCCGACGGTCCGGCGCTGCAGTTGCTGCTGAACTCGGTGACCTCGGTCGTGACGTTCGTGATGGTGTTCATCATCCAGTCCGAGCAGAACCGGGGCGAGCGCGCCACCCAGGCGAAGCTCGACGCCCAGAACCATGTGCTGATGGACGTCGCACAGCAAGTCGGCGCCCGCCCGCCGGGTGGGCTGCCCGCGCTGACCGGCCTGGAAGAGGCGCCGGAGCGGCACATCCGGTCCGAACAGCGACGTGTCCGCGAACGCGGGTGAAGGAGAAAGTCGTGAAGTACCAGATCTCGCCGAACCAGCTGTGCGGCAGGCTGGGGACGTCCTCGTCGCACTCACGCCGCTGCTCAACCGGGACCGAACGCGGCCCGCGGCGCGCCCTGCCAGGGCCGGTGGGCGCGGACCACGCGCCGCACGGGCGAGACCCGCCCTGCCGCGCGCAGCCGCTCCTGTCGTCGGGCAGGACCGTGCCCCGGCCAAGTTCCCCCGCAGGTGCAGCAGAGTATTCCGCAGACGGGCCCGCAGCTGGATGGCGCCGACGGCGGGCAACGACGCCAGGGCTACCCGGGGGAGGATGACGATCGGGACGTTGCCGTGCCGTCGAGGACGAGTGGCTCGCAGCGCAGGCACACCTTCCGCTCGACGCTGTCGCTGACGCGCCCCGACAGTTCGTCCACCAGGTCCCGGGTCACCGCCGCGGGCAGGCCCGGGTCTGCAAAGCAACCCGACTGTCGCCGTCATGACCCATCGGGCACCCGGTGCGCCCGGTTTCGAAAACGGAGGGTCACAACCCGAGCGGCAGCATGGGCGAGTCCCGTGGCCGGGTGTGGTAGGCGATCCCGCGCGGGGAGAGGACCTGCTCGATCGCCGACACCATGCCGCCGATGAGGCCCGCCTCGTCGCCCAGTGAGCTGTGCACCAGCGACAGGTTGCGGGTGGCGAGCGGCCGGGACTGCTGGTAGACCACGCTGCGGACCTGGGCCAGCACCTCTTCGGTGCACTGGACGATCGGCCCGCTGAGCACGATCCGCGCCGGGTTGCAGAAGTTGACCAGGTCGGCGATCACCCGGCCGACGACGATGGCCACCTCGCGGACCACGCTGACGGTGTTCGCCTCGCCGCGGATCACCGAGGCCAGCAGGTCGTCCTCGCTCACGTTGAGCCGGGCCGCGATGGCACCGGTCGAGGCGATGGCTTCAAGACAGCCGCGGTTTCCACAGCGGCACAACGCGTCGGGCAGCTCGGGCACGCGGATGTGCCCGATGTCCGCTGCGGCGCCGTCCGCGCCGTGCAGGAGCCTGCCGTTCTCGCCGACGAAACCGCCACCGACGCCGGGGCCGATGTGGACGAGCAACAGCGGCAGGTGCGCACCCTTCAGCGCCCTGGCCTCCCCCAGCGTCATCAGGTTCACGTCGTTGTCGACGACCACGTCGCAACCGAGCCGTTCGGCGAGGAATCGGCACACGCCGAAACCGTCCCAGCCGGGCATCAGCGGCGGCCGCACGGCCATGCCCAGATGCGAGTCGACCGGCCCGGGCAGGCCGACCGAAATCGCGAGCGCGTCCTCCTTCGTGAGCCCGTTCTCCTCCAGCAGGGCGAGGAACTGCTCGACGAGCGCGGCCAGCAGCACCTCGGGGCCTGTTTCCACGTCGATCCTCAGCTCGCGCCGCCCTACGACCTCCTTGTCCAGCGTGGTCAGCGCGACCCGGGAGGTGCGAGTGGACACCTCGGCCACGAGTACGACGCCCTTGCCGGCGCTGACCTGGAACATCTGCGCCGGGCGGCCGCGTGCGTCCTGCTTGCCGAACCCGGCGTCCTCGATCAGCCCGGCGTCGAGCAGCACCTCGAGGTGCTTGTCCACCGTGGAGCGCGCCAGGCCCGTGGCGCGCACCAGCAGGCTGCGACTGACCTGTGTGCCGTCCGCGATCAGACGGGCGATGACACTTCGCGCGGCGTGCGCGTCGGGGGCCAGGCTCTGCTCTTCGAGCAGGATGCCGACTTCGGTCCACAGCGAGCCCATGGTCGGATCATAGCCTCATTTCTGTCGAAAAAGAAATAATTCTGGCCTATTTTGGCGCTTCAGAGCAGAATTTACGCTCATCCGCATGACAAGATCCACGGAGGACAGCGCTGTCGTCCGCCCCCTGAGGCCGGGGGTGGAATAAATGTCGAACCGTCTGGAAGTTCACGGCCTGAGCAAGGCCTTCCACGGGGTGCAGGCCCTGCGCGACGTCGGCTTCTCCCTGCAAGCCGGTGAGGTGCTCGCCCTCATCGGAGAGAACGGCGCCGGCAAGTCCACCCTCATCCGCATTCTCTCCGGCGCGCACGCACCGGACGCGGGCGAGGTCCTCCTCGACGGCCGCCCGGCCGCGATCAGTGGACCGGCCGGCGCGGAGGCGCTCGGCATCGCGACCGTCTACCAGGAACTGAGCCTGTTTCCCGAGCTCACGGTCACCGAGAACCTCCTGTTCAACCGCTACCCCGGCCGCGGGCGCATCGACTGGCGGGGCGCGCGCCGGGAGGCCGCCGCCCTGCTCGCCGAACTGGGCCTGACGGTCTCACCCGACCAGCGGGTGCGGGAGCTCAGCGTCGCCGACAAGCAGATGATCGAGATCGCGAAAGCGCTGCGCCGCGATGCCCGCGTGCTGATCCTCGACGAACCGACCGCCGTGCTCGGCGGCGCGGACGTCGACCGGCTGCTCGCGCTCGTGCACGACCTGACCCGGCGCGGCGTGAGCGTCATCTTCGTCTCGCACCGCCTGGAAGAGGTCTTCGGCCTCGCCGACCGGTACGTGGTGCTCAAGGACGGCGAACTGACCGGCGAGGGGGCGATCGCCGAGACCACGCACGACGAGCTGGTCTCGAAGATGGTCGGCCGCGACTTCGTGCGCGGCAGCCGCGAACCGGGTGCCGAGATCGGCGAGCCCGTGCTCCAGGTCGAGGGGCTGTCCCGGCCCGGGGTGCTGTCGGACATCTCGTTCTCGGTGCGGGCCGGCGAGGTGCTCGGCATCGCCGGGCTGCGCGGGGCGGGCCGCACCGAGCTGGCCCGCGCGATCTTCGGCGCCGACCCGCACACCGGAACCGTGCGGCTGCACGGAGAACCCGTGCGGATCACCGACCCGCTACAGGCGATCAAGGCCGGGATCGGTCTCGTGCCGGAGGAACGCAAGACTCAGGGGCTCGTCGTGGGTCAGTCCTGCGCCACCAACATCTCGCTGGTCAGCCTGCTCAAACGCGGGCGCCGCACGGTCCGTCCCGCGGCCGACCACGCCGTGGCGCGGCGGTACATCGAAAAGCTCCGCATCAAGACGCCCGGACCGCTGGCGCCGGTCGGCACGCTTTCCGGCGGCAACCAGCAGAAGGTCGTCCTCGCCAAATGGCTCGAGGCGGGCGTGGACCTGCTGATCCTCGACGAACCCACGCGCGGCATCGACATCGGCGCCAAGCAGGAGATCTACACCCTGATCCGGCAACTGTGCGCGCAGGGCCTCGCGATCGTCGTCATCTCCTCGGAACTGCCCGAGGTGCTGGCGCTGTCCGACCGGATTCTCGTGATGCACCACGGCGAAGTCACCGCCGAACTGCCCGGTGGCACCGCCACCGAGGAGGAAATCATGTCTCACGCCGTTGGAGGGCGATAGCCGTGGCCATCGAAGTCGGCCGGATGCCGGCCCTGACCCCGCGGGTGCGGCGCAACTGGCTGCCGCTGCTCATCGCCGCCGTCGTCATCGCCGTGGTGGCGATCGCGGTACCGCTGTTCTTCCAGCCCACCAACCTGCTCAACGTCGGCCGCCAGTCCGCGGTCGTCGGGGTGATCGCGATCGGCATGACGTTCGTGATCCTCACCGGCGGCATCGACCTGTCGGTCGGCGCGACCCTCGCCCTGACCGGGGTCACCACAGCGCTGTTCCTCGACGCCGGAATGGTCCTGCCCCTCGCGATCGTGCTGTCGCTGCTGGTCGGCGCGGGCGTCGGGGTGCTCAACGGCCTCGGCGTCGCCCGGTTCGGTGTGCAGCCGTTCATCATGACGCTCGCGACGATGGTCGCGATGCAGGGCCTGTCGCTGCGCCTGACCAACGGCGGGCCGAAGTCGTTCGACAACGGCGACGGGTTCTTCACCCTGATGGGCAGCGGTGACGTGCTCGGGATCCCCGGGCCGTTCGTGATCTTCCTCCTCGTCTCGGTGATCGGCGTGCTGACCCTGCGCTACCTGCCGTTCGGGCGGTTCCTCTACGCGATCGGCGGCAGCCTGGAGGCGGCGCGGCTCTCCGGGGTGCGCACCAGCCGCACGCTGGTGATCGCCTACGCCGTCAGTGGTCTGTGCGCCGGGCTGGCCGGCATCATGAGCGCGGCCCGGCTCGGCGTGGGCGACCCCACCGCGGGCGCACTGTCCAACCTGGACGCGATCACCGCCGTGGTGATCGGCGGGACCAGCCTCGCCGGTGGCATCGGCGGCGCGGTCGGCACCGTGTTCGGCGCGCTGCTGCTCGCGGTGCTGGCCAACGTGCTGAACCTGATCGGGGTCTCGCCGTTCGACCAGCAGATCGTCAAGGGCGCGGTGATCCTCGTGGCGGTGCTGCTGGCCGTGCAGGCGGTCCGGCGCCGCAAGGGCGGCCGGTCGTGAAGGCCCGGCTGGCGGTGCTGAGCCTGGCGCTGCTCGCCGCGGGCTGCACGACGGTCCCACACGAGGAAATCTCGGTGACCGAGGAGCTCGGCGACCGGCTGGCGCCCAGCGTCTACTGCGACGCCGAATGTCAGGGCCAGCTGGTCCTGCACGCCGATCCGTCCACCGTGCGCTGTTCCGTCGGCGTCTCCTGGAACAGCACGGCCTTTCCCTACGGCGCGAAGACGACCCAGATGTTCCCCGACTTCGCGCGGAAGTTCCTGCCGGGCATGAAGGTCAGTGTGGCCGACGCCCAGGGCGACGCGGGAGCCCAGGTCAACCAGGTGTCCGACATGCTGGCCAAAGGCGTGGAAGTCCTGGTCATCTCGCCGCAGGACACCGCCGCCCTGCGCGGGATCGTCGCCAGGGCCACCCAGTCCGGGGTCAAGGTGATCACCGCCGACCGGCAGGTGGACGGCGACGTGTCCAGCTACATCGGCTCCGACAACATCGAAGCCGGGGTCACCGACGGAAAGGCCGTCGTCCAGGCGTTGGGCGGCCACGGCGGGGTCGTCGAGCTGTCCGGCAGTCTGGGCGCCTCCCCCACCATCACCCGCGGCGCCGGCTTCCGGCAGGGCATCGCGGGTTCCGGCGTCCGGATCATCGCGACCCAGACGGCCAACTACAAACGCGCCGACGGGCTCAAGGTCATGGAGGACCTGCTGCAGCGCTTCCCGCACGGGCAGATCCAGGCGGTGTACTCGCACAACGACCAGATGACCTTCGGTGCGCTGCAGGCGATCCGGGAGGCCGGGCGGCAGAATGAGATCAAGGTGTTCAGTGTGGACGGTGAGGCCGACGCACTGAAGCGGATCTCCGCCGGCTCGCTCACCGCCACGGTCGGTTACCCGCTCGTGGCCAAGGAAGCCGCGATCGCCGCTGCGAAACTCTGCGCGGGCGAACCGCTCGCACCCCGGATCAAGCTCGAATCGACCCTCATCGACCGCGCCAACGTCGAGCAGTTCCTCGGCCGGCCGCCGCAGTAACAAGAAAGGGAAACAACCGAAGTGAAGATCTCGTACAACACCTGGGCCTACTCCAGCTTCTTCGTCTGGGTGCCCTCCTACACGCTCGACGAGACGATCAAGCGCATCGCCCGGCTCGGCTACGACGGCATCGAGATCGGCGCCGCCGCCCCGCACGCCTACCCGTCGCACCTGTCGGCCGGCCGGCGCGCCCAGGTCAAGGACCTGCTCGACGAGCACGGGCTCTCGTTGTCGAGCATGCTCCCCGCGCCGTCCGGCGGTCCCGGCAACAACCCCGCCTCCCCCATCGCCGAGGAACGCCGGGCGACCATCGAGCACTACAAGGAGCTCGCCGAGCTGACCGCGCAGTGGGGTGGCAAGACGCTGATCTACCTGCCCGGCTGGATCATCTTCGGCACCTCGCGGCGGCAGGCGCTCAAGTGGACCCGCGAGTGCCTCACCGAGATCGCCGACTCGATCGCGCACACCGGCGTCACGCTGGTCATCGAGCCGACCTCCCACGACACGAACCTCTGTGAGAGCGCCGACGACGCGATCGAGCTGATGGAGGACGTCAACCGGGACAACGTGAAGCTCATGTTCGACACCTTCCACGTGCTGTACCGGCGCGAGGTGCTCAGCGACTACGTGCACAAGATGGGCGAGAACCTCAAGCACATCCACATCGCCGACAGCGACCGCCTCCCGCCCGGTTCCGGCGTCGGCGACTTCCCGTCCCTTGTGGACGCCCTGCTCGACACCGGCTACGACGGCTACCTGACGATGGAGACGGGTTTCCACCGTCGTGGCATCGAGCCGGACGAGGACGCGCGCACCTCCATCGAGTACCTGCGCCCGCTGGTCGAGGCCAGGGCCAAGGCCCGAGTCGGTTCCTGAAACACCGGAGAAGGACGAGATGGACCACCCACTGCTGTTCCTCAACCGCGAGGAAGCGGCCGTCCTCGACGCGCTGGTCGAGGAGATCCTGCCCGGCGAAGAGGGTTCGCCGGGGGCGAGCGAAGCCGGTGTCGTCGAGTACATCGACCGCTCGCTGGCCGGGTTCCTGCGTGACCTGCAACCGGTCTACCGCGCGGGGTTGACCGCCCTGCGCGAGCTGAGCGGCGACGTCACCTTCTCGGATCTCGACGCCGGAGCACGGCGCGAGTTCGTGGCCACGCTGGCGGAAAGCCCGGACTTCGCCGGGAGGTTCTTCCGGATCGTGCGCGAGCACACCGTCCAGGGGTACTTCGGCGACCCGGCGTACGGCGGCAACCGCGACCTCGCCGGCTGGAAGCTCGTCGGCTTCCCGGGGGCGCAGTGGGGCTATTCGGCCGAGCAGATGCGGCCGGGCGTCGACTCCCGGGAGATCCCGCTGCTCACCATCAAGGACCTGTACGCGCGGATCGGAGGCGGGCGGTGACCGAGCGGTTCGACGCGATCGTCGTCGGGATGGGCTCGTCCGGCGGCATCATCGCCGAGCAGCTGACCAAGGCGGGACTGCGGGTGCTGGGCCTGGACAAGGGCCCGGACTACACCCAGGAGGACTTCCTGGTCAAGCAGGACGAGCTGCGGTACTACCAGCGCGGCGCCATCGTCGCCGGGGTGGACGTCGACCCGGTGACCTGGCGGGCCGGCGAGAACGAGACCCCACGCGTACTGCCGTGGTCCGCGGGCGAGCTCGGCTCGGACGAGCCGCTGTACGGCCTGCCCTCCATCGGCACCGGCGGCGGCACGCTCCACTGGGGCGCTGCCGCATACCGGTTCCGGGAATCCGACTTCCGGATGCGCTCGGCGATCGCCGAGCGGTTCGGCAAGGAGGCGCTGCCGGAGGGCTCCCTGGCGGACTGGCCGATCAGCTACGCCGATCTCGAGCCGTACTACGAGAAGGTCGAGCGGGAACAGGGCATCTCGGGCCGGGCTGCGGACAACCCGTTCGGACCACCACGCGAGCACGACTACCCGATGCCGCCGGTCACCCAGGGGCCGGGCGACGTGCCGTTCGTCGAGGCGGCCCGGCGCCTCGGGCTGCACCCGTTCCGGCAGCCGCTGGCGATCAACTCGGTCGAGTACCGCGGCCGGCCCGCCTGCGTGAACTGCGGGTTCTGCCACGGCTATCCCTGCCACGTCAAGGCGAAGTCGACCACACAGGTCACCTCGGTGCCGGCCGCCAAGGCGACCGGGAACCTCGACCTACGCCCGCTGAGCCGGGTCCTGCGGATCCACCGGAGCAACGACGGTTCCCGGGTCACCGGAGTGACCTATGTGGACGGTGCGGGCACCACGCACGAGGTCCGGTCCGACCTGGTGGTGCTGACCGCGTACGCGCTGGAGAACGTGCGCCTGCTGCTGGTCTCGGGGATCAACCGCGACGGCCAGGTCGGCCGGAACTTCATGACGCACAACTTCGGCTGGTTCACCTCCATCCTGCCGGAGCCGACGAACCCGTTCCTCGGCACGTTCAACGCCTCCAGCGCGGTCGACGACTACACCTCGGAACTGGTGCCGGACAACGACCTCGGCGTGCTCTGGGGTTCGCCGATCATCAGCGTCACCGGGGACCTGCAGCCGATCGAGGCCTACCACCTGATGGACCCGAGGGTGCCGAAGTGGGGCCTGTCGCTCAAGCACTGGCTGCGGGACAACTACCGGCACCTGCACCGGATGTACTCGCAGACCACGAACTTCCCGCACCCCCGGCACTACTGCGACCTCGACCCGAACGTCAAGGACCGCTGGGGCCAGCCCGCGCTGCGGATCACCCACGACTGGGAGCCGCACGACGCCAACTCGGTCACGCTCATGGGCCGCTACAAGGAGAAGATCGCCCGGGAGATGGGCGCGAAGGACTACTGGATGGACGAGCCACGGCCGCCGTACCACCTGTCCACGCACGACGTCGGCGTGCACCGCATGGGCGAGGACCCGGCGACCTCGGTCACGAACGTGTACGGCGAGGTGCACGAATGCCGCGGCCTGTACGCGGTCGGTGGCGGGCAGTTCGTCAGCTACGGCGGGTACAACCCGAACCAGACGATCCAGGCGCTGGCCTACCTGAGCGCCGAGCACCTGCTGGAGCAGGCATGAGCGGGCGGTTCGAAGGCAAGGTCGCGTTCGTCACCGGGGCCGGGCGCGGGCAGGGCCGCAGTCACGCCATGCGGCTCGCCGCCGAGGGCGCGGACGTCGCACTGGTCGACCTGGGCCGTGCCGGCAAGGTGGAGAACCCGCCGTACCGCACCGCGACGATCGACGATCTCGAAGCCACCCAGGCGGAGATCCGGGCGCTCGGCCGCCGGGCCGAAGTGTTCGAAGTGGACGTTCGCGACCACGATTCACTGGTGTGGGCAGCCAACGAGACCGCCGGCAGGCTCGGCGGGATCGACTACGTGATCGCGAACGCGGGCATCACCGACGGGTTCCACCTGACCTGGGAACTGCCGCCGGCGCACTGGCAGACGATGATCGACATCAACCTCACCGGGGTCTTCCACACCTGCCACGCGACCGTGCCCCGGCTCATCGAGCGCGGAGCCGGTTCGGCACTGGTGCTGATCAGCTCGGGCGTCGGCATCAAACCGGTGCCGCGGCTGGCGCACTACGTCGCGGCGAAAATGGCGTTGCGCGGGCTGAGCGCGTCACTTGCCGCGGAACTCGGCCCGTATGGAATCCGGTGCAACACCGTGCACCCCGGCGGCATCGACACCGAGATGACCACCGCGATGGTCGAACTGAACCAGGTGCCGCGCGAGGACCTGCTGGCAGGTTTCCGGGCCGGGCAGCTGCTGCCGGGCGACCTCGGCATCGGCGACTCGACGGCCGCCGTGCTCTGGCTGCTCTCGGCCGAGGCGCGCATGATCACCGGCCTGGAGCTGACCGTCGACGCGGGCGAAAGCAAGAAATGACACAGAAAGGGCAAGGCATGTCTTCGGAGAAGGTGCTGCGCGTCGGCATCGTCGGGCTGGAGTTCGGGGCGGAGTTCATCCCGATCTACCAGCGTCACCGCAACGCCGAGATGTACGCGATCTGTCAGCGCACCGAGTCGAAGCTCAACGAGGTCGGCGACCGCTACGGCGTCGACGTGCGCTACACCGACTACGCGCGGATGCTCGCCGATCCGAACATCGACGTCATCCACATCAACACCCCGCTGCAGCTGCACGCCGACCAGGTCGTCGCCGCGCTGGAAGCGGGCAAGCACGTCGGCTGCACCATTCCGATGGCCACGTCGGTGGACGACTGCCGCCGGATCGTCGAGGCACAGCGGCGGACCGGGCTGACGTACATGATGATGGAGACCACGGTGTACAGCCGCGAGTTCTTCTTCCTCGAGCAGAACTACCTCGACGGCAACCTGGGCAAGCTGCAGTTCTTCCGGTCCTCGCACCACCAGGACATGACCGGCTGGCCGTCCTACTGGGACGGGATGCCGCCGATGTACAACGCGACCCACGCGATCAGCCCGACGCTCGCGCTCGCCGGGCACCAGGCCGAGTACGTGCAGTGCCTGGGCTCGGGCTCGGTGTTCGACCGCATGAAAGACGCCTACGGCTCGCCTTATGCGATCGAGTCGACGCACATCAAGTTCCTCGACAGCGACGTCGCCGCCGAGGTCACCCGGCACCTGTGGGCCGTCGCCCGCGAGTACCGGGAGAGCTTCGACGTCTACGGCTCGATCCGCTCCTTCGAGTGGGCCCAGACCGAGGACGCCGCGCACGTGCTCTACCTCGGCGAGACGCCCGAGCGGATCGAGGTACCCGACTTCGCGCACCGGCTGCCCGAGGAGATCCGCTCGTTCACCACCGCCGGGGTGTACACCGGGGACGGCGAGACCGAACACCGTTCGTTCGTCCAGGGCGGCGGGCACGGTGGTTCCCACCCGCATCTGGCGCACCGGCTGCTGATGTCCGTGCTCGGGGAGGCCGAGCCCTACCCGAACGCGGTGCAGGCAGCGAACATCACCTGTGCCGGCATCCTGTCCCACGAGTCCGCCCTCCGCGGCGGCGAGCGGGTATACCTGCCGGACTGGACCCTGTCCGACGCGAAGCCACATGTCGTGGAGCTGGCGCAGGACGTCGAACCGCCGTGGGCGGCGGCCTGAAGCACCGAGTTCCTCCCGGTGCGGCGCCTGCCGCGCCGGGAGGAACCTGGTGCCTCACCTGGGCGAACGGGCGATCGGACGAGTGCAGTCCGGGGCACGGCGCGCAGGAGGTCACCTGGCCGCCGTGTTCGCCTCCGACGCCGGGCCCACCGGCGGGAGGGCGCCGACCTGGGCCGGGCTGAGCCGCTTCCGCGCACCTACCCGGGCCTATGCCGACGGTCGTCGCCCAGCTGGTGATCGGCGTGCCGAGGTCTATGGCCGTCAGGGCATCGTGATGGGGTCATCCACGCGCACCGTGCCGGACCGGATGACCTCCGCGTACGCGCCGGCGCAAGGCTTCGCGCCCTCGAAGCCGGGAACTTCGATCCGGTTACCCTTCATCACCGTCCGCACCGCGTCCGGGTCGCGCGGCAGCGCACCATGGGCAAGCGAAGGGACGGCACATCGCGGAGTGGGGATGGTCACCCGCAGGCGCGCCCCGGCGTCGTCGCCGATCTGTATTTCCCTTCCCAGCCAAGAGTTCTCGACGAACGCGGCAGTGCCCGGAGGGGTGTCGACGATCAGGTTCGGCCGGTAGCGGACAGATTCCGTTCCCAGGTGGCGCAGGGTCGCGGTGGTGATCAAATGGACGGGCGAGTGGTCCACGAAACTGCAACCCGGGCTGCCCTGACCGATCTCCAAGGTCTGCGCCGACACCACCGCGGTCACGCCATGGTCGAGTACGTCTTCCGGCGCGGGCCGTTCCACCGAGGCGCCGTCGGGCCGGATTCCGGACACCGTGATCGAGCGACCCAGCACCGCAGACAGGCGGGGGGCGACAGCCGGTGCGTCAGCCGGCAGTTTCGTTCCGTCCGGGAACGTGATGAACACCCGGTCCTCGGTCATCGCCGCGAACTCCAGAAGCATGCGCCACAGCCGAGGATGCTTCGCGGTGGCGACGAACCCGGTGAAGGTGTCGATCACGGCGAGCGCTCGGTCGCCATCAACGCCACCGGAGTCGACTCGGAGCTCCGCCATTTCCTCGCCGAGCGTCGACTTCACCGGATACCGCCACAGGGCGACAACGCGCATGTGCTCCTCCTCGTGATGTCGTTGGCCAGTCGTGCGCCTGCCCCGCGCCGTGAACGTGGTCGCGCCCGACTCCGCCGACGACGGGGAGCGGCACTTGCCGTCGTTCTCGCACGGATGTCCAATGGCATTTACGTCACTTTACCGTGATGGGCGGGTGTGAACATGGGTGAATTGCCGTCCGCTCCCGGGGAAGAGGCGTCGCCGGCGCTGGCGCTGGTGAACTCGCGGCGCTCGAGTCCAAGCGGCGACGTCGATGATCTGGCCTCGCCGGACCAGGTGAAAGGTTGGCTGGCCGCACGTGGGCTGCCAGTGGTCGAGGGCACCGTGACACGCTCAGACGTCGCAACGCTGGATTCCCTGCGAGCTTCCGCGCGTGAGATCCTCACGGCACTGCCCGACGCCCGCACGCCCGTTCCGGACGCGGTCACGTCCGTCAACCTCCGGGCGGCGTCCGCACCAGGGGCCGTCCAGCTGACCTGGCACGAAGGCGAACGACCCTGCCGATCTTGGCGGTCAGCCGCCCAGGGCAGGTTCGATGCCGCTGCCGCGGCCATCGCCGCTGACACGATCCGGCTCGCCACCGGGACACGAGCCGCCCTGGTTCGCCGCTGTGCGGCCCACGGGTGTGTGCGAGTCTTCCTCCGCACGCACGCTCGCCGTCGGTGGTGCTCCAACATCTGTGGCGACCGGGTCCGCGCCAGGCGCCACTACCACCGCCACCAGAGTCCCCATTGACGATCGGCTTCGAGCCGGTGGACTGCCCGCGCTCGTGCCGGGACGCCGGCGCCAACAGCATGTGGCCGCGGCGCAGCTCACGATGAACAGTTCGACGCCCTCAAGGATGTGAGCCAGGTCGAGGGCTTTGTCCTGATCGCCGTTCGTGGCCGCCGAGCTTGCCGCCAGGGCAACCACAGCCTCGATCAGGGACACGTCAGCGTGCTCGATAGGGAGAAAAGTACCGATCGCTGTCTTCCGCCATCGGCACAGTGTGCCGCAACAGGCGCGTATCCCCTTCTCCCGCGCGGTAGCTACCTGCGGCGGCGCTAGCACTCAGGCGCGAAGACGCCACGCCCGCCTGATGACACTCGGCGCCATGAGGGCGGCACGGGTGACGAACAGGAACAGCAACCCGCAGACGACAAGCACCCCGACCGATTGAAGCTCGCCCGGGCTCTGGAGCCCGACGTTCAGCCCAAGCAGATGGGAGACAGTAAGGACCGTCGCCCCAATGGCTCCGAACGCTCCCCAGAACCAGCCCGGCAGGCCGGCGACGAAGAACACGAATCCCGACTGGCGCCCCTTGGCCGCGAGACGGTAGGACGCCAGTGCGCAGAGGACGCATATCAGGACATAGCCTTGCGTCACCGTGTCCCACGTCATCGGGAGAAGCGCCTGCCCCAAAGTCGTCGGCTGCTGGTCGGGAGCAGTGTTCCAGTTCGCCACAAAGCGCGACACCACGTTGCCGACAACGAAAGCGAAGGCCAACCAGAATCCCTGCACCAACACCATGACCACAGTGGTCACGATCGAGTACCACAGTTGTCCCTGTGGCCGCTGCAACTGACGCCCCAGCCAACCCGCAGTCGCCCCACCGGCACGCACGGCCTTGCGCAAGGCTTCAGCCCATGACGTGACCGCCTTGAAGAGCAGGTAAAGGCCCATCACCACGACGCCTGCGGGGCCGAATGGGGTCAGGGCCAAGTGAAGCAAACCTTGAACCACCTGGTCGAAGTCGGGAATCTCGGGCACGCCAGGAAGGTCGCAGCGGCTGTCGTGGTGTTACACGGTGGCACCGCAACGTCGTGGCACCCTCGAGCACCGCGAGCGCCCGATGGCGGAATCAACAGGGTGCACCGAGCCGCCAGGATGGAACGCCTCTGCCAGCCTTGACCTGCCCCGCCATTCTCGGCATGATTTCGGGACCGTCAGCACCGTCGGCGAGCGACGATCGCCAGATCTTCCTTGCCCAGCTGGAAGAAATGGTAGAGCGACACCCGGGAAGCCCGCGCTCGTGCCCGCGTATCCGTAAGTTTGGAACAGCGCGCCGAAAGGCCGGTATAGTGCTTCGCTAACCAAACTTCGAGGAGTGGGCATGGCAGCGAGCGCACCGAGACCGGGCAAGCCGGTCCGGGGTTCCGAAACAGGCCGACCGATCATGGCCGCACTCGACCTTCTCGGCCGGCGCTGGAGCATGCGCATCCTGTGGGAGCTGAGCCAGGCGCCCGCAGGCTTCCGCGACCTGCAGCGCCGATGCGAGAACATGTCCTCCAGCGTGCTCAGCGTCCGGCTCAACGAACTGACCGGCACGCAACTCGTCTCGATCGACGACGAGGGCTACCAGCTCACCGAGCCCGGGCGCCAGCTGGTCGACGCGATCGCTCCCCTGGAGGCGTGGAGCGTGCGGTGGGCCGGGGCACTCGGCAAGAACTCCCGCCGCCCGCGTGACTCCAGCGTGAGCTGACCGCGACATCGTTCCACCGCCCGGCGCCCACTTTCCGTTGCACCCAGCGGCCCCTGCGCGAAGCGACCCGTCCGCGAGGAGGTCGTCGATGCGCAAGCAGGCACGGTAGCCGTCCAAGCCGGTCACCGTGACCCGGGTACCCGACCGGCGGATCCATCGCACTGACCCTGGCCGCCGCGCGCCCGGATCTGGTCTCGGGCCTCCTCCTCGCCGACGCCACCCACTGCTGCGGGCACGCCTGGGACCCCGACCCGGTCGTCAGCTCGCTTCCGTCGCTCGCAGCGTGAGCGCCTGTCCGTCCTGAGTGGACGCCGCCACCAGCACGGTGATCGACTCGGACGCCAGAGCGAGTCCCCGGCGCACCTCGGCGAGACTGGTCGCGCTCTCGGTGATCACCGGGCCGGTCAGTCCGTAGCGCAGGGTGCGCACGGGCCCGCTGGAAGCCAATCCTGCCACCGACGCCGTGACGGCGGCCGCGTCGTCGGTGTTGATCAGCATGACGGCGGTCGTGCCCGGCCGCGTCGAACCGAACGCCAGTACCGAGGACAACGGCGAGTCCAGCGCGGTGATCCGCGCTCCGGGCCGGGTGAGCTCCGAGGTCAGCACGTAGCCCCAGAAGGCCGGCATCGGTGTGTTCGGCGGCGGCTCCCGCAGTCCGGTCTCGTTCACGGGCGTCCCTTCCGGGTGCGCCGCGGACAGCGGCGGGGTGAAGGTGATGCCGCTGCTCGAAGCGGGCTCCCCCGTCGCGTGCGAGCGGGTCAGTGGTCCGGACAACGTGACGCCGGTGCCTTCGGTCATCACTTGGTCGCCGCCGGCGTGGCGCCGCCGTACGGGTGCGGTCAGCCGGAGGCCGGACCCGGCATCCCGCGCCGCGCTGCCGGCAGGATGTGGCTGCCGGAGTGCCCGGTCCAGGGTGATCCCGGTGCCGAGGTCGCGGGCCGCGGTGCCCGCGGCGTGGGCGAACCGCTGCGGAGTCGTGAGGTAGAGGGTGCCGTCGGTGCCGACGGCCCGCACCGTCACCCGCTCCGTCGCGGCACCTGTGCCGAGCTGAATGGCGTGGCCGAGGGTGATATTCGCGGACTGGGCGAGGCGGACCGAGCCGTCCCCTGCCCGGGTGCCGGTCGCGACGGTGGTCGGGGCCGCGGCGGCGGTACCGACGGCCACGATGACGCCGCTCTCCCCCCGCACGCCGTCCCCGACGGTCATGAGATCTCCGACATAGTGGGCGACGCCGGTGTTGGTGTTGGCGGTCTCGGCGACATACACGGTCTTCTCGCCGGGCGAGACGGGCGCGACCGTGGTCGTTGCGAGGCTCGAGGACGTGCCGACCGAGGCCACGGTGACGGTTTCGGCGTCCGCGCCGCTGCCCACCACGACCTGCGCGCCAGGGGCGAGCGAGATCGGCATGAACACCGGGATGCTCTGCCCGCCCATCCCCTCGCCGACGATGTAGAGGGTGCGGTCGCCCGGTGCGGCCGGCGCGGCCAGCGCCGCGGCCCCGGCGCCGGTGCCGACCGTCTTGACCGTGCCGCGTTCGGCGGTGGCCTCACTGCCGATGGTGATCTCGGTGCCCGGGGCGAACGGGACCACAGCACCGACGTGAATCGTTCTACTGCCGGCGGCCGCGGGCGCGGACAACACGGTGCCGCCGCCGATCGCGGTGATCTTCCGCGACTCCTGACCTGCTCCGCTGCCGATCGTGAACCGGTGGCCGTAGTGGAAACCGTCGGTGGACGTCACCCGTAGCTGCCGATCGCCCGCGCGGGCGGGAGCGCTCAGGGTCGTCGCGCTCGGGCCGGGGCTTCCGGTGCCGTCGGACAGGAAGCCGAAGTCCCCGTTCATGTCGTCCGTGTTGTGCACCTGCCACCAGAGGAACGAATGCGCGCCGTGGGACAGGAACGTCAGCGCGGTGGCCGCCGCGTACAGCGCCGCCACGGGCTGAGCGTTGTACACGATCTCCGACTGCGAGATGTTGGACTCGCTCACGAAGACCGGCGCGCGGGAGCCCGATTCGGCGATGACCCCGGCGAGGTAGCGCATCGCGCCCGGGATCCGCCGGACCGTCTCGAAGATCTGCGCGTTGGACAGGACCGGCACGCCGAAGACCGGGTACCAGTGGAAATCGATCCAATCCACCTGGTCCCGGTTGGCCGACAACACCGTGCGGTTCCACCGGTCGGGGTCGGGCACCCAGGTGCCGGTCCCCGCCGCGACATCCCGGTCGATCGTCATCGGGAACCCGACGCGGGCGGAGCGATCGGCGCGATGGATCGCCTCGAAGTACTCCCGCGCGTGCTGCGCGTAGGACTGCGGGGTGTGCGAGTCGGGATGCTCGTCGATCTCCCACGGCCCGTATCCCTCGTTGCCGAGGACCCACAGGGCCGTCCGGCTGTCCCAGCCGGGACGCCGCACCGCGTCGGCAGCCCAGTCGGCCGCCACAGCCGGTCCCAGCGCCGTCTGCCCGTAGTTCACCGTGATCAGCGGCGCGGCGCCGACCTGCTGGTCCAGCTGCACGAACAGGGGCCAGGTGAACGGACCATCGGTCCGCCAGTCGAACCCGTCGGCGTTCCCGCCACCCGGATAGCGGATCAGCCCGATGCCCGCCTGCCGCAGCAGTCCGGGGATCTCGGCGTCGGTCATCCGGCGGTCGTACCCGGTCGCGTTCACGCCCAGCGACTGCGCGGTGGTGAGCGGTCCGGGGGGTGCGGGGCGCGCCGGCGCCGCGGAGGCCACGGGGGCCCCGCCGACGAGCGCCGCCGCGCCCGTCGCGCCCGTCAGCAGGACGAAGGACCGGCGGCTCACCGCGGGCCCAGCCCCGGGTCCGGGGAAGATCTGTCGCTCGCTGTTCACGGCTCTCCTTCGGCCGGCAGCCCGAAGGGCAGTCCGGCGCATTGCGGCATGACAACGTTGTCAACGCACGCGTCGAGCGAACGCGGAGAAAGCGCTTCCACGGAACGTGCGACGGCACCGGGTCGGGGTGTTCCTCCGATGCCGCAACAGAAATTAACCGACACCTCACCGCCGGTCAAGAACAGGGGCCGGAGCGAAAACTTTCGAACGAAGTCCACATTGGACCGTACTGGCCGACTTCCGCCCCGGATCGGAACATTTATCCGATTCGAGGCAGTGTCAGCCGTACGCGGCCAGTGCGACGTCCTGCCAGCGAACCCACGGATCGGGTACTCGGCCCGGCAGTGGCCGACCCGGTTCGGCCTGGTGGCCGCGGGCCTGGGCATCGCCGTCGTACCCGGGCTCGCGGCCGACACGGTGCCGGCGGACGTGGTGTGGCTGCCGGTACGTGATCCGGCGGCTTGGGCTACCCGCGAGGTGCGGGCGCTCAGCAGGGAGTCTCCCTCCCACGCCGCCCGGGCCTTCCTGCACGCCCTGCGGGAGCAGGCCGACAGCCGGCCCGCCGCCCGCCTGCCCGCGAGCGGCCTCGGCAAAGCCGCGATGCCCTGACGGTGAGCCGGTCCCTGACCACCGCCCCGGCGCTCGCCGTCAGCAACGGTGTCTGCTCGAAGCGGACGTCGGTGACGGGCGGCGCGTCCGGGCCGGGCAGCACCAGGGCCACGTCGGCCTCGTCAGCGAGCAGCAGCCGGTAGCCCTGGTCCTGGACGAACACCTGAGCATCGTGCAGTGGGCGGCTCCGGCATGCGTGGACCGACCACGAGGACCTGCTGGTCGCCGAGGGGCTCGGCGTCTGCCTGATGCCGAGGGTCGTGCCGCTGCCCATGGCCGGGCCGGACGCGCTGCGCGACGTGGCGCCGACCGTCGGCGCAGATGAACTTCGTTGCCGTGCCACGGAAGCTACGACGCGACCTCGGTGATGATCTCTGCCACCCGCTCGGGACGCGCCAGGTACGCCGAATGCCCGGTGTCGATTTCGAGGACCTGCTGGGCGCGCGCGCTGAGCCGGCGCTGCACCCCGACGGCGGTCGCGCGGTCGCGGGTGCAGACCACATAGGTGGAAGGGATTTCCTTCCACGCCACGGCATCCGGCGCCTGCTGGGTGAACATCGGCCGCATCGGCCGCAGGTGTCGCGCCGCCTCGGACGGGTCGGGGCAGTCGTGGAAGAGCACGAGCATCGCGCGGTCGGGCCGGAACGCCAGCATCCCGTCCTCGGTCAGCTCGCAGTCCTGTTCGGGCCTGATGTTGGCTTCGGCGGGATCCTCCGGGGCGAACGCGGCCAGTGTCTCGCCGAGATCGGCGTTGTAGGCGGCCAAGTACAGCAGGTTGCGCACGGCCGGGTGGCCGGCGGCCGCTTCCGTGGCCGGGATGCCCCCGTAGGAATGGGCGACCAGCGTGACGTCGGCGTGCTCGTCGAGCACCCGCCGGATCGCGGCGGCGTCCGCGTGCATGTCGGCGTGCTCGGGGCCGCAGCTGGGCAGGTCCACGGTCACCGCCGGCATCGCCAGGTGCGGGACGACCGCATGCCAGTGCCACGGGCTGTGCCAGGCACCGTGCACCAGGACCACCGTCACCGGAACCGCCTCCTCGTATCGCCCGGGCGATGCGACGCGCTGGAATTCGTGGTGGAACGAGGTTAGCGGACGAATCTCTTCGCAGCCGTTGGTTTTCGGCCCGAGGCCACGATCGCCCGTCGTTCAGCGAGACACCCGCTCGGCAGCGTCCGCTGGGCCGGCGCTCGCCGAGCGGACGGCGTCGAAGGCGAGGGCTCCGCTTTCGACGCGCTCGCGCAGTACGAACTTCTGGATCTTGCCGCTGGGCGTGGCCGGCATCTGGTCGACGAACGCCCAGTAGACCGGCGTCTTGTGGGGCGCGATCTCCGCCCGCAGGTAGTCGGTCAGCTCCTCCACCGAAGGACGTTCGACACCCTCGCGCAACGTCACGACCGCGCCGATCTGCTCCCCCCACCTGGCGTCGGGCACCCCGATCACCGCCGCGTACTCGATCGCGGGGTGGTCGCCGAGCGCGCCCTCGATCTCGGCGGGGTAGATGTTCAGGCCACCGCGGATGATCATGTCCTTCATCCGGCCGCGGATACTGATGAACCCCCGCTCGTCCATCGAGCCGAGATCGCCCATGTGCAGCCAGCCGTCCGCGTCGATCGTCGACGTGGTCTCGGTCTCCATCCGGTAGTAGCCCAGCATGTTCTGGTAGCCACGGCAGCAGATCTCCCCGGTCTCGTGCAGCGCGACCGGCTCTCCGGTGACCTCGTCGGCGATCTTGACCTCCAGCTGCGGCAACGGCCGGCCGACCGTCTCCGCCTGGTCCTCCGGCGAGTCGGTCACCCTGGTCTGACTGACGACCCCGTGCGTCTCGGTCTGTCCGAAAAGGATGCTGAACTGGCAGTTCAGCAGCTTCTGCGTCTTCCGCACGAGCGACGCCGGCACCGAGGCCGCCCCGCTGAGGATCGTCTGCACACTCGTCAGGTCGCGCCGGGCGCGATCCGGGTGGTCGAGCATCGCGATCAGCATCGTCGGGACGACCAGGGTGTGGGTGCCGCGGTAGGTCTCGAGCGCCTCCAACAGCAACCCGGCCTCGAAGCCGGGCAGGATCACGAACGTGCCGCGCTTGGCCCAGGCCCCGAACGAGGTCACCGCACCGCCACCGATGTGGTACATCGGCATCGCGTTGACGTACACCCCACCGTCGCTCATGCCCGCCCGCTCGGCGACGTGCCGGGCTTCGTTCACCAGTCCTTTGTGGTGCAGCATGGCACCCTTGGGAAAGCCGGTCGTCCCGGATGTGTACTGGATCTGGATCACGTCGTCGGGCCCCACCTCCGGGAGCACCAGACCCGGATCCCCGCGGTCGAGGAAAGCGTCCCACTCCTCGAAGGTCACGACCTCGCGCAGCGCGGGCGTCTCCGGGCGAATGTCCTCGATCATGCCTCGCATGTCGAACCCCCGGTAGCGCTCCGGACAGAACAGCCCGACGGCTCCGGACTGCCTGAGCACGAAGCCCATCTCCCGGGCGCGGTAGGCGGGGTTGAGCGCCACCAGCACCATCCCGGCCATGGCGATCCCGTGCTGCAGCACGATCCAGTTCGCGCTGTTCGGAGCCCAGACGGCGATGCGGTCGCCACGCGAGAACGTGGTCAGCAACGCCCGCGCGACACGCTCCGCGTCCGCCGCGAGCTCGGCATAGGTCCAGGCTTTCCGGGCCCCGGCGTCCTGCACGCAGTCGACCAGCGCCGGCCGGTCCGGCACCGTCGCGGCAGCGTGCCGAAGCGTCTCGCAGACCGTGACGTCGTGCACGTCCCCCGGCTCGGCAGGCCAGTAGGACGTGTCCAGGACCCGGACGTCGGCCATCTCGCTACTCCCTTGTATCGATGTGACTCGAGTCACCGAAGAGTACAATCTTCGGTCCAACCTTGCAAAAGGTCTGGCCGAAAATAATTTGACGTGAGTATGGTTCGAGTTGCACTGGATGTAAAGTCTCGCTCACCCACGTCGATCCGGAGGTCCCATGCCCGCGCACCCGCCCCTCGTTCGCGACTATCCCGGCTCCGGCGTCGTCATCGCCGGGGGTACGTCGGGCGTGGGACTGGCGAGCGCCCTCGGGTTCGCGGCCGCCGGGGTCCGCCGTATCGCCCTTCTCGCGAGGAACACCGAACGCGGCAAGGCCGCTCGCGAGCGGGTCCTGCAGCAGTGCCCGGAGGCCGAGGTGGTGTTCATCCCGACCGATGCGGACGACATCGACCACGTGAACGCCTCCGTCGCCGAGGCGCGGCGCAGCCTCGGCACGATCGACGTGCTGGTCAACTCGATGACCAGCAGCTACCGGCCCGAGCTGCTGCACCGGACCCCGCAGGACGAGGTCTGCGCGATCCTGACCCGCCAGGCGCTGCCCCCGATGAACCTGACCCGCGCCGTGCTGCCGCTGCTGCAGGAACAGGGCGGCGGCAGCATCATCAACCTCGCCTCCGACGCGGCCAAGGTGCCGACGCCAGGCGAAGCCGTACTGGGCGCCGCCATGGCGGCCATCGTCATGTTCTCGCGCGTCACCGCCATCGAGGCCAAGCGCGACGGAGTGCGGGTCAACGCCGTGACGCCGTCGCTGATCGCCGGCACCCCGACCGCCGAGAACGTCCTGCGCGACGGCTTCAGCAAGGCGCTGTTCGAAAAGGCGGCGCGCCAGGCGCACCTGGGAGTCGCCGAGCCGGAGGACCTCGCCTCGGTGATCGTGTTCCTCGGCGGTCCCGGGTCCGCCAAGCTGACCGGGCAGGTCATCAGCGTCAACGGCGGCATCTCCGCGGGCTGAGCCCAGCCATCACGAGGTGCCCCCGATAGCCTGCTCGACGTGCCGAGTACCGACCCGCCGACCGACCACCAGGAGGCGCAGATGCCGACCCCCGGCGCGCTCGAAACGTCGCCGCGCGAGTCCGTCGACAGCACCCTGACACATGGCAGCGCCCGGTCGTTGCTGATCACCATCCTCGGTGAACTGGTGTGGCCCACCGGGCAGCCCGTGTGGACCTCGACCCTGGTGTACGTGCTGAAGGGGCTGGGCATCGAGGAGCAGACGGCCCGGCAGGCGATCGCGCGAGCGTCCGCGTCCGGCTGGATCACCCCGGAACGCCAGGGACGCGAGGTGCGGTGGACGCTCACGGACAAGCTGGTGCACATCTTCGAGACCGGCTCCCGCCGCGTCTACTCGCTGAGCGACCCGTTCACCGGCTGGGACGGCACCTGGCTGGCGCTGTGGACGATCATCCCCCAGTCGCTCCGCCGCTCCCGCAGGCCGCTGTACGCCGGCCTCACCTGGGCCGGCTTCGGCAACCCGGTGCCGGGGCTGTGGCTGACGCCCCACGTCGAGCGTTCCGACGAGGTCGGCCGGCTCCTGGAGACGCTCGGGCTCAAGCAGTACACCTTCGCCTTCACCGGCAACGTCGGTGCCATCGGCATCCCGCAGGAGGAGATCGTCGAGCGGGGCTGGGACCTGGCCACCCTGCGGTCCCGTTACGAGCAGGTGTGGGAGGCGATGGACGCCCTGCACCCGGCGGATGCCAACGAGACCCTCTTCGCGCACATCCGGGTGATCAGTGAGTGGCAGGAGTTCCCGCGGGCGGACCCGCAGCTGCCCGAGGCCATCCTGCCGGACTGGGTCGGCCGCCGGGTGGCCCGGCGGATCGAGGCACTGCGGGCGCAGTGGACGCCGGTCGTGCGGCGGCGCTTCGCCGAGATCAACACACCGTGACCCGCCCCGGAATACGAGGTGCTTGAATGGACGCGGCTACTTCGCGTGACAACCGGCAGGACTTCCACCCCGGCGGTCCCGAGGCCTTGTTCGGCGTCGGCGGCCTGAGCGCCGACGGGGACGAATGCCGGGGGTTCATGACCAATGGCCCCTGGTCGAGCGGGCCGGGCGAGGCCTCGGCGGTGGGCGTGCTGGCGGACAACGTGCTCGGCTACGCGCTGATCGGGTCGGCGCCCGCCGGCTGGTGGTCGGTGAGCACCGAGATCTCGCTCGATTTCCTCAGCCCGCTGCCGGCCGACGGCACGCGGCTGTCCGCCCAGGCCCGTGTCGTGCACGCATCCGGGCGGACCGGGCTGGCGGAGGGCTCGGTCCTCGCGTCGGACGGCGAACTGGTCGCTCGATGCCGTCAGTGGGGGCGGTTCATCGAGCGGGCCCCTGCCGGACAGTCCGATGAAAGCGCTTTCGCGGGTCCTTGCCGGTCGGTCGGCGAACTCGGCGAGACCGTCCGCGAGAGGACGTCGGCCGTGGACGGCCGCGCCCGGCTCTCGATCCCCATCGAGGACGATCTGGTCAACCCGTTGCGGACGCTGCACGGCGGGATCACGCTCTGGCTGACCGGACTACTGGCCGGCCTGGCGGTCGACTCGGTGGCCGGCGGCCTGACCCCGGCTTCGCTGACCGTCAGCTACCTGCGGCCGCTCGTGGGCGGCGATGTCGGCACGTTCCACGCCGACGTCGCCAGCCACGGCCGCCGGCTGGCCGTGACGCAGGTGACGGGGCTCAACCAGGCGGGAAAGCTCTGCGTCGTCGCTTCGGCGCACCACCACGGCGAGCGCTGACGCTCCCGAGCGTCCACAGTGGATGGCAGGCACGCCGTCGGCGCGTCCGGATACAGACGTCAGTGAACCCAAGCACGTCCTGTTGCCGTCCTCTCCACTCCCGATGTTTTACGTTTCTTGTGATTGGATTACGCACGGCGTAGAGTATCGACAGAATCGACGAGAGGAACCATCCGCGATGACCGACGCGTCTTCCGCAGCCATGGCGAAACTGGTCGAGGTGGCGCGCGATCCCCGCGTCTACATCGAGCAGTGGCGGTCCGGGCACGCCGGCCGTCCGGTACTGGCGATCCTTCCGATGAACTTCCCGCGCGAGCTGGCGCACGCCGCGGGCGCGCTGCCGGTGATCGTCCAGGACGACCAGCAGCCGATCACGGAGGGCCGCGCGCTGCTGGCGGAGTTCTACTGCGGTTACACCCGCAACCTGGCCGACCAGGTGGCCACCGGGCGCTTCGACGTGTACGACGGGGTCTTCCAGGCCGACCACTGCATCCAGCTGATCGGCTCGGCCGACATCGTGCGCTCGCTGAAACCGGACACGACGGTGTTCCTCGGCATGCTCAACACGTCCATGAACGACCCCTGGGCGCCCCGGCAGGTCTCGGCGATGATGCGGCGGATCCGGGCGGAGATCGAGGCGTTCACCGGGAACCCGGTCGAGCTCGGCACCCTCCGCGACAGCATCGGCGCGTACAACCGGGACCGCGCGCTGATCCGGCGGCTGCTCGACGAGCGCGCCACCGGGAATGCCGCGTTCGGCCCCGTCGAACTCCAGGACATCATCACCTCGAGCATGGTGATGGACCCGGTCGAACACCACGCGCTGCTCACCGACGTCCTGCTGGAGCCACGCAGGTCCGAGCGGGACGACAGGGTGCGGGTGCACCTGTCGGGGCACCTGTGCCACGCGCCGCGCCGGGAACTGCTCGAGGTCATCGAGGACAGTGGCGCGGCAGTCGTCGACGACGACCTCTACCACGGCCGCCGCTACGTCTCCACGGACGTCGCGGAGACCGGTGACCCCGTCGAGGCCCTTGGCGAGTGGTACGCGCGGCGCAACGTCACCATCCCCTGCCCCACACGGGTTCAGCAGGACGTCGACTGGGACGGCTACCTCGTGGACGCCGTCCGCGTCAGTGCTGCCGAAGCGGTCATCCACCTGGTACCGAAGTTCTGCGAACCGCACATGCTCTACTACCCCGAACTGCGCAAACGCCTTGACGCGGCGGGAATCCCGCAGCTTCAGATCGAGACCGAGCACGAAGGCATCCCCCTCGAATCCTTCCGCACGCGGATCGAGACGCTGGTGGAGCGCGCTCGCCGCCGCCGGCCCGTGCACGTCTGAACCCCGACCGACAGGAGACGAGTCGAAATGCTGGAAACGATCGAAAAGCCTGCCGAGGACAAGAGCAACAGGCTCGGGATCACCCGCGTCGGCGGCCGGCTGATCTCCGAGTACTGGGAGGACCTCTTCACCGCCCGCGAGCGGGGAAAGAAGATCGTCTGGTACAACGGCGGCGCGCTCAACCCGATGTTCCAGGCGGCCGGGCTCGCGTGGTGCCACGGCGAGGCTTTCGCGGCGCGGCTGGCCGCCCAGCGCGTGGAGGGCCCGGCGCAGCTGGCCGGGGCCGAGTACGGCTACAACGCCGAGCTCTGCTCCTACTCGCGGACCCACCTGGGGTGTTCCGTGCTCACCCTGCAGGGCACCGAGGGCGACCAGACGGGTGTCGTCGGCGCGCACGACCAGGAAGTGCTGGCCGCGAAGCTGCCCGCGCCGGACTTCTTCGTCAACAACTACGCCGGCTGCAGCACCGGACAGCAGTGGGACGGCATCTCCTACCGGGTCTTCGGCAAGAAGCTGCCCATCTTCAACATCTCGCACCCCTTCCTCTGGGGAAACCGGCCCGACGCCGGGTATCTCCGGGGCGAGGAGTGGGAGGACGCGTCGAAGTTCGTCGCCGAGCAGCTGCGCAACCTCATCGAGTTCCTCGAGCAGCAGACCGGACGCCCGTTCGACCACGACGCGCTCTGCGAGAGCATGACCCACATCAAACGCGCGGCGGAGCTGCGCCGTGAAGGTCTGGCCCTGTGCAAGGCAAAACCCGCGCCCGCCACGTTCTGGGACTGGATCGCGAGCGTCGCGCCCATCAACTTCCTGCCCGGGAACCAGGAGCTGGTGGACTACTTCGCGGCCGTGCGCGACGAGATCTCCGACCGGATCGACAACGGGGTCTCCGCGGTCAAGGACGAGAAGTACCGGCTGTACTTCGACGGCATCATGAACTGGAACAAGCTCGGCTTCCTGTCCCGCAAGTTCGCCGAGCACGGCGTGGCGGTGCTGGCCGGGCGCTACATCCAGAACGCGTTCTGGCAGGAACCGCACCTGATCGACACCTCCGACCCGATTCTGGGCATGGCGCAGCACTACCTGCTGTGCCCCACGAACCACGGCGCCAAGACGCTGGAGTACCTGACCTTGCGCGACTGCGAGGAGTACGGCCTCGACGGCCTCGTGTTCCACTCCACGCGCACCTGCCGCGCCTTCACCGGGCCGCAGCGCCTGCTCGCCAAGGCGGCACAGGACAAGCTGGGCATCCCGTCCATCTTCTTCGAAGGCGACGTCGCGGACGCGTCGTTCTACAAGGACGGCATCCTGGAGAGCCGGCTGGTGGCCATGCTCGAGGCGATCGACGTCCGCCGGGAGCGCGGAGCCCTGCCCGACGGGTTCAGCGCGATCGCATGACCGGCCACTACCTGGGCGTCGACCTGGGGTCGACCACCGCCAAGGCCGCCGTCGTGGACGGGCGGGGCGACCTGGTCGCGACCAGTGTCGTGCAGATGGGGGCGGTGAGCCGTCAGGGCATGCAGAAGGCCATCGACCTCGCGCTCGCGGAGGCCGGGATCGCCGAGGGCGACGTGTCGGGGACGGTGTCGACCGGGTACGGCCGCAAGCTGGTGCCCGGCACGCACCGGATGTTCACCGAGATCACCTGTCACGCCCGCGGCACGGCGGCGATGTGCCCCGGGGTGCGGCTGGTCGTCGACATCGGCGGACAGGACAGCAAGGCGATCGTTGTCGACGAGAGCGGCCTGGTGGACGACTTCGCGATGAACGACCGGTGTGCCAGTGGCACCGGCCGGTTCTACGAGGTGCTGGCCAGGGCTCTGGAGTGCGACATCGAGACCCTGGGCGGGCTCGCGCTGCGCGGCAGCCCGGACCTCGAGGTCAGCGGGATGTGCGCGACCTTCGCCGAGACCGAGATCGTCTCCATGCTGGCGCAGGGGCTTCCCACGCCGGACATCGCGGCCTCGGTGCACCGCGCGATCGCGGGCCGGACGCTGGCGCTGGTGGCGCAGGTCGGCCGGCGGGCACCGGTCGTCATGACCGGCGGGGTGGCGCAGAACCCCGCCGCGGTGCGGTTCCTGGCGCGGGCCCTCGGCCTCGAGGTCCAGGTGCCCGCACATCCGCAGATCACCGGCGCGTACGGGGCCGCTCTGCTGGCCCTGGAGTCGTCCGGGCGTACGACGCCGCCGGCTCCGCCCGGCCACGACGCGGACACCGACGTCCAGCTGTTCCCGCACGCCCACTCCGGCGCCGGCCATTCGTGCGCCGGCTGCGACGGAACCGCGGGCGGTGCCGTTCACCTCGGGGCGTCGATCGCCGTTCGCCGCGGCTGACCGGACTCCACGAAGGGGTAGGCGGCCTCCCTCCTAAGGGGTAAATCCACCTTCCCCGCACCGTCACCGGCGGCGGCACCCTTGATAACGCTCGTTCACGCCCCTAGATTCGGGGAGGCGGGCGCACCAAGGGTGCCGCTGCCCTTGTTCTTCTCGACGTGGAAAGGACCCCGGGTCATCATGGACGACTTCACCGACATCACGTACAAGGCCGACAACGGCCTCGCGTGGATCACGATCAACCGGCCGGAGCGGTACAACTCCTTCCGCGCGCGCACCGTCGACGAACTGGTGAAGGCGTTCAAGAAGGCGTGGAACAGCGACGAGGTCGGCGTCATCTGCCTGACCGGCGCCGGAGAGAAGGCCTTCTGCACGGGCGGCGACCAGAAGCAGCGCGCGGAGACCGGCGACTACGGCCCGTCGGACTCCGGCCTCTTCGAGATCGACGCGCTGCACCACGTCATCCGCGACGTGCCCAAGCCGGTGATCGCCGCGGTCAACGGCTTCGCCATCGGCGGCGGCCACGTGCTGCACGTGCTGTGCGACCTCACCATCGCCGCGGACACCGCGAAGTTCGGCCAGAACGGGCCGCGCGTCGGTTCGTTCGACGCCGGCTTCGGCACCGGCTACCTCGCCCGCGTCCTCGGCGAGAAGCGCGCTCGCGAGGTGTGGTTCCTCTGCCGCCGCTACACCGCGGCCCAGATGGAGAACTGGGGCCTGGTCAACAAGGTCGTCCCGGCCGCCGACCTGCACGCCGAGGTGCGCGCCTGGGCCGACGAGATCCTGGCCCTGTCCCCCACCGCGCTCAAGGTGCTCAAGCAGTCGTTCAACACCGACACCGAGCAGTTCGCGGCCGTCGGCCAGATGGCGTACTCCTACCTCAAGACCTTCGGCGAGTCCGCGGAGGCCAACGAGGGCATCACGGCCTTCAACGAGAAGCGCACCCCCGACTTCTCCGCCTTCCGCGGCAACTGATAACGGTCGTTCACGATGCGATTCAGCGAGGAACAGCGACGGTTCGCCGCCGCGGTGCGCGAGTTCTGCGACAGCGAGTGCCGGACGCTCGCCCAGCGGGACGCGCTCACCGACGGCGGCAGCCTCGCCAACAGCCCGGAGATCCTGCGCAAGCTCGCCGCGCTCGGCTGGCTCGGCGTGTCGATCCCGGAGGAGTACGGCGGAGCCGGGGCGGGCATGGTCGACGAGTGCCTGTTCCTCGAGGAGACCTCCCGCGGCCTGGCCCCGATCACGGCGTACTCCACCGGCCTGACCGCCGCGCAGACGTACCTGCGCTACGGCACGGAGGAACAGAAGAAGGACATCCTCGGCGGCCTCTGCGCCGGCGAGGTGGAGGCCATCGCGCTGTCCGAGCCCGGCGCGGGATCGGACCTGGGCTCGGTGCGGATCAGGGCGGTGCTCGACGGCGACCACTACGTCGTCGACGGCCAGAAGACCTGGACCTCGGCCGCGCACATCGCCAAGCACCTCCTGCTGCTGGCCCGCACCGACTCCACCGGCGACAAGCATCAGGGCCTGACGCTGCTGATCGTGCCGACCGACGTGCCCGGGCTGGAGATCCGCGGCATCGAGACGATGGAACCGCGCACGGTCAACGACCTGTTCTTCACCAGCGTGCGGATCCCGGTCGCGAACGTCGTCGGCGAGGCCGGGCAGGCGTGGAAGCACCTGATGCGCGGGCTGTCCGTCGAGCGGCTCATCATCGCGACGATGTCGCTGGGTGCCGCGGAGCGGTCGCTGGACGACGTGCTCGCGTACGTGCAGGAGCGGGAGCAGTTCGGCCGGACGATCGGCAGCTTCCAGGCGATCCGGCACCGGATCGCCGACCTGGCAACGGAGATCGCCTACGCGAAGGCGTTCGTCTACGACGTCGCGGCGCGGATCGACGCCGGTGAGGAGGACCAACTGGCCCGGGAGGGGTCGATGGCGAAGCTCAAGTGCACCGAGATCGCCAAGCACACCGCGCTGGAGGCGATGCAGATGATGGGCGGCTACGGCTACGCACGCGAGTACGGCATGGAAGGCCAGGTGCGCAAGGCCCTGGCGCCGCCGATCTACGGCGGCACCAACGAGATCCAGCGCGAGATCATCAGCAAGAGCTTCGGGCTGTAGAGAGGGACACCGGATGGCATCGACGAGGAAGTCCGTGTTCGCCGCGGACCTGCTGGCGGGCAAGCGCATCCTGATCACCGGCGGCGGCACGGGGCTGGGCCGCGGGGTCGCGCGGCACCTGGCCGACCACGGGGCGCAGGTGCATCTGTGGGGCCGTCGGGAGACGGTGCTCGCGGAGGCCGCGGCCGAGGCGGGCAAGCCCGGCACCGTGCACTTCCAGACCGTGGACGTGCGTGATGCAGACCTGGTCGACGCGGCGATGGCGGAGATCTGGGCCGGGCACGGCCCGCTCACCGGCGTGATCAACAACGCCGCGGCCAACTTCATCGCGCCGACGAAGACGCTGAGCGCACGCGGGTTCGAGGCGGTGAGCTCGACGGTGATGAACGGGTCGTTCAACACCACCCACGCGGCCGGGCGCCGCTGGATCGAGCAGGGCCTGCCGGGCGTGGTGCTGTCGACGCTGACCACCTGGGTGTGGAGCGGTTCGGCGTTCGTGGTGCCCTCGGCGATGGCGAAGGCCGCGGTGCACGCGATGACGATGTCGCTGGCGGTGGAGTGGGCGAAGTACGGCATCCGGCTCAACGCGCTGGCGCCGGGGCCGATCCCCACGGACTACGCGTGGGAGATGCTCAACCCGACGGACAAGAGCGCGGTGGGCGCGACGCAGGCGGACCAGGTGCCGATGGGCCGGATGGGCACGATCGAGGAGCTGGCGAACCTGACGATCTTCCTGCTGTCCGACGCGTGCGACTACCTGACCGGCGAGACGATCGCCATGGACGGCGGCCAGCGCCTGGCGGGCCCGGGCACGTTCGCCGGGCTAACGTCACTGTCCGATGAGGACTGGGCGGAGATCAGGGAACGCAGCAAGGCCGCGAGCGCGGCGGCGAAGGCGCAGCGCAACGTCTGAGCACAGCGAAAGGGGCCGCCTCAGGTCGAGGCGGCCCCTTTCGCTGTGAGCGTCCGCGTCACGACGCGGCTTGCTCCGCCGCTGTCAGGAAGGCCTTCACCAGAGCGGCGTCGGCGTAGTACTCGTCGCCCACACCCCGCACCGCGCGGCGGCGGCCGTATTCGTAGAGCACCGCCAGCTTCCACAGGGCCAGCGCGGTGTACCAGTCCAAACCGGACAGATCGCGGCCCGTCGCCGACGCGTATCGCGCGGCCAGCTCGGCCCGGGTGGGGTAGCCCTCCTCCAGCGCCGCCACGGCCAGGTCCTCCGTCGGCGTCCGGGACTCCCCGGCCACCGGCCAGGACGACAGGAAGTAGCCGACGTCGAAGAGCGGGTCACCCAGCGTCGCGAGCTCCCAGTCCAGCACGGCGATGATCCGCCCGGGCGAGTCCGGGCCGACGATGACGTTCCCCAGCCGGTAGTCGTTGTGCACGACCGTCGCACCCGCCTCGGCGGGCACGTGCGCGGCCAGCCACGCGTCGATCTCCGCGAACTCGGCCGGGGGGCGGCCCTCCTCGTCGGCGATCAGCCGGCCCATGCGGCGGAAGTGCCGCGCGTTGAAGCCTTCCGGGCGGCCCATCCCGGCGAGCCCGCGCGCCCGCCAGTCCACCGCGTGCAGCTCGGCGAGTATGTCCACAAGGGACTCGCCGATCCGGCGCCGGTCCCCCGGCGTGCTCAGCGTGTCCGGCGTCCGCGACGTGATCACCGGGCCCTCGACGTAGCTCATCACGTAGAACGGCACGTCGATCACCTCGCCGGCCTGCGCGACCGCGAGCACCTCGGCCACCGGAACCGAGGTCCCCGCCAGCGCGCCGATCAGCTTCGCCTCGCGCAGCACGTCGTGCGCGCCCGGTGGGACGGGCGGGGGCGGCGGCCGGCGCACGACCACCTGGCGCTGCCCGTCGCCCACCAGGAACGTCAGGTTCGAATGCCCGTCCCCGATGCGCCGGGTGGTCACGGGCCCGGCGCAGATCCCGTGCGCGGCGAGGAACCGCGCCAGCCCGTCGCGCTGTTCGTCGTTCCAGTCCCAGGTCATGATCCGCTCTCGATCAGGTGCTGCAGGTACTGCCCCGGCCAGTGCGTCTCGAACTGCCCGGCACCCTCGGCACCGTCGATCGTGGCCCGGCAGGCGGCCTCGGTGATCACCGTGCCCATCGGGTCCTTCGTGGGCAGCTTGACCGCGCCGAAGGACTCCATCACCAGCCGCGTCGTCCCGCCGGTGATGTCCACGACGTCGGCCTCAAGCCGCCGCTGCACCATGCCGTCGTCGTACTCGGCCTTGTGCTCGATGTGCGACACCGGGATGGTCACGCCGTCCTTGACGACGTACCCGGCGAAACCCCATTCGCCGCGGGCGATCCAGATCCAGCCGTTCACCACCCGGCCGGACTCGGTGTAGGCGATGAACCACTTCCAGTGGTGCGGCACGCCCCAGTCGCGCACCCCCCACGAGTGGTCCCGGTGCCCCTTGCGGTCCAACGTGATGCGCCGTCCGCCGACCTCCAGGAAGCCCGTCACGTGGCCGGTCTGCTCGAGCCGGTTGGCCGCGAACCACGACGGCAGGCCGTCGGGGTTGCACTTGTAGCTGAACGCGTCGTGCAGCGCGGTGAAGTCGAACTGCAGGCTCACCTCGTCGCTGGTGTAGCCGACCTGCGCGGTGCGGCGCAGCTCCGGCTGCTTGACCGTCAGGCCCTCGAACTCGAAGTTGTCCAGGTCGACGTCGTCGCCGACCGTGCCCTGCGCCAGCTTCAACGCCACCGGCTCGGCACCCGGGCCCCACACCGACACGTTGTAGCCGGTCCTGCCGCGGTCGGTCAGGTACAGGTAGACCTGCATGCCGAGCTGCTCGTCCGGCATGATCAGCTCCCAGAACAGGCTGTCGCGCATCCGGCCGCCCGGCTCGGGCCGGTGCCGGAGGTCGTCGTTCGGCCCGAACCCGGGGTCGATGTCTCCCAGCGTCACCATGTCCCTCACCTTCCCGTGAATTCCGGCGCGCGCTTGTCCTTGAACGCCGCCAGCGCCTCGGTCATGTCCGCGCAGCGGGTCAGCAGTGCCTGCCCGCGGTTCTCCAGCTCCAGTGCGCCCGCGTAGGAGGCGACCTCCTGGTTGCGCTGCAGCGCCCGCTTGGACATCCGCACGCCGCCGGGCGAGTTCCCGGCGATCTGCCGTGCCGTCGCCAGCGCCTCGCCCAGCAGGTCCGGCGCGGGCACCACCCGGTTCACCAGTCCGATCCGTTCCGCCTCCTCGGCGGCGACGACCCGTGCGGTGTAGGCGATCTCGGCCGCGCGTCCCGGCCCGACCAGCCGGGTCAGCTGCCAGGACGTGCCCAGCTCTCCTGCCGAGAGGCCCACCTTGACGAACGCCGCGCTGAACTTCGCGCTCTGCGCCGCCAGCCGGAGGTCGGCGGCCAGCGCGAGCGCCATCCCGCCGCCGACCGCGGCGCCGTGCACCGCGGCGATCACCGGGAACGGCAGCGCGCGGATCGCGGCCAGGCCCCCGGTGGCCAGCTCCTGGAAGTGCAGGAACTCCCGCACGCCCATGCGGGTGATCACGTCGATCTCGTCGAGGTCGAAGCCGGCGCAGAAGGCCCGCTCCCCCGCGCCGGTCAGGATGAGCGCCCGCGCCTTGCTGTCGCGCATCGCACGGGCGGCGACGAGGAACTCGCCGAACATCACGACGGTCTGCGAGTTCATCCGCTCCGGCCGGTTGATCCGCAGCAGCAGGATCCCGTCCTCGGGTTCCTCGATGCGCAACGTGCTCAGCTCCGGCACGTCGAAGTCGATCATGGTTTCCTCTCAGCGGCCGGTGAAGTCGGGCGCGCGCTTTTCCTTGAAGGCGGCCAGCGCCTCGGGCATGTCCGCGCCGCGGGTGAGCAGTGCCTGGCCGCGGTTCTCCAGCTCCAGTGCCGCGGCGTAGGAGGTGATCTCCATGTTCGCCTGCAGCGCCCGCTTCGACAGCTGCACGCCGCCCGGTGAGTTGGCACAGATGAGCGAGGCCATCGCGAGCGCCTCCTCCAGCAACCGCTCCCCCGGCACGACCTTGTTCACCAGCCCGGTGCGCTCCGCCTCCTCCGCGAACACGAACCGGCCGGTGTAGGCGATCTCCGAAGCCAGGGCGGGACCGATGATGCGCGGCAGCAGCCAGGACGCGCCGAGGTCGCCCGCCGACAGTCCGATGCGGACGAACGCGGCATTGAACTTCGCGGTCTGCGAAGCCAGCCTGATGTCGGCGGCGAGCGCGAGCGACAGCCCGCCGCCGGCCGCGGCGCCGTTGACCGCCGCGATCACCGGGATCCGCAGCGACCGCAGCGCGGACAGGCTGCGCGCGGCGTGCTCCTGGCGCTCCAGCATCCCGAGCGCGGTCAGCCCGGCCAGCTCGTCGGCGTCGTCGAGGTCGTAGCCCGCGCAGAACGCCTTGCCGGCGCCGGTGAGGACCAGCACCCGCACGTCGTCGTCATCGCCGAGGGCGAACGCCAGCCGCTCGAGCTCGGCGAACATCGTCACCGTCATCGAGTTGAGGCTCTCCGGCCGGTTCAGGGTCGCCACGACGACGCCCCGCACCGGCTCCGCCAGCTCGATCGTCTCCAGCTTCAGCTCCACCATCAGCTCATCCCCGCCACGATCGCCACTGTCGCTTCCTCCGCCTCGTCGGGTTTGAGCCCCCACGGCACGCTCACCAGGTTGAGGTGGTCGTAGTCGCGCGCGTGCACCGCGACCCGCTCCTTCAGCTCGCCGGGACGGCACGCCACGCCGACCGCGTCGAGCGCCTCGTCGGGCACGGCGGCGGTCATCGCGTCGCCGTCCCCGGTGCGCGCGGCCTCGCGGATCTTCGCCTGGGCAGCGGACCAGCCGTGCAGCGCGAACAGCCGGTCGTACACCCGGGAGGCCGCGTACTGGGCGACGGCGAAGGCCAGCCGCCGTCGTGCGGCGTCCGCATCGGCGTCGACCGCGCACATCAGGATGCCCATCAGCTTGACGTCGCCCGGTTCCCGGCCCGAGTCCGCCAGCCCGGCCGCCAGGCCGGGCCGCACGACCTCGTCGAGGTAGGCCGGGGTGAACATCGGGTGCCCGACGAGCCCGTCCGCGACCCGGCCCGCGGCGCGGATCATCCGCGGGTTGACGCCCGCGGTCCAGATCGGCAGGTACTCCTGGACGGGCGGCGGGGTGTCGGAGGTCGGCCGCAGCCGGACGCGGTAGAAGCGGCCCTCGTGCTCGACCGGGCCTTCGTGCAGGCGCCACAGCTTGCGCAGCACGGTGACCAGCTCCTCCATCCGGGCGGCCGGGGCCTCGCCGCTGACGCCGTGCCAGTCCGCCATCATCCGCGGCGTGCCGTTGCCCAGGCCGAGGGTCAGCCGCCCGCCGGAGAGCTCGTCGAGGTCGCGGGCCTCGGCCGCCCACACCAGCGGGGTGCGCCCGACGCCGTAGGCGATGTTCGTGCCGAGCCGGACGCGGCTGGTGGCCTGCGACAGCACCGCCAGCGGCACGGTCGCCGACCGGTTGTACAGCTCGCCGGTCCACACCGCGTCGAACCCCGCTTCCTCGGCTCTCGCCGCGAGCTCTGCCATCCGGCGGAACCGTTCGGGTCCCGAACCCGAGCTGAAGACGGTCAGTCCGTACATCCCTCTCCCTCCACGGCGATCACACCCGATCGCTGCCGACCTTGTACGCGTGCCGAGCGTCGCCGGGGTCCGGCTGAACTTCGGCGCCGGGGCGGCCGGCGGAACCACCTCGGTACTCACGGCTCACGCGAAGTTCGCCGGCCGCTTCTCGAGGAACGCGGTGATCCCTTCACGGGCCTCGCCGGACTCGAACAGCTCCTGCTCCTGCTCGACCTCGTACCGGAAACCCTGCTCCAGCGGAAGGTCGAAGGCCGCGTCGACGGTGCGGATCACCGCCTGCTGCGCCGGCAGCGACAGCCCGGCCAGCTCCTGCGCCAGTTCCAGCGCCGCCTTCTCCGCCGTCCCGGCCGGCACCAGGCGGTCGATCAGCCCGATGGCGTGCGCCTCCTCGGCCGGGACCTGGCGCGCGGTGAGCATGATGTCCAGCGCCCGGCCGCGCCCGACGAGCCGGGGCAGCCGTTGCGTCCCGCCCGCGCCCGGGATCAGGCCGAGCTTGACCTCGGGCAGCCCGAACCTCGCCGACGCCGAGCCGACCCGGAGCGTGCACGCCATGGCCAGCTCCAGCCCGCCGCCCAGGGCGAGGCCGTCCACCGCGGCGATGGTGATCCGGTCCGGCGCGGCCAGCCGGTCGAGCACACCGCGCAGCCGGTCGCCGTACTCGGTGAACGACTTCGCGTCGATCGAGGACATGTGCTTGATGTCGGCGCCCGCCGCGAAGAAGCCCGGGACCTCCGACGACACGACCACGACCTTCGCGCCGGCTGCCTCGTCGAGCGCGGCGTGCAGCCCCTCGATGATGGGCAGCCCCAATGCGTTGGCGGGCGGGCGCTTCAGTGTGCAGACCTCGATACCGGCCCCGGCGGAGCGGCGGACGACCACGGTGTCGCTCATGATGAACCTTTCGTACTCAGGGCCGGCGCGGGAACCGGCCGAAGTCCGGCGTGCGCTTGTCCTTGTAGGCCTCGCGGCCTTCCTTGGCCTCTTCGGAGGCGTAGAACAGCAGGTTGGCGTCGTGCGCGAGCTGCTGGATGCCGGCCAGCCCGTCCTCGGCCGCGTGGAAGCTCGCCTTGAGCATGCGCAGTGCGAACGGCGACAGCGCCAGCATCTCCCGGCACCACCGCACGGTCTCGGCCTCCAGCCCGGCCAGCGGCACGACGGTGTTGACCAGCCCCAGCTCCAGCGCCTGCCGCGCGTCGTACTGGCGGCACAGGAACCAGATCTCCTTGGCCTTGCGGGTGCCGACCAGGTTCGCGAGCAGGCCGGCGCCGAACCCGCCGTCGAAGGAGCCGACCCGCGGCCCGGTCTGCCCGAACCTGGCGTTGTCGGCGGCGATCGCCAGGTCGCACACCAGCTGCAGCACCTGTCCCCCGCCGACCGCGTAGCCCGCGACCATCGCGACCACGGGCTTGGGCAGCCGCCGGATCTGCACGTGGAGATCGGTGACGTGGAACCGGCCGGGCCTGCCGGGCTCGGACAGGTACCCGGTGTCGCCGCGCACCCGCTGGTCACCGCCGGAGCAGAAGGCGAGATCTCCTTGCCCGGTAAGGATGATCACCCCGATCGAGGTGTCCTCGCGGGCCACGTCGAGCGCGTCGGAGATCTCCACCAGCGTCTGCGGCCGGAAGGCGTTGCGCACCTCGGGGCGGCAGATGGTGATCTTGGCGATCCCGTCCCCGCTGTGCTCGAGGCGGATGTCGGCGTAGTCGCCGACCTGCTTCCAGCCGACGCTCACGCCATCGTCAATCCGCCGCTGACCGACAGGGTCTGCCCGGTGACGTACTCGGCGGCGTCGGAGGCGAAGAACGCGACCGCGGCCGCGACGTCGCTCGGCTTGGCCAGCCGCTTCATCGGCACCCCGCGCACCATCCCGGCCAGCACCTTGTCGGCGTCCTGCCCGGAGTTGTCGGCGAACTTGCGCAGCGCCGGGGTATCGGTCGGGCCAGGGCACACCGTGTTGGCCGTGACGCCCTTCGTGGCGACCTCGCGGGCCAGCGTCTTGGTGAACGCGATGATGCCGCCCTTCGCGCCCGAGTACACCGCCTCCAGCGAGGACCCGACGCGGCCGGCGTCCGAGCCGATGTTGATCACCCGGCCGAACCCGCGCTCGATCATGCCCGGCACGACGGCCTGGACGACCCGCAGCGCGCCCTTGAAGTTGATGTCCAGGATGCGGTTCCAGAAGTCCTCGTCGGTGTCGACGAACTTCATGAAGTCGTCCCAGCCCGCGTTGTTCACCACGATCTCCACCGGTCCGAGCTCCTCGGTCACGGTCTTGACCGCGGCCTGCACCGACGCGGTGTCGGTGATGTCGGCCTGCACCGCCAGCGCGGTGCCGCCCGCCTCGGTGATCGACTTCGCGGTGGCCTGGGCGGCCTCGAGGTTCAGGTCGGCGATCGCGACCCGGTACTGCTGCTCGCCCAGGGTCTGCGCGATGCCCTGCCCGATGCCCTGCGCACCGCCGGTGACGAGCGCGACGCGGTTGCTCATGTGCTTCCTCTCAGTTCCAGTTGACGGGTCCGGCCACTATCGAATGGCTGGTGAGCTTGCGGCCCAGGACGTCCTGCGCGGCGCGTGCCGCGTCGATGAGCCCGGGCAGCGACAGACCGGTTTCCACGCCCATCTCGTGGAACATGCTGACCAGGTCCTCGGTCGCGATGTTGCCGGTCGATCCGGGCGGGACCGGGCAGCCGCCCAGCTCGCCGAAGCTGGACTCGAAGCTCGCGCAGCCCACCTCCAGGGCGGCGAAGGCGTTGGCGAGGCCCTGCCCGCGGGTGTTGTGGAAGTGCGCGGTGACCTCGACGCCGGGCAGCCGGTCCAGCGCGGCGGTGAAGAACTCCGTCACGTACGCGGGGTTCGCCATGCCTGTGGTGTCGCCGAAACCGATCTCCGTCGCACCCGCCTCGGCGAACCGCTCGGCGAGGCCGAGCACCCGCTCCAGGGCGACCCTGCCCTCGTACGGGCAGCCGAACGAGGTCGCGATCACCGCCGCGCAGTCCAGGCCCTCGCCCTTGATGCGCGCGGCCATCTTCTCGTTGTCCGCCATGGTCTCGCCGACCGTGCGGTTGACGTTCTTCTTGTTGTGGGTCTCCGAGGCGGACACGAAGATCGCGGCCTCGTGGAACTTCTCCCGCACCTTCAGCGCGTTGTCCAGGCCCCTGCTGTTCGGGATCAGCACCATCAGCCGCACGTCGCCGGGCACGTCGATCCGGTTGAGCACCTCGACCCCGTCGGACAGCTGCGGGATGACGTCGGGACGCACGAAGCTCGCGACCTCGATCCGCTTGAGCCCGGTGCTCGCCAGCGCGTTGATCAGCCGCACCTTCTGCTCGGTGGGGATGTGCTCGGGCTCGTTCTGGAAACCGTCGCGCGGGCCGACCTCGCGGATGTGCACGCTGCTCGGTCGCCGGGTGGTCATGGGTGGGCTCCTCTCGACAGGGCTTCGCGGTGCTCGGGTGCGGCGATCGCGACCAGCCGTCGCGCCCGCTCGGCCAGGTCGCACCCACGCAGGTGCGCCACGCCGTACTCGGTCACCACACAGTCCACATCGGACCGGGACGTGGTGACGGCGCCGCCGTGCAGCGCCGTCACGATGGTGGAGTGCGTGCCCGAGCGGGCCCGCACGGTGATGACCGACCGGGTGCCGGTGAGCGACGCGGCGCGGGTGAAGTCGGCCTGGCCGCCGACGGCCCCGATGTAGGCGCCGCGGCGGACCTCGGCGCCGACCTGGCCGGTGAGGTCGACCTCGATGGCGGAGTTGACCGACACCAGCGACCGCAGCCGGGACAGGGTGGCCGGCGCGTGCGTGTAGCTCGCCGGCCGGAAGTGCACCGGCAGGTCCGGCAGCCGGTCGTACAGCTCGGCGGTGCCCAGCGCGGCGCCGGTGACGATGACGCCGCGGTCGATCTCCTTGCGGGCGCCGGTCAGCACGCCCTTCTCCACCAGCCGCAGCACGCCGTCGGAGATCATGCCGGAGTGGAAGCCCAGGTCGGAGTGCCCGGCCAGGCAGTCCAGCACCGCGGAGGGCAGCGACCCGACGCCCATCTGCAGCGTGTCGCCGTCCGAGATCAGCCCGGCGACGTGCCGGGCGATCGCCAGTTCCGCGTCGTCCGGCTCCTTGGCCGGTGCCTCGGCCAGCGGCCGGTCGGTCTCGACCACGGCGGCGAAGCGGCCGACCGGGATGCGCGGCGTGCCCGTGGTGGCGGGCATCCGCTGGTTGATCTCGGCCAGCAGCACCGGCGTGTGCTCGACGGCGTCGGCGGCGTAGTCGGCGCCGACGCCGAGGGAGCACAGCCCGTCCGCGTCCGGCGGGGAGACCTGGACGAACCCGACGTCGGACGGCAGCGCGCCCTCGGCGAACATCGCGGGCAGCGCCGAGTAGTGGCACGGCAGCACGGTGAGCCGTCCGGCGCGGCTGACGCGGCGCAGCTCGCCGAGCGCGCCGTAGGACACCAGCGACAGCTGCTCGGGCAGCTCCCGGGTGAGCCGCTGGTCCCAGGTCAGCCCGCAGAACGCGCGGTGGCGGCCGAGTTCGCCGAGCTGGTCGAGCAGGGCGTGCACGAGCGGGGTGGGCTCGGCACTGGCCTGGCCCCACCAGATTCCGGCGCCCTCCGGGATGTGGCGCTTGAGGTCGATCATCCGTCGAGCCGCTGGATCAGGGTCGCCGTGCCGAGGCCGCCGCCGCAGCACATCGTGACCAGGCCCAGCTCCGCGTCACGGCGCTCCAGCTCGGCCAGGATCGTGGCCATCAGCCGGGCACCGGTCGCGCCGACCGGATGCCCGAGTGCGATCGCGCCGCCGTTGACGTTGACCCGTTCCATGTCCGGCTTCAGCTCGCGCTCCCAGGCCAGGACCACGGAGCTGAACGCCTCGTTGATCTCGACCAGATCGATGTCGTCGATGGTCAGCCCGTTGCGCTGCAGCAGTTTCCGGGTCGCCGGGATCGGGCCGGTGAGCATGATGACCGGATCCACGCCGACCGTGGTCTGGTCGAGGATGCGCGCCCGCGGGCGCAGTCCGTGTTCGGCGGCCGCGGCACGGGAGGCCAGCACCACGGCGGCCGCGCCGTCCGAGATCGGCGACGAGCTGCCCGCCGTGATCCGCCCGTTTTCCTTGCGGAAGGCGGGTTTGAGGCTCGCCAGCTTCTCCAGGTCGGTACCGGGCCGGATGCTCTGGTCGCCGCGCAGCTCACCGAAGGGCACGGTTTCGGCGTCGAACCGGCCCGCCTCCAGCGCTTCGGACGCCAGCCGGTGCGAGCGGACCGCGAACTCGTCCATCTCGGTGCGCCCGATGTCCCAGCGGTCGGCGATCAGCTCGGCACTTTCGCCCTGGTGCACAAAGGAATACAGCTCGCGCAGCTCTTCGGGCCACGGATCGCCGTACAGCTCGGAGATCTTCACCGGCGAGTCGATCGGGACGTGTCCCATGTGCTCGACACCGCCCGCGATGACGAGGTCGTGCGTGCCGGACCCGATCAGCCCGGCGCCCATCGCGATCGCCGTCTGCGCCGAGCCGCAGCGCCGGTCCAGCGTCACCGCGGGCACCTCGGGCGGGTACCCGGCCTGCAGCCACGCGTTGCGGCCGATGTTGCGGGACTGCTCACCGAACGGCGCGGTGCAGCCGATCACCAGGTCCTCGACCGCGCCGGGCTCGATGCCGGCCCGCGAGACGAGCTCGGTGTAGCAGGCGGCCAGCATCGCGTTCGGATGCGTGTCGCGGTACCAGCCGCGCTCGGGGTGGGACTTGCCGATCGGCGTGCGCACGGCCTCGGCGAGCAGGACCTCGCGCCCGGCCGCGAGCATGGGGCTCTTCGTGTGCTTGCTCATCACATCACCGTCCCGCCGTCGACCGGCAGCACCTGGCCGGTGATGTAGCCCGCCGCGGGCGAGGCCAGGAACACGAAGCTGCCCGCGATCTCGTCCGGAGCCGCCCAGCGGCCGAGCGGGATGCGCGCGAGCGTCTTCGCGGCCAGCTTCTCGTTGCCGCGGATGTTCTCCGTCATCGCCGTGGCCGCGAGCGGCGCGAGCGCGTTGACCGTGACCTGCCGCCGGGCCAGCTCCTTGGCCAGCGACTTGGTCAGGCCGATGATCCCGGCCTTCGCGGCGCCGTAGTTCGCCTGGCCGATCGTGCCCTCCAGCCCGGCGGCGGAGGTGACGTTGATGATCCGCCCGCTGCCGTCATCCGGCAGGTAGGGCAGCACCGCCTTGCTGCACACGAAGCTGCCGACCAGGTGGATGTCGACGATGCGCCGGAACGCCTCCTCGGTCAGCTTCGGGAACATCGCGGGCGCGATCGCCCCGGCGTTGTTGACCAGGATGTGCAGCTTCCCGTCCCCGAGCGCCGCCGCCTGCGCGGCCGCCTCCGCCGCGGTGGCCGCGTCGCGGACGTCGAGCGCCCGGTACTCGGCCGCGTCGCCGATGCTCTCCGCGGTCGCCTTCGCGGCCTGCTCGTCGATGTCGGTGACGAGCACGCGCGCCCCGGCGTCGGCGAACGCGCGGGCGACGGCGGCGCCGATGCCGCCGCCGGCGCCGGTCACGAGCGCGGATCGGTTGTCCAGACGGAACATCAGTAGCTCCTCGGCAGTCCGAGCACGTGTGAGCCGAGGTAGTTCAGGACCATCTCCTGGCTCAGCGGTGCGATCTTGAGCAGGCGGGCCTCGCGGAAGTAGCGCGAGACGTGGTACTCCTCCGAATACCCCATGCCGCCGTGGGTCTGCAGTGCGCGGTCCGCGGCCTGGAAGCCGGCGTCGGCGCACAGGTACTTCGCCGTGTTGGCCTCGCGGCCGCACGGCTTGCCGTTGTCGTAGAGCCAGGTCGCCTTGCGCAGGGCCAGTTCCGCGGCGTCGAGGCGGGCGAGGGAGTCCGCGAGCGGGAACTGCAGGCCCTGGTTCATCCCGATGGGACGGCCGAACACCTCTCGCTCGTTGCCGTAGCGGACCGCCGCCCGCAGCGCCGCCCTGCCGAGGCCGAGCGCCTCGGCGGCGACCAGCATCCGCTCGGGGTTGAGGCCGTCGAGGATGTACTTGAAACCCTGCCCCTCCTCGCCGACCCGGTCCTCGACCGGGATCCGCAGGTCGTCGATGAACAGCTCGTTCGAGGTGACGGCGTTGCGGCCCATCTTGCGGATCGGCCGGATGTCCACTTTCGACCGGTCGAGGTCGGTGAGGAACAGCGTGAGGCCGTCGGTCTTCTTCTTGGCGTCCTCGAACTTGGTGGTCCGGGTCAGCAGCAGGATCTTCTCCGACTCCACGGCCTTGGAGATCCACACCTTGCGCCCGTTCACGACGTACTCGTCGCCCTCCCGGCGCGCGAAGGTCGTGATGCGCGTGGTGTCCAGGCCCGCCCCGGGCTCGGTGACGCCGAAGCAGACGTGCAGGTCCCCGCTGACGATGCGCGGCAGCGTGCGCTGCTTGAGCTCCTCGGAGCCGTGCACGATCACCGGGTGCATGCCGAAGATCGACAGGTGCATCGAGCTGGCGGCGTTCATCCCGCCACCGGAGGCCGACACCTCCTCCAGCAGCAGCGCCGCCTCGGTGATGCCGAAGCCGTGCCCGCCGTACTCCTCCGGCGTGGTGATGCCGAGCCAACCACCCTGGGCGAAGGCGTTGTAGAACTCGGTGGGGAACTCGTGCGCCGCGTCCTTCTCGAGCCAGTACTGGTCGTCGAACTTACGGGCCAGCTCGGCCACCGCCTGGCGAATGGTCGCCTGGTCCTCGGTCAGTGCAAAGTCCACCGCTGCTCTCCCACCCGACATTGGATTTGGCCCAACTATAACAAAGGACGGACCAAAACTATAGAACCGCGGGCACCAGCGGCAGTGCCGCCGCGAGACGCTCGTTCCACTCCGCCGCCGACCCGAACAGGCGGCTGTCGAGCTTGGCGCGCTTGTAGAACAGCTGCAGGTCGTGCTCCCACGTGTAGCCGATCGCGCCGTGCAGGGTCAGCGCGCTGTCCGCGGTCCCGGCGGCCGACCCGCACACCTGGGCCTTCGCCGCCGCCGCGTGCAGCGGGAAGTCCTCGTGCTCCTGCTCGACGGACGCGGCCGCGTAGTAGACGAGCGACCGTGCGGACTCGACCGCGACCAGCATCGTGGCGGCGGCGTGCTTGACCGCCTGGAACGAGCCGATGGGCACGCCGAACTGGTGGCGCTGCTTGCTGTACTCCACGGCCAGTTCGAGCATCCGCTCGCTCGCGCCGAGGCTGTCCGCCGCGACGAGGACGGCCGCCCGCAAGGCGAGCCGGTCCAGTTCGGCCACCGCGTCCACCGGCAGCGCCGTGCCCCGTACCCCCTCGAACACGACGTCGGCCACCGAGCGACTGCGGTCGAGCAGAGCGCGCCGGGTCAGCCGCGCGTCCGCGGCGTCGACGAGGTACAGCCGGCCGCTCGCGGGCACCACGAACTTCGCCGCCCGGTCGGCGGCGAGGACCAGCGACACCGTCCCGGTCAGCACGGCGCCGTCGGCGACCACCGAGCCGGGGGAACCGACCGGCTTGTCCGCGTTCACCGCGAGCACGGCGAACTCGCCCCCGCTCAGGCAGGCCCGCGCGACCTCGGGCGGCAACACGGGAACGGCAAGCACGGACGCCAGCCACGCCGAGGACGGCGCGGCCGAGCGGCCGAGCTGCTCGGCCGCCAGTGCGAGCTCGAGCAGGCCGCCGCCCTGCCCGCCGAGCGGTTCCGGGGAGCCGACCGAGAACCAGCCCTCCTCGACGAACCGCCGCTCGAACGCGGCGGCGGCACCGGCGGCGAACCGGCCGCGCACCGCCTCGGCGGCGAACCGGTCGAGCCACCCCCGGAAGGAGTCCCGGAACAGCTCCTGGTCTTCGGTCAACGTCCAGCGCATCTTTTGCCTTTCACCGATCACGCCGCGCGGGCTGGTGCACTACCTCGCGGCAAGGAAAGAATGGTATATTCGGTCAGACCGTTAGCCCAAAATGTGGGGAGACTGACATGGCGGGCACCCGCCCCCCTGCCACCAAGACCAGCCGTTCCACGATGCACCTGACCCCGATGGAGGTGCCCAAGGCCTCCGACGTGCTCGCCGACGACCTGCGGGAGCGCATCCTCGAGGGCGACTTCGAGGAGGGCACCGCGCTGCCGACCGAGCGCGAGCTGGTCGCGCAGACGCAGATGAGCCGGACCACCGTGCGGGAGGCCCTGCGCATCCTCGAGGTCCAGGGCCTGGTGCGGATCAAGGCCGGCCGCGGCGGCGGCGCGTTCGTGCAGCGCCCGGGGAAGGACTCGGTGGCCAGCTCGGTCAACCTGCTCATCCGCGGGCAGCAGGTCCGGCTCGCCGCGCTGCTGGAGACCCGCGAGGCGATCGAGCCCTACTGCGCGAAGCTGGCCGCCCGCAACCGCACCGACGCCGACCTGGCTCGCCTCGACGCCGCCAACGAGGCCATCGCCGACGGGGAGGGCAGCCTCGCCGACTTCCTGCAGGCCAACGTCGACTGGCACGTCGCCGTCGCCACCGCGAGCCACAACGAGCTGCTCACCGGGCTGATGACCGCGCTGTCGACCGCGATCTACGCGGCCACCGAGAACGAGGCGTTCGTCGACGACGAGGTCCGCCGCACCACCGTGCGGGCGCACCGCTCCATCACCGCGGCGATCAAGGGCCAGGACCCCGACGGCGCGGTCCGCCGGATGACCCGGCACGTGCACTCCTACGCCGAGGCCGTGCTCGAGGTCGAGGAACGCACCGAGATCCCGGTTCCCGGCAACGGCTGAGCGGGGCGGGTCAGGGGTGGACAACGGCCCTGATCTCCGCGACGGCCTCGGGGTTCTCGGCGCCGGACAGGTCGCCGGGGTCGGCGCCGAGCACCGCGGCCCGCACCGCTCGGCGCAGGATCTTCGCCGAGCGGGTCTTGGGCAGCTGCCCGACCCGGTGCACGACGGCGGGCGCGAACGGCTTGCCCAGCTCCTCGGCCACCATCTCGCGCAGCTTCGCCGACACGTCCTCCCCCGCGCCGGGCCGGGGCACCCAGAACGCCCACACGGCTTCGCCCTTCTTCGGGTCCGGCACGCCGACCGCCGCCGCCTCCGCGACCGCGGGGTGCGTGGCCAGCACCGCCTCCACCTCGGCCGGGGCGAGCCGCTTGCCCGCGATGTTCATGACGTCGTCGGAGCGGCCGCGGATGAACCACTGGCCGTCGGGGTCGACGAGCGCGTAGTCGCCGTGCCGCCACATGCCGGGGAAGGTCGACCAGTAGGCCTCGAGGTAGCGCTCGTCGTCCTTCCACACGCCGCGGGTCATCGCCGGCCAGGGCTGGCGGCAGACCAGCTCGCCCACCTCGCCCCGGACCGGCTGCCCGTCGTCGTCGACCACGTCCACGTCCATCCCCAGCGACGGACCGCCGAGCGAGCAGCTGCGGATCGGCTCCACCGGGTAGGGCGCGAGGAACGAGCCGCCGACCTCGGTGCCGCCGGAGAAGTTGATGATCGGCACCCGGCCGCCGAACACGTCGCGGGCCAGCCATTCGTAGGAGTCCGGGTCCCACGGCTCGCCGGTCGAGCCGAGCACGTGCACCGACGACAGGTCGAACCCGCTCAGGTCGGTGCCCTCGCTCGTGCGCAGGGTGCGGATGAGCGTCGGCGACACGCCGAGCATGCGGACCCGGTGGCGTTCCGCGAGCCGCCACAGCCGGTCCAGGCCCGGCACGTCCGGGGAACCCTCGTACAGCAACAGGCTCCCGCCGTTGGCGTGCGTGCCGAAGATCGACAGCGGGCCCATGATCCAGCCCATGTCGGTGACCCAGCAGAAGACGCCGCCGGGGCCGAGGTCGAAGGAGTAGGCGACCTCGGCGGCGGTCTTCACCAGGAACCCGGCGTGGGTGTGCACCGCGCCCTTGGGCTTGCCGGTGGTGCCCGAGGTGTAGGCGAGCAGCAGGGTGTCCGTGGCGCGCATCGCCTCGGCCGGACCGGGGTCGCCGCCGGGCAGCCCGGACCACGGCACGTCCTTCGGCGACGAGGTCTTCGGTTCGGGGTCGAGGTTGCCGACCAGCACCACGTGCCGCACCGAGGGACAGGCTGCCAGCGCCTCGTCGAGCAGGGGCTTCATCGCCACCTCGCGACGGCGCCGCACGGTGCCGTCGGCGACGATCACGGCCTTCGCGTCGGCGTCCCGCAGCCGGGAGGCGATCGCCGTCGGCGCGAAGCCGGAGAACAGCGGCACGAGCACCGCGCCGAGCCGGGCCACGGCGTAACACGCGACGACGGCCTCCGGGATCATCGGCAGGAACAGCCCGACCGCGTCACCACGGCCGATGCCCAGCGCGCGCAGCCCGGCCGCCACCCGCTCGGCCTCGGCGGCCAGCTCGCCGAAGGTGAGCGTGCGGACGGTGCCGTCCTCGGCCTCGTGCACCACCGCGGGACGCTCGGGCGCCGTCCCGGCCCACCGGGTCAGGCAGGCGTCGACGATGTTGAGCTCGCCGCCGGGGAACCAGTCGGGCCACTCGATCCCGCGCGAGAGGTCGGCGACGCGGGTGTACGGCGTGCGGAACGGCAGGCCCAGGTCGCGTACCACGGCGTCCCAGTACCACTCGATGTCCGCGACCGACCGGGCCCGCAGCCCGGCCAGCGAGTCGAGGCCGTGCGCGCGGGCGAGCCGCGTGACGTTGGCGTTCTCGATGTAGTCCTCGGTGGGTACCCAGGTGTAGACCACGATGTCAGCTCCTCGGCATGCCGAGCATCCGCTCGGCCACGATGTTGCGCTGGATGAAGGTGGAGCCGCCGGCGATGGCGGTGCCGCGCGCCTGGTAGGTCAGCCGCAGCCAGCGGGAGGCCTCGGCGAGCTCGTCGTCGAGCCCGAACTGGCCGCCGAGCGGCTCCAGCGACAGCCGGAAGTCGGCCAGCTCCTCGACCAGGGGGCAGAAGTACAGCTTGCCGATCGAGGTGACCGGTCCGGGCGGGCCGCCCTCGGCGGCGAGGGTGACGACCCGCTGGCCGATCAGCCGGTGGGTCAGCGCGCGGCCGTAGAGGTCGGCCACCCGCTGCCGGACCGCCGGGTCCGCGCCGAGCGGACCCCCGTCCTCGCCGGTGCGCCCGGCGATGTCGGCGATGATGTCCGCGACCGCGCGCTGGGTGTTGACCCGGCCGGTCGCGATCGCGACGCGCTCGTAGCCGAGCGTGCCCATGGCGACCCGCCAGCCGCCGTCGACCTCGCCGACCACCAGCTCGTCGGGGACGAAGACCCCGTCGAGGAAGACCTCGTTGAACTCGGCCTCGCCGAGCATGTGCGCCAGCGGCCGGACGGTGACGCCCGGGCTGTCCATCGGCAGCAGGAAGTACGTGATGCCCTTGTGCCGCGGGCCGCCGCCGGTGCGGGCGAGCAGGATCGCGTGCGCGGCCAGCTGCGCCCGGCTGGTCCAGATCTTCTGCCCGTCGATCCGCCAGCCACCGTCCACCTTGGTCGCCCTGGTGCGCAGCGAGGCGAGGTCGGACCCGGCGTCGGGCTCGGAGAACAGCTGGCACCAGATCTCGTCGCCGGTCAGGATCGGGCGCAGGAAACGCTCCTTCTGCGCCTCGGTGCCGAAGTCCGCGATCGTGGGGCCCGCGAAGTCCTCACCGATGATGTTGAGCCGCTCCGGCGCGCCGGCGCGGTCGGTCTCCTCGGTGAACACGGCACGCAGCTTCTCGTCCACGCCGCGGCCGCCGTACTCCTTCGGCCAGGACAGCCCGGCGTACCCGGCCTCGAACAGCATCTGCTGCCACTGCCGCCAGAACGGCAGCTTCCCCTCCAGACCGGGCGGCTCGGGCCAGGGCAGCTTCGGCAGTGCGCCGGCGAGCCAGTCCCTGATCTCCGCCCGGAACAGGGCCTCCTCGGGTGAGTCCGCGAGATCCATTGCCAACCCTTCACCTAGTTACGGGCCAATGATAATATAGGTCGGACCAAAAGGGGAGGGCCGGTGGACATCCTGGACGAAGTCGCCTTCGACGTCGAACGCGGGAAGATCCGCGAGTTCGCGGCGGCGACCCGCGCCGAAGATCCCGTGCACACCGACGCCGAAGCCGCTCGTGCGGCCGGGTTCCCGGACGTGCCGGCCACCGCGACCCACGTCGTCGTCGCCGGGCACCACCGCGACCAGCGCGGGTTCGTCGACAGGCTGGGGCTGGCGTTCGAGCGGGTGGTCGTGGGCTCGGTGAGGTGGACGTACCTGCGTCCGCTGTGCGGCGGCGACTCGCTGCGCGGCGTCCGGCGGGTGGCCGACGACGTGCGCAAGCGCGGCCTGCGCTTCGTGACCCTGGAGACCGACTACCTCGACGCGTCCGGCGAATGCGCCGTGCGGGTGCGCGAGGTCCTGATCGAACGAGGAGAACGGTGAGAAACCCCGTCGCCGCCGGACCCGGCCAGTCGCTTCCCGGGCGGGAGATCGGCCCGGTCACCCAGACCGACATCGTGCGCTTCGCCGGCGCCGGCGGGGACTTCAACCCGTTGCACCACGATCCGGAGTTCGCCAGGGCGGCCGGGTTCCCCGGGGTACTCGCGATGGGCCAGATGCACGCCGGGATGCTCGCCGCCTGGCTGACCGACTGGTGCGGCGTGGAGCATCTGCGCGAGTACGAGGTGCGTTTCGTGGCTCCGGTCTTCCCCGGCGACGTCCTGCGGTTCTCCGGTGAGGTCGCCGAGGTGCGCGACGGCGCCGCGGACCTGACCCTGCGGGCGACCCGCGGCGAGGACGAGGTCCTGCGGGCGACGGCCCGGATCGCCGTTGCCGGAGGCGGTGCTTGAGCCGGACGAGGCCGCGCTGATCGCGTCCACCTAACCGGGCCGGGCGGCCGCCTCGTCGACGAGCTTCTGCGGCCACACCGCGGCGCGGCGCCCGTGCAGGGTGGTGACGTCGAAGTCCACCTCACACCCTGGTCTCGGCCGCCTCGAGCTTGGCCGTGATGTCCGCGCGCAGCCGGTGCTTCTGGATCTTGCCGGTGGCCGTCATCGGCAGCTCCGACACGACCTCCAGGCGCTCCGGCATCTTCTGGATCGCCAGCCCCCGGCTGAGCAGGAACTCCTTGACCTGCTCCAGTGTCACGTTCCCGTGCCCCGGCTTCGGCACCAGGTACAGGCAGATCCGCTCGCCGAGCCTGCGGTCGGGCATGCCGACCACGGCCGCCGCGGCGACCGCGGGATGCCCGGTCAGCAGGTCCTCCACCTGGCGCACGCTGATGTTCATGCCGCCGCGGATCACGATGTCCTTGAGCCGCCCGGTGACCCGCACGTACCCGTCGGCGTCCATCACCCCGAGGTCGCCCGAGCGCGAGTAGCCCTCCGGCGTGAACAGCGCCGCGGTCTCGGCGGGATTGCCGATGTACTCCAGCATGTGCATCGGGCCGCGGTAGGCGATGTCGCCCTCCTGCCCGCGGGGCACCTCCTTCCCCGCGGGGTCGACGATCTTCACCGAGCTGCCGGGCAGCACCCGTCCGTCCGAGGTGAGCGAGCGCGCGGGGTCGTCGTCGAGGGTGCACATGGTCGTGGTGACGTTCTCGGTGCGCCCGTACAGGCTCAGCACCCGGCAGCCGGGCAGCAGCTTCCGCGTCTGCTCGACGAACGCGGCGGGAATCGGCGCCCCGGCCGCGACCCACAGCCGCAGGCTGCTCGCGTCGTGCACAGCCGGGTCGTAGACGTCCGTCAGCATCTGCAGGAACGTCGTCGCCGTCACCGCGATGGTGCAGCCGAACCGGCGGATGTGCTCCAGCCCGGCCTTCGGCTCCCAGGCCGCCATCAGGTGCGAGGCGGCGCCGTGCATCAGCGGCAGCAGGATGCTCGTCACCAGCCCGGTGGTGTGCGTGACCGGCGACGGTCCGAACTGGACGTCCGCGTCGGTGTAGCCAAAACCCTTGGCCAGCAACCGGGAACCGCAGGCCATGGTGTTGAACGTGTGCAGGCAGCCCTTCGGCCGCGAGGTGGTGCCCGAGCTGTAGACGATCACGAAGTGGTCGTCCGGGCCGGCCCCGGGCCCGATCTCCGCGGCGGCCACCTCCGGGTCGACGTCGGCCACCAGCTCCGTGAACGGAGTCGCGCCCTCGACCTCGCCGCGCACCACGACGACGGTCTCCAGATCCGGGACGTCCTGGCGGATCTGCTGGTACATCGCGACGTAGTCGAACTTCTTGAAGGTGTGGCAGGTGATCGCCATCCGGGCGCCGGCGTTGCGGACGATGTAGCCGACCTCGTCCAGGCGGTAGATCGGCATGATCGGGACCATGATCGCGCCGAGCCGCGACAGCGCCACCACGATCTGGCCGAACTCGACCCAGTTCGGGATCTGCACGCACACGCGGTCGCCGCGCGAAACCCCGGCGCGGCGCAGGCCGGCCGCCAGGCGCAGCGCGCCGTCGCGCAGCTCGCGGAACGTCAGCGAGCGGGTGTCGTCGGTCAGGAACACCTTGTCCGGGCGGAGTTCCACCTGCTGCTCCAGCAGCTCGAACAGGCTCTCCGCGCACCAGCGACCGGTGGCGTAGAACTGCTCGATCTCCTCGGCCGAGTAGCGATCCGTGAGCCGCGCGAACGTCATGAGCGATCTTCCTTGATCTGGAGAAGGGCAGAGCCCGAACCTGCTTGTTGGTTCAACGCTAATATTGTTGGACCAAAAAAGTCAACGCCCGATCGCCGTCAGCGCCGCTGCCACCGCGGCTCGCGCTTCTCCCGGAACGCCCGCACTCCCTCGCCGAGATCCTCGGTGGTGAACGCCAATGCGAGCTGCGCCTGCAGGTGGTCCAGCGCCTCCGGCAGGCCGAGGTCGCGGGTGGCGTTGATGGCGTCCTTGCCCAGTCTCATCAGCAGCGGTGACTTGGCCGCCACCCGGTGCGCCCAGGCCCGCACGGTCGCGTCGAACTCGTCGTCGGGCACGACCTGGTTGACGATGCCGAGCTCCCGCGCCTGCGCAGCGGTGATCCTGTCCCCCAGCATCATCAGCTCGTTGGCCTTCATCCGGTCGACGTTGCGGTAGATCAGCGCCGAGATCATGAACGGGAACGCGCCGACGTTGATCTCCGGGCAGCCGAAGTGCGCCGATTCCTTGGCCAGCACCAGATCGCACGCGAGCGCGAGCCCGAACGCACCGGCGAGCACGTCGCCGCCCGCCGCGCAGAGCACCGGTTTCCCGAGTGCGCCGATCAGCTTGAACAGCCGCGGAAACCGGTCCAGCCCGGCGTATTTGACGATGGGCGGCCGGTCGTCGGCGAACGCCCTGAGATTGCCGCCGGAGGAGAACACGCGCTCGTGGGACGAGCCGAGCACGACCACCCGGACCTCGTCGTCCAGCCGCGCCTGCTCCAGCGCGGCCAGCAGCTCGTCGAGCAACTCGTCGCCCAGGGCGTTGCGGGTCGCGGGATCGTCGAGCGTGACGAACGCGGCGCCGTGCTCGTCGACCTCGTAGCGGACGAACTTCTCAGTCATGCAGCAGGACCACCTTTCCGAAGCCGCCGCCCTGTTCCAGGTGGCGATGTGCGGCCGCCGCCTCGGCCAGCGGGAACGTCCGGTCGAGCACCGGCGGCGCGATCGGGTGCTCGCCGAGCAGGCGCAGCAGGCCGGCGAAGTCCTGCGGGCCGCCCATCGTCGTGCCGAGCAAGCTGTACTGTCCGAAGTAGAATCGCCGGACGTCGATCGGCGCGTGCTCGGCCGCGTTCGCGCCGAGCACGACCAGCCGCCCGCCGGGTCGCAACGCCGTCAGCGCCTCCGCCCACGTGCCGGCCGAATCGAGCACGACGTCGAAACCCCGTCCACCGGGCGACAGCTTCTTCGCGGCCTGCTCCCAGCCGGTTTCGGTGTAGAGCACGCCGTCTTTCGCGCCGAGCGCCTGTGCCTGCTCGATCTTCGCTCGCGAGGACGAGGTCACCACGGCGGAGGCGCCGATCCCGCAGGCGAAGGTCACCGCCGTCGTCGCGATGCCGCCACCCGCGCCGAGCACCAGCAGCGACTCCCCCGCCCGCAGCCGCGCACGGGTGAACAGCGCGCGGTAGGTGGTCAGCCCGACCAGCGGCAGCGCCGCCGCCTGCGCCCAGCTGTAGCCCGCCGGGCGCGGCGCGAGGCACTCGGCGGGCACCCGCACCAGCTCCGCGTAGGTGCCGGGCCGGTGGTCGCCGAGGATCTCCCAGTTCCGCGCCGGGGCCGACTCGTCGGCACCCCACCACAGGGAGGGCACGATCACGACCTCCTCACCGGTGTCGGCGCGGATGCCCGCACCGTCCGCGCCGGGCACGTGGGGCAGCGGCGAGCCGTACTGTCCGCGGCGGACCAGCACGTCGTGCCAGTTCAGCGCGGCGGCCTTGAGCCGCACGGTGACCCAGCCCGGCTCGGCGACCGGATCGGGCACCTCCCCCGGCCGCAGCACGTCGGCCGCCCCGAACTCCCGCAGCACCACTGCCCGCACTCGCCCACCTCCGTTGGTTCAACTATTGGACCATAATTCGAGTCCGCTCCCGATTCAAGGGGCAGCGCGGGGATCAGAAGGTGGAGTCGCCGATCGTCAGCCGGAGGTACTGCGAGATGGCCTCGGCACGGTTGTCCACGCACAGCTTGCGCAGGATCCGCTTGACGTGGGACTTCACCGTGCCCTCGGCGATGACCAGCTCGTCGGCGATCCGGTTGTTCGTCGCGCCGGTGGCCATCAGGGCGAGCACTTCGAGCTCACGGCTGGTGAGCAGCGATTCGAGCGTCGCCGAGGAGCGCGCCGGGGTCCGCGCGGGACGCAGTGCCGCCTGGGCCTGGTCGGCGAGGTCGATCTCGGCGTCCGCCAGGTCCGCCAGCACGGTCTCGACCGTCCGCATCGCCTCGCGGACCTGCTCACGTTGCTCCCGGAGGCGGCGCAGCAGCACCGCCCGCTCGAAGATCCGGCCGAACGCGTCGGCGAAGGCGCCGAGGATGTCCCGGTCCAGGGTCGTGGCCGGACGCGACTCGTGGTCCGCGTGCAGGAACCCGATGACCCGGCCGGTGGGCATGAGCGGGGCGGCGACGTAGGAGTTCGCCCGGGACGCCTGCAGCAGCGGCTGGTGGACGCGGGGGTCGTGGCGTGGGTCGGCGACCAGCGCGGGCTCGCGCCTGCGGACCATCTCCGTCTCCAGGACGAGGGTGTCGAGCCGGATCTCGGGTAGCGTCCGGATCCATTCGCGGAACGCTCGTTCAGGGTCCCGGTTGCTCACGGCGAAGCTCTTCCACGGCCGCCACAGCGACCCCTCGACGCGGGAGAGCATGACCCGGTCGAACCCGCACGACTCGACCACGGCCTCGCAGGCACGGGCGAGCAGCTCGTCCGGGTCGGAGACCTTGCGCAGCCGGGCGAGCCCCGCTTCCAGCGCGTCCCGCCTGCGCAGCCGTTCGCCGCCGAGCCACTCCCGGATTTCCGCCCGCAGCGCGTAGGTCTCGGCCAGCAGGAGGGCTGTCTCGGTGGGCCGGTCGGCCTCCGGCAGGTGGTCGCGGAGCACGCCGACGAGGACCGCGAGCGGCCCGTCGAACCCGGCCGGGTCGTCGGCCGCGGGCGCGACGACATCCGCGAGCGGGCCCGTCAGCGCGACCGCCTCGCGCAGCAGCGCCCGGCCGCGCACGGCCAGCCCGGCTTCCCTGTGCATCCGTCCACAATAACGATCGTTCACGCCGATGTGCTAGGTTTGCCCGGTGGACAGGGACCGCAAGATCCTGGACACGGCCGCCGCGGTGTTCTATGAGAAGGGGTTCCACGGGGTCGGTGTCGACGAGCTGGGCAAGCGCGCGGGGCTGAGCGGGCCCGCGCTGTACCGGCACTTCTCCGGTAAGGACGAGATCCTGGCCGCCTTGTTCAACGAGGCGCTGGACGAGCTGCTGAGCGCGACGGCGCCGGTGCACGAGGACGCGGCGAAGGACCTCGAGCGGCTGATCCGCCACCACGTCGGGTTCGCGGTCGGGCACCGGCACCTGGTGAACATCTACCAGCGCGAGGACCGGTCCCTGGTGGACCCGTGGAAGCGCCAGTTCGACCGGCGGCGCCGGCAGTACATCGCCCGCTGGGAGGCGGCGGTGACCCGTTGCTTCCCGGACACCCGCCAGGACGAGATCGCCGCCGGGACGCAGGCGTGCCTCGGCGTGATCTTCTCGATCGCCTACTGGCCGGCGAAGCTCGCCCAGACCCCCGCGCTGGCCGACCTGGTGGCCGGCTTCGCGAGCGAGGGCCTGGCGACGCTGCGCCGCTGACGCCCTCGGCCGCACCCCTTCACGGCGGTCAGCGGCGCCGCACGCAGGATCTCGCGGCTCACTGCTCCGCGAGCTTGGCCGTGACGTCGTCCCGCAGGACGTGCTTGCGCACCTTGCCGGTCGCGGTGAGCGGCAGCCGGTCGAGCAGTTCCAGCCGCTCGGGCAGCTTCGGCGTCGCGACGTCCCGTCCGCGCAGGTATCCGGTCAGGTCCGCCAGCCGCGGCCGCGTGCCCGGCGCCGGCACGACGTAGGCGCAGACCCGCTCGCCCAGCCGGTCGTCCGGCATCCCGACGACGGCGACCTGCTCGACCATCGGATGCTCGACGAGCAGGTCCTCCAGCTCCCGGGCGCTGATGTTCAACCCGCCCCTGATGACGATGTCCTTGAGCCGCCCGGTGACGCGGACGTAGCCGTCGGCGTCCATCACGCCGAGGTCGCCGGAGCGCGAGTGGCCGTCCGGGGTGAACAGCGCCGCGGTCTGCTCGGGGTCGCCGTAGTACTGCAGCATGTGGCTCGGGCCGCGGTAGGCGATGTCGCCCTCGGTGCCACGCGGGACCTCTTCGCCGGCCTCGTCGACGATCTTCACGGAGGCGCCCGCGATCGCGGCGCCGTCCGAGGTCGCGGAGCGCCCCGGCGGGTCGTCGACCGTGCACATGGTGGTCAGGAAGTTCTCCGAGCGGCCGTACAGGCTCAGCACCCGGCAGCCGGCGAACTGCTCGCTCGCGCGGCGCACGATCGAGCCCGGGACCGGCGAGCCCGCGCACACCCACAGCCGCAGGCTGCTCGCGTCGTGCCGGTCGGGGTCGTAGGCGGCGGTGAGCATCTGCAGGAACGGTGTGGCGGTCACCGCGGCTGTGCAGCCGTGCTCCGCGATGCGCTGCAGGCCTTCCCCGGGTTCCCAGGCCTCCATGAGGTGGGAGGACGCGCCGGTGAGCAGCGGCAGGATGACGCTGGTGACGAGCCCGGTGCTGTGCGTGATGGGCGATGGTCCGAACTGGACGTCGTGCTCGGTGTAGTGGACGCTGCGGGCGATCGCGGCAGCGCTCGCGCAAACGGTGTTGAACGTGTGCAGGCAGCCCTTGGGGCGGGCCGTGGTGCCGGAGGTGTAGACGATGAGGAACTCGTCGTCCGGCGAAGGCGGCGCTTCGAGGCCGGTTCCCGGTGCGTCCATCAGCTCGTCCAGGGTGACGGCGCCGTCGCCGCGGACGACCACCAGCGCCTCCAGGTCCGGCAGGTCCGCGCGCAGGCCGTCGAACATGCCGAGGTGCCCGAAGCCCCTGAAGTCCTCGCAGGTGATCGCGACCTTCGCACCGGCGTGCTGCAGGACGTAGCCGACCTCGGCCGCGCGGTAGATCGGCATGATCGGCACGAGCACGGCGCCGAGCCTGCTGACCGCGAAGGCGATGACGGCGAACTCGGTCCAGTTCGGCAGCTGCACCGCGACCCGGTCGCCGCGCCGCACGCCCAGCCGGCGCAGCCCCGCCGCCAGCCGCGTCCCCTGCTCCCGGAAGGCGGCGTAGGTCCGCGCGGACGTCCCGTCCGAGACGAAGACCTTGTCGCCGTGGGACGCGGCCCTTGCCTCGGCGAGCTCCGCGAGCCCGTCGGCCTGCCAGTACCCGGCCTGGTAGTAGGCCCGGGAGTCCGCCTCGTCGTAGCGCTCCCGCACGGTCACCGTTGACATGTGCTCGCCTCCACTGAAGTGGATGATTGGGTCCGACTTTAGAATTGTTGGACCAAAGTTGCAAGCACGAGTTCGGCGAACCCGGGACGGAAGGCGACGGCGCGGGAAGACTCCCCGGTCAGGGGGAGACGACCGGGAAGTAGGTCAGCACCTCGCCGGTGCGGGGCTGGAAGTATCCGGCCAGTTCGAGGCCCCGCCACATCCCGGACCAGACCCCGGTCGCCTCGTCGCGGACCACGGTGGGCGACTGCCACGCGCCGGTCCCGGCCTCGCGCACCTCCTCGTCCGACCACTCGGGCGGGAAATAGGTGTAGTTGACCAGGAACGGCTTCCGCCCGTCGTCCGCCTGCTGCTCGAAGACGCGCGCGACCGCCAGCGGGTAGTCCGCGGGCCGGGCCAGCGCCGGCTGCCCGGCCGTGCCGACCAGGAACGAGCGCAACCCGTTGAGCACGGGCCAGAACACCGACTGGGGCAGCACCTTGCGCGGCCACACCCCGTACCGGCTCTCCAGGACGACGACGTCGTTGACGAAGTCGACCAGGCAGCCGTTGCCGACCAGCGTCCGCTCCTCGCCGCGGCACTGCTGCAGCGCGGCGCCCAGCTGGTCGAGCACGGAGATGTTGGGCTGGGCGTCGGTGTAGAGCCAGGCCGCGAGCGGGAGGTACTCCTGCGGCACCATCACCCGCAGCCTGCGCTGCTCGTCGAACGCGAGCGACACCGATTCGCCGATATCGAACATGGAACTCATCTCGTGGCTCAGGACGGCGCGCCGCCGTGGTCCGCGCCGCCCGGGTTCCACACCGGGGTGTACGGCGTGGGCCGGGGCGGGCTCATGTCGTTGCCGTCCGGATAGAAGGTGGCCGGCTGCAGCGGCGGGTTGGCTGTCGGGGCGCCCGGCGGGTAGTACGGGTTGGCGTAGCCCGCGACGTTGACCGTGCTGCCCGCGTTCGGATGGTTGCCGGCTCCGCTGCCGTGGTCCGCACCACCGGGGTTGTAGATCGGCGTGTACGGGATCTGCCCCTGCCCGTGCCAGGTGTAGCTCTGCGGGTTCCCATGTGCGTCCGGCCGTGCCCCGGCCACCGGCGCGACGGGGCCGTTGGGGCGGCCCCCGTTCCACGCCTGGTCCCCGATGTTCTGCACGGCTCCCGGATTCAGCCCCTGCGGGAACATCGTGCTCATCGGCTTCCCGGCGTTGCCGCCGTGCGGGTCGGTCATCGTCGGGCGGGGCAGGTCGTAGACCCCGTTGGGATGCGGGAACGAGCCGAACGGCCCCGGGCCGGGCGCCGGGCCGACGCCGGTCGGGCCCACCGGCCCGTGCACGACGGGCGGGTTGCCGCCGGTCACCCCGGCGCCGTGCCAGCTGGGCCTCGCCCCGGCCGGGGCGGTGTTGTGCGGGACCGTGCCCGGCGGCAGGTCGTTGTGCAGCACGTGGCCGCCGCTGAACCCCCACGGGTTCGGCGGCCGGCCCGGCCGGTTCGGCCTCGGCGGCTTGAGGTTGCCGAAGATCACGTGGTCGTTCGCGGACTGCGAGACGTTCGTCGGGCCGTACGGCGGCTGGTACGGCTTCCCCGGCGAGGGGGTGTTGTCGTCGATGGACCGGGAACCGCCGCCGCCCGCGCTGCTCGGGCTGGTCTTGCCGCCGAGATTGACGAAGTTGTTCGCCTGCGGCAGCGACGTCGGCTTGCCCGGGGTCGCGGGCTTCGCGGACTTGATCTTCTTCAGGGCGTCCGACGCGCCGCCGAACACCTTGCCCGCCTTGCCCAGCAGCTCCGAGAGCGTCTTGATGGCGGTGGTGAGGCGCTTGACGAGACCGGCGATCTGGGTGGCCGTCTTCGCGACCAGGCTCACCACCTGCGGCACGACCCAGGTCAGCCCGATGCCCAGCGTCGCGATCACCTGCAGGGCCCAGGAGATCATGTGCGCCACGACCTTGGCGATCGTGTCCCGCACCAGCTGGCGCACCGCGGCGACCACCTGGCCCGCGGTCTGCGCGCCGCTGGCGGTGCCCGCGCTCGCCTCGCTCGCCGCGCCGAGCAACGCGGTCAGGTCGGCGGCCTGCCTGCGGTAGGAGTCGGCCGCGGGGCCCGCCCAGCTCTGGACGTCGGCGTCGACCTGGCTCGTCAGGTCCTGGCCGATGGTCCCGAGCTCCTGCGCGATGTTCTGCCAGGTCTGCGAGTGCGCGGTGATCTGGTCCGGGTCCCCGGCCAGCTTGTCCAGCGCCTCCTTCAGCGGCCCGACGTGCTCCATCAGCCAGCCGACACCCGCCGCGAGGATCGACCCGAACGGGTCCGCCACCATCGAGAGCGCGTCCATCGCGGTTCCGGCCGCGCCCATCACCGCCGAGGCCCAGTCACCGCTTTCGATGCCGGCCCGGACGCTCTGGGCGTCCTCGAGCAGCGGAACTCCACTGGTCGCGGTCGTCGTGCTGACGGGCGCTGCCACCAACGGATTGGTCAAGACCTGTCCCCTCCTAGTCGACCAGCCGATGATAACGGCTCTCCCACCCTGGCCGGCCGCGGTCCTGCGAGGTAACGCTCCGGGGCGGCGGCGCGGGCTGCCCTTCCGCGACGACCGAGTCAGCCCCTCGGCCAGAACCGGAGTTTCTCGGGGTTGCGGACCGCCCAGATGTGCTTGATCCGGTCGCCCGCGAGGTCGAACGCCATCACCATCACGATGACCCCGTCCTGCTGAGCCACCAGGCCGGGCTGGCCGTTGACGGTGCGCTCCTGGACGGCCAGGCCGGTCACCTTGCCGGCGAGCTCGACCAGGTAGCGCGCGATCGCCTCGCCGCCGTCGATGGGGTGGAGCGCGGCGCTCACCAGGCCGCCGCCGTCACCGGTCGCGGTCGCGCCGGGGTCCAGGAGGCCGATGAGGGCGTTGACATCCTTGGCTTCCCAGGCCCGCTTGAACTCCCGGACGATGTCGGCCCGGCGGGCGGTGGGAGTCACCGGAGCCTGCGACGCGCGGATGCGGCGGCGGGCCGAGGAGGCGAGCTGACGGCAGGCCGCCGGGGTGCGGCCGACGATCTCGGCCACTTCCGCGAAGGAGTAGCGGAAGACGTCGTGCAGGACGAACGCGACGCGCTCGGCCGGGGTCATCGCTTCGAGCACGACGAGGAACGCCATGTTGACCGACTCGTCGAGAGTGACCCGGTCGGCCGGGTCGGCGGCGCCGCCCGCCCGCCCGTGGCTCCACTCCGCACTGTCCGGCAGCGGCTCGGGAATCCATTCGCCCACATAGCGTTCCCGGCGGACCCGCGCCGAGCGGAGCAGGTCCAGGCAGACGCGGCTGGCCACCTTCGTCAGCCACGCACCGGGGACTTCGACGGCTTCCCGTCGTGCCGGCGACATGGCGTACCAGCGGGCGTACGTGTCCTGCACGACATCCTCGGCGTCGGCCAGCGAACCGAGGAGCCGGTACGCGAGGTTGGTCAGCTGCCGCCGCTCGCTCATGATCGCGCTCAGGCCCGGGTCGGATGGCGTGCTCATGGTGTTCCCCTCCCTCGCGACTGCCCTCACGAGTACGACGAGACAGCACCCCGGATTGTGAGCCGGGGCGAGGCGTACGGCTCCACGTGCTACGACAGCTTCGGCAATGTTCACCGCTCCAGGCTGGAGATCGAGGGCGACGTGCTTCGCTGGACCGGCGAGCGCACGCGGTGCACCGTGACGATGACCGCCGCCGGCTTTTGCGGTTCTCGCAAAGAACTTTGTCGACCGGTGGCAGGGACAGCAAGATGGGCACATGGACGCACAGTTCTGGGACGGGATGTACGGCAGCCGCGAGCAGGTGTTCAGTGGCAACCCCAACGGCGTGCTCGTCGCCGAGGCCGGCGAACTGGCGCCGGGCCAGGCGCTCGACGTGGGCTGCGGTGAAGGCGCCGACGCGCTCTGGCTGGCCCGGCGCGGCTGGCAGGTCACCGCGGTCGACATCTCCCGGACCGCCCTGCAGCGCGCCGCCGCCGCGGCCACGGACTGCGCCGGCCGGGTGGCCTGGACGTGTGCCGACCTGAGCGTCGCACCACCTCCGGCCGGCGCGTTCGACCTCGTCTCCGTCCAGTACTTCCCGCTTCGGCGCCGGCCGGACCACGTCGCGCTGCGCGGACTGCTGTCCGCCGTCGCACCCGGGGGCACCCTGCTCGTCGCCGGCCACGACCCCGCCGACCTGTCCCCACACGACGACCACGGCTTCGACCCCGGCGACTACTACCACCCCGGCGACGTCGCCGAGCTCCTGGATCACGACTGGACCGTGCTGGTCAACGAAACCCGCCCCCGGACAGCTCCCCCGCCCGAGGGCACGCAGCACACCAACGACACGGTCCTGCGAGCCGTCCGCGGCCACCGCCCGGCTGCCGGGAACTCCGCGGGCCCGGCGGACGACTGGATGGGGTGAGCGGGATCTGAAGGGAGCGCGATGTCCATCGGCGAACGCGAAGCACTCCTCACCGGGGTCCACCACAGGCCGCGCGGGCACGGGATGACCTCGTGATCCCCGGGACGGGACTGCGCTGGATCGTCACGGTCGTCTTCGCCGCGGTCGGCGTCTTCTGCCTGTACCGGTGCGTGCGCCACGGTCCCCCGATGCGCCGGACCTGCGATGTGCTGCACGTGCTGATGTGCGCGGGGATGGTCGCCATGGCGTGGCCCGCGGCGATGGGCGTCGCGCGGGTGCCGCAGGTGCTGTTGTTCGCCGCCGCGGCGGCGTGGTTCGTCGGGATGCTGGTGCTCGGGACCGAGGGCCACGGCTCGCACGGGCGGCTGTCGCTGGGCCACCACGCGCTGATGATGGGCGGCATGGCGTGGACGCTGCTGGCGATGCCGATGGCGATGGCGGGCATGACGATGAGCACGGACACGCCGCCGCATGTGGTGATCGTCGCCGTGGTGCTGACGGCGGTGTTCGTGCTGGCGGGCGTCGGCCGGCTCGCCCGCGCGATCGACGCCGGCCGTGGGGAGGGCAGGCTCCGGCTGCGCACCGCGGGTCTGGCGGTGGATGGCGTGATGAGTCTCGGCATGGCCCTGATGACGGCCCTGCTGATCTGAGCTACCGGATCTCGATCGTCGTGGCGACCGTCGTCTCGTCGAGGTCCGAGGTGCGCACGGTGAGGGCGAGCTGCCACGAGCCCGCTGCCGGGATCTGCACCGCCGCCGCCGTGTAGTCGCCGGTTCCGGTGCGCCGCAAGGGGATCTCCAGCGGACCGATGCCGCGAGCGGGCAGCGTGAGCTTCGCGTGGAACTCGGGGACGTCCCGGGGCCGGCCCGCACTGTCCTCAATGGACAGGCCGACCGTGTTCGGCCCGCCGGCAGCAGGGTTGACGTCCACCTCCACCCGGCCCGCGCCACCGGGGCCGCCGGTGTCGTAGCCGACCTCACGGTGCACGGGGCCCGGTGGCGCCGCGGTCGCGGTGCGGCCTGGTTCCGCTTCGACCAGCAGTGCGGTCACCGAGAGCACCACGACCGCGAGTCCGGCCTCGGCGAGCACACTGCGGCGCAGCGCGCGCGGGTTCGTCCCGCTACGGCGGCGTACCCAGCGCCGCGACAGCGCGGCCGCGGCCAGCAGGCACCCGACGAGCAGCACCTTGATCAGGAGCAGTCGCCCGTAGCCGGTGCTCAGCCAGGCGCTCCAGGTGCCCAGTTGGCGCCAGGCCTGGTAGCTGCCGGTGCCGACCAGCACGAGGACCGAACCGGCTGCGATGGGGGAGAATCGCCGGGCAGCCGTGACCAGCGCCGGTCCGTCCGCGATGGGGCGGACCAGGGTGAGCAGCAGCGCGGCGAGCCCGCCGAGCCACAGGCCCATCGCGACGAGGTGGGCGACATCGGCGGGAAGCGCGATCGCGGGCTGCAGTCCGACTGCCGCGTGGTCGGCGGCCGACCAGGTCACCGCGAGCCCGATCGCCAGGACCGCGCCCGCGCCGCCGAACGTCCAGCGCCACCCGCGCCAGGCGGTCGCCGATGCCGAAGACAGCAACGTCAGGTAGACGCCTGCCAGGCAGAGCACCAGCAACCGTGCCTGCAGCGCGACACCGAGCCTGCTGCCCAGCACCTGCTGGACGAGATCGGCGTCGAACGCGTGCCCGGCGCCCAACCCGTAGCCGTAGGGCCCCTGCAGGATCAGGCATCCGAGGGCCCCGGCGATCGAGCCGGCCCAGCCGGTGAACATGACCAGCCGCATCGCGCGGGAGCGCTGGGCCGAGGGCAGGCAGGCCAGGACGAAGCCGACCGAGCCGACGAGGACGGCGAACGCGGCGAAGGCCAGGCCGCGCGCGATCGCGTACAGCACGCTCACCGTGGTGTTCGCTTGTGCGGACGCCGCCGACGCCGGCCCGTGGCTGGGCGAGGCGTGCCCGACCGAGAACGTGAACGCCCCGGACACCGGATGCGAGTCGGCGGAGATCACCCGCCAGGACACGGTGTAGGTGCCTTGCTGCCGCCCGTCGCGCAGGCCGACCCCGACCGTACTGGCGGGACCGAGGTGCGTGGCCTGCCCGGCGTCCACCTCGGTGCCGTCGGGGCCGAACACCCGCACCCCGTCGGCGGCGACCTGGACCGATTCGCTGAACGTCAGGGAGATCTGGGCAGGCGCGGTGGGCAGCACCACGCCCTGCGCGGGGTCGGTCGAGTCGAGAGCGGCGTGCGCGGAGGCGGCGCCGGACCCGGCGAACAGCACGAGCCACCCGCTCGCCAGCACGAGCAGCGTCGCGCGCAGTGCCCGCCGGCCGGGCGCCGCGGTCATTCCGCGCCGGCGCCGTTCGTGCCGGGGCGGGAGCGCAGTCGCGTGAAGACACTGAGGGCGAGTGCGAGCGCGGCCAGCACGATCGCGATGACGCCCAGCACCGTGCCGGTCGAGGACCCGGAGCCCGAGCCGGTGCTCGAAGCGGCCGGGCTGACCGCGGCGCTGGTGGTGGCGTCCGCCTTCGGGGTCAGCTTGAGCACGGGCGCCGGGTGCTCGGCTTCCGGCCCGCCCGGCGTCGTGGTGTCGATCCAGCGCACGACCTCGCCGTTGTCGTAGGTCTGCAGCGCCTTGAACACCAGCTGGTCGGTGTCGGCAGGCAGCGGGCCCATCGAGACGTCGAACTCCTCGAACGAGCCCGGCGGGATCTTCCCGCCGGTCCACACGATCTTCGACACCGCCTCGGTGAGCTGCCCGTCGTCGGTGGTGATCGGCTTGGCGAGCGGTGTCTTCTCGACCTTCGCCGTCCACCCCGGGACCGCGCGGGTGGAGACCGAGGCGAGCGGGTGCTCGGCCGGGAAGTCGATCTCCAGCTGGGTCGTCGAGGCGTTGTCGCGCTCGGTGGGCACCCGGAAGGAAACCTTCGCGTAGCCGCCTTGTTGCGCGGTGTTCGGGTTGGCCGTGACGTGGGCCGAGGCGACGCCGGTGAGGCTCAGCAGCGCGGCCGCACCGGCCGCGCCGAGGACGGCGAGGCTGCGCAGGGTTCTGGACAAGACAGCACACTCCAATGGGGACGGTCGGACAGGGTCTTCGTGGTTCAGGCGGCGCGGTGGCGGCTGGCGGGGCGATGCCGGCGCCGGGGCCCCGGCAGGGGCTCGTCCGCCGCCTCGCCGGGATCGGTACCCGGTGCGGTGCGGTGTTGTGGGGTGAGGGCGTCCCCGGTGCCCGGCCGCCCGTCGTCGCGGTACTGCCGGCGCACCACGAACAGCAGCGCGAGCCCGAGCAGCACGAACACGTGGGAGGCCAGCCGGCCGGGGGTGACCGCGTGCCCGAGCAGGTCGCCGACCGAGAACGCGACCAGTGCCAGCACGAAGCCGGTCAGCACGGGAAGCTGGCCGGCGGCCGCCCGCGGCCGCAGCGCCGCCCACAGCAACCCGATCCCGACCGCGAGGTTCCACGCGGTGCTTTCGTGGCTCAGATGCCCCGTCATGAACGCGGCGGGCATGGCACCCATCCCGGTCGCCGCGCCGAACAGCTGCGCGCCCGACAACGTGAGCTGGGCCAGCGCCACCAGGCCGAGCCCGATCCGGGCCGGCCACCGTTCGCCGGTGGGCGCGGGGATCCGGTCCAGGACCACCTCGGTGAGATCGGGCACCACGGGGGCGGCGCGCACGGTCATCCAGCGGCGCAGGTCCTGCGCGGCGGAGTACCACGCCCGGCAGTCCGCACAGGTCTCGAGGTGCCGGTCGAGCACGTCGGGGTCCAGCGGTTCCTGCTCACCATCGATCCGCGCGGACAACGCGTCCCGGAAAATCTCGCATCGCACACCCTGCTAGTCGTCCATGGGGCGCGGAAGTTCCCGGCGGGGGTGTATTAGCCTCCTGCGCTGTGCCGGGAAAGCGCGAGGACGACGACCGGGTGACCGAACTGGCGATCGCCGCGGGCCGCGGGGACCGCCGGGCGCTCGCCGACTGGGTGCGGGCGACGCAGGCGGACGTGTGGCGGCTGCTCGCGCACCTGGCCGACGCCGACCGCGCCGACGACCTCACCCAGGAAACGTATCTGCGCGCCTTCACCAGCCTGCCCCGCTTCGCGGGCCGCTCGTCCTCGCGGACCTGGCTGCTCTCGATCGCGCGCCGGGTGCTGGTCGACCACATCCGCGCGGCCGGGGCGCGCCCGCGCATCGCCGCGCACACGGAGTGGGAGCCGATCGAAGGCCGCCGCAGCGGCGCGGGGTTCGAGGACGTCGTCGAGCTCAAGCTGCTGCTCGACGGCCTGGAGCCGGAGCGGCGCGAGATCCTGGTGCTGACCCAGATCCTGGGACTGTCCTATCAGGAGGCAGCCCAGGTGTGCGACTGTCCGATCGGGACCGTCCGGTCCCGGATCGCGCGTGCCCGGGACGACCTCCTCAACGCCGCGAGGCTGCGCGACGACGACGCGCTGTGACTTCGGTCGTCCCGGCGCCGCGGAACCTCGCGAGCCGGAGGCTGTTCGACACCACCAGGACACTCGACAGCGCCATCGCCGCCCCGGCGATCATCGGGTTGAGCAGGCCGCACGCGGCGAGCGGGAGCGCGGCGAGGTTGTAGGCGAAGGCCCAGAAGAGGTTCGCCTTGATCGTGGCGAGCGTCCGGCGGGACAGCTGGATCGCGTCCACGGCGGCGAGCAGGTCGCCGCGCACCAGGGTGAGGTCCCCCGCCTCCATCGCCACGTCCGTCCCGGTCCCCATCGACAGGCCGAGATCCGCGGTCGCCAGCGCGGCCGCGTCGTTGACCCCGTCCCCGACCATCGCGACGACGGCGCCTCGCGCGCGCAGCTTCTCGATGACCGCCACCTTGCCTTCGGGCGAGACGCCGGCGACGACGTCCCGGATCCCGACGTCGCGGGCGATCGAGCAGGCCACCGCCTCGTTGTCACCGGTCAGCAGCACCGGCCGCAGCCCGAGCACGCGCAGCTGCCGCACCACCGCCGCGGAGGTGGGCTTCACGGTGTCCGCGACCACGAGCACGGCACGCACGATCCCGTCCCAGCCCGCGACCACGGCCGTGCAGCCCGCCTCTTCGGCCTGCTGCTTCGCCCGCAGCAACGACGCCGGCGTCCGGAAACCGGTCAGCAGGTCCAGCTTTCCCGCGACGACCGCGCACCCCTCGACCACGCCCTGCACGCCCGACCCGGCGACCGTGCGGAACTCGTGCACGGGAGGCAGCTCGCCGAGCTGTTTCGTCGCGGCGGCGGCGATGCAGCCCGCGACCGGGTGCTCCGAGGCCGCTTCGACCGCGCCGACGAGCCACAGCACGTCGTCCACCGGGACGCCGCTTCCGGTGTGCACGGTCACCAGGCTCGGCCTGCCGGTGGTCACCGTGCCGGTCTTGTCCAGCACGATCGTGTCGACGCGGCGGGTGGACTCGAGCACCTCCGGTCCCTTGACGACGACCCCGAGCTGCGCGGCGCGCCCGGTCCCGACGAGCAGCGCGGTCGGCGTGGCCAGGCCGAGCGCGCAGGGGCAGGCGATGATCAGCACCGCGACGGCCGCGGTGACCGCGGCGTCCCCGCCCGCGCCCGAGGCCAGCCAGAACCCGAGTGTGGCGAGCGCGAGCACCAGGACCACGGGGACGAACACGCCGGCCACGCGGTCGGCGAGGCGCTGGGCGGCGGCCTTGCCGTTCTGGGCCCGCTCCACCATCGCGCCGATCCGCGCCAGCCGGGTGTCGGCGCCGACCCTGATGGCCCGCACGACGAGCCGGCCGCTGAGCGCGATGGTCGCCCCGGTGACCTCGTCGCCCGCGGCCACCTCGACCGGCATCGACTCGCCGGTCAGCGCGCTCAGGTCCATCGCCGAGTCGCCCTCGACGACCACGCCGTCGGTCGCGATCTTCTCGCCCGGCCGCGTCACGAACAGGTCCCCAGCGCGCAACCGTTCGACGGGGACCCGGTGCTCGCGCCCGTCCCGCAGCATCGTCACCGTCTTCGCGCCCAGGTCGAGCAGTGCCCGCAGGGCCGCCCCCGCGCGGCGCCGGGAGCGGGACTCGAAGTAGCGGCCGGCCAGGATGAACACCGTGACCCCGGCGGCGACCTCGAGGTAGATGCCGTCGTGGTCGAACGGCTTCGAGGTGAGGGAGAACTCGTGCCGGATGCCCGGCACCCCGGCGTTGCCCAGGAACAGCGAGTACAGCGACCACAGGAACGCGGCGCTCACGCCCATCGAGACGAGCGTGTCCATCGTCCCGGTGCCGTGGCGCAGGTTGGTCCACGCGGCCAGGTGGATCGGCCAGGCTCCCCACACGGCGACCGGCGCGGCCAGGGTCAGCGACAGCCATTGCCACTGCACGAACTGCAGCGGCGGCAGCATGCCCAGCGCGATCACGGGCACCGCGAGCGCCGCCGAGACGAGCAACCGCTGCCGCTGCGGGTCGGCGGTCCCGGCCGGGGACGCCGGTTCGGGCTCAGCGGCCGGCCGCGGCGGCTCGGCCGTGTAGCCGGCGGCCTCGACCGCCCGGACGACGTCCTCGACCGGCATCCCGTCGGGCAGCACGACGTGCGCCTTCCCGGTCGCGTAGTTGACCGTCGCCTCGACCCCGTCGATCTTGTTGAGCTTGCGCTCGATCCGTGCCGCGCACGCGCCGCAGGTCATGCCGCCGATCAGCAGCTCCGTCCCGGCCACCGGGCCGGGCCGCACGCCGGCCTGGGTCATCGCACGAGCTCGTAGCCCGCCGTCCGCACCGCGGCCTCGACCTGCCCGGCGTCGAGCGTCCCCGCGCTGGCGACCCGGACACTCCCCCGCCCGAGGTCGACCTCGACCGTGCGGACCCCGGGCAGCTCACCCAGCTCCTCCCGCACCGAGGCGGCGCAGTGCTCGCAGGTCATGCCCGAAACCGCGAAAGTCTGCCGAGTCATCGTCGTCCTCCGTCGTGACGGTGTCGTGGCGAGGAGGTGTCCTCGTCGTCATCGAGGTCGTCGGTCGGCGGCGGAAAGTTCCGGGTGCCGTGCTGCCGGTTCCGCAGTGGCGGCCCGCGACCGCCCGAACCGTCGCAGGCGCAGGCTGTTGGACACCACGAACAGGGACGAGCACGCCATCGCGGCACTCGCGATCAGCGGGTTCAGCAGGCCCGCCGCCGCGAGCGGGAGCGCGGCGACGTTGTACCCGAAGGCCCAGCGGAGGTTGCCGCGGATGGTCGTCAACGTGGCCCGCGCGAGCCGCACCGCGGCCGGCACCACCGCGAGGTCCGAGCGCATCAGGATCAGGTCGGCGGCGCCGACCGCGACGTCGGTGCCGGTGACCAGCGCCAGGCCGAGGTCGGCACCGGCCAGCGCCGGGCCGTCGTTGATCCCGTCGCCGACCATGGCCACCGTGCGCCCCTCGGCTCGCAGCCGCCGGATCACGTCCGCCTTGCCCGCGGGCAGCACCTCCGCGATCACCTCCCCGGCGCCGACCTCCGCGGCGACCGCGCGGGCGGTCACCGCGTTGTCGCCGGTCAGCACCACCGTGCGCAGGCCGAGCGCGTGCAGTTCGCGGACCGCGTCACGCGCGCTCGGGCGCACGGTGTCGGACAGCGCGAGGACGGCCACGACCTCGGTGCCGATCGCCACGGCGACCGTCGTGTGCCCCCGCGCCTCCCAGCCGGAGCGGGCCTGTTCGAGCGCCGCCGGCACCGCCAGCCCCTCCGCCCGCATGAGCCGCACGGTGCCCACCGTGACGTCGCGGCCGCCGACCCGGCCACGCACACCCAGTCCGGACAGGGTCCGGAAGTCCTCGACCCCGGCCACGCCGCCCAGCTCGCGCCGCGCGAGGTCGACGACAGCGCGGGCCACGCTGTGCTCGGACGCGTTCTCGACCGCGCCGGCGCAGGCCAGCACGGTGGCCCTGGCGACGCCCTCGGCCACCTGCACGCCCGCGACCGACATCCGCCCGGTGGTGAGCGTGCCGGTCTTGTCCAGCACGATCGTGTCGATCGCCCGCGCGGACTCCAGCGCCTGGTGCCCCTTGATGAACACGCCGAGCTGCGCACCGCGGCCGGAGGCGACCAGCAGCGCGGTGGGGGTCGCCAGGCCCAGTGCACAGGGGCAGGCGATGATCAGCACCGCCAGCCCGCAGCTGACCGCCTTCTCCGCCGGCGCGCCGCCCAGCAACCAGCCGGCGAGCGTCAGCGCTGCCAGCGCGATCACGATCGGCACGAACACCGTGGCGATCCGGTCGGCCAGCCGCTGCACCGCCGCCTTGTCGCTCTGGGCCCGTTCGACCAGCCGCACCAGCTGGGCCAGCTGGGTGGCGGCGCCGACCTTCTCGGCACGCACGACCACCCGGCCGCCGAGCGCGACGGTCCCGCCCACCACGGCGTCCCCGGCCGTCACCTCCACCGGCGCCGACTCCCCGGTCATCGCGCTCGTGTCCACCGCGCAGGCCCCCGACAGCACCACGCCGTCGGTCGCGACCGTGTCGCCGGGCCGGACCACGAAACGGTCACCGGTCCGCAGCTCCCGCACCGGGACCCGGCGCTCGGCGCCGTCCTCGCCGAGCACGGTGACCTCACGGGCGCCCATGTCGGCCAGTGCGCGCAGCGCGGTACCGGCCGTGTGCTTCGCTCGCGCCTCGAACATCCGGCCGGCGAGCACGAAGATCGTCACGCCCGCCGCCACATCGAGGTACATCGACCCACCCGGCTGCAGCACCAGGCCCCACACCCCGTCGGCGCGGCCGCTGCCGCTCTGCCCGAACATCGTGTACACCGACCAGCCGGTGGCGGCGATGATGCTCAGCGACACCAGCGTGTCCATCGAACTGGCCCCGTGCCGGGCGGCCTCGGCGGCCTTGCGGTGGAACGGCCACGCGCACCAGGTGACAACCGGCACGATCAGCGCGAGCAGCACCCACTGCCAGCCGGGAAAGCGCAGCGACGGGACGAGGGCGAGCGTGATCGACAGGTCCGCCAGCGGAACGCCGGCCAGCAACGCGACCACGAGGCGGCGCCACAGTACGCGGACGCGGCCCTGCCCGTCGTCGTACTCGCCGTCCTCGACCAGCTTCGCCGTGTAGCCCGCGCCCTCGACCTGGGAGATCAGCCGCTCCACCGCGACCGGCCCGGACACGGTGGCCCGCTCGGTGGCGTAGTTCACGGTGGCGACGACGCCGTCGAGCTTGTTCAGCTTGCGCTCGACCCGTGCGGCGCACGCCGCGCACGTCATTCCGCCGATCGCCAGTTCGAGCGAACCCGTCGAACCGGGCGGGAACGTATCGGGCATTGATGAACCAACTTCTCTCCGGCACCCATTTCGGGACGGCGTCGCGGATTTTCCGGGGACGGTGCCTCGGACTCCATTATCCCGCAGTGCCACACTGGGAATCCTGAGCACCCCGGCGAATTCGAGCGAGGACCGTTGACCGTCCCACCAGCCCTGTCCTGGCACACCGCCCTGACGGTGTGGGACATGCCGGTCGCCGCCGCCGTCGTGATCGCGGTCGCGGCCGCCGGGTACCTGGCCGGCATCCTGCGGGTGCGGGACTGGCGGCTGCGGGAGGCCGTGTGGTTCTACTTGGGACTGTTGCTGGGCACGGTCGCGGCCGGTGGCAGCGTGAACGCCTACAGCACCGTGCTGTTCACCGTCCACATGGCACAACACCTGCTCCTCATCATGGTGGTACCGGCCCTGCTGCTCCTGGGCCGCCCGCTGGAACTGCTGCGCCGGGCGAGCGGGGACCGGTTCCGCCGCACGGCCGCGCGGGCCCGCCGTAGCCGCGCTGCCGGACTGCTGACGCATCCGGTGTTCGCCTTCGTCTACTACGCGGCCGTGGTGGTCGGCACCCACCTCACGCCGTTCCAGCAGACCGCCGCGACACATCCGGTGGTGCACGGCGTCGAGGAGTTGCTCTACCTCAGCAGCGGTTACCTCTTCCTGCTGCCGATCCTCGGCACGGAGCCGTTCGGGCGGCGGCTGCCGCAGCTGCTTCGCCTGGTGGTACTGCTCGTCGGGATGGTGGTCGACACCGTCGTGGGCCTCACGCTGCTGATGACCTCGCAGCCGCCGTTCCCGGCCTACGTCTCGCCCGGCCGCGGGTGGGGCCCGGGCCCGGTCGACGATCTGCACTGGGGCGGCGCCATGATGTGGGTCGGCGGAGACCTGCTGATGGCGGGCGTGGCGGTGATCGTCATCACCGTATGGGTCGGCTCGTCCTCCGGCGCCGGGGATCTCGGGGCGTGGCTGGAGTCGGCGCGGCGCTCGGCGGTGACGGGCCGGACCGACACGCTCGATCCCGGCGTGGATCTCGACGAGGACGAGGAAGCGCTGCGCGCGTACAACGCCATGCTGAACCGCTTGCACGGCGGGGAGAACGGGCAGCAGCACCGACCGGCGAAATGACCGGCGGCCGTCGGGCCCGACCGGCGCCGCGAAGTCAGGGCTTGTTCAGGTAGCTCTCATGGGCGGTGAGTGCCCCTCGATGGACGGCGCTGCGCGACGACTCCCGGCACGACGATCCTCGGATCGGCATCGAGCACAACGGCCCGCCGCGGGAGCCCTTGTCCGGCGACCCGCCACAGATCGTCCACAAGACGACCACCGTCGCGGCCGGACTTCCCGGGCTCGACTGCGGGCAGTACGACATGATGGCCGTCGGCCTCGTGGCGAGTGACGAGCGCAAGAAGAGCGTGGCCTTCACCGAGCCGATCTTCTGGGGCCAGAACGTCATCGTCGTCCCGCCGGGCTCGACCCACGTCGGCAAGATCTTCGAGGAACACCCCGGCGTGCTGAAGGTCGCGCTCACCTCCGCGCAGGACCGGCCGGGCGCCGAGGCGATCGACAAGAACCTCACCAAGTCGCCGACGCCTACAACAAGGAGCTGACCGGCCTGGCAACGACGGGACCAGATCGAGAAGCAGAAGACCGGCAAGTAGCCCGTCTCCGTCCGATGTGGACTGTCAGGCCGATCAGGCCGACGGGCGCGGCGCGGCGGTGTCGCCGTACTCGTCGTGCCAGTTCCACCACTCGTACGGCGGCGTCTGCGGGTAGCCCTCGGGCGAGTCCTCCCAGTCCTCCTGCCGTCCGAGCGCGGTGAGGTCGAGGTAGCTCCACGTGCCGCCGAGCGCTTCGTCGCCGCGGTTGTTGAGGAAGTAGGTGCGGAACACCCGGTCGCCGTCGCGGATGAAGGCGTTGGTGCCGTGCCATTCGTCCACCCCGAAGTCGGTGTCGAACCCGTCGAGCATGGTGTACCAGGGCATCGCCCAGCCCATCCGCGCCTTCAGCCGCTCGATGTCGGGCTGCGGCGCACGCGAGGCGAACACCAGCGTGGTGTCCCGGGCGTTCAGGTGCGCGACGTGGGCGACCTGGTCGGCGATCATCGAACAGCCGTGGCAGGCGTTGCCGGGCCAGCTGGACAGGCCGGGATCGAAGAACGCGCGGTAGACGATCAGCTGGCGGCGGCCGTCGAACAGGTCGAGCAGGCTCGCCTCGCCGCGCGGGCCTTCGAACCGGTACGGCTTGTCGACCGGCAGCCACGGCATCCGCCGGCGCCGGGCGGCCAGCGCGTCCCGGGCCCGGGTCAGCTCCTTCTCCTCGACCAGCAGCCGCTGACGCGCAGCCTCCCAGTCCTCGGCCGAGACGATCGGTGGTGTTTGCATGGTCAGCTCCTCTGCGCGAGGGCGTGCTCCTCGGCGGGCACGCGCGCGATGTCGCGGCCGCTCGGGAGTCCCTGCCCGGTGGTGATCAGGTTCTTCAGGCTGGTGCCGACGAAGAAGCTCCACGCCGTGGCACAGACGTCGAAGCATTCGTACGCGGGCACCAGGCCCTGCTGGGTGAAGCGGACCTCCGTCCGGCCGTCCCGCCCGCCGATGTCGAAGATCATCGTGTTGCCGACCCACTCCGTCTCGTCGCGGGTGAAGTCGAATTCGTTGTCCAGCACGAGCCAGGCAACCTTGCGGCCGGGAACGGCCTCGGTCACCCGGATCGTGCAGCGGTGCTTGCCCGCGAAGTCGTAGACGAACTCGTCGCCGGGCTCGGCGGTGGGCCCGTCGATGCACTCGGACCACCACGCGCGGACCTTCCCGATGGCGTCGAAGGCTTCCCGCGTGGTGCGGTCCACCAGGATGGTCGTGCTGAAGCTGTGCTCGGTCATGATCTCTCCTCCGGTTCATCGGTCGAGGTGGTCCCGCAGCGCGTCGAGCGGGCTGTCCCAGTCCCGGGCCAGCGCGGCCAGGAACTGTTGTGCGACTTGCATGGGGGCCGAACGGAGCCGGTAGCGCACGCGCCGGCGCTCCCCCGGCTCGGCTGTCACGAGTCCTGCTTCGGCGAGCAGGGCCAGGTGCTTGGCGATCGCCTGGCGGGTGATGGGCAGGCGCGCGGCCAGGTCGGTGGCCGTGGCGGGGCCGCCCGACGCGAGCGCGGCCAGGATCGTGCGCCGGCTCGGGTCGGCGAGGGCGACGAAGACCTGCTCGGCGATCGCCTCGACGTCAGGCCGCATCGAGGTATTCGGCGAGCTCGCCCAGTTCGCGCGCCCAGCCGCCGACGTTGCCCTTGAACGCCGCGTTGTGCTCGTCGCCCGGCAACTGGGCGAACCCGGTCTCGACGACCGTCAGCCGGGTGCCCTCGCCTGCCGGTTCGAGGGTGAACTCCACGTACGTGCGGCGCGGGTCGTCGTCGGGCAGGCCGTAGATCCGCCACGTGAAGCCGAACACCGAGGGCTCCTCCACCCGTTCGACGCGCATGTCCTGCTCGTGGCCGTCGGTCCAGGTCATCCGGGCCGAGCCGCCCGGGCGCAGGTCGATCGTCGCCTCGTTGCCGAACCACGTGCCGAGCCCCTCGGCCGTGGTGAGCGCGGCCCACACCTTCGTGGGCGGGTGCGCGAGCTCGACCACCCGCTCGATCCGATCGGGGAATCCCATGACCCTCCTCCTTCGAGTAGCAACCCTTCGGTTGCCACAGTATGGCAACTGACGAGTTGCGTCAATGGGCGGACGCGAGGGGATCGGCGACCGGATGGCTGCCGTGGACACCAGGGCGCTCGCGGGACGTCCAGACGCGCGGGCCGGAGTGCCGATCAGCAGAGCGTGTGATGTGGCGGTGGGCCGCCCAGCTCGTACCGGCGGGAAAGCGGTGCGCTGCGGTCGATATCGGTGACGCCGAGATACGCACCGGCCCGGGAAGGACATCAGGTCTGCCCGTGCGTGCAGTGCGGCGATCACTGCTGTCGGCCGTACGATGTTGGTCGAACACGAGTCGAGGAGGTTCTCGTGCCCGAGCCGGCCACCCAGCGCGGCAGGAGCCTGACGCACACCGACCCGGCCGACGTGACGTTGCAGGACGCGCTCAGCGCGGTGGCCGATCCGGTGCGCCGCTCGATCCTGCGGGAGGTGGCGGCCGAACCGGACTTCACCCGCGCCTGCGGCACCTTCGACCTCCCGGTTTCGAAGGCGACCGCGAGCCACCACTTCGCCGTGCTTCGCGCGGCCGGGCTGCTCGAGCAGGTCGACCGCGGCACCCGGCGGTACAACAGGCTCCGGCGCGAGGAGTTCGACGTGTGTTTCCCGGGGCTGCTGGCGCTCGTGCTCGGCGAAGCCGACTGACGCCGGGATCGCCCACGCCGTAACGCGAGGACGTGAGCCGCGATACACGGGCATCGTCACCTGATCGTGGGAGTCCGTTATGGCTGGTTCGTTCCTTGATCGTGCTTCTCGTCGTGCCGCGGGGCTGGCTCCGGCCGGTCTGGTGCAGCTGGCGATCCGGGTACGGGAGGTCGTGGCGCCGCAGCCCTGGCCCTGGGACGAAGCCGCCGTCCGCCTGCACCAGCTGGAAAAACGCGGCCGCGGACCACTGCCCTACCCGCCGTACATCTACGGGCTGATCACCGCCGCCCGCACCGCCCGCGCGATCGGCGCCGACGCGTTCACCGCCCTGGAATTCGGCGTCGCCGGCGGCAACGGACTACGCGCACTCGAGGACTACGCCGAGTTGATCTCCCGCTGGTACGACATCCGCGTCGCCGTCGTCGGCCTCGACTCCGGCACCGGACTCCTGCCGCCCACCGACCCCCGCGACTGCGGCCACGCCCTGCACGCCGGCGCCTTCCCCATGAACCAGCAAGCGCTGGCCCCGAAACTGCGCACCGCGCAACTCATCCTCGGCGACGTCACCGAAACCACCGCACCCCTCATGGCCCGCATCGACTCCGGCGACCTACCACCACTCGGGTTCATCTCCCACGACCTCGACGTCTACACCGGCACCCACGCCGCCCTCGACGCCATCACCGCACTCGCCCCCGACCGCGCACTCCCCCGCGTCCCCATGTACTTCGACGACCTCACCGGCTACCCCTACACCACCGAAACCGGCGAACGCGCCGCCATCACCGCCTTCAACACCAAACACGACACCCGCCGCATCGGCCAACTCGAAAACCTCGAAAAAACCCTCGGCGGCAGCGCCCGCATCGCCCCCTGGCCCCGCCACATGTTCATCCTCCACACCTTCAACCACCCGAACTACAACGCGGCGGAGCAGATGGCCGACCTCCCCGACCTGTCCCTGAAGGACTGAGGCGCCCACCCCCCGCCGTGGGCGCGGCGGGGGGTGTGAAAGCGCTTTCTCCCTTGCCTGGCCACGGACGTAGCGGCAGGCTCCCGAGGGCGCCACTCGTCCTCTTCCTCCCCGGATCTGACCCTGAAGGACTGGGGCGAACCCCCACGCCCGTGCGCGGCGAAGGCGTGAAAGCGCCTTCTCGACTGCCCGGCCACGACGTAGCGGCAGGGCTCCCGAGGGCGCCGCTCGTCATCTTCCTCGCCGGGCTGTTCCCGAAGGTCTGAGGCGAACCCCGAACGTCCACGCCCCTGCCGCAGCAGGGGCGTGGAAGCGCCTTCTCCGTCCCGCGCACCGTCCAAACCAGACTTCCCCTGCGCTCAGCAGGGCACTATCGTCGCTAGCCGACCAGGTGCCAGTCGTACTCGACCTCGTAGCGGGCGCCGTGCTCCTGGATCTGCACCTTCTGCGGCGTACCGATACCGGGCTGGCGCGTGATGGCGGCCGGGTCTGCGACGGTCAGTGTCAGGGGCACGGGCGTGAACGCCTCGTTGTCGAGCCCTTCCTTGATCGCCTTGACCACGTCGTCGTACACGCCGACCGCGATCGCGCCGACGGCCGCTCCCACCGCGGTGCCGATGCCTGGGACCACGCTGCCCAGCGCGGCACCCGCGAGCGCGCCCCCGGCGACTCCCGCCGCCGTCACCGCGGCCAGCTTGACCTCCTTGCCCACCGCGGCCTCGAGCTTGTCGAAGGACTCCTTGACGTCCCCGCTGTCCTCTTCGATCAGCATGAGCGTCGTTGTGAAGGTCCGCGGCCAGTCGCTCTGCCGGCGCAGGTCGAACTCGAGCAGGACGTGCGGGTTCTCGCGCCAGCCGTCGCGCACGCGGTCGTCGGACACGTCCCCGACGATCTGCGACGTGATCGTCTCCGCCACCGGCCGCCGGTCCGGCCCGACGGTGACGGCGGCCGAATCCATCCCGGTGCCACTGACCCACACCTCGTCGCTCGCCCCCTGCAGGCCCGAGTCGGTGGACTCGTGCTCGTAGAAGTAGAGGAGCCGGAACTGGAGCCGTGCGGGAAGGGGCGCCGGATGAAGAAGAAGCATTCGTGGACCTTCTGGTCCGTCCCGGCGTAGGCGACGTGCTCCACGTTCTCCGGGGTGGTGTACCAGGACGTCGGCGACGTCCCCGGCGCCACCGGAACACCGCCCTCACTCGGCGTGTTGAAGAACCAGCAGTTCTCCCCGCCGATCCGGTAAAAGCACTCGTGCACCTTCTGATCCGTACCCACGTAAGCGATGTGCTGCACGTTTTCCGGCGTGGTGTACCACGACGTCAATGAGGCTCCCGGCGCGACCGGAACCGCGCCCTCACTCGGCGTGTTGAAGAACCACCGGTTGTCCCCACCAATCCGGTAGAAACACTCGTGCACCTTCTGATCCGTACCCACTTAGAGTGTGTCTCATTTGGTGAGTTTCTTATAGCAGGTGAGGGTGGCGGCGAGGGTGAGGAAGGCGCAGAAGTGGTTGGCGTAGCGGTCGTAACGGAGGCTCAGCCGGTGGTAGCCGAAGAACCAGGCGATGGATCGCTCAATGACCCAGCGGTGTTTGCCGAGTTTCTTGCTCGACTCGATGCCTTTGCGGGCGATGCGGACGACGATGCCGCGGTCGCGGACCCAGTCGCGCAATTCGGCCTGATCGTAGGCTTTGTCGGCGTGCAACTTGCCGGGCTTACGGCGGCGCGGTCCGCGCCGGGACGTGACCGCGGGAATGGCCATGACCAGAGGCTTGAGGGCATAAGAGTCGTTGGTGTTGGCCGCGGACACTGCCACCGACAACGGCAGGCCGGCGCGGTCGGACAAAACATGGATCTTCGAACCGGCCTTGCCCCGGTCGACCGGATTTGGGCCAGTCATGGATCCCCTTTTTTGGCCCTGACGGATGCTCCATCGAGGACCGCGCGCGACCAGTCGATCTCGCCCTTACTGCCCAGTTCATCCAGGACCGCGCGGTGCAGCCGTGGCCACAAACCAGCCTTGGTCCACTCGGTGAACCGCCGATGCGCGGTCGGCACGGTGACACCGAACGAAGGCGGCAGATACCGCCACGCACATCCGCTGGTCAGCACGTACACCACCGCCGTGAACACCATCCGGTCATCAACCGGCGCACGGCCACCACCCTGCGGGCGTACGGAAAACGACGGAAGCAAAGGCTCCACCAGAGCCCACAACTCATCCGGCACCAGCCGCCGGGACAACGCATCAACCACAACACATGATCATGCACCACCAGCCGCAAGATCCATACGAGACACGCTCTTAGCCGACGTGCTGCACATTCTCCGGCGTCGTGTACCACGACGTCGGCGACGTCCCCGGCGCCACCGGAACAGCGCCCTCGCTCGGAACACCCTGCGGCCAGCCACTCATTGTCGGATCCCGCTCCGATACCGGTCGGACCCGCACGGAACGGCGGTCCGTCCGCCTCAGTCTCCGGCCGGAGGGCGCCACACAAAAGGGACCGGTTCACTCATCGGACCGGGAGCACACATGCCGCCCGGAAAGCTTTCCCGTCGCGTCGAGGCCCAGCAGTTGCAGGGTCCGCTGGTACTCGGTGCGCAGGATTTCCAGTGCCCGCGTCACTCCGCGCTCGCCGCCGGCCATCAGGCCGTACAGGTAGGCCCGGCCGGCCATCACGGCATCCGCGCCGAGTGCGACCGCGGCCGCGATGTCCTGCCCGTACCGGACTCCGCCGTCCAGCAGCACCGTCGCCCGCTCCCCCACCGCCTCCCGCACGGCCGGCAGCATGTCCAGCGTCGCCGGGGTGCGGTCGAGCTGACGCCCGCCGTGGTTGGAGACCACGACGCCGTCCGCACCGAGGTCCATCGCGCGTTTCGCGTCGGCGGGCCACAGCACGCCCTTCACCAGCAGCTTCCCCGGCCACGCCTGCCGCAGCCAGACCAGGTCCTCGTGACTGAGCCCGGGGTCGAACAGCAACCGCGCCACGTCGGCCGAGGAGCCGGGGAAGTCCCGGATCGAGGCGAACCCGACCGGCGGCGTGGTCAGCTTGTTGAACCACCAGTACGGAAAGCGTGCCATGCCCAGGAACGTCCGCAGGGTGAGCTCCGGCGGGATTGTCAGTCCATTTCGGACATCCTTGAGCCTGCGCCCGGCCACCGCCGTGTCGATGGTGAGCACGAGCGTGCTGAACCCAGCGTCCCGCGCGCGGTCCACCAGCTCGCGGTTGAGCCGCTCGTTGTTCGTCACGTAGAGCTGGAACCAGTTGTCGCCCGCCGGCGCGGCATCCCGCACGTCCTCCGCCGTCGCGGTGCCGACCGTCGACAGGGCGTACGGAATGCCGTTGCGCGCCGCCACTCGGGCGACGGCGGCTTCGCCCTCGTGGTGCATCATCCGGGTGTAACCGGTCGGGGCGAACACCAGCGGCAACGAGATCCGCCTGCCCAGCAACGTGGTCGACAGGTCGGGATCCCGCACCGGGTGCAGCGCCTCGGGCAGGAAGACCGTGTTCTCGAACGCCGCAGCGTTGCGCCGCACGGTCACCTCCGCGTCCGCCGCGCCGTCCACGTAGTCGAAGACCGCGCGCGGGGTGGTGCGCCTGCCGATCCGGCGCAGGTCCTCGATCGTCAACGCGCGCGCGAGACGCCTGTCCACCGGGTTCAGCGTGAACGCCCGGAACCGGACCAGCTCGCGGACCTCCGAGAGGCGCGGCAGCCGCCGGGCGACGGCCGGCGGGGCGTCGGGAGCGGTGTCAGGGAGCGTCACGGGCGGCCTTCTCCTCGGCGGTCGCGGTCTCCTGCTCGACGTAGCCGTAGACCTCCGGCAGGATGTAGGTCGCCGCGAGGTAACCCGTCAGCGACAGCACCGAGACCAGGACCGTCGCCGCCGGCACGCCGAGGCCGGAGAACAGGATGGGGAAGAAGAAGATCGACACGAAGGACGCCAGCTTCACGAAGATGTAGCCGAAGCCCGACGCGGTGGCGCGATATCGCGAGGGCGCGACCATCGACGCGATCGTCATGCCGTTGGACGCGTCCCAGTAGTGGCCGAACATCAGCCCCGCGGCGGCGAGCGGCACCAGCGGCTTCCAGTCGATCTGCAGGAACAGCGCCGCCAGCAGCAACGAGACGAACGCCATCCCGTAGCCGACGCGCGCCACTCCCCGGTGCCCGATCCTCGGGGTGACCAGTGGCGCGGTGAACCCGCCGATGGTCGCGATGACGTACACGCCCGCGGTGAGGAAGTTGGTCGCGGCGATCCCGGAGACGCCGGTGAGCACGAGGATCGTCGGCAGGTAGAAGCCGAAGGCGGCGAACTCGGCGCCCTGCATGGCGTTGGAGATCCACGCGAAGATGCTCGCCCGCCTGCGGGTCCGGTCGGCCCAGATGCTCGCCAGGAAGTCCCGGGTCCGTGGCCGTTCGATGTGGTGGTCCTCGTCGGGCAGCATGTCCAGGTTGTCGTCGAACATCTGCCGGGCGACCTTCTTGGCCTGCGCGAACTTCCCGCGCTGGACGAGCGCCAGCGCGGTGTCGGGCACGTCGAGCCGGAACACCAGCAACGCCAGCGCGGGCACCGCGCCGAGCCCGAGGCCGATCCGCCAGAGCAGCTCGTGGTCGACGCCGCTGAGGTACATGATCGTGATGACGACGATCGCGACGATCTCGCCGAGCCCGAACATGAACTGCCAGCGGTTGCCCATGACCTCCCGCTTGCCCTTGGGCATGCTCTCCATGATGTAGGCGTAGCCGGTGGAGATGTCGCTGCCCAGCGGGAAGCCGAGCAGCAGCCGGATGATCACCAGCTGCCACATGTTCACCGCGAACGCCTGCGCCAGCGCCAGCACGATGAACAGGATCATCGTGCCCAGGAACACCCGCCGCCGGCCGAGCCGGTCGGCGATCCACCCGCCGAACACGGCGCCGAACAGCGCACCGGCCTGCACCGCACCGGAGGCCAGCCCCAGCATCGCGGGACTGGGGTGCAGCTCGTCCTTGATGAACAGCAGCAGGAACGAGATGGCGTACAGGTCCCAGGCCTCGATGAGGATCGTGGAGATCATCAGCCAGCCCGCGCGGCGGCCGCCGCCGGTGCCCTCCTTGTTCAGCACATGCCTGGCCGCATGGTCGCTGAGGGCACGAAGTTGCGCCTGGTCCACACTCGGCTCCTTTGCCGGGAATCGCGACAGCCGAAAGTGTCACATCGGTGACCGGCGGTGTCCAGGGTTGGAAGACAACTTTCCGCCTGACGGATCAGTGCGGGTCCACAAAGGACTCCGAACGCGGTCACCGCCAGTTGCCGGTCTCCGGCCCCATGGCGCCGTGCTCGACCCCGCCCGCGCGGGTGTAGGTGCAGATCACGACCCCGCTGGGCATCGTGGTGACGGCGACGGGCAGCAGGGCGGACGGGACGGTGCCCGCGGCGAACAGGCGGGTGCCGGACCCGAGGAGCACGGGGAACACGAGCAGGTGGAACTCGTCTACCAGGTCGTGACGCAGCAGGGTCTGGGCCAGCCGGCCGCTACCGTGGACCTGGATCTCGCCGCCGTCCTCCTTCTTCAGCTTCGCCACCGCCTCCGCGACGTCGCCGGTGAGCAGCGTGGAGTTCCGCCAGGTCACGGCCCCGAGCGTGGTCGAGGCGACGTACTTGGGCAGGCCGTTCATCCGCGCCCCGATGGGGTCGTCGGCGTCGGCCAGCGGCCAGGTCGCGGCGAAGATGTCGTAGGTGCGGCGGCCTAGCAGGAGAGCTCCCGCCCGCGCCGTCACGTCGGTCATCAGCTGGATGAGCCGCTCGTCCACGTACGGCACGACCCAGCCGCCGTGCACGAAGCCGCCGTCGCGGTCCTCGTCGGGCCCGCCCGGAGCCTGCATGACGCCGTCGAGGGACAGGAAGGTGGTGATCGTCAGTTTCCGCATACCTCGGCGTCGAACGAGCGGCGACGGAATCGACAGGCCGCTGGAAGGAGCTCACCCCGTGCAGGCCCGTGCTGGTCTCGCCCGGCCACAGCGGCGCGCCGTCGCGGCGGATGCGCACCGCGATCCCCAGGGAGTACGGGTCGGCGGCCACCTCGGTCGCGGGCACGATCCAGGGCCCGGCGGCGCAGGCGCCGCGGAAGATCTTCGCCTGCGGCAGGTAGCGCGCGAGCCGATGCTCTTGAAGAACAGCTCGGGGCGTTTCGCCTGGTAGACCCGCGCGTAGATCTCCGCGTCGGTGCTCTCCTGCATCCGCGCCTCGCGGGAGACCTCGTAGGTCACCCCGGCGGCCCACACCTCGGTGTCGTCGTCGACCGGCACGTGCAGGCGGCGCTCCGGGGCTGAAGTCCGACGCACGGCCGGGCGCTAGTGGGAGTCGCGGGGGATGGTGTGGCCGCGGGTGCCGTGGAGGAAGTCGAAGTCGGCGCCGGTGTCGGCTTGTTGGACGTGCTGGGTGTAGAGCCAGGTGTAGCCGCTGGTGTAGGGGTTCTCGGGAGGGGTCCAGTGCTGGCGGCGTTGCTCGAGATCGGCGTTCCGGTGCGGCGGCTGTACTCGGTGCGCTGCCGGAACTTCTCCTCGAGGAACGCCGGGTCGGACGGCGCGTCCTTGCCGAGCCCGGCCGCGGCGTAGTCGTGGCAGGTGTACACCACGTTGTCCCACGGCTCGGCGAACACGTCGAACTCGGTGGCGTAGGTGTTGCCGTCGAGGAACAGCACGTGCCGGGGGTCGACCGCGCGGATCGCGCCGAGCAGCCGCCGGTAGAACGGGCCCAGCACCTGCCGGGACTCGTCGGCCGGCTCGTTCACCGGGTTGTAGCCCGCGACCCACGGGTTGTCACGGTAGCGGTCGGCCAGCGCCTCCCACAGGTGCACCGCGCGGTCCTGGAAGTGCGGATGCCGCCACAGCAGGGGAATGTGCGTGGGGTTGTCCGAATGCCAGTGGTGGTTCTGGGATCCGGGCAGCGCGTGCAGGTCGATGATGCTGTAGAACCCCTGCGCCGCACACAGCTCGTCGACGCGGTCGAGCCGCTGGAAACCCTTGTCCAGCAAGGTGAAGGGCGCGGCGTCGTCCTCGAAGTGCCGGTAGTTGACGGGAATGCGCACGGAGTTCACCCCCGCCCCGGCGAGGAACCGGGCGTCCGCCTCGGTGAAGAACACCTCCAGCAGCCGGTCGAAGAACAGCTCCGCCCGCTCCGGCCCGAGCACCGCGCCGACCGCGGCGCGCATCATGGACTCGTTCGCGGGATAGCCGGTGATGAAGTTCTCCATGTTCAGCCAGCCACCGAGACCCACGCCCAGCAGCCGGACCGGCGTCCCGGCCTCGTCGACGAGCCGGACGCCGTCCGTGCGCAGGAACCCGGTCACGAACCGAACAGGTCGGTGGCCGACGCCCGTTCGGCCAGCAGGCCGCAGCCTTCGACATCGCGCACGTCGTCGGCGATCAGCACGTCGTAGCGCAGGGTCAGGGTGTCGCCGGCGGCCACGTCGTGCTCGGTGTCGTAGAACGGCGCCGGGCACACCACGGCGTACATCCCGGCGCGCACGAACCACTTCGTCGGGTGGCAGTAGTTCGACGGGTGGTCGGTGAAGACCACTGTGGACCCGACTCCCGCGCCGTCGTGCCTGCCGACGAAGCCGAGCCAGGGCGCGGTGCAGCCCATCAGCTCGTCCCCACCGGTTCCCTCGGGCGTGACGACGACGCCACCGGAGAACGAGCGCGGGCCGCGCCAGAACAGCCCGCTGTACCCGGCCGCCTCCCGGCCCTTGGTCGTCGGGCTGCCGAAGGACACCGTCTCGCCGCTGGTGTTGCGCATCTGCGAGGCGTAGCACAGCTGCCAGGCGCCGAGGTCGGGATGCGCCCGCACGGAGAACCGCCGGACCTCGGTGAACATCAGCTTCCCGGCTTGGGTGACCCACTCCAGGTCCTGGGCGACGTCGATCTGCTCCGGGCGCGCGTCCAGCCGCGAGAAGCCCACGTGCTTCTGGGTCCCGTCGTTGTCCAGCTGGCGGTAGCCCTCCCCGCGCAGGTAGGTCGGGCCGCCCCAGAAGTTCTCCGCCCCCACGTTGCACAGCGACCAGGAGATCCCCTTGTGCCACACGTGGTCGTGCGGCCGGTAGAGGCTCACCAGGTCCCCGCCCAGGGTGCGCAGGGGATGGAAGTACGGCTTCGGCGCCTCCAGCTGCGGCTCCCACGGCTGGTAGACGTAGCGGAACAGCTCCGCTCCGCGCCAGCGGGCGGTCAGCGCCTTGTTCTGCTCGTGCACCAGGCTCAGGCCCGGCTCGGCGGGCTCCTCGCCACCGGGGCCGGCGACCCGGCCCAGTTCCAACCCAGCAGTCACGGCTGTCCCTTCTCCTCGGCGGTTCCGGAAAGCGCTTTCCCAGCCAGTGCGGCGCACGTGGCGGGGTCGAGCAGGCCGTTCGCGACGGCCACCCGGTAGTGCAGCCGGAGGGTGTCCCCCGGCTCGAACGTGTACTCGGTGTCGAAGAACGGCGCCGAGCCCAGGCACGCGTACGGGTTCACGCGCACGAACCAGCGGCGCGATCCGCGCTCGTTCGCCGGCAGCGCCGAGGTCGTGGTGCCCGGTGGCGTCGGCGGCGACGAGCTGATGGGCGCGGACGGGCGGTGGATGGCGATGCGCGGCCGGCACGACGAGAGCGACCGCCGCAGCACGCTGGTCTTCGCGGATCTGGGCGCCGACCCGCGGCTGCCCGCGCCAGAACAGGCCGCCGTAGCCGGCCTGCGGGCGCCCCTTCGTGGTCGGGCTGCCCAGCACGACGGGACGGTCCGCGACGTTGGTCAGCTCGCCGGCGAAGTCGAGCACCCACGCGTCCCCGTCGACGTGCACCGACAACGAGCGGACCTCCTGCGCGGGAGGGAAGTCGGGTGAGTCCGCGCCTTCCCAGCACAGCCGTTCGACGATCCGGACCACGCCGCCGGACAGCTGGAGCCGGTCGAAGGACTCGTGCCGGATCCGGCCGTGGTCGTCCCAGGTCCGGTAGCCCTCGCCGGGGACCCACGTGTGCCCGCCCCACACGTTGTGCTCGCCGTAGTTCGCCACGCCCAGGTACAGGCCCTTGTGCCAGATGTGGTCGTGCGGCCGGTAGAGGCTCACCACGTCCCCGGCGAGGCTGCGCATCGGGTGCAGGAACGGCTTCGGCGACTCCAGCGCGGGCTCGCCCGGCACGTGCACGTAGCGGAACAGCTCCGTGCCGCGCCAGGCGACCGAGACCGCGGCGTCCTCGTCGTGGTGCAGGGCGAGCCCGCTCACCACACCGGCCCGGCGCCCTGCATGAACCGGTAGAACGGCGACTCGGGGCCGAGGTCGCCGGGCCGCACGGCGGACCTGGTGAACGCCGAGGCGTAGATCCCGGCGATCAGCTGCAGAGTCGGGCGGGCGTCCGAAGTGGACACCGGAGGGGCGGTGCCGTCCCGCAGCGCCCGGACGACCTCGCGGAACTGCGCCAGGTGCTCGCTGCGCACCTGGGACGGTCCCGCTGCCCAGGCCGCGGTCACCTCCTCCTCGTGCCCGGGCGCCGGGGTCACCCGCCAGTCCGCGTCGGTGTAGCCGTAGAGGTGGGTCAGCTCGACGGTCGCGTGCTCGAAGTCGAAGCGCAGGTAGCTCTCCTCGCGCGGGGACAGGATGCTGTTGACCACCGAGGCGACGGCGCCACCGGCGAACTCGACGTGGGCCAGCGACAGGTCCTCGGTCTCCATCACCCTGGCCTGCTGCCGGGCCAGCGCGCTCACCGACGTCCACTCCCCCAGGATCGAGAGCATCAGGTCGATCTGGTGGATGCCGTGGCCCATCGTCGGGCCGCCGCCCTCGGTGTCCCAGCGGCCACGCCACTCGACGTCGAAGTAGGCCTGGTCGCGGAACCAGGTGGTGTTGCACAGCGCGAGCAGCGGCCTGCCCGCGATGCCCGAGCGGAGCAGCTCGCGGATGCGCAGCGCGCCGGAGCCGAAGCGGTGCTGCGACACGGTCGCGACGTACCTGCCGGTCTGCTTCTCGGCCTCGATGAGCCGGTCGAACTCGGCGAGGGTGAGCGTGGCCGGCTTCTCGACGACGACGTGGCTGCCCGCCTCCAGCGCGGCCAGCGCCACCGGCACGTGCGCGCCCGGCGGGGTGCAGATGTGCACCAGGTCGGCCTCGGTGCCGGCGAACAGGGCTTCGGCGTCGGCGTAGCCGGCCTCGATGCCGAACTCGGCGGTGAAGGCGGCCAGCCGGTCCGGGTCGGTGTCGGCAGCGGCGACGAGCGCGACCTCGCCGGTCTCCTCGGCGATCCGGCGCAGCGACTCGGCGTGCCGGCGGGCGATGTTGCCGGTGCCGACGATGGCGGCGCGGAAGGGCTTCATCGCTGCTCCTGGAGGTGCGGGGCGATCAGCTCGCGGTGCCGGCGGACGAGGTCGGCGAGCACATCGTCGAGCGGCCTTGCGGCGACCTCGGCGTTCATGACCTCGACCTCGACGTCGCCGGTGTAGCCGAGCCGGCTCACGTCGCGGGTGAAGGCCGGCAGGTCGATGTGACCGTCGCCAGGCAGCCCACGCGAGCGCAGGGTGTCGGCGGCGAGCGGCAGGCACCAGTCGGACACCTGGTAGCTCGCGATGCGCCCGGCCGTGCGCGGCAGGTCCTCGGCCAGCCGCGGGTCCCACCACAGGTGGTAGGTGTCGACGACGACGCCGACCTGCTCCGCGGGAAACGGCTCGGCCAGCGCGAGCGCCTGGCCGAGGGTGGAGACGACGGCGCGGTCGGCGCAGAACATCGGGTGCAGCGCCTCCACCGCGAGCCGGACCCCGCGCGCCCCGGCCTCGGGCGCGAGGAACTCCAGCGCCGCCATCACCTTGGCGCGCGCGCCCGGCAGGTCCTTGGATCCGGCGGGCAAGCCGCCGGCGACGAGCACCAGGCACGGGGCGCCGAGAGCGGCCGCCTCGTCGAGGGCACGCAGGTTGTCCTCCAGCGCCGCCCGGTCCCCGCCGGTGAAGAAACCGCCACGGCACAAGGAGGACACCCGGATCCCGGCGTCCGCGACGAGCTTCGCGACCTCCTCGATCCCGGCCTCGGCCACCGGCTCCCGCCACAGCCCGACCGCCGGGATGCCATGCCGCACACAGCCTTCGACCAGCTCGCGGGTGTCGCGACCGGCCACGGTGATCTGGTTGACCGACAACCTCATTGCGCCACCCCGCTCACCTCGAGCAGCCCGCGCATCCGGCGCGCCGCCAGCTCCGGGTCGGGGAACAACCCGGCCTCGTCGGCCAGCCGGAACACCTCGCCCAGGTGCACCAGGCCACGCGCGCTCTGCAGCCCGCCGACCATGACGAACCCCGGCTGGTGCCCGGAAAGCCAGGCCAGGAAGGCGATGCCCGTCTTGTAGTACTGGGTCGGCGCGCCGAACACGTGCCGGGACAAGGCGACCGTCGGCTTCAGCGCGGCCGCGTAGGCCTGGTGGTCGTCCCGGTCGAGCGCCGCCAGCGCGGCGGAGGCGGCGGGGGTGATCGCCGCGAACGCGCCGAGCAACGCGTCGCTGTGCCCGTGTTCGTCGCCTTCGATGAGCTCGTCGTAGTGGAAGTCGTCGCCGGTGTAGAGCCGGACTTCCGGCGGCAGCGCGCGCCGCAGGCCGACCTCGTGCTCGATGTCCAGCAGCGAGGTCTTGATCCCGTCGATCACGTCGGCGTGCTCGCGCACCAGCCCCAGCACGGTCTGGGTCGCCTTCGCCAGATCGCTCGAGCCCCAGTAACCGGCCAGCTGTGGGTCGAACATCTCCCCCAGCCAGTGCAGGATCACCGGCCCGCGCACCTGCCGCAGCACCCGGTCGTACACCGTCAGGTAGTCCTCCGGCGTGCGCGCGAGGCGGGCGAGCTGCCGGCTCGCCATCAGCACCGGCCGCGCGCCCGCACCCTCGACGACCGCCAGCTGCTCCTCGTACCCGGCGGCCACGTCGCCGAGGGACCGCACATCGGCGGGCAGGTGGTCGGTCCCGGCCCCCGCGCAGATCCGCGCACCGCTGTCGAGGGCCTGCCGCGCGCTGCGGCGGATCAGCTCCTGCGTCACCGCCCAGTCCAGGCCCATGTTGCGCTGCGCGGTGTCCATCGCCTCGGCGACGCCGAGGCCGTAGGAGAACAGGTGCCGCCGGAACGCGAGTGTGGACTCCCAGTCGAGCACCGCCGGGGCGCCGAACCCGTTGTCGCCACGGGGATCCGCGACGACGTGCGCCGCCGCGTAGGCCACCCGGCTCTGCGCGGGGGCGGCCGGTTTCGGCCAGTCCCCCGGTTCGCCCAGGGTGATCCGGCGGACGCCGCCGTCCACCGGGATCGTCACGGCGCTCACAGCGACAGCTCCGGCAGGTCGACCCACCGCCGTTGCTCCGAGGCGGCGAGCCCGGCCTGGGCCAGGTTGATCCCGCGCGCGCCGGACATCAGGTCGTAGACGTGTGGCCGCCCGGCGAGCGCGTCGCGCAGGAACAGCTCCCACTGCGCCTTGAACCCGTTGTCGAACTCGTCGTTGTCGGGCACCTGGGACCAGCCGGCGCGGAAGTCGAAGGCCGCGGGCAGGTCGGGGTTCCAGACCGGCTTCGGGGTTTGCGCCCGGTGTTGGACCACGCAGTCGCGCAGGCCGGCGACGGCGCTGCCCTCGGTCCCGTCCACCTGGAACTCGACCAGCTCGTCGCGGTGCACGCGGACGCACCAGGAGGAGTTGATCTGGGCGATGACACCGCCGTCGAGCTGGAAGATGGCGTACGCGGCGTCGTCCGCCGTCGCGTCGTAGGCGTTCCCGCTCTCGTCCCAGCGCGTCGGCACGTGCGTCACCGCGGCCGCGGAGACACTGCGAACCCGGCCGAACAGGTTCTCCAGCACGTAGTTCCAGTGGCAGAGCATGTCGACGGCGATCCCGCCGCCGTCCTCGATGCGGTAGTTCCAGCTGGGTCGCTGCGCCTCCTGCCAGTCGCCCTCGAACACCCAGTAGCCGAACTCGCCGCGCACGGACAGGATGCGGCCGAAGAAGCCGCCCTCGACCAGGCGCCGGAGTTTGAGCAGGCCGGGCAGGAACAGCTTGTCGTGCACGACGCCCGCGGTGACCCCGGCCTCGGCGGCCTGGCGGGCCAGGGCGACCGCCTCCTCGACGGTCGTCGAGACGGGCTTCTCGGTGTAGATGTGCTTGCCCGCGGCGATGGCGGCGGCGAGCGCGCCGCCGCGGGCCGAGGTCAGCTGGGCGTCGAAGTACACCTGCACCTCGTCGTCGGCGAGCACGGCGGCCAGGTCGGTGCTCCAGCGCTTGACGTCGTGCCGCTGGGCGATGTCGCGCAACTTCGCCTCGTTGCGGCCGACCAGCACCGGCTCGACCTGCACCTTCCGGCCCTCGCCGAGGTCGAGCCCGCCCTGGTCGCGGATCGCGAGGATCGAACGCACCAGGTGCTGACGGTAGCCCATCCGCCCGGTGACCCCGTTGAGCGCGACGGTGATGGTGTCCATGAACTTCCAGCCTCCAAATCGTGGAAAGCGCTTTCCCCAACATAGAGTCCGGGCCCCGCCCGGAGCAAGGGGCAAAACCGGGTGTCAGCCCGGGGGCGACGGATCGGTGCTGGCGCGGAGGATGACGTCGCCGGTCACGTACTTCACCCGCGGCGCGGCGGCACCGGACTGCTCCAGCACGAACCGCATGGCGTCCCGCCCGACCGCCTCCAGGTCGATCCGCACCGTGCTGAGCGGGGGAAACGTGTCCGCCGCGGACGGGATGTCGTCGAACCCGGCGATCGCCAGGTCCTCGGGCACGCGGTAGCCCAACTCCCTGGCGCCGGCCATCGCGCCGATGGCCATGACGTCGTTGACCGCGAACAGGCAGCCGATGTCCGGGGACCGCTCCAGCAGCTCCCGCGCGGCCTGCTGGCCGCCGTCCCTGGTGAACTCGCCGTGCTGCAGGTTGCGCGCCGCCAGCCGCGCCCCGGTGCCGCGCAGGCCGCCGCGGAAACCGGTCACCCGCTCCGCCGCCGTCTGCAGGTCCGCGGGCCCGCTGAGCACGCCGAACCGGGTGTGGCCCTGCGCGACCAGTGCGCGGGCCAGGTCGGCGGCGCCCTCGGCGTTGCGCACCGCGACGGTGTCGATCTGCAGCGTCGGCTGGCTGACCGCCGCGGCCCGCCCGCCGTCCTCGCGGAACGCCCGCAGCTCCTGGATCAGCCGCTGCTCCGCCGCGGGGTCGGCCCGGCGGCTGCCGACCAGCAGGATCGCCATCGGCCGCTGGCGGCGCAGCGCGCCGAGGTACTCGACCTCGCGCATCGGCCGGCCCTTGGTGCTGGCCAGGGTCACCAGCAGGCCCTGCTCCTCGGCCTCGGCGGTCACCCCGGCCGCGATCGAGGAGAAGTACGGGTCGGCGATGTCGGAGACGATCAGCCCCACCACGGAGTTCACGCCGCGCGCGATCGCCTGCGCGGACGCGTTCGCGCTGTAGCCGAGCCGTTCGGCCGCCTCGGTGACCTTCTTGATCAGCTCGGGCGCGGGACGGCGGCTCACGCTGCCGTTGACCACGCGCGAGGCCGTCGCGAGGGACACCCCGGCGGCGCGGGCGACGTCGAGCAGCGTCACCGACGACCGGGGCCGCGCGGGGCGGGCCCGGCGGCCGGTCTGCCCGGAGCCGGTGTCCATGGGCCCGATCCTGCCAGGCATCAGGTCCCGGCAGGCGGGGTGGTCGCGCCTTCGCGGGGATAGGGCGCGAGGTAGCCGCACATGCCGAAGGCGCTTTCCGGCGGGGCGGCGAGCCGGGCGACGGTGGCCTCCCGCAGATGGCTGCCGTCGCCGCGGCGCAACGCTTCGATCTGCGCGCCGGTCCGTTTCGCCGCCGCCAGCGCCTTCTCCCGCCAGGCCTTCTCCCACTCGTCGAGCCTGTCCCGCACGAGGGCGACGGCGGCGGCGTGGAACTCCTCCAGTGCTCGCGGGCCGCCGGCGACGAGTTCGCCGAACCCGGCGATCGCGAGGTCCCGCCTGCGGCGGGCACGCTCCTCCCGCTCCGCGGCCCCGCCGTTGCCCAGCGACGCGACCGACGCATACGTTTGCGGACTCGCCAGGTACTCCGGCGGGAAGGTCAGCACCGCGTCCCCGGCCTCGGGCAGCCCGTCGTTCTGCATCACGACCTGCACCCGCAGATCGCCGGTGTTCACCGCGCGGTGGATGGTGCCCGGGGTGAACCACACCGCGTCCCCCGCGGCGAGCGAGACCTTCCGCAGGCCTTCGGCCGTCAGGGTGTGCAGCTCGCCGGTGCCGCCGAGCACGCAGTAGCACTCGGTGCAGGTCAGGTGCAGGTGCGGCGAGCCGCCGTGCAGGCCGTCGGCGGTGTCCCACGGGTACACCCGCAGCCGGGACAGGCCCACTCCCCCGGGCAGCAGCGGTTGCTCGGTCATGACTTCCTCTCGCGCGAGACGATCTGCGTCGGGTTCACAAAGGACAGTGCGAGCGCGAACACCACCAGTGACGTGGCCATGTAGCACACGGCCATCGCCGCCACGAGCGGTGGCGCCGAGCCCGCCGGGTTGGCCGCCGCGCCGAACACGGCGACGATCAGCGACTGGCTCTGCGGGCCCGCCACGAAGAACGTCAGCTCGAACGCACCGAAGACCCGGACCAGCGTCAGGATGCTCGCGGCGAGCACCCCGGGCAACAGCAACGGGCCGATGATCCGGCCGAACAGGTGCCAGGTGTTCGCCCCGCACATCCGCGCGGCCTGTTCGACGTCGGGCCGCACCTGCTCGACGAACGGGGTCATCACCAGGATCACGAACGGCAGCGCGGGCACCAGGTTCGACAGGATCACGCCGGGCAGCGTGCTGCCCAGCCCGATCGTGTAGATCAGCGAGGACAGCTGGGTGGCGTACGTCAGCGGCGGCAGCAGGATCGGCAGCGCCAGCAGCACCATGACCAGCGACTTGCCGGGGAAGCTGCGCCGGGCCAGCACGTACGCGGCGGGCACGCCGGCCAGCACCGAGATCACGATGACGCTCACGCCGATCTCGAACGTGGTGAGCAGGTGGCTCGAGACCCCGTACGCGGGGTCGTTCCAGGCCTGCGCGAACCACGAGCCGGTGAACCCGGCAGGCAGCCAGCCGCCGCGCCACGCCGTGGCGAACGACTCCAGGATCAGGGCGGCGAACAGGCCCAGCAGGACGAGCACGAAGCAGCCGGCGGCGGTGTAGGTGAGCACGCCGGTGAGGGTGAACCTGCGGGGATCCCGGCGGCGGGTTCCGGCCGGGCCGGCGACGACCGGCGGGGCGGTGAGCGTGGTTGTCATGGTCTCAGCCCTTTCCACCGCTGGCGGCGCCCCGGTACAGGCGCGTCCGGAGTGCGGTCAGCAGGCCCAGCACGAGCAGTTCGACGAGCACCATGATGGTGGCGTCGGCCGAGGCGGCCGAGTAGTCGAACCGCTGCTGGGCGGCTTCGTAGATGGGGATCGACAGCACGTGGGTCGAGGCGTTGGGCTCGCCGACCAGCACCGCCGAGGGGAAGATCGCGAACGCCTCGACGAGCGCGAGGCTCAGCGTGGTGACCAGCCCGGGCAGCACCAGCGGGAAGGTCACCCGCCAGAACCGCACGGTGCGCCCGGCGCCCAGGGTCGCCGCCGCGTCCTCCAGCGCGGGGTCGATCCCGCCGAAGAACCCGATGAGCAGCAGCAACATCAGCGGCACGATGCCCAGCACCCCGGCGACGAACGTGCCCCAGTAGCTGTAGAGCACCGAGACCGGGCCGAGGCCGATCCCGCCCAGCACCAGGTTGACCCAGCCCGACGGCGAGAAGATCGTGGTCAGCCCCTCCGAGAGCACCACGCTGCCCAGCGTCACCGGCAGCAGGAACAGCAGCGTGATGACGCGTTTGCCGCGGAAGTCCCGGCGCAGCCGGTAGGCCAGCGGCAGCGCGATCAGCAGGCTCGCCGCCGCCACCGGCAGCGCGAGCCGCACGGTGTACCAGATGGTCTGGCTCTGGTAGGGGTCGGTGAAGAAGTCGCGGTAGTTCGCCCACGCTCCCCCGTTTTCCGGGCTGAACGAGATCAGCACGCCGTAGACGAACGGGTAGACGAACAGCAGGCCGACGATCGCGACGGCCGGGATGAGCAGCAGCAGGGCCCGGTCGATGCCGCGGTCCGCCAGCCGCGCGCCGAGCGACTGGGTGGCCTGCTCTGGCGCCATCGCCGGGCGGGCGGGTGCGGCCGTGGCCATCACGCGACCTGCTCCGCGAGCTCCCGCAGCTGCGAGGTCTCCGCGCCCGGGTAGACCAGCACCCGCTCGGGGCGCACGCGCAGGGCGAGCGTGTCGCCGCGGCGCACCCGCTGGTCGGTGCTCAGCCGCAGCACCTCGCCGCTCGCGGTGGAGACCTCGGCCTCGACGGCCCGGCCGTGATACTCGACGACCTCGACGGTGGCCCCGATCGTGCCGGCCTCGCCGGGGGTGGCGAGCACCAGGTCGTCCGGGTGGATCGCGAGGGTGACCTCGTCCCCGCGGGCCACCGGCGCGGCGGACATCAGCGAGCCCTGCAGAGTGTCGCCGCCGACGGCGACCCGCGCGTGCGAGGCGTCGGCCTGCTCGACGGTGGCCGTGAACGTGTTGCGGTAGCCCATGAACCGCGCGACGTACGCTGATTCCGGGGCGCTGTAGAGCTGTTCGGGCGGCCCGATCTGCTCGACGCGCCCCTCGCGCATCACCACGACGGTGGTCGCCAGCGAGAGCGCCTCGCTCTGGTCGTGCGTCACGTAGACCGTCGTCAGGCCGAGCGACTCGTGCAGCCGCTTGATCTGCGCGCGCAGCTCGACCCGCAGCCCGGCGTCGAGATTGGACAGTGGCTCGTCCATCAGCACGATCTGCGGCTGGAACGCCAGCGCCCGCGCGATCGCGACCCGCTGCTGCTGGCCGCCCGAGAGCTGGCCGGGCCGCTTGTGCTCGTGCCCGGTCAGCTGCACCGTGCGCAGCGCCGCGCGCGCCTTCTCCCGGCGCTCGTCGCGGCCGGCCTTGCGCATCGCGAGGCCGAACTCGACGTTGCGCTGCACCGACAGGTGCGGGAAGAGCGCGTAGTTCTGGAACACCATGCCGAAGCCGCGCTTCTCGGCGGGCAGGGTGTCGATCCGCTCCTCGTCGCGCCAGATGCTGCCCGAGGACAGCGGCTGCAGGCCGGCCAGGCAGCTGAGCGTGGTCGACTTCCCGCAGCCCGACGGGCCGAGCAGCGCCAGGAACTCGCCTCGCGCGACCTCGAGGGACAGCTCGCTCAGCGCGGCGATCCGGCCGAACCGGCGGGAGATGCGGTCCAGCCGCAGTGACGTGAACGGCTGGGGGGAAACGCTGGTCATGGGGTGCCTTCCTGTCCGGGGACCGGGCGTCATTCGCCGACGTGGCTGCCGATCTTGCGCTGCCACAGGTCGAACGCGGTGCGGAGGACGAGCGGATCGAGCGGGGCGTTGACGGTGCCGGTCCTGAAGGCCTGCGCGAGGAAGTCGGGCCGCCCGAACTTCGCGACGGCGGCCTTGCCCGCGTCGCCGGCCTGCGTGAGCGGGGCGTCGGTGACGGCGGGGCTGATCGTGCCCGACTCGTACGTGCGGACCTGCTGCTGCGGCTGCAGGACCCAGCTGATGAAGGCGAGGTCGACGTACAGCGTCTCGGGCGAGACCCCGCGGGGCACGAGCATGAAGTGCCCGTCCATGATCCACGCCTGGTCGGCGAGGATGCCCATGTCCGCGTCCGGGCCCCACACGTTCTGCCGGTGGTTGTTGAAGTCCGAGGCGGTGGACGTGGGCACGATCCAGACGCTGCCGTCGGCGAGCTGCTTGTTCATGATCGTCGAGCTGGCCGGGTAGGCGGCGACGTAGCGGCCCAGCTCGCGCAGGTAGTCCCAGGTCCTGGTCCAGCCGTTGACCGGGTCCGCGGGGTTGGCATCGCCCAGCTCGTAGGGCAGCGACATCATGAACTGCCGTCCGGGTCCGGAGTTCGGCGGCTGCGCGTAGGTGAACTTCCCCGGGTTCGCCTTGGCCCAGGCCAGCAGCTCCTGCGGGTTTCCCGGCAGCGCGGGGACGTGCTTGGTGTCGTACTCCCAGGCGGGCCCGCTCGGGCTCCACAGGTTCATGATCCCGGCGCCGCCGACGAGCGCCTGCAGCTTCGCGCGCGGCGGGTCCTGGATCTTGCTCAGATCCGGCAGCAGGTCCTGGTGGTCGGGCAGCAGCGGGGTGAGCAGCTTCTGCTGCTGCAGCGCGCCGACGATGTCCGTGCCGCCCAGGATGAGCGAGGTGTCGACGTGGTTGCTCAGCTCCTGCGCGCGCAGCTTGCCCAGCACGTCCGGCGAGGACGCCGTCTCGTACCGGATCCCGCTGACCAGCTCCGGGTGCGCCTTGGCGAAGTCGTTGTAGATCTTCTGGTAGACCTGCAGGTCGCCGGACCCGTCGAGCAGCGTGAGCGTGATCGGGTGCCCGGGTTTTCGCGGGGTGATGTGCTCCGGCGCGGCGCTGAGGCTGGGCGGGCTGCACGCCGCCGTCACCGCCGCCGCGAGCACGACCGCCACGGCGAGGATCAGGGCACGACCTCGACGAGCCACTGGCCGACCTTCCTGTGAGCCCGCGACGACGACTTCGCTGTCGTTTCGGAAACCGCTTTCCCGAACCGTACGACACGAGTCCCTGGATGTGCAACGGGCTCCGGCGGCCCCGCCCGGTTCCGCCCGCTCGCCCGGAAGCCGTTGAACAGCAAGCGAACCACCTCGCGAAAAGGCCCTTGCCAGCGATACGGGGGCGGAGGTACGGTCAGCTCGTCAATGTTTCGGGCACCGAAAGTTCTGGTGGGCGAAGTGAGCAAGGACCAAGCACGTCCCGCGGCACCGGGCAGCCCGGCCGCACAGCCCTTCGGGGAGACACTGTTGTCGTTCGCCGGCCGGCTGACCCGGCTGCAGACGGAGATCCTCGCCGGGCTCGACGTGCCGCTGACGATCCGTCAGTACCGGATCCTCTCCAGGGTCGACGCGGGGCACACATCGCTGATGGCGCTGTGCCGCCTCGCGCACCGCAACCCGCCCACCATGTCCGAAAGCGTCAACAAGCTGGTCAAGCAGGGACTGCTGACCCGTGAGACGGAAGCGGCGGACCGGCGCACCATGGCACTGGCGCTGACCGCGGCCGGGCGCGAGGCCCAAGAGGCGGGCCGCCTGGCACTGGAGAAGTTCAGCGCGGAGCTCACCGCCGGGCTGGACGAGCACATCAGAGCAGATCTCCTCACCGTCATGCACCGGCTCTACTCCGAGACCGAGAGCCTTCTCGACGATCGCTGACGGTCGAGGGGTGGTCGTGCACAGAGAGGTGTCACCACCCATGGCCAGAACAAGCGGCACGGACGGGCAGCTGCTGCACCGTCTGGACCACTCCCCCTTCACGCGGACGCACACGCGGTTCTACCTGACCGCGCTGGCGGGACACTTTTTCGACGGCTTCACCATCAACCTCACCGGCTTCGTGCTGCCCGGGGTGATCGCGGCCTTCGCGCTCACCAGCGGCGAGGCCGGGGTGCTCAGCTCAGCGCTGTTCGCGGGCATGCTCGTCGGGGCGGCCATGGCCGGCATCGTCTCCGACCGGCTGGGTCGCCGGTACCCGCTGGCGCTGTCGATCCTGATCTTCGGCGGGTTCTCGCTGCTGGCGGCGGCCGCGTGGAACTACCCGGTGCTCGTCGCCGCGCGCACCGTGCAGGGCATCGGGCTGGGCGCGGAGATCGCGATCGTGCTGCCCTACATCGCGGAGTTCGTGCCGACCCGCAGGCGCGGGCCGCTGGTCACGCTCGCGACCGCGGCCTGGCTGATCGGGCTGCCGGTCGCGTCGGCCGTGGCGATCGGGATCGTGCCCGCACTGGGCTGGCGCTCGATGTTCTTCGTCGGCACGATCCCGGTGCTGATCGCGCTGCTGGTCGCGCTGACCCTGCCCGAATCCGTGCGCTACCTGTTGCGGCGCGGCAAGCGCGAGCAGGCCACCGAGATCGTCGAGCTGCTCACCCGGGGCTCGGTGGCGCCGGGTTCCGGGCAGGCGGACCCGCCGGCGGCACACGGCAACGCCGCCGGCTCGGTACGGGACCTGTTGCGCGGCAGGTACTCCCGCTACACCATCGCGATCTGGGTGATGGAGGTCTGCGCCGGGGCGTTCCTCTACGGACTGTCCACCTGGCTGCCCACGGTGCTGAAGTCACATGGCATCGGGCTGCTGTCGAGCTTCGCCTACACCGGCATCATCACCGCCGCGGGCGTCGCCGGCGCGGTGGTCGCGGGCCAGCTGGTCAACCGGTTGGGCCGCCGCTGGGCGCTGGCGCCGGCGTTCCTGCTCAGCGGGCTGCTGTGCCTGCTGTGGGGCGCGGTCTCCGGCACCTCCGCCGTGGTGCTGACCGGGGCGCTGGCGACGTTCTTCGGCAGCGGGGTCGCGGGCAGCACGCTGTTCGTCTACGCCAGCGAGCTGTACCCGACCGCCAACCGCGCGACGGGCCTGGGCTGGGCGGCGGCCTGGCAGAAGGTGGGCGGGCTGCTGATGCCGGTCACGGTGGGGTTCGTGCTGTCCTGGCACGCCTCCTCCTACGTCTTCTTCCTGCTCTTCGCCGTCATCTCGGCCATCGCGGCGACCGCCGGGCTGATCGCGACCCTGGAGACGCGCGGCAAGAGCGTCGAGGAGATCGCCACCGAGATGTCCACTCCGGACAGCAACGCCGAGAACCTGGTACGCACCACTGTGGAATTGGGGAACGAATGACGAACGACCTGCAAGAGCGGGACCTGCGCCACCGCCGGGTCCGCGAGGGTATGGCCGAGGCGGGACTGGACCTGCTGCTCGCGTTCGGACCGGGCTGGCGCCGCGAGAACGTGCGCTACCTGGCCGACGCGCGGGTGGGCGGCAGCGCGGCGTTCGTCGCGCTGCCCGCGACCGGCGACCCGGTCGCCTACTCCACCCGGCGCCAGGACATCCCGGAGATCACCGCCCGCGGCTGGGTCACCGACGCGCGGTTCCTGGACCCCGCCGAGCCCGCCGGGTTCGTCACCGGGCTGCGCGACAGCGGTGCCCGCCGGGTCGGCATCGCGCACTACGAGCTGCTGCCGTCGATGTTGCTGAACCTGGTGCGGGAAGCCTTGCCGGGCGCGGAGATCGTGTCCGCCACCGCGATGCTGGACAACGCCCGCCTGGTCAAGAGCGAGTGGGAGCTGGCCAGGATGCGGCGCAGCGCCAAGGTGTGCGCGGCGGGCTGGCGCGCGTTCGTCGACGTGCTCGAACCCGGCCTGCCCGAGTACCGGATCGTCGCCGCGGTCGAGGCCGAGATCAAGCGGCTCGGCGCGGAGGACAACTTCATGCTGATCGCGTCCGGCAAGGACGAGGTGCGCGGGATGACCCCGCCCTCGGCCCGGCTGCTCGAGACCGGCGACATGGTGCGCACCGAGCTCACCCCCCAGATGGACGGGTACTGGCTGCAGATCTGCCGCTCGGCGGTGGTCGGGCGCGCCAGCGACGCGCAGAAGCGCTCCTTCGACCTGTTCAACGAGGCGGTCGAGGCCGGGATGGCGGTGGTGAAGCCGGGCATCACCGCGCACGAGGTGGCGGTGGCGCAGAACGACGTCTTCCGCCACCACGGCTACGGCGAGTACTGCACCAGCCAGTACACCCGGGTCCGCGGCCACGGCCACGGGCTGCACCTGGACGAGACGCCGATCATCGAGGGCAACCACACGGTGCTGCCGGAGAACGCGGTGTTCATCATCCACCCCAACACCTACACCCCCATCGCGGGCTACCACGTGCTCGGCGACCCGGTCCGGGTCACCGCCGACGGCTGCGAGGTCCTGCTCGAAACCGAGCGCAAGCTCTTCGAAACGAACGAGGTGAACGCCTGATGAAGCGAGGCCTGGTCGTCCTCGACCCCGCCGAGATCCCGGAAGCCGAGTGGCGGCAACGCATCGACCGGGTCCGCGAGCAGCTCGGCGCGGAGGGTGTCGAGGTCGCGCTCGTCTACGGCGACGTGTACCGCTCCGACGACATCGCCTACCTGAGCAACCTGTGCATCTACTGGAACGAGGGCATGCTGGCGATCCCCGTCGACGGCGAGCCCGCGCTGCTGACGAAGCTGTCGCCGCGGGTGCACACCTGGATGCGCCGGACCTCCACGCTCACGGATCTGCGCAGCGGCAAGGCGTTCGGCGCGCTGGTCGCCGCGCTGCTGGACGAGCGCCGGCCGGGCACGCTCGGCATCGTCGACGCGAGCCTGTGGCCGACCGCGCTGATCGACGAGGTGGGCGCCGCCGCCCCGGGCTGGGTGGTGCGCCCGCTGGAAGGACTGGTGCGGCAGTTCCGCCTCCAGCCTTCCGAGCCGGAGAAGTCCCTGCTGCGGCAGGCAGGCGCGGTGCTCGCCGAGGCCGCGACCGCGGCCGACGGCCTGCCCGGTCAGGAGAAGATCTCCGCCGCCGAGCGGGTGGTCCGCTCTGGCGGGTTCACGGATGTGCTCGTGCGCGCGACGCCGACCTCCGTGGAGATCACCGGGCAGTACCGCAACAGCTGGCTGCGCGTGGCCCGCGACGCCTCGCTGGCCGAACGGCTGCGCGAAGCCGTGAGCACCGTCGGCGACGGGGTGCGGACCGGCGCGGTGCGCGGTGCCCGCGTGGTGCACCACGCCGACCTGTCCACCGACGGCGAGTACGCCGGCCAGTCCGGCGACCGCGTGCTCAACGCCGGAGAGGTCGTCGTGGTCGCCGTGGAGGACGGCGGCGCGGTCGCCGCCGACACCGTACTCGTCACGAACTCCGGAACGGAGGTGCTGACCGCATGAGGATCCTGTCCAATGCGGACGTCGAGAAGGTGCTCACCCCCGGTGAGACCATCGACGCGCTGGAGACCGCCTACCGCGAGCTCTCCTCGGGGCTGGGCGCGAACCGCCCCCGCAACCACACCTACTTCCCGGTGGAGGACCCGCGGCATCCCGGCTTCCGGTTCCGCTTCAAGTCACAGGAGGGCGGCAACGTCTCCAGCGGGGTGTGGGCGCTGCGCATCACGTCGGACATCGCGGGTGTCGAGACACTGCCCAGCGGCGTCAAGCGGCGGCGCCTGATCCCCGCCGCGCCGGGTGGCCGCTACGTCGGGCTGGTCACGCTCTACAGCATGGAAACCCTGGAGCCGCTGGCGATCCTGCACGACAGCTTCATCCAGAAGATGCGCGTGGGCGCGACCTCCGCGCTCGGCATCCGCGAACTGTCCAATGCGGACGTCCGGGTTGCGGGCATGTTCGGCTCCGGCTGGCAGGCCGAGGCCCATCTGGAGTGCCTGCTCATGGTGCGCCCGGAGATCGAGGAGGTCCGGGTCCACAGCCCGACGCCGGAGCACCGGAAGACCTTCGCCAAGACGTGGAGCGAGCGCACCGGACGCCGGATCGTCGCGGCCGAAAGCCCGCGCGAAGCCGTCGAAGGCTGCGGGATCGTCACCTGCGCGACCGCGGCGATGGACCCCTGCTTCGAGGGTGCGTGGCTCGAGGCCGGCGCCCACGTCACCGCCATCACCTCACCGGACGGCACGGCGACCCGGCGCGAGCTGGACGACGCGACGTTCGACCGGGCGGACCGGATCGTGGTGCTCTCGCGCGAGCAGGTCCACCACGACAAGCAGTTCGACATCCTCGGCCCGGTCGAGCGCGGCCGGATGAAGTGGGAGGACATCAAGGAGCTGGGCGATGTCCTGCTCGAAGACGGGCCCGCGCGCGCCGGCCATGACGACGTGACGGTCTTCGCCAACAACACGGGCATGGGCATCCAGTTCGCGGCGGTGTGCGCCCGCGCGCTGAAGCTCGCCGAGGAGCGCGAGCTGGGTCATGTCGTGCCCACCGACTGGTTCCTGGAGGAGACGAGCCCGTGACGGACACGAGAACCGGTGGCGCACCGATCCTGTTCGGCGACGACGTGAACACCGACGTGATCATCCCCGGCCGCTACCTGGTCAGCATCGACCCGCAGGAGCTGGGCGAGCACGCGTTCGAACCGCTCGGGCGGGAGGTCCAGGAGCACCTGCGGCGCAGCGACGTGCTGGTCGCCGGGCGCAACTTCGGCTGTGGCAGCGCCCGGGAACAGGCGGCGAGCTGCCTGATCGGCGCGGGCATCAAGGCGGTGCTGGCCGTCTCGTTCTCGCGGGTGTTCTTCCGCAACGCCATCAACACCGGGCTGATCGCGGTGGAGTGCCCCGAGGCGGTCGCGGCGGTCGGCGAGGACACCCCGGTCTGGGTCGACCACGACGCGGGTGTGGTCGAGGTGGGCGAGCAGCGCTTCGGTTTCGCGCCCTACCCGCAGGGCATCAAGGACATCCTGGCCAGTGGGGGTCTCATCCCCTACCTGATGCGGAGGAACGCATGACCCCCAAGACCTTCGCGCAGAAGGCACTCGAGCGCGCCTCGGGCGAGCAGGACCTCGCCCCGGGGCAGATCGTGGACGCCTATCCCGACCTGTACATGAGCCACACGGCGAGCTGGCGGTGCATCCGGACGCTGGAGCGGATGGGCGTCGAGCAGCTCTACGACGTGGGCCGCATCGCGATGGTGATGGACCACATCTCCCCGGCGCAGACGGCGAAGACGGCGGCGGACCACCAGCTGTGCCGGGAGTTCGCGCAGCGGATGGGCGTGCGGCACTTCTTCGACGTCAACGCCGGCATCGCGCACATCGTGCTGATGGAGCACGGGCTGATCAAGCCGGGACAGCTGGTGATCGGCACCGACTCGCACTCGACGATCTACGGCGCGCTGGGCGCGTTCGGCACCGGCGTCGGCTTCAGCGAGATCACCGCGGCCTGGGTCACCGGGAAGCTGTGGATGAAGGTGCCGCAGAGCATCCGGGTCGAGGTCGAGGGCGAGCTGCCGGCCGGCACCTACCCCAAGGACGTGATGCTGCGGCTCATCGGCGACCTCGGCGCGGACGGGGCCACCTACTGCTCGGTCGAGTTCGGCGGCTCGTTCACCGAGGCGATGTCGGTGTCGGAGCGGATGACGTTCTGCAACCTGGCCATGGAGATGGGCGCGAAGAACGCCTTCGTCGCCCCGGACGAGACCACCGTCGGCTACCTCGACGAGGCCGGCGCGCGGGACTACGAGGTGCTGCTGCCCGACCCGGGCGCGCAGTACCAGCGACGGCTCACCGTCGACGGCTCGTCGCTGACACCCCAGGTCGCGGTGCCGCACACCGTCGACAACGTGGTCGGGGTGGACGAGGTCGCGGGCACGAAGGTGAACCAGGTGTTCATCGGCTCGTGCGCCAACGCGAAGTACGACGACCTCGCGATCGCGGCTCGGGTACTGGCCGGGCACCGGGTGGCCGACGGGGTGCGGCTCATCGTCACGCCCGCCTCGGCCACGGTCATGGCGAAGGCGGCCGCGGACGGAATCGTCAGCACGCTCATCGAAGCCGGCGCGATGATCACCAACCCCGGCTGCGGGGCGTGCGCGGGCAACGGCGGCGCGATGGCCGACGGCGAGGCCACCTTCTCCACCGCCAACCGGAACTTCCAGGGCCGGATGGGCAGCTACGACTCGAAGATCTACCTGGGCAGCCCGGCCACCGCGGCGGCGACCGCGATCCGCGGCAGCATCGCCCACCCGGCGGAGATCATGGCGGTGGCGGGATGAATGTCGTCGAGAAGATCCTCGCCCGCGCCAGTGGACGGTCGTCGGTCGAGCCCGGGGAGATCGTCATCGCGAACGTGGACCGGCTGATCATGCACGACCTGTCCGGTTACCTGACCGCGGGCGTGTTCGACAAGCAGGTCGGCGGGAAGGTGCGTCATCCCGACCGCGTGGTGATGGTGTTCGACCACCACTTCTCCCCGCCGACCGAGCAGCAGGCGACGGTGCTGCAGGCCAACCGCGACTGGGCGGCGCGCCACGGCATCCGGCTGTTCGACTGCGGCAACGGCAACCTGCACCACGTGCTCGTGCGGCGCGGGCTGGTCAAGCCGGGCATGATCGTGGTCGGCTCGGACAGCCATACGCCCGTGCACGGCACCGTCGGCGCGCTCGCCGTGGCGCTGGGCAACGACTCCCACGCCGGAACCGTGCTGCCCTACGGCAAGGCGTGGTTCAAGGTGCCGCACACGGTACGGATCGAACTGTCGGGCACCCCGCAGCCGGGCACCTCGGCGCGGGACATCGCGCTGTGGCTGGTGGCGCGGATCGGCGAGGGCGAGCTGAACTACGCGGCGGTCGAGTTCGCCGGGCCGTACGTCAAGCAGCTCGAGTTCTGGGACCGGTGGCTGTTCCCGTTGCTGTGCGTGGATCTCGGCGCGAAGTGCAGCTTCGTGGAGCCGGACGACGCGACCGAAGCCTTCCTGCGCGGCCTGCCCGGCGAGCTGCCCGCGGAGTTCCCGCGCAGCGACGGCGGCGAGGCCGCGCAGGTGCTGCGCTTCGATGTCGGCGAGGTGGGCCCGCAGGTGGCCTGTCCGCCCACTGTGGGCAACGTGAAGCCGGTCGCCGACGTGGCGGGCAACGCGGTCGGCTGGGCGGAGCTGGGCGGGCACGGCGGCGGGCGGCTGGAGGACATCCGGATCGCGGCCGCGCTTCTTGCGGGGCGGGCGGTGCACCCCTCGGTGCGGTTCAACATCGTGCCCTCGAGCCGCGAGGTGTTCACCGAGGCGATGCGGGAGGGCCTGGTGCTGCCGCTGCACGAGGCGGGCGCCACCTGGTTCCCGCCGAGCACGGGGTCGAACCAGGCCTACAACATGGGCGCGATGGCGGCGGGCGAGGCGATGATCTCGACGCATTCGCGCAACTTCCCCGGCCGCAACGGAAGCCCGGAGGCGCGGATGTACCTGGCGTCGGCGGCTTCGGTCGCGGCGGCGGCGCTGACCGGCGTCATCACCGATCCCACGGAGGTGCGGGCATGAGGTTCACCGGCCGCTGCTGGAAGTTCGGCGACAACATCCCGACCGACCGGCTCGTGAAGTCCAAGTACGTGTTCGAGCCGATGGAGGAGATCGTCAGGCATGTGCTGGAGGACCTCAACCCGGAGTTCCCGCGGCAGGTTCGCTCGGGTGACATCGTGGTTGCGGGGCGGCACTTCGGCCAGTCCTCGGGCCGGGCGATCGCGACGAAGGCGTTGCGGGCGACGGGAATCGGCTGCGTCGTGGCCGACACGTTCGCGCGGACGTTCTACCGCAACTGCTTCGAGATCGGTCTGCCCGCGCTCGCACTGGACGGCGCCACGGCCCTCGTCTCCGACGGAGACGAGATCACGGTGGACATCGCCACGGGCGAGTTCCGCAACGAAACGACGGGCGCGACGCGCAGCGCCGAGCCCGCGGACCCGTTCCTGCTGCAGATGCTCGAGGCGGGCGGCCTGATCAAGCTGGCGGCTTCGCGGAGCGATCTTTTCGCCTGAAGAACCGGCGGGGTTTCTCCTCCGGCGGGGGCGCTTCCGGTGCCGCCCCCGGCGGGAACGGCGGTGCCACCGGCGGCAGCGCGGAGGGCAGCGCGGACGGCGAGCAGAGGTGACTGGAGCTGCTCGCCGTCGGCGGTGCGTCGTCGTCCAGCACGAACTGACCACCGCCCGGCTGCTGCACCGGCGGCAACGCCGACGCCTGCGGACCACGCGGTACCCCCGGCGGCGTGAACGGACCACCTTCCGGTGCGATGGGCGGTGGCGCCGCATCGTGCACGAACTGGCCACCGAACGGCGACGGAGTGGGTTCGACCAGATAGCTCGAAGCCGTCGGCGGCGCGCTCCTGTGGCGTCGAGCCGGGACGTGTCGGTGTTCCGGGAGACGATCGAGCTGGCGTTCGTGAGCGTCATCGTCGACGCCGTCGTGCTGCTGCTGTTCGCCGTCGTGCGCGCGATCGTGCCGTCGTGGGCCCCGACCGTGCGGCTGCTCCTGCGCGACCCGGGGCGCTACGGGATCGACCACCTGAGCTCGGTGACGGCGTGGGGCGCCGGGCTGCTCGTCGTCGCCGCCGCGCTGGCCGCGTTCGCGGCGGGCCCCCGGTTGCGGCGGCGCAAACGGGAGCACGAGGCGTACGCGTCGGCGTGGACGCTGCTGTTCTCCGAGCACCCCGGCGCGCGGATCCACGTCGGCTGCCTGCTCGACGACGGCAGCTATGCGACAGGGCGGCTGCGCACGTACAGCCGCGCGTCCGAGGACGGCCAGGACCGCGACCTGACCCTCACCGGCCCGATCTCTTACCGCGGCCCCGGCGACACCGACGCCGCCGTCCTGCCCGACGTCGGCGCCGCGGCCGTCAGCGCCCGGCGGCTGACCCTGCTGACGGTCACCTACCAGCCCGTGGCCGACTGACCCGAGCTCAGCTCTCCGCCGCGTACCTGCCCTCCACCGCGGCCGCGGCGTTGCGGCGGTCCTCATCGGACCACTCGCCCAGTTCGTAGCCGTGCCAGGGGTTCGCCAGCGACAGCTCCGGCAGCCCCAGCTCCTGCCAGATGCCGAGCGCGTTCTCCATGAACTCCTGCGCCGGCAGGGAGGTCGGCGGGTACGGGCGCTTGCGGGTGGCGTCGACGAGCAGCGCCGAGGACTGCTCCCCCGGCACCGCCGACGGGTCGAGCCGCGGCAGTTTTCCGGGCAGGACGGTCACGTCCCGCGCCGGCTGCATCCGGAAGCTCATCGCCCACACCACCGAGTCCAGGTCCTCCGGGTCGACGTCGGAGTCGACGGCGACGATCGTCTTGCCCATCGACGCCTCGTAGCCGGACGCGGCGTACAGCGCCTGCCGCGCCTGCCCCGGCCGCGGATCCTTCAGCTGGATCACGAAGAACATGTTGCAGGTGCCGCTCTCATAGGTCACCACCCGGCGCACCGCGTCGATGTTGCACGCCTGCCGCAGGAACCTCAGGTACACGTTCTCGAACGCGATCTTGCGCATCAGCGTCGACTCGCTCGGCGGGAACTCGCTGATGAACGCCTGCACCACCGGCGAGCGCCGGTGCGTGATCGCGCGGACCCGCAGCACCGGCGAACTCGTGCGCGGGCCCATGTACCCGCTCGCCTCGCCGAAGGGCCCCTCGGACTCCAGGTGCTCCGGGTCGATCTCGCCCTCGATGACGATCTCGGCGTGCGCCGGCACCTCCAGGTCGACCGTCTCGCAGCGCACGACCTCCAGCGGCCGCCCCATCAGCCCGCCCGCGACGGCGTACTCGCTCACCCCGAACGGGATCTTCTGCGCACTGGCGAACCCGACGGCGGGCACCGCGCCCAGCACGATCGCCGCCTCCAGCTTGCGGCCCAGGCGGCGCGCCTTCTCCAGGTGGATCGCGATGTGCTGGGTGGGGGTGTCCATCTGCAGGCCGATCCGGTCCGGCCCCTTGATCATGCCCCGGTAGATCCCGACGTTGTACTCGCCGGTCTCCGGGTCCTTCGTCACCCAGTACGGCGCGGTCAGGAACGGCGCCGGGTCGAAGCCCGGCGTGGAGATGGGATGCGGGAACCCGTCGACCCCGCCCGCGTCCAGCAGCGACTGTCCTTCGAGGACGATCTCCTTGCACGGCCCCGTCGCCACCACCACCGGCGCCACCGGCCCGGACAGCGCGGCGGCCCAGCGGGCGGGCACCTCGTCCGGTTCGGCGGCCAGTGCCGTGGCGTACACGGCCGGTGACGCGGCGAACGCGCCCAGCACGACCGAGCCGTCGTACCGGTGGCCACTGGAGTCGACGACGTGCTCGAACAGAAAGGCCAGCCGCTCGTGCTCGGGCAGCCCGCGGAACTGCAGCCGCACCAGGGGAACCAGCTCGGTGTCCTTGTTCACCGGCCTGCTCACCCGGACCAGCAGGTCCTTCTTCTCCAGCTCCGCCAGGTACTCGCGCAGGTCACCGTAGGGATACTCGTCAGGACTCGTCACGCCCTCTCCCTCGCCGTCTCGATTGTTACGGAGCTCGTTAACAAACGCCCGCCGGGGCAGCCCGTTTTCGTTGCGGTAGAGCCAAATTCCGCGTTGACACCGGGTGGGGCGCGACCTAGCATCTCCTCAATATTTACTGCTGTCAAGTCAAGTACTGAAGTACAGTAATTTCTCCCGGACCCGAGGAGCGCGGATGCAATCCGCAGTCACCTACGACCAATGCCTCGCCGAGAACCCCCTTCCCCGGCGGGTACTGGGCATCGCCGCCATCGCGAGCACGGCCGTGATCTTCGACGGCTACGACCTCCAGGCACTGTCCTACGCACTCCCGAAGCTCGTCGCGACCTGGCACTTCTCGTCCGTGCAGGCGGGACTGCTCGCCTCCTACACCTTCGTCGGCCTGTTCCTGGGCGCGGTCGGCCTCGGCGCACTCGGCGACCGCTGGGGCCGCAAACGCGTCCTCGTCGCCGGGGTCATCGTGTTCGCCCTGTTCATGGGCACCGCCGGGTTCGCGCAGAACTACACGCAGTTCGCGGTCCTGCGCTTCTGCGCGAGCGTCGGCATGGGCGGCGTCCTGCCCGGCACCATCGCCATGCTCAGCGAGTACGTACCCGTCCGGCGGCGCGCGCGGATGATCGCGGTGTCCGCGGGCTGCTTCACCTTCGGCTTCATGGTCGCCGCGATCGCCGCCACCCTGCTGGTCCCCCGCTTCGGCTGGCGCCCGCTGTTCCACCTGTCGTACCTGGCACTACTGGTCGCCGGGCTGATCGCCTGGCTGGTCCCGGAAACCCCGCAGTACCTGGCCACCCGGCGGCTGTTCGACCGCGCGCTCGCGACCGTCGAAAAGCTGTACCCGACGATCTGGCCGACCGCGCGGACCGCCGATCCGGAGACCTTCTTCGCCGGCCCGAAGCGCCAGGACGGCAAGATCCAGTTCCGTACACTGTGGACAGACCGCTACCGGCGCTCCACGATCTCGCTGTCGCTGCTGTACCTGTTCCTGCAGTTCGTCGTCTACGCACTGGACTTCTGGATGGTCTCGCTGCTGGTGTCGCACGGGCTGTCGCTGGTCAGCAGCTACTCGTACGCGATCGAGCAGGCCGCGGCCGCGACGGTCGGCGGGTTCGTCCTCGGCTGGGTCCTCGACCGCGTGAACCCGTACTTCGCGCTCGCCGTGGCGTTCGCCGCGGGCGGCGTGTGCCTGGTCTTCTTCGGCTTCGCCACCTCGCTGGTCGCGCTCTACACGCTGAACGCGCTCGCGGGGGCGCTGATCATCGGCGGCCAGAACGTCGTGCACACGCTCGTGATGGCGACCTACGGCCCCGAGGCGCGGGCGACCGGACTCGGCTGGGCGTTGGGCATCGGCAGGCTCGGCGGCCTGCTCGGCCCGCTCATCGGCGGCTACCTGCTCAAGCTGGCGCTGCCCTTCCCGGCGTACTTCCTCGTCTTCGCGTTCCCGGCGGTGCTGTGCGCGATCACCGTGCTCGTGCTGCGGGCCGTCCGGGCGCGCTCCGCCGAGCAGGTGCGCGAACTTGACCCCAAATACTAACCTAAGTACGTTATCTGAGTACGTCTTGTTGTCTCGACCAGAGAGCTGACCATGCGCCTTGCCGTGCCCGATCTCGTCTCCAACTCCTACTTCCCCGCGATCGCCGCGGTCGAGCTGGGATATCTGCGGGACGAGGGCCTCGACGTGGAACTCGACCTGCTGTTCCCGGTCACCGACGCCGCCGTCGCCCTGCGAGAGGGCGAAATCGACTTCCTGGCCGGCACGGCGCACGCGCCGCTCTACGCCGACCCGGACTGGGGCGACATGAAGCTGCTCGCGTCGCTTTCGCGCAACATGTACTGGTTCCTGGTCGTGCGCCCGGACCTGGATGTGACGAGGGAAACCCTCGCGAAGCTGCACGACGTGCGGATCGGCGCGGCCCCGGGGCCCGACCTCGGCCTGCGGCGGCTCCTGGACGTCGAAGGCGTCGACCTCGACACCGCGGGCGTCACGATCGCCCCCGTGCCCGGCACCGCGGGCAACGTCTCGTTCGGCGTCACGGCCGCGCAGGCCCTGCAGGAGGGGAAGATCGACGCCTTCTGGGCCAACGGGATGGGCACCGAGGTCGCCGTGCGGAACGGCGTCGGTCGGGTCGTCGTCGACGCCCGCCGTGACGGTGGTGACGCGGCGCTGTTCACCTTCCCCGCGCTCATGGCGTCGGGGCGGACCATCCGCGACCAGCCCGACGCCACCGCGGCCGCCGTCCGGGGCATCATGCGCGCGCAGCGCGAACTGCGCGCGGACACCGCGCTGGCGACCCAGGTCGGCCGGGCCCTGTTCCCGGCGATGGAGGCCGAGCTGATCGCCGCCCTGATCGAGCGCGACCTGGACTTCTACCAGCCGGCGGTCACCCGCGAAGCCGTCGCCGGGCTGACCGGGTTCGCCCGCGCGAGCGGCCTGACCGAGCTCGGCCTCGGCTACGACGACGTCGTGGCCGGAAGCGTCCGGAGCCTCTGGTGAGGATCGCGCTCGTCCAGGTCGCCAGCCCCGGCGACGAAAGTGTCGCGGACCGGCGCGAGCGGGTGGCCGGGCTGGTCCGCTCGGCCGCGAGCGCCGACCTCATCGTCCTGCCCGAGCTGTGGGCGGCGGGCTATTTCGCGTTCGACGACTACGACCGCGAAGCCGAACCCGCCGACGGCGCCACCGTGTCGGGACTGTCCGAACTGGCCCGGGAGACCGGGGCCTACCTGCATGTGGGCAGCTTCGTCGAGCGAAGGCCGGACGGCGCGTTGCGCAACACCGCGGCGCTGCTGGACCCGTCGGGCTCGGTGGTGCACAGCTACAGCAAGATCCACGTCTTCGGCTACGAGTCGAAGGAGGCACAGCTGCTGCAGGCCGGCAACAGGGTCGCCACGACCGATACGCCGTTCGGCACCGTCGCCGGGACCACGTGCTACGACCTGCGGTTCCCGGAGCTGTGGCGCTGCCTGGTCGATGTCGGCGCGCAGGTCGTGATCGTGCCCGCGGCGTGGCCCGCCGCCCGGCTCGAGCACTGGCGCCTGTTCACGTCCGTGCGTGCCGTGGAGGAACAGGTCCTGCTCATCGCGTGCAACGCCACCGGCACGCAGGCCGGGGTGGAGCTGGCCGGGCACAGCCGGGTGGTGGACCCGTGGGGCACCGTGCTCGCCGAGGCGGGCACCACCGAGGGCATCACCTGGTGCGAGGCGGATCCGGCCGTGGTGCCTACCGTGCGGAAGCAGTTCCCGGTCCTCGCCGACCGGTTGCCGACCTACACCGATCTCCAAGGAGCAGACGCATGACCCTGACGTTCACCGTGGCCGGGACGGGCGAGCAGCTCACGCTCGCCGACTTCGACCTCGTCATCGCCGGCTACACCGGACGCGACGAGGCGTCGGTGAAGAAGCACATCGACGAGCTGGCCGCGATCGGCGTGGCGCCACCGGAGTCGGTGCCGGCGTTCTATCCGGTGGATTCCGCGCTGGCCACCCAGGCGGCGGCTGTCGAGGTCGAGGGCACCAACACCTCCGGCGAGGTCGAGCCGGTGCTCATCCGGGCCGGGGGCAAGCTGTACCTGACGGTCGGCTCCGACCACACCGACCGCGACGTCGAGCGCGAAAGCGTGGCCAAGTCCAAGGCCGCCTGCGTCAAACCCCTGGGCACGACGGTCGTCCCCGCGGACGGCATCGACTGGGACGCGGTCGCGGCAGCATCCACTGTGGACGGAGCCGCCTACCAGCGCGGCTTCCTGAGCGCCCTGCGCGTCCCGACCGACGTGCTGGGCCGGTACCAGGGGCCTGCGGAGCGCGACCTGGTGATCTTCTGCGGCACCCTGCCGCTGCTCGACGGCGAGTTCGTCGCCGGTGCCCGCTGGACCCTCTCGCTCGCCCTGCCCGACGGGGTGGAGCTGACGCACGCCTACACGGTGTCCTGACCCAGTACGAAAGGAAGCAGCATGGCCAAGCCGGAACACGAGTTCTTCCCGGCCAGTACCGTCCCGTTCACGCCCTGCGAGGGCAAGGTCGCGAGTCTCACGGAGCGCATCCTGGCGTCGGACAGCCCCGGCGTCGCGACCCGCATCCTGCGGTTCGAGCCGGGCACGGACACCGCCCCGAACGGCGTTCAGGTGCACGACTTCTGGGAGGAGGTCTACATCCTGGACGGTTCGTTCACCGATTCGAGGCTGGGCAAGACCTTCAAGGCGGGTGACTACGCCTGCCGCCCGCCGGGCATGGAACACGGCCCGTGGACGAGCGAGGAAGGCTGTACCACCTTCGAGGTCCGGTACCGAGCGAGTTGAGATGCGGGGGCGGCCCGGGTGGTCGCCCCCCGCTTTTCTTGTCCCAACCACCCACCATGGCGAACCCGGCAACGGCAGCCAAGAATGCCCGCGCCCAGCCCGCTCCCTTACCCCGATCGCCGCGTCCTTCAGCGATCGGGGTGGGACGGGCGTTCCCCAGCCACCCCGCGCGCAGCGCGCACCCTTGCGCTTCGCGCGCCCCCCGCGCTTCGCGCAGGGGAAAGATCAAGGGAGTCCTCGCCGGACGGGCCTGGGTCAAAGTGACCGTCCCGTGCCAGGCGACGGGATGACCACCCAACTCTGGGTTGGCAGGGCTGGCTCACGCCACCCGCGCACAGCGCGCCAACTCCGGGGGTCTACTCCAACCCGTACCCCGCCAGTGCTCGGTCCACCAGCTTCCCCGCCCGGTCGAAGTCGTACACCTGGCTCATCCGCGAACGCACCAGGAAGGGCGCACCCGCGTAGAACATCTCGTACTGCTGGTGCCTGCTCGCGAACTCCGAGCCGACCATGTCCCACACCAGCTTCAGCAGCTTGACCCGCTCCGCGCTCGGGTAGCCCGGCGACTGCACGTACCGCTCGAAGTCCGCCCGCGCCTCCGCGTTCCCGAAGTCCGCCGCCGAGGACGGCAGCTGGATCACCCCGCCGCCGCACAGGTCACGCACCAGGTGCAGCAGCTTGGGGTAGAAGTCCGACTGCAGGGTCATCGCCGCGAAGCACTCGGCGCGCCCGGGCCAGGCGACGCCGTGCTCGTCGATCTCGCAGTTCTGCTCCTGCGCGTACACCAGCCCGAGCACCATCGACGCGTGCGCGGCCAGCTCGCCCAGCGTGCCGCGCACCGGCGGGAACTTGTCCGAGCCGTTCATCTGCGCGACCCGCATCGCGAGCCCGGCCAGCAGGTCGAGCTTCACCGAGAACCGGATCTGCGCCTGGTTGTTGCCGAGCAGGTGCGCCGGCGTCCGGTTCCACTGGTCACTGGTGATCTGCCGGTCCCGGAACACGAAAACCCGTTCCCACGGCACGAACACGTCGTCGAACACGATCAGCGAGTCGGTCTCGTCGAAGCGGCTGGTGAGCGGGTAGTCGAAGACACTGGGCGCCGCCTCGGCGTAACCACGGCGGGAGTAGATCTTCAGCCCCCGCGCGCCCAACGGTACCGCGACCGAGATCGCCTGGTCCTCGTCGCCGGGCTGGAGCGGCACGATGCAGCTGAGGATCAGGTAGTCGGAGATCGCCGCGCCGGTGCCGAGCATCTGCGCGCCCGCGATGACGATCCCGTCCTCGCGTTCCTCCTTCACCCCCGCGTACAGATGCGGATCCGCCTGCTGGTGCGCGGGTTTGCTCCGGTCGATCTGTGGCGGGATGATCGCGTACGAGCAGTACAGGTCGTTGTCGCGGACGTGCTCGTAGAAGCGCGTGACGTTGTCGGCGAACCGCCGGCCCCCGGCGGCGAAGACGTCCGGCCGCCCGGCCCAGCCGGCCAGGAACCCGGCCACGTGCTCCGGCCCGCGGCCCATCAGGCCCAGTGTCATCTCGGCCGTGCGGCGCAGGGCGACCCGGCGGCGGCGCAGGTCGTCCTCGTCACGCGGGATCAGGTACGAAAGGTTGACCGGCGCACCGGTCGTGGGCGACGGATAGGTCAGCACCACGGCGTTCTCGGGGTCGTTCGCCATGTCGTACACCCTGGCGATCGACTCGACGGCACCCTTGAACGCCGGGTGGTTCGCCACATCCGAGACGTACTCGCCGTCGATGAACACGCGGCGCTCGTCCCGCAGCCCTTCGACGTACTCCTTGCCTGAACGCGTCACGCCGATTCCTCCAGTGTGATCGGTAGCGGCCGCGGCCGCGGATGGTGGTGCCTGGCCCGCAGCTGCCGGTAGGCGCCGCGGAAGTGCAGCAGTGGTTCGTGGTGGGCGCCGGCGGAGCTCAGCCCGATGCCGTGCACCCGCCCGATGAGCACCGCGTGCGTCCCCGCGTGGACGTCCCGGTCGACCTCGCAGTCGAGGAACGCGAGCGCGCCCGCGAGTGCGGGGCTGCGCCAGTCGTCCCACCGCGCGAGCCAGTCCGGCCGCAGCACCTTGTCGGCGCCCGGGCGTGCGCAGTGGTCCGAGATCTCCCGCGCCACCGCGCCCAGGACGTTGACCCCGAACCGGCCCGAGCCGGCGATGTGCTCGTAGGTCCGGGTGGACCTGTTGACGCACACCAGGATCAGCAGCGGATCCACCGACACCGACGAGAACGCGGTGGCGGTCATGCCCAGCGGCCTGCCTTCGCCGTCCCGCAGGGTCACCACCGTGACGCTCGCGGCCAGCGAGCCCAGCGCCGCCTTGAACCCGCCGGGTCCGGCGTCCACCGGTTCCAGTCCCATGCGAACCTCCTCGACCAGAAAACTAACAATAATCATGTACTTTAGTCAACAAAATCTCGCTGCCGTATGATCGCCGGATCCGGCCCGCCGAGAGGAATCCGCCCGCCATGAACGAGGCAATGCACGCCTACACGAAGTGGGCCGACATCAGCGACGCCAAGCGCACCCGCGAGTTCCAGGCCTACGTCAAGAACATCGCCGACGCCCGGTACGTGACGCGGCGGGTGCTGCGGATCGTCGACGAGCAGGCGAAGACGCACGGCCTGGAACCCCTGCTGCACCAAGCACTTCTGCAGGTCTACGGCGCCAACAAGGCCAACGGCATCACGGTGGGCAACCTGGCCGCGCGGCTCGACGTCGCGGCCGCGTTCGCCTCCCGGATGGTGCGCCGCCTCGAGGAGATGGACCTGGTCCGCCGCGAGCCCTCGGCCGAGGACAAGCGCGCCACCATCGTCGTCGCCACCGAGGCCGCCGCCCGCAAGCTGGCCGAGATCGACGACGACGTCCACCACAACGTCGCCTACCTGCAGCACCAGCTGCGCGAGGACGAGCGCATGTCGGCGCTGTCGATCTTCGCGTTCTACGTGGGACTCGACCCCGACTCCGAGATCGCGTCCGCGATCCGCGCCGCCTCGGACTCCTGACTGATATAGTGATCTCAAGTCAATGACTTGATGGTGCTACATGGCAGGAGGGCGCACCCGGTGGAGGACGCGACCGAGCAGTTGCTGGCTCTCTGGGGAAAGGGCGCCGAAAGGGCGAGCGGCCTCGACTTCGCCAGCCACGTCAAGGCCATCGCGCACGCCCGCTTCGTGCTGCGCCGCATCCTCCGGCTGCTCGACGAGCAGGCGATCGCCGGCGGGCTGCAGCCCCTGCAGCACCAGGCACTGCTGCAGATCTACGGCGCGGAGGGCCCGCTCCCGGTGAACAAGGTCGCCGACCGCCTGGACATCGCGCCGGCGCTCGCATCCCGGCTGGTCCGCCAGCTGGAGGAGAAGGGGCTGGTGCACCGCGCGCGCATCCCGGACGACCGGCGGGTGATCGCGGTGCACGCCAGTGACGCGGGCATCGAGGTGCTGCGCAAGATCGACGCGTCGGTGCACGTGCGGGTGGACCACTTCCAGCGCCAGCTGTCCGACGAGGGCAAGCTCGGCGCGCTCGCGACGTTCTCGTTCTACCTCGGGCTGGACTCCGACCCGCGGCTGGCGATCCTGCTCACCGCCGCGGGCCGGCACACGCACAACCACCGCTGAGGCCCGCTCAGGCCTTCGGCCGGTACCGCAGCAGGAAGCCCTCCGCGAGCGAGACCACGGTGTTGATCGCGAACGCGACCACGCCCACCACGATGACGAGCCCGTAGACCTGGGCTCCGCCACGCTGATGACGTCCCCGATGGCGTCGAACGGCTGGTCGCCGGTGCGCTCGCAGACCTCGCGCAGGATGGCGTCCGGCGGGTTGGTGCGGTTCGCCAGCACCCCGGCCGGACGGTGCTGCGCCTCGTACGCGGCGAAGGCGCCGGCCGGCCAGTCGAAGGGCCAGTCGGCGAAGGTGCCGATGAAGTCTTCGCACCGTGACACCCTTTTCGTCCTGCTCGACGCCCGTGCAGCGGTGCCCGCTCACCAGTGCGTCCGCCAGGATCGTCTGCAGGTCGTCCCGGTGCACCGAGAACTGGGGCCAGGGGTAGCCGCCCTCGAGGGCCGCTCCCCAGCGGGATGCGGCCCTCGGGGGCGACGGACTACTTGCCGCTGCCGTACAAAGTGGACACCTCCGCCGCGGTCAGCGCCCGGTCGTAGACGTGCACCTGGTCGACCGCGCCGTCGAGGAAGTCCACGGGACCGCCGCCGTACTGGCCGCGTCCGAGCACAGTGTGCCCGGACGCCGCGTCACCGAGGCACGCGCTCTGCGTGGCCGCGGGCTGACCGTCGACGTAGAGCGTGAGCGTGCCGGAGGACGCGTCGCGCACGCCGACGAGGTGGTACCAGCGGTTCGCCTCGGGCGTGACCGGCGCCAGCGCCCGCGTGCCCACGAAGCTGAACGCCAGCTTGTGGTCCGCGCCCGAGTACTGCAGGTAGAACGCGCTGTGGTCGCCGCCGTCCTGGCTCACCACGGTCTGGAAGCCGTCGCCGAGCGCGTTGAACTTCACCCAGGCCGCGACGCTGTAGCTGCCCTCGGTGTCGAGCAGCGCCGCACCGGTGTCGGCGTACTGCCCGGAGCCGTTGACCGCCAGCGCCGAGCCGTTGTGCCCGGCCGTCCACGACGCGCCGCCCACCAGCGTGGCGTCGTGGTCGCCCACGGTGTCCTGAGCGAGCGTCCCGGTGTTCTCGTCGAACGGGTACGCCGCGATGCCGTCGATCCCGGGCGTGCCCCGGGATGCGGGCGGCCCGGCCACCGGCGCGCCGGTGACGTTCTTGATCACGGCGAGGTTGGCCGCGCGCACCGCGGCGAAGTCCATCTTCTTCACCTGCCGGTCGTAGGTGAGGAAGCCGTTGACCTCCTTCTCCACGTCCGTGGTCTGGGTGTAGACGCCCGCGGAGACGCCGCAGCGCTGGGCCACCAGCTGGAGTCGTTGCTGCAGCTCGCCGTAGCGGCGGGTCAGCGTGGCGCTGTCCGGCTCCATCTCGTAGGCGAAGCTGCCGGACGGGTCGAACTGGTGCCCGTCCACCTTGAGCCCGAGGCCGCCGTACTCCCCGTCGACCGCGGCGCGGGTGCCGGTCTGCACGGGGGTGCCGGGGCCGGTGTAGGTGTGGTCGTCGTAGATGTCCCCGCGGCCGCTGTCCGGTTCGGACCGGCAGCAGTTGACGCCGGACTCCGCGTCCACCAGCCGGCTCGGGTCCCACGCCTTGATGTCGTCGGCGATGCGGCCCACGTCGTAGTCGCCCCAGCCCTCGTTGAACGGCACCCAGGTCACGATCGACGGGAAGCTGCGGTGCTGGTCGATCATCCGGTGCAGCTCGGACTCGTAGTTCACCTGCGCCGCCGGCGTGGGCTCCACGTCGTCCTTCATCGCCGGCATGTCCTGCCACACCAGCAGCCCGAGCTTGTCGGCGTAGTAGTACCAGCGGTCGGGTTCCACCTTGATGTGCTTGCGCACCATGTTGAAGCCGAGCGCCTTCTCCTGCTGCAGGTCGGACTTCAGGGCCGCGTCGGTGGGCGCGGTGTAGATGCCGTCCGGCCAGAAGCCCTGGTCCAGCGGGCCCAGCTGCATGACGAACTCGCCGTTGAGCAGCATCCGCTGTCTGCCGTCCGGTGTCTGCCCGACGCTGATCGAGCGCATGCCGAAGTAGGAGCCGACCTCGTCGCCACTGCTGAGCCGGACGCGCAGGTCGTAGAGGAACGGGTCGTCCGGGGACCACAGGTGCGGGTTGCGCAGAGTGAGCTTGACCGGCTCGTTGGCATTGCCGTTGGCGCGGGTGACGACCTTGCCGTGGTCGTAGGCCACGACTTCGACCCGTTGCCGCACCGGCCCGCCGACGAGCGCGTTCACCGACACCGAGCCGCTCGCGAGGTCGGGCGTGACGTCGAGCCGGTCGATGTGCGCCGAGGCCACCGGCTCCATCCACACGGTCTGCCAGATGCCCGAGGTGGGCGTGTAGAAGATGCCGTCGCCGGGCGTGCGCTGCTTGCCCAGCGGCTGGCCACCCTGGTCGTTCGGGTCGCTGACGCCGACCACGATCTCCTGGTCCTTCGCCGTGGTGAGCGCATCGGTGACGTCGACGGAGAACGCGTCGTAGCCACCGGTGTGCCGGGCGACGGTCCTCCCGTTGACGATGATCGTCGCGTCGTAGTCGACGGCCTGGAAGTGCAGCAGCAGCCGCTGCCCGCGCCCGACCTGCCAGTCCCGCGGGACGGTGAAGGTGCGGCGGTACCACATCTGCGTCTCGTGACGCATGATCCCGGACAGCGCGGACTCGACCGGGTAGGGCACCAGGATGCGCTCGGCCAGGCTCTTGCCCACCGGGGGCGCCTCACCGGGGCTCGCCTTGGCGAACTCCCAGACGCCGTTGAGGTTCTGCCACCTGTCGCGGGTCAGCTGCGGCCGGGGATACTCGGGCAGCGCGTTGGTCGGGGAAACCTGGTCGGTCCAGGGGGTGCTCAGCGGCGGCGTGAGACGCTGCCACTGCGGTGCGGGTGCCGCGGACGCGGCGGGCACCGCGAACCCCAGCAGTGCGGCGGCGAACGCGGCTGCGGTCGCTGCCCAGCGGGGACGGAACATCGGTCGAGACCTCCTCCAGTCGTGTGGAACGGGCTCAGTTGCGCGTGCGGGAACGGGCGAGCAGACGCTGGATGACGACCACGACGAGCAGGAACGCGCCGCTCACGACGGTCTGGTAGTTGGAGTCGAGGCTGCCGACCTGGTTGATGACGTTCTGGATGAGCGTGCGCAGCAGCACGCCGACGAGCGTGCCGACGATGGTCCCGGCGCCGCCGGTGAGCAGGGTGCCGCCGATGACGACCACCGAGATCGCGTCCAGCTCGGTGCCCACCCCGATCACCGTCACCCCGGACCGCAGGTACGCGGCGGTCAGGATGCCGGCGAGCCCGGCGAGCGCGCCGCTGAGCGTGTACAGGGTGATCTTCGTGCGGGCCACCGCGAGCCCCATCAGCAGCGCGGACTGCTCGGCGCCGCCGATGGCGAACACCGACTGCCCGAACCGGGTCCGCCGCAACAGGACGCCGCCGAGCGCGAACAGGATCAGTGCGAGGAACACCGGCACGCCGACGCCGAGGATCGTGCCCTGCCCCAGCCACAGCAACGCCGAGTCACTGTCCACTTTGTACGTGGTCGCGCCCTCGCTGGTGAGTGCCAGCAACAGCCCCCGCGCGAACAGCAGCGACGCGAGCGTGACGATGAACGGCGCCATCCTGGTGCGCGCGATGAGCAGGCCGTTGACCAGCCCGATGAGCGAGCACACCGTCAGCGGCAGCAGGATCGCGACGACGAGGCCGTACCGGCTGCCGTACGCGGCGAGCACGCCGCCCAGCGCGTACACCGAGCCGACCGAGAGGTCGATGCCGCCGGAGATGATCACGAACGTCATGCCGAGCGCGATCACCGCGAGGAACGAGCTCTGCAGCGCGAGGTCCCGCAGGTTGTCCGCGGACCCGAAGCGCGGGAAGGCGAACCACGCGACGACGACACCCAGCACCAGGACGACCGCCGCGCCCTGGCGCTGCAGCACTCCGGCGAACGCGGCGTTGCGGGCCGAAACGGTGGCGGTCATCGGCTGTTCCGCTCGCGCGCGACGTAGACCGCGGCGACGATGATGGCCGCCTGGACCATCTGCGCGGTCGAGTCCGGCAGGTCGTGCTTGATCAGGGTGGCGTGCACCAGCTGCATCAGCAACGCCCCGAACACGGTGCCGAGCACCCGGACCCGGCCGCCGGTCAGCGGCGTGCCGCCCACCACGACGGCGGTGATCGCGGACAGCTCCATCAGCAGCCCGAGGTCGTTCGGGTCGCTCGCGCCGAGCCGGGCCGTCGCCAGCACGCCCGCGACCGCGGCCAGCGCCCCGGAGATCACGTAGACGCCGACCAGCACGCGTTTCACCGGCAGTCCGGCGAGTGTGCCGGCCGCGCGGTTGCCGCCGATCGCGACGAGCTGCCTGCCGAAGGTGGTGCGCCGCACCAGCAGCCCGGCGAGCACCGCGAGCACGGCCGCGACCAGCACCATCACGGGGATCCCGAGCACGTCGCCGGTGCCGAGCGCGAGGAACTCCGCGTTGTGCAGCTGGACGAGCCGGCCGTGTGCGATCACCAGTGCCAGCCCGCGACCGCCGACCAGCAGCGCGAGCGTGGCGATGATCGGCTGGATCCCGAGCCGCGCCACCAGGAAGCCGCTGAACAGCCCGGACACGATGCCCGCGCCGACCGCGACGAGGATCGCGGTCAGCGGTCCCGCGCCCAGGTAGAGCGGGACGAGCGCCGCCGCCACGGACATCACGGACCCGACCGACAGGTCGATGCCCTCGGTGCCGATCACCAGCGCCATGCCCAGCGCGACGATGCACACCGGGGCCGCCTGCACCAGCTGCGTGCGAAAGTTCGCCGCGGACAGGAAGTTCCCGGTGAACACCACGTTGAACAGCAGCAGCACGACGACCGCGAGGTACACGCCGTAGTCCTGCAGCCACGAGGTGACCCGCGTCCGGTCCGGCACGGTCAGGCCGGCGCTAGCCATCGTGACCTCCCTCGGCGATGGACGCCAGGACGTTCTCCTCGGTGATGGCGTCGCCGGCGAGCTCCCCGACGACGCTGCCGTCGCGGAGCACGACCACCCGGTCCGCGCCGTCGACCAGCTCCTCCAGCTCCGACGAGATCAGCAGCACGCCGAGGCCTTCCCGCGCGAGCTCGTCGATCAGCGCCTGTACCTCCGCCTTGGCGCCGACGTCGATGCCGCGGGTCGGTTCGTCGAGCAGGAGGACCCTGGGGCCGGTCGCGAGCCAGCGCGCGAGCAGCACCTTCTGCTGGTTGCCGCCGGAGAGCTCCGCGACCTTCTGGTCCGGGCCCGAGGCCTTGATCCGCAGCCGCTCCATGAAGGTCCGCACGATCCGGTCCTGTTTGGACCGTCGCACCAGCCCGAACGGCGAGAGCCCGGGCAGCGCGGCCAGCACGATGTTCTCCCGCACCGACAGGTTCGGGATGATCCCGTCGGTCTTGCGGTCCTCGGCCAGCAGCGCGATCCCCGCCCGCATGGCGGCCGCGATCCGGCCGCGCTTCACGGGCTTCCCGGCGACCAGCACCGTACCGCCGTCGAGGGGGAACGCACCCACGATCGCCCGCGCGGTCTCGCTGCGCCCGGACCCCAGCAGGCCCGCGAGCCCGACGACCTCGCCGGGCCGGATGGTCACCGAGACGTCGTGCAGCCTGCGCATCCCGGACAGGTTCTCCGCCCGCAGCAACGGTTCCCGTTCGACGTCGTGCTCCTCGCCGAACGCGGTCACCCCTTCCTCGCGGATCTGGCGGATCTCCCGGCCCAGCATCAGCGAGACCAGCTCGATCCGCGGCAGGGCAGCCAATGGTCCACTGTGGACGACGCGGCCGTCCCGCAGCACGGTCACGCTGTCGCAGACCCGGTACAGCTCGTCCATCCGGTGGCTGACGTACACCACCGCGATGCCCTGGGTGTGCAGCCGGGCGAGCACCTCGAACAGCTTCTCGACCTCACGCGGCTCCAGCGAGGACGTCGGCTCGTCCATGACGACGACCTTCGCGTCGGTCGAGACCGCCCGCGCGAGCGCCACCATCTGCTGCGCGCCGACACCGAGCGCGTGCAGCGGGCGGCGGACGTCGTCGGTGATGCCGTAGCCCGCGAGCAGCTCGCGTGCCCCGGCGTGCATCCGCGACCAGTCGACCAGCCCCGCGCGGGTGCGCGGCTCGCGGCCGAGGAACACGTTGCCCGCGATGCTCATCAGCGGGACGAGGTTGACCTCCTGGTAGATCGTGGAGATCCCGGCCCGCTGCGCCTCGCTCGGCCGCTTGAACGCCACCGGCTCGCCGAGGTAGCGGATCTCGCCCTCGTCGGCCTGGTACACGCCGGTGAGCACCTTGATCAGGGTGGACTTCCCGGCGCCGTTCTCGCCGACCAGCGCGTGCACCTCCCCCGGCCGCACCGTGAAGGCCACGTCGTCGAGCGCGACGGTGCCGGGAAAGCGCTTCGTCACCCCGGTCACCGCGAGCACGGGTGCGGTCGTCATCGTGAACCCGGGATCGGTCGCGGCCGTCATCAGTACGCGTTCCCGACCTTCTGCGCGGCGTCGGTCTCGTCGTACTGGTCGTCGCTGATCACGATGCTCGCCGGGATCGGCTGCCCGTCGGCGAACTGCTGCAGGGTCTGGAACGCGAGCTGTCCGAAGCGCGGGTTGGACTCGATGACGGCGTTGTAGCTGCCGTCGGCGACGAGCTGCACGGCGTTGCGGGTGCCATCGACCGAGACGATCTTGACGTCCTCGCCGGGGGCCTTGCCCGCGGTGCGCAGCGCGTTGACCGCGCCGATGCCCATCTCGTCGTTCTCGGCGTAGACCGCGGTGAGGTCGGGGTGGCTCTGGACGAGCTGCTCCATCACGGCCTGGCCCTTGGACCGGTCGAACTCGCCGGTCTGCTCGGCGACCACCGACAGCCCGGGCGTCTTCGCCAGCTCGTCCTTGAAGCCCTGGGTGCGGTCGGTGGTCACGTTGTTGCCCGAGGAGCCGAGCAGGATGGCGACCTTGCCGGAGCCGCCGGTGACCCGCGCCATCTCCTGCGCCGCCCGCTTGCCCTGCTGGACGAAGTCGGAGCCGATGAACGTCAGGTAGTCGGCGCAGGGCTGCGAGGTCACCTTGCGGTCGATCGTGACGACCGGGACCTGCTTCGCCTTGGCCGCGTCGAGCGCGGGCTGCAGGCCGTCGGAGTTCAGCGGCGCCACCACGAGCAGCTGCGCACCGCGGTCGAGCAGGGACTTGATGTCGCTGATCTGCTTGTTGAGATCGCTCTGCGCGTTGGTGGTCAGCAGGTGGTCGGCCGGGATGCCGAGCTTGGCCGCCTCGTCCCGGATCGACTGCGTCTCGGCGATGCGGAACGGGTTGGCCTCCTTCTCCGACTGGGAGAAGCCGATCACCGCGGTCTTCGGGTCGAGCTTGGGGTAGCCGGTCTTCGCGAGGGTGCAGCCCCCGCTCGTGGGCGTGGCCGAGGCGGCGGAGGCCGCCGGACCGCCGCCACCGGCCGGGGCGGACGCGGTCTCTTCGCGGCTGGTGCACGCGGCGAGCGTGAGCACGGCGGCGGCCGTGGCGACCAGGACGAGTCGGGGACGGGGGAACAGGGACACGGGGACTCCTCGGGCAGCGTCGTCGATGGCCCGCTCACCGGAGTGACCTGGGTCACCCCGAAAGCCTGAGGTGTTTTTACATCGTTGGAACAACGATGTAAACCGCCTGAAGCTGCCTACAATGCGTGTTCGCGCCGACGTGAAGGGACCGCCTGTGGCCGTGACACTCAAGGACGTCGCCGCGCTCGCCGGCGTGTCGGTCAAGACGGTGTCGAATGTCGTCAACGGCTACGCCTTCGTCAAGCCGGAGAACCGCCGCCGGGTCGAGGAAGCGCTTGCGGCGACCGGCTACCGGCCCAACGTCGGCGCGCGCAACCTGCGCCGCGGGCGCACCGGCTTCCTGGCGCTGATGGTGCCGGAGCTGAACATCCCGTACTTCGGCGAACTCGCCGGGCTGGTGCTCACGGCGGCGCAGAAGCGCGGCTGGAGTGTCCTCATCGAACAGACACAAGGGACACGGGATCGCGAACGCACCACGCTGGCGTCGCTCGGGCCCCATCTGGTCGACGGCGCACTGGTGCATCCCGAGGCGCTCGAAGCGTCGGACTTCCGTGGCGTGGCAGGCGGAATCCCGATGGTGATGCTCGGCGAGCACGCCATCGACGTGCCGATCGACCGGGTGGCGATCGACAACGTCAAGGCCGCGCGCACTGCGGTCACCCATCTGGCCGGGCTCGGCAGGCGGCGCATCGCCGCGATCGGCCGCAACCCGGCTCGTGGCACCAGCGAGCTGCGCATGGCCGGTTACCGGTCGGCGCTCGCCGCGGCCGGACTGTCCTATGTGGAGGAGCTGGTGGCGCCGGCCGAGAAGTACCACCGGGCACACGGCGCGGCGGCGATGAAGGCGTTGCTGGCCCTGCCCGCGCCGCCGGACGCGGTGTTCTGCTTCAACGACCTGCTCGCCATCGGCGCGCTGCGGTCGGTCGCCGAGCTGGGGCTGCGGGTGCCCGAGGACGTGGCGATCGTGGGCTTCGACAACAACGAGGAGAGCGCTTTCAGCGTGCCCGCGCTGAGCACCGTCGCCCCGGACAAGACCGCGCTGGCCGAGACCGCGATCGACCTGGTGTGCCGGCGCATCACCGGTGAGACCGCCGCGCCGCCGCAGCACGTGCTGACCCCGTTCGCACTGGAGGTCCGGGAAAGCACGCGCGGGCGCTGATCCGGTGGACGCCCGCGCCGCGACCGCCGTAGGGTCGGCCGGTGCTGCACGCGGCCTACCCGATCCACACCGAGCGCCTGATCCTGCGCCCGTTCACCGCGGACGACCTCGACGACCTCTACGCCTACCACTCGCGGCCCGACGTGGTGCGGTACCTGTACTGGGAGACTCGCGACCGGGCGCAGGCACGCCAGGCGCTGGCGGACCGCGCGGGCAAGCAGGTGCTCGACGCCGAGGGGCAGAGCATCGTGCTCGCCGTGGTGTGGCGGGAGAACGGGCGCGTGGTGGGCGAGGTCAACCTGGCGTGGCTGAGCCGGGCGCACCGGCAGGGCGAGATCGGGTTCGTGTTCAACCCGGAGTTCCAGGGCCGGGGCCTGGCGACCGAGGCCGCCGAAGTCCTGCTGCGCCTGGGCTTCCGGGAGCTGGGGCTGCACCGGATCATCGGCCGCTGCGACGCGCGCAACCGGCCGTCCGCGGCGGCACTGGAGCGGCTGGGCATGCGTCGCGAGGCGCACCTGGTGCACAACGAGATCTTCAAGGGCGAGTGGTCCGACGAGTTCGTCTACGCCCTGCTCGACCACGAATGGCTCAACCGCCGGCCGGCGGCTCCACGAGCGGCGCGTCCTCCGGTGTGATCGTCTTCTGCACCCACGCCACGTCGTGCCAGGCGCCGTGCTTCCAGCCCACCCCGCGGTACACCCCGACGGGCTCGAACCCGAGCGCGCGGTGCAGCCCGGCGCTCGCCTCGTTCGGCAGGGTCATGCCCGCGATCGCCCGGCGGTGCCGCGGGCGGCCAGCCGGGCGAGCAACGCCTCGTACAGCAGCCGCCCGCCCCCGGCACGCAACCCGCCGGGCGCGAGGTAGATGCTCGTCTCGCAGCTCCACCGGTAGGCCGCGCGTTCGGCGGACGGGTGCCCGTAGGCGTAGCCGATCACCGCTCCGCCGTCTTCGAGCACCAGCCATCCGTAGGCCCGCGTGGCCGCGATCCGCCCCGACATCTGTGCCGGCGTCGGCGGTACCTCCTCGAAGCTGATCGCCGTGCCGGTCACGTAAGGCGCATAGATCGCGGCGCAGGCTTCGCCGTCCCGGTCGGTCGCATCACGAACAATCCGCATGACCACTATAGTAGCCAGAGTGGATCACATAATGGCCGCTCTTTTCACCGAACGGTTGGCCCACACGGTGCGGACCACGCGCGTCGCGCGCGGCCTGTCCGTGACCGCGCTCGCCGAGAGCTCGGGCGTCTCCCGCGCCATGATCGGCAAGATCGAACGCGGCGAGGTCCAGCCGACCGCCGCACTCCTCGCCCGGCTCTCCGGCACGCTGGGCCTGACCCTGTCCGAGCTGATCTCCCACGCGGAAGGCGATCCGCGCCGCCTTTCCCGCGCCGCCGACCAGGAGGTCTGGGCCGACCCGGACACCGGGTACCGCCGCAGGCCCGTCTCCCCGCCTGCCGGGGGTCCGCTCGAACTCATCGAGGTCGAGCTGCCGCCCGGTGCCCGCGTCCCGCTCGCCGCCGACACCTACGCCTTCATCCACCAGCAGATCTGGGTTCTCGACGGCAGGCTGACCTTCCACGAGGGCGACGAGGTGCACGAGCTGGACACCGGCGACTGCCTCCAGCTCGGCTCACCCGCGCCCTGCGTGTTCCGCAACGCGACGACGGAGCCCTGCCGCTACCTCGTGGCGATCGCCAAGCGTTCCTGACGATGGCCGAATAGGTGGGATACCTGTCATTGCGGCCACCTCCACCCGGTGCGAGCCTGAGGAAGTGCCCGTACACCAGGTCCTCATCCCGATTTTCCACGGCGTGCAGCCCCTCGACGTCACGGGGCCGTACGAGGCGCTCATGGGTGCGACGCAGCTGCTCGGCCGCTCGCGGGCCTACACCGTGTCGCTGGTCGCCGCCGGCTCGGAGTTCGTCACCGCCGAGAGCGGGCTGAAGCTCGTGCCGGACGGGCCGCTGCCCGCATCCGGCGCGATCGGCACCCTGCTCGTGCCCGGTGGCCTCGGCGCCCGGGACATGAGACCGGACGACCCGGTCGTCGAATGGCTGCGGCGGGCCGCGCCACGGTCGGCACGCGTCGTCTCCGTCTGCACGGGCGCCTTCCCGCTCGCCGCGGCCGGGCTGCTCGACGGGCTGTCCGCCACCACGCACTGGCGCCACGCGCCACGGCTCGCCGCGCGCTATCCGAACGTCGACGTGCGGGCCGATCCGATCTACCTGCGCCAGGGTCGCGTGTGGACCGCGGCGGGCGTCACAGCGGGGATCGACCTCGCCCTCGCGCTGGTCGAGGCCGACCACGGCGTCGAGGTCGCCCAGCACATCGCCCGCGAGCTGGTCGTGTTCCTGCGCAGGCCGGGCGGACAGAGCCAGTTCGCCGGTCCGGTGTGGACGGACCCGGCGCGCAAACCCGCGATCCGCGTGGCGCAGGACCTCATCCACGCCAGCCCGGAGGCCGACCTTCGGGTGCCCGCACTCGCCGCGCACGCCGGCATGAGCGAGCGGCACTTCAGCCGGGAGTTCGCCCGGTCGCTCGGCTGCCCGCCGGGCGACTACGTCGAGCGGGTGCGCGTCGACGCCGCCCGGCGGCTGCTGGAGTCCGAGCCGGTGCCCGTCCCCGTCGTCGCCACACGGTGCGGCTTCGGTACCGCCGAGACGATGCGCCGCGCCTTCCTGCGCCGGCTCGGCGTGCCACCCGACCATTACCGGCGGCATTTCGCCGCCCTGTCCTGACCGTTCGACGAAGGGAACCACCATGCAGGTCGCCATCGCGGCGTTTCCCCGGATGACCGCGCTCGACGCCATCGGCCCGTACGAGGTGTTGCAGCGCGTGCCGTTCCTGGACCTCGTGTTCGTGGGCGAGCGGCGCGGAGAGGTCCGCACCGAGAACGGGTTCCTCGGCCTCACCGTGGACGCGACGTTCGAGGAGGTGCCGCAGCCGGACGTCGTCGTGGTCCCGGGCGGCGCCGGCACGCGGGCGTTCCTGGACGGCGGGCCGGTCGTGGACTGGGCGCGCGCCACCTACCCGGGAACGCGGTTCACGACGTCGGTGTGCACGGGTTCGTTGGTGCTGGCCGCGGCGGGGCTGCTCGACGGGCTCACGGCCACCACGCACTGGTCCGTGCCGGACCTGCTGGCGAAACTGGGCGCGGAGCCGGTCACGCAGCGGGTCGTGGAGCACCTGGACCGGCGGCTGATCACCGCGGCGGGCGTGTCCTCGGGCATCGACATGGCGATCCGCTTTGTCGAGCTGCTGGCCGACGAGACCGCCGCGAAGAGCGCACAGGTCATGATCGAGTACGACCCCCAGCCGCCCTTCGACGCCGGCCATCCGAGCCGGGTCTCCGCGGAGGTCATGGCCCGCGTGGCGGAGTACGCGCAGACCCGCGCGTAGGTCCGTCAGGACGGCACACTTCGCCGGCTCCGAGCTCCGCCCGGCCGTCTCGGCCACCACAGCCCGAGGTCGACGAGCTGACGCAGGTGCCGACCGGCGGATCCACCTCGCCGACGCAGGTCAGCGCCGATCCAGCGCCTCCTTCGCCGCCTCGGCGACGGCCGCCGCCGTGGCGGCCAGGGCGGGCGAGTCGAGCTTCCACTGCTGCCAGTACAGCGGCACGTCGATCGCGCGGCGGGGGTCGAGCAGCACCAGCGTCCCCGACTCCAGCCGCGGCGCGGCCTGCGCCGCGGGCACCAGACCCCAGCCGAGGCCGGCCACCACCGCGTCGACGAACCCCTCCGACGACGGCACGAGATGCCGCAGCGGGCCCGCGTCCCGCCCTCGGGTGAGCGCCCTGGCGAACCGGTCCTGCAGATCGTCGTGCCGGTCGAACACCACCACCGGCACCTCGCCGACCGCCTTGCGCAGCGGCCTGTCCAGCCACCGCGCCACGAAACCCGGGCTCGCCACGGGCAGGTACCGCATCCCGCCGAGCGGGCTGACCGAGCAGCCCTGCACCGGGTCCGGCGACGAGGTGACCGCCGCCATCACCAGCCCCTCCCGCAGCAGCGTGGTGGTGTGGTCCTGGTCCTCGCGGTGCAGCTCGAAGCAGATCCGCAGCTCGGCGGGCACCCCGGTGAGCACGGGCAGGAACCACGTCGCGAGGGAGTCGGCGTTCACCGCGATCGGCAGCGTCGCCGGTTCGCCGCTGTGCGCCATCCCCAGCTCCACCCGCGCGTCCCGGTCCAGCTGCGCCAGCTGCCGGGCGAGCCGGACCACGACCTGGCCGGACTCGGTGAGCCGCGCCGGTTTCGTGCGCAGCAGCAGCACGCGCCCGGTCCCCTGCTCCAGCGCCTTCACCCGCTGGCTCACCGCGGACGGTGTCACGTGCAGGACGGCCGCGGCCGCGTCGAACGTGCCCTCGTCGACCACGGCGAGCAAGGTGCGGAGCTGATCCAGGGGGAACATCACAAGCGCTAATGATACGTAAGAATCCTTAGCTGGACTGTTGACATCGAAGTTCGTAGCGTCGAGGGTGTGACAACAGCTCCGCTCGCCGCGGCCGCCGGGTTCGGCACGGGTCTCTCGCTCATCGTCGCCATCGGCGCCCAGAACGCTTTCGTGCTGCGCCAAGGCATCCGGCGCGAGGCGGTGCCGCTGGTGGTGGCGATCTGCGCCGCCTCCGACGCGGTGCTCATCGCCCTCGGCGTCGCGGGCGTCGGCTCGGTGGTGCGGGCGCGGCCGACGGCCGTGACGGTGGTCGGGCTGGTCGGCGGGGTGTTCCTGATCGGCTACGGCGTCCTCGCGGCGCGCCGGCTGTGCAAGCCCGCCGCGCTCACGGTCGAAGACGGCACGGCGGGATCGCGGCGCAGCGCGGCACTGACGTGCCTCACGATCACCTGGCTCAACCCGCACGTCTACCTCGACACCGTGCTGCTGCTCGGTTCGGTGGCCGCGACGCACGGCGCGCAGCGCTGGGACTTCGCGCTCGGCGCCGTCCTGGCCAGCGTGTGCTGGTTCGCCGCGCTCGGCTTCGGCGCACGCCTGCTCACGGGGTTCTTCGCACGCCCGGCCTCGTGGCGGGTCCTCGACGGACTGGTCGCGGCGACGATGGTCACGGTCGGCGGGCTGCTGCTCGCCGGAACCTGACCCGCCGCCGTATGGTGCCCGGGGTGCGCACCGTCGAGATCGTGGCCCTGCTCGTCTCGTCCGTGCACGCCTTCGAGGGCAGGCCCGCCGACGGCCCGCGGCCCGACCCGGCGCCGGTCGCGCGGGAGCACGTCGTGGTCCGTGCCGGCCTCGGCCTGGCCGGGGACCGGTACTTCAACCATCCCGCCCACCGCAACGCGGCGGTGACGCTGTTCGCCGCCGAGTCCCTCGACGAGGTCGCCACGACGCTCGGCCTGGACGCGGTTCCCGATCCGCTCCTGGTCCGCCGCAACATCGTGCTGCGCGGCTACCCGGTCGACGAGCTGGCCGCCCGCCGGGGCCGCGACGGCGCGGTCTTCAGCCTCGACTCCGGCGACGGCCCGGTCCGCTTCCGCGCGCGCCGCCCGGCGCACCCCTGCGCCTGGATGGACACCGTGCTCGCGCCGGGTGCGTTCCGCGCGCTGCGAGGGCACGGCGGGGTTCGCTGCGTTCCCCTCGACGACGGGACGCTCCGGCTCGGCAAAGCCACCCTCGACGTCGAAGGCTGAGCCGCGGCGCAGGCTCGGCAGCCCGGTGGCTCTGCCGCGCGGATCCGGCACACCGCAGCCCGGGGCTGGCAGAATGGCGGCGAGATGAGCAACCTGGAAGCGGCACCTGGGGAACTGGTCTGCCAGGACCGGCCCGGCACGGCGCCCGGCGTCACCGTCCTCGCCCCGCGGGACGTGCCGCTGGGCGGTCCCCGCGCGATGCGGGTGCGCCGCACGCTGCCCCAGCGGCAGCGCTCCCTCATCGGCGCCTGGTGCTTCGCCGACCACTACGGGCCGCAGGACGTCGCCGGCACCGGCGGCATGGACGTGGGCCCGCATCCGCACACCGGCCTGCAGACCGCGAGCTGGTTGTTCAGCGGCGAGATCGAGCACCGCGACAGCCTCGGCTCGCACGCCATGGTCCGCCCCGGCGAGCTCAACCTGATGACCGGCGGGCACGGCATCGCGCACTCCGAGGTCTCCACGCCGGAAACGACCACGCTGCACGGCGTGCAGCTGTGGATCGCGCTGCCGGACGAGCACCGGCACACCGCCCGCGACTTCCGCCACCACGCCCCGCCGCGGCTCGCGCTGCCCGGCGCGTCGGCCCGCGTGTTCCTCGGCAGCCTCGCCGGGGCGACCTCCCCGGTGCCGACGTTCACTCCCCTGCTGGGTGCCGAGCTGGTGCTGGACCCGGGCGCGCGCCTCGCGCTCGACGTCGACCCCGCGTTCGAGCACGGCGTCCTGCAGGACATCGGCGCCATCACGGTCGCGGGCACCGCCCTGGCGACCGGCGACCTGGCCTACCTCGCACCCGGCGCGCGCCGGGTCGAGCTGGCCAACACCGGGGACAGTCCGACCCGGGTGCTCGTGCTGGGCGGTACGCCGTTCACCGAGGAGATCGTCATGTGGTGGAACTTCGTGGGTCGCAGCCACGACGAGATCGCCGCGTTCCGCGAGGCATGGGAGGCGGAGTCCGAGCAGTTCGGGGACGTCGAGGGCTATGCCGGCACGCCGGGGAGGCTGCCCGCGCCCGCGCTCCCCCGCGCCCGCCTCACCCCACGCCGCAACCCCACGGAAGGCCATCGATGAGCGACACCGCGGTCCGCCGCAACGACGAGAAGAGCCGGTACGAGATCAGCGTCGACGGCGAGTTCGCGGGCCTCGCCGCCTACGCCGACCGCGGGGACCAGCGGGTTCTCTACCACACGGAGATCGAGCAGGCGTTCGGCGGACAGGGCCTGAGCAACGTCCTGGTCACCGAGGCGCTGGCCGACATCCGTGCCGCCGGGAAGCGGGTCGTCGCGGTGTGCCCGCTGGTGGCCGCGTTCCTGCACAAGCACCCTGACCAGGCCGACCTCGCCGACCCGGCCACGGCCGAGACCCGGAACTGGCTCTACGAGACGCTCGGCTGAGACTCCTCCAGCAGCAGGACCCGGACCCCGCCGGGCGCCAGGGAGACCTCCCGCACCTCGGCCCGGCCGTCCGGTTCGACCAGCCGCCCGGCGGCCCGCGGCTTCACGGTGACCGGCTCGTCGCCGTGCCCGAGCAGGAACACGAACCGGCGGCCGTCGTCGTGTGCGAGGACCTCGGCGCTCACCGCCGGATCGGCGACGGTGAGCGGCCGCCGCAGACCGGCGAAGTCGGCCAGGGCGTCGTAGAGCACCTGGAGGTCGTTCGGGTTCACCTCGGCCGTGCGGTCGGTCATGTGCTCGAGCGGGTACGTGCACAGCAGGATCGCGCCGCTCCCGGTCCGCCTACGCAGCAGCGCGGGCCTGCCCTGCCGGTCGGTCGCCAGCACCTGCGCCGACACCGGCCGGACCGGCAGGTACGACCGGCTGTGCTCGTTCCCCGCCACGGGGAAGGTGAGCGTGCTGCCCGCGGCGAGCTCGCCGAACCCCTCGGCGAACGTCAGCCGCACCTCGTCGTCCTCGATGCGGTCGGCGAGCCCGTACCGCAGCTGGTGCTCGACCCCGAACACCGTGTTGAGCCCGGCGTACCAGGGGCCGCGCTGGAAAGCGCTTTCGCCGTGGCAGTACGACACGTAGACCACCGCGCCCGCCTCGGCCAGCTGCTCCAGCCGACGCCAGGTGGGCGCGGTCAGCTCCTTTGTGGACGGTACGACGTACAGTGCGCAGTCCTCGTCGATGCCGTCCCGCTCGCGCGTAAGGCCCACCGGGATGTCGGCCAGCTTCGCGCTCACGTAGGCCTGGCGCAGTACCGCGTACGGGAACTTGTTGTCCACCGGGTCGCTGATCGGGATCGCGCCTTCGAAGTGCTCGGGCACCACCAGGGCGGCCTGCGCGGGCTCGCGGTGACACCTCGGGAGATCGAGGTCGGCCACCGTCTTCGCGAACGCGGCCAGCTCACCCAGCTGCGGCTTCGGCGTGCCGTCGGTCGTGGTGAGGCCGAAGTGCAGTTCGAACGGGTGGTGCCGGTACGGGTCCTCGCCTGCGAGGTCGTCGAAGTCGGTGTTGTTCCAGGCGATCCAGCCAGTGGCGCCGGCCAGCAGGCTCGTGTGCAGCACCTGCCGGTAGTACCGCGCGGCGTGCTCCGGTGCGGCGAAGTCCGAGGACAGCCCGAACTCCTCGAGCACCACGGGCAGGCCGAACGCGCCCGCCAGCTCGCAGTTGAACGCCGCGGTGTACTGCTGGCGGACCGGGTCGTCGCCCATCGGATAGACGTGCGGTCCGACGAAGTCGGTGAACGCCGCCAGGTCCCGCACCGAGAACCCGTTGTGCACGCCGGTGACCTCCGCACCCCAGGCCCCGTCGCCGACCGAAACCGGTTGCGTGCCACCGCCTGCGCGCACCGCCTGCACCATCAGCGTCGCCCAGCTGGTGACCGGGTCCTGAGTGGACGGATCGCCGTAGATCGGCATCTCGTTGCTGATCAGCCAGCCGACGACGGCCGGATGCCCGGCGAAGCGGCGGGTCAGCCGCTCGATGTACCACGCCTGCCGCGCCACCAGCCAGACGTCGGTGTACAGGTCGCGCCCCGCCCGCCACGGCGGGTCGAAGTTCGCGCCCGACATGTGCCCGACGAGGAACGTGGGGATGGTGCCGAGCCCCAGCTCCTCGTGTGCGTCGAGGAAGTCGGCGTAGGCCTGGACGCAGTCCTCGTCCAGGCGGTCCGGCTCGGGCATGAAGTCCGGCCAGAAGAAGAACGAGCGGGTCATGTTCAGCCCGTGCCCGGCGAGGACGCGCAGCTCCTCCCGCACGACCGCGCGGTCGTAGCGATGCCACATCCGCGGTCCGCCGGTGCGCGACCAGAAGTTCGCGCCCAGCCAGCTCACCGGTGCTCCCCCGGCCTGCACGAAACGAAAGCTGCGGTGCACCACGGCTCCTCTCAAGCCTTGACCGCGCCGGCGGTGAGCCCGCGCACGAGCGCCTTCTGCAACAGCAGGAACCCGGCGACCACCGGTAGACTGACCACCAGCGACGCGGCCATCACCTGGTTCCAGTACACATTGGACTGGGTGGCGTAGCTGCGCAGCCCGACCGCGAGCGTGCGGGTCTCGGTCGTGGTGAGCACCGAGGCGAACAGCACCTCCGTCCAGGCCGTCATGAACGCGTAGATCGTCACCGCCGCCACCCCGGGCAGCGCCGCCGGGAGCACGACCCGCACCAGCGCGCCCAGCGGGCTCGCGCCGTCGACGAGCGCGGCCTCGTCCAGCTCGCGCGGGATCGAGTCGAAGTACCCGACCAGCAGCCAGATCGAGAACGGCAGCGCGAACGTCAGGTACGTGATGATGAGCCCGAACCTGCTGCCGAACAACGAGGTCCCGGCAGCGCGGTCGAGGTTGACGTAGATGAGGAACAGCGGCAGCAGGAACAGGATGCCCGGGAACATCTGCGTCGAGAGCACCATCGTCAGGAAGCCGCCCCGGCCACGGAACCGGTAGCGGCTCAGCGCGTACGCGGCCAGGATCGCGATGAGCACCGAGCACACACTGGCGCCGAGGGAGACCCACACGCTGTTGACGAAGTACTGCGCCAGCGGCACCGTCCGCCACATGTCGATGAACGGCTGGACCGTCACGGCCGAGGGCAGCAGTGTGAACGCGCCCTGCACGTCCCGCAGCGGCTTCACCGACGACACCAGCATCACGTACAGCGGCACGACGGTGAACACCGTCAGCACCACGATCACGGTGATCCGGGCTACCCGCACGCCGACCCCGTCACGCATGCTCGGCCCTCCGTCCCGAGAACAGCATGTAGATCGCCGACGCCACCAGCAGGAACGCCAGCACCAGCACGGACATCGCCGAGCCGAGCCCGAAGTTCCAGGTGACGAACGAGGACTGGTAGATGTGCACGGACAGCACGTCCGCGTCCGGCGGCGCCGCCGCACCGAACAGCGTGTACGGCACGGTGAAGTCGTTGAAGCTCCACAGGAACAGCACCAGCAACAGCACCCGGTTCACCGGCCGCAGCATCGGCAGGGTCACCCGGCGCAGCTGCTGCCACGGCCCGGCACCGTCCATTTCGGCCACTTCGTACAGCTCGTCCGGGATGCTCTGCAGGCCCGCGGTGATGGTCAGGAACGCGTACGGCCACACCCGCCAGACCATCACGACCACCAGGCTGACGAAGCTGTTCGGCCCGACCAGCCAGAACGGCTTGTCGTCGAACAGGCCCAGCCCGTCCACCAGCACCCGGTTCACCAGCCCGGTGTCGCGCTGCAGCATGAACCGCCAGGTGATCACCGCGGTGAACACCGGCAGCGCGAACGGCACCAGGAACAGCGTCCGCAGCACCCCGCGGCCGGGGAACGGCTTCTGCAGCGCGACCGCGGCGGCCAGGCCGAGCAGCCAGCACAACACCACGACCAGCACCGTGAACACGACGGTCGTCGTGAACGAGCGCAGCAGCTGCTGCCCGGCCGGGGAGCTCAGCCGTGCGGCGAGCGCGAAGTTGTCCAGCCCGATGAACGGCGCCCTTGTCCAGTTCCGCAGCGTGAACTGGTTGACCTGCTGGACGCTCATCCAGACCCCGACGAGCATCGGGATCACGTGCACCGCCAGCTCGGCGAGCAGCGCGGGAACGAGCAGCACGTAGGGGAACCAGCGCTTCGCCGGGATCCGCCGCCGGCGGGTGCGAGCCCGCCGCGGCGGATCGTCCGGCGGACCGCCGACCCGGCCGCGCCGCTGGGTGGCGGGCAGGCTCATCCGCCCGTGCGCATCTGCTCGTTCGCGGCGGTCAGCTTCGCCTGCACCGCGGCGGCGTCGATCTTGGTGCCACCGGCCGCCTGCGCGAGCAGCTCCTTGACCGAGGTACCGATGAGCGTCTCGAACTGCGACTCCTGCGCGATCATCGGCATCGACTCGGCGGCGTCGGCCAGCACGCCGCGGAAGGTCGCGATGAGTGGCGTCTGGAACTGCGGGTCCTGGTAGGCCTGGGTGACCACGGGCAGCGAGCCGAGCTTGCCGTTGAGCACCTTCTGCTCGTCCACACCGGTCATGAAGTCGATCAGCTTCAACGCGCCGTCGGGGTTCTTGCTGTTGGCGAAGGCGGCGATGTCGATCCCGGCGACGTGGCTGGACACCTTCGCGCCACCCGCCGGCAGCGGGTCGGGCACCGGGATCGGGACCACGCCGTACTGGCTCTCGTCCATGCCGTCCGTCTTCAGCGCGGCGGTCGCGTAGTTCTGCACCATGATCATCGCGGACTTGCCTGCCGCGAAGTCCCGGAGCATCTCGGTGTCGTTCTCGTGCTCGGCGTCGCTGGGGTTGACCACGCCGCCGGTGAGCAGGTCGACGTACTGGCTGACCCCGGCGACCATCTGCGGTGTGTCGAACCCGGGCTCGCCGTTGACGAACAGCTGCGCGCCGTGCTGCCTGCCGAACATGAACGCGAAGTGCGCGCCCTCGGTGTAGCTCGCGCCCTCGAGCCCGACGCCCCACTGGCCTTTGCCGGGGTCGGTGAGCCGGTGCGCGACCGCGACCAGGTCCTGCCACGTCTTCGGCGGCGCGACACCGGCGTCGGCGAAGAGCTTCTTGTTGTAGAACAAGCCGTACGCCAGGCCGTAGAGCGGGACCGCGGCCGGTGGCTGGCCGGGCGCGCCGGTCGCCGCCATGCTGCTGGCCAGGAACTTGTCCTTGCCGCCGACCTTCGCCAGCGTCGCGTCGTCGAACGGCTGCAGCGCGCCGGTCGCCTGCAGGGACGCGGACCAGGTGTTGCCGATGTTGACCACGTCCGGGCCCTCACCACTCGTGGTGGCGGCGAGGATCCGGTTGAGCAGGTCGGGCCAGGAGATGACCTCCAGGTTCACGTGGATGCCGGTCTGCTGCTCGAACTTGGCCAGCTCCGGCTGCAGGATCTGCCGGTCGGCGTCCAGGCTGCTCGCCTGGTTGCTCGCCCAGTAGGTCAGGGTCTTGCCGTCCGACGACGACGAGCCCGACCCGCAGGCGGTGATCCCGAAAACGAGCAGCAGTACGGCCAGCACGGCCGTGGTCCTCGATGACCTCACGATCGCTCCCGGTGGGGTTCGGTGGCGGTGATGTGCATCACAAGGTGTCAGTTAACCGGTTAAGCTGTCAATGTCCGCGACCGGTACTTGCCCGGGGGACCAGCGTGGGCTGCCCTGTGCGTACGTCGCGTACCTCGCCACCGGCGAGCAGGTCGAGCAGGAGCCGCACGGCGGCCTCGCCGTGCGCCGGGATGGGCCTGCTGACCGCGGTCAGCGCGGGCCGGACGAGCCGGCAGAGCGCGGAGTCGTCCCACGCCACCAGGGAAAGCCGGTCGGGCACCGGCAGGCCGAGCTCCTGCGCGACGCCGAGCGCGGCCACCGCCATCACGTCGTTGTCGAACACCATCGCGGTCGGCGCGTCGGCCGCGGCGAGCACCCGGCGGGCGACGACCGCGCCCGCCTCGTCGGAGTAGTCGGTGTACACGGTGCGGGCCCCGGCCAGGCCCAGCCGTTCCGCGGTGGCGTCGAAGGCCGCCGAGCGGACCCGCGTGTGCACGAACTCGGCGGGCCCCGCGACGCGCACGACGCTGCGGTGCCCGAGCGCGGCGAGGTACTCGAGCACCTCCGTCACGGCGGTGCCGTCGTCGGTCCACACGCACGGCAGCCCGCCGCGCCCCTCGGGGCCGCCGACCACCACCGCGGGCAGCCCGATCTCCTGCAGCAGCGGGGTGCGCGGGTCGTCCACCCGCAGGTCGACCACGAGCACGCCGTCGACGCGGCGCTCGGCCCACCACCGCCGGTAGGTCGCCAGCTCGGCCTCCTGGTTGTCGGAGACCTGGAGCAGCAGGGCGAACGGGCCGTCGGCGAGCGCGTTCTGGATCCCGGCGATCAGCTGCATGAAGTACGGCTCGACGCCGAGCACGCGGGCCGGCCGGTCCACGATCAGCCCGATCGCGCCCGCGCGCCCGTCGGACAGCGCCCGCGCGGCGCTGCTCGGCGCCCAGCCCAGCCCCTCGGCGATGTCGAGGATGCGCCGCCGGGTCGTCTCCGCGACGCCGGGGCGCCCGTTGAGCGCGTAGGACACCGCACCCTTGGACACTCCCGCGGCCTTCGCGATGTCGGCGATCGTCGGGCGTTTCATCCGCCCCCCTGGGTGGTTTCCTGTGCTGAACCGGTTAACACACTAGCCCCGCCGCAGCTCGTACCGGAAGACAGGCCGCGCCTCCCCGGCCGAGCCGTCAGCCGTCAGCCGAGCGGGTGAAACCGTCCTGGGGTTTTCCTGGGAGGGTGACCCGGACGACTGACAGAAGCGGACCGAACGCCCGAAGGGCACTATTTTCTGCCCGTCCGGGAAGTGTCTGCAGCAAGGAGTTCGTGTGCTCAGGAGATTCGGCCTCATCGCGATGGGCGCCGGCGTGGTGCTCGGCGGGTTCGCCTCCGGCGGCCAGGCGTCGGCGCAGGGGATCACACCGGTGACGATGGACGGCGTGGACGCCATGCGCCACCTCGACATACCTCCGGCGTTGTGCCGGAGCAACCTCACGGTCCCCCTCGTCCAGGTTCCGGTCCAGCAGGTGCTGGACAACGGGTCGCCCGACCGCTGCGCGAGCGGTCGAGGTTCCTGATCGCGGCCGGGATCGGCGCACGCCGCGCTGATCCCGGACCCGGCAGGATGTGATCATGACCGTCCTGCTGTCCGACCCACTGATCGCCGCCATCTCCGCCGGGGAGAACGGGGAACCACTCGTCGATCTCCGCGAGGTCCCCGGGCTCCGCCTCGGAGCGCACGCCGCCGATCCACTCGGCGCCTACGCCCTGGCGCGAAGCGGGGTCCTGGACCGGCTGCTCGCCGCTCAGGCGGCCTTACCGGACGGCGTGCGGCTGCTGGTCATCGAGTGCTACCGGCCACCGAAGCTACAACAGCGGTATTTCGCGGAGTACCGCGAGGAACTGCGCGCGATGTATCCGAAGTGGACGGACGAGCGACTGCACGTCGAGGCGAGCAAGTTCGTCTCGCCACCGGAGGTCGCGCCGCACTGCACCGGCGGCGCCGTGGACCTGACGCTCGCCACCGGCGACGGCGCGGCACTGGACCTGGGCACCGCGGTCAACGCGAACCCGGAGGCCAGCGCCGGCGCCTGCTTCACCGCCGCGACGGGCATTCCGGCGGAAGCCCGGCGCAACCGGGACCTGCTGGTGGCGGCGCTGACCGGGGCGGGCCTGGTGAACTACCCCACGGAGTGGTGGCACTGGTCCTACGGTGAGCGCTACTGGGCGCACGTGACCGGCACCCGGGAGACCCGCTACTCGGCCGTCACCCCGCCGGTCGCCTGAGACCCGCCCCGGGGCAGCTCAGTGGCCGGCGGCGCCCAGCTTGTCGGTGATGTCCGCGGTCTGGTCCGCGGGCGGGGCGGTGACGTTCACCGGGGTGCCGAAGTCGCTGAACGTCTCGGTCAGCGACACCGAGACAGGCCCGGGCGTCGCCGTGCTGCCTGCCGTGCTCGGCGGGGTCGCCCTCTCGTCCAGCATGATCTTGCGCAGCCGCCCCTGGTCGTCGATCCACACCTGCGCCGGCAGGGTGTGCGTGCCCAGCTGCTGCTCCAGCTTCTGGGTGGCCTGCTGCGCCTGCGCCGGCCGGCCCGCCGTGGCCTTGTCCAGGTCGATCGTCACGTCGTAGTGCTTCGTCGGGGCACCGTCCACAGTGTCCGGCCCGATCTCGCGCACCTGGTCGCTCGCGCCCCGCAGGTACCCCAGCGCGTCCGTCGGATCCGAGGGCATCGAGCCCTGCAGCTCGCTCAGCGACGCGCCGTACTGCTGCTGCGCGATCTTGTTCAGGTCGAGCGAGACCCAGGGCTTGCCACCGGCCAGCTGTGCCCCGAGCTGCCCCGGCAGCTGCAGGTACACCATCCCGTTGACGAACCTGGTCTCCATGGTCCCCGCGTTGGCCGGAAGGGTCTCGGTGAGCTGCGCGGCCTTCCCGGTGAAGTCGACGACGCCGGATGCGGTGATCGGCAGCGACTGGCCGCCCATGCCCAGCTGGGTCGACATCGTGGTCTTCGCCGTGTGGGCGTCGGTCGTCTTCGAGTAAGCGGCCGCTACCACCTGATCGGGTGAATTTTCGGTCTGAGCCGCAGGTGGGGCGGTGGTTCCACCACTCGAACAGGCCGCCACGACCAGACCGGTCGCCATCAGCGCTGCTCCCGCGGCCGCCCCCATCGCTGCGCGCATCCTTCCTCCTCGGTCCAGCCGGCCGCGCCGCGCCCTGCTGGACGGCGCCGACCGGGAAAGCACGCTTCGAGTGCCCAGAAGCGATCATCCCTCAACCGAGTGTGACCAGCGTCACGCGAGCGGCGACCGGTCGCCGGGAGTGCGCAATGGCGCCTTTGTAGGGTGCGGGTGTGCGATCATCCCACCGCTCCCACGTGGCGCCCGCCGAGGCCCGCGGAGCCGAGTCGTGAGGTCACTCGCGCCGACCCTGGCCGAAATGGACGAGGAGCGGGCGGCCCGGCTGCGTGGCCTCATCGTGCGGCAGCTGATCGAGACGACCCGCGCGGCGGACGAGCACTTCACCCTGCTGCACCTGTTCCTGCTGCCGCCCGCGCCCGGCGAGTCCCGCTTCCTGCTCTACGAGGTGATCGAGCCGGTGGACGCCGCCGCCCCGGTCCGGCAGGTGGTCGACGAGGTGCGCGAGGAGCTCGCGGCGGCGGGCGACCCGCGGCTGGTCCCCGACGCGGACGACCGGTGGCAGCGCGTCGACCCGGATCTGCGGGGCTTCTACGTCGGTACCGGCGCGCGGTTCCGCGCGCCGAACAGCGGCACCACGGGCACGACGATCATGCGGCTGGTGGACCGGACGGCCGTCGTGCTCACGCTCGACGCCGACGAGGAGCCGACGCTGCTGCAGACCTCCCAGCCGGTGGTCCTCGACGAGGAGGTGTACCCGGCGATCCGGCAGATCCCGGCGACGAGCGAGCCGCCGTTCATCCTGATCGACACCTTCGCGCGCCTGCTGCAGAACCCGGCCGACGCCGGGGAACCGTTCCGCCCGTTCGGCTGAGAAACCCTGGCCGTCGAGGCGGTGACCAGCGAGAATGGCGGGGCGTGCCGGGCCGGTCGCTCGGGGGGCTGCGCGTCCGGCCTGGCACGCCCAGGCACACACCGACGTCGTGTCGCCGCCGCGCCTGGTGCCTGACCAGGAAGAGGCACGAACGCCCGAGCCGTGACGGCTGCCCGCCAGGACCACCCGACCGGGTGAAAGGGACGAGCCCGGGCGACTACCGCGCGGTCCACCCACCGTCCACATACAACGTCGTTCCGGTGACGTACGACGACGCGTCGGCGGCCAGGAAGACCACCGCGCCGGCCAGTTCGCCCGCCTCGCCGATCCGGCCCTGCGGGATCGCCCCGCGGATGACCTCGCCCCAGCGGCTCTGCATCAGTCCGTCCGACAGGTCGGTGGCGAAATACCCCGGCGCCAACGCGTTCACGCGCACGCCGCGCCCCGCCCATTCGACCGCCAGCACGCGCGTCAGGGCCTCGACCCCGCCCTTGCTGGCCGCGTAGGCCGCGATCCGGTCGAAGCCGGTCGCGGCGTGCACCGACGAGACGTTGACGATGCTGCCGCCACCCTGCTCGAGCATCCGGCGTCCGGCGGCCCGGCTGCAGAACCAGGTGCCGTCGAGGTTCACCCGCAGCACCTGCTGCCACTCCTCGTCGGACACCGTCTCGCTGCGCTTGAACGTCGGGCTGATCCCCGCACAGTTGACCAGCACGTCCACCCGGCCGATCCGCTCCACGCACGCCTCGGCGAACCCCGGCTCGGCCACCGAACCGGGCAGCACGATCGTGCCCTCCCCCAGCTCGGCGGCCAGCGACTCCAGATCCGCGCGGGTGCGGGAGGTGACGGCCACGGTGGCCCCGGCGGCGGCGAGCGCGACGGCCATGGCGCGCCCCAGTCCCTTGCCTGCGCCGGTGACCCACGCCGTCCTGCCGGTGAGGTCGAACCCCGTCACGCGATCACCGGCAGCGTGCGCAGGTCGCGTTTGAGCACCTTGCCCGACGGGGTACGCGGCAGCTCGCCGAGGAACCGGACCTCCGCCGGGACCTTGAACTTCGCCAGCCGCTCCCGGCAGAACGCCGTCAGCTCCTCCGCCGTGAGCGCGGAACCCGGCCGCAGCACGACGAACGCCTTGGGCACCTCGCCCCACCGTTCGTGCGGCATGCCGACCACCGCGGCCTCGACGACCTCGGGATGCTCGTACAGCACCCGTTCGACCTCGGGGGTGGCGATGTTCTCGCCGCCGGAGACGATCATGTCCTTCTTGCGGTCCTCCACGTACAGGTAGCCGTCCTCGTCGACGCGGCCGATGTCGCCGGTGTGGAACCAGCCGTCCCGCAAGGCTTTCGCGGTCGCCTCGGCGTCGCGCCAGTACCCGGCGAACACCTTCGGCCCGGACAGCGTGATCTCGCCGAGCTGTCCGGGCGGGACCTCGGCGCCCAGCTCGTCCACGATGCGCACCCGCAGGTGCACCACGGGCCTGCCGACCGAGCCGACCTTCGCGAGCATGTGCTCGGCGTCGTTGAAGGTGTCCCCGGAGACCGTTTCGGTGAGCCCGTAGGCATCGGCGAACCACGCGGACGGGAACGCCGAGCGGATGCGTTCCACGAGCGGGACCGGCATCTTCTCCCCGCCGCCGATGATGAACCGGATGGACGACGTGTCCCGCCGCACCACGTCCGGCTGCTGCAGCAGGGCGTTCATCATCGAGGGCGCGAGCCAGACGTTCGTCGGGCGCTCGCGCTCGATGGTGTCGAGCACCGCCCGCGCGTCGAACTTCCGCAGCAGGACCAGCCCGCCGCCCGCGTGCAGGGTGCCCAGACCGGGCAGGTCCAGGCCGCCGACGTGGTAGAGCGGCCCGCACACGAGCGTCGTGTCGGCGCTGGTGATGCCGAACTCGACGAGGTGGCCGAGGTTCTTGTAGAGCAGGTTGGTGTGGGTGATCCGCACCCCCTTCGGGCGCGACGTGGTGCCGGAGGTGTACATCAGCCGCTGCAGGTCGTCGGGGCCCACCTGCTCGACCGGCACCTCTTCGCCGAGGTGCCGCGAGAGCAGGTCGTCGTACGCGAGCCAGCCGTCGCGTTCGGCACCGAGCAGAAGCTTGTGGCGCACCGGGATTCCCTCGACGGCACCGGCGAACTCGGGCTCGGTGAGGATCGCGGTGGCCTCGGCGTGGGACAGGATGAACTCCCACTCCGACGGCGAGAGCCGGTAGTTCAGCGGCAGGAACGCCGCGCCGACCCGGTTGAGCGCGAAGACCGCCTCGACGAACTCCACGTGGTTGTACAGCAGCAGCGCGACGATGTCGCCGCGCCCGATCCCCAGCTCGCGGAACCCGGCGGCGAGGGCGTTGACCCGGGCGAAGAGCTCGCGGTTCGACAGCCGCCGCTCCCCCTGCGCGAGCACGGTCTTGTCCGGGTAACGGCCGAGGTTGTGGTCGAGGATGCCGGCGAAGTTGAGCATCAGCCCTCCCTCGTGTGGAAGCTGTGCAGCTCGCTGCCCGCCTTGCCCCAGTGGATCGTGCTGATCATGCCGCCGTCGGCCACCAGGTCGGTGCCGGTGACGAACCCGGCGCCCGGGCCGGCGAGGAACGCGACGACGCGTGCGATGTCGTCCGGCTCGCCGATCCGGCCGAGCGGGATGTTGTCCTCGGTCGCCGAGCGGATCACCTCGTTGCCGAGGGTGTCCCGGTTCAGTCCACTGTGGACAACGCCGGGGCTGACCGAGTTGATCCGGATCCCCTGCTCGGCCAGCTCCGCCGCGAGCTGGCGGGTCAGGGCGAGCACCCCGCCCTTCGCCGCGGTGTAGGAGGAGAAGCCGTAGCCGGTGTGCCCGGCGATCGAGGCGATCTGCACGATGGAGCCGCCTCCCGCGGCGGCCATCGCCGGTATCACGTGCCGCAGCAGGATGAAGTACCCGGTGAGGTTGACGTCGAGCACCCGCCGCCACTCCTCGACGCTCGACTCGAGCAGCTTCTTGCGGACGATGATCCCCGCGGCGTTGACCAGCACGCGGGGCTCACCGGGCAGCCGTCCCACGACGTCCGCCACCGCGTGGTCGTCAGTGACGTCCACGGCGAACTCCACCGCCGAGCCGCCACGTTCCTCGACGAGCTTCCGCGTGTCCGCGGTGTCCCGCACGTCGAGCAGCGCCACGGTGAAGCCGTTCTCCGCCAGCCGCAGCGCGCACGCCTGCCCGATGCCGGAGCCCGCGCCCGTGATCACAGCGCAGTCCATGGTCTCTCCTCACCCCATCGCATAGCCGCCGTTGACGTCCACCACGGCGCCGGTCATGTAGCTGGCCGCGGGCGAGGCGAGGAACGCCGCCACCCGCGCGATCTCCTCGGGCCGGGCGAGCCGGCCGAGCGGGCAGTAGTCCGGCCGGTACCCGCGCCCGGCCACCATCTCGGTGTCCACCACGCCGGGCGCGACGCCGTTGGCCGTGATGCCGTGCGCCGCCTCGGTCTTGGCGAGCCATTTGACGACCGCGTGCACGGCGCCCTTGCTGGCCACGTAGTGCGGGCCGGCGAGCACGCCGCCGACCTTCCCGGCGACCGAGCCGATGCACACGACCCGGCCGCCGGCGCGGCGCAGCAACGGCAGCGCGGCGCGGATCGACCACAGGGTGCCCTTGACGTTCACCCCGAGCACCAGGTCCACTTCGGACTCTTCGAGCTCGTCGATGGACACCGTCTCGCCGTAGACCGCCGCCGAGGTCACCAGGACGTCGAGCGCGGGCAGGGCGGCGAACGCCTCGTGCACCGCCGCCCGGTCGGTCACGTCGAGCGTGCGCCCGCACGCCTGCCCGCCCTCGGCCTCGATCGCCGCCACCGTCTCGGCGGGGTCGCGCACGTCCACCACGGTCACCTCGGCGCCGGCCCGCGCCAGCTCGATGGCGATGCGGGCGCCGATGCCGCGGGCGGCGCCGGTGACGACGGCACGTTCGCCGCGCATCCCGGCGGGCCCGCCCGCGTCCAGCGTCCCGGTCACGCCGACGAGCCGTTGCGCTGCTCGTGCGCGGCCAGCTCCTCCATCAGCACCGGGACGCCGAGGGTGCAGGTGTGGATGCCGAGCACGCTCGTCAGCTCCAGCACCTCCATGATCTCCTCCTTCGTCGCCCCGTAGCCCAGCGCGTTGCGGATGTGCTGGCGCAGGCCGGGCTCGTACAGGTGGGTGGTGGAGGCGTCGATCGCGGTGTAGATCAGCTCGCGGATCTTGGGCTCCAGCACGCCCTTGCGCCAGGGCACGGCCGAGAAGTTCAGGTAGGCCTCGAAGAACTCCTGGTCGAGGCTGAGCAGCCCCTCCCAGAACTGGTTCCAGTACCCGCGCTCGCCGACGAACCGCTCCCGCAGCTGCCGCTGCTCCTCGGTCAGCTCCACAGAGGACACTCGATTCTCCTTACTGCGCGGCCAGCTCGGCGCGGCGCTTCTCGGTGGCGGCGAGGTCCACCCGCAGGCCCTCGGGATCGGTGCGCGGGTCGCCGGTGACGACGACGCCGTAGTCGCGGTAGGCGCCTTCGACGGTCACGTACTCGTCGCGGACGTCGTTCTTCACGCGCTCGGGGTCGCGGTCGGTCGGCCTGCCCCAACCGCCGCCGCCGTTGGTGAGATAGCGGAAGACCGCGTGCGGCTTGGTGTGCCACACCGGAGTACTGGCGAAGTAGAAGTACTCGCCGTCCGGGTCCACGCACTTGCTCTCCGGGTCGAGCATCCCGGCGACCGGCGTCGCGCCGGCGTAGACGTCGGCCGAGGTCGCGATGAGGTCCTTGCGGCGCACCACGTCCAGGTAGTCCGAGTGGAAGACCCAGGTGGCGCCCAGGCCGCCGCTGCGGCCGCCGTAGACGCCCACGCCGCTGGCGCTCTTGGTGTGCAGCGGGCTCGACCAGTGCTCGGCCTCGGTCAGGTACAGCGTGTCCTTCATGACGGCCGCGCCGCCGCGGTTCGTGCCCGCGCCACCGCTGTCAGGCACGTACTCCTTGCGCAGCACCACCGCGGGCAGCTCGGACTCGATCGCCTCGGTCGCCGGGTCGAGGTTGTTCGCCTGGTACACCACGGAGTAGCTGTCCGCGTCCCCGGCTTCGGTGGCGCCCCACGGCCCGTGCTCGCCGCCGCACTGGGCGGTGGTGACCCACGGGGTGCCGTCCTCGAGCACACCGTTGGCGTTGTGGATGTTCAGCGACCCGTAGTCGCCGCCGACGGCCTTGCGCCCCAACGCCTTCTCCAGCGCGCGGAACACCGCGAGCAGCACCGGGCCGGTGCTCTCCCAGTACAGGAACACCGCCCCGTCCGGCGGGGTCGCACTGATGAACGTGCCCGCCGGCAGCACGATGTCGATGTCGCGGTAGGCGCCGGAGGTGAACGGTGTCGCCGGGTCGATGAGGAACTTCAGCGCCACGCCGACGGCGGTCTTGGTGTCGAGGATGCCGGCGTTGATGCTGGTGCGCGCCTGCGGCGAGGTGCCGCTGAAGTCCAGCTCCATCCGCGGCCCGGCCTTGGTGATCTTCACCTTGATCCGGTACTCGATGGAGTCGTCGATGCCGTCGCAGTCGATGCCCTCTTCGGCCTCGTACACGCCGTCGGGCAGCTCCGCCAGCGCCGTGCGCATCGCCTCGGCGGAGACGTCGGTGCTGTAGCGGATCGCGCCGAGGTAGGCCTCGATGCCGTAGCGCTCGACGCTCTCGGTGATCAGCTGCTCGCCCAGTAGCAGGTTCGCGTAGATCGTCTTGATGTCGGGCAGCAGCAGCGCGCAGTAGCGGGCGTTGTCGAAGATGAGGTTGAACGCCGACTTGACCGGCTTGTCGTCGCGGTAGAGCAGCGTCGGCGCGATGACCAGGCCGTTCTCGTACACGTTGCGCTTGGTCCCGCTGAACCCGGCGGGCACCACGCCGCCCATGTCCAGCTGGTGTGCGCGCAGCGTGACGAACGAGATCAGCCGCTCACCCTGGAAGACCGGGCGGATGAAGCAGATGTCGTTGACGTGGTTGCCCGCGCGGTAGGGGTCGTTGCAGATCACCACGTCGCCCGGGCGCAGGTTTTCCGGGCCGTACTCCTCGATGGTGTTGCGCACGGCCTCGGACATGGTACCGAGGAACATCGCGAGGCTGTTGCTCACCGAGGACATCGGGTAGTTCTGCTCCGGCGGCCCGGAGATCGTCGCGGCGAAGTCGTACCAGTCGCGCAGGATCAGCGAGAACGCGTTGTTCAGCAGCCCGGTGCACATGTGCTGGACGATGTAGCGCATCCGGCTGGCCAGCACCGATGCGGTGAACCGGTCGGCGCCGTACAGCTCGGCGAACTGGGCGTCGTCGAGGTCTTTCAGCGAAACAGTCATGGTCTTCCCTTCACGCCTTGCGGATGCGCAGCTCGCCGTGCGCCCCGACGTGCGCGGTCTGGCCCGGCACGAGGAACGTCGTGGACAGGGGCTCGCGGATGACGGCGGGACCGGCGATCTCGTCACCGGCACGCAGGTCCGCGCGCTGGTACTCGGCGGCTTCGAGGTCGGTTTCGCTCAGGTGCCGGATGGTCAGCGTGCGGGTGGGCTCGGGGCGTTCGCCCGCGGGCCGCTCGGGCAGCACCGGGTACTCCACCTTGTCGGCGTGCACCACGGCCTGGACCCGGTAGGTCACGCCCTGCACCGGCAGCGCCTCGAACCTGTTGCCCGAGCGCTCGGCGTACGCGTCGTGGAAGTTCGAGACCATCCGCTCGACGGCTTCGGCGGTGATCTCACCGTCGGGCACGGAGATGAACGGGGTCTCCCAGGTCTGCCCGGCGAGCCTGCCGTCGAAGCTGCGGACGAAGGTGACCTTGCCGCGGTCCTTCTCCTTCAGCCGCTCGGACAACCGCTGCTCCATCGACGCGTAGACCTTGTCGATCGACTCGGCGGCCTCGGCGGACAACAGGGTGTACGCGCTGCGGCTGTCGGCGTAGACGAGGTCCGAGCTGACCAGGCCCAGCGCGGAGAACAGGCCGGGGTGCGGTGGCACGATGACCTCCGCGGCGTGCACCAGGTCCAGCACCGCGGGCAGCAGCATCGGGCCCGCCGCGCCGTAGGCGACAAGGCTGTAGTCGCGCGGGTCGACGCCGTGCTGGATCGCGATGTTGACGACGCCTTCGGCGATGTTGTTGATGCCGATGTTGAACGCGTAGGACACCCGCTGCTCGAAGGAGAGCTTCGTGTCGAGCTGTTCGAACGCCTGCCGCGAAAGCTCCGGGTCGAGCTTCATCCGCCCGCCCGCGAACCCGTCCGGGTCGATGATGCCCATCAGCAGGCAGGTGTCGGTGGTGGTCGGCTGGGTGCCGCCGATCCCGTAGCACGCGGGACCCGGGTCCGCGCCGGCGCTGCCGGGGCCGACCTTGAGCTCACCGGCGGGGCTGATCGTGACCAGGCTGCCGCCGCCGGCGCCGATGCTGGAGACCTCGTTGGACAGCGCGTTGACGATCAGGTCGTGTTCCAGCTCGAATGTGGTGTTCACGAACGGGTTGCCGTCGGTGACCATGCTGATGTCGCACGAGGTCCCGCCGACGTCGGCGCACAGGAGGTTGCCGGCGCCGATGACGCCGCCGAAGTGCGCGCTGGACACCGTGCCCGCGGCGGGGCCGGCGAACACGATGCGGAACGGGTGCTCCATCGCCACGTCGGAGCGGACCAGCTGGGCGGCGCAGTCGGCGAAGTTCAGGTCGCCGCCGAAGCCCAGCTCCCGCAGTCCGCTGTCGAGGCGTTCGGTGTACTCGCCGTAGATCAGGCGCATGAACACGTCGATGACGGTGGTGGAGGCGCGCGCGAACTCCTTGGCCAGCGGCGAGACCTCGCTCGAGATCGACACCGGGATCTGGCCGAGCTCCTCGTGCACGAGCTGGCGCAGCCGCTCCTCGTGGTGGTCGTTCACGTACGCGTTGAGCAGGCAGATGGCGACGCCCTCGACCCCGCAGCGGCGCAGCACGGCCAGTTCGGCGCGGGTCTGCTCCTCGTCGAGCGGGATGAGCACGCCGCCGTCGGCGGTGAGCCGTTCGCGGATGCCGCGGCGCAGGTAGCGCGGGACGAGCGGGCGGTTGGCGTCGCCGTAGGAGCGGCGCCACGCCGGGTTGGTGAGCCCTTCGACGGGGCGCCAGGTCCGGCCGACGTCGAGGATGTCGCGGTGGCCGTCGGTGGTCAGGAACGCGATCTTCGGCAGCCGCCGGGTGATGATCGCGTTGAGCCCGTGCGTGCTCGCGTGGTTGAACACCTCGGCGGCGCCGACCCCGATCTCCTCGGCGCCCTTGAGCACGCCGCGTTCGGTGGTGCGCACGTCGGTGGCCACCTTGACGGTCTTGATCTCCCCGTTCTCGATCGCCACCACGTCCGTGAACGTGCCGCCGACGTCTACTCCGATCATCGGTGGTTCTCCTCTCTCAGTAAACGTCGAGGCCGTCTGAGGCCAGCGTGATCGGGCCGAGCAGCTGCCACGGCTCGCGGGCGACCGAAACGAGCGACTTCTGGTGTTTGACGGCGAGGAACCAGCCACCCTCGGACAGCACCGGGTAACGGCGGAAGTCCGCGGCGGTGCTGCCCGGGAAATCCCGGGCGAGATCGACGCCCAGGGCACGCAGCTCGTCCTCGGAGACCTGCTCCCGGGGCACGGAAAGCCCTTGCGGGACAGCGGTTTCTTGATCACTCACGGGCCATCACTCCACTGTGTCGTGCCGGTGGCGAGTTTCGTGTACCAGTCGGTCTACGAAACGGTGACGGGAAGCACTGTAAGACTCGGGGTGGCGAGCTGACAAGCCCGGACCGGGTGAGAAAGGCGCGGACCGAAGTGGACTTTCCTCAGGCGGCTCCCCGCGGGGCCCCCGGTGCGAATAGGCTGCTGTGCCATGCCGAGACCACCGGGACACGGGCCGGGCTACGAGATCAAGCGCCAGGAGATCATCGACCAGGCCGCCGTGCTGTTCGCCCGCCAGGGCTACGCGGCCACGGGCATCGCCGAGATCGGCCAGGTGGCGGGCCTGGCCAAGGGCGCGCTGTACTACTACATCGGCTCGAAGGAGAACCTGCTCGTCGAGATCCAGGACCGGGTGCTGCACCCGCTGCTGAGCGCCGCCCGGCGGATCGCGGCCCTGGAGGAGGAGCCGGTGCTGCGGCTGCGGTTGCTGTCGCAGACGCTGCTGGAGATCATCCTGGCGCGGCTGGACCACATCTGGGTCTACGAGCACGACTACCGCCACCTGCGCGGCGCGAACCGCTCGCGGCTGCTGCGGCAGCGGCGGGAGTTCGAGAAGATCGTCCAGGACCTCCTGATCGCCGCGATGGACACCGGGGCGTTCCGCAAGCTGGACCCGCGGCTGGCGATGCTGCAGTTCCTCAACATGCACAACCACACCTACCAGTGGGCCCGCCCGGACGGCCCCTGGGACGCGGAGTTCCTCTCGCGCGAGTACTGCGCCACGCTCGTTTCCGGCTTCTCGAGCCCCGGCTACGACGCGGACGACCTGGAGGACCGGGTCCGCGAGTTCCGGGACCGGGAGGCGGGTTAGTCCGGCACCCACTCTCAGCCCAGCACCACCTCCCGGACCGCCGCCGCGATGCGCTCGCGGCTCGGCAGCCACTCCCGCTCCAGCGACGGCGCGTACGGCGCGGGCGTCGACGCGGCGCCGACCCGCACGACCGGTGCGTCCAGGCTCCAGAAGCCCTCCCGCGCCGCGATCGCGGCCAGTTCCGCGCCCACGCCGAACGACTCGACCGCCTGGTGCGCGACGACGAGCCGGTTCGTCTTGGCCAGCGAGCGCAGCACGGTCTCCTTGTCCAGCGGCGCGATCGTCCGCAGATCGATCACCTCGACGCTGATCCCGCCGGCCGCGAGCTCCTCGGCCACCTCCAGGCAGTCGTGCACCAGCTTCGAGTACGACACGAGCGTCACGTCCGTGCCCTCGCGGCGGATCGCGGCCTTGCCGAGGGGCACGAGGTGCCCCGGCTCCGGCCGCGGCCCCTTTTTGCCGTACAGCAGGCGGTTCTCGACGAACACCACCGGGTTGGGGTCCCGGATCGCGGCACGCAGCAGGCCGTAGGTGTCCGCCGGGGTGGACGGCATCACCACGGTGAGGCCCGGGATGTGCGCGAGCAGCGCCTCCAGGCTCTGCGAGTGCTGGCTGCCCGAGGACTTCCCCGCGCCGAACTGGGTGCGCACCACCAGCGGCAGGCTCACCGCGCCGCCGGTCATGAACCGCAGCTTCGCCGCCTGGTTCATCAGCTGGTCGAGGCACACGCCCACGAAGTCGAAGTACATCAGCTCGACCACCGGCCGCAGCCCCGCCATCGCCGCGCCCACCCCGGCTCCGATGATCGCGCTCTCCGAGATCGGCGTGTCCCGCACCCGCCCGGGATACTTCTGCGCGAGGCCACGGGTCAGGCCGAACACGTTGCCCCCGGCCCCGACGTCGATGCCCGCCACGAAAACGTCGTCGTCCGCGCCCAGTTCGTGGTCGAGGGCCTCGCGGACGGCGTCCATCGTCCGGAAGATCTCGCCTGCCGGCTCGGGCGGTTCGGGCACCGGCTCCCGTGGCACGCCGACGTAGTGGTGGAGCGTCTCGGGCGCGGGCTCCTCGGCGGCACGCGCCTCCTCGACGGCCTTGTCGATGAGCACGTCGACCTCGCGGTCGATCTCCGCCACCCGTTCGGCGTCGAGCCGTTTCGCCAGCAGCACCAACGGATCCCGGGTCTTCCATTCCGCCAGCTCGGCCGGTTCGCGGTACCGCTCGGGATCGCCTTCGTAGTGCCCGTGCCAGCGGTAGGTCTCGGCCTCCAGCAGCACCGGCCCACCACCCTCGCGCAGCCCGGCGACGAGATCGGTGACGGTCTCGGCGACCGCGACGACGTCGTTCCCATCCACGTGCGCGAAGTCCACTCCGTACCCGCGGGCGCGGTCCGCCAGTGTTGCCCGGTGCTGGTCGGTGGCCGGGGAGAACTCGGCGTAATGGTTGTTCTCGCAGCAGAAGAGCACCGGCAGCCGCCACACCGCCGCGAGGTTCACCGCTTCGTGGAACATGCCCTGCGCGACCGCGCCGTCGCCGAAGAACGCGAGCACCACGCCACCCCGCGCACGCAGCTGGGCGGCGGTGCCCGCGCCGACCGCGATCGGCAGCCCCGCGGCCACGATCCCGTTGGCCCCGAAGATCCCCTTGCGCGGGTCCGCGATGTGCATCGAACCGCCGCGGCCCTGGCAGGTCCCGGTGCGGCGGCCCATCAGCTCGGCGAACATGCCGGTGACGTCGAGCCCCTTGGCGATGCAGTGCCCGTGCCCGCGGTGGGTGGAGGTCACCACGTCGCGCTCGTCCAGCGGGCGGCACGCGCCCACCGCCGAGCCCTCCTGCCCGATCGACAGGTGCAGGAAGCCGGGGATCTCGTTGGTGCGGTAGAGGCGCGACGCCCGGTCCTCGAACTGGCGGATCAGCCGCATCCGCCGGTACATCTCGGTAAGTGCGCCGAGCCCCGTGCCGGTGTCGCTCGCCTGAGTGGAAGTCATCGCGTTCTTGCCCTTGCCTTCCGGGAGTTTCTCCCCGCCCCCTTGACATCGGGCGAGGAACCACGATTCTTGTACCGACTGTTCGAAAAAACAACTCTGACGCGAAGGTGGTCGGCATGCAAGCGCTGCGCTGGCACGGAAGAGGCGATGTGCGGCTGGAGGAGGTTCCCGAGCCGGCGGCGCCGGAACCCGGCCAGGCGGTCGTCGAGGTCGCCTACAGCGGTATCTGCGGCACCGACCTGCACGAGTACCGGCACGGCCCGAACCTCATCCGGACCGGACCCCATCCGCTGACCGGGCACACCCCGCCTGTCACCCTCGGACACGAGTTCAGCGGCCGGGTGGTCGCACTGGGCAGCCCCGTGCCCGGCGTCGACGTGGGCACCCGCGTCGCAGTCGATCCATGCCTGCGCTGCGGGAGCTGCCGCTGGTGCCGGCACGGCGAGTACCACATCTGCGCCAAGGGCGGCTCGGTCGGACTCGCGTCCGACGGCGCGTTCGCCCCGCTGGTCACCGTGCCGGCCGAAGGGCTGGTGCCGATCCCCGACGGGGTCTCCGACGAGCTGGCCGCGCTCGCCGAACCCCTCGCGGTGGGCCTGCACGCGGTGCGGCGCGGGGCCGTCCAGCCGGGCGACAACGTGCTACTGCTGGGCGCCGGGCCGATCGGCGTCGCGGCGTTGATGGCGCTGAAACTGGCCGGGGCGGCGGGGATCTACGTGAGCGAGCCCGCGCCGGAGCGGGCGAAGCGCGCGGCCGAGATGGGCGCGACCGAGGTCTTCGACCCGGCGGAGACGGACGTGCGGCGCGAAGTCTTCCTGCGCACCGGCCGCGTCGGGCCGGACGTCGTGGTCGAGGCGACCGGCCTGCCCGAGCAGGTCGAACTGGCGGTGACGGCGGTGCGCCGCGGTGGGCGCGCCGTCCTCGCCGGGATCAGCGGCGGGGCCGCCTCGCTGCCGCTCACCCAGCTGGTCCCGTTCGAGCGGACGGTGCTCGGCACGCTCGGCTACAACTTCGACATCCCGCGTGTGCTCGAGCTGATCGCGACCGCCCGGCTCGACCCGTCCCCGCTGCTGACGGGCGTGTACCCGCTGCGGCGCGGGCTCGAAGCCTTCGACGAGCTCGGCTCGCGCCACCACCTGAAGATCCTGCTTGCCCCCGAGGAGCGCTGAGATGGATTTCGACCTGCCCGAGGAGACCGTCGCCCTGCAGCGGATGTGCCGGGACTTCGCGGCGAAGGAGATCGCGCCGCACGCGGCCGAATGGTCCGAACGCGAGCACTTCCCCGCCGAGGTGTTCCGCAAGCTCGGCGAGCTGGGGCTGATGGGCATGCTGGTCGACGAGGCCTACGGCGGCGCGAACGCCGGCCTGGTGTCCTATGTGGCCGCCATGGAGGCGCTCGGCGAGGCCGACCAGTCGGTGGCCTCGGCGTGGAACGCGCACTCGACCATCGCGACCCTGCCGCTGGCCCGGTTCGGCACCGAGGAGCAGAAGAAGCGATGGCTGGTGCCGCTCGCCACCGGCGAGAAGCTCGGCGCGTTCGGCCTGACCGAGCCGACCGCCGGCTCGGACGCGGCCGGCATCCGCACCCGCGCCCGGCGCACCGAGGACGGCTGGGTGCTCGACGGCACGAAGATGTTCATCAGCAACGCCGGTACCGAGATCAGCCTCGGGGTCACCGTCCTCGCGGTCACCGGCACCGGTGCGGACGGGAAGAAGCGGTACGGCACGTTCTTCGTGCCCGACGGCACCCCGGGCTACGAGAAGGGGCGGCGGCTGCACAAGCTCGGCTGGCACGCGCTCGACACCCGCGAGCTGGTCTTCACCGGCTGCCACCTGCCCGAGGACCACCTCATCGGCGAGGAGGGCAACGGCCTGCGGCAGTTCCTGGAGGTCCTCGACGCCGGACGGATCAGCGTGGCCGCGCTCTCGCTGTCGCTCGCGCAGGCGGCACTCGACCTCGCCGTGCGCCACGCCGGGGACCGCGAGCAGTTCGGCAGGCCGCTGTCGGGGTTCCAGGCGGTCGGGCACAAGCTCGCCGACATGGCCACCGAGGTGGAGGCCGCGCGCTGGCTGGTCTACCGGGCGGCCTGGCTGGGCGACGAGGGCCGCCCGTTCGGCAAGGCCGCGGCCATGGCGAAGCTCTACGCCTCCGAGGTCGCCAACCGCGCCGCGAGCGCGAGCCTGCAGATCCACGGCGGCTACGGCTACATGCGCGAGTCGGCGATCTCCCGGTTCTACGCCGACGCGAAGATCCTCGAGATCGGCGAGGGCACGAGTGAGGTGCAGCGCAACGTGATCGCGCGCTCGCTGAACGCACGTTAAGTTGTGAGAGGGCTTCCGACGACGAAAGGGCTTGGCCGATGGCGGACGAAGTGCGGGTCGAGGAGCGTGGCCGGATCCTGGTCATCACGATCAACCGGCCGAAGGCGCGCAACGCGATCAACGCGGCGGTCACCGCGAGCGTCGCCGCGGCGCTGGACCTGCTCGACGAGCGCCACGACCTGTCGCTGGGAATCCTGACCGGCGCGGACGGCACGTTCTGCGCGGGCATGGACCTCAAGGCGTTCCTCGCGGGCGAGGTCGTGTCGATCCCGGGCCGGGGTCTCGCCGGGATGACCGAGCGGCCGCCGAAGAAGCCGATGATCGCCGCCGTCGAGGGCTACGCGCTCGCGGGCGGGTGCGAGCTGGCGCTCGCGTGCGACCTCGTGGTCGCGTCGGAGGAGGCCAAGTTCGGCATTCCCGAGGTCAAGCGCGGGCTGGTGGCCGCGGCGGGCGGGCTGTTGCGGCTGCCGCGCCGCATCCCGCCGCAGCTGGCGATGGAGTACGCGCTGACCGGCGACTTCTTCCCCGCCGGCGACGCACACCGTTACGGCCTGGTCAACCACCTCACCAAGCCCGGCGGGGCGCTCGAGGGCGCGTTCGCCCTCGCCGAGCGCATTACCGCCAACGCGCCGCTGGCGATCCAGGCCACCAAGGAGATTATCACCCGCTCCGCGGACTGGCACAGTGACGAAGCTTTCACTCAGCAGCAGGCTGTGGTCCAGCCTGTGTTTCAATCGGCTGACGCCCAGGAAGGCGCCCGTGCCTTCGCGGAGAAACGCGCTCCGGTCTGGCGCGGCGAGTGAAGGAAGCTGATGGCACAGTCTGTTGAAACGGGACCCGACGGTCTCGCGCACCTGCTCGACGTCCTCGATCTGGAGACGATCGAGCTGGACATCTTCCGCAGCCGCTCGACCGGGGAACCCGGTGGGCGGTTGTTCGGCGGCGAGGTGTGCGCGCAGGCCCTGGTCGCCGCCGAGCGGACCGTGCCACCGGAGATGGCGCCGCACTCGCTGCACGCCTACTTCCTGCGGCCCGGGGACACCGGCGCCCGCGTGGTGTTCCGGGTGGACCGGCTGCAGGAGGGCCGCAACTTCCGCCGCCGCAGGGTCACCGCGATCCAGCACGGCGAGCCGATCCTGTGCCTGGAGTCGTCGTTCACCACCGACCGCAGCGGCGCGAACCACCAGGTGAGCCCGCCGGACGCGCCCACGCCCGAGGACTGCGTGCCCTACGGCATCCAGCATCCGCCCGGCTGGCAGGTCAACCCGCACGAGGTGTTCGACGTCCGCCCCGTGACCACCGAGCGCAGCGACTACCAGCGGTTCATCGACGACCTGTGGTTCCGCCCGCGCAGCGGGAAGCTCGACGACAGGGTCAGCGCGGCGGCCGTGCTCACCTACTTCAGCGACCTGACCTTCGTCTCGTCCATCCTGCGCCCGACGATGCGCACCGACATCAAGGCGCTCACCTCGCTGGACCACGTGCTGTGGTTCCACAACGAGGTGCGCTTCGACGACTGGCTCTACTACGCCAAGAGCAGCCCCGCGGTCGGCGACCTGCGGGGGCTCGCTGAGGGCCGGATCTTCCACCGCGACGGCACGCTCATCGCGTCCGCCGCACAGGAGGGCCTGATCCACGCACGCAGGGAGTCCTGAGATGCCGGGGCCGCTGGCGGGCCTGCGGGTGGTGGAGTTGGCGGGGATCGGGCCGGTCCCGCACGCGGCGATGATCCTCGCCGATCTGGGTGCCGACGTGGTCCGGGTCGAACGCCCCACCACAGGATTCGACCCCACCGGCGAACACCCCGACCACCTCCTGCGCAACCGCCGCTCCCTCACCGCCGACCTCAAAACCGACCAAGGCCGCACCCTCGTACTACGCCTCGCCACGAAAGCCGACATCCTGCTCGAAGGATTCCGCCCCGGCGTCGCCGAACGCCTCGGCATCGGCCCCCAACCCTGCCAACACCACAACCCCCGCCTCATCTACGCCCGCATGACCGGCTGGGGCCAAACCGGCCCCCTGGCCCCCCGCGCCGGACACGACATCAACTACATCTCCCTCACCGGCACCCTGCACGCCATCGGCCGACCCGGCCACCGCCCCGTCCCACCCCTCAACCTCATCGGCGACTTCGGCGGCGGCTCCATGTTCCTCCTCACCGGCATCCTCGCCGCCCTCCACGAACGCCACACCTCCGGCCACGGCCAGACCATCGACGCCGCCATCATCGACGGCACCAGCGTCCTCACCCAAATGATGTGGGCCCTCCGCGGCGCCGGCACCTGGAACGACGACCGCGGCACCAACCTCCTCGACGGCGGCGCCCCCTACTACGACACCTACACCTGCGCCGACGGCAAACACATCGCCGTCGGCTGCCTCGAACCCCAGTTCTACACCGCCTTCCTCCACGGCCTCGGCCTCCACAACGAGAACCTCCCCGCCCAACACGACCGCAACGGCTGGCCCACCCTGCGCACCCGCTTCACCACCGTCATCGCCACCAAAACCCGCGACCAATGGACCCACATCTTCGACAACACCGACGCCTGCGTCACCCCCATCCTCACCTTCACCGAAGCACAACAACACCCCCACCTCACCGCCCGCCACACCCTCATCGACATCGACGGCATCACCCAAGCCGCCCCCGCCCCCCGCTTCTCCCGCACCCCCACCACCACCCCCACACCACCCCCAACCCCCGGCACCGACACCCAAGCCGTCCTCGCCGACTGGCAAGCCTGACCGGGAATCGACGGGGAGCCCGAAGCGTTTTGCGTGGAAGATATTGAACGCAGAACTACTTCGAGGAGAGCGCGATGCCCGCCATCACCGCCGACACGCTGACCCTGCCGCGGATCGACAAACCCGACCCGGCCACCGTCGTGCAACGGCCCGTCCGCACGGTGACCACCGCGCCGACCGGCTACGAGGGCGAAGGCTTCCCGGTGCGCCGCGCGTTCGCCGGGGTGTCCTCGGCCGTGCTCGACCCGTTCATCCACATGGACCAGATGGGCGAGGTGGAGTACGCGCCCGGTGAGCCGAAGGGCACGCCGTGGCATCCGCACCGCGGCTTCGAGACCGTGACCTACATGCTCGACGGCGTCATGGAGCACGCCGACTCCCAGGGCGGCGGGGGCGTCATCGCAGGTGGCGACACGCAGTGGATGACCGCGGGCAGCGGGATCCTGCACATCGAGAAGCCGCCGGAGGAGCTGGTGGTCTCGGGCGGGCTGTTCCACGGCGTCCAGCTGTGGGTGAACCTGCCGCGGTCGAGCAAGCTCGCCCCGCCGCGCTACCAGGACATCCGGGCGACCGAGTCGGTACTGCTGTCCTCCCCCGACGGCGGCGCGCTGCTGCGCGTCATCGCCGGTGACCTCGGCGGGCACCGCGGCCCGGGCTCGACCTACACCCCGATCACGCTGATCCACGCCACCGTCAGCCCCGGCGCACGGCTGGAGGTGCCGTGGCGGCCCGACTTCAACGCGCTCGGCTACGTCCTGGCCGGCACCGGCACGGCCGGCGCGGACGGGCGGCCGGTCCACAAGGGACAGCTCGCCGTCTTCGGCGACGGCGGGGCGCTGACCTTCGCCGCGAGCACCAGCAGGCCCGTCGCGGAGCCGAACCTGGAGGTGCTGCTGCTGGGCGGCCTGCCCATCCGCGAGCCGGTCGTGCAGTACGGCCCGTTCGTGATGAACACCCGTGAAGAGGTCGTCCGCGCCTTCGAGGACTACCAGTCCGGACGTTTCGGGGTGATCCCGGCGCAGCACCTGCCGCACACCGACTGACGCTGCGCAGACGGGTTCGCGCCAGCACAATCGGGTACCGACCGACCAGCCGAGAAGCGGGAGGCCCCCATGGCGCGACCCACTGTCGCCGAGCAGTTCGTCCAGGTGCTCGTCCAGGCGGGCGTGTCCCGCATCTACGGGGTGGTGGGCGACAGCCTCAACCCGATCGTGGACGCGATCCGCCGGACCGACGGGATCGACTGGGTGCACGTGCGCAACGAGGAGGCCGGCGCCTTCGCCGCGGCGGCGGAGGCGCAGCTGACCGGGCGGCTGGCGGTGTGCGCGGGCAGCTGCGGGCCCGGCAACACCCACCTGGTGCAGGGCCTCTACGACGCCAACCGCTCGGGCGCGCCCGTGCTGGCGCTCGCGTCGCACATCCCGGCCACCGAGGTGGGCACGTCGTTCTTCCAGGAGACCCATCCGGAGCGGCTGTTCGTCGACTGCAGCGGCTACTGCGAGCAGATCACCCAGCCCGGCCAGATGCCGCGCGTGCTGCGCATCGCGATCCAGCACGCGCTCACCCGCGGCGAGGTGTCGGTGCTGGTGCTGCCCGGCGACGTCGCGCACCTGGAGTCCGAGGCGGCGACCGGTACCGCCTCGTTCGTCACCGAGAAGGCCACCCTCGTCCCGCCACCGTCCCAAGTGGACGCTCTGGCGGACGCGCTGAACCGGGCCGAGAAGGTCACCCTGTTCTGCGGGGCGGGCGTCGCGAACGCCCACGAAGAGGTCATGGAGCTGGCGGGCAGGCTGCACTCGCCGGTCGGGCACTCGTTGCGCGGCAAGGAATGGATCCAGTTCGACAACCCGTACGACGTCGGCATGAGCGGGCTGCTCGGCTACGGCGCGTGCTACCGCGCGATGCACGAGGCCGACGTGTTGCTGTTGCTGGGCACGGACTTCCCCTACGACGGGTTCCTGCCGCAGGCGCACACCATCCAGGTCGACCACGACGCGACCCACCTGGGCCGGCGCACCGCGCTGGACCTCGCGGTGCATGGCGACCTGCGCGAGACGCTGCGCGCGGTGCTGCCGAAGCTGGAGCAGAAGCCCGGCCGCGCGTTCCTCGACGAAATGCTCCGCGACCACGCCCGCTCGCTGGAGACGGTGGTCGACGCCTACACCCGCAACGTCGAGCGGCACGTCCCGATCCACCCCGAGTACGCGGCGGACATGCTCGACGACCTCGCCGCGGACGACGCCGTCTTCACCGTCGACACCGGCATGTGCAACGTCTGGGCGGCGCGGTACCTCACGCCCAACGGCCGCCGCCGGGTCATCGGCTCGTTCCTGCACGGCAGCATGGCGAACGCGCTGCCGCACGCGATCGGCGCGCAGCTGGCGCAGCCGGGCCGCCAGGTCATCTCGATGTCCGGCGACGGCGGGCTCGGCATGCTGATGGGCGAGCTGCTCACCGTGCGGCTGCACCAGCTGCCGGTGAAGATCGTGGTGTTCAACAACTCCTCGCTCGGCATGGTCAAGCTCGAGATGCTCGTCGACGGCCTGCCCGACTTCGAGACCGACCACGACGCGGTGGACTACGCGGCGATCGCCCGGGGCGCCGGGCTGCACGGCATCCGCGTCACCGACCCGGCGAAGGTGCGCGACAGCCTCGCCGAGGCACTCGCGCATCCGGGCCCGGTCCTGGTCGACCTGGTCACCGACCCGAACGCGCTGTCGATCCCGCCGCACATCACCGGCGGCCAGCTCAAGGGGTTCATGCTCGCGGCGAGCAAGGTCGTGCTCACCGGCGGGGTCGGCAAGATGATCGACCTGGCACGGTCGAACCTGCGCAACATCCCCCGGCCCTGACCGGGGCTACCGGCCGCCCGCGGCCGCCGCCAGCGCGTTCCGGACGAGCCACGCGACCTGTTCGCTCGCCTGCTCGACCGGGCCGAACGGCTGGATCAGGTGACTCAGCGTCAGCCGCACGACGACCTCGACCAGCTCCGGCAGCCGCGGCAGGCCCAGCCCGCCGTAGAGCTCCCCCGCCTCGCGCAGCACCGTGTGCACGGCTCGTTCCAGCACGGGTTCCGGCTGGATCGCCAGCAGCGGCAACAGGTCCTGGGTGCCGCCGTGCGCCGCGGAGAGCACGGCCTTGAGCAGCGGGTCGTCGGCCGCGGCACGCAGCACGTAGTCGACGGCCGCGGAGACGCCGGCGACGATGTCCTCACCGTGGGCACGCAGCTGGTCGGTCACCCCGGCGAGGAACCGGTCGGCGTGCCGGGTGACGATCGCCCGCGCGAGCGTGTCCCGGGCGCCGACCTCCTTGTAGACCATCTGCCTGCTGACCCCGACGTGGTGCGCGAGCTGGGACATCGTCACCCGGTCCCAGCCCTCGGTGCAGATCAGCCCGACCCCGGCGTCGAGAATCCGTTCACGCAGAGTGGTCATCGGAACAGCGTACAACGGTGCGGGGCCCGGCTGGGAACAGCGCCGTCCGGCACGTTCCCACCAGCTTCACCCGGTGGGGCCGAAGCGCTCCGTCTTGACCCGGCGGGGGTCGTGGCCCAGGGCGAGCAGCATGTCCGACACGTCCTCCACGAACCCCGTCGGGCCGCAGACGAAGCACGCCGGTTCGAAGGATGCCGGCCAGCCGCCGGTGTTCACGTCGGCGACGCCGATCCGGCCCGGCTCGCGCCCCCAGCCCGCCGGCGCCTCGCGTGTGTACACATAGGACACTTCGACGCCGGAGAGCGCCGCGGCGCGCAGCTCGTCCGCGTAGTACAGCTCCTTCGGCGAGCGCACCGAGTAGAGCAGCCGGAACGGGGTGCGCACCCCGGCCACGCGGCGGGCACGGACCATCGCCATCAGCGGCACGATCCCCGACCCGCCCGCGATCAGCAGCACCGGTGCCGGGTCGCTGGGCCGCCAGACGAACCAGCCGCCGACCGGGCCGCGCACCTCCACCGGGTCGCCGAGCGAGAACACGTCCGTCAGGTACGACGAGACCTCGCCGTCCTCGACGCGCTGCACGGTCAGCTCGATGCGCTCGCCGTCCGCCGGGGCGGCGAGGGAGTAGCTGCGCTGGGCGGTGTAGCCGTCCTCGGCGGTGAGCCGGACGTCGGCGTGCTGGCCCGCCAGGTGGCCCGGCCAGCCCGGCACGTCGAGCACCAGCGTGCGCGCGCTCGGCGTCTCGTCCCGGACCTCCGCCAGCCGCGCCACCTGCCAGCTCAGTCGCCCTGATACCGCTGTTCGCGCCATGGGTCCCCGTAGTCGTGGTAGCCGCCCGCCTCCCAGAAGCCGGGCTCGTCGGTCGGCGTCAGCTCCAGGTCGTGCACCCACTTCGCCGACTTCCAGAAGTACAGGTGCGGCACGAGCAGCCGCGCCGGGCCGCCGTGCTCGGGTGCCAGCCCGGCACCGTCGAACTCGTAGGCGACCCACGCGCGGCCGTCGAGCAGGTCCGCCAGCGGCAGGTTGGTGGTGTAGCCGTCGTAGGAGTGCGCGAGCACGTACTCCGCCGCGGTGTCCACCCCCTCGAACAGGGTGTCGAGCGCGACGCCGCGCCAGTTCGTGCCGAGCTTCGACCACTTGGTGACGCAGTGGATGTCCACGGTCGGCGTTTCGCTGGGCAGCGCCAGCAGCTCCGGCCAGGTCCACTGGTGCACCACGCCGGCCTCGGTGGTGATCGTGAGCTCCCAGGTCTTCGTGGCGACCCGCGGCGTCGGGCCCGCCGAGAGCACCGGGAAGTCCTTGGTCAGGTACTGCCCCGGAGGCAACCCGGCGCCCTCGTCGCGGCGGCGGCCGCGAAAGCCCGGTGACACGATTCCCATGCCGGAAAGCTACGTCAGCGGACCCCGTCCACGCGACGTGGCACGTCCCACGGGTTCGCTTCCTGCAGCGCCGGCGGCAGCAGCGTGTCGGGGAAGCCCTGCCACGCCACCGGGCGCAGGAAGCGCTCGATCGCCGCCGTGCCGACCGACGTGGTGGTGGGCGCCGTGGTCGCGGGGTACGGGCCGCCGTGCTGCTGGGCCCAGCTGACCGTGACGCCGGTGGGCCAGTCGTTCCACAGCAGCCGCCCGGCGATGCGGGTCAGCGCGGGCAGCAGCGGCCGCACGTCCTCGGCCTCGGTCTCCTCCGCCTGCACGGTCGCGGTCAGCCCCGGCTCGAGCTCGCCGAGGACCTCCAGCAGCTCGTCCTGCCCGCGGTAGGTGACGACGATCGACGCCGGCCCGAAGCACTCCGAGCGCAGCACCTCGTCCGCCTTGAGGAAGTCGGCCGCGCTCACCGAAAGCAGCGTCGGGGTGAACGGGTCGCCGGAGGCGAGCACCGTGACGTCGGGAAGTTCCCGCAGCCGCGCCGCGCCCGCCTGGAAGCCCTCGCCGATCCGCTCGTTGAGCATCGTCTGCGCGCCGACGGCCTGCGCGGCCTCGCTCAGGGTGGCGTCGAGCCCGTGCCCCTCGGGCAGGAACAGCAGCCCCGGCTTGGTGCAGAACTGCCCGGCGCCGAGCGTGAACGAGCCGACGTAGCCCTTCGCGACCTGCTCGCCCCGGGCCTTGACCGCGCCCGGCGTCACGACGACGGGGTTGACGCTGCCGAGCTCGCCGTAGAACGGGATCGGCGACGGCCGGGAGACGGCGATGTCGAACAGCGCGCGTCCGCCGGGGACCGAGCCGGTGAAGGCGGCCGCCGAGATCCGCGGGTCCTTCAGTGCGGTCACCCCGGTCTCGACACCGAAGATCACCTCGAAGATCCCGGCCGGGGCGCCCGCGCCGACGAGCGCGTCGCGGACGATCTGCCCGGTGCGCACCGACAGCTCCGGGTGGCCGGGGTGTGCCTTGAGCACGACCGGGCAGCCGGCCGCGAGCGCGGAGGCGGTGTCGCCCCCGGCGACGCTGAAGGCGAACGGGAAGTTGCTCGCGGCGAACACGAGGACCGGGCCCATCGGCACGACGGCACGGCGGATGTCCGGGCGCGGGCCCATCGGCCACTCCGGGTCCGCGTGGTCGACGGCGGCCCCGAGGAACGCGCCGTCCCGCAGCACCTCGCCGAACAGGCGCAGCTGGAACGTCGTGCGTGCGAGCTCGCCCTTGAGCCGCGGCGCCGCCGCCAGGTGGGTCTCCTTCGCCGCGAGCGGGACCAGCTCGTCGGCAGCCGCGTCGAGCGCGTCGGCGGCCGCGGCCAGCCACCCGGCCCGCTGCGCGGGGGTCGTCCCCGCCAGCTGCGGTGCGGCCTTCGCCGCGGCGGCGAGGATACGGTCCAGCTCGGTCGTCTCGGTGTCCATACTTCCCTTCCTTCAGGCCGTGGCGGCTGCCACGGCCCCTCGCATCTCGTCCCACCGCCCCGGCCCGGCGAGCCCGAGGTGGTACAGGTGCAGTTCGTCCGCCCCGGCCTCGCGCAGCCGCCCGGCGTAGTCCTTCAGGCCGGACGCGGCCCCGAGCGCCGTGACGTAAGCACCGATCTTCACCGACGACGGTAGCCGAGCGCGCGCGCTCGCGACGAGGTCGGCTCCTGGCTGCCAGCAGGGCAGCACGACGGTGCCGGCCTCTTCGGCCGCCGCCGGGGTCAGCCCGGGCAGCGCGCCGGTGGCCCACGGGTCGAGATCGCCGTGCAGCGCCACCGGCCGGTCGACGCGCGCCAGGACCGACCGGCGCAGCAGATCGGCCGCGGCGTGCCGCGCCGTGAGCAGTTCTTCGCGCAGGGCCGGGTCTTCGCGGATCGTGAGGTCACCGGTCGCGATCAAGCGGAGCACGTCGTCGCGGAAGCCGTCGTCGACCCCGCAGGCGTCACAACAGCACACCGACAACAGCTTCGCCACCACCGGCGACCACACCGCGTCGGTCTTCTCGTGCTCGCACTGGTGCACCGCGCCGAGCTGCCCGCACGCCTCGAGCACGACCGAGGACACGTCCAGGCCGGCGAGGGACTCCTCGACCAGCGTCACGGCGTAGTCCCGGACCTCTTCCCGCGACGGGCACAGGGCCCAGGGATAGCGTTCGCCGAAACAGTTCCGCACGGTCAGCTCGGGAAACTCGTTGCCCAGCACCGAGTTGTGCGTCAGCACCAGCCAGGCCGCCGTGGGCAGGCCGGCCTCGTTCAGCAGGGCGACTGCTTCGCCGGCACTGTCCGGTGAGTCCACCCAGTCCGGGCGGTGCGGCCGCAGCCGCGACCAGCGGTCGTCGCGGACGGGCCGGTAGTACGCGGCGTGCCGGGCGTGCACCGCCGTGCGGGCGCGCGACCAGGGCGTCGCGGCTCGCGCCGAGTGGTAGCTGACGGCCACCGCGACCTCGTTCACGCCCAGCTCCCGCACCCGGTCGACGAAGCCGGGTTCTGTGACGTCCCAGGGGTAGGCGTAGCCGGTCACCTTCACGAGCGCTCCCGCGTGTTCATATATAGGAACATATTCGTCGATGCGAACAGCGTCTGGGAACGCTAGTATGGCGGCGGTCACAAGTCAACGGAGGGCGTTTCATGACGGAACCGGCAGGGGCGGCGGCCGAGCCCGCGGGGGTCAAGTCCGCTCGGCGTACCGTCGAGCTCCTCGAAACCTTCGCCGCGCAGGGCGCCTGGCTGTCATTGTCGGACCTGCACGCGAAGACCGGTTTCCCCCGCTCCAGCCTGCACGGCCTGCTGCGCACGCTGTACGAGGCCGGCTGGCTCGAGGCCGACCCGGGCTCCGCCCGGTACCGCCTCGGCGTCCGCGCGCTGATCTGCGGCACGGCGTATCTGGACCGCGACCCGGCGATCCCGTTCGCCACCGAGGCCCTGGAGTCCGTGCGCGAGCGGACCGGGTTCACCGCCCACTACGCCCGCCGCGACGGCGCGGAGGTCGTCTACCTCGAGACCCGCGAGTCCCGGCATTCCACGCATCTGGTGTCCCGTGTCGGTCGTACGCTGCCCGCGCACGCCACCGCGCTGGGCAAGGCACTGCTGGCGGAGCTGACGCAGGACGAGATCGCCGCCCTGCTCCCGGCGGAGCTGCCCGCGCTGACGCCGCGCACGATCACGTCGCTGGAGGGGCTGCTCGCCGAGTGCGAGGCCACCCGCAGGCGCGGGTTCGGGGCCGAGGTCGAGGAGGGGACGCGGGGGGTGCGCTGCGTGGCGGCCGTCGTGCCGTACCGGATCCCGGGCACCGACGCGATGAGCTGCTCCATCCCCGTCGGCGAGATCACCGACGCCGAGGCGAAGCACGTGGGCGAGCTGCTCGCGGAGACCGCCGCAGACCTGGGCGGGCAGCTGCGCCGCGCCGGAATCCGTTGAGAGGGAGGACAATGCGCGTTCTGCTCACCGGTGCCGCCGGCGGGGTCGCCACCCTGCTGCGGCCCCGCCTGCGCCGCGACGGACGGGTCCTGCGGCTGCTGGACGTCACCGCACCGCAGGCCCTGGCCGAGGAGGAGGTGCTGACGGGTTCGGTCACCGACCCGGAGGCGATGGCCGTCGCGTGCCACGACGTGGACGCGGTGATCCACCTCGGCGGGCACAGCCGGGAGAACTCGTGGGCCGAGACGGTCGAGGTCAACATCACCGGTACGCAGACCGTCCTGGAGGCCGCGCAGAAGGCCGGTGTGCCGCGGGTGATCCTGGCGTCGAGCAACCACGCGGTGGGATTCCGTGAGGTCACCGAGGAGCTGCCGGCGGAGTCGACACCGCGGCCGGACACCTTCTACGGCGTAAGCAAGGCGGCGATCGAGGCGCTGGGCAGCCTGTACCACTCGCGGTTCGGGATGGACGTGGTCTGCATCCGGATCGGTTCGTGCTTCGAGCGCCCGCCGGGCGTGCGCGGGCTCGCGACGTGGCTCTCCCCCGACGACGCCGGCCGGTTGTTCGAGGCGTGCCTGACGTTCCCGTCGCCGGGATACCGGGTGGTCTGGGGGGTTTCGGACAACACGCGGCGCGTCTACTCCCTCGCCGAGGCGGAGGCGCTGGGCTACCGGTCACTGGACGACGCGGAGAAGTTCGCGGCGGAGATCACCGGCCCGGCCCCGACCGGTGCCGCGGCGAAGTACGTCGGCGGGCCGTTCACCACGACTCCCCTGGGCATCCCCAACTGACGCGGCGGCCGCCTCCCCGCGCGGGAGGCGGCCTTCCGTCCCATGGAAGACCACGGCTTTCCTTGCCGGCCCGGCCGCCCGATGCCGCACGGAAACCCCCTGAACACAGCTGTTCCGCCCCCTTTGTGACCCGGCGTCCGGGAGGCCGAACCCGGACGGCCCCTTCCCTTCGGGCGCCCGGCCGGTTACCGTCGTTGCATACAGTATGGACCGACCTCGGAGCGGAGGGACGGTAGTGACGGTGGACGGACACGGCGCCGCGGACCGCGGGCGCACCGGCAGCACCGATGATCAGGGGCACTCGAGCACAGGTCCGCCGGCCGGCGTCGCCGAGCGCGTGCGGGCTGTCGTCGCCGCGCACCGAGACCAGCGCGGGGCCCTGCTGCCGATCCTGCACGCCATCCAGGCCGAGTTCGGCTGCGTCGACCAGGAGGTCGTCCCCCTGCTGGCCGCGGAGCTCAACATCTCCCGCGCCGACGTGCACGGCGTGGTCACCTTCTACACCGACTTCCGCGCCGAGCCGGGCGGGCGCACCGACGTCCGCCTCTGCCGGGCGGAGGCCTGTCAGTCCGTCGGCGCGGAACGGCTCGTCGCACACGCCGAACAGGTCCTCGGCATCAAGCTCGGCCAGACCACCCCCGACGGCTCGATCACCCTCAACCAGGTCTTCTGCCTCGGCAACTGCGCGCTCGGCCCGGCCGCCCAGGTCAACGGGCGGCTGTACGGGCACCTCGACCCGGCCCGGCTCGACACGGTCCTCGCGACGGAAACGGCGGCTTCATGAAGGTCTACGTCCCCGGCGACTCGGCCGCCCGCTCCGTCGGCGCGGACCTGGTGGCCGCCGCGCTCGAAGCCGAAGGCGCGACGGTGGTGCGCAACGGTTCGCGCGGCATGCTGTGGCTGGAACCGTTCGTGGAGCTCGAGACCGACCGCGGCCGCGTCGGCTACGGACCGGTCACCCCCGACGCTGTCCCCGCCATCCTCGAAGCGGGCGAGCGGCACGCGCTCTGCCAGGGACCGGTCGATGACCTGCCCTGGCTGCGGGCGCAGACCCGGCTGTGCTTCGCCAGGGTCGGCGTGACCGACCCACTGTCCACAGAGGACTACCAGCGGCACGGCGGCCTCGCGGGCCTGCGCAACGCGCTGGCCCGGGATCCGCAGGACGTCGTCGCCGCGGTCACCGAGTCCGGCCTGCGCGGCCGCGGCGGTGCGGGCTTTCCCGCGGGCATCAAGTGGAAGACCGTGGCCGACACACCGGACGAGCTGAAGTTCGTGTGCTGCAACGCCGACGAGGGCGACAGCGGCACGTTCGCCGACCGGATGCTGATGGAGGGCGACCCGTTCTGCCTCATCGAAGGCATGACGATCGCCGCGTACGCGGTCGGCGCGACCGAGGGCTACGTCTACATCCGCTCCGAATATCCCGACGCCGTCCGCGTACTGCGCGAGGCCATCGAGAAGGCGCGTGCGGAGAACTGGCTGGGCGAGGACATCCTCGGCTCCGGCACGAGGTTCGACCTGTTCGTGCGGGTCGGGGCGGGCGCGTACATCTGCGGCGAAGAGACCTCCATGCTGGAGAGCCTGGAGGGCAAGCGCGGGATGGTACGGGCTAAACCGCCGATCCCGGCGATCACCGGCCTGTTCGGCAAGCCGACCGTGGTCAACAACGTGCTCACGCTCGCGTCGGTCCCGGCGATCCTCGCCGAGGGTGCCGAGGCGTACCGGAACCTCGGCGTCGAGCGCTCACGCGGCACGCAGGTCTTCCAGCTGGCGGGCAACATCGCGCGCGGCGGCGTCTTCGAGACCGCGTTCGGCATCACCCTCGGCGAGCTGGTCAACGACTTCGGCGGCGGCACCCGCACGGGCCGCCCCATCCGTGCCGTCCAGGTCGGCGGCCCGCTGGGCGCCTACCTTCCGGCGAGCGGGCTGGACCTGCCGATGGACTACGAGGCGTTCGCGGCGGCGGGCGCGATGCTCGGGCACGGCGGGATCGTCGTGTTCGACGACACCGTGGACATGGCGAAGATGGCCCGCTTCGCGATGGAGTTCTGCGCCGAGGAGTCCTGCGGCAAGTGCACTCCCTGCCGCGTCGGCTCGGTGCGCGGGGTCGAGGTGATCGACCGGATCGTCGCCGGCCAGGACCGGGACGGCAACCTCGCCCTGCTGGGCGACCTGTGTGAACTCATGACCGACGGCTCGCTGTGTGCGATGGGCGGGCTGACCCCCAACCCGGTGCGCAGCGCGCTGGTGCACTTCCCGGAGGACTTCTCATGAGCTTGCTCAAGGAACCCGACCTCGGCACCCCCGCGAAGGCCGGGCCCGCCACCGTGTCGCTGGAGGTCGACGGCCTGCCCGTCACCGTGCCCGAAGGCACGTCGGTCATGCGCGCGGCGGCGCTGAGCGGGGTGGAGATCCCGAAGCTGTGCGCCACCGACAACCTGGAGCCGTTCGGGTCCTGCCGGCTGTGCCTGGTCGAGATCGACGGCCGCAAGGGCACCCCCGCCTCGTGCACCACGCCGGTGGCCGAGGGGATGAAGGTGCACACGCAGACCTCGCGGCTGGAGAAGCTGCGCCAGGGCGTGATGGAGCTCTACATCTCCGACCATCCGCTGGACTGCCTGACCTGCGCCGCGAACGGGGACTGCGAGCTGCAGGACATGTCCGGTGCGGTGGGCCTGCGGCAGGTGCGCTACGGCTACGAGGGCGAGAACCACCTCGACCAGCCCAAGGACACGTCCAACCCGTACTTCGACTTCGACCCGTCGAAGTGCATCGCCTGCTCCCGCTGCGTCCGCGCGTGCGGCGAGGTCCAGGGCACGTTCGCGCTGACGATCGAGGGCCGCGGGTTCGAGTCCAAGGTGTCCGCGGGCGCGGGTGAGCTGTTCATGGACTCCGAATGCGTCTCCTGCGGCGCCTGCGTGCAGGCCTGCCCGACCGCGACGCTCGAGGAGCGGACCGTGGTGGACCTCGGGATGCCCAGCCGTAGCGTGCTCACCACGTGCGCCTACTGCGGGGTCGGCTGCTCGTTCAAGGCCGAGCTGCGCGGCGACGAGCTGGTGCGGATGGTGCCGTACAAGGACGGCGGCGCGAACGAAGGGCATTCCTGCGTCAAGGGCCGGTTCGCGTTCGGCTACGCCACGCACCCCGACCGGGTGCTGAGCCCGATGGTCCGCGAGAGCATCGACGACGAGTGGCGCGAGGTGGACTGGGACACCGCGATCGGCTATGTGGCCGAGAAGATGCGCGAGGTCCAGGCACGCCACGGGGTCGGCGCGATCGGCGGCATCACGTCGTCGCGCTGCACCGACGAAGAGGTCTACGTGGTGCAGAAGATGGTGCGCGCCGCGTTCGGCAACAACAACGTCGACACCTGCGCCCGCGTCTGCCACTCCCCCACCGGCTACGGGCTCAAGCAGACCTTCGGCACCTCCGCCGGCACCCAGGACTTCCGGTCCGTGGCGAAGGCCGACGTGATCGTGGTGATCGGCGCCAACCCGACCGACGCGCACCCGGTGTTCGCCTCGCGGATGAAGCGGCGGCTGCGCGAGGGCGCACAGCTGATCGTGATCGACCCCCGCCGGATCGACCTCGTGCGCTCGCCGCACGTCGAGGCGGCACATCATCTGCGGCTGGCGCCGGGCACGAACGTCGCCGTCGTCAACGCGTTCGCACACGTGATCGTCACCGAAGGGCTCGCCGACAGGTCCTTTGTGGACGAGCGCTGTGAGGAATACGACGAGTGGGCGGCGTTCATCGCCGGCCCGGAGAACAGCCCGGAGGCGACGGAGGAGATCTCCGGCGTGCCGGCCGCGCAGCTGCGGGCGGCGGCGCGGTTGTACGCCTCGGCCGGCAACGCCGCGATCTACTACGGTCTCGGCGTCACCGAGCACAGCCAGGGCTCGACGATGGTGATCGGCATGGCCAACCTCGCGATGGCCACCGGCAACATCGGCCGCGACGGGGTGGGCGTGAACCCCTTGCGCGGGCAGAACAACGTGCAGGGCTCGTGCGACATGGGCTCGTTCCCGCACGAGCTGCCCGGCTACCGGCACATCGCCGACGACGCGGTGCGCTCGGTGTTCGAGGACGTGTGGGGCCGCGAGCTGCTGGCCGAGCCGGGGCTGCGGATCCCGAACATGTTCGACGCCGCGATCGACGGGTCGTTCCGCGCACTGTTCGTGCAGGGCGAGGACATCGCGCAGTCCGACCCCAACACCAAGCACGTGACGGCGGCGCTGCGGGCGATGGACCTGGTCGTGGTGCAGGACCTGTTCATCAACGAGACAGCCAGGTTCGCCCACGTGTTCCTGCCCGGCACCTCGTTCCTGGAGAAGGACGGCACCTTCATCAACGCCGAGCGACGGATCAACCGGGTGCGTCCGGTGATGGCGCCGAAGACCGGCAAGCACGAATGGGAGATCGTCTGCGAGATCGCGCAGGCGATGGGCTATCCGATGGAGTACTCGCACCCGCGGGAGATCATGGCCGAGATCGCGGCGCTCACCCCGACGTTCGCCGGGGTGTCGTTCGAGAAGCTGGACGAGCTCGGCAGCGTGCAGTGGCCCTGCAACGACAACGCCCCCGAAGGCACGCCGATCATGCACGTCGACGGCTTCGTCCGCGGCAAGGGCAGGTTCGTGCCGACCCCGTTCGTGCCGACCCGCGAGCGCAGCACCCGCCGCTTCCCGTTGATCCTGACGACCGGGCGCATCCTGTCGCAGTACAACGTCGGCGCGCAGACCCGCCGGACCGGCAACGTGGCCTGGCACCCGGAGGACGTGCTGGAGATCCATCCGCACGACGCCGAGGTCCGCGGCATCGCCGACGGCGACCGGGTCACCCTCTCCAGCCGGGTCGGCGAGACCTCGCTGCACGCCGTGCTGTCCGACCGGATGCCCGTCGGCGTCGTGTACACGACGTTCCACCATCCCGTCACCGGCGCGAACGTGGTGACCACGGAGAACTCCGACTGGGCCACGAACTGCCCGGAGTACAAGGTGACCGCGGTGCAGGTGGGGCTGAAGACAGCGGGCGCGGCGGTGGACCACGCCGAGCAGGCCGTCCCGGTGCTGGCGGACTGATGGGCGCGCACGAGGAGTCGCCGCAGACCAGGATGGCGAACGAGATCGCGGTCCAGTTCCGGCACCAGCCGGCCGACAAGGCGGCGACAGCGATCGCCGCGCACATCCGGCAGTTCTGGGATCCGCGGATGCGCGCGGACCTGCTGCACCGGGCCGCGACCGCGCCGGCGAGCTTCGACCCGCTGGCGCTGGCCGCGGCCCGGCTGCTCAGCCCGGCAGGGCGGGAGTCTCCAGCCACGCGGTGAACAGCTCCCGCAGCGGCTGCCCCGCCCGGGCTTCCGCATGCGCGACGAACTGCGCCGTAGTGACGGTGGCGTGCCGGTGCGCCTCCGCCCAGGAGCGCAGGATCTGGAAGAACACGCCGTCCCCGACGGCGGCGCGCAGGGCGTGCAGGGTCAGCGCGCCGCGCTTGTACACGCGCTCGTCGAACAGGTTCGCCTCACCGGGGTCGGCGATGACGAGGTCCGCGGGCAGCGAGGAGAGCCGGGCGCGCCACTGCCGGGCCAGCTCCGCGGCCGGGGGGCCGCCGGACTCCTCGGACCACAACCATTCCGCGTAGGTCGCGAAGCCCTCGTTGAGCCAGATGTACGGCCAGTCGGCGATCGTGAGGCTGTTGCCGAACCACTGGTGCGCCAGCTCGTGCGCGACGAGCCGCTCGTGGGTCCGCTTCCCGTCGACGTGGTTGCGCCCGAAGATGGCCATGCCCTGCGCCTCCACGGGATCCTCGAGGTCGTCGTCGGTGACCACCACGATGTACTCGCCGAACGGGTAGGGCCCGAACAGGCGCGAGAACAGCGCGGCCATCTCCGGTTGCCGCGCGAAGTCGTGGCGGGCCTGCGGCACGAGCCGTCGTGGTACCGCCAGCCGCTGCGCCTGCGGCATCGCCAGGTCCTCGTACCGTCCGATCTGGACACTCATGAGGTAGGTCGCCGTCGGCTCCCGGCGCTCGTACACCCAGGTCGTCGTGCTGGCACCGGTCTGCCTCGAGACCAGGTCACCGGTGACCAGCACCGCGTACGCCGACGAGGTGGTCAGGGTGACCCGGTAGGACGCCTTGTCGGCCGGATGGTCGTTGCACGGGAACCACGACGGCGCGCCGATCGGCTGGCTCGCCACGAGCACGCCGTCGGTCAGCTCGTCCCAGCCGATGTCGCCCCAGCGGCCGCCGATGGGCTTCGGGTTGCCCGAGTACCGGACCTCGACGACGAACTTCCCGGCCACCGGCCGCGCCGGCCGCACGGTGAGCTTGGTCCCGCTCCGGCTGAACTTCGCGGCGCGCCCGTCCACGTGCACACCGCCGACCTTGAACCCCGAGAGGTCCAGGGTGAACCGGGACAGCGCGACCGAGGCCACGGCGGTGATCTTCGCCCGCGCGGAGAGCCGGTTCGGCCCGATCCGGTAGTCCAGCTCCAGTTCGTAGGACGAGACCCGGTACCCCTCGTTCCCGTGCGAGGCCAGCGCAGTCCTCAAACCCCGTGTCCCCACGCCGAGATCGGGTTGCCGAGCCAGCGCGAGTCCGCGGGGACCGCGTCGCCGCGGGTCACCAGGGAGCCGGGGCCGACGGTGGTGCGCGCGCCGATCGTGGCGCCGGGCAGGACGATGCCGTGCGGGCCGAGTGTCGCGCCCTCGGCCAGGGTCACCTCGCTCATGCTCATGATCCGATCGTGGAACAGGTGGGTCTGCACGACACAGCCCCGGTTGACCGTCGCGCCGTCGCCGAGGCGCACCAGGTCCGCCTCGGGCAGCCAGTAGGTCTCCAGCCACACCCCGCGCCCGATGCGCGCCCCCATCGTCCGCAGCCACGCCGTCAGCAGCGGGGTGCCGCCGATCGAGCCGACCAGCCACGGCACCGCCAACGCCTCGACGAAGGTGTCGGCCAGCTCGTTGCGCCAGACGAACGAGCTCCACAGCGGGTGCTCGACGGTGCGGAACCGGCCCACCAGCAGCCATTTCATCAGCGTCGCGAGCCCGGCGGCCACGAGCCCGGCGCCGAACAGCGCCGCGCCCGAGAGCAGCGCGGCGGCCCACAGGCCCGCCGACGTCCAGACCGCGCCCAGGCCCGCGAGCACCAGCACCGCCAGTTCAACCGCGCAGATGACCGGCACGATCCGGCACAGCTCGACCAGGGCGCGCGCGACCTTCAGCCGCGCCGGCGGCCGGTAGGTCCGGCCGGCGTCGGCGACCTCGACCGCGCGCCGCAGCGGCATGGGCGGCATGCCCAGGTACGACGAGCCCTTCTTCGCCTTGCGCGGCGCGGAGGACAGCACGCCCACCAGCCCGCGCTTCGGGACCGCGCGGCCGGGCGCGGCCATCCCGGAGTTGCCCAGGAACGCCTGCTTCCCGATGCGCGCGGGCGCGGCGTGCAGCCAGCCGTGGCCGAGCTCGTAGGTCGCGACCATGGTGTCGTCGGCGAGGAACGCGCCGTCGTCGACCTTCGTCATCTTCGGCAGCGCCAGCACCGTCGAGATCTCCGCGCCGCGGCCGACCTTCGCGCCGAGCAGGCGCAGCCACACCGGGGTGAACAGGCTGGCGTACAACGGGAACAACGCGGTGCGCGCCATGTCCATCAGCCGCTCGGTCGCCCAGACCTGCCACGCCGCACGGCCGTGCACCGGGTGGTAGCCCTCGGCCATCCCGATGCCGAGTGCCCGCACCCCGGCCAGCACCAGCAACGCATACGACAGGAAGTACGCGACTGTCGCCGGTGGCGCGAGCGCGAGCATCGCGCCGGGCGAGGGGGCGCCCTGCGCGACGAGGACGATCCCCGGCACGGCGGCGACCGCGGGCAGCAGGCCCAGCAACAGCGAGGTCAGGCCGTAGGCCCACGCCCAGCGCCGCGACCGCGGCGGGCGGCTGGACGGCCAGCGCAACGCGCTCTTGCCGGCGCGTCCGGCCGGCGACCCGGCCCAGCGCTGCCCCGGGGGGACCGCGCCGCGCACGGTCGAGCCTGCCGCGATCTCCGCACCCTTGCCGATCCGGGCGCCGGGGAACAACGTGCTCCGCGCGCCGACCCTGGCATCCGCGCCGATCCGGATCTTGCCGATGTGCACGAGGTCGCCGTCCACCCAGTGGCCCGACAGGTCGGTCTCGGGCTCGATCGCCGCACCCCGGCCGAGCTTGAGCATGCCGGTCACCGGCGGCGGCGAGTGCAGGTCGACGTCCCTGGCCACCCTGGCGCCCAGCGCCTTCGCGTAGTGCGTCATCCAGGAGGCGCCGGAGACGTTGCCCGCACCGCTGACGTCCGCGAGCTTCTCGGCCGTCCACAGTCGCAAGTGGACACTGCCGCCGCGCGGGTAGCTGCCGGGCCGCACACCCCGCAGCAACAGCCGCGCGCCACCGGCGGCGATCGCGATCCGGCCCGCAGGGCTGAACAGCACCAGCCACGCGAGGCCGAGCGCCCACCACGGGACCGACGGCGCCCAGGCCGCCCCGGCGAGCGAGAACACCGTGGACAGCGCGGCGAGCGCCGTGGTCCAGCGCAGGCCGGTCAGCGTCAGCAGCGGCACCAGCAGCAGCGCTTGCACGAACCCGGTGCGGCGCGGCGTCGGCTCGATGTCGCGGCGCGCGGTCTCCGTCGCGACGAGCCCGTCCAGCAGCGCGGCGAGCTCGCCCAGCGTCGGGTACTGGTAGATGTCGTTGACCGACACCTGGGGATGGCGGGTGCGGATCCGGGCGATCAGCTGGGCCGCGGTGAGGCTGCCGCCGCCGTGGCTGAAGAAGTCCGCGTCCGCGTCGCCGGGCGCCACGCCCAGGATCTCCGACCAGCCCTCGGCCAGCCACAGCTCGGTCGGGGACAGCTCGTTGGCGTCCACAGTGGACAACGGCCACGGCAGCGCGGCCCGGTCCACCTTGCCGGAGGTGCGGGTCGGCAGGTCCTCGACCACGGCGAGCAGGGGCACCAGCGCGGCAGGCAACCGGTCCCGCAGCAGGGCGGCCGCGGCATCGGTGTCGAAGCCGCCGGCGGGCACGACGTAGCCGACGAGAACCTGGTTGCCCGCCTTCGTCTCGCGGATCGCGGCGGCCCCGCCCGCGACGCCGGGAAGCGCTTGCAGCGCGGCGTCCACCTCGCCCAGCTCGATCCGGCGGCCGCCGAGCTTGACCTGCTCGTCGGCCCGGCCGAGGAACAGCAGCCCCTCCGGTTCCGCACGCACCAGGTCACCGCTGCGATAGGCGCGCTGCCAGCCCAGCGCGGGCAGCGGCGCGTACCTCTCCGCGTCCTTGACCGGGTCCAGGTACCGGGCGAGGCCCGCGCCCCCGATCACCAGCTGCCCGCTCTCCCCCATCGCGACCGGCTCGCCCAGCTCGTCGACGACCGCGAGCTGCCAGCCCAGCAGCGGCAGGCCGATCCGCACCGGCCCTTCGCCGGTCAGCGGCGCGGCACAGGCCACGACCGTGGCTTCGGTGGGGCCGTAGGTGTTCCACACCTCGCGGCCCTCCACCGCCACGCGCTCGGCCAGCTCCGGCGGGCAGGCCTCGCCGCCGAAGATCAGCAGCCGGACGTCCTCGAGCGCGTCCGCGGGCCACAGCGCGGCCAGCGTCGGCACCGTCGAGACGATCGTGATGCGCTGCGCCACCAGCCACGGCCCCAGGTCCACGCCGGTGCGCACGAGCGAACGCGGCGCCGGCACCAGGCAGGCGCCGTGCCGCCAGGCCAGCCACATCTCCTCGCACGAGGCGTCGAACGCGACCGACAGCCCGGCCAGCACGCGGTCGCCGGGGCCGATCGGCTCGTCGGCGAGGAACAGCTCGGCTTCGGCGTCGACGAAGGCGGCGGCCGCGGAATGGCTGACGGCCACGCCCTTGGGCTTGCCGGTCGAGCCGGAGGTGAAGATGATCCACGCGTCGTCACCCGCACCGGGGACGCCGGGCTGGCCGATGGGCGCCGCGTACGCGGTCAGCGCTGCGCCGTCGGTGAGCACCGCGCACACCCCGGCCTCGCCGAACACCAGGTCCGCGCGCTCGTCGGGGTCGTCCGCGTCGACCGGCACGTAGGCGGCACCGGCGGCGAGCACGGCGAGGATCGCGACGTACAGCTCCGCCGTGCCGGAGGAGATCCGGACGCCCACCCGGTCGCCGACGCCGACGCCGAACGCGGCGAGCCGGCCACGCAGGGCGTCGACCTCCTCGGCCAGCCTGCGGTAGCTGAGCACCTGCTCGCCGTCGTCGATCGCGGCGGCGCCGGGATGGCGCGCGACGGTGCCGGCGAGCACGTCGAGAAGGGTGCGCTCACTGGCGGCGAGGCCGGTCCAGAACAGCGCTCTGGGCCGGGTGTCGAGCACAGCGGGCAGGGGCGTTTCCAGCGCAGGCAGCAAGGCCCGTCACTCACCTTTCGGAACAAGTCGGGCTTGCTCTCCCACGGTGAGGCGCCCGGTGCGACCGCTCAGCCTACCTGAGGGTGCCCGGTAGCCCTCAGGCCGTTTTCACTTGCCCTTCTTACTGCGTACCTTCTTCTCCCGCACCCGCACGTTGATCCGCACCGGGGTGCCCTCGAACCCGAAGCGCTCGCGGAACTTGCGCTCGATGAAACGGCGGTAGCCCGCCTCGAGGAACCCGGTCGTGAACAGCACCAGCGTCGGCGGCCGGATCGCCGCCTGGGTCGCGAACAACACCTTCGGCTGCTTGCCGCCGCGCACCGGCGGCGGGGTCGCCGCGATGAGCTCCGAGAGCCAGCCGTTGAGCTGGCCCGTCGACACCCGCCGGTCCCACGACTCGAGAGCCGTGCGCAGCGCGGGCGCGAGCTTGCGCACCGAGCGGCCGGTGAGCGCGGAGATGTTCACCTTCTGCGCCCACGGCACCCGGACCAGGCCGCGGTCGAGCTCCTTGTCCAGCTGGTAGCGGCGGTCCTCGTCGACGAGGTCCCACTTGTTGAACGCCAGTACGCACGCGCGGCCCGCTTCGACCACCATCGTCAGCACCCGCAGGTCCTGCTCCGAGAGCGGCTCGCTCGCGTCCAGCAGCACGATCGCCACCTCGGACGCGTCGATCGCGGCCTTGGTGCGCAGCGACGCGTAGTACTCGGTGCCGCTCGCGGTCTGCACGCGCTTGCGCAGGCCCGCGGTGTCGACGAACCGCCAGGTGTCGCCGTCCAGCTCGACGAGCGAGTCCACCGGGTCGACCGTGGTGCCGGCGACCGAGTCGACCACCGCGCGCTCCTCGCCGGTGAGCTTGTTGAGCAGGCTCGACTTGCCCACGTTGGGCTTGCCGACCAGCGCCACCCGGCGCGGCCCGGCGGCCCGCTCGCCGGTGTCGCGCGGCGCCTCGGGCAGGGCCCCGACGATCGCGTCGAGCAGGTCGCCGGAGCTGCGGCCGTGCAGCGCGCTGACGGCCATCGGCTCGCCGAGCCCGAGCGACCACAGCGACGCGACGTCGGCGATCAGGCGGTTGTCGTCGACCTTGTTCGCGGCCAGCAGCACCGGCCGCTTCGACCGGCGCAGCACGCGCGCGACCGCCTCGTCGGTGGTCGTCGCCCCGACCGAGGCGTCCACCACGAGCAGCACCGCGTCCGCGGTGGCCATCGCCATCTCGGCCTGTGCCGCGACCGCGCCCTGCAGGCCGCTGGCGCCGGGCTCCCAGCCACCGGTGTCGACCACGGTGAACCGCCGGCCGTTCCACATCGCGTCGTAGGCGATGCGGTCCCGGGTCACCCCCGGCACGTCCTGCACGACCGCCTCGCGGCGGCCGAGGATCCGGTTGACCAGGGTCGACTTGCCCACGTTCGGGCGGCCGACGACGGCGAGCACCGGCTGGTTCAGCGCGGCGTCGGCGTCCTCGGCCAGGCCTTCGACCTGCGCGTCGAGCGCGGCGAACTCGGCCTCGTCGGACCAGGAGCCGTCGGCCCCCTCTAGCTCTGTCATGACTTCGCTTTCTCTGTCTGCGCGCGCTGTTCGTCCAGCTCGCGCACGAGCGCGGCGAGTTCGCCGCGCAGTCTTTCGGTGGCTTCGGCCAGGCCGGCCCGTCCCTTGCCGACCCGCACCCGGAAGGGCTCGCCCACCAGCACGTCCACCCGCGGGCGGAACCGGCGCCCGCGGTCCGCCGGCCGTTTCGTGCCACGGACCGCGACCGGCAGGACCTGCGCATCCGTGCCGCGCAGCAGCCAGGCCGCGCCGCGTTCGGCCGTCGCCACGTCCCCGTCGCCGCGGGTGCCCTCGGGGAACACGCCCACGAGACCGCCCTCGCGCAGGATCTGCGCCGTGGTCAGCAGCGGCGCCCGGTCGGGCGCACCCCGGCGGACCGGCACCTGGCCGATCCGCCGGAGGAACCACCCCTGCGCCCCGGCGAACATCTCCTCCTTCACGAGGAACACCGAGCGCCGCGGCAGCATTCCGAAGATGAGCTGCGGTTCGACCATCGAGCTGTGGTTGGCGATGAGCACCACCGGCCCGCTGCGCGGCACCCGCTCCAGGCCCCGCACCCGCACCCGGAACGCCGGCCGGAACAGCACCCTGCCGATCAGCCGCCCGAAGTCGTGCAGCGGGCCGGACGCGCCTTCGGGCAGCCCGGCGGAACTCACCGGGTGACCTCGGCGGCGCAGTCGAGGAGCCCGCGGCGGCTCGCCAGCTCGCTCAGCGCGACGAGCACCTGGTCGATCTCCAGCTCGGAGGTGTCCAGGTGCACGGCGTCCGGCGCGGCGCGCAGCGGGGACGCGGCGCGGCTGGAGTCCAGCCGGTCGCGGCGGTCCACCGAGGCGAGCGCGTCGGCCTGCGTGCTCCGCCGCCCGGCGGCGTTGTCCTGCGCGCTGCGGCGCGCCGCCCGGATCTCCGGCGACGCGGTCAGGTAGACCTTCAGCGGGGAGTCGGGCGCGACGACGGTGCCGATGTCGCGGCCCTCGACGACGATACCGCCGACCTCGGCGAGCACCTCGTCGATGATGCGCCGCTGCCGCGCGACCAGCAGCTCCCGCACGGCGGGCACGGCCGACACCGGCGACACGGCGTGGTTGACCTCCGGGCCGCGGATCTCGGCGGACACATCCGCGCCCGCCAGCGTGACGGCGGGCCGGACGGGGGTGGTGCCGACGGTGAAGACGGCGTCCCGCGCGGTGGCGGCCACCGCGTCCGCGTCGGCCGGGTCGACGCCCGCGCGCAGCACGGCGAGCGTGACCACCCGGTACATCGCGCCGGTGTCGAGGTATCCGGCGCTCAGCCGCTCGGCGAGCTTGCGCGCGACCGTGGTCTTCCCGGTCCCGGAGGGGCCGTCCAGTGCGACCACGCCACGTAGGGCTCCCGCCACCGATGCTCTCCTTGCCGTACCGATTCCGTTGCTCCGCCGGGTCTCATTCTGCCTGGCAGGCGGCCGCGCGCCCGCACCGGGCCGAACCGGGCAAAACCGGTAGCGTGGGACGGGTGAACGTGGAAGTGACTCCCCTGCCCGGTATCGGGGTGCGCAAGGACTTCGCGATCCGCAACGGCCGGCGGGTCGGCGTGGTGACCCATCGCGACGGGCAGATCGAGCTGATCGTGTCCAAGTCCGACGATCCGGACGCCTGCCTGGCGTCGCTGCCGCTGAGCACCGACGAGGCGGGCGCGCTGGCGAACCTGCTGGGCGCACCGCAGCTGATCGCGCAGCTGACCGAGGAGCACCGCGAGGTGCCCGGCATCAACACCCGGCAGCTGCCGGTCAAGGCGAACGCGCCGTTCGACGGCCGCACGCTCGGCGACACCGCACTGCGCACGCGCACCGGGGTCTCGGTGGTCGCGGTGATGCGGGCCGGCCAGGTGCATCCCTCGCCCACGCCCGATTTCACGTTCACCGCCGGCGACCTGCTCGTCGCGGTGGGCACCTCCGAAGGCCTCGAGAACGCCCGGAAGATTCTGAAGAACGGGTAAATGGATCACACCGCGCTCTCTCTCATCGAACTCGGCGGCGTCTTCTTCGTCCTCGGCGTGCTCGGCAGGCTCGCCGGGCGGATCGGGATGTCGCCCATCCCGCTGTACCTGCTGGGCGGGCTCGCCTTCGGCCAGGGCGGGCTGATCCCGCTCCAGGACATCGGCGGCTTCACCCACCTCGCCGGCGAGATCGGCGTCGTGCTGCTGCTGTTGCTGCTGGGACTGGAGTACTCGGCGGCGGAGCTGTTCACCGGGCTGAAACGCTCGTGGGTGGCGGGCGTGCTCGACCTCGTGCTCAACGCGGCACCCGGCGCGGCCGTGGCGCTGCTGCTGGGCTGGGGCGTGGTCGGCGCGATGGTGCTGGCCGGCGTGACCTACATCTCCTCCTCCGGGATCATCGCGAAGGTGCTCGGCGACCTCGGCCGCCTCGGTAACCGGGAGACGCCGGTGGTGCTGTCGATCCTGGTGTTCGAGGACCTGGCGATGGCGCTGTACCTGCCGATCCTGACCGCCGTGCTGGGCGGGATCAGCTTCCTGGGCGGCCTGGAGGCCGTCGGCATCTCGCTCGCGGTGATCACCGTCGTGCTGGTGATCGCGCTGCGGTTCGGGCGCTACGTCTCGGCGATCGTGGACTCCGACGACCGTGAGGTGTTCCTGCTCAAGGTGCTGGGCGCGGCGCTGCTGGTGGCCGGGCTCGCCTCGGCGATGCAGGTCTCCGCGGCGGTGGGCGCGTTCCTGCTGGGCATCGCGATCTCCGGCTCGACGGCCGAGAACGCCACCCATCTGCTGGAGCCGCTGCGGGACCTGTTCGCGGCGGTGTTCTTCGTGGTGTTCGGGCTGAACACGAACCCGGCCTCGATCCCGCCGGTGCTGGGCTGGGCGGTGGCGCTCGCGGTGGTGACCACGGCGACGAAGGTGGGCACCGGCTGGTGGGCGGCGCGCCGGCAGGGGGTCGGCAAGCTCGGCCGGGCCCGCGCGGGCGCGGCACTGGTGGCGCGCGGAGAGTTCTCCATCGTGATCGCGGGCCTGGCGGTGACGGCGGGCGCGGTGACCGACGAGCTGGCGGCGCTGGCCACGGCGTACGTACTGTTGATGGCGATCCTCGGCCCGACGGCGGCGCGGATCGTCGAGCCCGTGGCCCGGGCCTTGCGGCGCAAGGCGACCCACACCGAGACGGCGACGGCGAACTAGACGCACCTTGCCCCTGGTGCTGATGGTGGTCAGTCGCCGGGGTGGATCACGATCTTCAGCTGCTCGGGGTCGGTCCGCGCGGCACGTAGCGCGTCGGCCGTGTGCTCGAGAGCGAAGGTGGCGGTGACGAGCTCGCCGAGGCGGACGGCGCCACCGGCCGCCAGCGCGATCGCGGGCGGAAACGCGTGGGCGTACCGGAAGACCGGGAGCAGGTCGATCTCCCGCCGCTGCAGCAGGGCCAGCGGCAGACCGTCCACTGTGGGCGGTGCCTGGCTGACCAACGCGGCGCGGCCGCCGTGGCGGACCGACTCCAGCCCGGACCAGAACGCCTGCCGGGCGCCGGAACACTCGATCAGCACGTCGACCGGGGCGATGTCCAGCTCCGGCGCGCGCACGGCGTGCAGGCCGAGCCCTGCGGCGACCGACAGCCGGAACGGGTTGACGTCGGTGATGGTGACCTCCGCCGCGCCCGCGGCCCGCGCCGCCTGCGCGACCAGCACGCCGATCGGGCCCGCGCCCAGGACCAGCACGCGCTCGCCGAGTGCGACGCGCGCCCGGCGCACCGCCCAGCACGCGACCGCGAGCGGTTCGATCACCGCGCCGGCGTCCGCGGGCATCCCGGCCGGGAGCTCGTGCGCGAACTCCTCCCGCACCACCAGCAACCCGGCGATCCCGCCGTCGGTCGGCGGCGAGCCCAGACAGGTCCCTTGTGGACAGACGTTGTACCGGCCTTCCCGGCAGGTACGGCATTTCCCACATGGGACGGCGGGTTCCACCGCCACTCTCGTACCGGTCCGCAGCGACCCGCCCTGGCCGGTCTCCCGCACCGTGCCGCTGATCTCGTGTCCCAGCACGGTCGGGCGGCGCAGCTCGTTCGCGCCGTTGTGGCCCGACTCGAAGTAGTGCAGGTCGGAACCGCACAGGCCGACGGCCTCGACCTCGATGAGCACCTCGTGCTCGCCCGGCTCGCGCACGGGCACGGTTTCGACGCGGATGTCGCCGGGCGCGTGCAGGACGGCCGCTCGGGTCTGCATGGCGCCTCCCTTCACACCTCGGCCGCGGCCTGCGCCGGGCCGTGCTCGCGCAGGATGTCGAGAAGCCGGCCGGTGCGGTCCAGGAAGTCCCCGCAGTCGGCGAGCTCGGGCGCGAAGACCTGGCCCTCGTCGAAGAGCGCGCCGACCAGCTCCCGCGCCGACCGCGCCCGCGCCACGAGGGGACGCAGGCGCTCCAGCGCCGGGTCGCGGATCTCCGTGCCGAGTTCGACGCAGCGGAGGTAGGCCGCCACGGTGAGCGCGAGGTGCCCGGCGACCCGGCCCTGTTTGTGGTGCCACAGCACCGGTTCGGTGATCCGCTGCGGCAGTTTGAGCGAACCGTCCGAGCCGACCTGGCTGGTGCGGTGCGCGAGCGCCGAGTTCGAGAACCGGCCGAACAGCTGCTCGACGTAGTCGTCCACGTCGATCGCCTCCGGCGGGGTGAACGTGGGCAAGTAGTCCTCGGCGATCACCCTTCGCGCGGCGCGCTCGACGAAGGGCCGCGCCACCGCGTCCGAGATGTAGTGCGCGCCCGAGAGCAGGCCCAGGTAGGCGATCAGCGAGTGGGTTCCGTTGAGCAGCCGCAGCTTCAGCAGCTCGTACGCGCCCACGTCGCCGGTGAAGATCGCGCCGCCGGCCTCCCAGCGCGGGCGGCCCCGCGCGAAGTCGTCCTCCAGCACCCACATGGTGAACGGCTCGGCCGGGACCGGCACCGCGTCCTCGACGCCCAGCCGCTCGGCGACGATCCGCCGCGTCTCGTCGGTGGTGGCGGGCACGATCCGGTCGACCATCGTGTTCGGGAACCGCACGTGCCGGTCGATCCAGTCCACCAGCTCGGGATCGGGCAGTGCCGCGGCGAACTCCCGCACGAGCTGGCGGGTGTGCCGCCCGTTTCCGGCGAGGTTGTCGCAGCTGACGATCGTGACGCCATGACCGTGCGTGCGGGCCCGCCGTTGCAGGCCACGGGTGAGCTGCCCGATCGGCGTGCGTGGCGGGACGTCCCGCAGGTCGTGCCGGACGGCAGCCGAGTCCAGGTCGAGCCCCAGGGTCTCCGGCGAGTACGAGTACCCGTGCTCGGTCACGGTGAGGGTGACGATCCGGGTGTCCGCGGCCGCGATCGCCGCCACCAGCGTCTCGGTCTCCTCGGCCGCGACCAGCACCCCGGTGTGCACCGCGGGGGACGAGATCTCCGCCCTGCCGGGCGAAAGCTCCACGACGTGGTAGCGCAGATCCTGGGCGCGCAGCGCGGAGACGACGGTCCGCGACGTGCTCGCGGCGGCCAGGATGCCCCAGTCGCCGGGCTCCTCGGCGAGCGCGGCCGCGGTGTAGACCGCCTGGTGCGCGCGGTGGAAGTTGCCCAGTCCCAGGTGGACGATTCCGGTCATGGTCCTCACCAGTCCTTCACGGTGCCGTCGGCGAGCCGGGCCACTGGCAGGTACGCCCGCTGGTACGGGTGGCGTGCGGCGAACTCCTCGTCCAGCTCGACGCCGAGCCCCGGCGCGTCGCCAGGATGCAGGTAGCCGTCCGAACAGGAGTACGCGTGGGGAAACGCTTCCTCGGTCAGCGCCGGGTAGCCCATGTACTCCTGGACGGCGAAGTTGTAGGTCGCCAGCCCGACGTGCAGCGAGGCGGCGAGGTTCACCGGCGAGACGTCCGAGGGCCCGTGCGGCGCGGCGGCCACCTGGTACAGCTCGGCGAGCTGGAAGATCTTGCGCACGTGGGAGATCCCGCCCGCGTGCACCACGCAGGTGCGGATGTAGTCGATGAGCCGCTCGGTGATGAGCTCGCGGCAGTCCCACACGGTGTTGAACACCTCGCCGATCGCGAGCGGCACCGTCGTGTGCCGGCGGACCTGCCGCAGCAGCTCCTGGTTCTCGGCGGGGGTCACGTCCTCCAGCCAGAACAGGTCGAGCCCCTCCAGCGCCTTGCCCAGCCCGGCCGCCTCGGTGGGCGTGAGCCGGTGGTGCACGTCGTGCAGCAGCTTCACCTCGGGACCGGTCATCGCCCGCACCTCGGCGAGCACGCCGGGGATGTGCCGCAGGTACCTGCCGGTGTCCCACAGCTCCTCGGCGGGACGCGCGCCGCGGCCCGCCGGTTCGTAGCCGGTTCCGCCACCGACGCCGTACACCGTGTCCAGGCCCGGGATCCCGCTCTGCACGCGGACCGCGCGGAAGCCGCGGTCGAGCTTCTCCCGAACGGCGTCGAGCAGCGCCGGGGTGTCCGCGCCGGTGGCGTGGGTGTAGGCGAGCACCTTGTCGCGCACGGCTCCGCCGAGCAGCTGGTACACCGGCAGCCCGGCGACCTTGCCCTTGATGTCCCACAACGCCATGTCGACCGCGCCGATCGCGGCCATCGTGATCGGGCCGCGCCGCCAGTACGCGCCGCGGTAGAGGTACTGCCAGGTGTCCTCGATCCGGTCGGCGTCGCGGCCGATCAGCAGCGGAACGACGTGTTCGGAGAGGTACGCGGCGACGGCCAGTTCGCGCCCGTTGACCGTCGCGTCGCCCCAGCCGACCACGCCGTCGGAGGTGACGAGCTTGAGCGTGACGAAGTTGCGGCCGGGGCTCGCCACGATCACGTCCGCCGTCTCGATCCGGCCGGTCATCCGCGCACCACCAGGTTCTCGCGCGCCTGGCCTTCGCCAGACGTCGAGCGCGGCGGCCGCGATCTCGCGGTCCCGCAAACTTCGTAGAGCGTCTGCTCGTCGCACAGCGGCCCGCGCCCGACGTTGACCAGCAGCGCGGAGGGCTTCATCGCGCGCAGCTCCGCCGCGCCGATCATGCCTTCGGTTTCGGGCAGCAGCGGCACGCCGACGATCCAGCCCAGGTTCCGGGTGTCCGCGCGAGCAGCTCCCGCAACGGCACGAGATCGGCGTCGGCCACCACGACCTTCATCGGTGAGTTTCCTTTCCGGCGCGGGTTCAGGCGGGACCGGTGGACCCGCGGACCTTCAGCTGCGTCTCGAGCCTGACCAGGGGCGGTTCGGCCTGGTGCCCGCCGAGCAGGCCCTGCATCACCTCGATGCTGACACGCCCGGCCCGGTCCATCGGCACGGAGATGGTGGTGCACGGGGGCACCGACATCGTGGCCATCGCGATGTCGTCGACGCCGATCACGCTGACGTCACCGGGAACCGTGACCCCCATCGCGGTCAGCTGCGCCATCGCGCCGAGCGCGACGAGGTCGTTGTAGGTGACCACGGCGGTGGCGCCGCAGGCGCGGATGCTCGCGGCGGCGGCGATCCCGCCGTCGTAGGTCGGGGACTGCGGGTTCAGCACCTCCAGCGCCAGACCCAGGCGGCCGGCGTGCTCGGTGATGAGGCGCAGGCGCTCGGAGTTGGACCAGGACAGCGGATGGCCCTGCACGTAGGCGAGCCTGCGGTGGCCGAGGGCGTGCAGGTGCTCGACGGCCTGGCGGATGCCGGTGGAGACGTCGACCAGGACCGACGGCAGTTGCGGGACCTCGCGATTGACCAGGACCACGCGCGTGCCGGCGTCGAGCGAGACCAGCTCGGCGAGGTCGAGCCGCGAGGAGCACAGCACGATCCCGTCGACCTGCGGCACAAGGCGTTCGACGAGCCGGCGTTCGAGCTCAGGACTTTCGTCGGTGTCGGCGAGCAGGACCGCCTGGCGCTGCTGCCATCCCTGGGCCTGCGCGGCCTTGACGAACGACGCGAACACCGGGTTCGCCACGTCGGGCACGACGAGCGCAATGCTCCCCCTGCGCCCGGTCGCGAGCGAGCGGGCCGCGTGGTTGGGCTGATACCCCAGCTCCCGCGCGGCGGCGACCACCCGGTCCACCGTCGCGGGCGAGAGCCGGCCGGGTTCGTTGAAGGCACGGGACGCCGTGGAGACCGACACCCCGGCCTGTTTCGCCACCGCTCCCAGCGTCGCTGTCATGGCCTCGCGCTCCTCGGCACCCGTCATCGGACAACATTGTGCAAACGCTTGCACAATGTTGTCAAGAATGTCCGCACGAGGCTGGAACGGCTCGGCCTACCCCGCCAGCGTGTCCAGGATCTGCTGCCCGTACTTGGCGAGCTTGCTCTCCCCCACCCCGCTGACGTTGCCCAGCGCGGCCAGCGTCGAGGGACGTTCGGTGGCGATCTGCCGCAGGGTCGCGTCGTGGAAGATGACGTACGCCGGGACGCCCTGGTCCTTCGCCGTGTCCGCGCGCCAAGCACGCAGCTTCTCGAACAGCGGCGCCGCCTCGGACGGCATCTCCACCGCGGCCTTCGCGCTCCGGCCCGCCCGCGCGGCGCGGGGCTCGCGCTTCGGCTCACGGCGGAAGCGGACCTCGCGCCGCCGCCCGAGCACCTCCCCGCTCGCCTCGGTCAGCACGAGCGTGCCGTAGTCGCCCTCGACCGCGAGCAGCCCCTGCGCCAGCAGCTGCCGCACGACGCCGCGCCATTCGCTCTCGGACAGCTCCGTGCCGATGCCGAACACGGTGAGCTCGTCGTGGTTGTGCTGGCCGACCTTCGGCGTCCGCTTGCCCAGCAGGATGTCGATGACCTGCCCCGCGCCGAACTTCTGCCGCCGCTCGCTCTGCAGTCTGTACACAGTGGACAGGAGCTTCTGCGCGGCGATGGTGCCGTCCCACGACTCCGGCGGGGTCAGGCAGGTGTCGCAGTTGCCGCACGGCTCGCCCTGCTGGCCGAAGTAGTTCAGCAGCTGCACGCGCCGGCACTCGACCGTCTCGCACAACGCCAGCATCGCGTCCAGGTGCGTCCCGAGCCGGCGCCGGTGCGCCGCGTCGCCCTCGGACGTGTCGATCATCTTGCGCTGCTGCACGACGTCCTGCAGCCCGTAGGCGAGCCAGGCTGTCGACGGCAGCCCGTCACGGCCCGCGCGGCCGGTCTCCTGGTAGTAGCCCTCGACCGACTTCGGCAGGTCCAGGTGCGCGACGAACCGGACGTCCGGCTTGTCGATGCCCATGCCGAACGCGATCGTCGCGACCACCACGAGCCCGTCCTCCCGCAGGAACCGCGCCTGGTTCGCCGCCCGCGTGCGCGAGTCCAGCCCCGCGTGGTAGGGCACCGCCGGAATCCCGTTCTGCACCAGGAACTCCGCGGTCTTCTCCACGGAGTTGCGCGACAGGCAGTAGACGATGCCCGCGTCCCCGGCGTGCTCGGTGCGCAGCAGGTCCAGCAGCTGCTTCTGCGGACTGTTCTTGGACACGATCCGGTACTGGATGTTCGGCCGGTCGAAGCTCGCGACGAAGTGCTTCGCCTCGCCCAGGTTCAGCCTCGTCGCGATCTCGGCGTGCGTCGCCGCGGTCGCGGTCGCGGTGAGCGCGATGCGCGGGACGTCCGGCCACCGCTCGTGCAGCTCCGACAGGCCCAGGTAGTCGGGCCGGAAGTCGTGCCCCCACTGGGACACGCAGTGCGCCTCGTCGATCGCGAACAACGCGACCTTCCCCCGGCCCAGCAGCGCGGCCGTGGACTCCAGCCGCAGCCGTTCCGGCGCGAGGTAGAGCAGGTCCAGCTCGTTCGCGAGATAGGCGGCCTCGACCTCGCGGCGCTGGTGGTGGTCCTGCGTGGAGTTGAGGAACCCGGCCCGCACGCCCAGCGCCCGCAGGGCGTCCACCTGGTCCTGCATCAGGGCGATGAGCGGCGAGATCACCACGCCGACGCCGTCGCGCACCAGCGAGGGGATCTGGTAGCACAGCGACTTGCCACCGCCGGTGGGCATCAGCACGAGCGCGTCGCCGCCGTCGACGACGTGGCTGATGATCGCCTCCTGCTCGCCCCGGAAGGAGTCGTAGCCGAAGACGCGCCGGAGCACGCCGAGTGCGTCGGAGACCGTTTCGGTGGAAGTCACCCGGCCAGGGTAGCGGCGGCCACCCTCACAGACCCACGGCGCGGTAAAGGCCGCCGACCTCTTCGCGGGTGAGCCTGCGCATGGTGCCCGGCTTGGGGTTGCCCAGCTGCACGTCGCCGACCGCGGTGCGGACGAGCTTGCGCACCGGGAAGCCGACCTCGGCCAGCAGCCTGCGCACGATGTGCTTGCGTCCTTCGTGCAGCACGATCTCGACCAGCGTCCGGCCCGCCTGCATGTCCTTGACCCGGAACGCGTCGACCTTGACCGGGCCGTCCTCGAGCTCGATGCCGGCCTTGAGCTGCTTGCCGAGCCCGCGCGGCACGAGCCCGTCCACCTCGGCGAGGTAGGTCTTGGGCACGTGGTAGGACGGGTGCATCAACCGGTGCGCGAGGTCGCCGTCGTTGGTGAACAACAACAGGCCCTCGGTCTCCGCGTCGAGGCGCCCGACGTGGAACAGCCGCTCCGCGCGGTTGCGCACGTAGTCCCCGACGCAGGGACGACCCTGGTCGTCGGTCATCGTGCTGTGCACGCCCTTGGGCTTGTTCAGCGCCAGGTAGACCAGGTCCTCGCGGAGGATCACGCGGGTGCCGTCGACGTGGATGACGGCGCTGTCCGGGTCGACCCGGTGGCCCTGCTCGCGCACGGTGCGGCCGTCCACGCTGACGCGGCCCTGCGCGATCAGCTCCTCGGCCGCGCGCCGCGACGCGATGCCCGCCTTGGCGAGCACCTTCTGCAGGCGGACACCCTCGGGTGCTTCATCAGATGTCATCGATCGCGTCCACTTCGGGTAGCAACGGGGCGATCGGGGGCAGGTCGTTCAACGACGGGAGCCCGAGCCGCTCTAGGAACAACTCCGTGGTGACATACAGGGTGCCACCGGTCTCCGGATCGGTGCCCGCCTCCTCGATGAGGCCGCGGGCCAGCAGCGTCCGGATGACGCCGTCCACGTTCACGCCGCGCACGGCCGCGACGCGGGACCGGGTGACGGGCTGGCGGTAGGCGATCACCGCCAGGGTTTCGAGTGCCGCGCGGGTGAGCTTGGACCGCTGGCCGTCGAGCAGCAGCTTCTCGACGAACGGGGCGTAGGTGTCGCGGGTGAAGAACCGCCAGCCCTCGCCGACCCGGCGCAGGTCGATGCCGCTGGCGCGCTCGGTGAACCGCTCGGCCATCGTGCGCAGCGCGCCGGTCACGCGTGCGGCCGGCTGGTCGACGGCCTCCGCGAGCGACTCCTCACTGGCCGGTGAGTCGACGACCAGCAGCAACGCCTCGAGCGCCGACTCCAGCGCGGCGTCCTCGGTGAGGTCCGGCAGCGACCGGTCCATGGCCACCAGCCCGGGGTCGTCCTCGTCGTCGCCCTGGTCGCCCTGGGCTTCGGCCCCGGGCGCGCTGTCGGGCGCCGGCTCGCTGTCCGCCGGGACCTCGGCCACCGCCTCCGCCACCGCCTCCGGCTCGGCCACCGCCTCGACCTCGCCAACCGCGTCCGACTCCGGCTCCGGCTCGGCCACCGGCTCGGGCTCGACGTCGACCGGCTCCGCCGCGCCGAGCGTGTCCAGGTCGACGACCGGTCGTTCCTCCTCGGGGTTCACCCGTACTCCTCTTCCTCGACGCGGGTCCGGTCCTGCTCGGCCTCCTCGGCGGCCTGCTCCGGCGATCCGCCGATCCACCGCACGTTCAGCGTGCCCAGCGCCTCGGCCTGTTCGAACTGGACGGTCGCCTCCCGGTAAAGCTCCAGCAGCGCCAGGAAGCGCGCCACGACCTCGATCGTGTGCTCGCAGTCCGACACCAGCTCCCCGAAGGTCGCCGTGCCCGCCTCCGCCAGCCGCACCCGCAACAACGCCGCGTGCTCCCGGACCGACACCCGGCCCATGTGCAGGTGGTCCAGCGACACCGTCGGCGGCGGCTTGGGCCGGAACACCGACAGTGCCACCTCCCGGAACTTCTCCGGGCTGACCCCCAGCATCACCTCCGGCAGCAGCCCGAGATACCGGTCCTCCAGCGCCACCGACCGCGGGTACCGCCGCAGCGCACCGGCTTCCAGCTCCGAGAACAGCTCGGCGACCTGCTTGTACGCCCGGTACTGCAGCACCCGGGCGAACAGCAGGTCACGCGCCTCCAGCAAGGCGAGGTCGTCCTCGTCCTCGACGTCCGCCGCGGGCAGCAGCCGCGCGGCCTTGAGGTCGAGCAGCGTCGCCGCGACCACCAGGAACTCGGTGGTCTCGTCCAGGTCCCACTCCGACCCCAGCGCCCGCGTGTAGGCGATGAAGTCGTCGGTCACCTGGTGCAGCGCGACCTCGGTGACGTCCAGCTGGTGCTGGGAGATCAGCTGCAGCAACAGGTCGAACGGGCCCTCGAAGTTCGACAGGCGCACCTTGAACTTCGCGGACGGGCCCTCCTCGGCCCCGGGCCCCGGCCCGGCAGCCGGGGCCGGTTCCGGAGTGCCGGTCACGACCCGGTGGCTTCTTCGGCGTCGTACTCGCGCTCGCGCAGCCGCTGGACCAGCACCGAGTCCGGCCCGTGCTGATCGAAGTCGGCGAGCAGGACCGCCACCGCCTCGCGCACCAGCCGGCCGCGGTCGATGACCAGGCCGTGCTGTGCGCGCAGCGCGAGGCGCGCCTGCTCCATCGCGACCAGCTCGTCGCCCGAGACGTAGACCGTGATCTTGGAGTCGTGCTTCTGCCTGCCGGAACCACGCCGGGTGTTGCCGCTGCGCTCCAGCTGCTCCCGCTGCTGTCCCTCGCCGGACGGGCGCGGTACCTCGACCGGGCGCGGCGCGACGGGCTCGAGGGCGGGACTGCTGGTCAGGCGGAAGAGTTCCGAGGCCCCGGGCAGGGAGGCTCGCCTGCTCACCGAGCGATCACCTCACGGGCCAGCGCGCGATACGCCATCGCGCCGGCGGACTTGGGTGCCCAGCGGGTGATCGGCTCCCCGGCCACGGTGGTCTCGGGGAACCGCACGGTGCGGTTGATCACCGTGTCGAACACGGTGTCACCGAACGCCTCGACCACGCGTGCCATGACCTCTCTCGAATGCAGGGTCCTGGGGTCGAACATGGTGGCCAGGATGCCGGTGATGTCCAATTTGGGGTTCAAGCGCTCGCGTACCTTCTCGATCGTGTCGATCAACAAAGCCACGCCACGCAGGCTGAAGAACTCGCACTCCAGCGGGATGACCACGCCGTCCGCGGCAGTGAGCGCGTTCACCGTGAGCAACCCGAGCGATGGCTGGCAGTCGACCAGAACATAGTCGTAGCCGCTGAGCACCGGTTGCAGTACCCGGAGCAACGTGTGCTCGCGGCCGACCTCGGCCACCAGCTGCACCTCGGCGGCGGACAGGTCGATGTTGCTCGGCAGCAGGTCCATGCCCTCGACCCGGGTCTTGCGCAGCACGTTGTCCGCCGTGACGGCCCGTTCCATGATCGCGTTGTAGACCGTCTGGTCCAGTTCGTGCGGCTGCACGCCGAGGCCCACCGACAGCGCGCCCTGCGGGTCGAAGTCGACCAGCAGCACGCGGCGGCCGTACTCGGCCAGCGCAGCACCCAGGTTGATCGTCGAGGTGGTCTTGCCGACGCCGCCCTTCTGGTTGCACATCGCGAGCACGGTCGCGGGACCGTGTTTGTCGAGCAGGGGCGGGTCCGGTATCTCCCGCCACGGCCTGCCGGTGGGGCCCAACTGGGGCTTCCCGTTCACCTTGCCGGGCTGCACGGCCGTGTCCACAGCCTCGGGTTCTCCCTCTGTCGCGATGGTCAGCTGAAGGTTCGCGGCGGCCGACATGGCCGCGGCCGATCTGGCCGGAGGCTGCTCTGTCGACATGGCGCGAAAACTCCTCGTTCGACGGGTCTGCCGAAGCCTATTGCGCTCCGCGATTGTCGCCAAAGCGGCTCGCCGGTATTCGGCCGGATCAACCCAGCGCCCGAGGATGGGCCGTAGCATATATCTCACGGAGAGTGTTCACCGTGACGAGGGTGTACACCTGCGTCGTGGTCACCGAAGCGTGTCCCAACAGCTCCTGCACCACCCGGACATCGGCGCCCCCTTCAAGCAGATGGGTGGCGAAGGAGTGACGCAGCGTGTGTGGTGACACGCTGGCGGAGATTCCGGCTCGTTCGGCGCTCGTCTTCAACACCTGCCACGCGCTCTGCCGCGACAGCCGGGTGCCGCGTGCGTTGAGGAACACCGCCGCGGTTCCCCGGCCCCGGGACGCGAGCACCGGCCGCGCCCGCACCAGGTACGCCTCCAGCGCCGCCACGGCCGGTTTGCCGATCGGCACCAGCCGCTGCTTGCCGCCCTTGCCGTCGAGCAGCACCGTCCGCTCGCCGCGGTCGACGTCGTCGAGGTCGAGCCCGACGGCCTCGGAGATCCGGGCGCCGGTGGAGTACAGCAGTTCCAGCAGGGCCCGGTCGCGCAGCGGCCGCTCCCCCTCGGTGGCCGGCACGTCCAGCAGCCGCAGCACGTCGTCCACCGGCAACGCCTTGGGCAGCCGCTTCGCCGCGGCGGGCGGGCGGACCTCGCGCGCCGGGTCGTCCTCGGTGATGCCGTCAATGTGTGCGAACCGGTGCAGCCCGCGGACGGCGACCAGCGCGCGGGCGGCTGAGGACGCGGCGAGCGGGGGATGCTCGTCGTCGCCTTCGCGTAGCGCGGCGCCGAAGCCGGTGACGTCCGCCTCGCGGATCTTCCCGAAGTCGGTGACCCCCGCGTGTCCGAGATGGGCGGCGTAGCGGCGGAGGTCCCGCGAGTAGCTCTCGAGGGTGTTGCGGGCGGTTCCCCGTTCGACCGCCAGGTGATCGAGATAGGCCGCGATCACCTGCGCCACCGGAGTACCGCCCGCGTTCGCCACGGGCGACACCCTAACCCCGGGCAGAACCCGCTAGCGAGAGCGCTTCGCGAAGGTGCGCGGGCGGTCGCGCCACTCGGCGTCCGCGGGCCGGGTCTCGGCCGCCCCGGTGAGCACGGCGTGGGCGGCGAGCACCCCGGCGACCGTGGCGCCGTTGACCAGCTCCCCGGCGAGTGCCATCCGGACTGCCTCGGCGAGCGGGACCTTGTGCACGACGAGGTCGGCCTCCTCGTCGTCGTGCCCCAGCGCCTCGCGGTCCACTTCGGACACCTCACGGGCGAGGAACACGCGCACCACCTCGTCGGTGAACCCGGGCGAGGCCGCGACGTCGACGAGCGTCTCCCACCGGTTCGCGGTGACCCCGGCCTCCTCGACCAGCTCCCGGCGCGCCGCGTCGACCGGCAGCTCGTCGGCCTCGTCGAGCAGCCCGGCAGGCAGCTCCCAGATCCGGCGGCCCAGCGGGTGCCGGTACTGGTGGATCAGCGTGACCGCGCCGTCGTCGTCGACGGCCGCGATCGCGACCGCGCCGAGGTGCTCGACCACCTCGCGCTTGGCGACCGAGCCGCCGGGCATCCGGACGTCGTCGACGCGCAGGCCGACGACGTGTCCGATGTGGACGTCCTTCGACGACACCACCTCGAACTCGTGCTCCCCCGGCGCCATCAGCGCACCCCCGAGGGCTCGGGCAGCTCGACCGGCAGCCGGTCGGCGGTGCGGTACTTGACCGCGGCCTTGACGAACGCGTCGAACAGCGGGTGCGGCCGGGTGGGGCGGCTCTTGAGCTCGGGGTGCGCCTGGGTGCCGACGAAGAACGGGTGCACGTCCTCGGGCAGCTCGACGAACTCCACCAGCCGGTCGTCGGGCGAGGTCCCGGAGAACACCAGGCCCGCGGCCGCGAGCTGCTCGCGGTAGAAGTTGTTGACCTCGTAGCGGTGCCGGTGCCGCTCGGACACGTCGGTGGTGCCGTAGGCCTTGGCCACCTGCGAGCCGGGCTTGAGCTTCGCCGGGTACGCGCCGAGGCGCATGGTGCCGCCCATGTCGCGCTCGCCGGCGATGACGTCCTTCTGGTCGGCCATCGTGGAGATCACCGCGTGCTTGGTGGCGTCGTCGAACTCCGCGGAGTTGGCGTCCTCGATCCCGGCCAGGTTGCGCGCCGCCTCGATGACCATGCACTGCAGACCCAGGCACAGCCCGAGCACGGGGATGCCACGGGTGCGGGCGTAGGTGATGGCGCCGAGCTTGCCCTCGATGCCGCGCACGCCGAACCCGCCGGGCACCAGCACACCGTCCACACCGGACAGTGCCTGCGCGGCGCCCGCCGGGGTGGTGGCGCGGTCGGAGGCGACCCAGACGATCTCCACCTTGGCGTGGTGGGCGAACCCGCCCGCGCGCAGCGCCTCGGTGACCGACAGGTACGCGTCGGGCAGGTCGATGTACTTGCCCACCAACGCGATCCGGACGGTCTCGGCCGGGTTGTGCACGCGGTCGAGCAGGTCGCCCCACACCGTCCAGTCGACGTCGCGGAAGGGCAGGTCCAGCCGCCGCACGACGTAGGCGTCGAGGGCTTCGCGGTGCAGCACCTTCGGGATGTCGTAGATCGACGACGCGTCCGGGCAGGCGACGACGGCCTCGGTGTCCACGTCGCACATCAGCCCGATCTTGCGCTTGAGGTCGTCGGGCAGGTCCCGGTCGGCCCGGCACACCAGCGCGTCGGGCTGGATGCCGATGTTGCGCAGGGCGGCCACGGAGTGCTGCGTGGGCTTGGTCTTCAGCTCGCCCGACGGCGCGAGGTAGGGCACCAGCGACACGTGCAGGAAGAAGCAGTTGTCGCGGCCGATCTCGTGCCGCACCTGGCGGCAGGCCTCGAGGAACGGCAGGGACTCGATGTCACCGACCGTGCCGCCGACCTCCGTGATGACGACGTCGGGACGCAGGTCGGTCCCGTCGGAGGAGGCGACGGCCATGATGCGCCGCTTGATCTCGTCGGTGATGTGCGGGATGACCTGGACGGTGTCGCCGAGGTACTCGCCGCGCCGCTCCTTGGCGATGACCTCGGAGTAGACCTGACCGGTGGTGACGTTGGCCGAGCCGGTGAGGTCGCGGTCGAGGAACCGCTCGTAGTGCCCGATGTCGAGGTCGGTCTCGGCTCCGTCCTCGGTCACGAAGACCTCGCCGTGCTGGAAGGGGTTCATGGTGCCCGGGTCCACGTTGAGATACGGGTCGAGCTTCTGCATCGTGACCCGGAGACCACGCGCGGTAAGGAGCTGACCCAGGCTCGAGGCCGTGAGTCCCTTACCCAATGAGGAGGCGACGCCTCCGGTGACAAAGACGTACTTGGCTGTCCGCGGCTGAAGTCCCACGGGCTTCCACCTTATCGCACGGGGACCCGGACGCGTCCGGGCCACGCCGACATAGTTCGATGTCACCAGCACCAATGCCCGAGGAGAAGAGGCAGTCGTGTCGGGAAACACAGCGAGCACCTGGTCCGCCCCCACCGCTTCCGGCCCGCTGGACGCGAGTGTGCGCGTCCCGGGTTCGAAGTCGATCACGAACCGCGCCTTCGTGCTCGCCGCGCTGTCGGACGGCCCGGTGCTGGTCCGCAAGCCGCTCGACTCGCGCGACGCGCGGCTGATGACCGGCGCGCTGTCGGCGCTGGGCGGTTCCGCCGAGGCGCGTGGCGAGGACGTGCTCGTCCGCCCGCTCGCGCCCGAGGGCACCGAGCCGGTCTCGGTGGCGCTGGGCAACGCGGGCACGGTCGCGCGGTTCACCCCCGCGCTGGCGGGCCTGGGCTCGCGCCCGGTGCTGTTCGACGGCGACGAGGCGATCCGCCGCCGGCCGGTCGCGCCGCTGCTGCGTGCGCTGGCGGAGCTGGGCCTGGACATCGAGGACGAGGGCCGTGGCGCGCCGCCGTTCACGGTGCTCGGGCACGGCGGGATCGCCGGCGGGAAGGTCGAGCTGGACTCGAGCGCGTCGAGCCAGTTCCTGTCCGCGTTGCTGCTCGCGGGCCCGTCGTTCACCTCCGGGGTCACGGTGCGCCTGGTCGGCGGCGCCCCGCCGAGCGAGCCGCACATCGCGATGACGCTGGACCTGCTGCGCCGGTTCGGCGCGGCGCCCGAACGGTCCGGCAAGGAGTTCCACGTCCCGGCCACGCGGCTGAGCTGCCCGGACTACGCCGTCGAGCCGGACCTGTCGACGGCCGCGCCGTTCGCCGCCGCAGCGGCGGTCACCGGCGGCAGCGTCCGCATCGAGGGCTGGCCCGAACGCACCACGCAGCCCGGCGACTGGCTGCGCAGCCTGCTCGCCGAGCTCGGTCAGCGTGCCGAGCTCGACGACACCGGCCTCACCGTCACCGGGACCGGTGAGATCTCCGGGGCACGGCTGGACCTGCACGAGGTGGGCGAGCTGACTCCCGTCGTCGCGGCCCTGCTGTGCTTCGCCGACGGCCCCTCGGTCATCTCGGGGGTGGCGCACCTGCGTGGGCACGAAACCGACCGGCTCGCCGCGCTCGCGACGGAGCTGTCGGCGCTGGGCGCCGGGGTGACCGAGACCGAGGACGGCCTGGCGATCACCCCGGCTCCGCTGCGCGGCGGGGTGTTCCACACCTACGAGGACCACCGGCTGGTGATGGCCGCTGCGGTGCTGGGCCTGCGCGTACCCGGCGTCGAGGTGGAGAACCCGGCAACGGTCGGCAAGACCTTCCCCGGCTTCACGCGGGCGTGGCAGGCGATGCTGGGCTGATCAGCCCACGGCATCGGCGAGGCGGTCGACCTGGTCGGCGTCGGGCGACCAGCAGTAGAGGATGACCTCGTCGGCGCCGAGGGCGGTGAACGCCTCGACAGCCTCCCGCACGGCCGAGGGCGTGGTGAGCATACGCTCGGCGTTCTGCGTGGCCAGGTCCCCGGCGAACCCGTAGTAGGCCAGCAGCGCCGCCCTCGCTTCGTCCACAGTGGACTCCGGGCCGAGCGCGACGTTGACCTGCGCGACCATCCGGGGCCTGCCCACGCGCCCGGCACGCGACCAGGAGGCCTCGACGGACGCGAAGAGCCGCCCGGCGAAGCTCAGCGGTGCGGCGCACAGGAACCCGTCGCCCCAGCGGGCGACGCGTTCGAGCGCCGGTTCGGCGAAGGCGCCGAAGACCACTTCGGGCCCGCCTTCGCGGGCGGGCGCCGGGCCCACAGAACTCCCGGCCCAGATGTCGCGCATGATCTTCATCTGCTCGTCGAGCCGACGGCCGCGGGCGCGCAGGTCGGCGCCGACGAGCTCGAACTCGTCCGCGCGACCGCCGACACCGAGGCCGAGGGTGAACCGCCCGCCGGACAACCGGTCGAGCGTGGCGGCCTGCTTCGCCAGCAGTGTGGGCTCGCGCAGCGGCGCGAGCAGGACCTCGGTCTGCAGCCGGATGCGGGTGGTGGCGCCGGCGAGCGCGGCGAGGGTGACCAGGGGTTCGGGGTTGTGCCAGGTCAGCCTGTCGAGCAGGCCGAGGGTGGTGAACGGGCCGTCGTCGGCGCGGCGTCCCCAGTCGGGCAGCGCTTCGGGGCGGGCGATGGGCAGGCCCAGGCCTACGGACATGATGAGCTCCTCTCAAGGCAGGGTCGGTTGGCGTGCCGCCCCTCCTTGTTCCGCGTTCCACGGAAATGCTCCTGTGCTGCGGCGTGGTTCTGGGAGCATGATCTTCTGGAGTCGGTGCCACGATAGCAAAGGGAGCAGGACTTGTCGGACCGGATTTTTCGTTTCGGGCTCGTGGCGGCGTCGCGGGGGACGGTCGGCGAATGGGCGGCGCTCGCCCGCCGCGCCGAGGAGCTCGGCTTCTCGACGCTGCTGGTGCCCGACGGTGTCCGGGCGAATCCCTCGTTCCTCGGGCTGGCCGCCGCAGCGTCCGTGACCGAGCGGCTGCGGCTGGGCAACTTCGTGCTGCCCGTCCCGCTGTACACCCCGCAGTCGATCGCGTGGGAGGCCGCCGCACTCGACCGGCTCTCGGAGGGCCGGTTCGAGCTGGGCCTCGGGGCGGGCAGGCCGGACGCGGCGGGCGACGCCGAGCTGATGGAGGTGCCCTACGGCAGCCCCGGCGAGCGGGTGCGCCAGGTCGGCGAGGCCATCGAGACGGCGGACCGGATGTTCGCGCAGGAAGCGTTCAGGCCCGCGCAGACCCCGCGCCCACCGATCATGGTCGCGGGCGGCGGCGACAAGCTGCTCACGATCGCGGCCCGCCAGGCCGACATCGTCGCGGTGGCCGCCGACGGCTCCGAGCGCGGCCTCGGCGAGAAGCTGCGGCTGGTGCGGGAGGTGGCCGGCGACCGGTTCGACGAGCTGGAGCTGAGCGTCAACGTCTTCCACATCGGCGACGGCGAGGTCTCGCCGTGGGTACGGATGTTCGGCATCGACCCCGAGCGCACGGCGGACAACCAGAACGTGTCCGTGCTGACCGGCGACACGGCGACGGCGATCGACACCCTCAAGCGCCGCCGCGACGAGCTCGGCGTCTCCTACGTCACGATCAACGTGATGGCACTGGAGCAGGCGATTCCCGTGGTGGCGGCGCTGGCCGGCACCTAGAGCAGCCGCAGCTGCTGCTCCCGCGGCCGGTTTCGCGGTGAGCCGAGCACCTCCACGGCGTCGCCGAGATCGGCGAGGAACCGGGAACGGCCGCTCGTGCGCCCGCCGCGTTCGGCGGCGTGGCTCAGGTACAGGTGCCGCTGCGCGCGGGTGATGCCGACGAACAGCAGCCGACGCTCCTCGGCCAGCTCCTCCTCGGCCGGCTCGGTGCCGGGCCAGCGCAGCGGCAACAGGCCGTCCTCGCAGCCGACGACGAACACGACGGGAAACTCCAGCCCCTTCGCCGCGTGCAGCGTCAGCAGCGAAACGCGGTCGGCCCGCGGATCCCAGGTGTCCACCTCGACCCCCAGCGACAGCTCCGTGCGGAACCGCGCCAGGTCGTCGCCGCACCGCGACGCCAGCGGCTTCAGCAGGTCCACCGCCGTGTGGATCTCGGCCGCAGCACCGCCGCGCGCGAGCACGACGTCGCCCGCGCGCCGGACGCGCTCGGCCACCGTGGTCCCCTCCCCCGGGAACGCGAACTCGGCGACGATCTCCGCCACGCCGGGCCGTTCGGCCAGCCGGTCGTGGGACCGCGGGCCTGCCGGTCGGTCCGGTACAGCACGGCGAAGTCCGCGAAGCCGAGTCCTTGCGTGCCGTCGGCGGCCACCCGCCCGCTGTCGAGCGAGTGGAACGACGCGCCACCGAGCAACTGGTCGATGGTCCGGACGACGAACGCGGCCTCGGCCCGCTCGTCGGCCGCGTGGTGCACCCCGACCGGCGCGTCGCCGTGCGCGCCCATCGGCCGCAGCTCGCGCCCGGGCACGAGCGTGCCGGGCTCGATGACCCGCAGGGCGGCGTCGACGATTCGCGGGTTCGACCGGTAGTTCCGCGTCAGCTGGACGGTCCGCGCCGGGGCGAAGTCCTGCTGGAAGCGCAGGAAGAACCCGACGTCCGCGCCGCGGAAGCGGTAGATGGCCTGGTCCGGGTCGCCGATGGCGGTCAGGTTGCCGTCGGCGGGGGCGAGCAGCCGCAGCAGCCGGTACTGCTGCTCGTCGACGTCCTGGTACTCGTCGACGGAGATCCAGCGGTAGCGCTCCCGGTAGGCGGCGGCCAGCGCCGGGTCGGCTTCCAGCAGGGCTGCCGGCAGCGCGACGAGGTCGTCGAAGTCGACGAGATCCTGGTGCCGCAAGGCTTTCGTGTACCGCTCCGCCAGCTCGTCCGTGCTGCCGGTGCGGCGGTGGCGGGACAGCTCCCCGAGCATCCGCCGGGCGTCGCCCTCCTCGCCGGTGACCTCAGCGAGGATCGCGAGCTGCCGGGCCTGGTCGGCGATCCCGAAGTCCGCGCTGAGCCCGGCGCGATCGTGCAGCGCACGCAGGATCCGCACGCCGAGCGAGTGGAACGTCGCGACCGTCAGCTTCGCCGCTTGTGCGGGCACGAGCGCGGCCAGCCGTTCCGCCATCTCCTCGGCGGCACGACGGGTGAAGGTGATCGCGAGGCACTGCTCGGGCGGCACGTCGCGGTCGGACACCAGATGCGCGAGGCGATGGGTCAGCGTCCGGGTCTTGCCGGTGCCCGGTCCCGCGATGATCAGCAGCGGGCCGTCGCCGCTCCCGGCCGCCTCGCGCTGGTCGGGGTCGAGGCCGCCGAGCAGCGTACCGGTCTTCGTTTTCGGTTGTGCCGCAACGGGTTTCCCGGCGACCGGCGGCGCGCTTTCCGGTATGCTCCGCTGCTTCACCGGTTTTTCGGCAGTGGCGAACAGGCCGTCGTCGAACAGGCCGATCGTGGCGGACTGCCTCAGCTCCGCGGGCTCGAACAGCCGGATCACCCCGTACTCGCCGTCGTAGCCGGGATCGCGGATCACCTCGCCGCGCCGCAGCCGCCGGACGGCCTCCCCCAGCAGCGGCGAGCGCGCTTCGAGGTCCTCGGGCGGCACGTCCTGCAGGATCGACAGCTCGGGCCCGAAGGTCGCGGTGAGCTGGTCGATCTCGCGGAGCACCTTCTTGCTCTTCGGTCCCACGCCGAGGATCTCGCTCATCACCTCCGGCAGCGGCACGAGGCTGCGGAACGGCGCGGCACCGGCCGGGCGCACGGCCTCCGCCCGGTCGGCCAGCTCCGCCACGCGGCTGAGCACGCCCACGGTCAGGGGCTTCCCGCACTCCGGGCACAGCCCGCCGTGCGCGCGGGTCTCCCCCGGCTCCATCCGGACACCGCACTTGCGGTGCCCGTCCACGTGGTACTTGCCCTCCTCCGGGAAGAACTCGATCGACCCCGCGTGCCCGCGCCCGGTCTCCAGCGCGCGCTTGAGCGCGAAGTAGTCCAGGTCGGTGTCGAACACCGTCGCCTCGCGCCCGAGCATCGGCGGCGAGTGCGCGTCGGAGTTGCTGACCAGCCGGTACCTGTCGAGCCCGCTGATCTTCCAGTTCATCTCGGGATCGCTGGACAACCCGGTTTCCAGCGCGAACACGTGCTCGGCGAGATCGGCGTAGCAGTCCTCGATCGCGTCGAACCCGGACTTCGAGCCGAGCACGGCGAACCACGGCGTCCACACGTGGGCGGGCACGAGGTACGACCCGGCGCCGCTCTCCAACGTGATCTCCAGCAGGTCCCGGGAGTCCAGCCCGAGGATGGGACGGCCGTCGGAGCCGAGGTTGCCGATCCGGCCGAGCCGCTGGTTGAACTTCTCGGCCGCCTCGAAGTCCGGCACGTAGACCAGGTGGTGCACCTTGCGGGTGCGCTCGGCCCGCTTGTAGATCGTGGAGATCTCGACCGAGAGCATGAACCGCACGTCCGAGGCCGAGCACGCCGGCGGCAGGCGGCGCCGGATCGCGGTGTCGAGGTCCTCGCGCAGCCGGAACAGGCCGGGCTCGGCCGGAACCAGGTTCTCGCGCAGGTGCTCGAACCACGCGGGATGCGTGAAGTCCCCGGTGCCGACGAGGGTGACGCCCTTGCGGCGCGCCCACCAGGTCAAATGTTCGAGGTCGCAGTCCTTGCTGCACGCACGGGAGTATTTCGAGTGGATGTGCAGGTCGGCTACAAAGCGCACCGCGGCATCTAACCAGAACGTGGTTCTTCCCCGGCGGCCGCCGGGCCGGAGTAGTCGCGGAACAACTCCACCCCGCCGCCGCCGACCCTGACCACGGTGAGGTGCCTGCTGCCACCGGCTTCCCACTCGACGACGAGCACGTCCGGATCGGTCGTGTCGTACCTGGTCTGCGACACGATCGCGGTGATGTCGTCCCGCACGTACTCACGCACCTGCTCGCGGCCGCGCAATGCGGCCGGCCCGAACGGGAGCTCCAGCACCCCGTTGACGGCGAAGACGGCGGCGAACCCGTGCACGTCGTTGGCCAGCAGCCGCTCGTGGAGCCGGTCGACGGCCCCGTGGGCACGCTGACGGCGGTCCTGCACGGTGAGGTAGGGACTCACGCTCCGCGACGGTACCGACCACCGTCCCGGGCGCACCGCAGCAGCGGCGGTGCACCGCTCCCCGGCGCGCCTAGCTACCGCTGGCGTTCACCCCGGGCGCGGGCGCCTGCGCGTTGCCCGCGATCCCGTACCGGCCGACGGCGCCGTCGAGCTGCTCGCGCAGTGCCAGCACCGTCGCGATCCGGCCCGCCGCCGTGTTGACGTTGTCCACGGTGGACAGGATCGAGGTCGCGGAGGTGTCGGCACGGACCACCCCGAGCGCCCCGGTGCCCTCCGCCGAGGCCGGGTCGCCGGCGAGCACGCTGCCCGCACCGGACCGGTCGAGCTGCGTGGCGAACCGGGCCAGCGTCGCGGCCTTGTCCCCCGCCCCGTCACCGGTCGCCTGCCCGCTGGTCAGCACCACGGCGAGCTGCCCTGGCCCGATGCTCGGGCTGGCCCTGACGAACCCGCCGTCGGTGAGCCCGCCGATCGCCGCGGCCAGCTCGTCGGGGGTGGACTGCGGCTTCGCGGTGTCCTTGTTCAGCAGCAGCACCGAGCCGACAAGCGCACCGGCGAGGGTGCCGGGGTCGCCCGCGGTCGGGAACGTCGAGCCGGCGGGCTGCAGGCGCGTCACCACCTGCCGCAGCTGGTCGGCCTTCGCCGGGTCGACGAACGACGAGGTCAGCTGCAGCTCGCCGGTCACCGTCGCGCCCGACTGGCCGATGAGCTGCTTGAGCGCGTCGCGGTCGGCCGGCTTCGCGTCCTCGGTCGTGATCAGGATGACCGACCGCTGCGCGAGCGCCCCGGCGACGACCTTCGGGCCCATCGCACCGGCGAACGCGTCGGCATCGGTGAGCCGGGCGTTGAGCTGGTTGCGCTGTGCCTGCAGGTCGGCGACCTGACTCGCCAGCTGCCCCTTCTCGTCCGAGAGCCCGGACAGCAGCGAGCCGCTCAGCGCCGTCGAGCCGAGCACCACCCCTACCGCCAGCGCCAGGAACACCGAGGCGATCGAGACGATGTGGTACCGCAGAGAAATCACGCGAAAAGCCCCTTGACCCAGCTGGTGAACGAATTCCAGGTGGCGCGGATCCAGTCGAGGTAGACGCTGCCGACGTCGGACATCAGCAGCGCGACGACGACCACCACGAGCGCGGCGAGCACGAGCAGCACCACCGCGCCGAGCGAGACGCGGCTGCGGTGCAGCGCGGCGACAGCCTTGCCGTCCACCAGCTTCGTGCCCAGCTTGAGCCGGGTGAGGAAGGTGGACGGGTTGGAGCCGGACCGGCCGTGGTCGAGGAACTCCGCGAGCGTCGCCTGGAACCCGACGGTCACCACCAGGCTCGCCTGGTGCGCGTCGGCGATCAGGAGCGCGAGGTCCTCGGAGTTGCCCGACGCCGGGAAGGTGACCGCGCCGATGCCGAGGTCCTGGATCCGGGTGACGCCCGGCGCGTGCCCGTCGGGCTGCGCGGGCACCACGACCTCGGCGCCCGACTTGAGCGTCTCGGCACCGATACCGCTCGGGTCGCCCACGATGATGTCCGGCTGGTAGCCCTGCTCGCGCAGCGTGTCCGCGCCGGCGTCGACGCCGAAGAGGACGGGGCGGTGCTCGCCGATGTACTTCTTGAGCGCCTTGAGGTCCGCCGCGTGCCCCTTGCCGGGCGCGACGACCAGGACGTGCCTGTCCCGCAACGGGACCCGCACCTCGGGCACGCCGACGCCGTCGAGGATCAGCGTGCGCTCGCGGCGCAGGAACTCGATCGTGTTGGCGGAGAAGGCTTCCAGCTGGGTGGACATCCCGGCCTTCGCCTCGATCATCTGGTCGGCGATGCTCTCGCGGGTCTGCTCGACGCCCGAGGCGACCCGCCGCTCGCCGACGTAGACGATGCCCTCGTGCAGGCGGACCCTGGTGCCGTCCTTGAGCCGCCGCAGGACCTCGCCGCCGACGCCGTCGACCAGCGGGATGCCCGCGCCCACCACGACCTCGGGCCCCAGGTTGGGAAAGCGGCCGGAGATCGACGGCGAGGCGTTGACCACCGCGGCGACCTCGGCCTCCACCAGCGCGTCGGCCGTCGTGCGGTCGAGATCGAGCTGGTCGAGGACGACCACGTCGCCCGGACTGATCCGGCGGAGAAGCTCCCGGGTGCGCCGGTCCACACGGGCCACGCCGGTGATGCCGGGGAGGTTCTCGGTGTGCCGAGTGAGCAGTCCGGTCAGCTTCATGCCACCGATAGTGACAAACACAGGCGGCATGGCGGGGACAACACGCCGTAGCGGCGGTTGTTTCCGAGCGTGATCTTGTGCTATCCGGACTTCCGGCCGGACAGTCGAAACGACCACAAAGGACGCTTCGACCTGCGCGCCGGCTACTTCCTGGGCTTGCGCGAGCCGCCCTTCTTACGCGGGCCGGACGCGGCCGCCTTGTCGGCCTCGGCCACCGCGAGCAGCTCCTCGGCGTGTGCCCGCCCGGTCTCGGTGCCTTCCATCCCGGCCAGCATCCGCGCCAGCTCCTGCACCCGCTCGGACTGCTCCAGCGTCTGCACGCCGCTGCGCGTGATGCCCTCCGCGGTGCCCTTGTCCACCACCAGGTGCCGGTCCGCGAACGCGGCCACCTGCGGCAGGTGCGTCACGACGAGCACCTGGTGGCTGCGCGCGAGCCGCGCCAGCCGCCTGCCGATCTCTACCGCCGCCCGGCCGCCGACCCCGGCGTCCACCTCGTCGAACACCAGCGTCTGCACCGTGTCGGCGTTCGCGAGCACGACCTCGATCGCCAGCATCACCCGCGACAGCTCACCGCCCGACGCGGCCTTGTGCACCGGCAACGGCGGCGCGGCGGAGTGCGCCCGCAGCAGCAGCTCGACCTCGTCGACGCCGCTGTTCCCCGCGTGCACCAGCTCACCGTCCACCCGCAAGGCGTACTGGTCACCGGCCTCGGCGACCCGGCGCTGCACGGTCACGTCGATCTGGGCCTGGCCCATCGCGAGGCCGGCCAGCTCCGCGGTGACCTCCCCGGACAGTTCCGCCGCCGCCTCGCCGCGCGCCTTCGACAGCGCCTGCGCGTGCTCGGCGAGCTGCGCCGCGAGCTCGTCACGGCGCGCCGCCAGCTCGGCCAGCGCCTCCTCGGAGGTGTCCATTGTGGACAGCCGGGCGCGGGCGTCCTCGGCCCAGGCGAGCACGCCGTCGACGTCCGCGGCGTACTTGCGGGTCAGCTTCTTGATGTCGGCCTGCCGCGCGAGCACCTGCTCCAGCCGCTGTGGGTCGGCCTCCAGCTCGTCGAGGTAGCCGCCCAGCTCGGCGCCCACGTCGGTGAGCAGCACGGCGGCCTCGGCCAGCCGCGGCTCGAGGTCGCGCAGCACCGAGTCCTCGGCGCCGGCGAGCCGCCGTCGCGCCTCGCCCACCAGGCCCAGCGCACCCGGCGCGTCCGGGTCGCCGTCCGAGGCGCCCGAGACCGCCTCGTGCGCGGCTGTGGCCGCCGCCCGCAGCTCGTCGACCGCGGCGAGCCGTTTGATCTGCTCGGAGAGCTCGGCATCCTCCCCGGCCTGCGGGTCGACCGACTCGATCTCGCCGAGGCCGTGCCGCAGCAGGTCGGCCTGCTGCGCCAGCTCGCGCGAGCGGGTCTGCCGCTCGGTCAGCTCGGCGACCACCGACTGCCACTGCTCGCGGACCTCGCGGTAGCGCGCCAGCGGCCCGGCCACGGCCTCCCCGGCGAACCTGTCGAGCACGTCCCGCTGCTCGGCGGGGCGCAGCAGGCGCAGCTGGTCGTTCTGGCCGTGCACGGCCAGCAGCCGGTCGGCCAGGTCGGACAGCACGCTCACCGGCACCGACCGCCCGCCCAGGTGGGCGCGGGAGCGCCCGTCGGCGCTCACCGAGCGCATCGCGATCAGGCTGCCGTCCTCGTCGGTCTCACCACCCGCGTCGGTCACGATCCGGGCGACGTGCCCGGCGAGGACGCCGTCGAACCGGCCCTCGACGACGGCCCGCCCGGACCCGTTCCGCACCTTGGAGGCCTCGGCCCGCCCGCCCGAGAGCAGGTGCAGCCCGGTGACGACCATGGTCTTGCCAGCACCCGTCTCCCCGGTGACCACGGTGAAGCCCGGGTGCAGTTCGAGCAGGGCGTCCTCGATCACTCCGAGGCCCTGGATGCGCATCTCGGCCAGCACGGGGACCACCGTAGTGGCAGGGGCCGACATTTTGCGAATATATGTTCGATCAGCCCGCGTGTCGTTCGCGCCAGCTCTTCACCGGCAGCGCGAACTTGTGCACCAGCCGGTCGGTGAACGGCCCGGACCACAGCCGGGCCAGGCGCACCGGCACCCGCCCGGACACGACCCGGACCCTGGCGCCCCTGGGCAGCGCGATGTGCCGCAGCCCGTCGCAGGTCAGCACGGCCGGGGAGCCGTCGGGGTCGATGCCGACGGTGATCACCGAGTCCCGGGAGACGACCAGCGGCCGGGCGAACATCGCGTGCGCGTTGCTCGGCACCACCAGCAGCGCCTCGACGTCGGGCCAGATGATGGGGCCGCCCGCGGAGAAGGCGTAGGCGGTGGAGCCGGTCGGGGTCGCGCACAGGACGCCGTCGCAGCCGAACGAGGACACCGGGCGCCCGTCGACCTCGATCAGCGCGTCCAGGACCCGCTCGCGCGAGCTCTTCTCCACGCTCGCCTCGTTGAGCGCCCAGGTCTCGGCCACAGGCTGGCCGTCGAGGGTCACGGCGACGTCGATGGTCATCCGCTCCTCGACGGTGTAGGCGCGGTCGACGACCCGGTGCACGGTGTCCTCGAGCGCGTCCGAGTCGGCCTCGGTGAGGAAGCCGACACGGCCGAGGTTGACGCCCAGGACGGGCACGCCGGCCGGGCGCGCGATCTCGGCGGCGCGCAGCAGGGTCCCGTCGCCGCCGAGCACGAGCACCAGCTCAGCGCCCTGGGCGGGATGGTCGTGCGGGGCGACCAACGTGCACAGCCGCTCGTCTCCGCCGTGCTCGATGAGGTCCCGCACCTCTTCCTCGGTCACCCGCAGCCCGATGCCCGCGGCCGCGAACTTCGCGGCCACCTTGCGGGCGGCGTCGCGGGTGGCGTTGCGGTCGGGGTGCACGACGAGCAGCACCTCGCGCTTTTCGTTCACTGGGGACCCTCTCCGACCGCCGTGCGCACCAGTTGTTCCACGCTGTCCACAGTGGACGCTTCGCGGCGGAGCCAGGCGAAGTACTCGACGTTGCCCGAGGGGCCGGGCAAGGGGCTGGCCACAACGCCGTGTGCGTGCAGGCCCAGCTCCTCCGCCGCCGCCAGCACCCCGAGCACGGCCTGGGCGCGCAGCTCGGGGTCGCGCACGACACCGCCGCTGCCCAGCCGTTCCTTGCCGACCTCGAACTGCGGTTTGACCATCGGCACCAGGTCGGCACCGGGGAGCGCGCACGCGGCGAGCGCGGGCAGGACGAGCCGCAGCGAGATGAACGACAGGTCGCCGACGACGAGGTCCACCGGGCCGCCGATCTGGTCGGGGGTCAGGTTGCGCACGTTCGTCCGGTCCAGCACGAGCACCCGGTCGTCTGTCTGCAGGCGCCAGTCGAGCAGCCCGCGCCCGACATCCGCCGCGACGACGTGGGCCGCGCCGCGGCGCAGGAGGACGTCGGTGAAGCCGCCGGTGGACGCGCCCGCGTCGAGGCAGCGCTTGCCCTCGACGGACAGGCCACCGGGCGCGAAGGCGTCGAGCGCGCCGAGCAGCTTGTGCGCACCGCGCGATGCCCAGCCCGGGTCGTCGCCCGCGCGCACGACGATGGCGGCGTCGGATTCCACGCCGGTGGCGGGCTTGCTCGCGACCATGCCGCGCACGGTCACCTTGCCCTCGCCGATCAGCGTGCTGGCGTGCTCACGGGAGCGAGCCAGACCCCGGCGGACCAGTTCGGCGTCGAGGCGAGCCCTACGGGGCATCGGTCAAACCTTGTCGATGCTGGACAGGGCGTGGGTGAGCTCGGAGTGGACCGCGTCGAAGCGCTCGACGTGTTCCGCGAGCGGAACCCGGTCGAGGTCGTCGAGGCCGGCCATGACCTCGTCGATCCCGGCACGCGGGTCCGCCTGCGGCGCCGGGCCCGGCGGCGGCCCGGGAACGGGGCGCGGGCTGGGTTGTTGCTGCACGGCTACCACGCTAACCGATCAGTCATCGCGACCGCGTGAGCCCCAGCTCGGCCAGCGCCGCGGCGGCCTCGTCGTCCTGGGGCCGCACGTCGGTGACGCCGGACTGCCAGGCTTCGTGGCACAGGGCCCTCAGCAGCTCGTAGGCGTCCGAGGATCCCTTGGCCGAAACGACGAGCGCGTGGTTGTCGACGTCCACCTGCCAGCCCTTCTGGGGGCCGGGCTGCAGGTCCGCCGCGGGCTGGGTGAGGGCTTCGAGCGTCGCGGCGACGTACGTCGGGCGCTCCTCGGGCACAGCGGCCAGCAGGGTCGCGGGGGTCGCGACGCCGGTGAGCACGAGCAGCGAGTCGAGTCCAGCGGTGACGGCACCGGCGATGTCGGTGTCGAGCCGGTCGCCGACGGCCAGTGGTTTCGTCGCGTTCGCGGACTCCGCGGCGGTGTGGAAGAGCGGAGCGGCGGGCTTGCCGGCGACGACGGGCTCGGCACCGGTGGCTGCCTTGAGCGCGGCCACCATCGCGCCGTTGCCGGGGAGCTGCCCGCGTTCGGTGGGCAGCGTGGTGTCGACGTTGCAGGCGACCCACAGGGCACCGGCGCGGATGGCGAGGCACCCCTCGGCGAGGTGCTTCCAGCCGGTCTCGGTCCAGTGCCCCTGCACGACCGCGGCGACGCCGTCGCCCATCTCGCGGACCGGGCGCAGCCCGGCGCCCTCGACCTCGGCCGCGAGCGCCGGGGCACCGACGACCACGACCTCGGCGCCGGCGGGCAGCCGGTCGGCGAGGACCCTGGCCGCGGCCTGGGCGCTCGTGCTGACCTCGGTGGTGTCGGCGTGGATGTCCATGCCGCGCAGCGTGGCGGCGACGTCCCCGGGCGTCTTGGAGGCGTTGTTGGTGACGAACCGGACGGCCGTCCCGGCCTCCCGCACCGCCCGGATCACCTCGGCGACCCCGGGGATGGGGCGAGGCCCGTGGTAGACGGTCCCGTCGAGGTCGAACAACAGCGCGTCGTAGACGGCGGAGAGCGCGTCCCCGTCAGTCGCCATCCGGCCGCTCCACGTGGGACTTCCCGGCAGCGACGCCGGTGGCGTCGGTGGCCGCGGTTGTGGTCGCGGCGGCGCCGCCGGTGGCATCGGCGCTGGCGGCGGCGTCGGTGGCGGCGCCCTCGGCCTCCGTGCTGTGGGTGGCCGTGCCGCCGGTGGCTTCCTCCTCGGCACCACCAGCCGCCTCGGTGCCACTCGCGGTGGCGTCGGCGCTAGCCGTGGCCGCGCCACTGGCAGAGGCGTCGTTGTCCGTGCTGCCGGTCGCCGTGCCGTCGGCCGCACCGATAGCGCTGGCCGTCTCGGCAGCCCCAGCCGTGCCGCCGGTGGCGTCGTCGTCGGCACCAGCGGTCGCCTCGGCGCCACTGGCGGTGGCCGTGCCATCGGCGCCGGAGGCCTCGCTACCGGGAGCGGTGGCTTCATCCGCCGCGGCCGAGTCACCCGTCACGGCGCCCTCGTCGCCGGGGTCGGTGGCTCCGGCGTCCGCGCCATTCACGGTCGCGTCGTCGGCACCATTGGCGGGCTCGCCCTCGTCGCCGGCGTCGCCCGCGGCTTCGTCACCGCCGTCGTCCGGGGCGTCGACCTCCTCGTCCTCGAGGTCCTCCGCGAGTGCCTCGTTCAGGACCTCGGGGTCGCGATCGGCCACCACGTCGTCGGTTTGCGCCGAGTCGTAGGCACCCTCGTCGGCAGGGAGGTCGTCATTCGAGAGATCGGCCGCGCGGTCGGCGGCGTCGGTCTCGTCCTCTTCGTCAGCCTGCGCCGCGTTGAGGAACCATTCGATCGCCTCGTCACGACGGCCCGCCGCCGCGAGATTGTCCGCGTACGCGTAGAACAGCCGCGCACTCCACGGGTCCCGTTTGGTGGCGTTGAGGTCCGGGCCCTGCAGCGAGACGACTGCCGCGTCGAGCTGGCCCATGTCCCGCCGGGCCCCGGCCGCGACGATGCGCAGCTCGACCTCCACCTCCCGCGGCAGGTGGGTGCCCGCGGCCTCCTTGGCGAGGTCGAGCGCCCGCTCGGGGCGGCCCAGCGCGCGCTCGGCGTCGGCGATGACGGCGATGTGCGTGTCCGTCCGGGTCATCCGGCGGACCGCCCGCAACTCCGACAGCGCTTCGGCCCAGTTGCCGGCGTGGTAGGACACCAGCCCCAGCGCCTCTCGCACGATCGGCACGCGGGAGGCCTTGGCCTTCGCGTAACGCGCGTGCACGAGAGCGGCCTCGGGGTCGGTGTCGATCAGCCCACCGGCGGCGACGAGGTGCTTGCCCACGGTCTCCGCGAGCCCCTTCGGCAGGGTGCGCAGTTCGCGGCGGGCTTCCTCGTCCAGGTCGGCGAAGTCGATGTCCTCCGGCAGCTCAGGAGCTTCGAGGAGTTCCTTCGCCAGCGCGGTGTCGTCGAGCTGCGCCTGCGGCTTGGGGTAGGAGTGCCGGTCGTCGCGACGAGGCGCGCTGCCACGGCGGTCGTCGCGATTGGAGGCGCCTTGGTTTTCGCGGGGTCCGCTCGAACGACGGTCGTCGCGGTCGAACTTCCGGTCACCGTCGCGCGGTCCGCGGCGGTCGTCACTGCGGGGCCGGTCGAACCGCCGCTCGTTGTCGCGAGGCCCGGCCGAACGACGGTCGTCATCGCGCGAACGGTCGAAGCGCCGATCGTTGTCCCGAGGAGCGCTCGATCGGCGATCATCATCACGAGGACCGCTCGAACGGCGATCGTCGCCGCGCGAGCCACTGAACTTGCGGTCACCATCACGCGGACCACTCGAACGGCGATCGCTGTCGCGCGGCCCACTGAAGCGTCGGTCGTTGTCGCGGGGACCGCTCGAACGGCGGTCGTCAGCCCGCGGACCGCTGAATCGGCGGTCGTTGTCGCGAGGGCCACTGAACTTGCGGTCACCATCACGCGGACTGCTCGAACGCCGGTCGCTATCCCGTGAACCACCGAAGCGACGGTCATTGTCCCGGGGACCACCGAACTTGCGATCGCTGTCCCGGGGACCGCTCGAACGCCGATCGTCGTCCCGCGGACCGCTGAATCGTCGATCATTGTCGCGAGGGCCACCGAACTTGCGATCGCCATCACGCGGACCACTCGAACGCCGGTCATTGTCCCGGGGACCACCGAACTTCCGGTCACCATCCCGCGGACCGCTGAATCGGCGGTCGTTGTCGCGAGGGCCGTTGAAGCGGCGGTTGTCGTCAAACTTTCGGTCACCGCCACGGTTGTCGCCGCCGCGGTCGTTGGAGCGCCGGTTGTCGTCGCGGAAGCCACCGCGGCGGTCGTCGCCGCGGTCCTTGTTCCACGCAGGGCGGTCACCGCGATCGTTCGGGCGGGCGGAGCGGTCCTTGTTCCAGGACGGCCGGTCGCCGCGATCCTTGTTCCAGGTAGGGCGGTCGCCCCGGTCGTTGGGCCTGCCCGAGCGGTCGCCCCGGTCCCGGTCGTTCCAGCTGGGACGGTCGCCTCGCCGGTTGTCGTAGCCGCCCGACCGGTTGTCACCGCGCGGAGCCGACTTGCGGTCGTCATCGCCGCGCCGGCGGTCCTGCCGGTCGTAGCCGCCGGAACGGTTGTCCCGGCCGCTGTCGCGTGAGCGACCAGTATTTCCGCGGTCGCGGTCGTACTGTCCCGAGCTGCCGCTGCCGAACCCCCGCTTGTCACCACGCGGAGCGCCCGACTGGCGCTTGTCGGGACCCGAGTCACGGCGTCGCGGGCGATCGGACGCGGCGTCGCCCTCTGAGTCGCGCCGTCCGAACTCCGACACCTGTTCCTCCTACTGTTGGTACTGTTGGGAAAGAAAATCTGATCTTGGGCAGACACAAAGGGCCCGCTAGGAGCAGCCAACTGGCTATCCTAGCGGGCCCTTCGGAAAAGTAGTTCGGCGGTGTCCTACTCTCCCACACCCTGGCGGGTGCAGTACCATCGGCGCTGGTGGGCTTAGCTTCCGGGTTCGGAATGGGACCGGGCGTTTCCCCACCGCCATGACCACCGAAACACTGCGATCACACACGGCCCCACACCCACCGAATCGGTGGTGTGGGTGTGTGGTGTTTCAGAGCTGTAGAGTGGATGCGTAGCGTCTTCGTGGGCAAGTCCTCGGCCTATTAGTACCAGTCAACTCGAAAACACATTACTGTGCGTCCATTTCTGGCCTATCAACCCCATCGTCTCTAGGGGGCCTTAACCCATGAAGGGTGGGAGACCTCATCTTGGAACAGGCTTCCCGCTTAGATGCCTTCAGCGGTTATCCCTTCCGAACGTAGCTAACCAGCCATGCCACTGGCGTGACAACTGGCATACCAGAGGTTCGTCCGTCCCGGTCCTCTCGTACTAGGGACAGCCTTCCGCAAGTCTCCTACGCGCGCGGCGGATAGGGACCGAACTGTCTCACGACGTTCTAAACCCAGCTCGCGTGCCGCTTTAATGGGCGAACAGCCCAACCCTTGGGACCTACTCCGGCCCCAGGATGCGACGAGCCGACATCGAGGTGCCAAACCATGCCGTCGATATGGACTCTTGGGCAAGATCAGCCTGTTATCCCCGGGGTACCTTTTATCCGTTGAGCGACACCCCTTCCACCAGGAGGTGCCGGATCACTAGTCCCGACTTTCGTCCCTGCTCGACCTGTCAGTCTCACAGTCAAGCTCCCTTGTGCACTTACACTCACCACCTGATTGCCAACCAGGCTGAGGGAACCTTTGGGCGCCTCCGTTACTCTTTGGGAGGCAACCGCCCCAGTTAAACTACCCACCAGGCACTGTCCCTGAACCGGATCACGGTCCGAGGTTCAGATTCCCAATCCGGTCAGAGTGGTATTTCAACAACGACTCCACCCCCACTAGCGTGAGGGCTTCACAGTCTCCCACCTATCCTACACAAACCGAACCGAAAACCAATACCAAGCTATAGTAAAGGTCCCGGGGTCTTTCCGTCCTGCCGCGCGTAACGAGCATCTTTACTCGTAATGCAATTTCGCCGGGCCTGTGGTTGAGACAGCCGGAAAGTCGTTACGCCATTCGTGCAGGTCGGAACTTACCCGACAAGGAATTTCGCTACCTTAGGATGGTTATAGTTACCACCGCCGTTTACTGGCGCTTAAATTCTCAGCTTCACCCCCGAAGGGATTAACCGGTCCTCTTAACGTTCCAGCACCGGGCAGGCGTCAGTCCATATACATCGTCTTACGACTTCGCATGGACCTGTGTTTTTAGTAAACAGTCGCTTTCCGCTGGTCTCTGCGGCCAACTCACCCTAGCCCGCGAAGGGCTTCAAGTGCTTTGGCCCCCCTTCTCCCGAAGTTACGGGGGCATTTTGCCGAGTTCCTTAACCACAGTTCACCCGATCGCCTTGGTATTCTCTACCTGACCACCTGTGTCGGTTTGGGGTACGGGCCGCACATGTTCTCGCTAGAGGCTTTTCTCGGCAGCATAGGATCACTCTACTTCGCCTCAACGGCTACGCATCACGTCTCAACCTTCATGAGCGGCGGATTTACCTACCACTCGGCCTACACGCTTACACCAGTACAACCACTCACTGGCGGAGCTACCTTCCTGCGTCACCCCATCGCTTAACTACTACTGGCTCAGGCTCCACGCTCCCTCACCTCAACCCGAAGGTCTCGGCAAGTTCGGGTGGTTAGTATCACCAGCCTCGCTATGGGCGAACATACGCGGGTACGGGAATATCAACCCGTTGTCCATCGACTACGCCTGTCGGCCTCGCCTTAGGTCCCGACTCACCCTGGGCAGATTAACTTGACCCAGGAACCCTTGGTCATCCGGCGGCAGAGGTTCTCACTCTGCATTCGCTACTCATGCCTGCATTCTCACTCCCACACCCTCCACCGCTAGCTTCCGCCACGGCTTCCCCGGATGCAGGACGCTCCCCTACCCATCAACACGACTGGATGATCACTGCATGAGCGATCATCGATCTATATGTGTCAATGACACGGCTTCGGCGGTGTGCTTAAGCCCCGCTACATTGTCGGCGCAGGACCACTTGACCAGTGAGCTATTACGCACTCTTTCAAGGGTGGCTGCTTCTAAGCCAACCTCCTGGTTGTCTGGGCAATCCCACATCCTTTCCCACTGAGCACACACTTCGGGGCCTTAGCCGGTGTTCTGGGCTGTTTCCCTCTCGACGACGAAGCTTATCCCCCGCCGTCTCACTGCCGTACTCTCACATGATGGTATTCGGAGTTTGGTTGACTTCGGTAACCCGGTAAGGCCCCTAGGCCATCCAGTAGCTCTACCCCCACCATGAAACATACGACGCTGCACCTAAATGCATTTCGGGGAGAACCAGCTATCACGGAGTTTGATTGGCCTTTCACCCCTACCCACAACTCATCCCCCAGGTTTTCAACCCTGGTGGGTTCGGGCCTCCACACCGTCTTACCGGCGCTTCACCCTGGCCATGGGTAGATCACTCCGCTTCGGGTCTAGACCACGCGACTCAATCGCCCTATTCGGACTCGCTTTCGCTACGGCTACCCCACCCGGGTTAACCTCGCCACGCAGCACTAACTCGCAGGCTCATTCTTCAAAAGGCACGCCATCACCCTGTCGTCGAAACGACTGCCAGGCTCTGACGGCTTGTAGGCACACGGTTTCAGGTACTCTTTCACTCCCCTCCCGGGGTACTTTTCATCTTTCCCTCACGGTACTAGTCCGCTATCGGTCACCAGGAAGTATTTAGGCTTACCGGGTGGTCCCGGCAGATTCACAGCAAATTCCACGAGCTCGCTGCTACTCGGGAACACCACCACACAACACCCACACAGTTTTCGCGTACGGGACTCTCACCCACTCCGGTCCACCATCCCAGGCGGTTCCACTAACCATGCAGCATCATGCCAGAGATGTCAGTCTCTGGAAGATGGGTCCCACAACCCCACGCACACAACCCCTGACAGGTATCACATGCACGCGGTTTAGCCTCCTCCGCTTTCGCTCGCCACTACTCACGGAATCACTTTTGTTTTCTCTTCCTACGGGTACTGAGATGTTTCACTTCCCCGCGTTCCCTCCACACCGTCTATACATTCAACGGCGGGTAACACCTCATCACAGGTGCTGGGTTTCCCCATTCGGACACCCTCGGATCACAGCTCGGTTGACAGCTCCCCGAGGCTTATCGCAGCCTCCCACGTCCTTCATCGGCTCCTGATGCCAAGACATCCACCATGCGCCCATAACAACTTGACCACAAAGATGCTCGCATCCACTCTACAGTTCTCAAACACCACACCCAGAGGCGTGTTGCCTCAGGACCCAACAGCGTGCCAGGAACATTCCCCCACCAACCCCAACGCACCCCGTTCCACACCCCCCGAAGAGAGCAGTACTAGAAGCCGCCAGCAAGCCAGCAGACGAACCTCAACCAGTAGCTCCACAATTCCTTGAGCGTCCAGACAACACCACGAACGGATGTTCAGCCTGGCCACCCCGCCACCACCGCGACCCCAAAAGAGGGGACACGAGAATGCCGGATGTGTTGTGCTCCTTAGAAAGGAGGTGATCCAGCCGCACCTTCCGGTACGGCTACCTTGTTACGACTTCGTCCCAATCGCCAGTCCCACCTTCGACCACTCCCTCCCCTTACGGGGTTGGGCCGTGGGCTTCGGGTGTTACCGACTTTCATGACGTGACGGGCGGTGTGTACAAGGCCCGGGAACGTATTCACCGCAGCGTTGCTGATCTGCGATTACTAGCGACTCCGACTTCACGCAGTCGAGTTGCAGACTACGATCCGAACTGAGACCGGCTTTAAGGGATTCGCTCCACCTCGCGGTATCGCAACCCTCTGTACCAGCCATTGTAGCATGTGTGAAGCCCTGGACATAAGGGGCATGATGACTTGACGTCATCCCCACCTTCCTCCGAGTTGACCCCGGCAGTCTCCCGCGAGTCCCCGCCATTACGCGCTGGCAACACAGGATAAGGGTTGCGCTCGTTGCGGGACTTAACCCAACATCTCACGACACGAGCTGACGACAGCCATGCACCACCTGCACACCGGCCACAAGGGGGCCGACATCTCTGCCGGTTTCCAGTGCATGTCAAGCCCAGGTAAGGTTCTTCGCGTTGCATCGAATTAATCCACATGCTCCGCCGCTTGTGCGGGCCCCCGTCAATTCCTTTGAGTTTTAGCCTTGCGGCCGTACTCCCCAGGCGGGGCGCTTAATGCGTTAGCTACGGCACGGACAACGTGGATGTCGCCCACACCTAGCGCCCAACGTTTACAGCGTGGACTACCAGGGTATCTAATCCTGTTCGCTCCCCACGCTTTCGCTCCTCAGCGTCAGTATCGGCCCAGAGACCCGCCTTCGCCACCGGTGTTCCTCCTGATATCTGCGCATTTCACCGCTACACCAGGAATTCCAGTCTCCCCTACCGAACTCAAGTCTGCCCGTATCGACCGCAAGCTGAAGGTTAAGCCTCCAGTTTTCACGGCCGACGCAACAAACCGCCTACGAGCTCTTTACGCCCAATAATTCCGGACAACGCTCGCACCCTACGTATTACCGCGGCTGCTGGCACGTAGTTAGCCGGTGCTTCTTCTCCAGGTACCGTCACTCGCGCTTCGTCCCTGGCGAAAGAGGTTTACAACCCGAAGGCCGTCATCCCTCACGCGGCGTCGCTGCATCAGGCTTGCGCCCATTGTGCAATATTCCCCACTGCTGCCTCCCGTAGGAGTCTGGGCCGTGTCTCAGTCCCAGTGTGGCCGGTCACCCTCTCAGGCCGGCTACCCGTCGTCGCCTTGGTAGGCCATCACCCCACCAACAAGCTGATAGGCCGCGGGCTCACCCTGTACCGCCAGAACTTTCCACCACCCCAGATGCCTGAGATGGTCGTATCCGGTATTAGACCCCGTTTCCAGGGCTTATCCCAAAGTACAGGACAGATTACCCACGTGTTACTCACCCGTTCGCCACTCATCCACCACCGAAGTGGCTTCAGCGTTCGACTTGCATGTGTTAAGCACGCCGCCAGCGTTCGTCCTGAGCCAGGATCAAACTCTCCAACAATGTCAGAAAATCCGATCGACTCACCAAAAATAGTCAATCTCAAAGGAACCCAAAACGGGTTCAAAAACAAAGCTCTACTGGCTTAGTTCACTAGCACACTGTTGAGTTCTCAAACAACACACAACCGAAACCGCATTCACGCTTTTTGTTTGCCGGGCGAACACTACCCCACCGGAAATCCGGAGATAAACTCGGGGGATATACATCCGTCCAGGCCAGGACCACCCACTCTACCACAACCCGTGGGAGCTTGGTTCGTGATCCCCGCGCCGCCCGGTCTCCCTGGCGACAAAGAGAAGATTACATGCCCCAAAAGCCCCGCCGACAGGGGGGTCCCCTAACGACAAAACCGCAGGTCAGCGCAGCAATCGGACGCCACCGGTGGTCCGCTTGCCGCGGCGCACCACGAGCCACTTGCCGTGCAGCGCGTCGGCGGCGGACGGCCGCCACTCCTCATCGGCGACCTTCACGTTGTTCACGTACGCACCGCCCTCCTTGACGGCACGGCGCGCGGCGCCCTTGCTGTCCACGAGTCCGGGCGCGAGCAGCAGGTCGATGATCGCCGGCTCGTCGGACAGCCGGACCTCGGCCGTCGGGACCTCGGCCATGACGGCGTCAAGGGTCGACTCGTCGAGCTCGCTCAGCTCGCCGCGCCCGAACAGCGCCTGGCTCGCCAGCGCCACCTGACGCGTCTGCTCCGCGCCGTGCACGAGCGTCGTCAGCTCCTCGGCGAGCTTCCGCTGCGCCGCGCGTAGCTGCGGCTTGTCGGCTGTGAGCTGTTCCAGCTCGGCAATCTCCTCGCGGCCGAGGAAGGTGAACATCTTCAGGTACGGGACGGCCTCGGCGTCGCCGACGTTCACGAAGTACTGGAACCAGGCGTACGGGGACGTCATCGACGGGTCCAGCCACAGGTTCCCGCCGCCGGTGGACTTCCCGAACTTCCGCCCCTCGGAGTCGGTGACCAGCGGCGTCGTGAGCGCGTGCACCGTGGCGCCGTCGACCTTGCGGATGTAGTCCACCCCGCCGATGATGTTGCCCCACTGGTCGGAGCCGCCGATCTGCAGCTTCGTGCCGTACTTCCGGTGCAGTCGCAGGTAGTCGTAGGACTGCAGGAGCAGGTAGCTGAACTCGGTGTAGGACATCCCGTCCGAGGCGAGGCGGCGCTTGACCGTCTCCCGCGCGAGCATCACGTTGACCGAGAAGTGCTTGCCGACGTCGCGCAGGAAGTCCAGCGCGCTGACCTCGGCGAACCAGTTCAGGTTGTTCTCGATGACCGCACCGGTGGGCGAGTCGTCGAAGGTCACGAACTTCTCCAGCTGCACGCCGATGCGCTGCAGCCGCTCCTGGATGACGTCGAGCCCCACCAGCGTCCGCTCCCCCACGTCCCGCGGGTCGCCGATCTGACCGGTCGCGCCGCCGGCGAGCACGATCGGCCGGTGTCCCGCGCGCTGGAAGCGCGCCAGCGTCAGCAGCTGGACGAGGTTGCCGGCGTGCAGGCTGTCCGCGGTCGGGTCGAAGCCGCCGTAGAGCGTGAGCGGGCCGGCGTCGAGGTCCGTCCGGAGGGCGTCGAGGTCGGTGGACTGGGCGACGAGCCCGCGCCAGGACAGTTCGTCGAGAATGTGTTCGCTCACGCCTTGATACTCCCGTACCAGGTCAATCGACTACTTACGGGGTCGTGCCCGGCCGCCGCGCCGGTAGACCGACACCGCGGGCGAGTCGACCCAGAACCGCCATGGGACGTCCATCGCGGCCGCCACCCCGACGCGCGGCCCGGCGCGGACGTCCGCGGCCGGGACCTCGTCCCCGGTGAACAGGCGCACCGGGGAATCGGGATTCACCAGGTCGGCACCGTTGTGCTCCGGCCCGATGCGCAGCGCGGAGGTCAGCCGGGCAGGCCCCTGTGCGAGCTCGTCGTCCCGCCTCGCGGCCTTCCTGCGCGCCCGGGCCAGGTCCACGCCCTCGACGACTTCGGCGGCACGGAGCAGGACCGCGCCGGCCTCGCCCTCTTCGCGGCCGACGATGTTCGCGCAGAAGTGCATGCCGTAGACGAAGTAGACGTAGAGATGCCCGGCCGGCCCCCACATCACCTCGTTGCGCGGGGTCTGGCCGCGGTAGCAGTGCGAGGCCGGATCGTCCTGTCCGCGGTACGCCTCGACCTCGACGAGGCGCGCGGCAACCGTGCCCTCCGGCCCGGTGGTCTCGATCACCGCGCCGAGCAGCACGTGCGCCAGGTCCACAGGGTCGACGGCGAGCTCCTCGCGCTTGAACAGCCTCACCGCAGCACCACGCTGCCCTGTGAGGTCCACAGCACCGCCTCCAGCGCGGGCTGCTCCCCGAAGCCGACCTCGAGCGCCTGCCCGAGCACACCGACATGACGGGTGATCGCGTCGGGCTCCGGGTGCACTCCGACGAGCGAGACCAGACGGGAGCTGCCCGCCAGGTCGTCGGCGGGGTGCGGCGAGTCGTACCAGTCGATGAGGAAGGGCACGAGCCCGTCGCCGTCCGGTGGAAACGCCAGCTCCCACTCGAGCAGGACACCGTCGGGACGGCGGCGTGACATGGGTACCGGGCCGAGAACCGGGTAGTCGGCGGCGGCTTCGAGGGCGTCGGCCAGCCTGGGGACGCGGGCCGCCCAGGTGACCAGCCGGGGCGCCTGGAGTTCGTCGATGCCGAAGGACCTCGGCTCGCCGGGCTCGGGCTGCTCGGTGTCCGGGCCGATCACCTCGAGGTACGTGCCGCCGCCGAGCCCGGCGAGGAAGTTCCTGGTGCCGCGTCCGACGTGCGGCCCACCCGGGGTGAGCTCGATCCCCTGCCCGGCGAGCGCGGACACGGTGCCGGGCAGGTCCGGCGTCGCGTAGACGAGGTGGTCGATGCTCACAGGCTCAATGTGTACCTGAGCTTGTCCACGCCGTGGGCCCCGGTCCGCTCGTAGAACCGCTGCCCGGCGTGGTTCTGCCGGGGTGTCTGCCACTGGAGCCTGGTGGCGCCCAGCTCCCGCGCCCGCCGCACGCCGGCGTCGAACAGGCGCCGGCCGACGGCCTGCCCGCGGACGCCGTCGCGCACGAAGAGGCAGTCGAGCAGGACGTAACTGTCGCCGCGCCACGTCGAGGGATGCCAGCAGTACGAGGCGTAGCCCGCGAGCGCGCCGCCGGCCACGGCAACCAGGCACCAGATCCCCGGCCGGGGGCCGAAGATCTGCTCCTCCAGCCGCTCGGCGAGGTCGTCGGGCAGCGGCTGGACCGGCTCGTCGAGACCGCGGTCGAACTCGGCGTGCTCGCGGCACAGGTCGGCCAGCTCCGCGAGCTCGCCGCGTTCGACGTCGCGGACCGTCAGTCGATCCATTCGCGGAACCGGGCGACCCGGTCCTCCAGCCGGCCGAGCTGTTCGGCCACGCGGGCCGGGGCCGTGCCACCCCGCGCGTCCCGCGACGCGACCGACCCCTCGACCGTCAGCACCTCGCGCACCCGCGGGGTGAGCGCCGGGGAGATCTTCTCCAGCTCCTCGTCGGTCAGGTCCTCCAGGCCCACGCCGCGCGACTCGGCGGCCCGGACGCACTCCCCCGCCGCCTCGTGCGCGACACGGAACGGAACTCCTTGGCGCACGAGCCATTCCGCGATGTCGGTGGCGAGGGTGAACCCGGCCGGGGCCAGCTCGGCGAGGCGGTCGGTGTGGAAGGTGAGCGTGCCGAGCATGCCCGCGATCGCGGGGAACAGCAGCTCCAGCTGCTCGACGGAGTCGAAGACCGGTTCCTTGTCCTCCTGCAGGTCCCGGTTGTAGGCCAGTGGCATCGCCTTGAGCGTCGCGAGCAGGCCGGTCAGGTTGCCGATCAGCCGCCCGGACTTGCCACGCGTCAGCTCCGCTACGTCGGGGTTCTTCTTCTGCGGCATGATCGAGCTGCCGGTCGCCCAGGCGTCGTCGAGGGTGACGTAGCCGAACTCGGCGGTGTTCCAGATGATCACCTCTTCGGCGATCCGCGACAGGTTCACCCCGAGCATCGCGAGCGCGAAGGCGAACTCCGCGGCGAAGTCCCGCGAAGCGGTGCCGTCGATGGAGTTCTCGACGCTGGCGTCGAAGCCCAGCTCCTTCGCGACGGCCTCCGGGTCTAGGCCCAGCGAGGATCCGGCCAGCGCGCCCGAGCCGTAGGGCGACTCGGCCGTGCGGCTGTCCCAGTCGCGCAGCCGGCTGACGTCGCGCAGCAGCGCGTGCGCGTGCGCCAGCAGGTGGTGTGCCAGCAGGACCGGCTGGGCGTGCTGCAGGTGCGTGCGGCCGGGCAGGACCGCACCCGGGTGCTGCTTCGCCTGCGACACCAGCGCGTCGACCACGTCGAGAGTGCCAGTGGCCACCCGCCGCGCCGCGTCCCGCAGCCACATCCGGAACAGCGTCGCGACCTGGTCGTTGCGGGACCGGCCCGCGCGGAGCTTGCCGCCCAGCTCGGTGCCCGCCCGTTCCAGCAGTCCGCGTTCGAGGGCCGTGTGTACGTCCTCGTCCGCGATCGTCGGCGTGAACGCGCCGGAGGCGACGTCCTCGGCGAGCTGGTCGAGCGCCGCCAGCATGGCGGCCAACTCGTCCTCGGTCAGCAGGCCGGCGCTGCGCAGCACCCGGGCGTGCGCCTTCGAGCCCGCGATGTCGTAGGGGGCCAGGCGCCAGTCGAAATGGGTCGAAGCGGACAGCTTCGCCATCGCCTCGGCCGGTCCGCCCGCGAACCGGCCGCCCCACAACTGGACGGGCTGTTGTCCCTCAGCCATGAACCTCAGCTCTTCTGGTTGCGCTTCGCGGCGATCTTGCTCGGCAGGCCCCACAACTGGACGAAGCCCTTGGCCAGGCTCTGGTCGAAGGTGTCGCCCTCGTCGTAGGTGGCCAGGTTGAAGTCGTATAGCGACTGCTCGCTGCGACGACCGGTGACCACCGCGGAGCCGCCGTGCAGGCGCAGCCGGATCTCACCGGTCACGTGCTCCTGGCTCTTCGCGATGAACTGGTCCAGGGCGTCCTTGAGCGGCGAGAACCACAGGCCGTCGTAGACCAGCTCGCCCCAGCGCTGCTCGACCTGCCGCTTGAAGCGGGCCAGGTCGCGTTCCACCGTGACGTTCTCCAGCTCCTGGTGTGCGGTGATCAGCGCGATCGCGCCCGGGGCCTCGTAGACCTCCCGGCTCTTGATGCCGACCAGCCGGTCCTCGACCATGTCCAGCCGTCCGATGCCGTGCGCACCGGCGCGCTGGTTCAGCTGCTGGATCGCCTCCAGCACGGTGACGGGCTTGCCGTCGATCGCGACCGGGACACCCTTCTCGAAGGTGAGCACGAGCTCGTCCGGCGCGCCGAAGTTCAGGGCCGGGTCCTCGGTGTAGGAGTAGACGTCCTTGGTCGGGGAGTTCCACAGGTCCTCGAGGAAGCCGGTCTCCACCGCGCGGCCCCACACGTTCTGGTCGATCGAGAACGGGGACTTCTTGGTGACGTCGATCGGCAGGTTGCGCTCCTCGGCGTAGGCGATCGCCTTCTCCCGGGTCCACGCGAAGTCGCGCACCGGGGCGATCACCTTCAGGTCCGGCACCAGTGCGCCGAGGCCGACCTCGAAGCGCACCTGGTCGTTGCCCTTGCCGGTGCAGCCGTGCGCGACGGTGCCGGCACCGTGGTACTTGGCCGCCTCCGCGAGGTGCTTGACGATGACCGGCCGGGACAGCGCGGACACCAGCGGGTAACGGTCCATGTAGAGCGCGTTGGCCTGCAGCGCCGGCAGGCAGTACTGCTCGGCGAACTCGTCCCGCGCGTCGGCGACGACGGCCTCCACGGCGCCGCAGTCGAGCGCGCGCTGCCGGATCGTGTCCAGGTCTTCGCCGCCCTGGCCCAGGTCCACGGCCACGGCGACCACTTCGGCCCCGGTCTCCTCGGCGATCCAGCCGATTCCCACCGAGGTGTCCAGCCCGCCCGAGTAGGCGAGCACTACCCGCTCAGTCATTCCCGTTCTCCTTCACGTCTGTGTCCAAAGTAGACGACCGCCGCGCCAGTGCGGTGAAGCGGTCGGCCAGGTCCCGGCCGGAGAGCGGTTCCCTGGCGATCACCGCTACCGTGTCGTCTCCCGCGATCGAGCCGACGACCTCCTCCAGCGCCGCCCTGTCGATCGCGCTGGCGAGGAACTGCGCCGCCCCGGGCGGCGTGCGCAGCACCGTGAGGTTGCCCGAGCAGTCCGCCGAGACCATCAGCTCGGCCAGCAGGCGCGAGAGCCGGGAGGTGCCACCCTGCACCCCGCGCACCGGACTGCCGTCCTCCGGGATGACGTAGACCGGTGCCCCGGAATCCGCACCGCGCAGCTTCACCGCGCCCAGCTCGTCCAGGTCTCGCGACAACGTAGCCTGCGTGACCTCGACGCCCTCGGCCGCCAGCAGCTTGGCCAGCTCGGTCTGGCTGCGGATGGCCATCGTGGACACCAGCTCGGTGATCCTGGCCTGCCGGGCGGCCCTGCTCATCATCGTCGGTCGCTGAGCAACCACACCAACAACGCCTTCTGTGCGTGCAGCCGGTTCTCGGCCTCGTCCCACACCGCGCTCGCCGGGCCGTCGATCACCTCGTCGGTGATCTCCCAGCCGCGGTGCGCGGGCAGGCAGTGCAGGACGATCGCGTCCTGCGCGGCCAGGGCGAGCAGCTCGGTGTTTACCTGCAGCTTCCGGAACGGCGTCACCCTGTCCAGGCCGTCGTTCTCCTGTCCCATCGAGGTCCAGGTGTCGGTCACCAGTACGTCCGAGCCCTCGACGGCGGCCTTCGGGTCGGTGAAGACCGTCGCGCTGCCATCGGTCTCTTCGGCCCGCTCCTTCGCCGCGAGGACGACGTCGGGCAGCGGCTGAAAGCCCTCGGGGGTGACGACGCGCACGTGCATGCCCGCGGTCGTGCCGCCGAGCATCAGCGAGTGGGCCATGTTGTTCGCGCCGTCACCGAGGTAGGTCAGCGTGAGCCCGGCCAGCCTGCCCTTGCGCTCACGGATCGTCTGCAGGTCCGCGAGCACCTGGCAGGGGTGGAACTCGTCGGTCAGCGCGTTGACCACCGGCACCGTGGCGGCGGAGGCCATCGCGTTGAGCCGCTGCTGGGCGAAGGTCCGCCAGACGACCGCGTCGACGTACCGGGACAGCACGCGCGCGGTGTCCTCGATCGTCTCCTCGCGGCCGAGCTGCATCGACCGACCGTCCACGATGATCGGATGGCCGCCCAGCTGGGCGATGCCGACCTCGAAGGACAGCCGGGTGCGGGTGGAGTTCTTCTCGAACAGCACGGCGACCGACTTCGGCCCGGCGAGGGCGGTGTTGCCCAGCGGATCCTTCTTCAGCTCGGCGGCGAGGTCGAGGACGGCGAGCTGCTCGGCGGGAGTCAGGTCGTCGTCGCGCAGGAAGTGGCGTGGCATGTCAGTCCTTCGGGGTGGCGATGTCGAGCGCTTCGGGAAGCGCGGAGAGGAAGCCCTGGGCCTGCTCGTCGCTGAGGACGAGCGGGGGCGCGAGGCGGATCGTGTCCGGCGCGACGGGGTTCACCAGGTACCCGGCGTCCTGCGCGGCCTTCGCGACCGCGGGCGCGACCGGCGCGCGCAGGGCGATGCCGATGAGCAGGCCCGCGCCGCGGACACCGCCCACCAGCGGGTGTCCGAGCTCCTCGACGCCGGCGGCGATGTCCTTGCCCAGCTTCGAGACGTGGTCGTTGAGGTTGTCGCGCGCGATGGTCCGCAGCACCGCGAGCCCGGCGGCGCAGCACACCGGGTTGCCACCGAAGGTGGTGCCGTGCTGGCCCGGCTTGAGCAGGTCGGCCGCCGCCCCGACGCCGATCGTCGCGCCCAGCGGCAGCCCCCCGCCGAGGCCCTTGGCCAGGGTGAAGACGTCCGGCACGATCCCGGCCTGCTGGAAGGCGAACCAGGTGCCGGTGCGGGCCATGCCGGTCTGCACCTCGTCGAGGATCAGCAGGGCGCCGGTGTCCTTGGTGATCTCGCGCGCGGCCTGAAGGTACCCGTCAGGCGCGGGGACGACGCCGCCCTCGCCGAGGATCGGTTCGAGCACGACGGCGGCGGTCTCGGTGTCCACCGCGGCCCGCAGCGCGTCCACGTCGCCGAACGGGATGTGCACGACGCCCGGCATCAACGGCTCGAACGGCTGCCGCTTGGGCGGCTGGCCGGTGAGCGCGAGCGAGCCCATCGTGCGACCGTGGAAGGCGCCCTCACAGGCGACGATCTTCGTGCGCCCGGTGAGCCGGCTGATCTTGATCGCCGCCTCGTTGGCCTCCGCGCCGGAGTTGACGAACAGCACCTTGGCGTTGCCCGTGAGCCCGGCGACGTCCAGCAGCGCCTCGGCCAGCTCGACCGCGACCGGGTTCACGTAGAGGTTCGAGGTGTGCCCGAGCCGGGTGATCTGCTCGGTGACGGCCCGCACGATCTCCGGATGCGCGTGCCCGAGCGCGTTCACCGCGATCCCGCCGAGCAGGTCGACGTACTCGTTGTCCTCGGCGTCCCACACTCGTGCGCCCTCGCCTCGGACCAGGGTCAGCTGCGGGGTGCCGTAGTTGTCCATGAGCGCGGACCGCCAGTGCCCCTGGCCGTCCACATTGGACGTGATCTGGTTCATACGGGCTCCTGTTCGGGAAGGACCATGGTGCCGATTCCGCGGGAGGTGAAGACTTCGAGCAGGACGGAGTGCGCGATGCGGCCGTCGATCACGTGGGCGCCCCGGACGCCACCACGCACGGCCTTGGCGCAGGCCTCCATCTTCGGGATCATGCCGCTGGCCAGGGTCGGCAGCAGCTGTTCGAGGCGGTCGACCTGGATGCGGTCGATCAGCGACGAGCGGTCCGGCCAGCTGGCGTAGAGGCCTTCGACGTCGGTCAGCACGACGAGCTTCTCGGCGCCCAGCGCGGCCGCGAGCGCGCCCGCCGCGGTGTCGGCGTTGACGTTGTGCACCACGCCGTCGACGTCCGGGGCGACGGTCGAGACGACCGGGATGCGCCCGGCGTTGACGATGTCCAGGACGGCGTCGGGGTTGACCGACGCGACCTCGCCGACGAGGCCGACGTCGACCGCCTCGCCGTCGACCGTGGCGTGCTTGCGCTCGGCGATGAACAGCTGGGCGTCCTCGCCGGAGATGCCGACGGCGTACGGGCCGTGGGCGTTGATCAGGCCGACCAGCTCGCGGCTGACCTGACCGACCAGCACCATGCGCACGACGTCCATCGTCTCGGGCGTGGTGACCCGCAGGCCGCCGACGAATTCACCGACGAGCCCCAGCCTGTCGAGCATGCTGGTGATCTGCGGGCCGCCGCCGTGCACCACGACCGGGCGCAGGCCCGCGAGCCGCAGGAACACCATGTCCTGGGCGAAGGCGTGCTTGAGCTCGTCGTCGACCATGGCGTTGCCGCCGTACTTGACCACGACGGTCGCACCGTGGAAGCGCTGCAGCCAGGGCAGTGCCTCGATGAGCACGCCGGCCTTCTCCGCCGCGGTGGCGAGGCGGTCGTCGGCCGGGATGAGGGCTTCGGAAGGCGTCATGAGGAGTAGGCGCTGTTCTCTTCGACGTAGCCGTGCGACAGATCCGTGGAGTAGACCGTGGCGGCGCTGGTGCCGACGCCGAGGTCGATCACGATCTCGACGGCCCGGCCGGACAGGTCGGCCGCGGAACGGTCGGCCGCAGTGGTGCCGTTCGCGAAGAGGGTCACGCCGTTGATGGCGATCGACAGCGTCTCCGGGTCGATCTCGGCCTGGGCCCGGCCGAGCGCCATCGCGATCCGGCCCCAGTTCGGGTCGGAGCCGAACAGCGCGGTCTTGACCAGGTTGTCCTCGGCGACGGTGCGGCCGACGTTGATCGCGTCCTGCTCGCTGGCGGCGCCGCGGACGACGATGTCGACGTCCTTGGTCGCCCCCTCGGCGTCGGCGCGCAGCTGGTACACCAGGTCCAGGGCGGCCGCGGTGAGCAGCTCGGTGAAGTCGTCCAGGCCGGGCGTGACGCCACTGGCACCGGAGGACAGCAGGATCACGGTGTCGTTGGTCGAGGTGCCGCCGTCGACGTCGAGCCGGTCGAAGGTCACCCGGGTGGCGGCGCGCAGGGCGGCGTCGAGCGCGTCCGGTTCGAGCACCGCGTCGGTCGTGAGGACCGACAGCATGGTCGCGAGGTTGGGCGCGAGCATGCCGGCGCCCTTCGCGATGCCACCGATCCCCCACCCGTCGATGTGCGACTTGAAGGTCTGCTTGGGCTTGCTGTCCGTGGTCATGATCGCGGTCGCGGCCGCGAGACCGGCCTCGGGTGTGCTGTCCAGCGCTTCGGTCGCACTGTCCACTCCGGACAGGACCGCGTCCATCGGCAGCCGCTCGCCGATGAGGCCGGTGGAGCACACCGCGACCTCGATCGCCCCGGTGTCGAGCGCCTTCGCGACCTTCTCGGCGGTGGCGTGGGTGTCCTGGAACCCGGCGGGACCGGTGGCCGCGTTGGCACCGCCGGAGTTCAGCACGACCGCGCGCAGCCGCTGGTGGCGCAGCACCTCCTGCGACCACAGCACGGGCGCGGCCTTGATCACGTTGCGGGTGAACACCCCCGCCGCGGCCTGCTCGGGCCCGTCGTTGACGATCAGGGCGAGGTCGGGTGCGCCGGAATCCTTGATCCCGGCCGCCACGCCCGCGGCCCGGAATCCCTTCGGTCCGGTGACGGTCACGGTGCGACTCCTACGGTCGAAAGTCCGGTGGTCTCGGGGAGACCGAGGGCGATGTTCATGGACTGGATGGCGCCGCCCGCGGTCCCCTTGGTCAGGTTGTCGATCGAGGACACCACGATCAGCCGTCCGGCGTCGGCGTCCACGGTGACCTGCAGCTGCGCGTTGTTCGAGCCGAGCGTCGCGGCGGTCGTCGGCCACGAGCCCTCGGGCAACAGCTGCACGAACGGCTCGTCGGCGTAGGCCTTCTCGTACACCGCGCGGGCGGCCGTGGTGTCCACTTCGGACGCCAGCGACGCGCTCGCGGTGGTCAGGATGCCGCGGGGCATCGGCGCGAGGACGGGCGTGAACGACACGGTGACCCGCTCGCCCGCGACCGCGCCGAGGTTCTGCGCGAACTCCGGCGTGTGCCGGTGCGCGCCACCCACTCCGTACGCACTCGCCGAGCCCATGACCTCCGAGCCGAGCAGGTGCGGCTTCAGGCTCTTGCCCGCGCCGGACGTGCCGGTGACCGACACGACCGACACCTCGGGCTTGACCAGCCCGGCCGCCAGCGCCGGCGCGAGCGCCAGCGACCCGCCGGTCGGGAAGCAGCCCGGGACGGCGATCCGCTTGGTGCCGGCGAGCTTCGCCCGCGCACCCGGCAGCTCCGGCAGGCCGTACGGCCAGGTGCCCGCATGGTCGCCGGTGTACCAGCGCTGCCAGTCGGCGGCCTCGGCGAGCCGGTGGTCCGCGCCGAGGTCGACGACGAGCACGTCCGGGCCGAGCTGGGCCGCGATCGCCCCCGAATGACCGTGCGGAAGCGCGAGGAACACGACGTCGTGCCCGGCGAGGGTGTCGGGCGTGGTCTCGCGCAGCACTCGGCCTGCCAGCGGAGCCAGGTGTGGCTGGTGCTGCCCGAGCGGGGTGCCCGCACTGCTGGCAGCGGTCAGAACGCCGATCTCCACTTCCGGGTGCGCGAGGAGCAGGCGCAGGAGCTCTCCACCTGCGTACCCGCTCGCACCCGCCACCGCGACCTTCACCGTCATACGTATGATTATGCATTCCGGCGCAAGTTCAATCAATTCGGGGTTCGGTGTCCCGGCCACGACAACCCGCGCAGCACTTCACCCCTCCTCATCCTGCGGGTATCCGGCACGCGGCAGGCCCTCCTCGACGTGGCAGCCTGGCGGCACCCCGGTGGGGCAGCCGCGCGAACACAGCCGTCCCACCAGCCTGTCACGTCTCCTCGGGCTCGCCCCCGTCCGCGCGCCGGCTGGGCGGCTCGGGCAGGTACTCCCCCGGTCGCTCGGGCTCTCGGCAAGCGCGCGCGGATGCCGCCCGGCGTGCGCTCGAAGTGGACCGCGATCTCCTGGACCGACTCGCCCTCGATCCAGCGGCGCTCGAGCTCCCTGTCGAGCTCGGGGCTCCACGGCCGACCTTGGCCGGCGGGGCGGGCACGTGTTCTTCGCGCGCCCGGCTCACTGATCGCGACGTGATGTCGCAGCGTCTCCGACAGGACGGAGCCCAGCGCGGCGGCGGCAGCCGAGGCGACCTCGAGCTGCCCGTCCGCGACGAGCTGGCCCTGCGGGCCCGCTCCGCCGATGCTCACGATCAGCCGGTCGGACTGGTCACCGCCCGGCAGCGAGGTGACCTCGATGGAATAGGTGTTTTCGCCTGCCCGGACCTTGCTCCGGTGTTCTTCGATGATGTTCATGCCGCGGACGCTAGCGGCACCCTCCGACAATTTTCGTCACCGAGGGCTCGCGACCGGTCGCGCTCCGAAATTGTCGGACCCCCGACGTACGGTGCTCGCAACATCACTGGAGAGCCGACTGGGGGCCTGATGCGAGGGCAGGAAAGACGACGCCGCCCCGGCGAGAACACCGGGGCGGCGAAGGCCGCGCGATCAGTACTGGGCGCCGGCGAGCGCCTTCTGCAGCTCGGCCGGCTGCTGACCGGCCGCCGTGTCGGACTTGGCCGCCGTCGCACCGGACGGCACCGGGTCCGGCAGCGGGGCGCAGGTGGTGTCCGGGCCGTTGCCCTTCTTGCGCGCGGGCAGCTTGCCGGTCGCCAGGTAGTCCGCCACCTGGTCGTCGACGCACGCGTCGCCGGAGAGGGAGTCGGCGTGCGTCGCGCCGCCGGGCTCGCCGATCAGGCTGGAGTTCGGGTAGAGCTTGCGCACCTGCAAGCTGCCCTCGAACGGGGTCGCCGCGTCGAGCTCCTCGTCGATCAGCAGTGCGCTCGCGACCTTCGTGCCGTTGATCGTGACCGGCTTGCCCGGCTTCGCCGGCCAGGACAGGCAGGGTGCGTTGTACCAGGCGTTGCCCCACGTCTCGAACGGCGCGCGGTGGTAGGTGGCCCAGTTGTCGGTCCGCCACTTGGTCCAGCTGGTCGGCCACCGCACGTCGCTGCACTGCACGGCGTCGTAGACGGCGAAGCCGTTGTCGTCGCCCGGGGTGTCGGTGTCGTCGTAGAGCGACTTGAGCGTCTGCCAGTCACCGTTGTGCACCCAGCCGCTGAACGCCTTGGCCATGTCCTCCCAGCCGAACCGGTAGTACCCGGCCTGCAGGAAGATGTCGCTCCACTCGTCCGGCCCGATCACGCCGCCCGCGGGGTTCTGCGCGAGCTTCTTCTGCTCGGAGTACCACAGCTGCTCGACGGCGTCGCCCGAGCCGCCCAGGTGGTAGACGCTGTCGTACTTCGCGATCCAGTCGAAGTAGATCTTGATGTTGCGGTCGAAGGCGACGTCCTGGTCCAGGTTCGCCTTGTACCAGACCTTGCGCGGGTCGACGTTGCTGTCGAGCACCATCCGGCGGACCCGCTGCGGGTACAGCGTCGAGTAGACCTGCCCGAGGTAGGTGCCGTAGGAGAAGCCGTAGTAGTTGATCTGCTGCTGGCCGAGCGCCTTGCGCAGCGACTCCATGTCCTGCGCGGAGTCGGTGGTCTTCATGTGCTCCAGCAGCGGCCCGTTCTTCGCGCACGCCGTCGCGTAGGACTTCGCGGACGCGAGCCAGGTCTGCTCCAGCTGCGGGGTGGTCGGCACGTAGTTCGGCCGGTTGTAGCCGAAGTAGTCCGGGTCGCAGGACAGCGCGGGCTTGCTCGAACCGACACCGCGGGGGTCGAAGCCGATCCAGTCGTAGGAGTCCCCGGCGTGGTTGGGCACGTACTTGCCCAGGACCGAAAGGCCGAGGCCGGAACCGCCCGGGCCGCCCGGGTTCACCAGCATGACGCCCTGGGACTGGGCGGTGGTGTGCCGCACGCGCGAGACGGCCAGGGAGATCTTGGTGCCCGCGGGCTTGCCGTAGTCCAGCGGGACCTCGAGGAAACCGCACTGGGCGCCGGCCTTCTGCAGGCTCGGCGAGGAGCACGCGCCCCAGGCGATCGGCGCCGGGTCGAACTCGGGCGCGGCGGGAGCCGCGGTCGCCGAAGGGGCCGCGACCACGGTGCCGGCGAGGATGCCGGCCGCCGCGAGCGCGGAGAGAAGTTTGTTCACTTTGGTCCTTTTCGTCGACATCTCCGCTGCCACACAGCGAAAGCCAGCAACGTTTCGCCACAACGTCCCGGATTTCCCCGGTTTCCGCCACCCGACTTTGGTCGGATGTTTCCAGTGAGGTGCCCGGATGGACAAAGTGGACGGTTTCGTGGCCGCGGTCCGTGCCGCGCTGGCGGCGGCGGGAGACCCGGTGAAAGCACCCGAGATGCGCCGGTACATGAAGTCGGAGATGCCGTTCCACGGAGTGCCGAAACCGGAGCGCCAGGCCGTGACGCGACGACTGTTCGCCCAATACCCCTTGCCGGACCGGGATTCTTTCGTCGGTGCCGCACGGAAGCTGTGGCAGGAAGCGGAATTTCGCGAGGAGCGCTACGTCGCGATCGACCTGACCGGCCATCGGGGGTACGCGCAATGGCAGGACAGCAGCCTGCTCCCGCTACACGAAGAGATGATCGTGACTGGCGCCTGGTGGGACTACGTCGACGAGATCGCGGTACGGCGGGTGGGTCCGATCCTGCGGGGCGAGCCGGCGGTCGTCGACCCTGTGTTGCGGAGCTGGGCGGTCGATGCGGATCACTGGCGGCGGCGGACGGCGATCATCTGTCAGCTCGGCGCGAAGGACGGAATAGACCTCGGCCTGCTGACCTTCGCGATCGAGGCGAGCATCGTGGAAGGCGATTTCTTCCTGCGCAAGGGCATCGGCTGGGCGCTTCGCCAGCACGCACGCCTGGATCCGGCCTGGGTGCGTCGCTTCGTCGACGAGCATCCCGGGCTTTCCCCGCTGTCCGTGCGCGAGGCGCTCAAGCACCTGCCGCGCTGAGCCGGTGGGGCCTCCGGCTCCGGTTCGCCGCCGGCAGCCCCACCGCTCGGCAGGAATCAGCCGCGCAGGATCGCGCCGAACCGAGAGGCCGCCTCGTCGACCGCCGCGTCGCGGGCCTTGGTCGCCTCTTCGATGGTCAGCGTGCGATCGGGGGCGCGGAAACGCAGCTTGTACGCCAGCGAGCGCTTGCCCTCGCCCACCTGGTCACCGGTGAACGCGTCGAACAGCGTGACGTCCTCGAGCAGCTCGCCGCCGCCGGCGATGATCGCCTCGGCGAGATCCGCGGCCGGGACCTTGGCGTCCACCACGAGCGCGATGTCGAGCAGCACCGGCGGGTACGGCGAGACAGCCGGGGCGGGCCTGCCCTCGGGCAGTGGGATCGCGTCCAGGTCGAGCTCCATGGCCACGGTCCGCTTGGGCAGCCCCAGCGCCTCGACGACCTTCGGGTGCAGTTCGCCCGCGTGGCCCACCGGCCAGTCGCCGACGAGCAGCTGGGCGCAGCGGCCCGGGTGCCACGGCGCGAGGTCGGCCGCGCGGACCCGCAGCGGGATCCCGGCGGCCGCGCCGACGGTGCGGGCGGCCTGGACGGCGTCGGCCCAGATCGCCTGCTCGCCGTCGCCCCACCAGCCCGAGCGGGCGCGCTGGCCGGCCAGGACGACCGCGACGTGCAGCGGCTGTTCGGGCACCGCGGCCTCGAGCTGCGCCAGCTCCTCGTCGCTCGGCCGGTGCTCCACACCGAGGCCGGGCATCGGGACGGAGGTGGCGCTGGGCAGCACGACCTGTCCGATGTGGAACAGGGCGAGATCCCGGAAACCACGGGACACGTTGCGCTGCAAGGTTTCCAGCAGGCCGGGCAGCAGCGAGCTGGCCATCTGGTCCTTGTCGGCCTCGAGTGGGTTTCGCACCTTGATGGTGCGCCGGCGCACGTCGTCCTCGGCCAGGCCGAACGCGTCCCACGTCGAGGCGGACATGAACGGGAAGGGCAACACCTCGACGTAGCCGGCCTCGGCGAGCGCGCGCGAGACGGTACGGCGGCGGCGCTGGGTCTCGGTGAGCCCCGCACCGGCAGGCGCCGGAGGCAGCGTGGAGGGAATGCTGTCGTAGCCCTCGAGCCGCAGCACCTCTTCGACGAGGTCGGCCGGCTGCAGCAGGTCGCCACGCCAGCTCGGCGGCACGGCGGTGACCAGCGCGGTGCCCTCGTCGGACGTGCCGACCTGGACCTTGCAGCCGATCTGGCCAAGCCGGCGGACGGTCACGCCACGCTCGTAGCGCACTCCCGCGACTCGGTCGGGCAGGTCGATCGGCATGGTCACCGGGGCCATCGGCTCGACGTGACCGACGTCGGTGCGGCCGGGCTGGATGCTTCCCTCGCCGTAGCGGCGCAGCAGGCGCGCCGCGAGCTCGACGGCAGCGGGACACAGCATCGGGTCGGTGAACCGCTCGAACCGCTTGGCCGCCTCCGAGAACAGCTTGTGCCGTCGGGCGGTGCGGCTGATCGACGCCGGGTCCCAGTGGGCGGCCTCGAGCAGGACGTCGGTGCTGTCCGGGCTGATCTCGGTGGTCGCACCACCCATGGTGCCCGCCAGCGAGATCACCCCGCTGTCGTCGGCGATCACCATGTCGTCCGGGTCGAGCGTGCGCTCGGCGTCGTCGAGGGTGGTCAGCTTCTCGCCCGGCTGGGCGCGGCGGACCACCAGGTCGCCCTTCACCGACGCGGAGTCGAAGGCGTGCAGCGGGTGGCCCAGCTCGAGCATCACGTAGTTGGTGACGTCCACTGCCAGCGAGATGGACCGCATCCCGGCCAGCAGCAGGCGGCGGCGCATCCACCACGGCGTCGGCGCGGTGGCGTCGAGTCCGGTGACGCGGCGCAGCACGAAGCGCTTGCAGCCGTCCTCGTCCTCGATCCGGACCGGCCACGCCTCGCCCTCGGGCTCCGGCAGCTCCAGGGAGGCCGGGTCGCCGAAGGGCACGTCGAGCGCGCAGGCCAGCTCACGTGCGAGGCCGCGGATCGACAGCGCGTAGCCGCGGTCCGGGGTCGGCACGACATCGAGCACGGTGTCGTCGAGGCCGAGCACCTCGCGGGCGTCGTCGCCGGGCGAGGCGGTGGACGTGGGCAGCACCAGGATGCCGTTGTGGTCCTCGCCCAGGCCCAGCTCGCGGGCCGAGCAGATCATGCCGTCGCTGACGTGGCCGTAGGTCTTGCGCTGCGCGATGGCGAACCCGCCAGGCAGCACGCTGCCGGGCAGCGCCACGACGACCAGGTCGCCCTCGACGAAGTTGGTGGCGCCACAGACGATGCCGCGGGTCCGGATGCCGTGCGGGCCCGCGTTCTCCTCGTCGGCGTCCTCACCCTCGGGCGCTTCCTCGCCGGTCTCGACGCGGCAGTATCGGATGGGCTTCTTGAACTCGGTCAGCTCCTCGATCTCGGCGACGCGACCGACCACGACGGGCCCGGTGACCTCGCCGAGCGGCTGCACGTCGTCGACCTCGATGCCGATCCGGACGAAGGCGTCGGCCAGCTCCTGCGGTCCGACCTCGCCGGCGTCGAGATGCTCGAGGAGCCAGCTCACGGGGACTCGCACTATGCCTCCGTTCCGAAGGGAAGGGTGAAGCGGACATCGCCCTCGACCATGTCGCGCATGTCGGGGATGCCGTTGCGGAACTGCAGGGTGCGCTCCAGGCCCATGCCGAACGCGAAGCCGGAGTACACCTGCGGGTCGACTCCGCAGGCCCGCAGCACGTTGGGGTTGACCATGCCGCAGCCACCCCACTCGACCCAGCCGGGGCCGCCCTTCTTCTCCTCGAACCACACGTCGACCTCGGCCGAGGGCTCGGTGAAGGGGAAGAAGTGCGGGCGCAGGCGGGTCTTGGACCGCTCGCCGAACATCGCGCGCGCGAAGGCGTCGAGGGTGCCCTTGAGGTGGGCCATCGTGATGCCCTTGTCCACCGCGAGGCCCTCGACCTGGGAGAAGACGGGGGTGTGGGTGGAGTCCAGCTCGTCGGTGCGGTAGGTGCGGCCCGGGCAGACGACGTACACGGGCAGGTCGCGGTGCAGCAGCGTGCGGGCCTGCACCGGTGAGGTGTGGGTACGCAGGACGAGGCCGGAGCCGGGCTCGCCGACGTAGAAGGTGTCCTGCATCTGGCGGGCGGGGTGGTCCTTGCCGAAGTTCAGCGCGTCGAAGTTGAACCACTCGGCCTCGAGCTCGGGGCCTTCGGCGACCTCCCAGCCCATCCCGATGAAGACGTCGGCCACGCGCTCGCTGATGGTCGTGATGGGGTGGCGGGCGCCGCGGGGCACGCGGTCCCACGGAAGGGTCACGTCGACCGCTTCCTCGCGCAGCACGTGCTCGTCGCGCTCGGCCTGCAGAACCGTGCGGCGCCTGTCGAACGCGCCCTGGATGGCCTGGCGTGCCTCGTTGACCCGCTTGCCCGCCTCGGCCTTCTCGTTTTTGGGCAGCCCGCCGATCGCGCGCCGGGCCAGCAGGAGCGGCGAATGGTCGCCGAGGTGCGCGGGCTTGACGGCGGCCAGCGCGTCGAGGTCCGCCGCCTGGGCGAACTCGGCCTCGGCGTTCTTGATCGCGGCCTGCAGGGTCTCCGGCTTCAGCTCGTCGGCCGGCTGCGGGTCCTGCTTGTCGTTGGCTCCGGACATAGCTCCTCAGCGTCCGCTGGACGGGTCTGCGGCTCGGCGCGAGCACACGTAAGCGATTACCGGGAGATTCTAGGCGACTGGCGTTCGGTGACGATTGGTCACCCTCCGCTCGACCTGCGCAGGGCCATCGCGCTGCCATAGAGGCAGACGGCGGCGGCCGTGGCGAGGTTGAGGCTCTCGGCCCGGCCGTAGATCGGGATGCGGACGCCCTCGTCGACCGAGGCGATCACCTCGGCGGACAGGCCGTGCGCCTCGTTGCCGAAAACCCAGGCCACGGGCACGTCCAGGGGCAGGGAGTCCAGTTCGGTCTCGGCGTGGCCGTGTGCGCCCAGCAGGCGCAGCCCGGCCGCGCGGCAGGCCTCGAGTGCGGCGTGCACGTCGCGCGCGCGGGCGAGGGGCAGGTGGAACAGGCTGCCGGCCGAGGCGCGGACGCACTTGCCGTTGTGGGGGTCGACGCTGTCGCCGGCGAGGATCACCGCGTCCGCTCCGGCCGCGTCCGCGACACGGATCACGGTGCCCGCGTTGCCGGGGTCGGCCACGTCCACGAGGACGGCGACCAGGCGCGCCGCGGGGGCCGGGGCCGCCGGGCCCGCTACTGCCGCCCCGGGGGCTGGGGCAGCGGCGCCGGCGGCGGCTGCCGCGGGGGCGGGGTCGGCGGGAGCCGGCGATGCTGCCTCGGCGGCCGGCTCCGCCGGGTCCGGTGACGGCGCCCCGGGGGATGGGGCCCCGGGGGATGGGGCCGCCGCGGGGGCTGGGGCAACGGGAGCTGGTGATGCCGCCTCGGCGGCCGGGGCCCCAGCAGCCGCCGGGCCCGCTGCGGCCGCCGTGGGGAGCAGCCCGTCGAGGGGGCGGTCGACCAGGTCGCAGACCGCGACGATGCCTTGCGGGGTCACGGTTTCCGAGAGGGCGACCGCGGCGCGGTCGGTGACCGGGGAGACCCGGACGCCCGCCTCACGCGCGGCGGCGACCAGCTCGGGGTACGCCTGCTCGGCGCGGCCGGTCACGAACAGCTCGTGCACGAAGCCGCGGCCGCGGGAGAGCGCGGCGCCTACGGCGTTCGCACCCTCCGCGAGAAAACGGCCCGCCTTCTCCCGCTCCGCACGCCGCGTCAGGCGGCGCGCAGCAACGACCCGGGGGGTCCGCTCGGTGAACGGATCCGCCCCGGGCCGGGTGGTGTTCGCGCTCAGGCCGACTTCTTCTCGGAGTCCGGGCCCGTCGTCACGTTCTGCTTGGCGACCTCGGCGAGCGCCGCGAACGCGGTGGCGTCGTTGACGGCCAGGTCGGCCAGCACCTTGCGGTCGACCTCGACACCGGCGGCCTTGAGGCCCTGGATGAACCGGTTGTAGGTCACGCCGTTCTGCCGGGCGGCCGCGTTGATGCGGGTGATCCACAGCTGGCGGAAGTCACCCTTGCGGGCGCGGCGGTCCCGGTAGGCGTAGTTGAGCGAGTGGAGCGTCTGCTCCTTGGCCTTGCGGTACAGCCGCGAACGCTGACCGCGGTAGCCGCTGGCCAGTTCGAGAGTTGCGCGACGCTTCTTCTGGGCGTTGACCGCCCGCTTGACGCGTGCCACGGGTCCATCCTGTCGATCTCAGGGGGCGCGGGAGCACCCCGGGTTTACAGCGAAGTCCGGCAAAAAGCTCAGCGGCCGAGGAGCCGCTTGATCCGGCCCGCGTCGTTCTTGGCGATCTCGGTCGTGCCCTCCAGGCGGCGGGTGACCTTGCTGGCCTTCTTCTCCATCAGGTGACGGCGGCCGGCCTTCTGACGGCGCAGCTTGCCGCTGCCGGTCACGCGGACTCGCTTGGAGGTCCCGCTGTGCGTCTTCATCTTGGGCATTCGTTGTTCTCCTTCAGAGTGCAGCACACCGGAAACCGGTGTGCTGCGGACTGCGTCTTCGGCGAAGGGACCGTCAGGACTCGACCGGTTCCTTGACCGCCTTGGCCTTCGCCTTCGCGTTCTTGTGCGGCGCCAGCACCATGATCATGTTGCGGCCGTCCTGCTTCGGCGACGACTCCACGTAACCGAGCTCGGACACGTCGTCGGCGAGCTTCTGCAGCAGCCGGAAGCCGAGTTCGGGCCGCGACTGCTCACGCCCGCGGAACATGATGGTGACCTTCACCTTGTTCCCGGCGGAGAGGAAGCGGGACACGTGCCCCTTCTTCGTCTCGTAGTCGTGCTGGTCGATCTTGGGACGCAGCTTCTGCTCTTTGATGACGGTCAGATGCTGGTTGCGGCGCGAGTCGCGGGCCTTCTGCGCACTCTCGTACTTGAACTTGCCGAAGTCCATGAGCTTGCATACGGGCGGGCGCGCCTGTGGCGCGACCTCGACGAGGTCGAGATCCGCCTCCTGGGCGAGCCTGAGCGCATCCTCGATCCGGACGATACCGACCTGCTCACCGTTGGGTCCGACGAGCCGGACCTCGGGAACGCGGATGCGGTCGTTGATGCGTGTCTCGGAGCTGATGTGGCCTCCTTGGTCCGAGGATAATTACCTAGCCTGCTCGACCTGGTGCCCACATACCACGGGCCCCGTCACCGGCTCGTTCGCCGGCAATGCGGGGCCCTGTTCCGATCGCGTCCGCCGATGCGGACGCTTCGCCACCGAAGTGACGAGACCGGACCCGGCCGCCTGGTAGGGCAACGCGGGTGGGAGCGGGGCTCCACTTGCCGCCCCCGATCGCTCGGAGGCTGGTCGCACGTGGAAGGGTAACAGACGTGTCTTACAACGCTTCCTCCCAGCCCGAGAATTCCCCGGGCGTGCGCGAACTGGAGGACATCCCCAGCGTAGAGGTCATCAGCCGGGCGGCGGTCATGCTGATGTCGGCGGCCGCCGAGCGGCTCGGGCTCGCCGACCCCGACCCGGACTCGAGCCCGCACCGTGACCTCGACGAGGCGCGGCGCCTGATCACCGCGCTCGCCGGCCTGATCACCTCGTCGGCAGAGTACCTCGGCCTGCACGCCGCGCCCCTGCGCGACGGCCTGCAGTCGCTGCAGAAGGCCTTCCGCGAGGCCTCCGCCGTGCCCGACGCCCCTGGTCAGGGCCCCGGCGAGAAGTACACCGGCCCGGTCGCCTGAGCTCCCGCCGGCCCCGGCCTGCCCGGCGAGAAGTGCCCCGTGCGTGCAGAACCGGCGTGAGGGGCACCTGCGGGCGCCCCTCTCCCGGATCAGTCCAGCACCGCCAGCGCGTCGATCTCCACCAGGTGTCCGGCCGGCAGGCCGACGTAGACCGTGGTGCGCGCGGGGTAGGGCTCCTGCGCCAACTGGTTGTAGACCTCGTTGAACTCCGCGAAGTGGTCCGTGTCGGTCAGGTAGACCCGCACCATCACGACGTCGTCGAAGCTCGAACCCGCTGCCTCGAGCACCGCCGAGACGTTCGCGAACGCCTGCCGCGCCTGCTCGCCGACGGTGGCGCCCGCCTCCTTGCCCGTCTTCGGGTCGATCCCGACCTGCCCGGCGACCTGCAGGATGTTCCCCTTGCGCGACCCCGGCGAATACGCCGCCACGGGTTTCGGCGCGTTCTCGGTGCTGATCGCGACCTTCGCCATCGATACTCCCTCTCTCACGGTCCCGCCCATCCACTGTGGACGGAGGCTTTCCCTGCCGCCGCCTTGAGGTCCGGCAGCAGCGCCAGCAGGCCGTCGTAGTCGAGCAGCACCCTCGGTACCGACAGCGACACCGCGGCGAGCACCTCTCCCCCGGCGCCGCGGACCGGCGCGGCGACGCAGTGGATGAAGTCCTCGTGCTCGGCGTTGTCCACGGCATACCCCTGCTCGGCGACCCGCTCCAGCTCGGCCAGGTACGCCTGCGCGCTGGTGATCGTGTTCTCCGTCAGCGCGGGGTACTCGAGCGCGTGGGCGACCTCGGCCCGGCGGGCCGGGTCGAGCGCGGACACCAGCACCTTCCCGACGGCGGTGCAGTGCAGCGGGGCGCGTTTGCCGATCCGCGAGTACATCCGCACGCTGTGCCGGCCCTCGTACTTGTCGACGTAGACGACCTCGCCCTCCTCGTACGTCGCCAGGTGCACGGTGTGCCCGGTCCGGGCGTTCAGCTCCGCCAGCGCGGGTGCGGCGCTGCGGCGGACGTCCCTGTCCTCCAGGGCGCGGCTGGCCAGGTCGAACAGCGCACTGCCCAGCCGGTAGTGCCGCGGCCCCTCGCGCCGCACGAAGTGCTGGGCCTCCAGGGTGCGTAGCAGCCGCAGCACTGTCGACTTGTGCACGCCGAGCTCCTCGGCCAGCGCGTCGAGCGTGTCGGCACCCTCGGCGAGCGCGCCGAGCACGCTCAGCCCGCGATCAAGACTCTGGCTCACGAACACTCCCGTTGACCCGCACGAGGGGCGATGCTACATCTGCTGCACTCAACATGTGCAATGGATATTGCACATCATGCAATGGAGAACCGATGACCTCCTCCGACTGCTCGGTGAACCCGGGTGCGCTGGCGGCTCTTCGAGAGGAACCGCTCGACTGGCGGTTCAAGTCGATCCCCTCCGCGCTGTGGGGCCTCTCCCTCGCCGACGCCGCGGCTCAGCGGCTCAGCCTCTTCGACGACGGGTTCCTCGCGCCGCTCGTCGTGCTCGACGCGGACGCGCTGGAGCACAACCTCCGCACGATGGCCGCCTGGTGCGCCGAACACGGCGTCCGGCTCGCGCCACACGGCAAGACGACGATGGCACCGCAACTGTTCGCACGGCAGATCGAGCACGGCGCGTGGGGCATGACCGCCGCCAACGCCGGTCAGCTGCGGGTCTACCGGGCGTTCGGCGTCTCCCGGGTGCTGCTGGCGAACCAGCTCGTGGACCCGGCCGCGCTGCGGTGGCTGGCGGCCGAACTGGACGGTGACGACGGCTTTGAGTTCAGCTGCTGGGTCGACTCGGTCCGCTCGGCCGAGCTGATGACGGAAGCGCTGCAGGGCACGCGGCGGCAGGTGGACGTGCTCGTCGAACTGGGCGGCGAGGGCGGGCGCACCGGCGCCCGGGACGAGGCCACCGCGCTCGCGATCGCCGAAACGGTCCAGAGCAGTCCGGCGCTGCGGCTGACCGGGGTCGGCGGCTACGAGGGCGCGCTCGCGCACGACAGCTCCCCGCACTCGAAGGAGATCGTCAGCGGGTACCTGCGGCGGCTGCGGGAGTTGACGATCACCTTGGCGCAGCGGGGTTTCCTCGGCGGGCAGATCGTCGTCACCGCGGGTGGCAGCGCGTACTTCGACCTCGTCGCCGCCGAGCTGGCCGGCGGGTGGCCCGACGGGCTCGACGTGCTGCCGGTCCTGCGCAGCGGCGCCTACGTCACGCACGACGACGGCTTCTACCGGTCCATCTCGCCGCTCGGGCACCGGTTCCGCCCGGCGCTGCGAGCGTGGGCACAGGTCACCTCGAAGCCGGCCGACGAGCTGGCGCTGCTCACGATGGGCAAGCGCGACGCGTCGTTCGACGAAGGACTGCCCGAGCCGCAGCTGTTCCGGCGGGACGGGGTGACAGGGCAGCTCGCCGGGCACGAGGTCACCGCCATGAACGACCAGCACTCCTTCCTTTCCCTGCCACCGGGTTCGCCACTGCGGGTGGGCGACTGGGTGGGGCTCGGGCTGTCGCATCCGTGCACGGTGTTCGACAAGTGGCAGCTCATCCCGGTCGTCGACGGCGAGACCGTCGTCGACCTCGTCCGCACCTACTTCTAGGGATCGAAGTGGACACTGTCATCCGCGGGGCCCGGATCGCCTACGGCACGGGCGCCCCGCTGGTCCGCGCCGACGTGGGGATCCGCGAGGGGCGCGTCGGCGCGATCGGTGGTTCACTCACCGGCCGCCGCGTCGTCGATGCCGACGGTCTCGTGCTCGCCCTCGGCTTCATCGGCATGCACTCGCATTCGGACCTGCAGATCCTGGCCCGGCCTGATCATTTCGCGAAGGTCTCCCAGGGCGTCACGACGGAGGTCCTCGGCCAGGACGGCCTGTCCTACGCGCCCGTCGACGACGCGACGCTCGCGGCGCTGCGCCAGCAGCTCGCGGGCTGGAACGACGACCGGCCCGCCACGGAAGCCGAGCTGGACCGGATACGCGAGCTCGTCGCCACGGGTCTGCGCGAGGGCGCGGCCGGGATGTCGTCCGGGCTCACCTACACGCCGGGCATGTACGCCGACACCGACGAACTGGTCGCGTTGTGCGAGGTCGTCGGCGCGCTCGGCGGCTACTACAGCCCGCACCACCGCAGCTACGGCAAGGGCGCGCTGGCGGCGTTCGCGGAGATGGTCGACGTGTCCAGGCGCGCGGACTGCCCGTTGCACCTCGCGCATGCGACGATGAACTTCTCGGTGAACAAAGGGAAAGCGCCCGACCTGCTGCGTCTGCTCGACGAAGCGCTGGAGGGGCGCGGACATCACGCTCGACAGCTACCCCTACCTGCCGGGCGCCACCTACACCATCGCGACGTTCGCGGTCCGCGGCCGGGACTGGTGCGGTTGGGCGGAAACGTGCCCAGCGGCGTGTGGCCGCGGCATTTCACGCTCGACGCAGCGCAGCGCTGGATGTACGTGTCGAACCAGCGGTCCGGCACGGTGAACTGGCTGCCCCGTGATCCCGCGACCGGACGCCTCGGCGCCGTCGCGGGGTCACTCGCCGTTCCCTCTGTCGCCACTGTGTTGTTGTAGGGGTTGTTGCAGGGCAACGCGGCCGGCCCGGTCCCGGCCGCGTGCACGGACGGGTCACTGTTGCGGGTACCCCTGCGGCGGCTGCTGGTACTGCTGCTGCGGCGCCTGCTGCTGGTACTGCGGGGCCGCGACCTGCTGCGGCTGGGCGTGCTCGGCGCCCTCGGGCACGACGTACACGGCGGTGCCGTACGCGGCGATCTCGCTCGCGGTCTGGGCGATCTCGTTGCAGTCGAAGCGCAGGGCGAGGACCGCGTTCGCGCCGTGCCCCATGGCCTCCTGCGCCAGCCTGCCCAGCGCCTCGTACCGGGAGTCGGAGAGCAGTTTGGACAGACCCTTGAGCTCACCGCCCGCCATCGCCTTGAAGCCGGCACCCATGGTGGAGAACATGTTCCGGCTGCGCACCGTGAGGCCGAAGACCTCCCCGAACACGCGGACCACCTTGTAGCCTGGCAAATCGTTCATTGTGGACAGCATGATGGGGAACTGCTGCTGCGGATATCCCTGGGTCATGCGCGGAGCTTAGCTGTGAGAGGCGAGCGCCAGGTACCAAATCTCGGGTCTGCCCACCTCACCGTAGTGTGGTTCCCGTCTCGCCAGCCCGCTGTCGGCCAGGTACTCCAGGTACCGGCGCGCGGTCACCCGCGAGACGCCGGTCGCCTCCGCGGCGGCGCCCGCGGGGATGCCCTGGGGCGCGGCACGCAACGCCGCGACGACGGCCTCCAGTGTTTCGGCGCTCATCCCCTTCGGCAGCGGGCTGCGACCCGGCGAGCGCAACGTCGCCAGCGCGCGATCGACGTCGGTCTGGTCGGCCGCCTCGCCCGCGCTTTCGCGGAAGCGTGCGTAGGTCTCGAGTTTCTCGCGCAGCGACGCGAAGGTGAACGGCTTCAACAGGTACTGCACGACGCCGACGGACACCGCCGCTTTCACCACGGCCAGGTCCCGCGCGGACGTCACGGCGATGACGTCGGCCGCACTGCCGCTCGCACGCAAGGCACGGCAGACCGCGAGGCCATGCGTGTCGGGCAGGTAGAAGTCGAGCAGCACGAGGTCGACGCGGTGGCGTTCACAGAACCGCAGCGCGTCGGCGCCGGAGTGGACGACCCCGGCGACGGTGAACCCGGTGACCCGCTCGACGTACTGCCGGTGTGCCTCCGCCGCGACCGGGTCGTCCTCGACGACCAGCACCATGATCATCGGCCGGCACCCCGTCGCAGCGGCAGCCGGACGGTGAACACCGCGCCGCCGTCGTTGACGAGCGCGACCTCACCGTGGTGACGGCGGACGACCTGCCCGACCAGCGCCAGCCCGAGGCCGTGGCCCGCCGGGCCGTCCTGCGGTTTGGTCGACCAGCCACGCTGGAACACCGCGCTCCTCGCCGCGTCGGCGACCCCCTTGCCGCTGTCCGCGACGCGCAGCAGGAGGTGCTCGCCGTCGGCGCGCGCGGTCACGGTGACCCGAGGCCGCGCGCAGGCGGCGTTGTCGATGGCCGCGTCGATGGCGTTGTCGATCAGGTTGCCCAGCACGGTCACCAGGTCCCGCGGTTCGAGGTCGAGCTCGTCCAGCGCGGTGTCGTCGGTGAGCACCAGTTCCACGCCCCGTTCGTTCGCCTCCGCGGCCTTGCCGAGCAGCAGCGCGGCCAGGACCGGTTCGGTCACCGCCCCGACGACCCGGTCGGTCAGCCGCTGGGCGATCTCCAGCTCGGCCGTCGCGAACTCGACCGCTTCGGCCGCGCGGCCCAGCTCGACGAGCGACACCACGGTGTGCAGGCGGTTGGCGGCCTCGTGCGCCTGCGAGCGCAGGGACTCGGCGAGCCCGCGCGTGGTGTTCAGCTCGCCGGTCAGCAGCTGAAGATCGGTGTGGTCGCGCAGGGTCACGACGGCACCGCGCGCCCGCTGTCCCTCGCGGACCGGGGCGGTACTGACCACCAGCACCCGGGACTCGGTCACGTGGATCTCGTCGGTTCGCGGCTCACCGGCTTGGAACGTGGTGACCAGCGCGAACGGCAGGCCCAGCTCGCCGACGGCCTGGCCGGCGGCGTCGGCGGCGAGGCCGAGCAGTTCGCGGGCCCCGTCGTTGCACAGCACGACTCTGCTGTCCGCGTCGAGCAGCACCAGCCCTTCGCGGACCGCGTGCAGCGTCGCCTCGTAGTAGGCGAAGACGCTGCTGAGCTCGGCGGGCGCGAGGCCGCGTGTCTGGCGGTTGAGCCGGGCACCGACCACCACGCTGCCCGCGACCCCGACGACGAGCACGGCGGCCGCGACGGCCAGCAGCCGCACGATCCGCTGGGTCAGTTCGACCGAGATCGCGTCGACCTTGATGCCCACGGCGACGAGCGCGGCCACCCGGGTACCGTCGAAGACCGGGACGACGGCGCGCATCGACGGGCCGAGCGTGCCGGTGTAGGTCTCGGTGAAGACGTGCCCGGCGCGGGCCTGGTCGATGTTGCCGAGGAACTTCTGCCCGATCAGCGCCGGGTTCGGGTGGCTGAAACGGATGCCCTCGGGGTTCATGATCGTGACGAAGTCGACGCCGGTGTCCGCCAGAACCCGGTCCGCGTAGGGCTGCAACTGCCCGCTCGGGTCCGGTGTGGACAGTGCATTGAGCACCGTGGGTGTGTCGGCGATGGTGCGGGAGACCGCGACCACCTCCTCCGCGGCCCGGTCGTCGGCCGCGTTCGAGGCGTCGAGCCATGACAGCCCGGTGCCCGCGGCGACCAGTGCGGCGAACCCCGCCACCTGCACCAGCAGCAGCTGCCGGGCCAGGCTCCAGCGCCGGTTTCTCATCCTCCGACGATAAGAGGACCGCGCTCGCGCGCCCGCGCCGGGCTTCCCCGGCGCACCCGGCCACGCGTGCCGCTGGGCAAGGCTTTCGCGAACTCAATGAACACAACGGTGACCGCTGCCGGGGTGAGCCGCATAGTCACCTGCTGAGCCGCGCCGGGAAGGCGCGCCCGTCCCCATTGGAGGCAAGGGTGCCGACAACGCGCTCCGACGACGCCGCACCACAGCGGCGCGACCGGATGCACTACCTGTATCTCGCGGTCGTGGCCGCGGTGGCGGCCGGCATCATCGTCGGGTTCGTCGCCCCGGGGTTCGCCAAGGGCCTCGCGCCGCTGGGCACCGGGTTCGTCAACCTCATCAAGATGATGATCTCCCCCATCATCTTCTGCACCATCGTGCTCGGCATCGGGTCGGTCGCGAAGGCCGCCAAGGTCGGCAAGGTCGGCCTGATGGCCATCGGGTACTTCCTGGTCATGTCCACGGTCGCGCTGATCATCGGGCTCGTCGTGGGCAACCTGCTGCACCCGGGCTCCGGGCTGCACCTCAACCCGGCCGACGCCGTCAAGGCCCATCAGCAGGCCACCGGCGGTGAGGGCAGCACGGACTTCCTGCTCGGGATCATCCCGACGTCGCTGGTCTCGGCGTTCACCGAGGGCTCGGTGCTGCAGACGCTGCTGGTCGCGCTGCTGACCGGGTTCGCGCTGCAGAAGCTGGGGCCCGCGGGGCAGCCGATCCTGCGCGGGATCGAGTACGTCCAGAAGCTCGTGTTCCGGATCCTGTCGGTGATCATGTGGGCGGCGCCGATCGGCGCGTTCGGCGCGATCGCGGCCGTGGTCGGCAGCACCGGCTGGGCGGCACTGCGCAGCCTGCTCGTGGTGATGGTCGGGTTCTACGTGACCTGCCTGGTGTTCGTGTTCGTCGTGCTCGGCGCGATCCTGTGGTTCGGCGCACGGATCAGCGTGTTCAGCCTGCTGCGGTACCTGGCCCGGGAGTTCCTGCTGATCGTCTCGACCTCGTCGTCGGAGTCAGCGCTGCCCCGGCTGATCGCGAAGATGCAGCACCTCGGCGTGAGCCGCTCGGTCGCGGGCATCACGGTGCCGACCGGGTACTCGTTCAACCTCGACGGCACCGCGATCTACCTGACCATGGCGACACTGTTCATCGCCTCGGCGCAGGGCAGCCCGCTCTCGGTCGGCGAGCAGATCTCGCTGCTGGTGTTCATGATCATCGCGTCGAAGGGCGCGGCCGGGGTCAGCGGCGCCGGTATCGCGACCCTGGCAGGCGGACTGCAGTCGCACCGGCCGGACCTGGTCGGCGGCGTCGGGTTCATCCTCGGCATCGACCGGTTCATGTCCGAGGCCCGTGCGGTGACCAACTTCGCGGGGAACGCGGTCGCGACCGTCCTGATCGGGTCGTGGATGAAGGAGTTCGACCGGGGACGGGCGGCGGAGGTGCTGTCCGGGCGCGAGCCGTTCAACGAGACGACGCTGCTGGACGACGAGCAGACCCCTTCGGACATTTCGAGCCCCAAGACCGAGGCGCTCGTCTGAGGCTCATGCCAGGCGCGCCCGCAACCCGGTGTGGCCACGGCGCATCATGAGCGCGTGGTTGACCAGGAACAGCGGGCGCGCCACCGGCGCGAGGCGGCGCAGGAGCGGTTTGGTGGCAACGACCTGCTGGGTGATCTCGAGGGTGGTGCCCGCCTGGTGCGGGGTGACGGCGGCGGCGAGTGAGCCTTCGAGGTCGCCTTCGAGGCACACCTTCAGCAGGCCCCTCGACTCGTCCTGCTCCGCGCGCCGCATCCGGACGATCAGCCGGTAGGGCAGGCTCGCGCGACAGACGAGCTCGGCGGTGTCGTCGTCGATCTTGCGCACCGAGCGGACGTCCGGCCACCAGCGCGGGTAGTTCTCCAGGTCGACGACGGTGTCGAAGACCACGCGCCCCGGCGCGGGGATGAACCAGGTGTCCCGGAAGAGGTAGTCGTTGAGGCGCACGGGGCCAGTATGCGTGATCATGGCCGTCAGTAGCCTCCGCTGTCCGAAGAGGACGGTGCGGTCGTGGTGGCCTTGCCACCGTCGGGCCGGACTGCGAACCAGGAGCCACCGTCGCCCTGGCCGGCGGTCACACCCGGGATGGTGTCCTTGCGGCAGTGGTAGAGGGGCCAGCCACCGAGGGTGATCTGCTGGCTGCCGTCCGCGCGGGTGGTCGTGGCGATGAGGTGCTGGTCGAGGCCCTGGATGGTGATCGTGCCGGTGGTGGCCAGGACGGGCGACCAGTCGGCGGCGCACTGGTCATAGCAGTGCGAGACCGGCGGACGGGCGGTGTCCTCGTCGAAGCGGTAGAGCGTGTGCCCGCCGGCGTCGGTGACGATGGTGCCTAGGTTCGGGGTGGCCGCCGCGTTGAGGTCGCCGGGCTGCGGCGCGGGTTGCGTGCCGGTGCCGCAGGCGGTACCGGCCAGGAGGAGCAGCCCGAACAGCACCGCGACCGGACGGCGGACCATGGGCACCTCCTGCCTTCGCCCGGAACCACGTGTGTGCGGCGGTTCCGGTTCAGGTGAGTTCGGGGTGCTCCCGAGTGGCCGGAGTGAGCGGGGTCGGTCGGTGGCGGTGCGCCGGGTCGCGAAGGGCGCGGAGCCGGAGTCCGCCCCGGCTCGCCGGGGTAGGCGAGCCGGGGTACCCGCCCGGGCCTGTCAGGCCGGGGTCAGGACCGACCGGAGGAACTGGCCCGTGTGGCTCTCCTCGATCTCGGCCACCTGCTCCGGGCTGCCTTCGGCCACGATGACACCGCCGCCGGAACCGCCCTCCGGGCCCATGTCGACGATCCAGTCCGAGGTCTTGATGACATCGAGGTTGTGCTCGATCACGATCACCGTGTTGCCCTTGTCGACCAGGCCGTTGATCACCCCGAGCAGCTTCCTGATGTCCTCGAAGTGCAGACCGGTCGTCGGCTCGTCGAGGACGTACACCGTCTTGCCCGTGGACCGCTTCTGCAGCTCGCTGGCGAGCTTCACCCGCTGCGCCTCACCACCGGAGAGTGTCGGCGCGGGCTGGCCGAGGCGGACGTAGCCGAGACCGACGTCCACCAGCGTCTGCAGGTGCCGGTGGATCGCCTTGATCGGCTCGAAGAACTCCGCGGCCTCCTCGATCGGCATGTCGAGCACGTCCGACACCGTCTTGCCCTTGTAGTGCACCTCGAGCGTCTCGCGGTTGTACCGGGCGCCCTTGCACACCTCGCACGGGACGTAGACGTCCGGCAGGAAGTTCATCTCGATCTTGATCGTGCCGTCGCCCGCGCACGCCTCGCAGCGCCCGCCCTTGACGTTGAACGAGAACCGGCCGGGCTGGTAGCCGCGGACCTTCGCCTCGGTGGTGGCCGCGAACAGCTTGCGGATGTGGTCCCACACCCCGGTGTACGTCGCCGCGTTGGAGCGCGGGGTGCGGCCGATCGGGGACTGGTCCACCCGCACGAGCTTGTCCACCAGGTCCAGCCCGCGCACCCGGGTGTGCCGCCCCGGCACCTGGCGGGCGCCGTTGAGCTTGTTCGCCAGCACCGTCGCGAGGATGTCGTTCACCAGCGTCGACTTGCCCGAGCCGGACACGCCCGTGACCGACACCAGGCAGCCCAGCGGGAACGACACGTCGACACCGCGCAGGTTGTGCTCGCGCGCGCCCACGACCGTCAGCTGCCGTTTGCGGTCCACCGGCCGCCGGATCTCCGGCACCGGGATGACCCGCCGCCCGGACAGGTACTGCCCGGTCAGCGACTCCTTGCTGCGCAACAGCTTCTTGTACGGTCCACTGTGGACGACCTCGCCACCGTGCTCGCCCGCGCCGGGGCCGATGTCGACGACCCAGTCACTCGACCGGATGGTGTCCTCGTCGTGCTCGACCACGATGAGCGTGTTGCCGAGGTCCCGCAGCCGGGTCAGGGTCTCGATCAGGCGGTGGTTGTCACGCTGGTGTAGCCCGATCGACGGCTCGTCGAGCACGTAGAGCACGCCCACCAGACCGGAGCCGATCTGCGTGGCGAGCCGGATGCGCTGTGCCTCGCCACCGGACAGCGTGCCCGCCGCCCGGTCGAGCGAGAGGTAGTTGAGCCCGACGTCGAGCAGGAAGCGCAGCCGGGCCTGGATCTCCTTGAGGACCGCGCCCGCGATCATCTTCTGCCGCTGGCCCAGCTTCAGCCCGTCGAGGAACGCCGAAGCCTCCTCGATCGAGAGCGCGCACACCTCGGCGATCGAACGGTCGCCGTAGTCGACGTGCTCGAGGGTGACCGCGAGGATCTCCGGCTTGAGCCGGGTGCCCTGGCACGCAGGGCACGGCACCTCGCGCATGTAGCCCTCGTAGCGCTCGCGCATGTACTCCGACTCGGTCTGGTCGAGCCGGCGCTCGAGGAACGGGATCACGCCCTCGAAGTTCGCGTAGTACGAGCGCTGGCGGCCGTACCGGTTGCGGTAGCGGACGTGCACCTGCTCGTTGACGCCGTGCAGCACCGCCTTCTGCACCTTCGCGGGCAGCTTGCGCCACGGCGTGTCCATCCGGAACCCGATGGTCTCCGACAACGACTCCAGCAGCCGCAGGAAGTAATCGGCGCTCTGCCCGCCCGCCCACGGCGCGATCGCGCCCTCGCCGAGGGACAGCTCGTCGTCCGGCACCACCAGCTCCGGGTCGACCTCCTTGCGGATGCCGATGCCGGTGCACTCGGGGCAGGCGCCGTAGGGCGAGTTGAACGAGAACGAGCGGGGCTCGAGATCCTCGATCGCGAGCGGGTGGCCGTTCGGGCAGGCCAGGTTCTCGGAGAAGCCGCGAATGCGGTGGGCGTCGTGCTCCGGCAGGTCCACGAACTCCAGCTCGACCAGGCCGTCGGCCAGCCGCAGCGCGGTCTCGACCGAGTCGGTGAGCCGCTGCTTGGACGAGGACTTGACGGAGAGCCGGTCCACCACGACGCCGATGTGGTGCTTCTCCTGCTTCTTGAGCTTCGGGGGGTCGGTCAGCTGGTATACCTCCCCGTCGACGCGGGCCCGCGAGTAGCCCTGCTGCTGCAGGTTCGCGAACAGGTCGAGGTACTCCCCCTTGCGGCCGCGCACCACCGGCGCGAGCACCTGGAACCGGGTGCCGGGCTCCATCTCGAGCACCTGGTCGACGATCTGCTGCGGGGTCTGCTTGCTGATCAGCTCACCGCACTGCGGGCAGTGCGCCTTGCCCGCGCGGGCGTAGAGCAGCCGCAGGTAGTCGTAGACCTCGGTGATCGTGCCCACGGTGGACCGCGGGTTGCGCGAGGTGGACTTCTGGTCGATGGAGACCGCGGGCGAGAGGCCTTCGATGAAGTCGACGTCGGGCTTGTCCATCTGCCCCAGGAACTGCCGGGCGTACGCCGACAGCGACTCGACGTAGCGGCGCTGCCCCTCGGCGAAGATCGTGTCGAAGGCCAGGCTCGACTTGCCCGAGCCGGACAGGCCGGTGAAGACGATCAGGCTGTCCCTGGGCAGGTCGATATCGACGCCACGGAGATTGTGCTCGCGCGCGCCGCGAACAACGAGGCGATCAGCCACGCCAAGGTCCCTTCGCTGGAAAATGTCGACCGGTGAGACCGGCCGCGCCCATGCTAGGACGGACCACCGACAGAAACGGGAGCCGGACCTTTCCCGCCGGCCGCGGCCTGGGCCGGGAGCAGGTCGTCCGGCGCGGATCGGGGCGGTGGGGCCGTTCGGCGCGGGCGGGTCAGCCGGCTGTGCGCCGGCCGCTCCACCAGTGTAGTGAGCGCCCAGCCGGCGACGATCGCCGCGGCGAGCAGGATCGGCAGCCGGGCCCAGCCGGGCAGGCCGGCGTCGAGCAGCACCCTGGCCAGCACGTAGCCCAGCTCCTGGTGCAGCAGGTACACCCCGTAGGAGATGCCGGCGAGCCAGCTGAAGGCCGGGGCCAGTGGCCGCAGGAAGGTCCAGTCACGGCCCTTCGCCGCGGCGCAGATGGCGACGAGCATCACGGCGAACCCGAGGTCGGACGGCAGGCGTGCCGGGTCGCTCGGCAGTGCGACGTGGAAGGGGTACAGGTGCAGGTCCTGCGCGCAGACGACCGCGGCGAGCAGCAGCGCGAGGTGCCCGCCGCCCATCCGCCCGCGCGACCAGAGCCAGATCGCCGCCCCTGCGGCGAACGCGTGCATCCGGTGCAGGCCGAGGCCGAAGACCACGCTGTAGGCCCACGGGGCGGGGTTGTCCACGCCGATCAGCACGAACCGCACGAACAGCGGGACGACGACCAGCGCCCAGGCCAGCAGCTGGATCCGCCGGTCGCCGCGGAACCACGATGAACGCGACCACAGCAGCGCGGCGCCGGTGAAGACCAGCAGCTGTACCGGCAGCGTCCAGTAGGAGCCGTCGAGCCAGATGAAGTACTGGTTCCAGCCCTGCATCATCAACAGGTTGATCAGCAGGTCGTGGCCCACCGGGACGTACCAGGTGGTCTTCCAGGCGAGGCCGTCGGTGGTGGGGCCGAAGAGCGTGTCGAACCAGCCGCTGCCGAAGCTCTGGCCGTTGAACGCCGCACCCGCCAGGCGCATCACGACATAGGTGAGCACGACGGCGACGACGTACGGCGGCAGCAGGCGGGCGATCTTCCGCCACAGCCAGCGGCCGGTGCCGCCGCGGCGGATCGTCTGGCAGACGAAGAAGCCGGAGATCACCATCAGTGCCGCGGCGCCGAACTGGGCGGTGACCCGGAACGGGTAGTCGGCGAGCTCGGGATGCGCGAGCGGGCCCTGGTGGGTGATGTGTCCCAGCATCACCGAGACCACGGCGACCACGCGGACGACATCCCAGCTGATCTTGCGCGAGTTGGGGCGGGACACGGTCTTCCTGGAGATCGACTACGACAACGGCGACCGAGGCTACGTTACGAATCTGAGACCAAGCTGAACGGGTGGAACCGCCCGGAGCGGGACGACTACCGTGTGGCGGGTGAACGTCGTGGAGGACTACACCGGGCACGTCGAGCCGGGCGGCGACGCCGCGCGGCGCACGCTCGGGGCGCTGACCATCACCAAGCTGTCCGTCGGGCCGATGGACAACAACGCGTACCTGCTGGTGTGCCGGGCACAGAACGAGGCCCTGCTCATCGACGCGGCCGCCGACCCGGACCGCATCTCGGACCTGATCGGGTCCGGGCCCGAGCGGCCCGCGCTGCGCACGATCGTGACGACGCACCAGCACGGGGACCACTGGCAGGCGCTGGGCGCCGTCGCCGGGGCGAACGGGTCCAACACCGCGGCGCACCCGCTCGACGCGGGGCCGCTGCCGGTGCCGCCGGACTTCCTCGTCGAGCACGGCGACACGCTCACGGTCGGTGACTGCACCCTCGAGGTGATTCACCTGAAGGGGCATACGCCGGGATCGATCGCGTTGCTGTACCGCGACCCGGAGGGTGTGCCGCACCTGTTCACGGGTGACTCGCTGTTCCCCGGCGGAGTGGGGCGCACGACATCGCCGGAGGACTTCAGGTCCCTGCTCGACGACGTCTCCGCCCGGGTCTTCGACGTCCTGCCGGACGAGACGTGGTTCTACCCGGGCCACGGGGACGACTCGACACTCGGTGCGGAGCGGCCGAAGCTGGGCGAGTGGCGCGAGCGGGGCTGGTGAGCTGAGGACGGCCCACGTCGGCGGGCTTCGGGACGTCGGGATGAAGTCCACCAAGATCACCGCTGGCGTGTCGGCGTCCTACAAGGCGCGCTGGGACATTCCCGGCGGGGCGGTCGGCGCCGGCGAGCGCTGAGTCCCGTTCGGGAAGCTACGCGACTTCTCCGAGCTGCCACTGCCAGCTGTCACCGTCGGAGCGGCTTCCGACCGGGGTGAGCCGGAGCTTGCCGCGGGTGTTGCTGGAGTCGAGGACGATCGTGCCGGTGTACTTCTGGCCCGGGCCGAGCGTCAGCGGCAGCATCCGGGACCGGGGCACGCAGCCGTAGCTCGGCGAGGACGAGAGCGTGTTCCCGGTTTCGGTGACGCCGTCCGTGCCGACGATCGCGAGGTTCCCCGCGTTCAGCAGGTCGGCCGAGAAAATCGACGCCATCGTCGGCGAGGTGCCGACCGAAACCTCCAGGAACAGGAAGTGCCCGTTCTCGGACTTCTGTGCGTACTCGGCGGTGCACCTGCCGTCGACGGTGATCTTGGTTATGGCGAACACGACCTCGGCCCCGGCGCCGTCCTGTGGGACGAAGGAGACCTGTTCGCCGACCTTCGTCTCGATGGTGCGGGGGATGTGCCTGGGGCTCGACGGCACCTGGGAAGCAGCACTGCGCGACGGGATCGGCCGTGCGGCGACAGGGGTCTTGTCGTCGTACTGGGTCACGGCGAGCGTGATGCCCACCGCCGCGCCGGCGATGGCCAGCGCGCCCACGATGCCCAGGAACAGTGCCGCACCGAGCTTCGGCTTGCGGGGCGGCGGCGTCCAGTGGGGCGGCGGCGGTTGGTAGGTCATCACGGCTCTCTTCAGGTGTTGATCACTCCGTTCCGGAATGTCGTCATCGGGTGGCCGGTCGTTACGTTATGTTCCTGGTGTGGGGGAAGCTGCCGTGGAGATCTACACCGATGGCGCCTGCAGTCCCAATCCCGGGCCGGGCGGCTGGGGTGTCGTGCTGCGCTACGGCTCCCACGAGCGGGACCTGTACGGCCCCGACCCCGGGCCGACGACCAACAACCGCATGGAGCTGATGGCCGCGATCCAGGCGCTGGAGACCCTGACGCGGCCGTCGACGGTGCAGCTGTACACCGACAGCGCCTATGTGCGGAACGGCGTGCTGAGCTGGATCGCGAAGTGGAAGCGCAACGGCTGGCTGACGAGCGCCAAGGAGCCGGTGAAGAACGCCGACCTGTGGGTCCGGCTGGAGGCGGCGACGAACCGGCACGAGGTCGAGTGGCACTGGGTCAAGGGGCACGCCGGGCACCCGGACAACGAACGCGCCGACCGGCTGGCGGTGCGGGGCGCGAAGGAGGCGGCGAAGATGCCGCGCCCGCCGGTGGCCGCCCCGGTGCCGCTTCCGGTCGAGCAGGACCAGCTCGCGCTGCCGACGATGGCGCCCGCACCGATGGAGCAGGCGGTCCCGCCCCGCTGACGCCGGTCGAGCAGGAGCAGGTCGCGCTGCCGACGATGGCGGCCGCGTCCTCGCCGGTCGGGCAGAAGCAGCTCGCCCCGCCGCGGGCGGAAGAGTTGGCCACAGTCCCGTCTCTGCGGTCTGAGACATCGGTTGCGCCGAAAGCGGCTCCGGAAAGGCCAGCGCGGCGGGGCCGCAACCCGGGCGAGAAGGTGCCGGTCGCGTGGACCGAGGTCGAGCCCGGCCGCCTCGAACCGTGCCAGGCCTGCTGCACGGTCGACTGGATACGGCGGCACCGAGGCTGAGCGGCGGCGAGCGCCCCAAGCTCCGGTAGCCGATCACGGCGCCGGAGCGAGGTGGAGCGAAGCCGTTCCCAATCCGGTCGGCGGAAAAGAAAATTCCAAACCAGGCACGCGGTTGCGCTCCAGCTCCGGCTCCGTGTACCGGACGCATTTCCGGTGCCACTCGAGGATTCCCGACATCCACTCCTTCAGATCTTCCGCGTGGCGGGTCAGGGCCGTGCGCGTCTCCTCGCCGAGGGACAGGTCCTCGAACAGGGCTGGCAGGTCGTTCGCGACGATGTGCTCGAACTGTGCCATCCGCGCGTTCATCAGGCGTGCCACGAGATCCCGCGCGCCCGCCACGTCCACACCGAGGAAGTTCTCCACCACCAGCACCATGTTGTGCAGCTCGCCCTCGAACTCGATCTCCTTCTGGTACGAGAACAGGTCGTTCGTGAAGCATGCGTAGTCCTGCGCCGCCGTGTCCAGCTCGTGCAGCACCCCGTTCCGGTAGATCTCCGGGGGCACGACGTCGGCGTGCGCAAGCCGCGCGAGGCTCATCGTCATGTCCGACCCGAAGGTCCTGCGCCGCATCTCGACGTAGTCGATCGGGTCCGGGATGCGGTGCTGCGCCTGGTTCCACAGCTCCCACAACCAGCTCTCGGTCATGTCCCGCACCGCCTTGCGGAACGTCGCCCGCGAGGACTCCGTCATCGGGCCCGCCGTGCGCTGCCACAGGTCCGCGAGACCACCCTCGATCGGGTTCGTCGGCGGCGGGGTCTCGCCCGCGTCCAACGGCATGAACCGCGGCAGGCGGTCGGTCAGGTGCTTCGCCGCCGCGAGGTTGCGCGTCGCGCCGAAGGCGATGGGATAGTAGTCGTCGCCGAAGGTGCCCCAGGTGAGCCAGTCCGTCGACAGGTTCAGCTGCTCCGGGCTCGCGTCGGCGTGGATCATCGACGCGCAGTGCGCCAGGTCCAGCCCGGTGTAGCGGCGCTCGTCCCACACCCCGGCGTCCAGCATCCCCATCTCGCGCGCCCAGCCCACCGAGTACTCGCGGGCGGCGTCGATGTGCGGACTCGTCCGCACCGGGAACGGCATCGCGATCTCCGGCTCGGACTGCGAGCCGACCGGCCGGAACAGCGCGTGCGCGTGCTGGCGCGCTTTCGCCTTGACACCCGGGGAAAACGACAACCGGCCGGCCGAGGTGCCCAGCCCCGTCGGACCGGCGAGCCCGCCCGACGCGGCACCCTCGTTCATGTACCGGCTCGACCGCGCATGCCATTCGTGGCCGCCCGCCTGCCAGTCCTGCAGTCCCTTCACGTACGCGCCGACACCGGCCTGCTCGTGCGGCGGGACAGCGCGATCGGCCAGCAATGCGGGGATCTCGGTCAGCGCGGTGTTCTCGAACTGCTGCAGTCGCGAGGTCAGCAGCTCGTTGACCAGGTCCGCCGCCTCCTGCGTCGGCACGTCCAGGAACCGCTCGAACACCAGCACCGCGTTCGAGTTCTCCCCCTCCTCCTGCACCTCCCGCTGGTAGGAGAACAGGTCGTTGCGCAGGTGCACGGCGTCGGCGAAGGTGTCGGTCAGCACCTGGACCGGGCGCGTCGCGGCCAGGCCGTCCGGCACCTCCGCGCCGACGGCGTACTCGACGAGGTTCGCCGACCACGGCGCGCCACCGACCTTCCGCCGCATCTGCATGTACTCGATCGGGTTGGCGATCCGGCCGCGGTCGATGTTGTCCAGCTCCCACATGGACTCGACCATCAGGTTGTGCGTGCTGGTGACGAACCGCCGCCGCCAGCCCTCCGACATCGAGGGCACCGTCCGCTCCCACAGGTCCTTCAGGCCCGCCTCCGCGGGGTTGGTCACCTCCGGCGGCTCGTCCGTCATGAACAGCTCCAGCCGGTCGAGGTAGGCCTTGGCGCCTGCGAGGTCGCGCGAGTACTTGAACTGCTCGAGGAAGTGGTCGTCGAAGAAGAACACCCAGACGTACCAGTCGGTGACCAGATCGAGCGCCGGCCCGTCGCAGTCGGGGTGGGTGTACGCGCACATCAGCGCGTAGTCCATTTTCGACATGCGGTCGGCGTCCCAGACCAGTCCCCCGTCCGGCGTCGGCGAGTCCAGCATGCCCATCCGCCGCGCCCACTCGTCACTGTGCGCGCGGGTGCGTTCCAGATTGGGGTTGATCCGCGCCGGATACGGCAGGTAGAAGTCGGGCAACGTGAAAGCCTGCATGCCCCTGACAGTTCCAGCCGGGCACCGGCGGCGGCGAGGGCCATTCCGGCGGGATGGCCTACCTGTCCGAATGAACCCGGGACCACGCTCGGTAGGTCACGCGCCGCTTCCCCGGCGCGCACCCCGCCGGGGACCGCGACGAACGCCGGGGGAAACGCCGGTACGACCAGCGGAACTCACCCGGTCGGCCGGAGCTGCCCCGTTCGGCTCAGCGCAGGAACGACTCGACCATCGGCAGCACGAGCCCGGTGCGGCGCAGGACGTTCGAATGCGTCGTCCCGGGCAGGACCGCCAGCTGCGCGTCCGGGATCAGCCCGGCCATCTCGATGGCGTGCTCGAGCCGCACGAAGTCGTTGTCGCCGACGATCAGCAGGGTCGGCGCGGTGACGGCGCGCAACTGGTCGGCGGACCAGCCCTCGAGCCGCGCGACCGCCTCGGACACCTTCGCCTTGAAGCTGTCGAACCGCTCCGGTTCCGGCGCGACTCGCTGGTACGCCTGGAACATCTCGGCGAAGTCGGCCTCGGTGGGCATCCGGGTGGACGCCGCCTGCAACGCCGGGTCGTGGATGTCGGCGTGGTATCCGTCGGGCCGGTAGTGGGTCGAGGCGAGCACCAGCCGGTCCACCCGTCCCGGGTGCGCGGTCGCGAGCTCCAGCGCGACGAGGCCGCCGAGGCTGAACCCGAACAGGTCGGCCCGCTCCAGGCCCAGCTCGTCGAGCAGGGCGACGACGTCCCCGGCGAGGCCGCCGAGCGTGACCTCGCGGTCGATGTCAGCCGTGTGGCCGTGCCCCTGCAGCTCCACACCGATGACCTGACGGCCGGTGGCGAGCTGGGGCAGCATCGGCCCGAAGCTCAGCTCGAGGGTGAGCACGCCGCCGTGCAACAGCACGACGGGTCTGCCCTCGCCATGCACCTCGTAGTACATCTTCAAGCCGTTCACGGTCGCGTAGTCAGCCATGCCAGGACAGACCCCCGCGGCCGCGGAAACTCATCGCTTCAGCAGGATGCCCCTGATGTAGGCGGCCTGCCCGGCGTGCTGCAGGTCGTCGGACAGGACGCTGACCAGCCGGACGCCGAGGGTGACCGGCGGGTCCCACGCGTCGTCGACGACCTTGTCGAGCTGGGACTCCTTCAGCCCGCCGAGCCAGGCGACGCTCCGGTCGTGCACCGCGTCGTGGTAGCCGGTCAGCAGCTTCGCCGACACCCGCACCGCGGCGACCTCGTCCGCACTCTGGCCGTAGCCCGTGGCTTCCGGGCCGAACGGCAGCGCGAACCGCTCGTGCCAGCCCTGCTCGGTCCACACCTGCGGGGCGTCCTCGAGGTCGGCGAGGTGCCCGTCCTGCACGCGGGTGAGATGCCAGACGAGCCAGGCGACGGTGTTCGCCTCGTCCGCGAGCCGCGTGGCCAGCTGGTCCTCGTTCAGTCCCTTGACGGCGCCTCGCACGACCTGCTGAATGCGGTCGAAGCCGTCGATCACAAGATCCGCAACACTCATACGCCCAACTTAGGGCCTCGCGATCCGTCCCGCCGCGACGAACTGGACGGCCACGAGCACGGCGACGGCCTCCGCGGCGAGCAGCCCGATGAGCACGAGCACCTGGGTGATGCCCGCCTGCAGCGGGCCGGCGCCGCCCAGCAGCACCCCGACGTACGCGCCGGGCAGCGTCACCAGGCCGACCGTGCGGGTCTGGTCGAGCGCCGGGATCAGGGCCTGCGACGCCGAGGGGCGGCAGATCTCCAGCGCCGCGGCCCGGGGCAGGAACCCCAGGGCGAGCGCCGCCTCGTACTCGCCGTGGCGGATCCTGAGCTCGTCGAGCGCGCGCCGCGCGGCCTGCGAGGTCGCGGACATGACGCCGCCGATCACGATGCCTGCCACCGGCACGACCGCGATCGGCTTCCACGGCACGACACCGGTCCCCAGCACGAGCACCAGCACCGGGAGAACGCCCGCGCCGATTGCGGTGGCGATGAACGCCACCTGCCGGGGCACGCCGACCCGGCGCGCGGAGGTGACCGCCGCGACGCCGAACATCGCCAGCACGAACAGCACTGTGAGCCAGCCGGACCTCAGGATCGCCGTGATGACGAACGAGACGGCGGCCAGCTGCGCGACGGCCCGCAGCGCGGCCGTGACGACCGCGCGGGCTCTGCCCAGCCCGCCGAGCCACAGCACCACCGCGCCGAGCGCGACCAGCGCGGCCAGCACGATCGCGAGCATCGGACCGAAGACGATCGTCGCACCCGTCACGGGTTGATGATCCCAGGGCCGGTGGGCAGCTCCGTCAGCTCAGGGACTTCGAGCAGCGCACCACGCCCTGCGGGCCGGTGGTGGACTCGCTCACCGTGGTGCCGTCGACGCTGATCCGGCAGCCGAGGCTGCCCGGCCCGGCATTGCGCGCGGTCAGGCTGAAGTACTCGCTGCCGCCCGTGGTGCTGGTGTGGTCGACGGTCGCCGACCAGGGGGTGGCCGCCTGGGAGACCTGCTCGATGTCCGCGCCCTGGCCCACGTAGGTGATGTTGAGCGCGCTGCCGCCGCCGGTGAGCTCGTAGGTCACCAGGTGCACGACGACCGGCACCGGCACCGGCGCGGCCGGCACGTTGATCTCGTTGAGCGTCGCCGGCGAGGGGTCGGCCGAACGCTGCCCGGCGACGACCGCCGAAACCACCCCGACGACCAGCAGCACGCCCAGGCCGGCCAGCAGCACGACCGTTCCGGAGCGGAGCCGCCGTCCGGCGGGCCTCACCGCGGGGACAACACCCATGGCAGGGTCTTCTCTCGACTCACCGCGCTTCCACCGAGCGCGTCAACTACTACTCGGCAGGCGAGCACGAATCGTTACGAGGATGAGCCCTGTGCGATCCATTTCACTCGGACGGGGGACGCCGACGGTCACTCGGTCCGATCGTCGACGTCCCCGGTCTCGACCGCGACGACTCCCGGCTGGTCGGCGAGCGCGGTCAGCAGCTCGTTCACGTTCCGTGGCCCGACCAGGCGCAGCCGCAGGTCGATGAGCCCGCGCGCCTGCACCAGGGTGCGGCCGTGCTCGTCCTCCTCCTCGCGGTCGAGGGGCTGGCGCTCGGTGACCGCGTGCTCCACCGAATAGCCCGAGCGCGTGGCCAGTTCGAGCACGGTCCGCAACACACCCTCACCGTCGCGATAGGTCACCCGCACGGCCGATGTCGCCGGGCGGGTGCGGGTCGCGAGGCGGATCAGCGGCGGGTAGCCGTAGACCACGAGGAAGTGCGCCGCCGTCACCACCACCGCGAGCAGCGGTAGCCCGGCCGCGCACGCGCAGCCCACCGCGACGCTCATCCACACGACCGCCGCGGTGGTGAGGCCGCGCACCACGTCACGCCGGACGAAGATCAGCCCGCCGCCGATGAAGCCGACGCCGGACACGATCTGCGCCGCGACGCGCGAGGGGTCGAGCACGATCTGGCCCTGGGCCAGCACATCGGTGAAGCCGTACTTGCTGACCAGCAGGAACAGCGCGGCGCCCACGCCGACCAGGGTGTGCGTGCGCAGCCCGGCGCTCTTCTGCTTGAGCTCGCGCTCCAGCCCGATCAGCGAGCACAGCAGCAGCGCGAGCAGCAGCTCCCAGATCTGGGTCCAACTCTGGCCGGTCGGCTCGCCGATGCTGAACGCCAGCGTGTGGGGCATCGCTCAACCACCTCTCCGCGTCGGAAGGCCCCCATCATGCCCGCGCGCGGTCGGCGGCCCGCTGCTGGGCCGCGAGGAAGTGCGCCGTGTCCACTGTGGACGGGTAGAGCGAGCGGTAGTGCGCGTAGAACTCCTCGTACACCGCGGCCCGGGCGGGATCGGGGCGGACCGTGCCGGCGACCGGGTTCCATTCCCGGGGCTCCGTGCCGACGGCCACCGCCGCGAGCAGGGCGTCACCGAAGGCCGCGCCGATCGTCTCGGCCGGGACCTGCTGCTGCGCACCGGTCACGTCGCTGACGATCTGCGTCCACAGCCCGCCCTGGGTGCCGCCGCCCACGGCGACGAGCCGCTGCGCCCTGCCGCCGGAGGCGTGCATGGCTTCGAGGTTGTGCCGCACGCCGTAGGCGATTCCTTCCAGCGCCGCGCGGTAGAGCTCGCCCAGCCCGTGCGCGGTGGTCAGCCCGGCGATCATCCCGCGCGCGTCCGGGTCGAACAGCGGCGTGCGCTCCCCGGCGAAGTACGGCAGCAGCAACAGCCCGCGGCTGCCCGCGGGCACGTCGGCCGCCTGCCGCACCAGGTCCGCGAAGTCGCCGCCGACCAGCTTGCGCAGCCAGTCGGTGATGGCTCCCGAGGTCGCCATGCCCGCGGCGAGCGAGTACGTGCCGGGGAAGGCGCCGCACGTCGTCCACAGCCCGGTGTGCGGGCGCGGGTCGGCCAGCACCTGGATGAGGAACATCGTGGTGCCGTACATGACCATCGTGTCCCCCGGCTCGGACACGCCGACGCTGGCCGCCTCGGCCCACGCGTCGACCGTGCCGCCGGCGACCGGAAGCCCTTGCGGCAGACCGGTTTCCGCCGCCGCGGCGGCGGAGATCGTGCCCGCGACCTCGGTCGGCCAGACCAGCCGCGGCAGCTCGACGCCGGGGGCGACGCGGGCGGCCCAGTCCGCGGCCCACTCCCCCGCCCGCAGGTCGTACATCGGGTCGCACTGGCTGGCCGAGTGGTGGTCCAGCACGTACTCGCCGGTGAGCCGGTGCACGAGGTAGGAGCTGGCCATCAGGAACAGGCTCGTCCGCTCGAACACCTCCGGCTCGTGCCGCGCGAGCCAGCGCCACTTCGGACCGACGGCCTGCGACGACAACGCCGTGCCCGCTCGTTCCAGGATCGCGTCCGCACCCAGTTCTTCGGTCAGCTCGACGATCTCCCGGTCGGCGCGGGTGTCGACGCCGTAGAGGATCGCCGGGCGCAGCGGGCGCCCGGCGGCGTCCGCGGGCAGCAGGACCGGGCCGATGCCGCTGACCGCCAGGCCGCCCAGCGGCCGCCCGGCGGCGGCGTCGGCCAGCTCCCGGCTCAGCGCCAGGAAGTCCTGCCACCACACCTTTTCCGCGTCGTGCTCGACCCAGCCCGGGTGCGGGTACGACGTCTCGTGCGCCCGCGAGGCCCGCGCGACGATCTCGCCGGCCGGGGTGACGAGAACGCCCTTCGAGCTCGACGTGCCGATGTCGATGCCGACGAGCAGGCCCGCCGGGTCAGCCACGAGTCCACTCATCGACCCGGACGCCCAGCAGCTGCGCGGCCGCACGCATCTCGGCACGGACATCGCCCGGCACGGCGTGGATGTGGTTGGCGCCGAAGTTCGACAGGAACACCTCGCCGGGCGCGTCCAGCCGGGCGAACGCGTGCGGCCACTCCGGGGTGGACTGCCGCATCAGCCGGTCGTTCGTGGCGTCGTCGTAGCTTTCGAACTCGCCCAGCATGAGCTGCAGCCGGTACTCCCCCGCCTGGCGCGTCAGCCGTCCCAGCGTCATCTGCCCGGGCGCGGCGATGTGCTGCACCGAGGCGCCACCGGCCGGGAAGAAGAACACCTCCGGGTAGAAGTTGACCTTGGCGAGGTTCTCGGCCGGGTCGTCGCTGCGGGCGGCGAACCAGGTGGCGTGCTGCCCGGAGTTGCACAGGTCCCAGATGTCGCGGTCGGCGTGGTAGTGCCGCACGTCGGCGAACAGCACCGGGGTGCCGGTGATCTTGTGGAACAGCTGCATGGTGAGCGCGCCGTCCATGTCCGCCTCGGTGGCGGTGACGTGCACGTCCTTGGGCCCGTTCCAGTCGTACGGGTCGTTGAGGACGGCCTCGGTGACGTCCATGGTCGCGAAGTGCTCGGTCAGCTCCGGCTGACCTTTGATCCCGGAGAAGTCCAGGTCGCGCTCGGCGATGATGTCGCGGATCGCCAGGTACGAGCGGATCTGGCGCTCCAGCAGCTCCGGGGTGAGCTTCTTGCCGTCGTAGTGCACGCCCGCCGCGTTCGCCTCGATCCACTCCCTGGCCTTCGCCGCCTCGCCGGCGTCGGCCCGCTCGGCGCGCAGGACCAGCTCGTACTGGTCGATCTCCTCGACGTCGATGCCGAACTGACGCATCCACTGGTCGGTGTTCGCGACGGCCGTGTTCATCCCCATCGGACGGCCGCCGAAGCGGCCGAAGGTCGAGCCACGCAGCGACGCGACCGCGCTGGCCGCACGCGCCTGCACGCCGACGTTCGCGGCCAGCTCCGCGTCGTCGGGCGCGCCCCACAGCCGCGTGTGCGTGCGGCCGATCTGGTCGAGCGCCCCGCCGGCGGCGAGCATGCCGACCAGCCCGGGCTCGGTCGGGTCGGTGCTGGCCACGAGGATCAGCGGGCTGCGCGTGGCGTCGGCGGCCAGCATCGTGAAGTGCGGGAAGCTCCACACCGCGTAGTAGAAGACGGTGACATCGACGTCGGCGGCCGCGACCCCGCGCGCGACCGAGGTGGCCAGGGTGTTGGTGGCGACGAGGTCACTGCCCGCGACCACCTCGTGCCCCGCCGCGCGCAGTGACCTGACCAGCGCGTCCTGTTTGGACTGGATGAACCCGGCGTTGCGGGCGTGCACATGGTCACGCCCATCGGAAATGCTGATGACGCCGATGCGGGCCACAATGCCTCCTAGTGCGGGTAATCGATTACCTGGGACGCTATTCTCGGCTGGGGGCGGCGTCAAGGCCGCCTGCGGGAAGGAGGTCGCCGTGGCGACCATCAGCGACGTGGCCAGACGGGCCGGCGTCTCCACGGCGACCGTGTCCAGGGCGCTCAACGGCAAGTCCACAGTGGACCCCGTCCTGGTCGCGCGGGTGCGGGCGGCGGCCGACGAGCTGGGCTACCACCCCAACGGCCTCGCCCGGAACCTGCGCCGCCAGGAGACCGCGGTGCTCGCGCTGATCATCTCCGACGTGGAGAACCCGTTCTTCACCGCGATCGCGCGCGGCGTCGAGGACACCGCGCAGACGGCCGGGTACTCGGTCGTGCTGTGCAACTCCGACGAGAACCCGGAGAAGGAGCAGCGCTACATCGACGTCGCGCTGCAGGAGCGGGTGGCCGGCGTGGTGCTGTCCCCGACCGACGTCTCCTCCAGTGTCGAGCGGCTCCGTCAACGCGGCACCCCCGTGGTCGCGGTCGACCGGCCGCTGGTCGAATGCGACCAGGTCCTCGTGGACAGCAGGCTGGCCGCGCGGGAGGCCACCGAGCACCTCATCTCCTCCGGGTACACCCGGATCGGTTGCGTCACCGGCCCCGCCGGGGTGCGCACGGCCGACGACCGGCTCGCCGGGTACCGCGACGCGCTCGACGCCGCCGGGCGCGGGCCGCGGCTGGAGCGGCGGGCCGAGTACCGCGCCTCCGGCGGCAGGCAGGCGACCGAGGACCTGCTCGGGGACGCGCCGGACGCGTTGCTCGTGGCGAACAGCGCGATGGCGATCGGCGTTCTGGAGGCCCTCGGTGAGGCGGGCCTGCGGCTGGGCCGGGACGTCGGCGTGGTCGCGTTCGACGACGTCCCGTGGGCGACCCTGATCGACCCGCCGCTCACCGTCGTCGCGCAGCCGGCGCGCGAGATCGGCGCGGAGGCGGCCCGCCTGCTGCTCGCCCGCATCGGCGAGCCCGCCACGCCGCCCGTCGCCACCACCCTGGCCGCCCACCTCATCGAGCGCGGCAGCACCCGGCGCGGGTGACTACTTGCCCTCGTTGAGGGTTGCGTAGACCTGGGCGGCGTTGGCCTTGGTGACCAACTGCGTGCCCAGGGTCTGGGTCTTGGGCACCGGCTGGCAGTCGAGCAGGATCTTCTTCGCCGCGTCGATCGCCTCCTTGCCGCCCGTGGGATAGACGAACGTCGCCGAGAGCCGGCCAGCCTCGACGGCCTTGATCCCGCCCGCCTCGATGGGCAGCCCGTCGATCCCGGTGATCGGCAGGTCGGCGCGGCCGGCGTTCTGCGCCGCGATCCGGGCCCCTTCGGCCATCGGGTCGTTCTGGGAGTAGATCGCCTGGATGTCCGGGTGCGCCTTCAGGATCGCGTCTGCCTGCTGCTGGCCCTTGTCGCGCAACCAGTCACCGTCCTGGGTGGCGACGATCTGGACGTTGTGCCCCTGGATGCCCTGTGCGAAGCCGTCGCCGCGCTCCTTCGCGGGCGTGGAACCGGCGAGCCCGCGGATCTCGGCGATCTTCCCGCCCTGGGGCAGCAGCACGTTCGCGAAGTACTGCCCGGCCTGCCTGCCGATGTCGACGTTGTCCGCGCCGATGAACTCGGTGTAGGCGTCGCCGTCGACCTTGCGGTCGAGCACCAGCACCGGGATGCCCTTGTCGAAGGCGCGTTTGACCGGCGCGGTGAGCGGCGTCGCCTCGTTCGGGCTGATGATCAGCAGGTCGATCTGCTGGGTGAGGAAGTTGTCGACCTGCTCGACCTGCTTGGAGTTGTCCTGCGCGGCGTCGGCGAAGTTCACCTTGAACTGGGGCACCGCGGCGGCCGCCGCGCGGATGTCGTCGTCCATCCGCTGCCGGTAGGGTTCGGCGACGTTGGCCTGGCTCATGCCGATCGTGTACGAGCCGGACGGGCCGCCGCATTTCGCCGCCGAGCTGGGCCCGGCGGCACCGGTGTTCTCGTGCGTCGTCCCGCACGCGGCCAGCAGCACGCAGGCGCCCAGGACGATGGCCGACTTCCTTGTCATACCAACCCCATCTCGTTGTCAGGAAACCGAAGCGGGCCGCAGCCGCTGCAGGCCCGCGGCCAGCACGATGACCAGGCCGATGATCAACAGCTGCACGTTCGAGTCCACGTTGTTGAGCGCCAGGATGTTGCGCAGCACGCCGACCAGCAGCGCCCCGGCGACCGTGCCGACGACCGACCCGCGCCCGCCGGACAGGCTTGTGCCGCCGATGACGACCGCGGCGATCGCGTCGAGCTCGTACATCGCGCCGTCGTTGGGCCCGCCGAAGTTGAGCTGCCCGGCGTGCACGATCCCCGCCAGTGCCGCGAGCAGGCCGCAGATCCCGAATACCAGGACCTTCACCCGGTTCACCGGCACACCCGACAGGCGCGCGGCCTTCTCGTTGCCGCCGATCGCGTAGACGTGCCGGGAGAAGGAGCTGACCCGCAGCAGCAGGACCGCCAGCGCGGCGACCACGATGAAGATCAGCGCCGGGATCGGCACGAGCCCGTCGAAGGTGCGCTCGCCCAGCAGCGAGAACACCGCGGGCGCCTGGCCGGGCGCGTCGCCGTAGGTGATCGTGATGCCCTGCCCGCCGGACCAGATCCGGGCCAGCCCGCGGGCGATCTGCATCCCGGCCAGGGTCACGATGAACGCCTGGATGCGGAACCGGGCGACCGCGACGCCCTGCAGCAGGCCGAAGCCGAGCCCGATCGCCAGCACGGCGAGCACCACCGGCACGACGCCGAGGTCGTTGTTCACCAGCAGGACCGCCGAGCCGACGCTCGCGAGCCCCAGCACCGAGCCGACCGACAGGTCGATCCCGCCGATGAGGATCACCAGCGTCATCCCCACGGCGAGAATGCCGATCTCGGAGATGGACCGCACGACGTTGAACAGGTTCCCCGAGTCGAGGAACAGCAGCTCCCCGTTCTTGCTCGGCGAGTACACGACGGCCGCCAGGAACACCAGCACGAGCCCGAACAGGCTCTGGAACCTGAACACGGCCGCGAGGATGTCGCGCCGCTTCGGTGGTGCCTCGGTGAGCTCGGCGGTCATCGCGCCCCTCCCGCGACCAGGTCCTCCAGGCTGCCCTGCCCCATCGCGGCGGCGAGCAGATCGGCCTCGGACACCTCCGCGGTGTCCAGCTCCCGCACGCTGCGCCCGCCGCGCAGCACCACGACGCGATGACAGACCCCGACCAGCTCGGCAGGCTCGGACGAGGCGAGCAGCACGCCCACCCCGCGGCTCGCGGCCTCGCCCAGCAGCCGGTAGATCTCGGCCTTGGCGCCGACGTCCACGCCGCGCGTCGGCTCGTCGAGCAACAGCAGCGCGGGTTCGGTGAGCAGGCTGCGCCCGAGCACGACCTTCTGCTGGTTGCCGCCCGAGAGCGCGCCGACCGGATGCCGCAGCGACGCGAGCTTCACCCCCAGCTCCTGTGTGGAAGCTCGTGCCACGCCCTGTTCACGGCCTCGCGGCACCCAGCCCAGCCGCGCGATGCGGTCCATAATGGACAACACGGTGTTCGCGAGTACCGAGTGCTCCAGTGCGAGCCCCGAGATGCGGCGGTCCTCGGGCACGAACGCGATGCCCAGCTTCAGCGCGTGCCGCGGACTGCGTGGCCTGATCTCCTTGCCCCGTAACAGCACCCGCCCGATCCAGGCGCCCTTCGGGCCGGCTCCGTACAGGGTCTCGAGCAGTTCGGTGCGGCCGGCGCCGAGCAGCCCGGCCAGCCCGACGATCTCGCCCTTCGCCACGCTGAGCGCGACCCCGGCCGGCTCCCTCCTGCCCGGCCGGGGCCGCCGTACCCGCACCGCCAGCCCCTCCACGCGCAGCAGCTCCTCCCCTTGTGCCGGCGCGCTTTCCCCGGCGGCGCGGAACATCAGGTGCACCGGGCGTCCGACCATCGCCTCGGACGCCTGTGCCGCGGTCATCGACCGCGCGTCGAACTCGGCCACCACGCCGCCGTTGCGCAGCACGGTGGCCCGGTCGGCGATCCGGCCGATCTCCTCCATCCGGTGCGAGATGTAGACGATCCCGGCGCCCGAGCGCCGCAGCTCGCCGATCACCTCGAACAGCCGCTCGACCTCCCGGGCGGAGAGCGCGGAGGTCGGCTCGTCCATGATCAGGATCCGGGCGTCCAGCGAGAGCGCCTTGACGATGACGACCAGCTGCTGCTCACCGGTGCGCAGCTCCTCGACCGGCCGCCGCGGGTCGAACGCGACCCCCGCGCGATCCAGCAGCCGCGCGGTGTCGGCCAGCATCCGCCGCCGGTCGAGGGTGCCGAGCCGGGTCCTGGGCTCGCGGCCGAGGAAGACGTTCTCCGCGACCGACAGCGCGGGCACCAGGTCCAGCTCCTGGTGGATCATCGCCACGCCCGCGCGCTGCGCATCCGCGGGACCGTGCAGGCGCACCGGTCTTCCGTCGATCCGGATCTCGCCGTGGTCGGCGGCGAGCTCGCCGGAGAGCACCTTCATCAGGCTCGACTTCCCGGCGCCGTTCTCCCCGAGCAGCGCGTGCACCTCGCCCGCGCGGATGGCGAGGTCGACGTCGCGGACGGCGTGCACCCCGCCGAAGGACTTGCTGACCCCGATCAGCTCGACCAGCGGCGCGGCCTCGTCGCCCATTCCCACCTCCGCCGCCTCGCGAGAAATCGATTACCAGGCGAAGCTAGAGTGACCCAGCACACATGTCAAGCCGCCTCCGGGGTGGACACTCGGCCGTCCAGTTGCGACACTGAACCGGATCCGCCTACGCGTCGTGTTTGACTATGTGCTGCTCGTGTTCGTTCTCGGTGAATTCACACTGTAAAGCGCACGAAGGCGCACAGCTGGGCTAGTCTGGGTGCTGTGACAATCGCGTTGGAGGACGTGCTCGCCAAGGCGGGACTCCGGATCGCGGCCGCGGAGTTCCTGACCCTGGTCGAGGACGCGGCGCGTCGGCTGGTCCCGCCGAACCCCGATCCCGCGCACTTCTTCGCCCCCGGCCAGCGGCAGGCGCTCGCCGAAGCCGGCCTCGACCTCTCGCCGTACCACGAGGACGAGCCCGACTACCGGGCCCGCGCGGTCGCCGCGCAGGCCGTGCTGGCCGAGTCGGCGCTCACCGTCTCGGCCGCGGCGGGCCGGCTCGGCATCGACCCGAGCCGGGTCCGGCACCGGCTGGCCGCGCGGCGGCTGACCGGCTGGAAGGACCAGGGCGGCTGGCGGCTGCCCGCCTGGCAGTTCACCGAGGACGGCGTGCTGCCGAGCCTCGACGCGGTGCTCGCCGCCGTGCCCGGGGACGAGCCCGCGCTCGTGGTCGCGGCCTTCATGACCACGAAGCAGGACGACCTGGAGATCGCGGGCGAGGCCGTCACGCCCCGGCAGTGGCTGCTCGCCGGCGGCGACCCGCGCCCCGTGGCCGCACTCGCCGGCACGCTCGGCACGGCGTTCTGAGTTGGGGTTCTTCAGCGGCGAAGCACCCGGGACAGCGCTGAGGTAGTGAGCCGGCATTCATGAGCGATCGCACGGCGACGGGGCGCCTGAGGTTCCGCTACCCCCGCCGCCACTCGAACCACTCCGAAACAGACGTTAGGCGGTAACCGCACGACATGGCCCGGCTTCCCCTGCCGCCCCGGCGTTCGGTGCTGGTCGCCCAGCTGCACGACGAGGACGTCGTCGCCGTGCACCCCGCGACCCGGCTGGTCCGCATCTTCAGCGCGCACTCCTCGCACCCGCAGCGCTGGAACTCCTTCCGGCACACCGGTCCGCTGCCGCACGGGCGGTTCGACCAGCAGCAGCCGGGACATCGCGGGGCTCCGGTGCACGACCCGGACAACGGCGTCGTGTACTTCGGCCTCTCGGTGCGCACGAGCGTCGCCGAGGTGTTCCAGACGACGTCCATCGTGGACCGTCGCACCCGGGGGCCGCAGCTGGTCGTGGTGCGCCCGACGCGGACGCTGCGGCTGCTCGACCTGTCCGGGCTGTGGCCGACCCGGGTCGGCGCGTCCCAGGAGATCTCCAGCGGCCCCAAGAAGATCACGCAGGCGTGGGCACGCGCGATCCGCGAGGCGTTCGACGACCTCGACGGGCTCTGGTACCGCTCGTCGATGGACGGCGGCGGGCCCGCGGTGTGCCTGTGGGACCCGCCGGCGGCCGAGGCGCTGCCCGCCGAGCCGGACGTGCTGCTGCCGCTGGACCATCCCGGCCTCGACATCCCGCTGGGCCGGGTCTGCGAGCAGCTGAACTACGTCCTGCTCTCCTGAAGCGGGCGCGAGTACCGGATCTCCTGGGTCCGCTCACCGTGGATCTCGAGGTCCTTCTCGACCTCGTCGCACTTCCACCCGTGTGCCTCGTAGAACCGCCGCGCCGGCGCGTTGCCGGTCAGTACCCACAGCACGGCGTGCCGGAAGCCGAACGCGGCGAGGTGCCCGAGGGCGGCCTGGTGCACCGCGTGCCCCGCGCCGGTGCCACGCCGGCGCGGGTCCGCGTAGATCGCGCACAGCTCGGCCGTGGCGTGCACCGGATGCCGGTCCGTCTCCTCGCGCACGGCCTGGACGAACGCGTAGGACCCGACCACGGAGTCCGCGCCCGCCGCGACGAACATCGCCGCGGGCTCGGCGTAGCTGCGCAGCCCGGTGGCCCACCGCTCGCGGACGGTCTCGTGACGCATCGCGTCGAGGTAGGAGTCCGGGATCAGGCCCCGGTAGGCGGCGCGCCAGCCGTCGATGTTGATCTCCGCGATCCGCGCGGCGTCCGCCGGGACCGCGCGCCGTACCGTCCAGCCCATACCCCGGATCGTCCCAGAGTCCGCCAGCCGGTTTCTACAGGTGCCGCGACCACCACTCGAGGACCGCCTCGAGCCGCTGGACCCGATGCCGTGGCTTGCCCGAGCGGCTCAGTTCGTGCCCCTCTCCCGGGAACAGCAGCATCTCCACGTCCGCGCCGTTGCGCTTGAGCGCCACGTACAGCCGCTGCGCCTGCTCGACCGGGCAGCGCCAGTCGTGCTCGGAGTGCACCACCATGAACGGGATGCCGATGCGGTCGGCGTAGGTCAGCGGGCTGCGGTCGAGCTGCGTGGCCAGGTCGCCGCCGATGTAGGCGTCGACGAAGGACCAGCCGATGTCGGAGCTGCCGACCATCGAGTCCCAGGCGTTGACGGCCCGCTCGCTCCACGCGGCGCGGAACCGCTCGCCGTGGTGCGACGCGAGCCAGCTGGTCATGAACCCGCCGTAGGAACCGCCCATCACGCCGACCCGCGACGCGTCGAGCCCGGGCCGTTCCAGCGCGGAGTCCAGCAGCGCCAGCAGGTCGTCGACGTCGACGGTGCCGAAGGCGCGCACGATCGCGCGGCCGTGGCTCTGCCCGTAGCCCGCCGAACCCCGCGGGTTCGCCAGCACGACCGCGTACCCCGCCGACGCGTACACCTGCGCCTCGTCGAACAGGCCCCAGTCGTAGGCGGCGAACGGGCCGCCGTGCACGACCAGGAGCACCGGGTGCGGGCCGTCGCCCTCGGGCTCGACGAGCCAGCCGTGCACCGGGTAGCCGTCGGGCGTGCTGGCCGTCAGCTCCTCCAGCGGCCGGATCCCCTTGTCCCGCAACGGCTTCGACCAGTCGGTGAGCACCTGCTGGGCGCCGCCGGAGATGAGCACGACGTCACCGGTGCTGTCCGGGCGGGCCACCACGGCGGCGATCCGGTCGCCGTCCACGGCGAAGGACCGCACCGCCGCGCGCTCCCCGGCGAGCACGGCGAGCTTGTCCAGCGGAGCCTCCTCGGCGTCGCGCGGCACCGCCCGCAGCTCGACCGCGCCCCGGTTCAGCACAGCCACCAGCAGCTCGTCGCCGAAGACCGCGGGCGCGCCCGCGCCGGCGAAGCAGTGCACCGTCTCGGCGTCGGTCAGCCGCCGCGGGGTCGCGGCCTCGCCGGACAACCGCGCGGCCCAGAGCCCGGGGTTGCGCGCCTCGGCGTAGGGCCAGGTGAACTCGGCGCCGATGAACCAGACCGTGCCGTCCTCGCCAACGGTCGCCTTCTCGACGCCACCCGCGCTGCGGACCGCGAGCCGCGGCTCTCCCCCGGCGAGGGGCACGGCGTAGAGGTCGCTCTCCTCGGTCTGCGCGGCACCCCAGTCGCGGGGCGCGACGACGAGGATCGTCTGGCCGTCGGGGGTCCACACCGGTTCGGACACGTCCACCTGCTCATCGGTGAGCGGCGTCGGCTCGTCCGCGGGCTCGAGCGCGTCCACGACGAACAACCGCTCCGGCCGGTCGCGCAGGAAACCGATGTTGTCGATGCGGTAGTCGAACCGCTTGATGTGCCTCGGCGCCTCCTCGCCCGGCTCGGGCTTCTCGCCCGTCGCCGTCGGCACGCCGTAGCGCCCCGGCTCCGGAACCCGTGCGGTGAAGGCGATCCGCCGCGAGTCCGGCGCCCACACGGGGTGGCCCGCGCCCAGCGGCAGGTCGGTCAGCCGCCGCGCGTCGCCGCCGTCGGACGGCATGACGTACAGCTGCGGCGACGACTTCGCCTCGGCCGCGCGCAGGAAGGCGGCCCAGCGCCCGTCGGGCGAGATGACGGGCGCGGAGTCGCGCTCGCCGTGGGTCCACGGCCGGACGGTCCCGTCGAGGCCGACCCGCCACAGGGCACCGCGGTAGACGTTGCCTTCGGGGTCGGGGGTGGAGACTCCGGTGAGCAGCAGATCCCCGTGCAGGGCCGGCGTGCTCGGAGTGGACAGCAGTTCGATGTCGGAGGGGCGCATACCGTCGAACCTACCGGTCGCCCGCCTGCGCCGACGCGGCTTCCCTGGCGGCGTTGCGCCTGCTCTTGGCCAGGCTCGCGACGGTCGTGATGGTCAGCACGACGACGATCACCCCGAGCGAGATCCAGTTGTTGATGTCGAGCCAGTCCGGCGCCAGGTGGTACTCGTGCAACGCGTGCAGCACCAGCTTCGCGCCGATGAACGCGAGGATCACCGCCAGCCCGTAGGAGAGGTACACGAGCTTGTTCACCAGCCCGCCGAGCAGGAAGAACAGCTGCCGCAGGCCCATCAGGGCGAACGCGTTGGCGGTGAAGACCAGGAAGGCCTCCTGGGTGATGCCGAAGATGGCCGGGATCGAGTCGACGGCGAAGAGCAGGTCGGCGCTGCCGATCGCGATGATCACGAGGAACATCGGCGTCATCAGCCGCCTGCCCTCGCGCTTGACGAACATCCGGTGCCCGTCGTAGGAGTCACTGACCGGGTAGATCTTGCGCACCCAGCGGGTCACCGCGTTCTCGTGGTACTCGTCCTTGTCCTCGTTGCCGCGCAACATGCTGGCGGCCGTCCAAAGCAGGACCGCGCCGAAGAGGAAGAACACCCACACGAACTGCGCGATCAGCGCCGCGCCGACCGCGATGAAGACGCTGCGCATGGCCAGCGCCAGCAGGATGCCGATGAGCAGCACCCGGTGCTGGTGGATCGCGGGCACCTTGAACGACGCCATGATCACCATGAAGATGAACAGGTTGTCGACCGACAGCGAGTACTCGGTGATGTAGCCGGTGAAGAACTGGATGCCGGGGTCGTGCCCCGCGAAGATCCACACCCCGGCGCCGAAGAGCACCGCGCACGACACGTAGAACACGACCCATTTGGCCGCTTCACCGGTGGTCACCTCGTGGGGCTTGTGGTCGACGATCACCAGATCGATCGCGATCAGGATGAGCAGGCCCGCAACGGTCGCGAGCCAGAGCCACACAGGGACGGTCATTTACGCAAAACCTCCGGTTAGCGCGCACAGCTGCTAGCCGGAGGTCTCTTCCGCCGGTTCGGAAACCGGCCGACGGTGCCGGGGACCCCGAAGGATCGCCGTGCTGACGACACCGCCGCGAAGGAATACTCCCCTCCACGTCCTGTCCATCATGTCCGATGTGAGGCCAGGATGCCAGCTTAGGTTGCCCTTATCACCGCGGAAGGCGACCGCTCTCGTTCGTTCTCAGGAAACTTCCCATACGGTTTCGGGGTGCCCCGAATTCCGCTTCCGCACACCCGCCGTGCCCGTCTGCTGACGCTCGGTGTGGTCGTGGTGATCCTCGCCGCCGTCGGTGTCGTGTGGGCCGGCGCCGGCCGTGGCGCCGCGCCGGTCGCGAGCCAGGACGGCGTGCTCGACGTGCCCGCGGCCCCCGGCTCGGCCCAGCAGGTGCACCTGGACACCACTCTCTTCCTGCCCGCGCGCACCCCGGCGCCGGCGCTGCTGCTGCCCCACGGGTTCGGCGCCGACAAGACCAGCGTCGCGAGCGAGGCGCAGGAGCTGGCGCGGCGCGGGTTCGTCGTGCTCACCTGGTCGGCGCGCGGCTTCGGGCACAGCACCGGGCAGATCGGGCTCAACGACCCCGACCTCGAGGTGGCCGACGCGTCCCATCTCGTCGACTACCTCGCGAAGCGGCCCGAGGTCCGCCTCGACGGCCCCGACGACCCGCGCATCGGCGTCGTCGGCGCGTCCTACGGCGGCGCGCTGGCGCTGCTGCTCGCGGGGCAGGACAAGCGGATCGACGCGATCTCGCCCGAGATCACCTACAACGACCTCGCGCAGGGCCTCGTGCCCAACGCCGCGAGCGCCACCGCCCCGGCGGCCACCACTCCGGCGGCCGGCGCGTTCGCCCCGGACGGGGTGTTCAAGCGGTCCTGGGCCGGCATCCTGTTCTCCGCGGGCTCGTCGAGCGCCGGCGGCTCGGGCGGCCTGGGCACGGAGGCGCCCGAGCCCGGGCAGGAGACCGACGACAGCAGCAGCCAGAGCGGCAGCGGTGGCGGCGCGGCGGCGGGCGCGCCGGCGCAGCTGCCGTCGGCGGACAGTGTGTGCGGCCGGTTCACGGCGCAGATCTGCCAGGCCTACACCGAGCTCGCCACGACGGGCCGGGCCACCCCGGCGACCGTCGACCTGCTGCGCCGCCTGTCCCCCGCGTCGGTGACGAGCCGGATCACCGCGCCGACACTGCTCGTGCAGGGCGAGACCGACACGCTGTTCGGGCTCGACCAGTCCGACGCGACCGCCCGCCAGATCGCCGCGGCGGGCGGCAAGGTCCAGCAGATCTGGTACGCGGGCGGGCACGACGGCGGGCAGCCGGGACCGCAGCTGCGCGCCAAGGTCGCGGACTGGCTGTGGTTCCAGCTCACCGGCGAAGGAGCCAACCCGGTCACCGGCTTCTCCTACGACGTCCAGGGTTCATTGCGGGCATCGGGGGCGCCGTCGGTGCGGATCCAGAACGCTCCGGACTACCCGGGAATCACCGGCGACGCGACGCAGCGGAGCTCCGTGGCGCTGCGCGGCGGTCAGCAGACGATCATCAACCCGCCGGGCGGCGCGCCGGCCGCGGTCAGCGGGATCCCCGGCCTGAACGGGCTCGCCGGGTCCGCCCGGCTCTCCGGCCTGTTCGGGATCGACCCGCCGGGCGAGTCCGCCCGGTTCACCACCGCGCCGGTCGACTCGCAGCTGCTGGTCGCCGGGTCCCCGACGATCCGGCTGCGCGTCGCCGGAAGTACGCCGGACGCGGTGCTGTTCGTCAAGCTGTACGACGTCAGCCCTGACGGCACCCGCACCCTGCCGGCGAACGCCGTCGCGCCGGTGCGGGTCCCGCTCACCGGCGGCCCGGCCGAGGTGACCGTGACCCTCGCCGGCATCGTGCGGCCGATCGAGTCCGGGCACTCGCTGCAGGTCGTGGTCACCACGACCGACCAGGCGTACACGACACCGATCGCCCCGGCCGCCTACCAGGTCTCGATCGACGGCGGGGTGTCCGTGCCGGTCATCCCCGGGACCGCGGTCGGCTCCGGCTGGCCGGTCGGCAGCCTCCTGGGGATCGCGGGCATCCTCCTCGCCGCGCTCGTCGTCGCGATCCTCGCCGCACTGCGCCGGCGGCGCTCGCACCGCGCGGACCCGGCGCTCGCGGACGTGCCGCTGGTGATCGAAGGGCTGACGAAGGCCTACCGCGGTGGGGTCACCGCGGTACGGGACCTGTCGTTCCGGGTCGAACCCGGCCAGGTGCTCGGCCTGCTCGGGCCGAACGGCGCGGGCAAGACGACCACGCTGCGCATGCTGATGGGCCTGATCACGCCCACCACGGGGCAGATCAGGGTGTTCGGCTACCAGGTGAGCGCGGGCGCGCCCGTGCTGTCGCGGATCGGGTCCTTCGTGGAGGGTTCGGGCTTCCTGCCACACCTGTCCGGCGAGCTGAACCTGCGGCTGTACTGGGACGCGACCGGGCGGCCCGCGGAGCGGGCGCACTTCGCCGAGGCGCTGGAGATCGCGGGCCTCGGCGACGCGGTGCACCGGAAGGTGCGCACCTACAGCCAGGGCATGCGGCAGCGGCTGGCGATCGCGCAGGCGATGCTCGGGCTGCCGGAGCTGCTCGTGCTCGACGAACCGACCAACGGGCTCGACCCGCCCCAGATCCACCAGATGCGTGAGGTGCTGCAGCGGTACGCGGCGACCGGGCGCACCGTGGTGGTGTCGAGCCACCTGCTGGCCGAGGTCGAGCAGACCTGCACGCACGTGGTGGTCATGCACCGCGGCGCGCTGGTCGCCTCGGGCGAGGTCGGCGACATCGCCGCGGCCGGCGGGGAGGCGACGTTCCGCGTCGACGACCCGGAGGCGGCGGCGAGCGCGCTGCGCTCGGTCGGCGGAGTGTCCGAAGTGGACATCGAGGGCGACCTCGTGCACGCCGACCTGGACGGGCTGCCGCGAGCCGAGGCCGTGGCCGCGCTGGTGCGCGCCGGGGTCGCGGTCGAGCAGGCCGGGCCGCGGCGCCGGCTGGAGGACGCGTTCCTGAGATTGGTGGGTGACGGGGAATGAGCAAGCACGAGACCGCGAACGCGGAGCTCGACCACGGAGTCCACACCGACCCCGCCGCGCTCGACGAGCTGACCGAGGCGGCCCGGCGCGAGCAGACCGAGGTCGGCGCGGACGGCGGGGTCGCGGGCTACCGGGCGGGGCGCACGCTCCGGCTCGGGGTGGAGCTGCGCCGTCAGCTGCACCGCCGGCGCACCCAGCTCGTGCTCGGGTTCGTCGTGCTGCTGCCGTTCATCCTGGTGGTCGCGTTCGAGGTGGGCCAGTCCAGCCCGAACCGGCGCTCCGGCGGCTTCGTCGACCTGGCCACGGCGAGCGCGCCGAACTTCGTGGTGCTGGCGCTGTTCGTCGCGGGCGGCTTCCTGCTGCCCACGATCGTCGCACTGTTCTTCGGGGACACCATCGCGAGCGAGGCTTCGTGGTCCAGCCTGAAGTACCTGCTCGCGATCCCGGTGCCGCGGCACCGGGTGCTGCGGCAGAAGGCGATCGCGTCGGGACTGCTGTCGGTGCTCGCGCTGGTGCTGTTGCCGGTGGTCTCGCTCGTGGTGGGCCTGATCTGGTACGGCGCCGGCGATGCGATCAGCCCGACCGGGGACGCGATCCCGTTCGGCCGCAGCCTGGCGGTGATCGCACTGGCCACGGTGTACATCGTGGTGCAGCTGGCCTGGGTCGCGGGGCTCGCGCTGCTGCTGAGCGTGTCCACCGACGCGCCGCTGGGCGCGGTCGGCGGCGCGGTGCTGGCGGCGATCCTGTCCCAGATCCTGGACCAGATCACCGCGCTGGGCAGCCTGCGCAACTACCTGCCGACGCACTACTCCTACGCCTGGATGGACCTGATCGCGAACGACATCGACTGGACCAACATGGCCGCGGGCGCGCTCTCGGCGGTCGCCTACGCGACGGTGCTGTCGCTGATCGCCGCCCGCCGGTTCGCCACGAAGGACATCACGAGCTGACATACTCCGGGCCATGAACGCCGTCGAGGTCAGCCATCCGCCCGCCGCGGTGGTACAGGTGCTCAACCGGGTGCTGCTGGCCGCCCTGCGCACCCCGCTCGGCAAGCCGGTGAACCGGGCGGTGCTGGTGCTGCGGTTCACCGGGCGCCGTACCGGCCGCCGCTACGACGTGCCGGTCACCGCGCACCGGAACGAGGGCTCCCTGATGGTGCTGACGAGCGCGCCGTGGCGGGTCAACTTCCGCGGCGGGCGCGACGTCGACGTCACCTTCGAGGGCCGGACGACGCCGATGCGCGGGGTGCTGGTGGAGTACGCGCGGACGGTGGCCGAGACCTACGCGCGGCGGATCGAGGAGCTGGGCGTGCGGCAGGCCCAGCGGCAGCTCGGGATCAGGATCAACGTGCCGCGCGTGCCGACGACGGAGGAGCTGGTCGCCGCCGTCGAACGGGAACGGCTGTCGATCATCTGGCTCAAGCCGCGCACGGCGGGGGAAGCGTAAACTCCAGCTTCTCCCTTCCCGCCACGCGAGGAGGCACCGTATGCCTCGTCCCGTCCACTTCGAGATCCACGCGACGGACCCGGAGCGCGCGATCACGTTCTACACGACGGTCTTCGACTGGTCGTTCGAGCGCTGGGGCAGCAACCCGTACTGGCTGATCAGCACGGGTGACGGTCCCGGCATCGACGGCGGGCTCGTACCGCGCCAGGGCCCGGCGCCCATGGACAACGCCCCGGTGAACGCCTACCCCAACACGATGGAGGTCTCGGAGCTCGACCTCGCGCTGCGGCGCGTGCAGCAGGCGGGCGGGGCGGTCATCGTGCCGAAGACGGCGGTGCCCGGGGTGGGCTGGCTCGGCTACTGCAAGGACACCGAGGGCAACATCTTCGGCCTGCTGGAGAACGACCCGAGCGCGGAGTGAGGGCGGCCGAGGCGCCGCTGACCAGGGCGAACACAAACTGTCGGTGGGTGGGCCTACCCTGGTTCCCGTGGCTTTCGCAACCGAACACCCCGTGCTGGCGCAGTCCGAGTTCCGCCCGGTCTCCGACATCCCCCGGAGCGGTGGCCGGTTCGAGGTCGTCAGCGACTACAAGCCCGCCGGCGACCAGCCGGCGGCCATCGACGAGCTCGAGCGCCGGATCAGGGCGGGCGAGAAGGACGTCGTGCTGCTGGGCGCCACCGGTACCGGCAAGTCGGCCACCACGGCCTGGCTGATCGAGCGGGTCCAGCGTCCGACACTGGTCATGGCGCCGAACAAGACACTGGCCGCCCAGCTGGCCAACGAGCTGCGCGAACTGTTCCCGCACAACGCGGTCGAGTACTTCGTCAGCTACTACGACTACTACCAGCCCGAGGCGTACATCGCGCAGACCGACACCTACATCGAGAAGGACTCCTCGATCAACGACGACGTGGAGCGGCTGCGCCACTCCGCGACGATGAACCTGCTCTCGCGGCGGGACGTCATCGTGGTCGCGTCGGTGTCGTGCATCTACGGCCTCGGCACGCCGCAGTCCTACCTGGACCGCTCGAGCAAGCTCGAGGTCGGCGGCCAGGTCGACCGGGACGTGTTCCTGCGCGCGCTCGTCGACGTGCAGTACACGCGCAACGACATCGCGTTCGCGCGCGGCACCTTCCGGGTGCGCGGGGACACGGTGGAGATCATCCCGGCGTACGAGGAGCTGGCGATCCGGGTCGAGTTCTTCGGCGACGAGATCGACAAGCTGTACTACCTGCACCCGCTCACCGGGGACATCGTGCGCGAGGTGGACGAGGTCCGGATCTTCCCGGCCACCCACTACGTCGCGGGCCCGGAGCGGATGGAGAAGGCCATCAAGGGCATCGAGGCGGAGCTGGAGGAGCAGCTGGCCAGGCTCGAGAAGCAGGGCAAGCTGCTGGAGGCGCAGCGGCTGCGCATGCGCACCAGCTACGACATCGAGATGATGCGCCAGGTCGGGTTCTGCTCGGGCATCGAGAACTACTCGCGGCACATCGACGGCCGTCCCGCCGGGTCCGCGCCCGCCACCCTGATCGACTACTTCCCGGACGACTTCCTGCTGGTCATCGACGAGTCGCACCAGACGGTGCCGCAGATCGGCGGTATGTACGAGGGCGACATGTCGCGCAAGCGGAACCTGGTGGAGTACGGCTTCCGGCTGCCGAGCGCGACGGACAACCGGCCGCTGACGTGGGAGGAGTTCTCCGAGCGGATCGGGCAGACGGTGTACCTGTCGGCGACGCCGGGCCCGTACGAGATGGGCCAGGCCGGCGGCGAGTTCGTCGAGCAGGTCATCCGCCCGACGGGCCTGGTCGACCCGCAGGTCGTGGTGAAGCCGACCGAGGGCCAGATCGACGACCTGGTGCACGAGATCCGCGAGCGGGCCGACAAGGACGAGCGGGTGCTGGTCACCACGCTGACCAAGAAGATGTCCGAGGACCTCACCGACTACCTGCTGGAGCTGGGCATCCGGGTGCGGTACCTGCACTCGGAGGTGGACACCCTGCGGCGGGTGGAGCTGCTGCGGCAGCTGCGCTCGGGCGACTTCGACGTGCTGGTCGGCATCAACCTGCTGCGGGAGGGTCTCGACCTGCCGGAGGTGTCGCTGGTGGCGATCCTCGACGCGGACAAGGAGGGCTTCCTGCGCAGCGGGACCTCGCTGATCCAGACGATCGGGCGCGCGGCGCGGAACGTCTCCGGCGAGGTGCACATGTACGCGGACAAGGTGACCGACTCGATGAGCTACGCGATCGAGGAGACGAACCGCCGCCGGGCGAAGCAGATCGCGTACAACGAGGAGCGTGGGCTCGACCCGCAGCCGCTGCGGAAGAAGATCGCCGACATCCTCGACCGGGTGTACACCGAGGCCGAGGACTCCGAGCGCGAGGTCGAGGTGGGGGGCTCGGGCCGGAACGCGTCCCGCGGCAAGAAGCCCGTCCAGGGCGGCGGCGGCCGGTCGTCGGGGGTGCTGGTGGACAGGGACGTGTCGACCATGCCGCGGGCGGAGCTGGCGGACCTGATCCAGTCGATGACGGACCAGATGATGCAAGCCGCCCGCGACCTGCAGTTCGAACTGGCGGCCCGGCTCCGCGACGAGATCGCCGACCTGAAGAAGGAACTGCGCGGCATGGACGCGGCGGGCATCAAGTAAGCGGTTGGGGGGTCTGGGGAACGGCGGAGGGGAGGGGAGCCCGGGAGCGGGTCGGGTGGCCGGGCGCGGTGACGGCGCGGTCAGGCAGGCGGCGCGGCGGAGCCAGACGGGCGACCCAACCCGGCGCGGCGGCGGTGGCCCAGGCGGGCGCGGTAGCGGCGCGGCGCAAGGCAGGCGGCGGGCCGGGCACGGCGGTGGCGGCGGCGGAGCCAGGCAGGCGGCGAGGCGGCGGCGACCCAACCCGGCGCGGTGACGGTGACGGCGCAGCCAAACAGGCAGCCCGACCCGCCGCGGCCTGAGCGCGAGGCAGGCGACAGGGAGCGTGTGGCAAGGCGAGCGGCCCGACTCAGGCGCGGGATGCAGCCGAGCGCCGTCTCAGGGGCGCCAGTCGAGCGCACACCAACCGGAACCCCGTGGCCGCACCCGAACAATCACCCGCTCAATCACCCGCGAACAATCACCGCGAATTAATCACCCGGCGAACAACCGCCCCGCCAAGGACACCTACTGCCCGACGCCCAGCTTCAGCGCAGGGCGCGGCAGGCGCGCCGGGCCTGCCGCGCCAGGCAGGCTTCGCACGGCATGCCGGCGATGCCGTCCAGCACCTCGGCCTGGGCGGGGAGGATGACCTCGCCGCAGACTGCGAGCAGCCGGTCCGGGATGGGGCCGTCGGCGGGCAGCGGCACGAGATGGCTGACCCGTTTGCACTCGCCGACCACGCCGCGCCGCAGGCGGATGACCGCGATCAGATCGGTCGGCTCGGCGTGGATGACGTTCCCCATACGCTGAGCGTAAACCGGAATAATCGCGAACGCTTCGTGTCAACGGCCCAATGATCACCCGAAGGACTGGTGTCAAAGACCGAAAATATCGGGTCTTTGATTATTCAAGCGGCTAAACACCGATGTCGGTCAGGGCGCGAGCAGCACGGCCGACCCGAGCCGCTGGCACAACTTGAGCGCGAGTTCCACGTCCAGGCGATTATCGGTGACCGCCCGCCCCAGCGTCTCCTCCGCCTTGCGCACCCGGTACTGCACCGAGTTCTTGTGCATCGTCAGCTTCGCCGCCGCCGCGGTGTAGCTGCCGCCCGTCGCGAGGAACACCAGCAGCGTCTCCCGCAGCCGCTCGTGCTGCTCGTCGTCCGTCGCCAGCTCGCCCAGGATGTCCCCCACCCAGCTGCGGGTCGCGGCGACGTCCGAGGCCATCAACGCGAGCGCCCCCACGTCGCGGAAGGTCAGGGCACGCTCGCACTGCTCCCCCGCCGCCGTGGACAACGCGTGCACCCGCCCGGCCTGACGGTGGCTGCGCCGGAACCCCTCGATCCCCTCGCCCGGATCCCCGAGCACGAGCCGGACCGTCGGCTCCGCCTTCTCCAGCACGCGCTGCACGTCCTCCTCCTGCGGCAGCACCGCCTTCTCCAGCGGGAACCACACCCACGCGCACCGCTCGTCCGCGGGCACCAGCAGCGGCAGCCCGGTGGTCGGCAACCCCTCGCCGAGCGCCGCGGTGACCGACTCGAGCGAACCCAGCGCGTTGCCCTGTGCGGGCTCGACGGCGTGCCACACGATCATCGCCAGATGCGTCCCGCGCAGCCGGTAGCTCAACGCGGTCTCGACGGCGTCCAGCTCCTGCCCGTCGCCCTCCAGCAGCTCGCGGACCCGCGCCGCGCGCAGCGCGCTGCGGTTGAGCAACCAGCGGTCGCGTTCCTCCTGGTACGCCGACACGACCTGCCTGGTGACCCGGTCGATGAAGGCGAACGTGCCGGTTAGCGCCTTGCTCATCATCCCGCCGAGCAGCACCGGGTCGTCCGCCAGGCGGGTCGCCTGGGTGAGCGCGTGGTTGAGGATCGCGGTCTGCCCCAGGTAGTACGCGCGAATCAGATCGATCACCGGGGTGCCGCGCTGGGCGAGCCGGCGCGCGTACTCCATCGCCGCGGCGGGCGCCTCGACCCGCGTCGGGTCGATGCCGTGCACGAAGATCCGCAGCGCGGTGTCGATGTTCTGGAACAGGCTCGCCGAAAGCAGGCTGACCACGCTCTCGTCGTCGTGCACGAGATGCGGGAGCTCACGCGCGTAGAGCTCCACCAGGTCGGTCGTCAGTTCACCGACCTGGTTGCTGAGGTCGCCCGCGATACGGGCGAGGAACTCGTTCACGTCCGCCTCGTCCACCACGCGATCACCCTACCGGCGTGACACTCGTTTTCGGGCTGTAAACCCGCCAAGATAGGCCGCATGGCAGAGCACGCGGGCACCGTCCACCCGCCGAAGATCGAGACCTTCGACGTCGCCGCGGGCACGAACACCGACCCGAAGGGCACGGTGCGGCAGGTGGAGGAGTACCGCGTCGAGCCGTTCGGCCTCTACGTCGCCCGCCCCACCCCGGGTCGCGCGCAGTTCCACTACCTCGAATCGTGGCTCCTGCCCGGGCTCGGCCTGCGGCTGACCGACTTCTGGTTCAGCGCGGGACACGAGCGCGACCAGGACTTCTACCTCGACGTGGTGACCGTGGACCGCGACGGCGACGTCTGGCGCTCCACCGACTGGTACCTCGACCTCGTGGTGCGGGACGGGCGCGGGCTGGAGGTGCTCGACACCGACGAGCTGCTCGCCGCCTCCACCGCCGGGCTGCTCAGCCCCGCCGACGCCCGCCGGGCGCTCGAGGTCGCCTACGACACGGTGGCCGGCCTGGCCGCCCACGGGTACAAGGTCCGCGACTGGCTGTCCACTTTGGACATCGAGTTGTCCTGGCGGCGGCACTGACATCCACCGATCGGTGGACCGCGATCTGACCGCGAAGTCGATTCGCCGGGCCTCGCGCCGCGAAATCCTCGAAGCACACAGGTTCGAGGAAGGGGAACGGCCATGGCGGTCGTCGAGGTGGCGCAGCTGCACAAGCGCTACGGGGAGAAGGTCGCCGTGGAGGACGTGTCCTTCACGGTGGACCAGGGGGAGATCTTCGGGATCCTGGGGCCGAACGGCGCCGGGAAGACCACCACGGTCGAATGCGTCGAGGGACTGCGCACGCCGGACGGGGGCGCGGCGAGGCCGTGCTCTCGCCCGCCGTCGCGAGCCGGCTCATGGGCCAGATGCGGGCGCCGGCGCGCGAGGAGCCGAGCCGGCGGGAGCTCGAGGTGCTCGGCCTGATCGCGCGGGGGTGCACGAACAAGGAGGCGCGCGGCGGCTGTTCATCAGCGAGGCCACGGTGAAGACACATCTGCTGCACGCCTACGCGAGCTCGGGGTGAAGGACCGCGCCGCCGCGGTCGCGACGGCGTTCCGGCGGGGCTGCTCTAGTAACGTGCGGACATGCCGCTCTACACGCACGGACACCACGAGGCGGTGCTGCGCTCGCACAGTGTGCGCACCGCGGAGAACTCCGCCGGCTACCTGCTGCCCCGGTTGCGGGCGGGGCTCTCGCTGCTCGACGTCGGATGCGGTCCCGGCACCATCACCGCGGACCTGGCCGGTCTGGTGGCGCCGGGCGAGGTGACCGCGGTCGAGCCGACGGAGGAGGCGCTCGCGCTGGGCACGCGGACGGCGGCGGAGCGGAACGTCGCGAACATCCGCTTCCGGACGGCGGACGTGCACGCGCTGGAGTTCGCCGACGACAGCTTCGACGTCGTGCACGCCCATCAGGTGCTGCAGCACGTGCACGACCCGGTGCTCGCGTTGCGGGAGATGGGCCGGGTGTGCCGGCCGGACGGCGTGGTCGCGGCGCGCGACTCCGACTACGCGGCGATGACGTGGTTTCCGCAGGTCCCGGCCCTGGACGAGTGGCTGTCGCTGTACCGGCGCACGGCACGTCACAACGGCGGTGAGCCCGACGCGGGCCGGCGGCTGTTGTCGTGGGCGCGGGAGGCGGGGTTCACGCAGGTCACCGCGTCGGCTTCGGTGTGGTGCTATGCCTCGCCGGAGGACCGGGCGTGGTGGAGCGGGCTGTGGGCGGACAGGATCCTGGAGTCGGCGATCGCCGGGCAGGCGGTCTCCTACGGGTACGCGACTCGGGCGGACCTGGAGCGCATGTCCGCCGGCTGGCGCGAATGGGGCGCCGCCCCGGACGGCTGGTTCGCCATCCTGCACGGCGAGATCCTCTGCACGCCGTGACCGCCGGGCGCTGGGCGGCGCTGCCTCAGGGCGTCCAGCCGGTCGCGGCGGCCCAGGCCTCCGCGCGGCGGAAGGCGGCGTCGACCCAGTCCTGCTTCTCCTGCGCGTAGGCCTCGACCGTGCCGTCCGCCGCGTGGTCCTCGGCGAGCTTGCGCTTCACCTCGGCGTAGGCGTCGCGCTCGGCCGGGTTCGCCCGCAGCCACGCGGCGAACAGCAGCGCCAGGCGCCACGCCGGGGTCTCCCGCGACCGCACGTGCAGGTTGACCATCCGCCCCGGGTCGCCGCCGAAGTGGAAGCGCTTCGGCCAGTGCCCGGCCGAGCCGTCCTGCGGCTCGTCCCACCACTCGCCCTCCGCGCGCGGGAAACCCGCGTCCGACAAGGTGTCCGCGAACGCGTCGGCCTCGTCCAAAGTGGACACCGTGAGCTGCAGGTCGACGATGTCCTTCGCCGGCAGCCCCGGTACCGACGTCGAGCCGATGTGGTCGGCCCGCAGCACCCGCTCCCCCACCGCGGCACGGATCCGGGCGAGCACTCGCTCGGCCTGCGCCGGCCACTCCTCGTCATAGGGTGAGAGCTTCGGGGACATCGGCGCCCGCGGCCGCCGCAGCCGGATGTTCGCCTCGTAGGGCACGAGCCGGTCCGCCCACAGCCGGTCGACCTCGGCCTGCACCAGGTCCGGCGTGCCCCCGTTGTCGAGCCACACGTCGGCCGCCGTGCGCCGCTGCTCCTCGGTGGCCTGCGCGGCGATGCGGGCCCGCGCGTCGGCCTCGGGCATGCCGCGTGTCTCGACCAGCCGCCGGACCCGGACCTCGACGGGGGCGTCCACCACCAGCACCAGGTGGTAGTTGGCGCTCATCCCGCCCTCGACCAGCAGCGGGACGTCGTGCACCACGATCGCCTCAGGCGCCGCGGCCGCCATCAGCTCGACGGTGCGCACCCCGATCAGCGGGTGCAGGATGCCGTTGAGCCGTTGCCGGGAGGCCTCGTCGGCGAACGCCTTCGCCGCGAGCGCGGGCCGGTCGAGCGCTCCCTCGGCGGTCAGGACGTCCGTGCCGAAGGCCCCGGCCAGCGCCGCGAGCCCCTCGGTGCCGGGCTCGACGACCTCGCGGGCGATCTTGTCCGCGTCGATCACTACGGCGCCGTGCTCGGCGAGCCGCGCCGCGACCGTCGACTTCCCCGCCCCGATACCTCCGGTGAGCCCCACGCGCAACATGGCCGCATTCAATCAGGTGCCTCCGGCGCGTCCTGACACAAGTGGGCAATTTCCCACCCCTCGCGCCCCGTGATCGAACCGATACGGGTGACACGCCGACCAGGTATTACGCTTTGGCACCTCCGTTGCGTACCGTCCGCGACGGAAGGGGCACCCACACGGAGGAACGATGCCAGGGAAGCACGCCGGCAGGCACCGGCTCGGTACGGCGGGGCTCGTGCACTGCCTCGAGTACCGGACCGTCGCGCTCGCCCTGGAGGACTACCGCCGTACCTGGCTGACCGCCCTGCTCGTCCCGGCCAAGCACAGCCTCGCGGGCCTGCGCCGGCACGCCAGCCTGGCCGCGCGCGAGCGCGCCTGGATCCCCGCCACGACCTGAGCGGCAGGGCGCCTCCGCCACGGCGGAGACGCCCTGCCTTTCGCGGTCAGCCCGTGACCAGCGACAGGCCGTAGGCCGAGAGGATCTCGTTCACCGGCTGGAAGTAGGTCGTGCCCCCGCTGGTGCAGTCACCCGAACCACCCGACGTGACGCCCTGCGCCTGGCTGCCGCTGACCCACGAACCGCCCGAGTCACCGGGCTCGGCGCACGCGTTGGTCTTGGTCAGCCCCGAGACAGTGCCCTCTGAGTAGTTCACCGTCTGGTTGGTCGCCTGGATCGTGCCGCAGTGCCAGCCGGAGGTGGAGCCGGAACGGCAGACCGAGGAGCCGACGCCGGCCGCGGTCGAGCCCGCGACCCGCACGTCCCCGTTGCCGTAACCGTCCACGGTGGATGTCGGCGTCCAGCTGGAGTCGGTTCGCACGTAGGAGTAGTCGTTGCCCGGGAACGACGAGGCCTGGAAGGTGCCCATCGCCGAGCCGTCCGGGCCGGTCACCGAGTCGCCCGCGCTGCCGCAGTGGCCCGCCGAGACGAACCCGCCGCTGACCGAGAACCCGACGGAGCAGCGGGCGGCGTTGTTGATGTAGTAGGCATCGCCGCCGACGACGTTGCCGCCGAACAGGTGTGGCGCCTGGGTCACCGAGTCGACGCGCACGGGGCCCGCGGACCGGGCGAAGTCGAGGAACTGCTGCACGGCCGGGTTCGCCACCCCCTGCTCGACCGTCACGACCAGCGAGTTCGCCTGCTCGTCGACGTACCAGCCGGTGACCTCCTTCGGTGCGGTCTGCCCGGCGTACCCGTCGAGCGCGGACTTCGCGGCGTCGAGGGCAGCCTGCGTGTGCGCGACGGTGACGGCGTCCGCGCCGGTCGCCCGCACCGCGTCCGCGCGGGCGGTGTCGGTGACACCGACGACGAGCCTGCCGGCTGCCGCGTCGTACCAGGATCCGCCGAAGGCCTGGCCGGCCGCGGACTGCGCGGCCGGGGCGAGGTTCATCGCCATCGCCTCCTGCGCCAGCCGCGTCTGCACCTGCTCGGCGGTCAGCCCGAGGTCACGCTGCATCGCATCGGCCACGGGCTGGGCGGCGGCGGACGGCGCGAGGCACACCGCCACCGCGGCGCCCGCCACCAGGCCTGCCACCCCCACCGACTTCATCAGGCTCGTTCGCTTCATTCGCTCGCTCTTTCGCTTCGACTGCAGGGACCGGGTCGCGCGACCACTGCGTCCGAGTCTCACCCGATCGTGGAGGTGCCGAAACCCCGCGAAAGTAGGTTGGTGAATATCCGTCACCCAACCGTCAGTCGACGCAGCCGCTCAGCTCGGTGGTGTTCGCGCTGGGCACGAGCGAGGTCACGGTGGTCGGCGGCGCGCTGCTCTCGGCCGCCTGCGCGTCGACGCCCGGCGACGACGAGGTCGTCGTCTTCCCCAGCAGCTCCTGGATGAACGAGCGCACCTGGACCGGGTCGACCTTGACGGCGTCCCCGTCGCCCGGGGTCTGCAGGCTCAGCGACTGCACCGGGATCGTCGCGAACGTCAGCCCGTCCGAGCTGAGCCCGCGCATCTGCTGGGCGAACGTGAGGATGTCCCACCCGGAGTCGATGAGCACCGACTGCTGGACGGCCGCGATCAGGTTGCCGAGCTTGACCGGGTTGGCCAGCGTGCCGGCGGCGAGCACCACCTTGGCCGCGCTCGAGAGGAACGCCTGCTGGCGGGCGATGCGGTCGAGGTCGCCGTCGGCCAGCCCGTGCCGCTGCCGCACGAAGGCCAGCGCCTGCGCGCCCGAGAGGGTCTGCTGCCCGGCCGGGAAGCTCGCCCCCGAGTAGCTGTCGTGCACCGGCTCCTTCAGGCACACCGGCACGCCGCCGACGGCCATGCTCAGCGTGTAGAAGCCCAGCAGGTTGACCGCGGCGTAGTGGTTGATGGTCAGGCCCGTGAAGCTCTCGACGGTCTGGATCGCGGTGCGCGCCCCGGCCTGGTCGGCTTGGCGCTCCCTGGCCGCGCCGGTGACGCCCTGCTTGGCGAGCTCGGTGCGCGCGGCCTGTTTCCCGTAGCTGTACGCGGCGTTGATCTTGTGCTTGCCGTAGCCGCCCGCGATCTGGACGTAGGAGTCGCGCGGGATGGAGATGGCCGTCGCCTCGCCGCCGCCCGCGGGGATGTGCACCACGATCATGGTGTCGGTGGTGTCGCCGCCGTCGCTGCCGTCACCGGCGTGCAGCTGGTCGAGGACGTTCTGCGAAAGCGGGTCGCCCTGGGCGTCGGTGCGCGAGTCGATGCCGACGAGCAAGATGTTCTGCTCCGGCACCGGGACGTCGGGGGTGCTGGGCAGCTGGGCGGCCGGCTCGATGACGTCGGCCGTGGCCAGCCCGTCGGTGAGCTTGCTGACCTGCGTCCACGCGTACCCGCTCACCCCGAGCACGAGGACGGAAGCCAGCCCGACGGCCGTGTACGCGACAGGCCTCCACCGCACCTCTGGCCACCCCCTGGTTCACCTGATCCGGTGACACCATCATCCAGAGTATTTCTGACAGTTTCCTGTGAATTCGGCGTCGCACCGTTGTGAACTTCACGTCAACGACGTGGAAGAGCGCGGCGGGACGCCGTCACGGGCAGGCTGGGCGGACCCGCCGCGCTCGCGACCGGTCGACTTCCGTGGGGGAGGTCGGACGCCGGCCGGCTGGCCTGTGATGGCAGGAACCAGCATGCGCCGGGGACCGGCGGGGCGAACCGGGAGTCCTACCGAGTTCGCTACGTAGATCGCGGCTGCCCCTGCGGGGCGCGGTGCTCGGCGAGCCAGGCGGCGATCTGCGCCCGCGACGTGAACCCGAGCTTGGCGAGGATGTTCTCCACGTGGGTCTCCGCCGTTCGTTGGGCAATCACCAACCGCGCTGCGATTTCCCGGTTGCTCAGCCCTTCCGCGATGAGCTCGGCGATCTCGCGCTCGCGCGGGGTGAGCCCGCCCGGCGGGCCGGCGTGGCGCCGCACGGGCCGGGCCGGCTTGCTCGCCTTCTCCGCCAGCGCGTACGAGATCACTTCGTCCAGCCCGGCCCGGGCGGTCGCGTCGAAGGCGGCGGCGAAGGCCTCGGCGCCGATCACCTGGCGGGCGCGTTCGGCGCACTGCTCGTCGAGCGCGCGGTACGGGCCGGCGCCCGTCCCGCCGCTGAGGACCCACGCCGACTGTGCGGCACCGAGCAGTCCCGCCGCCCGCTCGTGCTGTCCCAGTGCGCCCGCGCACCACGCGAGCCCACCGACCGCGCAGGCGAGCTGCGTGCGGTCGTCCAGCCGCATCACGACGACCTCGCGCAGCAGCGAGGCCGCCCTGCCGTGTGCACCGCGGCGCCACTCGTGGATCGCGACCGCCCACAGCGCGTACATCTTCGACCAGCTCGCCTGCCGCGTCTCGCACATCTCGAGCGCCTCCCCGGCCAGCCGCGCGCCGGCCGGGTCCTCGAGGAAGAACGTGACGGCCGAGAGCAGGATCAGCGTGGCGAACACCTGGCGCTGCTGCCCGAGCCGGCGGTAGCCCTCCAGCGCCCGTTCCAGCCTCGCCCGGCCACCCACGAGATCACCCTCGAAGAACCGGGCCAGCCCGCTGCACTGCGCGTATCCGGCGCGCAGCAGCTCGTCCTCGAACCGTTCCGCGAGCGCGCGCAGCTCCATCAGCATCTCGTGCGCGACCACGTGCTCACCGCTCTGCAAAGCCATGTAGGCGCAGGCTTCGAGCGCCCGTGCGCGCCCGCGCGTGGGTTCGCCGTCCAGCGCCAGCACGGCGTCAAGCCAGCGGCGCCCCTCGGCCGCGAACCCGGACGCGTACCAGAATCCCCGCAGATCCGCCGCGATTTCCCTTGCCTGGTCGACGTTTCCGGCCGGGGTCAGGCAGTGTTCCAGTGCCACGCGCACGTTCACCCGCTCGCGCCGGAGCCGCTCGATCCACTCCAGCTGCTGCGGGCCGAAGGATTCCTTTTCGTACCGCCGGGCCAGCCCCGCGACGTAGCCGACGTGCCGCGCGTGCACCGTCCCGGCCTGCCCGGACTCGCCGAGCTTGAGGCCGCCGTACTCGCGCACGGTCTCCAGCATCCGGTACCACGCACTGCGGTCGTACGTGCCGTCGCGGCGGATGAGGATCGACTTGTCCACCAGCGCGGCGACGAGATCGAGCGCCTCCCCGCCGCAGACGGCCTCCGCCGCCTCCAGGTCGAAGCCACCGGCCAGCACCGAGGTCGCCGCCCAGACCGCCTTCTCCTGCGGGGTGCACAGCTCGAAGCTCCACGCGATCGCCGCCTCCAGCGTCTGCTGGCGTGCCGGGGCGGTCCGGTTTCCCGTGGTGAGCAAGCGGAACCGGTCGTCGAGGCGGTGCAGGATCTGTTCCAGCGACAGCACCCGCAGCCGGACGGCGGCCAGCTCGATCGCGAGCGGGACCCCGTCCAGGCGACGGCAGATGTGGGTGACCAGCTCCCGGTTGCCCGCGTCGATCGCGAACCCCGGCAACACCCCCGCGGCACGGTCGGCGAACAACGTGACGGCCTCCCCGTGCCTCGGCTCGTGCGGGCCGGCCGGCAGCGGCAACGGTGGCACGACGAGCACCTGCTCGCCGTCCGCGCGCAGGATCTGCCTGCTGGTGACGAGGATCCGCACGCCAGGCGTCGACGAGAGCAGCTTGTCCACGAGCACGGCGCACGCGTCCACCAGGTGTTCGCAGTTGTCCAGTATCAGCAGCAGCCGTTTGTCCTCGACGTACTGGGCGAGAGCCGGTATCCCGTCGCGGAGGCCGAGCTCCGCGGCGATCGCGCTGGGCAGCAACGCCGGATCGGTGAGCTCCGCCAGGCGCACGAACCAGACGCCGTCGGAAAACGCGCGCCGCAACCCCGCACCCGTGCGCAGCGCGAGCCTCGTCTTGCCGACCCCGCCCATTCCGGTGAGGGTGACCAGCCGGGAGCCGGTGAGCAGCCGCTTCGCCTCGGACAGCTCGGTGCGCCGGCCGACGAAACTGGTCAGCTCGGCGGGCAGGTTCCCGGAATTCCTCGGCGGATCGGACACAACGAAAGTGTATGCCGTTTTTTCGGTGCGACCGTTTCGGTCGGGTACTGCGCCGGCGACCGAAACTCCCTACCAGTGCGCTCAGTTGGGCATTGACCGCCGCCGATTTACCCGGCGGGGGCAATGTCCGTCACAAGGCGGGCCACCCCGAGCACATCGTTTTCTTCGTGCGGGCGAAATTGCGGAAGAATTCCCGAGCATTTCCGCGGGGTCGGCTCGACGAGATGGACGAGGATATCCGGCGCCGGCCGGGAAGTCACCGGCCTCGGTAGGCGAGCACCGGCAGCCCGCGCACACCGGGCCGGTACCGGAACAGCGCGCCCGCGTCCGGCTGCGCACCCTCCGGCACGCCCTGGCGCGAGGTGGTGATGTACAGCTCGTCCAGCCCGGGGCCGCCGAACGTGCAGGCCGTGACCTGCGTGACCGGCAGCGGCACGTGCTCCTCGAGGCCGCCGTCCGGCCGGTAGCAGCGAAGGGCGCCGCCACCCCACAACGCGACCCAGAGCCTGCCGTCGGCGTCGAGGGTCATGCCGTCCGGGGACCCCGCGTCCGGCGGGATCTCGACCACCGGGCGGCGGCCGGTGAGGCCCCGCCCGGGGTCGTAGTCGAAGGCGTCGACGCGGTGCGTGGGCGTGTCGATGTAGTAGGCGGTGCCGCCGTCCGGGCTCCAGGCCAGCCCGTTGGAGATGGTGATGCCGGTGAGCACCGTAGTGACGGCGCCGTCCGGGTCCAGCCGGTAGAGGCCGCCCGCGCCCGGCGTCTCGTCGTAGGCCATCGATCCACAGTAGAACCGGCCGTCGGGGTCGCAACCGCCGTCGTTCATCCGGACCCGCCGGTCCGCCCACAGCTCGGGCAGCGGCTCGACCTTCGTCAGCGACGCGTCCGCGAGCGCGAAGCCGCGCTCGACGGCGATCACGGCTCCCCCGTCGGCGCGCGGGCGCAGCGCCGCGGCGACATCGCCGACGTGGTGGCGGCGCACCTGCCCGTCGTCGAGCTCGAGCACGTCCCCGGCGAGCATGTCCACCCAGCGCAGCCCGGGCCACCCCGCGTGCCACACCGGTCCTTCCCCGTGTGCCGCAACGGGTCCGCTCACCTGGTCCACTGTGGACATCGCTACCGCCCCACCATCTGCCGCACGGCGTCGGTCGTCGTCTCGATCAGCTTACGCATCGCCCGCGCGGCGGCGACGGGCCTGCGGGCGCGCACGGCGACGAGCACGGTCTGGTGCAGCGGAAGCGTCGCGGCGACCCCGCCCGGCGCGTGCGAGCTGGCCTCCAGCCCGTGGTAGAGCCCGGTTTCCAGCAGGCGGCCGAGCTGCTCGATGAGCTGGTTGCCGCTGGCCCGCAACAGGGTCAGGTGGAAGACGAGGTCCGCCTCGACGAACGCGTCCTCCTCCGCGGGCAGGTTCGGCGCGTGCGCCTCCATCCGCGCGTACGCGTCCTCCAGGATCGCGACCTGCTCCTCGGAGGCCCGCTCGGCGGCCAACCGGGCGGCATCGGGCTCGACCATGAGTCGCAGTTCGAGCAGGTCCTGCAGGAAGTCGGCCTTGGCGAGCCTGCCGTGCCAGTTGATGACCTCGCGGTCCATCAGGTTCCACTGCTCGCGCGGCAGGACCCGGGTGCCCAGCCGCGGCCTCGCCTCCACCAAACCCTTGGCGGCCAACGCCTTCACGGCTTCGCGCACCCCGCCGCGACTCACGTCGAGCTGCGCGGCCAGCTCGGCCTCGTTCGGCAGCCTGCTACCGGCGGGCAGCTCACCGGAAATGATCCGGCGGCCGAGCCACTCCACCACGCGGCCATGGATCGTGCGGTGCCTGCCGAGCGGCCCCTCCTTGGTCATCCTCACGGAGTAATCCTCAAATCATATATCCATAAAGTCAAACGACACGCTTGTCCGAATCGTTACCTTCTCCCGGACTTCCTTCCGGCCGAGCCTTGACGGATTCGACGAATCATCCAATGATTCAGGCACGCTTGCAGAGCCCCGAGTTCCCCGCCGACGTGGATGGGTGGTTGATCATGAGCGATGCGCACTCCGCGACCTCGCGCAGAGCCGCACTGAAGTTCCTCGGGGCAGGTGGTGGCGCGGTCGCTGCGAGCGCCCTGCTGACCGCCTGCAACGGGGTGCAGGGCAACTCCGCCTCCGGCGGCGCCGGCGCGTTCCCCGGCACCCCGCCCTGGCAGTTCGCGTTCATCAACCACGTGACCACGAACTCCTTCTTCGTGCCCACGAAGACCGGGATGACCGACGCGGCCAAGCTGCTGGGCCTGCCGGATCCGCAGTGGACCGGGTCCACCGAGGGAAATGTTTCGGAGATGGCGAACGCCTTCTCCACCGCGATCAACGCCAACGTGGCCGGCATCGCGATCGCGCTGACCGACAACAACGCGTTCGTCGAGCCCACCAAGCGCGCGCTGGCCAAGGGCATCCCGGTCGTCGCCTACAACGCGACCGCGCCCGGCAACTACCCGCTCACCTACGTGGGCCAGGACCTCTACCAGTCCGGCTTCCTGATGGGACAGCGGATCGCGCGCGACGTCACCTCCGGGACGATCCTGGTCGGCATCTCCCAGCCCGGCGGCAACAACGTCCAGCCCCGCCTGGACGGCATCACCGACGCGCTCAAGCAGGCCGCGCCGGGGGTGACCGTGTTGTCCATCAACACCGGCGCGGAGCAGGCGAACGAGCTCAACGCCATCACCGCCGCCTACGACGGGCACGCCGACGCGAAGGGCGTCTACGCGGTCGACGCGGGTAGTACGGCGTCCATCGCGCAGCTGATCAGCAACCGCGGGATCCAGGGCAAGGTGCACGCCGGCGGGTACGACACGCTGGCGGACACGCTCAAGGGCGTGCAGTCCGGGGCGCTGGACTTCACCATCGACCAGTCCGCCTACCTGCAGGGCTTCCTGCCGGTGCTGTACATGTACATGTTCCGGCTCTCGGGCACGCTCGTCTCGCCGCCGGTCACCGACACCGGCCTGACGTTCGTCACCAAGGACAACGTGGCGCCCTACATCTCCGCCAACAGCAAGTTCGAGGGCGGCCCGAAGGCCGACCTCGTGCCGATGCCCGCGTCGATCCCGCTGCCCGCGGCCACCGCCTCGACCCACTAGGAGGAGCGCCTACATGACCGACGCGCTCACCGACAAGCGCCCCGGCCGCACGGAGCCCGGTGGACCGCCCGGGCGGGTCGGGTTCCTGCTCGGGCTGATCCGGGTCAAGGAGCTGAGCATCCTGCTGGTGACGATCGCCGCGGCGATCTACTTCAGCCTCACCAGCGGGCCCGGCTTCGCGACCTCGGACAACTACCACACCATCGCCCAGTACGTGGCGCCGTGGGCGATCGTCGGCGCGGGCGAGGTGATGGTGCTGATCTGCGGGCAGATCGACCTGTCGGCCGGGTTCGTGTTCACCCTGTCGCCGTTCGTGCTGATGTTGTTCTACAACAATGGTTTCCCACTGTTCCTCGCGCTCATCGGGGCGGTCGTGGTGAGCGCGCTCATCGGCATGGTCAACGGTCTGGTGCACACGCTGTTCAACCTCTCCGCGTTCATCACCACGCTGGGCATGGCGTTCCTGTTGTGGGGGCTCTCGCTGATCATCTCCGGCGGCTCCCCGGTGAGCGCGCCGACGGACAGCTGGGTGGTGTCGGTCTTCGGCGGCTGGGGCTGGTCGGAGTTCCTGTGGGCGCTGGTGATCGTGGCGATCATGCAGGTCGTGCTGTCCACCACCCGGTTCGGCATCGCGACCCAGGCGACCGGCGGCAACCCGATCGGCGCGGCCGAGTCGGGCATCCGGACGAACCGGGTCAAGGTGATCTGCTTCTCGATCACCGGCGCGCTCGCCGGGTTCGCCGGGATCCTGCAGGGCACCCGGGTCGGCTCCTACGACCCGACCAACGGCGGCTTCAACACGATGTTCTACGCGGTGGCCGCCGCGGTCATCGGCGGGACCGCGCTGCTGGGCGGGTCCGGCACGGTCATCGGCGCGTTCCTGGGCGCGCTGCTGCTCGGCCTGGTCTACGACGGGTTCAACCTCACCGGGATCAGCGCGAACGCGTTCTACGTGGTGCTCGGCGTCGCAATCCTCGTCGCGGCACTGCTGAACGTTTACGTGACGGTCGTCCGGAAACGGCTCGGTTCACGGAGGGTGTCATGAGCGACGATGGCGAAGCCCCGCTCATGACAGCCGACCGGGTGCGGGTGTCCCGCGGAACACGGAGGGTGTCATGAGCGAGGTGATGCGCGTCGAGCACGTCAGCAAGGGGTTCGGGCCGGTACGGGCGCTGACCGACATCAACCTGTCGGTCGGCAAGGGCGAGATCCTCGGGCTCATCGGCGACAACGGCGCCGGCAAGTCCACGCTGATCAAGATCCTGACCGGCTACCACCAGCCCGACGGTGGCCGGCTGGTGTTCGACGGGCAGCCGGTGCAGCTCAAGTCGGTGACGCACGCGCGGAGCCTGGGCATCGAGACGGTGTTCCAGGACCTCGCGATGGTCAACGACCTGCCGGTGTACCTGAACCTGCACCTGAACAAGGAGCTGGTGCACAAGCCGCTGCCGTTCCTGCGCCGCCGCGAGATGAAGCGGCGCGCCAGGGAGGCGCTCGACGCGATCGGCATCAACATCCCGTCGGTCACCGCCGAGGTCGGCCAGCTCTCGGGTGGGCAGCGGCAGGCGATCGCCGTGGCCCGCTCGGTGTACTCGAACAACGCGAAGCTGCTGCTGCTCGACGAGCCGCTCGCGGCGATGGGCGCCAAGGAGGGCGGGCTGATCCTGCGGCTGCTGGCCCAGCTCAAGCAGCGCGGCGACATCGCGATCATCCTCATCGCGCACAACTACAGCCAGGTGGTCGACGTCTGCGACCGGGTGAACCTGTTGCAGCACGGCGAGATCACGTTCGACAAGGCTTCGAAGGAGACCTCCGTGGCCGAGCTGCTCGAGCTCGTCCACGCCGAATACCGGGTGAACACCTGAAGACACTGGGAGGGTCAATGGGGACCAGGTTCTCGCGCCGCACCGCGCTCGCTGCCGGTGCGGCGGGCGTGGCGGCGGTAGGCTTCGCGGGTGTGAACCCCGCTGCTGCCGCCGCCGCCAAGCCGCCTTCGGTGACCAAAGAGTACTTCGGCAAGGCGGGCGGCACGTCCGTCTACCGCTACACCCTCGACAGCGGCCGCGGGATGCGGGTCCGGATCCTCAGCTACGGCGGGATCATCCAGACCGTCGAGGCCCCGGACCGCCACGGCCACACCGCTAACGTCGTGCTCGGCTTCCCGACGCTGGCGGACTACGTCGCGAAGAACAGCCCGGAAGCCGGGGGCGGAGTCTACTTCGGCGCCCTGGTCGGCCGCTACGCCAACCGGATCGCCAAGGGCACGTTCACCCTGGACGGTCACACCTACCACGTGCCGGTGAACAACAACGGCAACAGCCTGCACGGCGGGCTCGCCGGCTTCGACAAGAAGGTCTGGGACGTCACGGAGATCCCCGGCGGCCTGCGGCTGAGTGTCACCAGCCCGGACGGCGACCAGGGCTACCCCGGCACCCTGCACGCCACCGTGACGTACACTTTGGACAGTCAGAACCGGCTGAGCATCGGCTACACGGCGACCACCGACAAGCCGACGGTGGTGAACCTGACCAACCACACGTACTGGAACCTCGCGGGCGAGGCGTCCGGCGACGTCTATGACCAGAAGCTGCAGATCGACGCCGACCGGTACACCCCGACCGACAGCACGCAGATCCCGACCGGGCAGCTCGCGTCGGTGCAGGGTACGGCGTTCGACTTCCGCAAGGCGACGGCGATCGGAGCGCGGGTGAACGACGACGACCCGCAGCTGCTCACCGGTCAGGGCTACGACCACAACTGGGTGCTCAACCACTCCGGTTCGCTGTCGGTCGCGGCGCACGCCACCGACCCGGCGAGCGGACGGCAGCTGACGGTGCTGACCGGCCAGCCGGGCCTGCAGTTCTACTCGGGCAACTTCCTCGACGGCACGTTGGTCGGCACGAGCGGCAAGACCTACCGGCAGAGCTACGGGTTCGCGCTGGAGACCCAGCACTTCCCCGACTCCCCCAACCACCCGTCGTTCCCGAGCACCGTGCTCCGCCCGGGGCAGACCTACCGGACGACGACGGTCTTCGCGCTCGGGACGGGCTCGTAGCGCCGGTCGGCGAGGCAGGGCTTGATGTCGAGAACGGGGCTGCCGTCCACGGCGTCCAGCCCGCGCACCTTGATCGTCAGGTCACCGATGCCGAGCAGCCGGCAGCGGGTGACGCCGAGGCGGTTGGGCCGGTTTCCCGCGCGCTGGGCGAAGATCCCGACCTGGGAGGCGGTGCGCGGGACGGCGGGGGGTTCGAACACGTACACGATCTCGACGTGCGAGAACTCCTCGAGCCCGCGCAACGCGGTGGCGCCGAAGCGGGCCCCGTCCAGCTCGACGAGCGAGGTCACGGAGTCCCAGTCGTCGCCGACCGGCGTTGACCTCGGGGACCGGACGTAGCCGATCGGATGCAAGATCATGCCTTCAGTGTGCACGACGGGCAAATCGCTCGCGCCACGGCGGTCGGGCGCCTACCTTCGATGGGGTGAAGATCCGGCCGGAAACCGCCGCAGACCACGAGGTTGTGCTGCTGCTGCAGGAAAGGGCATTCGCCGACTCGCGCATCCCGGTGCTCGCGTCGGCACTACGGACCGCGCCCGCCGCGCTGCGGTCGGTCTCGCTCGCGGCGGAGCTGGACGCCGGCTCGTGGGGCAGGCACCATTGGTGTTCCTCGAAGGCGCGCCGGCGTACTAGGGTCGGCGCGGGTTCGATGGCGCTGTCGCGCTCGGTTTCCGTGCGACTTCGGTGCGTGTCCCGGAGCCGGCGTTCCAGGTCGCCGTCCTGCCGTCGTACGAACCATGGATGACGGGGACGCCGGCGTACTCGGCGCCGTTTTGGGATCTGGATTGTGTGGGGTTGCGGTGATGGACAGGGAGTTCGTGCGGGAGTTCGCCGAGGGCTGGGTCAAGGCGTGGAACGCGCACGACCTGGACGCGCTGCTGGCGCATTTCGGCGAGGACGTCGTCTTCACCTCGCCGGTCGCCGCGCAGCTGCTCGACGGGTCGGACGGGGTGATCCGCGGCAGGGCCGCGCTGCGCGCGTACTGGACCGAGGGCCTGCGGTGGATTCCGGACCTGCGGTTCGAGGTGGTGGGCGTGTACGCCGGGGTGCGGACAGTGGTGATCCACTACCGGAACCAGAAGGGCGGCTTGGTGAACGAGGTGCTGACCTTCGAGGGGCCGCTGGTCGTCGAAGGGCACGACACGTACCTCGATCCGGACTCGAACCCAGCGGGCGCGCTTGGCGGGTGAGCACGCCGAGGTCGACGGTCAGCGGGCGGTGTGCCCCGCGTCAGCGGGTGATGCGCCGCGCCACGATGCTGCCGCCCAGGATGAGGATCAGCGCGGTCAGCGCCCAGTCGCGTTTGACCTTCGTCGCTGCCAAGGGGTCCGCAGCGGGCGGCGCGGGCTTTCTTCGTCGGCGGGGGCGTGCGGCGCGGCGCGGGCCGGACCGTCGGGCGTGGCGGCAGCGGGCGCGGGGCCGGGACCACGGCCGGGGCCGGCGGCGCCGGTGGAGCCGGTGGAGCGGGAACGGCCGGGGGCGGCGGCACCGGTGAGGGCGGCGGTGAGGGCGGCGGAGGGGGCGGAGTCGGGGTCGGCGAAGGACTGGGCGGCGGCGACGCGGGAGGCAGCGGCGCGAGACAGCCCGCCGCGTCGGTGGCGGACGCCACCGGGCCGGTGCCCAGCTCGGCCCACCCGCCGCGCCGGGTCACCCGGTACTCCCGGCTCCGCCCTCCCGCGACGTTGGCCGTCACGTACAGGGTGCCGTCCGGGGCGAGCACCACCGAGCCGTACGCCGTCGCCTTCGGCAGGGGCTCGCCGGGCAGTGGCTGGGCGAGCCCGGAACTCGGGTCGATGCTCACCACGACACCGGTCGACGCGACCCCGTAGAGCAGCCCGTCCGCCGGGTCGAACGCGAAGTCGTCGACCTCCGCTGCCAGCAGCCACGGGTACAGCAGCACCGAGCCGCGCACGGACACCAGTCCCGATTGGACGTCCACTTTGTACAGAAAACCTTTTCCCTTGACGTACCAGGTGTTCCCGTTGATCGCTCCGGACGTCATGTCGTCGAGCCGCTTCCCCGCCGGGAACCCCAGGTCCGACGTCCGCCCGCGCCGGTCCAGTGTCACCACCCGGCCCCCGTCGGTCAGCCCGTACGCCAGGTCCCGCGACCGCAGGTACCCGAGCGCGTTCAGCCGGTACGGGATCTGGCCCAGCGTCGTCGTCGCCAGCGCCGGGTACTCGGTGCGGGACACCGTGGACAGCCGGCCGGTGTCCCGCACCCGGATCGCGACGCAGCTCGCACTCGCCGCCACGGCCCGCGGGACACCGGCCGTCAGCGCGATCAGGGCCGCCACCGCGAGCACCCCGAACCAGCGCATCAGCTCAGCCGTGCGATCGCCTGGCTGAACGCTTCGGGACCGACCTTCGCCCCGCCCGCGAACGGGTTCTGCATCTGGAAGATCGCGTACAGCAGCAATGTCGTCGTCGCGGCCAGTGTCGACACGATGATGATGTGGGTGGCCTGTCTCGTCCCGCCGAACAGGTTCGGCAGCAGCACGAAGATCACGCTCCCGACGACCAGCACGAACCACAGCACGACGCCGACGCCGTTGTCCCGCACCGCGTTCAACCGTGCCTGGCGCTGCTCGTAGACGTCCGTCAGGTCACTCGCCGCATCGGTCTTCTGGTCGACCAGCCAGTCGTCGTCGGGCAGGTCGGTCGCGTCGAGCGACGCGCGCATGCGGTTGACCAGCGTCCAGCCCTCCTCCCCCGGCATCCCCCCGTTCTGCAGCCGCGGCCACTCCTGCTGCACCACGGTCCGGGCGTACTGCCGCGCGAGCTCGGGCACCTGCGTGTGCGCCGGCTCGGGCAGTGCGTCCGCGGCCCAGGTCGCGGACACCAGTGCCTGCGTCTCCTGGTACGACCCGTCCCGCACCGTGCTCGCCGCGTCGAACAACGAGATCAGCACGAACGCGACCACGACCGCGTGCAGCCCGCCGACGATCGTGAACGCCTGGCCCGCCGCGTCGTTGTTGTCCGGACGGCCCTCGTCGAGACCGTAGCGGCGCACGAGATAGGCGATCAGGGCGCCGACGATCATCGAGCCGGCCACCCAGAGCAGACCGGTCACGTACACGTTCATGCGGGTTCCCGTTCCGAAGCGGAGACAATTTCACCGGAGTTCACGTAATCACGGCCGGGATGCTCCGGCAAGATCGATCAATTGTTTTCATTCGAGCGGCAGCACGCGCAAGTGCCGAACTCGCTTGACCGGAGCAGGCGAAAACGGAGAGAGCACTTTTTTTCCGGGACAACGGCGCCGTCGATGACCCGCACCGGCGGCCGCATTGGTACAACCGTGTCCGCACGGTCACGAACTGTCACGAGACCCCCAACACCCGGCATGTCCAGCGAAAAGTCGTTGCACCGCAGGGAAAAACAGTCGATCATTGGCCGAAACGGGGGACACTTGGCCGCGTGCTGCGGCCGGTTTACCACCGTTCGGCCCAACAGCGGCAGCGGATCCCGCCGGGCTCACTCCTTCGTGCCCGACACGGCTGCTCGGTCCAGGTGAGTGTTTTATCCGGAAACTACTGTCGGTCGGCCCGCTCACCCGGATGCCGAAATTCACGAAGCCCGGGGAGCCCGATTCCGGCAGGGGCACGCTGTCGAGTGACTGTACGACCCCGGCGGCTGGTGCTAACGTCGATTTCGCCCGCTGAATTGGGCAGTCTGAATTTCTCGCGGAAACACGAAATCACTGATTCCCCAATGCATGACGATAGGTGGTATTTGCCGTGACTGTGACCGATTCCGCCGAGCCGAGCGTCGAGGACGGCGCCGGGCGCCAGAGCCTGAGCCCCGCGGCGGCGCGGCAACTGGCGACCACGACCAAGTCCGTCCCCCAGATGCAGTCCATCACCTCACGGTGGCTGCTGCGCGTGCTGCCGTGGGTCCAGGCCGACGGCGGCACGTACCGGGTCAACCGCCGCATGAGCTACACCGTCGGCGACGGCCGCGTCACCTTCATCAGCACCGGCACCGAGGTCCGCGTGATCCCGGCCGAGCTCGCCGAACTGCCGCTGCTGCGCGGCTTCGACGACCAGGGCGTGCTCGCGGCGCTGGCCGAGCGGTTCGAGCAGCGCAGCTACGAAACGGGCGACGTGATCGTCGAGTTCGGGCACACGTCGGACCAGGCTTTCCTGATCGCGCACGGCAAGGTCAGCAAGATCGGCCCCGGGCAGTACGGCGAGGAGACGACCCTCGGCGTGCTCGCGAACGGCGACCACTTCGGCGACAAGACGCTCGCCGATCCCGAGGACATCTGGGAGTACACGGTCAAGGCGGTCACGCCGTGCACCGTGCTCGTGCTCCCCCAGCGCGCGTTCGACGAGGCGTACAACTCCTCGGAGGCGCTGCAGGAGCAGGTCGCGAAGTTCCGCGCCGGCCGGCTCGCTTCGCAGAACGAACACGGCGAGGCGAACATCGACCTGTCTTCGGGCCACGACGGCGAGCCCGACCTGCCCGGCACCTTCGTCGACTACGAGCTCTCGCCGCGGGAGTACGAGCTGAGCGTCGCGCAGACCGTGCTGCGCGTGCACTCCCGCGTCGCGGACCTCTACAACAAGCCGATGAACCAGGTCGAGCAGCAGTTGCGGCTCACCGTCGAGGCGCTGCGCGAGCGCCAGGAGTACGAGCTGGTCAACAACACCGGCTTCGGACTGCTCAACAACGCCGATGTGCAGCAGCGCATCCACACCCGCACCGGGCCGCCCACGCCGGACGACCTGGACGAGCTGCTGGCGACGGTGTGGAAGGAGCCGACGGTGTTCCTCGCCCATCCCCGGGCCATCGCGGCGTTCGGCCGCGAGTGCTCCGCGCGTGGCGTCTATCCGTCCAATGCGGACTTCCTCGGGCAGAGGGTACCGTCGTGGCGGGGTGTGCCGATCCTGCCGTGCAACAAGATCGGCGTCAGCGAGACCCGCACCAGCTCGATCATCCTGATGCGGGCCGGCGAGAAGAACCAGGGTGTGGTCGGCCTGCACCAGACGGGCCTGCCGGACGAGTTCGAGCCGGGCCTTTCGGTGCGGTTCATGGGCATCAACGAGAAGGCGATCATCTCCTACCTGGTCACGGCGTACTACTCGGCGGCCGTTCTCGTCCCCGATGCCCTGGGGATCCTGGAGAACGTCGAAGTCGGGCGCTAGTCGTGACGACGTTCGAGGCGGAAGCCAGGCTGTCGCTGGGCACCACGGCGGCGCGGCAGCTGGCCACCACGACCAAGTCCGTCCCCCAGATGCGTGGCATCAGCTCGCGGTGGCTGCTGCGCATGCTGCCCTGGGTCGACACCGCGGCGGGCACATACCGGGTCAACCGGCGGCTCACGCATGCCGTCGGCGAGGGGCGGGCGGCGTGCTACAGCACCGGCGGCGAAGTCCGGGTGGTCCCGCAGAGCCTCGGCGAGCTGCCGATCCTGCGCGGGTTCGGCGAGCCGGAGGTGCTCGCCGCGCTCGCCGGGCGGCTCGTGCAACGCGAGTACCGGCCCGGTGACCCGGTCACCGAGGCGGGACAGCCCGTCGAGGAAGGGTTCCTGATCGCGCACGGCAAGGTCGCCAGGAACGGCACCGGGCAGTACGGCGACACCACCTCCCTCGGCGTACTCGCCGACGGCGAGTTCCTCGGGCAGGAGCTGCTCGCCGGGACAGCCGGGTCCTGGCGGCATTCGGCGCGGGCGCTCACGCCGGTGACGGTGCTGGTGCTCCGGCGCGACGATCTCCGGCAGCTGCTGGAGACCTCGCACTCCCTGCGCGAGCACGTGACGCGGCTGCGCGCCCGGGCCGCGCTGCCGCAGAACAAGCACGGGGAAGCCGAGATCACGCTCGCGTCGGGGCACCGCGGGGAGCCGGAGCTGCCGGGCACCTTCGTCGACTACGACCTGGCGCCGCGGGAGTACGAGCTGAGCGTCGCGCAGACCGTGCTGCGCGTGCACTCCCGCGTCGCGGACCTGTTCAACAAGCCCATGAACCAGGTCGAGCAGCAGCTGCGCCTCACGGTCGAGGCGCTGCGGGAACGGCAGGAGCAGGAACTGCTGACCAACCCGGAGTTCGGCCTGCTGCACAACGCCGAGCACCGCCAGCGGATCCAGAACCGGGGCGGGCCACCGACCCCCGACGACCTGGACGAGCTGCTGTCCCGGCGCCGGAACACGGCGTTCTTCCTCGCCCATCCCCGCGCGATCGCCGCGTTCGGCCGGGAGTGCAGCCGCCGCGGCGTGCTGCAGCAGAGCGTCGGCGTGGACGGGACACAACTGACGTCGTGGCGGGGTGTGCCGATCCTGCCGTCGCCGAAGTTCCCGGTGTCGGCGGGGAACACGACGTCGATCCTCGCGATGCGGGTCGGCGAGCAGAAGCAGGGCGTGATCGGGCTGCGGCAGAGCGGGCTGCCCGACGAGATCGAACCGAGCCTCAACGTGCGGTACATGGGGCTCAGCGAAAAGGCGATGCTGTCCTATTTGGTCAGTGTGTACTACTCGGTCGCGGTGCTGGTGCCCGATGCGCTCGGCATCCTGGAGAACGTGGAGCTCGGACGATGACGGCGGAGCTGATTTCCGGTACCCGGACGGCACAGGAAACCCTGACGTGGGCACGGGAACTGGTCGAACCCGGGCTGCGGGCGGCCGTCGCGCAGCTGCCGCCGTCGATGCGGCCCGTCGCGGCACACCACTTCGGCTGGACCGACGGTGGCGGCAGCGGCAAGGCGATGCGGCCGGCGCTGGTCCTGCTCGCCGCGCAGGCGGTGGGCGCGCCCGCCGAACGGGCGCTGCCCGCCGCGGCCGCCGTCGAGCTGGTGCACGACTTCTCGCTGGTGCACGACGACGTGATGGACGGTGACGCGACGAGACGGCACCGGGCGACGGTGTGGAAGGAGTTCGGCACGAGCACCGCGATCCTGGCCGGTGACGCGCTGCTCGCACTCGCCACCCGGCTGCTCGCCGAGCGGCCGGACGAGCTGCGCGCACTGCTGACCGCGGTGCTCGACCTGATCGAGGGGCAGAGCGCGGACCTCGCGTTCGAGCGACGGGAGACCGTCGGCGCGGACGAGTGCCGGGCGATGGCCGCCGGCAAGACCGGGGCGCTGCTGGGCTGCGCGTGCGCGCTCGGCGCGCTCGCGGGCGGCGGCAGTCCCGCGCAGGTCGCGCGGCTGCGCGCGTTCGGGAAGGAGGTCGGGCTCGCGTTCCAGTTCGCCGACGACCTGCTGGGCATCTGGGGCGAACCCGCGGTGACGGGCAAGCCGGTGTACTCGGATCTGCGCAACCGCAAGAAGTCGCTGCCGGTGGTCGCCGCGCTCGCGTCGGACACCGGGGAGGGCCGCGAACTAGCGGCGCTGTACCGGAAACCGGGCACGCTGTCGGCACCGGAGCTGGCCCGCGCGGCCGAGCTGGTCGAGCGCGCGGGCGGTCGCGCCTGGAGCCGGGCCCCGGCAGACGAGCTGCTGGCGAGAGCGCGCACGCAGTTACGAGCACTGGAGCCGAAGCCGAGAGCCGAGCTCGAAGCGCTCGCCCAGCTGATCACCCGCCGGGACCACTAGGAGAACCGATGTCCTTCACCGCAGCACAGAGCATCCTGGCCGCGCACGATCCCGGCCGCCCCGAACCCGGTGCGGTACTCGTCGCCGACGACCTGCTGTGGCCGAGCAGGCCCGCCGTCCGGTGCCCGGCGGCGGTCCTGCTGGAGGGCGACTGCGCCGGCGCCGGGTTCCCGTGACCAGGGGGCACCTGCACGTCAGCGCCGCCGACCGAGGGGCGGCGGCGCTGCGTGCGGTGTTCCCGGTGACCGGCGGCGAGGCCGGGCTCGGCGTGGCCGTGACCGGACGGCCCTCGCCCGAGGTGACCGAGACGGTGTGTGCCGCGACCGGGGCGTGGCTCGCCGCCACCGGGCGGGCGCGCACGGTGCTGCTCGCCGCGCCGCGGTCGTTCTGCGCGGGGGTCGAGCGGGCGATCGAGATCGTGGAGCGGCTGCTCGCCCAGCGCGGCGGGCCGATCTACGTGCGCAAGGAGATCGTGCACAACGGCACGTCGTCGCCGGGCTCGAAGCGCGGGGCGCGGTGTTCGTCCAGGAGCTGGACGAGGTGCCGCGCGGCTCGGTCACGGTGTTCTCCGCGCACGGGGTCTCCCCCGCCGTCCGCGCGGAGGCGAAACGACGGCGGCTCGAGGTGATCGACGCGAGCTGCCCGCTGGTGACCAAGGTGCACACCGAGGCCCGGCGGTTCGCCGCGCAGGAGAACACGGTGCTGCTGATCGGGCACGCGGGGCACGAGGAGGTCGAGGGCACCCTCGGCGAGGCGCCGGACCGGACGGTGCTGGTGCAGTCGGTCGAGGAGGCGCGACGGGTCGAGGTCGCCGATCCGGCACGGGTGAGCTACCTGACCCAGACCACGCTGAGCGCCGACGAGACGGCGGCGGTGGTCGCCGAGCTGCGCGCCCGGTTCCCCGCCCTGCGCGGCCCGGCCTCGGACGACATCTGTTACGCCACCACGAACCGGCAGGACGCACTGAAGTCGATCGCCGTGGAGTCGGACGTGGTGCTGGTGGTCGGCTCCGCGAACTCCTCGAACTCGGTGCGGCTGGTCGAGCTCGCCCGGCGGGCCGGCACGCCGGCGCACCTGATCGACGACCCCCGCGACATCCGGCCTGCCTGGCTCGCCGGCGCGGGCGTCGTCGGCCTGACAGCCGGGGCGTCGGCGCCGCCACGGCTGGTGCGCGCGGTGATCGACGCGATCGGCGGGCTCGGCCCGGTCACCGTCGAGGAGCGCGAGACCACGCGTGAGACCGTCCACTTCACACTGCCCGTGACGGTGCGCTCGTGAGCGCGGTGGCGCTCGGCCTCCCGGACCTGCCGGTACGGCGCCGGAAGTCGCGGCAGGTCAGGGTCGGGGACTTGCCGGTGGGCGGGGGCGCGCCGGTGTCGGTGCAGTCGATGACCACGACCGTCACCGCCGACGTCGACGCGACCCTGCGGCAGATCGCCGAGCTGACCGCGGCGGGCTGCGAGATCGTGCGGGTCGCGGTGCCCTCCTCCGACGACGCCGACGCACTGTCCGCCATCGCGGCCAAGTCGGCCATCCCGGTGATCGCCGACATCCACTTCCAGCCCAGGTACGTGTTCGCGGCGATCGACGCCGGCTGCGCGGCGGTGCGGGTGAACCCGGGCAACATCATCAAGTTCGACGACAAGGTCGCCGAGATCGCCCGCGCCGCGACCGCCGCGCGGGTGCCCATCCGGATCGGGGTCAACGCGGGCTCGCTGGACAAGCGGCTGCTGGCCAAGTACGGCCGGGCGACGCCCGAGGCGCTGGTGGAGTCCGCGCTGTGGGAGTGCTCGCTGTTCGAGCAGCACGGGTTCGCCGACCTGAAGATCTCGGTGAAGCACCACGACCCGGTGGTGATGATCGAGGCGTACCGGCAGCTCGCGCGCCGCTGCGAGTACCCGCTGCATCTCGGTGTGATCGAGGCCGGGCCCGCGTTCCAGGGCACGGTCAAGTCGGCGGTGGCGTTCGGGGTGCTGCTGGCCGAAGGCATCGGCGACACGATCCGCGTGTCGCTCTCCGCGCCGCCGGTCGAGGAGGTCAAGGTGGGCGCGCAGATCCTCGAGTCGCTGGGGCTGCGGCCGCGGCGGCTGGAGATCGTGTCCTGCCCGTCGTGCGGCAGCGCGCAGGTGGACGTCTACCGGCTGGCGGAACGCGTGACGGCGGCGTTCGAGGGCTTCCCGGTTCCGCTGCGGGTGGCCGTGATGGGCTGCGTCGTGAACGGCCCCGGCGAGGCACGCGAAGCCGATCTCGGGGTGTCCTCGGGCAACGGGAAGGGACAGATCTTCGTGCGGGGCGAGGTGGTCAAGACGGTGCCGGAGAGCCGGATCGTGGAGACGTTGCTGGAAGAGGCCTTGGCGCGGTTCTCGCCGGAGTAGTGTCGGCCGGGTGGAGATGGACGAACTCACCTCGGAGGACGAGCTTCGCGAACTCATCGGCCTGCCGAACGAGGCGGCGCGGCGCAAGGAACGCCCGAAGCTCCACGAGTTCGACCGGCAGTGGCTCGCCGGGTCGCCGTTCTGCCTGATCGCCACCGCCGACGCCGCCGGCAGCTGCGACGTGTCCCCCAAGGGCGACCCGGCCGGCTTCACGCTCGTGCTCGACGACACGACGATCGCGATCCCGGAGCGGCCAGGCAACAAGCGGGTCGACGGGTTCCGCAACATCCTCGAGAACCCGCACGTGGGCCTGCTCTACTTCATCCCCGGCCGCGGCGACACCCTCCGGATCAACGGGCGGGCCCGGCTGGTCCGCGACGCCCCGTTCTTCGCGGACATGGTCGTCAAGGGCCACCGCCCGGTACTGGCGATCGTGGTCGAGATCGAGCAGATCTTCCACCACTGCGCCAAGGCGTTCATGCGCTCGAACCTGTGGCAACCCGAGACGTGGCGACCGGAATCGGCGCCCTCGCGACCCGTGATCGCCCGGGCGCTGGAACGCCCGGGCGACTCGCTCGAAGAGCTCGAACGCTACTACGGCCCCGAATACGCGGCGAAGCTCTACCGCTGAGGCGGCCCGGCGTTCGGCACGTCCGGGTCGTCGTCGGCGGGCGGCTCCGGGTCGCGCCACTCCTCGGCGCGGCTGGACCGGTTGCCCTGCAATGTTCCCCGCAGCTCGTGCTTGAGCTCGTCGTCCTCGCGTGGGCTGTGCTTCCCGCTACCGCGTTCCATCACGCACTCCCTTCAACGGGTCGTGCCCCAGCGACATCAGGCGATGCCGCCAGTTCTCCTGCCCGGCGGTGGGCTCGAGGTCGTCCCGCCGCTCGGCGTGGATTTTGTCGACGACCTTCCGCATCACCCGCTCGTCGTCGTCGGTGAGGTCCACCCGCCGTTTCTGCAGGATGTCCAGGACCCGTTGACCGGTGGGCGTGCCGGAGTGGTCCGGCAGCTCCTCGGCGTCCTCGTGTGCCGAGCGCGTGCGCAGCCATTCGCTCAGCTCCCGCGAGGTCATGTTCACCACCCGGTGGAACTCGTCCCACAGCTCGGTCTCGACCTCGACGTGCCGGCTCATCACGTCACCTCCCGCCGATGATCCTGCGGATGATCAGCACCAGCAACAGCCCCGCCCCGATCGCGGCGCCCGTGGTGAGCGCAGCGCGCTGCGTGGTGTGCGCGGTGTCCTTCACCTTCTCGGCCAGCGCCTCCGCGGTCTCGCCCAGCTCCTGCCGGGTCAGCTCCGCGTCGAGGCGCGCCTCCTCCACGTCGCGGGGGAACGTCTCACGCTTGGACATCGCTGTGCCCCCTCTGCCGCACCACGTCGACGTCCTTCTGCACGCCCGCGGCGGCTTCCTCGGGCACCGGCGGGACGGCGGACTTCAGCTTCTTCGCGCCCAGCATCGCGGCGATGCCCGCCCCCGCGAGCAGCGCCACGCCGATGATCAGCGCGGCCGCCCACGCGGGCAGGACCAGCGCGAGCGCGAGCACGGCACACGCGATCAGCGTCGCGGCCCCCAACAGCGCGACCACTCCGGCGGCACCGGTCAGGCCGGCACCGATGCCGGCGCGCTTGCCCTTCTGCTTGAGCTCCTCTGTGGCCAGGAGCAGCTCGTCCCGCACGAGACGCCTGGTCTGCTCGGACATGTCCTGGACCAGCTGCGCGATCGAGCGGTCCCCGACCGCCGTCGGTCCAGGACCGGCTGCTTCACTCATCGTCGTCTCCTCCAAGTCGGTCCTGAACCGACTACCCGAGGGGGACGACCCCTAATCGTGTGGCGTGCTCGCCTGCGAGGCCTTTTCGGACGGTGTCTCGGCGGCCTCGGAGTGCGGGACCGGCTTGCCGGTCAGGGTGATGTGGCCTTCGTCGTGCAGGCGTTCCACGAGGTGCGGGTAGTGCAGCTCGAACGCCGGCCGCTCGCTGCGGATACGCGGCAGCTCCAGGAAGTTGTGCCTGGGTGGTGGGCAGGTCGTGGCCCATTCCAGCGAGTTGCCGAAGCCCCAAGGATCGTCCACTTCGACGGGCTCGCCGAACCGGTAGCTGCGGACCACGTTGTAGATGAACGGCAGCATCGACGCGCCGAGGATGAACGCGCCGATCGTCGAGATGGTGTTGAGCAGGGTGAACCCGTCCGTCGGCAGGTAGTCGGCGTAGCGGCGCGGCATGCCCATGTCGCCGAGCCAGTGCTGGACCAGGAAGGTCGTGTGGAACCCGATGAACGTGGTCCAGAAATGCAGCTTGGCCAGCGGTTCGTCGAGCATCCGCCCGGTCATCTTCGGGAACCAGAAGTACACCCCGGCGAACGTGGCGAACACGATGGTGCCGAACAGCACGTAGTGGAAGTGCGCGACAACGAAGTAGCTGTCGGTGACATGGAAGTCCAGTGGCGGGGCGGCGAGGATGATGCCGGTCAGCCCGCCGAGCAGGAACGTCACCAGGAACCCGACCGACCACAGCATCGGGCTCTCGAAGCTGATGCGGCCCTTCCACATGGTGCCGATCCAGTTGAAGAACTTGATCCCGGTCGGCACCGCGATCAGGAACGTCATGAACGAGAAGAACGGCAGCAGCACCGCGCCCGTGGCGAACATGTGGTGCGCCCATACGGCGAACGACAGCGCGGTGATGCCGATCGTCGCGAACACCATCAGCCGGTAGCCGAACAGCGGTTTGCGGCTGAACACCGGAATGATCTCGGTGACGATCCCGAAGTAGGGCAAGGCGATGATGTAGACCTCGGGATGGCCGAAGAACCAGAACAGGTGCTGCCACAGGATGGCGCCGCCGTTCGCGGGGTCGAACACGTGCGCGCCGATAAGCCGGTCGGCCAGCAGGACGAACAGGGCGGCGGTGAGGATCGGGAACGCGGCGAGGATCAGGATCGAGGTGAACAGGATGTTCCAGGTGAAGATCGGCATCCGCCACATCGTCATGCCGGGCGCGCGCAGGCACACGATGGTCGTCACCATGTTGACCGCGCCAAGGATCGTGCCGAGACCGGACACGATGAGCCCGGCCGCCCACATGTTGCCCCCGACGCCGGGCGAGTGCATGAAGTCCGACAGCGGGGTGTAGCCGGTCCACCCGAAGTCCGCGGCCCCGCCCGGCGTGGCGAACGAGGCCAGCACGATCAGGCCACCGAACAGGAACAGCCAGTAGGAGAAGGCGTTGAGGCGGGGGAACGCGACGTCCGGGGAGCCGATCTGCAGCGGCAGCACCAGGTTGGCGAACGCGAACAGGTTCGGGGTCGCGTACAGCAGCAGCATGATCGTGCCGTGCATGGTGAACAGCTGGTTGTACTGCTCGTTCGAGAGGAACTGCAGGCCGGGCCGAGCCAGCTCACTGCGCATCAGCAGCGCCATCGCGCCGCCGACGACGAAGAACCCGAGCGAGGTGAACAGGTACATCAGGCCGATGACCTTGTGGTCGGTCGTCCGGGTCAGCTTGAGCAGCGCCCGGCCGCGGCGATGCCTGGGCGGCAGCTCGTACCGGTTCCCCAGGACGATGGGGCGGGCCCGCAGTTCGGTCATCGCATCCTCGCCTTCGTCGCGCGCAGTGCCGACCGGGCGTACCCACTGTCCTCCGGGCTTAAAAGTGAATCAAGCCCCCAATCCGTAGGTGGCGAAGGTGCCGCGGATCATCGGCTGCGCGACGTTGCGGACGCGTACTCCGCCCGGGGTGACCCCCTGCTCGCACCCGAAGTGGGCGTGGCCGTGGACCGCGAGGGCCACCCCGCACTCGTCGATCACCTCGCCCAGCTGGTAGCAGCCCACGAACGGGTAGATCTCGGGCGGCTCGCCACGCAGGGTCTCCGGGATCGGCGAGTAGTGCGTCAGCGCGATCCGGACGTCCGTGTCGAGACTTTCGAGCGCGGAGCGTAACCGCTCGGCTCGCTCGATCGTGTGACCGACGAAGGCCTTCATCTCCCGCTCGCCGAAATTGCTCGCGCACTTCCCGGCGAACCCTCCGCCGAAGCCTTTCACGCCCGCCACGCCGAGCCGCTTCCCGTCCACGTCCAGGGTCACCGCGTCGCCTTCGAGGACCCGGATGCCGTGGTCCTCCAGCAGCTTCGCGATGTCGTCGGCGGCGTCGCCGTGGTAGTCGTGGTTGCCGAGGACGGCGACCACCGGGACCGGCAGGTCGCTGAACTCCTCCGCCGCGACGCGGGCCTCGTCGACGGCGCCGTGGCGGGTCAGGTCGCCCGCCAGCAGCAGCACGTCGGCGTGCTCGGCCAGGTTGTCCAGTGCGGGCCGGAGCCGGCCACGGCCGTCCTCGCCCAGGTGCACGTCCCCGACGGCAGCGACCCGGATCACCGCAGCTCCTCCCGTCGTGCCGGTTCGCGGGTGTCGGCCACCCGCACGTCGTTGTGCAGCTGCACCCCCGGCACCAGCTCGCCGAGCACCTGCTCCAGCTCGGCGCGTCGCTGCTCGGTCGCCACCTCGCCGGAGAGGTGGACGTGGTCCCCGCGCACGTTGACCCGCACGCCCAGCTCGCACGTGCGCGGGTCCTCGGCCAGCGCACGCCGCACGTGCGCGACCCGGTACTGCGGGCTCTCGTCGGTCATGTCCCGCTCCTCTCGGCTTCCACCTCGGCCACGGAAAGCGCTTCCACCAGCATCAGGAACGAGCGGGCATAGGGCGACTCGGCGGTCTCCGCCGCCACCCGTCCCCAGTCGATCTGCTCCCGCAGGTCCCTGGCGATGAGCAGGAGCGGGGTGAAGTCGCACCGGTGCGGGTTGAGCACCAGCAGCTTGTCCACCATCAGGTCGGTCGCGGTGACCACGGGGGCGAGCGCGGCCCCGATCCGCATCCGCTCCGCGCGGCCAGCAGCTCGGTCATGTCCGACCGGTAGTTCGGCCGGAAGATGAGGTCGACGAGCACGTCACCGTCGTAGACCTTGGTGAGCCAGTCCTCGGGCGGGTCCTCCGGGCGCATCCCGACGTCCACCAGCGCCTTCTGCGCGGCCTCGACGTCGTCCTCCAGCAGGAACACGTCCACGTCGTGGTCCGAGGGCGGGCCGCCCCGCGCGTAGACCGCGCAGCCGCCGGCCACCGCGAACCCGATCCCGCCGGCGGCCAGCGTGTTCACCACCTTCGTCAGCGTCTGCAGCAGGGCCCGCTCGTCCACCAGGGACTACCCTGCCGCCCAGCGCCGGAAACACTGTCCACATCGGACTGTCAGGGGCCGGTGTTTCCGACCCGTTGGCACCGGGTACGTACCGGCTGTCACGAAGGTTTGGGAGAAAAGTCCGATGCGAAGCCATGCGGAGATCACGCTGGCGCGAACACCGGAGGCGCCACGCCGGGCCCGCCGGTTCGTCGACGGGGTGTGCCTCGACTGGCACCTCACCTCGCTCACCCCGGATGCGGAGACCGTGGCGAGCGAGCTGGTGGAGAACACGCTGCAGCACACCGGATCCACCCCGAAACTGAGCCTGGAGCTGAACCGGGGCGAGCTGACCATCGCGGTCTCCGACGACAGCCCCGAGCGCGCCTACGTGCGCGACGGCGGCAGTGGGGGCGGGTTCGGGATGCTCATCATCCAGCGGACGGCCCGGGAGTGGGGCTGCGCCGACCGCGGCTCAGGCGGGAAGACGGTCTGGGCGAGGCTGGTCGCGTAGAAGATTCACGTGTGACCAGGAGTAGCGACTGCGTGACACTTCTCGTGCCTTGCCTGGTCCGTGCCACGACCGTACCGTCGAAGGCGAGCGGTTGAGAGCCCAGCCGCGCCGGGAAAGCGACTCGCACCCGACCGTCGGTTTTCTTTTTCAGGCCTCTGCAGTGTGCGTTCTCTTCCCGGGCACCTTCGACAGATCGGAAGACGTTGTGCACACCTCGAACGACGTCCGGATCGACGCGGAACACCGCCACGACGGCATTCTCCTGGCCCGCACGGCGGGCGAGGTCGACGCACTGGGCGCGCCCTGTCTCCGGAACTTCCTCGGCGCCCAGGTGGCGGCGGACCAGCAGTTCGTCCTCGACCTGGATCAGGTCACCTTCCTCGGCTCGGCCGGGATGCAGGTCCTGCTCGACGCCGACGACGACGCCGCGCGGCGCCGGCTGCGCTGGGCGCTGGTCGGCTCCACCCGGGCGGTGACCAGGCCGCTGCAGCTGACCGGGCTGGCCGCCCGGCTGCCGCTGCAGCCCACGGTGCCCGCCGCCCTCACCGTCCTGTCCGCGCCACAGCCCGTTCCCTGACCGTCCACAACGGACTCGCCGCGGCGAGCACGTCGGCCGGGGTGATGCGCAGCAGCCCCGGATCCGGCTCGTCGGCGAAGGGGTCCGCGCCGCTGCCGGACCACAGCGCCACATGCCGGTCCGCCGAGCCCGGCGGCGGTCCCCACTGCGACGGCGGGACCGGCCCGAACACCAGCACCGAAGGCGTGCCGTAGGCCGTCGCGAGATGCCCGGCACCCGTGTCCCCGCACACGACGAGCGCCGCGTCGGCCACCAGCGCGGCCAGCTCGGGCAGGGCCGTCTTCCCCGCCAGCACCGCCTCCTCCCCCAGCCCGGCCGCATCGGCGACCGACCTGGCGAGCGCGTACTCCCCGGCGTTGCCGGTCACCACCACCCGCCTTCCCTCCGCGGCCAGTGCCCGGCCGACCTCGCCGAACCGCTCGGGCGGCCAGCGCCGCGAGCCGTAGGCGGCGCCGGGGTGCAGGACCACGGCAGCCGGTGCAGGGCTGGGCAGGTCCGGCCGCGCGATGGCGAGATCCGTGCGGTCGGCGGGAATCCCGTAGTAGCCGAGCAGGTCGCACCAGCGTTCCGCCTCGTGCACGCCCGTCGCCCGCCACGCCGGGCCGTCGAGCCCCGGATAGTCGTGGTGGGTGTGGGTGAGCAGGCGTCCCGGCCGGGTCCCGAACAGGTCCTCGACGCTCTGCGGGCCGCTGCCGTGCAGGTTGACCGCCACCGACGGCGGCGCACCACGCCAGGACAGCCCGCCCAGCCTCGTGGTGGGCAGCAGCTCGTCGACGGCGCCCGTGAGCGCCACCAGCTCACGCAGGCCCGCGGGCGCGGCCAGGGTGATCCGCGCCCGCGGGAAGGCCGCGCGCAGCCCGCGCAGCGCGGGCACGGAGACGAGCAGGTCCCCGACGCCCAGCGCACGCAGGACCAGCACGTCGGTCACGGCCAGGAGCCCTCTTCGGAGGAGGCCACGACCATCTCCCGCACCTCGCAGCCCGCGGACTGCGACAGGGCGAACAGCACCGCCTTCGCGGTGTCCTCCGGGCGGTTGAGCTTCGCGTCGGCCGGCGGCTTGTACTGCTCGTCGCGGGTGTCGAAGAACGCCGTGTGCATACCGCCGGGAATCAGCAGCGTCACGCCGACCTGGCCCGCGGTCTCGGCCGCGAGCGCGCGGGTGAACCCGACCACGCCCCACTTCGACGCGCAGTAGGCAGTGGCGTCGCTGACCGCCTTGATGCCGAGGGTGGACGCGACGGTGACGACCTTGCCGTGCGAGCGCTTCAGGTAGGGCAGCGCCGCCCGGATCACCGCGGCGGTGCCGAGCAGGTTGACCTTCACCACCCGCTCCCAGTCCGTTGTGGACACCGAGTCCAGGGTGCCCGGGGTGTCGATGCCCGCGGCGGTGAAGACGGCGTCGAGGCCGCCCGCGGTCTCGGCGATCTCGGCGACGGCCTTTTCGGTGGCCGCGGTGTCGGTGAGGTCCACCGACACGTACGGCACGTCGGCGGCCGGCGGCTTGAGGTCGAGCACCAGCGGCTGCCCGCCGGCTTCGGCCACGGCCGCGACGGCCGCGGCGCCCAGCCCGGACGCGCCACCGGTGATCAGTACCTTGCCCAGCTCAGCCATGGGAGACTCCCTCCAGCAGTCGGGTCGTCGAATAGCCTTCGACGGTCGGAACCAGCACGATCTCGCCACCGTGCGCGCGCACGACCTCGGCCTCGGGCAGTTCGGTGCCCGCGTAGTCGCCGCCCTTCACCCAGACATCCGGCGCGATCCTGTCGAGCAGGGCGGCCGGCGAGGACTCGTCGAACACCGCCACCGCGTCCACCGACTCGAGCGCGGCGAGCACCCGCACCCGGTCGGCGGCGGGCACGACGGGCCGCGTCGGTCCCTTGAGCCGGCGCACGGAGGCGTCGGAGTTCACGCACACGATCAGCGCGTCGCCGAGCGACCGCGCGTGCCGCAGCAACGCGACGTGCCCGGGGTGCAGCAGGTCGAAGCAGCCGCCGGTGGCGACCAGGCGCCCGCCGCGGCGGCGTACCCGCTCGGCGAAGGCGAGCGGGTCGGTCACCGGCTCGGGCTCGGCCTCGTCGGCCGGTTGCGAGACGGCGGTGGCCGCACCCGCGGCGACGAACCGCGCGGCGGACTCGACGGCGGTCGTCACCGCGCCGGTGAGGTCCGCGCCGTCGAACAGGGCCGCGGCGGCGGCGCTGGCGAACCGGTCGCCCGCGCCGCAGGTGTCCGGCCGCAGGCTCGCGGCGACCTTCGCCGGGCCCGGGATCGGCACCGTGCGCACCTCGCCGCCCGCGGCCAGCACCGCGCCGCGCGAGCCGAGCGTGACCGCGACCGCGGACGCGTTCCACTTGTCCCGCAAGGAAACCGCGAGTTCGGCGGGATCGCCGGCCGCCCCGGCGAACTTCACCGCCTCCGCGTCGTTCGGAGTCACCAGCCGGGCGCCGGGGACGGGCGCGCCGCCGCGGGGATGCGGGTCCCAGACCACCGGCACCCGCGTCGCGGCCTCGGCCAGCAGCTTCCGGATCTGCGGATGATCGGCGACACCGCGGCCGTAGTCGGCCACGAGGACCGTCGACGCGCTTCGCAGCAAGGAGATCGTGCGCTCGTCGAGCGTCCGGCGGGACGCGCGGCCGCCGCCGTGGTCCAGCCGCACGACGGACTGCTGCCCCGCGCGGATCCTCGTCTTGCGCGGGGTCTCCCCGTCCAGCGGCAGCGTGCAGAGCTCGACCTCGCCCTCCAGCAGGGCGGCCAGCCGCGCGCCGCTGGGATCGGCGCCGATCGCGGTGACGAGGACGACCTCGGCCGCGGAGCGGGCGGCGAGCAGGGCCGCGAGCCCGGCGCCGCCGGGCCGCTGCCACTCCCGGCCGACGTCGACGACGGGCACGGGCGCCTCCGGGCAGAGTCGCTCCGAGGTGCCCTCGACGTCGATGTCGAGCAGGGCGTCGCCGACCACCACCAGCGGCCCCGTCACGAGGGCACTCCGAGCGCCTCGTCGAGGGCCGCGCACAGCCCGTGCACCACCGCCAGGTGCGCCTCCTGCACCGTGCCGGTGCGGGGCGCGTCGATCGCGATGACGTCGTCGCACAGGGAAGCCAGCTCGTTCGGGGCCGGGCCGGTGAGCGCCCACGTCGTCATGTCGAGCTGGTTGGCGACCTTCGCGGCCAGGCACACGTTCTGACTGCGGCCGCTGGTCGAGAGCGCCACCAGCACGTCACCGGCACGGCCGTGGGCGCGCACCTGGCGGGCGAAGACCTCCTGCTCGCCGAAGTCGTTGACGATCGCGGTGGTCGCCGAGGTGTCGGCGTGCAGCGCGATGGCGGACAGCGGCTGCCGGTCGTTGACGAACCTGCCGACCAGCTCGCCGGTCAGGTGCTGGGCCTCCGCCGCGCTGCCGCCGTTGCCGCAGGCGAGCAGTCTGCCGCCGCGGGCGAACACGTCGGCGAGATGTCGGCCCCAGGCCTCGATTCTCGGCGCGTCCGCGCTGAGCCTCTGCATCGCGGTGGACAAAGCTCCGAACCGCTCTTCGATCACGCTGCACCTCCTAGTTTCTCGACGGCCTGGCAGACGTCTTCGGGTGGCACCCCGGTCAGGCAGGGGTGGCCGGGCACCGGGCACTGCCGTGCGCGGGTGTCGCGGCACGGCGCGTCCTGGTCCCCGAGCAGCACGACGGGCACGCCGTGGGGCGCCCATCGCTGCGCGGGCACCACGGGGGCGAACAGCGACACCACCGGGGTGCCGACGGCCGCCGCGAGATGGGCCGGCCCGGTGTTGGGGGCGACGAGCACGCGGGCACCGGCCAGTACCGCGGCGAGCTCGGCGAAGTCCGTCCGGCCGGTCAGGTCCAGCGCGTGCGTGCCCGCGACCCCGGCGGTGAGCGCGGCCTCGCCAGGACCGCCGGTGACGACGACGCGGTAACCGCTTTCAGCCAGCATCCGCACGGCTTCCGCGTTGTGCCCGGCAGGCCACTGGCGGGCGGGCACCGAGGCCGCGGGATGCACCACGACATAACCGGGTTCGCCGACCAGGTGAGACACGTCGGGCAGCGGCCGGCGTACGCCGAGACCGCCCGCGTCGCCGGGCGGCAGGGCGAAACCGGCCGCCTGGGCGAGGGAAAGCGCTCTCTCGGCTTCGGGCGGGTCGCCGTCGACGCGATGGCGCAGGTCCAGCAGCGAGCCCGGGTAGTCCTCGCTGATCGCCCCGATCCACGGCACCCCGCATTCACGCAGGACCAGCGCCAGCGGCAGCGCGGACTGGTGGAACGACGTGAAGATCAGGGCCTTGTCGAAGCCCCCGGCGAGGATCTTCGTCTTCAGCTCGCCCAGGTGCTCCGGTGTGACCGCGGGCGGCGCCGGGTCGATCCACGGCGCGCACCACGTGACGACCTCGTCCACCCCCGGCAGCAGTTCCGCGGCGACGCGCCCGTGCGGCCCGGCGAGCATCGTCACCGAGTCCGCGGCCGCGGCGACGGCACGCACGGCGGGCCCGGCGAGCAGGACGTCGCCCGCGTTGTCCAGTCGTGCCACCAGGACCTTCACCATGCCCGCTCCCCCATCGCCAGGCCGACCGCCTCCCGCAGGTCCTTCGCGACGTACGGGGCCGAGCGGATCTCCTCGGCACGCGTCCGGCCGGTCGGCACGAGGATCCCGGTCGCGCCGGCCGCGCGGGCGGCCGCTACGTCGGACCCGATGTCGCCGATCACCACGCAGTCGCGCGGCCGCACCCCCAGCGCCCGCGCGGCCTGCCGCACGAGCCCCGGTTTCGGCTTCCGGCAGGCACATCCGTCGCTCTCGCCGTGCACGCACACCTGCCAGGTGTCGAACGGCCCGAGCAGTTGCTCGACCCGCGCGTTGACCTCGGCGAGCTGCTGCTCGGTGATGAGACCGCGGGCGACGCCGGACTGGTTGCTCACCACGCCGATCGGCACGCCCGCGTCGCGCAGCCGTCGCAGCACCTGCTCGGCGCCCGGCACGGGTCGCACGAGCTTCGCGTCGGAAAGATAGGGCTCGTCGACGATCAAGGTGTCGTCGCGGTCGAACAACACGGCCCCGGGCGTCGCGGGTTCGGCGCGCAGGGCCGAGATTTCCCCGCACAGCCGGGAAAACACCGCGGCGGACGGGATGAGCGCGCTCGTCACGGTCATCCGGGCGACCTCGTCGCGCGTGCGCGGGCCTGGCAGGATCCGCCGCAGGGCGAGGTCGGCGGTGAGGGCCAGCCACGCCGCACCCGCGACCGTCGCGACGCGACGCAATCTCGTGCGCGAGAGGCCAGCGGCCGCGAGCGCCGCCGCGGTGGTGAACGCGTGCCGCCCGAGCGGGCTGGGTCCGATGCCGGCGAGATCGCGCCAGGCGGACCCGAACTTCCGGCGCAGCAAGGCATCCTCGGCATGCGTCCGCTGCTCGGTCACACTCGCGAAGAACCCCGACGGGCGCAGCGGCTGCAGAGTCGTCCGCGAACCACGTTCGACGGCGAAGCCCGCTTGCCGCACCCGCAGGGCGAAATCCGCTTCGGCGCGGAAAAGACGTTCGTCGAACCCGTCGAGCGCGGCCAGGACCCCGCGCCGGTAGGCGATGTCGGAGCCGACCCAGCCCGACGCGTGCTCGACCGTCCGGCGTTCGTGTTCGGTCGCGCGGCGCCCGCCCGTGGGCGGCGAAACGACCAGATGCCCCCGCGAGCCGGCGACCCGCTCCGGCAGCGCGGTGAGGTCGGCGACGAGCCGCTGCCGCCAGTCGGCGGGCGGGCGCACGTCCTCGTCCAGGAACACGATCCAGTCGCTGCGCGCCGCGCGCCAGCCGGCGTTACGCGCCGCGGCCGGGCCGGACGCGGCCGGGCGCACCACCCGGACCGGAAGGGCCGACGCGGGCAGCGGCGCACCGGAGGGGCGGTCGTCGACCACGACCACCTCGTCCGGCGCCGGGCCGCTGCCGTGCTCCAGCGCGGAGAGGAGGGTGCCCAGCGAGCTCCCGCCGGTGCCCGGCACGACTACCGCATACCCCACGCGGGAAATCCGCATGCTCACCTCCTTCTCTGCTACCGCTACCCGGCGCAGCGACTGCTAAACAGGCCGGGGTACGGACCGTGAGCACTTCCCCGTTCCCATAGAAGCTCGCTTACCCACCGTCGATACCGGCAAACGCTGCGGAGGTACTTCTTCTCCTTCTTCCGCACGGCGCCGAATTCGCTCCGGAATCGGGCGAATACCCGCGCCGGAACCGGGAAGCCCCTCCGCACCGCAGACAGCGGCCAGGGCGAGGGAAGGGACACATCCGTGTTCAGACACACGAAGATGCTGCAGTTCGAAGCGAAGCCGGAGAAGCCGGACGCCGTGTACGCGCACAAGTTGCAGGAGCTGATCGGTGGCGCATTCGGCGAAATGACCGTGACGATGCAGTATCTGTTCCAGGGCTGGAACTGCCGGATCGAGGGCAAGTACAAGGACTTGATCATGGATACGGCCACCGAGGAGATCGGGCACGTGGAGATGCTCGCGACGATGGTGGCGCGGCTGCTGGAGGGCGCGCCGGCGACGGCGACGGCGGAGTCGGTCAAGGATCCGGTGATGGCGGCGGTGCTCGGGGGGATGGATCCGCAGCAGGCGATCGTCGCGGGTGGGGGTGCGTTGCCTGCGGACTCCAATGGCTATCCGTGGAACGGGAAGTTCATCGTGGCCAGCGGGAACCTGCTGGCGGACTTCCGGGCGAACGCGGCGGCGGAGGCGCAGGGCCGGTTGCAGACCGCGCGGTTGTACAACATGACCGATGATCCGGGCGTGAAGGCGATGCTGAAGTTCAACCTCGCGCGCGACACGGTGCACCAGAAGCAGTGGCTGCGCGCGATCGAAGAGCTCGAAGCCGACGGCCTCGAGACCGACATCGCGCCCAGCGCGTTGTTCGACGAGGAGGACCAGGTGCACAACAACACGATCTGGCACCTGTCCGACGGCCCCGACGGCAACAAGGGCGGCTGGAGTACCGGCGAGGACCGGATCGAGTACCTCATGGATCCCAAGCCCCTCGGCGGCCCGGGCACCGCCCCGAAGCCCGATCCGGCGCTCTACGCCACCTATTCGCCGACACAGGACACCGTCGGCACGATCAAGGGCAAGGCCCAGTCGGCCAAGAACAAGCTGAGCTGACCCGCACGAACGGAGGGGCCCCGGTGTCCGGGGCCCCTCCGTCCAGCGGTCCTCAGGCGTGGCTGCCCGCGACCGGACGCGCCGGCGCGGGTGCCCGTTCGGTGAGGGCCTTTTCGTAGACCCGGAGAATGTCCACGGCGATGCGGTCCCAGGAGTACCGCGAATGCGCCCGGTCCATCCCGGCGACGCCGTAGGCCTCGCGCTGGGCCGGGTTGTCCAGCAGCCGCCGCAGGGTCGCGGCGAGCACCTCCGGCCGCTTCGGCGGCACCAGCTCGCCGGTCACCCCGTCGACGACGGTGTCGATCAGGCCGCCGACCGCGGCGGCGACGACGGGCCGCCCGCACGCCATCGCCTCCAGCGGCACGATGCCGAACGGCTCGTACCAGGGCGTGCACACGACGATGTCCGCCGAGCGCAGCAGGCCCGGCATCTCGGTGCGCGACACCTGTCCCAGCAGGTGCACGCGGCCGGCCACGCCACACCGCTTGGCGAGCTCACGCAGCCTGCGCGCCTCGGGATCGTCCGCGAGCCTGCCCTCGTCCGGGCCTCCCGCGATCACCAGCTCGGTGTCGGGCACCCCCGCCAGCGCGGCGATCGCGGTCGCGAAACCCTTGCGGGGCACCAACCTTCCGACGCTGACAAGGCGGCGCTTGGCGCCGCGGACGGCCGTCGGCCCGGTCACGCCGAACCGGTCGAGGTCCACTCCGCACGGCACGACGGACATCCGCGGCCGGGGCAGGCCCATCCGCGCGAGCTCGAACACCTCGTCCGAACAGGTCGCCGCGACCTGGGCCGCGTTCTTGCCGATCAACCGTTCCAGCCGCACCCGGTCGGGGGGGCTGGTGTCGGCCGCGCCCTGGTGCCGCCGCTTGACCGCGCCGAGCGCATGAAAGGTCTGTACCACTGGGATGTCGGTACCGCGCGCGGCCAGCAGCGAGGCCAGCCCGGACATCCAGAAGTGCGCGTGCACCACGTCCGGCTGCTCGTCACGCCACTGGCCGGCCAGGAAGCGGCCGAACGCGGTCATGTGCGGGAGCAGGTCGTCCTTGGGCAGGTACCGGGCGGGGCCGGCCGGCACGTGCACGACCTCGTAGCCGGCGTCGGTGCGTACCCGTTCGGGCTGCTCCTCGTCGTCGCGCCTGCTGTAGACCGTGACTCCGTGGCCCTGCCGGCACAGGGCGGCCGACAGCTCCGCCACGTGCAGGTTCTGGCCACCCGCGTCGACCTCTCCCAGCGCCGCCAACGGGTTGGCGTGCTCGGAGACCATCGAGATCCTCATGCTCTACCTCCGCAAGTCAGCTGTGCACGAGGCCCTCGAGCAGGACGTCCCAGTTGTGCAGGAAGGCGTCCAGCCCGTACCGGGCCAGTGCGAACTCGCGCGCGCTCTTGCCCATGCGGTGCGCGAGCTCCGGTTCGGAAACGAGTTCACGGACCGCGTTCGTGAGCTCCGAGATGTCGGCCGAGACGAACCCGGCCTCCCGGGGCACCGCTCGCGCGGCTTCCGTAGCGGCCACCGCGACCACCGGCATCCCCAGGAGCATCGCCTCGATCAGCGACAGGCCCAGCGAAGTCCAGCGCGGCGTGTGCAGGTAAAGGCGGCACCGGGCCAGGTCGGTGTAGAGCTCTTCCTGGCCCAGGTCGCCTTTCGGCCGCACCCGGTCACCGAAGGCCAGCTTCTCGACCCCGATGCCGTACACATGCAGCGGCGCGACCTCGGCGAAGGCGGGCAGCAGGTCCGTGCCCACCGCCCTGCCTCGGCGCACCGGTTCGTTCACCACCACGCCGGCGCTCCCCTCTTCGCCGGTGTAGCGCTCGCCGGGATCGACGACACCGTGCTCGATCACGGTCGTCGACGCCCGGCCGGAGTCCCACATCAACTGGTTGAAATGGGTGACGTGCACGACCGGGACGTCGGTCCGGTCGGCGAGGAAGTGCCGCGTGCGCGGCACGTCGCCGGTGGGCGTGTTGTGCTCCAGGAACACCGCGGGCACGTCGCGCCCCGGCCGCAGCCCCGTCCACTCCTCCAGCAGTTCGAACTCCTCCGTGCGCTGCAGCACGACGGCGTCGAACCCGTCCTCGCGCAACTCTCGCGGGCTGACCTCCCGCGCCGACGCGGGCCAGTCGCGGCCCGCCCGGCCCATCCCCCACTTCCCACCTTCGGGCAACGCGGGCAGCAGGTACTCGTGCCGTCCGCGCACGAACGCTCCGGTGTACGAGCCGTGCATATGCCACACGAGTATCCGGAGCCGGTCGTCCTTCGCCCTTTGCATGCGCGTCTCATTCACCCGCGGATAAGGAGCTAAACGCCAGGAGCAATACTGCTACTCTTCGTGGCCGGGATCCGGCCGTTCGTGTACGGCCCGTTGCGGCAGCAGCCCCATGACCAGCCCGAGCACCGCGGTGATCCCGTGCAGGATGTTGTCTCCCCAGTGGACGTCGAAGAAATGGCGGACATCGCCCGGTTGCATGGTCGCCGCGGAAAGCGAACCGTACACGGTGAACCCGGCCAGTCCGAAGAAGAGCACCAGGCCGATCACCTGTGCCGTCGCGCCCTTGCGCGCGGCCACGAGCGCCAGCAGGCCGATCGCGGTGCGCACCACGTCGAGCAGCGGTCCGGTGTGGAACACCCACAACGGCTTGTCGATCAGGAAGAACCCGGCGATGCCGAGCACGAGATAGACGACCCCGATCACCAGCGCGAGCGCCCGGGACACCGACGCGCGAGACCGCGAGCGAGTGGGGTTCGACGCCATGGTGGTACCTCCTCATTGTCTCTTTCGGGGCAGGGTTCCCCTGCTGGGGCGGGCCAACCAGGATTGAGCGCTCTTGTGACGGGGTAGTCCGGACCATGCGACCAGACCACAGGACCTGCTCGGTCCGCGTTCCGCGGGTGTCCGGGGCATGACGGTGGCCAAACCCCGCACCCCGGCGCCAGGTGATCTCAGCGACGACGAGAAGCTCGCGCTGTTCAAGCACTTGGCTGCCATCGACCGGGACGACCCGCGCCGCGAGACGCTGCGGACCGCCCTGGTCACGGAGTACCTCTCCGTGGCGGAGCACATCGCGCGGCGGTTCAGCGGCCGCGGCGAGGCGTACGACGACCTGGTCCAGGTCGCCCGTGTGGGGCTGATCAACGCGGTGGACCGCTTCGAGCCGGACCGGGGCAGCGACTTCCTGTCGTTCGCGGTGCCGACGATCATGGGCGAGGTCCGCAGGCACTTCCGGGACGCCAGCTGGTCGGTCCGCGTCCCGCGCCGGCTCAAGGAGCTGCACCTGCAGATCGGGCAGGTCAGCGGCGAGCTGGGCCAGCGGCTCGGCCGCGCGCCGACGCCCACCGAGATCGCCCGCGCCCTCGACCTCTCCGTCGACGAGGTGAGCGAGGGCCTGCAGGCAGGCAACGCCTACTACGCGATCTCCGTGGACAAGCCCGCCGGCGAGGAGAGCGAGTCCGCGTCGCTGGCCGACACCCTCGGCGCGGAGGACGACGGACTCGAGTCGGTCGAGAACCACGAGGCCCTGCAACCGCTGCTGCGGGAGCTGCCCGAGCGCGAGCGCACGATCCTCATGCTGCGCTTCTTCGGCAACATGACGCAGACCCAGATCGCCAAGCGGGTGGGCATCTCCCAGATGCACGTCTCCCGGCTGCTGGCGCAGACCCTGCAGCACCTGCGGGACAAGCTCACCGACGAGCCGTGAGCCGTTTCGCCGGTCCGGGGGCCGGGTAGCCGCGAGGCCATGACTGGTTTCTTTCCCGGCGGGGCCGGGTCGAGCCCGTTCGACCAGTTCCTGGCCCAGTTCTTCGGCAACGCCATGCCCGGCCGACGGCCGCAGTCGGTCGACATCACCCGGCTGCTCACCGACCAGGCGCGGGAGCTGGTGTCCGACGCCGCGACCAAGGCCGCCGAGCAGGGACGCGACGACGTCGACACCGAGCACCTGCTGTGGGCCGCGACGCAGGTACCGGTGACCCGGCAGCTGCTGGAGAACGCGGGGGCGAAACCCGAGGCCATCGCCGGCGAGATCGACCGGCAGGCCGGTCCCGGCGCCGAGCACAGCACGCCGACGACGCTCGCCCCCGGGGCGAAGCGCGCGCTGCTGGACGCGCACGGCATCGCCCGGAGCATGGGTTCCTCCTACATCGGGCCGCAGCACCTGCTGCTCGCGCTGTCGGTCAACCCGCAGTCCGCCGCCGGCCGCATCCTCGCCCACGCCGGGGCGAACCCCCAGTCGCTGCAGAACGAACCACCCGGCCGCGGGCCTCAGCCGAGTGCCGCGCCACAGCGCGGCGACACGCCGACGCTCGACCAGTACGGCCGCGACCTGACCGCCCAGGCGCGCGAGGGCGACATCGACCCGGTGGTGGGCCGGGACGAGGAGATCGAACAGACGGTCGAGGTACTTTCCCGGCGTACCAAGAACAATCCGGTCCTGATCGGCGAGGCCGGGGTCGGCAAGACCGCGATCGTCGAGGGCCTGGCCCAGCGGCTGGCCGACGGCGACGTGCCCGACACCCTCGCCGGGCGCCGCGTCGTCCAGCTCGACCTGACCGCGATGGTCGCCGGCACCCGCTACCGGGGTGACTTCGAGGAGCGGATGACCAACCTGCTGACCGAGATCCGGCAGCATCGCGACGAGCTGATCGTGTTCATCGACGAGCTGCACACGGTGGTCGGCGCGGGGTCCTCGGAGGGCTCGATGGGGGCCGGCAACATGCTCAAGCCCGCGCTCGCCCGTGGCGAGCTGCACATCGTCGGTGCGACCACTTTGGACGAATACCGGCAGAACATCGAGAACGACCCGGCGCTGGAGCGCCGCTTCCAGCCGATCCTGGTGCCCGAGCCGAGCGTCGAGGACACGATCGCGATCCTGCACGGCCTGCGCGACCGTTACGAGGCACACCACCAGGTCCGCTTCACCGACGAGGCGCTGGTCGCCGCGGCCGACCTGTCCGACCGCTACCTCACCGACCGCTTCCTGCCCGACAAGGCGATCGACCTGGTCGACCAGGCCGGTGCCCGGGTGCGGCTGCGCTCGGGGCGGCGGCCGAACCAGGTGCGCGAGCTGGAGAACCGGCTGGAGAAGCTGACGCGCGACAAGGAACAGGCCATCGCCGAGGAGGACTTCGAGCGTGCGTCGCGGACGCGCGACGAGATCGCCGCGCTGCGCGAGCAGATCCAGCAGGCCGACTCCGACGGGCGTCCCTCCGGCACCCTGGAGGTGCGGCCCGACGACATCGCCGAGGTCGTCTCGCGGCTGACCGGCGTGCCCGTCAGCCAGCTCACCGAGGCCGAGCGGGACCGGTTGCTGCGCCTGGAGGAGCACCTGCACGACCGTATCGTCGGGCAGAACGAGGCGGTGTCCGCGGTGGCCGAGGCGGTGCGCCGCTCGCGCGCCGGACTGTCCGAACCGGACCGTCCATTCGGGAGCTTCCTGTTCCTCGGCCCCACCGGTGTCGGCAAGACCGAGCTGGCGCGGGCGCTCGCCGAGGCGTTGTTCGGCGAGCAGGACCGGATGATCCGCATCGACATGTCCGAGTACGGCGAGCGCCACACCGTCTCGCGGCTGATCGGCGCTCCCCCCGGCTACGTCGGCTACGAGGAGGCCGGGCAGCTGACCGAGGCCGTCCGCCGCCGCCCGTACTCGGTGGTGCTGCTCGACGAGGTGGAGAAGGCGCATCCGGAGATCTTCAACGTGCTGCTGCAGGTGCTCGACGACGGCCGGCTGACCGACGGGCGGGGCCGCACGGTCAACTTCAGCAACACCGTGCTGATCATGACGAGCAACATCGGCTCGGAGCTGATCGTCAGCGGCACCCAGGGCGCGCTCGGCTTCGGCCGCGCCGACGAGTCCGACACCGAGCGCCCGCTGCGGGAACGGCTGATGCGGCGGCTGCGCGAGACGTTCCGCCCGGAGTTCCTCAACCGCATCGACGAGATCATCGTGTTCCGCAAGCTCGAGGCCGAGCAGCTGGAGCAGATCACCGAGCTGTTGCTGGAGCAGACGAAGCGGCGGGCGCACGCGCAGGATGTCACGGTCGAGTTCACCCCGGAGGCGGTGCGCTGGCTCGCCCGCACCGGGTACCAGCCGGAGTTCGGCGCCCGGCCGATGCGCCGCACGATCCAGCGCGAGGTGGACAACCAGCTCTCGACGCTGATGCTGCGCGGCGACATCGGCCCCGGCTCGCTGGTGCGGGTGTCGGCGGGCGAGCAGGGCCTGTCCTTCGACGTCTCGGCCACCACAGGAGGGCGAACGCCATGACCAGTCCCGATCCCGATCCCGACCGCACCCCGGGCCTCGAACCGGGCGGCGGCGTGCAGCCCGGCGACACCCCGCCGGAGTCCGGTTCGACGACGACGGGCCTGTCGCACCCCGACCCCGACCCGCCGAAGTCGGTGCCGGTGATCACCATCGTGCTGTCGGTGGTGCTGGCCGTGCTGGTCGCGGCCCTGCTGATCTCGCTGGCCGTGGGCTGGCTGCGCTTCTAGCCGCCACGGCGCCGGATCGGTTCGGGGGTCGCTTGACGCGGCGCAGCTCCGCCGCGGATGCTCACGGCCGGGGCGCCCCCACGGGGTTGGGGTACGGCACCGCGCCGGGCACCAGCGCCCGCGCGAACGGGCGCAGCACCTCGTCGAGGCGGTCGAGTTCGGCGGCCGTCGCCGCGGTGAGCGGCTGCGCGGCCAGCTCGTCGGTCCGGCGTTCGATGTGCTCGCGCAAGCGTTCGCCTTCAGCAGTGAGACCCCCGCCCGCCGCGAGCAGGCCGCGTCCGGCGAGCTGCGCCCGCGCCGCCGCCCACTCCTGCTCGGTCCAACCGCGGTTGGGCAGCGTCAGCTCCCGGCTGCCGTCGGCCGCGTCCCGCAGGACGTGCGCTTCCAGACCGCCGATGCCCTCCGAGACCAGCACCGCGACATGCCCGTCGCCGCGATGCTCGCGGACCACCGTCGTCGCCAGCCACAGCTGCGCGAGCGGCTCGTCCGGCCACGGCAGATCCGCGTTCGCCGCGCCGAGCGCGCGCCCCTCCCAGCACGCCGAACCCACGATCCGGCGCAGCACGGCGTTCGGCCCGGCCAGCACGTCGGCACCGAGGTCCGGCAGGTGCGCGCGCAGCGCCGCGACCGCACCGTCCATCCGGGCCGCCAACGCCCGCTCCGGCGCCACGACCGCCCAGATCGCGGGCAGCGCACGAGCGAGGAACGACCGGGCGAAGTTGTGGAACACCGCCGTCACCAGGCCGGGGCCCGCCTGCCCGAGCGGCGCCGCCCGCATGGCGACGTAACCGCGCCAGAACCCCCGCAACCCCACCGCCTCGTGCGCTGCGCGCGCCTGCGGAGTGAAGTACGTGACGTCGTGGAGCGTCTCCAGGACCGCCCACAGCTCCCGCGGGGTCGTCACGGCCGCATGACCAGACAGGTACCGGACGCTGTGGCCAGCAACGTGCCGGCCTCGTCCCGCAGCTCGGCCTCCGCGAACCCGACCCGCGACCCCACTTTGACCACGTACCCGCGCGCCCGGATCTCGCCCGCCGACGGGTGGATCGCCTTGAGGTAGCTGACCTTCAGCTCGACCGACGAGTACCCGACCCCGGCGGGAAGCTTCGTGTGGACCGCGCAGCCCACCGCCGAGTCGAGCATCGTCGCGGCGACGCCGCCGTGGATCATGCCGATCGGGTTGTACAGCGACTCGTCGGGCGTGGCGGCGAAGACGACCTCGCCGTCGGTGACGCTCACCAGCCGCATGCCCAGGTGCGCGCTGATCGGCGCGGCCGGGATCCGGCCCTCCCCGATCGCGGTGAGGTACTCGAGCCCGGGCATCGCCCGGCCCAGCTCGGCCGCGGCCAGTGGGTCCTGCCAGGTGATGGTCTTCTGCCGCGAGTCCTGCTGCGCTGTCATGGCCGCTCCTAAGACGATCGTCATACCTCCCGCGATCCTATGACAGTTGTCTTAATCGGTCACCAGTGACGGACGTCGCGTTGCGAACGAGGTCGCGGTCTCGAAGGCGTGCCCCGCCTGCAGGACGGCGAAGTCGGCGCGATGCGGCCCGACGACCTGGACGCCGACGGGCAGCCCGCCGGGGGTGAACCCGCCCGGCACCGACAGCGCGGGGCAGCCGGTGGCGGAGACGAAGTACGCCGAGCGCATCCAGTCGAGATAGCTCTCCATCCGCACCCCGTCGACCTGCGGCGGGTACTCCTGCCCGATCTCGAACGGCGGCACCTGGCTCACCGGCAGCAGCAGGAAGTCGTAACGGGTGAAGAACTCGTGCACCCGCCGGAACAGCTCGGTGTGCAGGACCTCCGCGCGCCCCAGGTCCGGCCCGGTCAGCCGGCGCCCCAGCTCGGTGTTCCAGACGATGGTGTCCTTCAGCCGCCCGGTCGCCAGCAGCGGACCGAACTGCACCTCGAACTGCCAGGCCCGCAGCGTCCGGAACACCTCCTCCGCGCCCGAGAAGTCCGGGCAGTCCCGCTCGACGACGCAGCCGAGCCCGGCGAACACCTTCGCCGACGCCTCGACGACCGAGCGCACCTCGGGCTCGACCGGGACCGCGCCGCCGAGGTCCGGCGACCACGCGACCCGGGCGCCGGTCAGGTCGCGCGCCAGCGGCCGGGCGAACGAAGAACCGGGTTCCGCAAGGGAAATCGGCACGCGGGCGTCCGGGCCGGCGAGCACCGACAGCAGCAGCGCGGCGTCGGCGACCGACCGCGCCATCGGGCCCTGCACGGCGAGCGTGCTCCAGCCCAGCCGCGACGTCGTGCTCGGCACCCGGCCCGGCGACGGCCGGAAGCCGACGACGTTGCCGAAGGACGCCGGGTTGCGCAGCGAGCCGCCCATGTCGCTGCCGTCCGCGATCGGCTGCATCCCGCACGCGAGCGCGACCGCCGCGCCCCCGCTGCTGCCACCGGCGGAGCGGTCCAGGTCGTAGGGGTTACGCGTCACACCGAACACCGGGTTGAACGTGTGCGAGCCCGCGGCCCACTCCGGCACGTTCGTCTTCCCGGTCGTGATCGCGCCGGCCGCGCGCATCCGCTCGACGATCAGCTCGTCCCGCTCGGGGACGTGCTCGGCGTAGAGCGGCGAGCCGTAGGTCGTGCGGATGCCGGCGGTGTCGTGCATGTCCTTGTGCGCCACCGGAAGCCCGTGCAACGCCGGCAGCTCGGCCCCGGAGGCGGCCAGCTCGTCGGCCGCGTGCGCGGCGTCGAGCGCCCGCTCGGCGACGAGCGTGACCACGGCGTTGACCGCGGGGTTGACGCGCTCGATCTGGTCCAGGTGCGCCTGGACCACCTCGCGCGCGGACAGTTCCCGGGAGCCGAGCGCGGCGCGCAGCCCGAGCGCGGACATGAAGCAGATTTCGTCCATTGTCCGATGATGGGGCATGAACGCCTGGTGGTGATCGTGATGAGACGATGGGGTATGCCTGACGAGCCGGAACGACGGGTGATCGACGCGGGCGCGGTCGCGGCCGCGCTCGACGGCCTCGGCGACCGCGCGGTCGTGCAGCAGTGGGCCGAACGGTTCTCCGTCCTGGCCGATCCGTCGCGGCTGACGCTGCTCGTCTGCATCCACTACGCGCGCGAGATCGCGGTGACCGACCTCGCGGTCGCGGCGGGCATGACGGACACGGCCGTCTCGCAGGCGTTGCGGCTGCTGCGCGCGCACGGGCTGGTGACCGGCCACCGCTCGGGCCGGGTGGTCCGCTACCGCCTCGCCGACGCGACCGTGCACGAGCTGATCCACCACGTCCGGCCCCATCCGGGCACACTGCCTTAGCCGGTCGGGACAGGTACGGTGCGAGACATGATCGGGTTGCCCGAAGGAATTTCAGCTTGCCTGTTCGATCTCGACGGCGTGCTGACCGGTACCGCGGCGCTGCATCGCGAGGCGTGGAAACAGACGTTCGACGCGTTCCTGCGGGAACGGGACGGGGCCGGCTTCCGGCCCTTCACCGACGCCGACTACGCGCAGCACGTGGACGGCAGGCCGCGCGCGGACGGCGTGCGCGCGTTCCTCGCCTCCCGCAGCATCACCCTGCCCGAGGGTGACCCCAACGACCCGCCGAACACGCCCACGGTCAACGGGCTGGGCAACCGCAAGAACGAGCTGGTGCTGCGGATCATCGACGAGCGCGGGGTCGACCCGTATCCAGGCTCGGTGCGGTACCTGGAGGAGGCGCAGAAGGCCGGGCTGGCGATCGCGGTCGTGACCTCGTCGGCGAACGGCGCCGCGGTGCTGGAGGCCGCGAAGCTGAGCCGGTTCGTGAAGGCACTGGTCGACGGCCTGGTGCTCAAGCGCGACCACCTGCGCGGTAAGCCCGCGCCCGACTCGTTCCTCGCCGGGGCGAAGGCGCTCGGCGTCGACCCGTCGCGGGCCGCGGTGTTCGAGGACGCGCTGGCCGGGGTGCAGGCGGGCAGGGCAGGTAACTTCGGGTACGTCGTCGGCGTGAACCGCGCGAACCAGGCGGACGAGCTGCGGGCGCACGGCGCCGACGTGGTGGTGGACGACCTCGCGGACCTGCTGGGGGACAAGGCATGACCACACCGGTCGAAGGGTACGAATGCGACCCGTGGCAGCTGACCTGGCGCGGCCTCGCGGTCGACCAGCTGCAGCGCACCGAATCGACCTTCGCCCTCGCCAACGGGCACATCGGCCTGCGCGGCACGTTCGAGGAGGGTGAGCCACGCGGGCTGCCCGGCACGTACCTCAACGGGTTCTACGAGGAGCACGAGCTGCCCTACGCCGAGGCCGGCTACGGCTATCCCGAGGCCGGGCAGACCGTCGTGAACGTGACCGACGGCAAGATCATCCGGCTGCTGGTCGAGGACGAGCCGTTCGACATGCGCTACGGCACCGCGACCGCGCACGACCGCACGCTGGACTTCCGCTCCGGCACGCTCACCCGCAACACCGACTGGGTCTCCCCCACCGGCCGGCACGTCCGGGTGCGCACCCAGCGGATGGTGTCGTTCACCCAGCGTGCCGTGGTCGCGATCCGGTACGAGGTCGAGCCGCTGGACGACGACACGCAGCTGGTGCTGCAGTCGGATCTGCTCGCGAACGAGCCGATCGAGTCCGATACCAGCGACCCGCGGGTGGCCGCCGCGCTGCAGAGCCCGCTGGCGGCGGAGTTCTCCTTCGCCGACCAGTACCGCGCGGTGCTGGTGCACCAGACCAGGCGCTCCGGGCTGCGGATCGCGGCGGCGATGGACCACCTCATCGAGTCGCCCGACGGACTGCGCACCACGATCAGCGAGGAGGACGACCTGGCGCGGCTGACGGTCGCTGTGGACGTGCCCCGCGGAAAGCGCTTGCGGCTGACGAAGTTCCTGGCCTACGGCTGGTCCGCGCAGCGGTCGATCCCGGCGTTGCGGGCGCAGGTCGACGCGGCGCTGGCCGGCGCCGTGCAGACCGGCTGGGACGGACTGCTGGCGGAGCAGAAGGCGTTCCTCGACGATTTCTGGGCCACGGCGGACATCCAGGTCGACGGCGATCCGGAACTGCAGCAGGCCACCAGGTTCGCGTTGTTCCACATCCTGCAGGCCGGGGCCCGCGGTGAGAGCCGGGCGATTCCCGGCAAGGGCTTGACCGGTCCCGGTTATGACGGGCATGCGTTCTGGGACACCGAATCCTTCGTGTTGCCTGTCCTGACGTACACGATGCCGGAGGCGGCGCGGGACGCGCTACGCTGGCGCCATTCCACTTTGGACAAGGCACGAGACAGGGCCGCGCAGCTGGGCCTGCGGGGCGCGGCCTTCCCGTGGCGCTCGATCAACGGCGCCGAGTGCTCGGCCTACTGGCCGGCGGGCACGGCGGCGTTCCACGTGAGCGCCGACATCGCCGACGCGGTCGCCCGTTACCTGGCCGCGACCGGGGACGAGGAGTTCGAACGGGGCTGCGGCACGGAGATGCTCGCCGAGACGGCCCGGTTGTGGATGTCGCTCGGGCATTTCGACTTCCACGGTCGGTTCCGGATCGACGGGGTGACCGGGCCGGACGAGTATTCCGCGGTGGCGGACAACAACGTCTACACGAACCTCATGGCGCGGCGGAACCTGCGCGAGGCCGCCGCGTCCTGCGCGCGGATACCGGACGTCGCCGCGGCGATCGGGGTCACCGAACAGGAAATGGAAGAATGGCGCGACGCGGCGGCCCGGATCCTCGTGCCGTACGACGCCGAGCGCCGGGTGCACCCGCAGTCCGAGGGGTTCACCGAGCATGTGGACTGGAACTTCGCGGAAACGCCGCCAGAGCATTATCCGTTGTTGCTGCACTACCCGTACTTCGACCTGTACCGCAAGCAGGTCGTGAAGCAGGCGGATCTCGTGCTGGCGATGCATCTGTGCGGTGACGCGTTCACGCCGGAGGAGAAAGCGCGCAACTTCGCGTACTACGAGGCCCGGACGGTGCGCGACTCCTCGCTGTCCGCGGCGACGCAGGCCGTGATGGCGGCGGAGGTCGGGCATCTCGACCTGGCGTACGACTACGTCGGCGAAGCGGCACTGACGGATCTGCACGACGTGCACAACAACGTCCGAAATGGACTGCACATGGCCTCGCTGGCCGGGGCGTGGCTGGGCTTCGTCGCAGGGTTCGGCGGGATGCGCGACCACGAGGGCGAGATCACCTTCGCGCCCCGGTTGCCGCCGGCCTTGGACCGGATCGGGTTCCGGATGTGCGTGCGCGGCAGCAGGTTCGCGGTGGAGATCCACGCCGACAAGGCGACTTACCGGCTGATGTCGGGAAAGCCGGTGGAGATCACCCACCACGGCGCCCCTTGCACGGTCGAGGAGACTCCGGTGACCCTGCCCATCCCGGGGATCGACCCGGGACCGGCCCCGCACCAGCCCCCGGGCCGCGCCCCGTCCCGCCGCAGGCCGGAGGGGTTGAGGCCGGAGAATCCGGTGCCGCAGTCGTAGGCGCAGGCGGCCGGCGGGGTGCGGGGCCAACTCAGAGTTGGGTGGTCATCCCGTCGCCTGAACTCGTGGCATCACTTTGAGGCGGAGCCGCACCCCTCCTGCTTTCGGGCAGCCGACGACGCAGGCTTGCGGGTCTGGCTCAAAGTGATATGCACAAACCGCGGGCGACGGGATGATCACACGACTCGACCATCTGCATGAGGTGACGTAGGGGCTTTTCCTGGCTCATCTTTGAGCCTGCCCGTCCGGCGAGGACTCTCTTGATCTTTTCCCCTGCGCGCAGCGCGGGGGTTCGCGCTTCGCGCGGGGGCGTTCGGGGAGCCGCGCTTGGCGGGGCGCTAGCCGCGCTTCGCGCGGGGGCGCGCGCTGCGCGCGGGTGGTTGGGAATGTCCGTCCCGCCCCGATCGCTGATCGTCCAACGGTGGACACGCCGCGTCAAGGGCGCCTTCGGCGTCGCTGCGCGCAGCAATGCCGCGTAGTTAAGCCGCGAGGGTGCCTGGCAAGACCGAGTTGATCAAGTGTTGGTTGTGTCAGGCGTGGCGGGAGCGGGGATAAGGCAGAACTCCGGTAGAGCACGGGATTGCCTAGATCACCTTGCTTGCCGGAGTCCCGCCAATGCCGCAGTCTGCCACGACCCTCGATACCATCACGATCACCCGTGCCGTCACGGTCGCCGGGGGTGTATTCGCCCCCGGACATCTGGGTGAATTGACTCGCTACCTGCCGTTCGAGATGGTCGATGACGTGCTGGAACACACCCGGACGGTGCAGCGTCGACTGCGGGATCTGCCCTCTCGCGTGGGGGTGTACTTTGTGCTCGCGCTGGGGTTGTTCCCCCGGCTGGGATACGCGCGAGTCTGGGACGAACTGACCGCCGGGTTGGCAGGTCTGGCGCTGCCACGTCCGTCGGAGAAAGCCCTGCGGGAGTTGCGCCGCCGGCTGGGACCGGCACCGTTGAAAGCCCTGTTCGAGGTGGTCGCTGGGCCGCTGGCCCAGCCCCGCACTCCCGGTGTGTGTGTCGCCGGGCTGCGTACGGTCGCCTTCGACGGGCTCAACTCGCTGAAGGTGCCCGACACCGACCGCAACCGGTGCCGGCTGGGCCGGATCCGCTACCGGATGGGCTTCGCCGGATATCCCACCCTGCGGTTGATGACGCCGGCCGAGACCGGCACCCGCGCCCTACTGGGCGCCGTGATCGGGCAGGCCAGCGAGCGAGACGAAACCGGGTTGGCCCGGCGACTGCTGCCCAAGCTGGGGCCGGGCATGCTGCTGCTGGTGGATCGAGCGTTCGACGCCACCGGGTTTTTCACCGAGGTCGCCGCCACCGGGGCCATGTTGCTGGCCCGCGCCAAATCCACCCGCAACCCACCGGTGCTGCGGCACCTGCCCGACGGCTCCTACTTGTCCACTCCGGACGGTCTCGGGGTGCGGATCATCGAGGCCGAACTGGCCGTGACCGGCGCCGACGGCAGCCGCGTCGGTGACCCCTATCGGCTGATCACCACACTGACCGACCACGCCCGCTACCCCGCCACGGCGCTGATCCGGCTCTACCACGAGCGGTGGGAAATCGAAACCGCCTACCTCGCCCCGCGCCACACCCTGCTAGACGGGCACGTCCTGCGCTCCGGTGACCGGCCCGGCCTGGAACAAGAGATCTGGGCCCTGTTGACCGTCTATCAACTGCTGCGCACCGCGATGGTCACCGCGATCGAGTCCCAACCGGGTATCGACCCCGACCGGGCCAGCTTCACCACCGCCCTGGAAACCGCCCGCGACCAACTCACCGCCGCCGCCGGGGTCTGCCCGGACCCGGGCGCTGACAGCCTCGGTGCCCTCGGTCGCGCCGTCCTGGCCACGCTGCTGCCCCCACGCCGGTCCCGATACAGCGCCCGCAAGGTCAAATGCAGCACATCCCGCTACCTCAACCGCGACGACGACCGCCCCGCCACCGCAACCACAATCACCGCGATCGACATCGTCATCCACACCCCAGCTCTGACCACGCCACCGCCACGCCCGGCACGGCCACGCGACCGAACCAAACCCCGGCCCACCACACGCCACGCCCGCGTCATCGCCCTAATGACCACCGATCCCGACCGCCACTGGAACGCCACGGAATTGGCCACACGACCGAACATCCCATCCCACAACCTGCTAACCCAACTCGCGGAATGGGCACGACCCAAACCGCTGACCAGAACCTCCACCGGCTACTACACCCCCAACCCGCAACCACCCTCGACAACCCCACCCAACCCTCAACTACGCGGCATTACTGCGCGAAGGACTTCGTCCACCCTTGACCCGGCGTGTCCACCGCCAGGGACGCTGAGGATCGGGGTAAGGGAGCGGGGCTGGGCGCGGGCATTCTTGGCTGCCGTTGCCGGGTCGCCGTGGTGGGGTGGCTGGGCGCTGTCGGGTTCGCCTCAGGTCGCCATTGGCGGGTGGCTGGGCGCTGCCGCGTCGGCCTCGGGCAGTCGGCTGCCGTTGCCGCGTCGCCGTCGCGGGGTGGCTGGGCATTGCCGGGTACGCCGTTGGTGAGCGGCTGAGCGCTGCGGGTCACCGTGGGCGAGTGGTTGCTGGCCAAGCGCGCCGGCTAGTCCGGCGGCTCGGGTGTCGGGTTGTCGGGGCGCACGTCCTCGCGGTTGGGCACCTCTTCGACCTCGTCCGTCTTGTCCACGTCCAGATCCGGATGCTGCAACCGCGGGAAGTCCGGGGTCAGCGGCGGGTCCGGGTCGAGCCGGTGCTTCTTGTCCTGTTCCTGAGCCATGACAACGGCTTACCGCATTTCCCGAAAACGTCAACCCGGCTGGCAGCGCGGGCACCAGACGGTCCCACGGCCGCCGACCCGGCCATGACGCAGCGTCGTCCCACAGCGGGGGCACGCGCCGGACGGCTCGTCTCTGCGGCCGGTCAGCCACGACGGCCACGGCGGGACGCGTTCGGCCTTCACCGCCGCGCGCAGGACCGTCCCCATCTGCGCGTGGATCCGGTCGATGTCACCCACCTCCAAGGTTGACACCGGGGTCCGCGGGTTGATCCGCGCCCGCCACAGGATCTCGTCGGCCAGCAGGTTCCCCAGACCGCTCAGCACCGACTGATCGGTCAGCGCCGCCTTGACCTGGCGACGCCCCTGGAGCAGTTCCCGGAACTCCTTCCGGGACACCGCCAGCGCATCCGGTCCGGCGTCACCCAGCACCGCGTCCGGCGAGCCCGTGACCAGCCACAACCCTTTGAGCTTGCGCATGTCCCGGTAGCGCAGCTCACCGCCATCGAAACAGAAGATCACCCGGTCGTGCCGGTGTGGCTCGCCGTCCTCCCAGCGCAGCGAACCGGTCATGCCGAAGTGCAGCACCATCGTCTCCGGCCCGCCCTCCACCGGCGCGACCAGCCACTTCCCCAGCCGCCACGGCTCGGCGAAACACTTACCCACCAACGCCTTCCTCAGCCGGTTCGCGCTCACACCGCGCAGCACCTGCGCGTCACGCACCAGCACGTCCTCGATCCGCTTACCTACGGCGTGCTCGGCGAGGACGCGCCGGAAGCCTTCGACGTCGGGCAGTTCAGGCACGACCGACGGCTTCCACGGTCACCCGTTCGGCAAACCTTAATTCATCACATGTTGATTTGCTCTTGGCAACGCGGCATGCTGCTCGCATGGTGTTGTCGAAGAGCATCGCCCGCTTCAACCGCGTGGCGACGAACCGCGTGACAGGCAGGATCGCCGGCCGGGCGCCCGGGTTCGGGAAGATCATCCACCGTGGGCGCAAGTCCGGCCGCGAGTACCGCACGCCGGTGAACGTCTTCAAGGCCCCCAAGGGCTACGTGGTCGCGCTGACCTACGGCCCCGACGCCGACTGGGTGCGCAACGTGCTCGCCGCGGGCGGCTGCGGGCTGGAGACCATGGGACGGCAGGTCGCGCTGACCAACCCCCGGATCGTCCACGACGAGCAGCGCACCGCCACGCCGTTCGTCGTCCGCCAGATCCTGGGCGTGGTCGGGGTGACCGAGTTCCTCTACCTGGACCAGGCCTGAGGAACCTCAGCCCAGCAGCTCCCGCAGCTGGCTCACGACCTGGACACGCCGCTCCACGCCCGGTTCGAGCAGGGTCGCGTGCAACGTGGTGACGCCCGCCTCCACGTAGGCCGCCAGCCGTTCCTTCACGTAGCCGGCCGGGCCGATGAGGCTGATCGCCTCGAGCAGCTCGATCGGCACGGCCGCGGCGGCCTCGTCCTTCTTGCCGTCGAGGTAGAGGTCCTGGACCTTCTTCGCCTCGGCCTCGTAGCCGTACCGGCACGCCAGCTCGTTGTAGAAGTTCTTGCCACGCGCGCCCATGCCGCCGACGTACAGGGCGACCATCGGCCGCACCCAGTCGATCATGTGCTTGACGTCCTCGCCGATCGCGACCGGGACGCCGACCACGACGTCGAGCTCGCCGAGCGACGGGTCACGCTTCGCCTTGCCCTCGGCCAGCGACCCGCCCCACAAGCTCGCGGCCTTCTCCGGGTGGAAGAAGATCGGCTCCCAGCCCTCGGCGATCTCGGCGGTCATCGCGACGTTCTTCGGTCCCAGCGAGGCCAGGATGATCGGGATCCGCTCGCGCACCGGGTGGTTGATCAGCTTCAGCGGCTTGCCGAGGCCCGTGCCCTGCTCGGCGGGCAGCGGGATCTGGTAGTGCTTGCCCTCGTGCACGACGCGCTCGCGGCGCCACACCTGACGGCAGATCTCCACGATCTCCCGGGTCCGCGCCAGCGGCGCGTCGTAGCGCACGCCGTGGAAGCCCTCGATGACCTGCGGGCCGGACGCGCCGATGCCGAGCGCGAACCGGCCGTTCGAGACGAAGTCGAGCCCCGCGGCGGTCATCGCGGTCAGCGTCGGGGTGCGGGTGTAGATCTGCAGGATCCCCGAGGCCAACTCGACCCGCTCGGTCCGCGCCGCCAGGTAGCCCAGCTGGCTGACGGCGTCGAAGGAGTACGCCTCGGGCACGGACACGACGTCCAGCCCCGCCTTCTCCAGCTCGACGATGTCGGCCACGCTCTCGGCGAAGCCGCCGGCGTAGGAGATCGACGTCCCGATGCGCATCTGTGCCGCCTTCCTGACTAAGCGCCCGCTTAGCTCCCGTCACCCTACCGCACGGCGGCCACCCAGTCCCGGACCACGGCGTCGAGCACCGCGAGCGGCAGGATGCCCTGGCCGAGGACGGCGTCGTGGAAGTCACGGATGTCGAAGGCCTCCCCCAGCGCCCGCTCGGCCTCCGCGCGCACCCGCTCGAACTCGAGCCGGCCCACCATGTACGACAGCGCCTGCCCGGGGCAGCCCGCGTACCGGTCGATCTCCAGCTCGATCTCCAGCGGCGCCATCGGGGTGTGCTCGCGCAGGTAGTCCACCGCCTGCTGCCGGCTCCAGCCCAGCGCGTGCATCCCGGTGTCGACGACCAGCCGCCCGGCCCGCATCGAGTCCTGCGTGAGCATCCCGAACCGGGAGACGTCGCTGGAGTAGAGCCCCATCTCGTCGGCGAGGCGCTCGGCGTAGAGCCCCCAGCCCTCGACGTAGGAGTTGACGTCGGCGAGCTTGCGCAGCAGCGGCACGCCGTCGAGGTTCGTCGCGCTGCTGAGCTGGAAGTGGTGCCCGGGAACGGCTTCGTGGAAGGCGATCGCCTCGCTCGTGTGGCGGAACCGCTCCTCGGCGTGCGCGGTGTTAGCGTAGTAGATGCCCTGCCGCGTCCCGGCGAAGTCCGGGCGCATGTAGTACGCGATCGTGCCGCCGTCGGCCTCGGCGGGCGGCACCGGGCGAACCTCGCACGACTGCCCCGGCACGGTCCGGAACCATTGCGGCGCAACGGCTTCCGCGTTGCGGATGGCCGAGCGAGCGCCTTCGAGCAGCTCCTCGCCGCTACGCCAGCGCAGCTCCGGGTCCGTCCGCAGGTGGTGGAAGATATCCGGCAGCGAGCTCAGCCCCCACACCCGCGAGCCCAGCTCGCGGTACTCCTCGGCCAGGGCGTCGATCAGCCGGAGCCCTGTCTCGTGCAGCTCCTGCGCGGTGTGCTCGGTGGTCGTGTGCACGCGGATCAGCCGCGCGTACCGGCGCTCGCCGTCGGGCTGCCAGCACAGCCCGGCCTGCTCCGCGGACAGCGCGCGGGGCTTCAGCTCGTCGTTCAGGAAGTCCCGGTAGCGGGCGAAGGCGGGCCGGACGACCTCCGCGAGCAACTCCTCCTGACGCTCCACAAAGGAGTGTCCCTCGAGCCGCAACGGATCGGTTCCGGGCTGCTCCAGGTACCGGCCGAGGAACTCCGCCCCCGCCTGCACCAGGAAGCCCGGCACGACGGCGTCCCGCTGACGGTCGATCACGGTGTCCACAAGGGACGGGATCGCCTCCAGCCGCGAAAGGTGCCCCGCCGCCTTCTCGTCGTCGTCCAGGGTCACCAGCGGCAGCAGGGTCAGCGGGGCCAGGACGGGCGCGCTCAACGTGTCGCTCACCGAGAACTCGACCTCGGCCACGTCGATCCGGTCCACCGCCGCGCGCGCCTGCTGCACGACCACACCGCGGGTCACCGAGTCGCCCTCGGCGGCCTCGGCCTCGTCGGCGAGCTGGGTGTAGCGGGCCCGGAACCGCTGCTCGGTCTCGGCACTCGGGTCGGCCAGGCGCCCGTGGTCGCCGGGCAGGCCCAGCAGCGACGGCGCGACCGGGTTCTCGTCGAACCAGACCCGGACGAACTCGTCGGCGATCTCCTCGACCTCGCTCACGCGCCCTGCTCCTCGATCCACGCGGTGACCACGGCGTCGAGCACGGACATCGGCAGCGAGCCACCACCGAGCACGAGGTCGTGGAACGCCTTGATGTCGAACTTCTCGCCCAGCGCCTGCTTCGCCATTTCGCGGATGCGCAGGATCTCCAGCCGCCCGACCATGTACGACAGCGCCTGTCCCGGGTAGGCGATGTAGCGGTCGACCTCGGAGTCGATCTCGACCTGCGGCATCGGCGTGTGCTCGCGCAGGAAGTCCACGCCCTGCTCGCGGCTCCAGCCCTTCGCGTGCAGGCCGGTGTCGACCACCAGCCGCCCGGCGCGCATGGAGTCCATGGTCAGCATGCCCAGCAGCGTGAGGTCGCTCGAGTACAGGCCCATCTCCTGCGCGAGCCGCTCCGTGTAGAGGCCCCAGCCCTCGGCATAGGCGTTGAAGTCGCCGATGCGGCGCAGCAGCGGCAGGTCGGTGAGGGTGAGCGCGGTGGACAGCTGGAAGTGGTGGCCGGGAATGGCCTCGTGGAACGCGATCACCTCGGACGTGTGCCGATACCGCTGGGTGACCTCGTGCGTGTTGGCGAAGTAGGTGCCCGGGCGGGAGCCGTCGACGGCGGGCTGCATGTAGAACGCGGTGGGCGCGCCGGGCGCCTCGGCCGCGGGCACGGCCTCGACGACCCACGGGTGCGGCGGGACCCGGCCGAACCACTGCGGGGCAGCCTCTTCCGCGCGAGAGATCGCCGCGCGAGCGGAGTCGAGCAGCTCGTCGGCGCTCTCCCAGCGCAGGGCGGGGTCGGAGCGCAGGCGGTCGAAGATCTCGGTCAGCTCGGTGGTGCCGAACACGCGCGAGCCGACCTCGGCGTACTCGGCGGCCAGGTCCTCGATGATCCGCAGGCCGGTCTCGTGCAGGTCGTCCGGGCTGCGCTCGGTGGTGGTGTGCGACCGGACGAGCGCGCCGTACATCCGCTCGCCGCCGGGCAGCCAGCACAGCCCGGTCTTGTCGAGGGGCCGCCCGTGCTGGACGATCTCGTTCGCCAGCACGTCCCGGTACGCGGCGAAGGCGGGCCGCACGACGTCCTCGACCAGCTCGGCGCGCCGCTTCGCGAAGTCGTCGTTCGGCGCCGGCTGGCGCAGCAGCGGGTCGCCTGCGGGCTCGGCGAGGTACCGGTCCAGGTGAGCGATCGCGGCGCGGACGAGGTGCTCGACCGGGACACGGCCCGCGCTGACCCCGCTGCGATGCCGCTCGGCGGCCTGCTCCAGGTACCCCGGGATGGAGGCGAGCCGCTGCAGGTGCCTCTCCGCCTGCGCGTCGGTGCCGATGCCGATCATCGGGAGGACCGTCAGCAGCCCGGACGCGGGCGCGACGAACATGTCGGTGACGGTGTACTCGGCGCCGTGCGCGCTGATCCTGTCCAGGTAGCCGCCGGCCTGGCTGACGAGCACGTCGCGAGTGGTGCGGTCCTCGGCCGTCTCGGGCTGCAGGGCCAGTCCGCGGCTGACGAAGTCCTTCAGGATCGTGCGCTGTTTGGCCTCGGCCACCTCGCTGAGGTCGCCGACGCCCTCGCGATCGGACTCGATGCCCAGCACCGCCGGCCACAGGGGCTCGGCGTCGAACAGTGCTTCGACGAACTCGTCGGCCAGTTTGGTCACCTCGGTCATGCCCGCCACCTTAGATCGTGGGTACGACGCCCGGGGCGAACAAGCGCATGCCGAGCGCGAACAGGTAGCGTTTCCGGCTGTGGCCGTGACCGATCCCGTGGACGCCCGCCTGCTCGCCGCGCTGGCCGAGGTGGGCAAAGTGGCGGTGCACGAGCTCGCCGCCAAGGTCGGGATGGACCCGCGGGAGGTGGCTTACCGGCTGGTCGCCCTTTCCGGCAGCGGACTGCCGTTGCTGGTCGGCGTCGAGAGCGACCCGAACGGCCTGCGCGCCGCGCTCGCGGGCGCACGACCGAGGCCGGTCGCCCCACCCCCGCCCGCGCGCTATGCCGCGCCGCAGTCCGGCCCGATCCCGCCGCCCCAGCCCGCGCCGCCGCCGCGCCCGGTCGATCCGGTGATCAGCACGTGGGGCCCGCCGCAGACGGCGTCCTGGGCCCGGGGTGATCGCAAGCCCGCGCAGCCGCCACGGCAGCGGGCGGGCAGGATCGGCGACGCGCTGCCGACGCAGGGGCTGGAAGGTGAGCAGCTGAGCATTCAGCTGCTGGAGGTGCAGGACCCGGCGGACTACCTGTTCGGGGCCGCGGGCTACCGGCTGGACGAGGGCGAGCGCGCCGTCGTCGTGCACACCGAGATCACCAACCGCGGCGGCGTGCCGTTCGTCTCGCTGCCGGACAACTATCTGGAGCTGGTGACCGCCGCGGGCAAGGCCATCACGAAGGCACCGGTCTCGCTGACCTCGCGGCCACCGCACAAGATCGGCCTGCAGCCGGGCGAGACCGCGGGCGGCCACACGGTGTACATCCTCCCCGAGGCGACGCGGGTGACCTCGCTGCGGTGGAGCCCCCGCCCCGAGCCGGACGAGCGCACCCTGACCTGGTCACTGGGGGATTAGGTTCCGGCGTTGGTGGCCGGCCCCCGGCGCACAGCGGCGACCCGAACGCCCAACCACCCACACGAGGCGAACCCGGCAACGACAGCCAAGAATGCTCGCGCGCAGCCCTGCCTAGTCCTCCGCCCTCAGGACTTCCAGCGCGTGGGCCAGGTCGTCCGGGTACTCCGCCTCGAACTGGACCCACCGGCCGTCCGCCGGGTGGGCGAAGCCCAGGGTCCGGGCGTGCAGCCATTGCCGGGTCAGGCCTAGCTTCCGCGCCAGCACCGGATCCGCCCCATAGGTCAGATCCCCGACGCACGGGTGCCGCAGCGCCGAGAAGTGCACGCGGATCTGGTGCGTCCGCCCGGTCTCCAGCTTCACGTCCACCAGGGACGCCGCGCGGAAGGCCTCGACCACCTCGTAGTGCGTGACGCTCGGCCGACCGCCCGCGACGACGGCGAACTTGTAGTCGTGCCGCGGATGCCTGTCGATGGGCGCGTCGATGGTGCCGCGCGTCGGGTCCGGGTGGCCCTGCACGACGGCGTGGTAGCCCTTCTCGACGGTGCGCTCCTTGAACGCCCGCTTCAGCACCGTGTACGCGTGCTCGCTCTTCGCCACGACCATCACGCCCGTCGTCCCCGCGTCCAGCCGGTGCACGACGCCCTGCCGCTCGGCCGCACCCGAGGTCGAGATGCGCAGACCGGCCGCCGCCAGGCCACCGACAACCGTCGGGCCCGTCCAGCCCGGGCTCGGGTGCACCGCGACGCCGACCGGCTTCGACACCACCACGATGTCCTCGTCGTCGTACACGACGCGCATGCCGGGGACCGGTTCGGCGACGACCTCGACCGGGCGGTCCGGGTCCGGCAGGGTCACCTCGAGCAGCCCGCCCGCGGCGAGCCGGTCCGACTTGCCCACCGGCTTGCCGTCCACCAGCACCTCGCCCGACCCGGCCAGTTCGGCGATCACCGTGCGGGACAGCCCCAGCAGCTTCGCGAGCCCGGCGTCGACACGCATCCCGTCGAGCCCGTCCGGCACGGGCAGCATCCGCGTGCTCACTTCTTGGCCCGCCGGGTCCCGTCGTAGTCCCGCCCGAGCAGCGACAGCAGCACGATCAGCACCCCGCCGACACAGATGCACGAGTCGGCGACGTTGAACACCGGCCACACCTCGGCGTTCGGCGCGAACACCGAGATGAAGTCGACGACGTGGCCGCGCAGCGGGCCGGGCGCGCGGAAGATGCGGTCGAGCAGGTTGCCCAGCGCCCCGGCGAGCACCAGGCCGAGCCCGACGGCCCAGCCCGCCGAGCGCAGCCGTCCCGCGAACCAGATCAGCACGACCACGACGCCGATCGCGACCAGGGCGAACACCCAGGTCAGCCCGGTGGCCATGGAGAACGCCGCGCCCGGGTTGCGGACAAGCTGCAGGTAGACCAGCCCGCCCAGGATCCGCACCGGCGCGTGGTCCTCCAAAGTGGACACCACGATGACCTTGCTGACGATGTCGAGCGCCAGCGCCACCGCCGCGACGCAGGCCAGCAGCACGACCCGCCGTTTCGGCGGCGCCGACTGCCCGGGCTCGATCTCGGGCTGCGATCCCTGTTCGGTGCTCACCAGGCCATTGTCCACGTCCGGCCCACCCACCCGCCGCCGAGCCTCCTCAGCCGAGGAACGCGGGCAGCGGGCGCGGGTCGGGCACCGGGGCCCAGCGGCCCGCCACCCGGTCGTAGGCCCAGCGCGGGCCGCGGGCGACGACCTGCCGCAACGCCAGCACCAGCCGGTCGACGTGGCCGGCCGTGGTGCCCAGGCCGAGGCTCACCCGCAGCGCCTGGCCGCCGGTCAGCCGCCGGGTCGCGATGTGCGCGCAGAAGGCGCCGTCGCGGACGCCGATGCCGTACTCGGCCGACAGCACGGCGGCCAGCCAGCCCGGCTCGTATCCCTCGACCGTGAAGCTGACGGTTCCGACGCGGTCGCCGTCGTCGTCGAACAACCGCAGCTCGGCCAGCCCCGGCACGCCCGCGAGCCCCCGGCGCAGCCGGGTCAGCAGTTCGTGCTCGTGCTCGGCCACCGCGGCCCAGTTCCGCGCGAGCTGCTCGCAGGCGACGCCGAGCGCGTGGACGCCGACGGTGTTGGGCGAGCCGGCCTCGTGCCGCTCGGGACCCACGTTCCAGACCACGTCGCGCTCGGTGACCAGCTTCGTCGCGCCGCCGCCCGCGAGGTACGGCTGTGCCGCCCGCAGCCAGTCGGAGCGCCCGACCAGCGCGCCCGCGCCGAAGGGCGCGTACAGCTTGTGCCCGGACAGCACCACGTAGTCGACGTCCAGCTCGCGCAGCGAGACGGCCCGGTGCGGCGCGAGCTGGGCGGCGTCGACCGCGATCCGGGCACCGTGCCGCCGGGCGACGGCGGCGATCTCGCGGACCGGCAGCAGCTCGCCCGTCACGTTGGACGCCCCGGTCAGCACGACCAGCCGCGGGCCCACCGGAGTGGCGGCGAGCGCACTGTCCACAGCGGACACCGCGGCGAGCCGCGTGCGAGGTGTCGGGATGCGCTGCACGTTCGGCCCGCGCCACGGCAGGAGCGCGGCGTGGTGCTCGGTGTCGAAGACCACGACAGAGGTGTGCCGCGGCACGCTGCGTGCCAGCAGGTTCAGCGCGTCCGTGGTGTTGCGGGTGAAGATCACCGTGTCGCCGGCGCGGGCGTCGACGAAGCGGCGCAGGACATCGCGGGTGCGCTCATAGACCTTTGTGGACACTTGCGAGGCGAAGCCGGCGCCCCGGTGCACACTCGCGTACCACGGCAGGAACTCGTCGACGGCGTCGCGCACGGCGGCGAGGCAGGGCGCGCTCGCCGCGTGGTCGAGGTTCGCGTACTCCACGGTCTCGCCGGTGACGAGCGGGACCTGGGTGTTGAGCGTAGCCGGCAGACAGGTCCGGACGGGGTCGAGTGCGAGTGTCATGGCGCCTCCTCGGGCGGTCCTGGGGACCCACGAGGGGCCCGCGCTTGCCCGCCGCACCGCGCGGCAGGCCAGGTCCTCACCCGGGGCACCCCACCGCGGTTGGAGGGTTGCCGGCCAGCTAGCCGGGGCTACGCGCTGGCACTCATGACCTATCACGGAACCCTATCAGTGCCCCGACTCCCCGCGCCAGCGAGCCAGCGGGCCTGCCCGGTCGACCGCCCGCAACCGCCGTTCGGCCGAGACCAGTGCGGACTCGGTGGCGACCACCAGCAGCTGGTCCCCCTCCTGCAGCCGGCTCGTCCGCTGCGGGGTGAAGCTCGCGCCGTCCCGCACGATCAGGCTCAGCGACGCCCCGGCCGGCAGCCGCAGCTCGCTGAGGTACACCCCGTGCAGCCGCGACCCGCGCTGGACCCGCACCTGCAGCAGCGCCGCGCCCAGCTCGTCCAGCGGCGCCGCGTCGACCTCGATCTCCTGGGGCTCGGTCTCGGCGGCGAGGCCGAGCCGGCGCGCCACCGGCGCCAGCGTCGTGCCCTGCACCAGGGTGAGCACGATCACGAGCACGAACACCGCGTCGACGAGCCGCTCCGCCCCGGGCAGGCCGGTGGCGAGCGGGATCATCGCGAGCACGATCGGCACCGCCCCGCGCAGTCCCGCCCAGGACAGGAACACCTGCTCGCGCCAGGGCACCTTGAACGGCAGCTGCGAGAGCAGCACCGACAGCGGCCGGGCGACGAGCAGCACCACGGCCGCGGCGACCAGCCCCGGCACCACGGCGTCGAGCAGTCGCTCCGGCGACGCGAACAGGCCCAGCAGCACGAACAGGCCGATCTGCGCCAGCCACCCCATCCCCTCGGCGAAGGACAGCGTGTCCGACCGGTGCGGCAGCCGGGCGTTGCCGAGTACGAGCGCGGCGACGTAGGTCGCGAGCAGGCCCGACGCGTGCGCAAGCTGACCGGACGCGTACGCGACGATGCACATCGCGACGGTCGCGAGCGGGTACAGGCCCGTGGCCGGCAGCGCGGCCCGGCGCAGGGCGAAGGCCCCCACCCAGCCGAGGGCGGCGCCGATCGCCAGTCCGGCGAGCAGCTCGTAGACCACCAGCAGCGGCAGCGTCCAGTCGACGCGCGTGCCCTCGGCCAGCACGACGACAAGGATGTAGACGGGCGCGTCGTTGATGCCGGACTCCAGCTCCAGCGCGCCCACCAGCCGTTTGCGGATCCCGACCGTGCGCAGCACCGAGAACACCGCGGCGGAGTCGGTGGAGGCGAGCACCGCGCCCCACAGCAGCGCCATCCGCCAGTCCAGCCCCAGCAGCCAGTGCAGTGCCGCACCGGTGGTCGCGACGCTGATCCCGACGGCCACAGTGGACAGTACGATTCCCTGTCCCAGTGCGGGTTTCACGGAGGACCAGCGGGTGGTGAGCCCGCCTTCGGCGAGGATCAGCACCAGCGCGGCCAGCCCGAGCGACTGGGTGAGCGAGGCGTCGGAGAACTGGATGCCGAAGCCGGCCTCGCCCAGCAGCACGCCGAGCCCGAGGTAGATCAGCAGCGAGGGCAGGCCGACGCGGGTGGACAGCCGGACGGCGAGCACCGCGGCCAGCAGGACGGCCGCGCCCAGGCCCAGCACGACCGGAAGCTCCGCCACCGCCACCTCCCCTTTTCGGACCCAGGGTATAGAAGCGGCGGGAAAATCCGTGGACCGACGCCCACCCGGCACCGGATGCTGGGCGCGTGCTCGTCTTCTTCCACCCCTGGCCCGGCGGGGGCACCCGCACGGTGCTGCACCGCGATGACCGCGTCACGCTCGAAATGCGCTCCTACGACCGGAAGTGGCGCGTGCCGCACGATCTGGCACACGCTGTGACCGAACGCGAGCTGAACCTCGGCAGCGGCGTCTTCGGCTGTCTCGCCGCCGGCGCGCTCTTTTCGTCCACGCGCGTGCTCGACGGCCGCACCCGCTACGACGCACGGGAACGCAGCCGTCGCCTGCTCGCGCACCACCAGCGGGACGTCGCGGTCGCCGAGGTGCTGGCGTCGGTCGTGCACGACGCGGTCGAACACGGCCGTGGAGCGCCGTTCCGCGCCGCGCTCGCCGCGTGGGGCTCACTGCGCGAGGAGCCGTTCCCCTACGGTGAAATGGACTTGCAGCGCGCCACCAGCACGCTGACGAGACTGGCCGACGCGTTCGCGCACCTGCCGCCGGGCGTCGGGCTGCGCTTCGAATGGCCGCGGCGGCTCACCGCCGGCGCAGCGCCGGCGCCACGTCCGCGGTCCCGGCGGGTCCCGCGTCGCACGCGATAACCCTTGTTCCCCAACGAAATCAGGCCACTCCCGACTGCACGAGACTGTCCGGCGCAACACCGAGACCCCGGAACGGCTCCGCCGCCAGCAGCCGGACCGCACGACGCGGCTCGCGGCGGAGCCAGCCCGCACCGACGGCGTGCTCGAGCAGCGCGGCGGGCAGGGCGCCGCCGAAGTGGTCGCGGCGCTCGGTCCAGTCGAGGCAGTCGCGCAGCAGGGGGCGCCGCCCGTGGGACGGCACTGCCACGCCCAGGTCCACCAGGACTTCGCGGCCGTGTCCGGTCAGGGTGAGCCCGGCGGCGACGTCGACGATCCCGGTGCGCACCATGCCGTCGCGGATCGCGACGCCGAGCGTGCCGGCGAGGTGGTCGTAACACGTGCGTGCGAAGGCCAGTCGCTGCACGCGCAGCGACTCCTTCAGGCCGCGCGCGGGCCGGTGCTCGGCGTGCTGCGCCAGATGCTCGATCAGGTCGGCCACCCGCGGGTCGGCGATCCGGACGTAGTTGTGCCGCCCCTGCTTGGCGCCGCTCACGAACCCGGTCTCGCGCAACCGCGCCACGTGCTCGCTGGCCGTCGACGGCCGCACCCCGGCCGCCTTCGCCAGCTCGCCGACCGTCCACGCGCGCCCGTCGAGCAGTGCGAGGCACATCGCCGCGCGGCTCGGCTCGGCGAGCACCGCGGCGACCTCCGCGAGTCCGACGGTTTCCATGGCTTCCACGCTAGCCGGGCGACGGTTCGGCCGTCACCGACACGTCGCGCTCCTAGCGTCGGGAGGAATGAGCAAGCGGCTGACACTCCTGTCCCTGTGCCTGGGCCTGTTCCTCGCCCAGACCGACACCACCGCGGTCAACCTCGCGCTGCCGGCGATCGGCGAGAGCCTGCACGGCTCGCTGGCGGACCTGCAGTGGGTGATCGACGCCTACAACGTCGCGTTCGCCGCGCTGCTGCTGACCGGCGGCACCCTCGGCGACCGGTTCGGCCGGCGGCGACTGTTCCGGTGCGGGATCGCGGTGTTCGTGGCCGGTTCGCTCGCGTGTGCGCTCGCTCCCGGCACCGGGGTGCTCGTCGCCGCCCGCGCGATGCAGGGCGCGGGCGGGGCACTGGCGATCCCGCAGAGCCTCGCGCTGCTCGCGGTCGTCTTCCCGGGCCGGCGGGAGCGCAACCGGGCGATGGCCGCCTGGTCGACCGTCACCGGGGTGGCGCTCGCCAGCGGCCCGGTGCTGGGCGGGTTCCTCGTCGAGCGGGCGGGCTGGCCGGCGATCTTCTGGCTCAACGTGCCCGTCGGCCTGGCCGCGCTCGGCCTGACCTTCGCCGTGCCGGAGTCCGCGGACGGCCGCCCGCGGGGCATCGACGTGCCGGGACAGCTCCTGGCCGTGCTCTTCCTGGGCGCGCTGACCTACGCGGCCGTGCAGACGGGGGTCGTGCCGGGCGTGGTCGCGGTGCTCGCGGGCGCGGCCTTCGTACTGGTGGAGCGCCGCGAGCGGGCCATGCTGCCGCTGGCGCTGCTGCGGCGCGGGCAGTTGCGGGTCGCGGCAGTGGTCGCGCTGTGCATGACGTTCGGGATGTACGGCTTCCTGCTGCTGGCGAGCCTGCACCTGCAGCAGGTGCGCCACGCCGACCCGCTGCACGCCGGGCTGCAGCTGCTGCCGCTCCCGGCCATGGTCGTGCTCGGCTCGCCGCTGACGGGACGGCTGGTGAACCGCATCGGCCCCCGGCCGGCGATGGCCGCCGGGATGACGCTGATGGGCGGCGGGCTCACCGCCTTCGCGCTCGCGGGCCCCACGGCACCCCTGCCGTACCTGGAGGTCGTGTTCGCGGTGCTGGGGGCCGGGCTCGCGCTCAACACCGGCCCCGTGGTGAACGTCGCGGTCAGCGCCGTGTCACCGGACCGCGCCGGGCTGGCCGCGGGCGTGGTGAACCTGGCGCGCATGTTCGGCGCCGCGCTGGGCGTCGCCGTGCTCGGGGTGGCGCTGGCCGCGGCCGGCCTGCGTGCCGCGCTGGCCATCGGGGCGGCGGTGGAGCTGGCCGGGGCCCTCGTCGCGTGGTTCGGGGTTCAGAGCCGCGAGAGGAAGGCCGCCGAGGTCGACACCGCGGGCTTGGACGAGTCCGCGCCGAGCAGCAGCGCCGAGAACGCCAAGTCGTCGCGGTAACCGGCGAACCAGCCGTTGGCGTGGCTGCCGTCCCCGAACTGCGCGGTGCCGGTCTTGCCGTAGACCTTGCCGCTGCCCGCGAGCCCGGTCGCGGTCCCGCCGGTGACGACCTCGCGCATCATCGACCGCAGCGTGCCCAGCACCGCACCCGAGGGGGGCTGGTAGCCCGTGGTCACCGAGGTGGCGTAGTCCCGCACCAGCTCCGGGGTCACCGCCTTCCCGGCACAGACCGTCGCGGCCATCAGCGCGAGGCCGAACGGGCTGGCCTGCACCGCGCCCTGCCCGATCGCGGACTCGACCTGGTCCGCGGCGCCGGTGGAGGGCACGACCTTGCCCGCCTCGGTGGTCATCCCGGGGACGTCGAAGTCCGCGTTCAGCCCGAACTGGCTCGCCGCCTTGGCCAGCGCGTCGGCCGGCAGTTGCGAGGCCAGCTGCGCGAACGTCGTGTTGCACGAGTGCGCGAACGCCGAGTGCAGCGGCAGCGGCGGGAGCGAGAACTGGTCGTCGTTGGGAATCGTGCGCTGCCCGAGCTGCACGGTGCCCGGGCACGGCAGCACGGTGTCCGCGGTCGCCACCCCGGCCTCCAGCACGGCGGCCGCGGTCGCGATCTTGAACGTCGAGCCCGGCGCGTACAGCCCGGTCAGCGCGTTGCCGTCGGTCACCCGCGAGTTCTGGGCGACGGCGAGGATGTCCCCGGTCGAGGGCTGGACGGCGACGAGCATGGCCGGCGTGCCCGCCGCGTCCACCGCCGCCTGCGCCGCCGTCTGGGCCTTGCTGCTCAAGGACGTGGTGAGCGTCTTCGTCCGCGCCGGGCCCTCGCTGTAGAGGCTCGTCACCTTGTTCGCGCTGTCGATGAGGACCACCGCCCAGCCCTTGCCGGTGTCGCTGGCGAGGCGGCCCACCCCGGGCAGCACGAGCGGCGCGAAGGCCGGGTCGATGGCCTTCGGCCCGTCCGCCTGCCAGGTCATCAACGGCTTGCCGTCGCGGTCGCTCACCGCCGGCCCGTCGGACGCGCCCCGCACGGCCAGGCGGTCACCTGGGCGCAGTTCGGGGTGGATGACGGCCGGGGTGAAGTGCACCCGCCAGCCGTTGTCGCCATGGCGGAGCTCGAGATTGTTGTCGTAGTTCCACACGCGGCCCGCGCCGAGGGTCCACTTCGCGTGGACGGCGGCGGTCTGGCCGGTCACCTGCTTCAGCGTCGCGGTGAACCCCGTCGGGGCCAGCGCGGTGCGCGCCGCCTTGAACGCGGCCGCGGCCGCCGCCGGGTCGTCGGTCAGCGCCCCGGCCGCGGTGTCGTCACCCGAGGACCACGCCAGCAGGTACCGGCTCACCACGTCACCGGAATCCTCCGAAGACGCCGCCGACGCCGTGTTCGGGCTGTCCGTGCCGCCGCGCAGCACCACGACCGCCGCCACGACGATCGCGACCACCACGACGGCGGCCCCGGTCAGTACCCATCTCTTCGCGGTCCGCGACACGATCGGCTCCCCAGCTTCTCCCCGTTGCCGGTAGATCGATCGACGCGGCCGCCCTGTTACGCCTTGACCACCTTCACGTGCACCTTGACGCCTTCGCCCACGGTGCCCTCGGAACCGCCGTCGACGGCCCCGTAGGACACCGAGACCGTGAGCGTCTCGCCCGCCAGGAACTTCTCGTGCTCCTTCGCGGCCGCGACGACGTCCTCGGGTGCGTCGATCGTCAGCTCGATCCGGTCGGCCACGTCGAGCCCGGCGTCGCGGCGGGCCTGCTGCACCACGCGGATCAGGTCACGGGCGACGCCTTCGACCGCGAGCTCCGGGGTGACCTCGGTGTCCAGCAGCACCAGACCGGACCCGCCCGGTAGTTCGGACGCCGCGGCCGCTTCGTCGCCGTCCTTCGCGACCAGGCGTCGCTCGTACTCGCCGTCCAGCAGCTCGATCCCGGCGGCGACCACGGCGCCCTCGGGCGAGGTCGACCACTCCCCCGCCTTCACGGCCTTGATCACCTTCTGCACGTCCTTGCCCAGCCGGGGGCCGGCCGCGCGCGCGTTGACCGCGACCTCGAACCCGCCGTGCGCGGCGACGTCCGTGCTCAGCTCGACCGACTTGACGTTGACCTCGTCGGCGATGATGTCGGTGAACGGCTGCAAAGAGGTCGCGTCCGCTGGGTCTTCCAACGCCACCAGCAGCTTCGCCAGCGGCAGCCGCACCCGCAGCTTGTTGGCCTTGCGCAGCGACAGCGCCGAGGAGCACACCTGGCGCACCCGGTCCATCGAACGCACCAGCGCCACGTCCGCGGGCAGCTCGTCCACCAGCGGCCAGTCGGACAGGTGCACCGAGCGCTCGCCGGTCAGCCCGCGCCACACCGCCTCGGTCGTGAGCGGCAGCAGCGGCGCCAGCGTCCGGGACGTCACCTCCAGGACCGTGTGCAGCGTGTCGATCGCGTCCTGCTCCCCAGCCCAGAACCGGTCCCGCGAGCGGCGCACGTACCAGTTCGTGAGCACCTCGAGGAAGTCGCGCGCGGTGGCGCAGGCGCCGGCGATGTCGCAGACGTCCAAAGCGGACTGGACGTCGGTCACCAGCTCGTTGGTCTTGGCGAGGATGTAGCGGTCCAGCACATGCTTGGAATCCGTGCGCCAGTGGCCTTCGACGCCCTCGGCGTTGGCGTAGAGGGCGAGGAAGTAGTACGAGTTCCACAGCGGCAGCACGGCCTGGCGCACCGCGTCGCGGATGCCCTTCTCGGTGACGATCAGGTTGCCGCCACGCAGGATCGGGCTCGCCATCAGGTACCAGCGCATGGCGTCGGAGCCGTCGCGGTCGAACACCTCGTTGACGTCCGGGTAGTTGCGCAGCGACTTCGACATCTTCTGCCCGTCGGAGCCGAGCACGATGCCGTGCGAGACGCACATGGTGAACGCCGGCCGGTCGAACAGGGCCGTCGCGAGCACGTGCAGCAGGTAGAACCAGCCGCGGGTCTGGCCGATGTACTCGACGATGAAGTCGCTCGGGTAGTGGTGCTCGAACCACTCCGCGTTCTCGAACGGGTAGTGCACCTGGGCATACGGCATCGAGCCCGAGTCGAACCACACGTCGAACACCTCGGGGATCCGGCGCATCGTGGACACCCCGCTGGGGTCGTCCGGGTTGGGCCGGGTCAGCTCGTCGATGTAAGGCCGGTGCAGGTCCGTCGGCCGGACACCGAAGTCGCGCTCCAGCTCGTCGAGCGAGCCGTACACGTCGATGCGCGGGAACTCCGGGTTGTCCGACATCCACACCGGGATCGGCGTGCCCCAGTACCGGTTGCGCGAGACCGACCAGTCGCGCGCACCCGCGAGCCACTTGCCGAACTGGCCGTCCTTGACGTGCTCGGGGTACCAGGTGATCTGCTGGTTCAGCTCGACCATCCGGTCCCGGAACTCGGTGACCTTCACGAACCACGACGAGACCGCGCGGTAGATGAGCGGGTTGCGGCAGCGCCAGCAGTGCGGGTACGAGTGCTCGTAGGTCTCGTGACGCAGCAGGATCGCGCCCTGCCGCGCGGCGGAACCGGTGCCGTTCTTCAGGTCGCGGATGATGTTCGCGTTGGCCTCGAACACCTGCTGGCCCTGGTAGTCCGGGACCTGCGCGTCGAACCGGCCGCGCGCGTCGACCGGGGTGACGGGCACGATGCCGTACCGGTCCGCGACGGCCTTGTCGTCCTCGCCGTAGGCGGGCGACATGTGCACCACGCCCGTGCCGTTCTCGGTCGTGACGAAGTCGGCCAGCAGCATCCGGTGCGCGTTCTCGTTGCCGAGGAAGTACGGGAACGGCGGCGCGTAGCGCAGGCCCTCCAGCGCGGCGCCCTTGTAGCGCGCGACAACCGGCGGCTCCTCGCCGAGTTCCTTGGCGTAGGCGGAAACCCGCGCCTCGGCGAGCAGGAAGCGCTTACCCGGCAAGGTCTCCGGCTCGACCACGACGTAGTCGAGGTCGGGGTGCACCGCGGTCGCCTGGTTCGACGGGAGCGTCCACGGGGTCGTGGTCCAGATGAGCACGTAGGTGCCGTCGAGGTCGTTGCCGTTGCCCTCGGCGCGGAAGCCGACGGTGACCGCCGGGTCCTGCCGGCTCTGGTAGACGTCGTCGTCCATCCGCAGCTCGTGGTTGGACAGCGGCGTCTCGTCACGCCAGCAGTAGGGCAGGACGCGGTAGCCCTCGTAGACCAGGCCCTTGTCCCACAGCTGCTTGAACGCCCAGATCACCGACTCCATGTAGGTGACGTCGAGCGTCTTGTAGTCGTGCTCGAAGTCCACCCAGCGGGCCTGGCGGGTGACGTACTCCTGCCACTCGCCCGTGTAGCGCAGCACGGACTCGCGGCACGCCTCGTTGAACGCGGCGATGCCCATCGCGTCGATCTGCGACTTGTCGGTGATGCCCAGCTGCCGCTCGGCCTCCAGCTCCGCGGGCAGGCCGTGGGTGTCCCAGCCGAAGCGGCGCTCCACGCGCTTGCCGCGCATGGTCTGGTAGCGCGGCACGATGTCCTTGACGTAGCCCGTCAGCAGGTGACCGTAGTGCGGCAGGCCGTTGGCGAAGGGCGGGCCGTCGTAGAAGACGTACTCGTTGTTGCCGTTGGCGCCCGCGTCGCGCGCCTCGACGGACGCCCGGAAGGTGCGGTCGGACTCCCAGTAGGCCAGCACGTCGCGCTCGAGCTCGGGAAAAGACGGCTGGGACTCGACCTGGCCCGGGGTCTGCTCCCCCAGCTGTGCCTTGGGGTACATCGGTGCGCTCCTCGCGGTTTCGTCGCTCTCGTATGGGATCTGCCGATCCCGCACGGGGACGAGACACACCGGCCGGCGCGTTCCGCGGTACCACCCCGCTTGCCCGCGCGTACGCGGGCCGCTCGTTCGGCGGCTGTCACGGGCCGCACCCGTCCGGTTCTACTGGGGCCGGTGGCCCGTTCTTCCGGAGGCTCCCCGGTGATGGCCGGATCCACGCCTTGCTGCAGTCAAGGTTAGCGCACCGGACACGCCGTTATGCCGATGGCCGCCGGGCCAGGGGGCCGGCCCTCAGCCCCGGGACTTCGACGTGGCGCGGTGCGCCGTGGCCAGCTTCGCGTCCGGGGTGCACCGGGCACACGGAGTGAAGCCCAGGTCCCGTGCCTCGTTGACCGCGATCGGGATCGTGTCCCGGTCGGCCAGCCAGGGGCAGTCGAGGACGTGGTAACGCGGGTACTCGTCGACCACGACGACCTCCGCGCCGAGCTTCGCGACCAGCTCGGCGTCGGCGGGAGCAGTCGCCTCCTCCGCCGGGTCGCCGCTCTCGGCCGACGACGCCTGGTCCTCGCCGGCCTCGCCGGTGACGGGCAGCAGCCCGGTCCCGCCGGACTCCGCCCGCTCGGGCTCCTCGGCGCTCTCGGCCGCCACCTCTTCGGCGTCGTCGTCTTCGCTCTCCTCGACGGGTTCGGCGTCCACCCGCGTGGCGGCGTGCACAACCCGGCGACGGGCGCTGCGGCGGCGGACGAAGTCCGCCACGAGCACCAGGCCGGCCAGTACCGACAGCACGATGGAGACCCAGGCCCACAGCGAGGTCGCCGTGATCAGTGCCGTGACCAGCAGCCCCAGGGCGGCCAGGACCAGGATGAGAACGATGTAGAGCACGCTGAATTACAACACGGACCACGGCGCGAAACGGTTCCGGCCCTCCCGGGGAGAGGACCGGAACCGGTTCAGTGCGTGAAGACGGGGGTCAGCCCGCTTCGGCCCGCGGGCCGAACGAGTACCCCTGACCGCCGCCGGAACCCGAGCCGGACCCGCTGGAGTTCGAGGACGCCGACGCCGGCGCCGCCGAACCACGGTCGTCCAGCTCACGCAGCTGCGACTCCAGGAAGCCACGCAGCCGGGTCCGGTACTCGCGCTCTATCGTGCGCAGCTCTTCGATCTTCTTGCCCAGCGTGGTCTTCTCGCTGTTCATGTTGTTCATGGTCTCGGTGTACTTGCGCTGCGCCTCGCGCTCCATCGACGTCGCCTTGTCGCGCGCCTGGCGTTCCAGGGTCTCGGCCCTGGTCCTGGCGTCGTTCAGCATCGTCTCGGCACGGGTGCGCGCCTCGTTCACCATCGAGTCCGACTTCGACCGCGCGTCCGAGAGCAGCTGCTCGGACTTGGCCCGCGCCTCGGCGAGCATCCCGTCGGACTCGGTCTTGGCCTCGGCCGTGAGCCGGTCGGCCATCTCCTGTGCCAGCCCGAGGACCTTGGCGGCCTGCACGTTCGGCTCGCCGTTGTCGGCCATCGAGTGGGCCTGGGTCTGCTCCACGGGCGACGGCGGCGGCACCGGGGCCAGCCTGCGCGAGGTCTCCTCGCGCACACCACCGCCCGCACGGGCGGAGTCGAGGTCGCCGCGCGCACTCTCCAGCTCGGCGTCGAGCTGCTCAACCTGCTGCCGCAGCTCGTTGTTGTCCTCGATCAGCCGGGCAAGCTCGGTCTCCACCAGGTCGAGGAACGCGTCCACCTCGTCCTCGTTGTAGCCCCTCTTGCCGATGGGCGGCTTGCTGAACGCGACGTTGTGCACGTCAGCGGGGGTCAACGACATCAGATCACCTCACGCACTCCATGGCCTGCTCCGACATCCCGGGTTTCCCCGATATCACCCGGGATACGCCAGTTGCATCAGTATGAACACAACCAACAGCAGCACCATAATCGATAAGTCCAGTCCGACGCCGCCAATGCGCACCATCGGGATGAGCCGCCGGACCAGACGGACCGGCGGATCGGTCACTGTGTAGATGGTCTCGAGCGTCACCGCAACCCCGCCCGCCGGCCGCCACTCGCGGGCGAAGGCGCGCACGAGTTCGACCACGACACGCGCTGTGAGCAGCAGCCAGAAGACGAACAGCACGTAGTAGACGACAAGCCAGAGCACATCCACGTCACCACTCTGCCACACCGGGCTCCAGCGCCACGCACCCGAGACGACCGAACTGTCCGGCTCGCGTGACCCTACTGTGATTTATCCAACGATGTCACCCGTTCGGAGCAATTTCTCACTCACCGCCACCGGGCAACTACGCCTCTCCCTGCACGGAACGAGAGACGATCACCCCGTTCAGTGACGAAGGAACAGCCCACCCTCGGCGATCCGCCGCCGCTCCTCCGCCGTCACCTCGACGTCGGGCGGAGACAGCAGGAACACCTTGTTCGTCACCCGGTCCATCGAGCCCCGCAGCGCGAACGCGAGCCCCGCGGCGAAGTCGACGAGCCGCCGCGCGTCGGCGTTCTCCATCTCGGTGAGGTTGATGATCACAGGCGTGCCCTCGCGATACGCCTCGCCGATCGCCCGCGCCTCCAGGTAGCTGCTGGGGTGCAGGGTGGTGATGCGGCTCAGCGGGTCGCGCTGGGCCACCCGCGTCTCTGGCACCGGGCGCAGCCGGGCCACCGGCTCCGGCTGCCGGTCCACCGCCAGTGCGCCGTGGACGGCCGGCTCGCGGCCGCCGTGCGACCGGCCCAGTGGTTCCTCGTCGTAGTCGGCCCGGTACCGTCGCCTGGAGCGCGCGGGCGGCTCCTCCTCGTAGGCGTCGTACGACTCTTCGGCGAACTCCTGCCGGTAGTCACCACCGTCGTCGTACCGGTCGTAGGAGTCGTAACCGTCTTCGTCGGCCGGGATCATGCCGAAGTAGGCCTTCAGCTTCTGCAGCGCACTCATGCCTCTCCCTAGCCGCTCCCTCACCTGATCACCCGAAGATCATCGCGCACTTCCGGGTGATCCGCTCTCCAGCGAGGCTAAACCGCGCCCACCGAGCAGCGCGGTTCCGACACGCACACACGTGGATCCGTGCCTGATCGCCTGTTCAAGATCACCGCTCATGCCCGCGGACAGCTCAGTGGCCTCAGGATGGTTGCGGCGCAGCCGTTCCGCGGCCTCGGCCAGCCGCTCGAAGGCCGGCCCGGGGTCGGCGCCCAGGGGCGCCACGGCCATCACGCCCCGCAGTCGCAGACCACCCGTGCGGGCGATGTACGCGGCCAGCTCGTCCAGTTCCGGCAGCGGGCAGCCACCACGCGCCGGGTCGCCGTCGATGCTCGCCTGCACGAGCACGTCCAGGCGCGGGCGCCCTTCGGCGAGCACGGCCTTGTCGAGTGCCCCCGCGAGCCGGACCGAGTCCACCGACTGCACCTCGTCGGCCCAGCGCACGACCGACCGCGCCTTGTTGCGCTGCAGCCTGCCGACCATGTGCCAGCGGACCGCCGCGTCCGGCCGCAGTTCGGCCACCTCGGCGGCCTTCGTGCCCGCCTCCTGGTCGCGGTTCTCGGCGAGGTCGGTCAGCCCGAGGTCGGTGAGCAGCGCGGCGTCCGAGGCCGGGAAGGTCTTGGTGACCGCGAGCATGCGAACCTCGGCACGGGCCCGCCCGGCCGCTTCGCAGGCACGCCGGACGCGTTCTTCGACCTGTTCGAGTGCTTTCGCCAGCGCGGCCTTGCGGTCGTCGCTCATTCCGGCTCGGTCCAGGTCAGCGCCGCGATCCGGCCGGTGGTGCCGTCGCGGCGGTAGCTGAACAGGCTCTGCTCCTCGAAGGTGCAGCGCGGGTCCACGCCGATCTTGCCGACCCCGGCGTCCGCGAGCTGCCGCCACAGTCCGGCCCGCAGGTCGAGCCCGGGGGTGCCCTTGCGGGTCCTGGTCGCGCTGCCGGGCAGGTGCTTTTCGACGTCGCGGGCCATCTCGGCGGGCACCTCGTAGTCCTCACCGCAGATGGCCGGGCCGAGCAGTACCTCGATGCGCCCGAGCTCGGCGCCCACCTCCTGCATCACCTTCAGCGCCGCCGGGAGGACGCCGATCCGCGCGCCCACGCGGCCGGCGTGGACCGCGGCGACCACTCCGGCTTCGGCGTCACCCAGGAGCACCGGCACGCAGTCGGCGACGAGCACCACGACGGCGACACCAGGGGTGGCGGTCACCAGCGCGTCGGTCGCCTCGGCCGGCGCGGTCTCGGTGCCGTCGACGACCGTGACGGTCCGCCCGTGCACCTGTTCCATCCAGGCGATCTTCGTCAGGCCCAGCTCGGCGGCCAGCCGTTTCCGGTTGGCCGCGACCGCCGCGGGGTCGTCCCCCACGTGATCGCCGAGGTTGAACGACTCGAACTTCCCCACCGAGGCCCCACCGGCCCGGGTGGTCACCACCCGTCTGATGCGCACCCCTTCACCTTCCCACGAACGAGCGCGGGGGTCAGCGGCGCATGAAGGGCGGCACGTCGACTTCGTCGTCGGTGGGGTCGTCGGTGACCGGCACGGCGCGGTTGGGCAGGCTGCCCTGGCCGTTGCGCGGCGCCGGGTAGCCGCGGGCGCTGCCGCCCGGCTGCGGCAGGGACGGCGACTGCGGCTGGTAGCTCGTGGACGCCGGGTTCCGCGGCGGCGTGACCGGCGGGTAGGCCCCGGACGCGGGCGGCGGTGTCGCCGGCGCCGGGGTGCGAACCTGGCCGGCCTCGGCGGAGACGGTGCTGCCCGACGGCCGCGAGCCCATGGCGGGCGGCTCCAGCTTCTTGTGCGTGGGCGCGCCCGCGTCGAACCCGGCCGCGATCACCGTGACGCGGACCTCGTCGCCGAGCGAGTCGTCGATGATCGTGCCGAAGATGATGTTGGCGTCCGGGTGCGCGGACTCCTGCACCAGCGACGCGGCCTCGTTGATCTCGAACAGGCCGAGGTCCGAGCCGCCCGCGATGGACAGCAGCGCGCCGTGCGCGCCCTCCATCGAGGCCTCCAGCAGCGGGGAGTTGATCGCCTTCTCCGCGGCCTGCACCGCGCGGCCCTCGCCGCGGGCCGAGCCGATGCCCATCAGGGCACTGCCCGCGCCGGACATGACGGACTTGACGTCCGCGAAGTCCAGGTTGATCAGGCCCGGGGTGGTGATCAGGTCGGTGATGCCCTGGACACCGGAGAGCAGTACCTCGTCGGCCGAGCGGAAGGCGTCCATCAGGCTGACGCCGATGTCACCGAGCTGCAGCAGCCGGTCGTTGGGGATCACGATCAGGGTGTCGCACTCGTTGCGCAGTGCCTGGATGCCGTCCTCGGCCTGCTTGCCGCGACGCTTGCCCTCGAAGGTGAAAGGGCGGGTGACGACTCCTATGGTCAGCGCGCCGAGCTTGCGGGCGATCGAGGCGACCACGGGAGCGCCACCGGTACCGGTGCCGCCGCCTTCGCCTGCGGTCACGAAGACCATGTCGGCGCCCTTGATCACCTCCTCGATCTCCTCGCGGTGGTCCTCGGCGGCCTTGTGCCCCACTTCGGGGTTGGCGCCGGCACCGAGGCCACGGGTGAGCTCGCGGCCGATGTCGAGCTTGACATCGGCATCGGACATCAGCAGTGCCTGCGCGTCGGTGTTCACCGCGATGAACTCGACACCCTTGAGGCCGACCTCGATCATGCGGTTGACAGCGTTGACGCCGCCACCGCCGATGCCGACGACCTTGATCACCGCGAGGTAGTTGTGCGGGGGCGTCATCGGGTCCGCCTTCCTGATCGTGAGTACTCGTACCGCTCGCCCGGAGTGGCACAACCGGAAACCTCAACCCGAGGTTTAGAGTTATGTCAACTTCTGGCTTGTTGCAGGACGGTAGGGATCAGGCACGCCGGAATCCAGCAGCCACGCCGCGTGTCGGCGAAGGCTTTTTCGCCACAACACTTTCGCGCGGGGCCCACTCCCCCGTCAAGCGGTCGCAAGGGAACCGCGCGGCGCGGGTCTCTTCCAGGTCACTTTGGACTCGGGCGCGATGTCGTTGCGCGGCAAGGCCGCCACCCTCACGAAACCGTCGGCAGGTCGGGGCTCGCGACGTCGTAGATCTTGCCCTCGCGGGTCAGCAGCACCGCCAGCACCTTCATCTTCCGGTCCGGCTCCTCGGCACTGCCCCAGCGCACGATCTTCCCGTTCGCCAGGGTGAACTCCACGCCGCCCGGGGTCTGCGCCCGCACGACGGTCACCTGGTCCTTCAGCGCCTGCGGCAGCGACAGCAGTACCGCCGTCACCGACCGGGTCACCGCGTCGTCCGGCGACACGTGCGCCAGGCTCAGCTCGGGCAGCTTCGCGGGCTTGTTCTGCACCGTCTTGTAGTCCAGCCCGGTGCCGTCCACCAGGTGCACCCCGCCCGCGCCCTGGAAGAACCCGATCGGCGACCGCTCGGTCACCGTGATGTCCACCGTGGACGGCCAGGAGCGCGACACGTCGACGGACGCCACGCCGGGCAGCCGCATGACGCGGTCGGCGATCTCGCCGGTGTCGACGAGCATCATCGGCTGGCGGTCGGGCACCGCGGCGGCCGCGCGGATCTGGTCCACCGGCACCGAGGACGCGCCTTCGATGTCGACCGAGCGCACGCCCAGCAACGAGGTGAAGCACACCAGGTAGGCCAGGGTGACCACGGTCAGCACCGTCAGCAGCGCGACCCAGCGCCGCCGCACCGCCCGCCGCCGGCTGAAGCCGGTCCCGGTCCGGGTGCGCGCGGTCAGCGGGCGGCGGCCACGACGGCTGCGGACCGGCGTCCCGGTGCCGCGCCGGGCGGCCGGCCTTCGCCGCTGCTCCCTCGTCGCCAATCAGGCCCCCGCGCGCCGGTCGAGCTCGGCGAGGATCTCCGGGCCGAGCTGCGTGACGTCCCCAGCGCCCATGGTGACCAGCAGGTCCCCCGGCTTCACCAGGTCGGCGGCCAGCGGCACCACCCGGTCGAACGCGGACTCGTAGTGCACGCCCGCGCCGGCGATCCGGTCCGCGATCAGCGCGCCGGTCACCCCCGGCTGCGGCTGCTCGCGCGCGCCGTAGACGTCCAGCACGACGACCTCGTCGGCCAGCGCCAGCGCCTCGGCGAACTCCGCCGCGAAGGTCTTCGTGCGCGAGTACAGGTGCGGCTGGAACACCACGATGACGCGCCCGGTGCCGGCCGCGTGCCGCACGGCGCGCAGCTGCGCCGCGACCTCCGTCGGGTGGTGGGCGTAGTCGTCGTAGACCCGCACGTCGCCCGCGCGGCCCTTGAACTCGAACCGCCGCCGCACACCGCCGAACGCGCCGAGCCCCTCGGCGAGGCCGTCGACCGGGGCGCCCAGCTCGATCCCGGCCAGCAGGGCGGCCACGGCGTTGAGCGCCATGTGCTCGCCCGGCACCGCGACCGGCACGGTGATCTCCTCGCCGTCCAGCGCGATCCGCACCGTGCCGCCGGTTTCGGTGGCCCGGTACTCCAGCACCCGCGCGTCGTGCTCGCCGGTCACGGTCCGGCCGTAACGCCGCACCCGGATGCCTTCGGCCCGCTCGGCCAGCGCGTTCGCCGCTTCGTCGTCACCGCAGACGATGAGCAGCCCGCCGGGCTGGACCCGCTTCACGAACTCGGTGAACACCGCCACGTACGCCTCGGGCGTGCCGTGGTGGTCGAGGTGGTCGGGCTCGACGTTGGTCACGACGGCGACCGACGGCGAGTAGGTCAGGAACGACCCGTCGCTCTCGTCGGCCTCGGCGACGAAGATGCCGCCCTCGCCGTGGTGCGCGTTGGCGCCGGACTCGTTGAGGTCCCCGCCGATCGCGAACGACGGGTCCAGCCGGCAGTGCTGCAGCGCGACCGTCAGCATCGAGGTCGTGGAGGTCTTGCCGTGCGTGCCCGCGATGCACGCGACGCGGTGCCCTTCCATCAGCAGCGCGAGCGCCTGCGCGCGGTGCAGCACCGGGATGCCGCGCTCGCGGGCCGCGGCCAGCTCGGGGTTGGTGTCCTTGATCGCGGTCGAGACCACGACCGCCGTCGGGCCGTCGAGGTTCTCCGCGCGCTGCCCGATCTCGATGCGCGCGCCCTGGGCGCGCAGCGTCAGGAAGGCGCGGGAGTCCTTGGCGTCGGAGCCGGACACGTGCGCGTCGCGGGCGAGCAGGATGCGTGCGATACCGCTCATGCCCGCACCACCGATGCCGATCAGGTGCGCGCGCTCGAGCTGCTCGGGGACCGTCACTTCGCCGCCTCCAACACGATCCGGGCCAGCACCTCGTCGGCCTCGCGGTGGCCCATGCCGACCGCGGCCGCGCCCATCTTCGCCAGTACCCCCGGGTCCGTGAGCCGCGGGATGACCAGCTCGGCCACCTTCGCCGGGGTCAGGTTCGCGTCCTCGACCAGCAGCGCCGCCCCCGCGTCCACCGCGGGCCTGGCGTTGGTGGTCTGCTCGCCGTTGCCGATGGGCAGCGGCACGAAGACCGCGGGCAGCCCGACCGCGGACACCTCCGCCGCGGTCATCGCGCCCGAGCGGCACAGCACCATGTCCGCCGCCGCGTAGGCCAGGTCCATCCGCTCCAGGTACGGCACCGGCACGTACGGCGGGCGGCCCGGGAACTCCTGCACGACCAGGGTGTTCTTCGGCCCGTGCGCGTGCAGCACGCCGACGCCGGCTTCGGCCAGCTCCTTCGCCGCGCCGGACACCGCGTTGTTGATCGAGCGGGCGCCCTGCGAGCCGCCGAACACCAGCAGCGTCGGCGCGTCCGGGTCGAGGTCGAAGTGCTTGCGGGCCTCGGCGCGCAGCGCGGCCCGGTCCAGCGAGGTGATCGAGCGCCGCAGCGGGATCCCGACGACCTCGGCGTTCGGCAGCGGGGTGTCCGGCACCGCGACCGCGACCCGCTTCGCGAAGCGCGCGCCGACGCGGTTCGCCAGGCCCGGTGACTGGTTGGCCTCGTGCACCACGATCGGCACCCGGCCGCGGGCGGCGAGGTACGCCGGGAGCGACACGTAGCCGCCGAACCCGACCACGACGTTCGCGCCGACCCGGTCGAGCACCGCACGGGCCTGCTTGACCGAGTCACGCACCTTCAGCGGCAGGCGGAACAGCTCGGCGGTCGGCTTGCGCGGCAGCGGGACCGGTGGGATGAGCTCCAGGGCGTAGCCACGCGGCGGGACGAGCTCGTTCTCCAGGCCCTTGGGGGTGCCCAGCGCGACGACCGTCGCTTCGGGGCACAGGCGCTTGACCGCGTCGGCGAGCGCCATGGCGGGCTCGATGTGCCCGGCGGTGCCACCGCCCGCCACGACGACGGTGGGGGCCCGTTTGCTCACACTGCCCGTAACGCCTTCAGTCACGTGGTTCCTCTTCGCGTCGAACGTCTACCGTAGTCCGGCGCCGCGCGCCGGCGCTCCGCCGGCTGGGCGGAACGGGTGCGGCGCGCGGACGGCCGGGCCCCGCGGGAGGCCGCCGCACGTCCGCCGCCGCGCCGCCGGGTGGGTGGGCGGTAGACGTCGGGTGCGGGCAACCGCAGGAGGCGACCGAATTTACCCGGTCCCTGCGAACGCAGTGCCGCGACCGACTCCGGCTCGTGCCGGGCCGCGTTCGCCAGCAGGCCCATCAGGAACATCGTGACCCAGATCGAGGTACCACCTGCCGAGATCAGCGGCAGCGTGACGCCGGTGACCGGCAGCAGGCCGACCACGTAGCCGATGTTGATCCCGGCCTGGGACACGGTGAACACGGTCAGCGTGCCGGCCACGATCCGGATCCACGGGTCGAGGTTGCGGGTGGCGATGCGCAGCCCGACGATCGCCAGGCCCACGAACAGGCCGATCACCACGATGCAGCCGATGAAGCCCAGCTCCTCGCCGATCACCGCGAAGATGAAGTCGTTCTGCACGTTCGGCAGGTACGCCCACTTCGACGGGCCCTGCCCGAGCCCCTTGCCGAACAGCCCGCCGTCGGCGAGCGCGTACTTCGCCTGGGTGGCCTGGTACGCCGAGTCGCTGGTGTCCGAGCCGGGCGACAGGAACGACAGCACGCGCGAGGCGCGGTAGCTCGCGGTCAGCGCCAGCACCACGACGGCGGCGAGCCCGCCGGCGCACATCACCGCGAACAGCCGTTTCGGGGCGCCGGCGAACCACAGCAGCGACGCGAGCACCACGCCGAGGGTGATGGTGCCGGACAGGTTCGGCTGCGCCATCACGAGCGCGAACATCAGCAGCGCGACCGGCACCACCGGCACCAGCAGATGGCGCCACTGGTGCAGCACCCCGTACTTGGTGACCAGCACGTGCGCGCCCCACAGCGCGAGCGCGACCTTGGCGAACTCGACCGGCTGGACGGAGAACGAGCCGATCACGAACCAGCGCTGCGCACCGCCGCCCGCCGAGCCCAGCGGCGTCAGCACGAGTGCGAGCATGCCGAGGCAGACCAGCACCGACATCGACGAGAGCGCCCGCGTGCGCTTGAGCGGCAGCCGCAGGGCAACCCAGAACACGATCGTGCCGGTGAGCACGAACACCAGGTGCTTCTTGAACAGCGAGTACACCCCGGAACCGGTGGCCGGGTCCACCGAGGCGACCGACGAGGCCGACAGCACCATCACGATGCCGATCGAGGTCAGCAGGCCGGTCAGCGCGAGCACCAGGTGGAAGTCGGCCAGCGGCCGCGACAGCCAGGCCGTCAGCGCGGTGTAGACCGAGCCCAGCTTGCCCTCCGGCCGCTGCCGCTTGCGGCGCGGCCCGCGCGCACCTGCCTGGGGCCTGTCCTCAACCGCGGTCATCCGCCCCGCCCGACAGGCCGCGCACCGCCTCCGCGAAGGCGTCGCCGCGGTGGGCGTAGTCCCGGAACTGGTCCATCGATGCCGCGGCAGGTGCCAGCAGCACGACGTCACCGGGACGCGCCAGCACTCGGGCCGCCTCAACCGCCGCATTCATGGGCTCATCGTCACCCGGCGGCACCTGCCGGACGGGGACATTCGGCGCGTGTCGCGCGAGAGCGGCCGCGATCACGCCGGAATCGGTGCCCAGCAGCACCGCGCCGCGCAGCCGCCCCGCCACGGCGGTGACCAGGTCGTCCACCTGCGCGCCCTTGAGCAGCCCGCCGGCGATCCAGACCACGTCGGGATGCGCGAGCAGCGAACCGGCGGCGGCATGCGGGTTGGTGGCCTTGGAGTCGTTGATGTAGCGGACGCCGCCGACCTCGCCGATCTCGACGGCCCGGTGCGCGCCCGGCCGGAAGTCCCGCAGCCCCTTCGCGACGGCCTCAGGGCGCACGCCGTGCGCCCTGGCCAGCGCGGCGGCCGCGAGGGCGTTGGCGATGTTGTGCGGGCCCGCGGGACGCACGTCCGCGACACCGCACAGCTCCTCGGCGCTGCTCGCCGGGTCCTGGACGTACGCGCGGTCGATCAGCAGGTCCTCGACCAGTCCCAGCTCGCCGGGACGCGGGGTGTCGAGGCGGAAGGCGACGTGCCGCGCGCCTTCGTGCCCGGCCGCGAGCCGCGTCGACCACGGGTCGTCGGCGTTGTGGACGACGACGGCCGCGTGTTCGAGGATCTTGCCCTTGTCCGCGGCGTAGGCCTCGATCGAGCCGTGCCAGTCGAGGTGGTCCTCGGCGACGTTGAGCACCACCGCCGCGTGCGGCGCGAGCGTGCTCGACCAGTGCAGCTGGAAGCTCGACAGCTCCACGGCCAGCACGTCGTACCCGGCGTGCACGGCGTCCAGCACCGCGAACCCGACGTTGCCGCAGGCGACGGCGTTGTGCCCGGCGGCCCGCAGGATCGACTCCAGCATGCCGACCGTCGTGGTCTTGCCGTTGGTGCCGGTGACGGCGAGCCAGACCGGCGGCTTCTCCCGCGCCCGACCGAGCCGCCAGGCCAGCTCGACGTCGCCGATGACCTCGATCCCCGCCTCGGCGGCGGCGACCAGCAGCGGCGAGGTGGGCCGCCAGCCCGGGCTCGTCACGACGAGGTCGACGTCCGCGGGCGGCTCGGTGAGTCCCGCCGCGGTCTGCGCGCCCGTGCCCTCGAACTCGGCGAGCCGCGCGGCGTTGCCGTCCGCGACGGTGACGCGTGCGCCCAGCTCGAGCAGTGCGGGGACGGCCGAACGGCCGGTGACCCCGGCCCCCGCGACGAGGACGTGACGTCCGGCGAACACCGCTAGCCTCCCGCGCCCAGCTGCTCGCTGTAGAACAGGCCGAGGCCGAACATGCAGCAGATCGCGGCCAGCAGCCAGAACCGGATGATGACCGTGGTCTCCGCCCAGCCCGCGAGCTCGAAGTGGTGGTGGAACGGCGCCATCCGGAACAACCGCCGCCGGGTCGTGCGGAACACCGCAATCTGCAGCACCACCGAGATCATCTCGACCATGAACAGGCCGCCGATGACGATGGCGAGCAGCTCGGTGCGGGTCGTGATGGACAACCCGGCCACCAGCCCGCCCAGCGCCAGCGAGCCGGTGTCCCCCATGAAGATCTTCGCGGGCGCGGCGTTCCACCACAGGAAGCCGACGCAGGCGCCCGCGGCGGCCGCCGCTACCACGGCGAGGTCCAGCGGGTCACGCACGTCGTAGCAGGCGGCCTGCGGGGAGTTCACGCACGAGAGCCGCTCCTGCCAGAACGCGATGACCACGTAGGTGGCCAGCACCATCGCCGAGACCCCGCCGGCGAGCCCGTCCAGGCCGTCGGTGAAGTTCACCGCGTTGGACCAGCCGGAGATCACGATGTAGCAGAACAGCACGAACAGCACCGACGGGAACGTGATCAGCGCCAGGTCCCGCACGTAGGAGAGGTTGCGCGAGGCGGGCGTGAGGCCGTACTTGTCGGCGAAGTTGAGCACCAGGACGCCGAACGCGACCGCGACCACCAGCTGCCCGACCAGCTTCGCGGTCTTGTTCAGCCCCAGGTTGCGCTGCTTGCGGATCTTGATGAAGTCGTCGAGGAAGCCGACCACGCCCAGGCCCACGGCCAGGAACAGCACCAGCAGGCCGGAGACCGAGGGCCGCTGCCAGCTGAACAGGTGCGCCAGGAAGTACCCGGCGACCATGGCCAGGATGATCGCGACGCCGCCCATGGTGGGCGTGCCGCGCTTGGACTTGTGGCCCTGCGGCCCCTCCTCCCGGATCTCCTGGCCGAAGCCCTGCCGGGAGAACACCCGGATCAGGTACGGGGTGAGCAGAATGGAGATCAATAGCCCGATCCCCGCGGCGACCAGAATGCTGATCACGCAACACCATCCTCGAGCAACGCGTTCGCCACCCGCCACAGCTGGGCGAAGTTGGAGGCCTTGACGAGCACGACGTCGCCCGGTTCGAGCTCCGCGCGCAGCAGGGCGGTGGCGGCGTCGGTGTCGGGCACCAGGACGGACTCCTCTCCCCATGACCCTTCGTGGCTGGCGCCGAAATGCATCGGTGCCGCGGCTGAGTCCTCGGAGCCGACGACCACCAGCCTGCCGATGTTGAGCCGGACCGCGAGGCGGCCGATCTCGTCGTGTGCGGTCACGCTATCGGCACCCAGTTCGCCCATCACACCGAGGACCGCCCAGGATCGCCTGCCGCGGCTCATGGACGCCAGGGTCTTGAGCGCGGCGCGCACCGACTCGGGGTTGGCGTTGTAGGAGTCGTTGAGGATGGTGACGCCGTCGGCGCGGGTGACGACCTCCATCCGCCTGGTCGACCGTCGCTCCACAGTGGACAGACGAGTGGCGACCTCGTCCACAGTGGAACCGAGTTCGAGCGCGACCGCCGCGGCCGAGAGCGCGTTGCCCACGTGGTGCTCGCCGTGCAGGCCCAGCGTCACCCGGGCGTCGCCCTTGGCGGTCACCAGGCGGAACGACGGGCGGGCCTGCTCGTCGAGCACGATGTCCTCGGCGCGCACGTCCGCGTCCGGGTGCTCGCCGACGCCGACGACGCGCGCCTTGGTGCGGCTCGCCATCCCCGCGACGAGCGGGTCGTCCAGGTTGAGCACTGCCACGCCGTCCTCGGGCAGGGCCTCCACCAGCTCGCCCTTGGCCTGCGCGATGGCCTCGCGCGAGCCGAACTCGCTCACGTGCGCCGAACCGACGTTGAGCACCACGCCGATGCGCGGCGGCGCCGTCACGGCCAGCTCGGCGATGTGGCCGGGGCCGCGCGCGGACATCTCCAGCACCAGGTGCCGGGTGCTCTCGTCGGCCCGCAGCGCGGTCCACGGGTGGCCCAGCTCGTTGTTGAACGACCCGGGCGGCGCGACCGTCGGGCCCAGCGGCTCCAGCAGCTGCGCGATGAGGTCCTTGGTGGAGGTCTTGCCGGAGGAGCCGGTGACCCCGACGACGGTGAGCCCCTCCGTGGACAGCTGCCGCACGACGTACCGGGCCAGCTTGCCCAGCGCCGCGAGCACGGCCGCCCCGGAGCCGTCGGTGTCGCCGGTGAGGGCGACCGACCGCTCGTGCGCCTGGCCGGCGGGCAGCGGCGGCACGACCACGGCCGGCACGCCGACCGGGCGGGCGGCGAGCACGCCGGCGGCGCCGGCCTCGACCGCCTGGCGGGCGAAGGTGTGGCCGTCGGCCTTCTCGCCCGGCAGGGCGAGGAAGAGACCGCCGGGGCCGATTTTGCGGGAGTCGAACTCCACGCCGCCGCTGACGACGGCCGTGCCGTCGCTGTCGTGCACCGTCCCACCGACGATGCTGGCGATCTCCGCCAGGGTGAGCGAGATCAAGCGGATACTCCTGGTTGTCCCTCGAGCCGGTGCCGGATGGCGGCGGCCAGCTCGTCACGGTCGGAGAAGGGGTGCACCACGCCGCCGGCCTCCTGGCCGGTCTCGTGCCCCTTCCCCGCGATCAGCACCACGTCGCCGGGCTCGGCCAGCTCGACCGCCCTGGTGATGGCGGCGCGCCGGTCCCCGATCTCCAGCACGCGGCCCCCGGCTCGGGCGGCGCGGGCGCCGGTGAGCATCGCGGCGCGGATCAGCGCCGGGTCCTCCGAACGCGGGTTGTCGTCGGTCACGATCAGCACCTCGCTGCGGCGCGCGGCGGCCTCGCCCATCAGCGGGCGCTTGCCGGTGTCACGGTCGCCGCCGCAGCCCAGCACCGTGATGACCCGGTTGCCGGTGCGGGCGCGCAGGGCGTCGAGCGCCTCGGCGACGGCCGCGGGCTTGTGCGCGTAGTCCACGACGGCGGTGAAGTCCTGCCCGAGGTAGACCCGCTCCATCCGGCCGGGCACCTCGACCGCCGCGAGCCCGGCGACGATGTGATCCATCGCGATGCCGGTGGCGTCCAGCACCGCCGCGGCCAGCAGCGCGTTGGCCACGTTGAACGTGCCCGGCAGCGGCAGTTTCGCGCGGACGCTGCGCCCGTCGGGCCCGCGCAGGCTGAAGGACTGCTCACCGGTCGGCGTGGTCTCGATGTCGGTCGCGGTCCAGGCCGCGTCGACGCCGGGCTGGGTGGACACGGTGACCGTGTGCGGCTTGACCAGCGCCTGCCCCCAGGCCGTGTCGATCACCACGACCTCGGTGCTGGACCGGCCGTCGAACAGCAGCGACTTGGCGGCGAAGTACTCCTCCATGTCGCGGTGGAAGTCCAGGTGGTCCTGGGAGAGGTTGGTGAACGCGCCGACGGCGAACCGGGTCCCGTTGACCCGCCCGAGCGCGAGCGCGTGGCTGGAGACCTCCATCGGCACGTGCGTGACGCCCCGCTCCACCATCACCGCGAACAGCGCCTGCAGGTCCGGCGCCTCCGGGGTGGTGAACGCGCTGGCGAGCCGCTCGCCCGCGATCCGGGTCTCGACCGTGCCGATGAGCCCCGTGGTGCTCCCGGCGGCCCGCAGCCCGGAGTCCACGAAGTAGGACGTCGTGGTCTTGCCGGAGGTGCCCGTCACGCCCAGCACGGCGAGCTCCAGCGACGGCTCCCCGTAGATCCAGGCGGCGACCGAGCCGAGGACGGCACGTGGGTCGCTGTGCACCAGGACGGGGACGTCCGCGTCGCGCAGCGCGGGCCGCTCGGCGCCCGCCTCGTCCGTCAGGACCGCGGCCGCGCCCGCCGAGAGCGCGTCGGCGGCGAAGTCCGCCCCGTGCGCCCTGGCGCCCGGCAGCGCCGCGAACAGGTCGCCCGGCACCACGTGCTGGGCCCGCAACGTCGCGCCGGTGACCGTCGTGTCGCCGGGCCACCCGTGCACGTCCGCGATCACCCGCGCGTCGGCGCGGGCGGCCAGCGTGGTGAGCGGAACCGGCTTGATCCGCGCGGGCCGCGGCGGGGCGACCGCCGCCTTGACCGGGCTGTCCGGGACCTGCCCCTCGTTGTTGACCGACACAGGCGGGAAGGTTACCGACGACGCGGTTCGCTCCGGCGAGCCGGTACGCCTTGTGCGCTCACTGATTGATCTGCAACGGCATGTAGGGCGCCGGCTCCGGCGACAGCGGGATCTGGTACCGCTGCGTGAGATACGACGCGAGGTCGTGGAACAGCGGCGCCGCCGAGTGCCCGGCGGGCAGCGTGGTGTCCGGTGCGTCGAGCCGGATGCCGACCACGAACCTCGGGTTGTCGGCGGGCAGGATGCCGGCGAAGGTGATGTTGTACAGCGAATCGCTGTACGCGCCGGTCGCCGGGTTGACCTGCTGGGCGGTGCCCGTCTTGCCGGAGATCTGGTAGCCCTCCAGCGAAGCCGTCGGCGCCGTGCCGCTGTTGCCGTTCTTGCCGGTCTGGGTGACCGCGCGCATCATGTCGCGCACCGTCGTCGCCGTCTGCGGGCTCACCACCTGGACGGTCTGCGGCGCCGGCTCGGGCACCACCGTGCCGTCGGGCCGGATCTCGTCCTTGACGATCCGCGGCTGCACGCGCAGCCCGTTGTTCGCGATCGCCTGGTACATCCCGGTCATCTGCACCACGGTCATGGAAAGCCCCTGCCCGATCGGCAGGTTGCCGAACGTGGTGCCGGTCCAGGTGTTGCGCGGCGGCACCGAGCCGCGGCTCTCACCGGGCAGCCCGAGCCCGGTGCTCTGCCCGATGCCGAACTTCTGCAGGTAGTCCAGGTACCGGTCCGGCCCGACCTGCTGGGCCAGCAGCAGCGTGCCGATGTTCGAGGACTTCGCGAAGATCCCGGTGGTGGTGTACTGCACCGTGCCGTGCGTCCACGCGTCGTGCACCGTGTGGTCGGCGATCTTCAGCGAGCCGGGCACCTGGTTGACCGCCTGCGGGGTCGAGACGCCGGTGTCGATCGCCGCCGTCGCGGTGACGATCTTGTTCACCGAGCCCGGTTCGTACGGCGTGGTCACCGCCGTGTCGTTCATCAGGTCCGGGGTGTAGGTGCTGGGGTCGTTGGGGTCGAACGTGCGGTCGTCCGCGAGCGCGTAGATCTCGCCGGTCTTCGCATCCATGATCACCGCGCTGCCGCCCTTGGCGTGCGACTCCGCGACGTAGTCCGAAAGCTGGCTCTGCAACGCGTACTGCACGTCGGAGTCCAGGGTCAGCACCAGGTCGTTGCCCGCCGTGGCGGACTGCACGTCGCGCTCGGTGCCCGGGATGATCACGCTGTCGTTGCCCGAGGCGGTGTCCGCCACGTACTGGCCCGGCTTGCCCGCCAGGTCGGCGTCGCGGGTCCTCTCGAGCCCGGCGATGCCGTGCAGGTTGTGCTTGGAGACGTCCGGGTCGTCGGTGCGCCAGTTCGCCAGCCCGACCACGTTGGAGGCCAGGGTGTCCCCCGGGTACTCGCGCGCGGCCTGCGTCTCGCTGCCGATCTCGGGGAACTGCTTGGTGATCTCGTCCGCCACCGACGGCTCGACGTCCTTGGCCAGGTAGGTGAAGTCCTGGTTCTTGTGGAAGTCCGCGAGCATCTCGGTCTCGGTGACCTTGCCCGGCAGCTTGGCCGCGATGAACTTCGCGGCGGCGGCGGCGCGGGTCTCGAAGTTCTGGCCCAGTGCCGGGTTCTTCTGCGCGTACTCCGCCCAGCTCTTGCGCATGAGCTTGAGGTTCACCGACAGCGCGCGGGTCTCCACGCTGAAGGCGAGCTTCACGCCGTTGCGGTCCTCGATCGCGCCACGCTTGGCGGGGATGGTGATCGTGGTGGTGCGCTGGCTCTCCGCCTTCGCCGACAGCGCCTCGGCCTGGAAGCCCTGGACCTGCACGAGCTTCAGGCCCGCCACCACGAGCACACCGACGAGAGCGACCCGGACGGCGACGTAGCGCCCCTTCCCGGTGGCCACGCCCGGCCGCCCGGCGACCTGCCGGACCCGCGCGGTGTACGTGCGCCGGCGCGGGCGGCCGCGATGGGGCATCACTGGCCTCCCGCTTGTGCCGACACCACCGGTGGCTGCTGCTCGTCGCCCTGGGCCACGTCACCCTCGATGGGCGCGGTGGTCTGGCCCGCCGGGTTCTGGTTCACCGGCGGCGGGGCCGGGGGCGCGGGCGGCGGTGGCGCCTGGCCGACGGCCTTCTTCGGCTCGCCGACCACGGTGATCGAGCCGTCCGGGTTCTGCACCAGGTGCGCCGGGTTGCCCGCGGGCACCATGCCCAGCGCCTTGGCACGGTTGGCCAGCGAGGACGCCGCCTCAGCCTTGGTCACGCCCTGCTGCAGCTGCTCGGACTGCTCGGCGAGGCTCGCGTTCTCCTGGCGGATCTGCTCGAGCCGGTAGGAGTCCGCGATCGCCTGCGTCGACAGCAGCAGCGTGGTGGCCACCCCGGCGGCGAGCAGCGTCATCACGATCAGCACGAACGACGCGCGGGACTTCGGCCAGCGCAGGCGCAGCTTGCGCGGCTCCCGCTGCGGCTCCTTCTCGTTGCGGCGCAACACGTCCACTCGCTGGGCGCGGCGCGCGTAGGCACGCTCGGCCGCGGTGGTGCGCTGCTGGCCGCCACGGGTGTGGCGCCGCTCGGTGCGGGTCGCCTCCCGCGTCGCGGTGCGCGACGGCGTCTCGGCCGGCTTGCGCCGGGTCCTCGTGGGCGCGGTCATGTGCCCTCCCTGATCCGTTCCGCCGCGCGCAGCCGCACGGAGGCGGCCCGCGGGTTGTGCTCGATCTCGGTCTCGTCGGCCTTCTCGGCCCCTCGGGTCAGCAGCTTCAGCTCGGGCCCGTGGCCGGGCAGCTCGACCGGCAGCCCCGGGGGCGTCCGCGACCTGGCCAGCTCGGCGATGGCCTGCTTCACGATCCGGTCCTCCAGCGACTGGTAGGACTCCACGACGATCCGGCCGCCGACGGAAAGCGCCGCCAGCGCGGCGGGGATCGCGTTCCGCAGCACCTCGAGCTCCCCGTTGACCTCGATGCGCAGCGCCTGGAAGGTGCGCTTGGCCGGGTGGCCGCCGGTTCGCCTGCTCGCCGCGGGCACGGCGTCGTAGAGCAGCCGCACCAGCCGCTCGCTGCGCTCGAACGGCGCACGTTCCCGTTCCGCCACCACGGCTTTGACGATCCGCTGGGCGAACCGCTCCTCGCCGTACTCGCGCAGGATGCGCACCAGCTCACCCGGCGGATAGGTGTTCAGGACGTCCGCGGCGGTGGGCCCGGTGGTCGGGTCCATCCGCATGTCGAGCGGCGCGTCGCGGGCGTAGGCGAACCCGCGGTCGGCCAGGTCGAGCTGCATGGACGAGACGCCGAGGTCGAACAGCACGGCATCCACAGTGGACAGACCGAGGTCGTCGAGCGCCTCGGGCAGCCGGTCGTAGACCGCGTGCACGAACTCGACGCGATCCCCGTGGCGCGCCAGCCTTTCCCGCGACCGCTCCAGGGCGTTGGGGTCGCGGTCGAGCGCGATCAGCCGGAGCTGCGGGTGGGCGGAGAGCAGGGCGTCGGCGTGGCCGCCGAGGCCGACGGTGGCATCGACCAGCACCGCGGGGCGGTCGGCGAGGGCGGGAGCGAGCAGTTCGAGCACACGCTCGAGCAGCACCGGCACGTGTTCGGCCACAACCACCCCCTTTTCCCGCCGTACAGAAGAATCGGATGCCGTCAGGTCCCCGCCCGCCCGCTGCGAACCTGGTGCCGGGGAAGGTGCACCAGGGCCACTGAGCGGACAGAGGCCTCACGGCATCCGAGTCCAAGTCGTCCTCACGCCGGGACCCACACCCCCCGACGGCATGGGTACCGGCTCACCGCACGTCTAGAACACGCCCGGCAGAACCTCTTCCTGTGCCTTCGCGTAGCTGTCCTCGTGCTCCTCCAGGTAGGCCTGCCACGCCTGGGCGTCCCAGATCTCCAACCTGGTGATCGCGCCGATCACCACGCACTCCTTGTTGAGCCCGGCGTAGCGCCGCAGCTCGGGCGCGACCGCGATGCGCCCCTGCCCGTCCGGGCGTTGCTCGTCGGTTCCGGCGAACAGATAGCGCTGATAGGCGCGCACCGCTTCGTTGGTGAACGGCGCTTCGGCGACCTTGCGGGCCATCTGCTCGAACTCGGCACGCGGGAAGACGTAGAGACAGTGGTCTTGTCCCTTGGTGACCATCAGCCCACCTGCCAGCGCGTCGCGAAACTTCGCGGGCAGCGCGAGCCGCCCCTTGTCGTCCAGTTTCGGGGTGTGGGTACCGAGGAACACCGGCCCCACCTCCCACGGGGCCTCCCTTCCGCCCCACTGCGCACCACGGTACCCCACTTTTCACCACAGTCAACGCCGGCGATCCCCCCTTCCGAGCGAACCTCGCCACGTTTCCGCAGGTGAATGCGGGTGGTGCCAGGTGGGGGAAAGGTGGGGGGCGAACGGCACCCCCTCCCCCGCGCCGGGGGTAGCCGCCGCCCGGACGAGCACCGGACGAGGCCTTTTCGGGCGGTGGGGGCAGGAGCGGGGCGCCGCGTGGGGGGCGGTGGGGAATGGGGTGGGGCGGAGTGGGCGAAGGGCTCAGCCCAGCAGATCGGCCAGCCGGGCGGTGACCCGCGCCGGGTCGGCGGGGGTCAGGGTCAGCCACTCCTCGCCGCCCCGGCCGGGCGCGACCGTCCCGCAGTACGCGCCCGCGTCCGTGGTGAACCAGCTGAGGCCGCCGGCCCGGCGCACCCGGGCGCCGTCGCGGACCCGGATCGAGAACTGCCCAGCCCCCAGCACCGGCCGCGCCTGGATCGCCCGGATCTCCGCCAGCTGCTTCGCCACCGCGGCCGAGGCCTCGCCGCTCAGCGCGGACGCCGGCACGCTCACCCCGAACCCGGGACCCGGCTCGAACGGCGGCAGCAACCCGACCACGGCGGAGCACAGCTCGGTGTCCCGGATCGTCGACAACCCGATGGTCCGGCTCGGCTGCGCCGCCAGCACCGCGCGCTTCCCGCCCGCCGCGGCCACCGCGCGCAACGGCACGTCGTCGTCGAGGGACGGCAGCGCCTCACACTCCACGTACACCTCGGCCCCCGCCAGTGTCTCCAGTCGCGCGACCAGTGCCTGGTCCACCCGGCCGCCGGCGCACAGCCCGCGCTCGGCGAGGTTCTGGTACACCGCCTCCCGGATCTCGGCGCGCTCCCGCTCGGTCCCGCCGACGCTGTGCACGTCGAGCGGCACCGGCGCGGGCGGCAGCCCCAGGTCGTGCCAGAGGATGTCGAACGCCGAGGCCGAGACCTGGATCAAGACAGCTCCGGCAGCGCCTCGAACGACCGCGACGGCACGGCGGCCCGCAGCGCCCCGTCCCGCGCGTTCATCACGTCGATCGCCTTGCGCCGGGCCGCCTCCGACGCCGCCCGCCGGGAGGCCATCGCGTCGGAGAGCCCGATCAGCGCGACCACGTCCCCGGCCGCCTCGCGGATCATCGCCACCGGGTCGTACGGCACCGGCGGCGGCATCTCGGCCCTGGCCCGGGCGGCGATCCCGGCCTGCTCCCGCACCGCGGCCGCGAGCTCGAACGAGACCCCGGTCGCCTGCTCCGACCACGCCGAGGCCCGCCCGAGCGCCGCACGCACCGCGTCCCCGCCCGGGCCCTGCCACGCCTCCTGGCTGCGGTCGGCCATCGACGACAACAGCTCCATCGACTCCTGTAGCCGCGCGCCGAGACCGGCCCACTGCTCGCCGACCTGCCCCGCCGCGGCGGGGTCGTTGCCCGCGGCCACCTCGGCCGCCATCTCCTCGTGCGTGCAGGACTCGTACCTGCGCACCGGTTCCGGAACTCCCACGGCTCTCCCCTACGGCAGCTTCGGCTCGACCAGCTGCGCCACCGTGGTGGCGCGCCGGCAGGCCAGGTTCGTGTCACGGAAGCTCGCATTGGTGACGTCCACCTGCACGCTGGCCTTCGCCCCCGCCGGCAGCAGCACGGCACACGCCCCGTCGCCGGGCACCTTCGTCGCCTGGTGCCGCCCGACCATGAGCGGCGTGCCGCCGTCGACCTTCAGGTCATCTACGGCGGCGGTGTCGTCGAGCGTGACCGTCAGGCCGAACATGCCCGACTCGGTCCAGTCGCACGCCCGCGCCGTCCCGATCGTCTTGTCCTCGCCCAGCGACGTCAGCCCCGCGCTCGAGCGGTCCACGGAGGAGAGCAGATCACACGGTGCGAGCGCGGCGAGACCGGTCTTCGCCGCCGGGGTGGGCGAGGCCGGCGGGGGCGCGGCGGCCTGGGCTCCGCAGCCGGCCAGCAGCCAGCCCGCGACGAGCACCAGCCCGGCGAGGGGCCTAACCACCACTGCAGTCGACGCCGTCGGCCGCGTCGTCGTCGGTGTCCCGGTAGCGCTGCAGCGCCTTCTGGATGTCGCCCTTGAGCTTGTCCAGCTGGCGGCCGAAGCGGGTGAGCTGGTCGGCCGCCGAGCCGGGGCCGTCGATGCCGTAGCGGGCCATGAACTCGCCGATTTCCGCCGCGTAGCCGCCGCCGAGCGGCACCGTCCGGCCCAGCACGTTCGCCTCGCGCACCATTTCGCCGACCACGTCCTGCAGCTGCGTGAGCTGCGTGAACGCGGCTGTCGCGAGTTCGGGGGACACCGCGAACGCACCCGCGTCCACACTCGGTGCCGCCTTCGTCTCGACCATCGCGCCTCTCCGTAGTCGGCCGGATCCTCACCGCAGCATAGAGGGTGCCGGGGCAAAAGCGCAGCACCCGGCAATATGAGGGGTCGCTCACGAGGTTGGCGGGAGTTTGACACACTTGGTGGCAGGCTGGGTGTCAGCCGAGCAGCATCGGAAGGCTCGACGGAGCCGCCGGAACCCGTCTGTGAGACGCTTCCGCGCCACCACTCATTCGGGGGCGTGCGGATCACGCCGCATCGAGCACGCAAAGAGGCTCCACCACCAGGAGGTCGAGTGACGTCGAGGACACAGCCCGCGACGCCTGGCGAATACACCGGCGAGCAGGGCCCGGGGCAAGCGCCGTACTACCCGTCCGGCGCGACCGCCTACAACGGTCACCCGACCGTCTCCCTCGACGAGCTGCACGACACGATGCGCCGGATCGCCGGCAACGTCGAACGCGTGCTCGTCGGGAAACCGGACGTGGTGCGCATCGCACTCGTCACCCTGCTGGCCGAAGGGCACCTCCTGGTCGAGGACGTGCCCGGTGTCGGCAAGACGTCGCTGGCCAAGGCGCTCGCGCGGTCGATCGACTGCACCGTGAGCCGCATCCAGTTCACCCCCGACCTGCTGCCCAGCGACGTCACCGGGGTGTCGATCTACAACCGGCAGACCGGCGGGTTCGAGTTCCGGCCCGGCCCGGTGTTCGCGAACATCGTGGTCGGCGACGAGATCAACCGCGCCTCGCCGAAGACGCAGTCCGCGCTCCTGGAGTGCATGGAGGAGCAGCAGGTCACGGTCGACACCTCGACCTACACCCTCGACGACCCCTTCATGGTCATCGCCACGCAGAACCCGATCGAGATGGAGGGCACCTACGCCCTGCCCGAGGCGCAGCGCGACCGCTTCACCGCGCGCGTCTCGATCGGCTACCCCGACCAGCAGGCCGAGCTGGCCATGGTCGACGAGCACTCGGGCCACAACCCGCTGCACGAGCTGGAGCCGGTGTCCGACGCCGCCACCGTGGTCCGGCTGATCCACCTGGTGCGCCGCGTGCACATGGCCCCCGAGGTGCGCCGTTACGCCGTGGACATCGTCGCCGCGACCCGTCAGGTGCCGGAGATCCGGCTCGGCGGGTCCCCTCGCTCGACGCTGCAGTTGGTGCGCGCCGCCCGCGCCCAGGCCGCGCTCTCGGGACGCGACTACGTCGTCCCGGACGACCTGCACGCCGTGGCGATCCCGGTGCTCGCGCACCGGCTCGTGCTGACCACCGAGGCGCACGCCGCCCGCCGGTCGGCCACCGACGTGGTCCGCGCGGTGCTGCACCGGGTGCCGGTGCCGCAGGGCGGACCCGCGGTCAACGGCCAGGCCCGCCGGTAGCCGGCGATGCTGCGGTCGCTGTCGGGGCTGACCACACGGGGCCGCTGCCTGCTGGCCGCGGGCGTCGCGGCCGCGGTGTGCGCGGTGGTGCTCAACGAGCGCGATCTGCTGCGGGTCGCCGTGTTCGTGATCGCCCTGCCACTGGTGGTGGCCGTGTTCATCGCGGCGTCGCGGGTGCGCATCGGCGCCTCGCGCCGGATGCTGCCCGACCGGGTCGCCGTCGGTTCGAACAGTGAGGTCGAGCTGGCGCTGTGGCGCAACGGGAAGCTGCCTGCCGGTGAGGTGCTGCTCGAGGACGGCGTGCCGTACGCGCTGGGCTCGCGGCCGCGGTTCGTGGTCGAGCGGCTGCCGCACGGCCGGGTCGTGGCCCTGCGCTACCCGATCCAGCCGACGCTGCGCGGGATCCAGCAGGTCGGCCCGCTGCGCGCGACGCTGACCGACCCGTTCGGGCTGTGCGAGTTCGACCGCGAGCTGATCGGGCACAGCCGGCTGGTCGTGGTCCCGCGCGTGGTGGCGTTGTGGGGCCTGCCCAGCGGTGCCGGGATCGGCGCCGGCGACGACGGCAGCGTCCGGCTGCACGCCGGCCAGGGCGAGACCGACGTGGTCGTGCGGCACTACCGCCAGGGCGACGACCTGCGCAAGGTGCACTGGCGCTCGACGGCCCGCCGGGACGAGATCATGGTCCGCGTCGAGGAGCGCCCGTGGCGCGGCGGCACGACCGTGCTGCTGGACCACCGCGCGGCCGCGCACCACGGCACCGGGCCGACGGCCAGCCTCGAATGGGCCATCTCCTTCGCCGCCAGTGTGTGCCTGCACGTCCGCAAGGCCGGGCACCGGGTGCGGCTGGTCAGCGAGCACGGCAAGGTCCTCGCCGACGCGCCGGGCGACGGCGGCGAGGGCTACGACAACCTCATCCTGGACGCGCTGGCCGCACTGCAGCCCGCGCACCAGCGGGACCTCACCACCGGGCACGACCCGGCCGAGGGGCAGGAGCTGATCGCGATCCTGGGCACGGTGAGCAACGAGGCGGTGCACGAGCTGGCCCGCTACCGGCCGCGCGGCATCCGCAGCCTCGCGGTGCTGCTGGACACGCCGGCCTTCGCCAGCGGGATCTCCGTGCCGGAGAAGCGCGCGGCGGCCACCGAGGAGTCGGCCACGCTGCTGCGGGCCGCGGGCTGGGGCGTCGTGATCGCCGACCCCGCGACGCCGATGCCGCAGGTCTGGGGCGAGCTGTGCCGCACGGGCTCCGGCCGCGGCGTGCTGATCGGGGGTTCGCTGTGACGAGCACGCTGCCTCGTCCCGGCGTCGCTCCCCCGTCGCCGGGCCGCCCGGAGCTGCACACCCCCACGAAGCGCTACGTCCAGCCGCCGCCCGCGTGGCGCAGCTCGGTGCTCGCGCCGGTCGCCGCGGGCGTGGCGACGCTGTGCGCGTCGACCTCGCTGACCGGTGTCGTCGGCGGCGTGAGCTGGCTCGGCTACGTCGCGGTCACCGTGGTGCTGGTGGCCTGCACCGGCCTCGCGCTCCGCTCCATCCGCACACCGACACCGCTGGTCGGGCTGGCGCAGCTCGTCGTGCTCCTGCTGCTGATCACCGGCGTGTTCACCGGCAGCGGCATCCTGGCGATCATCCCCGGCCCGGCGGCCTTCACCGAGCTGAACGACGTGCTCGTCTCGGCCTTCGACCAGATCCGCACCGGCCTGCCGCCGGTCGACCCCACGCCGCCGATCCTGTGCCTGGTCACCATCGCGATGGGCATGGTCGCGGTGCTGGTCGACACCCTCGCGGTCGCGGCGTCCGCGCCGGCCGCGACGGGCCTGGTGCTGCTGTGCGTGTACGCGGTCCCGGCGTCGCTGTCGGACACCATGCTCCCCTGGTGGACGTTCCTGCTGGGTGCCTCGGCCTTCGCCGGGCTGCTCGCGGTGGACGGGAACCACCGGCACCGCCGCTGGCGCAACCGGGACGCGCCCGGCATGGGCGCGTCGCCCTCCGCCGCGGCCGCCCCCGTCGCGGTGTTGGCGCTGGCGCTGGTGTGCGGTCTGGTCGCGGGCACGACGGTCACCGCCGTCGGCACGGTCGGGCGGCTGCCGGGCAGCGGCCGCAGCGGTCAGGGCGCGGGCTCGGGCGGACTGGGCGTCAACCCGTTCACGTCGCTGCGCGGGATGCTCGACCAGGGCAGCACGGTGGACCTGTTCCGGGTGCGCGGCCTCGGCAACGACAAGCGGCTGCTGCGTGCCTTCACGCTGGACACCTACCGGCCCAACCAGGGCTGGAGCCTGCCGGACGGCCCGATGCCCGCCGGCTACCCGGCCAACCAGACGCTGCCCGCCGCGCCGGGCGACGACGGCACCGGCGAGTCGCGGCAGATCCAGATCGAGCCGGTGAACTGGGTGGACGTGTGGCTGCCGGTCTACGGCGCGCTGCGCGGACTGCAGGGCGTGGACCAGGGCTGGTACTACGACCCGGGCGGCGGCGCGGTGTTCAGCGAGCGCAAGCAGCACGTGCAGCCCTACACCGAGATCACCTCGCTGGCCGAGCCGTCAAAGGACCAGCTCGAGTCGGCCCCGGACCGCACCGCGTCGGTCCCGGCGGCCTACACCCAGATCAACGGCGTGGACCCGCGGGTCGTCGCGCTGACCCAGCAGCTGACCGCGGGCGCGTCGACGACGTTCGACAAGGCGAGCGCGATCTGGCGGTACTTCACCGCGGAGAACGGCTTCACCTACGACACCCGCACGGCGGCCGCGACGGACTCCGACGCGCTGGCCGACTTCCTGCTCAAGGGCAAGCGCGGGTTCTGCGAGCAGTTCGCCTCCGCGATGGCGGTCATGCTTCGCGTGCTGGGCATCCCGACGCGGGTGGCGGTCGGCTTCACCACCGGTTACACCGACGGCGACTACCGGATGATCACCTCGCAGGACGCGCACGCGTGGGTCGAGGTCTACTTCGGTCAGGACCTCGGCTGGGTCAGCTTCGACCCGACACCGCGCTCGGACGGGCGCGGCTACGTGCCGCCGTACCTGCAGTCGGGCAGCTCGCCGAGCGACCCGTCGGCCACGGACAGCCAGGAGGTGCCCAGCGTCTCCACCACGCACGTGGCGCCGACCGGGGCGCCGAACGCGCAGGACGACGGCACGGGCGCGAACGGCGGCCAGCAGGCGGCGGGCCCCGGCTCGGCGCCCGGCTGGACCGGCTGGGGCGCGCTCGCGCTGGTGCTGCTGGCGGTGGCGCTGACCATCGGGGCGTTCCTCGCGCCCAAGCTCGCACGCCGGCACCGGATCCGCTGGCTGCCCCTGGCGGCGGCCGGGGCGTGGCTGGTGGCCGTGCTGCTGAGCGCGTGGCTGATCCACTGGTCGCTCGCGCTGATCCTGCTGGTGCTCGCCGCGGCGGCGCTGGCGCCCGCGGTCGTACGGGAGGTCCATCGGCGACGGCGCTGGCGGGCGATCACGGGCGCCGCGCCCGGTGCGGCGGATGCCGCGTGGGCGGAGCTGCTGGACGAGTGCGCGGACCGCGGGCTGCCGATCCCGACGTCGGACACCGTCCGGGCGGCGGCGCAGAAGGTCGCGCAGCAGCACCATCTGGACGACAGTGGTCAGGAAGACCTGCGGACCGTGGTCGGCGTCGTGGAGCGCTCCTGGTACTCACCGGGCGGCGGCGCGGAGGACCCACAGTTCGCCCCGGCGTTCGAGGGCGTGCGGGCGAGCCTGCACCGCAACGCCCCGATGTCCTGGCGCGGACGCCTCTTCCCACGGTCGATCTTCCGGCGGAACCGGTAGGCACGCGGCGGTTCGGGGTTCAGGCCCCGACGTGATCAAGGGCAAGAGAAAGGCGAGCGCTCCGCGCGAGCGCTCGCCTCCCAGTCTCTCTACTGCTCTTCGAAGCGCTGGCGGAAGCGTTCTTCCATGCGCTGGGTGAACGAGCTCTTGGCCTTCCCCGGCCCGCTCTTGCCCCCCTTGGCGCCCGCCGGGCCGCGGCCCGACATCACGGCCAGCACCACCCCGAAGAACATCACGAGGAATCCGAGCACGCTGGCGAGCGGGATCTCGGCGACCCACAGCGCCCTGACCATCACGCCCACCACGAGCAGCGCGACTCCGACTACGAACAGCGCGATCCCCTGGATTCGACGGCGGCGTGCGGGCCGGCGGAACCGGGCACCGCGCACCGTGGACGCGAACTTGGGGTCCTCGGCATAGAGCTCGCGCTCGATCTGGTCGAGCAGCCGCTGCTCATGCTCGGAGAGTGGCATCTTTCCTCCTCCGGCACAGCTGTCGCGGGCGCCGGGCCGCGCAACGTCCTGGACCCAACAATCACACCCCGACCGGGGTGTCTCTGTCCAGGATACGAGTCCTGCGCGCGGACGACTACCCGATCCCGCTCCGAAGCTGTGCCCCGTTCGGCTCATCTGTGTTTTTCGTGCACGCTTTCCTGTCACGTCGGGCTGTGCCGCCGCGGTTCACCCGGGCCGGGCGACAGCAGCGAAGCCGGCCGGACGGCTCCCGCGCCGAACTTCGACCGGGCGACGTCCGCCGCCACCTCGGCGTCCCGCCAGCGCGGCTCCGCCCGTTCGAAGGTCAGCTGCTCGGGAGCGTCGGCTCCGGACAGTCCTTCGACCCGCACTCCGAGTAACCGGATCTCCGCGCCCGAAACCGCTTCCGTCAGCAACGCGACCGCCGTCGAGTGAATGACCCGCGCGACATCGGTGGCGGAGGCGAGGGTACGGGCTCTGGTGATCGTCCGAAAGTCCGCGAACCGGACCTTGATCGACACCGTCCGCCCGCGGACCTCCCGCGCCCGCAGGCTCGCCGCGACGCGTTCGGACAGCCGCAGCAGCTCCCGTTCGAGCAGCCGTGGGTCGCGCTGGTCGGTGTCGAAGGTGTGCTCCGCCCCGATCGACTTGTCCGGGCTGTCGACGACCACGCCTCGCTCGTCCTGACCGTGGGCCAGCGCGTACAGGTGCTCGGCCGCGGCGTTGCCGACCGCGCGCCGCAGGCGGGGCAGCGGCGCGGCCGCCACCTCCGCGATCGTGGTGAGCCCGAGCCGCCGCAGGCTCTCCTCCGTGCGCTGCCCCACGCCCCACAGCGCGGAGATCGGCAGCGGGTGCAGGAACGCCAGGGTCTGCTCCACCGGCACCACCAGAACCCCGTCCGGCTTGGCCATCCCGGAGGCGAGCTTGGCGACGAACTTGACCCCGGCGACCCCGACCGAGCAGGTGATGCCGTGCTCGGCCCGGACCCGGCGGCGGATCCCGGCGGCCAGCTCCACCGGGGTGGCCTTGAGCCGCCGCAGCGCGCCGCTGACGTCCAGGAACGCCTCGTCCAGGCTCATCGGCTCGACCAGCGGGGTCAGGTCGCGGAAGATCGCCATCACGCCGCGGGAGACCTCGCCGTAGAGCCCGTGGGTGGGCGGGATGAACACCGCCTGCGGGCACAGCCGCCGCGCGACGGCCGCGGGCATCGCCGCGCGGACGCCGTACTCGCGCGCCGGGTAGTTCGCCGAGGTGACCACCGAGCGCGGACCGCTGCCGGCGACGACCACCGGCTTGTCGACCAGCTCGGGCCGGGTGCGCAGCTCCACGGCCGCGAAGAACGCGTCCATGTCGACGTGCAGCAGCCCGCAGCCGGAGTCGTCGGGCACGTGCTGCGCCGACACCCGGAACCGTTCGTAGCCGGCGGGCAGGCCGGAGTTTCTCCCCATCGAGGCAGAGCCTACGGGGCCCCACCGACAGTTCCGGGTTTCCGGGCCAGCACGTGCAGCCGGGTCGCGATGTCCCGCAGCGGCGATACGACGCTCGCGGCAGTCTCGAACTCCGTCAGCTCGTCGCCGCTGAACTGCGCGGACTCCACCTCGCCCAGCGAATCGGACACCACGCCGTCGCCCTGCAGGAGCGCGATGTCCAGGCCGGCCGCTTCCAGCAGGGTCTGCAGGCCCACGCTGTCGAACCGGCGCAGGAGGCTCTCCCCGTCGTCGGGCAGGACGCCGTTCGCGCCGGTCAGCAGGTGCCGCGCCGCGGCAAGGCGGCCGGCGAGCGCGCGGTGCAGCACGGCCGCGAAGCGGTTCGCGGCAAGCACCGACACCGCCCCGCCCGGAGCGACGGCGGCGGCCAGTGCGGTGGCCGCGCGGTTCGGGTCGTCGACGATCTCCAGCAGCCCGTGCGCCAGGACCAGGTCGCCCGACCCGGCCCGCACGCACTCGCTGAGCGCGTCCGTGTCGTCGGCCACCACGACGATCCGGTCGGCGACCTCGGTCTCCTGCGCGCGGCGGCGCAGGGTGGCCAGTGCGTTCTGGTTCGGCTCGACGACGGTCACCACGCAGCCGGCGGCCGCCAGCGGCACCGCCCACACCCCGGTCCCGCCGCCGACGTCGACGACGTGGGGCTCGGCCGTGCCCTGCGCCCGGACCCGGGCCACCTCGTCCTCGAGTACCCGCCAGACCGCGCTCGAGCCGCGTGCCGCCCCGATCTCCGTTCGCATGGGAGAACAGCGTACTGCGCTGACAATCGCCGAGCCGACCGGCAGGCACGGCGGCCGGCCTGCTTTCGGCAGGCCTGGTAACAAGACAGCGGGCGCGGTGCGCGGGCGCGCCCGGCTACCCTCGGGGACGTGCACACGGTCGCCGTACTCAGCCTCAAGGGAGGCGTCGGCAAAACGACGGTCGCTCTGGGCATCGCCTCGGCCGCGATGCGCCGGGGTATCCACACGCTCGTCGCCGACCTCGACCCGCAGGGCAACGCCACGGCCTCCCTGGACCCGCCCTACACCGACGCCACCCTGGCGGACGTGCTGGAGACCCCGCAGCTGCCGGTGCTCGAACGTGCCATCGCGCGGAGCGTGTGGAGCGACGACATCGACGTCCTGGTGGGCGCCGAGGAGCTGGAGGCGCTCAACGAGCCCGGCCCCGACGAGCGGCGGCTGGCGAGCCTGTCGCGCGCCCTCGACGAGCTGGACCAGTCGCCACCGCGCGGCAAGCCCTACGACCTGGTGATCCTCGACTGCCCGCCGTCGCTGGGCAGGCTGACCAAGTCGGCACTGGTCGCCGCGGACAGCGCCATCCTGGTCACCGAGCCGACGATGTACGCCGTCGCGGGGGCGCAGCGCGCGCTGGAGGCGATCGAAAGCGTCCGTGACGAGCACAACCAGGACCTGCGGGCGGTCGGCGTGCTGGTGAACCGGCTCCGGCCGCGCTCGCACGAGCACCAGTTCCGCATCGCGGAGCTGCGCGAGTCCTTCGGCGCGCTGGTCATGCCCACCGCGATCCCGGACCGGCTGGCGATCCAGCAGGCGCAGGGGGCGTGCAGCCCGATCCACGAGTGGCACTCCCCCGGCGCCCAGGAGATCGCGCTGACGTTCAACATGGTGCTGGCCAAGATCCTGCGGTCCAACCGGGCCGGCCGCCACCGCATCGACGCCGAGCCGGAGACCGAGGCCGAGATCACGGGCCCGATCGAGCCGATCCGAACCGATGCCCGAGGGTGACACCGTCTTCCTGGCGGGCAAGAAGCTCGACCGCGCCCTCGCGGGGCGGACGCTGTCGCGTACCGACTTCCGGCATCCGGCGCTGGCCACGGCCGATCTGACGGGCCGGACCGTGCTGGGCGTGGGGACGGTCGGCAAGCACCTGTTCACGCGGTTCTCCGGCGAGCTGAGCCTGCACAGCCACCTCAAGATGGACGGCTCGTGGGAGGTCTACCGGGCAGGCGCGCGGTGGCGGCATCCCGCGCACCTGGTGCGGGTGATCCTCGCCGACGCCGAGGTGCAGGCGGTCGGGTTCCGGCTGCACGACCTCGAGCTGCTGCCGACGGACACCGAGTCGCGTCTCGTCGGGCACCTCGGACCCGACCTGCTCGATCCACAGTGGACGGACGAGCACGCGGAGCGGGCCGTCGCGGCGCTGCGCGCGGACCCGGCTCGCGAGCTCGGGCTCGCCCTGCTGGACCAGCGGGTGATGGCCGGGGTCGGCAACCTGTACAAGTGCGAGGTCTGCTTCCTGCTCGGCGTCACGCCGTGGGTTCCGGTGTCCGAAGTGGACGCCGGGAGGACGGTGGCGCTCGCACGCAAGCTGTTGCTGGCCAACGCGTGGCGGCACGAGCAGAGCACGACCGGGGACACCGCGCGGGGCCGGCGCAACTGGGTCTACGAGCGCACCAGGCAGGGCTGCTTCCGCTGCGGCGGCCGACTGGGGGTGGGCACCCAGGGGCACGACGTGCAGCAGCGGCCGACCTGGTACTGCCCCCGCTGCCAGCGCGGGCCCGCCCCCGGGAAGTGAAATAAACGATGTTGCGAGAGCGGCCCGGGCGGGCATAACTTGGCAGTACACGAGAAAGGAGGTGGTCCTCAGTTGAATATCGACAGGACTCGTGAGGTGGCTGTCCGCTAGCGGACGAAGCTGCGAAAGCTCGTGACGACCAGACAAACCGTCACGGTGTGCCGCGCCCCGTCGACGCCGTCGGCGTCCGGGCCGCGACAGGACAGTGGAGCCTGCCGGCGAATACCAGGCAGTCACCGGACCCCCGGCGCCCCGAGCAAGTCCGGCTCGGGCCGACAACGGCTGACGACGTTGTCGGAGACGCGCCGGGGGTTTCCCGTACCCGGCTGGCGAGGCCCAGGCGACGCCCCGCGGAACGGCGCCGCGACGATCGCGCCGACTGCCGGGACCAGGCGACGCCCGGCGGAGCGGTGCCCGCGAAGATTGCGCCGACTGCCGGAAATGCCCGCAGTCGATCAGGTGACGAGCACCCCCGGCTGCCACCGGTTTCCTAACTTTTGCATATTTCCTGCCGCATTCACCCAGGTGAGCGGCCCGCGGGCGGTTACGCTGCTCCGTGTGCTCCAGCCCACATACCCCATCAAGACGCCGCGGCTGATCCTGCGCCCCTTGACCCGGAACGACATCACGGCGTTCCACGCGCTCTACGCACACCCCGAAGTCGTCCGCTTCCTGTACTGGGAGCCCCACGGCCGCGCGCAGAGCCTCGAGCTGCTGACGAAGAAGGCGGAGCACACCAGCCTCACGCAGCCCGGCCAGACGCTGTCCATGGGGGTCGAGCTCGTCGACACCGGCGAGCTCATCGGCGAGCTGTCCCTGGGCTGGACGAGCGCCGAGCACGGCACCGGCGAACTCACCATCGTCCTGCACCCCCGCCACCACGGGAAGGGCTACGCGGCCGAGGCGGCCATCGAGATCCTGCGCCTGGGCTTCGACGAACTGAAGCTGCACCGCATCTTCGGCCGCTGTGACGCCCGCAACATCGCCTCCGCCTCGCTCATGGAGGGCCTCGGCATGCGCCGCGAGGCGCACCTGCGCGAGAACGAGCGCGTGAAGGGCCAATGGGTCGACGAGCTCGTCTACGCGATGCTGGACACGGAGTGGCAGAAGGGCTGAGCGAAGATGTAGGGCGTGCTGTTCGAGAAGCTGATCCGCCCCGCGCTCTACCGGCTCAACCGCGACGACCCCGAAACCGTGCACGAGCGGACGGTCCGCGCCCTGAGCCTGCTGCCCGCCCAGCCCCCGCTCCTGCGTGACTTCTACGCCGCCGACGACCCCGCCACCGTCTTCGGGCTGCGTTTTCCCAACCGCGTCGGGCTGGCCGCGGGCATGGACAAGGACGGGCGCGCGCTGCACGCCTGGCCTTCGCTGGGCTTCGGCTTCGTCGAGGTCGGCACCGTCACGCGGCTCGCGCAGCCGGGGAACCCGAAGCCGCGCCTGTTCACCCTCGCCGCCAACGACGCGGTCGTCAACCGCATGGGGTTCAACAACTCCGGCGCGGACGCGCTCGCCCGACGGCTCGCGGACGGCGGGAAACCGGCTGTTCCACTGGGAATCAGCATCGGCAAGTCCAAAGTGGTCCCACTGGACGACGCCGTCGACGACTACCGTCACTCGCTGCGCGCGCTGTACCCGTACGCGGACTACTTCGCCGTCAACGTCAGCTCCCCCAACACCCCCGGATTGCGGGAGCTGCAGGACAAAAATGCGCTCGCGGAGCTGCTGGGCGAACTCCAGCGCACGTCGGCCGAGCTCGCCGTGACTCCGACGCCGTTGCTCGTGAAGGTCGCGCCCGACCTGACCGACACCGCGCTCGCCGAGCTGCTGGAGGTGTGCGACGCGCACGGCGTGGCCGGGGTGATCGCGACCAACACGACGCTGTCCCGCGACGGACTCACCGGCCCGGAAGCCGCGCTGGGCAAGGAAACCGGCGGGCTCTCCGGCCGTCCGCTGGCCGCGCGCGCCCGCGAGGTGGTGCGGTTCGTCCACGAGCACACCGAAGGCAGGTTGCCGATCATCGGCGTCGGCGGGGTCCTCAGTGGCGCGGACGCGCGAGCGCTGCTGGACGCGGGCGCCAGCCTCGTCCAGGTCTACACCGGGTTCGCGTTGCGGGGGCCCGGGCTGATCCGGGAGATCAACAGGACATTGGCCGGGTGGCGGTGAGGTGTCGCAGGTATGCCCGCCAGTCATCGAACCTGGTGATGTCCCGGGCGTGCGCGCCCGCCGGCACGCCACAGTGGAAGGACATCGCGGTGCTGCCGTCCGCCAGCTCGATCTCGCCCGGTCTCATCGGCTGAGGCAGCCCGTCGAGGAACGAGCCCAGCCCCGCAGGTGAGATCGTCCACCGTTCGCCCGCGAGCGGGGCGCCCCCGGCGACCGGGAGGATGCCGGGCTGCGGCGGGCTGGTGGGCAGCGCGACCATCCGGTAGGAACCGGCGGTCTCCACCTCGCCGAGAAACCGCGCGCCGAGGTCGGTCAGCTGCGTGTTGAGCGGCTGGCCCCGTAGGTGCGCACCGAACACGACGAGGTCGATTCCGGTGTCCGGATAAGGGTTCCGGATCTGCTCGGCATGCAGGTACGCGGCGATGTCGAGCGCGATCTGGTCCTCGAACAGCCGCGCGACGACGCTGACACCGGGCACCGTGACCACCGGGAACCCGAGCAGCTCGCCGTGCTCGGGGGCCAACGGCAGCAACAGCGCGTCGTACTTCGCGGTGTGGTCGAGAAACCCTGTGCTGCCAACGGTTTCGACGGTGGCACCGGCGGCGAGCAGATCCTCGACGGCCGTACGGAAAGCGCCGGACGCGGCCTCGACGGGAATGGCCAGCCTTGGCCGTTCTCCCGCCGAAAGCCGCACCGACGACGGCCACGCCCGGCTGGACGGATCGGCGGGGTCGGGCCCGGTCATCGCGGCCAGAACGCGCTGGCCGTCGGCGACGGTGCGGGCGAAGACGCCGACGCGGTCCGGCACGCCGGTCACGGGGACGAGGCCGGGTGTCGGGGCGAGCCCGACGACGCCGTCGCACGCCGCCATCCCGGTTCCGATCGTGACGTCGACCAGACCGAGCGCGACCACGGCGGCGCCGGACCGGTCCAGGACTATCTTGCCGAGTACGACGGCACCGGCCTCGGTCAGGCGGCGGACCGCGGTAGCGCTCGTGTCCGGGCGGCCGCTCGTCGGCAGGCCGGCGACGTCGAGGGGGTCGGCGACCGCGGCGAGCAGGCCCGCGAGCGGCAGCGGCTCGCCGGCGCGCACGCGCTCGTCCACGGCTTTCGCGTCGACGAGGACGTCTTCACAGGGGCGGAGGATGGTCCACAGTTCGGGTCGGCCGGCCTCGGCGATACGGTCGTACGCGGCGAGGACCTGGCGGTGAGCACTGAGCGGCGCCGGGGGTAGTGGCGCCGGTTCTGGGGGCAGCGGCAGCGTCTCCATCCATCCGACGGTAAGCAGCGGATATTCCGGACAACAGCCGTCTCGCGTTACGCACAGGTATCGAACCGCTTCACCCTGTGGGAGCAGCCCGCGTCAGGAAAGCTCCCGCAGGGCGATCGCGAGACCGGCGAGCCGGTCGGTCGCGTCGGTGAGCGCGTCCTTCGACGGCTGCAGGCCGCTGCCGCCGGCGGCGACCGCGTGCCCCGCCGCCGCGATCAGCGCGCCGTAGCTGTCCAGGCCGTCGTCCAGCTGTTCGCGCAGGGTGCGGATCGCGGCCTCGAGGGCCTTGCGCTCCCCTGCGGGGGCGGAGTTGCGTGCCCGCTCGATCGCCTGAACACGGCCGGCCAGGGCCCGCAGCGCCGACGCGGCCTCCGCGGCCGTCGCTCGCGCGTCCTCGACCGAGATGTCCGGCACGACCGACTCCGACAGCTGCCGCAACAGCTCGGCCAGCGACGCCTCGCATTCGGCCAGCCGCTCCATGGGCCTGCGGGCCGCGGAGTTCGGCCCCGGCAGCGGCGGCGGCGTGCTGCTCGCCGGCAGTTCGGTCCGGTTCAGCTGCCGTAGTCGCAGACCCGACCGCACGCCCAGCGCGCCGAACACGACGGCCCCGGCGATCCCGCCGGCGGCTTCGCCCAGCCCACCGGCGCCCACCAGCCCGAAGCCCGTGAACACGGCGTACAGCACGCACAGCAGCGTCAACACGATCCACAACGTCAGCGTCCGCGACGCCCGCCGCTTGCGGCGCTCAAGCTTCGCCTCCGGCGCGTTCCACCGGGCCCATCGCGAACGGGCCTCGGCGAACACCGGCACGTCGGTGATCGTCACCGCCCGGGGCGGCGCCGGGCGGCGCAACGGGTTCTGCTCACCTTCCGGCGGGAAGTACCGCTGCAGCTTCTCCTGCGCGCGCTGCGCGTAGTCGGGCAGGCGTTCCAGGTGCTTTTCCAGCTTCGCGCCGAACTCGCCGAAGTCCCGCCTGCCCGACCCCATGCCGTGTCCCGGTCAGGCCTGGTTCTTCTGCTGCTCGGCCTGCACCCGCGCCTGGATCTCGCGCTGGATGTCCGCGGTCGGCGCCGTCGACGACTTCGACGGCTCCGCGCCGTCGGTCACCTGCGCGACCGGCTTGCCCTCCATCGACGCGCGGATCTGCTCCAGCCGGGAATGCCCGGCCAGCTCCGTGGTCGCCGACTGGACCTCCAGCATCCGGCCCTGGACCGAGTTCTGCGCCAGCTCCGCCGAGCCCAGCGCCGTGGTGTAGCGCTTCTCGATCTTCTCGCGGACCTCTTCGAGCGACGGCGTGTTGCCCGGCGCGGCCAGCTCCGACATCTGGTTGAGCGAGGCCGACACCTTCTCCTGCATCTTGGCCTGCTCCAGCTGCGAGAGCAGCTTCGTGCGCTCGGCCAGCTTCTGCTGCAGCATCGTGGCGTTGCGCTCGACGGCCTGCTTGGCCTGCGCGGCCGCCTGCAGCGACTGGTCGTGCAGCGTCTTGAGGTCCTCGATGCTCTGCTCGGCGGTGACCAGCTGCGTCGCGAACGCTTCGGCGGCGTTCTCGTACTGGGTCGCCTTCTGCTCGTCGCCCTTCGAGCGGGCCTCGTCGGCGAGCACCAGCGCCTGGCGGGCCGAGGCCTGCAGCTTCTCGACCTCGCCCAGCTGCCGGTTGAGCTTCATCTCCAGCTGCCGCTGGTTACCGATCACCGCCGCGGCCTGCTGGGACAGCGCCTGGTGGTTGCGCTGTGCGTCCTCGATGGCCTGCTGGATCTGCACCTTCGGGTCGGCGTGCTCGTCGATCTTCGACGAGAACGCCGCCATCAGGTACTTCCAGGCCTTGATGAACGGGTTGGCCATCTGCTCCGCCTGCCTTCTTGCGTCCCACTGTCCAAGTTGTCCGGCCGATGGGGCGCTGCTCTCCCCTTGATCCAGCAACGTCCCAGCCTCGGCGTGGGTTCCATCGTGTCAGGTCAGCGCCCGGTCTTCCAGGCGACCCCGGGGGATTTCAGGGACTACCCCGATCCGCGCCCCCGGAATGACCGCGAGGCCACCTCCCGGACAGCGACGTCCGGAAAGTGGCCTCTGCGAAGAACCGGGTCCCTACGCCGCGACCATCTTCGGCGCGTGGATCGTCGTGCGCAGGGCCGGGCCCATGCGCTGAGGGGAGACCCGCAGGTCGGCGAGGTCATTGCCGATCACGCCCTCGACCATCCGGCCGCCTTCGAGCTCGCCCGCGGCCGCACGGCGCTCGGCCTCGGCACGGCCCTTCGGGCCCTCGCCCTCGGCCATCGTGGCCACGTCGACTGTGTCGAGCGCGGAGACGTCGGCGGCCACGTTGTGCAGCAACTCACCGAGCGGGAGCTCCAACGCCTGGCAGATGGAGGCCAGCAGCTCGCTCGACGCCTCTTTCTGTCCCCGCTCCACCTCCGACAGGTAGCCGAGGCTCACCTTGGCGGCGCGGGAGATGTCGCGCAGTGTGCGACGCTGGTTGGTGCGGGCATGACGGAGCCGATCACCGATCGCCTCACGCAACAGCACGGTCATCACGCGCCTCCCTTCCTGGTACCGACCACGTTACCCAGACCGGGCCCTCCGCCGCAGCGGTTGACACGGCCGTACGCCAAGGGCGAACGTCTGGCTCAGGCCAGATGTTCCCCCAACAGGAGCAACGCGGCACGGACCGACTCGGTTCGAACCGATCTCCGGTCTCCCTCGAACCAGTGCGTGCGCACGTCGCGCACACCCGCTCCGGCGAGCCCGATGTGCACCGTGCCCGGCACCACCCCGTCCTGCGGGTCGGGCCCGGCCACCCCCGTCAGCCCCAGCCCCCAGTCGGCGCCGCAGCACTCCCGCGCGCCTTCGGCGAGCTGCGCCGCGACCTCGGGGTGGACGGCGCCGTGCTCGGCCAGCAACGCCCGGTCGACCCCGGCCAGCCTGGCCTTGAGCTCGGTGGCGTAGACCACGAGCCCGCCCCGGACGACCGCGCTGGCCCCCGGGACCTCGGTCAGCGTCACGCAGACCAGGCCCGCGGTGAGGGACTCGGCGGTGGCGACGGTCTGGCCCCGTTCGGTCAGGCGGGCGACGAGCCGGCGGGCGAGGGTCACGGCGCGACGGGCCGGGTGCCCGACGTGCGCAGCCGCAGCGCGCGCAGCACGTAGTCGACCCCGGTGACGACGGTGAGCACGAGCGCGATGCCCAGCAACACCCAGCATACCGGCGTCGCGCCGGCCGGGAGCGGGAGCAGGAACGCCACGATCGCCGCGATCTGGGTGAGCGTCTTGGCCTTGCCGCCGCGGCTGGCGGGGATGACGCCGTAGCGGATGACCCAGAAGCGCAACAGGGTCACGCCGATCTCGCGGACCGCGATCACGATCGTCACCCACCACGGCAGCTCGCCGAGCACGCTCAGGCCCACCAGCGCGGCGCCGATCAGGGCCTTGTCCGCAATGGGGTCGGCGATCTTGCCGAAGTCGGTGATCAGGCCGTAGCGGCGCGCCACCCAGCCGTCGACCTGGTCGGTCAGCGACGCGATGGCGAACAGTGCCGTGGCCACCGCACGCCACCAGGTGTCCGTGCCGTCGTCGGCGAACAGCGCCACGATGAACACCGGCACCAGGACCAGGCGCGAAAGGGTCAGGAAGTTCGCGACGTTGATGTTCGAGACCGGGGTCCGCGGCGGCACCTGCGCGGGCGGGGTCTCCCCGGCCTGCGCGGATTCGTCGGGCACGGCACTCATCCGTCCGTGTCCGGGCGGACGAGCAGGTCGACGCCCTCGCTGCCGACCACGCGGCAGCGGACGAACTCGCCCACCGCGACGGCACCGCCGTCGAGCACGATGCACGCCCCGTCGACCTCGGGCGCCTGGTGCGCGGCGCGCCCGACCACCTCGTCCCCGGTCTCCTCGATCAGCACGTCGACGAGCTCGCCGACCCGGTCCTCCGCGCGTTGCGTGGTCAGCTCCTCGACCAGCGCCGAGATCTTGGTGACCCGCTCGGCGACCAGCTCGGGGTCGACCTTCCCCGCGAACGTCTCAGCCTCGGTGCCGTCCTCGTCGGAGTAGCCGAACACCCCGACGGCGTCGAGCCGCGCGTTCGTCAGGAAGCGCTCCAGCTCGGCGACGTCCTCCTCGGTCTCGCCGGGGAAGCCGACGATGACGTTGGTGCGGATGCCCGCGGCCGGCGACAGCTCGCGGATCTGGTCGATCAGCGCCAGGAACGAGTCGGTGGAGCCGAACCGGCGCATCCGCCGCAGCACGGTCTCGCTCGAGTGCTGGAACGACAGGTCGAAGTAGTCGGCGACCCCGGGCGTGGTCGCGATCGCGCGCACCAGGTCCGGCCGGGTCTCGGCGGGCTGCAGGTAGGACACCCGCACCCGCTCGATGCCCTCGATCGACGCGAGCCGCGGCAGCAGCCGCTCCAGAGCGCGCGTGCCGCCGTCCTCGCGGCTGAGGTCCTTGCCGTAGGAGGTCGAGTTCTCGCTGACCAGGAACAGCTCCTTGACGCCCTCGCCGGCGAGCCAGACCGCCTCCGCGACGATCTCCTCCGGACGGCGCGAGACGAACGAGCCGCGGAACGAGGGGATCGCGCAGAACGAGCAGCGCCGGTCACAGCCGGAGGCGATCTTCAGCGCCGCGACCGGGCCCTGGCCGAGCCGGGCGCGCGGGATCCAGCCGTGGCCGGGAACGCTGATGTCGGTGGCGGCGGTGGGCCGTTCGACCGGGCTGATCGGCAGCAGCTTGCGGCGGTCGCCCGGCACGTGCGACTCGATCCGGTGCCCGTCGACGATCGCACCGAGCCGCTCGGCGAGGTCCGGGTAGTGGTCGAAGCCCAGCACCGCGTCGGCCTCGGGCAGGCTGTCGGCGAGCTCGGCCCCGTAGCGCTCGGCCATGCAGCCGACCGCGACGACCTTCGCGCCGGTGTCGGCGGCGGCCAGCAGTGTGTCCACCGAATCCTTCTTGGCGGACTCGACGAAGCCGCAGGTGTTGACGACCACGACGTCGGAGTCCTCGGGGTCTTCGCTCAGCTCCCAGCCCCCGGCCGCGAGGCGGCCTGCCAGCTCCTCGGAGTCGACCTCGTTACGGGCGCACCCCAGGGTCAGCAGGGAGACGCGGCGGGGTTCGGTGGCGGAAGACACGACACTCAGGGTAGCTGGCGCGGCAGATCGGCCACCGTCAGCAGGGTCAGCTCCTCGTCGGCGAGGCCGTCGAGGTCGGCCTCCGGTCCGGCCAGCCGCAGCGCCTGCGCGCCGATCGCCTGCTCCAGCAGGCCACGCGCGGACCGGCCGTTCGCGAACCCGTTCCCCCGGCCGAGCCCGGCCAGCACCTCCGGCAGCCCGGCCGCGAGGTCCGGCGCGAGCCGGTAGCCCTGCTTCGCCGCCAGCGTGGCGAAGATCGCGGCCAGCTCCTCGTCGGTGTAGTCCCGGGAACTCCACCGTGCCGCCGAAACGTGAGCGCAGACCTGCGTTGCTGTCGAGGAAGCGGTCCATCTCGCCCGGATAGCCGGCCGCGATCACGATCAGGTCGTCGCGGTGGTTTTCCATCTGTACCAACAGTTCCGCGACGGCTTCGTGGCCGAAGTCGTCCTGCGCCAGCTGGTAGGCCTCGTCGATGAACAGCAGCCCGCCGACCGCCCGCGCGCACACCTCCCGCGTCTTCGGCGCGGTCTGCCCGAGGTACTCGGCGACGAGGTCCGAGCGCGTCGCCTCGACGAGCTGCCCGGACGGGAGCACGCCCAGCTCGCGGTAGAGCTGGCCCATCAGCCGCGCCACCGTCGTCTTCGCCGTGCCGGGGTTGCCGGTGAACACGAGGTGCCTGCTGCGCGCGGCGACCGGCAGCCCCGCCTGGCGCCGCCGGGCGTCGAGCCGGGTCTCCGCGACCAGGGTGCGCAGCCGCTGCTTGACCGGCTCCAGCCCGATCATCCCGTCGAGCTCGGTCATCAGGTCTTCGAGGCCGCGGCGCGGACCCGCCGCGTCGGCTTGACCGACACCCGCCTCGGCCGGCAGATCGGCGGCGGTGAGCAGGACGAGCGCCGCCGGGTCCGCCTGGGATTCGCGCGCCAGGCGGCTGGACTGCCTGCCGATCGTGGCCTCCAGCAGAGCACGCGCGGACCGGCCGTTCGCGAAGCCGCGGCCGCGCGGGATCCGGCGGACCGCCTCGGGCAGGGCGGCGGCGAAGTCGGGCGCGAACCGGTACCCCTGCGTCTGCGCCATCGCGCGGAAGATCGCGGCCAGCTCGTCGTTGTCGTAGTCCGGGAACTGGACGCCGGCGGCGAAGCGGGAACGCAGGCCGGGGTTGGACTCGAGGAACTCGTCCATCTCGCCGGGGTACCCGGCCACGATGACCACCAGATCTTCGCGGTGGTTTTCCATCTGTACCAACAGTTCCGTGACGGCTTCACGGCCGAAGTCGTCGTCGGCGTCCGGCACCAGGTTGTACGCCTCGTCGATGAACAGCAGCCCGCCGATGGCACGCTCGCAGACGTCCCGGGTCTTCGGCGCCGTCTGACCCGTGTACTCGGCGACCAGGTCCGACCGGGACGCCTCGACCAGCTGCCCCGACGGGAGCACGCCCAGCTCGCGGAAGAGCTGGCCCATCAGCCGCGCCACCGTCGTCTTCGCGGTGCCGGGGTTGCCGGTGAAGACCAGGTGCCTGCTGCGCGGTGCGACCTGGAGCCCGGCCTGACGGCGCTGCGCGTCCACGCGGGCTTCGTCCACGAGCCCGTGCACGCGCTGCTTGACCGGGGCGAGCCCGATCATCGCGTCCAGCTCCGCCAGCAGGTCGCCGAGGCCACGCCGCGGCCCGCCGTCGTCCGCCTGCCCCACACCCGCGTCGGTGGGCAGGTCCGCCGCGACCAGCAGGGCCAGTGCGCGCGGGTCGGGCTGTGCCTGCGCGGCGATGCGGGTGGACTGGCGGCTGATCGCCGTCTCCAGCAGTCCGCGCGCGGACCGGCCGTTCGCGAAACCGCGGCCGCGCGGGATCCGGCGGACCGCCTCGGGCAGGGCGGCGGCGAAGTCCGGGGCGAGCTCATAGCCCTGCTGCCGGGCCATCAACTCGAAGATCCGGCCCAGCTCCTCGTTGGTGTAGTCCGGGAAGTCGATCCGGCCGGCGAACCGGGAGCGCAGGCCGGGGTTGGACTCCAGGAACCCGTCGATCTCCCTGGGGTAGCCCGCGGCGAAGACCACCAGGTCGTCCCGGTGGTTCTCCATCTGTACCAACAGTTCCGTGACGGCTTCGCGACCGAAGTCGTCGTCGGCGTCCTGCACCAGGTTGTACGCCTCGTCGATGAACAGCACCCCGCCCATCGCCCGCTCGCACACCTCCCGCGTCTTCGGCGCCGTCTGGCCCTCGTACTCGGCGACCAGGTCCGCGCGACCGACCTCGACCAGATGTCCCTTGGGCAGCACGCCGAGCGCCCGGTAGATCCGCGCGACCAGGCGCGCGACCGTGGTCTTGGCCGTGCCGGGGTTGCCGGTGAGGACGAGGTGGCGGCTGCGGGTGGCGACCTTGAGCCCGGCGGCCCGGCGCTGCGCGTCGACGTCCAGCTCCGCGACCAGCGCCCGCACCCGCTGCTTGACCGCGTCCAGCCCGATCATCGCGTCCAGCCCGGCCAGCAGCCGCTCCACCGGCGGCCCGTCGTCCGCGGGCCGGGCGGGCCCGACGTCGGCGACGTCGATCTGCGGCCGGTCGCCCAGCAGCGCGCCACGGCCGATGGCGCGCTGCGCGGCGGCACCGACGATCGCCTCTATTTCCCGGGCATCGGGCGCGCGCAGCTGCCGGACGACGCCGGCCAACGCCTCCCGGGCGGGCGGGGACACGATGGCGTTGCGTTCGGCCAGCAGGACGTCGAGCAGCATGGCGGCGGTGGCGGGCCGGGCGAAGTCCGGTGTCCGGTAGGTGATCAGCCGGGACGCCAGCCGCGGCGACTCGGCGGTCAGCGTGGCCAGTACCGCCGGGGTGCCGGCGAGGGTGACCAGGCGGCAGCTCGTCTGGTCGTGCGCCAGCCGGTCGAGCACCCGCGCCACCCCGGCCGCGTTCTCCGCGAGCAGCACGTCCACGTCGTCGATCAGCACCATCAGCGGGTCGGTGTCGCCCTCGGCGGCCTCGATCGCGGTCTGCAGGGCGAGGTCCACGGGCTTGCCCGACTGCTCCGCGAGCTGCCTCAGTTCCGGGCCGCTCCACATCTAGTAGCCGGCGAACGAGACCTCGCGGGCGACGAGCTCGTCGCGGACCGCGCGCCAGAGCCGCCGGTGCCCGCTGCGCAGCGGACCGGTCGAGAGCAGGATCGGGTTCGGCTCGGGCACGACGACCGGGCCCGGCTGCCGCGGCGCGGCCTCGTTCCGCTCCTGCAGGACCCGGCGGGCCCGGTTCGCCCGCGCGATCAGTCGCAGGGCGTCGGAGTTCATCGCCGAGGCGACCTCGTCGAGCAGCCCGGGCTTCGCGCTCGTTTCGGGGCGCTCCGGCTCGTCCGCGTGGCGTGTGCCGTCCGCCCACTGCACGACGCGCACGACCTTCTCGACGTAGGCGACGGCGGACTCCGGACCCGCGACGAACGCCGAACCGTTCGGCAGCTTTTCGGCCGTCGGCCCGGGCGACGGGGCCGCTGGCGCGGGCGGGTTCATCGGTGCGGGAGCGGCGGGCGGCGGCGGGATGAACCGCGCGGTCGCACGCCAGCGGGGGTCCGGTGGCGGCGGGCCGAACTGCCACGGCCCTGGCGGCGCCACTGCCACGGCCGCCCCGGCACGAGCAGCCACCCGACCCCGTCCGGGGTGGCCAGTATCGTCGTCCGCCCCCTCGACGCCTGCCGTTCGGCCTCGACGAACGGATCCCACCCCGCGCCGGTCAAGCTCGCCCCCCGTGGTTCGTCCGCGGCTACCCGACGCAGCATACGAGCGGGCCCCGGACGTGGTGGAACCCACCGCGACAACCCGGCCACAGCCCGGATACGGTCGATCGGTGCAGCAAGATCCCGCCACCCGGGTCGGCATCCGCCGGGCCCGGATCGCCGACGTCCGCAAGATCAAGGCCCTCGTGGACGCCGACGCCGGGCGGGTGCTGCTGGAGAAGGAGCTCGTCACCCTCTACGAGCACGTGCAGGAGTTCTGGGTCGGCGAGGCCGGCGGCGAGATCGTCGGCTGCGGCGCGCTGCACGTGCTGTGGGAGGACCTGGCCGAGATCCGCACGGTGGCGGTGGACAAGGCCGCGCGCGGGCAGGGCATCGGGCACCGGCTGGTGGGCCGGCTCGTCGACCACGCCGTGGAGCTGGGGCTGCGGCGGATCTTCGTGCTCACCTTCGAGACCCGGTTCTTCGCCCAGCACGGCTTCCGCGAGATCGACGGAACCCCGGTCCCGCAACAGGTCTACGACGAGATGCGCCGCTCGGTCGACCCGGGCGTCGCGGAGTTTCTGGAACTGCCGTACGCCAAGCCGAACACCCTCGGCAACACCCGGATGCTGCTGGAGCTCTAGTCCTCGTCCGCCGTGCCGGGGCCGCCGCCGCGGATCATGAACAGCACGCCCTCCAGCTCGTCCGGCTTCACCAGCACGTCGCGGGCCTTCGACCCCTCCGACGGGCCGACCACGCCGCGGCTCTCCAGCAGGTCCATCAGCCGTCCCGCCTTGGCGAAGCCGACCCGCAGCTTGCGCTGCAGCATCGAGGTCGAGCCGAACTGCGAGGTGACCACCAGCTCGGCCGCCTGCAGCAGCACGTCGAGGTCGTCGCCGATCTCCGGGTCGATCTCCTTGGCCTCGCCGGCCTTGGCCGCGGTGACGCCGTCGGTGTAGTCCGGCTGCGCCTGGTCCTTGGCGAAGTTGACGACCGCGGCGATCTCCTCGTCGCCGACGAACGCGCCCTGCACGCGGACCGGCTTGCCCGCGCCCATCGGCAGGTAGAGCGCGTCGCCCATGCCGATCAGCTTCTCCGCGCCCGGCTGGTCGAGGATGACCCGCGAGTCGGTCAGCGACGAGGTCGCGAACGCCAGCCGGGACGGCACGTTCGTCTTGATCAGGCCGGTGACCACGTCCACCGACGGCCGCTGCGTCGCAAGCACCAGGTGGATACCCGCCGCGCGCGCCTTCTGCGTGATGCGGACGATCGCGTCCTCGACGTCGCGCGGCGCGGTCATCATCAGGTCGGCCAGCTCGTCGACGATCGCCATGATGTACGGGTAGGGCCGGTACTCCCGCTCGCTGCCCGGCGGCGGCTGGATCTCCCCGGATCTCACCTTGGTGTTGAAGTCGTCGATGTGGCGCACCCGGTTGGCCTGCATGTCCTGGTAGCGCTGCTCCATCTCCTCCACCAGCCAGGCCAGCGCGGCGGCGGCCTTCTTCGGCTGGGTGATGATGGGCGTGATCAGGTGCGGAATGCCCTCGTACGGGGTCAGCTCGACCATCTTCGGGTCGATCAGGATCATCCGGCACTCGTCGGGTGTCGCCCGCGCCAGCAGCGACACGAGCATGGAGTTGACGAAGCTCGACTTGCCGGATCCGGTGGACCCGGCGACCAGCAGGTGCGGCATCTTCGTCAGGTTCGCGGTGACGAAGTGGCCTTCGATGTCCTTGCCCAGCCCGATGACCATCGGGTGGTTGTCCTTGGCCGCCTTCGGCGAGCGCAGCACGTCGCCGAGGCGGACCATCTCGCGGTCGGAGTTGGGCACCTCGATGCCGACCGCGGACTTGCCGGGGATCGGCGCGAGCAGCCGCACGTTGTCGGTCGCGACCGCGTAGGCGATGTTCTTGGTCAGCGCGGTGATCTTCTCGACCTTCACGCCGGGGCCCAGCTCGACCTCGTACCGGGTGACGGTCGGGCCGCGGGTGAAGCCGGTGACCTGCGCGTCGACGTTGAACTGCTCCAGCACGCCGGTGATCGCCTCGATCATGGCGTCGTTGGCCTTGCTGCGCGTCTTCGGTGCGTCGCCGAGCTGCAGCAGGTCCGGCGAGGGGAGCTTGTAGTCGCCCTCGACCGTCCGGGTGACCGACAGCGCAGGCTCGGGTGCTTTCTTCGGCTTCTTCTCGGGGATGTCGGCGGGCTTGACCTTCGGCGGCCGGTTCGGGGTCGGCGGTTCGGCGAGCGCGGCCTCGATGTCGAGCTGCTCGCCGGCGTTGTCGCCGCTGCCCTGGCGTCGCCGCGACGGCTTGCGCAGGCGGACGGCCTTCGGGTCGGCCTCGGTGACCGCCTTCTGCTCTTCCTCGAACGCCCGCTGCTCCTCCTCGAACGCCCGCTGCTCCTCCTCCATGCGCTCGCGTTCTTCGGGGTCGAGGCCCCAGCCGCGCAGCGCCTGCGGGATGTCGCGCACGCGGGTGCCGGTGAAGACGAGCACGCCGTAGCCGAGGGCGAGGATCAGCACCGGCGCCGCGACCCACGGGGTCACGCCTTGGGCCAGCAGGCCGCCGGAGAGCGCGCCGAGCTGGCCGCCGGCGTACATCCGGTCGTCGTTGCTCGCGGGCCGGCTGCTGAACAGGTGCAGCAGTCCCAGCAGGGCGAACGTGACCAGCACGGTGCCGATGACCATCCGGGGCCGGGTCTCGGGGCGCGGTTCGGAGCGCATCAGCGCGATCGCGGTGACGAACAGCACCAGCGGCAGGGTGACCGAGGCGGCGCCGAACACCGTGCGCGCCGCCAGCTCCAGGTACCCGCCGACGGGACCGCCCGCGCGCCACCACACCGCGGCGGCGAGGATCAGGCCGAGCGCGATGAGGCCGAGGCCGAGCCCGTCGCGACGGTGCTCCGGCTCCAGCTCACGGCTGCGCCCGACGGTCCTGGCCATGCTCCCGGCGCCTCGGGCCAGCAACGTCCAGCCACCGCGGACCGCCTTGGCGAACGTGCCGCCCGACGAGCGGCGGGCCGGGGGCCTGCGCGCCGACGACCGCGCACGCGGCTTGCTCCCCGCGCGCGGCTTGCGCGCCGGGCTCTTGCCGCCGCTGCGTTTCGTCGTCGTGCTTCTCCTCGTGGTCGCCCCGCCTGCCATGCCTTCTACGGTAACGGCAGTAGCGCAGTAGTCCCATCCGCCACTCTCGGCGCAGGACGAACTTTCGTCACAGCGCCCTCGTACTCGTGAAGATCGGCGTCTGCCATGCTCTGCCCATGGTCGCGCTGCAGCACGAGGAGAACGGGGCGCCACGCCGGAGGCCGCCGGCGATCTGGCGCACGATGTCGACGCTGGACAGCGGGCTGGTCCACCTCGTGGGCAGGCTCCGGGTCAGCGGCGGCATTCCGGCCGAGCTGCGTGGCAAGCCGCTGCTCATGGCGCCCAACCACATCGGTGTCTTCGACGCGTTCGTGCTGATCGCGGCGTGCCGGCAGATCGGCATCGCGCCGCGGTTCCTGCTGGCCGGCGGCCTGCTCGACGCCCCGGTGCTCGGCCCGGCGCTGCGGGCCAGCGGGCACCTGCGGGTCGACCGCGGCAAGGCGGGCGCGGTCGAGCAGTTCGCCGACGCCGTGGCGGCGATGCGCACCACGACGAGCCCGATCATCGTCTACCCCGAGGGCCGCATCAGCCGCGACCCCGGCCTGTGGCCGGAGCGCGGCAAGACCGGCGCCGCGCGGCTCGCGCTGGCGGCCGGGGTGCCGGTGATCCCCATCAGCCAGTGGGGCGCGCATGAGGCGGTCTACTGGGGCACCGAGAAGGTGACGGGGCCCATGGACCTGCTGCCGATCGCGCGGTCGGGGTTCACCGCACCGCTGCGCCGGCCGACGTTCAAGGTGCACTTCGGCACGCCGGTGGACCTCTCGGAGATCGATCCCGCCCGCCCGGGCGCAGGCATGCGCGCCCACGCGAAGATCATGCAGGCGATCACCGCGGGCCTGGTCCCGCTGCGCGCCGGGGAGCTGGACCGGCCCCGCTTCCACGACCCGACGCGCCCCACGGACAAGCTCAGCCCCTGGCGGCCTTGAGGGGTTCTGGGGAACGTGCGGGGTGCGGGTGGCGCGGGTGGCTGGGAACGCCCGTCCCACCCCGATCGCGGAGTGTTCAGGGCGCGGGGATCGGGGTTAGGGAGCGGGCTGGGCGCGGGCATTCTTGGCTGCCGTTGCCGGGTCGCCGTGGTGGGGTGGTTAGGCGTTCTTGGGTTGCCGTTGTGCGGGGGCCTGTCCCGGTTGGGTCGGTGGTCGGGCGTGTCCCCCACTCACCGCCGGTAGGCCGCGCCCGGGTGGGGTGGCGTCAGGCGTGGGCCGGGGAAGCCCAGGTGCTCGCGCAGCGTCCCCGGCTCTGGCGCCTCCGGGACACGCCCACGGCGCCGCAGCTCCGGCACCACCCACCGGGCGAAGTCGGCGAACGTGCCCGGCGTCGTCACGTACGCGAGGTTGAAGCCGTCGACGTCGGCCTCCTCGGTCCACCGTTCCAGCTCGTCCGCGACCTCGCCCGGCGAGCCCGCCACCACCGGCCCCCGCCCGCCGAGGCCGATGAAGCCCGCCAGCTCCCTCGGGGTCCACGCCCGGTCGGCCGTCGTGAAGGCCGCGAGCGCCGAGCGGTTCGCGTCCGAGTCCTGGTAGCTCAGCGGCGTGTCCAGCTCCAGCTCCGCCAGATCCACTCCGGTCCACCCGCCGAACAGCGCGAACGCGCCCGGCACGCTCACCAGGTCCTGGTACGACCGCAGCTTCTCCCGCGCCAGCTCGCCCGTCTCGGCGACCACCGGCGTCAGCATCGTGAACACCTTGACCGACCGCGGGTCACGCCCCTGCTCGGCGACGGCACCACGAAGCGCGTCGACCGACTTGCGCACCACCTTCGGCGACGGCCCCGACACGAACACCGCCTCCGCATGCGCCCCGGCGAACCGCAGGCCCCGCGGCGACGCGCCGGCCTGGAACAGCACGGGCGTGCGCTGCGGCGAGGGCTCGCACAGGAAGGGGCCCGGCACGGTGAAGTACCTGCCTTTGTGGTCGATGTCGTGCACCTTCGCCGGGTCGGTGAACACGCCGCGCTCGGCGTCCCGCACCACGGCGTCGTCCTCCCACGAGCCTTCCCACAGCTTGTAGCAGACCTCGACGTACTCCTCGGCCAGCTCGTACCGCTCGTCGTGCGGGATCTGGGTGCCCAGCCCGAGGTTCCGCGCCGCGCTGTCCAAATAGGACGTCACGATGTTCCACGCGACCCGGCCGTCCGTCAGGTGGTCCAACGTGGACAGGCGGCGGGCCAGCTGGTACGGCTGCTCGTACGTCGTGGAGATCGTGACCCCGAAGCCGAGCCGCTCGGTGACCGAGGCCATCGCCGAGATCGCCATCGTCGGGTCGTTCACCGGCACCTGCGCCGCGTCGGCCACCGCCGCGTCCCGCGAGCCGCCGTAGACGTCGTACACGCCGAGCACGTCGGCGAGGAACAGCGCGTCGAATCCGCCCTGGTCCAGGGTGCGCGCCAGGTCGAGCCAGTGCCGCAGGTCGCGGTAGCGATGCCCCTGGTCCTCGGGATGGCGCCACAGCCCCGCGGACTGGTGCCCCACGCACGCCATGTCGAAGGCGTTCAGGTAGATCCGGCTCACCTGGCGGTCTCCTTCGCGTAGAACGCCGACGCGAACGTCAGCACGGCCAGTACTCCGAAGTAGACCACGATCAGCCACGGCCCGCCCACGACCAGCAGGGCGGCTGCGATCAGCGGGGCGAAACCGCCCGAAAGCACCGCGCCGACCTGGTACCCGAGCGACGCGCCGCTGTAGCGCACGCGCGTCTCGAACAGCTCCCCGAACCACGCGGCCTGCGGACCGTACATCGTGTCGTGGGCGACGTTCACCCCCAGCACGATCGCCAGCACCACCAGCACCGCCGAGCCCGAGTGCGCGGCCAGGAAGAACAGCACGAGCGCCACGACCCCGGCGACCGCGCCGAACAGGTAGAACGGCCGGCGGCCGTAGCGGTCCGACAGGTGCGCCCACAGCGGGGTGGTGATCAGCCCCAGCGCCGAGGAGACCATCACCGCGACCAGCCCGACCTGGCTCTGCTTGCCGAACGTGCCCTGCAGGTACGTCAGCGAGTACGTGGTCAGCAGCACGAACAGCCCGATCTGCGACAGCCGCAGCCCGGTGGTGAGCAGCACGTTCTTCGGCTGGGTCCGCAGCACCTCCACGACCGGCAGCCGCGCGACCTCGTTGCGCTGCTTGACCGCCTGGAACTCCGGCGCGTCCTCCAGCCGCAGCCGCACGACCAGCCCGATCACCACCAGCACGATGCTCAGCAGGAACGGCAGGCGCCAGGCCCACGACAGGAACGCGTCGTCGCCCGCGAGCGAGCGCACGGCGTAGTAGACGCCGGTCGCGAGCAGCATCCCCGCCGGTGAGCCGAGTTGGGTGAAGCTGCCGAACAGCCCCCGCCGCCCCGGCGGGGCGTGCTCGATCGACAGCAGCGCCGCGCCGCCCCATTCGGCGCCGACGGCGAGGCCCTGCAGCAGCCGCAGCACCACCAGCAGCGCCGGCGCGAGCACGCCGACCTGCGCGAACGTCGGCAGCACGCCGATCGCGGTGGTGGCCAGGCCCATCACCAGCAGCGCTGCGACCAGCACGGACTTGCGCCCGACGCGGTCGCCGAGGTGACCGGAGACGATGGCGCCGATCGGCCGCGCGCCGAAGCCCGCCGCGTAGGTGGCGAAGGCGGCCAGCGTGCCGGCGGTCGAGGAGATGTTGGGGAAGAACAGCGGCTTGAACACCAGCGCGGTGGCGGTGGCGTAGAGGTAGAAGTCGTACCACTCGATCGTGGTGCCGATCGCGCTGCCGAACGCGGCACTGCGCGGGGACGTACGCGGGAGGACGGCGGTGGCTGCGGTCACGGCTTCGAACGTAATTTTCCGTCCCCCGTTGTGCACAGCACGTCCAGATCATGGGACACCGGTGCATGATCGCTAGGGTGAGGGCGTGGACACTCGTATCCTCGTGGTCTTCTACAGCGCCACCGGCAACACCGCGGCGCTCGCCGCCTCCCTCGCCGAGGGCGCCCGCGAAGCCGGCGCCGAGGTCCGGCTTCGCACGGTGGCCGAGACCGCTCCCCCGCAGGCGATCGCGACCAACCCCCGCTGGCAGGCCTACGTGGACTCGGGCCCGCACGCCGAGCCGGCGACGCTTGAGGACCTGACCTGGGCCGACGGGCTCGCCGTCGGCAGCCCGACCCGGTTCGGCGGCCCCGCCGCGCAGCTCAAGTCCTATTTGGACACCACGGGCGGCCTGTGGGCGCAGGGAAAGCTCGCTAACAAGGTCGCGACGTCGTTCACCACCGCGTCCACCGCGCACGGCGGGCTGGAGTCCACCGTGCTCGCGATCAACAACGTCTTCTACCACTGGGGCGCGATCGTGGTGCCGCTCGGCTACGCGCACCCGCACCTGATGGGCTCCGGAAACCCCTACGGCGGCTCGTTCGTCTCCCGCCGGTCCGCCGCGCCGGACGACGAGGCGCTCGGCGCGCTGCGGATCCAGGGTAACCGGCTCGCGACGATCGCCGGTTACGTCGCCGCCGGTTTGCGCGCCGGGTAAATCACTTCGTGTTCTCCCCGGCGAGCACCTAGCCTCGTGGGGTGTCCCTCGAAGTGCCCGCTGTCGCGCCCGCCCCGGTCTCCCGTCGCGGCCGGGGCACCACGCTGATCCTGGTGTCCTCCGCCTGCTTCGGCAGCTCGGGCACGATCGCGAAGCCCACGATGCTGGCCGGCCTCTCGCCCCAGCAGGTCGCCGCGGCCCGGATCGCGCTGGCCGCCGTGGTACTGCTGCTCGGCATCGGGATCCTCCGCCCGCGCCTGCTGCGCGTGCGGCCGGCCGAATGGCCGCTGCTGCTCGGCTACGGGCTGCTGGGTGTCGCCGGGGTGCAGCTGTGCTACTTCGTCTCGGTGAACCGGCTGCCGGTCGGCATCGCGATCCTGCTCGAGTTCACCTCGCCGGTGCTGATCGCGCTGTGGGCCCGGTTCGTCCGCCGCGTCCGGCTGCCGCGCACGATGTGGCTCGGGATCACGCTCGCGATGCTCGGCCTGGCCCTGGTCGCGCAGGTGTGGGAAGGGCTCAGCCTCGATTCGGTCGGCTTCGTCGCCGGGCTCGGCGGAGCGGTCTGCTCGGCCGCGTACTTCCTGATCGGCGAGCACGGCGCGACCACCCGCGAACCGCTGGGCATGGTCACCTGGGGCATGGTGGTCGGCGCGGTGGCCGTCTGCGCGATCTCCCCGCCGTGGACGATCCCCGTGGCCCTGCTGGACGCGCCCGCGGCGTTCGGGCCGTGGCACCCGCCGGTGTGGGTGCTGGTGGTGGCCGTCGCGCTGTTGTCGACGGCGCTGGCCTACGCGCTGGGCACGACGGCGTTACGGCATCTGCCCGCCGCCGTCGCGTCCGTGATCGGCCTGCTGGAACCGATCGTCGCGACGGCAACGGCCTGGGCGCTGCTGGGCGAAGCGCTGAGCTGGGTCCAGCTGGCCGGCGCGCTCGTGCTGCTGAGCGGCGCGACCGTCGTCCAGCGAGTCCACAGTAGACAAGCCGGTCAGGCACAACCCGGTGTGGGACAGGAAAGCCCGGCCAGCGCACCGTAGAACACGTCGGAGATCCTGGCCGGGTCCGGCGCGACGAACGTCTTCCCGCCGGTGGCCCCGGTGATCGCGTCCAGCTCGGGCACGTCGATGTCGCCGCCCATGCCGATCCCGATGATCGGCAGCGGGCGGCGCGGGTCCTGCAGACTGCGCAACCCCGCGAGCAGCTGGTCGCGGGTGATGCCGTGCGGGTCCTCGTTGCGGCCGTCGGTCATCAGGATCACCAGGTTCAGCCGCCCGGCCTGCCAGTCCTGCCGGGCCTGCTGGTACGCGGCGAGCACCGTGTCGTAGAGCCCGGTCTGGCCGTCCGGCGTCGCCCGCAGGTCACGCAGCTTCTGCGCCGCGCCGGTCGCGAGCTGCGCGCCGACCTGGGCCATCGGCAGCACCTCGCGGTAGTCACGGTCGCCGTCCAGGTTGGTCGCGAACACCCAGGTGCTCGTCTCGGAGGTGGGCCGGAACAGGTCGAGCGCCCTGGCGGCCGCCTCCGCGGTCAGTTCCATCCTCGTCCGGCCGCCGCTGTCCGGCACGACGGCGTTCATCGAGCCGGAAACGTCGATCAGCACCCTTGCCCGCGAGCTGGTGTTGACCTTCGCCCACTGGCTGAGCACGTCGTCGAGCACCTGCTCCGGCGGCAGCGCCGCGAGCGGCTGTGCGCCGCCGCGGACGTGGCTGTCCGCGGTGTGGCCGAACAGCATCCGGCCGTCGGGGGTGCGCACGCCGACGGCCGCGAGGGCTGCCTGGCCGTCGGGGGCGAGCAGCGCCCGCAGCAGCTTCTCGGCGGCCTGCTGCTGCGCCTGCCCGGCGTCGCCCAGCACCGCGAACGGATAGTCGAGCGAGGGCACCGGCTGCGGCGGGTAGATCGCGACGAGCTGGTCGGGCGTGGCCGCGACCCCGCTGCGCGCGTTGTACCGCAGGACCGACGTCTCCGACGCCGGGAACGCACTGATCGGCTGCTTCGAACTGCCCGCGCCGGGCAGGCGGGCGTAGAGGTCGTCCACGCCGGGCAGCGTGTTGGGCGCCAGCCGGCGTATCGCCGCCGCGAAGGCGGGCGCGGCCGCGGGCCCGGGTGGAAGGGCTTTCGCGATCCCGAACAGGGTCGACACGCCGACCGGGTCCGACCCGGGGTCGGGCAGCCCGACGCTCACCCCGGAGGCCAGCAGCTCCTGCCAGGTCGGCGTCTTTCCCGGCCACCCCAAGGATTTCGCGGCGTCCTCGGTCATCGCGAACACGACCGGCGAGTTGGCGACCGGGGAGCCCGACTCCGGCACGTCGGCCGCGCCCGCGGCCTTCGCGCGGCGCAGCCGCAGGGTCGAGTCGGGGATCCAGACGTCCGGACGGCGGGTCCCGTCGGCGACGGCGAGCGAGGACGCGACGGCGGCGGGATCGCGGTCCTCGACCTCGAACCGGAAGCACTCGCCGTCCGCGACGCCACGCCCGACCCGGTCCACCACGGCGGCGATCTCCGGGGCGGCGGCCACCCGGATCACGTCCTGCCCCGGGCAGCCGGGGTCCTCGCCGGCGACGTCGAAGGTGATCCAGCCCGCGGTGCCCAGCGCCACCACCGCCGCGGTGGCGATCAGCGCCGTGTGGGTACCTCGCCGCCCGGTGGCCGGCTCGTGTCGCCCCACCGGTATCGCCTCCTGCAACTCTAGGTGCGTGCCGGTTCAGGCTAGAGCCAAAACCGATCAGCACCAGGCGCCACAGGATGGACTACGCGTTACTCCGTTCGTCGCAGTGGTTCAGACCGGGATGACGGTGGGCACGATCATCGGCCGGCGGCGATACGTCTCGGCCACCCAGCGTCCCACGGTCCGGCGAACCGACTGCGCGATGCGGTGGCTCTCGGTGATGCCCTCCGCCTCGGTCCGCGACAGCTCCATCTCCACCAGTGGCACGACCGCGTCCAGCGCCTTCGGGTCGTCGGAGAAACCACGCCCGGAGACGGTCGGGGTGCCCATCGCGCGCCCGGTGGTCGAGTCCACCACGACGGTGATCGAGATGAAGCCACCCTCGCCCAGGACCAGCCGGTCCGAGAGCGTCGACTCGCCGACATCGCCGACCGACAGGCCGTCGACGTACACGTGCCCCACCTCGACGCGGCCCGTCGCGCGCGCCTGTCCGTCGACGAGGTCGACCACGACCCCGTCCTCGGCGAGCACCACGTTCTCCGGCGCCACGCCCGTGCGCACCGCGAGCTCGCCGTTGGCGCGCAGGTGCCGCCACTCGCCGTGCACCGGCATCACGTTGCTGGGGCGGATCGCGTTGTACAGGAACAGCAGCTCACCGGCCGAGGCGTGCCCCGACACGTGCACCTTGGCGTTGCCCTGGTGCACGACGTGCGCGCCGAGCCGGACCAGGCCGTTGACGACCCCGAACACCGCGGTCTCGTTGCCCGGGATCAGCGAGCTGGCCAGCACGACCGTGTCGCCCGCGCGGATGGAGATCTGCCGGTGCTCGCCGCGCGCCATCCGCGACAGCGCCGAGAGCGGCTCGCCCTGCGAACCGGTCGAGACGAACAGCACCTTGGTCGCCGGCAGGTTGACCGCCTGGTCCAGGTCGATCAGCAGGCCCTGGGGGATCTCCAGCAGCCCGAGGTCCGCCGCGATGCCCATGTTGCGGACCATGGACCGGCCCACGAACGCGACCCGCTTGCCGTGCCGGACCGCCGCGTCGAGCACCTGCTGCACGCGGTGCACGTGGCTGGCGAAGCAGGCGACGATCACGCGCTGGGTGACCCGGCCGATCACGTCGTCGAGCACCGGCCCGATGTCGCGCTCGGGCGTGACGAACCCGGGCACCTCGGCGTTGGTGGAGTCGATGCACAGCAGGTCGACGCCCTCGTCGCCGAGCCGGGAGAACCCGGCCAGGTCGGTCAGCCGTCCGTCCAGGGGCAGCTGGTCGAGCTTGATGTCGCCGGTGTGCAGCACCACCCCGGCCGGCGTGCGGATGGCGACCGCGAGCGCGTCCGGGATGGAGTGGTTGACCGCGAAGAACTCGAGCTCGAAGGGGCCGACCGTCCGCCGCTCGGACTCGGTCACCTCGATCAGCTTCGGCCGCTGCCGGTGCTCGCGGCACTTCGCGTCGAGCAGGGCGAGGGTGAAGCGGGAACCGTAGACCGGCAGGTCCGGGCGCATGCGCAGGAGGAACGGCACGGCGCCGATGTGGTCCTCGTGGCCGTGGGTCAGCACGAGCGCGTCGATGTCGTCGAGCCGCTCCTCGATCGCCCGGAAGTCGGGCAGGATCAGGTCCACGCCGGGCTGCGCGTCCTCGGGGAAGAGCACCCCGCAGTCCACGATGAGCAGCCTGCCGGCGTGCTCGAACACGGTCATGTTGCGGCCGACCTCGCCGATGCCGCCGAGCGCGACCACGCGCAGGGCACCGTCGGGAAGGGTGGGCGGGTTGTTCGTCGGTCCGGGTCCGCTGGGCGGAGAAAACGAGGTCACCTAGGAATGATCCCAACGCTGGTATGAGTTGTCGGCGCGACGTAGGCCGCCGCCGAGTCCGCTTGCGCGACCCTCGAACTGTGCCAGTCGGTGCTGCGCGACTCGTCGAGGGGGACCCCCGCCTGGGTCAGGTCGCCCTCGATCGCGCGCACCTGCTCGTCCGTCGCGGGCACGAGCGGCAGCCGCGGTTCGCCCACATTGTGGCCCCGCAGCCGCAGGGCCGTCTTGGCGAACACCACCCCGCCCACCCGCGACATGGCCCGGTAGACCGGCAGCATGCCGCGGTGGTTGGTGCGCGCGGTGGAGGTGTCCCCGTCTTCGTAGGCGTCGAGCATCGCGCGGATCCGGCCCGCGACGACGTGGCCGATCACGCTGACCACACCGGTCGCGCCGACCGAGAGCCACGGCAGGTTCAGCGCGTCGTCGCCGGAGTAGTAGGCCAGGTGCGTGTTCGCGATGACCTCGCTGCCGGCGAGCAGGTCGCCCTTGGCGTCCTTGACCGCGAGGATGCGCGGGTGCTCGGCGAGCCGGCGCAGCGTGTCGACCTCGATCGGCACGATCGAGCGCGGCGGGATGTCGTAGAGCATCACCGGCAGGCCGGCCGCGTCCGCGACCGTGGTGAAGTGCGCGTACAGCCCGGCCTGCGAGGGCCGGGAGTAGTACGGGGTGACCAGCAGGAGGCCGTGCGCGCCGGCCTTTTCGGCCTGCTGCGCCAGCTCCACGCTGTGGCTCGTGTTGTACGTGCCCGCGCCCGCGACCACGGTGGCCCTGTCGCCGACCGCCTCGACCACGGCGCGGATCACGTCCGCCTTCTCCGTGTCGGAGGTCGTCGGGCTCTCACCGGTGGTGCCGTTGACGACGAGACCGTCGTTGCCCAGTTCCACCAGGTGCTCGGCGAGCTCACCGGCGCGCTTCAGGTCCACTGCGCCGTCGGCGTCCAAGGGGGTGACCATCGCGGTGAGCACGCGTCCGAACGGCCTGCCGGGCGCTGCGGTAGGTGGAGTGGACATGGTCTGACGGTACCTCCTCAGCGCGACGATCTCCGCGACGACCTGCCGGTTCGGCACGATCGGCAGGCAGCCGGGGGCGGCTGCCGGAGAATCACCGGCAGCGCCCCGGCCTCGCCGGAACTTCTGCTGCGCTACTTGAGGCCGGTGGCGGCCGTGCCGGTCGAGGCACTGCCGTCGGCGTTGGCCAGCAGGCAGTAAACCTTGCGCACGGGATAGTCCGAGTACTGGCTCTCCGGCGGGGTCTCCCAGGCCTGCGGCGACGGCACGAGCGCGCGGTACGCCCGGCCCATGCCGGCCTGCTCGGGCACCGCGTTCGAGTGGAACGTCATCGCGCAGCGCGCTTCGGCCCATGCGGCGAGCTGGGACGGGTACGCGGCCTTGACGGCGCCGGAGCCGCTGGAGCCGTACGTCGTGGCGGTGTCGTAGAGCTCCGCGTAGTGCAGGTTCTTGCAGTCGACCCAGTCGTTCTCGCCGAGGCTCTGCTGGTCTCGCACCGGTGCCGACGTGCAGGCGTAGCTGCCGATGTCGAAGCCCGGCACGTTCCCGCCCAGCCCGTAGGTCAGCGTGGGGAGCAGCGCGGCGTCCCGCCCGGGCGCCGCCCAGCGGTCGCCGAGGACGAAACCCCCGGCGAGCAGCACGACTGCGGCCACCGCGGCGCCGATCCACAGCGGCTTGCGCGAACGCTGCGCGGGCGCGCCGTTGGCGACCCGGGTCGGCGACGGCCCGGACCAAACCGCGGTGTGGCCCCCGGACGGGGTGGGCTGGGCGTTCGCGGCCATCGCGAGCAGGTGGTGTGCCTGCGCGGCGGCGATCCGGGCGTCCGGGCTGGCGATCAGCAGCCCCATGATCGCCGACGCGAGCGGGCCCTGGGTCCGGCTCAGGTAGGGCACCTCGGTCATGATCGCGTGCAGGGTGGCGGCCGTGGTGGGCCGCTCGAAGGCCATCGCGCCCTCTACGGCGAAGAACAGCGTCGCGCCCAGGGACCACAGGTCCGACGCGGGCACGGCCTCGTTGCCCGCGACGCGTTCCGGTGCCATGAACGCGGGCGAGCCGATGATCATGCCGCTGGTGGTCAGCCGCGGGTCGTCCACGGCCTGGGCGATGCCGAAGTCGGTGAGCTTCACCCGGCCGTTCGGCGCGACCATGATGTTGCCCGGCTTGACGTCCCGGTGCACGATCCCCGCCTCGTGCGCTGCCTGCAGCGCGGTGAGCACCTGCCGGCCGATCGAGGCGGCCTGCGCCGCGGGCAGCGGCCCGTGCCGGCGCACCAGCTCCGACAGCGTCGGCGCCTCCACCAGCTCCATCACGATGTAGGTGCCGCCCTGCTCGGACACCACGTCGAACACCGTGACCACGGCCGGGTCGTTGAGCCGCCCGCCGGTGCGGACCTCGCGCAGCACCCGTTCGCTGTGCACGGTCTCCTCGGCGCCGTCGGGCAGGCGCAGCTCCTTGATCGCGACCTGGCGGCCGATCACCCGGTCCTCCGCGCGCCACACGACGCCCATCCCGCCGCGCCCGAGCTCCGCCAGCAGTGCGTAGCGCCCGGCGATGGTGCGGGGCGCCGGCTGGGCCGCCTGCGTCGTCTGCTCGTTGCTCACGGGGGCGCGGCCTTTCCTCGGATCGGACAGCGAGATGGTAATCCGACCGGGCGAGCGGTCCGGCGGTTCCCGCTCAGCCCGCGAAGGTGAGGTAGATCAGCACCACGTTGAGGGTGATGATGATGCCCGCGATCGCCCAGGCCAGCGCCGTGGTCGCCCGATGGTTCGCGTCGGCGCCCATCACCCGCCGGTCGCTGGTGATCCGGACCAGCGGGATGAGCGCGAACGGGATTCCGAACGAGAGCACCACCTGCGACACCACGAGCGCCCGCGACGGGTCGGCCCCGGCGGCGAGCACCACGATCGCGGGAGCGAGGGTGATCAGCCGCCGCAGCAGCAGCGGGATCCGCTTGCGCAGCAGGCCCTGCATGATCATCGCGCCCGCGTAGGCGCCGACCGAGGTCGAGGCCAGCCCCGAGGCGAGCAGCCCGATCGCGAACAGCAGCGCGATCCCGCCGCCGAGCAGCTGCCCGATCGCCGAGTGCGCACCGGCGATCGAGTCGATGTCGGCACGCCCGCGCAGCACCGTCGCCGCGAGCAGCACCATGGCCAGGTTGACCGCGCCGGCCAGCAGCATCGCCAGCCCGACGTCGTACCGCGTCACGCGCAGGGCCCGCGACAACCCGCTGCCGGACGGATGGCCGTGCCGGTCGCGGGCGAGCCCGGAGTGCAGGTAGACCGCGTGCGGCATGACCGTGGCCCCCAGCATGGCCGCGGCGATCAGCACGCTCTCGGCGCCGTCGAACCGCGGCACCAGACCGTGCACGACCCCGGCGGCCGACGGCGGTTCGACGAACACGCTCGCCAGGAAACCGATCGCGATGACGGCCAGCAGGCCGGTGACGACCCGTTCGAACGGGCGCTGGCCGCGTTTGTCCTGCACCAGCAGCAGGCCCATCGAGACCACGCCGGTGATCACGCCGCCGACGAGCAGCGGCAGGTGGAAGAGCAGGTTCAGCGCGATCGCGCCGCCGACGACCTCGGCGAGGTCCGTCGCGACCGCGACCAGCTCGGCCTGCGCCCAGAAGGCGAGCCTGCCGGTGCGCGGCATCCGCTCCCGCAGCGCCTCGGGCAGTGACAGGCCGGTGACCAGGCCCAGCTTCGCGGAGAGGTACTGCACGAGCCCGGCCATCAGGTTCGCCGCGAAGATCACCCAGACCAGCAGGTAACCGAACTGGGCACCGGCGCTGATGTTGGACGCGACGTTGCCCGGGTCGACGTAGGCGACGGCCGCGACGAACGCCGGGCCCAGCATGACCGACCCCGCCCGCACCCGGGCCAGCTTCGGGCGAACGCTCTCCGCCAGCGCCATGCCACCACCTCTCGGTTACCCAACTCGAAGTTTAGGCATGCCGAACTTCAAGGTTCAAGGTGTCCGAGAAGAGTGTTACCCGAAACTCGGCGGGCTACGCGGGCAGGTGCACCTCGTGCCCGGCGGAGTTCAGCGCGTCCACCGCGCGGGCGAGGTCGCCCTGCTTCACCAGCACGTGGTCGGTGTCGAAGGTCGAGAGCGTGACCAGCGCGACCCCGGCCGAGGCGAGCTCGTTGGCCAGCGCCGCGATGATGCCGGTGAGCGTGAACGCCAGCGGGCCGCGCACGGTCAGCAGCCGCCAGCCCGCCTCCACCTTCGCGCCCTCCGGCGCGTGCCCGGCGGGGCAGACCACCGACAGCTCGCCGGCGGTGCGGGTCACCGAGACCAGGCCGGAACGCCCGGGCGCCAGCAGGTCCGCGGGCACCCCCGCGTCCGGCTCCAGCCGGGCGAGGACGTACTCCCCCGGCTGGACGTCGATCGCGAGCCGCTTCACCCCTCCAGCACCTTGGGGCTCGAGGCGACCTCGGTCCCGTCCGGCAGCGTCGAGATGGTGAAGTCGGCGAACACGTTCTCGGCGGCCTTCTGCAGCTGCCGCAGGCATTCCACGGCCAGCTGGCGGATCTCGACGTCGGCGTGCTCGGTCGCGCGCATCGCGACGAAGTGGCGCCAGGCGCGGTAGTTCCCGGTCACGACGATGCGGGTCTCGGTGGCGTTCGGCAGCACCGAGCGGGCGGCCTGGCGGGCCTGCTTGCGGCGCAGCGTCGCACTCGGCGCGTCGGCGAACTTCTCCTCGAGCCCGGCGAGCAGCTCGGTGTAGGCGTCGACGCTCGCCTGCGCGGCGGCGAGGAACTTCTCGTGCAGCACCGGGTCTTCGGCGATCACGTCGGGCTCGACGAACGCCGCGTTCCGCTCGGGCACGTAGCGCTGCGAGAGCTGCGAGTACGAGAAGTGGCGGTGCCGGATCAGCTCGTGGGTCAGCGAGCGCGAGATGCCGCTGATGTAGAAGGTGACCGAGCCGTGCTCGAGCACCGAGAGGTGCCCGACCTCGATGATGTGGTCGATGTAGCCGGCGTTGGTCGCCGTCCTGGGGTTGGGCTTCTTCCACGACTGGTAGCAGGCGCGGCCGGCGAACTCCGCGAGCGCCTGGCCACCGTCGGCATCGGTCGACCACGGCACGTCCTCCGGCGGGAAGAACTCCGTCTTCGCGATCAACTGGACCTTCGGCGAAACGGTCTCGGCCACGTTCGCTCCCTTCCCCTCTTTCGGCTCTGGCAGCCTAACCGGCGAAGGGGGCGACATCGCGGAGGCGCCACGTGACGCCTTGACTGACACCACTAATGACACCATAGTGGTGTCATGGACCTGTCGCCTTACATCACGAGCCTCCGTGAGGACCTGACCGCGACGGCCTCGGCGGGGGACGACCAGACCCGGCGAGCCGCGGCGGTGCTCTCGGCGGCGCTGGAACCGGCGGTCCGGCTGGCGCTGATGAACGCGCTCGCCGACCTGGCCGCCGAAGTCACCACACAACTGCCGGAGCACGTCGTCGAGGTCCGCCTCGACGGCCGCGACGTGCGCGTCGTCGTGACGGGCACCGGGGCCGCGGAACGCGAGCCCGGACCGACGCCACCACCACCCCCGCCGCCGCCCGGTCTCGGCGAGAGCAGCGACAACATCACGCGGATGACGTTGCGGATGGTCGAGCAGATCAAGGGCCAGGCCGAGCAGGCCGCGGCGGCCCAGGGGGTTTCGCTCAACACGTTCATCTCACAGGCGGTGCAGGGCGCCCTCGGCGGCGCGGCGCACCTGCGCGGGGAGACGAAGTCGCGTCCCGGCAAGAACACCGACTCGCATCTGCACGGCTGGGTGAAGGGATAGTCATGGCTGAGCCACAGGGGGAAGACCTGATCCGGACGGAGACCTTCGCCGCGGCGGGGCCGCTGGACCTGGACATCAGCGTCACGCTCGGACAGATCGACATCGAGCTGACGGACACGGACGAGACGTTCGTCGAGGTCCGGCACGATCCGGAAGTCGGCCAGCCATGGGCGCAGGGCGTGTCGAACCTGCTGAACTGGGTCAGCGACCGGTTCGGCGACCAGCTCGGCGGCGATCTGCGGGGCACCCCGGCCGAGGCGGTGCAGCAGACGCGGATCGAGCAGACCGGCAGGCGGCTGGTCGTGCGGGCGCCGAAACCGTTGCCGCTGCGGAACATTCCGCTGTCGGTGACCGTGCGGGCGCCGGTGGGTTCGTCGCTGGAACTACGGGCGGGGTCGGCGGACGTGACGGTCACCGGGCCGTGCGGGCGCGCGGACGTGCTGACCGGGTCCGGCGAGGTGAAGCTCGACCGGGCCGACGGTGCGGCGACGGTGCGCACGGGTTCCGGCGGGATCCGGCTGGGGCCGGCGCTGGCGGGACTGCAGCTGCGGACGGGAAGCGGTGACGTGGAGGCGTCGTCGCTGTCCGGCTCGGCGACGGTGGTGACCGGGACCGGCGACGTGTGGCTGGGCGCGGCGTCCGGCGAGATCATGGCGCGCAGCGGGAGTGGGGACCTGTCCGTCGCCGAGGCGGCGGGCGGTTCGCTGGAGCTGATCACGGGCTCGGGCGAGATCCGCGTCGGGGTACGGCCGGGGGTGACTGCCGAGGTGGACCTGACGTCGGGGTCGGGGAAGGTGTCCAGCGAGCTGGACCTCGACCTGGAGCCGCCCGCCGGCGAGGTGCCGTTGAAGATCCGCGCCCGCACCGGAATGGGCGCGGCACTGATCACCCGCGCGACGCAGTAGCGCGGTACCAGGGGGACAACGGGGGCGCCCACAGCGACCGGCGGGGCGCCCCTCGTTGTTTCTTCCGGACGCGGCGGTGTCAGGTGGCTGCGCGGCGCCCCGAACGGCGACCTCGAGTCACGGGCGGCCTGGCCATTGCCCGCAACCACCGCCGCCCACCGGCCGCGCCGCCCACCGCCGGCACGCCGTCTCAGGCCCTCCGCAGCAGCGGGGCCAGGTCACCCCGCTCCCCCACGGCCACGCCGTCCAGGCTCAGCCACTGCGCCATCACCCGCAGCTCCGCGGCCAGCTCACCGGCCACCCGCGGCCGGTCCACTTCCGGCTCCGCGAACGCGCCCTGCACCCGCAGCACCCCCGCTTCCCGGTCGGCCTTCAGGTCGACCCGCGCGACCAGCTCACCGTCCAGCAGGAACGGGAACACGTAGTACCCGTACACCCGCTTCGGCTCGGGCACGTAGATCTCGATGCGGTAGTGGAAGTCGAACAGCCGCTCCGTGCGCCCCCGCTCCCAGATCAGCGGGTCGAACGGGCACAGCAGCGCGCGTCCGGTGATCTTGCGGGGCAGCCGCGCCCCCGCGAACCGGTACGCCGGGGACCGCCACGTCCGGACCCGCACCGGCTCCAGCACGCCCGACTCGACCAGGTCCGCCACCGCCTGGTGGCTCACCTCCGGCCCCAGCCGGTAGTAGTCCCGCAGGTCGGGCTCGGTCGCGACGCCCAGCGCCGCCGCCGAGCGGGCCGTCAGCTCCCGCGCCCCCTCCTCCGGCGACACCTGCCGCGCGAGGATCTCCGGCGGCACCACCCGCTCGGTGAGGTCGTACAACCGCTCGAACGACCGTCTTGTCCCCGTCGTCAGCTGTCCCATCCCGAACAGCCACTCACAGACCTTCTTCACCTCCGACCGGTCCCACCACGGCCCGGGCGTGCGCTGCGACTCGCCCACGACCTCGCGCTCGATCCCGCCCGCGCCGATCGGCCCCAGCTCCTTGACCACCGCGACGATGTCGTCCACCAGCGTCGGCGACCTCTCGACGAGCCGCGCGTAGTTGCGCCACCACCCGGCCCGCTTCGCCCCCGAGCGCAGCAGCGGCCAGTCCTCGACCGGGATCAGGCTCGCCTCGTGCGCCCACGTCTCCACCAGCATCCGCGGCTTGCGCGCACTGTGCGCCCACGCCGCCTCGTCGATCAGCGTGCGGTCGTACGCGCCCAGCCGCGAGAACAACGGCGCGTAGTGCGCCCGAACCGCGACGTTCACCGAGTCCAGCTGGATCAGCTGCACGCGCGACAGCACCCGCTTGAGGTGCCTGCGCGTGGCGACCTCCGGCCGCGGATCGGCGAACCCCTGTGCGGCGAGCGCGATCCGGCGCGCGACCGCGATGCTCATCGTGTCCATCGAGGTCATCGTGCCAGCAGCCACCGACAAAATCGCGACGGCTAAGTTTCCAGCCATGACCACCGTCGAAGTCCGGGCCGCCGTCGCCGCGGACGCCCCGGAGATCGCCCGCATCCAGCGCGTCACCTGGCGCACCGCGTACGCCGACTTCCTCGGCGAAAAGGCGCTCGCCCAGCTGGACGCGGCCGCGGAAGAGCAGTGGGCGGTGGCGATCGAACACCCGGGGACCACAGTGCACGTCGCGACGGAGGGCGCCTTCACGGTCGGGTTCTGCGTCGCCGGGCCCGCGCCGGACGAGGAGGTCGCCGGCGCCTCGGGCGAGCTCCCCGAGGACGCGGCGCGCACCGGCCTGATCGCGACGCTGCTGGTGGAGCCGCGCTGGGGCCGCCGCGGGCACGGCGGCCGCCTGCTCGCCGAGGCCGCGACCGGGCTGCGTCAGCGCGGCGCCGAACGCGGCATCAGCTGGGTCGCCGAGTCGGACTCGGCGTCACTTTCCTTCTTCCGCCGCGCCGGCTGGCTCCCGGACGGCACCGTGCGCACCCTCGACACCGGCGAGCGCCGGCTGCGCGAGATCCGCCTGACCGGTCAGCTCGAACTCGAGCTCGTCGGCTGAGGCGGGCCGGCCCCGGCCCAGGAACCACCGCACGGTCATCACGATCAGGAAGATCACCGCGATGATCTGGTAGCTCGAGCCGGCGACCTTCTGCGCGAAGCTCCAGATCTGGTACTCCAGCGGCACCTGGTAGTGCGGGGCGAGCCACAGGATGACCACCCCGACCCAGCCGGAGAACAGCAGCCAGAACTTGTGCTGTTGGTAGCCCTTCACCATGATCAGCGCCGCCGTGGGCAGCGCGAGGATCCAGTGGTGCGACCACGAGATCGGCGACACGAGCAGCACGCCGGTCGCGTTGACGCCGAACGCCATCGCCAGGTCGCCGTCGTCCAGCCCGCGCCTGGTCCCCAGCCAGGTCATCACCACGACCAGGAGCACGCCCAGACCGCCGACCAGGGTCAGCGTGGTGCCCGACAGCCCCAGCTTCTCGAAGCTCGCGGTCACGGACTCGTTGGCGTGGATCGGGCCGATGTTCATGCTCGACGCGTGGAACACCCGGTCGGTCCAGTACAGCCACGAGTCGTGCGGCATCAGCACGAACGCGATCGCGCTGCACACGCAGAAGCTCACGAAGCTGGTCACGGCCGCGCGGAAGTCCCGGCGCAGCAGGAAGATCAACACGAACCCGGCCGGGGTCAGCTTGATCGCGGCCGCGATGCCGATCAGCGCGCCCCGCGGCCACTTCGGGTTCGGCCACAGCACGTCGACCGCGACCAGCATCATCAGCAGGACGTTGATCTGGCCCCAGAAGATCGTGTTGGCGACCGGGTGCGCGACCACCATGACGCAGGCGCCCGCGACGACCATCCACGGCTTGCCCAGCAGACCGCGCAGCTCGGGCGAGCTCTTGCGGTAGGCCAGCAGGATCGGGAACAGCGCGAGGCAGGTGAGGCCGGTCAGCAGCGGGAAGCCGATGTACGGCGGGACGATCGCCAGCGGGACGAACACCACCGCGGAGAACGGCGGGTACGTGTAGGGCAGCGCGCCGCCGATCGAGGACACCGGGAGCTGGGTGTAGATCGAGTGGCCCTTGAGGAACGTGTCGGCGCCGAGGCGGTACACGTCGACGTCGGTCGGCCACTTCCGGATGCCGTGCGCGTAGTACGCCAGGGCACAGAACAGGCCCAGCGCCAGCAGCAGCTGGAGCGCCAGGCGCACCCGCGCGCCGGTACTCCCGTGTCTCCAGGTCGAGACGACAGAATTCAACACTCTTCTCCCAGGTCCCAAAGCCACGAGAAGTATCATCGAACAGACGCGGCGCCCCCTATCTTGGTTGCCCGCGTGTCGCGGCCGTCGAGCGGGTCCCCTCTCGCACGTCGGCGAACACGATCCACCGCAGCACGCAGTACATGAACACGGCCTCGCCGATGCCCGCGAGCAGCCGCGACAGGTGGTACTCGACGCCGAGGGCGGCCAGGCCTGCGCCCACGCCGAGGATGAAGACCAGGTAGTTCACGCCCACCGCGGCGGCGTAGCGCAGCGTCTGCCCGCCCAGCGGTGCGTGCGAGCGGAAGTTCAGCGTCCGGTTCAGCGCGAAACCCAGCCCGAAGGCGCTCAGGTAGCCGAGCGTGACGCCCACGGGCAGCGGGAGCCCGAACCCGGTCCGGGCGAGGGTGAGCACCGCCAGGTCCACGGCGAAGGTGAAGCCGTTGATGACCGCGTAACCGGCGAAACTCGGCGGAACCGCCACCGGCAGCGGGCGCGTCACAGCGACGCAGAATGCGGCGAACCGGGCTGCCGCGGACCTGTCGGAGGCTGACACCGCGCCAGGTTTCCAGGGCCGGATGGCCGAAAGATGACCATACGGTGGTCAGCAGGAGGCCAAGAGTACGGTGAACCCCCCTGTGCACACCTCCGTGTCCCGTTAGCGTCCTTGCCAGAAGACCTTCAGGAGGCGCGATGCTCGGCTGGTTCTGCCTGACCCTCGGCGTCGCGTTCGGCTCCGCCCTCATCCCGGTGCTCAGCATCGAGGTCTTCGTGCTCGGCCTGATGTCGAGCGAACCGGGGGCGAAGTGGTTCCTCGTGGGCGCGGCCGTCGCGATCGGGCAGATCGCCGGGAAGCTGCTGTACTACCTGGCCGCACGCGGGTCGATCAAGCTCCCCCCGGTGCTGCACGACCGGCTGCACCGGCAGCGGCCGCCGAGCCGCCGGCGCGAACGCCGGCACGCGCGCACGAAGTGGCTGCGGGCGAAGGTCGAGGCGATCCGCGAGCGGTGTCACCGGCATCCGAAGTGGATGACGGGCACCTACGGGGTCAGCTCGGTGCTCGGCCTCCCGCCGTTCATGGCGACGACGGTGCTCGCGGGCCTTGCCGACATGCGGATGTCCACGTTCGTGACCGCGGGGCTGGCCGGCCGGTTCGTCCGCTACAGCGTGCTCGCCGCCTGCCCCGCCCTGTTCGCGTCGTGGATGCACCTGTAGATCCTTCCTGAAAATTACCTATCCTTCCCTTTCATAGGGCTGTTAGAGTCCTTTTATGTCCAAAAAGCTCTACTCGGCAGAAGAGGTCGCCGAACGACTGGGGCTGCACGTCCGCACCGTGCGCGGCTACGTCCGCGACGGGCGGCTCAAGGCCGTGCGGATCGGGAAGCAGTACCGGATCGCGCACGAGGACCTGGAGGCGCTGCTCGGCTCGCCGGTGACGGAGGAGCCGGAAGCGCGGCGGCAGCGGCATGTCGAGGTGTCGAGCATCGTCGAGATCGACGCCGCCGACCCCGGGACGGCAGGCCGGGTGAGCACGCTGCTCATGGGGGCCAGCGCACGCCACGGCGAGGAGCCGCTGCGGATCGAGACGGTCTACGACGAACGGCGGGGCCGGCTGAAGCTGATCATCATCGGCGGCCTGGCGGACACCGCCCGGCTGCTCGAATACGTGCAGGGGGTGCTGGAGCCGTGATCTACAAGACGGACGCGGGCGGCCGGGAGATCCGGCGGCGCTATCGGGAGGTCCTCGACGGCTGGCCCGTCGAGGCCGAGCACCTGCGGGTGCCCGCGCGCGAGGGCGAGACGTTCGTCCTCGCGTGCGGGCCCCGGGACGCCCCGCCGGTGCTGCTGTTGCACGGCTCGGGCACGAATGCCGCGATGTGGCGCGCCGACATCGCCGAGTGGGCGCGGCACTTCCGCGTGTACGCGGTCGACCTCATCGGCGAGCCAGGGCTCAGCGCGCCCTCGCGGCCGCCGCTGGGTTCCGACGCGTACGCGTCGTGGCTGGACGACGTCCTCGACCACCTGGGCCTCGCGCGGGTCTCGGTCGTCGGGGCCTCGCTGGGTGGCTGGCTCGCGCTCGACTACGCCACCCGCCGCCCCGCCCGGGTGTCGCGGCTCGCCCTGCTGTGCCCGGGCGGGATCGACAGGCAGAAGTGGGGCTGGGTGCTCCCGGCGCTGCTGCTGAGGCCGTTCGGGCGGTGGGGGCTGCTGCGGTCGTTGAAGGTGGTCGCGGGCGTGGACCACCGGCGGAGCCCGGAGATCGCCGATTACCTCGCGTTGATCTTCATGCAGTTCCGGCCCCGCCGCGACCGCCTGCCGGTGTTCGGCGACGAGGCGTTGCGCGGGCTGACGATGCCGGTGCGGGTGATCGTCGGCGGGCGTGACGCGATGTTCGACTCGCGGGAGACGGTGGACCGGGTGCGCGACGCGATCCCGCACGCGGAGGTGACGCTCCTGCCCGAGGTCGCGCACTCGATCGCCGGTCAGACCGGTGCCGTCCTGGCGTTCCTGCGGGGCTAGGTGGTCTTGCTGAGTGGCGCGTCAACTCAGCGGGGGGCGACGCTACAACCCGAACGTTGCCTGCTACGGCACGGTCAGGACCGCTCGACGGCTTCCAGCTCCACCGCACGGCGCATCGTGGCGCGGGCGCGGCGGCGGTCACCGGCGACGTCGTAGGCGTAGGCCAGGCGGTACCAGTAGCGCCAGTCGTCCGGATGCGCCTCGAGCTCGGCCTTCCGCTCGTCGAACCAGGCGTCCGCCGCGGTGCGGTCGACCCGGCCCGACGGGCGGCGCGGCAGGTCCGAGGTGTCGGGCAGCGCCCCCTCCTCGTCGAGCCGCTGCCCGAGCCGCTGGATCTGCAGCCCGGACCGCCACGTCGCGACGACCATCCACGCGCCCAGCAGCGGCAGCACGAACACCGCCACGCCCAGCGCGATGCCGGCCGGGGTGCCCGTCTGCAGCAGCTGGACCGCCCGGTCGGCGAGCAGCACCAGGTAGACCACCAGCGCGACGGTCAGGAGCAGGGCGACGTTCCGGGCTTTCACAGGTCGAGCACGTTCTCGAGGCCGACGGTCAGGCCGGGCCGCCCGAGCACCTCGCGCACGCCGAGCAGCACCCCGGGCATGAACGACGTGCGGTCCATCGAGTCGTGCCGGATCGTCAGGGTCTCGCCGTCCTGGCCGAACAGGATCTCCTCGTGCGCGACCAGGCCCGGCAGCCGGACCGAGTGCACCCGCACGTCCTCGATCGACGCGCCGCGGGCGCCGTCGACCTCGCTGGTGGTGGCGTCCGCGCCCGGCTTGAGCCCGGCTTCCCCGCGTGCCTGCGCGATGAGCCGTGCGGTGTGCGCCGCCGTGCCGGAGGGGGCGTCAGCCTTGCGGTTGTGGTGCAGCTCGATGATCTCGGCCGAGGAGTAGAACCGGGCCGCCTGCTGCGCGAACCGCATCGCGAGCACCGCGCCGAGGGCGAAGTTCGGCGCGATCAGCACGCCCACCTCGGGCTTGGCCCGCAGCCACTCGCGCACGGTCGCCAGCCGCTCCTCGGTGAAGCCGGTCGTCCCGACCACCGCGCAGATGTTCTGGTCCACGACGAAGCGCAGGTTGTCCAGCACGACGTCGGGATGGGTGAAGTCGACGACGACCTCCGCGCCGGCGTCGGCGACCTCGGCCAGCGAGTCCCCGGCGTCGACCATCGCGACGACCGCCATCCCGGGGGCGGCCTCGACGGCCTGCACGGCCTGGGCGCCCATCCGGCCACGGGCGCCGAGCACACCGACCCGGATCGGGTTGTCTTCGCCGCGCGTCATCGTGCAATCACCTCGTGCAGGTCGTCCGGCAGGTCTTCGGACTGAGCGTACGGTCCGACCACCGCCGCCACCGAAACCCCTCCCGGCGCGCCGAACAGGGTGCGAGCCAGCTCATACACCTCGTCGGTGCTGACCGCGTCGATCCGCGCCACGGTGTCGTCCACGCTTTGGTACAGCCCGAAGTTGAGCTCCTGCTTGCCGATCCGCGACATCCGGGACGCGGTGTCCTCCAGGCCGAGCACGAGGCCGCCGCGCAGCTGTCCCTTGGCGCGAGCCACCTCCGCGTCGGTGAAGCCGTCCTTGCCGACCTGCCCGAGCACGTCGCGCAGCACGTTCGCGACCTCGCCGAGGCGCTCCGGCTGGCAGCCCGCGTACACCGAGAGGTGCCCGGTGTCGGCGTATCCGGCGACCGACGAGTACACCTGGTAAGCCAGGCCGCGTTGTTCCCGGATCTCCTGGAACAGCCGCGAGCTCATGCCGCCGCCGAGGGCCGCGTTGAGCACGTTGAGGGTGTAGCGGCGCTCGTCGTGCCGCGAGGGCGCGCGCATGCCGAGCATGACGTGCGCCTGCTCGGTGTCGTCCGTGTGCAGCGCCAACTGCGGGCCCGCGGTGATGCGCGCCTTGCCGCGACGCGGCGGCACCGGAGTGTCCGAACCGGACAGACGGTCGCGCAAAGCCTTGCGCGCCAAGCGAAGCACCTGGCGGTGCTCGACGTTCCCGGCGACCGCGAGCACCATCCGCGGCAGCGTGTAGCGGCGCCGGTAGAACCCGCGCAGCGCCTTCGCGGACATGCCGCGGATCGACTCCTCGCTGCCCAGCACCGGCTTCGCGAGCGGGTGCCCGGCGAGCACCGAGCTGACGAACGTCTCGTGCAGCAGGTCCTCGGGATCGTCGTCGCGCATCGCGATCTCCTCGAGGACCACGCTGCGCTCGGTGTCCACGTCCGCGTCGGTGCACAGCGCCTCGAACACCACGTCGGTGACGAGGTCCATGGCCAGCGGCAGGTCCTCGTCGAGCACCTGCGCGTAGTAGCAGGTGTGCTCCTTCGCGGTGAACGCGTTGAACTCGCCGCCGACCGCGTCGATCTCCTCGGCGATCTCGGTGGCGCCCCGGTTGCGGGTGCCCTTGAACAGCAGGTGCTCGAGGTAGTGCGCCGCACCGGCCACGGCCGGCGGCTCGTCCCGCGAGCCGATGCCCACCCACAGGCCGACGGTGGCCGAGCGGACGCCCGGCACGTGCTCGCTGATCACGCGCAGCCCGCCGGGCAGCACGGTCCGCTTCACCGCGACGTCAAGCGTCCGGGTGGTGCCGGCGGCCTGTTCGTATCCAGGGATCTGACGCGCCATGGGTTCCTTTTCCTAGAGAGCACGAAGGCCCGTCCGAGACACGCTCGAACGGGCCATTCGCGGGTGCCTTACTGGGCGGCGTCGGCCTTCTCTTCGGCCGGCTTCTCGCCCTCTTCCTCCGTGACCAGGATCAGGCTGATCTTGCCGCGGTTGTCGATGTCGGCGATCTCGACGCGGAGCTTGTCGCCCACGTTGACCACGTCCTCGACCTTGCCGATGCGCTTGCCGTTGCCCAGCTTGGAGATGTGGATCAGGCCGTCCTTGCCCGGCAGCAGCGAGACGAACGCGCCGAACGCGGCCGTCTTCACCACGGTGCCGAGGAAGCGCTCGCCCACCTTGGGCAGCTGCGGGTTGGCGATGGCGTTGATCTTGTCGATCGCCGCCTCCGCCGACGGGCCGTCGGCCGCGCCCACGTAGATCGTGCCGTCGTCCTCGATGGAGATGTCGGCGCCGGTCTCCTCGGTGATCGAGTTGATCATCTTGCCCTTCGGCCCGATGACCTCGCCGATCTTGTCGACCGGGATCTTCACGCTCGTCACGCGCGGGGCGTACGGGCTCATCTCGTCGGGGCCGTCGATGGCCTCGGCGATGACCTCCAGGATCGTCAGGCGCGCGTCCTTGGCCTGCTTCAGCGCGGCGCCCAGCACGTCGGAGGGGATGCCGTCGAGCTTGGTGTCCAGCTGCAGCGCGGTGATGATGTCCTTGGTGCCGGCGACCTTGAAGTCCATGTCGCCGAAGGCGTCCTCGGCGCCGAGGATGTCGGTCAGCGCGACGTAGCGCGTCTCGCCGTCGACCTCGTCGGACACCAGGCCCATCGCGATGCCCGCGACCGGCGCCTTGAGCGGCACGCCCGCGTTGTACAGGCCCATCGTCGAGGCGCAGACCGAGCCCATCGAGGTGGAGCCGTTGGAGCCCAGCGCCTCCGACACCTGCCGGATGGCGTACGGGAACTCGTCCCGCTTGGGCAGCACCGGCACCAGCGCGCGCTCGGCGAGCATGCCGTGCCCGATCTCCCGCCGCTTCGGCGAGCCGACGCGACCGGTCTCGCCGGTCGAGAACGGCGGGAAGTTGTAGTGGTGCAGGTAGCGCTTGTGCGTCTCCGGGGACAGCGAGTCGATCTGCTGCTCCATGCGGAGCATGTTCAGCGTGGTGACGCCCAGGATCTGGGTCTCGCCGCGCTCGAACAGCGCCGAGCCGTGTGCCCGCGGGATGATCCCGACCTCGGCCGAGAGGCTCCGGATGTCGGTCAGGCCGCGGCCGTCGATGCGGACCTTGTCGCGCAGGATCCGCTGGCGGATCAGCTTCTTGGTCAGCGCGCGGAACGCCGCGCCGATCTCCTTGTCGCGCCCGGCGAAGGCCTCGCCCTCGCCGACGCCGACCTTGGCCAGCACCGCGGCCTTGACGTCGTCGGTGGCGCTGTCGCGCTCCTGCTTGCCCGCGATGGTCAGCGCCTTCGCGAGGTCGTCGGTCGCGATCGCGGCGACGGCGTCGTAGGCGTCCTGCTGGTAGGCCGGGAACACCGGGAAGTCACCGGTGGGCTTGGCGGCCACGTCGGCGAGCTTCTGCTGCGCCTCGCACAGCACCCGGATGAACGGCTTCGCGGCGCTGAGGCCCTCGGCCACGGCCTGCTCGTCGGGCGCGGCGGCGCCGTCGGCGATCAGGTCCAGCGTGTGCTCGGTGCCCTCGGCCTCGACCATCATGATCGCGACATCGTCACCGACGACACGGCCGGCCACGACCATGTTGAAGGTGGCCTTCTCCAGCTGCGGCCAGGTCGGGAACGCGACCCACTGGCCGTCGATCAGGGCGACGCGCACGCCGCCGATCGGGCCCGAGAACGGCAGGCCGCTGATCTGGGTCGACGCGGACGCGGCGTTGATCGCCAGCACGTCGTACGGGTCGTCCGGGTGCAGGCTCTGCACCGTGACGACGACCTGGATCTCGTTGCGCAGGCCGTCGGTGAACGACGGGCGCAGCGGCCGGTCGATCAGCCGGGCGGTCAGGATCGCGTCGGTGGAGGGCCGGCCCTCGCGACGGAAGAACGCGCCCGGGATGCGGCCCGCGGCGTACATGCGCTCCTCGACGTCCACCGTCAGCGGGAAGAAGTCGAAGTGCTCCTTCGGGTGCTTCGACGCGGTGGTCGCCGAGAGCAGCATGGTCTCTTCGTCCAGGTAGGCCACGACAGCGCCAGCAGCCTGGCGGGCGAGCCTCCCGGTCTCGAAGCGGATCGTGCGGGTGCCGAACTTGCCGTTGTCGATGACGGCTTCGGTTTCGTGCACCGAGTATCCGCCTGCTTCGGTCATTGTCTGTAGTTCTCCTCGTTCGTCCGGCGAACAGGCGCCCCATCCGTCTGGGGCTGCGCCCGAGGAACGAGGCCGGTCTTCGATCGAAGCCCCCGGGACCACTCCCGGGAGCCACTACCGAGGACCGGCGGACTTGTCCTCGCGCGGTTCGCCATGCCTCTTTCTTGCTGTTATGTGCCGAGGGGGAGCGACCGGGTGGCCACTCCCCCTCGGAGCTTCGCTATCGGCGGAGGCCGAGTCGCTGGATCAGCGACCGGTACCGCTCGATGTCCACCTTCATCACGTAGTTGAGCAGCCGGCGGCGACGGCCGACCAGCAGCAGCAGCCCGCGACGCGAGTGGTGGTCGTGCTTGTGCACCTTGAGGTGCTCGGTGAGGCCGATGATCCGCTTCGTCAGCAGGGCCACCTGGGCCTCGGGGGATCCGGTGTCCGAGTCGTGCAGGCCGTACTCGGTGAGGATCGACTTCTTCTCGTCGGTGGACAGCGCCACGCCTTGTTCTCCTTGGATCTTCCTGTGCCGTGCGGCCCGGACGCGCGGCCGCGCCGGGTGAGTCGGTCTCGGCCGCCACGGACTGCAGCCGGACCCAGTGGTCCAGGGTATCAGGCAGCCCTTCACCCGGACCGGTGGGACTCGAGGGGGAACCGTGCCACGATCGAGTAACGCGCACCGTGCTCGGTGCGCTCGCTGCGCATCAGCACGACCTCGGTGGCCGTCCACGGTTCGCTCACGAACCCCGAGAGCCGCCCGGGCAGCTCCGCCGGGACGTCCCCGGCGGTGCGGGCCACGGTCAGGTGCGGCAGGTACGGGCGGTCCTCGCCCGCGCCGGCCGCGGCGGCGAGCTCGGTGAGCCCTTCGCTGTAGACGCCCAGGTACAGGACCCGGGAGAAGGTGCCCGCCCCTTCGAGGCGAAGCATCGGCGCGTGGTGCCCGGCCAGCGCCGCCGTCAACCAGTCTACCCGCGCTTCCTCGTCGTCCTGGTCACCGTAGAAGCCGAGGGTGATGTGCCACTGCGCCGGCGGGGTCCACCGCGGCTCGGTCACCTCCGCCTGCAGGGGCTCGAGGTGGACCCGCAGCGACTCGGCCACCTGGGCCGGCGGCAGCAGCGCCGAGAACAGCAGCATCGCTCATCCTCTTTTCACGGGCGGCGTTCCCCGGTCAGGCCTGCGACGTCCCGGGCCTCGGACAGGCCGGCCCGGCGCAGGAGGTCGGCGATCGCCGGGAAGTCCTCGTGCAGCACCTTCGCGGCCTCGCCCAGGTCCTCGTCCTCGGCGACCTCGCGCAGGGCGGCCAGCGCCAGCCGGTCGTCCGCGACCGCCGCGACCGGGATGTTGTCGCGGCCCACGGTGGGCCGTGCGTCCTTCACGTCCTCGAGCGCGGCCAGCAGAGCCTCCCTGCGGCCCGCCGCGACCTCCGGGATCAGGCACTTGCGCTCGAGCATGATCATCCTGGCCAGGACGACCGGGTTGCCGATCTTCGCGCGCCTGCCGCTCATCACCTGGCTGAGCATCGGCGCGCTGATGCCCAGCACCTCGGCCAGGTAGGCCTGCGACACGTCGAAGGCCACCACGAGCCGGCGCACCCTGTCCCCCAGGGGCTCCCCGTACCACTCCCGCTGCAGCGCGATGTTGCGCTGGACGATCTTGTGGTCCTCCACGCTGGCTGCTCTCCCCTTTGCTCCCCGGTCAACCACCCGGCGCACGCCGGTGCTCCCGCATTTTGCCAGGAGTGCCGAGATCGGCGGGGTGCTTTCGCCCAGCGATTCGCAAACGCACTCAACCGTGGGCCAAGCGGAGGGCTTCCCTCGTCCGGGCGACGTCGTCGTCGATCTGCTCGATCAGCTCCGCGGGCGAGGAGAACTTGATCTGGTCCCGGAGGCGGCTGACGAAGTCCAGCGCGACGTGCTGGCCGTAGAAGTCCTCGTCGACGTCGAGCACGAACGCCTCGACCGTGCGCTCGCGACCGGAGAACGTCGGGTTCGTGCCCACGGACACGGCAGCGGCCAGCCGCCGGTCCGGGTTCGACGCCTTGACGAACCAGCACGCGTACACGCCGTCGGCGGGGACGGCGGCGAACCGCGGCGTCGACAGGTTCGCGGTCGGATAGCCCAGGTCGTGCCCCCGGCCGTCGCCGCGGACGACGATGCCCTCCAGGCGGTGGGGCCGCCCCAGCGCCTCGGCGGCCGCGGCCACGTCACCGGCGTCGATGCAGGAGCGCACGTAGGTGGAGGAGAAGGTGATCTCGGCGTTGTCGTTGTTCTCGCCCTGCAGCTCGGCGCCGTAGGTGACGAAGCCGAACCGCCTGCCCAGCTCGCGCAGCAGCGGCACGGTGCCGGCGGCCTGGGCGCCGAAGGTGAAGTTCTCGCCGACCACGACCGCGGCCGCGTGCAACCGGTCGACCAGGATCTCGTGCACGAACTCGTCCGCGGACAGCCGCATCAGCTCGGGCGTGAACGGCAGCACCGCGAACACGTCGATGCCCAGCTCCTCGACCAGCTCGGCCTTGCGGCGCAGGGTGGTCAGCTGCGCGGGATGGCTCCCGGGGCGGATGACCTCCGAGGGGTGCGGGTCGAAGGTGAGCATGACGCTGGGCAGGCTGCGGGCCTTGGCGATCTCGACCGTCTTGCCGATGAGCGCCTGGTGCCCGCGGTGCACCCCGTCGAACACGCCGATCGTGACCACGCACCGGCCCCAGCCACCGGGAAGGTCTTCAAGTCCACGCCACCTCTGCACGGTCCTCACCTTAGAGAGTGTTTCGTACGGCCTGCTTGGCGGTGCGGGCAGCGGCGCAAGTTGCTTGCCCACCGCAAGCGGCTCCGCCGCCAATCCGAGCTAGGCCGGATCCAGCACGACCACGGAGCGGGCCACGCCGCCGGCGTCGACGGCCAGCGCGAGTGCCCGGCCGTCCGGGCCGAAGACCCCGTAGGTGCCCTCGATGCCGGACGCGCGCACCTGCTGTCCATATTGGACGGCCTTGGCGGTGGACGCGTCGACGTCGTGGCGCGGGAAGGCGGCCGCGACGGCGGCGCTGAGGTCGTGCGACAGCCGCGGCTCCTGTTCGAGCTGCTCGAGCGTCCTGGCGGCGGCGAGGGCGAACGGGCCGACCGTCGTGCGCCGCAGCGCGGCGAGGTGCCCGCCGACGCCGAGCGCGGCCCCCAGGTCCCGCGCCAGCGCCCGGACGTAGGTGCCCGACGAGCATTCGACGACCGCGTCCAGCTCGATCCGGTCCGCCTCGCGGCGGGTGGCGAGCAGGTCGAAGCGGTAGACGGTGACCTTGCGCGGCGGCAGCGCGACGTCCTCGCCCGCACGCACCCGCGCGTAGGCCCGCTTGCCCGCCACCTTGACGGCGCTGACCGCGCTGGGCACCTGCTCGATCTCCCCGGTGAGCGCGGCGATCTGCGCGGCGATCCGCTCGTCGGTGACCGCGGCGAGCGCCCCGTCGTCCGCTGTGGACAGCTGCTCGCCCTCGGCGTCGTCGGTCGTGGTGGACATCCCGAGCGACAGGGTGGCCAGGTAGGTCTTGCGGTCCAGGGCCAGGTGCCCGAGCAGCTTCGTGGCGCGTTCGATGCCCAGCACCAGCACGCCGGTCGCCATCGGGTCGAGCGTGCCGGCATGGCCGACCTTGCGCGTGCCCATGATGCGGCGGACCCGGGCGACGACGTCGTGGGAGGTCATGCCCGGCGGTTTGTCGACGACGAGCAGACCGGGCGGCGGGGGCGGGGTTTTCGGTGGCACGACTGCACACCCTAACGCGAGACGCCCAGCTGCCTCGCGTAGCACCGGGACAGCGGTTCTCCCTGGTACGGACCGAAATTCTCGATCTGCCGGTAGCCCTCGCGTTCGTAGAACCGGATCGCGTCGGGCTGCGCCGTGCCGGTCTCCAGCTTCAGCGTGGCCACGCCGAGCCGGTCCGCCCGCGCCTCCAGTTCACGCAGGATCGCGACGGCCACCCCGCTGCCGCGGGCCTCGGGCAGCACGTACATCCGCTTGATCTCGGCCGCCCCGTCCTGCAGGAGCCGGAGCGCGCCGCAGCCGACGGCCCGGCCGTCCTCCCGCGCCACCACGAACACGGCGATGTCCTCGGCGGACGGCTTGCGGCCCGGTTCGTGGTCGTCGCGGCCGTAGCGCGCGTCGAGCTCCACGCGCTGGGCCGCACGCAGGGCGGCGCCGTCCGGCGCGTCCCAGTCCTCCTGCGCAATGGTCATCACAAGTGTTACCGTAACAGACGTTACGGAATGGAGGACCATGGCGCGCACCGCGGACCGGACGGAGCAGGCCGAGCGGATCTCGCAGGCCGTCTGGCGGATCATGGCCGAGGGCGGCCCGCAGGGACTGACGCTGCGGGCCGTCGCCGCGGCCGCGGGCTGCACGACAGGGCTGGTGCTGCACCGGTTCCCCGACAAGCGGGCGCTGCTGCTGCACGCACGCGACCTGCTGCACGAGCGGACGGGACGGCAGATGGACGAGCGGGAGGCCGAGGGCGGGCCACCTTCCGAGGTCCTGCGCGCCATCCTCGGATACGCCGCGTCGGTCGACCCGGCGAAGCGCCAGGAGGCGCGGGTGTGGCTCGGCTACCTGACCGCCTCGCTCGCGGACCCGGACCTCGCGGCCCGGCACGTCACCGCGAACCGCGCGTTCCTCGCCCGGATCGGCCAGCTCGTCGCGGCCGCCCGGCCGGGCTGGGACGAGCGGCCGCGCACCGAGGTCGCGACCGCGCTCGTGGCCCTGGTCGAGGGCGTCAACACGCTGGCCGCCGCGGACAGCCGGACCTACTCCCCCGCCACCCAGCACGCGCTCATCGACCGCGCGCTCGACGCCTTCGGGCTGACATGAGCGGGTCCACGGCCGTGGTGGTCCTGCTGCCCGATGCCGAGCCGCTGCTCGAAGCGGTCCGGCAGATCGGGCCACGGCTGGTGCGACCGCTGCCCGCGCACGTCTCGCTGCTCTACCCCGGGCCGGCACCGGGGCCGGGCGTCCTGCACGAGGTCACCCGGCTCAGCCCGCCTTCGGAGGTCGAGCTGCGGCAGGTGATCACCGGGGAAGACGGGTTCGTCGGGGTGGCCGTGCCCGCGCTGGACGCGGCCGTCGCCCGGCTGCGGGCGAGCTTCCCCGCCGCGACACCGTATGGCGGCCGCTACGGGGAAACTCCCCCGGCGCATCTGACCGTGGCCCTCGGCGCGACCCGGGCTCAGGTCGGGCAGGTCACCCGGCTCGTCCGGAACTCCTTGCCCCGCATGAGCAAAGTGCTCGGACCATACCTGCTCGAGCGCACCGGCACCGGCTGGCGGCCGGTCACCGGCTAAGCCGCCGCCGGGACCCTGCCGTCCGCCGAGGCGTCCCACAGCCTGCGCCGCACCTGCACCGGCACCTGCTCCCCGCGCGCCTGCGCGGCGAACAGCTCCGCACGGGCCCGGCGCCACCACACGAGCACCCGGACCGTGCCCAGCGCCAGCACGACGACCACGGCCAGCAGCGCGATCCGGAAGTTGCCGCCACCCAGCTGCAGCAGCACCCCGATGGCCAGCGCGGTGATCGTCGTCGCGACGAAGCCGCCGACGTTGACCACACCCGTCGCGGTGCCGACGCGGTGCAGCGGGTTGTAGTCCCGCGCGAGCGCGAAGCCGATCATCGACGCCGGCCCGCCGAGGGACAGGAACGCGAAGCAGGGCACCAGGACCGCGACCGGGATCGAGCCGGGCCAGCCCAGCAGCAGCGCCCACACCAGCGCCGCACCGCCGAGGTAGCCGCCCACGAGCGGCATCCGCAGGCCGGGCCGCGCGCCGATGACGCCGCCGACGAGGGGCCCGCCGATCATCGAGCCGAACACGAACACCGTCAGCAGCGCGCTCGCGCTCGCGGTGGGCATGCCCTGGCCCTGCACCAGGAACGGCACGCCCCACAGCAGGGTCAGCACGTTCGGCGCGAACATCGTCGAGAAGTGCACCCAGAAGCCCAGCCGGGTGCCGGGCACCCGCCACGCGGTGCGGATCTGCCGCAGCAGCTCGCGGCGGTCGACGGGAGCGGCCTTGGCCACGCGGCCGTTCGGGGTGTCCTTGACACGGGCCGCGACGAACGCCGAGTACACGGCGGTCAGCAGCCCGGCGGTCAGGAACGTCGGCAGCCAGCCCGGGCCGGCGAGCAGCAGGGTGAGCGGCACGGTCGCGGCGAGGTTGCCCACGTAGCCGATCGCGGTGGTGAAGGACGTGACGACCGCGTACTGCCTGCCCGGGAAGTGCGCGGCGATCAGGCGCAGGACGCTGACGAAGGTCATCGCGTCGCCGAAGCCGAGTACGCCGCGGGCCAGCAGCCCGAGGCCGTAGGAGGTGGCCAGCGCGAGCAGGACCTGGCCGAGGCCGAGGAACAGCAGTGCGGCGATGAGGACCTTGCGCGGGCCGTAGCGGTCCACGAGCACCCCGGTGGGGATCTGCATGGCCGCGTAGACGCCGACCTGCAGGACGGTGAAGGTGCCGAGAGCGGCGGCGCCGACCCCGAACCGGTCGGCGGCTTCCAGGCCGGCCACCCCGAACGAGGTGCGGTGGAAGACGGAGAGGAGGTAGACGAGAGCTGCGGTGAACCAGATGAGCCAGGACCGGCGGCCTGCCTTGCCGATCACGGGTGCCTGCGCGGGCGGCACGAACGAAGCCTCCTAGCGAAGTCGGGACGGGGAGCCGTGAGGTGTATCGATCGCGCAACGGTGAAACTTACCTTTCACGGCGGTGTTTTCGGCCACACCGCGTCAGCGCACCGCGCCGACCACCGCCCAGCGGCCCGAACGCCACCGCACGAGCACGGCCGCGAGCCGAAGCAGCATGAACAGCGACAGGCCGGTCCAGATCCCGCTCAGCCCCCAGCCGAGCGCGAGCGACACCCAGATCAGCGGCAGGAACCCGATCGCCGCGCTGGCCAGCGTCGCCGTCCGCAGGAACGCCGCGTCGCCCGCGCCCAGCAGCACGCCGTCGAGTGCGAACACCACGCCCGCGATCGGCTGCAGGGCCACGAAGAACCACCACGCGTGCGGGATCTCACCCAGTACTCCGGGGTCGGCGGTGAAGGCGTGCGGCAGCACGCCCGACACGGCGGCGAACACCGCGCACAGCACGCAACCGAGGAGCAGGCCGTAGCGGGTGATCTGGGTGGCGACGCCGTGGGCCTGCCGCTGCGCCCCGCCGCCGAGCGCGGCGCCCACGAGCGACTGCGCGGCGATGGCGACCGAGTCGAGCACGAGCGAGAGGAACGTCCACAGCTGCAGCACGATCTGGTGCGCGCCGACCGCCGCCGTCGAGGTGCGCGCGGCCACGGCTGCGGCCGAGACGAAGCAGGCCTGGAACGCGAGGCTGCGCAGCACCAGGTCCCGGCCGAGGCTCAGCTGCGCGCGCATCACCGACGGCTGCGGCCGCAGCGGCACCCGCTCGGCCACCAGCGCGCGCAGGAACAGGCTCGCCGAAATCACCTGCGCGACGACGTTCGCCACCGCCGAGCCTTCGAGCCCCCAGCCCGCCGCGTACACCAGCACCGGGCACAGCACGGCGGAGATCCCGTTGCCCAGCAACACATAGCGCAGCGGGCGGACCGCCTCCTGCACCCCGCGCATCCAGCCGTTGCCCGCCATCGTGACGAGGATCAGCGGCGCCCCGCACAGCGCGATGCGCAGCCAGGACACCGCCGCGGCGGCGATCTCGTCGCTGCCCGAGAGCGCCTGCGCGAGCGGGATGGCCAGCAGCTGCCCCGCGAGCACCAGCACGAGCCCGACGACGATCGCGAGCCAGGTCGCCTGCACGCCCTCGCTCACGGCCTCCGCGCGACGGCCCGCGCCGTGCAGGCGGGCGGTGCGCGAGGTCGTGCCGTAGGACAGGAACGTCAGCTGCGTCGAGATCTGCGACAGCACCACCCCGCCGAGCGCGAGGCCCGCGAGCGGGAGCGCGCCGAGGTGACCGACGACGGCGGTGTCCACGAGGACGTACAGGGGTTCGGCGCACAGCACGCCCAGCGCCGGGATCGCGAGGCCGAACACCTTCTTCGCGGGCACCCGCTCGGCGATCATCTGCACAGCAAGCAGGTTAACCGGCGCTACAGCAGCGGGGCGGCGGCCAGCGCGTCCCGCACGGCGGCGAGCACCTGGTCGCCGGTCCCGTGCACGGTGCAGCCCGCCGCGAGCCGGTGCCCGCCGCCGCCGAGGCTGCGGGCCGCGACCGACACGTCGATCTTCCCGATCGCCCGCAACGACACCGTCCACTCGGCCGGCCCCTGCTGCTTGAACACCGCCGCGACCTCCGCGTCCCGGATCGAGCGGACCACGTCCACCACCCCCTCGACCTCCTCCAGCCGCACGTCCGCCGCCGCTTCGAGGGTGACGAAGGCGTGCACCAGCCCGTACCCCTGCGCGGCCGCCGGCTCCAGCCGGGCGGTCCCGAGCGCCTGCGACAGCATCGGCAGCCAGGCGAACGGGTGGTCGTCGACGACCTCACGCGACAGCCTGTCCGGGTCCACACCCGCTTCGAGCAGGCGCGCCGCGGCCCGGTGCGTCGAAGGCTTGGCCCGCCGGAAGCCGCTGGTGTCGGTGACGAGACCGGCGTAGAGGCAGCGCGCGATGGGTTCGTCCAGCGCGGCTCCGAGCTGGTCGAGCAGGTCCAGCACGAGCACGGCGGTGGCCTCGGCGGTGTCGTCGACGAAGTGGTGCGTGCCGTAGCGGGTGTTCGAGGCGTGGTGGTCCACCACGAGGACCGCGCCGCCGGCGGCCTTCGTGGCCTCGACCCGGTCGGCGAGGGAGCCCAGCCGCGCCGGGACCGGGGTGTCGCAGCAGATCAGCAGCGGGCTGCTCGCCGGGACCTCCGCGGCGGGCACCACGAGCCCGCCGACGTCCAGCCCGCGCAGGCTCTCCGGGACCTCGTCGGGAAGCGCGAACGCCACCCGCACGGCCGCGCCGCGCTGGTGCAGCGCGCGGCCGAGGGCCAGCGCGCTGCCGAGCGCGTCGGCGTCCGGGCGGACGTGCGCGAGCAGGGTGACGTCGGTGGCGGCACGCAGCAGGTCGAGCGGCGAAGAAGTGCCCATGGCCGCAAAGTACTCCCACCCGTCTCCCACCGCCGCCCTCAACGGAGGCGCGACGCGCCCGTTATTGTCTCTACGCGATGTTCGACTACGGGATCCTCCTCTACCCCTCGGCCAACCGCGTCTACGCCGACTCCTCGGCCGCGCTCCTGCGCGCCGAGCTGGCGGTGTTCGGCGAGGCGCTGAGCACCCCGCCCGAAGAGATCGGCGAACGGCAGCTCGGCGGCGTCACGTACGTGACGTTCTCGACGGCCCGGCGGCTGTCCGAAGAGGACGTCGCGCTGCTGTCGAACCTCTCGGCGTTGTACGCGTTGTTCGAGCTGACCGACGAGCTGCTGCGCCCGGTCGGGATCGCCCCGCTGGACCGGTTCGGCTCGGACCTGCTCACCATCCAGAAGTACCCCGGCAAGACGAACGAGCTGTTCACGAAGCTGCTGCTGAACGTCACACTGCTGTCCACTTCGGACCCTGTGGCGTTCCTGCGCGGGCCGGTGCACGTGCTGGACCCGTTGTGTGGCCGCGGCACCACGCTCAACCAGGCGATGAACTACGGCCTCGACGCGACGGGCTTCGAGCTCGACAAGCGCGACTTCGAGGCCTACGAGCACTTCGTCAAGACGTGGCTGCGCACCAAGCGGATCAAGCACACCGCCGAGTCCGGGCAGCTGCGGCACAACAAGGTGAAGCTGGGCCAGCGGCTCGAGCTCGGCTTCGGCCTCACCAAGGAGCAGTACAAGGCGGGTGAGGTCCGGCGGATCACCTACTACAACTGCGACACGGTGACGGCCGCGGAGCTGCTCAAGGCCGGTTCGGTGGACGCGATCGTCACCGACGCGCCGTACGGCGTCCAGCACGGCAGCCACCGATCCGAGGATCTCTCGCGCAGCCCGCGCGAACTGCTGGCCACGGCCGTCCCGGCGTGGGTTCGCACGCTGCGCCCCGGCGGCGCGCTCGGCATCTCGTGGAACACCCACGTCGCCAAGCGCGAGGAGCTCGCGGACATCCTCACCGGCGCGGGGCTGGGGGTGCGGGAGCTGCCGGACTTCGCCCACCGCGTCGACCAGGCGATCCTTCGCGATCTGCTGGTGGCCCGCAAGCCCTGACCTGGGCACCGATGAGTTCTCCCTGGCTCCCCGGTAGGTACCGGCGAAAGACCGGACCCGGGAGGCCTCGATGGACAACAGACAACGGTGGGTGCTCGCCCTGACCTCGGGGGCGTCACTCATGGTCGTGCTCGACATGCTGGTGGTGACCACCGCGCTGGACGCGATCCGGCGCACGCTCGGCGCGGGGATCGCCGAGCTCGAATGGACGGTGAACGCCTACACGCTCAGCCTGGCGGTGTTCCTGATGACCGCGTCGGCGCTCGGCGACCGGTTCGGCCGGCGCCGGGTGTTCGTCGCCGGGCTGGCGTTGTTCACGGTCGCGTCGGCCGGCTGCGCTCTCGCGCCGGGCATCGGCGCCGTGATCGCGGCACGCGCGGTGCAGGGCCTCGGCTCGGCGATGATCATGCCGCTGGCGTTCTCGTTGCTGTCGGCCGCCTTCCCGCCGGCGCAGCGGGCCAAGGCGCTCGGGCTGTTCAGCGGGGTGACCGGACTCGGCACGCTCGGTGGCCCGCTGCTCGGCGGCGCGATCGTGCAGGGGCTGAGCTGGCAGTGGATCTTCTGGCTGAACGTGCCGCTGGGGCTGGCGGTGATCCCGCTGGTGCTCGCCCGCGTGCCGGAGAGCACCGGGGAGGCACGGCGCCTCGACGTCCCCGGCCTCACCCTCGTCACCGGCGCGGCACTGGGCGTCGTGTGGGCGCTGATCCACGGGAACGACCACGGCTGGGACCGGGCCGACGTGCTGGGGCCGCTCCTGGCCGGGCTCGTGTTCGGCGCCGCGTTCGTCTGGTGGGAACTGCGCTCGCCCGCGCCGATGCTGACGATGCGGCTGTTCCGCTCGCGCGCGTTCTCGGCGGGCAACGCCGGTGGTTTTCTGCTCTACGCCTCGATCTTCGGCTCGGCGTTCTTCCTCGCCCAGTTCCTGCAGGTCGCGCTGCACTACGGGCCGCTGAAGGCCGGGTTGGCGCTGGTGCCCTGGACGGTGACGCTGACGCTGATCGCCCCCTTCGCGGGCGCGCGGATCGCACGGGCCGGTGAGCGGCCGCTGCTCGCCGGCGGTCTGCTCCTGCAGGCGGTGGGGTTCGCCTGGATCGCGCTGATCGCCGGTCCTGGCCTGTCGTACCCGCTGCTCGTGCCGCCGCTGGTGGTGGCAGGGGCGGGGGTGTCGATGGCGATGCCGGCCGCGCAGCACGCCGTGATCAACTCGGTCGCGCCGCGCGAGATCGGCACGGCGTCCGGGACGTTCAACACCCTGCGGCAGCTCGGCGGGACCTTCGGCGTGGTGATCCTCGCCGGGGTGTTCTCGGCGACCGGCGGGTACGGGTCACCGGAGGCCTTCAGCGCCGGGTTCGGGCCGGCGGCCGGGACCGCCGCGGCGCTCTCGCTCGCGGGCGCGCTGGCGGGGTTGTGGCTGCCGGGGCGCCGGGTGGAGAGTGAAGTGGCCGAGCCGGTCCTGGAGGTCTCCCGATGACGACGGATTTCGCCGAGCGCGCCGACCCGTACCGCCGGGAGCTGCTCGCCTACTGCTACCGGATGCTCGGCTCGATCCACGACGCCGAGGACCTGGTGCAGGAGACCTACCTGCGGGCGTGGCGCGCGCACGACGACTTCGACGAGCGGCGGGCCTCGCTGCGCACCTGGCTGTACCGGATCGCGACCAACGCGTGCCTGACCGCGCTGGAGGGCAGGGGACGCCGTCCGCTGCCCTCCGGGCTCGCGGGTCCCGGCGAGCCGGTCGGCGAGCATCTCGACTGGGACTCGAAAATCCCGTGGCTGCAACCGTTTCCGGGCGATCCGGCGACGGCGGCCGAGTCACGGGAGAGCATCCGGATCGCGTTCGTCGCGGCGCTGCAGCACCTGCCGGCCCGGCAGCGCGCGGTGCTGATCCTGCGTGACGTGCTGGCGTGGCGGGCGGCGGAGGTGGCGGCCCTGCTGGACACCACTCCGGCGGGGGTGAACAGCGCGTTGCAGCGGGCCCGCACGCAGCTCGCCGACCTCACCCCCGCGGAGGTGGCCGAACCGCCCGAGGCGGAACGGCGCGCGGTACTCGACCGGTACGTCACCGCGTTCGTCAACGGCGACATGGGCGCGCTGACGGAACTGCTGCGCGAGGACATCCGGATCGAGATGCCGCCTTACCCGATGTGGTTCTCCGGCCTCGGCCCGGTGTGCGCCTTCCTCGGGCCGCGCGTGCGCCCCGGCCGGTGGCGGTCCCTGCCGGTGAGGGTGAACGGCGAGCCGGGCATGGCCGGCTACCTGCGCCGCGACGACGGCCTGTTCCGCGCGCATTCGCTGCAGGTACTGACGATCACGAAGACCGGCATCGCGGCGATCACGGCGTTCCAGGAACCGGAGTTGTTCGGGGTGTTCGGGCTCCCGCCGACCGTGAGCTGACCGGCCAGGGCACGAAAAAGCGGGCCGCCCGGTGGGGCGGCCCGCTTCACGCGCACTCAGTCCTCTTCGTCGTCCTCGTCTTCGCGCGGGACTCGGTAGGGGTCCGGGTCACCCGCGTGCTGCGCGCCGGCCGAGCGGCGCGCCACTTCGGCGTCGGCCTCGCGGGCCTTCGCCAGCAGCTCCTCGATCTGTTGCGCCGTCTCGGGAATCTTGTCCGCGACGAACGTCAGCGTCGGGGTGAAGCGCACCCCGGTGCCCTGGCCGACCTTGCTGCGCAGCACCCCGCGCGCCGAGTCGAGCGCCGCGGCCGCGCCGGCGAAGTCCGGAGTGGACTCCAGGCTCTCCCCCAGCACCGTGTAGTACACGGTCGCGTCGTGCAGGTCGGCCGTCACCTTGGTGTCGGTGATCGTGACGTAGTTCAGCCGCGGGTCCTTGATCTCGTGCTCGATGGCCGAGGCCACGATCTGCGAGATCCGCTTGGACAGCTTCCGCGCACGGGCCGGGTCGGCCATCGCGCATCTCCTACTTTCTCGTCTTCCCTAGTCTTCCGGCCCGAGCAGACGGCGGTGCACGGACAGCAACTCCACTTCGGGCCTGCCCGCGACGAACCGCTCGCACTCGTCGAGCACGTCACGGACGTGCTCCCCGTCCGCGGCGACCACCGCGACGCCGAGCAGGGCCCGCCGGTGCAGGTCCAGGTGCCCGGCCTCGGCGACCGACACCTCGAACCGCTTCCGCAGCTCCGCCACCAGTGGCCGCACCACCGAGCGCTTCTGCTTCAGCGACCGGACGTCGCCCAGCAGCAAGTCGAACTCGAGTGCGCCGACGAACAACGACCTCAGGCTCCCTCGATGCCAAACGCGACCACTGCGGGGTCCAGGGGGCTCGCCCCCTGGCGGGGGTTTGGGGGTCCGACCCCCAACGGACACCGTAAAGGCCGGAGGGGCGAGCGCTGTCCGCGAGCACGCCCCTCCTCAACCACGGCCTTTACGCGCGCGGCTTCTCGCGCTGCTCGTAGGTCTCGACCACGTCGCCGACCTTGATGTCGCTGTACGACCCCAGGGTCAGACCGCACTCGTAGCCCTCGCGCACCTCGACCACGTCGTCCTTGAACCGCCGCAGCGAGCTGACCGGCAGGTTCTCGGCGATCACCACGTCGTCCCGCATCAGGCGGGCCCGGGCGTTACGCCGGATCTCGCCCGAGGTGACCAGGCAACCGGCGATCGTGCCGAACTTCGAGGACTTGAACACGTCGCGGACCTCTGCCTTGCCGAGCTCGACCTCCTCGAACTCCGGCTTGAGCATGCCCTTGAGCGCCTGCTCGATCTCCTCGATCGCCTGGTAGATCACCGTGTAGTACCGGACGTCGACGCCCTCGCGGGTGGCCCGCTCGGTCGCCTTGCCCTGGGCCCGCACGTTGAACCCGAGCACGATCGCGTCGGACGCGGTCGCCAGGTCGATGTCGGACTCGGTCACGCCACCGACGCCGCGGTGCACCACGTTGAGCTCGACCTCGTCGCCCACATCCAGCTGCAGCAAGGACGCTTCGAGTGCCTCGACGGTACCCGAGTTGTCGCCCTTGATGATCAGGTTGAGGCTGTTGGTCTCCTTCAGCGCGGAGTCCAGGTCCTCCAGGCTGACCCGCTTGCGCCGGGAAGCGTTCAGCGCGTTGCGGGTACGGGCGGACCGGCGCTCGGCGATCTGCCGTGCCACCCGGTCTTCGTCGACGACGAGGAACGTGTCGCCGGCGCCTGGCACCGAGGTGAACCCGATGACCTGCACCGGACGCGAAGGCAGCGCCTCCGTGACGTCCTCGTTGTACTCGTCGACCATCCGCCGCACGCGGCCGTACGCGTCGCCGGCGACGACCGAGTCGCCGACCCGCAGCGTGCCGCGCTGCACCAGCACCGTGGCGACCGGGCCGCGACCGCGGTCCAGGTGCGCCTCGATCGCGACGCCCTGGGCCTCCATGTCGGGGTTCGCCCGCAGGTCCAGTGCCGCGTCGGCGGTCAGCAGGATCGCCTCGAGCAGACCTTCGATGTTGATGTTCTCCCGCGCGGAGATGTCGACGAACATCGTGTCGCCGCCGTACTCCTCGGCCACCAGCCCGTACTCGGTGAGCTGCTGGCGGATCTTCTGCGGGTTCGCGCCTTCCTTGTCGATCTTGTTGACCGCGACCACGATCGGCGCCTTGGCCGCCTGGGCGTGGTTGATCGCCTCCACCGTCTGCGGCATGACGCCGTCGTCCGCGGCGACGACGATCACCGCGATGTCGGTGGAGTTCGCGCCACGGGCACGCATGGCGGTGAACGCCTCGTGACCCGGGGTGTCGATGAAGGTGATCAGGCGCTTGTTGCCATCGAGCTCGGTCTCCACCTGGTAAGCGCCGATGTGCTGGGTGATGCCACCGGCTTCACTCTCGCGCACCTTCGTCTTCCGGATGGTGTCCAGCAGGCGGGTCTTACCGTGGTCGACGTGACCCATCACGGTCACGACCGGCGGCCGGATCTGCAGGTCCTCCTCGTCACCGGCGTCCTCGCCGTAGGTGATGTCGAAGGCTTCGAGCAGCTCGCGGTCCTCCTCCTCGGGGCTGACCACCTGCACGGTGTAGTTCATCTCCGAGCCGAGCAGCTCGAGGATCTCGTCGGACACCGACTGCGTGGCCGTCACCATCTCGCCGAGGTGGAACAGCACCTGCACCAGCGAAGCCGGGTTCGCGTCGATCTTCTCCGCGAAGTCGGTCAGCGAGGCGCCACGCGGCAGGCGGATGGTCTCGCCGCTGCCCTTGGGCAGCCGCACACCGCCGACGCTGGGCGCCTGCATGTTGTCCATGTACTCCTGGCGCTTCTGCCGCTTCGACTTGCGGCCCTTGCGCGAGGGACCACCGGGACGCCCGAAGGCACCGGCCGTGCCGCCGCGGCCACCGCCGCCACGCGGGCCGCCGCCACCGCGGAAGCCGCCACCACCGGCGGGCGCGCCGCCACCGGGACCACCCCGGAAGCCGCCACCGCCACCGCCGCCACCGGGACCGCCGCGGAAGCCACCGCCGCCGCCACCGGGACCGCCACGACCGGCGCCACCGGGACCGCCACGGCCCGCACCGGCACCACCGCGGCCGCCACCAGGGCCACCACGGCCGGCGCCGGGACCGGCAGGACGCTGAGTACGACCGGGCATCATGCCCGGGTTCGGCCGCGGCGGCATGTTGCCGGGGGTCGGCCGGTTGCCGCCGCCGGGACGCGGCGCGGAAGCCGGCCGGTCGCCGCCCGAGCGCTCGCCACCGGGACGCTCGCCACCGGGACGCGGGCCACGGTCGTTACCGGGACCGCCGCCGGGGCGCGGCCCCTGCGGACGCGGCGCGGGCGCACCCGAACCGACGCCGAAGGGGTTGTTGCCGACCCGCGGCGTGCGCGGACCGGGCTTGGGACCGCTGGCCTTGGGGCCCTGCGGCTTGGGGGGTACGACCGACCCACCGGTGTTGCCGGCAGTGCTCCCAGGGGCCGCCGGACCGGGACGCGGCGCCTGCTGCTGCGGCTGCTGGGGTTCCGCCTTGGCGGCGGGAACCTCCGGCTGCTGCTGCGGGCGGGGCTGCTCCGGCTGCGCCTGCGGCTGTGGTGCCGGGGCGGGGGCCGGCCGCGGGCCGGGACGGGGACCGGGGGTCGCGCCGGGGCGCGGGCGGTCCTGGGTGCTCTCGGCGGTCCGCGGCGACGCCGGGGCGCCACCGTTGCCGTTCGAAGGGGCCGGCGCCGGCTTGCGGCCACCGGACTTGGGCTTGCCGCCACCTGCGGCGAAGGCGTCCCGCAGCCGCCGGGCAACGGGTGCCTCGACGGTGGAGGACGCGGATTTCACGAACTCGCCCTGCTCCTTGAGCTTGGCGAGAACTTCCTTGCTTGTGACACCGAGCTCTTTCGCGAGCTCGTGCACGCGGGCCTTGCCTGCCACTGCTCTCCTCAACTGATGAGGCCAGCTGGCGGTAGGTACCCGCTGACCTCGTCCTATCGTCGCGCGTTCATGGCTTCAGCTTCACGGCTGACTCATGACGGGTCGACCTGCTTCCTTCGTTTCCGTTCGGGCGGGGGCACGTCCCCTGCCCGTTCATCCGGTGCGCGGCTCGAGATGACGCCGCACGGCCGTGACGTCGAGTGTCCCAGAACTTCGTAACGCTCTGGGAAACGCCCGCCGTCGCTCGGCCTTGGCCAGACAGTCCGGCTCGGGATGCAACCACGCACCCCGGCCCGGAAGCCGCCGACGTTCGTCGACGACCACCTGCCCGTCCTGCCGGACCACTCGCAACAACTCACTGACCGAAGCCCGCCTCCGGCATCCCACGCACGTCCGGACCGGTGCCTCCCGGTGTCCGGCGCGCGCGTTTCCCGAACGCGGGCTTCCAACCATGTTCGAGTTTAGCTCGTGGCCTGTCACTCAGCCGAACCGGTTGTCGCGGGGCGTGGTGTGTCCTCCGGCTCACTTCCGGCGGCGTCGCTGCGGATGTCGATCCGCCAGCCCGTCAGCCGGGCGGCGAGGCGGGCGTTCTGGCCCTCCTTGCCGATCGCCAGGGAGAGCTGGAAGTCCGGCACCACCACGCGTGCGGTCTTCGCGCGCTCGTCCACCACGGTCACCGATACAACCTTCGCGGGCGAGAGCGCATTCCCGACGAAGCGGGCCGGATCCTCGGAGTAGTCGATGATGTCGATCTTCTCCCCGGCCAGCTCGCTCATCACGTTGCGCACCCGCGCGCCGACCGGGCCGATGCAGGCGCCCTTGGCGTTGACACCCGGCACCGTCGAGCGGACCGCGATCTTGGACCGGTGGCCGGCCTCGCGGGCGACCGCGGCGATCTCCACCGTGCCGTCGGCGATCTCCGGGACCTCGAGCGCGAACAGCTTGCGCACCAGGTTGGGGTGGGTGCGCGAGAGCGTGATCTGCGGGCCGCGGCTGCCCCGCGACACGCCCACCACGTAGGCCTTGAGCCGGCTGCCGTGCTGGTAGGACTCCCCGGGCACCTGCTCGGCGGAGGGCAGCACGCCCTCGGTGTCGCCGACCTGGACGATCACCATGCCGCGCGCGTTGGCGCGCGCGTCGCGCTGGATCACCCCGGCGACGATCTCGCCCTCCTTGGCGGAGAACTCGCCGTAGGTCCGCTCGTGCTCGGCGTCGCGCAGCCGCTGCAGGATGACCTGCCGGGCGGTCGTGGCGGCGATCCGGCCGAAGCCCTCCGGCGTGTCGTCCCACTCCTCTTCGACCTCGCCGTCCTCGGTCAGCGTGTGGGCGAGCACCCGCACGTAGCCGGTCTTGCGGTCGATGTCGATCCTGGCGTGCGGCTGATGGCCCTCGGTGTGCTTGTAGGCGGTCAGCAGCGCGGTCTCGATGGCCTCGAGCACGGTTTCGAAGGGGATGTCCTTGTCCCGCTCGATCGCGCGCAGAGCGGCGATGTCCACGTTCACTTCGGCTCCTCCTCCGTCCCGGTGGTGGTGATCATCCCCGAGGCGTCTTGCTCCAGCAGTTTCAGGTCCTCCGTCGGCGGTTGCTTGAACTCGATCTCGATGACGGCCTTCGCCACGTCGCGGTAGCGCACGTCGCGGATCCCGCCGTCGACGAGCACGCGCGCCGCGTCCGGCCCGGCGTGGCCGACCCGGCCGAGGAAGCCGGGGCCCTCGTGCGGGTTGATGCGCACCAGCCGGTACTTCGCGCGCCGCCAGTGCCGTTGCCCGCTCAGCGGGCGGTCCACGCCCGGCGAGGTCACCTCGAGGGTGTAGGCGCCGGCGATGAGGTGGTCGTGCTTGTCGAGGACGGCCGAGACGATGCGGCTCACCTCGGCCACCTCGTCGAGTCCGATGCCGTCGTCGGCGTCGACGACGGCCTTCACCAGCTTGCGGCGGCCCGCCTGCTGGACTTCGAGCGCGTCGAGGTCGAAACCAGCGCCGGCCACCGCTTCGGCCACGATCGGCTCGAGCTTGCCGGCGAGTTCTCCTGGCACCTTGGCGCTCTCTCTCCTGTTAGGTCCGATGTCGATGGGGGTTCAGCTTAACTTGTCGGCCCCCGGCACCGCCCGTGGTCGGGACGGCCCTGGCAGGATGGCGCCACGTGAGCCCCCGTACCCGCCGCGACATCCTGCGGCTGAGCGCGCTGGCGGCGGTCGCCGTCCCCCTCGCCGCCTGCAGAACCGGCTACTCCGCAGACCCCGATCCACTCACCCTGCTCGCGGAGCAGGCGACGGCCGACGCGGCCGCGGCGAACGCACTGGCCTCGGGATCGTCCACAGAGGCCGGTCTGGCGCGTCAGGTCGCGGCGGCCCGCACGGAGCACGCGCGGGCGCTGCAGGCGGAGGTGGACCGGCTCAACCGGCCGAAGGCGGCCGTCCAGGTGGTGAACCCGGCGGGCAACGGGCTCGCCGGGCTCAAGCAGCGACTGGCGACCGCGCGCGAGCAGGCGGAGAAGCTGGTGCCCGGCCTCGAGCGGTACCGGGCCGGCCTGGTGGCCGCGGTCGCCGCCGGGTGCGCCGGGCTGCAGCAGCTGGACGACAAGCTCGGCCCGGGCACCGATCCCGGCCCGGTCGTGCCGAGCGCGTCCGTCGTGCCCGAGGAATCGGTCGCCCCCTTGCAGAAGGCACTGGACGCCGAGCACGCCGCGGTGTGGGTGTACGGCCTCGTGAGCGCTTTCCTGCCGTCGAACTACGTGGCGGGCGTGACGGACGGGTCCCGCGAGCACCAGGACCGCCGGGACGCGTGCGTGCGCATGCTCGACGCCGCGGGAGCGACGCCGGACGGCCCCGAACCCGCCTACATCACGCCGAAGCCGGTCACGGACGGGGTGTCGGCGAAGAGCGTCGTCGCGACCGCGGAGTCCGACGCCGCGGCGGCGTGGGCGGGCGTGCTCGACGGCACCGACGACAAGGCGCTGCGGGCGGTGGCGCTGACCGCGCTGCTGGGCTCGGCCCGCCGCGGCACCCGGTGGCGCCAGGCCGCGGGCGAGTCCCCCGCGGTGATCGCGCTGATCGGGATGACGGGCACTCAGCCGAACTGAGCCGACAGGTCGAGAGCCTCGGCGTTGACGCGGCTCAGGGTCGCCTTGTCGGCATGGCCGTCGAAGAACGCCGACAGCACGATCGTCACCCGGTTGGCGTTCGCGCGGGAGGAGTAGGCGCCGTCCGCGAGCTTCGGCGCCCCGGAGATCTTCGCGGTCCCGTCGCGGACGAGGTCGCTGACGTTGCCGGTGCCGTCACGGTCGGCCAGCGCCTTGAGCTGCTGCGCCTCGTCCGCGGTCGGCATCGTCACGAGCGCGACCGACACGAGCGCCGTCGAGCCGCCCGCGGTCGTGGTGTACAGCGCGCGGGACAGCGCCTGGCACTGGTGCGTGCCGAACCACTTCTTCACCTCGTCGGTGGACTTGCTCGCGCAGTCGGTGGACGCGACCGGGCCCTCGGCCGCGGTGAAGGCGAACTCCTTCGCCGGCGGCTGCGCGACCGCCGTGTCACCCGCGTCGTGCCGGACGAGCCACCAGACGAGCCCGGCCACCACGGCGACCGCCACCAGGCCCAGGGCCTTGAGCAGCGGTCCGCCGCTCCGGCCGGGGGCTGCCGGGATCCGGGGCAGGGGCGCGGTGTCGCCTCGCGCAGGCGGGTATTGCGGTGCAACCACGAGGGGACACCGTACTGGACCGTTCACCCTGCCGGGGCACGAAGCGGGCCAATGTCACTGGCAGTGTTCGCGTTATCGCCCCACGGCGTGCAGCACCCGCTCGACGTCGGCCTCGGTGTTGTACAGGTGGAAGCCGACCCGGGCCTTGCCGGCGCGGGCGCTCGCGACCACGCCGGCCTGCCGCAGCCGGTCGGCGTCCGCGTCGAACGAGACGATCGCGCTGTTGCCTTCCGGCAGCCCGAGCCCGGCTCGCAAGGCGCCGGCGAGCTTCACGCAGTGCGCCTGCACGGCCGAGAGGTCCAGCGAAGCCAGGTACGGCAGCACAGCGGCGGCCCCCACCTGCGCGAACCACACGGGTGACAGGTCGTACCGGCGGGTGCCCGCGGCCAGCCGCAGCGGCAGCCCGTACAGCGACTGCCACGGGTCCTCCCCCGCGTACCAGCCCGCGCCGACCGGAACCCCGCGCTCGAGTGCCCGCGGATGCACCGCCAGCCACGCGGTGCCGCGCGGGGCCAGCAGCCACTTGTACCCCGCGGCGACGACCCAGTCCGCCCAGTCGAGCCGCAGCGGCAGCCAGCCCGCCGCCTGGGTCGCGTCGAGCACGACCGGCACGTTCGCGGCCTCGCTCGCCGCGCGAAGGGCGTCCAGGTCGAGCACGGCGCCGTCGGCGGACTGCACCACGCTCACCGCCACGAGGTCGTGCCCCGCCACCGCGTCGGGCAGCTCCGCCGGCGGTACCTCGGTCACGGTCACGCCCGGCCGGGCGGCGAACGGGAAGGTGACGCTGGTGAACTCGCCCGCGGCCACGAGCACCTTGGCGCCCTCGGGCAGCCCTGCCGCGACCGCGCCCAGCAGCTGCGAGACCGCCGCACCTATGGCGACCCGGTCCGCGGGCACCCCGATCAGGTCCGCGAAGCCCTGCCGCGAGACCGTGACGGCCTCCTCGAAGTCCGACGGCAGGACCTCGGCCCGGCCCCACCGGCCGACCGTCGCGGCGACCTCGTCGGCGGCCTGGACCGGCGGCACGCCGATGGCCGGGGTGTTGAGGTATCCGTCCCGGATGTCGAACTCGGTCCCGAAAGCAGTGCGCATCTCCCCACCTTGCCCGAGCCCCGGCGAGCGGTTCACGCGAATTTGCCGCACAGTGAAAAGGTGCTTCTTCTCAGCCGACTCACAGCCGGCCGACGGCCGGCTTTCAGGGTCGCCCCGCACACTGGCGGGGTGCCCGAGGACATCATGACCACGGCGAGCCGCCCCCCGTGGAGCACCCGTGCGGCAGTGCTGCTGCCCAGCCCGTTGGCGACGCCGTTCACGTTCTGGTACCTCGCCGTGCTGCTGGCGACCACGATCCTGCAGCGGGTGGTCGGCGAGTCGGTGTCGGCGAAGCTGCTCGCCAGGGCCAGCACGGACGCCCACAACCTGTGGCACCGGCCGGTGATGAGCCTGATCAGCAGCGCGCTCTGGATCGAGAACTCCGGCTGGCTGGTCTACGTGCTGATCTTCGCGCTCGCGGTGGCTCCGCTGGAGCGCCGGGTCGGCGCGGGCTGGGCGTTCGCGGTGTTCGCCAGCGGGCACATGCTCGCGACGCTGGCGACCGAGCTGCCGGTGATGATCGCGCTGCGGCACGGCTGGTTGCCCGCGGCCGACGGGCACTGGCTCGACATCGGCGTGAGCTACGGCTTCTTCGCGACCGCCGGGGCGATGGTGCCGGTGCTCGCCAAGCGCCTCCGGCTCGCCGCGGCAGGCGTCATCGAGCTCGTCATCGTGGTGATCTACCTCACCGACGACCCCGGTTCGCTGCTGTCGGTGGTGACTGTCGCGGGGCACGCGATCGCCGCCCATATCGGGATGCTGGGCTGGTGGCCGTGGTTGCGGCGGCGCGGACTGGTCGGCACGCTGCGCTTCACGCGGCACCGGAAGCCGGCGCCGGAAGATCAGGTTCGCCCGGACGCTCCCTTGGCCCGTACGGCGGCGCCATAGACGATGGGGGCATGGGATGGCTTGAACTCGAAGGGGCGGCGAACGCCCGTGACGTGGGCGGGCTGCCCACGTCGGACGGACGGACGATCGCCGAGCGCGCGCTGCTGCGTGCGGACAACCTGCAGGGGCTGACCCCCACCGACGTCAAGCTCCTCGTCGATGACCTCGGCCTGCGCACGGTCGTCGACCTGCGCAGCACTCGCGAGGTCGAGGCCGAAGGCCCCGGGCCGCTGCGCGCGGTGGACACGGTGCGCCACGTGCACCTGTCGGTGCTGCCCGAGCGCGGCGAGATGACCGACGCCGCCGCGGACGCCTTGTTCACGCGGCGGGAGAAGGCGCTCGCGCGCTACCCGGCCGACCCGATGTGCGCGCTGTACCTGGGCTACCTGGAGGACCGGCCGGAGAACGTGGTCGGCGCGCTGCGCACGATCGCCGACTCGCCGAGCGCGGTGCTGGTGCACTGCGCGGCGGGCAAGGACCGCACGGGCGTGGTGGCGGCGTTGTCGCTGACGGCCGTGGGCGTGCGGCGCGAGGCCGTGGTGGCGGACTACGCGGCCAGCGGCACCCGCATCGAGGGCATCATGGCGCGGTTGCGGGCCTCGCCCACCTACGCGCCCGACCTGGAGAAGCGCGGCGGCGGCAACGACACGCACCGCTCCCGCGAGGAGACGATGGACACGTTCCTCACCCAGGTCGACAAGCGCTACGGCGGCGTCCTGGCGTGGCTCGACAACCACGGCTTCGGTGCCGCCGACACAGCCCGGCTCCGCGCGAAGCTGGTGGCGCCGGCCTGATCCCGCCTCCGCGAAGGGGCTCACAGCTCTTCTCGCGTCGAGCACGCGAGTGAACGACTTCGACGACGGGCGGATGGGCCAGCTGCTGCCTAGGACAGGAACGCCGCCGTCGAACCGGCGAGCGGTACCGGGTCCAGGCCGAGCTTCCGGTGGTCCCACGAGCGGGTCCGCCTCGGTTCGACGCGGACCGCCACGCGCTTGTTCATCATCGCGTCCACCAGCGGCTTCAGCTCGTCGTTGTACGGCCCGTGGTAGCGCTCCCACACGCTGACCCCGACGCGGAACACCTCGTCCGGGTCGTCGCTGATCACCGCCCGGCCCTCGATGGACACCCCGCGCAGCTGGTCGTAGGTCCGCCCGTCCTCGACGAGCACCGTGATCCGGTCGTCGCGGCGGAGGTTGACGACCTTCTGCGACTTGACCTTCGTCTCGAACCAGATCTCGCCGTCCAGCACCGCGTACCACATCGCGACCAGGTGCGGGATGCCCTCCGGGCCGATCGTGGCCATCGTCGCGGTGCGGCTGCGCGCCACGAAACCTTCGATCTCGTCGTCGCTCATGCGGATCTGCGCCCGCTGGTTCACGCCCATCACGTCACCGGTCCAGGAAGGTCAGGATGGCCGACGCCATCGTCGCGGGGTCGCCGTCGCCGGGGCGCAGGACGAGCTCGGGCGCGACCGGCGCCTCGTACGGGTCGTCGATCCCGGTGAACCCGCGGATCTCCCCGGCGCGCGCCCGCGCGTACATCCCCTTGGGGTCGCGTGCCTCGCACACCGCCAGTGGTGTGTCCACGAAGACCTCCACAAAGGACAGTCCGGCGTCGGAGTGCGCGGCACGGGCACGGGCCCGGTCCGCGCGATAGGGACTGATCAACGACACTATCGCCACGATCCCGGCGTCGGCAAACAGTTGCGCGACCGCCGTGACGCGGCGCACGTTCTCCGCGCGGTCGGCCGCGCCGAACCCGAGGTCGGCGTTGAGCCCGTGCCGCAGGTTGTCCCCGTCCAGCAGGTACGCGGGCCGCCCGGCGGCCACGAGCAGGCGCTCCAGCTCGGCCGCGACGGTCGACTTCCCCGACGCCGACAGCCCGGTGAACCACACCGTGAGACCCCGCGTCGGGCGCTCGTCCCGGGTGACGGTCGCGGCGTGCCAGACCACCCGGGTCGCCGGGCCGGTGATCATCCCGGCGGCGACGGTGTCGTTGGTGGCGTCGTCGACGAGGATGAAGCTGCCGGTCGCGCGGTTGCGCCGGTACGGGTCGAACAGCACCGGCTGCCGGGTGCGCAGCTGGACGCGGCCGATCTCGTTGAGCGCCAGCCCGGAAGCGCTCTCATCCCGGTGCAGGGTGTTGACGTCGAGCCGGTACTCCAGCGAGCGGACCTCGGCGGTGATGGCGCGGGTGGTGTGGCGCAGGGTGTAGGTGGCGCCGGGGGCCAGCGCCGAGCGGTGGGCGAACCAGCACACCATGGCGTCGAGGTCCTGGCCGCTGTGCGGGCGGTTGCCCGGCCGGCAGATCAGGTCGCCGCGGGCGACGTCGAGCTCGTCGGCCAGCTCGACGGTCACCGCCTGCGGGGCGAACGCCTCCGTCACCTCCTTGCCGCCGGGCCCCCAGATCGCCCGGACCGCCGAGCGCAACCCGGACGGCAGCACCAGGACCTCGTCGCCGGGCTTGAACACCCCTCCCGACACCGTGCCGGCGTAGCCGCGGAAGTCGCGCCCGTGGTCGCGGATCACGTACTGCACCGGAAAGCGCGCGTCGATGAGGTTGCGGTCGGAGGCGACGTGCACCTCCTCCAGGTGGTGCAGCAGCGGTGCGCCCTCGTACCACGGCATGCTCGCGCTGCGGTGCACGACGTTGTCCCCATGCAGCGCCGAGACCGGCACGAACGCCAGGTCCGGCACGTCGAGCTTCATCGCGAACCGCCGGAAGTCCTCGCGGATCTCCGCGAACCGCTCCTGCGACCAGCCGACGAGGTCCATCTTGTTGACGCACAGCACCAGGTGCGGGATGCCCAGCAGGCCGGCCAGGAAGGCGTGCCGCCGTGACTGTTCGAGCACGCCCTTGCGGGCGTCGACGAGCACCAGGGCGAGGTCGGCGGTGGACGCGCCGGTGACCATGTTCCGCGTGTACTGGATGTGGCCCGGGGTGTCGGCGATGATGAACTTCCGCCGCGGGGTGGCGAAATAGCGGTGTGCGACATCGATGGTGATGCCCTGTTCCCGTTCCGCGCGCAGCCCGTCGGTGAGCAGGGCGAGGTTCGGATACTCCTCGCCGCGGTCGCGGCTGGCCCGTTCCACCGCCGCCAATTGGTCGGTGAAAAGCGTTTTGGAATCGAAGAGCAGACGGCCGATGAGCGTGGACTTCCCGTCGTCGACACTGCCCGCCGTGGCGAGCCGGAGCAGCTCCTGGGCCATTTCAGAAATAGCCTTCCTTCTTGCGGTCTTCCATTCCCGCCTCGGAGACCCGGTCGTCGGCACGGGTCCCGCCGCGTTCGGTGACACGGGTGGCGGCGGTCTCAGCGACCACCTCGGCCGGGGTCGCGGCCGTGGACTCGACGCAGCCGGTGCAGGTCGCGTCGCCGACGGTGCGGAAACGAACCGTTGCCTCGTAAGGGTGTTCGCCGTCGAGCAGGGCCAGGTGCCGGGTGTGGGCGAGCAGCATCCCGTCCCGCTGGACGACCTGACGGCGGTGCGCGTAGTAGAGCGGCGGCAGTGCTATCTCCTCGGCCGCGATGTAGGACCAGATGTCCAGCTCTGTCCAGTTCGACAACGGGAACACCCGGATGTGCTCCCCTTTCCGGTGCCGCCCGTTGTAGAGGTTCCACACTTCGGGTCGCTGGTTGCGCGGATCCCACTGCCCGAACTCGTCCCGGAAACTGAACACCCGTTCCTTCGCCCGCGCCTTTTCCTCGTCACGCCGCGCGCCGCCGAAAACGGCGTCGAAAGCGCTTTCCCGGATCACCCGCAGCAGCGTGACGGTCTGCAACCTGTTGCGGGAGGCACGCGGGCCGGACTCCTCGGCGACCCGGCCTGCGTCGATGTCGTCCTGCACCCGGCCGACCACCAGCCGGAGTCCGAGCTGCCGCACCGTGCGGTCGCGGAACTCGAGCACCTCGTCGAAGTTGTGTCCGGTGTCCACATGCGACACCGGGAACGGCGGCGGTGCGGGCCAGAACGCCTTGCGGGCAAGGTGCAGCATCACCACCGAGTCCTTGCCGCCGGAGAACAGCAGCACCGGGTGTTCGAACGTCGCGGCCACCTCGCGGAACACGTGCACCGACTCCGCCTCGAGCGCGTCGAGGTGGGACAGCTCGTACGTGCTGGTCATCCCGAAAAATTAGAACACGTTCTTGCTTTTGGTCAATCCCCGTAGCATGCTTGGCGGCATGGACCTCGTCGCGTTGGAAGAGATCAAACGCGTGAAGCACCGGTATCTGCGCTGCGTGGACCTGAAGCTGTGGGACGACGTCGCGGACACCTTCGCGCCGGAGGCCACCGCGAGCTACGGCACACCGACCTACGGCGAGCCGATCGCGCTCACCGGACGCGCCGCCATCACTGCGTTCCTGCGCGAGAAACTGGGCGGAAACATCATCACCACGCACTTCGCGGTGCAACCGGAGATCGAGATCGACGGCGACACCGCGAGCGGGACCTGGCCGTTCGAGGACACGGTGATCGCCACCGAGCACCAGGTCGTGATCAAGGGCGCGGCGGTGTACGAGGACCGCTACCGCCGCTGCGAGGACGGCCGCTGGCGCATCACGCACACCGGGTACACCCGCACGTACGAGTTCGTGCTTCCGCTCAAGGACCTGCCGAACCTGCGGTTCACCGCGAACCGCTGGGCCGATCACGAGAACGCGTTCTAATGCTGACCGAGCAGTTCGCGGCGGCGCTCGCCGAGGCCGAGAAGATCATCACCGACGCCCCGCACGTGCAGAGCGAGCAGGACCTCGTCGAGGGCTACGACTACCTGGCCGGCAGCATCCGGGCGTCGCTGCAGATGGCCTGGGCCTACGAGCGCGACTTCCCGTTCTTCGTCGAGTCCACCGGCCCGCACACGAAGATGGGGCTCGACAACCCCGACACGCTGTACTTCCACTCATACCTGCGGGACGACGCCGAGTACGTCGTCACCGGCACCCGGGGCACCACGCGCGACCTGAGCTTCCAGGTCCTGAGCGGCGACTACTCCCCCGTCGACGTGCCCGACAGCCTCACCGCCTTCGACGACCGGAAGATCGAGATCGCCGGCGACGGCAGCTACGAGATCCGCTTCGGGCCGGGCAAGGCCGGGCCCGGCTACTTCACGCTCGGCCCCGGGTCGGCGATGCTCGTGGTGCGCGAGGTCTACAGCGACTGGGCACGCGAGCGGCGCGGGACGATCCGGATCCGCCGCGCGGACCGGGCCGGACAGGCGCCGCCGCCGCTCACCCGGGACGTGCTGGCGAAGCGGTACGGGGTCGCGGGCAAGATCCTGCTGTCCCGGCTGCGGACCTTCCTGGCCTTCCCCAAGTGGTTCTACCTCGAGCTGCCGGTGAACACGATGACCGAGCCGCGCACCACCCCGGGTGGGCTGAGCACCCAGTTCTCCTCCGCCGGGCACTACGAGCTCGAGGACGACGAGGCCATGGTCGTCACCGTGCCGAAGTCGGACGCGCCCTACCAGGGCATCCAGCTGGGCAGCATGTGGTACATCTCCCTCGACTACCTCAACCATCAGACGAGCCTCACCGCGGACCAGGCACGCGTGGACCCCGACGGCAGGATCCGGTTCGTGATCAGCGAACGCGACCCCGGCGTCGCGAACTGGCTCGAACGCACCGGGCACCGCCGCGGGTACGTCCAGATCCGCTGGCAACGGCTCTCCCGCGACCTCACCCCGGCCGACGGTCCCGAGGTCGAGGTGATCAAAGTGGACGATCTCCCCAGCCGGCTTCCCTGCTACGACAACGCGAAGATCTCACCCGACGAATTCGCCGCCCGGATCGCGGCCCGCCAGGCCGCCGTCGCGACGAGGATGCCCGGCTGATGCTGTTGCGGGACAAGGTCGTCGTGGTGTCCGGGATCGGCTCCGGCCTCGGCCGGGCCATCGCCGTGCAGTGTGCCCGCGCGGGTGCGGACGTCGTGCTGGCCGCGCGTACCGAGACCCGGCTCACCGAGGTCGCCAAGGAGATCGCGGAGCTGGGCCGCCGGGCCGTCGCCGTCCCCACCGACGTGACCGACGAGGAGGCCGCCGCCGCGCTGGTTTCCTCCACAATGGACTCTTTCGGCCGGGTGGACGCCTTGGTGAACAACGCGTTCGCGATGCCGCCGATCACCGACCTGGCCGAAGTGGACCTCGACGCGGTCCGCGCGTCGTTCGAGACCAACGTGTACGCGGCGCTCCGGTTGACCAGGTTGTTCGCGCCGGGGCTGGAGCAGACCCGCGGTTCGGCGGTGATGATCAACTCTGCGGTGCTGCGGCATTCGCGGCGTGGTTTCGGGCCGTACAAGATGACCAAGGCGAGCCTGCTGGCGGTCGCGCAGTCGCTGGCCACCGAGCTGGGACCGCGCGGGATCCGGGTCAACTCGGTCGCCCCCGGCTACATCTGGGGCGACAACCTGAAGTTCTACTTCGCCTACCTCGCCCAGCAGCGCGGCATCGCGGCGGAGCAGGTGTACGAAGAAACCGCAGCGACCGTCGACCTGCGCAAGCTGCCCGAGCCGGCCGAGATCGCCGACGCCGTGGTGTTCCTGGTCTCGGACCTGGCGCGCGCGATCACCGGACACTGCCTGGACGTCAACGGCGGGGAGTACCACTCATGACGCGGGAGAACGTCGGCACCGTCGAGGATCTGCACGAGTCGGCGACGCGGTTCACCGGCCTGGACGACTTCGGCACGGACGACTACCGCGAAGGGCTCGCGGTGCTGCTGGAGTCCTACGAACGCGACGCGCGACTGACGCCGTTCGGCCACCGGGTCAAGCGCGCCTTCCTGCGCGGCGCGCTGATCGCCCGGCTGCTGAGCGAGGCGTCGTGGAAGCAGCATCCGGAGCACGCGGACGTACCGATCGAGCGCCCGGTCTTCGTGACGGGACTCCCCCGCACGGGCACCACGGCATTGCACCGGTTGCTGACCGCGGATCCCGCGCACCAGGGTCTCGAGGTGTGGCTCACCGAGGTGCCGCAGCCGCGGCCGCCGCGCTCGACCTGGCCGGAGAACCCGGTTTTCCAGCGGATCCAGGCGGGCTACGAGCAGCACCATGTCGAGCATCCGGAGTTCCTTGGGGCGCACGAGTCGTCGGCCGACCAGGTCGAGGAGTGCTGGCAGCTGCTGCGGCAGTCGGCGAAGTCGGTGTCCTACGAGTGCCTCGCCCACCTGCCGATGTACTCGGTGTGGTTGAGCCGCCAGGACTGGACGGACGCCTACACGCGGCACCGGCGCAACCTGCAGCTGATCGGCTTGCCGGACAAGGACCGTCGGTGGGTGCTCAAGAACCCGAGCCACCTGTTCGCGCTGGACGCGTTGCTGGCGGTCTACCCGGACGCGCTGGTGATCCAGACGCACCGGGCGCCGCGGACCATCATCGCTTCGGTGTGCAGCCTCAACGAGCAGGCGGCGGGCGAGTGGTCGACGGCGTTCCGCGGCGCGACCGTCGGACAGGATCAGCTGGAGTTGTGGGCCCGCGGCGCGGAGACGTTCCTCGACGCACGGCCCCGCCATGACGCGAGCCAGTTCTACGACGTCTACTACGAGGACTTCGTCGGCGACCCGCTCGCCACGGTTGAAGCGATTTACCAGCACTTCGGGCTGCCGCTGTCCGACGAGGCCCGTTCGGCGATGTCGGCGCTCCACCGTGGGAGCGCTTCCAGGCCCGGGCACCGGTACGTTCTGGAGGACTTCGGGTTGACCGCCGACCAGGTCGACGACCGCTTCTCGCGCTACCTGGAGGCGCACTCCCGCGCGACGTGACGCCTTGACGACTCGACGGTTCGGGCCCGTCAGTTCTCCCTTGCGAGAGACACGGGCATCCGGGCGCCGAACGGGTTTTCGGCGTGCCGGGCCAGCTCCTGGGCGGCGCGCACCGGGTCGTGGTGGCGGGCCAGCAGGGCGGTCAGCAGGATCCGGGCTTGGGACGGGCGGAGCAGCCCGGTGGGGATCGCACCCGCCTCGATGAGGTCCACGCCGCCGCCGTTGCCGTAGAGACCCGCGACGGGCCCGGCGTGCACACGGGTGGACAGGGCGACGACGACGCCGGCCGCGGTGAGCCGGGCGACCGCGTCACGGATCTCGGGGTTGCCGTTGCCGGCGCCGGTGGCTTCGAGCACGACACCGGCGGCACCGGCCGCGACGACGGCGTCGAGCGCGACGGTGTCCACGCCCGGGTACAGCGCCACGATGTCGACGCGCACGTCGAGATCGGTCAGCTCCACATGCGGGAGCGGGGCAGGCGCGGCGGTGAAGATGAGCGCCCCCTCCCGGACCTGCCCGATGGGGCCGCCGTCCGGGCTGGAGAACGCCGCCGTGGCAAGGGTTTGCGTCTTGCGCGTGCCACGGGCGGGGAACACCGCGCCGTCGAAGGTGATGAGCACGCCACGGTTGCGCGCGCGTTCGTCGGCGGCGACGGTGATGGCGTCCGCGAGGTTGCGCGGGCCATCGGTGTCCGCCGCGTCGGCGGGTCGTTGCGCGCCGGTGAAGACCACCGGGCGCGGGTCCTGGTGCACGAGGTCGGCCAGGAAGGCGGTTTCTTCCATCGTGTCGGTGCCGTGCGTGACGACCACGCCGAGCACCTCGTCGTCGGCAAGCGTTTCGCGGATCGCGCCGGCGATGTCGGCCATGTCCGCAGGGGTGAGCAGATAACTGCCGACGCGCAAGACGTCGCGCCCCTCGACCGGCACCGCGACGTCGAACGGCAGTCGCCCGACCAGCGTGTTCACCCCGTCATTGGCGACGCTCGCGCCCCGCCCGTTCTGACGCGAAGCGATCGTTCCGCCCGTCGACAACACCACGACCCTGCCCACCAAACTACCTCCTCTGAGTGACCGGTGCGGTCACTGTCGGCTGGCCAAACGTTTGGGTAAAACGTTTTGGGTAGCGTAACGCGCTGTTACGACCGGGAAGGTCCCTGCACACCGGGTGCCGCGTCGGGGGCGACGGTCGAACGGATCCGCAAGCTGGCCGACGAGCTCGGCTTCCTGGCGACGATCTACGAAGGGATCGAGGAGGCGGCGCCCGAGCACGGCCTGTCCACGTTCGTCACGAACACCCGTGACGTGCCGGAGGTGCAGCGGGCGCGGACCGAGATGATGCTCGGCAGGCGCGTGGACGACCTGATCTTCGGCGACGCGGGGTTCCTGTCCGGCATCGCCGCGCGGTGCCGTTCGTGCTGGTCAGCCACCCCCTTCGAGGCCCCCGGCGGCCGGCTCGGGGCGGAGAAGCTGCTCGCCGAGACCCCGCTCCCGTCGGCGATCTTCGCCGCGATCGGCGCCGCGCGACCACGGCCTGCGAATCGGGCACGACCTCGCGGTGGTCGGCTTCAACGACACACCGCTGGCGGCCGATCCCGGTGACCACAATCCGCTCCCCCATGCGCGAGATGGGCTATCGGGGCCTGTCGCTGCTGGTGCGCCGCATCGCGGGCGAGGAGGTCCCGTCCGAGCACCTGCCGCCGGCGCTGATGGTGCGCGGTTCGAGTACGGGTAGTCCTCCCGCCGGTTCGTTGTCGGTCGGGCAGCCCTGACGGCGGCGCCACCCCCGGCCGGCGGTGGCTGCCCCACGTCGCGGCCTGGCCGTCGCTGCCCACGTCCCGGCCGGGCGGTGCCTGCCCGCGTTCGGGCCTGGTTCCCACCGGGCCCGCCGGACGCTTGTCGGTTGGTTGGCGTGCCCGTCGTTCATGCTGCCGTCGTCGGTGGGGTATGTTGTCGGACAACTTGAAACGGCCGGGGTGGCACCGCCCTGTGCCCTGGGGCCGGTAGCTCAGTTGGTTAGAGCAGGGGACTCATAATCCCTTGGCCGCGGGTTCGAGCCCCGCCCGGCCCACCTGCTGTGACCAGGCTTTTCGGTGACTTTCAAGATCAGCTCTGCGCCTGTTGTCCATGGCTCTGTCCATTGACAGCTTCCAAACGCGCAGCTCAAGCTCGGATCATGAGCCAGTCGACGAGCGACACCGAGGGCCGCAAGCGCGGGAACATCCGCCAGCGCGGCAACTCGTTGCAGGTGCGCGCGTATGCCGGGGTCGACCCTGTGACCGGCAAGCCGAGCTATCTTGCAGAGACCGTCAAGGGCACCGACCGCGCCGCGAGGAAGCGCGCCGAAAAGCTCATGACTGAGCTTGTCCCCGCAGCTCGGACACCGGCCTTGAGGTGACCTTGGGTCACCAGGAAGGATGTCCCGGTGCCTGCACCACACCCGCCTGAGTTTCGTCGTCGTGCCGTCGAGTTGGCCCGTCAGGGCTCCAAACCGGTCGCTGAGCTGGCCACAGAGCTGGGGATCAGCGAATCGTGCCTGAGGAATTGGATGGCCCAGGCCGATACTGATGCGAACGGCTCAGCGAGTCGTTTGACGAGCGCGGAGAAGAAAGAACTGGCCGAGCTGCGGAAGAAAACCCGTCAGCTTGAGATGGAAAATGAGATCCTCAAGCGCGCGGCCGCCTATTTCTCGCGGGAGAACGTTCTCCCAAAGTAATCTACCCGCTGGTCCGTGAGCTCGCCGCTGACGGTGTCGACGTCGCGGTGGCCTGCCGGGTACTGAAGGTGTCACGGTCGGGCTATTACGACTGGCACGACCGGCCGCCCTCACCCAGGGAGCAGGATAACGAATTGCTACTCAAACACATCCAAGCCATTCACGTCGAATCCCGTGGCACCTACGGGTGGCCCCGCGTGCACGCGGAACTCGTGCTCGGCATGGGCGTGAACGTCAACCACAAGCGGGTGGCGCGACTCATGCGCGAGGCCGGCATCCAGGGCCTCTACCGGCGCCGGAACCGGGGCTGCACCATCCGCAACCCCGCGGAGGAGCCCGCCGAAGACCTGGTCAACCGCAAGTTCACCGCCGAGGGCCCGAACCGCCTATGGCTCACCGACATTACCGAACATCCCACGAAGGAAGGGAAACTGTACTGCGCCGCCGTCATGGACGCCTATTCACGGCGCATCATCGGCTGGTCCATCCACAATCACATGCGCACTGAACTGGTGATCGACGCACTCGGCATGGCCACCCTCCGCCGTAAACCCGAATCCGGCAACACTATCCTGCATTCCGACCATGGATCGCAATTCACGGCCTGGGCATTCGGGCAACGACTCCGTGCCGCCGGAATCCTGCCCTCCATGGGCAGCGCGGGCGATTGCTACGACAACTCCATGATGGAATCCTTCTGGGGCACACTCCAACTCGAAGTGCTCGACACGAAAACGTGGGAAACTCGTGACGAGCTTGCCAACGCGATCTTCGAATGGATAGAATGCTGGTACAACCCGGAACGGCGACACTCCCGCATCGGAATGCTCAGCCCGGCCGAGTTTGAGGCCACTAACCCCGAGTAACCGTCACCACACCACGATCGCTGACGCCACACCCAACGTGTCCGGCGAACGGGGACAAGCTCAGTTTGAGTTTGGCGCAGTCCCCTGGCGTCGTAGGTCCAGGATTCCCAGAACGGTGTCGTGCCGCCGATGGTGTCGGTCGTGGGGGCCGCGGCGCAGTTGTCGGTGGCGCTCCAGGCCTGGGCGAGCCGGTCGAGGGCGTCGTAGTTGTAGCACTGGGTTTGGGTGGGGCCACCGGTAGCGCCTTGGATGTCGGTGCTGCGGGTGGTGTTGCCGAAGGCGTCGTAGGTGTAGCTGGTGTTGTCGACTTGAGGGGTGCCGACGGCGGCGGAGTAGTTGACGTTGGTCAGCCGGCGGGTTTGCGGGTCGTGGTCGTAGGTCAGCGACGAGCCCAGACCCACGTCGCCGAGGTTGTACTGGGCCGGTTCGTTGAAGGGGGTGTAGGTGGCATTGCCGACGATCTGGTTGTAGCCCTCAAGCTGGTCGGGGTTGCCGAGGTCGTCGTAGAGGGTGGAGACCCATTCCCCGGGCAGACCGCCGCCGGGAGCGGGCAGGGTGTCGACCAGCCGTCCGGTGTCGCTCCATTCGTAGTTGGTCGCGTGGTTGCCGGACAGCCCGGTTTCCGAGGCCGGGGAGTTGGACGGTGTAGTTGGTGGGGTTGCCCTGCCCGTCGTAGCCGCCGTAGCCGACGAGGTAGTTGCCTTGGGGGGTGTAGCGGGTGGACGAGGTGAGTTTGCCTTTTTGGACCGTGTCATAGACCCAGGAGGCGAGCTTGGTGCCGGTGGTGGAGCCGGAGTATTCGGCGGTTTTGCGGCCGAGGTTGTCGTAGGTGTAGGCCAGCGTCTGACCACGGGCGTCGGTGGAGCTGGTTAGTTGCCCGGCCAGATCGTAGGTGTAGGTGGTGGTCGAACGCAAGAGTCGCTCGACCCTGCTGGTGCATCTGCCGCGCCTGAAAGGCTACGGCGAAATACCACCGGTCAAGAACGGCCCGGCACTCGGCGGATACGGCGCGGCCGCGATGAACGCCGCACTGACGTCCTCAATGACCAAGCTTCCCGAGCAGCTCCGCAAGACGCTCACCTGGGACCGCGGCAAAGAGCTCTCCGGCCACGCCCAGTTCACGCTCGAGACGGGCACGAAGGTGTTCTTCGCGGATCCCCACTCGCCCTGGCAACGCCCGACGAACGAGAACACCAATGGGCTGCTGCGCCAGTACTTCCCCAAAGGCACAGACCTCTCGCGATGGTCCGCCGAGGACCTCGAAGCAGTCGCTCTCGCGCTCAACAACCGGCCCCGCAAGAACCTCGACTGGAAGACCCCAGCCGAAGTGTTCGACGAACAACTACGCTCACTCCAACAACCCAGTGTTGCAACGACCAGTTGAACCCAGGCAATACACATCGGTGGCTTTCACCGAATCCCTGGCACTGCAAGGACTCTCGGCATCCATCGGGTCGGTGGGCGACGCCTACGACAACGCCCTGGCCGAGTCCATCATCGGACTGTTCAAAACCGAGGTCGTCAACCGGCACGGACCGTTCAAGACTCTCGCCGACGTCGAATATGCCCTGATGGAATGGGTCGACTGGTACAACAACGCCCGTCTGCATTCCCGGCTGGACTACCTGACGCCAGTCGAGTACGAAAGCGCCTACTACGCTCAACACCAGCCACGCCGGCCGGCGCTGGTCTGACACCGAAGCCGGTCCCTTACCCATGACGGTTCACTGTTCCCTACGGCCCGACAATGCCTGTTCTGCGGGCCCTTTGGTCTGAGGAGGGAGCACGTGATGCCCGGCTGGTTGCCCAACGTGCTGCCCCAGCAAGCGATACCGCAGCCAAGACCAGGCGACGACAGGGCAACGTGTACTTCGCGACGCTCAGGCACATCTTCAAGGTCACCCCGGATTGTGTCGCCGACATCGCGGCCGGCATCGCCGCGATCCAGGGCGAGCGGATCGCCAAGTCAACCGGGTGCGCAGGGGACGGCTGGCCGGCCCTGCTGGCCGACATCTTTCCCGGCCAAATCCACGCTCGACGCGCAGGGGAACAACTACCTTCAGGCCTGCAACGTAATCCGCAAGACCACGGCCGGCTGAACCAGAAAGCGAGAGGTTCATTTCGGGATGGCGCTCTCCTTCTTGCCGCGAGCATGCTGCTGCGCCGGGCTCGACGGTTCGGCAGCCGGACGGCTGCTTTCTCGGCGGCGCAGACACGGTGACCACGTCGGCCAGCCGTCGGTTGCGGGCCCGATGTCGATCACCAGCCCACGCGACGGTTCCTCCGGGCGGCGTCGCGGTCTCGCCGCGCGGCCGCTCGATCCCGCCGGGCGGCATCGCGGTCATGGCGTTGCGCATCGCGGTCATGGCGGCCGCGGTCCGAGCCGCTGTAGAAGTACCCCATGCCCCACTGGGCGGGGTCGCCCCAGTCCCGCGGGTCCTGCCCCGGGAAGTCCATCCAGTTCTCCATACTCGCCGACCTCCTCACCCAGCCCGCACCGCCGCCCCACAGCGCGGTGAGAGCAACCGGAACAACGAAAACCAGCCACATCCAGTACTGGCCGAAGACACCGACTACGGTCGCCGCGAGCCAGCTCAGTGGCACCAGCGCGGCCAGGGAACGCCGGAGGCCGCCGCCCGCCCGCCGGGGTGGCGCGGCCTGCGCCGGAGGCTCTTCCTCGCCGGCCAGCTTCGGCCTCGGTTCCGGCAGGTCGTCGAACACGGCGAGCAGCTCCCGCCGGGTCTTCGCCGACGACACCCGCGCGGTGCGGTCGCCGTACTCGTCGATGTCCACGCGACCCGCGCTCAGGTGCTCCCCGAGCGCCGTCATCGCGGCCTCCCGGTCAGCGTCCCCGACCCGGAGACCGGACGACCCGAAATCGTTCACCATCCCACTCCAGTCACCTTCGCCCCACTCCATGGTCAAAGGTTGACGCGCGTCGGGGTCAAGCCGGCGGATCCGCGATTTGACCTTTACCCGCGTCAACCCTTGACCATCGTCTTGGCGGGAAGACTCCCTGACGCGACGGGAACCCCGAGTCGCCCCAATCTGCCCACAAACCGTTGTGGCACAAGGAACTCACAGGTTTCGAAACCCGTGGAACGTGGGCACACAACCAGCGGCGGACGACGAGATGAGGAGCGGACCCATGAGCGGATTCCAGCCGGGTGACGAGAATGCCACTGCCGAGGATGTCCTCGACTGGCTGGCGAAGATGCGGGTGAACGAGCCCGTCCACGTCGACGACCAGGACGTGTGGCACCTGTTCCGCTACGACGACGTGCGCGCGGCCCTGTTCGACCGGAAGACCTTCGCCTCCGACACCAACCGGTTCGTGCCGAGCAATCCGGAGTTCGAGCGCTTCTCCACCGGCAACATCCTGAACATGGACAACCCGAAGCACAGCGAGCTGCGCGGGCTGATCGTGGAGGCGTTCACCCCGCGCCTGATCGAGGGGCTCGCACCGCGGATCACCGAGATCACTGGGGAGCTGCTCGACCGGATTCCGCGCGGCGAACCCACGGACCTGGTCGACGCGCTGACGTACCCGCTGCCGGTGATGGTGATCGCGGAGCTGCTCGGCATCCCGGTCTCGGACCGGGGGTTGTTCCGGCGGTGGGCGGACGCCCTGCTGGGCAACCGGAACACCGACGCCACCGTCGTGCCGGAGGAGGAGGCGATCGAGTCGCTGGCGAACCCGTTGCACGAGATGGGCGAGTACCTGCGCGAGCACGTGCGCCGCAGGCGCGGGCGCGAGACCGACGACCTGATCGGCAAGCTGGTGGGCGCCGACGTGCGGGGCAGGCGCCTCAGCGACGACGAGATCACCGGTTTCGCCGGCAGCCTGCTCATCGCCGGGCACATCACCACCACCGCCGCGCTGGGCAACGCGTTGTGCTGCTTCGACCGGGTTCCCGAGGCGGCGCAGCAGATCCGCGAGGACATCGGCCTGCTGCCGAACGCGATCGAGGAGGTGCTGCGGTTCCGGCCCCCGTTCATCCGGGTGATCAGGATGACCACCACCGACACCGAGGTCGCGGGCACCACGATCCCGGCGGACAGGCTGCTGATCCCGTGGCTGGCGGCCGCCAACCACGATCCGGACCGGTTCGACGACCCCGGCCGGTTCGACATCCACCGCGACGCCAACGGGCACGTCTCCTTCGGCTACGGCATCCACTTCTGCGTCGGCTCGCGGCTGGCGCGCCTGGAAGCCCACCTGGTGCTGCGCATGCTGTTCGAACGCTACCGCTCGATCACCATCGACCGGGGTTCGGCGATCGAGTTCCACAACCCGTGGTCCACCAACGCCGTGCGGAAGCTGCCCGTCCTGCTGGCGGACTGACCCGGGGAACGGTCAGGGACGGCCGAGGTGCCCGCGACCGAGCCGCAGCAGTATGTCCGCGAGCTCGTTGCCCTCCTTCCCGAGGGACTGGCTGTAGCGCGCGAAAATCTCCAGCTCTCGCTTGTGGACGACCCGCGGCCCGCCCGCTTCGCGCCGGGCGCGGCCGACGCGGCGGGACACCTCGGTGCGGCGCAGGATCAGGCGCACGATCTCGCTGTCGAGTGCGTCGATCTCCCGGCGCGCCGCACCGAGATCGAGCCCGGACTTCGCTTCGACAGCCATCAGGCTGCCCTTTCCGCGATCCAGGTCACCATGATCTCGTGGTCCTTGTCGAAGCACTGGACGACCTTGTACCCCAGCGAGGCGAAGGCGTCGAGGTACTCCTCGTGCCGCCACACCCGCACGCCCGTCAGCTCGTGGTAGATCTCGAAGGTCGGGGCGAACCACGGCTGGTCATGCCAGCGCGCGCCGTCGGAAAGCACCACGTCGCCGATGACCAACCGGCGCAGGCTGGGAAACCACTCCTGCCACGCGCCGAGGACCTTGTCGATACCACCGCTTTCGGTCGCCAGCTGGTGCATGAGGTTGAACGACGTCGCGGTGGTGACGTCACGGCGGATCCCGTCGTCCAGCCAGGCGGGCAGGCCCTCGCCCGGCTGGACGGAGCCGACGCGCAGCCGCACCCGGTCGGCGAAACCGAGGCCTGCCAGCCGCTGCTGAGCGGCCTCGATCACGCCCGCCTCGATGTCGATGCCCACGAGCTTTTCGCTGAGCCCGAACTCGCCGATGATCTGCAGCCTGCCGCCGTCGGCGCAGCCCAGGTCGACAGTGCTGCCCGGGTGGACGTCCCCGGCGATGCGGACGGCGATCGCCTGCAGCGTCTCCGGGTGGCGCCGGGCGATGTCGGTGCAGCCCCGGGCCACGGCGTGGGGGTCGGTCCGTGCCGGAATCATGTCGCCGGTGGTGGCGGCGACGCCGACCTGCTGGAAGGTCGGCGTCCAGCCCCGGGTGGCGACCCGGACGAACCCGCGGTTGTAGGCGATCTCGTAGCCCTCGCCGGTCAGCCGGTAGCCCTCCGTGCCGGGCTCCAGCCAGCCGAGCCGCTCCAGCGCCTTGCTCAGTGCGCGCTGCAGGCCGGTGGTGGGCACGATGTCCTCGCCGCGGTAGAGCTGCTGCTGCCACCAGCCGAGGTCATCCGCCGCGACGGCCAGGTGCGCCGCGGTCTGCCCTTCGATCAGGTCGCCGAGTTTGACGGGCTGGCGTGGAACGGTGCTCGTCATGACGGGTGATTTCCTTCCGTTGTGGGGTGGTTGGCCGGCCACGCCGGACGCGTGGCCGGAGAATCGTTGCGAGCCAACGGGTTTCAGCGCACGGCAACCAGTGACGGGTCGAACCCGCGGAGGTCGGCCACGCCCGCGAGGACCATCAGCGTGCGCAGTTCTTCGGTGAGCAGTTCGATCGTGCGGCGCACGCCCTCCTCACCGCCCGCGGCGAGACCGTAAGCGGCGAGCCTGCCGATCACCACGACGTCGGCGCCGAGGGCCAGGGCCAGGAACACGTCGCTGCCGGAGCGCACTCCGCTGTCGAGTGCGACGGGCACGCGCCCGGCGACCGCACGGACGACCTCGGGCAGCGCGTCGAGACTGGCCGGCGCCGGGTCGAGCTGGCGCCCGCCGTGGTTCGACACGACGACCGCGGACGCGCCCGCCTCGACCGCGCGCCCGGCGGCCTCCGCGGTCAGCACGCCCTTGGCGATCCACGGCATTCCGCAGCGCCGGGTCGCCTCGGCCAGCCGGGCCCAGTCCCACGTCGGTGCGTCGTGCCGGAACAGCCGTTCGAACATCTCGGCCACGTCTGGGGTGCCGACGTCGAGCAGGTTGCCGCCGAAGAAGGTGAGGTCCGGGTTGAACCGGTTGACCCGGTTGCGGACGCGGAATCCGGCGGTCGGGCAGTCGACGGTGACGCACAACGCGGTGTACCCCGCCGCCCGCACCCGCTCGGCGCCCTGTTCGAAGTGGTCGAACGGGTGCAGCTGCGCGAACCGCGCCGCGGCCGGTGCCGTCTTCGCCAGCTGTTCGTAGGAATAGGTGCCCGCCTCCGGCACTATCGAGGCGGTTCCGCACAGTTCGTTCGCGCGCGCCACGGCGAGGTGGCCGTCCGGGTGGAACAGCGCGTCGCCGCCGAACGGGGCGGTCAGCAGCGGCACCGCCAGCGGAACACCGAGGAACGTGGTCGTGGTGTCCGGGGTGCTCACCCCGCTCATCGGCCGCGGCCGGATGACCCGGCGCTCGAACGCCGCGAGGTTCGCGCGCAACGTGGTCTCCCGGCCGGCGCCGCCCTCGAGGAAGTCCAGCACGTCCCGGGGCAGCGTGCGGGCCGCCGAGTCCCGGATCTCCTCGAGCGCGGCGAACGCGACGTCCTGCGGGTACATCGAACGCGTTGCGGATGTGGTCATCGAACCTCCTGCACGACAGGTGCCGAACCGGCGCGAACTGGTGCCCCGGTGCTTCCGCCTGTCCGGCGGAACCGGTTGTGGGAAAAGGAACGTTTCGGCGGGAAAACCCCTCCCGTGTCGCGCTCGCTCATCACACCACACCCCCTTCGGCGAAACCAGGGAAAACGACGCTTGACCCTGACCCGGGGTGAAACTCCTACCGTGGACGGGCACGGAACGAATTCAGCCCGGAAACGGCTTGCGGCCTAAGGGAGATCCCGTAATGGCACGGCGGAGAACCATCGTGACCACCAGCATGTCGATGCTCGTCCTGGTGCTGCTGCTGGGAAACAGCGCGGGGCAGCAGCACAAGCCGGGAGCAGCCGCGGTCACGGTCGCCCTGGTGGTGCTGGTCGCGTTCGTGGCCGTCGGCCGGTGGAAACGCGGTCAGCACTGAATGGGACTCCCCTGTTTTCGGCTCACGCGATCAAGGGCAGCTTTCCCACCCCGGTCATGTTGGGGCTCTCCATCACGACCGGTGGCCGGCCGGGATCGGTGCGCAGTTTCGGGAACCGTTTGTACAGCACGCTCAGCGCGATCCTGCTCTCCAGTTTCGCCAGTGGCGCGCCGAGGCAGAAGTGCGCGCCCCTGCCGAAGGCGATGTGCGGGTTCGGCGAGCGCGTGAGGTCGAAGGTGTCCGGGTCGGTGAACTGCCGCGCGTCCCGGTTGGCCGCCGCGATCCACACGATCAGGAGCTGGTCCTTCCCGATCTTCTCCCCGCCCAGCTCCACCTCACTGGTGGTGACCCGGCCCATCGACGCGAATGGGCTGAGGAACCGCAGTGACTCCTCGATCGCACCGGAGATGGCGTCCGGGTTTTCCCGTACCAGCCGGGCCTGTTCGGGGAATGCGTCCAGCGCGAGGACGGTGTTCCCGAGCAGCAGGCTGGTGGTGATGTGCCCGGCCAGCAGCAGGAACCGGACGAAGTTCACGATCTCGTTGTCGCTGAGGCGGTTTCCGTCGAGTTCCGCCGCGACGAGCCCGCTCAGCAGGTCCTCGCGCGGCCTGCGGCGTCGCTCCTCCGCGCAGGCGTGCAGGTAGTCGCGGAACGGCTGGAACCGCTCCATGTACTCCTGGATGTCCTGGGCAAGCTCCTCCTCGGGTTTGGTGAGGGTGAAGGCCTTCGTCTTCTCCAGCATGGCCTCGACCCAGCCGCGGAACAGGTCGCGGTCGGCGGCGGGGATGCCGAGCAGCTCGCAGATCACGATCACCGGCAGCGGGTAGGCGAGGTCGTCGACCAGCTCGATCCTGGTGGGGTCCTCGATCGCGTCGATCAGTTCCGTTGCCAGTCCCCGGATCCGCGGCGCCAGGTCCATCACCGTCTTCTGCGTGAACGCATGCGTCACCAGGTTTCGCAGCTTCAGGTGCTCCGGCGCGTCCATCTGGACGAGGTTGCCCGCGAGCAGTTCGGGCGGTGTGGGCGTCATGCGCGCGGTGTTGTTCGAGAACGTCGCGGGTTCGGTCATCGTGCGCAGGGCTTCGGGATAGCCGTAGACGTTCCAGTACCCCAGCGACTCGTCGAAGCTCACCATCCGCTCCGGCCGTTCCCCGCGCAGCCAGAAGTGCTTTTCGTTGTGTTCCCAGATCATCGTTCCGGTCATCGAGGTCATTTCCTTCCGCTGGTGAAAAGTGGTGCGTCAGCCCGCGACCGGGTCGCCGAGGTCGAGGGTGCAGCAGCGGACTCCGCCGCCACCCTTGAGCAGCTCGGTGACGTCCACGCCGATCGGCTCGTACCCGGCCTCGCGCAGCACCGCCCGCAACCGCCCGGCGCGGGCGCTGAGCACGACGTGCCGGCCGTCGGACACGGCGTTGAGCCCGAAGTCGACGGCGTCCGGCTCGGTCGCGATGATGGCGTCCGGAAACTGCTCGCGCAGCAGTTCCCGGCTCTGGGGGGTGAAGGCCCCGGGGTAGTACATGACGGTGGTCTCGTCGAGCACGGCGAACGCGGTGTCGAGGTGGTAGAAACGCGGGTCGGTCAGCGAAACCTTGACGACCGGGCAGCCGAAGTAGTCCGCCACCTCGTCGCCGCCGGCGGGCTCGGAACGGAACCCGCTGCCGGCCACGACCCGGCCGCCGACGGAGAGGAAGTCGCCCTGGCCCTCGTTGACGCACTTCGCCTGGCTCAGCTTCGTCCAGCCGCGGGCGGCGAACCAGTCGTGGTAGGCGGCTGCCTCGGCGCGCCGCTGTCCCACGCGGAAGTTGGCAACCAGGACCGCGCCGTCGCGGACCACCGCCGCGTTGGCGGCGAACACCATGTCCAGCAGCCCTGGCCGGGGTTCGATCAGCTCCACCTGGTGGCCGAGGTCGACGAACACGTCGTGCAGGTACTTCCACTCGGCGAGGGCGGCCCTGGGGTCGGGCCGCACCGCCGTGTCCATCCACGGGTTGATGGCGTAGACGACGTCGAAATAGGCCGGCTCACACATGAGATACCGGCGCCGGGTTCTATCCGACACGGGGCTACCTCCTTCTCGTCGCTGGTGTTCGGGTCGGTCAGGCGGGCAGGATCCCGATCGGGACCGGGGCCTCATCGGGGGAATCCGGTTCCCGCGCCGGAAATGTGCTCCGGCCGATCACCGCTTCGGTCGGCCCGTAGTGGTTGTTGACCACAGTGCCCGGGAACAGCGCCCGCAGCGTTCGCACGTGCCGGGCCAGCAGCTGTTCACCGCCGACGAGGAAGACGCGGGGACCACGGGGTGGCGTGCCGGGTGGGGCCGCGGCCAGTACGTCCACATGCGACGGAGTGAGCCGGACCAGGTCGACCCCGGCGGTCGCGATGAGCTCACCGAGGTCTTCGAGCCGCGACCGCGGCGGCGCCACCACCACGCACCCGCCCGTGCTGAGCGAGAGCAGCAGGCCGGAGTAGGTGAAGTCGAAGCCGGTCGAGGTGTGGCAGAGGCTGGAAACCGGCGCGGCGACCGGCAGCACCGCCCGGAGCCAGTCGACGTAACGGGTCACCGCCGCGTGCGGAACCATGACTCCCTTGGGACGCCCCGTAGAACCCGACGTGCAGAGCACGTAGGCGAGGTCGCCGGGGGAAGGCTTACGGTGTTCGCGGTACTCGCCGGTTCCGGCGACATCGACGGTCCGGCGTCCGGCGAGCAGTTCGGCTCGCCCGGCCGCGAGCTCGTGGTCGGTGACCACCACGCGTGCGCCGGTGTCGGCCAGGATGCGGCCGAGCCGGGCGTCCGGCTGGCCGGGGTCGAGCGGCACGAAGGCGGCACCCGCCCGCCAGGTTCCCAGCAGCCCCGCCAGGAATCCGGCCGAGCTGGGCAGCAGCAGCCCGACGAGCTCCCCCGGCCGCACGCCTCCGGCGATCAGCGTCCCGGCGACGCGGGCGGCCCGTTCGTCCAGCTCGGCGAAGCTGACCGTCCTCTCACCCTCGCACACGGCGGGCGCGGCACCCCGCTGTTCCGCCTGGCGGGTGAACCGGCTCAGGCAGGTGTCGTCAGTCATGGTCGTTTCCTTCGAGTTCGCGCGCAATCTCCGGTGCGATGGCCGCGACCGCCCATTCCAGGACCATGTCGGCGTGGGTCACGTCGACGGGGCAGCTGCGCACGTGCCCGGTGACGAACGGTTCCCACAGCCGGCTGCTCGTGCCTTCGTCGCGGATGGCGTGGAAGAACAGCGCGTTCCCGTCGAACGTGGGCGACTCGAACTCCGGCAGCAGGTCGGTGCAGTCGATCAGGATCTGAGCGCACCGGGTGACCAGCTCCTCCGCGTCCTCCTCGCCCGACATCGCGCCGACGAACCCGGCCAGCGCGGTTTCCACCTCGCCGAGCGGTTTCTCCATGGCCTCGGTGAAGTAGGACCCGGGGGCACAGTCGAGCAGCGCGAGCACCCCGACCCGTTTGCCCCGCGCCTGCAACCCGGCTGCGACGGCGTGGGCGACCGTGCCACCGAAGGAGTAACCGGCCAGGTGGTAGGGACCTTCCGGCTGCACGCGCAGGATCTCCGCCACGTACTCGGCGACCATCTGCCCGACCGACGGGCACCGGTATCCCGGTTCGCTGTGCGCCTTGGCCTGGATGGCGAACATGGGGCGATCACGCAGGTGGCGGGTGAAGTTCATGTACGGCCAGCCCAGGCCGAGCCCGGGGTGGATCCACCAGACGCACTCGCCCGGGCCGTCCTCGCTCAGCGGGAGCACGACGGCGAACGGGTCGGCCCGGTCGTACCGGCGTCCGGGCTCGCCGAGCCGGCCGGCCAACGCGGCCACGGTGGGGTGCTGGAAGACCAGGTGCAGTGGCACGTCCACGCCCAGCCTGGCGCGGATGCGGCTGGTCAGCCGGGCGGCGAGCAGTGAATGGCCGCCGATCTCGAAGAAGTCGTCGTCGATCCCGGCCTGGTCGACGCCGAGCACCTCGGCGAAGAGCGCGGCCAGCGCCTGCTCCACCGCCGTGCGCGGTGCGCGGCGGGTGGTGGCGGCCGCCGGATCCGGCAGGGCGTGGCGGTCGAGCTTTCTGTTGGGGGTCAGCGGGAAGCGGTCGAGGACGGCGATCGCGGAGGGGACCATGAACTCCGGCAGCAGGCCCGCGACGAACTCACGCAGGTCACGCGGGCCGGTCTCGTCGTCGGCGACGACGTGAGCGATCAGCCTCGGCACACCGTCGGTGTCCTTGGCCAGTACCACGGCCTGAGCGACGGCCGGGTGCGCGAGTAGTGCGGCTTCGACTTCGGCCGGTTCGATCCGGAACCCGCGGATCTTCACCTGCGCATCGACGCGGCCCGCATACTCCAACTCTCCCGCTTCGTTCCAGCGGGCGAGGTCGCCGGTGCGATACATCCGCGAACCCGCAGGACCAAACGGATCGGCGGTAAACCGTGTTGCCGTGAGACCGGGCTGGTGCAAATACCCCTGCGCGATCTCACCCGCCACATATAGCTCCCCCACCGTCCCGGGAGGCACCGGGGAAAGCCCCGGCCCCAGAACATAAGCCCGCATATTCCGCAACGGACGTCCAATAGGGACAGAACCCTCACCCACATTGCCGAGGACACTCAGAGACTCGTAGAACGACTCGGTCTGACCATAGGCATTCACCACCCGCACCCCAGGCACCATCTCCCGCACCCGAGTAACCAGCGAACCCGGCAACGCCTCCCCCGCCGACACAACAGTGTCGACGTACACACTGCCCACCGGCAACGCCGACACCAACTCCGCCAGCACCGACGGCACCGTGGACAACACCCCACCCGACCACCCGCCTCGCTCGACCACGCTCAACGCATCAGCCACGACCTCCACACACGCACCCGCAGCCAACCCACCGAAAATCTCGAACACCGACACATCGAAGTTCACCGACGTCCCCGCCAACACCAACGAACCAGCAGAAACCCCCACCCCGGAAACCAACTCACGCACACCGTTGACGATCGAGGAATGCGGCATCACGACGCCCTTCGGCGTGCCGGTGGAGCCCGACGTATACATCACATACGCGATATCGTCACCACCAATATCCGGCAACACACCCTCCGCCGCCTCAAGGTCGGCGACATCCGTCACCACCAACACCGGAGACGCATCCGCCAGCACCACACTCAAACGTTCACTCGGATACCGAGGATCCACCGGCACATACGCCGCCCCAGCCCGCCAAACCCCCAGCATCGCCACCACAAGATCCACACTCCGCGGCAACGCCAACCCCACCAACGAACCCCGCCCCACCCCACGGGACAACAGGCCACACGCCACGCGCCCGGACCGCGCCATCAACGCGCCGTAGGTCAGTCTCTCCTCGCCGCACACCACCGCGACCTCGTCGGGAAACTCCCGCGCCCGCTGCGCCACCAGCTCCACCACCGACCGCTCCGGCACCTCGACACGCACCGGATTCAGCTCCCGCAGCAACCAGTTCCGCTCCTCCTCGGTGAGGACGACGACTCCGGCGACGGGGGTGTCCGGACGCTCCGCGACGCACTCAAGGACCCGGACCAGCCGGCGGGCGAGGTCCGCCACGGTGTCCCGGCCTAGTACGCCCGGCTGGTACTGGAGGGAAAGCCGCAGGTTGGTTTCGGCGCTGGCCATCAGCGTGAGCGGGTAGTGCGTGCCGGAGAAGGACCGGATGCCGGTCACCTCCAATGCCGCGGCCGACGAGGCCTGGGTCATCGCGGCCCGGTCGAACGGGTAGGACTCGAACACCACCAGGGTGTCGAACAGCTCCTTCAATCCTGTCGACCGCTGGATCTCGCTCAGTGAGTGGTGGTGGTGCTCCAGCAACGCCGTCTGCCGGTCCTGCAGCCCGGTCAGCAGCTGCCGCACCGGCCGCGCCGGATCGCACCCCACCCGGACCGGCAAGGTGTTGATGAACAGCCCGACCATCGAGTCCACCCCGGCCAGTTCGGCGGGGCGGCCGGACACCGTGGCACCGAACACGACATCGCGGCGGTGGGTCAACTGGGACAGCAGCAGCGCCCACGCGCCCTGCACCACCGTGTTGAGGGTGACCCCGGACTCGGCCGCTCGGCGGCCCAGCGCCTGGGCCAGCTCCGCGCCGAGCGGGACGTCGAGCTGGCTGATGACGGGATCGCCGGAAGCCGTGCGGCCACCCGCCAGCAGGGTCGGTTCGGTCAGGCCGTCCAGCTCCGCCGCCCAGGCGCGGGCGGCCGCCGCACTGTCGCGTTTGGAGAGCCACGCCAGGAAGTCCCGGTAACCCGCCGACCGGGGCGCCGCGCCCCCGCGGTAGAAGTTCATCAGGTCATGGATCAGCACCGGGAAGGACCAGCCGTCGAAGAGCACGTGGTGTGCGGTCAGGACCAGCTCGGACCGGTCCGCGGCCATCCGGACCAGCGTCATCCGCAGCAGCGGGGGCGCCGCCGGGTCGAACCGTTGAGCGTGGTCGGCGGCCAGTTCTCGTTCGAACGCCTCCTGCCTGGCGGGTTCCGGCAATCCCCGCAGGTCGATCTCCCGCCAGGGTAGTGGCACGTTGTCCAGCACCAGTTGCACGTGTTCGCCCTGGGAGTCGGTCACGAACGCTACAGCGAGGTTCTCGTACCGATGCAACAACGCCTGCCCGGCCGCCCGCAACCGGTCGGCGTCTACCCGTCCATTCAGGTGCAACACGAGTTGCGTCTGGTAGGAGTCCACCCCAGACTCACCCACCAGAGCGTGGAAAAGCAACCCGGACTGCAACGTTGTCAACGGCCACACGTCCCGCAGCCCGGGATACTCGGCCTCCCACCGCTCCAGCTCACGCTGCTCCACCGACACCAACGGAACGTCCGAGGGCGTGAGACCACCGGGCTGCTCGGTAATCTCGGTCAGCGCCGCACACCACAGCGCCGTGAGCCTGACAACGTCGTCCTGGTCGAGGATTCCCGCGGGGAACCAGAAGTCGGCACCCAGGCTGGGCCCGTCCGCGCCGTCGACCACCAGCGCGTTGATCTCCAGTGTGGACATCATCGGCATGCCTGGGTCGAGCCCGACAGTAAGGTCGCGGCAGTCATCGGCCCGGCGCCACCCCGAACCACGCAACTCCTCCGGCATGTCCGCGGTCGAGAACCGGCCCAGATAGTTGAACGAGATCTGCCCCGACGAGAATTTTCCCAGCACCGGGGCGGTATCGGAATTGAGGTACCGCAACAACCCATACCCCAAACCCTTATCCGGAACACGCCGCAGTTGTTCCTTCACCGCCTTCACCGCCCGACCCGGGTCATCCAGACCGACCTCTGCCAAATCCAGCGACACCGGGTACACGCTGGTGAACCAGCCGACAGTGCGGGAAAGATCCGCACCCGGCACCACAGCTTCCTCCCGACCGTGACCCTCCAACCGCACCAGCACCGACGACGCGTCAATCCCCCGTTCCCGGCGCCAGCGCGCGACCGCGAGCGCCAGGCCGGCCAGCAGAACATCGTCCACGCCGACGCGGAACGCCGAAGGAACCTCGGCCAGCAACCTTTGCGTCACCCCGGCCGGGACCTCGACCCGCACCGAGTCCGCCGTGGCGCGGACATCGCGCGCCGGATCGAGGTCGCGTGCTCCGAGCAACGGGTCCGCCCGGTCCACAGCGGAGCGCCAGAAGTCCAGTTCCGCCACTCTCTTCGGCGAAGCGGCCTCCTCGATCAGCGCGTGCGCCCACCGGCGGGCCGACGTGCCCACCTCCGGCAGCGCAGGCCGGATACCCTGACGCACTCCCTCCCAGGCCGTCGCCAAATCCGGCAGCAGGATCCGCCACGACACCCCGTCCACCACAAAGTGGTGCAACGCGATCGCCAACCGGCCCGGAACCGCCGGCCCCGCGTCGAACCACAGGAACTGCGCCATCACCCCACCAGCGGGATCAAGCCGATCTACCGCGGTGTCCAGCTCGACCAGCGCCGACAACCGCCACGCCGGATCGTCCCAACGACCAGAACACGAAACCCGCCGCACCAAACCTTCGACTGGGAACCCCTCGGCAGGCGCCACCTCCAGCGCGTCATCCACGAGGCGTGACCGGAGCAGGTCGTGCCGTTCCACGACGGCGCTCAGGACGGCCAGCAACCCGTCGAAATCCATACCGGCGGGTACTTCCAACCAGCTCCACATGCCGAACCGGCGGTGGTGCTCCCCCAGCTCCAGCAGGTACCGGCCGATGGGCAGCAACGGCATCTCACCGACACCACCACCCGGCAACTCGGCCAGCACCGGCGGCCCGCCATCCACCTCCTTCGCCAACGCCAGCTCGGCAAGACGGGCCACCGTCCGCGCATGAAACACATCCCGGGCACTCACCTCCACACCGCGTGCCCTGGCGCGGGTCACCACCTGGATCGAACGGATACTGTCCCCACCAATCGCGAAAAAGTCGTCGTCCACCCCGACCCGGCCGACGCCCAGCACCTCCGCGTACACGGCGGCGAGCACCTTCTCGCGAACTGTGCTCGGCGGACGGTACGTGCTGGCGACAAAACCCGGATCCGGCAACGCCCCGCGATCGACCTTGCCATTCGGGGTCAGCGGCAGCCGCTCCAGCACGACGAACGCCGAAGGAACCATGAACTCCGGCAACAGACCAGCGACGAACTCCCGCAGGGCGCGCGGGTCGATCCCACCGTCCAGCGCCACGTCGACCTGGCTGATGCTCTCGACGGTGCCGGACGTGATCAGCTCCCGCGCGGGCACCACATAGCCGATCAGCCTCGGCACACCGTCGGTGTCCTTGGCCAGTACCACGGCCTGAGCGACGGCCGGGTGCGCGAGTAGTGCGGCTTCGACTTCGGCCGGTTCGATCCGGAACCCGCGGATCTTCACCTGCGCATCGACGCGGCCCGCATACTCCAACTCTCCCGCTTCGTTCCAGCGGGCGAGGTCGCCGGTGCGATACATCCGCGAACCCGCAGGACCAAACGGATCGGCGGTAAACCGTGTTGCCGTGAGACCGGGCTGGTGCAAATACCCCTGCGCGATCTCACCCGCCACATATAGCTCCCCCACCGTCCCGGGAGGCACCGGGGAAAGCCCCGGCCCCAGAACATAAGCCCGCATATTCCGCAACGGACGTCCAATAGGGACAGAACCCTCACCCACATTGCCGAGGACACTCAGAGACTCGTAGAACGACTCGGTCTGACCATAGGCATTCACCACCCGCACCCCAGGCACCATCTCCCGCACCCGAGTAACCAGCGAACCCGGCAACGCCTCCCCCGCCGACACAACAGTGTCGACGTACACACTGCCCACCGGCAACGCCGACACCAACTCCGCCAGCACCGACGGCACCGTGGACAACACCCCACCCGACCACCCGCCTCGCTCGACCACGCTCAACGCATCAGCCACGACCTCCACACACGCACCCGCAGCCAACCCACCGAAAATCTCGAACACCGACACATCGAAGTTCACCGACGTCCCCGCCAACACCAACGAACCAGCAGAAACCCCCACCCCGGAAACCAACTCACGCACACCGTTGACGATCGAGGAATGCGGCATCACGACGCCCTTCGGCGTGCCGGTGGAGCCCGACGTATACATCACATACGCGATATCGTCACCACCAATATCCGGCAACACACCCTCCGCCGCCTCAAGGTCGGCGACATCCGTCACCACCAACACCGGAGACGCATCCGCCAGCACCACACTCAAACGTTCACTCGGATACCGAGGATCCACCGGCACATACGCCGCCCCAGCCCGCCAAACCCCCAGCATCGCCACCACAAGATCCACACTCCGCGGCAACGCCAACCCCACCAACGAACCCCGCCCCACCCCACGGGACAACAGGCCACACGCCACGCGCCCGGACCGCGCCATCAACGCGCCGTAGGTCAGTCTCTCCTCGCCGCACACCACCGCGACCTCGTCGGGAAACTCCCGCGCCCGCTGCGCCACCAGCTCCACCACCGACCGCTCCGGCACCTCGACACGCACCGGATTCAGCTCCCGCAGCAACCAGTTCCGCTCCTCCACCGAAAGCACATCGATACCATCGATCCGGGCCGATGGGGTACTCACCACCTGCTGCAGCACCCGCACAAACCGCGCCGCCAGCACCTCCACCGACACCCGATCAAACAACTCCGTCGCATACTCAATCTCCCCGAAGACCGGGGCCCTCGTCGCGGCTGCGTCGCCACGGGGCTGGTGGAGGTTGAACAGCAGGTCGAACCGCGCGGTGCCGGTCCCGGCGATCTCCTGGGTGACCGAGACGCCCTCCAGTTCGAGCGCCGAGTACGAAGTGTTCTGCCAGGCCAGCATGACCTGGAAGAGCGGGTTGTACGCGGTGGACCGTTCGGGGTTGAGCACCTCCACCACACGCTCGAACGGCACGTCCTGGTTGTCATACGCCGCCAGCGCCTTCTCCCGGACCCGGCCCAGCACCTCAGCGAACGACGGCGAACCCGACAAATCCACCCGCAACACCCACGTATTGACGAAAAACCCAACCAGATCATCCAACGCCGCATCCACCCGGCCCGCGATCGGCGACCCCACCGGCACATCCCTACCGGCACCCAGATGAAACAACAAAACACCCAACGCAGCCTGAAAAACCATCGACATCGTGCACTCCGAACGCGCCGCCAGCTCCTCCAGCGACGCCACGAGGCCGGGGTCAACACGGAACTCAACCAGGTCCCCGTGATGGCTCGCGACCGCGGGCCGCGGGCGGTCCAGTGGCAGCGCGAGCGGTTCGGGAACGTCCCGCAGCTCCGTGCGCCAGTAATCCAACTGGCGCGAGACGACACTGTCCGGATCGTCCTCCTCCCCCAGCAACTCCTCCTGCCACAACGCATAATCCCGATACCCCACCGGCAACTCCGGGAACACCGGAGCCCGCCCCCTCCGCCGCGCGCCATAAGCGAACGCCAAATCCCGCCCCAACGGACCCAGCGACTCCCCGTCCGCCGCCGAATGATGCAGCACCAGCACCAGCACGTGCTCCACATCGCTGATCCGCACCACCGAAGCCCGCACCGGCCACTCGTTCGCCAGATCGAAGGTGTGCCCCACCTCCTCGGCCACCAGTGCGTCGAGGTCCCCGGAGCCCTCGACCACGCGCACCGCGAAGTCCCCCAGCGGATCCACCCGCTGATGCGGAACCCCGTCGTCATCGACGACGAAGACCGTGCGCAGGCTCTCGTGCCGCCCGACAACATCCCCCACCGCCAACGCCAACGCGCTCGCATCCAGCAACCCACGCAAGCGCAGCACCAACGGAACGTTGTACGTCGCCGACGGACCCTCCAAACAGAACAAAAACCACAGCCGACGCTGCGCGGACGAAAGCGGAACCAACACCACTAGCCTCCAACCCTCTTGCGCAACACCGGCCGCGCCGGACCGGCCGCCGGTTCCGCGTTCGCACCGGGCACCGGCAATGCAGCCGCCAAACCACGCACGGTCTGCTTCTCGAACACGTCCCGGACGGACAACTCGAGCCCCAGCACCGAACGCACCCGCCCCACCAAACGCGTCGCCTTCAGCGAATTGCCACCCATCGCGAAGAAACTCTCATCGGCCCCCACCACATCACGCCCCAGCACATCAGCGAAGATGCCCGCCAACGCGCGTTCGGTTTCGTTGTCCGGCGAGGAATCCGTGACGACAGTGCCGGGATCGGGGAGCGCGCGCCGGTCGAGTTTTCCGTTCGGTGTCCGCGGAAGCCGGTCGAGCAGCACGAAGGTGGACGGGATCATGAACTCCGGCAGCCGGTCGGCGGCGGTCGCACGGACCGCGGCGACGTCGATTCCGTTGGCGGGCGCCAGGTACGCGACCAACTGCCGGGTACTTCCGGTCCCGCGGGCCGCGACGGCGGCCTGCGCCACCCCGCGGTGGGCCAGCAGTGCCGCCTCGACCTCGCCCGGCTCGATCCGGAACCCTCGGACGTTCACCTGTGCGTCGGCCCGGCCCACATACTCCAGCTCCCCCGCCTCGTTCCAACGGGCCACGTCGCCGGTGCGGTACATCCGCGAGCCCGGCGGCCCGAACGGGTCGGCGACGAAGCGGTGCGCGGTGAGCCCCGGCTGGTTGAGATAGCCCCAGGCCGTTTCACCCGCCACGTACAGCTCGCCGACCACCCCGGCGGGCACCGGCGAGAGGCCGGGACCGAGCACATACGCACGCATGTTCCCGAGTGGACGTCCGATCGGGAGATCGGTGTCCCGGTCGAAGTCCTCGGTGGCGGGCAGCACGTGGACCGATGCGTAGAACGATTCGGTCTGGCCGTAGGCGTTGACCACCCGTGCGCCCGGCACGATCTCCCGCACCCGCGCCACCTGCGCTCCCGGCAGGGACTCCCCGGCGCAGACCACGGTGTCGACGGCCATGCCACCCGGCGGTACGGCCGCGGCCAGCTCGGCGAGCACCGAGGGTCCGGTCGAGAGCACGCCCCCCGTCCAGCCCCCGCTCCTGGCCACGGCGAGCGCGTCGGGCACGATCCCGACGCACGCCCCCGCGGCCAGGCCTCCGAAGATCTCGAACATCGAGACGTCGAAGTTGACCGACGTGGCGGCCAGCACAGAGGAGCCGGGGCCGAGGCCGACCCGCGGCAGGAGGGCCCGCAGACCGTTGACGACCGCCGAATGCGGCATCACGACGCCCTTCGGCGTGCCGGTGGAGCCCGACGTGTACATCACGTACGCGATTTCGCCGGTGCCTTCGGGGTCGGGCACGTCGTCGCAGTGGACGGTGAGCTCGATGATGTCCGTCCAGGGCACGCAGCAGAGCGGGAGCGTGACCGCGCTCGGCGTGTCGGTGACGATCAGCGCCGGCTGCGCGTCGACGATCAGCAGGGCCAGCCGGTCGGCGGGATAGCGGAGGTCCATCGGCATCATGGCGGCCCCGGCCTTCCAGATCCCGAGCATCGCGATGACCAGGTCGACCGACCGCGGCAGCGCCACGCCGACCAGCTCACCCGCACCGATGCCCCGGGCGGCCAGACCGCCGGCGACCTGCCCGGACCAGGTCTCCAGCTCCTCGTACGTCAGCTTGACGTCGTCGCAGACGACCGCGACCGCGCCCGGGTTTTCCCGTGCCCGCTTCGCCACCAGCTCCACCACGGACTGCTCCGGCACCTCGACGGGCGCCGGGTTCAGCTCCCGCAGCAACCGGTTCCGCTCGTCCGCGGCGACGATGCCGATACTGCCGACCGGCGCGCCAGGGTCGTCCGCGATGTGCTCCAGCACTCTCACGAGCTGCCGTGCGATGGCTTCGGCGGTGCTGCGGCCGAGGAGGGCGGGCTGGTACTGGAACGACAGCCGCAGGTTCGGGTCGGCGCTGGCAACGAGCATCAGCGGGTAGTGCGTGCCGGAGAAGGACCGGATGCCGGTGAGCTCGAGTGCCGCGGCCGACGAGGCCTGGGTCATCGCGGCGCGGTCGAACGGGTAGGACTCGAACACGAGCAGCGTGTCGAACAGCGTCTTGAGCCCGGTCGGCTGCTGGATCTCGCTGAGCGAGTGGTGGTGGTGCTCCAGCAACGCGGTCTGCCGGTCCTGCAGGTCGGTGAGAAGGTCGGCGATCTGCCGCCCCGGGGCGCAGTCGACCCGGACTGGGAGCGTGTTGATGAACAGCCCGACCATCGAGTCCACCCCGGCCAGTTCGGCGGGGCGGCCGGACACCGTGGCACCGAACACGACATCGCGGCGGTGGGTCAGCTGGGACAGCAGCAGCGCCCACGCGCCCTGGGTCAGCGTGTTCACGGTGATGCCGAGTTCGGCCGCGCGGTGACCGAGGGCCTGCGCCCGCTCCGCGCCGAGCGGGACGTCGAGCTGGCTGATGACGGGATCGCCGTCGGTCGCCCGCCCGCCGCCGAGCAGGGTCGGTTCGGTCAGGCCGTCCAGCTCCGCCGCCCAGGCGCGGGCGGCCGCCGCACTGTCGCGTTTGGACAGCCACGCCAGGAAGTCCCGGTAACCCGAGACCCGCGGCAGGCTTCCGGTGTCGGCGTCCGCGCCCAGCCGGTAGAGGCTCATCAGGTCGTGGACCAGGATCGGGAAGGACCAGCCGTCGAAGAGCACGTGGTGTGCTGTCAGCAGCAGCTCGGATCGGTCCTCGGTCATCCGGACCAGCGTCATCCGCAGCAGCGGGGGCGTCGCCGGGTCGAACCGCAGCGCGTGGTCCCCCGCGAGGACGTCCTCGAATGCTGCCTGCCGCTTCTCGCCGGACATGGCCCGCAGGTCGACCTCGCGCCAGGGCAGTCGCACCTCGTCCAGCACCAGCTGCACGTGTTCGCCCTGGGAGTCGGTCACGAACGCCACGGCGAGGTTCTCGTACCGTTGCAGCAACGCTTGTCCGGCCGCCCGCAACCGGTCGGCGTCCACGTGTCCGTTCAGGTGCAAGGCGAGCTGCGTCTGGTAGGAGTCCACCGCGGACTCACCAACCAGAGCGTGAAAGAGCAAACCGGACTGCAACGGCGTCAACGGCCACACGTCCCGCAGCCCGGGATACTCGGCCTCCCACCGCTCCAGCTCACGCTGCTCCACCGACACCAGCGGAACGTCCGACGGCGTCAAGCCACCTCTTTGCCCGGCGATCTCGGTCAGCGCCGCGCGCCACAGCTTTGCGAGCCGGGTCACCTCGTCCTGGTGCAAGATGCCGCTGGGAAACCAGAACTCCGCGCCCAGGCTGGGTCCGTCGGCCCCGTCCGTGACGCGTGCGTTGATCTCCAGTGTGGACATCATCGGCATATCCGGGTCGAGCCCGACGGTGAGGTCACGGCAGTCATCGGCCCGGCGCCACCCCGAACCACGCAACTCCTCCGGCATGTCCGCGGTCGAGAACCGGCCCAGATAGTTGAACGAGATCTGCCCCGACGAGAATTTTCCCAGCACCGGGGCGGTATCGGAATTGAGGTACCGCAACAACCCATACCCCAAACCCTTATCCGGAACACGCCGCAGTTGTTCCTTCACCGCCTTCACCGCCCGACCCGGGTCATCCAGACCGACCTCTGCCAAATCCAGCGACACCGGGTACACGCTGGTGAACCAGCCGACAGTGCGGGAAAGATCCGCACCCGGCACCACAGCTTCCTCCCGACCGTGACCCTCCAACCGCACCAGCACCGACGACGCATCAACCCCACGCTCGCGGTGCCACCGCGCCACCGCCAGCGCCAACCCAGCCAGCAGAACCTCCTCCACCCCAGCACGGAACGCGGCAGGCACCGCTGTGAGCAGGGACTCTGTCACCGAGCCCGGAACCTCGACCCGCACCGAGCCAGCGGTCGCCCGCACATCCCGCCCCGGATCCAGAGAACGCGAACCAAGCAACGGATCCGGACGATCCACAATGGACTTCCAGAATTCCAGTTCGCCGACGCGGCCCTCGGCCACCGCTTCGTCCGCGAGAGCGTGCGCCCACCGGCGGGCGGACGTGCCCACTTCCGGCAGGGCAGAACGGGCACCCTGGCGCACAGCCTCCCAGGCTGTCGCCAGGTCCGGCAGCAGGATCCGCCACGACACGCCATCGATCACGAAGTGGTGCAACGCGATCACCAGGCGGCCCGGAACCGCCGAACCGGCGTCGAACCACACGAACTGCGCCATCACCCCACCAGCGGGATCAAGCCGATCCACCGCCGCATCCAACTCACCCACCGCCGACGCACGCCATCCCGGATCATCCCAACGACCCGCACACGACACCCGCCGCACCAAACCCTCAACCCCGAACCCCTCAGCAGGCGCGACTGGCAGCACCTCACCCACAAGGCGCGAGCGCAACACATCATGCCGCTCCACGACAGCGCTCAAGGTAGCCAGCAGTTCGTCCGCATCCAGACCGACCGGAAGCTCAAGCCACTGCGTCATAGCGAACCGGCGGTAACGCTCACCCAACTCCAGCAGATACCTGCCAATCGGCAGCAACGGCACCTCACCCACACCACCACCCGGCAACTCAGCCAACACCGGCGAAGTCCCATCGACCTCCTTCGCCAGCGCCAACTCGGCAAGGCGGGCCACAGTCCGCGCGTGGAACACATCCCGGGCACTGACCTCCACACCGCGTGCCCTGGCGCGAGTCACCACCTGAATCGAACGAATACTGTCCCCACCAACCGCAAAAAAGTCATCATCCACACCCACCCGATCAACACCGAGGACATCGGCATAGACGGCGGCCAGGATCTTTTCCCGGGCTGTGCCTGGCGGGCGGTACCGGCTGGCGACAAAACCCGGATCCGGCAACGCCCCACGATCGACCTTGCCATTCGGCGTCAGAGGAAGGTGGTAAAGGACAACGAACGCCGAGGGAACCATGAACTCCGGCAACACACCAGCAACGAACTCCCGCAAAGCGCGCGGGTCAATCCCGCTATCCAGGGAAACATCAACCTGGCTGATACTGTCCACCGCGCCCGCCGTCGACACCTCCCGCACCGGCACGACATAGGCGACCAGCCGTGATGAGCCGCCGGTCTCCCGCACAGACACCACAGCTCGGGACACGGCCGGGTGCGCGAGGAGCGCGGCCTCCACCTCACCCGGTTCGATGCGGAACCCGCGGATCTTCACCTGAGCGTCGGCGCGGCCCGCGTACTCCAACTCCCCCGCCCTGTTCCACCGCGCCAGATCACCAGTGCGGTACATTCGCGAACCCGGCGGGCCAAACGGATCAGCAACGAAATGCCGCGCTGTCAGACCAGGCTTGTTGAGATAGCCCTGCGCCACCTCGCCCGCCACATACAACTCACCCACCACCCCCACCGGCACCGGCGTCAAACCCGGACCCAGGACATAAGCCCGCATATTCCGCAATGGACGTCCAATAGGGACAGAACCCTCACCCACATTGCCGAGGACACTGAGCGATTCATAGAAGGATTCAGTCTGACCGTAGGCGTTTACCACCCGCGCCCCAGGCACCATCTCCCGCACCCGGGCCACCAGCGAACCCGGCAAAGACTCACCCGCACACACGACCGTGTCCGCTCGCACGCTGCCCGCAGGCAACGCAGTCACCAACTCGGCCAGCACCGACGGCACCGTGGAGAGCACGCCGCCCGACCACCCGCCTCGCTCGACCACGCTCAACGCATCAGCCACCACTTCGACACACGCACCCGCGGCGAGCCCGCCGAAAATCTCGAACACCGACACATCGAAGTTCACCGACGTCCCCGCCAACACCAACGAACCAGCGGTCATACCGACCCCGGAAACCAGCTCACGCACACCATTCACAACCACCGAATGCGGCACCACCACACCCTTCGGCACCCCCGTCGACCCCGACGTATACATCACATACGCCGCATCACCACCACCGATCTCCGGCAACACACCCTTCGCCGCCTCGAACTCGGCGAGGTCGGTCACCACCAGCACCGGAGACGCGTCCGCGAGCACCACACTCAAGCGTTCACTCGGATACCGAGGATCCATCGGTACATAAGCCGCTCCCGCCTGCCAAATCGCCAGCATGGCCACCACGAGATCCGCGCTCCGCGGCAATGCGAGCCCCACCAGCGAACCCCGGCCCACATCACGAGCCACCAAACCACACGCCACCCGCCCGGACCGGGCCATCAACTCCCCATAAGTCAGCTTCACCTCATCACAGACAACCGCGACCGCACCCGGATTCTCCCGCGCCCGCTCAGCTACCAGCTCCACAACGGACTGCTCCGGCACCTCGACAGGAACGGGATTCAACTCACGCAGCAACCAATTCCGCTCACCCACCGAGAGCACATCAATATCGTCGATCCGGGCCGACGGCATACTCACCACCTGCTCCAGCACCCGCACAAATCGCGCCGCCAACGCCTCCACCGACACCCGGTCGAACAACTCCGTCGCATACTCGATCTCCCCGAAGAGACCGCCCTCCCTGTCATGGGTCAGGCTGAAGTCGAGGTCGAACTTCGCGGTTCCGGTGGTGTAGCGGCGGTCGCGCGCGGCCTCGGCTCCGGGCAGATCGATCGCAAGGGGTTCGTTGACGGCGAGGATAACCTGGAAGAGCGGGTTGTACGCGGTGGACCGTTCGGGGTTGAGCACCTCCACCACACGCTCGAACGGCACGTCCTGGTTGTCATACGCCGCCAGCGCCTTCTCCCGGACCCGGCCCAGCACCTCAATGGACGACGGCGAACCCGACAAATCCACCCGCAACACCCACGTATTGACGAAAAACCCAACCAGATCATCCAACGCCGCATCCACCCGGCCCGCGATCGGCGACCCCACCGGCACATCCCTACCGGCACCCAGATGAAACAACAAAACACCCAACGCAGCCTGAAAAACCATCGACATCGTGCACTCCGAACGCGCCGCGAGGGCCGCGACCGAGTCGGCCAGCTCGGCGCCGATGCGGAACTCGACCAGGTCCCCGCTGTGCCCGGCGACCACCGGCCGCGGACGGTCCAGCGGCAGCGCGAGCGGTTCAGGAGCACCGCTCAGCTCTGTGCGCCAATAGTCCAGCTGACGGGAGACGACACTGTCCGGATCGTCTTCGTCCCCCAGCAACTCCTCCTGCCACAACGCATAATCCCGATACCGCACCGGCAACTCCGCAAACGCCGGAACACGCCCCCTCCGCCGCGCGCCATAAGCGAACGCCAAATCCCGCCCCAACGGACCCAGCGACTCCCCATCCGCCGCCGAATGATGCAGCACCAGCACCAGCACATGCTCCACATCGCTGATCCGCACCACCGAAGCCCGCACCGGCCACTCACCCGCCAGATCGAAAGCGTGCCCCACCTCCCCCGCGACGAACTCGTCCACGTCGACCTCGGTACTGTGCAGCACCCGCACCGCGAAGTCCCCCAACGGATCCACCCGCTGATGCGGAACCCCGTCCTCATCGACGACGAAGACCGTGCGCAGGCTCTCGTGCCGCTCCACGACATCCCCCACCGCCGAAGCCAGCGCGCTCGCATCCAGTGCACCCCGCAACCGCAACACCAACGGAACGTTGTACGTCGCCGACGGACCCTCCAAACAGAACAAAAACCACAGCCGACGCTGCGCAGACGAAAGCGGAACCAACACCACTAACCTCCAACCCTCTTACGCAACACCGGCCGCGCCGCCACACCGGCGGGCTCACCATCCACATCGGACACGCGAAGGCACGCCGCCAGCCCGCGCACCGTCGCCTTCTCGAACACGTCCCGGACGGACAACTCGAGCCCAAGCACCGAACGCACCCGCCCCACCAAACGCGTCGCCTTCAGCGAATTGCCACCCATCGCGAAGAAACTCTCATCGGCCCCCAACACATCACGCCCCAGCACATCAGCGAAGATGCCCGCCAACGCGCGTTCCATCTCGGTTTCCTGCTCAGCAGGTTCCGGACGCGACACGGGTTGGGCGTCCACGCGGGCCGGGAACACGCCGCGTTCCATGACCGCACCGACCGCGGTGTCGGGATTCGCCGCGAGGGCCTCAAAAACCTGCTCCAGGAACCGGGCGGTCGCGGCTGCTTCCTCCGCCGGAAACCGGGTGTGGTCGTACTGGACGGACATCGTGACGGCGGGATCGACGTCCACGCGGAACACCAGCGGGTAGTTGCCCGTCGAGGACGACTGGAAGCCGGCGACGGAAAGCCCTGCGCAGGCCGCCGCCGCGGCGATCTCCCCGGCCCGCCGGGGATACGACTGGAAGACGACGACGGTGTCGAACAACGCGGGAACGCCGAGCTCCTCCTGCAGCCTGCCGAGCCCGAGGTGCGCGTGCGGCGCGAACTTCACCTGGTGCGCCTGCGCCTGACGAGCCAGCGTGACAACGCGATCGCCCTCCGCGGCGCGAACGCGCACCGGAACGGTGTTGATGCACAGCCCGACGATCTCGTCGATCCCGGGCACCGCCGCGTCGCGGCCGGACGTGGTGGTGCCGAACACGACGTCGTCCGAGCCCGTCAGCCGGCGCAGCGCCAGGCCCCATCCGGCCTGTATCAGGGCGTTAAGGGTGACTCCGGCTTCGACCGCCCGCTCCCGCAGTGCCTCGGCCGTCTCCGGCGCGCAGCAGACGTCGACCCCGGTCAGCGTTCCGGCGCCGGCCCGGCGCGGCGGCTCCCCCGCGACCAGGTTCGGCTTGCCTCCGCTCAGCTCCGCGGTCCAGGCCCGCAGCGCCGCGGCGGCGTCCTGCTCGTGGAGCCAGCGCAGGTAGTCCTCGTAGCCCGGCGCGGGCGGGACCGGGGTCTCCCCCGCCACGTACAGGCGCAGAAGGTCACGCAGCAGGATCGGCTCGGACCAGCCGTCGAGCAGGGCGTGGTGCGCGGTGACGACGAGGCGGTGGCGGGCCGGGCCGGAGCGCACGACGGCGAGCCGCACCAGCGGTGCGTCGGCGGGGTTCAGGCTGCCCTGCCATTCCGTCCGGAGCACCTCGGCCATCCACCGGCCCGGCTCACCGGCGCCCTCGACGTCGATCCAGGTCCACTTCGGACTGATCGACGGGGGCACCACCGCCACGACGTCGCCGCGCGCGCCGGCGATGGTGAACGCCGCCCGGAGGTGAGGGTGCCGGTCCAGCAGTTTCGCCCACGCGGTCCGCAGCCGCCCGCTGTCCAGCGGCCCGTCCAAGTCCCAGACCAGCTGGACCTGGTACATGCCCTGCTCCGGGGCCAGCAGGGTGTGGAAGACCATGCCGAACTGCATCGGCGAGACCGGCAGCACAGTACTTCCCGGGCCGAAGCGTTGCTCCACGTCTTCCCGGATCGCGCTGTCCGGCTCGTACCACGCGCCCGCCTCGGTCGCGGCTCCGTCGGCCCGGGTGATCCGGGCCGCGAGCGCCCGTGCGGTCCGGGCGGCGAAAACGTCGGCCTGGCCGACCACCCAGCCCGCGGCGCGCAGCAGGGCCAGCAGCCGCACGACGCGGACGCTGTCCCCGCCGACGGCGAAGAAGTCGTCGGTGACGTCGACCTCGTCGTCTTCCAGCACGGCGGTCATGGCGTCGACGACCTGGCGCTCGGCGTCGGTCTCCGGCGCTTCGCATCCGGCACGCCTGCCCGGAAGCGGCAGGGCCGCACGGTCGAGCTTGCCGTTGACCGTGGTCGGCAGCCGGTCGAGTACGCACACGTACCGGGGCACCATGGGCCCAGGCAAGTGCTCGCGCAGCCAGGCCACCAGCGCCGCCTGCTCGATCGTGCGGCCAGGCTCGGGAACGGCGTAGGCACACAGGTCCCGTCGTGCGGCCCCCGGCGGCACAGCTCGTGCGACGACCACGGCACGCCCGACACCCGACGCCGACCGCAGCACCGCCTCGACCTCGCCGAGCTCGATCCGGTGGCCGCGGACCTTCACCTGGTCGTCGGCGCGGCCGCGGAAATACAGCCTGCCCTCTTCGTCCACCACCGCGAGGTCGCCGGTCCGGTACATCCGGCCGCCCTGGGCCCCGGGGTCTGCCACGAACCGGGTCGCGGTCAGCGCCGGCTGCCCGAGGTAGCCCTCAGCGAGACCGGGTTCGCCCAGGTAGATCTCGCCGACCTCGCCGGCGCGGACCGGCCGCAGGCGGCTGTCGAGCACCTTGACGCCTTCGGCGGACCTGTCGCCGTCCCGCATCGCTCAGTCTCTTTCGCGCGCGCTGAGCGGGCGGATCGACTTCCAGGTGGCTTCGACGTGGGCGAGGCAGCCCGCGCGGCTGTCCGGCCCGTGCACCGCCCGCCATCCGGCGGGAATCTCCGCGAAGGTCGGCCACAGCGACCGCTGCTCCTCCGCGTTGACCAGCACCAGGAACTCGGCGGCCTCGTCGTCGAACGGATTGGTGGACATTGTTCCCCGTTTCCCCGTGGCGTTCGGCTTTCTCGGTGTTTCCGGTTCAGGAGACGGCCGCGGCGGGCTCGCTGCCGTCCGCAGCGCGGCTGTCCGTCCACGGCCAGCCGTCCTTGGCGCGGCCGAGGATCGAGCCGACGATTTCGCCGCTGCGAACAGCCATGTTCGACAGCAGTGACGCGCTCAACCCGTGTGTCTGCTCGGTGCCGCCCTGCAGGTAGATCCCGCCGCCGAAGCCGTCGCGGGTCAGCAGCCGGTGGTGCCGGTCCACCCGGTAGCGGCCGTTCTCGTCACGCAGGAGGTACTGGTCCACCTCGGCCAGCAGCGGGCCCGGGTCCATCGGGTGGTACCCGGTCCCGAAGACGACGAAGTCCACGTCGAAGTGGTTGCGCTGTCCGGTGCTCAGCGAGCGCACGCTGATCCGCGCGCCGTCCGCGGTCTCCTCGACTCCGTCGATACGGCTCAACCGCTGGAAATTCAGCCGCCGGGCCCCGGTGAACTCGTCGTCGTAGCTGCGGCGGTACAGCTCCCGGAGCAGGTCGTCGTCGACGACGGAATAGTTGGTGTTGCGGTGGTAGCGCCAGTATGCGTCCTGGGACTCCTTCGTCCCGAAGTAGTAGTCGTCCACCGCCTGCCCGTCGAACACCTCGTTCGCGAACGGGGTGTCGTCGGCGATGGAGTACCCGTACGACGGGACGACGGAGATGATCTCCGCGTTCGTGGTGTTGTCGTAGCAGAACGCGGTCAGCTCCGCCGCGCTCTGCCCCGCCCCGACGACGGCCACGCGACGCGCGCCGGACCAGTCGCGTGCCCGGAACCGGCCGAGGAACTGGGAGCTGTGCCAGACCCGCTCCCCCAGTACGGTCCCGTCCGGGACGCGGGGGACGAGCCCGGTGGAGATCACGACGTTGTCGGCCGAGACGACCTGGCTGCCGGGCCGGTCCCGGTAGCGGACGGCCACTTCGAGCGAGCCGGGAGAACCGTCAGCGGGCGCGGGCCGGATCGCGCGCACTTCGGCGCCGTAGCGGATCCGGTCGGTGAAGTGGCTCGCCACCCACTCCAGGTAGTCGTGGAACTCCAGCCGGGTCGGGAAGAAGTCCTGGTTGTTGACGAACCTGGCCAACCGTCCCACGTGGTGCAGGTAGGAAACGAAGGTGTACGCCGAACCCGGATTGCGGAAGGTGACGAGGTCCTTCACGAACGCCACCTGCATCTTCGCGGACGGCAGCAGCATGTTGCGGTGCCAGCCGAACTCCGGCTGCCGTTCGAAGAACAGCGCGCTCGGCCTGTCGGTGCCGTTGCCCGGCACCTCGTCGAGTGCCACCGTCAGTGCCAGGTTGGCAGGGCCGAAACCCACACCGACGATGTCGCGGTATTCGTTCATCGACGCTCCTGATTCGCTGGAATGGCCGCGGTCATGCGGATACGCGCTGCTGTGCCGGCGACCGTCGGGTACTCATAGAGCTCGTGTGCGCTCAGCCGGACACCGGTGCGCTGCTCCAGTTCCCGCAGCACCCGGACGGCCCGCACGGAATTGCCGCCCAGCTCGAAGAAGGACGAATCGCGCCCGACGGTGTCCCGGCCGAGCAGCTCGGCGAACACCGCCGCCGTGGTGCGTTCCAGCTCGGTGCGCGGTTCATCGTCCACTGTGGACGGATGGTCGGCGGTGGCGACCGACCGCCAGATCCCGTCCCGGTCCAGCTCGCCGTCGAAGTTCCGGCGCAGTGCGGGCACTTCGCGAATCACCACGGGCAGGTGGTGTGCGGCGACCGCGGACTCCACCGCGGCGCGCACCGCGGCGTGGTCGACGGGACCGCGATAGGCCACGACCACTTCCGCGGGCACCAGGCAGGACGAGTCGGTCAGCCCGGCCACCGCGTGGTGCCCGGCGTCAAGCCCCGCCAGCACGTACGGCGAGCCCGCCGCCAGCGCATCGACGGCCAGTGCCGGGCCGGCCGCGGGATCGATCGGCAGGTAACCCCGTTGGCGCGCGGCGGAAGGCACGAGCAGCTCGCTCATCCCCGTGCCCGGCCACAGGCTCCAGGCGGCGCAGCACACGGTCCGGCCGAGCCGGGTGGCGCTGTCCACGGCGAAGGAGACCAGGAACGCGTTGGCCGCGGCGTACGGGCCGAACCCGCTGCCACCGAACTCGCCGTTCACGGAGCCGAAGAGCGTGAGCGCGGCTCCGGGACGTTCGTCGAGCAGTTCGCCGAGTGCCAGCGTGCCACCGATCTTCGCCCGGTAGGCCTCCTCGAAGTCCGCGAGCCGCGCCTCGGCCATGGGCAGCCCGTCGGCGCCGGTGTCCGTCCTGGTCGGGTCGTGGCCCGCGAGGTGGAAGATCCCGTCGATCGGTTCGCCCCACGCGGCTTCGGCCTTGGCGACCGCGGCCCGCACGGCGTCGGCATCGGCGACGTCGACCGCGCGGTAGCGCACGTCTCCCGCGGCCCGCAGTTCCGCCAGGCGCGCGGCCCGTTCCCCGGCCGGCTCCGAGCGGCCCAGGACCAGCAGCTTCACCCTGTACTCCGCGAGCAGGTGCGCACATAGCCTGGTGCCGATCCCGCCGAGACCGCCGGTGACGACGTACCGGCCTTCCGCCCGGACGCCTCCACCCCGGTGCTCGGCCGGCAGCGGCCGCAGCCGCCGGACCAGCCGCTGACCGTCCCGGTGCGCCACCACCTCACCGGGCGACGCCGGTGCGGCCAGCTCCGCCTCGAGCGCCGACCGCCACCCGGCGCGGTCGGCGGGCAGGTCCAGCTGGGTCACCGCCACCCGGTCCAGCTCGGCCGCGGCCGTCCTGACGAGTCCGGAAAGGACACTCGCGCCGAGGTCCGCCTCGACAGGATCGCCGGTGACGACCGCACCGGAGGTGAGGACGAGTAGCCGTTCGACCCGTGGTGAACCGTCGTCGAGCACGGCGAGCACCGCGGCGAGCTCTTCGCTGAGCCATTCGGCTCGCAGCCGGGGGCCGGTCTTGTCCGTCCACAGTGGCCAGGCGAAGACGACGGTCCCGACGCCGCCGAGCGCCCTGGCAGCCCGGTCAAGGGCACCCGCCAGGTCGTCGGTGGTGTCGATCAGCACCGGGTCGGCGAGACCGCAGTCCTCGGCCAGCCGCCGCGGGCCGAGGAACACCGTGCCGGGGCCGGCCGGGGCCCGGCCGCCGTCCAGGGCGGACCAGGTGGTGGTGAACAGCCACTGGCCCGAGTCCGGCGCTTCGGCGCCATCGCGCTCCGCGCGGGGCCGCAGGCGCCCCTCCCGCAGACCGGCCACCAGCGTGCCACGCTGGATCTTGCCGGTCGCGGTGCGCGGGAAGTCCGGCGCACCGACCGGCACCATCAGGTCCGGTGCGATCCCCGCCTCGCGGGACAGTGCCGAGCGGATGCCGGTGAGTGTGCGGTCGAGTGCCCCGGCTTCCCAGTCCTCGGGGACGAAGAAGACGGCCAGCCGCTCGCCCTGCGCGCCGGGTTCGAGGTAGGCGGCGGCCGCGGCGTACGGGACACGCACGCCTGCCACCCGCTCGACGATGGCCTCCAGCTCGGCGGCCCGGAAGTTGATGCCGCGCACGATGATCTGGTCCTTGATCCGGCCGGCGATGACCACCTCGCCGTCGTGGACGAACGCGAGGTCGCCCGTGCGGAACCAGCCGTCGCCCGCGTCGGCGAGCGCGCCCGCCTCGGGATTGCCGTAGTAGCCGCGCATCATCGTCACGCCGCGCACCTGCAGCTCGCCGGTCTGCCCGGACTTCAGCACGGCGCCGCCGGGGTCCACGATCCGCATCTCCACCCCGCCGATCGGTGCGCCGACGGTGGACAGCAGCACCGCGTCGTCATCGCCGGGTCCGGCGACGACGACGTCGCCGCCGACGGACGAGCGCCGCACCGACACCGTGCCGAGCGACCGGTCGTCCCGGCTCTGCGTGGCGTGGCTGACGGCCGAACAGGTCTCGGACATGCCCCAGGCCGGGGTCATCACGTCCGGCGGCGCGCCGTACCTGCCGATCAGCCGCAGAAAGCGGTGGCTCACGGCGGGGTCGACCCCTTCGCCCGCGTTGATGAACTCCCGCACACAGGACAGGTCGAGCCTCAGATCGGTTGCGTCGCCGTGCGCCTCGCTCACCAGCGCGTAGGCGAAGTTCGACCCGAGCACGTTCGTGACGCGGTAGCGGTCGATCCACCGCAGCAGCTCAAGCGGGTCCGCCAGGAAGTCGGCGGTGCGGGCGTTGACGTGCAGAGCCCGCAGGAACACGTCGCGCACGTTGAACATCGCGAGGGTGATGTGGTCCAGCGGCATCCACACCAGGCTGACGTCCTCGGCCGTGTACCCGCGGGCCTGCGCGGCCGACCACGTCCTGGCCGCGATGCTCGCGTGCGTGTGCTGCACGCACTTCGGCGTGCCGGTGCTGCCGGAGGTGAACAGGTTGAGCACCGGGGCGTCCGGTCCGCCGGGCAGCCACTGAGCCGGTTCGGCAGTGTCGAGTTCGGACAGTGGAAGCGTGCGCACCCCCGGCGCCTCCCACAGCCGGGCCGCCGCGGCCAACTCCGCCGCGGTGCCGTCGTCGGCCACGATCACCGGCTCGCCGAGCAGCCGCCACGCGTTGCGCAGCTTGCGGTTGGCTTCGTTGTGCGTTTCGTAGCTGGGCGCGACACCGATGGGCGTCGCAACGAAACCACCGAGGACGCACGCCCAGAACACGGTGACGATGTCCTGGTTGTCGCGCAGCTGCAGGATCACCGGATCCCCCGGCCGGACGCCCCGGGCGCGCAGGCCGCCGAGCACCCGCCCCGCCGACTCCGCGAGATCGCGGTAGCTCTGGAACCGCGGCTCCTCGTCGCCGGCGAGGTACACGGTGCCCTTGTCCGGCAGCAGCGCGGCGCGGCGGAGTGCTTCGTCGAGCGTTCCCGCCTCGTCGCCGGATAGGTTCAGTGCCGGGCCAACGAGCAGCGACGACGGCGCGGACGAATCCACGGTGCGGGCCAGGCGCTCGGCCGTGTCACCGGGCAGCGAGCGGGACGGCCGGGTGACGGTGCCCCGCACCAGCACGGCGACGTTCTCGAGCCCGTCAATTCCGCGGGTGGCCGCGGCCACGCGCTCAGCCAGTACGGACTCCAGCTTCCTCGGATCATCCATGGCGCACTCCGTGCCCGGTGCCGGCGAGGACGCGCTCCGCCACGAAGGCGACAACCTCGTCGAGATGGTCGAAGTGGTAGAAGTGCCCACCCGGGTAGACCTTCGTCTCGAAGGCACCGCTGGTGCGGGAGCGCCAGCCCGCCGCGGCCGAAACCGGGCTGCGGCTGTCCGCGTCGCCCGTGAGCGCCACGATCGAGGACGAGACCCGGGCCGCACTGTCCACTTCGTACTCTTCCCACATCCGGAACTCCGCGCGCACCACCGGGATCACCATCGCCATGATCTCGTCGTCGGCGAACACCTCGGCGTCCATGCCGCCCAGCTCGGTGAGCGCGTCGCGGAACCGGTCCTCGGGCAGGCCGTTGACCGGGGGCGCCTTCCAGCCGCCCGGCGCGGGCTGGCCGGACACGAACAGCGTGCCCGGCGCCGGCAGGCCCGCGGCTTCCAGCGCCCGGGTCACCTCGAAGGCGAGCAGAGCACCGGCCGAGTGCCCGAAGAACGAACAGTTCGCGGTCACGTCCGGGGCGATGCCGTCGACGACGGCCGCCACCAGTGCCGGCACCTCGGTGATCAGGTCCTCGGTGATCCGTTCCTGGCGGCCCGGGAGCTGGACCGCCAGCAGCTCGATCTCCGCGGGCAGCCGCTCGGCCCACTCGTAGTAGGTGCCCGCCCCCGCTCCCGCGTGCGGGAAGCAGATCAGCTTGTGCGTGGCCCGTTCCGACCGCGCCCGCCACAGGTACGGCTTGTCCGGCACAAGCTCAGGCAGCTCGCTCATCTCACACCCCGTGCTTCAGTTCTTCGAACTGCCCCGCGCAGGGGCAGGCGGACGCCGCTCGCGGGTTCGCCATCAGCCCCGCCAGCTCCAGGTCCCGGCCCTGCCCGCGGTGGGCGAAGTGGTCCCGGACTTTCTCGCGCACGTCCTCCGGTTGTTCCTGGCTCAGCTTGAACATCCCCTCGACACTCAGCGCCCGGACGCGGAAGGCACCGACGCCGGGCAGGATCTGGCGGAAGTACGGGATCGAACCGGTCATGTCCCAGCCTGCGCCGAAGTCCCGCTCGTACGCCCGGACCGTGGCGGTGACGACCCGCAGCGTGTCCTCGGGAGATTCGAACCGCTCGACGATCTCCCCGCGCACCTGCACCGCGGTGAAGTCCCACGTGGGTGCGGCGGTCGGCAGGCCGTAGACCACAGGCGAGACGTAGGAGTGCGGGCCGGTGAAGGAGAACAGGACCTCCATCCCCGGCCGCACCTGGATCCACTGCGGGTTCGCCCGGTTCAGGTGCGCGAGGAGACCGAGTCCGGCGAGCGAGTCCGAGTCGGGCAGCGGGGATTCCGGGTCGAGGATGACCGGCAGGTGCGTCGCCAGTGGCGCCCGGCCGGGATCGCCGTTGGTTGCCATGAGCGCCAACGGGTTACCGCGCATGAGGCGGAGCATCCAGGAGACGTCGGGGGGCCGGTACTGGCGCGGAACGAACAAGGGAATCCTCCGAATTTCACGAGAGGGGAGAGCGGCACCGGAGGTGCCTCCGGCCTGACCGGGGCTCCTGTCCATCGCTGTGGCACAGCGGTACGGCGGAGCCTACGACGCGTTCTTCTCCTGCCCAACACCCCCGGCAGCGCGACCGTCGTGTTCGGAGGCACGAATTCCCGCCCACAGCAGGAAGAACGGTGGTGGTGACCGCGCGTTTAAGTGCTGACCTGCCGCAGTTGAACACCGCCGTGCGCGGTCTTGAGCCCCTACTGCCCGTTCCGCCGGAGGAGTTCCTCCGGACGCCCGGTTCGGTTACGCCTTCCGCAGGAGGCCGCTGCCGGGGCGCCCCGGCCGTGCTCGTACTGCGGCGATCAGGACGTTCATTAAGGTTCTCACCGAAGGCGCTTCAGCTGGGAAGACGATCGACATCCCGGTGAGGGGTACGGCAATTGCCTGTCAGCGCGAGGCAAGGGCGGCGCCCACCTCGCCGACCGAGGGTGACTAGCGGCACCGACAGGATGTCCACTGGAAATGCGAGCTGATTAACACAAGGGGGAGTCATCGTGAATCAGACAGCTGGCAGTATGGCCGATCTGGTCGGCGTGGACGCGAGTTCGCGCCAGGAGCAGCAGCCGCGCGCGGCGAACGGAGCACCGGAACCCGTCACCGTGCCGATCGCCTCGTTGCGTGCCGGTGACTCGCCCCGGTTGACCGGCACCAGTGAGGCCCACGTCGCGAGGCTGGCCGAGACCGAGACTCCGCTCCCCCCGATCCTCGTTGACCGGCGGACGAAGTGCGTGGTGGACGGGATGCACCGCCTGCTCGCCGCCTCTCGCCAGGGCCGGGAGACGATCGAGGTGGTCTTTTTCCACGGCAGCGAGCAGGACCTGTTCCTGCGCGCCGTGCAGGAGAACGTCCAGCACGGGTTGCCGCTTTCCCAGGTGGAGCGGCAGGCCGCGGCCAGACGCCTCATCCAAACGCACCCGCACCTGTCCGACCGGGCACTCGCCCACTCGGCAGGGATCGCCGCGAAAACCGTGGCGGCGATCCGCCGGAACCTCGGCGAGAACATCGGGACAGCCCCGGTCCGGGTGGGCAGTGACGGGCGGACCCGCCCGCTCGATGCCGGCGAAGGAAGGCTACGGGCGGCCGAACTGCTGCTCCGGCAACCTCACATTTCTCTGCGGGACATCGCGAAGGCAGCCGGCATCTCTCCGGCGACCGTGCTGGACGTCCGGCAGCGCATCGAACGCGGCGATGCACCTGTGCCGGAGAAAGCCGCGACAGCTCGAAGACCAGCCGTGCGCCGGAACCGGGAGAAACGCGCGGCTGAGGCCGCCACACCCCGTCCCGGGCCAGGCGCACCTTACGGACCGGAGGTCGCGCTTAACGTGCTGCGCCGCGATCCCTCACTGCGCAACACCGAGCACGGACGCGCCATCCTGCGGCTACTGCACCTGAACGCGGCCGCGTCCGCGCGCCTGCCGGACCTTGTCGGCGCTATGCCGCCGCACTGCGTGACCGCCGTCGTCCGACTCGCTCTCGGCTATGCCGAAATGTGGACCGGCATCGCCCGCAGGCTCGACTCCCTTGCCTGATCGCCACCTTCCGGTACTCCCCCTCCGGTCTCACGCTCCGTCCACTCGCGATGGTGGCTCCAGCTCGGCCGCGGCCAGCTGCCCCATGCGCTGCCAAGCGGGCGACACGTCGTGGCCGAACTCGTCGACCAGGTGCAGCGCCCGTAGGTCCTGCCGCATGTCCCGCGCCGCCTCGGCGTGTCGGTCGTGGCGACGCACCAGTTTCGCGGCCCTGCGGGCGATCAGCTTGAGCCGGGGGTCGTCCGGCGGCCAGTCCCGCGCGGCATGGATGTCGACGTAGAGCTGCGCGACGTCAGGGTCGTCGAGCAGCTTGCTTATCCGCGCGAGCCAGCGAGAGATCTGGTCGGGGTAGAGCACCACGAGCAGGATCCACACGTCGCGCTCGAGTGTGACCTGGGCGTCGTTCAGACCGATCGCCTGCAGCCGGTCCAGGTGGTCGACTACGGCGTCCGGCAGGCAGAACCGGTTGCCCGTGCGCAGCGCCTTCAGCCGTGCGCGGGTCGCGTTCAGCTCGTCGACGCGTTTGGCGAGCGCGACGTCGAGCTCGGCTATGGCCTTGTCGAGCTCCTCCTCCGGGGCTTCGAGCAGCCGGGGGATCTGCCCGAGCGGCACGCCCGACTCGGCGAGCGTCTTGATCCGGGTCAGGTCGATGACCGCCTGCGCGTCGTAGCGCCGGTAGCCCGACGCGTCCCGCGGCGGCTCGCGCAGCAGCCCACGCTGGTGGTAGTGGCGGATCGCCCGCACCGTCACGCCCGCGTAGTCGGCCAGCTGACTGATTGTGAGCACCGGGCGCCTCCTTCCGTCTCGCCGCTCACACCGCCGCCGTATCCGCCGCCTGCTGCTGCCCGGGGGTGGAGACGATCACCGATGGCCGGGTCAGCGCGTATACCGCGGCCAGTGCCCAGACGCCAAGCACCGCGAACGCCCCGGCGTGCAGGTCCGGGTGCCGCTGCAGCAGCAGAGAAAGCAGACCGAGACCGATCGGAGACGCACCGAGCGACGCCGCGTTGTAGACGCCCAGCGCCTGGCCACGCTCGTTGTCCGCGGTGTTCCTGGTGACGGCAACGAGCAGCATGGGGGCGAGCAGACCGCTGCCCAGCCCGCCGAGCGCCAGCCCGAGCGCTAGGATCCAGAAGCTGGGCAGCAGCGCGAAGGCCACGATGCCCGCGGTCGTGACGAGCACGCCGCCGACGTAGAGCTTGACGCCCGCCTTCGCTCCGACAGCCGCGTACAGCAGTGCGCCCAGAATCGCGCCGACGCCGAAAGCCGACACAGACACGCCGTAGAGCTGCGGCTGGTGCAGGTCACGGAAGTGCGCTGGCAGCAGCACGCTGGTGATCGGCTGTGTAATCACCGAGGCCCCGAAGCCGATCACCACGGCCATCCAGACTGCCCGGCGCGAGCGCAGCAGCTTCCAGACCGAGCCACTGGGCGTGATCGCCGCCTCGCTCACCTTCCGACTCGTGCCGGACGGCAGCCCGGTGGTCAGCAGTGCTGCGAACGTCCACGCCCCGGCGATGATCCAGAACGCGGCGATCGGGCTGATCGCGGTGAGCAGCAGTCCGGCCAGCGCTGGTCCGATCGCGTAGGTGAGGGAGAACACTACCTGGCGAATACCGGCGAGGCGCTCCAGCGAGATCCCGCCGACAGAGGCGATCGCGTCCATCAGCGCATCGCGCGCCGTGGTGCTCGGCGGCAGGAACGCCTGGGCCAGCATGCCCAATGCGATCAGCGTGCCAATGTTGAGCGCCCCGAGGCCACTAACGACGCCGAAGCCCGCCGCGGCCACCGCGCAGCCCAGCCCGGCCAGCACGCTCGAGGGCTTCCGTCCGATGCGGTCGATCACGCGACCGCCGAGCAGCGTCGCCACTGCGGTCGGGATCGTCACCAGGGCGGTCATGAGGCTCGTCTTGCCCGCGTCGCCCGTGTGCGAGAGCACCAGCCACGGGAACACGACCAGGAAGGCTGAGTTGGCGAGCAGTGCCACCGCCTCAGCGGTGATGAACAGGAACACGGGGACTGGGGACTTCACCATGTGTCCAGACTCCAACCCTGCCCTTGCGTCATGGTCAAGCACAGGCTTCCAGTGAATCCGGAACAGCACACCCGCTACGCACCGGCGAGCCGGCGGAGCTGGCCGTCACCCAGCTCGAACCGGCGTACGAGCCAGGGCAGCTGCCACGCATGCGTGCTGCCGCTGCCTGCGGCAAGCTCAACGAGGCCGAACAAGACCTCCTGCTCGGCCTCGAACCATTCTCCCGCCCCCATAGGACCGGAGAACTCGTCCACCGTCACGACCCCGGGCAGTGGCGCTCCCAACGCGAGCCGGGGCTGCTGCGGATACATCGCCCGGACCGCCGCCGCGGTCAGGTGCAGGTAGTGGTCGAGCAGCCGGCGAACTGCGGCGGTGCGCCCGGCTTCGTCGTCATGCTCGAGCACCTGCTCGGCGGCGTACGCCTGGACCAGGTCGTGGAAGGCGAAGCGACCGAGGATCCTCTGGGTGAGCAGGCAGTCGTCGTAGAGCTCGGTCAGCGCCGCGTGCGCGTCCTGGCAGCTGACTTCGGCGAGGCTCGCCGCCGCGCCCACCGTGACATCCGGGCCGGGGTGGAGCGCCAGCAGGCGGAACAGCCGGGCCGCACCCGGGCTGAGGGCCGACTGCGACCAGGAAAGCACCGCTCGCACGCTACTGACCGGGTCGCCGGTTTCCAGGCTGTTCAGCCAGTCCTGCCGCCCGCCGCGCATCGACGCCGTCAGCGCGGACAACGGCAGCCCGGGGAAGGCCGCCACGCGGGCCGCGGCGTTGCGCAGCGCGAGCGGCAGGCGCAGGCACCGCTCAGCGAGCTCGGCGACCTCCCCGCACTCGGTTCGAGCCCGTTCCGCGCCGAGCCCGCTAGCCAGCAGCTCCCGCGCCTCGGCGGCATCGAGCGGACCGACCTCGACGAGCTGTGCCCCGTGGGTCGCGGCGAGCCCGGTGAGGCGGTTGCGACTGGTGACCAGGACCATGCACTTGCCGGCGCCGGGCAGCAGCGGGCGGACCTGCCCGGCGTCACGCGCGTTGTCCAGCACGATGAGCAGCCGCCGGTGGGCGAGCAGGCTGCGGTACAACTTGGCCTGCTCCTCGGCGTCGTCCGGGAGCCGTCCGGGAGGCACCCCGAGAGCGTGCAGGAACCCGTAGACCGCATCACCGGGCGCGAGGGAATTGCCGGACGGGCCGAAGCCCCGCAGGTCCACGAAGAGGTGCCCGTCCGGGAAGTCCTCGGCCATCCGGTGAGCCCACTCCACGGCGAGCGCGGTCTTGCCGACACCGACCATGCCTACTAATGCGCAGATCGCGGCGCCGCCCGTGCGCTGGTCCGGCAGTCCGGACAGCGCGGCCAGCTCCCGCTTCCTGCCGGTGAAGCGCCGCGGCGCGGCAGGCAGCTGCCACGGCACCACGTACCGCACGGCGATCGGCCGCTGCACGGTCCGGAAACCGCACACGCGGGTTCCGCCGGTACCGGAGAACTCCCCGCGCAGCACCCGCAGATGGGCCGTGGCGAGCTCATCGCCAGGATAGACGCCGAGCTCCCGGTCCAGCCTGCGCCGGAGGTCCTCGTACAGCCACAGTGCCTCGGCCTGCTGTCCCGAGGCGGCGAGCGCGATCAGCAGCCGGGCGTGGACCAGCTCGTTCAGCGGTTCAGCGGCGGCAACGCTGTGCAGCCGGGGCAGCACCCGCTCGTACTCCCCCAGCTCGCAGGCCAGCTCGGCGTACCGCAGCAGCACTGCGACCAGCTCGCGGCCGAGCGCGTCGACGCCGGGGTGGCCGCGGACGAGGTCGAGGTGCGCCAATGGGTCGCCCCGCCACAGCTCGACGGCGCGCTCGTAGAATTCGCAGGCCTGCCGCAGGTCGCCGCGTACACTCGCCCCGTCCGCGCGCACCGCGAACGCCCGGAAGGCCTGCAGGTCCAGTGCGTTCTGTGGGAGCCGCAGGCGGTAGGCCCCGCCCTCCGAGACGATCACGCCGTCCTCCCGCGGCGGCAGCCCGGCAGGTTCGAGCAACCGCCGCAGCCTGCTCACGTGAGCCTGGATCAGGCTGACAGCGCTGGGCGGCGGGGACTGTGCCCACAGCACGTCGACGATCGTGTCGCGGTGCACAAGGGCGCCCGGCTCTGTGGCCAGCAGCGCGAGCACCGCGCGCCGAGTGAACGGACCGAGCGCCAGCGCCGTGCGGTCCCGCCAGACTTCCAGCGGTCCCAGCACGGAGACCCACAGGCCACGCTCCGGTATGCTCGCCGGGATCTGAGCCGGTTCCGCACCTGCCTGCAGGACGCCCCGCTCGCGGGACCGGGACGGCGCGGCGGCCTTGGCGAGGTCGATCGCCTGCTCGGGGTCCAGTCCGAGCGCGCCCACCAGTGCCGCCAGCGAGTTCGCCCGCGGCCTCCCCCGCCTTCCCTGTTCGAAATCACGCAGGGCCGCGACGCTCAGTCCGGCGCGCATGGCCAGCTCGCGCTGCGTCAGTCCCGCTTCACGGCGATAGGTTCGGACCAACGTGGCGAACCGCGATCCCAACCGGTCATTTTCCTCCCCGTTCGCCGAAAGGAAATCATGACTCACGCCGTTGACACGCACTAACTGCCCCCAGCAGTACAAATCGCCTCGAGTCGCTCTTGCTCGATCAGTCATTGAGTCAAACGCATGGACGACCCGGCTGTCAAGAAATTTCATGGCGTCGAAGTACTCGTTGGTGAACAACTACTTCGCGCCGACGATCAGCTTACAGATCTCCGGACCTTTCATCCTGGTCGATCGCTGGGAGGGATCTGTGGCGAACGCGAAACTGCGCCGCCCGCACTCCTCGGTGTGCCGCACCATCGCCACCGGATCATTCGGCGCCCCACCACGAGGTCAAGACCGCCAGTGCGGTCGACGACCGCCTGCGACTCGATTTCCCACACTTCCTCCACCGCACCCGCGTAGAACGAGACGATCTGGTTCTGGTCCTGGTCGGTCGTGCACAAAACTCTCGACGTGCCAGGTTTGCGAGGTATGAACCGAATTCTTGTCCACACATTGCCATTCCCTCCGCGAACGCCAGCTCGGCGTTCGGCGCGGATATGTAGTCGCCGGAAGCCTTCGAGCCAGGCGCAAGGTGCGTTCCACGGGTCATCGGACGTGACCGAGGCCGGATCCGTGCTCGGTTCTACGGCGGGCGATGCGCGGAATGATGCCCCCAACGCGGACCAGGCGGCGGTACTTTTCGTGGTCGTAGCTGCGGTCGGCGTGGGCCGGCGACGTGGTTCGCCCACGGATTGTCGTTGTATGGGCTCAGGAGGGTCTATCCCGTGATCGGCTCTGGCCCGAATGCGGTGGTAGCGCTGGGTGGCGTTAGTACTCCAGCCGGACTTCGTGATCGGTGCTGGTGAGGGGGTGTCGGAGATGGGTGCGGCCGCCAGTTGATCATGGTCGGTTGTGTGGACTTCCCAAGATCGGCTGGCGGCCGCGGGCCCCAGCATAAACCCTGCTCGCTGGCAGGCGATGTTCGATGAGCTGACCGCGCGGATCGCGGGCCGTTTCAGCCGGGTCGAGCCCCGTCGTCGGGCGGAGAAACTGTTGCTGGGTCTGGTGTCTGAGCTGCCGCGGAAGAACTGTTGGACCATCGCCGAGCATGTCGGAGACGCGACACCAGACGGCCTGCAGCACCTGCTCGCGCGGGCGGTGTGGGATGCCGACGCGGTGCGTGACGACCTGCGCGACTACGTCTGCGACCACCTCGGCAGCCAGAACGCAGTCCTGATCGTCGATGAGACCGGAGACTTGAAGAAGGGCACGCGCACCGTTGGGGTGCAACGTCAATACACCGGAACCGCCGGTCGGATCGAGAACTCGCAGGTCGCGGTGTATCTGACGTATGCCACGACGGCCGGGCACGCGTTTATCGACCGGGCCTTGTATCTGCCGAAGTCCTGGACGAGCGACCGCGAACGCTGCGCCGCGGCTGGGATCAGCGAGAACATGCAGTTCGCGACCAAACCCGCCCTGGCCACCACCATGATCACCCGAGCCCTCGATGCCGGAGTTGATGCGCCGTGGGTGACCGGCGACGAGGTCTACGGCGCCGACCCCACGCTGCGCGCGGAACTGGAGCGCCGTGGCGTCGGCTATGTGCTGGCCATCGGATGCGACCGCCGCGTCACTACCGGAGCGGGGACGTTCCGCCCGGACGAGTTGGCCACCCGACTACCGAAACATGTGTGGCAACGCCTGTCGGCCGGTACCGGGGCGAAGGGACACCGCTTCTACGACTGGGCTTTGGTCGACATTGATCAGGATGCCGAGGTGGGCGGGCATCGGGGGCTGCTGATCCGACGCAACCGCCGCACCAGAGAGTTGGCGTTCTACCGCTGCTACGCGCCCACCCCCGTCGCGTTGCCCGTTCTGGTTCGCGTGGCTGGAACCCGCTGGCGTGTCGAAGAATCCTTTCAAACCGGCAAAGGTCTGGCAGGCCTGGACCAGCACCAGGTCCGCCGCTGGCTCTCATGGCATCGCTGGACCGTTCTGGCGACGCTCGCGCACGCGTTCCTCACCGTCCTCGCCGCGACCGAACCCACCCAAACACCAACATCCACCCGCTGGATTTCCTTGACCTGCAACGAAGTCCAACACCTGTTCGCCACGATCACCACCACGCTGATCACAGGCACCACGCACCACCTACGCTTCTCAGCCTGGCGCCGACAGCATCAACACCGAGCCCGACAGGCCCACTACCAGCGGCAATCCACCCAAGAACCATGAACATCACGATCTACGGCTGGAGTACTACGCCCCGGACCTCAAACCGGTCGAGCACGTGTGGTCGCATGTCAAACGCGGCCTGGGCAACCTCATCGTGCACGGCATCGACCAACTGGCCACCGTGGTGAAAAACCGGCTCAAACGCATCCAGTACCGACCCCAACTGACCGACGCCTCCTTCGCCCACACTGGACTCACCCTCGAACCCGGAGCGCCGTAATGCTGGCCTTTCAAAATCTGTAGCAGCCCGCACGGGTCTGTCAAACGAGCGGCTCTGACCCACTTCCGGTGGTGACGGTGTGTAGTTCAGCCGAGCAGGATGCGGTGGCGTAGGAGGGTGAAAGCTGCGCGTCCGTACATCTGCCGTTTGATCATCTTCGTTTTGGTGTTCACTCCTTCTGTTCGTCCATTGTGGAATGGGCAAGTGAGGGCGGCGTTGACGGCGTGGCGGTCGATCTCGAGCCCGCGAGTGAACGCGTGCAGATGGGGCAGATCCTCGGCCCGGGCCTGGTCGATCCAGCCGGTGAGGCGTATATCGTTGCCGACGGTGGGGGCCAGGAGGGCGGCGAAGTCGCCGACGAGGCCGGCCAGCGCTGTCATCTCTGGGCAGGCGGCCACCGCGGCGTCGAGCCGTTCCCGCTGGTGGTCTTTCAGCCGGTCTGGGCGTGTGAGCAGGTAGCGGGCCAGGCGCCGTGGGGAGATCGCCGGCCGGTCGGATTCGACGCGGCCTTGGGTGATGTAGCGGTAGAGCAGGTTGAGGCTGCCCGGGTAGCCGAGCTGCTTGATCTCGGCGAACAGGTACTGCACCGGCACGGCAGGATCGACTTCACGGCGGCGCCGCAGATGCTCCCGGTAAGGGTCGACCAACGTGGGGCGGTACTTCGGCGCCCGGACCAGCCGCTCGGGTTCGCTGATCCGGGCGTAGCGCTTGACCGTGTTCAATGCCAGATTCAACCGACGGGCGCATTCCAGCAGGCCGACACCGGAATCGACCAGGTCATGGACCTGCCGCCAGCGCTCCCGCGTGGTCTGGGCTTGGATGCCCTCTCGCGGCGGTGGCCCGGTCTTGCCCCAACAGCTGCTGTGCGCGGCGACCTCTTTGATGACGGCCTCGGCGAGGTTATGCCAGAGGTGCCACCGGTCCGCGACCTGCACCGCGTCGGGCAGGGCACGGCGGATCGCCTCGGCGTAGGCGGCCGAGCCATCGCGACAGACCACCTCGACATCGGGGTGCTCCCGCAACCACGCTTCGAGTACCTCGGTCTTGCGCTCCGGCAGCACGTCCCGCTCGCCGGTCTCCGCATTGATGATCACAGTGGCGTAGCGCTTCCGCTTACACAGCGCGAAATCATCCACCCCGATGACCCGCGGCACCGGTCGGATCGGGAGTGGAAGGCGCACCAACGCGCGCAGCGCGGTTTGCCGCGAGACCGCGACGCCGAGGCCGACCAGCACACGGGCGCCCGCACGACCGGCCAGATCGCGGACGACGACGCCCACCTGCGCTCTCAGCCGTTCGGTACGCCGCTGGTAGCGCTCGATGACGCCGGCCAGCTGCTCACGGAAAGTCTGCCGTGGACAGTCGAGCGTTCCACAGCGCAACCTCCGCGCCCGTAGTCGTATCAGCACTCGCCGCCCATCCACCGGCACATCGGCGAGCTGCCGGGCGACGTAGCCGTGCACCTGCCCCGCCGGCACCCCGCAGCCCGGGCAGGCCACCGGCACCGGATGCGTCGATGCCCACACCACCAGCGCCCCCGCGCCATCCTCAACGTCCTCGATGACCAGGGAAGACAGTCCCGAGAACACCAATCTCAAAAGTTGATCAACCTTGCACCGGCGTCACGCTGGCACACAGCACCAGATTCGACACGAACCGACACGCACAGCTACCACTGAGCTTGTCCCCGTTCGCCGGACACGTTGGGTGTGGCGTCAGCGATCGTGGTGTGGTGACGGTCACTCGGGGTTAGTGGCCTCAAACTCGGCCGGGCTGAGCATTCCGATGCGGGAGTGTCGCCGTTCCGGGTTGTACCAGCATTCTATCCATTCGAAGATCGCGTTGGCAAGCTCGTCACGAGTTTCCCACGTTTTCGTGTCGAGCACTTCGAGTTGGAGTGTGCCCCAGAAGGATTCCATCATGGAGTTGTCGTAGCAATCGCCCACGCTGCCCATGGAGGGCAGGATTCCGGCGGCACGGAGTCGTTGCCCGAATGCCCAGGCCGTGAATTGCGATCCATGGTCGGAATGCAGGATAGTGTTGCCGGATTCGGGTTTACGGCGGAGGGTGGCCATGCCGAGTGCGTCGATCACCAGTTCAGTGCGCATGTGATTGTGGATGGACCAGCCGATGATGCGCCGGGAATAGGCGTCCATGACGGCGGCGCAGTACAGTTTCCCTTCCTTCGTGGGATGTTCGGTAATGTTGGTGAGCCATAGGCGGTTCGGGCCCTCGGCGGTGAACTTGCGGTTGACCAGGTCTTCGGCGGGCTCCTCCGCGGGGTTGCGGATGGTGTAGCCCCGGTTCCGGCGCCGGTAGAGGCCCTGGATGCCGGCCTCGCGCATGAGTCGCGCCACCCGCTCGTGGTTGACGTTCACGCCCATGCCGAGCACGAGTTCCGCGTGCACGCGGGGCCACCCGTAGGTGCCACGGGATTCGACGTGAATGGCTTGGATGTGTTTGAGTAGCAATTCGTTATCCTGCTCCCTGGGTGAGGGCGGCCGGTCGTGCCAGTCGTAATAGCCCGACCGTGACACCTTCAGTACCCGGCAGGCCACCGCGACGTCGACACCGTCAGCGGCGAGCTCACGGACCAGCGGGTAGATTACTTTGGGAGAACGTTCTCCCGCGAGAAATAGGCGGCCGCGCGCTTGAGGATCTCATTTTCCATCTCAAGCTGACGGGTTTTCTTCCGCAGCTCGGCCAGTTCTTTCTTCTCCGCGCTCGTCAAACGACTCGCTGAGCCGTTCGCATCAGTATCGGCCTGGGCCATCCAATTCCTCAGGCACGATTCGCTGATCCCCAGCTCTTTGGCCAGCTCAGCGACCGGTTTGGAGCCCTGACGGGCCAACTCGACGGCACGACGACGAAACTCAGGCGGGTGTGGTGCAGGCACCGGGACATCCTTCCTGGTGACCCAAGGTCACCTCAAGGCCGGTGTCCGAGCTGCGGGGACAAGCTCACACCGGATCCGGCCCAGAGCCGCTCATTTGACAGACCCAATTCCGCACACACGCCACTCAGAGGGACGCGGTGGGCGGGAAAGTGTTGACGGCGTCGGCCAGGGTTTGGGCGAGTTGTTGGTAGTAGGCGTTGTTGGGCTGGTTGTTGGTGAGGTAGCTGGGGTTGATCTGGTTGGGATTGGCAGGGTCGGTGACGGCGGCGTCGAGGTCGAGAATCTCGTCGGCGCCGTATTGGGTGTAGTTCGCGCGTAGGTAGTTGTTGACCGTGATTCGTAGGGTCTCTCGTGGGTCTGTTGTGGACAGTCCTAGGGGTGGGATGGTGGTGAGGATGACGTGTAGGGGTGTGCCGTCGGGGCGGCGGGTTCGGTGGAGGGCGTAGCCGCCTGGCGTGGAGGCGTTCAGTGCGTTGGTGATGTTGTTTTCGATGGTGGAGCGGGGGGTGTTGTCGAGGATGTCGTTGGTGCCGATGGTGGCGATGACGGTGCGGAGGTTGGGTTCTGCGAGGAGGGTTTGGTTGAGGGTGGTGTCGGGGCTGGCGGCGACGAGGTGTTCGCCGGTGTCGGTGGTGTTGCCGAGGCTGAGTGCGCTGGGGGCGTCGGGCATCGGGCCGGGTTGCTGGGGTGGTGTGCTGTCGTAGAGGGCGGTGACGTCGAGGTTGTTGAGGGTGTTGTGGTAGACGCGGACGTCGGAGACCGCGCCGGTGAGGTAGTCGCTGGGGGTGCCGTTGGTCTTGCCGCTCCCGATGGTGAGGTTGCCGGTGATGTCGGGTGAGGTGGTGGTGGCGACTGTGTTTTGGCCTTGGCCGTTGACGTAGAGGGTCATGTTCTGGTTGCTGGCGTCGAAGACGCCGGTGAGCAGAGTCCACGTGTTCACTGCCGGTGCGGCGGTGGACAGGGCTCGGGTGAGAGTGGGGTTGGCTGTGTCGTCGCTGGCGCGGGTGAAGGCCCAGCGGTTGTCGGTTTTGTCGTAGTCGAGGCGGAAGCTGCTGGTGTTCGTGCCGTCTTGTGCGATGACGGTTTGCGCAGCATTGGTGTTGGTGAGGTTGACCCAGGCCGAGATCGTGAAGCTGCGGTTGGTGGTGATCGCGGCGCCGTTCGACGTGATGGCGCCGGTGCCGTTGAAGACGGCGCTGCCGGCGAGGTCTCCGGCCCAGGCGGTGTTCCACGTGACGCCGCCGGAGAGGGTGCCGGGGTGGGGTCCGGTGCTGTCGGTGGCGGTGGTGCCGGTGCCGTCGGCGAGTTTCCACCAGTCGCCGGCTGGTTGGCCGGCGCGGCTGACGTTGACGACACTGCCCGGTAAAGCCCCGGCGAGGGTGTCGGGGAGGTGGTCGACCCAGGTTTGCTGGTCGGTGCGCCCGGCCGCGGATGCGCCGGCGGCGCTGGTTTGGTCGCCGAGGATGGCGATGGTGCCGGCGGATGGGTCAGTGGTGGTGACGTCGACACCGGTGAGGTAGTAGTCCCCGGGCAGTGTGGTGGTGTAGGGGGTTCCGCTGGCGTCGGTCGTGGTGTTGCCGGTCGCCAGGTAGGTGGGGGTTGCGGGTGCGGTGTGGACGGGGGCGCGGGTGACGGCGCTGGGCAGGTGGATGCTGACCACGAGGTTGCCGCTGCCGCCGTTGGTGGCGGGGAACGGGATCGGGTCGCTGATTGCTTCGCCACCGGCGGACAGTGTGAGACTGGTGGCGCCACCGAAGGTGAGCGCGGTGGGGGTGGTGAGGGTGGCGGCGCCGGTGCCGGTGGTGCCCGATTGCGCGGCCACGGTGGCGGCGTCGATGGTGGCGGTGCTGGGAACGGTTTGCGGGGGCGAGGCGAGGCCGGCGCCGGTGTTGGAGACCCGGACTCGTATCGAGGCGCCGGTGGTGGTGGGGTGCACGACCATGCGGACGGTCTGGTTGGCGAAGCCCGCACCGCCGGGCGGGATTTCGGCAGTGTCGGCAGGGGCGGCCCAGGAACCGAGCCAGCCGGCCGCGCCGGCAGGGAGGGGCCCGCTGCTCGCGGGCCGCGGGGCCATCGCCAGCACGTGCAGGGCGGCGGTGACCGGGGCACCGGTGTTGCAGGTGTTGGTCAGCTGACCGGTGCCGGTGTAGGGCAGGGTCACCTTGGCCACGGTTTTGGTCGGGTCCGTAGGCAGGAACACGGCGTAGAACTTCCCGGCCCGCCCAGGCATCCTGGTCGCGGTGGAATCGTCGATGTAGGACAGTACCGCTGTGGCGGAGGTGTTGTCGCCGTACACCCAGTCGGGCACGGACGGGACGATCGCCTTGCTGTTGGTGCCGTCGGTGTAGGTGATCCGTGCGTCGGCGGCGGGGCTGGGGCCGCAGGTACTGGCGGCGAGCAGCCCGATGGCGTTGGCTTTCACCTGCTGGCCGGCGGGTAGCGGGATGGTTTGGCCGTCGGCGATGATGTTGTCGTTGGCGTTGGTGGCGGCGGGCATGGTGAAGGTCGCGCCCGAGACGGTGACGGCGGAGCCGGGCGCGTATCCGGCGTCGGCCATGGCGTAGCCGGAGAAGCTGTAGCCACCCCAGAGGTCGAGATTGGCGGGCTGGCCGTCGACGGCGATGCCGTGGTTGTTCATTGCTGCGGCGAAGCTCGCGGCGGTGATGTTGTTGATCGCGGCGATGGTCAAGTAGTCGATGCCGGCGGCGAAGCCGCTGGAGGCGGGGTTCTTCCCGACGACTGTGACGGTGAGGGTATGGGTGCCGGCAGTCAGGTGCAGGCTGCCGAAGGGCCGGTAGGTCCAGGTGTTGGTGGGGGTGTATGTGTCGACGGGTGCGGTGTCGGTGTTCTCCAGCACCGTGGCGTTGTCCACAGTGAACTTGAGTTGGCCGTAGCCGGGGCGGGTGGTGAGCATGGCACCGAGGGCGTAGTCGGCTTCCTTCGGCGCGGTGAAGGTGAGGTTCATGGCTTGGCCGGCGGCGGTGGCGTCGTATTCCAGTTGTGCGACGCTGCGCCAGGAGTTGCCGCCGTTGTTCGCGACCGGGCCGACGGGGATGTTCTTCCCGGAGGTGTCGACCGCTTGGAGCAGTTGGGGTGATTCGGCTTCGACCTGGTCGGTGGGCTGGACGAAGACGGTGTCGATGCCGGCCATGTAGCGGTTTCCGGTGGAGGCAGGGTTGGTGCCGACGACCGTGACGGTGAGGGTGTGGCTGCCGGCGGTCAGATAGGCACCACCGAGGGGCGCGTACTTGAGGGCGACGGTGGGGTTGTAGGTGTCGATGGGTGTGGTGGTGGGCAGTCCGAGAGATTTCCCGTCCAGGGTGAAGCCGAGTTGTCCGTAGTCGGGGGCGAGTGTGAGGTTGGCGTCGAGGTCGTAGTTGCCGGCTACAGGGGCGGTGAGAGTGAGGTTGAACGACTGTCTGGCGGCGGTGCCCTGGAAGAACAGTTGCTGGCCACCGGTCCAGGTCACGCCACAGCAGTTGGCCTGGTGGGTGACCGTGACGTTCTGCCCGGCAGGTTGGGTCAGGGGCAGGTTCTCGGCCTCGCTCCAGCCCCCGCTACCGCCGGCCGGGGGTGCGACGTAGAAGGTGTAGGGCTGGGATTCGGGCGAGAGGTTGTGTGCGTAGTCGAAGCTGCGCACATACATCGTGTGGTAACCAGGGCTGATGTTCGTGGGGAGGCGGAGGCTGGCCCAGCCGCTGGTGTCGGGGGAGATGTAGCCACCGGTGGTTCCGAAGGTTTGGTTGTAGTTGCACTGGCTCGTCGAGGGCGCGGATTCCGTCCCGGCGCCGGTTAGTGTCCAGGTGAAGCCGGCGATGTTCGCCGCGCCGTTGGTGGAGATGAATACCGTGCCGGGGTTGTCGCTGGCCTGGCCCCAGTAGTTGGCGGGGTAGTCGTAGCTGTCGACGTATGGGGATTGGGACGGTGCGGCGAGGCGGGTGAAGCTGTACCACGGACTGAACGCTCCCGCCCACATCTCCTGCCCCGTGCCCTGTTGGGTGGATACGTTGACGCGGAACTCGTAGTCGGTATTGTTGTTCAACGCCACGGTGTCCGTCCAAGCGCCGGTGGTGCCGGAGGCGATGGTCACCGGGCCCGCGCCTCCGACGACCGCGCTGGTTCCCGCGCCGTTGTACAGATCGAACCACAGCTGCGGGTTCAACGGCGGGTTGTTGTTGTCCGTTGCCGTCGCGTACAACGTCGGCTTCGCGTCCGGGGTGTAGGCGTGCCCGGTGCAGGTGACCGCGTTGGACACTCTCAATCCAGCGGCCGGATTGGGCGGGTAGCTGTAGTTGATCACCAAGCTGGGGTTGTCGGCGAACTGCTTCCACTGGTACTGGTTGCCCTCATCCGGCGCCCGCAGTTCCAGCGTCAGATTCGGCCAGCCCTGGTCCGCGGCCGTCTGGGCAGCGGAGGTCACGTCGAATACGACGTTGTTCGGTCCGCCGCAGTTGGTGCCGGCGGCCGAAGACTGGGTGTTGATCCATCCGGCCTCGGGGCCGCCCCAGCGGGTGTTGTTGTCGATCACGCCGGCGAGGTGGACCTCGACGGGCTCGGCAATGCAGTTGTGTGCGGCCCACACCTCGTTGGCGTAGAACTGCGCGCTGAACACCCTGGCACTGCGGCCGTTGGGGTGCCCGGAGACGTCCTCGGTGCCCATACGGAAGTACGAGCGCGCGACCGTGAGACCGTTGCAGCCCGTCCAAGTGCCGCAGTCACCCACCTGCGCGAGCTGGTTCTGATTGATGTAGGACCAGCCGTTGGCGGTGACCTCGACCCAGAACTCCTCGCCCCGGGTCATCTGCGGGTCGATGTAGACCGGATACGTCACGCCCGAGCCGGACAGAGCACTCGACGGCGGGGTGATCGTCACGTCCATAGTGGACGTGGTGATGGTCGAGGTGGTTTTGGTGCTCCTGGTCGTCACCGGCGTGAGGGTCGCCGGGATCGGTGTGATGTGCCCGGTGCCGGGGTCGGTGGCGCTGGGCTGGGTGCCGGCCTTGGGGTCGTAGGCCGAGTCCCACATCAAGGGGGTCGCGCCCCCGAAAACGACCGTACCGGCCGAATCGGTGGCGACAAGAGCGCCGTTGGCGTCGGTCGATAGGGTCAGGTTGGTTGCGGTCGCAGTCAGGTGCACCTGGGCGACGTTCGGGTTGGCCGCGGCGGTCGCGTCGTGCACGACCAGCACTTCCGAGTACGACGCGGCCTCGGCGGTCACCTGCAGATCGACACCGGGGTAGACGTTCGGATAGGTGGCGGTCGCCCCGGATACCAGCGGTGCCGGCAGGGTGGCGGGCCAGGACAGCGCGATCGACCCGGTTCCTTGCGCCAAGGTGATCAGGGGAGTGCTCCCGCCACCGGACAGGGTGAGGTTCTCTGTGGTCGCGGCTGGGGACAGGGTGCCGTCGGCGTTGGTGTGCAAGGTGGTGTCGATCGGCACCCACGTCCCGTTCTTCTGGGTGCGCACCGGAACCCGGTTCGACGTCGCGGTGAACGTGCCGTCCGGGTTGGCCATCACCTGCCGGGTCGGCGTGGTCTCTGCCGTCACTTCCACCGGTTTCCCGGTCTGCACCGCGATATCCGACGCCGTCGGCGCGGGGATGGGGGCGGGCGCGGGTGGCGGCGGATCGACCGGGGGCTGTCCCACATCCGGCGGCGACACCGGTGCCTGATCGGTCGGCAGTGCGCGACTATCGGGCACCGCCGGCGGTGGCGGCGGCGTCGACGGGTTGAACGTATCGACGGCCCCGGCCGCCGGCGTCACGACACCGAGCAGCATCGTGGCGCCGAGCAGGCACGTGAGAACCCTCGTCGCGAACCGCTTTCCTCGCGCGCGCTCGCTCACCAAAACACGCTTAGTCATGGGATCCCCACAGCCGTCGAAAAATGCCAGAGAAATGGCAGGCCTCGACACATTAACCGCCGGATTCCCCGTTTCCTACGGCCGAACGAGTGAACCACATTCAACCTGCGAGCTACTCACATGATCAGTCGCTTCGTCCTACTTTCGTCGTATTAGAGCTTGTCTCACTTGGATGTTGGTTGAGGTGCGGGCATGATCATGACCTGTGATGGACGAGTTGTCGCGGCGGCTGGTGTCCGACGAGTTGTGGGCACTGGCGGAACCGCTGATCCCGCCGGGCAAGACGCGTCCGCAGGGCGGCGGGATGCCGCGGGTGGACGATCGAGCGGTGTTCACCGCGATCGTGTTCGTGCTGACCAGCGGTTGCGCGTGGCGGCATCTGCCACCCAGTTTTGGGGTCACCGTACCGACGGCGCATCGCCGGTTCACCGAGTGGACCGAGGCCGGGCTGTGGCGGCAAGTGCACCAAGCGGTGCTGGACGAACTGGGTGGCCGAGGGCTGATCGACTGGTCGCGCGTGGTCCTCGACGGAGCATCCGTCAGGGCCAAAAGGGGGGCGGACTGACCGGTCCCAGCCCGGTCGACCGCGGCAAACCCGGCTCGAAGATCCACGCGCTCTCCGACCGGAGCGGGCTGCCCTTGACAGTCGGGATCTCCGCGGCCAACACCCACGACAGCCACGCGCTCAAGCCTCTGGTCAACGCCCTCCCGGCCATCCGCTCCCGTCGAGGACCACGACGACGCAAACCGGCGAAACTCCACGCGGACAAGGCCTACGACATCCCAGCCCTGCGCGACTGGCTACGCCAGCACCGGATCATCCCGCGCATCGCCCGCAAAGGCATCGAATCCGCCGAGAAACTCGGCCGGTACCGCTGGGTCATCGAACGAACCATCGCCTGGCTCACCGGCTACCGCCGCCTGACCATCCGATACGAACGCAAACCCAACCACTACCTCGCCTTCCTCACCCTCGGTGCCGCCATCACCTGCCACAAGAAACTCACCAAATGAGACAAGCTCTTAGTCCAAATTCTGTGTGGTGTTCGCCTTTTTTGGCAACGGATTCATAACGACGTGTAACACATTCTTGAGTGAGGGTGATTTGCTGATTTGGCGAGATCGTCTTTTATTGTCCGCCGCCTGCGTCCATTCGGCGTAAAGAGGGGTCCGATGAGATTTGCATCGCGTATGCGTGCCGGTTTGTCTGGTGTATGGACGCACCGTCGAACCAGGCTGCCGATGGCACTTGTGATCGTCGCCGCGCTGGTCACCTCGCTGCTGACGGCCCCGGCGATCGCCGCCGCGGTGGAGAACGCGAAGCCGCCGGTGCCGGTGACCCCGCAGATCCCGCACCGTGATGTTCCTCTGCCTGCACGCGGCCAGGCGGCGGCACCGCCTGCCGCCGTGCCGGCCGCGGTGCTACCGGCGTCGGGGAATGCCGACGTGGCGCCGCGATCGGCCACGACACCTGGTCGGGTCGGACCGACGCCGATCACCGTGGCCGCCGCGGCCCCAGGCCGGACGACACCGGCGCTCAAGGTGCATCTGGCGGACCCGACCGCGGCCCGTGACGCCGGCGTGACCGGGGTGCTGTTCTCGCTGGAGCGCACCCCGGGCAGCACGGGCGACTTGGCCACGGTCGGGGTGGACTACTCCCAGTTCCGCGACGTCACCGCCGGGTTCGGCGACCGTGCCCAGCTGGTGCAGCTCCCGGCCTGCGTCCTGATCACGCCCGCCGCACCGCAATGCCGAATTCAGACCCCCATCCCCTCGGCGGAGGCCAACCGCACCACAAACACGATCACCGCCCAGGTCTCCTTCGGGCCGCGATCGCAGGCTACCGCCAAGGCCGCGCGTCCCGACAGCACCGCGACCCCGAGCACGACCTCGAACGTCATCGTGCTGGCGACCGCGACCAGCTCGAGCGGACCGACGGGCACGTTCACTGCGTCCTCGCTCAGCCCGTCCGGGTCGTGGTCGGTGACCGGCGACTCCGGTCAGTTCGGTTGGTCCTATCCGATCGCCGTGCCCCCGGCCGCGTCGGGGACCGTCGCCCCCAAGATCGCGCTGTCCTACAGCTCGTCCTCCGTGGACGGCCGGACCTCGAGCACGAACAACCAGGTGTCGTGGGTTGGGGAGGGCTGGGACTATACGCCCGGCTACATCGAGCGCACCTATCGCCAATGTTCCGACGACACCACACTGCCCGCGGCCCAGCAGACCGACGATCTGTGCTGGGCGGGGCAGGTGGTCACGATGGACCTCGGCGGCACCAGCATGCATTTGGTGCGCGACGACGCCACCGGATCCTGGCATCCGGTGGCCGACAACGGTGCCCGGGTCGAACTGCTCACTGGTTCGGGTAACGGGGCATTGAACGGAGAGTACTGGAAGATCACCACCGTTGACGGCACCCAGTACTTCTTCGGCCGCAACAGCGGCCCCGGCTACACCAACCAGGGCACCACGAACTCGACCTGGACCACGCCTGTCTACGGAGCCCACCCCGGAGACCCCTGCTACAACGCCTCCGGATTCGCCGCATCGTCGTGCGCCCAAGCATGGCGGTGGAACCTGGACTACGTCGAGGACACCCACGGCAACGTCACCACCTACTACTACACGCCCGAGACGAACTTCTACGGCGCCAACAACGGCACCACCGGTGTCGCCTACACGCGGGGCGGATATCTCAGCCGGATCGACTACGGGCTGCGGGACGAGAACGGCACCATCTACGCCCACCCCGCCCCCGACGAGGTCCAGTTCACCGTCGCGGAGCGGTGCGTGCCCACCAGCACCTTCAGTTGTGACCCGTCCCTGTTCACCGCCGCGAACGCCTCGAAATGGCCTGACACCCCGCAGGACCAGCAGTGCCTGGCCGGCGCCACCTGCAACAACCACGCACCGACATTCTGGACCACCAAACGGCTGACGAACATCACCACGCAGTACTACAACGGCACCGGATACACCAAGGTGGACGCCTACGCACTCGCGCAGCAGTTCGCCAGCTCCGGTGACCCGGCATTGTGGCTGAACTCGATCACCCGAACAGGGTTCAAACCGGACGGCACCTCGATCACGCTGCCGCCGGTGTCCTTCGCCGGGCAGGTGATGGACAACCGTGTCGCCGGCTACAACAACCAACCCCCGATGGCGCGGTGGCGGCTGACCAACATCACCGCCGAGACCGGGCAACGCACCCTGATCAGCTACAGCCAACCCGAGTGCACCGCCACCAACGTGCCCGCGGACCCCTCGCAGGACACCAAACGCTGCTTCCCCGTCTACTGGGCCTTCCCCTACCAGACGAACCCGACACTGGACTACTTCCACAAATACGTGGTCACCTCCGTCCAGGTGCAGGATCCCAACGCGCTGTCCCCATCGCAGCTGACCAGCTACACCTACGTCGGCGCCCCAGCGTGGCACTTCGACGACAACGAGATCGTCAAACCAGCCCACCGCACCTACGGCCAGTTCCGCGGCTACAGCGAAGTCGACGTCACCACCGGCGACTCCGGCAACAACACCAACGGACACGCCGACACCACCACACTCACCAAGACCACCTACTACCGCGGCATGGACGGCGACACCCTGCCCGGCGGCGCCACCCGCACCGCCACGGTCCCCGACTCCCTCGGCGAAACCGTCCGTGACAGCGACCTCTACTCTGACAACCCCCGCGAGGTCCAAACCTTCAACGGCCCTACCGGACCCCGGGTCTCGAGCACCATCACCGACCTGTCCACCATCGCCACCACCGCCACCCGCAACCGCACCGGGCTGCCCGCTCTCATCGCGGCGGTCCTGGCCCCCACCAAGACCCGCGATATCACCGACCTTGCCGTCGGCGGCACCCGCACCGCGACCACCACGAATGTCTACGACAGCCTCGGCCGCCTCACAGCCGCGACCTCATCCGGTGACGGCGTCCCCGACATGTGCACTATCACCTCCTACGCCGACAACACGACGTCCTGGATCCGCGACAAGGCCGCCGAAACCATCACCTCGCAGCAAACCTGCCCCGCACCCGGCACGATGCCATCCCCGATCCTCTCCGATGTCCGCAACTTCTACGACGGATCCACCAGCCTCGCCGCAGCCCCGAGCACAGGGGACGTGACCCGCACCGACACCGCCACCAGCAACAACGGCGGCACCCTCACCTTCGCGACCACCAGCACCGCCACCTACGACAGCTCCGGTCGACCGCTCGTCTCCACAGACGGGTTGAACCGCCACACGACGCTGGCCTACACCCCGTCCGACGGCGGGAGCCTGACCCAGACCGTCACCACCAACGCCGCCAACCAGACCACCACCGTGAACGTCGACGCCGGGCGCGGCGCCACCACCTCGACCCTCGACGTGGCCGGGCACCGCACCGACGCCACCTACGACCCGCTCGGCCGGCTCACCGCAGTGTGGCTGCCGGGGCACAGCATGGCCTCCAACGACCCCGCGTCGACCACCTACGCCTACCAGCTCTCCGCCACCACCCCGCCCGCGGTGACCACCAAAACCCTGGTACACACGACCACCGCGAACACCTACGTCACCTCAATCAAGATCTACGACGCGCTCGGGCAGCTCAAACAGACCCAGACCGACGCCGAAGGCGGCGGGAGAACGGTCTCCGACAGCTTCTACGACTCCCACGGCTGGGTCACCAGCACCCACGACCGCTACTACACCGACGGTGCCCCCTCCACCATGATCTCGGTCGCCGACTCCGCGGTCGACAGCCGCACCGTCGACACCTACGACGGTGCGGGACGGATCATCGACGCCGCCGCCTACAACGGGGTCACCTTCACCTGGGACACCAAAACCGTCTACGGCGGAGACCGCACCACCACCATCCCGCCGGCCGGCGGAGTCACCACCAGCACGCTCACCGACACTCGCGGCCACACCACCGAAACCCGCCAGTTCACGACGGCGCCCACGATCAACGGCAGCGTCGTCACCGGCGGCACCTACCAGTCCACCCTGCAGGCCTACAACCCGCTCGGGCAGCTGACCAAGATCACCGACGCGAGCGGCAACGTCTGGACCTCCACCTACGACCTGCTCGGCAACAAGATCCAGGCCACCGACCCCGGCACTGGCACCACCCACTACACCTACGACCTGGCTGGACAGCTCACCAGCTCCACCGACGCCCGCAACCAAACGCTGGCCTACACCTACGACCCCATCGGCCGGGCAACCGCCGAATATTCCGGCTCCACCACCGGCACCAAACTCGCCTCCTGGGTGTACGACACCGTCCAGAAAGGCAAGCTGACCTACTCCACCCGCTACACCCCCCAAGGCAACTACCTCGTCGGCTACGGCGGCTACGACGGCGAGGGCAACCCCACCAGCCTCACCATCGGCCTCCCCAGCAGCGAAACCGGGCTGTCCGGTAACCACACCACCCAATACGAGTGGAGCGATCCCGGCCGGCTGGCCTCCACACTGCCCGCGCCCGGTGGGGGGCTGCCCGGGGAATGGGTCTCCACCCTCTACGACTCGCTCGGCAACGCGACCAGCTCCGACGGCTACAACGGCTACGTCTCCTCCGTCGCCTACACCCCCTACGGCGAGCCCGCGCAGGTCAGCATGGGTGACATCGGCATGGCGTCATGGCTGACCTACGACTACGACGCGCAAACCCGCCGGTTGAACCACGTCAACTACTCCGCCCAAACCGGCACACCCCAACTCGACGACACCACCTACCGCTACGACCCCGTCGGCAATCCCATCCGCACCGTCGACGTCCAAGGCGTGCAAGGTGGCCCCACCGAGACCCAGTGCTACGCCTACGACGCCCTCGACCGGCTCAGCCAAGCCTGGACCGCCACCGATAGCTGCGCCGCCAGCCCCACCACCAGCGTGATCGGTGGTACCCAGCCCTACTGGCAGTCCTGGACCTTCGACCCCACCGGCCTCCGCCAAACTCAAACCATCCACGCGCTGCCCGGCAACACCGGCGGCGACACCACCACCAACTACACCTACCCCTCCGCCGCCACCCCACAGGCCGCCACGCTCACCTCGACCGCCACCACCGGTCCCGGCGGGAACTCGAGTACGGGCTACACCTACGACGCGGACGGGAACACCCTCACCCGGACGGTTCCCGCCGGGAACCAGACTCTGACCTGGGACGCGGAGAACCATCTCGCCAGCGTCGCCGCCCCAGCCGGCACCACGTCCTACGTCTACGACGCCGACGGCAACGAACTGGTCCGCCACGATCCGGGCTCGACCACCCTGTACCTGCCGGGTGAGGAGCTCACCTACAACACGTCGACAGCGACGGTGACCGGCACCCGCTACTACCAGATCAACGACCAAACCGTGGCGTTGCGGGTCGGCGGCGCCAACCCCACCTATGTCGCTGGTGACCCGCACGGCAGCATGCAAATCGCGTACCGGCCCGACACCGGCGCCATCACCCGCCGCGCACTCGACCCCTACGGCAACCCCCTCGGATCCGTCACCACCACGACCACCGGCACCACCACGAGCGGCACCTGGCCCGACGCCCACGGCTTCCTCAACAAACCCCAAGACCCCAACACGGGCCTGACCGACATCGGCGCCCGAACTTACGACCCCACCACGGGGCGCTTCCTCTCCGTCGACCCGGTGCTGAACCTTGCGCAGTCCCAGGGGACGAACGGCTACGCCTACGGTGCCGACAATCCCGTGTCTACGAGTGACCCCACTGGTTTGGAGCCGTATCCCAGCGCCTGCGTGGGCTCGGACATGGGTGCCCAGTGTGTGGACTACTACTACGACGGGCCGAGTGCGATCCATGATCCGAATCTCGATCCCGGGGCCGCCGCCAGCTGCAACTTCCAGCATGATTGCCTCTACAACGAAGGCACGCTCAAGGGGGGTGCGGACAAAAGGCTCAACCGGACGAAGCACTACCCCTTACCCCATCCCGTCCTGCCCAAGCCCACCGGCAGCGCCTTTGACCTGCTTGCCGGACTCATCAGCGAAATCGCCGATCTCGGCGCACTCGCCTGCGGCCCGACCGTGCTCGGAGTCCTCGGCATCTGCCAACGCGGCGACACCGCGGTCCAGCAAACCCTGGTCGCCCACGGCGCTGACCCCAACTCCCAACTCTTCGCCGTCGGCAAAGCCGCCACCATCGCCGCAACCGCCGTGGCGAGCCCAGAGGCTGCAGCGGCAGATGCCGTGGCACCTGAAGCAGCCGCTTCCGCAGCAGCGGACCCTGCGGCTCTGCAGGCGGCAGTCGAGCAGCGGGCGTCGCAGGTCGTCGCGACGCAGTCGATTCGACAGCGAGGGCCAGTCTTGACAGGTGCGATGGATACGAAGACGGGTGATATATTCTTCGGCCAGAACACCGGCGTCCCGGACCCGCTGCACCCGGTCCTGCAGCAACGCCTAGATGAGTTCCCCGGGCCGGGCGCGCCTTATAAAGGTACTCCTGGAGCCCACTCGGAGATAAATGCGGTAAACCAGGGGCTCTTCGCGCGGTCCGGATCGCAGATCGACGACTTCATCTTCTACAATGTGAGGCTCCGCGGAGCAGCTCAGGGAGAGTTTATCGAGATGTGCCCGAACTGCGCGTGGATCCTCGGCAAGTGATGGTTACGGAGGGGCAAGTGGACTCTGCGGAAGGCTCGGTGATGAGGGTGCCCGACTCGGAGCTGGAGTACGACGAGGAGCTGATCTACCGGTGGCGCGGCGAACTGTTCACGGGTGTCGGCTACGACGATGGGTCGCCATCGGGCTTGTCCGAAGTGTGCTACCGCCACGGTATGCAAGAAGGCCCGGCCCGCGACTGGTATCCGTCAGGAGTGCTTAAGGGGGAGTCATACTTTAGGGAAAACGTCCAGCACGGTGTAACTCGAGAGTACACTGAGGGTGGCGAGGTTGAATCTGAGGCTGTCTACGAGTACGGGATCTTGCTGAGCAAGTCGGAGCGCGGCGAAGATGGCGAGTTCCGGCAAGTCTACAGGCTGGCCGATGGCAGTCCGAATCGTCGGCTTCTTCAACGCTTTCGCGAGGAAAAGGGCTGGCCTGAGATCGGTTGAGACTCGGGCGAGAGTGCTCACCTAGCGACACGCGGCTGGACCACAACCGAGGCTGCCTCTTGTATCGCATCAGGTACCGATGAGATAAGCAGTAACTCCGGAAGCAGTCCGAGGCTGATGTCCGGTTTTCACACGAATTCTATGGGGCAATCCTGGGGCGCTGCGGTGCGTCCCACGACGTGCAACGGCAGTGAACTGCACTGGACGACGATGTTTCTCCTGCGGTTTCCCCGTTCGTGCAGGAAGACGGGGTGTTCGAATCTCGTTGGCAGTGAAGGGGTCAGAAATGGCATGCTCGACGCGAAGGAGCCGGAGCGAGAGTGGAGCGGGGACTGTTCCGCAGATGGTTTGAACGTGCTTGAGTCGAGCCCAACATGCGTGTGGTGAGCACTGGTTTCTCTGTTTCCGCTGGCTAGTACTCCAGCCGTAGATCGTGATGTTCATGGTTCTTGGGTGGATTGCCGCTGGTAGTGGGCCTGTCGGGCTCGGTGTTGATGCTGTCGGCGCCAGGCTGAGAAGCGTAGGTGGTGCGTGGTGCCTGTGATCAGCGTGGTGGTGATCGTGGCGAACAGGTGTTGGACTTCGTTGCAGGTCAAGGAAATCCAGCGGGTGGATGTTGGTGTTTGGGTGGGTTCGGTCGCGGCGAGGACGGTGAGGAACGCGTGCGCGAGCGTCGCCAGAACGGTCCAGCGATGCCATGAGAGCCAGCGGCGGACCTGGTGCTGGTCCAGGCCTGCCAGACCTTTGCCGGTTTGAACGGATTCTTCGACACGCCAGCGGGTTCCAGCCACGCGAACCAGAACGGGCAACGCGACGGGGGTGGGCGCGTAGCAGCGGTAGAACGCCAACTCTCTGGTGCGGCGGTTGCGTCGGATCAGCAGCCATCGATGCCCGCCCACCTCGGCATCCTGATCAATGTCGACCAAAGCCCAGTCGTAGAAGCGGTGTCCCTTCGCCCCGGTACCGGCCGACAGGCGTTGCCACACATGTTTCGGTAGTCGGGTGGCCAACTCGTCCGGGCGGAACGTCCCCGCTCCGGTAGTGACGCGGCGGTCGCATCCGATGGCCAGCACATAGCCGACGCCACGGCGCTCCAGTTCCGCGCGCAGCGTGGGGTCGGCGCCGTAGACCTCGTCGCCGGTCACCCACGGCGCATCAACTCCGGCATCGAGGGCTCGGGCGATCATGGTGGTGGCCAGGGCGGGTTTGGTCGCGAACTGCATGTTCTCGCTGATCCCAGCCGCGGCGCAGCGTTCGCGGTCGCTCGTCCAGGACTTCGGCAGATACAAGGCCCGGTCGATAAACGCGTGCCCGGCCGTCGTGGCATACGTCAGATACACCGCGACCTGCGAGTTCTCGATCCGACCGGCGGTTCCGGTGTATTGACGTTGCACCCCAACGGTGCGCGTGCCCTTCTTCAAGTCTCCGGTCTCATCGACGATCAGGACTGCGTTCTGGCTGCCGAGGTGGTCGCAGACGTAGTCGCGCAGGTCGTCACGCACCGCGTCGGCATCCCACACCGCCCGCGCGAGCAGGTGCTGCAGGCCGTCTGGTGTCGCGTCTCCGACATGCTCGGCGATGGTCCAACAGTTCTTCCGCGGCAGCTCAGACACCAGACCCAGCAACAGTTTCTCCGCCCGACGACGGGGCTCGACCCGGCTGAAACGGCCCGCGATCCGCGCGGTCAGCTCATCGAACATCGCCTGCCAGCGAGCAGGGTTTATGCTGCGGCCCGCGGCCGCCAGCCGATCTTGGGAAGTCCACACAACCGACCATGATCAACTGGCGGCCGCACCCATCTCCGACACCCCCTCACCAGCACCGATCACGAAGTCCGGCTGGAGTACTAGGCGAGGGCGAACCGGGTCAGGACCGAGTGCGGCCTGATCTCCGGCAGCGCGCGGCGGAACGCGCGGTAGTACGCCAGCTCCTCCTTGGACCTGACCTGCGTGTCGGTGTCGGCGCGGGCCACGGCGAGGTCGTCATCGCTCACCTGCCGTTCCCAGTACGGGGTCAGCAGGTCCTGGGCGCCGCTGCCGGTGCCGAACTCCAGTTTGCGCCGCCAGAGCACCGAATCGGGAAGCCATCCGGTGAACGCACGGCGCAGGTGGCTCTTCTCGATGCCGTCCTCGCCGAGGAGCTTCACCTCGTCGGGCAACGACATCGCGTGCGTGACCACGGCGGTGTCGAGGAAGGGCACGCGGGCCTCGAGACCGTGTGCCATCGTCACGCGGTCGCAGCGCTGGAGGTTGAGGCCGTGCAGCAGGCCCACGGTGCGCTCCAGCTCCCGCCGGAGCTCTCCCGGCGCGGGGTGCTGCTCGTGGTAGTAGCCGTAGCCCGCGAAGAGCTCGTCGGCCCCTTCGCCGGTCAGCACGGCCTTGACGTGGCGTGCGGCCAGCTCGGCTAGGAACCAGTTCGGCACGGCGCTGCGGATCAGCCCCGCGTCGTACGACTCGACGGAGGCGATCACGTCCTCCAGCGCGTCGATGGCCTGCGCCGCATCGAAGACCGCCTCGTGGTGCTCGGTGCCGAGGAACTCCGCGGCCTCACGCGCCGCCGCGAGGTCCGGGGACCCCGTGGTGCCGACCGAAAAGGTCTTCAGGCGCGCGCCGCGCCTGGCGTACTCGTCCGCGGCGACCGCGGCGACGATGCTCGAGTCGAGGCCCCCGGAGAGGAAGACGCCGACCTCGACGTCGGCCATGAGGTGCCGCCGGATGGAGTCGACGAGCACGTCGCGAGTCCGCTGCTCGACGGCGTCAGCGCGGACCTCGGCCGGCGTCACGGCCTCGGCGAACCGGACCAAACCGTCCTCCGGGGTCCACCAGCAGCCCGGCGGGAACGCTGCCACGGCGTGCTGGACGTCGAGCGAGAAGGCGCGCATCTCGGAGGCGAACAGGTGCGTGTCGCCCACCTTCGCCCAGTACAGCGGCTTGATGCCGAGGCGGTCGCGGGCGGCGATGAACCGGCCGTCCGGCGTCGCCGCGCACAGCGCCCACATGCCCTGCAGGCGATCGAGCGCGCGCGGGCCGTGCAGCGCGAGGAGGGCGAGGGCGGACTCGTTGTCGGATCCCGTGCCGAACCGGAACCCGGACAGGCTTTCCCGCAGCTGGGCGTCGTTGTAGATCTCACCGTTGCACACCATCGCCCAGCCACGCGGGCCCTCGAGCGGCTGTGCTCCGTCCTCGAGCCCGACGATGGAAAGCCGGTTGTGCCCCAGCCAGGTCCGCTCCCCGACGAGGGTCTGCCCGCTGTCGTCCGGTCCACGATGGACGATCCGGCTCAGCATCTCCCGTCCCGTCTCGACGAGTTCGGGCCCGGTGGACTGGGAGTACCACGCGACGATTCCGCACATGATCCCCACGTTAGGCACGCCCGTGGGCGCTCGGCAACGCGAGTTGCGCTCCGCGCACGCAGCACGGACGATGGCCGGATGGCCAACGACAGCCTCACGAGCGTCCACCGCGCGCTGAACGTGCTCACGGCACTGGGTTCCGGCCCGCTCGGCGTGCAGGCCGTCGCCGAGGAGCTCGGCACGGAGAAGACGCAGATCTCCCGCACGCTGAAGGTCCTCGCCTCGGAAGGGTTCGTCGAGCGCGACCCGCGGACCCTCGAGTACAGCCTCGGCTGGCGCATCTTCGCGCTCGCCGCCGCCGGCACGGACAGCAGGCTGCGCCGCAATGCCGCGAAAGCCCTACGGGGCCTCACACGCGAGCTGGGAGAGCCGGCGTACCTCACCGTCCGCGAAGGCAGCGCGGCACTGACCGTGCTGAGCGAGCAGTCCGGCCGCGGCATCCAGGCTCACGAGTGGATCGGCCGGGCTTCACCGCTGAACTGCACGTCCAGTGGCCGCGCCCTCTTGCTGGGCCTGGAAGCCGATGAGGTCACCGACATCCTGTCCGGATGCCCGACGCCGTGGCCGGGAATCGGGAAGGCGCCGCGCACTGTCGCCGCCGTGCTGAAACGGCTGCGCCAGGAGCAACGGACCGGCTACGTCGTGTCCGCCGAGGAGTACGAGGTGGGGCTCACCGCCGTGGCTGCCCCGATCCTCGGCTTCCAGGGCACCCCGGTCGCGGCGGTGAACGTCTCGATGCCTTCGTTCCGGCTGACGCCGGACGGGCTGCAGCGGGTGATCGCCGCCGTCACGGCTGCTGCCGCGGGTCTGTCGAGCAACCGCGACACCTGACCGGGGGCGCGCTCAGGCGGTCAGCGCCGGGTTGTGCGGAGACGGGTTGACGCCGCCGGAGTGGATCGGAAGCGAGTACGCGGCGACGATCCGGTCGGGGTGGAAGCGCACCCGGCGGCCGGTGCCGCCGTCGTCGCCGGGCGAACCGGGCGTGATCCATTCCAGCTGGGCGCTGCCGGTCAGCTGTAGCGTCTCCCCCGTCGTGAAATCAGCCCACCCGCGCCGCCCGCCTCAAAGGGGTCGTCGTCGTCAACGAGGCGCTCGCACCGGGGCTGGCGGCGAACGCCGCCGTCTGCGTCGCGGCGGCAACCGGCGAAGCGGTGCCGGGCCTGCTCGGCCCGGACGGCAAGGACTCCGGCGGAGGGCTCCACCCGGGACTGCCCTGGGCCGGTTGCACGGTCCTCGCCGCCTCGGCCGAGCAGCTGGCCGAGCTGCGCGCCAAGGCCGCCGGCTCCGACGGGATGTTCGTGGCCGACATGCCCGGCCTGGCCCAGCGGACCCGGGTCTACGACGAGTACCTGGAACGGCTCGGCGAGGTCGCGGACACCGAGACCGACTACTACGCGGTCGGGCTCATCGGCCCCCGCAACCGCATCGACAAGCTGACCAGGAAGCTGTCGCTGCTGTCCTGAGCGCTGCCTGATCCTCGGCTGCCTCGCGGCGCGGTCGGTCGCGCATCAGCTGTGCGCGAAATCGTGGTGCAGGGTCTCCCCGCTCGGCCTTCCGCCGAGGACCGTGGTCCTACTGTGGCCGCATGCCCGCATCGCCGAAGCGAACGCAACGGTCCGCACCCGAGCCGCACGAACTCCGGAAGACAGCCCAGTCGTTCGGCGTGGACGCCGCGCGTTACGACCGCACCCGGCCGCCCTATCCCGATGCGCTCGTGGACCGGATCGCCGCGACCGGGTCCGACGTCGTCGACGTCGGTTGCGGCACCGGCATCGCGGCCCGGCAGTTCCAGGCGGCGGGCTGCACGGTGCTCGGCGTCGAGCCCGACGCGCGGATGGCCGACTTCGCGCGCCACACCGGGGTCGATGTCGAGGTCGCCACGTTCGAAGCCTGGGACCCGGCCGGACGGACCTTCGACGCCGTCGTCGCCGGCACGGCCTGGCACTGGGTCGACCCGGTCGCCGGAGCGGCCAAGGCGGCGCGGGTGCTGCGGCCCGGCGGCCGGCTCGCGCCCTTCCACCACGTGTTCCAGACCCCGTCCAAGGTGCTGGAAGCCCTCGCCACGAGCTACCGGCGGGTGGCGCCGGACTCGCCGTTCGACGCGCGCCGGTTGCTGGGGTCCGCGCTCGACACCTACCAGCCGCTGTTCACCAGGATCGCCGACGGGATCCGCGAGGTCGGCGGGTTGGGCGAGCCGGAGCAATGGCGGTTCGACTGGGAGCGCGTCTACACCCGGGACGAGTGGCTGGACCAGCTGCCCACCCTCGGCGCCAACACCCAGCTGCCGCCGGCCTCGATGGCGGAGATCCTGGACGGCGTCGGCGCGGCCGTCGACGCGATGGGCGGCAGCTTCACGATGCGCTACACCACCGTGGCCGTGACCGCGCTGCGAACCACGGCCTCCTGACCCGCCCCGGCGAGGTCCTAGGCTGTGCGACGTGAGTGCGCACAGCGGCGAGTTCCAGCGCATGGTCGACACGCTTGCCGATGTCCGGCGCGCGGAGGGCGGCGAGTACACCTCGTTCAGCGTGCGCGGCAAGCGGTTCGGCTACTACTGGCCGCGCACCCAGACCGTCGGCCTGAAGCAGACACTGTCCGAGCAGCAGGCGCTCGTCGCCGAGCGGCCGCACGTCTTCGAGGAGCAGTTCACCGCCGGCGGCTTCGGCTGGGTGGTGGTCCACCTGGCCGAGATCGAGGTCGACGAGCTGTCCGAGCTGGTGTACGAAGCCTGGCGGCTGTCCGCACCCGAAGAGCTCGCCGCCCAGCTGCCGTTCCCCTGGTAGCCGGTCACCGGTAAAAGACCCTCCACACCACGGCGTGTACAACGTACACGCGCAGGTGTACGTTGTACACATGGCGGAGCGGGGAACGGCGGAGCGGATCGCGGAGGCGGCGTTGGCGATCCTGCTCGGCGAAGGGGCGCAGGCGGTGACGATGCGGCGGGTGGCCGCGGATGCCGGGGTGACCACAATGGCCACTTACCGGCACTACCCGAACCGGGAGGCGTTGCTGCGCGCCGTGGTCGACGCCGCCTTCGCGGAGCTGGGCAAGGACTGGGGGAAACGGGCCCAGGAGCTCGACTTCGGGACCCGCTTCTACGGTCTGCTGAACGACTTCCTGGATTTCGCGCTCGGCAAGCCGAACCTCTACACGTTCCTGGTCACCGACCGGCGCGAGGGCGTCCGGCGGTTCCCCGAGGACTTCCGCGCCGGGCGGTCCCCCGCCTTCACCCCGGTGATCGACGTCGTCGAGCAGGGCATGCGTGAGGGCGCGCTCCGCCGCGACGACCCGCTCGAGGCCGCGCTCGCGATCACCACCCCCGTGATGGGCCTGGTGCAGCTCTACCTCGGCGGCCGGATGGACATGTCCGAAAAGGACTTCCGCGCCTTGTGCAGGCGAACTGTGGGGAGGGTTCTCGATGGAACGGCTGGGGACGACACGTGATCACCGCCTGCTGACGGCGGCCGCGCTGGTCAGCTCGGCGGTGCTGGGCTACCTGGGCACCGGGCTCGCCCCGGTCGCCGCGCTGACCTGGCTCGCGCCACTGCCGGTGCTGCTGCTCGCGCCGCGCGTGCGGGTGGGCACCGCGCTGGCCGTCGCGTTCGGCGCGTGCCTGCTCGGCACGGCCAACAGCTGGGGGTTCCAGCTCCACTCCCATGACGAGCCGATGGTCCCGGTCGGCCTGGTGATCAACCTCGGCACCTCGCTGACGTTCGTGGCCACCGTGTGGGTCTTCCGCGCACTCGCTGTCCGCGGCCGCACGCCGCTGGCCGCCATCGCCGCACCGGCAGCGTGGACCGGGATGTTCTACGTCGTCTCGATCGCGAACCCGCAGGGGTTGATGGGCACGTTCGCCAACGACCAGGGCGACGTGCCGCTGGTGCTGCAGGTCGCCGCCGTGGGCGGGATGTGGGCGGTGGAGTTCATGGTGATGTTCGCGCCGTGCACGGTCGCGGCGCTGCTCTCCCCCGGTGTGTCCACAATGGTCCGTCTGCGCACCGCGACCGTTGCCGTGGTGGTGTTCGTGGCAGCACTGGGTTTCGGTGCGCTGCGCCTGGCCGGCACCGGTGGCGCTCCCCAGCGGGTCGCCGCCATCGCGCCCGACCGGTATGCGTGGGCGCCCGCGGTCACCGACGGCCTGGTGGCCGACTACGTCCACGAGATCGAGAACCTGCCGGACGGGGTGCGCACCGTGGTGCTGCCGGAGGGCGCGTTCGGCTCCGGCGAGGCCGAGCCCGCCGTGCTCGTGCGGCCGATGCGCCAGGCCGCCCGGGCGCGAGGCGTCGACATCGTGCTCGGGCTCATCCAGACCGGGGGCCGCGGCCCCGCCAACCTCGCCCTGCTCTTCCCCGCGGACGGCGGCGATCCCTTGCGGTACCTCAAACAGCACGATCTCGTCAGCGCGCACGGGCACGAGCTGGTCTTCTCGCCCACGACCAGGACGGGCGTCGAGATCTGCGCCGACCTCGACTTCGCCCGGCCGAGCCGCGACTACGGCGCGGCGGGCAGCACGCTGCTCGCGATCCCCGCTTCGGACAACGACGAGAACGGCTGGCAGCACAACCGGACCGCGCTGCTGCGTGGCGTGGAGAACGGGATACCCGTGGCGTGGTCGGACCAGAACGGGACGCTGCTGATCTCCGACGGCTGGGGCCGGGTGCTCGCCCAGGCGCACACGGGCGGACCCGCGCGGTTCAGCACCGTCACCGCCGACGTCACCGGCCCGGGCACCACGGTCTACAGCCGCCTCGGCGACTGGTTCGCCTGGCTCTGCCTCGTCGTCGCAGTCGGCGGCCTGGTCGCCTGCCTGCCCATCGCACGCAGGCAGGCGTCAGGCGCGAAACCCGTCGAGCGGGCCGAGTAGCCGGCGCAGCGGATCAGCTGTCGAGCAGTTCGGCGAGCAGTTCCCGGACCCGGCGGTCGATCTCGTCCCGGACCGGACGGACCGCCTCGACCGGCTTGCCTGCCGGGTCGTCGAGCCGCCAGTCCAGATAGCGCTTGCCGGGGAAGACCGGGCAGGCGTCGCCGCAGCCCATGGTGATCACCACATCCGAGGCCCTGACGTCCTCGGTGGACAGTCTGGTGGGGATCTCCGCGGTGATGTCCAGGCCCCATTCGGCCATGGCCTGCGCGGCAGCCGGGTTCACCTGCTCCGCGGGCTCCGACCCCGCGGACCGGACGGCCACCCGGCCGAGAGCGTGGTGCCGCAGCAGGGCAGCCGCCATCTGCGACCGGCCGGCGTTGTGCACGCAGACGAACAGGACCTCGGGCAGGTCGGGCACGGGAACTCCTCGGGTCGAAACGGCAGGCTGTCATATCAGTCCGGCCTGACGTATCATCGCACACTGATGTCACTCGATACTGATGCGTTGCGCGTGCTCGCCGACCCGTTGCGGGCACAGATCCTGGAGCTGCTGGCCGGCGAGGCCCTGTGCACCTGCCACCTCGTCGAAGCCACCGGCGCCAAGCAGACCAACATCTCCAACCACCTGCGTCAGCTCCGCGACGCCGGCCTCGTGCAGACCGAGCCCTGCGGCCGCTACACCTACTACCGGCTGCGTGCCGACGCGGTGCAGGACGCCGCCGACTCCCTGGCCGCCCTCGCCGCCCGGGCGCGGCTGAACCCCACCTCCAGGAGGCCCTGTTGAACCGGCCGGACGTCGACGAGGCCGCGGTACCGCACCGCCTGTCGTTCGTCGACCGGTTCCTGCCACTGTGGATCGGTGCGGCGATGATCGCCGGGGTACTGCTGGGCAGGTTCGTCCCGGGCCTGCAGCGGGTGCTCGACGCGGTGCGGGTCGGCGACGTCTCGCTGCCGATCGCACTGGGTCTGCTGCTGATGATGTACCCCGTGCTGGCCAAGGTGCGCTACGACCGGCTGGACACCGTGGCCCGCGACCGGCGCATGATGGTCTCGTCGCTGGTCCTGAACTGGGTCATCGGCCCGGCTCTGATGTTCGCGCTGGCCTGGCTGCTGCTGCCGGACCTGCCGGAGTACCGCACCGGCCTGATCATCGTCGGGCTCGCCCGCTGCATCGCCATGGTCGTCATCTGGAACGACCTCGCCTGCGGTGACCGGGAGGCGGCCGCTGTCCTCGTCGCGCTCAACTCGGTGTTCCAGGTGATCGCGTTCGGCGTGCTCGGCTGGTTCTACCTCGAGGCGCTGCCCGACTGGCTCGGCCTGGACACGACGACGCTGGACGTTTCCGTCTGGGGTATCGCGAAGAGCGTGCTGATCTTCCTCGGCATCCCGCTGCTGGCCGGCTACCTCTCGCGCCGGCTGGGCGAGAAGGCGCGCGGACGGCACTGGTACGAAGGCGAGTTCCTGCCCAAGGTGGGCCCGATCGCGTTGTACGGGCTGCTGTTCACCATCGTGGTCCTGTTCGCCCTGCAGGGCGAGACCATCACCTCGCGCCCGCTGGACGTCGCGCGGATCGCGTTGCCGCTGCTGGCCTACTTCGCGATCATGTGGGCGGGCGGCTACGGCCTCGGCAAGGCCATCGGCCTGAACTACGCCCGCACCACCACGCTGGCGTTCACCGCGGCGGGCAACAACTTCGAGCTGGCCATCGCCGTGGCGATCGGCGTGTTCGGGGTGACCTCGGGCCAGGCGCTGGCCGGGGTGGTCGGCCCGCTGATCGAGGTCCCGGTCCTGGTGGCGCTGGTCTACGTCAGCCTGTGGTTGCGCAAACGCTGGCCGCGCGCAGCTCAGGCACTGTCCTTTCCGGACGGTACCGGCCGGGTGGCCGGCGCGAGCAGTGCGGCGGCGGCGCCCAGCGACGCCAGCAACAGGAAGGTGTGCGGGTAGCCACCGAGGCCGCCCGCGATCGCGGCACCCGCCCAGGGCGCCAGTGACATCATGGTCGTGAGCGGCGCCGAGAGCAGGCCCGTCAGGCGGCCGTAGTGGGTGGCACCCCAGCGGTCGGTGACGGCGGTGGCCTGCAACAGGGTGAACACCCCACGCGCCATCCCGGCCACCACCGCGGCGGCGACGAGCGCCGGGGTCGCCGTGATCAGGCCGAGCACGCCGGTGGTGACCGCGACCGCCGCCACGATGAGCGCGGTGCGCACGTGCGCGCTCGTGCGGCGGACCAGGGTGGTGTAGCCGAGCCGGCCCAGCACCTGCCCGGCACCGCCGAGTCCTAATGCGACAGCCGCCAAGCCGGGCGACAGCCCCCGTTCGGTGAGCAACGGCACGAGGTTGACCACGACCGCGTAGGCGGTGAACGCGGCCACGCTGAGCGTCACGACCAGTAGTACGAACGGCCGGGACCGGGCCACCCGGCCCGGGTCGCGGTGTTCGGCGGGCCGCGCGTGGTCGTGCGGCTCGGGATCCGGCCAGGCGCCCCGTAGACCCCACAGGTGACCGGGAATCGTGAGCACGGCGAGGATCCCGGCGAGCACGAGGTAGGTGTGCCGCCAGTCCAGGTGCGCGTCGAGCAACGCGGTGAGCGGCGCGAAGACTGTGGACGCGAGACCGCCGGCGAGGGTGAGCACGGTGAGGGCGGAGATCCGGCGGGGCCCGTACCAGCGGGTCAGCGCGGCGAACGCGGGCGGGTACAGGGTGGCGCCCATGGCCAGGCCCATCAGCAGCCACGCCGTGAAGAACCACCCGAGGTTCCGCGCCGTCGCCAGCGCCACCACGGCCGGGACCGCGAGGACCGAACCGCCCGTCATCAGCCACCGCGGGCCGCGGCGGTCCAGCCACCGCCCGATCGGGATCCCCGCCAGCGCCGCGGTGAGCTGGCCGACGGAGAACCCCGCGGTCACGGTCGCCGCCGACCAGCCGGTCGTGTGCGTGATCTCGCCGGCCAGCACGGGAAAGGCGTAGTAGAGCACGCCCCAGCTGGTGATCTCGGTGACGCACAACGCCGCGAGCACCCGGCGCAGCCCGGGCTGCGCCACCGTCTGCACCCCCATCAGCGGCCTCAGCGAGGAGGCGACAGGGAGATCAGCCGCGGCTCCGCCGGCGCGCCACAGCACCCGCCGGCCGACGCGCCCCCCTCTGGCTCGTCGAACAGCCCGGCACCACCGCACACCCCGGTCTCGGCCGGCGGGAGTTCCACCCGCTCCGCGGCTTCGTGGTCGCCCGCCAGCGCGGCGGCGATCGAGCGGACCTGCTCGTAGCCGGTCCTCGCGAGGAACGTCGGGGCACGGCCGTAGCTCTTCATCCCGGCCAGGAACACGTTCGGCTCCGGATGCGCGAGCTCCTTCACCCCGTGCGGGTAGACGGTGCCGCAGGAGTGCACGTTCGGGTCGATCAGCGGCGCCAGCGCCACCGGCGCCTGCAAAGTCGCGTCCAGGTCCAGCCGCAGCTCGGAAAGCCAGGAGAGGTCGGGCCGGAACCCGGTCACGGCCACGACCTCGTCCACGCCGTCCACCCGGTGCCCCTGCGGCGAGGTCAGCACCAGGCGTCCCTCGTCGTCGCGGGAGACCGTCTCGGTGCGGAACCCGGTCACCACCCTGACGAGGCCCGCTGCCACGGCGTCTCTGGCACGCAAGCCGAGCGCGCCACGGGCCGGGAGCTGGTCGGCTTCGCCACCGCCGAAGGTGTTCCCGACCGCGCCGCGGCGCAGGATCCAGCTGGTCTGCCCCGCGACACCCGACAAGGCGACCAACGCGGTCAGCGCCGAGTGCCCGCTGCCGGCGACGACCACGTGCTTGCCCGCATAGCGGGCCCGCACCGCCGCGTCCGCCAGGTTCGGGATGCGATAGGCGATTCGGTCGGCGGCGGCCTTCTCCCCCGGCGCCGGCAGGCCGTCCCCGCCGAGCGGGTTGGGCTCGGGCCAGGTGCCGGAGGCATCGACGACGGCGCGTGCGGTGGTCAGCTCCTCACCCCCGCCGGCCCGGCGCACGTGCACGGTCAGCGGTTCGGTGTCCCGGCCGTGGTCCACCACCCGGTCCCGGCCGCGGCGCGCGACGCCCACGACCTCGGCGCCGAAGCGCACCCGTTCCCCCAATGCGGCGGCGAGCGGCTCCAGGTAGCGCGCCACCCAGTCCTGCCCGGTCGGATATGCCGCCGGGTCGGGGCGCTGCCAGCCCGTCGCCGCGAGCAGCCGCCCGGCAGCCGGGCCCACCAGCTCCGACCACGACGAGAACAACCGCACGTGGTTCCACTCCGCCACGGCGGCCCCGGCCCGCGGACCACGCTCGAGCACCAGCGCCGGCAGCCCACGTTCGGCCAGCTCCGCCGCGGCGGCCAGACCGACCGGCCCCGCCCCCACCACGACCACGGGTAGCTCGTCCATCCCGGCCCCTTCCATCGATCCAGTTCGATTGAACTGAACGAGACTCTATCGACCGACATCGATTGACACAACCATCGATTCCTGTCGATACACTGGCGGCCATGACGACCGCGACACCCGAGGCCCGGGTCCTGCCGGACACCGACGCCGCCACCTACGCGGACTGGTTCGCCTGCCTGGCCGAGCCGACCCGGGTGCGGCTGCTGCACGCCGTCGCGACCGCGCCACGCGGGATGACCGTCGGCGCGCTCGCCGAGTTCCTCGGCATCAGCCAGTCCACCTGCTCGCACCACGTGCGCAAGCTGGCCGACGTCGGGTTCGTGCGGGTGCACAAGGAACGCACGGCGACGCTGGTCACGATCAACGCGGCCTGCTGCGCCGGGCTCCCCCACGCCGCCGACGCCGTGATGGGCCTCCTCGCGCCGCGTCCGTGCTGCCCCGAGGACGTCCCCACGGACGTCACGGTGCGCGCGTTGCGGGACGAGGACTGGGCCGCGGTGCGACGGATCTACGGCGAGGGCATCGCCACCGGCATCGCGACCTTCGAGACCGCCGTGCCCAGCCGGGCGTCACTGGACGCGAAGTGGCTGCCCGGCCACCGCTGGGTCGCCGAGCTCGACGGCGAGGTGGTCGGCTGGGCGGCGGCCACGCCGGTCTCGGCGCGGGACTGCTACGCCGGCGTGGCCGAGACCTCGATCTACGTGGCCGACGGCCACCGCGGCCGCGGGATCGGAAAAGCGTTGATCCGCAAGCAGGTCATGGCCGCTGACGAGGACGGCCTCTGGACGCTGCAGACCTCGATCTTCACCGGGAACCGCGCCGGCATCGGCCTGCACCACGCCGCGGGCTTCCGCACGGTCGGCATCCGCGAACGCATCGCCCAGCTGAACGGCACCTGGCACGACACGGTTTTCGTCGAACGCCGCACCGCCGTTGGCTAGCAGCTCGCCCGCATCCCCGCCCAGTCCGCGTGATCGGCGAAGTTGCCGTCGCCACCGCTGTGGTTGACCAGCTTCAGCTCGCGCACACCCCGCACGTCCAGCCGCGCCTGTGCCGGATGGTCGCCCGCGCGCAGCAGACCGCTGTCGAACAGCAGACGCCCGTCGCCGTAGACGAGGAAGCGGGCGGTGCCCTTGACGTTCTGTGGCCCCGGCCAGGTCATGCCGAGCACCTCGTCGTCGATCCCCGCCGTGGTCTCGAAGGTGCGGCAACGGCCGCCGAGGTAGTAACCGACCTGAGCGGACGCGTACGTGCCCAGCCCGGTCGTGTACTGCTCGCCGTCGAGGGTGAGCGGGCCGCCCTGGCAGTCGCCGCAGAAGTCGTCCGGCCCGAACGAGTGGTCCACCTTCATCGGCAGGTACCAGCCGTTGTCCGTCTGCAGGCGCGGCTGCCCGGACAGTGCGACGTTCCCGTCGGGCGGCGCGGGCGGCACGACGACCTGGGCCTGTGAACGATAGGTGACGCCGCCTCCCTCGGCGGTGAGGCCGAACGCCGCGTCCGACGCGCCGGGCGGCGCGGTGACCTCGAACCGCGCCGTCACCGGATGCCCGGCCACGGTGACCGGCACGTCCTGCCGCAGCCGGGTGACCTGCCAGCCCGCGGGCGCGTCGAGCCCGACCCGGTCCACCCGGACCGGGACGAACCCCTCGTTCCGCACCGACACCGTGACCGGAGTCGGCCGTCCGCCTTCGACGAAACCGGTGTCGGTGGACACGGTGACCTGTGGCGCGCTTCGGGCCTGGTCGGCGGACACCCGGAACAGCACCACGCCGTGCGGCGGCACCAGCGCCGAGATGCCGCCGGCGCTCTGCGTGTCGCGGTGCTCCCACAGATCACGCAGGTCGTAACCGGCCGCCGGGCGCAGTCCCACCTCTCGCGCGTCCGTGCGGATCTCCGCACTGGTCGCGCCCCGGTTGAACAGGGCCACGGCGACGTCGCCCCCGGCCAGCGGGCGGCTCCACACCTCGCGATCGCCGTCGCTGCGCACCCGGTCGCCCGGGACGCCCAGGGGGTCCTGGTCGACGGCGACGACCTCACGGTTGCCGAGCAGGTCGACCGTCGCCTGGTCGGCGGTGCGCACGTCGTTGCCCATCAGCAGCGGCGCGGCCAGCACCGACCACAGGCTCAGGTGCGCCCGGTACTCCTCCGTGTTCATCCCGCCGTTGCCGACCTGCAGCATGTCCGGGTCGTTCCAGCCCACGCCGCGACCTGCCTTCGTGGCCAGCCCGGCCTCTTCCTCGGTGTTGCGCAGCAGGGAAGACCACTGGTCGTCGATGTCGGCGGAGGTGCGCCACAGGTCCGCGGGATGAGTGGGCCACGTCCACGGGTTTCCGTGGCGGGACACGCCGAGCACCATCGTGCGACCGGTCGCGTCCAGTGCCGCGCGGAACTGCGTCGCCAGCTGGTACGGGTCGCCCTGCGCGCCGCACCAGTCGAACTTCACGTAGTCGACGCCCCAGGCCGCGAAGTCGCGGGCGTCCTGCTGGTAGTGCCCGCCGCTGGCCGGTCGCCCCTGGCACGTCTTGTCCCCGGCCGCGGTGTAGATGCCGAACCGCAGGCCGCGGGCGTGCACGTACTCGGCCAACGCCGCCATACCGCCCGGGAACGTCATCGGGTCGGCCTGCAGGTGCCCGGCCGTGTCCCGGCTGCCGGCCTCCCAGCAGTCGTCGACGTTGACGTACCGGTAGCCCGCGTCGCGAAGCCCGGTGCGGACCAGCGCGTCCGCGGTCTCGCGGATGACCGCTTCGGTGACCCCGCAGCCGAACTTGTTCCAGTCGTTCCAGCCCATCGGGGGCGCTGTCAGCCGGCTGCCGCTGCTGGAGCCGGCCACGGGTACCGCCGAGGCCACCGGGGCGAATCCCAGGACGAGCACGAGCGTGCTGAGCACGATGCCGCCCCATCGCGCGAATCGAACAACCATGAGCTAAATCTAAACATCAATCCAACACAAACAAAAGGGAACGAACACAGTTCACCGCACCCGGTCTTGACACCCGGCGAGGGACGAGGAGTAGAACGAGAGACGTTGCCCGCGCCGGAAGGAATCGGATGCGCATCCGCTCGCGTTTTTCCGCCGCCACGTTGACCGTGACGGCCGCCCTGCTCGGCTCCCTTCTCACCGCGCTTCCGGCGACCGCCGCCCCGTCGCTCGGCACGGTCGCGGTGGGCACCGGAGGCGCCGTCGTCTCCGACACGCCCCAGGCGACCAACGCCGGTCTCGCGGTCCTGCGTGCGGGCGGCACCGCCGCCGACGCCGCGGTGGCCGTCGCGGCGACCCTGGGCGTCACCGACCCTTACGTGGCCGGCATCGGCGGTGGCGGGTACCTCGTGTACTACGACGCGCGGACGCACCGGGTGAGCACCATCGACGGCCGGGAGACGACGCCGGCGAGCGCGGAGCCGGACCTGTTCCTCGACCCCGCCACCGGCAAGCCGTTGTCGTTCCCCACCGCCGTGACCAGCGGGCTGTCCGTCGGCGTGCCCGGCACCCTGATGACCTGGCAGCAGGCGCTGTCCCGGTGGGGCCGCTTCCGGCTGGCCGATGTCCTGCGCCCGGCGGAACAGATCGCGGACCAGGGCTTCCCGGTGACGGCGACATTGCGGGAGCAGACCCGCGAAAACGCCGGCCGGTTCGCGCAGTTCGGCTCCACCAGCGCGTTGTTCCTGCCGGGCGGGCAGCTGCCCGAGGTCGGCTCCACCATGCGCAACCCCGATCTGGCGGCGACCTACCGGCAGCTCGGGCGCGAAGGGGCCGACGCACTCTACGGCGGGTCGATCGGCGCCGACGTGGTGCGAACCGTGCACAACCTGCCGCTCGCGCCCGGCGCGACACTGCAGCCGCGGCCGGGCCTGATGCAGCTGCCGGATCTCGCCGCGTACCGCGCGCCGTTCGTCGCGCCCACGCACGTCGACTACCGCGGCTACGACGTCTACGGGATGGCGCCCTCGTCCAGCGGCGGCACGACCGTCGGCGAGTCGCTGAACATCCTGGGCAACTTCGACCTGGCCGGGATGAGCAGGGTGCAGGCGCTGCACCACTATCTCGAAGCCACCCGGCTGGCCTTCGCCGACCGCAACCGTTACGTGGGCGACTCCGCGTACACCCCGGTGCCGCTGGCGCAGCTGCTCTCGCCGCAGTTCGGGCGGCAACGAGCCTGCCTGATCGATCCCGCTCACGCGTCGACCAGTCCCGTCGCGCCGGGCAACCCCTTCGCCGGCTCGGGCGGTTGCAGCCCGGCGCAGCCGACGGAGGCGCGGCAGCCCGACGAGGGCACCCAGACGAACCATTTCGTCGTCACCGACCGGTGGGGCAACGTCGCGTCCTACACCAACACCATCGAGGAGCTGGGCGGCAGCGGGATCGTGGTGCCCCACCGAGGGTTCCTGCTGAACAACGAGCTGACCGACTTCGACTTCACCCCGCTGCAGGCGGGTGTGCCCGACCCGAACCTGCCCGCCGGCGGCAAGCGGCCGCGGTCGAGCATGTCGCCGACGATCGTGCTGCGCGGCGGCGAGCCGTGGCTGGCGCTCGGCTCGCCGGGTGGGGCGACGATCATCACCACGGTGCTGCAGATCCTGCTCGACCGGATCGACTTCGGGATGTCCCTGCCCGAGGCGATCGCCGCACCCCGCGCCTCGCAGCGCAACGCGGCCACGACACAGGTGGAACCGGCCTTCCTCGCCGACCCGGCCGCCGCTGGCCTGCAGCAGCTCGGGCAGCGCTTCGCGGTCAGTTCGACCTCCCCCCTCGACCCGACGATCACCATCCCGCCGGACATCGGGGTGGCCGCGGGCCTGGAGTTCCTGGGCCACGGCCAGGTCCTCGCCGCGGGCGAACCGACCCGCCGGGGCGGCACGGCGGCAGGAGTCGTCGCGCCACGCCGGTGAGCCGCCGGGCTGTCGGCCATCTGCGGCACGCGCATCCCGGACGGCGTCACCGCCCCGCGGCCGCCGTCGATCCGCTCGCGGTGTTCACCACCTCGAGGACGCGCCCGGTGGTGCGCGGGCCCAGCAGCGCGACATCCAGTGCCACCACGGCCATCGCGATCGCGACCACGGTGAACAGCGTTCCGGCGCCCGCGGAGTTGAGCAGGGGCAGGAGCACGAACGGCATCAGCCCGCTGGCGAGGCGGGACAGCGAGTAGGTCCCGCTGGTGGCCGTGCCGCGCAGCGCGGTCGGGAAGATCTCGGCCTGGTAGATGTGATAGGCGTTGGAGAAGAAGTTGCTGGCCGCCGTGTAGAGGAAGCCGAAGGCGACGATGAGCCAGGTGTCCGCGGCGAGGCCGAACCCGAGCCCGAAGACGGCCATCACGATCGCGGACCCGATCACCAGGAACTTGCGCTCGACCCGTTCGACGAACGGCAGGGACAGCGCCGAGCCGACCGGGTAGCCGATGTAGGTCAGCGCGGTGAACGTCAGCGACTGCACGACCGGGAACCCCTTGGCCACCAGGACGATCGGCACGAGCGTGCCGAACCCGTAGTAGCCGAGGGTCTGCAGGATGTGGAACACGGTCATCATCAGCGTCCGGCGACGGTAGGGCGGCACGAAGAGGTTGGCCAGCCGCCCGGTCTCGGTCTCGGTGACCTGCTGCGGGGCGGGCTCGGGCAGTTCGCCCGCCTGCTGCTCGAAGCTCGCGACCACCGCTTCGGCCTCGCGGGTACGGCCGACCGACTCCAGCCAGCGCGGTGACTCCGGCAGCCCGGTCCGCAGTGCGAAGACGATCAGCGCACCGAGCGCACCGATCACGAACATCCAGCGCCAGCCCGCGAAACCCAGTGGTGCGGCGGGAACCAGCCAGCGGCCGAGGAACCCGGCGGCGGGCACCCCCAGGAACGCGAGGGTGTAGGCCCAGGCCGTGTACCGGCCGCGGTGCCGCGGCGGCAGCAGGTCGCCGAGGTAGGTGTCGGACACGGGCGGCTCGGCGCCGATGCCCACCCCGGCGACGAACCGGGCGATCACCAGCATCACCGGTCCCGTGCTGAACGCGCCCAGCAGCGAGAACAGCGAGTAGGTGCCGAGGCTGAGCAGGAACGCGCGACGGCGGCCCAGCCGGTCCGCCACCCGGCCCATGCCCAGCGCGCCGACGAACATGCCCAGGAACGCCGAGGCGAGCAGCAGGGCCAGCGAGGACTTGCCGAGGTGGAAGTCCTTCTGCAGCACGCTGCCGAGCACGCCGGCCAGGAAGATCTCGTACAGGTCGAAGAACAGGCCGAGCCCGATCGCGACGGTCGCCAGCCGGTGGCGGCGGGTGATCGGCAGCCGGTCCATCCGCGCCGCGATGGCCGCGGAGTTGCTCGCAGTCGTCATCGACCGCCCCTTCGACTCGCGGGAGGAATCTCAGATGTTGAGAAACTGCTCCTGATTGCTGAGATGATCCCGAGAAGGGTAACTCCGCTCCCCAACGGCGACAAGCGACCGCCCACGACGAAACGGGCGTGGCTACCGGTGCGGCGTTCTCGCACCGAGCCCGAGTCAGGACCGGGAGCCGCGCAGCCAGGCCCAGCTGCGCCGGATCTCCTCGGCGGCGTCGCGGACCAGCACGCGGTAGCGCTCGAGGGCCTCTGGCGTGAAGTGGTCGCGCGGGCCGCAGATGCTGATGGAGCCGACGCCGGTGATCGTCCGGTCCGTCAGCGGCGGCAGCGGCTGTGCCAGCAGCGCGTCCTGGCGGTCCGCGGGCCGGGAGGCGCTGTAGGCCCGCAGCCCGCTCAGCGGGCCGTCCTGTTCCACCATCTTCGTGTATGCGGTCATGATCTCCGCGGTCTCGCAGTGCAGCGAGAGCGACAGGTGCGGCGCGACGGCCGCTGGACCGGACCAGCTACGAACCGGTGCCCGAATGGATCACCGGCATGGGCATCAGCACCACCTTCGAGGGCTGACCGGCCGTCGCGCCGAGACGACCCGCCAAGCGGCATCGTGCGTCCACTGTGGACCGGAGCCGATCTGGACGCCCGGTCCTGACGAGCACACCGGCGCCGCGTGGCACGTTGCGCGGCGGACCGGGCCGATCTGTAGTCACATAGACGGGTGAAGACTTTTCGCTCACTCGTGGACAAGCTGGACGAACAGGTCGGCAACGGGCTGGAAAACGTTCTCTGCGCCCGCCACCAGCGCAGACTGCACAGGCTCGGCTGGGGCGAGGTGCTCGAACCCGACGGCGCCGGAGACCGGTTCGGCGGCCGGGCCGAGGTGCGCCGCGGCAACCGCGTCGAGGTGCTCGTCGACGGGGAGGAGGCGCTGCCCGCGATCCAGGCCGCGATCCGGAACGCCACCTCGCACGTGCACATCGCCAACTGGCACGCGAGCCCGGACTTTCGGCTCACCCGCGAGCCCGGCGCGCCCACGCTGCGTGAGCTGCTCGCCACCACCGCGGACCGCGGCGTCGACGTCCGGCTGCTGCTGTGGGCGGGCCCGCCGGTACCGGCGTTCCAGCCGACCCGCGGGCTGGTGCGCTCGGAGCAGCGGAAGTTCACCGAGAACACCGCCGTGCGCTGTGTCCTCGACGCCCGCGAGCGCACTCTGCACTGCCACCACGAGAAACTGGTGATCGTCGACGACACGGTCGCGTTCGTCGGCGGGGTGGACTTCACCGCGCTGGAGGGCGACCGGCACGACAGCCCCGAACACCCGCCGGACCGGCCGATCGGCTGGCACGACCTGATGACGCGACTCGACGGCCCGGTGGTCGCCGACGTCGCCGAGCACTTCCGCCAGCGGTGGACGGAGGTGGCGGGCGAGGACCTGGCGAAACCGGACGTCCCCGAGCCCGCGGGCAGCAGCGACGTGCAGCTGCTGCGCACGGTCCCCGACAAGACCTACGGCTTCGCCCCCCGAGGCGAGTTCACGATCCTCGACGGCTACCTGCGCGCGCTGCGCTCGGCGCGGCGGCTGATCTACCTGGAGAACCAGTTCCTGTGGTCGCCGGAGATCGCCGAGATCCTGATCGACAAGCTGTGCGACCCGCCGGACGACCGCTTCCGCGTGGTCCTGCTGCTGCCCCGCAAGCCGAGCAACGGCGCCGACACCACCCGCGGCCAGCTGGGCAGGCTGCTCGGCGCCGACGACGGCAACCGCCGCCTGCTCGCGGCGACGATCAGCACCCACGACGGCGAGTCCGCCGCGCCGGTGTACGTGCACGCGAAACTCGGCATCGTGGACGACGAGTGGATGACGATCGGCTCCGCGAACCTCAACGAGCACTCGCTGTTCAACGACACCGAGGTCAACGTGGCGACCGGCGACCGGGAGCTGATCCGCGCGACGCGGCTGCGCCTGTGGGCCGAACACCTGCGGCGCCCGGAGCCGGAGCTGGACACCGATCCCGCGGACGTCGTCGACGAGCTGTGGCGCCCGATCGCCGAGGAGCAGGCGGACCGCGAGCGCCGCGGCGAGCGCCGGACGCACCGGCTCGTGCTGCTGCCGGGCGTCTCCCGGCGCGCCGAACGGCTGCAGGGCCCGCTGCGCGGTCTGTTGGTGGACGGCTGACAGGCACGGGTCCCGCCCTCCCTTACGATGGTGGACAGAATCACCACGGCCCGGCGGAGGGATGTAGACAGTGAGCGACAGGGGACCCAACACCGTCGCCCCCGAGGGCATCGATCTCGACCATCCGACCGCGGCGCGGGTCTACGACTGGCTGCTCGGCGGCACCGCCAACTGGGCCATCGACCGCGAGTTCGGCGCCGCGGTGGTCGAGCGGTTCCCCCTGCTGCGGTCGATCTCCCTGGCCAACCGGCTCTTCCTGCACCGCGCGGTCCGGCATCTGGCCGGCCTCGGCGTCCGGCAGTTCATCGACGTCGGCGCCGGGATCCCGACGATGGGCAACACGCACCAGGTCGCCGACGACGTGGCGCCCGATTCGAAGGTCGTCTACATCGACAACGAGCCGGTGGCCGTCGCGCACTCGAAGATCCTGCTGGAGACCGAGGGCGACCCGGCGCGGCACGCGGCGATCCAGGCGGACCTGCGCGAGCCCGACCGCCTGTGGGAAGCGGTCGGCCGCACCGGCGTGATCGACTTCGACCAGCCGGTCGCGTTGCTGCTCGTCGCGGTCCTGCACTTCCAGCAGTTGTACCGGGGTGCCGACGTCGGCCCGCAGTCGCTCGCCCGGCTGCGGGACCTGCTGCCCAGCGGGTCCTACCTCGTGCTTTCGCACACCACCGACGAAGGCGTGCCGGCGCCGCTGTACCAGAACCTGGTCGATCTCGACGAGATGTACAAGTCGTCGGCGAACCCCGTGCACTGGCGCTCGCAGGCGGACATCCGCGCCCTCTTCGGCGACTTCGAGCTCATCGAGCCGGGCACCACGTGGACGACGTTGTGGCATCCGGAGGACAGCAGCCCGAACTCGCCGGAGATCAAGTTCGACGCCCCGGAGGAGTCGGTCATCATGGTGGGCGTCGGCCGCAAACCCTGAGGTTCGTCCACAAAGGACTCCAAGCGGCACCTGCCCGGACCGGTGCCCGCCACGCCCATCGGGCCGCCCGCGGCGTCATTCGAACGCGCATCCGGGGTTCGGGGCGTCGACGGCGAGCGGGCTGCCCGCCGGGTCGGCGTAGAGCACGTCGAGCACGACCGGCGTGCTGCCCAGGTTGCGCCCGATGTGCACGTGGCCGGACCCGCTGGGCTCGACGATGTGCCGGCCCGCCTGGTAGACGCCGTCGATCGAGCAGTCGGACATGTTGTGCGTGAGCGTGCCCTGACGGAGCACCCCGTAGACGCGGCCGGGGATGCCAGTGCCAGCCGGTGCTGCCGCCCGGCGCGATGGCGATCTCCTTGAGGACGTAGTCGGTCCCCCCGATCACGTGGTCGGCGAGGGTGACGGCGGTGACCCCGGAACCGGGGGTCGCGCCGGCCGTCCCAGCCGATGGCCCCATCGGGAGCGCGATACTGCCCGCAGGCGCAGGATCGGCGCGACCATGACCGTGTCCGGACCCGGCCCCTTGCCCGAGCGTGTCCTGCGCCACACTCCCCGTCCGCGCCTGATGTGCCCGCGGCCGAGTTCGTGTTACCGTTGGTAACTGTAAATTCCGGTAACAGGCAAACTCGCCAGGGAGCTTCGCCATGACCAGCGTCGACATCCAGCACGAAGCGGACGCGTCCCAGCCCGACCGCCAGTCAGTCGCGCGTCGGTTGCTGGACTCGTCGGAGACCTTGTCCTACGACCCGGTCCACGAGGTCGACTGGGAGACCCCGCTCGACACGAACTACCACGGCGCGAGCCCGGAGTGGAGCACGCTCTACGGCACGTCCTACTGGGCCGAGCTGACTCCCGGGCAGCAGCGCGAGCTGACCCGCCAGGAGGCGGCGTCGGTCGCGAGCACCGGGATCTGGTTCGAGATGATCCTGCAGCAGATGATGCTGCGCGACTTCTACGCGAAGGACCCGACCGACCCGGCGTTCCAGTGGGCGCTGACCGAGATCGCCGACGAGTGCCGGCACTCGATCATGTTCGCCCGCGGCGCGGCGAAACTGCGCGCCCCGGCCTACCGCCCGCGCCGCCTCGCGGTGGAGCTCGGCCGGTTCTTCAAGACGACCGCCACCGGCGAGGCCGCCTACGCGGCGATCCTCGTCGCCGAGGAGGTCCTCGACGTGATGCAGCGCGACTGGATGCGTGACGAGCGCGTCGTCCCGTTCGTGCGCACGATCAACAACATCCACGTCGTCGAGGAGTCGCGGCACATGAAGTTCGCCCGCGACGAGACCCGCGAGCGGCTCAAGGGCGCGGGCCTGCTGCGCCGCCACTACAACGCGTTCGTCGTCTCGGTCGCCGCGTACGTCATCGTCAGCAGCATGGTGAACCAGGACGTCTACGCCAACGCGGGGCTCGACGCCAAGCGCGCCATCCGCGAGGCCAGGGCGAACGAGCACCACAAGTCGATGCTGCGCTCGAGCTGCGCCGGGCTGATGGAGTTCCTCAACTCCGCCGGGCTGCTCACCAAGGCGTCGACCTGGTTCTACAAGCGTGCGAACCTGATCTGAGCCATGGCGTTCGCGATCACCCAGACCTGCTGCAACGACGCGTCGTGTGTCGCGGTGTGCCCGGTCAACTGCATCCACCCGACGCCGGACGAGCCCGACTTCGGCAGCACGGAGATGCTCTACGTCGACCCGCGCACCTGCATCGACTGCGGGGCCTGCGCCGACGCGTGCCCGGTCGACGCGATCTTCCCCGTGGACCTGCTCACCGGCCCGCTCCAGGCTTACGCGGGGATCAACGCCGACTACTACACCGACCGCGCGGTCGACGTCTTCGACGCCGCCTCGCCGAACTTCCACGCCTGGGGCCAGCCGGTGTTCTCCCGCACCATCCCGAGCGACTTCCCGGCCCTCGACGTCGCGGTGGTGGGCACCGGCCCGGCGGGGATGTACGCGGTCGAGGACCTGTTGCTGCACACCAGTTCCCGCGTCACCTTGATCGACCGGCTGCCCGTCGCGGGCGGACTCGTGCGGTACGGCGTCGCGCCGGACCACCCGTCGACGAAGAAGATCGGCGAGGTCTTCGCCCGCTTCCACCACCATCCGCGGCTGCGGCTGCGCCTCGGGGTCGAGGTGGGCCGGGACGTCACCGTCGAGGAGCTGGCGGCCCGGCACGACGCGGTGATCTACGCCGTCGGCGCCTCGTCGGCCCGCGGCCTCGGCATTCCCGGTGAGGACCTCGCCGGCAGCGTGCCCGCCACCAAGGTGGTCGCGTGGTACAACGGCCATCCGGACGTGGCCGCCGGTGAGATCGACCTGTCGGCCGAGCGGGTCGTGGTGGTGGGCAACGGCAACGTCGCGCTGGACGTGGCGCGGATCCTGACCGCCGACCCGCGCACGCTGGCAGGCACGTCGATCTCACCGGAAGCGCTGGCGCGCCTGGAATCGAGCAAGGTGCGCGAGGTCGTACTGCTCGGCCGCCGCGGCCCGGACGCGGCCGCCTGCACCAGGCCGGAGCTGCTCGCGCTGATCGGGCAGGAGGACGTCGAACTGGTCGTCGACGCGCACGATGCGCGTGTCACCGAGACCATCGACGCGGCCGGCCCCGGCGAGAAAGCGGCCCTGCTACAAGGTATCCGCCGGGAAACGGTCGACTGGTGCGCGCCACCGCGGCCGGACGGACGCAGGCGCATCGTGTTCCGGTTCCACTCCGCCCCGGCCGAAGTCCTCGGCGACAGCGAGGTGCGCGGGCTCCGGGTCACCGGAGCGGCCGGGGCGACGGAGATCGCGACCGGGCAGGTCGTGCGCGCGGTGGGCTACCGCGGCACGCCACTGCCCGGCCTGCCCTTCGACGAGGACACCGGCACCATCCCGAACTCGGCCGGCCGGGTGGCGGACCGGCCGGGCACGTATGTCGTCGGCTGGATCAAACGCGGGCCGTCCGGCGGCATCGGGACCAACAGGGAGTGCGCCCGGGAGACGGTCACCACCCTGCTCGACGACGTCATCGCGGGAAAACTGCCCCGGCGCGCCCGGCGGTCCCGCCGCGCCAGGGCCGGGCTCAGGCTTTCCTGACCAGCAACCGGATTCCGTAGACCACCGCGGACACGGCGAACATCCCGAGCACGAGCCACAGCCACCGGGCGAGGTAGGGCTCCTGCGTCAGCCCGGTCGCGGCCAGGTGGGTCAGCTCGCCCTGGCGGATGATGCCCGGCAGGAACAGCACGAACGTCAGCCCCGCGCCCAGCAACGGTATCCGGATGTGGTTGACCAGCCTCGGCAGGCGGCTGACCAGCGCGCGGTCGGCCAGCGAGTACAGCGGGAAGAGCACGAGGTCGTGCAGGACCGCCGCGCCGACGAACCAGACGAGCATCGTCAGCAGCGCGGGATCGCCCAGCAGGAACGAACCGGCGTACGCGGCGAGGGCGAGGCTGGCGAGCAGCAGGACCAGATGTGTGAGACGAGCGCCGTACAGGTCGGCGAAGCGGTTCATCACGCCCTCCGGAATTCGATCGAGCGGACCCACTTCGTGCAGTGCACACCGGGCAGCGCGGGCACGATGACCCGGGCGGGAAAGCCGTGGTCGAGGCTCAGCTCGGCACCGTTGACCCGCAATGCCAGCAACGCGTCCGGATCGGTGGCTTGGTCGCCGGTCAACATCGCCCGCCCGAACGGTCCCGGGTCAGCCGAGTCGACGAACGCCGATGCCGGGCCGGGCACGCCCGCCATCGCCGCCAGATCGCGCAGGCGCACGCCCGTCCAGGTCTGCACGGTCGACCAGCCCTCGACGCACGCGATCGGCAGCCGCGCGGTGTGCTGTGGCAGGGCGAGCAGGTCGGCCCGGCTGAACTCGCGGGACCCGTTGAGCGCCAACCGCCATTCCTCGCCGGGCTGGGTGACGCGGGCCGCGACGGCGGTGCGGTTGATGGGATAGCGGTTGGCCCCTTCGCCGGGCTGCCTGCCGCGCGGCAGGAGCACGGCCGCGTCCCGCAGCGGGCCGCCGATGGTCTGACCCGCGGTCAGCACGCCGACCAGCAACACCCCGCCGCCGACGAGCCCGAGCGCGCCGCGGCGGCTGACGGTCGGGGCCGCGGGCTCGGGCGCCACGAGACCGAACTGGTCGGGCGGTTCGGGCACGGTCTCGGCGAGCGGGGTCGCCAGTTCCTTGCGCAGGGACCGGGAACGCAGGGCGCGGACCATGGTCGGCAGCTTGAGCGAGACGTGCGCGACGAACGACGCGATGAACACCCAGGCGCCGATGTAGTGCCCGGTGTAGAAGCTGAAGCCGAAGACGTAGTCGTACTGGATGTTGAGCAGGCCGGTCGCGATCTCGAACAGGATGCTGCCGACGAGCAGCAGGAGCGAGACCCGTTCGAGGATCTGGGCGAGGGACTTGACCGGCGGCCAGGCGAACAGTTTCGGGATGACCGACCAGAGCTTCGCGAGCACCACCGGCACGAGCAGGAGGCCGAGCCCGACGTGCAGGCCCTGGGTGAGGCGGAACAGCCAGGACGGCCGGGTCGGCCAGTCGAAGCCGGGCAGATGCAGCAAGCCGACCGCACCGGGGATGCCCTGGCCGGGGCCGTAGGCAACGTAGTCCAGCAGTCCGGTGATGATCACCAACGGCAGGCAGGCGAGCAGGACGGCGCCGAAGACCGACGTCAGCCACGGTCCGCGCAGCGGGCTGCGGAACCGGATCCGCCGCAGGCCGGGCGGAAGGGAGGAGGTGCTGGTCACGCGGCTGATGCTAGGACCGGTGCCACCCCAGGGGCGCCCGCTCGGCGGGTTCGGTCAGGAAGTCGTAAGAGTTCGGCGAACGTCCACCCGACGTCACCGAACTCCGGCTCCGGCTGTTGCCCTCCACTGTGGACCACACGCGGAACGGGTGAGGCCGGCACGAAATACCGCTGTGGTCGGCCACCCGGGTCTGGCACGATTGCCGGGTGCGTTACGACGAGATCGAGCTGCCCGGCTCCGGCCCGTACGGAATCGCCACCCGGCCCGGCGGCACGCTGTGGGTCACACTGGTCCACAGCGGACAGATCGCGCGGGTGGGCGCCGACGTGCGCGTGTTCGAAGCCGGCGACGGGCCATCAGTGATCACCGCCGGCCCGGACGGGGCGCTCTGGTTCACCCTGCTGCGCCGCGGGAAACCTCGGCGAGAGCGTCGAAGCGATGCGCGCGCACCTGCGGCTGGTCTTCTCCGACGTCGAGCGGATCCGCAGCCACTCCCCCGAGCTGTTCGCCACCGACGGCGACCAGCGCCCGGTCCGCAGGACCATCACCGCCTGGGCCTGAATCATCCCTCTTCCTTGTGTCGTAAGGAAAATGCTTCACGCGCGCGACAGGACGAGTTCACCGCCGCGTCGTTCACCGCTTCTAGGTTCTCCTCGACCCCGAGGAGGCCTTCATGTCCCAGCACCCCGTCAGCCGCCGCAACGCACTCGGACTGCTCGGCGCGGCCGGCACCGGAGCCGCGGCGGGACCGCTGCTCGGCATGAACGTCGCCGGCGCCGCGGGCGTCGCGCCGACGACGGGTTCGGGGGCCACCCCGGTGCAGGGCCTGCACCTGACGTTCGGCAAGGACCCGGCGCGGCAGATGGTCGCGTCCTGGGTCACCGACGCCTCGGTGCGCCGCCCGCGGGTCGTGTACGGCACGCTCGAAGGCGGCTTCGGCGCCACCGTGCAGGCCGACACCCGCACCTACGTCGACGGGGCCTCGGGCCGCACGGTGTGGATCCACCACGCGCAGCTGGAGAGGCTGCGTCCCGGCACCGACTACATCTACGCGGTGCAGCACGACGGCGCGACCCCCGACGCGGGCACGTTCCGCACCGCGCCGTCGGGACGCATGCCCTTCACCTTCACCAGCTTCGGCGACCAGTCCGCGCCGCAGGTCACCTGGGCGGCGAACGGCACCGTGGGGCTGGACGCCAACTCCACACCCGCCACGAAGGACATCGTCACGGGCATCGAGACCGTCGCCCCGCTGTTCCACCTGCTCAACGGCGACCTCTGCTACGCCAACCTGGACGTGGACCGGGTCCGCACCTGGAACAACTTCTTCACCAACAACACCCGCTCGGCGCGGTTCCGCCCGTGGATGCCCGCCGCGGGCAACCACGAGATCGAGCGCGCGAACGGCCCGATCGGGTTGTCGGCCTACCAGGCGTACTTCCAGCTGCCCTCCACCGAGACCGACACCGAGCTGCAGGGGTTGTGGTACTCGTTCACCGCCGGGTCGGTGCACGTGATCGTGCTGCAGAATGACGACAACTGCCTGCAGGACGGCGGGGACGTCTACATCAGCGGTTACTCCGGGGGCCGCCAGCTGGCCTGGCTGGAGCGTGAGCTGCGCGCCGCCCGTGCCTCGCGCGACGTCGACTGGGTCGTCGTCGCGATGCACCAGGTGATGATCAGCTCCTCGGACGCGAACGGCGCCGACCTCGGCCTGCGCGAGAAGTACGGGCCGCTGTTCGACCGGTACGGCGTGGACCTCGTGCTGTGCGGCCACGAGCACGACTACGAGCGCTCGCTGGCGGTGCGCGGGGTGGTGTCCGGCAGCGAGACGCTCACCCCGAACCCGGCGTCGGCGAAGACCGACGTCATCGACTCCACGCACGGCACGGTGCACATGGTGCTCGGCGGCGGCGGGGTGTCCGGGACGACCAACCAGAGCTTCTTCCAGGACGGCACGGCGAAGGTGCTCACCGCGGTCTCGGCCGCCGCGAACCCGAGCACCGGCAAGCGCACGCCGACCTACGTGAAGGAGCAGGCGGTCTGGAGCGCGGTGCGCGACGAGGAGCACCCGTACGGCTTCGCGGCGTTCACCGTCGACCCGGGCCGCCACCCCGGCGACACGACGTCGATGTACGTGACGTACTACAACGTGAACAAGCCGTCCGGCGAGCTGTCGGTCTTCGAGAAGTTCACCCTCCGGCGGCGCCGCTCGGACGGCTGAAACGTTTCCCGCGCGAATTCGATCTCACCCTCGTGGCTGAACTGCGCGAGGGTGAGATCGTGCTGTGGACCGGGGAGTCGGCGCGGCGTCCGCCGCAGCGGTGGGCCTTCGCGCTCAATGCCGTCGCAGCCGTGGCAGTGCTCCTGCTCGTGGAGGTTCTCCTGGGGAAGTCGCAGGCCCTGCCCTACACCGCGCTGGTCGCCGTCGTGGGGCTGGCCGTGTCCACCCCGCCGAAAACCTGACCGAGCTGACCTCCCCGAAACTGACCGACGGCTCGGTCGCCTTCGGAGCCCTCGAGAGTAACGCGATCGCCGGGCATCGGCCAGCCGATCTCGCCGCTCGTGCTGCAGGACATCCCCGATCCGGAGCACGTGCTCGGGCTCATCGAACGGGCGCAGCGCCGTCAGTAGGCGAAAAGCCCGCCGTCCACCGCGATGACCTTGTTGGTCAGGTAGGCGTTCGTCAGCATCGACAGGGCCATCGCCGCGACCTCGTCCGGCTCGCCCAGCCGCCCCACCGGGATCGGCGCGGGCAGCTCGCCGGGCCCGGACCGCGGCAGGATGCGGGTGCCGCCGATCAACGCCGGTGCGATGGCGTTCACCGTGACTCCCTTGCCCGCCACCCGCGAAGCCAGGTGATACGTCATGCCGTGCAACGCCGCCTTGCTCGCCGCGTAGTGCGGGCCGACGAGACCGCCGTTGAGCGCCGCGATCGAGGAGACGAACAGGATCCGCCCCCAGCCGCGCTCGATCATCGAAGGCAGCGCGGCCTGCGCGAGCAGGAACGGGGCACGGGTGTTGACCGCCATCGTGGTGTCCCACGTGTCGACGTCCACCTCGTCCCAGGCGAGCTGCTTGCCGACCCCGGCGTTGGGGACCAGGACGTCGACCGCGCCCAGCTCGTCCCGCGTCCGCTCGACAAGCCGCCCCGGCACCTCCCGGTCGCCCAGATCTCCTTGCAGCAGCAGGGTTTTCACCCCGACGCTCGCGGCGACGCGCTCGGCGTCCTCGCGATGCCCGCTGTAGGCGAGCGCGAGGTCCGCCCCCGCCTCGGCGAGCCGGGCCGCCAGCGCGCCGCCGATCCCGCCGGACGCGCCGGTGATCAGGGCGACCCGGCCCTCGAGCGGTTTCGACTCGGTCACCGCACCCTCCTCGTCAGCTGTGGGGTCCCCGTTTCAGGGTGACAGAGCTGACGTGATCGGCAAGTCCGGCGGGCACCTCCCAGTCGTCCGGCCGCCCGCTCGGGCAGGCGTCGTGCGCGGCCGCGGCTTCGAGGATGGCCTCGACGTGACCGGTGTCGAGCCCGCTGAAGCGCACCCGTGCCTTGCCCGGCCCGTCCACCGCGACCACCCCGTGCCGCGGGCAGCCGCCGAGGCACTGCACGTTGCGGATCTCCACGCCGGCCCCGCCCCGGCCGGCCGCGATCGCGGCGGTCAGGGCGCGGCCGAACTCACCGCTCGCCCGCGGGTCGTACCGCGGGCAGGTGCGGCAGATGAGCAGGGTCACCGCACGGATTCCTTGTGGAACCGGCCGTCCTTCATGATGAAGTCGAGCTTTTCGTGGTCCTGCAGGACGGCGATGTCGGCGAGCGGGTCGCCGTCGACCAGCAGCAGGTCCGCGTAGTAGCCCGGCTGCACCTTGCCGAGCTTGTCCGGCCGCAGCATGATCTCCCCGCCCAGCGCGGTCGCCGCGAGGATCGCCTCCATCGGCGTGTACTCGAACCGCTCGACGAAGTGCTGCAGGTCGCGCGCGTAGGTGCCGTGCGGGGTCCAGGCGAACCCGTAGTCGCCCCCGGGCAGCACCCGGATGCCGCGCCGGTGCATCTCGATCATGCCGGCCGTCGCGATCTCCAGCTCCCGCTTGTAGCCGACCGCCTCGGCGGCCTCCTGCGGGAAACCGAAGTCCGCGGCCTCGTAGAGGGTCGCGACGAGCCAGTTGATCCCGGGCGCGACGAAGATCCAGTCCTTCGCCGACTCCAGCATGTCCATGCCCTCTTCGTCGGTGAAGCTGGCGTGGTAGACGATGTCGACGCCGTGGCGCACGCACATCTTCACGCTCTCGGCACTGCGCGCGTGCGCGCACACCCGCTTGCCGCGGCGGTGCGCCTCGGTGACGGCGGCCGCCACCTCCTCGTCGGACATGTACGTGTCCTCGGCCCGCTGAGTGCCGGTGATCTCCTCGCCCGTCATGGACAGCTTGATCTGGTCCACCCCGATCTCGACGAGCCGGCGCACGGCCTTGCGCATCTCGTCGGGCCCGTCGGCGAACCAGGTGATGCCCTTGACCAGCTCGCCGCCGGTCACCGCGATCTCCGGCCCGTTGGCGAGGTAGCGCGGACCGGGGAAGCGGCCCTGGTTGATGACGTCGCGGCACACCACGTCGAGCCTGTCCTTCGCCGAGGCGGCGCCGAGGCACATCGTGTAGCCGGAGTCGAGGTAGGAGCGGGCGGACTCGATCGCGAACAACAGGTGCTCCTCGACCGGCATCGTGCCGAGGCCGTCGAGGTCCGCGCTGTTGTTCCAGCTGAAGTGGGTGTGCGCGTCGCACAGGCCGGACATCAGCGTGCGCCCGCGGCCCTCGATTATCCGCGCGTCGGTCGCGATGCCGGCGTCGACGGTGCCGACGGCGGCGATGTGGTCGTTCTCGACCAGGACGTCACCGCGGTACGGGTCGGCGCCGGTGGAGTCCAGAATGGACACGTCGCGGAACAGGGTCTTGCTCGCGGGAATGGACATGCGGGGTCCTCCTCGTCATTGAGGTGTGGCGTGGTTCAAAGGAACTTGAGCAGCAGGTCGGTCGTCTCGGCGGCGGCTTCCAGCGCCGTCCAGTGCCCGATGCCGGGCAGGATCTCCAGTGTCGCGTTGCCGTGCGCGGCGGCGAGCTGCTCGCTGACCGGCGGCGCGCCGACCTTGTCCTCGGCGCCGGTGACCAGCAGCAGCGGCAGCTCCCGGGCGATCGGGCCAGGGTCGGTGGCGGCGGCGAGCGCCTCGCAGTTGCGGGCGTAGCCCTCCGGGTCCTGGCGCATCACCAGCTCCCGGACGAACGCGGCCACCTCCGGCTTCGTGCGGCGCGTGTGCTCCGACAGCGCGTTCGCCACGACCCCGGGGGCGACGGCGCCGGTGCCTCGTTCGCGGAGCACGGCGGCCCGGTCCCGTTGCGCCTGGCGGCCGGCTTCCGCGGGTTCGGCGACCGCGCCGAGCAGCGCCAGCGCGGACACCCTTTCCGGACGACGCGCGGCGAGCAGGCGCACCACGAGCGTGCCCATCGAGTGCCCGACCACCGCGGCCGACTCCACCTCGAGCGCGTCGAGAACGGCGACGAGGTCCTCGGCGTGCCGTTCGATGCTGATGCCGTCCGCGAGCGCGGACCGGCCCGCCCCGGCGGAGTCGACGCGGATCACGCGGAACCGTTCAGCGAGCGTTTCCGCCTGCACCTGGTAGAAGTTCGACGTGCCGCCGAGCCCGTGCACGAGCAGGACGGCCGGGCCCTCGCCCTCGACCTCGACGGCCAGTTCGGTGTCGTTGATCTTCACAATGCTCCTTGTCGTGGTCAGCGGACGCTGTTGCGCAGGACGCCGAGGCCGGTCAGGGACACCTCGACGACGTCGCCGGAGTGCAGGAACTTCGGCGGGTCGAAGCCGATCCCGACCCCCGCCGGGGTGCCGGTGGCGAGCACGTCGCCGGGCAGCAGCGTGATGCCGGCCGACACGGTCGCGATCAGCTCGGGGATGTCGAAGATCAGGTCCTTGACCAGCGCGTGCTGACGGCGCTCCCCGTTGACGGCGGTCTCCAGCTCCAGTGCTGTCACGTCGGGGATCTCGTCGGCTGTCACGGCGTAGGGCCCCATCGGGCAGTGCGTGTCGAGCGACTTGCCCAGCAGCCACTGCTTGTGGTCGCGCTGCAGGTCCCGCGCCGTGACGTCGTTGACGATCGTGTAGCCCCAGACGTGCGCGTACGCGTCCTCGCGGCTGATCCCGCGGCCGCCCCGGCCGATGATCACCGCGAGCTCGCCCTCGTAGTCGAGCTCCGCGGTGACGCCGGGGTGCGGGTCGATCTCCGCGTCCGGGCCGATGACCGCGGTGGTGGCCTTGGTGAACATGATCGGCTTGTCCGGCAGGTCTTCCGAGCGGCTCGGGGTGTCGTACCCGCTGCGGCCGAACTCGGCGGCGTGCTCGCGGTAGTTCTTGCCGACGCAGAAGATGTTGCGCCGTGGCACGGGAATCGGCGCCAGCAGGCGCACCTCGTCGAGCGGCAGCGTGTCCGCCCGCCCGGCCAGCAGGGGCGCCAGGTCGGCCCAGCGCTCGACGAGCTGGAGCACCCCCGTGCCGGGTGGCAGCAGGTCGCTGACGTCGCGGACGACACCGGCCGCGGGGTCGGCCACCCCGACCCGGGGGCCCGTGTCGGTGGAGAAGGTCACCAGCTTCATCCCGTGAACCAATCTGAACAATTGAGACCAATGCTTACCGTCCAGACCGTACGCGGCGTCGATGAGCTTGTCGATAGCCTGGTCAAATTGGTCTCGATTGGTCACCACGGATGGGTTAAAGTGAACGCATGAGCAAGCTCGAGGATTCGCTGCGCACGCTGCTGGCGGAAGGCGCCCGCGCGGGGACGCTCGGCCCCGGCGCGAAGCTGCCGCCCGAACGCGACCTCGTCCAGCAACTGGAGGCACCCCGCAGCGCGGTCCGGCGGGCGCTGGACATCCTCGAACGGGACGGGCTGGTGGTGCGCTACGTCGGGCGCGGGACGTTCGTGACCGAGGTCGTGACCCAGCACGTGGACGGCGCACCGTCGGACACCAGCCCCGCGGAGATCATGCAGGTGCGGCAACTGCTGGAGCCCCAGGTCGCGACGCTGGCCGCCCGGGTGGCGACGCAGGCCGACCTGGACCGGATCGCCGGATGCCTCGACGGCGGCGGGCAGTCACCGGACTTCGAGGGCTTCGAACGCTGGGACGCGAAGCTGCACCGCGCCATCGCGGCCGCCGCGCACAACGGACTGCTGATGAACATGTTCGACGTCATGAACACCGCGCGGGCGCTGCCGGTGTGGGGCAGCCTCAAGCGGCGCACGTCGACGCCGGAGCTGCGCCGCTGCTACCACCAGGAGCACATGGAGATCGTGGCGGCGCTACAGGACCGGGACCCCCTCGGCGCGGGCGAGAACATGCGCGTCCACCTGCAGCACGTGGCGGACTCACTCCTCGGCCGCGGCTGAGTCCCGCCTGCGACGGGAGGGATACAGCAGCACGTCGACGATGCGCGAGAGCGCGGAGACCACGAGGCTGCCGGCGATCCCGAGCACGATTCCCGCCACCGTCAGGGTCTTCGCGTCGTCCTGGCCGGTGTCGCGCGCGGCCAGCAGCAGATCGGGCTGCGAGGTGTACGCGAGGTTGGCGTGCTCGCCACGCTTGCCGACCCAGTACTGGTTCAGCGTCTGCCTGATCGAATAAGCGTCCACTGTGGACTCCGGGTACGACTCGTCCAGCACCCACCCGGGGTCCCGGTCGATCGCCGTGGTCGCGTTCACCTGCGCCTGGAAGTCGGTGCGGCCGTCGACGGCGTTGTAGTTGATCTGCGGGAGCAGCCCGCTGGCCCGCGCCGAGCCCATCGCCCACACCCAGGATGCCGGGACGACGCACTCGAGCGCCGCGTTCTTGCGGCCGTCCTCGTCCGTGGAGCCGGTCACGGTGCTCACGTGTCCCGTCCACTGGGGGAAGGATTTCGCCGACAGGACGTCCTCGCTCGCCTTGCCGAGCGGATGCGCGCCGGCGTAAGTGCTGACCTCATCCACGTCGAACGCCGTCTGCGCCCCTTCGCCGAGATCGGCCCACGGCCTGAGCTTCGCGGACTCCCCCTGGCACGCGACGGCTCCGTCGCGCTCGGGGCCGAAGATCGTGACCCGGGTCTCGACCTGCTCGTAGTCGGTGTGCTTCTCGTCCAGCGTGCGCAGGTTCATCCGGACCGTCAGGTCGGTCCCGATGCCGCCGGTCATCGACACGTCGAGCGCCTGGTCGGTGGTACCGCCCGCGGTCGAGACCACGATCAGCGGGCGGGCGCCCGAGGCGACCGTGTGCGGCCGGTCGAGGATCTTCACCGCCGGCGGCACCCACCACCAGCACAGACCGGCGGCCAGCACGAGCGCCCCGCCGATCTTGACCACGTTTCCGGCCTGCGACGCCATCCGCACCTCCCGTGAGCACGGCCGGGCGGGGATCACGACCCGGCCAGTGATCAGGTCGCGGGAAGCGGCCCCAGTGCTACGGCCCGGCGGCGATCAGCGGGCCGCGGTCCGGAAGCGTTGCTGGTAGGCCCGCGGCGAGACCCCGACGTGCTGGATGAACGACCGCCGCAGGGACTCCGGGCTGCCGAAGCCGCTCGCGTGCACTGTGTCGGTCACCGAGCGGCCCGCGTCCAGCATCGCCTTCGCCGCGTCGAACCGGACCAGCTCGACGTACTTCGCCGGGGTCGTGTGCAGCTCCTCCTGGAACAGCCGGGTGAGGTGGCGGGAGCTCAGCCCCGCCGTCGCGGCCAGTTTCGCCAGTGAGTGGTCCGCCGCCGGGTCCGCCGCGATCGCGTCGCACACCTTGCGCAGTGGCACGGTCTTCGGCGCCGGACCCTGGGTCGACGGGGAGAACTGCGACTGCCCGCCCGGCCGCTGCAGGAACACCACGAGCGACCGGGCGACGCTGCGTGCCAGTTCCGCCCCGTGGTCGCGCTCCACCAGCGCCAGCGCCAGGTCGATGCCCGCGGTGACCCCGGCCGAGGAGAACACCGGGCCGTCCTCGACGAAGATCGCGTCCGGCTCGACCTCGATCCCCGGGTACGCCCGCGCCAGCCGTTGCGCGTGCTGCCAGTGCGTCGTCGCGCGGCGGCCGTCGAGCAGGCCGGCCGCGGCGAGGATGAACGCGCCCGTGCAGATCGAGGCGACCCGGTTGGCACGGCTCGCCAGGGTGGCAGCGGCCTGCGCCAGCTCGGGGTCGACGGGATGCGCCGGGAAGACGTCGCCGCCCACGATCAGCACCGTGTCCAGCGGGCCCAGCTCCGCGACATCCTCGTCGACGTGGATGCGCATCCCCGTCGACGAGGACACGTCACGGCCGCCGACCGAGCACAGCACCAGCCGGTAGTCCGCGCCGAACCGGTTGGCCTCGGCGAACACCTCGCTGGGGCCCGCCACGTCCAGCAGCTTCACCCCGTCGAAGACCAGCACCGCCGTCCGCCGCTCGCTCATGTCCGTCCCCTCGTCTCGAACTGTGGAGAGTATGACTCGAATCGAGGGGCACGGGCCCGGTCGGTGCTGCGAACCTCGAAGGAACGAGAACGAAAGGAAGCGCTTCCATGACCACCGTGATCGCCGGGATCACCATCCCCGACTCCGCCCTCGTCGCCGAGGCCACCGAACTGGTCCGCGACGCCACCCCCGACCTGCTGTTCCACCACTCTCGCCGGGTGTTCCTGTTCGGCTCGCTGCAGGGCCGCCGCCTCGGCCTGCGGGCCGACCCCGAGCTGCTCTACGTCGGCGCGATGTTCCACGACCTCGGCCTGACGGAGAAGTACCGCGGCGAGACCCAGCGCTTCGAGCTCGACGGCGCCGACGAGGCCCGCCGGTTCCTCGAGTCGCACGGCGTGCCGGAGGCCGAGGTGCGCAAGGTGTGGGAGGGCATCGCGCTGCACACCACCCCCGAGGTCCCCTGGCGGCTCGAGCCCGAGGTCGCGCTGGTCACGGCCGGGGTGGAGACCGACGTGCCGGGCATCGGGCGGGACCTGCTGAGCGAGGCTGACCTGGCCGCGGTCGTCGCCGCGCACCCGCGGCCGGACTTCAAACGCCAGATCATCGCCGCCTTCGCCGACGGCTTCCGCCACCGGCCCGACAGCACCTTCGGCACCGTCAACGCCGACGTCCTCGAGCACGACGACGCGGCGTTCCACCACCTCGATTTCGTCGAGGTGATCCTGGGCAACAGCTGGCCGGAATGAGCCGCGGCGCCCGGCCGGAGCACGCCGGACTGCCGGGTCCACTTCGGACACGGTGCTGCCCCGGCTGGAAACTCCGGGACAGCGCCGTCGGGTCGCCGGGGCTCAGACCGCGTCGAGGCGGGCGAGCTGCTCCGGGGTGAGCCGCAGCTCCACCGCCGCGGCGGAGTCGCGGATCGTCTCCGGCCGCGTCGAACCCGGGATCGGGATGACGACCGGCGCCTTCGCCAGCTCCCAGGCCAGGCACACCTGCTGCGGGCTGACCCCGTGCTCGCGCCCGACCTCAGCGAACGCGGCGAACCGGGAGCCCAGCTCGCCCGCCCGCGAGCTGCCGCCGAGCGGGCTCCACGGCAGGAACGCGATCTCCCGCCCTGCACAGAACTCCAGTTCGTCCTCGCTGGAGCGGAACGCGGGCGAGAACTGGTTCTGCACGCTCACCAGCCGACCGCCGAGAACGCCGTTCGCGTCGCCGATCTGGGACACGGTGGCGTTCGAGATCCCGGCGAAGCGGATCTTCCCGGCGTCGAGCAGGTCCCGGATCGCGCCGACCGACTCCGCGTAGGGAACCTTCGGGTCGGGCCGGTGGAACTGGTAGAGCCCGATCGCGTCCACTCCGAGCCGCTTGAGCGAGGCGTCGCAGGCCTGCTTGAGGTACTCGGGCGAGCCGTTGACGGTCCACGACCCGTCGCCGGGCCGCAGGTGCCCGCCCTTGGTCGCCACGAGCACGCCGGAGGTGTCGCCCCCGTAGCTCGCGAGCGCGCGGGCGATCAGCGACTCGTTGTGGCCCACCTCGCCCGCGTCGCGGTGGTACGCGTCGGCCGTGTCGATGAACGTGATGCCCGCGTCGAGCGCGGCGTGGATCGTGGCGATCGACCGCTCCTCGTCGGGCCTGCCCTCGATGGACATCGGCATCCCGCCGAGCCCGATCGCGCTGACCTCGACATCGCCGAGACGGCGAGTGCGCATACTGGTTCCCCTTCGTTCCGCGAAAGCTGCACCATCCACCCTTGCCGCGCTCGATTAAGCTGTCCAACAGAAGATTCTGATCGCGTTGAGCAGTCTGGGTGATGAATGGTGGAACTACGGCAGATCGAGTACTTCGTCGCCGTCGCGGAGGAGAGCCATTTCACCCGTGCCGCCAAGCGCATGCGGGTCGCGCAGTCCGGGCTTTCGGCGTCGATCCGGGCATTGGAGCGCGAACTGGGCGCGGCACTGTTCCTGCGCAACACCCGGCAGGTCGAGCTGACCACCGCAGGAGAGGCTTTCCTGACCGAGGCGCGGCGCGCGTTGTCGGCGACCGACGCCGCCCGCGAGGCCGTCTCCGCGGTACAGGGCCTGCTGCGCGGCAACCTCGCCGTCGGTTCGCTGCAGTGCCTGCACGTGGTGCACCTGCCGAAGGTCCTCGCCGGGTTCCTGCGGGCGCATCCGGGGCTGGAGATCCAGTTGCGGCACGGCGGTTCCGGCGAGCTGGTGGAGCAGGTGCGCACCGGCGGCCTGGACGTGGCGTTCGTGTCCGGCAGCGCGCGGGTCCCCGACGGGCTGGTCGCCGAGGCCCTCGCCGCCGAGCCGCTCGTGCTCGCCTGCGCGCCAGGGCATCCGCTGGCCGGGGAGTCGCGGATCTCTTTGGCGCGCCTGCGGGACGAGCGGTTCGTCGACTTCCCCGCCGACTGGGGCGCCCGCGACCTCGCCGACGAGGTGCTGGCCGAGGCCGGTGTCGAGCGGCGGGTCGCGCTCGAGGTCACCGATGTGCACTCGCTGCTCGACCTCGTCGCGTGCGGACTCGGGGTCGCCCTGGTGCCACAGTCGTTCTCGGTCAAGACCGACAAGGTGTGCTTCCTCGGGCTCGATGGTCGGCCGCCACAGTGGCGCACGGTCAGCGTCACCCGTGCCGCGGCGAGTACCGCGGCCACGGAGCTGCTCCGCGAGGTCGCGGTGGCGAAGAGCGGTCGGCTGTCCGTTTCCCGCTGATCGGGAATGCGCCGGAACCCGGCGGAGTTGTCCCGCTTCGGCGGAGAGGGGTACTGGATGACGGTGAGTGGTGTCGGTCTGCGTTCGGAACGGGGCCCGGTCCTCGTGGCGATCATGCTCAGCACCGGTCTCGTCGCGCTGGACTCGACGATCATCGCGACCGCGGTTCCGTCGGTGGTGCGCGATCTCGGTGGCTTCTCCCAGTTCCCGTGGCTGTTCTCGGTCTACCTGCTCACCCAGGCGGTGACCGTCCCGCTGTACGGGAAGTTCGCCGACTCGCTCGGCCGCAAGCCGGTGCTGTTCTTCGGGATCGGGGTGTTCCTGCTCGGTTCCGTGTTGTGCGGGGCCGCCTGGAGCATGCCGGCGCTGATCATCGCCCGCGCGGTGCAGGGCATCGGCGCGGGCGCGGTGCAGCCGATCAGCATGACCGTCGTCGGCGACCTGTACAGCGTGGAGGAACGGGCCCGCGTGCAGGGCTACGTGGCGAGCGTGTGGGGCATCGCGTCCGTGCTCGGCCCGACGCTGGGCGGCCTGTTCGCCGAATACCTGTCGTGGCGGCTGATCTTCTTCGTCAACCTGCCGCTGGGCGCGATCGCGGTGTGGATGCTGGCGCGGCACTTCGCCGAGTCGGTCGAGCACCGCTCGCACCGCGTCGACTTCGCCGGAGCCGCGACACTGACCGGCGGGTTCTCCCTGATCATCCTCGGGTTGCTGGAAGGCGGCGTCGCGTGGCCGTGGCTTTCGGCGCAGACGCTGGTGATCTTCGTGCTGGGCGTGGCGCTGCTCGTCGCGTTCGTGTTCGTCGAGCGCCGGGCCCGGGAGCCGGTACTGCCGCTGTGGGTGCTGCGGCACCGGGTCCTGCTGGGCGGCAGCATCGTCGCGCTCGTGGTGGGCGCATTGCTGATCGGGTTGAGCTCGTTCCTGCCGACGTACGTGCAGGGCGTGCTGGGCACCGGCCCGGTCGTGGCCGGGTTCGCGCTGGCGGCGCTGACGGTCGGCTGGCCGTTGGCCGCGAGCCTCGCGGGACGGATCTACCTGCGGATCGGTTTCCGCGACACGGCGTTGATCGGCAGCGTGTTCGTGATCGCGGGCGCGGTGCTGACGGCCACCCGGCTACGCGAGGACTCGTCGGTGTGGACGGCCGCGGGGGCGGCGTTCGTGCTGGGGCTCGGGCTGGGCCTGTGCACGAGCCCGACGCTGGTGGCGGCGCAGTCGGTGGTCGGCTGGTCGCAGCGGGGCGTGGTGACCGGGACGAACATGTTCAGCCGGTCACTGGGCAGCGCGGTCGGCGCGGCGGTGTTCGGCGCCGTCGCGAACGCGACACTCGCCTCCCGCTTCGCGCACCCGCCGGCCGCCGTCGCGGGTGAGCTGCCCCAGAACGTGGACGCGACGAGCCTGGTGCTGGGCGGGCAACCCGAGCGCCCGGACGTCGCGGAGTACATCCGCTCGTCCCTGCAGGCGGCGACGCACCACGTGTTCCTGGGCCTGATCGTGCTGAGCGTCGTCGGCGTCGGCGCGCTCCTGCTGATGCCGCGCCGGGCGGAGCCGATCAGCGCCGACCCAGCTCCCTGAGCACCCGCTCCGTGTCAGCGCCCAGTTCCGGGGCGCGGCCGGCAGGCGTGCGGGCCACCGGCGGGGCGGGCGCCGGGCTCGGGCCGTTCCCCAGGGAGCCGATCAGGGCGGCCGCCGCCTGGGAGCGGAACGTGAGATCGGCCCGCCACCGCCCGCCGCCGAGCCGGCAGGCCACCACTGCCAGCGCCGCGTTGATCCCGGTCAGCGGTGCGGCGATCGCGTCCCCGCAGGGCGCGGCCACCCCGGCGTCGGCGTCGAACGCGACCAGGCCCGCGTCGACCGCGGCCGCGTCGCCGGAGTCGCCGGTGATGCGAATCCAGCACTGGTCCGCCGCGCCGCCGGGCCGCGCCACCCGGCCGTCGTCGATCACCACGTCCGCCACCGCGAGCAGGTGTCCCAGCAGGGCCGACCCGAGATCCGGCGCGACCGACTCCTGCCCCGCGTGCAGCAGGTCGTAGAACTCGCGCGACCACACCCGTGCGCCGTCCGGGCGGGCCGGGTCCTCCACCTTCAGCACCCGGGCGCCGAGCAGGGTCAGCAGGTGCCCGCACAACGGCCCGGCCCACCCCGACGACAGGTCCGCGACCAGCATCGGGGGCAACCGCCAGCGCCGCCGTACCGCCCGCGCGGGCCCGCTGCCCGGCACGGCCTTGCACGTCAGTCCATTGAGGACGAACGGCCAGCCCGGATCGTCCATTGTGCACCGGATGGTCCCGACGCGGAAGCTGCCGTCCGCCGAAACGGGTGCGTCCCGGTGGAAACCGGCCATCGCGGCCCGCTCCGACAGCACCCGCGGGCCCGGCAGCACCGCGTCCCCGCCACCGATGCGCACCAGCAGCTCCGTCGCGAGCAACGCGCCCCACGCGACGCTCGCCGGCTGCCCCGGCGACCGCAGCGGCGGCCCCGCACGGCGTCCGGTGAGGATCATCGCGCCCGAGGACGCCCAGTCCTGCAACGCGGTGGTGTCCACGGTCCGCACCGCGGGCAGCTCGGCGGTCGAGGGCAGCGTCCCGGTGGCGTCGATGACCCCGTCGGCTTCGCGCCAGGCCTCGTCCTCGCCGGTATCGACCACGGCGCCCAGCGAAGCGAGCAGCCGACCGGCGTGCCGGACCGCCGCGCCCGCCCCGCACACGGCCACGCGCAGCCCATCCAGCGGGCCCCGCGTCTGCGGCCTCCAGCCGGTCATGACGCCCGATTCTGCGCCGCCGCCGGGCAGCGGGCCCGTTCGTCCCGCTATCGGGTGGTCCACCCGTGTGCGGCACGGTCACGCCGGTGGGCACCGGAGCGGTGAAGGTGGTTACCGTTTCGAGGGCGCCACAGCTACCCGGCCCGGGCCCGGCCGAACCGAGGAGGCGACGGAATGCGACCCACCCCGGCCTGGCTGCTCGACCGGCGGGAGCTGGGGCTGCGGTCGCTCGTGGACGCCGACCTCACCCGGCCGATCCGCTGGGTGCACGTCAGCGAGCTCGCCGACCCCGCCCCGTTCCTCTCCGGCGGCGAGTTCCTGCTGACCGTGGGCCTCGCCGGCGACTGGACGGCGTACGCCCGGCGGCTGGCCGCGCACGGCCTGGCCGGGCTCGGCTTCGGCGTCGGCTTCGGGCACGACGAGGTGCCGCGCGAACTGCTCGACGCGGCCCGCGAGCGCGGCCTGCCGGTGCTGGAGGTGCCACGGACGACGCCGTTCATCGCGATCAGCGAGGCCGTCGCGGCGGCGATCTCGGGGGCGCACGAGCGGGCGGACGCGATCGACGCCCAGCGTGGCCTCATCGCGGCCGCGCTCGACGGCCCGCGCGCGGTGCTCGACGGGCTCGCGCGCGCCCTGGGCTGCTGGTGCCTGATCCTCGACGAGCGCGGCGCCGCGCGGCACTCCTCCCCCGCCGGGGCCCGCAAGCACGCCGAACGCCTGGCCCATGACCTCGCGCGGCTCGGTTCGCCGGTGCGCGCCGCGTCGCTGGACCTGGGCGCCGACCAGGTCGCGCTGCTGCCGATCGCCCCCGACGGCGGGTTCCTCGCGGCAGGGCGAGCGACGCCGCTCGGCGCCGCCGACCACGCCGTGCTCACCAGCGCGGCCGGGCTGCTCTCGCTCGACCTGGCGGCGCAACGCGAGGTCGCGGGCGCACGCCGCAACGCCCGCCGCGCGGTGCTGCGCCTGGCGACGGGCGAGCACACCGAGCTGACCCGCGCGGTCGCCGACACGCTCGAGGTCCCGTTGCCGGCCGCGCCGGTGCGCGTCGCGGTGCTCGGCACGGACGCCGACAGCGCCGACGTGCTGCGTGCGGTCGAGGAGCACCAGGCGCTCAGCCAGGTCAACGCGCTGGTGGTCCGGCACGAGCAGCACACCGTGGTCGTCGTGCTGCCGGTCGCCGAAGGGGATCTGCAGGCACTGGAGGAGGTGCTGCACCGCGTGCCCGGGTCGCGGGGCGTCGTGACGGAAGGGGTCGGGTTCGGTGAGCTGCCGGACGCGTTGCGCCGGGCCCGCTCGGTGTTCTTCGGCACGCCGAAGGGCGAACGCCTGATACCGGCCAAGGACGTCGCGACGGCCGGTCTGCTGGCGCAGCTGGACACCCCGGGCGCGCTGGGGTGGGCCGACGCCTTGCTCGAACCGCTCGAACGCCACGCCACCCGGTCCAAACTGGACCTTGTCTCGACGTTGCGGGTGTTCCTGGGCCACAACGGGCACATCGACGCCTCCGCCGCCGCGCTCGGCATCCACCGGCACACCCTGCGCTACCGGCTCGGCCGGATCGTGGAGCTGCTCGGCAGCGATCTCGACGACCCGACCGCCCGCGCCGAACTGTGGCTGGCCCTGCGGCTGCGGGAGGCCGACCGGTGAAGGTCAGCTACTGCCCGGCAGGCGACCGGTACGTGCTCGTCGAATACGGCGACGCCGAGCTGGACCTGCGCCTGAACTTCTTCGTCGTGCGCGCGCTCGCCGGGCTCACGGCGGATCCGCCGCCCGGTTTCGTCGAGGCGGCGCCGGGCTTCCGCTCGATCCTCGTCCACTTCGACCCCGCCCGCACCAGCCGTGCCGCCTTGCTCGACCACCTCGCCGCGGTGCACGAGCTTCAGCCGGACGTCTCGTCGCTCGTCCTGCCCAGCCGGCGGATCTCGTTGCCGATCGCCTTCGACGACTCCGCCACGCGGCGTGCCGTCGAGCTGTACGCGGCGACGATCCGCGCGGCGCTCTACACCGAGGGCGGCAGCAACATCGACTACATCGTCGCCCAGAACGGGCTGCCGGACCGGGAGGCGTTATACGACAAGGTGCTCGGCAGCGAGTGGTGGACCGCGTTCACCGGCTTCTCCCCCGGCCTGCCGTTCACGTTCTCGCTGCGCGCGCCGACGGAGCTGTCGGTGCCGAAGTACAACCCGACGCGCGCGTGGACGCCGGAGGGTGCGGTCGGCATGGGTGGCCCCTGCCTGGCGGTGTTCCCCGTCGAGTCGCCCGGCAGCTACCAGCTGATCGGCCGCACCGTCCCGATCTTCGACGCCCTCGCGCACAACGACGTGTTCGCCGCGTCGCCGTTCCTGGTGCGGGCCGGGGACCGGCTGCGGTTCTTCCGGGTCGAGGAGGACGAGCTGACCGAGATCCGCAGGCTGGTGCTGGAAAACCGGTACCGGTACGAGATCGCGGAGGAGCCGTTTTCCGTGGCCGGCCATCTGGGGCGGCAGTGACCCTGGAGATCATCGAGCCGGGCACGCAGGTCACCATCCAGGACCACCCGGGCCGCGTCGGGCTCCAGGCGCGCGGGCTGTTCCCGGCCGGGCCGGTCGACCACCTCGCGTTCCGGCTGGCCAATGTCCTGGTGGGCAATGATCCAGGCGCGGCGGGGCTGGAGATCCCGGTGGGCCGGTTCACCGCGCGGGCGCGGTTCGCCGGAGTGGTCGCGTTCTGCGGCGCGGGCAGCCCGTCGCTGAACGGGGCGCCGGTGCCGTTGTGGGAGGCGCTGGAGGTCGCGCCGGGCGACGTGCTGGCCTCGGGTGCGCCGCCGGGGGCCGGTTTCCGGTTGTACCTGGCGGTTTCCGGCGGGATCGACGTGCCGCCGGTGCTGGGCGCGCGGGCGCTGCACACGATGGGCGGCATCGGCGGGCTCGACGGGCGAGCGCTCATCCGGGGCGATCTGCTGCCGGTCGGCGCGGGGCGCGGGCGGAAGCTGCGGGTGCCGCAGTCACTGCGGCCGGTCCACCACCGGGACTGGGAGCTCGAGGTGGTGCGCGGGCCGCAGGCGGACCCGCAGTTCCTGACCGCGGCGGACTGGCGCGAGTTCACGTCGGCACGGTGGCGGGTGAACCTGAACTCCGACCGGCTGGGGGTGCTGCTCAACCCGCACGACTTCGCATGGGCGCGCGACGGGGCGGGGCTCGCCGGGGACCACCCGTCGAACGTGCTGGACGCAAGCTACCCCCTCGGCGGAGTCATCGTGAACGGCGACGTGCCCACGATCCTCGGCCCCGACGGCCCCAGCTCGGGTGGGTTCACGGTGATCGCGACGGTCGTCCACGCGGCGCTGTGGAAGGTGGGGCAGCTACGGCCCGGGCAGGACACCGTGCGCTTCCGCGAGGTGACCCCCGAGGCGGCGGACGCGCTGGCGGCGCACACGGAGTTCGTCCTGGACCCGGCACATCTGGACGAGGTCTGAGGGCGGGCAGCCCTACCGCGCCGCGAGTACCTCCGCGATCGGCGCCACCGTCACCTCCGCCGGGGCCAGGCGGTCGCGGATCGCCGCCGCGATCTCGACCGCGTTCGGGCGGTCCCCGTGCAGGCAGATGGTGTCCGCGTCCACCTCGACGCGCTTGCCGCCGGCCGACGTGACGTGGCCGTCGAGGATGTCCAGCACCCGGTCGGCGCAAGCCCGCGGGTCCTTCGCCAGCGGCTGCGGCTCGATGATGATGTGCCCGTTGTCGTCGTACTCCAGGTCGGCGAACGCCTCGCGCGCCACCCGCACACCCGCCGCCTCCGCCCTGGCAGCCGTCTCGCCCGCGAGCAGCACCACGATCAGCTCCGGCGACACCGCCCGGCACGCCTGCACGATCGCGTCGGTCACCTCCGGGTCCCGCATGGTCAGCCCGTAGAACGCCCCGTGCGGCTTCACGTGCGCGACCGGTACGCCGAGCGCGTCGGCGAACCCGCGCAGGGCGCCGTACTGGTACAGGCACGCGTCGGCCGCGTCCGCCGGGGAGAGGGCCATCGACCTCCGGCCGAAGCCCGCGAGATCCGGGAGCCCGGGGTGCGCGCCCAGCGCCGTCCCGGCCTCGCGCGCCAGCTCGACCGACCGGCGCATCGTCGCCGGGTCCCCGGCGTGCCAGCCGCAGGCCACGTTCACCGAGCTGACCAGCGGTAGCAGGTGCTCGTCGTCGCCGAGGCGCCACCGCCCGAAGCTCTCCCCGGCATCGGCGTTGAGATCGATCAGCTTCTTCATGCCTCCAGCGTGCGAGCCCCGGGGCGCGACGGCAATTCGCCCGGTTGGACAACGCGTGGGCGGGCACCTGTCCCGGATGTCCAATAGCGTCGAGGCAGCCGGACGGCAAAGGTGAGCCCAACCCGAGAGGAGGGTGCCGTGACCACGACCGACCTGGTGCTGCCGCCCGCCCGCTACGAGTACGGCGGCGACGAGTTCGTGTTCGTCGAGATCGACCAGGCGATGAGCCTGGAGGCGAACTTCAAGGCCATGACCATCACCGCCGCCCTGCGTGCGCGGTCCGTGCCCGGCGTGATCGACATCTGCCCGTCCAACGCCTCCTACCTGATCCGGCTCGACCCGGACGTGCTTCACCCCGCGGAGCTGGTGGAGCAGCTGCGCGCGCTGGAGGAGTCGGCGACCGCGCTGACCGCCGACCAGGTGCTGCCGACCCGCGTCGTGGACGTGCCGATCCTCTACGACGACCCGTGGACCCGCGAGACGCTGCTGCGCTTCCGCGACCGCCACCAGGACCCGGACGCGACAGACCTCGAGTACGCGGCCCGCATCAACGGCTACGCCGGGGTGCCGCAGCTGATCGACGCGCTCGCCGGTGCGCCGTACATCGTCACGATGCTCGGCTTCGTGCCCGGCCTGCCGTTCTGCTACCAGATGGTGCCCCGCGACCGGCAGATCGAGGTGCCCAAGTACGTCCGGCCGCGCACCGACACGCCGGAACGCGCGTTCGGCTACGGCGGCGCGTTCTCCGTGGTCTACCCCGTGCGGGGCGCGGGCGGCTACCAGCTGTTCGGCATCGCGCCGGCGCCGGTGCTCGACGTGTCGCAGACGCTGCCGGACTTCCGCGAGCGCAGCGTGTTCCCACGAGCGGGGGACGTCTTCCGGTACCGGGCGATCGACCGGGCGGAGTTCGACCAGGTGCGTGCCGAGGTCGAGGCCGGCACCTTCGCCTACCGCATCCGCGAGTTCGAGTTCAGCCCTGCCGAGTTCCTCGCCGACCCCGACGCGCTCAACAGCGAGCTGCTGGAGGTGCTGTACCGATGAGTGAGCTGATCGTGCACTCCCCCGGCCTGTCCACCACGGTGCAGGACACCGGGCGCGACGGGTTCTACGAGATCGGGATGCCGCCGTCGGGCGCGATGGACCAGTTCTCCCACCGTGCGGCCAACCTGCTCGTCGGCAACCCCGAAGGCGCCGCCACGCTCGAAGCGACCTACATCGGGCCGAAGCTCGAGTTCACCGACTCGCGGATCGTCGCCGTGACCGGTGCGGAAGCGCCGCTGAGCCTCAACGGCGAACCGGTGCCGACGTGGGAAGCCTTCGCGGTCAAGCCGGGCGACGTGCTGTCGTTCGCCATGATCACCGCGGGCGCCCGGCCGTACATCGCCGTGAGCGGCGGGATCGCGGTGCCCGAGTACCTCGGGTCGCGCTCGACCTACACGCTCACCGGGCTCGGCGGTCTCGACGGGCGGAAGCTCGCCGAAGGCGACCGGCTCCCGCTCGGCGAGGCGAGCGGCGCCCGGCCCGGCGTACGGGTGCCCGATGAGCTGCGCCCGGAACATCCCTCGGTCACTCCACTTCGGACAGTCGTGGGCCTGTGCTCGTACCGGCTGACCGACGCCGGGATGGAATCGTTCCTGGGGACCGAGTGGAAGATCACCAAGGACGCCGACCGGGTCGGCTACCGGCTGCGTGGCGGAAAGCTCGACTTCGTCGAGCGCGAGCAGCCGTTCGGCGCGGGCAGCGACCCGGCGAACGTCGTCGACCTCGGCTATCCCGTCGGCTCGATCCAGGTGCCCGGCGGCGACGAGCCGATCGTGCTGCTCAACGACGCGGTCACCGGCGGCGGCTACGCGACGATCGGCACGGTCGTCTCCGCCGACCGCGACCGGATCGCACAGGCCAGGACCGGCGACCTGGTGTCGTTCGTCCCCGTCGACCTCGCCGCGGCGCTCGCCGCGCGACGCGACCGCCGCTCCCGGCTGGATCGCATCAAATCCCTTGTGAGCTAGGAGGAACTCATGGGAACGATCAAGGCCACCATGCCCGGTGTGTTCTACCGCCGCCCCTCGCCCGACGCCGACCCGTACGTCGAGGAGGGCGGCAGCTACACGCCCGGCCAGACCATCGCGGTCATCGAGGTGATGAAGACCTTCAACGAGCTCAAGGCCGAGGAGGCGGGCACGGTCAGGAGGTTCCTCATCGACGACGGCGACGAGGTCTCGATGGGACAGGACATCGCCGAGGTCGGCGAATGAGGCGGGTGCTGGTCGCGAACCGGGGCGAGATCGCGCTGCGGATCATCCGCGCGTGCCACCACGCCGGGTTCGAGGCCGTGGCCGCCTACTCCGACGCCGACACGGCGTCGCGGTGGGTCGAGCTCGCCGACGACGCCGTGCACATCGGTGGTTCGCCCGCGGCAAAGTCCTACCTCAACGCCGACGCCGTGCTCGACGCGGCGAAGCGGTCGGGCGCGGACGCGATCCATCCCGGCTACGGCTTTCTCGCCGAGAACGCCGCGTTCGCCCGCCGGGTCGCCGAGGCGGGCCTGACGTTCGTCGGGCCACCCGCCGAGGTCATCGAGAAGATGGGCGACAAGGCGACCGCGCGGCGGATGGCGCAGGAGGCCGGGGTGCCGGTGGTCCCGGGAAGCGACCCGGTGACCTCGGTCGAGGCCGCCGAAGCCGCCGCCGCGGAGGTCGGCTTTCCGTTGCTGGTCAAGGCTTCCGCCGGGGGCGGCGGGCGCGGGATCCGACCGGTCGGCGCGCCGGACGAGCTGGCCGCGGTGCTGCCGACGGCGCAGGCCGAGGCCTCCGCCGCGTTCGGCGACGGGACGGTGTACCTGGAGCGGCTGATCGAGCGGGCGCGGCACATCGAGGTGCAGGTGCTAGCGGACCACCACGGCAACGCGGTGCACGCCTTCGAACGCGACTGCTCGGTGCAGCGCCGCAGGCAGAAGCTGATCGAGGAGGCACCCGCGCCGGGCCTGCCCGCCGAGGTCCGCACGGCGATCACCGACGCGGCGGTCCGGCTCGCGCGGCACGTCGGGTACCGCAACGCGGGCACCGTGGAGTTCCTGCTGGCCGAGGACGGGCAGTTCCACTTCATCGAGATGAACACCCGGATCCAGGTGGAGCATCCGATCACCGAGTGCGTCACCGGGGTGGATCTGGTGGCCGAGCAGCTGCGGATCGCTTCCGGCGCACCGCTTTCCTTCGCGCAGGACGATCTCGCGTTGACCGGCGCGGCGGTCGAGCTGCGGATCAACGCGGAGGACCCGGACGCGGACTTCCGGCCGGCGCCGGGCGAGCTGAGCGTGTTCGACCTGCCCGGCGGCCCCGGCGTGCGGGTGGACACGGGCTTCACGGCGGGCGACCGGATCAGCCCGTTCTACGACTCGATGATCGCGAAGCTGGTCTGCTGGGGCGCCACCCGCGAGGAAGCCCTTTCCCGGGCCCGGCAGGCCGTGGCCGAGCTGCGCTTCGAGGGCGTGCCCTCGACCGCGGGGCTGCACGCCCGCCTGCTGCCGCAGCTCGCCCCCGGCCCGGTGCACACCCGCTGGCTGGAGGAGTGGCTCAGGTGAGGCGCTCGAACTCGTACCCGTGCTGGATGTGCTCGTTGAAGAACCGGCCCTTGCTATCCGCCGCCATGAACTCGGCGTAGACGGTGCTCTCCACACCCTCGTACCGGTACACGTGCTCGTTGTGGAACTCGACGTCGAGGAGCCTGCGGGCCGGGTCGTAGCCGACAGTCTTGATCACCGAGGAGGACACCGGCCAGCGGACGACCCGGGCCTTACGACGGTGCGCCATACCTGTCAGTGTCGCTCAACCGGGTGATGACAGCAGCAGATCACCCGGACTGCCGCACCCAGTCGATCTCCACGTCGGCCTCGCCCGACACCGGGCCAATACGGTTGACCTGCAACGCCAGGTGCATCGGCCCGCTCGGGAGGTGCTCGGTGTACACGTGCCACACCTGCCCGTCGACCGACACACGCACCGCCGAGGAGGTCCACTCGACGCCGTAGGTGTGCCACTGGCTCATGTCGACCCGGAAGTCGCCGGCGCGGTCGGACTCGTCGCTGTCCGACGGCCCGGCGTAGTGGATCCACGACCCGAACGACTGCCGGGTCGTGTCGTAGCACTCCAGCCAGTCGATTTCGCCCGCCTGCGGCCAGTCCTCGTCGTTCTGCGGCCAGAACAGGAACACCGGCGCCAGCCCGCGCCCCGCCGGCGCGGAGAACCGCGCCCGGACCTCCGCCTTCCCGTAGGTCTTCTGGGTGCGCGACGCGATCCCGCAGATCCCCGTATCGTCGGCGTGCAGGCGCAGCACCCCGCCCGAGACCGTGCACTGCGCGGCCCGCCAGGTCTCCCCCGACGCGTGGTTGTACCCGTCGTACGCGACCCAGCTCGCGCGGTCGAGCGACACGCCGTCGAAGTCGTCCGACACCACGGGCTGCGCCCCGCCCGAGCAACCCGCCACCAGCAACGACACAGCCGCGAGCACAACCCAGGTCCGCACCGTCACCGGCTGAGTAGATCACGATCGCCCCGGATTACGTAGGCTACAGCGCATGTGGCGAAGACTGCCCGCGGCCGATCGCTGGGTCCTGCGGCGACTGGGCGCGGCCGACACCCGCGCGCTGAGTGTGCTGCCCCCGCTGGGCCGCGCGGCGAACTACGGGCGGTTGTGGTGGGGTGTCAGCGCGGCGCTCGCCGCCACCGGCAACCGCCGCGCGCGGCGGGCCGGGCTGCGCGGCATGATCGCGCTGGGAGTGGCCAGCTTCGCCGCCAACGTGGTGAGCAAGCAGGCCGTCCGCCGCCCCCGGCCACCGCTCGAGCTGACCCCGGTCGGCCGCCGCCTGCGCCGGATCCCCGTCACCACCTCGTTCCCGTCGGGGCACTCCGCCTCGGCCGCCGCGTTCGCGACCGGCGTCGCCCTCGAATGGCCGCTGCTCGCCGTGCCGGTCGGCCTGCTCGCCGCGGGCGTCGGCGCCTCGCGCGTGGTCACCGGCGCGCACTACCCCACCGACGTGCTCGCCGGGTTCGCGCTCGGTGCGGGTGCCGGTGCCCTGACGATGTGGTGGTGGCCGCGCACCCCGGCCGGCCCCGCCGACGCCGCCCTGGTCGCCGCGCCCGCCGCGCCCACCGGCGAGGGCGTCATCGTGGTGGTGAACTCCGCCGCGGGCAGCACCAACGGCGATCTCGTGGACCTGCTCCGGCGGCGGCTGCCGGACGCGGAGATCGTCCAGCCCGAGGACGGCGCCGATCTCGCGAAGGTGCTGGCCGAGGCGGCCGAGCGCGGCCGCGTCCTCGGCGTCGCGGGCGGGGACGGTTCGATCAACATCGCCGCGAAGACCGCCGCCGAGCACGACGTCCCGCTGTTCGTGATCCCCGCCGGCACGCTCAACCACTTCGCCCGCGACCTGGGCGTGGAAAACGTCGAAGAGGCGATCTCCGCGGTGCAGGCCGGTGCCGCGAGCCGGATCGACCTCGGCTGCGTCGACGAGCACGTGTTCGTCAACACCTGCAGCACCGGGGTGTACACGGAACTGGTGCGCTACCGCGAGAAGTGGGAGAAACGGCTCGGGAAGTGGCCTGCCGTCCTGGTCGGCCTCGTGCACCTGCTGCGCCGGACCCAACCGCAGAACCTGGTGATCGACGGGCGGCGGCGCCGGGTGTGGATGGTGTTCGCGGGCAACGGCCAGTACCTGCCGCTCGGCTTCGCGCCGACGGCCCGCCCCCGGCTGGACGACGGGCTGCTCGACGTCCGGATCGTCGACGCCGAACGGCCGTTCGCCCGCACCCGGGTCGCGCTGGCGGTGCTGCTCGGCACGCTGCGCTGGTCCGGCCCCTACGAGGGCACCGCCGTGCGCGAGCTCGAGATCACCGCGCCCGACGGCCTGCTGTACCTGACCCTCGACGGCGAGTTCACCAGCGTCGACCCGGCAGTGCGGATCACCAAGCAGCCCCACGCGCTCACGGTGTACCGGCCCCGCTGACGACGAGACCGGGCGCCGCGCACCCGGGAAGTGTGCGCGGCGCCCGGTTCCGGGGCGAGCTCAGCTCGCGATCGCCGTGCCGCCGATCTCCTCGACGACGGGTTGGACGCGCCCGCTCCGCCTGCCCGGCTGCCGGAGGAAGAGGCTGAGCAGCGCCGCGAGCAGCGCGCACCCACCTGCGAGCAGATATGCCCCGGTGTAGCCCCAGGCCACGACCACGGCGGCGGCGACGCCACCACCGCCGATGCCGCCGACGAGCTTGGAGCTGTAGACGATCCCGTAGTTGGTGGCGTTGTGGTTCTCGCCGAAGTAGTCCGGCACGAGCGTGGCGAACAGCGGGTAGAACGCGCCACTGCCGAACCCGGTGAGGAACGCGGCCACCATGAACAGCCACAGGTTGTGCGTGTTGCCCGCGTACAGCACGCCGAACTGCGCGATCGCGGCGATCACCAGCACGATCGTCAGCGTCTGGCGCCTGCCGATCGTGTCGGAGACCCAGCCCACCAGTGCCCGGCCGGTTCCGTTGACGATCGAGAGCACCCCGGCCGACGACGCGACGACGAACGGGCCGAACCCGCTCTCCTTCGCGAACGGCACCTCGAAGTTGATGCCGAACAACGACACCATCCCGATGACCACCATGCAGACCCACATCAGCGGCAGCATCCCGCTGCGGATCGCCTCCATCGGCGCGAACTGGCGCACCGCGGGCGGGTTCTTGACGAGGCTGCGCACCGCCGCGGTGCGGCCGCCGGCCGACCAGCGCAGCGGGTCGATGTGCGCGGGCCACCAGTTCTTGGGCGGGTCCCTGAACATCAGCGCGCACACCAGCACGGCCGCGAGCATGTAGACGCCGACGACATCGAGGATCACCGACACGTTGCCCGGATGCATGAGGTAGGAGAACACGTAGATGATCGGCACGCTGCCGTAGGCGAAGGCGCCGTTGACGAAGCCCACGCGCGCGCCCCGCTTCTCCGGGTACCACTTGCCCACCATGTTGATGCAGGTGGCATAGACCAATCCGGCCCCGATCCCGCCGAGCACCGAGTACCCGACGAACGCGAGCGCGAGGTTGCCCACGTGCGCGATCGTGAAGTAGCCGATACCGCAGCAGATCGCCCCGGTCACCATGGCGGTGCGCGCGGAGACGATGCCCTTCTCCCGGAGCCGCCCGGCCGGGAACGCCACCCCGGCCTGGAAGACCGCCCAGATGCTGGCGAGCCAGAAAGCGTCGGTCAGCGTCCAGCCGTACCGATCCTCCAGGGTCTCCTCCACGGCTCCCCAGCCGTATTCGAAGGAGCTCACCGCGAACATGGCCACCCAGGGCAGCCACATCATCCACACCCGGGACCTGCCGAGAAGGGCTTGTGGCGACTCACCGACGCGGTAGGTCCGTCCGTTTTCGTCCGTTACTTCGGAATAGCCTGCAGGGCTTTGTTCCATGAGAGCCTCTTTCGACGCTGAAGCCGGCTTCCCTGGCCGCTGGTTCCCTTGTCCGCCACCGGACAACCGCAGTGCGCCCCGCGCGCCGACCGGCACTGCGAATGGTGGACACTGTAGGCTGTATACCGTATGTGGCCTTCCTAATGAATACGCCACCCGCGCGGCCCTGTCCAGCCTTCCGGCGTCGGGGAAAGGGAAAACCTGCCGATCTAGGGCACGCTTGACTGAAGTGTCTTGTTTGTCTAAAATAGCCGGTTTGCCCGGAACGGCGCTAGGAGCGTGTCAGGGGCTGGAGTGCGGGGCCGGCTCCGCGACGAGGTCCCGCACCGGGTCTGCTGCCGGCCTGACGGCCCGGCCTCACTTCAGGTGCCGGGCGAAGAACCGGTTCCCGGCGTCCCCCTCGAACTGCGGGACGCCGGTGTGCCCGCCCAGATTGGCGTGCAACGTCTTCTCCGTGGAGCCGAACGCGTCGAACAGGTCCAGGGCCAGCTGCCGGTCGTTTCCCTCGTCGTCCCACTGCAACAGCACGTGCAGCGGAATGGTGACCTGGCGGGCCTCCTCGAACATGGCGCGAGGCACGAAACTCCCGGCGAACAGAAGGGCGGCCGAGATGCGCGGCTCGACCACCGCCAGCCGGAGGCCGATGGCGATCACCCCTCCCGCGTACCCGACCGGGCCACCGATCTCGGGCAGCGAAAGGAGGACGTCCAGGACGGCCCGCCATTCCGGGACCGCCTTTTCCACCAGCGGAAGGACAAGCCGCTCGACGATCTCGTCGTCGACCGGCTCGCCGGCCGCCAGCGCCCGGCGCAGGTCGGCGCGGGCCTCCTCGGCGGCGGCGGAACGGGGTCGCTCACCGCTCCCGGGAAGCTCGATGGTGGCCGCGGCGAAGCCCTCCGCCGCGCAGTGCCGGCCCCGGGCCACCAGCCGCGGGTACATCTTGTGCAGTCCGCCGGGATGGCCGAGCAGGATCAGCGGGGCCGGTGCGGACCCCCGCGTCCACAGGATGCCGGGGACCTCACCGAGGGTGAATTCGCGTTCGAGGACACCGTCGTCGAAGCGCTGTTCGGAAGTGAATCGCATGGTCGTGCCTTTCGGGAGTGCTCGTGAACGGCGCTCCCGGACGACCTATCGTCCGACCGTGACCCCGGAGGGAAGCACCCATGTCGATACGTTCACGGGTACCACCTCCTCGTTCTCTCGCACGGCCTCCGGAAGACTAGCAGTTCAGCCGCGGCGCGTGAGCGCGCGCAGGAAGAACGCCATGTTCGCCGGGCGCTCGCCGAGCCTGCGCATGAAATAGGAGTACCACTCGGTGCCGTAGGGCACGTACACCCGCATCCGCAGCCCGCGCGCGGCCAGCTGTGCCTGCACCTGCGGCCGCACGCCGTAGAGCATCTGGAACTCGTACCCGTCGCGCGAGCGCCCGGCCTGCCCGGCCAGCCGCTCCCCGATCTCGATCAGCCGCGAGTCGTGGGTCGCGACCATCGGGTAGCCCTGGCCGGCCATCAGCACCTTGAGACAGCGGACGTACGAAGCGTCCACTTCGGACTTGTCACGGTAGGCGACCGAAGCCGGTTCGTCGTAGGCGCCCTTGCACAACCGAATGCGCGAACCCGGCCCGGCGAAGTCGGCGCAGTCGGCCTCCGTGCGCTTCAGGTACGCCTGCAGGACCGTGCCCGTGGCCGGGAAGTCCGCCCGCAGCGCGCGCACGATCGACAGCGTCGAGTCGGTGGTGGTGTGGTCCTCCATGTCCACCGTGACGGTCGTGCCCGCGGCTGCCGCCGCCTCGCAGATCCGCCGCGTGTTCTCCAGCGCGATCTTCTCGCCGTCCACCGCCAGTGCCTGGCCCAGTCCGGACAGCTTGACCGACACCTCCGCCTTGCCGCCGAGGCCTTCCGCGTCCAGTCGGGCGAGGACGGTCCGGTAGGCCTCGACGGTCTGTTCCGCCTGCGCGCGGTCGAGGGTGTCCTCGCCGAGGTGGTCGAAGGAGATCAGCCGGTCCGCGGCCAGCTCGTGCGCGACTCGGACGGCATCGTCCACGGCGGAGCCCGCGACGAACCTGTCCACGATCGGGCGCATGAGCGGGGTGCGCTCGACGACCGACCGGCAGCCGGCCGAGCGGGAGGCGGCGATCAACGCGGAGCGGAGCATGGTGGTTCCCCTCTCAGGACTGGTGCGGATAGCCGCTGGTCGTCGGCGGCCGCAGGTTCTCCTTGATCGAGCGGGGGCTGGCCCAGCGCTGGAGGTTGTAGATCGAGCCGGCCTTGTCGTTGGTGCCCGACGCGCGCGCACCTCCGAAGGGCTGCTGCCCGACCACCGCCCCGGTCGGCTTGTCGTTGACGTAGAAGTTGCCCGCCGCGAACCGCAGGGCCTCGCTCGCCTGGTGCACGGCAGCACGGTCGGTGGCGATCACCGCGCCGGTCAGGCCGTACGGCGCACCCTCGTCGACGTGGCGCAGGACCGCGGCGTAGTCGGCGTCGTCGTAGACGTGCACGGCGAGGACCGGGCCGAAGAACTCGGTGGAGAAGACCTCGTTCGACGGGTCCTCGCCCACGATCACGGTGGGGCGTACGAAGTAGCCCTCCGAGTCGTCGGCGCGGCCACCGGCGACCACGTCCACGTCCGCCGCCGCGTTCGCCCGCTTCAGCACGCCGTCCAGCCGGTCGAAGGCGCGGCGGTCGATCACCGCGCCGAGGAAGTTGCGGAAGTCGGTGACGTCGCCCATCGTCAGCGAGTCCACTTCGGACACCAGATCGTCCTTCAGCTTCGCCCACACCGACCGCGGTACGAAGGCACGCGAGGCGGCCGAGCACTTCTGGCCCTGGTACTCGAAAGCGCCGCGGACGAGCGCCGTGCGCAGCACGTCGACATCGGCGGACGCGTGCGCGACCACGAAGTCCTTGCCGCCGGTCTCCCCCACCAGCCGCGGATAGGTGCGGTAGCCGGCGAGGTTGGCGCCGACCGTCGACCACAGGTGCTGGAAGGTCTTGGTGGAGCCGGTGAAGTGGATGCCGGCGAGCGCGGGGTCGGCGAGCACCACGTCCGACACGGCGAGGCCGTCGCCGGGGAGCAGGTTGAGCACGCCCGGCGGCAGGCCTGCCTCTTCGAGCAGCCGCATGGTCAGGTGCGCGGCGAGGCCCTGCGTGGGCGAGGGCTTCCAGATGACCGTGTTGCCCATCAGCGCGGGCGCGGTCGGCAGGTTTCCGGCGATGGCGGTGAAGTTGAACGGGGTGACCGCGTAGACGAAGCCCTCGAGCGGGCGGTAGTCGGTGCGGTTCCAGGTGCCGGGCCCGCTCTGCGGCTGCTCGGCGTGGATCTGGCGGGCGAAGTGCACGTTGAACCGCCAGAAGTCGGCCAGCTCGCACGCCGAGTCGATCTCGGCCTGCACGACCGTCTTCGACTGGCCGAGCATCGTCGCGGCGTTCATCGTGTCGCGCCACGGGCCGGACAGCAGGTCGGCAGCGCGGAGCAGGACCGCGGCGCGCTCGTCGAAGGGCAGCTCGCGCCAGCTCCGGGCGGCGCGCAACGCGGCGGCGACCGCGGCCTTCGCGTCCTCGTGCGTCGAGTTGTGCATCGTGCCGAGGACGTGCGCGTGGTTGTGCGGCTGCACCACGTCGATCGGCGCACCACCCGCCATCCGCTGCTCGCCGTCGATGGTGGCCGTCAGCTCGAACTCCTGGCCGGCGAGCTCGGCCAGTTTCGCGGTCAGGCTCGCTCGTTCCGGCGAGCCGGGGGCGTAGTCGCGGGCCGGCTCGTTGCTCGGCGCGGGCGGGTGGGTCAGGGCGTCCATGCGGCAAGGCTAGGCAGCGAACCGGCCTCTCCGGACTGGCCGATCGGCTACTGTTGCGCGTATGGCATTGTCCGATCGCACAAGCCTGGGCCTGCCGCTGCGGCAGCTGCTCCTCGCGGTCGGCGAACCGCTGCTGGAGCGCGTCGCGGGCAGCCTCGACACGCTGGTCCAGGGCGTCGGCATCTTCGACCCCGACGACGAGGTGGGCGCCTTCCCCGGCGAGCTGGTGCTGGTGGTGGGCGCACGCGGACGGGAGGCCGTGCGGTCGGTGCGGGCCGCCGCACGGGCGGGCGCGGCGGCGGCCGTGGTGAAGAACGACGGCAGGCTCGACGACCTGCGCGCCGCCGCCGAGGACAGCGGGATCGCGCTGCTGACCGTCCGGCCGCGGATGCGCTGGGACCAGCTGCAGACCCTGCTGCGCGAGGTGCTGGAGGCGGCGAACCTGGCCGCGGAGTCCCCCGCCGAGGGCGGCGACCTGTTCGCGCTGGCGCAAACGGTTGCGGTGCTGACCTCCGGCAGCGTGACCATCGAGGACGCGGGCAACCGGGTGCTCGCCTACTCGCGTTCCGACGACGAGATCGACGAGCTGCGCAGGTTGTCGATCCTGGGCTGGGAAGGCCCCGAGCAGTACCTGGCCCTGCTGCGCGAATGGGGCGTGTACCAGCGGCTGCGCTCGGGCGAGGAGGTCGTGCGCGTCGACGAGCGGCCGGAGCTGGGGATCCGGCGGCGGCTCGCGGTCGGCATCCGCGCGGGCACCCAGCACCTCGGCACGATCTGGGTGCAGGAGGGCGCGCGGCCGTTCGCCGAGCGCGCGGAAAGCGCTCTCCTCGGCGCCGCGCGGCTCGCGGCCGTGCAGCTGCTGCGGCGGCGGTCGCCGAGCGTGCGGCCGCGGGAGGATCTGGTCGAGGGGTTGCTCGAAGGGCGGGTCAGTGCGGACCTGGTGGCGGGCCAGCTCGGCCTGGACCCGTCGGCCCCGGCCGCCGTGCTGGCGTTCGCGGCACGCGAGATCGAGCGCGACCGCTCCGAGCACGAGCTGCACCAGCTGGAGATCAGCAACGTCGTATCGGTGCATGCGACCTCGTACCGGCGAGGTGCGCTCGTCGGCACGGTGGGCTCGCGGGTGTACGCGGTGCTGCCCGAGGCCGGCTCGTCGCTGACCACGCTCGCCGGGCACGTCGTCGGCGTGCTGCGCCGCGCCGGGGTCCGGGCGCAGGCGGGCATCGGCTCCGTGGCGCCGGCGCTGGGCGACGTGGTGACCTCCCGGCACGAGGCCGACCGCGTGCTCGACGCGATGGCGCGCACCCCGGAGCGCGACATGGCGACGATCTCCGACCTGCGTGCCGAGATCCTGCTCGACGAGACGCTGTCGCTGGTGGAGGCGAACCCGGACCTGCGCGACCCGGCGGTGACCGCCCTCGTCGGGCACGACGCCGAGCACGGAACGGAGCTGGTGCCGTCCCTGCTGGCGTACCTCGAAGCGCTCGGCGACGTCCGCGCCGCCGCGACGGACCTGCACATCCACCCCAACACCCTCCGGCACCGTCTCCGCCGGGTGACCGCCGTGAGCGGGCTGCACCTCGACGACCCGCGCGAACGCCTGGTCTGCCACCTGCAACTGCTGCTCGCCACGCGTTTACCGGGAACGCGCCGCGGGTAGTACTGGCGGGTCGTCTCGGTGGGAGGGAACACAATGAGCGACTACAGCCAGCAGGTTCGGCTCGACCCGGCCCGGCTGTGGGCCGGCGGCGTCGCCACGGCGCTCGTCGCGGCACTGGTCGCGATCGTGGGCATCCTCATCGCGCGAGGGCTCGCCGGGGTCGCGATCCTCGCGCCCAAGGGCTCCGGCCTGTGGGGCAACGCGAACACCGCCACCTACGCGATCGTGTCCGCGCTCGTCGCGCTCGCCGCCACCGGGCTGATCCACCTGCTCTCGGTCGCCACCCCGAAGCCGACCACGTTCTTCGGCTGGATCATGGTCCTGCTGACGCTGATCGCCGTCGTGCTGCCGCTGAGCCTGGCGGTCAGCTACGAGACCAAGATCGCCACCGCGCTGCTGAACCTGGTGATCGGCCTCGTCGTCACGCTGCTGTTGATCAGCACGGCCGGCAGTGCGCTCAAGCGCGCCAACAAGCAGGTCGCCGCCGCGCCGCCGGTGCGCGAGTGGGACCAGACCCGGCCGTACGACCAGGGTTCGTCCTACTACGACCGTTGACAGCCGCCCGCCGGGCCGGAGACGCTGCGAGGCGTGAACCGCCTGTTGATCGCCAATCGTGGTGAAGTGGCGGTCCGCGTGCTGCGCGCGGCCGCCGATCTCGATCTCGACGCGGTGGCGGTGTACGCCGAGGACGACGCGGAGGCGTTGCACGTCCGGCTCGCCGAGAACGCCGTGCGCCTTCCCGGCACCGGCCCCGCCGGCTATCTCGACGGCGCGGCCCTGCTCGCCGCGGCCCGGTCCTCCGGTTGCGACGCGGTCCACCCCGGCTACGGGTTCCTGTCGGAGAACGCCGATTTCGCCCGCGCCTGCCAGGAAGCCGGGCTCACCTGGGTGGGCCCGGACCCCGGCACGCTCGAACTGCTCGGTGACAAGACCCGCGCCCGGGCGCTGGCCAGGGAGCTGGGCATCCCGGTGCTCGACGGCGGCGGCGTCGAGGGGGCCGAGGCGTTCCTCGCCGCGGGCTCGGCGGTGATGATCAAGGCCGTCGCGGGCGGCGGCGGGCGCGGGATGCGGGTCGTGCGGCCGGGCGAGGATCTCGCCGAAGCGGTGCGCCGGTGCCGTTCCGAGGCGCGGACGGCGTTCGGCGACGACGAGGTGTTCGTGGAGCGGTATCTGCCGCGCGCCCGGCACATCGAGGTCCAGCTGCGCGACGACGTCGTGCTGGGCGACCGCGACTGCAGTCTCCAGCGGCACAGGCAGAAGCTGGTCGAGATCGCGCCCGCGCCCGGGCTGGCCGCGGAGACCCGGCAGGCGCTCGCGGGCGCGGCCACGGCGCTCGCCCGCCGCGCGGGCTACCGCGGGCTCGGCACGGTCGAGTTCCTGGTCGCCGACGGCGAGTGGTACTTCCTCGAGGTCAACCCGCGCCTGCAGGTCGAGCACACGGTGACCGAGGAGGTCACCGGCCTGGACCTCGTGCGGCTGCAGCTGACCGGCGAACGGATCACGGAAACCCCCGTGCCGCAAGGATTCGCGATCCAGGCCCGCGTGCACGCCTCCGGGCGGCTGGACGCGTACGAGCCGCCCGGTGGGCGGGGGCTGCGGGTCGACGGCTGCGGCTACTCCGGCTACCGGCTCAACCCGCGGTACGACCCGACGCTCGCGAAGGTCATCGCGCACGACGTGACGCTGGAGGGAGCGGCGCGCCGGCTTCGACGCGCCCTCAAGGAGTTCCGCGTCGAAGGCGCCGCGACCAATCGCGAGCTGCTGCGGGACCTGTTGTCCCGCCCGGAAGTCGGCAACGCGCACACGACGTTCGTCGACGAGGTGCTGCCCGAGGCGCCGGCGGTCGAGCAGGACGCGGCCGTGGTGACCGCGCCGATGACCGGCACGGTCGTCGAGGTGCACCGGTCCGCGGGCGAGGCGGTGGCGAGCGGGGCGGTGCTGCTCGTGCTCGAGGCGATGAAGATGGAACATCCCGTCGTCGCCCAGACCGGCGGGGTGATCGCCGAGCTGCTGGTCAAGCCGGACGACGTCGTCACGGCGGGCCAGCGGCTCGCCGTCCTGACCCCGGGCGAGGTCGCGGCGGAGGAGGGCGGCGGCTCGCAGGAGCTGGATCTCGACACGCCCCGCCCGGACCTCGCCGCATTGCGGGAACGCCGTGCGCTGACGCTGGACGACGCCCGTGGGACCAAAGTGGACAGTTGGCACGCGGCGGGCCGTCGCACCGCGCGGGAGAACATCGCGGACCTGTGCGAGGACTTCGTCGAGTACGGCGGGCTCGCGATCGCGGCGCAGCGACGGCGGCGCAGTGCCGAGGACCTGATGGCGAACACGCCCGCGGACGGCCTGGTCGGCGGCGTCGGCACGATCGACGGGCACCGGGTGATCGCGATGTCCTACGACTACCTGGTGCTCGCCGGGACGCAGGGGCAGCGCGGGCACGCGAAGAAGGACCGGTTGTTCGAACTGGCCGAGCAGGCGCGGCTGCCGGTGGTGCTGTTCGCCGAGGGCGGTGGCGGGCGCCCGGGCGACACCGACGGCAGCGGCGTGACCGGGCTGGACTGCATGGCGTTCGCGCTCTACGCCCGGTTGAACGGCAAGGTGCCGCTGGTCGGCATCGCGTCCGGGCGGTGCTTCGCTGGAAACGCCGCGCTGCTGGGATGTTCGGACGTGGTGATCGCGACGCCCGAGGCGTCGATCGGCATGGGCGGCCCGGCGATGATCGAGGGCGGCGGGCTCGGGGTGTTCCATCCCGACGAGGTCGGCCCGACCGGCGTGCAGCGGACGAACGGCGTGATCGACCTGATGGCCGAGGACGACGCCGACGCCGTGCGGCTCGCGCGGCGGTACCTGCCGTACTTCCAGGGCCCGGCCGCGACGTGGGAGGCGCCGGACCAGCGGTTGCTGCGGCACGCGGTGCCGGAGAACCGGTTGCGGGTGTACGACGTCCGGCGGGTGATCGACGGGTTGTCCGATGTGGACTCCGTGCTGGAGCTGCGGCGCGACTTCGGCCAGGGCGCGATCACGGCGCTGGTCCGGGTGGCGGGGCGGCCGCTCGGGCTGATCGCGAACAACCCGGCGCACCTGGGTGGCGCGATCGACTCCCCCGCGGCGGACAAGATCGCGCGGTTCCTGCAGCTGTGCGATGCCTACGGGTTGCCGGTGCTGTCCCTGTGCGACACGCCGGGGTTCATGGTCGGCCCGGACGCCGAGCGCACCGCGACGGTGCGGCACGTGAGCCGGATGTTCGTCAACGCCGCGGGACTGTCGGTGCCGTTCGGCACGATCGTGTTGCGCAAGGGGTACGGCCTCGGCGCGCAGGCAATGGCCGCGGGTGGTTTCCGGGTGCCGCGGTTCATCGTGTCGTGGCCGACGGGCGAGTTCGGCCCGATGGGCCTGGAGGGCGCCGTCCGGCTCGGCTACCGCAAGGAGCTCGCGGCGATCGGCGATCCGGCCGAGCGGCAGGCGCGCTTCGAGGAGATGGTGGCGGCGGAGTACGCCCGCGGCAAGGCGACGAACGTGGCCTCCGCGTTCGAGATCGACGACGTCATCGACCCGGCCGAGTCGCGCCACTGGATCAGCACGCTCCTGACCCCGGGCACCCCGAAGGCGCGGGTCGTGGACACGTGGTGAGGGTTGGCGGCAATCCCGGGGTCACCCCGTGAAGACGACTCCGCGCTCCGACAGCCCCGCGATCTCCGCCTCCCCGCACCCCAACTCCGCGAGGACCGCGGCCGTGTGCTGACCGTGCGCCGGGACCGGGCCCATGCTCGCCTCCGTGTCGGCGAACGTCGTCGGCGGGAGCATCGCCTGGATCGGCCCCACCGGCGTCTCGACGGAGCGCCAGCGGTCGCGTTCGGACAGTTGCGGATGCTCGATCAGCTGCCGCACCGTGTTCAACCGCGCGGAGGCGATGCCCGCCTCGTCCAGGCGGCGGACCAGCTCGTCCGCCGGGAAGGCCTTCGTGCCCGCCGCGACGATCGCGTCGACCTGCGCGCGGTTGCGCACCCGGGCCACGTTCGTCGCGAACTCCGGGTCCACCGCCAGCTCCGGCCGCCCCAGCACGTCCGTCACCAGCCGTACCCAGCCGCGGTCGTTCTGGATCCCGATCAGCACCTCGGTCCCGTCCGCCGCCGGGTACGCGTCGTACGGGGCGATCACCGGATGGCTCAGGCCGGCCCGCGGCGGCTGCTCCCCCGTGTGCGCGGCCAGGTACAGCGGATGCCCCATCCACTCCGCGACCGCGTCGAGCATGGACACCTCGATGTGCGCGCCCTCGCCCGTCCGCCCGCGCCGCACCAGCGCCGCGAGCACCCCGGAGTACGCGTACATCCCCGCCCCGATGTCCGCCGTCGGGATGCCCGTCTTGGCCGGCGCCTCCGGCGTGCCGGTGATCGACACCAGCCCACCTTCGCTCTGCACCAGCAGGTCGTACGCCTTCCGGTCCCGGTACGGACCCGACGAGCCGTATCCCGACATGTCGACAACGACCAGCTCCGGGCGCCCGGCCCGCAGCTGCGCCGCCGACAACCCGAGCCGCGCGGCCGCCCCGGGCGCCAGGTTCTGCACGAACACGTCCGCGCGTTCGATCAGCGCCCGCAGCAGCGCCAGCCCCTCCGCGCTCTTCACGTCCAGCGACACGGACTCCTTGCCGCGGTTGAGCCACACGAAGTGCGAGCCCATCCCGCGCACGGAACTGTCGTACGCGCGGGCGAAGTCCCCGCCGTCGACCCGTTCGATCTTCAGCACCCGCGCGCCCAGGTCCGCCAGGTGCCGGGTCGCGAGCGGCGCGGCCACGGCCTGTTCCAGGCTGACGACGGTGAATCCCTCCAGCGGCAGCGCCACCCCAGGCCTCCTCATTGCTGCGCGAGCAACCGCCGCGCCCGTTCCAGCACCGGCCGGTCCACCATCTGACCGTCCACGGCGGACACCGACTCGCCCGCCTCCAGCACCCGGCGCGCCCAGGCGAGCTCCGCCTCCGTGGGCGCGAAACCCTTGCGCACAGCCGCGACCTGCTTCGGGTGGATACACAGCTTGCCGCCGAAGCCCAGCCGCCGGGCGTGCTGGATGTCGGCTTCGAGCACGTTCTCGTCACCGAGATCCGTGGTGACACCGTCGATCGGCGGCGCGATCCCGTTGGCGGTGCTGGCCAGCACCAGCCGGGACCGGGCGTAGCCGAGCGCGATCTCGTCGTCGTGCCGGACACCGAGCTGGGTCGCGAGATCGACGCTGCCGAAGGCGACCCGCGCGACGTTCTTGACCGCGCACAACGCCGTCGCCGCCTCGATCCCGGCGGCGGTCTCGATGATCGGGACCAGCGGCGCCTCGATGCCCGCGAGCACCGACGGGTCCTCGGCCTTGGGCAGCACGACCGGGCAGCCGCGGCGCGCCACCACCGCCAGGTCGGCCTCGAACTCGGGCGTGTCACTGCCGTTGATCCGGACCAGGGCTTTGCCACCACGGGAAAGCCACTCGTCGACGTGCTCGCGGGCGGCATCCTTGTCAGCGGGCGCGACGGCGTCCTCGAGGTCGAGGATGACGCCGTCCGCACCGGAGGCGACGGCCTTGTCGAAGCGGTCGGGCCGGTGGCCCGGCACGAACAGCAGGGCCCGCGCGGCGACGATCTGTCCGAACTGGACGGTCATGCGAAGCTCACCTCGGCCGTCGCACTGCGTTCCTCCCTGGCGGTCGCGATGCGCAGGCTCGCCCCGCCGTTCTCCGGACCGCCCAGCGCCCGCAGGTGCTCCCCGGCGAAGACCGGGCGGCGCAGCCGGTAGGACAGCGAGCGCACCTGCTTGTCCCGCACCAGCTCCAGCATCAGCAGCACCAGCAACGGCCCGTGCACCACGAGCCCCGGGTAGCCCTCGACCTCGCGCACGTACGGCTCGTCGTAGTGGATGCGGTGCGCGTTCGCCGTCAGCGCGCTGATCCGGAACAGCAACCGCGAGTCGGGTCGCAGGGCGAGCTGCCACTCCGCATCGGACTCCGGCGCCTCCTCCGCGCTCGCCGAAAGCATTCCGCGCCGCCGCTCGTCCTCACCCGAACGGTAGACGATGTCCTGTTCCTCGACGACGCACAGCCGCGAGTCCTGGCTGATCTCGTGCCGCACGGTCACGAACATCATCTCGCCGGTGCTGCCCTGCTTGACCGTGACCTCGCCGAGGCTGCTGACCCGCTCGGCAGGCGTGCCGGGCACCAGCGGCCGCTGCACCTCGAGCCTGCCACCGGCGAACATCCGGCGGCGGTCCGGGATCGGCGGCAGGAAGTGGCCGTCACGGGGGTGGCCATCCTCGCCGAGCTCCCCCTGCGCGGGCCAGTCGAGGAAGTACAGCCAGTGCCACAGCGGCGGCAGCGCCCCGCCGGGCGGCGGCTGGTCGAACACCGCGGACAGCGCGGCGGCGGGGCCGGGGGGCAGCTCGTCGGCCGAGGTCACCGGGCCCGGCCGCCAGTCCACCACGTGCGCGCCCAGGTCCATGCCACTCCTTCGTTTCGGCCGTACAAAGCTCCGGTCAGTGTGTGTCGGGGACGGCGTTCTCGTCAACCTTTCCCAGAGGCGGGCCATTGACCGGCACCAGGATTTGGCCGTACAAATAACGACATGAGCACCCTCGACAGTCTGAGCCAGGACGAGCAGCTGGCGGTCGGCACCGTGCGCGAGTTCGTCGACAAGGAGGTCCGGCCGGTCGCCCGGGAGCTCGAACACGCCAACACCTATCCCGAACGGCTCATCGACCAGATGAAGGAGCTGGGGATCTTCGGCCTGGCGATCCCCGAGGAGTACGGCGGCACACCGGTGTCCACGCCCTGCTACGTGCTGATCACCGAGGAGCTGGCGCGCGGCTGGATGAGCCTCGCGGGCGCGATGGGCGGGCACACGGTGGTGTCGAAGCTGCTGCTGCACTTCGGCACCGACGAGCAGAAGCAGTCCTACCTGCCGCGGATGGCGACCGGCGAACTGCGTGCGACCATGGCGCTGACCGAGCCGGGCGGTGGCTCCGACCTGCAGGCCATGCGGACTGTCGCCCGCCGCGAGGGCAGTGGGGGCGTAGCCGGCGGGGGAGAGTACGTCGTCAACGGCACCAAGACCTGGATCACCAACTCCCGCCGCTCGGGCCTGATCGCGTTGCTGTGCAAGACCGATCCCGCCGCCGAGCCCAAGCACAAGGGCGTGTCGATCCTGCTCGCCGAGCACGGTCCCGGCCTGACGGTCTCGCGTGACCTGCCCAAGCTCGGCTACAAGGGCGTCGAGAGCTGCGAGCTGGCGTTCGAGGACTACCGGGTGCCCGCCGGACGGCTGCTCGGCGGCGTCGAGGGCAAGGGCTTCGCGCAGATGATGAAGGGCCTGGAGACCGGTCGCCTGCAGGTCGCGGCCCGGGCGCTGGGCGTCGGGCGGGCCGCGTTCGAGGACGCCCTGCGGTACGCGCAGGAGCGCGAGTCGTTCGGCAAGCCGATCTGGCAGCACCAGTCGGTCGGCAACTACCTCGCGGACATGGCCACCTCGCTCACCGCCGCCCGGCAGCTCACGCTGCACGCCGCCCGCGAGGCCGACGCCGGGCGCCGGGTCGACATGGAAGCCGGGATGGCGAAGCTGTTCGCGTCGGAGACCGCGATGCAGATCGCGCTGAACGCCGTGCGCATCCACGGCGGCTACGGGTATTCGACCGAGTTCGACGTCGAGCGCTACTTCCGGGACGCGCCGCTGATGATCGTCGGCGAGGGCACGAACGAGATCCAGCGCAACGTCATCGCCCGGCAGCTGGTCAGCCGGGGCGGCCTGGACGCCTGATGGCCGACAGCGCGTACGTCCGCCTCGCCCGCGAGCTGCGCGACGCCATCCTGCGGCACGAGTTCCCCGACGGCGTGCGCCTGCCCACCGAAGCCGAGCTCGCCGACAGCCACCGGGTCAGCCGCCAGACCGTGCGCCGCGCGTTCCAGGACCTGGTGGCCGAGGGCATGGTGTACCGGGTGCCGGGACGTGGCACGTTCGCCGCGCCCACCGAGGAGCAGTACCTGCGGCAGTTCGGCTCGATCGAGGACCTGATGGGCCTGTCGATCGACACCGAGATGCGGGTGGTCGCGCCGCTGCGGCGGCAGATCGAGGTGGACGCGGCGGGCAGGCTGCGGCTGCACTCGGACCGGGTGGGCAGGCTGGAGTTCCTGCGCGTGCACGAGGAGATCCCGTTCTGCCTCACCACGATGTTCCTGCCGCCAGCCGTCGCGAAACTGCTGGAGTCCGCGCCCGAGGTCACCGAACCGGGCGCGCGCAGCCGGGCGACGATCATCGGCCTGCTCGAAGGCCGGCTGCCCGACCCGATCACCGAGGCCGAGCAGAGCGTGACCGTCGGCCTCGCCACGCCCGAGATCGCCGAGCAGCTGGGTTGCGAGGTCGGCAGGCCGCTGCTGCGGATCGACCGGCTGTACCTCTCGTCCTCCGGCCAGCCGGTGGAGCTCGCGATCAGCCACTTCCTGCCGGAGCACTACTCCTACCGGGTCCGGTTGCGGCGTCACCCGTCGTAGTGCAGCAGCAGGTGGACCACCGTGCACAGCCCCGAGGCCACCACCGCGCCCGTCACCAGCGTCAACCGCGTCCACGCGCTGGGCGTCGCCCTGGCGGCGAGCGCCGAGAGCGGCACCGCCAGGGCCGCGCACGCGCCGGCCGCGATCCCCCACGCCGAACCGTGCACGACGCCGTCGCGCACCAGCAGCACGGCCACGACGGCCGCGGCCAGCCCGGTCCGCTGCCAGGCCAGCGCGGTGCGCTCGGGTTGCAGCCCCCGATCGCTCATCGCGGATGCGTCAGCACGAGCACGAGCACCACGACCCCGCACAGCGCCGCGGCCCAGCCGACCACGAACGGCAGCCAGGTCATCGGCAGCGGCCTGCCGTTGCGCATCGCGCGCTGCACCCGCGCCCACCGCCGGTAGGAGAACGCCGCGAGCACGGTGCCGGTGACGGCCAGCAGCACGGCCAGCCCGGTCCGCAGCCCGGCGACGCTGAACGGCGGCACGAGCTGGGCGAGCGCGACCGCACCCGCCAGCAGCGCGAGTGCGGTGCGCAGCCAGGCGAGGAAGGTGCGTTCGTTGGCCAGGGTGAACCGGTAGTCCGGTTCCTGTCCCTCCTCGTACCAGTGCGGGCGACGCTTCATGTCCGGCATGATCGCCCACGGTAGGCGTTGCCCGGTCGGCGTGGCGCCGGCCGGGGCGGTCGTGCTCAGTACCCGATACCCAGCAGGTCGAGCGCCCGTAGCGCGGCCTCGATCTCGAACCGCGCCGCCGGGTCGTGCAGGTCCCCGCCGAACGCGTCCTCGATCTGGCGCATCCGGTAGCGCACCGTCCGCGGATGCACCCGCAGCTTCGTCGCCGCCTCCTGCACGTTGCCCTGCGCCTGCAGCCAGGCGAACAACGTGCCGGCCAGCCGCGCGCGCTGCTTTGGCGGGAACCCGTTGAGCGGGGTGAGCCGCCGCTTGGTGACCTGCTTGAGCAGGGCCGGATCGCTGAGCAGCCACAGCGTGGACCAGTGCTCGGCACACACCGTCACCGGCACGTCGGGCAGCACCCCGTCCGCGACCAGGCGCAGCGCCTGCCGGGCCCAGCGCAGCGAAGCCGGCGCCTCGGCGACCGGCACGGTCGGCCCGACCGCCACCCGCGCGCCGTGGAAGGCGGCGGACAGCCGCTGCAGCCGGTCGCTGGTCACCGGGCCGGGCAGCAGCAGGCACGGCTCGGGTTCGCGCAGGTCGGCGAGCACGTCGGGACCCAGCACGGGGTCCGGGCGCAGGTGCCCGCTGGGCTCGGCGTCGATCGCCACCAGTGCGCACTGCTCGGGCACGGTCCAGCCGATGGTCCGCGCGAGGTCGGCCACGGCGGAGACCGAGGCGCCGGGCCGGTTGAGCATCAGCTGCAGCAGCCTGCGGCGCATGCCGCGCCCGGCGTCGGAGGCCTGGGCCTGCACCTCGCGATAGCCCCGCACCGCCACCCCGGCCAGCTCGTCGAGGAAGACGAACAGCCGGTCCGCCAGCCACGACACGTCCACCGCGGGCAGCGAGCGCTGCTGTTCGACCCTGGCCACCCGGCGCCAGGCGACCCGGCCGCCGACCCGCAGCGCCGCGTGCAGCTGATCGAGCGTGCGGCCCGAATGCCCTTCGGCACGGCCGACGCCGCGGAAGACGCGTTCGGCGTCGGTACGCGCCGGCTGCGAATGTTCGAGCAGATCGACGAACAGCTTGACCGCGTACTGCACCCGCTCCCGCAACACCCCGGCGTGCGCGTCGTCGAGCGGGCGGCCGTATTCGGGCACGGCCCGCCGGATCTCGCGCGTCATCTCCTCGACGAGGCCGGGCAGTTCGGGGCGCAGCAACGCGGCCAGCCGGCGTCTTCGTTCCTCCAGCACGCCTGGACGACCACCTTCCACGACAACTCGTTCCGCCTGCATCACGGCTGTCCGCCGAATGCGGTTCGAGGATCAGGCGTGGAATCTTGGAGCCGTTCCGCCGCGCCCGGCATCGGTGAGGCCACCGGTCGCGCTGTCGCGGTGCGCGTCAGTACCGCCGGCGCACGTGGTGCTGGTAGGACTGGATCTGCCGTTCGGGCGCCTCTTCGAGCGCCACCAGGTCGAGCAGCTCCTGCGGGTCCGCCACCTCGCCGTGTTTCGCGATCGCCGCCAGCACCCGGTTCTGGGCGTCGAGCTTGGCCTGCATGGCGCGGCTGTCGCGGTTCTGCGCGGACTGGATGATGAACACCATCACGAACGTCGCGATCGAGGTCGCGGTGTTGAGGATCAGCTGGTAGTTCTCCAGGTCGTGGGTGAACAGCAGCCCCACGAGCCAGGCCAGCACCAGCAGGACCGCCGCGAGGACGGTGGCGACCGAACCCAGCCACTCCGTCGCCTTCGTCACGATCCGGCTGCCGAGGGTGCTGCGATCGGGCGCCGGTTCTTCCTCTGCCATGGCGGCCCGGTTACCCCGCCGGACGCCGGGTACTCACCCCTGGACATCCCCGAAGGAGGAACACCGTGGCGAACGACGTCATCACGTTGCTCGAGCAACAGCACCAGGAGATCCGCCGTCTCTTCGGCGAGGTCGAGCGCGCCAAGGACGACGAGCGCGCCGGGGCGTTCCGCGAGCTCGTGCGGCTGCTGTCGGTGCACGAGACCGCCGAGGAGGAGCTGGTCCACCCGGAGGTCCGCAAGCAGCAGGGCGGCGAGCCGGTGGTGGACGCCAGGGTCGGCGAGGAGCACCGCGCTAAGGAGCTGCTGTCCACTTTGGACGAGATGGGGCCGGACGCCGAGGGCTTCGACACGCTGCTGTTCCAGCTGCGCGACGACGTCCTCGCGCACGCCGAGCACGAGGAGCACGACGAGTTCCCGCTGCTGCGCAAGGCCTACGACGAGAAGCGGCTGCGCGCCATGGCCGACACGGTGAAGGCCGCCGAAGCGGTCGCCCCCACCCGGCCGCATCCGGGCGTGGAGGGCGCGGCGGCGAACGCCCTGCTCGGCGCCCCGGTCGCGATCATGGACCGCGCCCGCGACGCGATCCGCAAGGCCCTCGGCAAGGACTAGCGAGCGTCCCCGCCCGGGCGGTCGCGGCGGCACCACGGCCCTCCTCGGCTGCCAGCACGGCCGAGACTTGAGCACGACGCCCCTCGCCACGCCGCACGGTCGACGTCTGGACCGAGCGGTCGAAATCGGGAAAGACCGGGCGTCAGGCACGCCCCGCGCGGCTACCGGCGTAGGCGAGCTCCCGCGCCTTCGTCAGCCAGTCCGGGTACAGAGTCACGCCGGGCGGATGGTTGAGCATCGGATCGAAGGTCGGCTGCCCGGCGTCATCGCAGACGGTGTGCAGCCGCAGCCGGGCGATCGGCTGCGGCACCCCGATCGCCGTCGCCGAGGACAGGACCAGCTCGAACCCGCCGCCGCGCACCAGGCGCCGGGCGGCCCGCAGCGACGCGTCCACCTTCGGCTGGTCCCGCGCCGCCCGCGCCAGCAGCCACCGCAGCTGCCCGCCGACCCGGTAGGGCGCCAAACTGCTGTAGGACGCGTCGCACCACCCGCGCGCGGGAAACGGCAGGATCCGGGTCAGCGAGCCGATCGTGGAGAACGTCAGGTCCCACGGCCCGGTCTCGAGCGGCACGCGCACCGCCAGCCCGAGCACGTCGCGGAAGCCGTCCGGCACACCGGCGCCCTTGGACAACCGCGCCGCCACCTGCGCACTGCCGGCGGGCAGTGGCCACGGGCCGGCGTCGAGGGTGGTCAGCTCGCCGTCGACGCGCGCGCCCTTGGGATGGAACGCGCGGGCGTCGCGCAGCCGGGCGAGTGCGTCGAACGCGGTGCGAAGTGGTGGCATGCGGCCAGGATTGCCGGGTAGCCCCCGGACTATGCCTGAACCCCTCGCGCTGCCCGCCGGCGACTCCCTGACCTTCATCGGCACCGCGACCACGTTGCTGCGGCTCGGGCCGTTCACCGTGCTGACCGATCCGAACTTCCTCCACCGCGGCCAGTGGTGCTACTTCGGCCAGGGCCTGTTCTCCCGCCGCCGCACGGAGCCCGCGGCCCAGCTGCGCGAGCTGCCGCCGCTGGACGCCGTGGTGCTGTCGCACCTGCACGGCGACCACTTCGACCGGGTCGCCCGCCGGGATCTCGCCGCGGACGTCCCGCTGCTGACGACCGCGCACGCCGCCCACCGGCTGAGCCGCCGCGGGTTCCGGGCGACGGTCGCGCTGCAGACGTGGTCCAGTGAGACGCTGACCGACGGCGACGCCTCGCTCACCGTGACGGCCGTGCCCGCGCAGCACGCGCCCGGCCCGCTCGCCCGGGTGCTGCCGCCGGTGATGGGCAGCATCTGGACCTACACCGCGTCGCCGGACACCCGGCCGTTGCGGCTCTACGTCAGCGGCGACACGGTCATGTACCACGAGCTGCACCAGATCCGTGAGCGCTACCCGGACCTCGACCTCGCGATCGTGCACCTGGGCGGCACCCGCGTGCTCGGGGTGCTCGTCACGATGGACGACCGCCAGGGCGTGCGGCTGCTGGAACTGCTGCGGCCCGCGCACGCCGTGCCGGTGCACTTCGACGACTACGCGAACTTCACCTCGCCGGTGTCGAACTTCCTGCAAGCGGTCGCCGAGCAGAAGCCGGCGACCGCCGTGCGGATGCTCCGGCGCGGGGAGAGCCTTCGGCTGGCGGACCTGCGGCACGAGCCGTCGCACCGGCGCTGAGCCGTCACTGCGCGGTCAGCGGCTTCGCGATGGCCTCCAGCGAGGCGTTCTCCGCCTTGACCCCGAACAACAGCTCGGCGACACCGCCGACGGCCATGACCACGGCCGCGACGGCGAACCCGACCGCGGCGAGGCCACGGTCGTTCGCCTCCACCAGCGAGCCGAACATCAGCGGCCCGACGATCCCGCCGACCCCGGTGCCGATCGCGTAGAAGAAGGCGATGGCGAGCGCCCTCGTCTCCATCGGGAAGATCTCGCTGACCGTCAGGTATGCCGAGCTGGCCCCGGCCGAGGCCAGGAAGAACGTCGCCACCAGCAGGACGAGGAAGCCCCACGGGCCACCGGCACCGCTGAGGAACACGAAGATCAGCGGCACGCTCAGCACCGCGGACCCGAGGTAGCTGACGGTGATCATCGGACGGCGACCGACCGTGTCGAACAGCCGGCCCAGCAGCAGCGGGCCCAGCAGGTTGCCGATCGCGTAGATCACGATGAACACCGGTACGAAGCTCGACGTGGTGCCGTAGTACGTGCTGAAGATCGTGCCCAGGTTGAAGGTGATCCCGTTGTAGAGGAACGCCTGCCCGACGAACAGCGCCAGCCCGAGGGCCGCCCGGCGCGGGTAGGTCTTGAACGCGGTCCGCGCGATGGTGCGGAAAGGGATGCTGTTCCGCTGCCGGATCTTGAGCGTCTCCGTGGGCATTTCGAGCTTCTCGCCGCTCTCGCGCTCCACCTCTTTCTCGATGCCGCCGACGATCTCCTCGGCCGTGTCCTCGCGGCCGTGGATGAACAGCCAGCGCGGGCTCTCCGGCACGTGCCGCCGCACGACGAGGATCAGCACGCCGAGCAGCGCGCCGAGGCCGAACGCGAGCCGCCAGCCCAGTCCTATCGGGAAGATCGACGTGTCGAGCAGCGCCAGCGCCAGCGCCGCGCCGGCGGCGGACCCGCCCCAGTAGGTGCCGTTGACGACGAGGTCGACCCGGCCGCGCAGCCGCGCCGGGATCAGCTCGTCGATCGCGGAGTTGATCGCCGAGTACTCGCCGCCGATGCCCGCGCCGGTCACGAAGCGCGCGAGGAAGAAGAACCAGGGCGCGAAGGTGAACGCGGTGGCGACCGTGGCGACCACGTACACCCCGAGCGTGACCAGGAACAGCTTCTTTCGGCCGTAGCGGTCGGTCAGCTGCCCGAACAGCAGGGCGCCGAGACAGGCACCGGCGACGTAGAACGCGGCGGCGACGCCGACGTCGCCGGAGCCCATCCCGGCGCCACTGCCGTTCTCGGTCATCCGGTCGGCGACGGACCCGACGATCGTGACCTCGAGGCCGTCGAGGATCCAGACCGTGCCCAGCCCGATCAGGATCCGCCAGTGGAACCGGGACCAGGGCAGGCGGTCGAGTCTCGCCGGGATCGAGGTGGTGATGACTCCGGTGGCCGTGGTCATCACGCACCCAGCTCGGTGATCTCGGTGGTCAGGATCTCCGCCTGCTCCTGGAGCGCCCGCTCGTCCTGTGCGTCGTCACCCAGCCGTCGGCGCACGTCCTCCCACGACGCCACGGTCAGCGCGCCTTCGTGCTCGGCGGCCTGTCCGGGCGGTACGACGAGGACCTGCCCGCCTTCCAGGACGAGGTTCGTGCCCGCTCCGGACTGAAGGAGGGCCCTGAGATCAGCTGCGGTCACCTTCATCATGGCCGAGCAATACCCCGAAGGACGAATTCCTATCCCGCCGCGCGCGCCGCCGCCGTCTCGGTGGCAGCGCTCTCCCCGGCAGCCTCGCGCCGGGGCATGAGGATCAGCGCGGCCAGCGACACCACCGCGCAGCCGACGATGTACCAGCTGATCCCCGTGCTGGAACCGGTGTGCTGCAGGACCGCGGCGGCGATCAGCGGCGCCGGTCCCCCGGCGATGACGGACGCGAGCTGGTAGCCGATCCCGGCCCCGCTGTAACGCACGCTGGTGCCGAAGCTCTCGGCGATCAGCGCGCCCTGCGGCCCGTACTGCAGGTCGTGCACGATCAGCGAGACCACGATGGCCAGCAGGACCAGCCCGGCGGACCGGGTGTCGAGCAACCCGAAGTACGGGAAGGCGTAGAGCCCGGTGCACACGATGCCGGCGCCGTAGACGAGCCGGCGCCCGAAGCGGTCCGACAGGTGCCCGAACAGCGGCACGCTCACCAGCCCGACGCCCGCCGCGATCATGGTGTCGTCGAGCAGCTGGGTCCGCGGCAGGGCCAGTTCCTTGGTGCCGTAGGTGAGCACGAACGTGATGAACAGGTAGAACGGCGCCTGCTCGGACAACCGCACGAACGCCGAGGTGAGAATTTCCCTGGGATGGCGGCGGATGGCGGTCAGCACGGGCCGCCGCTCGACCGCGACGGTGCGCTTGACCTCCGCGAACTCCGGGCTCTCCAGCACCTTCAGCCGCACCCACAGGCCGATCCCGATGAGCACGATGCTGAGCAGGAACGGCACCCGCCAGCCCCAGCTCTCGAACCCGCCGCCGCTGAGCGCGGTGCACGCGCTGACCGCCGCGGTCGAGAGCAGCAGGCCGAGCGGCACGCCGAGCTGGGGCAGGCTGGCGAGGAAACCGCGGCGGCCCTTGCCGCCCCATTCCATCGCCATCAGCACCGAGCCGCCCCACTCGCCGCCGACGCCGATGCCCTGCACGACGCGCAGGAGGGTCAGCAGGACGGGCGCGGCCGGGCCGATCGCCGCGTAGCCGGGCAGGACGCCGACGAGCACCGTGGCGATGCCCATCAGCAGGAGCGTGGTGACCAGGGTGGCCTTGCGGCCGACGCGGTCGCCGTAGTGGCCGAAGATCGCGGCACCGACCGGCCGCGCCGCGAAACCGACGAACAGCGTGCCGAACGATTCGAGCACGCCCGCGCCCGCGGATCCGGTGGGGAAGAACAGCTTCGGGAACACGAGTGCGGCGATGGTGCCGTAGAGGAAGAAGTCGTACCACTCGATCGTCGTGCCGACGGTACTGGCGACGACGGCCCGGCGGCGGTGCGTGCGGACAGGACTGGGCGTGCGCGGCATATCGCCTCCATTGGCTCATCCACTAGTCCACTAGGTCAGTGGTCCAGCAGACTGCCTGGGCGAGCCGCATCCTGTCAAGAACCTGTCCGCCGCGAGGAGATCGGGTTACCGTCGCAGCGGCGGAAGGAGTCAGCGATGGCGCTGTCGACCCAGACCATGACCGACGAGCAACGGAAGTCGGTCGCACTGGAGTACCTGAAGGCCTTCGACAACGGTGGTGTCACGAGCGGCGGCGGCGGGATCCTCGACCTGTTCGCCGAGGACGCGCAGGCGTGCTTCCCCAAGTGGGGCCTGGCGAACGGCAAGGCGGAGATCGGGAAGCTGTTCGGCGACGTGGGCGGCACGATCCGCGCGATCCGGCACGACTACGCGACCTTCAACTGGATCTTCTCCGGCTCGGACACGGTCGTCGTGGAGGGCACCAGCTATGGCGAGCACCAGGACGGCCCCTGGCGCGCGGGCGTGCCCGACTGGGGCGCGGGCCGGTGGTGCGACGTGTTCGAGATCCGCGACTGGAAGATCCAGCGGGTGTTCGTCTACCTGGACCCGGACTACGCGGGCAAGGACACGGCACGCTACCCGTGGCTCGCGAAGGCCTGAGCGCTCGGCGGCGGGCGCCGGCAATCAGTTTCCCAGCGCCCGCAGCCTTCCCTCCAGGTACCGCCGCTCGGGGATGCTCGCCGTCGCGCGGGCGGCGCGTTCGTAGTGCCTGCGCGCCGCTCCGGTCTCCCCCGCCATCTCCAGCAGGTGGGCGCGCGTCGCGTCCAGGCGGTGGTGCTCCGGCAGGCTTCCCGTCAGCGTGTCCAGCACCGCCAGCCCCGCCCGCGGCCCCTCGACCATCGCGACGGCCACCGCGCTGTTCAGTGTCACCGTCGGGTTCGGCGAGATCCGCTCCAGGATCCGGTACAGCACCAGGATCTGCGGCCAGTCGGTCGCCGCCATGGACGGCGCCTCCGCGTGCACCGCCGCGATCGCCGCCTGCAGCTGGTACGGCCCCAGCTCCGACCTGGCCAGCGACTCCGAGACCAGCGCGACACCCTCCACAATGGACTCGGTGTGCCAGCGGGCGCGGTCCTGTTCGGCCAGCGGGATCAGCGCCCCGTCCGCCCCGGTCCGCGCCGGGCGCCGCGCGTCGGTCAGCAGCATCAGCGCCAGCAGGCCCGCGACCTCCCCCTCGCCCGGCAGCAACGCGTGCACCGCCCTGGTCAGCCGGATCGCCTCCGCCGTCAGGTCGTTGCGTTGCAGGTCCGGGCCCGAGCTCGCGGTGTACCCCTCGTTGAAGATCAGGTACAGCACGTGCAGCACCACCCGCAGCCGGTCGGCCTGCTCCGGCTCCGGCGGCATCCGGAACCGCGCGCCGGAGGCCTTGATCCGCTGCTTCGCGCGGCTGATCCGTTGGGCCATCGTCGCTTCCGGCACCAGGAACGCCCGCGCGATCTCCGCGGTCGTCAGGCCGCCGACGGCCCGCAGCGTGAGCGCGACCTGCGACGCCGCCGACAACTCCGGATGACAGCACAGGAACAGCAGCGTCAGCGTGTCGTCCTCGGCCGGCGGCGGCTCGTCGGGCACGGGCATCGCCGCGACCGTCTCCTCGCGCCGCCGCCGCGCCTCTTCGCTGCGTGTGAGGTCGACGAGACGGCGGGAGGCGACGGTGACCAGCCAGCCGCGCGGGTTCGCCGGCACGCCCTCGTCCGGCCACTGCACCGCCGCGGCGAGCAGCGCCTCCTGCACCGCGTCCTCGCACGCGCCGAACCGGCCGTACCGGCGGGCCAGCGCGCCGAGGACCTGCGGCGCGCACTCGCGCAGCAGGTCCTCGACGCGAGCAGGCGCGCTCACATCTCCATGCCGGCCGAGAACATCACCGGCCGCACCTCGATGCCGAGCCCGTCGACGGACGCGTCCGGGATCAGCGCCGCCAGCTCGTACGCGCGTTCCTTGTTCTCGACGTCGACGAGGTAGTACCCGCCCAGGTACTCCTTCGTCTCCAGGTACGGCCCGTCGGTCACGACCGGTGCCCCGTCGCGCACCCGCACGACCGCGCTCGCCGACGGGTCGCCCAGCGCCTCGGTGCTGACGAGCTCGCCCGACTCGCGGATCGTCTCGATGAACTTCCCGTGCCCCTCCATCACCGACTGGCGCTCGGCCTCGGTCAGCGACTCCCAGATCCGGGGGTTCATGTGCATGATGAGCAGGTATTTCATGGTCTCGCTCCTTCGTCTCCGGCATCCTCTCGCGAAGTGGTCGGAGCGGGCGCGAGGTTCTCGACATCGTCGGTGAGAAATTATCGGCGGCGGCCTTCGCGCAGCATCTCGGCCGCCTGGCCCACCCGCCGCTGGCGGGTCTCGGCCTTCTTCGCGTCCTCGATCCACTGCACGTAGGCGCGCTGGTGGCTGTAGGACAACCCGTCGAAGAACTTCTTCGCCGTCTCGTCCTTGCCCAGCTCGGCGGCGAGGTCCGCCGGCACCGTCACCTCCCGGGGCGCCGTGTCCGCCACCAGCTCGACCTCCACCTCGTCGCCCGCCGCGACGCCGGCCGCCTGTCTGTGCTCGGCGCTGACCGGCAGCAGGTACCGCCCGCCCATCGACGCGACCGTGCTGCGGTAGGTGTGCCGGGCGTTGATCGTCACGCGCACCGCGGGGCGCTTGGACCCCAGCTCGCCCACCACCTCGTCCGGCACCTGGATCCCGGTGGCGGTCTTGCCGTTGAGCTCGAGCTCGGCACGGAACTTCATGGCGTCTCCCTCTGTTAGTACTGGACGGTCCAGTACTGTAGACCCGTGACCGAGGAGCTGACCAGATCCGCCCGCAAACACCAGTCGATCCTGGGCGCCGCCGCCGAGCTTTTCCTCGCGAAGGGCTACCAGGGCACGAGCATGGACGAGGTCGCGGCGAAGGCGGCGGTGTCGAAGCAGACCGTCTACAAGCACTTCGCCGACAAGGAGACGCTGTTCGGCGAGATCATCCAGGGCACGCTGGAGCGGGTGGCCGAGCCGTTCGGCGAGGAGATCAGGTCGCTGGCCGAGACCACGGACCTGGCACACGACCTGCACGCGCTCGCCCGCCAGTACCTCGTCGCCGTCCTGCAGCCCCAGGTCGTGCAGCTACGCCGGCTGATCATCGGCGAGTCCGGGCGGCTGCCTGCGCTGACCCGCGGCTACTACGACCGCGCCATCGGCGGCACGCTGACGCGGCTCGCCGACTGCTTCGCGCGGCTGGCCGAGCGCGGCCTGCTGGCGGTCGACGACCCCCGGCTCGCGGCCGGGCACTTCGCGTTCCTGGTCCTGGGCCAGCCGCTGGACGAGGCGATGTTCGCGGACACTCCTGCGCCGCGCGAACTGGAGCGGTTCGCCGACGCGGGGGCCCGGGTCTTCCTGGCCGCGTACGACGTCAGCGGCCGGTGAAGGTCGCCTTGCCGGGGCCCTCGGCGAGGAACGACCGCACGGCCGAGCGCAGGTCCTCGGTCCGGTAGAGGTCGGCCGCGATCGTGGTGATGTGCGCGTTGGCCTCGGGCACGCCGCCGTGCTGGAAGTGGTCGAGCACGCGCTTGGTCGCGGCGTGCGCCCTCGTCGGACCTTCGGCGAGCGACGCGGCGAACGCGCGGGCCGCGTCGTCGAACCCCTCGTCGGGCAGCACCCGGTTCACGACGTTCCACCGCTCCAGCGTCGCCGCCGGGTAGCGCTCGCCGGTCATCACGAACTCCTTGGCACGCCCGACGCCGGCCCGCGCGGCGAGCCGCTGGGTGCCGCCCATGGTCGGGGTCAGCCCCACGACCTTCTCGACCAGCCCGAAGCTCGCGCGCTCCGCGGCGAGGATGATGTCGCAGGCGACTGCGAGCTCGAAAGCCCAGGTCAGGCACAGCGCGTGCGCGGCGAACACCGTCGGGAACTCCAGTGCGGCGATCCGGTCCGGCAGCGTCAGCATCCGGTCGAACAGGACCTTCGCCTGTTCGGGGCTTTCCTGTGCGGCGAACTGCCCGACGTCGACCCCGCCACTGACGATCTTGCCGTCGGCCCGGATCAGCAGGGCTCGCGTGTCCGCGGGCAGCCGGTCGAGCGCGGCGTCGAGGTCCTCGTGCAGTTCGGGGGTGTAGAGGTTCAGCGGTCCGGCGTCGATCGTCAGCACGGCGAGCCCGGACGGTTCGAGATCGAGTGTCGTCACCTTCGCAGCCTAGGGTTTGCTGCCGACCAGCACGGGTAGGCCTCCGGGATGGAGGCCTCGACAACGCTGCGCGTGGACGGTGCGGAGCGCCGGATCCCGATCGATCCCCGCACGACCCTGCTGGACGCCCTGCGCGAGCGGGTTGGGAACCTGAGCCCGAAGAAGGGCTGCGACCACGGGCAGTGCGGCGCCTGCACGGTCCTGCTCGACGGCAGGCGGGTGCTCTCCTGCCTCACCCTCGCTATCGCCCACGACGGCGCGGAGGTCGTCACCGCAGCCGGGCTGACCCATCCGCTGCAGCAGGCGTTCATCGACCAGGATGCGTTCCAGTGCGGGTACTGCACGCCGGGCCAGATCTGCTCGGCGGCCGCGGTGCTCGACGAGGTCGGGAACGGCTGGCCCAGCCACGTCACCGAGGACCTCGATGCCGAACCGGAGCTGACCCGCGAAGAGGTCGCGGAGCGGATGAGCGGGAACCTGTGCCGCTGTGGCGCGTACGTCAACATCGTCTCGGCCGTGCGGCAGGCCGGTGAGGCCCGGTGAAGCCGTTCGCCTACGAGGCGCCCGCCGACGCCCGGACGGCCGTGCGAACCGTCGCCGGCAACCCCGCGGCCACTTTTCTGGCCGGTGGCACCAATCTCGTCGACCACCTGAAGCTGGGGGTCGCGCAGCCCGGTCTCCTGGTCGACGTCCGCTCGCTGACGTCGAAGGAGATCACCGAGCGCGACGGCGGCCTGTCGATCGGTGCGGCCGTGCCCAACAGTGACCTCGCGGCGGACCGCCGGGTGCGCGAGCGCTACCCCGTGCTGGCGCAGGCGTTGCTCGCCGGCGCCAGCGGGCAGCTGCGGAACATGGCGACTACGGGCGGAAACCCGTTGCAGCGCACCAGGTGCGTGTACTTCCAGGACGTCACCACCCCGTGCAACAAGCGCGAGCCGGGCAGCGGCTGCTCGGCGCTCGGCGGCTACACGCGGTACCACGCGATCCTCGGCGCGTCCGAGCACTGCATCGCCACGCACCCGTCCGACATGGCCGTCGCGCTCGCCGCGCTCGAGGCCGAGGTTCGCGTGCTCGGGCCGGACGGCGAGCGGACCATCCCGTTCACGCAGCTGCACCGCCTGCCCGGCGACGCGCCCGAGCGGGACACGGTACTGGCGCACGGCGAGTTGATCACCGCGATCGACCTGCCCGCGCTGCCGATGGCCCAGCGGTCGCGCTACCGCAAGGTCCGCGACCGCGCGTCCTACGCCTTCGCGCTGGTCTCGGTCGCGGTAGCGGCGGAGGTCGCCGACGCCACGGTGCGGGACGTGCGGATCGCGTTCGGCGGTGTCGCGCACAAACCGTGGCGCGCGCACCGCGCCGAGGAGACCCTGCGCGGCGCACCGTCCACAGAGGACAGCTTCCGCGCCGCGGCCGAGGCCGAGCTCGCCGACGCGCGGCCGCTCGACGGGCTGGACGGCGGCAACGGGTTCAAGATCCCGCTGCTCACCCGCACGCTCATCGCCGTCCTCCGGGAGGTATGCGCATGACCGGGCTCCTCGAACCGCACGCGATCGGCCTCGACACCGCGCGCCGCGACGGCAGGTCCAAGGTCACCGGCACCGCGACGTACGCCTACGAGACCCCGGTGGAGCGCCCGGCGTACTGCCATCCCGTGCAGGCGACGATCGCCCGCGGCCGGATCGAGTCGATCGACGCCTCGACGGCGCGCGACCTCGACGGCGTGCTCTCGGTCATCGTCGCGGGCGAGGCCGAGCGGCTGGCCTCCCTGGCGGACAAGGAGCTCGCGATCCTGCAGGACCGCGACGTCGCGTTCCGCGGGCAGCTGATCGGAGTGGTCATCGCGGAGACCTCGGAGATCGCGCGCGAGGCCGCGGACCTCATCCGCGTCGACTACGCGCAGGAGCCGCACGACACCGAGCTGTCCGCCGACCGCGAGGACCTGTACAAGCCCGAGAAGGTCAACCCGAGCTTTCCGGCCGACACCAGCGAAGGCGACGTGGACGCCGCCATGGCCGCCGCCGAGGTGACGCTCGACGAGACCTATTCGACCTCGATGCTGCACAACAACCCGATGGAGCCGCACGCGACGACCGCGCTGTGGGACGGCTGGTCGCTGACGCTGTGGGACTCGACGCAGGGCGTGCACCCCGCACGCGACGCGATCGCGGAGATCTTCGGGCTCGACCAGGAGCGGGTCCGGGTGATCTGCCCGTACGTCGGCGGCGGTTTCGGTTCGAAGGGGTTGCCGCACGCGAACGTCGTGCTGGCCGCGATCGCCGCGCGTGCGGTGGAGAACCGGCCGGTGAAGCTGGCCCTCACGCGGCAGCAGATGTTCTCGCTCGCCGGGTACCGCACGCCGACGATCCAGCGGATGCGGCTCGCCGCCGACTCCGAGGGCAGGCTTTCGGCGCTCGCGCTCGACGTCGTCGAGCAGACCTCGAAGATCAAGGAGTTCGCGGAGCAGACCGCTGTCGCGGCGCGGATGATGTACGCCTCGCCCAACCGCGGCACGAGCCACCGCCTGGCCGCGCTCGACGTGCCGGTGCCGTCGTGGATGCGGGCGCCGGGTGAGTGCCCCGGCATGTTCGGGCCCGAGGTCGCGATGGACGAGCTCGCCGAGCGGCTGGGCCTGGACCCGATCGAGCTGCGGATCCGCAACGAGCCGGAGCGCGACCCCGAGACCGGCAACCCGTTCTCCAGCCGGAACCTCGTCGCGTGCCTGCGCGAGGGCGCCGAACGGTTCGGCTGGGCGCAGCGCGATCCCCGGCCGGGTGTGCGCCGGGAGAACGGGTGGCTCGTCGGCACCGGTGTCGCGGCTTCGGTCTACCCGACGTACTTCAAGGCGGGTGCCGAGGCGAACATCCGCTTCGAGAAAGGGCGGTACATCGCCGAAATCGGTGCCGCCGACCTGGGCACCGGCACGTGGACCGCGTTGCCGCAGGTCGCGGCGGACGCGCTGGGCGTGCCGCCGGAGGACGTCGAGGTCCGGATCGGCGACACTGCGTACCCGACCGCGCCGGTGGCCGGCGGGTCCTCGGGCATGGCGAGCTGGGGCTGGGCGATCGTCGAGGCGGCGCGGGTGTTCCGCGACAAGTTCGGCGGGGATCCGGACGACGGCGATGCGGCGGGGGCCACGGCCGGGCCGAACGAGGACATGGAGCGGTACGCGATGTACGCGTTCGGCGCGCAGTTCGTCGAGGCACGCGTGCACGCCGACACCGCCGAGGTGCGGGTGCCGCGGATGCTGGGCGTGTTCGCGGCGGGGCGGATCATCAACCCGCGCACGGCGCGGTCGCAGTTCGTCGGCGGGATGACGATGGGGCTGTCGATGGCGCTGCACGAGAACAGCGTGCTGGACCCGCGCACCGGGCACGTCGTCAACCACGACCTGGCCGAGTACCACATCGCCGCGAACGCCGACGTGGGCGACATCCAGGCGCACTGGATCGACGAGCACGACCCGTACGTGAACCCGATGGGCAGCAAGGGAATCGGCGAGATCGGCATCGTCGGCGCGGCGGCCGCGGTGGCGAACGCGGTGTACCACGCGACCGGACGGCGCGTCCGCGACCTGCCGATCACGCTGGACAAGCTGCTGTAATCCACTGGCGCCGCAGGCGCTTCAGCGGGTAATCCTGTGCGCGTGCCATTCGTCGGCGGGGGACCGACTGGCCGGCCACTTCGGCGCAGGCGCTCGCGGAGGTCACCCGGGTCCTCGGCCGAGGACTGTCATGACCGCTGGTGGTCGCCGGTGCTGCCGTCGATCAGCTCGCGCACGATGTCCAGGTGCCCCGCGTGCCGCGCGGTCTCCTCGATCATGTGGATCAGCACCCACCGCAGCGACACAGCCGAACCGAACCACGCCGTGCCCTGCTCGTCGAGCCCCCGCGCCTCGATCACTTCGTCCGCGGCGGCGCGGGCCCGCCGGTAGAACGCCACGATCTCCTCGGCCGTCTCGTGCGGCTCCACCCGCAGGTCGGCCTCGGGGTCTTCGTCGTCGAGCGGCAGCGGCTCGGTTTCCACCCCGAAGGTGCCGCAGAACCAGCTGTACTCCATCGCGCCCAGGTGCTTGACCAGTCCCAGGAGCGTCGTGCCCGACGGCGTCCTGCGCTCCCGCAACCGCGCGTCGTCCAGGCCCTCGACCTTCCAGAGCACCACGTCCCGATGCCGGTCGAGGCTGTGCCGCAGACTTTCCTTCTCCCCGCCGGTCAACGGGCCCCTGTTCGCCATCCCCGGAAGCTACTCCGGCACGCCCTGGCCGTCCGCTTCGGTCAGGACCCGGAACAGCCGCTCCAGCCGCTCCCCCGCGTTCGCCAGCGCCGAGTCGCCCACGACGTTGTGCATGAGCTGGAAGCCCGCGATCACGGACAGGAACAGCGCAGCCCGCTCCTCGACGCGCTCACCCGGCAACAGGGCCGCCAGCCGCCGCCGGAAGTGCCGGTTGATCGCGTCGCGCAGGATCTCCACCGCGCGCGGGTTCGACACCGACCGCAGCATCAGCAGGAAGCCGTTGACGCTGCGGCCGTCGGACGACGTGAGCGCCTTCGCGACGTCACGGCTGAGGGACGTCGCGTCGTCGGTGAGCAGCGTCGGCGTCGCGAAGGTCACTTCGACCGCTTCGGCGAACAGGCGCTCCTTCGAGCCGAAGTACCGGTTGACGAGCATCGCCGTCACGCCCGCCCCCTCGGCGATCTCCCGCACGCCGACCCCGTCGTAGCCCCCTCGGGTGAAGGCGGCCTGTGCCGAGCGCAGGATCGCCTCCCGCGTCGCGGCCGCCTTCCGCGCGGGTCTGGCACGGTCCGCAGAAGTCATGTCTACGAGTGTAGACTCAAAGCGAGGTCTACAGTGGTAGACATAGCCGGGAGAAGACATGGATCTGCAGCTGACGGGCCGGCGGGCCCTCGTGACGGGATCGAGTTCCGGGTCTCGGCGAACCGATCGCCACGCTGCTCGCCGCGGCTGCCACCGCCATCGGCGCCGACCTCGCGATCGGCGATCTGGCGACCGACGAGGGCGCGGACGCCGTGGCGGCAGCCGCGGGACCGGTGGACATCCTGGTCGACAACGCCGGCAGCTACGACCACGTGTCATGGACGGACGCGACCCCGGAGATCTGGCTGCGGGCCTACGCCGCACGGCACAACCTCGCGGTCTCGCTCGCCCACGAGGTCGCGGGCACCGGCGTGACGTCCAACGTGGTCGCGCCCGGCGCGATCCTCGTGGACAGCGTCGAAAGCTCCTCGCCGAGCTGGCGTCGGCCCGTGGCTCGGGCCGCGCCGAAGAGATCGCCGCCGCGGTGGCCTACCTGGCGAGCCCCGTCGCCGACTACGTGAGCGGCGCGACGCTGCGGGTCGACGGCGGCACCATCCGCTCCGTGCACTGAGGAAGAAGGAAGACATGACCAAGACCTGGCTCATCACCGGCAGCTCCCGCGGCTTCGGCCGGGAGCTCGCCCTGGCGGCGCTCGAAGACGGCGACCGGGTCGTCGCGACCGCGCGCCGTCCCGAACAGCTGCAGGAGCTCGTCGACAAGTACGGCGAGCAGGTGCGCGCCGTCGCGCTCGACGTCACCGACGCGGCGGCGGCTCGCGCGGCGGTGCGGACCGCGGTCGACGAGTTCGGCCGGCTCGACGTGGTCGCGAACAACGCCGGCTACGCCGACAGCGCACCCATCGAGGAGATGACCGAGGACGACTTCCGCGCGCAGATCGAGACGGACCTGTTCGGCGTCGTCAACGTCACGCGGGCCGCGCTTCCGGTGCTGCGTGCGCAGCGCTCCGGGCTGTTCCTGCAGTTCTCCTCCATCGGCGGCCGCGTCGGGGGCACACCCGGTATGGGCGCGTACCAGACCGCGAAGTTCGGTGTCGAAGGCTTCTCGGAGGTGCTCGCCGCCGAGGTGAAGCCCTTCGGTGTCAAGGTGACGATCGTCGAGCCGGGCGCGTTCCGCACCGACTGGGGCGGCTCGTCGATGCGGCGGCCGGCGGTCGGCGAGGACTACGAGCAGACCGTCGGGGAGATCCACCGGTTCCGCGAGAGCACGGCCGGCACGTGGCCCGGCGACCCGGCGCGCGGCGCGAAGGCCCTGGTGGACATCGCGAAGCTCGACGAACCGCCGCTGCGGCTGCTGCTGGGCTCGGACGCGCTCGCCCGGGCCGAGCAGTCCTCGCGCTCGCGCGCCGAGGAGGCGCAGCGGTGGGCCGAGGTCAGCCGTTCCACCGACTTCCCGGCTGCCTGACGACGAGCACGGGGCCGTGCGCGTGGTCGACGAGTGCCTGGGCGGCGGAGCCCAGCGCCAGGCCGTCGAACCCGCCGCGGCCCCGATGCCCGGCGACGACCAGCTGTGCGCGCCGGCTCCATTCCAGCAGCAGGTGCCGGGGCCGATCGCGCACGGCCACCCGGTCCACCACGACCTCGGGGTACTTCTCCTGCCAGGCTGCGAGGCTCTCCCCCAGCACGCGCTCGGCGTCGGCGACCGGTTCCCAGCCCAGGTAGCGCAACCCGTCGAACGACACGCCCTGGAAGTCCGCATCACTCCAGGAGTGCACGGCGACCAGCCGAACACCCCGGTTCGCCGCCTCTTCGAACGCCGTGGCGATGACGACCTCGGTCAGCGGGCCGCCGTCGATCCCCGCGACCACCGGCCCGGCCGGGCGGTCTTCATCGCCCCGCACCACGGTGACCGGACAGTGCGCGTGCGCCGCGAGCTTCGCGGGCAGCGAGCCGGCGGGCACGCCGGGCACGGCGTCCAGCCCGGTCGGCCCGAGGACCAGCATCCTGGCGGTCTCCGACTCCTCCAGCAACGCCCTCAGTGGCGGCTGGGCCGAAACCGCCGTGGTCAGCTCTACCCCCGGCGCCACCATCGCGGCGGCTTCGGCCGTGCATCCGTCCCCCTGCGCCCCCGCATGCACGATCCGCAAGGGCGCCTTCCGGCGCACTGCCTCGTCCGCGGCCCAGCACACTGCCCGCAATGCCGCGCCGGACCCGTCCACACCCACCAGGACCGGGCCCCGGACCGCTGCCTCCACCATCGTCTGCCACCTTCCGCCCCGCCCTGGAAGCGAACGTACGAGATGGGTGGCGGGCGCGCCGCAGGCGTTGGGCCTCGATCCCGAGGGACTTTCGGCCGTGTCCTGCGGTTACCTCCAGCCCTGGCTCACAGCCCGACCGGGCGGACGAACCGGATGTCCGCCGCCAGGTCGGTCGCCCGCGCGACGGCACTGTCGGGTGAGGACGGTGCCCTCGGGGTCAGCTCGCTGATCAGCTCGCGCAGCGCCGCGCCCAGCCGCTCCACGGCCGCGCCGACCCCCCGTCGGCACGGGCCGTAGTCGAGCGGCGCGTCGTCGGGACGCAGCGCGGCGGCGACCGCGGCGGCGAGCTCCTCCGCCGCGATCTCGGCAAGGTTCGGTGTCTTCACCGTTGTCACAGTCATGTTCGCTCCCACCCTTCGACTCTCCCGCCTGCTCTTTTGCCTGCCCGCGAAGGGGAACGACGAAACCTTCGAGCCGCTTCGCCACGAGATAGGGTGGTGGGGACGACTACGGAGGGTCAACGGTGGCGAGCCTGCTCAGTGACGGATGCGACGGACCGAAGCGGCTGCGGGAGCTGCTGGCCGGAGGTGAGCCGGTCGTGGCGCCGGGCGCGTACGACGCGCTGAGCGCACGGCTGGCCGAGGAGGCGGGGTTCCCGGCCGTGTACATGACCGGGTTCGGGGTGACGGCCTCGCTGATCGGGCGGCCGGACGTCGGCCTGCTCACGATGACCGAGATGGTCGACACCGCGCGGCACATCACGGCGGCGGTCGACCTGCCGGTGCTCGCCGATGCCGACACCGGCTACGGCAATGCGCTGAACGTGATCCGGACGGTGCGGGAGTACGAGGCAGCCGGGGTGGCGGGCATCCATCTCGAGGACCAGGTGGCGCCGAAGCGGTGCGGGCACCTGGAGGGTAAACAGGTGGTACCCGTGGATACGGCGGTCGACAAGATCAGGGCGGCCGTCGCCGCGCGGCGGAACCCCGATTTCGTGCTGATCGCCCGCACCGACGCACGTGCGGTGGAAGGCGTCGACGCGGCGATCGACCGGGCGCGGCGCTACCGGGACGCGGGTGCGGACGCGCTCTTCGTGGAGGCCCTGCAGACCGACGAGGAGATCGAACACGTGGCGGCGGAGTTCGAGGGTTTTCCGTTGCTGTTCAACTGGGCCGAGGGTGGCAAGACCCCGCCGACGAGCATGGAACGCCTGCGGGAGCTGGGTTTCCGGCTCGTGATCTGCCCGATCGCGGCCCTCCTCGCGGCGACGCGTGCCGTGCGGGAGGTCTACGCGCAGATCGCGCAGGACGGCACGCCGATCAACGCGGTGGCGGGACTGCCGGGGTTCGGGGAGTTCACGGAGTTCGCCGGGTTGCCCGAAGTGACGGAGATCGGGCGACGCTTCGGACAGGGTTGACGCCGTGCCGGGTGGTGGGGTTTCGGCGCGTTGGCCCGGCCACGGCGAACCCGACAACGCCCAACCACCCACAAATGGCGATCCGGCAACGGCAGCCAAGAACGCCCGCACCCAGCCCGCTCCCTAACCCCGATCCCCAGCGTCCCTAGCGGTGGACACGCCGGGTCAAGGCATCTTTCCCGCCTTGACCCGGTGGGCCGACCGCTGAACACTCAGCGATCGGGGTGGGACGGGCGTACCCCAGCCACCCGCGCGCAGCGCGCGGCTCTAAAGATCAAGAGAGTCCTCGCCGGACGGGCAGGCTCAAAGATGAGCCAGGAAAAGCCGCCTACGTCACCTCATGCAGGTGGTCGAGTCGCGCAAACCCGCCTGCCTCACCAGCCACCGCGCCGTCACCTCCACCACCTCCGACCCCGTCCGCCGGAATCCGTGCCCATCCCCGGCCACCGGGTACCAATCCGTTCGCCCTCTGCACGCCGCCGCCTCGCGCGCCACCTCGTACGAGATGTGCTCGTCCTCATCCCCGTGCACCACCAACGCCGGGACGTCACTCGCCAGGAACGCGGCCAGCGGGTCCAGGACCGCGAACTCCTCGAACAGCCCGGCACCCAGCTCGAACCTGTCCTCGATGTCGAGGAAACCCTTCTCCCGCAACGAAGTCTTGTCCTCGTACAACGCACGGGCACGCGGCAACGACGGCGAGAGGAACGTTCCGCGCAGGTCCAGCACCGGCTGCCACAACACGACCGACCGCACCGGCAGCGACGCCAGCGACAGCGCGGTGCTCACCGCGCCGAAGCTCGACGCGACGATCGACACCGGGCTCCCGACCGAGTCCACCGCCGCCCGCAGGTCCAGCCGCTCCCCCGCGACCGTCATGTCCCGCGGCTCCCCGTCGCTCCCGCCGTGCCCGCGGAACGAGAACCGCAGCACCGAAAACCCCGCCGCGGCAAGGCGTCCGGCCAGTGCCACGAACAGCCCCTGCTCGTCGAGGTCGGCGGTGATGCCGTGCGCCAGCACCACCGCCTGCCCGCCACCGGGCTGCCACGCCGACTCCAGCCGCAGCCCGTCGGACGTCGTGATCACAGGTACAGCACCGCGGTCAGGATCATCCCGCCCAGCCCGACGACCCAGGTGTACGGCAGCGTCGAGATCATCGCCTTCTCGGGCCGCACCCCGGCGTACTGCGCGGCCCACACGGTCTGCGTGCTCGTCGGGTCCGACACGCCGAACACCTGGTTGTACGAGGCCATCAGCCCGACCACCGCCGGCAGCGGGTAGATCCCGCCGGTCACCAGCACCCCGGCGACCCCGGCCCCGAGCCCGAACACGTTGAGCGGCCCGCGGAACAGGCACAGCGGCACGAGGATCGCGAACACCACGACGAACCACACCGCGCCGGACGGGCTGATCGCCGACACGATCGGCGTCAGCGCGCTCTTCGCGCCCGGCAGCTTCACCGCCGCGAGCAGCATGCCGATCGCGACGAACAGGGCGATCGGCGGCGCCGCCACCTCGAACCCCTTGTACAGCGAGCGCAGTGCGCGCCCGTTGAGCTCGCCCCACTTGGTCGTCGTGACCAGCGCGTACACCAGGCCCGCCAGCAGCGACGGGACGATCGGGACGGCGAACCCGAGCGCCAGCACGATCGGCACCAGCGGGGTGAGCAGCGCGTACCAGGGCGCGTCGCCGCGGCGGACGCGTGCCTTCGGCCGGTCCAGCTTCACCGCCCACGCGTGCCGCGCCCCCCTGCGGCGCGTCTCGATGAGGACGTACGCGATGCCGACGACCAGCGCCACCGGGAACAGCTTGATCATGATCGACCGGACGTCGGCCACCGGCGAGCCGAGCGCGTCGGCGAGGAACTGCCACACCGGCAGCTCCAGCGGCGACCCCGCGCCCACGCCCATCAGCACCGTGCCACCGGCGACGACCGGGGAGACGCCGACGGCGCTCATCGCGGGGATGCCGACCACACCGGCGAGCATCGCGGCGGGTGCGGAGCCGGTGATGCTGCCGCACAGGATCGACACCGCGAACACGCCCAGCGCCACCACCGACGGCCGCTCGCCGCCGAACTCGACGATCTTGCGGACCAGCGTCGCGGCGATGCCGGTCTCGTCCAGGAGCGCTCCCAGCCACGAACCGAGCAGCACGGCGATCATCGTCGACGCGAGCGCGGGCGCGCCGTTCTGCAGCACCGCGGTCAGGATGCTGTTCTTGTCCCCCGTCCACGGCGCCCGCGCCAGGATCGAGATGCCCAGTGCCAGCAGCACGAGCGCGAACGCGGTGGGCAGCACGCGGGTCAGCATCAGGACCACGCCCACGGCCATCAGGGCCAGAATCGCGATACCCATGGTCAGTCTCCTCGGAGTGCGGTGGTGAGCAGCAGCGGGCTGACGCCGAGGCCGCTGCGGCGGTGGGCGAACCGGTGCGCGACGATCTCGTCGGCCCCGGCGACGTGCCCCCGGATGCGCAGCCTGCCCAGCCGCGCGGCGGTGTGCCCGAGCCTGCGGTTGAGCTCGCGGACGTCGAGGCGGTGGTGGACGAGCTCGTGCGCGACGGCCGCCCTGCGCAGCCCTTCGCGCGACACCGCCCACCCCTTGCGCGCGGCCAGCTTTTCCACTCGTGCCAAGGAGTCCCGGTACAGCGTCACGGTGGATTTCTGGTACTCCGCGAGCAGCAGCTCGCCCTCGCGCAGGCCACCGTCGCGCTCGACGACCTCGATCTCCTCGTCCGGGTCCGGCCGGTCGGCCAGCTCGTCCCCATAGGACAGTGCGATCTCCGCCCACGCCCGCAACTGCTCCTCGCTGCGGCGCTCGTGGATCGGCGTGGCGCGCAGCAGCTCGGCGGCCAGATCGACGTCGCTCATTTCCGGTCCTCCAGGATCGCGACGACCGGTTCCGCCGGTGCCCGCGTCTTGAGCTCGGCGCCGATCAGGGCGACCAGCTGGTCCCGGTCGAGGACCCCGGACAGGTCCGCGATCTTCGGCCCGGCGAGCAGCCACAGCGCGGGCGCGCGCGAACCGCCGTCGCCGTAATGGGTGTGCTGGTCGACCAACGTCGCGAGACGGCTCTGCGCGGACGCGACATCGGTCTGCTCGACCGCGGCGCCCGTGCTGTGCAGGCGGATCACGCCTTCGCCGTCCACCACCCGGACGTACCGCACCGGCGCGGCGAACCTGCCGAGCGGCCCCTTGCGCCTGGCCCGGGCGCCGAACACCCGGTGCTGCCCCGCCGCGGCCAGCTCCTCGACCTCGGCCACCGGGACGCCGATGCTGCGTGCCACTTCGCCGCGCACCACGCCTTCGTCCACTGTGGACGCACGGTCCTTCGTACGCAGCTCGGTCGCGCCCGTGGCGATGGCGCGGATGAGGTTGCGCCGCGGGTCGACCGTCACGTCGACCTCGACACCGGACGGGTCCGCGCCCTGCGCGATCACCGCGGCCTCGGCTTCGGCCCGTGCGGCGAGGATGTCCGCATTGGACGGACCGGGCACGATCCGCTCCACCGACTCCCGCACCAGCGCGAGTGCCGCGCCGAGCGGGCTGATCACCTCGCTGTGCGCGGCGATCCGCCAGTCCTGCTCGGCTTCCTCGCCCAGGAACGGCGTCACGGCCGCCGCTCCGCCACCGCCGCCGACGAGCGTCAGGTGGTCGAGTTGGTACTCGCGGGCCAGCTCGTCGACCACGTCCCGCACCGGCTTGATCGCCTGCCGCAGCACGGTCCTGGCGGCTTCCTCCACCGGGACGGCGAGCGCCTGGGCGAGCGGCTGCACGGCGAGCCGCGCGGACTCCGGCTCGCTCCGCGCGTAGGAACCGGCCGGCACGATGCCGAGGGCGTTCGCCGCACAGGTCAATGTGAGCGCGTAGCGGGTGCCGTCGGGCGCTTCGAGCGCGACGTAGTCCGCGGGGTCGTCGGGACGCGGCGAGATCGTGACCAGCTTCGCGTCGGTGAGGGCCGACGCGGGGGCGAAGCACGCGTACGCGAGGCCGGCGATGTGCGCGCTGCGCGGGCCGACGTCGGTCACCGCGCGGCCGGAGAACCGGATGAGCGAGCCGCCGCCGATGCCGACGGTCCGCACGTCGAGCGCGGGCAGGTACGTCTCGCGGCCGGCGAGATGCGCGTGCCGCACCTGGACCCGGCCGCGCCGGATGACGCTGATGTCGGTCGAGGTGCCGCCGGTCTCCAGGAAGACCCCTTCGCTGAGCTTCTCCCCCATCAGTGCGCCCGCGACGCCCGCCGCCGGGCCGGAAAGCGCTGTCAGCAACGGCCGCCGCCGCATCTCCGGCAACGACATGACGCCGCCGTCGCCGCGCATGACCATCAGCGGCGCGGTGATCCCGGCGCGCTGGACGCTGGCCTCCACGAGGTCGGCGGTGGAGACCATGCGCGGCATGATGCCCGCGTTGAGCACCGCTGTGCGTGCCCGCTTCGTCAGCCCGTAGAGGCTGGTGATCTCGTGCGTGGAGGTGCCGAGCAGACCTTGTTCGCGCGCGGCGTCCAGGACGGCTTGCTCGCCTTCGGGATCGTCCACACTGAACGGTTCGACGGCGACGATCACCTCCGCGCCCTCTGCGCGCAGCCGCGCGAGCGCCTCCTTGACCGCGACCGGGTCGCTCGCGTCGCGCACCGCCGCGTACCGGATCGGCAGGCGTCGGCCAGGCGCCAGCTCGAGCTTGCCGAGTGCCGTGAGCCGCCGCGTGGCGAACCCGTCGAACCCGGCGCCGATCCCGGCGATGCCGACGGTCGCGACGTCTCCTTCGAGCAGGGCGTTGGTGGCCTGCGTCGTGCCGTGCGCGAGGAAGGACACGTCCCGCGCGCCGATGCCGACGTCGGCCTGGAGCTTTTCCAGCGCCTCCAGGATGCCGTGCGCGACACCGTCCGCGTGGTCGTGGCTCGTCGGGACCTTGACCTGGCCGAGCAGCTCGAAGGACCGGGCGTCGACGACGACGGCATCGGTGAACGTGCCGCCGACATCGATGCCGATCCGGACATGTCTGGGGGGATGTTGCGTCATTGCCACACCTCCAGTTGGTGGGTTCTAGTAGCCGCGGACCTCGGGCCAGTGGCGCTCGACGCCGGCCTGGTCCAGGACCCGGCCGAACTCCTCGAAGAGCTTGTCGTTCTCGCGGACCTGGTGCGGTTCGCTGCCGCGCCGCAGCGCGAACCCGGCGAGGTGGCCCGCGACCTCGCCGATGTTCCACTCCACCGGGTGCAGCCGGTAACACCCGTTGGTGATGTGCGTCGTGCCGATGTTCTTCGCGGCGGCCAACAGGTTCCGCACCCGCCGCGGCAGCAGCGCGCCGAGCGGGATCTCGAACGGCACGCTCGCGATGTCGACGTAGTTGTCGCCGGACGTGGACGGGTGCAGGTCGATGCGGTAGCTGCCGACCCCCACCGAGTCCGGGTGGAACTTCCGCCCGGTCGGGCCGAGGATGTCCAGCGACACGTCGTGCTCGGTCACGGTGGTGACCGCGCGGATGCGCCGGGATTCCCTGACGTACGCGGACTTCGCGAGCCCGTCCGCCGTGCCGACGACGTCCGGGCGCAGCTTCAGGCCCGGGAAGCCGGTGCCGCCGTCGAGCCGCGGCGCCTCCGTCTGCAGCCAGTAGAGCACCGAGAGCGACAGCTGCTTGGCCTCGTAGTGCGCGCGTGCCACGTCGTCGGGACCCGCGATGCCGTCGATCTCCAGCGCGGGCCGCAGCCAGTAGTCGTTGAGCGGCCAGTTCACCAGGGTGATGTCCGACTCGAACGCGCCCGGCTGGTGCAGGCCGCGCGCGAGGATGCGGCGGAAGCCCCACAGCTCCTTGTCGCCCGCGTCCGCGCTCTGGTCGGCGGTGATCGCGAGCGGGTCCGCGTCCGGGTTGGGGTCGAAGGTCCGCTCGTGCGCTTCGAGGCTGCGCGGGTCCGGCGCGAGGAACCCGAGCAGTGGGCCCGGCCAGAAGTCCGGCCGGTAGGAGTGCCAGAAGTCGTACATCGCGGGCCGGTCGATCCCGTGCTGCTGCCCGGCGTGGTGCGAGACCGCGAAGCAGTAGGTGATGCCCTGCAGGTTGCCCGGGTCCGCCTGCTCGGGTGCGTGCGGTTCGCCGTACTCGTCGCGCGACTCGGCGCCGACGGCGAACTCGGCCCCCGCCATCGGCAGCAGGTCCCCGTTCTCGGTCGCGTCGAGCACGTAGCCGCCCCGGATCGTCGTGCGCTCCCCGGCCTTCTCGACGGTGACGGCGTCCACCCGGTCCCCGGTGACGTCCACGGCCACCGGCCGGTGTTCGAGCAGCACGGTGATCCGCCCGGCGGCGCGGTGCGGCGCGAGCATCTCCTCCAGCACCGCGAGCGCGACGCGCGGCTCGTGGCACAGCTTGCTGACCCGCCCGGCGCCCGGGTTGAGGTCGGTCAGCCGGGCGGCCTCCGCGCGCAGTGGGTAGTTGCGGCGGTAGTAGCCGCGGATCCCCTCGCGCACCTGCCGGTAGGTCGCGGTGCCGCCGAAGCGCTCGATCCACGGGTTCTCGTCCGGGGGCACCGCCTGGGCGGTGAACTGCCCGCCGAGCCAGTCGGTCTCCTCGGTCAGCACGACCCGATGGCCCGCGCGAGCGGCGGCCAGCGCGGCGGCCACGCCGCCGACGCCTCCACCCACGACGAGGATCTCGGTGTCGAGTTCAGGCATGCTCCGTCCTAACGGGTTCGTGGTGCGCCAACGGTCGAGCCGGCCACCGGTGGGCACCACAGCAGCTGCTGTGGTGTGGTCTGCCGCTCGGTCACGAGGTCGACGAGCAGGCGCACCGCGCGACGGCCCATCTCCCGCATCGGCACCGCGAAACCGCTCACCTCCGGCGGACCGCCGAGCACGGCCAGCGAGAGATCGTCCGGTGTGGACAGTCTGGCGGCGTCGATCGCCTTGCGCACGGCGGTGTACGCGGCGCCGGTGTCGGTTCCCTCGACGACGACCGCGGTGACGCCGTCGCGAACCCAGGCACGCACCGTGCCGGGGTCCAGTTCGGGGCCGTCGATGCGGACGACCGTCGTCTCCGGCGCGGCCTCCAGCACGCCACGCTGCCGGTCGGTGGACGAGGGCGCCTCGTCGGACTCGCGGACGTAGCGGATCTCGCGGTGTCCCAGCCCTTTCAGCCGGGTGAGCACCTCGGCCGACGCGCTGACGTAGTCGGCGCCGACGTAGGGGATCCGCCCGTCCAGCTCGGCGCGGCGGCCGATGTAGACGAGCGGGAACCCGGAGTCGACCAGCCGCGCGACGGGTTCCTCGGGCACGTGCCTGCCGAAGAAGAGGCAGCCGTCGGCCATCCGGGTGCGGCGGATGGCGGCCTCGTGGGAGGCGCCGGGACCACTCGTGCCGGTGAACAGGATGAGGTCCTGCCCCAGCGCGGCGGCCTCCTCCTCGACGCCGACCAGGATCGGGTAGTAGGAGTCGGCGACGTCGGTCGGGAACGTGGCGCGGAAGGTGTAGAGCCCGAGCAGGTTCGACCGCGCCGACGCCAGCCGCGTCGCCACGGGGTGCGGCACGTAGCCCAGCTGTTCGGCGACCTCCAGCACCCGGCGCCGGGTCGACTCGGCCATCCGCACGGCGCTGTTCCCGCCGAGCACGACGGACACGGTCGCCTGGGACACCCCCGCGATCCGGGCGATGTCCGCCTGCCTCGGCATCCTGCCTCGCGCTGCCAACTCCGCACCTCCTCGTCGCTAATGCGGATTAGCAGAGGCTCAGCGACGCGCGAGCGGAAGTCAAGAAAAGGGCCGGTTCCTGTCCGGTCCGACCGGGGCACAGCACTAATACGTATTAGCACCTTGAACGGCGCGCTCCGGGCAGCTAATCTGCCGACGGGAGGACGCTCCCTAGGACTGGAACATCCGCGGCGCGGGAAAACCGTCGTGGTCCCCGTCTTCCCCGGCCTGGGCGCTCGGCAGCGCCACGCAGGCCCAGAGGATCATCTGCACACCCTCGTTGCCGATCCCCCAGTCCATGGCACACGCCTCCAGCAGGTGCCTGGTGGTCCGCGACCGGCTGGTCGAGGTGGGCAGCGAAAGGTGCGCGGCGTTCACGGCGACCCGCAGCGACGGCTGCCCGTAGGACCGGATCACGCTGATGGCCGCGGGCAGGTTCCCGTACTCGCACGCGAGGGTGCCCAGCTCGTCGGCGACCAGCACGGCGTCGATGACGTCGTCCTGGGCACAGTCGAGGAGCAGCTTCCGCACGGCCTCCCGCACCTTCCCCAGGTCGGTCAGCCCACCGAGAGTGAGCCGTTCCATTTGCTCGCCGTGCCCCCGCGCCGCGCACATCCGGGCGATCACCTCCGCTGACCTCTCCATGCGAGCGGCGGATACCCGGGTGTCAGGTACCGGAAACACAGAGCGACCACGGAAGTTGCTTCGACCGCATCGCAACACATCCGGGCTACGGGCCGCGATCGCCTGGGGTTACTGTAAGCGCCACGTCGTGACCGGCCGCGCGGTTGCGGGATGCAAGATCACGACTACGCTGCACTACCACGGTTGAGCCCACAGCCGTTCCGCCTGCCCTCGCCCGGGGAAAGGCGCGATCAGGGTGGGTTCGACGTGCACGTCGCGACCGTGTCCCTGGTCTGGTCCGTAACGCCCGTCGCGCCGTGAGGCGCCGAACAGGGAGGTCTCCGCGTGACGACGCAGCCACCTGGTCCCCACCCCGGTTCGCTCAGCCTCACGACACACTGGGCCGAGCCCGAAGTCGCGGTGCTCACGGTGGCCGGAGATCTCGACATGCTCACCTCGCCGCAGCTCACCCAGTGCCTGGAGGAGATCCGCGAGCACAGTCCGCGGGCGGTGGTGGTGGACCTGGGCAAGGTGGACTTCCTCGGCTCGGCCGGGCTGGCGGCGCTGGTCACCGCGCACGAGCGGACCGGGTCCGGCGGGAGCGTGCGGATCGTCGCCTCGGCTCGCGAAACGCAACGCGCGTTCAGCATGACCGGCCTCGACGAGGTGCTCGACCTGTACACGACCTGCGAGGCCGCACTCGCCGACGCGTGACGCGTATCCCGTAACGGCCCGGGGCCTGCGCCGATAACCGTGCATAACCCCAACCGGTCGAGGTGAGGCGTCGTGCACATCCACTCTGGCGCCACCGGCGCGCGGTACCGCCGCTGGTGGTGGCTGTTGTGCTCGCTCGTCTTCGTCGCCACTGCCGGCATGCAGGTCTACCTCGCGGTCACCATGACCGCCTGGTGGGCGTGGACCGCGGCCGCCTTCTTCACGCTCATCGCGCTCGCGTGCCTCTACGCGGCGCAACGCAAGATCTAGAGGAACATGCGCAAGTGCCGCACCTGCCGCGCGCCGAGCAGGGGTTCGGCCCTGGCGACCAGCTGGGCGAGCTCACCCGCGCGGGTGCCACCCGGCGAGGTGTAGCTGCGCGCGGACTGGTGGGTGAGCCAGTTCCGCAGGTCGCGCAGGGCGTTCTCGCGCAGCGGCTGGGCCGGGTCGAGCGCCAGCCGCAGGTCGACGACGACGCGGGTCCAGGTGTCGCGGGCGCACAGCAGGCGGTGCGCGAGGTGCCGCCGGTCGCCGTCGAGCAGGTCCAGCAGGGTGCGCTCGTCGATCAGCTCGGCGCAGCCGAGCAGCGAAAGCATCGCCTGCCGCGCCACCCGTGGTGCGGGGTCCGCCACCAGCAGCGCGACGAGTTCGGTGCGGGGGATGCAGCGCAGACGGCGCAGCGCGCGGATCGTTTCGGCCCGCACACCGGGCCGCTCGTGGCCGAGGAACGGCAGCAGCGCCGGCGCGTCGCTGTCCGTGCCCGTTTCCCCGAGACCCGCGACCGCGTCGGCTCCGGGCACCTTCCGGTAGTGGACGGCGGGATCCTCGCCGCCGCGGCGCAGGGCGAGCTGCGCGTGCGCGCGCACCAGGGAGCTGCGGTCGGTCAACGCGGCGAGGGCGTCGTCGCGGTTCCTGATCGCCAGTGCGCGCAGGGCGGCCGTCCCGCTGGTGCGCAACAGCTGCCGGACCTCGGGGTCCTCGCTGCCGGCGAGAGCCTTCGCACAGCTCAGGCGGATCGGGAGGTCGGCGTCGCGCAGTCCGGCTTTCAGCCGGCCGGGACCCAGGCCGCCGGTGGCATACGCGGCACGACGGGTGAGCCGCTCCGGCGAGACGAGTGCGGCGGTGAGAACTTCGGGCGTGCGGGCGAGTGTTTCGCCGAGGGTGGCGGCGAGCCATTCGCCGTGCGCCCGTCTTCGCAGCCGCGAGGCGATCGGGAGCAGGGTGAGGGCGGCCATGGGGTCGCGGGCGAGGTGGCTCAGGCAGGCGCGCCGGGCGGCCTCGCGCACCTGCGGCACCCAGTCGGCCGCGCGGATCGCGAGCACGGGCAACGCGAGCCGCTCGTCCAGCCGACCGGTGTCGGCGATGGCGGTTTCGCGGATGTAGCCGTCACGCGACAAGGCCCGCAGCACGATCTCGGCGGGCCGTTGGCCGCCGGGCAGCTTCCACCAGCGCCGCACGGCCTCGTCCACGGCGAGCCACAGCTCCGGACCGGCTCCTGCCATGGCTTCGGTGGCGGCGGCGCCGTTGCCCCACCGCGCCGCGACCGACAGTGCCCCGAGCCGCTCGTCGACGTCCTGCCTGCTGATGATCACCCGGTGATCTTTCCCGGCACGCCGGCGGGTGCCCACCTGTTTACCGTGTTGCAATCCGACCGTTGGCCCAGCGCACCGCGGGCATCGTCGCACAGCCCGCGGTGGCGAACAGCGCGCCGAGCACCAGCCAGCCGACCGGGCCCAGCGTCAGGACAAGACCGGTGAGCAGCAGCGGCCCCAGCATCCGCGCGACCGGCACGCCCGCGCCGTAGAAGCCCTGGTACTGCCCCTGCTTGTCCTCCGGCGCGAGGCCGAAGCCGATCTCCCACGCCCCGGACGCCAGCAGCAGCTCCCCGATCACCTGCAATCCGACCGCGCCCAGCAGGATCAGCGCGGCCGCCCAGGCCGGGCCCCCCGTCGCCGAGAGGGCGAACACCGCACACGAGGCCAGCAACGCCAGTCCCGCGTACCGCACGAACCGCGCCGCGCTGTGCGGGCCGGTCACCCGCCATGCGACCCGCACCTGGAACAGCGCCACGCTCACCGTGTTCAGCATCAGCAGCACCGAGATCAGCCAGTGCGGCACGACCGTCCGGTGCGCGATCCACAGCGGCACCACCAGGCTCAGCATCGGCATGTACAGCAGCATCACGGCGTTCACCAGCGCCAGCACGGCATACGGCCGGTCGCGCAGCACGGCCAGCGCCGGCTCCCCGCGCACCGCCCGCACGGAGCGACCGAGGGAAGCCGGCGCAGGGCAAGGCCCGCGAGTGCGAACGTCGCCGCGTCGAGCGCGAAGGCCGCCAGGAACGCCTCCCGGGTGTCGACGCTCAACGCGATACCGCCGAGCGCGGCGCCCACCGCGAGACCCACGTTCTGCGCCGACTGCAGCCGGGCGCGCGTCCGGGTCCGCTCCGACGAGCCGACCAGACCCGCGAGCAATGCCTGCCGTGCGGCGGAAAGCCCGGACCGGCAGGCCGAGTACAGACAGGCCGAGAGCACGAAGAACGCGAACGAGTCCTCCAGCAGGAACAGCAGGAGGGACACGGCCGTCGCGGCGGCGAGGAACACCGCCGTCCCCCGCGCTCCCCGGCGATCGGCCACGTGCCCGGCAAGGACGCCCGCGACCGCGCCGAGGGCCCAGCCGACCGTCAGCCCGAGCCCGACCTGCGCGGCCGAGAAGCCCAGGACGAGCGTGAAGTAGAGGGCCGAGCACACGAAGCAGGCGCCGTCGCCGACGGAGTTGGCCAGCTGCGCCAAGGCGAGTGCCCGGGCGGAGGAGGTCATGGCGATGACGCTAGAACGATATTGGTCAGGTCCCAGCGCCAATATCAACAGATTTGTTTGGGCCAATACACTGCCGGGATGGACCTGCAGGTCAACCTCACCGGCCGCGGTGACCTGGTCGCCCGCATCTACCGCGAGCTGCTGGACGCGATCCTCGACGGCCGCCTCGCCGCGGGCGAGCGCCTGCCGCCGACCCGGGAGCTCGCCGGCACGCTGGACGTCTCCCGCAACACCGTCGCCGCCGCATACGAACGCCTTGTCGCCGAAGGGTTCCTCGTCGGCAGGGTCGGAGCGGGCACGTTCGTCACCGGCGCCACGGCCCGCCGCGGCCGCCGCGCCCCGCGGGGCACCGGCACCCAGGTCCGCAAGGTGTGGCAGGACATCCCGGCGCTGGAATCCGCGAGTCCGAAGGCGTTCGACTTCAGCGTCGGGGTGCCGGACGGACGGCTGTTCCCGATCGAGACCTGGCGCCGGCTCATCGGGCACACCCTGCGTGCGAATGCCGTCGATCCGGCGGGATACGGCGACCCGGCCGGGCATCCGCGACTGCGCGCCGCCATCGCCCACCACCTCGGCGCCTCGCGCTCGGTCCGCGCGGACGCCTCGGACGTGCTCGTCACGCAGGCGCGCAACAGGCGCTCGACATCCTCGGCCGGGTGCTCGTCGAGCCCGGCAGCTGCGTGGCCGTGGAGGAACCGGGCTATCCCCCGGCGCGCCGGCTGTTCCGGTCGCTCGGCGCGCGGGTGGCCGGCGTGCCGGTCGACCGGGAAGGCCTGTGCGTCGACGCCATCCCGCCCGCCGCGCGGCTGATCCACGTCACGCCGTCGCACCAGTTCCCGCTCGGCGTCCCGATGTCGCTGGCGCGCCGCACCGCGCTGCTCGCCTGGGCCGAGCGGCGGGACGCGCTGATCGTCGAGGACGACTACGACAGCGAGTTCCGCTTCTCCGGCCGTCCCCTCGAACCGCTGCAGAGCCTCGACCGCACGGGCCGCGTCGTCTACGTCGGCTCGTTCTCGAAGACGCTGCTGCCGATGCTGCGCCTGGGGTTCGTCATCGCGCCCGCCGCATTGCGCCCCGCGTTGCACACGGCCAAGCAGCTCACCGACTGGCACGGCGACCTCACCACGCAGGCCGCGCTCGCCCGGTTCGTCGAGGAGGGGCTGCTGACCCGGCACATCCGCAAGGCGACGCGCGAGTACGCCCGGCGCCACGAGCTGGTCACCGGCATCCTCCGGCGCGACTTCGCGCCGTGGCTGGAGCTGGTGCCCTCCGCCGCGGGACTGCACGTCTGCGCGCTCGCCGACGGTCCGGTCCCGGCGGGGGCCGACGACGTGCGAGTCGAGTTGCTCGCGTCCTACTGCGCCCAGGAGCCGGTCCGGCACGGGCTGGTCCTGGGGTACGGCGCGATCCAGGCCGAGCGGATCGACCAGGGTCTGGCGCGGCTGCGAAAAGAATTCGCCCGCTGACTCAACAATCCGGGGGTCCCGTCGCGTTGTCCGGTCCGCATACCCCGATCGAGCAGAAAGGAGCTGGCGTGCCCGACCGCTTCGAGCAGTTCGTGGCCGACCGGCTGGACCGGCTGCTGCGCTTCGCCACCGCGCTGACCTGCGACCCGTACCTGGCGCAGGACGTCGTGCAGGAGGTGCTGGTGCGCGCGCAGGCCCGGTGGGCACGGATCGCCGCGATGCAGGCGCCGGAGAGCTACCTGCGGAAGATGGTGACCAACGAGTACCTCTCGTGGCGCCGGCGGCGTGCGGCGCGCACGATCGCGTCCACCCACGCCACGCTGGACGCGATCGGCACGCCGAGCGGTGATCACGCCGACTCCTACGCCGAACGGGACGCCATGCGCGCCCGCATCGCGACGCTGCCGCGCAAGCAGCGCGCCGCGATCCTGCTGCGCTTCTACGAGGACTGCACGGACGCCGAGATCGCCGGGGTGCTCGGCTGCTCCGCCGGGACCGTGCGCTCGCACATCTCCCGCGCGCTCGGCACCCTGCGTGCCGGCGCGCCCGACCCCACCTTCCGGGAGGCGCTGTCATGAGCTCGACCGAACGTCTCATCCGCGAGGCCTTCGCCGCCGAGGCCGACCGTGCCGTCGACCCCCGGCTCGTGCTGGCCGAGCTCGAACGGCGCCGGGCTCGGCCCCGCCGCCGTGGGCTCATCCTGGTCGCCGCGGTCGCCGCGGTCGTCGCCGCCATCACGGCCGTGGTGGTCCCACAGGCACTGCACCGGAGCGCGCCGCCGGTCGCGACACCGCCCGCGACCACGCAGAACATCCTCCTGGTGGGCCTCGACGACGGCGGCAACGCCGACTCGATCGTGCTCGGGCGGCTCGGCGGAGACGGGTCGGCCTCGGCCATCTCCCTGCCCCGCGACTCGTGGGTGGACCTGCCCGGGCTCGGGATGGGCAAGCTCGGCTCGGCCTACGCCCGCGGCGGCGCGTCGACGCTGCTCGGCGCCGTGCGGGAGCTGACCGGCACCCAGGCCGACCACTTCGTGCTGGTCGACATGGCCGGGTTCGCCAAGCTGAGCACCGCCGTCGGCGGAGTACCGGTGTGCCTGCGCAACGCGGTGCACGACCCGTTCTCCGGCACGTCCTTCCCCGCCGGGCAGCAGGTGCTCGCGGGCCCCGCGGCGCTGGCGTTCCTGCGCCAGCGCCACGGGTTGCCCAACGGTGACCTGGACCGCATCGTGCGGCTCCAGAGCTTCCTGCGCTCGCTGGCGAACCAGGTGGTCACCGGCGGCAAGCTCGCCGACCAGGGGTTCCTGACCACCGTGCGGGACAGCGTGCGCGTGGACCAGGGCTGGAACCTGCTGGACCTCGCGGGCAGCCTGAGCCAGGTCCACGACCTGCGCGTGGCCACGATCCCGGTGGGCGACAACGGTTTCGTGTCTCAGGTGAACGCGTTCCAGGTCGACCCGGCGCAGGTACAGGCGTTCGTGCGGGACTTCACCGGCGGGACCGGCGGGACCGGCACCGGTTCGTGCGTGAACTAGACGGCGGCCAGGCCGCCGTCGACGGACAGCGTCGCGCCGTGGATGTTCGCGGCCTCGTCGCTCGCCAGGAACACGACGGCGGCCCCGACCTCCTCCGGCGTGCCCATCCGGCGCGATGGCGTCCGGGCGATCAACGGCTCGATGTGGTCCATGACCCCGGCGTTCCGCGGGGTGCGCGTCGGGCCGGGTGCCACGGTGTTGACGCGCACCCCGCCCGGCCCGTACTCCGCCGCCCACGACTTGGTCAGCGAGTGGACCGCGGCCTTCGTCATGCTGTAGAGCGCGGACTGCGCGCTCCCGTTGAACCCGTTGACCGAACCGAGGTTGACGATCGCGCCGCCGCCGCGGGCGGCCATGGCCGGGGCGATCAGGCCGGTCAGCAGGAACGCGGCCTTGATGTTGGTGGCCAGCGCCCGGTCGACGAGCTCCTCGGCGACCTCGCCCGTGGGCTGGGGCATGATCAGCAGGGCGGCGTTGTTGACCAGGACGTCGACCGGCCCGGCGGCTTCGGCGAGCGCACGGGCGCCCTCGCCGTCGCCGAGGTCCGCGGCGACGAACCTGGCCTGGCCGCCCTTGTCGGCGATGCTCTTGACGACCTGTGCGCCGCGTTCGGCGTTGCGGCCGCTGACGACGACGTTCGCACCTTCGGCGGCGAGGGCCTGTGCGATGCCGACGCCGATGCCGTCGGTCGAGCCAGTGACCAGTGCGGTCCGGCCGGCCAGACGTGCGTTCATGTGCTGCTCCTCGATACGTTCTGGACTGTGCAGTTCAAACGTGGCACGCTAAAATTGGACCCGCAAGTCCATAAATGAGGAGGCGACGTGAAGCTGACCGCGAAGGGGGCGGCGACCCGGCAGCGCATCGTCGAGGGGGCGGCGGCGGAGATCCGCGAGCGCGGCGTGGCGGTGACGACGCTGGACGACGTGCGGGCGCGCACGGGGACGAGCAAGAGCCAGGTGTTCCACTACTTCCCTGGCGGCAAGGAGGAGCTGCTGCTCGCGGTGGCGCGCTACGAGTCAGGCCGGGTGCTCGATGACCAGCAGCCCGAGCTGGGCGAGCTGTCGTCGTGGCGGGCGTGGCACGCGTGGCGGGACAGGGTCGTGGACCGGTACCGGAAGCAGGGGCAGCACTGTCCGCTGAGCGTGCTGATCTCCCAGCTGGGGCGGAGCACGCCGGGGGCGCAGGCCGTGGTGACGCAGCTGCTGGACCAGTGGCAGGCCGAGATCGCCGCGGGCATCCGCGAGATGCAGCGGCAGCAGAAGATCGGCGCGTCGGTGGACCCGGACCAGTCCGCGGCCGCCCTGCTGGCCGGCATCCAGGGCGGAGTGGTGGTGATGCTCTCGACGGGCAGCACGCGGCACCTCGAGGCCGCGATGGACCTGGGGATCGCCGCGTTGCGAGGCAGCGCGCGGGGGTGAGCTCGAACCGGACACGTGGGGCTCGCCGGCTGCACCGCCACGCCGGAGTCAGCGGTCCAGGAACTCCAGCCGGTTGCCCAGCGGGTCGGCGGCGTAGAACCGGCGGTGGCCCGGGAAGCCGTCGTCCCAGGTGACCTCGGTCCCGGCGGCCGTGAGCCGGGCCGCGAGCGCGTCCAGGTCGGCCACCAGGATGCCCGGATGCGCCTTGCGCGCCGGCCGGAAGTCCGCCTCGACGCCGAGGTGGATCTCGAGCTCGTCGGCGCCCACCCAGAGGCCACCGCGCGCCGCGAGGGGTGGCGGCTTGGCGATCTCCCGCAACCCGAGCACGCCGACGTAGAACCTCCGGCACACGTCCTCGCCGCCCGCCGGGATGGCGAGCTGCACGTGGTGAAGATCGAACCCGGAACCCATGACTACCACGAATACGCGCCCACGCGGGAGAAAGCCACGTGGGCGCGCGTCCGCGTCAGCACCGCACGAGCAGACCTGTCAGTGCGTGGCAGGTGACCGCGGCCTTGTCGTTGGCCGCGTTCGGGTCCGCCGGCGTGCTCGCCTGCCGCGTCACCGTGGTGGTGAGCGGGCCCAGCGCGAGCAGCCCGGCGTTCACCGAGAAGCTCACCGTCTTGCCGGCGCCCGAGGACAGCGACCCGACGGCACAGGTGACCTGGCGGGTCGAGCCGACGCGGGAGCAGGTGGTCGAACCGGCGTAGATCAGGCCCGGCGCGTACGTCGAGGACAGCCGGACATCGGTCGCGGCACCGGGCCCCTTGTTGGTCGCCGTGATCGTGTACGTGATCTTCGAGGTGAGGATCCCCGGCGGTGAAGCCTGCACGGAGACGCCGATGTCCGCGGTCTTCGGGACACCGGTGATCGTCAGGTCCGGCCCGGCCAGCGTGTCCAGCGCGTAGTTGTCGCCCACGAGCTGCGTCTGCAGCGCGACCGTGCCGGGATCGACGTCGTCCTTGGCGCGGAAGGTGAACGTGACCGTCCGGCTCTCCCCTGCGGGCAAATCACCAACCGGGCCACGGAAGCTGCTGCCGAACACGTAGCAGTCGCTCGTCGTTCCGGTGCAGGACACCAGATCCGCCACGTCCGCGATGCCCCGCTGCGTGCTGTAGATCGCCGCCCGCGCGGATGTGATGGTGAAGTCCTGCGAGTTGTAGATCTGCTCGGTGACCGTGAAGGTCTGTCCCTGCGCGACCGTGGCGGGACTGACCTCGGCCGAGCTCGACTGCGGAGCCGCGGCCGCCGGTGCCACGGACAACGCCGTGGCACCAGCCGCCACCAGGGTGAACATCGTGGCTCTTCGGCGCATTCTTTGCGGTTTCATAACCCCTCACCGGTAGGACCGTCGCGTTTGGACGCGCGCTGACGACCATCAGTCGCCGGTCCTGCCCGGGGTGTTACGACTGGTCCCCCACATCGAGTGCCGCGCGGATGATGCTGTCGGTGTCGATGCCGTGGTAGCGGTAGACCTCCTCCAGCGACCCGGACTGCCCGAACCGCGTCACCCCGAGCCCGGCGTGCGGCACCCGGTTGACGTTCGCCAGGAACGCGAGCGTGTGCGGGTGCCCGTCGAGGACCGTGACGAGCGGGGTGGCCCGCGCCGCGGGGAACACCTGGTCGAGGATCCAGCTCGGCGCGTCCGACCGGCCCTGGCGCGCCGAAAGAGCCTCGAACAGCAGGCCCGGGCTCGTCACGCACACGACGTCCGCGGGCACGCCCGACGCCTCGAGCCGCTCGGCCGCCGCCAGCGCCTCCGGCACCATCGCCCCCATCACGGCCAGCGTCACCTTGGGCTTCTCCGTCCGCCGCAACGGGTAGGCCCCGGCGACGGCCTGCGACCGGCGGCGCTCCCTGGCGGCGGAGTCGGCCGGGACGGCGGCCAGGGTCTGCTCGATCGGCCGGGTGGACAGCCGCAGGTACGCCGAGCCGCCGTCCGGCTTGCCGAGCCGGGCGAGACTGGCCAGCAGGGTCCACTCGACGTCGATCGCGAACGCGGGCTCGTAGGTCACGCAGCCGGGCTGCTCGATCCCCAGCGAAGGCGTGGTGATCGACTGGTGCGCGCCGCCCTCCGGCGCCAGCGTCACCCCGGACGGCGTACCGACCACAATGGACTGTCCACCGGCGTAGATGCCGAACGACCACGGTTCGAGCGCGCGCTCGATGAACGGGTCGTAGAGCACGCCGATCGGCAGCAGCGGCTGCCCCCAGCGGCTCCAGGTCGCGCCGAGCTCGCCGAGCAGGCCGACCAGGTTCGTCTCGGCGATCCCCAGCTCGATGTGCTGCCCGGTCGGCTTCTCCCGCCAGTGCAGGATGGTCTCGGCGTCGTCGGCGAACCAGTCCACCCGCTCGGCCACCGACCACACGCCGACCTTGTTGACCCAGCCGCCGAGGTTGGTCGTGGAACTGACGTCGGGGCTCACCGTGACCACGCGTTTGGCGGCCTCCGGCGCCTCGCGGGTGAGATCCAGCAGCACCCGGCCCAGCGCGGCCTGGCTGGTCGTGGTGCCGGACGGGGTGCGCCCGATGTCGACGGGCAGCTCCGGCGGCTTGCGGGCCGGATACTCCGGGCGGCGCAGCCTCGCCGCCGTCTCGGCGCACAGCCGCGCGGCGGGACCGTCGGTGAACCGGCGCCACGGCCGCTCGGCGTCCTCGCCGAGCTCCGCCGCCAGCGCCCGCCACTGCTGGTCGCTCAGCAGGGACGAGTGGTTCTGCGGATGCCCCTGCGTGGGCAGGCCCCGGCCCTTGATGGTGTAGGCGAAGATGACCGTGGGCCGGGTGTCCTCGATGGACCGGAAAGCGCTGTCCAGTGCGTCGAGGTCGTGCCCGCCGAGGTTGCGGATCGCGGCGAGCAGCATGCCGTCGTCCACTTCGGACACCAGCCGCGCGATCTCGGCGTCACCGCCGGGCAGCCGGTCGCGCACCTGCTGGGCGTCGCAGCGCAGGAGGCGCTGGTACTCGGGGTTGGGCATCTCGTCGATGCGCGCCCGCAGGGCCGCGCCGCCGGGCCGGGTGAACAGCTCCTCCAGCAGGTGCCCGTACTTCAGCGTGAGCACCTGCCAGCCGGCCGCGGCGAACATCCCCTGCAGCCGCCCGGCGGCGATGTTCGGCACGACCCGGTCGAGCGACTGGCGGTTGAGGTCCACGATCCAGACGACCTCGCCGAGCTCGGCCACCCCCGGGTCGAGGATCGCCTCCCACACCGCGCCCTCGTCCAGCTCGGCGTCCCCGAGCAGGGAGTACTGCCGGCCGGTGCCCGCCCCGCCGACGGTGTTCTCGACGTAGCGCCTGGCCACCGCGCCCCAGATCGGGGCGGTGGCGCCGATGCCGACCGAGCCTGTGGAGTAGTCGACGGGATCGGGGTCCTTGGCACGGCTGGGATAGCTCTGCAGCCCGCCGAACTCGCGCAGCGTCGTCAGGTACGACTCGTCCAGCTCGCCGAGCAGGTAGTTGATCGCGTGCAGCACCGGCGAGGCGTGCGGTTTGACCGAGACCCGGTCCTCGGGACGCAGGTGCCGGAACCACAGCGAGGTCATGATCGACGCCAGCGAGGCGCTCGACGCCTGGTGCCCGCCCACCTTGAGGCCGGAGGTGTTGGGGCGCACCCGGTTCGCGTGCTGGATGATCGACGTCGACAGCCACAGGACGCGCTGCTCGACCTCTCGCAGCACCTCGGACCGGTCGGCCTCGCCCTGCGGGCGCGCCGCGGCAACGCTGGTCATTTCTCCACCTCGTCTTATGGGCACAAGTCCAAAACATGACAGCACCTTTGGTTCTGATGCACAATGTGACACCGATGCGTTGAGCAGAATGCTCAGCATGACAAGTGTCCGGCGAACCGAAAGCGAGCATCATGCCCAACCCCGACCGGATCGACGCGACCGACGCCCGGCTGCTGCTCGCGCTGACCGAGGACCCTCGCGCGACGACGATCGCGCTGGCCGAGCAGACCGGCCTGTCGCGGAACACGGTGCAGAGCCGCCTGGCGCGGCTGGAGGAACGGCTCGACTCGTTCCAGCGGCGGGTGCCGCCGAAGCTGCTCGGCTATCCGCTCACCGCGTTCGTCACCACGCAGGTCCGCCAGCGCCTGCTCGACGAGGTCGCCGCGGCGCTGGCGGACATCCCGGAGGTGCTGCAGGTGCAGGGCATCAGCGGGCAGACCGACCTGATGGTGCACGTGGTCGCCACCGACGCGGACGACCTGTACCGCATCGCGGGCCAGATCCTCGCGATCCCCGGCGTGGAGCGGACCAATACCGCGCTGGTGATGCGCGAGCTCGTCGACTACCGGATCAGCCCGTTGCTGCGGCATCGTGCCGAAGCGCGGTAAGCGCCTTCAGCACCGGCTGCCCCGGAGTTCAGCTGGCGGACCCTCCTGCGTAGCATGCCGTTCAGTCGGCACTGATCTACTTTTCGCGCTCAGACCTTCCCCTGTGACAGAGGACAAATTGACTCAGTTCGCATCCGGTGGCGACGGGGACCCGCTCGCCGCGTTCGACGCCGAGCTCCAGCTGATCAAGGCGAAGGCCGAAGAGGTACAGGCGCGGCTGCGCACCGCGTCCTCGACGATGCGGGCCCCGGACGGGGCGGTCACCGTCACCGTCGGTCCGAGCGGCGTCCTGCAGGAGATCTCCTTCGGCGCCGGGGCCTACCAGCGGCCACCGGAAGCGCTGTCCGCGCTCGTGATGCAGCTCGTCGCCGCCGCGCAGAAGGCTGTCTCCGCCGAGGTTTCCGGCGCGTTCGCCGACCTCGTCGGCGAGGACTCCGCGGCCATGGAGGTGCTGCACGAGTTCCTACCCGAGCCCGAGCGCGACGACGAGGACGAGGACGGCCCGGCCGCGCCGCCACCCCCGCCCCCGGCGCCGCCGCGGCAGCGACCGCCCCGTCGGCCCGCCGACGAGGACGACGACCACGACAACGAGCCCTGGTAGGAGGAAAACTGTGGCAGGCGAAGGGTTTTCCGTCGACCCGGCGGAGCTGCGGACGTTCGGCGGCTATCTCACGAACACCACCGCGGCCGCGGTCAAGGAGGCCGCGAGCGGGGTGCACGCGGCGAACGGCTTCGACAACCAGGCGTTCGGCGTCCTCGTCGCACAGATCCTCGCGGTGCCCGCGCGGATCGCGATGGCCACGGTCGCCGACAACCTCGACAAGGTCTCGCAGGACGTCACCACGGCGGCGGACACCACGACCAAGGCCGCGGCGGCCTACGCCGACCACGACGACAGCGTGTCGGCCGGGCTGGGCGAGTTCACCACGGAGCTGGGGCGATGAGCGTCGTGGACCCGATCACCACGTCGAACTCGACCACCGGCGCCGGGGTGATCGACAGCTGGCACAGCCTGGGGTCGTCGATCGAGGAGATCAAGACCGCGCACGGCGGGGACGCGGCCGCGATCGGCGTCGAGATCGGCGTGACGGCCGTCGGCGCCGTGCTGGACACCGTCGCGTTCGCGTTCGACCCGCTGGCGAAGCTGATCTCCGCGGGGCTGGGCTGGCTGATCGAGCACATCTCGTTCCTCAAGGAGCCGCTCGACCAGCTCGCCGGCGACCCGGCCGAGGTCAAGAAGCTGGCCGAGGAACTGCACAAGATCGCGGAGAACCTCCGCAACGCGGCCCAGGACATGGACTCCGCGCTGCAGGCGCAGATCACGAAGTGGCAGGGCGAAGGCTACGACGGCTTCAAGAGCCGGATGGACGGCCACCGCACGCAGATCGACGACGCCGGGCACTCGGTCGACGTCGCCGGCTACGTCGTCGAGACGACGATGGCGCTGATCACCGCCGTGCGCTCGCTGATCCGCGACATCATCACCACGATCCTGGCCGACATCATCTCCACCATGCTGGTCGCACTGGCGCTGGCGATCCCCACGTTCGGCGCGTCGGTGGTGGCCGGGGTGACGAAGTGCGTGGTCACGGCCTCGGTCCAGGCGGCCGCCATGGCGGCGAAGCTGGCCAAGGTGGTCGCTTTCGCGGGCCGCGTGGGCAAGCGGCTGGCGGACCTGGCGAAGCTCGCCAAGGGCAACGCGCCGCGGCCGGGCAGCGCGCACGAGATGACGCCGCCGCCGCGTCCGGGCACGCCGGTGACCACCACCCCGCACGACACCCCGCCGGGCACCCCGCACGAGGACACCCCGCCGGGCACGCCGCACGAGGACACGCCGCCAGGCACTCCGCACGACGAGACACCGCCGGGCACCCCGCACGAGGACAACGAGCCGTTCGACACGTGGCTGGCCGCGGACCAGCACTTCAACGGCCCGCACGAACCGGCCCCGAACACGCCGCACGAGAGCGCTCCCAGCACCCCGCACGAGGAGACTCCGCCGGGTACCCCGCACGAAGAGACGCCTCCCGGCACGCCGCACGACGACACCGAGACGTCGAGCGCCGGCACTCCCGAGCCCGCTCCCGCGCCGCCGAACCCGCAGTCCATCCTGCGCCCGCAGGACATCGCGCTGCTCAAGAAGCACGAGGACTGGCTGAAGGCCAACTTCGCCGAGTCGAACGCGAAGGTGAAGTTCGTCGACAACTGGGTCAAGCGGAACGCGCCCGACAGCTACCCGCTCGTGAAGGCCATGGCGGACGCCAAGAGCAGCAAGAACTGGGCCGGCTGGGTCGGCAAGGACGTGGTGAACGTCGACAAGGCGCTCACGGACATCCAGACCCAGGCGGAGGACGCCTGGCAGCAGTCGGACGAGAAGTGGCGCCAGGACCACCCGGACCCGGCCGCCCAGGGCGGGCCCGGCGCGCAGGATCCCGCGGCACAGCAGGCCTGAGCCGGGCCTGCGGCGGCATCCCAGAACCTTGTTCTAAAACTCCGCGCTGTGTGCTATACCGGCTTTCGTTGGTGCCACGCGGAAGTGGCACCCTTGCCCATTGAGGTGCTGATGGCGAGAAGTGCTTGGCGCTCGATGATCCTGCTGGCCGCGCTGGCCAGTCCCGTGCTCGTTCCCCTCACCGCGTCCGCCGATCCCGGGCCCCGGCTGACGCTCACCACGGTCTCCAACCCGCACCCCGACCTCGTCAGCGGCGGGCAGGTGCTGGTCGAGGTCAACACCCCCACCCGCGTCACCGCGAACGGCCACGACGTCACCCAGGCCTTCCACCGCGTCCCCGGCGGGGGCTTCCTCGGCCTGGTGACCGGGCTGCGCAACGGCGACAACGAGATCGTCGCCGGGGACCGCGACCGGCCGGCGAAGCTGCGCGTCACCAACCACCCGATCACCGGTCCGGTGTTGTCCGGCAAGCAGCAGCAACCGTTCTACTGCGAGACCACCGCGTACGGCCTGCCGCCCGCGCAGCAACCGCTGTGCAGCGCGCCGACCCAGGTGAGCTACCAGTACCGCAACACCGCAGGGATCTTCGCGCCGCTCGCGGACCCGGCGGCCCGGCCCGCCGACCTCGCGTCGGCGACCGTCAACGGCGTCAAGGTGCCCTACGTCGTGCGCGTCGAGCGCGGGACGATCGACCGCGCCGTCTACGAGATCGCGGCGCTCTACGACGGCCGGCCTTCGCCGTTCACCCCCGACCGCGCCTGGAACTCCAAGCTCGTCTACACCTTCGGCGGCGGCTGCAACGGCGGCTACCACCAGGGCGCGACGACCGGCGGCGTGGTCGACGACCTGTTCCTGTCGCAGGGCTACGCCGTCGCGTCGTCGAGCCTCAACGTGCTCGACAACAACTGCAGCCCGATCATCTCCGCCGAGGCCGCGATGATGGTCAAGGAGCACTTCATCGAGACCTACGGCCCGGTGCTGCACACGATCGGCTGGGGCGGCTCGGGCGGGGCGATCCAGCAGTACGACATCGCCGAGGAGTATCCGGGCATCGTCGACGGGATCATCCCCGGCATCTCCTTCCCGGACCCGCTCAGCACGGGCGGGCCGGTGTCGGACTGCCGGCTGCTGAACCAGTTCTTCGCCGGGCCCGGCGCGTCGTTCACGGCCGAGCAGAGGAAGGCCGTGGCCGGGTACAACGACTACACCACGTGCACCTCCTGGGAGGTGACGTTCGCGAACCGCGCGACCGCGACGGGCAGCTGCAACGCGGCGATCCCGGTCTCGGCGCGCTGGGACCCGGTCACAAACCCGGGCGGCGTCAAGTGCAGCTCCAACGAGCAGCTGGTGAACCAGTTCGGGCGTGACCCGCGGACCGGGTTCGTCCGCAGCCCGCTGGACAGCGTCGGCATCCAGTACGGCTTGGCCGCGCTGAAGTCCGGCCAGCTCAGTCCCGCGCAGTTCGCGTTGCTCAACGCGTCGATCGGCGGGCTGGACTACACCGGCACGCCGGTCCCGCAGCGGACGGCGGCCGACCCGAAGGCGCTCAGCGCCGCCTACGCCGACGATCTGCTGAACTCGGCGTCGCAGGGGTTGCGTGAGACGCCGATCATCGACCAGCGCAGCGACCTGGACCTCGCCGGGCTGGGCAACGACATCCACACCACGGAGTGGTCGTTCGCGATGCGGCAGCGGCTGCTGGACGCCAACGGGACCGCCGGGAACCAGGTCATCATCGAGAACCAGGTCACCGACGCCGCCGCGGCCAGCGGCTACGAGCTCGACGCGATGGACCGCTGGCTCACCGCGGTCGACGCCGACCACTCGCCGGGCAGCCAGGCGCACAAGGTGCTGGCCGACCGGCCGCGCGACCTGGGCGACGGGTGCTACCTGGCGGGACAGCGGGTGCGGGCGCCGCTGGACCGCGGGCAGTGCGCGGCGCAGTACCCGGTGGCGGGCAACCCGCGGACGGTGGCCGGTGAGGGGATCGGGACGGACGTGCTGAAGTGCCGGCTCGAGCCGCTGGACTTCCGCGACTACCCGGTGACCTTCACCGACGCGGAGAAGAAGCAGCTGCGCGCCGCCTTCCCGGACGGCGTGTGCGACTACAGCAAGCCGAGCGTCGGCGCGCGCAAGCCCGCCGGGACGTGGCTGAGTTACTCCTGACACTCCCACGGCGAACGTAGTGGCACGCACGGAGGGACCCGCCCCGGGGCCCTGCAGCCCGGGGCGGATCGGGCCGGTTACACCACCGCCGGTGGCGGGCCTGGTCGATCAGGACCCGGCCGTCCTCCGGCAGGACGAAGTGCTCCCCCACCAAGGGCTGCACGACGTCCCGCACCTGGTGCCGATAGTCCGAGTCGCTGTAGTACAACGACGCGAGCTGCGCGGCCGTGAAGTCCCGGTGCGTCCCGTACAGGAAGCCGGCGGACCCGGGTCGATGATCGCCAGCGGCGGCGCGATCCGCGGCGGGACGCCCTTGCGCACCCACTTGTCCAGCGCGTCGTACGCGGCGTGGAACACCGCCCACGACGGAACCCCGGCGCCGCGGTAGATGTCGTTCTCGGTGGACACCCGGATCGCCTTCGAGATTCCCAAGTCCGCCAACGGGTTCGACCGGCTGTGGCCCTTCAGCAGCTGGGCGATCTCGGTGTAGATGTCGAACGACTGCGCGTCGTCCATGACCGCGCCGTGGTCGGTCACGTCGAGCGAGCCGTAGCGCTGCGGGCTCCACTCGGTGAGGCCGAGTCCGGCGGTCGCGCCCGGAGGCGCGCCGTTGGCGCCGACGTGCTGCACCGAGGCGCCGATCCAGGTCCAGCCGTTGCGCACGAAGTAGTCGGCGCTGGCCGGCCCCGCGCCCGGCGAGACCGTGGGGGCGAGCCGTGTGCCGGAGCCGCCTGCGCCGTCAGCGGCGCCGCGGCGAGGACGAGTGCGAGCAGGAGGCACACCCGGCTGCGCATCGGATTCCCTTCACTGGGGACGAAGTGCTACCACTCCCCGGTCGAGCACGACGGCACCGTCGTCCTTTGTGGACCTGAAGGTGGCGGTGTCGCCATCGGTCCACATCGACACGGTCAGCGACTCGCCCGGGAACACGGGGGCGCTGAACCGGCCGGACATCCCGGCGAAGCGCGCGGGGTCCGAGCCGGCGAGCGTGTGCAGCAGCGCGCGGCCGGTGACGCCGTAGGTGCACAGGCCGTGCAGGATCGGCCGCGGGAACCCGGCCCGCGCGGCGAACGCGGGATCGGAGTGCAGCGGGTTGCGGTCGCCGGAGAGCCGGTAGAGCAGGGCCTGCTCCGGGCGGGTCCGGTAGGTGACCTGGTGGTCGGGCGAGCGCGCGGGCTCCTGCCACTCCGACGCCGGCCCCCGGTCGCCGCCGAAGCCGCCCTCGCCGCGGATGAACGCCGAACTGCGTGAAGTGACCAGCAGCTCCCCGGACGCCGCGTCGACGGCGGTCGCCTCGGTGACGACGAGGGCGCCCGAGCCCTTGTCGTAGATGCCGGTGATCTTGGACGTCACCTGCGCGGTGCCCGCCGGGGACAACGGCCGGTGCAGCTCGAAGGCCTGCTCCGCGTGCACCAGCATCGCGCGGTCGAAGTCGCCGAGGTCGCGGCGGCCGCCGCCCTGCGCGGCCAGCACGGCGAACGTGGGCAGCACCTGCTGGGTGATCCCGGCCGAGTTCTCCGTGGTGAAGGGCAGTTCCTCGGCCGGGTCGTCGAGCCCGGCGCCGACGCCGACCGCGTAGAGCAGCGTGTCCCTGCTCGTCCAGGACCGCTCCACCGGCTCGGACTCGACGCCGATCAGGTCGTGGTTGAGCGCCATCAGATGCCGATCCTTCCGGCGAGCCGTTCGCGGTGGTAGGCGGGGTCACCGAACAGCAGTTCACTGGCCTTGGCCCGCTTGAAGTACAGCTGCGCGTCGTGCTCCCACGTGAAGCCGATCCCGCCGTGCATCTGGATGTTCTCCGCGGCGGCGTGGAAGAACGTCTCCGACGCGTACGCCTTGGCCAGCGACGCGACGACCGGCACCTCGTCGGCGTCCTCGGCGACCGCCCACGAACCGTAGATCACCGCCGAGCGGGTCGACTCGACCTCCAGCAGCAGGTCCGCGCAGCGGTGCTTGAGCGCCTGGAAGCTGCCGATGGGCTTGTCGAACTGCTCACGGAGCTTGCCGTAGGCCACGGCCATGTCCAGCGCGGCCTGCGCGCCGCCGAGCTGTTCGGCGGCCAGAGCCAGCGCCGCGATGTCGAGGGTGGCGGCCAGCGGGCCTTCGGCGGGGCCGATCAGCTCCGCCTCGACGCCGTCGAACTCGAGCCGGGCCAGCCGGCGCGTCTGGTCCAAAGTGGGCAGTGCGGTCGCGGTGAGCCCCGCGGCGTGCCCGTCCACCGCGTACAGGAACATGCCCTCAGCCGTCCGGGCGGTCGCCAGCACCAGCGTGGCGTTGTGCCCGTCGAGGACGAAGTTCTTGTGCCCGGTCAGCCTGCCGTCCGCGGCGGAGAGGCCGGAACCGTTGCCGCTCCAGCCGCCGCTGTCGTCGGTGAACGCGAGCGTCGCGATGGTCTCGCCGCTCGCGATGCCCGGCAGGTAGCGGTTCTTCGCCTCCTCGTCGCCGGACTTCAGCAGCGCCGTCGCGGCCAGCACCGCAGTCGCGAAGAACGGTCCACAGTAGAGCGCGCGGCCCATCTCCTCGAGCACAATGCACTGCTCGACGAAGGAGAACCCGGCGCCGCCGTACTCCTCGGGGATCGCCAGCGCGGGCAGGCCGAGCTGCACCGACAGCTGCTTCCACACCGCGTCGTCGTACCCGGCGACGGTCTCCATCTGCTCCCGGACCGCCGTGCTCGGCGACCGCTCGGCGAGGAACCGGTGCACCGAGGACCGGAGTTCCTTCTGCTCAGGGCTTTCCGTGAACTGCATGGCGGCTCTCCCGGGTCATCTGGGCAGGCCGAGCGCCCGCTCGGCGATGATGTTGCGCTGGATCTCGCTCGTGCCGGAGTAGATGGTGCCCGCCCGGCTTGCCAAGAACGTGTTCTGCCACTGGCTGGTCGGGTAGTCCTCACCCTCCGGGCGGACCAGCCCGTGCGTGCCGACGATGTTCATCGCGAGCTCGCCGAGGCGCTTGTGGTACTCGCTCCAGAAGAGCTTGTTGACCGACGCCTCGGGGCCAGGCTGCGTGCCCTGGGCGACCTGCGCGAGCGTGCGCAGCCCGCTGAAGCGCATCAGCTGCACCTGCGTGTAGGCCCACGCGAGCTGCTGGCGGATCAGCGGGTCCTCGTGTCTGCCGTACTTGCGGGCGGTCTCGACCAGCGCCCAGAACTCGCGCTCGAAACGCAGGTGCTGCACGGTCGCGCGGCCGCCGCGCTCGTGCCCGAGGGTGGTCATCGCCACGCGCCAGCCGTTGTTGAGCCCGCCGACGACGTTGAACAGCGGGGCCCGCACGCCGTCGAGGAAGTCCTCGCAGAACTCGGCGGCGCCGGACATCTGCCGGATCGGCCGGTACTGCACCTCGGGCCCGGTGAAGGGCACCAGCACATAGGACAGGCCGCGGTGCTTGGGCGCCTCGGGGTCGGTGCGGCACAGCACGAACATCTTGTTCGCGCGCGCGGCGCCGGACGTCCACACCTTCTGCCCGGTGAGCACGATGTCGTCCCCGTCGACCACGCCGCGGGTCTGCACGGCGGCGAGGTCGGAGCCGTGCCCCGGCTCGGAGAAGCCCTGGCAGTAGACGTCCTCGCCGGAGACGATCCGCGGCAGGAACGCCGCCTTCTGCTCGGGCGTGGCGTGCACGAGGATCGCGGGGCCGACGAGCGTCTCCCCCATCCCCCGCACCACGCGCGGGACGCCGGAGCGCGCGAACTCCTCGTTGAGCACCGCGACGCGCACGGCGTCCATGTCCTGGCCGCCGTACTCGGCGGGCCACTGCGGGCAGACGAGCTTCGCCTCGAGCAGTTCCCGCTCCCACTCCCGGTACCGGGGGTCGGCGAGCGCCTCGTCGAGGCCGGGGGTCCGGCGGCCGCCGGTGATCAGCGCCGCCTCCCAGCTGACCAGGCCGGACAGCCCGTCCGGGGCGTGTGCGGCGATCCACGAGCGCAGATCGGCGCGGAACGCGTCGATCTCGGGGCCCAGGTCGAGTTCCATGGCGCGTGCTCCTCGCTCCGCTGCGACGATCGCGTTGACCTCAATACTAGAATCTGATTCTTACATCAGACCCCCGCCCGGTACCGGTGTCAATACCCCGTCCGCCTTGACACGGCCACGCTCGGCAGCCGAAGCTGATTTCAGAAGCAAGTTCTATTGTGGCGTTGTCACCAGTCCGACCACAGTCACGGCTATCCGGCTTGCGCAGCAACGGTTACGCGCGGCTCGGGGTCTGCCTGCTTTTGGTCGGACCGGTGAAACCCTGCGACGAAGGGCGGTCATCATGGGTCGACTTGACGGGCGGGTCGCGATCGTGACGGGCGCGGGCCGCGGCATCGGAGCCTCGGTCGCGCGCCTGCTGGCGGGCGAGGGCGCACAGGTCGTGGTGAACGACCTCGGCGCACAGCTGGACGGCTCGGGAATCGACGACGGGCCGGCCGCCGGGGTGGTCGCCGAGATCGCGGAGGCGGGCGGCAAGGCGATCGCGAACTTCTCCGACGTCTCCGACCACGCCGCCGCCGAAGAGCTGGTGGCGACCGCGATCGGCCAGTTCGGGCGGCTCGACGTGGTGGTGAACGTGGCGGGCATCCTGCGCGACCGGATGGTGTTCAACATGGCCGAGCGCGAGTGGGACGACGTGATCCGGGTGCACCTCAAGGGCACCTTCAACACCACGAAGTTCGCCGCCGCGCACTGGCGCTCGCTGCGGGACGAGGGCGCGCAGAACCGGATCATCAACTTCACCTCGGTCTCCGGCCTGCACGGCGCGCCCGGGCAGCCCAACTACGCGGCGGCGAAGATGGGCATCGTCGGGCTGACCTACTCCAGCGCGAACTCGCTGGCCAAGTACGGCGTCACGGTCAACGCCATCTCGCCGGGCGCCGCGACCCGGATGACCGCGTCGATCCCCGGCGATCGGCGCAAGAGCCCGCAGACCGACGAGCGCTCCCCCGACAACGTCGCGCCCGTCGTGGCCTACCTCGCCGGCACCGGCTCGGGCTGGATCAACGGCCGCATCCTGCATTCGGCGGGCTACCAGATCGCGCTGTACAACAACCCGGAGCCGGTCAGCCGCATCGTCGGGACGGCCCCGTGGGACCCCGACTCGCTCGCCACCCAGATCGAGTCGTCCTTCGGTCCCCTGCTGGGCCGCTGACATGGCCGCGCTGGAGGGAAAGGTCGCGCTGGTCACCGGCGCGAGCCGGGGCATCGGGGCGGCGATCGCGGAGCTGTTCGCCGCCGAGGGCGCCCGCGTCGTGGTCACCGCGCGGACGGTGACACCGGAGCAGAGCCGCCTGCCCGGCACGATCTCGGACACGGTCCAGCGGATCACCGCGGCCGGCGGCAAGGCGACGGCGATCGCGGCCGATCTGTCCAAAGGGGACGATCGACAGCGGTTGGCGCACGAGGCCGGCCCGGTCGACATCCTGGTCAACAACGCGGCCGTCACCTACTTCACGCCCATCGAGGAGTTCTCCGCCCGCCGGTTCGCGCTGATGTTCGAGGTACAGGTGACCGCGCCCGTGCACCTGGCACAGCTGTTCGCGCCGGGAATGCGCGGCGCGGGCTGGATCCTCAACATCTCCTCCCGCGCGGCGCGCCATCCGGCCCCGGACTCCGGGCGGCGTGGCGGCACCGTGTACGGGATGTGCAAGGCGGCACTCGAGCGGTTCAGCACCGGGCTGGCCGCCGAGCTCCACACCGACGGGATCACCGTCAACGCGTTGTCGCCGAGCAAGGTCGTCCCGACGCCCGGCACCGTGTTCCACCACCTGACCACCGAGGACGACCCGAAGGCGGAACCACCGTCGGTGATGGCGGCCGCGGCGCTCGCGCTGTGCCGGCCAGGCGCGCCCAGCGGCCGGGTCGCCTACTCGCAGGAGATCCTCGCCGAACTCGCCCTGAACTGAAGGAGTGCGACCGATGGGCAAACCCGTTCCCGCGCCCACGCCGGAGACCAGGCCGTTCTTCGACGGCGCCGCGGCAGGCGAGCTGCGCATCCAGCGCTGCGCCGACTGCGGCGAGCCGTTCTTCTACCCGCGCCCGAGCTGCCCGTTCTGCGCCTCGGGCGCGGTGGAGTGGTTCACCGCGAGCGGCCGCGCGACGCTGTACTCTTACACGATCAGCCACCGGCCGGCGCCGGGCTTCGAGCAGGACGCGCCGTACGCGATCGCCGTGGTGCAGCTGGCCGAGGGCCCGCGGATGATGACGAACATCGTCGGCATCGAGAACACCCCGGACAACCTGGTGCTCGACATGGACCTCGAAGTCACCTTCGAGCAGCGCGGCGACGTCACGATCCCGCAGTTCACCCCCGCCGGAGGCCACTGATGGCAGCCATCGCCGGAGCCGCGGAGACCGACGAGATCGGTGTGCTGCCAGGCCATTCGACCCTGCGCCTGCACGTCGAGGGCGCCCGTAACGCGCTCGCCGACGCCGGCCTGAAGCTGTCGGACATCGACGGGATCGCCTCGGTGTCCTCGCCGGGCCCGATCCAGGTGGCGCACGCGCTGGGCATCCAGCCCCGCTGGATCGACGGGACCGGGGTCGGGGGCACGTCGTTCCTGCTGCACGTCCGGCACGCGGTCGCCGCGATCCAGGCCGGGCACGCCGACACGATCCTGATCACGCACGGCGAGTCGGGCCGGTCGCGCGTCGGCTCGGCGCGCGGCTCGATGCCGGCGTCGAGCCCGAACGCGCAGTTCGAGGCGCCGTACGGGGTGTTCGGGCCGCCGACGATGTTCACGATCCCGTTGCTGCGGTACATGAAGGAGTTCGGGCTGACCCCCGAGCAGCTCGCGTCCGTGGCCGTCGCGCAGCGCAAGTGGGCCGCACGCAACCCGCGGGCGATGTACCGGAAGCCGATCACGGTCGAGGACGTGCTCGACTCGCGGATGATCTCCTATCCGTTCCACCTGCTGGAGTGCTGCCTGGTCACCGACGGCGGCGGCGCGCTCATCGTCACCTCCGACGAGCGCGCGGCCGACCTGCGCAAGCCGCCGGTGCACATCCTGGGCACCGGGGAGACTTTCGAGTCGCCGCTGATCTCGCAGATGGCGGACTTCACCACGTCCGCGGCCTTCTGCCGGTCGAGCCGCGACGCGTTCGCCGAGGCGAGGATCGGGGTCGGCGACGTGGACCACGTGATGATCTACGACGCGTTCGCGCACGTGCCGATCTACGGCCTGGAGGACATGGGCTTCGTCGGGCGGGGCGAGGCGGGGCCGTTCATCGCGGAGGGGCACACGTCGCCGGGCGGGTCGCTGCCGGTGAACACCAACGGCGGCGGGCTGTCCTACACGCACACCGGGATGTACGGGATGTTCCTGATCCAGGAGTCGGTGCGGCAGCTGCGCGGCGAGGCGGCGGCGCAGGTGCCGGGCGTCGAGGTGAGCGTGGCGCTGGGCAACGGCGGGATGTTCATGGCCGCGGGCACGCTGGTGCTGGGCAACCGCAAGCCATGATCCGGGTCGACACCCACCTGCACACCGTCGAGTCCGGCGACGCGGTGACGACGGTCGACCAGCTCGCGGACCGGGTCGCCGCGTGCGGCCTGGACGTGGTGTGCGTGACGGAGCACAACCACATCGCCGGCTACGACCTGTCGCGGCTCATCGGCGCGCGGGTCGTGGTCGGCGAGGAGATCCGGACGCGGTCGGGCGAGCTGATCGGGTTGTTCCTGCGGGAGCGCGTGCCGTACGTGCTGCCCGCGGACGAGGTCGTGGCGCGCATCCGGGAGCAGGGCGGGATCGTGTGCGCGCCGCACCCGTACGACCCGTTGCGCGGGGGCGTGGGCGCGGAGCTGCCGTCGCTGTGCGAGGCGGGGTTGATCGACGCGGTGGAGGTCTTCAACGCGAAGATCGCCGACCAGTCGGTCAACGCCGCGGCACTGGCGACGGCGCGGGAGTTCGGCCTGCCGGGCACCGCCGGCTCCGACGCCCACGACCCGGCGGGCATCGGCGCGGCCTACCTGGAGATGCCCGACTTCGACGGCCCGCGGGACTTCCTGGAAGCGCTCCACTCGGCCGTCGTGCACGGCGAGTACCGGCCCCACGCGCCGAGGTTCTGAGTGCGAGGCCCGTCCTGCCCGTCAGGAAGCCTTCTCGTGGGACGGCACCGGCGTCTCCAGTTCCGCTGCCACATAACGGCTTCCCCGGAAGGCGCTCGCGCCCGCCGCGATCAGGCACGCCGCGATGGCGAAGCCGAACGCGATGTGCAGCCCCGCCTGGAACGGGCCCGCGATGAGGTTCGGGAAGAACGAATGCCCCGTCAGCGCGGCCGCATCGGCGGGTGGCAGCTGCGCGATCACGTTGTTCCCCAACAGGTGCTGCATCGGGTTGTAGCCGAGGAAGGCCGCGAACAGCACCGAGACCGGCGGGCTGCCCGCCACCGCCGCGGCCGCCGCGGGCGGGACGTGGTGCGCCTCCAGGCCACTCGTCAGCGTCGAGGGCAGGCTCGCCGCCAGGCCGGTGATCATCAACGAGAAGAAGATGCCGATCGAGAACACCTGCGCCGAGTTCTGGAAGGTCGAGTTCATCCCGCCCCCGGCGCCGCGGTGGCTCACCGGCAGGCTGTTCATCACCGCCGCCCGGTTCGGCGACGCGAAACACCCCATCGCGAGCCCGTTCAGCAGCAGGATCGCCGCGAAGGCCGGATACGGGAAGTCGATCGGCAACAGCTCCAGCAACACGAACGTCATCGCCGCGGCGAGCATGCCCGCGGTCGCGAACGGCCGTGCGCCGAACCGGTCCGACAGGTATCCCGAAACCGGGCCCGCCGCGAGGAAGCCGACCGTCAGCGGCAGCATGTGGATCCCGGCCCACAACGGCGTCGACTCGAAGCTGTAGCCGTGCAGCGGCAGCCAGATCCCCTGCAACCAGATGATCAGCATGAACATCAGCCCACCGCGGCCGAGCGCGGACAGGAAGGTCGAGAGCGTGCCGAACGTGAACGCCCGGATCTTGAACAACGGCAGCCGGAACATCGGGAACCGCACCCGCGTCTCGATCACGCCGAACGCCACCAGCAGCGCCACGCCCACGGCGAGGCAGCCGACGACGACCGGGCTCGTCCAGCCCATCGTGTGCCCGCCGTGCGGCTGGATCCCGTGCGTGATCCCGATCATCACCAGGATCAGCCCGACCGCGAAGGTGACGTTGCCCAGCCAGTCGATCGGTTCGCCCGAGCGCTTCGACAGGTCGTGCAGCCGCCGGTAGGCCCACACCGCGCCGAACACCCCGCACGGCACGGAGATCAGGAACACCAGCCGCCAGTTGATCGGCGCGAGCAGGCCGCCCAGCACCAGCCCGATGAACGTGCCGCTGATGCCGGCGACGTTGTTGATGCCGAGGGCGAGCCCGCGCTGCCGCGGCGGGAACGCGTCGGTGAGGATCGCGCCGGAGTTGCCGACCAGGAACGCCCCGCCCACGCCCTGCACGATCCGCCACAGCAGCAGCCAGATCGCGCCCGCGTGCCCGGTCATCCAGTCGATGGTGAGCATGAGCGAGGCGAAGGTGTAGATGACGAACCCGAGGTTGTACATCCGCACCCGGCCGAACAGGTCACCCAGCCGCCCGACGCTCACCACCAGCACGCTGCTGGTGACCAGGTAGCCGAGGATCATCCACAGCAGGTAGAAGCTGTTCTCCGGCAACAGCGGATCGAGCTGGATGCCGCGGAAGATGTCCGGCATCGCGATCAGCATGATCGACGAGTCGATCGTGGCGAGCAGGACGCCGATCGTCGTGTTGGTCAGCGCCACCCATTTGTACCTCTCCCCCCGAACGTCCGCCCCGCCCACTCGCCATCCTTTCCCTCAGCGCCACGTGATGAGCGCGTCCAACGCCTCCACCCGCGAACCCCGCACCAGCAACGGGTTGATCTCCAACGATTCCAGCTGATCACCCAGCGCGAGGGCAAGCTCGCCCACCCGCGCGACGACCTCGGCGACACTGTCCAAATCGGCCGGTTCGTGCCCTCTGGACCCGCGCAAAACGACCGCACCACGCAATTCTCCGAGCGCTGACCGGACATCGGCGGTGCTAACGGGCAGCAGTCGTTGTGCCGCGTCCCGCAGCACTTCCACCCAGATGCCACCGAGCCCGACCGCCAGCACCGGCCCCCACGCCGCGTCGCGCACCACGCCGACGAGCAGCTCCACCCCGCCCGAGCGCTGCGGCTGGACGAGGGTGCCGATCCCCTTCGCGTCCATCGCCCGCAACGACGCGGTGATCTCACGGTGCGCCTGCCGCACGTCCTGCTCGCTCGCCAGGCCGAGCCGGACGCCGCCGATGTCGCTCTTGTGGCCAAGACCGTCGGCGACGGCCTTGAGCACCACCGGATAGCCGAACCGGTCCGCGGCCTCGACCGCGGTGTCCTCGTCGTCGGCGAGCTCGGCGGGCACCACGGGAATCCCGTTACGCGCCAGGAAAGCCGCCGCCTCGTGCTCGACCCACGTGCCGGTGGGCCCGGCCGGCAGCTCGGGCACCGCGGTGACCGGTGCCGGCGCCCGGGAGGAAACCTCGCGGGCCTGTTCGGCCCAGCGCACGGCCGCGCCCAGCGCGCCGACGCCGTGTTCGATCCCACCCGCGACGTAGGGGTATCCGGTCTCCTCCTGCACCTTCCGGCCGAAGTCGCTGACGTCGACCAGCACGTTGCTCACGACCACGACCGGGCGCGGCGACTCCTGGATCAGCCGGCTGCTCGTGTGGTACACCGACAGCGCCAGCTCCGGATCGGCCGGCACGCCGCGCGGCAGGTCGGACAGCAGCATGACCTCGTCGATCCCGGGGTCCTCGGCCACGATCGCGAGCGCGCGGCTCAGCAGCGTCCGGTCTACCACCACGTAGCCGGTCACGTCGAGCGGGTTCTGCACGGTCGCGAACTCCGGCAGGATCTCCTTCAGCCGCGCCACCGTCTCCGGCGCGTACTCCGGCAGGACCAGTCCCTCCTGCTCGGCCCGGTCGGCGATGATCTCCGACGCGCCACCGGAGGGGGTCACGACGCCGACCCGGCGCCCCGGCAGGGGCGGGGTGCCGGCGAGCAGGCCGGAGGTGATGATCAGATCCTCCAGCGACCGCACGCGGATCACGCCCAGCTGCCGGAACGCGGCGTCGATCACGCTGTCGTCGCCGACCAGCGCGCCGGTGTGCGCCTGCGCGGTGCGCGACGCGAGTTGGCTGGCGCCGATCTTGAGCGCGACGACAGGTTTGCCCGCCGCGGCGGCACGGCGGGCCGCCGCCGCGAACTCGCCGGGACGGCGGACCGACTCCAGGAACAACGCGATGACCTTGGTCGCCGGGTCGTCGATCAGGTACTCCATGACGTCGGTGACCGAGATCATCGCCTCGTTGCCCATCGCGGTGAGCAGGCTGATCCCGACGTTGCGCGCCTGCGCGAAGGCGAGGATCGAGCTGGCCAGCGCGCCGCTCTGCAGCACGACGCCGACCGAGCCGCGGGCGGGTGCGCTCAGGATCGGCAGCCCGTACGGGGTGATCCGCGCGGCGGCGTTGATGTAGCCGTTCCCGTTGGGCCCCAGCACGGTCAGCTCGTTCTCGCGCGCGAAGTCCAGCACCTCCTGCTCGCGCAGCCGGCCCTCGGCCCCGGTCTCGCCGAAACCGGCGGTGAGCACGACGTAGCTGCGGATGCCCAGCCGCGCGCCCTCCCGCAGCACCGGCAGCACGACCGGCGTGGGGACCATGACGTAGGCGAGGTCGACGGGCTGCCCGATCTCGCTCAGGCTCCGGTGCGCCCGCCGGCCGTGCACGATCTCGGTGCGCGGGTTGACCAGGTGCACGGGCCCGGTGAAACCGTGGGCCTGCAGGTTGTCGAAGGTGTTGCGGGACCAGCCGGACTTGTCGGTCGCACCCACCAGCGCGATCGAACCGGGGTTGAACAACGCCCGCAGTGAGCTCGTGCTTTCCCTTGCGCTGACCGAGAAGTTCGTCATCCCTGCCCGCCTTCGCACCGCCGTTGGCGCACTTTTTAGAACACGACTCTAGTAATTCATTCAGCCTGCGCCGGTCCGTGATCGGTGTCAAGAGCGCTTCCGGGCGACGGGCGTTCTACCGTGCCGTTCGTTACTGATCCGACGGGCAGCCACGGCGGAAACGGGTTGCCACGAGCAGGTCGGCTGCGGACCGTGTCCGCCTGCTTTCGGTCGGATTAGTAGAATCGGGTTCGACGGACCGAACGGAGCGGGCAATGGCACGCAAGACGGGAACGACGAGCACCGGGAACGCCTGGCAGTGGAGCCGCACCACGGAGACCCGCCGGGTGCTGCTGAACGCCGCCCGCGAGGTGTTCAGCGAGCGCGGCTTCGCCGAGGCGAGCGTCGCGGAGGTGGTCAAGCGGGCCGACTCCAGCGTCGGCAGCCTCTACCACCACTTCGGCGGTAAGACCGAGCTGTACCTGGCACTGTGGGAGGACCACCAGGCCAGCCACGAGCACCACGCGACGGCGTCCGTGGCCAAGGCCCGCGCCGAGGGTGTGGAGGACGCGCTCGACCTGCTCATCGTCGGCGCCCGCGCGTTCCTCGAAGGGTCCTGGCAGCGCCGTGACCTGGTCCGGGTGTTCCTCGACGGGGACGGTCCGCCCGGGTTCGAGCTGATGCGCCGCACCCGCAACCGCGAGTGGGTCCGGCAGAACGCCGTGCTGCTGGGCGCGGGCTCGGACCCGGTGGACAGGTTGACGGTCTCGGTGATCACCACGATCATCGGCGAGGCGGGCCGCGAGATCGCGAACTGCCCGACCAAGCGCAAGGCGAACACGATCGCCGACGCGGCCGAGACGCTGATCCGCAGGCTCGACCCCGTGCACCGCCCCGAGTCCGAATAGGACGTCCCCGCCCCCGGAAGGACCAGCGCCTTGGCGTCACCGGCCTACTTCACCCCCTCCGGCGGCCGGTTCGCGCCGGCGCCGCACGCCCGGAGCTGGTGGGCGCCGACGATGCTGCACGGCAGGCTGCTCGGCGGCCTGCTCGCCCGCACCCTGGAGGCCGAGCACGGCGCGCCGGGCCTGCGGTTCGGGCGGCTGACGGTGGACCTGTTCCGCAGCGCACCGCTCGAACCCGTCGAGGTCACCACCGTCCGGATCCGCGACGGGCACCGGATCCGGGTCGCCGAGGCCACGGCGAGCTCGGCGATCGGGCTCATCGCCAGGGCCACCGCGGTACAGCTGCGCGCGGGCGAGCAGCCGCCGGGGCGCGTACCGGCCACGCCGGACTGGGACGCGCCGGACCCGCTCACCCTGCCCCCCGCGAAGCCGGGTTCGATGCCGCAACGCTGGCGGTTCAACGAAGGCGACACACGGCGGATCTGGTTGCGTGAGCCGATCGCCCTGGTCGACGGCGAGGAGCTTTCGCCGTTCGTGCGGGCGGCGCTGGCCGCCGACATGGCGAGCCCGCTGGCCCACGGCAGCGACGGGGACCTGGAGTTCATCAACGCCGACTACACGCTGTACCTGAGCCGGCCGCCGGTCGGCGAGCACATCGGGCTGCAGTCGGGCGGGCACACCAGCGACGAGGGCGTGGCGGTCGGGCTCTGCACGGTGTACGACCGGCTCGGCCCGGTCGGTTACAGCGCGACAGCCGCGGTGGCCAACCCGGGGGTCAGGCCACCGCGGCGGCCGCGGGCGGCTGAACAGGCGGCGGGTTAGGTTCTCGCCGCCGCGGTGCTCGGCACGCTCGGCTTGACGGCGGGGCGCCGCCAGCGGCCGTGGAACATCAGCGCCGCCGGGATGAACAGGGCGAGGCAGACGGTCGCGACCATCAGCCAGGTGCCCCAGCCGCCCGCCTCGACCACCCGCGGGATCACGAACAGCGCGACCACGGCGACGGCCTTGGCGAGGAAGCCGTAGATGCCCCACGCGGTGCCCTGCAGGCGGGGGTCGACGTCCTCGGCGTCCTCGGAGTAGTTCGCCATCCACGGGCCGTAGGCCACACCCAGCGCGCCGCCGAGCAGGGCGCCGGTGATCATCAGGTGCACGGTGCCCGCGGTGCCCCGGCTGACGAGGGTCACCAGGTAGCCCGCGATGATCAGGGCCGCGATCGTGCCCGCGACGGAGATCGGCTTGCGCAGCTGCAGCCGGTCGGAGACGCGGCCGATCACGATCAGGGTGACCAGGTTCAGCACCCAGAACACGGACATGATGGTGGAGGCCTTGGACGCACTCAGGTGGAAGGCCTGGCTGATCATGGTCTGGCCGTAGAGCGTCAGGGTCATGTACAGCACCAGCCAGAGCGAGATGCCCACGACGTGCGCCCAGATGTGCCGGTGTGCCAGCAGGTTCCGCAGCCGTGGCGGGCGGGCCATGGCGGCCTCCACGCCCTCGTGGTGCTCGGTCTGGCGGATGCGGTCGCGCAGCTCCGGCGAGAGGTCGGCGATGTTGAAGATGATCACGACGGAGATGACGAGTGAAAATACTCCCATGATGACGAACTGGGAGCGCCAGGAGTCGTCGAAGAGGGGCAGCGTGAGCCCGGCGACGGCCGCGGCGAGGAAGTTCGCGCCGACGGGGCCCCAGGTCCAGAAGCCGAAGCTCTGCGCCCGGCCCATCCGGGGCGAGAAGTCGCGGACCAGCGGGGCGGTGCCCGCCATCGCCATACCGTCCACAATGGATAGTGCGATCCTGGCGAGCAGCAGCTGGCCGGGGCTGTGCACGAGCGTCATGATGAAGCACAGCACGCCGGTGAGCAGCATCAACGGCACGAGCAGGCGGACCCGGCCGTAGTGGTCGGTCAGCCGGCCGCCTGCCGCGGAGGCCAGTGCGCCCGCGATGGTCGCCACGGCCGAGACGGTGCCGTACGTGGCCAGGGACATGTGCAGATCCTTGAGCAGCAACGGGACGACGGGCGCGATCTGCGCCTCGTAGGACCCGATCAGGATGGCCAGGACGGCCATCGTGAGAATGCGCATCCGGCGGAGCCCGGTCGGATACTCGTCGAGTTCGCGAACGTAGGAGAGCCTCATCGCTCTGACCCTTCTGGCGGCGCGACCGCTTTTAGAACTGTCCTCTAGAATTGGGCTTCATAGCAGGGTCTTCCCGGCAGGTGGGATTGTCAAGGGCCCATTTGGGTCGGCACAGGGCATTTCGGACTGTCCGGGGTTGTGGCGGATGGCGAGGGTCGCCCCAGGGTTGGGTGGTCATCCCGTCGCCTGAACTCGCGGCATCACTTTGAGCCAGGCCCGCAACCCTCCTGCTTGCGGGCAGCCGACAACACAAGCTTGCGGGTCTGGCGCAAAGTGATATGCACAGACCGCAGGCGACGGGATGGCCACCCAACTCGACCACCTCGAGAAGGTGACGTAGGGGGCTTTTCCTGGCTCAGCTTTGAGCCTGCCCGTCCGGCGAGGACTCTCTTGATCTTTTCCTCCGCGCGCAGCGCGGGGTTCCGGGTAGACCTCGCGCGGAGCGCGGGGTGGGCCGCCCCACCCCGATCTTTCATCGTTCAACGGTCGCCACACCGCGTCAAGGCGGGAAAGATGCCTTGACCCGGCGTGCCGACCGCTGAAGGACGCGGGGATCGGGGTAAGGGGGCGGCTGGGCGCGGCCATCTTGGCTGCCGTTGCCGGGTTCGCCTGGGGGCGGGTGGTGAGGGTGGCGGGTTTCTGTTGGGCAGGTGGCCGCGCAATGCCGGTCCGGGTTCGGCAGACGGGCTGCCGTTGCCGGGTTCGCCTGGGGGCGGGTGGTGAGGGTGGCGGGTTTCTGTTGGGCAGGTGGCCGCGCAATGCCGGTCCGGGTTCGGCAGACGGGCTGCCGTTGCCGGGTTCGCCTTCCGTGGTGGATGCCCTGCAGATCTGCCCCAGCAGGTAGCTACGACCCCGCCCATCACCAAAAGCATCCCGTCCCGCCACCACCAACGCACCCGCCGCCACCCCACCTCCAGCAAAACCCCCAGCCCAAAACCGACATCGAGTGTCGACACTTACCCGCATCGCCCACCCCGATCCCCCACTTCCCTTGACATCGGCCCCGCCCCGAGAACAGACTTCCCCGCGAAGTGTCGACACCTTGGTCGACCGGTTAGGGAGCCGCCGATGCCTTCACCTGACATCTGCCTGGAAGCGCGCCAGCTGAGGCTGGGCCACCGGGCCCGCCGCGGCGGAGGGTTCACCCTCGCCTGCGACAACCTCGACATCAGCATCGCCGAGCACGAGTTCGTCGTCATCGTCGGACCCAGTGGCTGTGGCAAGACGACCTTCCTCGAAGCGGTCGCCGGACTGGTGCCCGTCGCGGACGGTGCGCTGGAGCTGCACGGCCGCCCGATCGACGGCCCCGGGCCCGAAAGGTCGCTGGTCTTCCAGCATGCCTCGCTCTTCCCGTGGCGCACCGTGCTCGCGAACGTCCAGTTCGGGCCGCAGGTCCAGGGGCGCCTGGACGCTACCGCCCGCGAGCGGGCCAAGGAACTGCTCGACATGGCGGGGCTGGCGCACGTGGCGGACAAGTACCCGCACGAGCTGTCCGGCGGCATGCGCCAGCGGGTCAACCTCGCCCGCGCGCTGGCCACCGACCCCGCACTGCTCCTGCTCGACGAGCCCTTCGGCGCACTCGACGCGCAGACCCGCGAGAACCTGCAGGAGGAGCTGCTGCGGATCTGGCAGGCCGACGGCGTCGGCAACGGCAAGACCGCGCTGTTCGTGACCCACGACGTGAACGAGGCCGTCCTGCTGGCCGACCGCGTGCTCGTCTTCTCCCCCTCCCCAGCACGTATCGCGCTCGAGATCACCATCGACGCCCCCCGCCCGCGCGAAGCGGCCTGGCGCCGCAGTGCCGAGTTCCTGGCCTACGGCGACCAGATCCTCGACGCCCTCCACCCTTCCCGAGACACTGCGAGGAACGATGACGACGACGTCAGCACCGCGGACGGTGAACCCGCCACTGCCGCAGACCCGCTCGATGCTGCCCGGCTGGGCGCGCCGGCACAGTAGCCCGCTCCTCGGCGTCGCCGGGGTGGTCGTCGTGCTGATCCTCTGGCAGATCTGCTCGGCCACCGGCCTGGTCGACGTGACCTTCAGCAGCAACCCGCTGCGCATCGCCGACGCCGAGGTCAAGCTGTTCGGCTCGGGCGAGATCTTCCCCGCGCTCGGCGCCACCGGCTACGAGCTGTTGCTGGGCCTGATCATCACGTTCGTCGCCGGCATCCCGATCGGCCTGGTCCTGGGCCGCAGCAAGATTCTGCACGACATGACCGAGCCGATCGTCAACGTGCTCTACTCGGTGCCCTACGTGATGTTCCTGCCGATCATCATCTTCTGGTTCGGCATCAACAACACCTCGCGGGTGCTCGTGATCGTCTGGGCCGGCATCCTGCCGCTGATCATCAACATCACCGCGGGCGTGCGGAACCTCGACAGCGACTACACCCGCGTGGCCACGGTGTTCTGCACGCCGCGGCTCAAGTTCTTCTACACCGTCGCGCTGCCGGCGACACTGCCGTACATCCTCGCCGGCATCCGCCTGGCCGTCGGGCGCGCGCTCGTCGGTGCCATCGTCGCCGAGCTGTTCCTGGCCAGCCAGGGCCTCGGCTATTTCGTGCAGACCAAGACGTCGAACTTCGACATGGACTCGGCCATGGCCGGGATCGTCATCCTCGCCGCCGTCGCACTGCTGCTCAACTGGGGCGTGCGGCTGATCGAGCGGCGCTTCACCCACTGGGCAGGTGCGCAATGAACCTGAAGAAAACAGCGGCAACGGCGCTGGCCGCGGGACTCGCTCTCGCGCTGACGGCGTGTGGCGGCGGAGCAGGCGGCAAGGTCGCCGCCGACTCCAGCGGCCTGTTGCCGGTCAAGATCGGCTACACCGCGCCCGGCGCGGGCTACTCCGACCTGTACGTCGCCGCGGACCAGGGAATCTTCGCCAAGCACGGCCTCAAGGTCGAGCTGGTCCGGCTCAACGACAGCTCGCAGCTCGTCGCGGGCCTGGCCAGCAACAGCGTGCAGATCGGCGTCGGCGTCGCGCAGGACACCGCGGCGGCGATCATGAAGGGCGCGGACCTGCGCTACGTCGCGATGTCCGAGCCGCACTACAACCTCGAGATGTGGGCGAGCCCGGAGAACAAGTCCGTCAAGGACCTCAAGGGCAAGAAGGTCGCGATCACCTCGCCCGGCTCGCAGAGCGACTTCGGGCTGACCGACCTGCTCGAGGCGAACGGCATGAAGCGCTCCGACGTCACCGCGGTGTTCGTCAAGAGCGTGACCGCCGAGGTCTCGGCGCTGGAAAGCGGTGCGGTGTCGGCGATCCTCACCCAGCCGCCGAACGGCACCGAGAGCCGCGAGAAGGGCGCGGTCCGACTGGCCGATCTGTCCAATCTGGACTTCCCACTCGGCTCGTACACCGTGCAGACGAAGTACCTGCAGAACAACCGTGAGGTGCTGCAGAAGTTCTACGCGGCCGAAGCGGAGTCGCTGCAGTACCTGCGCGGCCACGAGACCGAGACCGAGACCGCGATCAAGAAGTACACCGGCGTGAACTCCGACGACCTCGCCAAGTACGCCTACGACTTCTTCCTCAAGGTGTGGGCGCAGACCCCGGTGGTGGACGGCAGGCTCATCAAGCAGGCGTTCGACGAGGCGGCGCAGAACGCGAAGAGCACCCCGCCCGCCGACGTCTCGAAGTACATCGACAACACCCTGGCGGGGGCGTCGTGACCGGAACGGACCTGCGCGAATGGCTCGGACAGGCGTCGGAGGCCGGTGAGCTGCAACCGGTCGAAGGGGCCTCCTGGGACCTGGAGGTGGGCGCGCTCTCACAGGTCAACTACCGGCGCCCGGTGCCGAAGGCCCTGCTGTTCGACTCGATCAAGGACTACCAGCGCGGGCTGCGGGTGCTCAGCGGCAGCGTGAGCAACCCGCGGCTGCTGGGCTCGGTGCTCGGCCTCGGCTGGGACTGCACCGACGACACGCTGATGGAGGCGCTGGCCGTCAAGCCCGGCGAGTGGGTGTCCAGAGCCGCCGAGTTCCGGGCGCAGGAGGTGCCCGACGGGCCGCTACTGTCCACTGTGGTCAGCAAGCCGGACGTGAACCTGCTCGACTTCCCGGTGCCGCGCTGGCACGAGGGCGACGGCGGGCGCTACATCGGCACCGGCTGTGCCGTCGTCACCCGGGACTACGACACCGGGCGGATCAACCTCGGCGCGTACCGGATGCAGGTCCAGGACGACGGCGCGTCGGCGAGCGTGAACATCGAGGCAGGCAAGCAGGGCGCGCAGCACCTGCGCCGCTGGTTCGAGGCCGAGGGCCGCGCGCCCATCGCGGCGTCGCTCGGGCACCATCCGGCGTTCCTCGTCGCCGCGGGCATCGAGGTGCCCGGTGACGTGTCCGAGTACGACTACGTCGGCGCGATCCTCGGCGAGCCGGTACGCACCGTCGCGGGGCAGGTCACCGGCCTGCCCCTGCCGCACGACGCGGAACTGGCGATCGAGGGCTGGGTGCGGCCGGACAACGTGCGGCCCGAGGGCCCGTTCGGCGAATGGACCGGCTACTACTCCGGGTCCCGGGAGCCGATCCTGACGATCGACATCGAGCGGGTGTACTACCGCGAGAACCCGATCCTGCTCGGCGCGCCGCCCGGCAAGCCGCCGCACGACTACTCCTACATGCGCACGGTGATGAAGTCCGCGATCATCACCGACGGCCTGCGCAAGGCGGGGCTGCCCGGGCTGCGCGGGGTGTGGGCGCATGAGGCGGGCGGGGGCCGGTCGCTGCTGATCGTCTCGATCGAGCAGCGCTACCCCGGGCACGCGCGGCAGGCCGCGTACCTGGCCGCGCAGTTCCCGAACTCGGCGTACATGAACCGGTTCACGGTGGTCGTCGACAGCGACGTCAACCCGCGCGACCTCGGTGAGGTCATGTGGGCGATGTGCGGCCGCTGCGACCCGCAGGTCGACATCGAGGTGATGAAGCGGACCTGGGGCAGCCGGGTGGACCCGCTGACCCTGCCCGGCGCGCTCGCGTTCAACAGCCGCGCGGTGATCGACGCGTGCCGCCCGTTCGAGATGCTCGGCGACTTCCCCGAGGTGGCCGAGTCCAGCGAGGAGCTCGTCGCGGCGGTGAGCCGCCGCTGGCCCGAGGTGTCCGGCTAGTGGTCGGCGACGACCTGCTTCGGCTGCGGCAGGAGCTGCTGTTCTCCGCGCTGCGCGGGGTCGAGGGCAGTTCGTCGCTGGCGTTCACGATGTTCCAGGAGCTCGCGGTGAGCATCGTGGAGGGACGGCTGCCGCCGGGTCACGAGGTCAACTCGGCCGAACTGGCCCGGCGGTTCAGCACCAGCCGGACACCCGTGCGGGAGGCGCTGCTGCTGTTGGAGCGCGAGGACCTGGTCGTCGTGCCGCCGCGGCGCCGCCCGTACGTCTCGCCCGTCGCGCTCTCGCAGGTCCGGGAGATCTACGAGATCCGCGCGAGCCTGTACGCGCTGGTGAGCGAGCTGGTGGTGGAGCGGGCGTCCGACGAGGAGATCGCCGGACTCGCGGCGTGGCAGAAGCTGCTGGAGCAGGACGCGCGCGACGGCGAGGTGGACGCCTACTTCTGGCACAACGTCGGGTTCCGCAACCACGAGGCGAGCCTGGCGAAGAACGGCGAGCTGCAACGACGGCTGAGCTCGCTGGGGCTGCAGATGCACCGGTTCCGGCACCTGAGCCTGTCGCTGCCGGGACGGCTGCTGCATTCGCTGGCCGACCACGAGCGGCTCGTGCGCGCCTACGCCGACCGCGACGCCGGGCTCGCCGCCGCGGTCAGCCGGTCGCTGGTGATGCGCGGCTACCGGGCGATCGAGTCGTCGGGGCGGGTCACGTAGGCGATGCCGCGGTTCAGGTTGACGCTGTGAACTCGTCGACGTAGGTCGTCGCCGGCGGGGTCCGGCGCCGCTTGCGCCCCGGCACGCGACAGGGTTCCCGCGCGGTCTTCTACCGTGTGGCCCATGCACACCGTGGCCGTCCTCGCGCTGGACAAGGTCGTCCCGTTCGACCTCGCCACCCCGATCGAGGTGTTCACCCGCACCCGGCTGCCGGACGGCCGCCCCGCCTACCGCCTCCGGGTGTGCGGTGCCGCGCCGTCCGTCGACGCGGGCGCGTTCACCCTGCAGGTGCCGTGGGGGCTCGACGGGCTGTCCGGCGCGGACACGATCATCCTGCCCGGCTGTGCCGAGCTGACCGAGGTCCCGCGGGAAGTGCTCGACGCCCTGCGCGACGCCGCCGCCCGCGGTGCCCGGCTCGCGTCCATCTGCTCGGGCGCGTTCGTCCTCGCCGCCACCGGGCTGCTCGACGGCCGCCGCGCGACGACGCACTGGGCCGGCGCGGCCGCGCTCGCCGCGCGTCATCCCGCGATCGAGGTGGACCCGGACGTGCTCTACGTCGACAACGGCCAGTTCCTCACCTCCGCCGGCGCGGCGGCGGGGCTCGACCTGTGCCTGCACCTGATCCGGCGCGACCACGGCTCCGCGGTGGCCGCCGACGCCGCCCGGCTGTCGGTCATGCCGCTGGAACGCGAAGGCGGGCAGGCCCAGTTCATCGTGCACGACCAGCCACCGGTGCCGCGCGGTTCGGCGCTCGAACCCGTGCTGAGCTGGCTGGAGGACAACCGCGCGAAGGAGCTGACGCTCGAGGACGTCGCCGCGTACGCCGGCATGAGCACCCGCACCCTCAACCGCCGGTTCCGGGAGCAGACGGGCAGCACCCCGCTGCAGTGGCTGCTGCGTGCCCGCGTCCGCCAGGCGCAGTACCTCCTCGAAACGACGGACCGGCCGGTGGACCTCGTCGCGACGGAGGTCGGGTTCGGCTCGGTGACGGCCTTCCGCGAGCGCTTCAAACGGGTCGTCGGCACCAGCCCGCACGGCTACCGGGCCGCCTTCCGCCGGACCGCTCCCTAGGCCACCTGTGCTCTCCGCCGCACGATCGAGCCGCCGCCGCTGAAGCACCAGATGGCGATCACCGGATCGCAGATCGCGCAGCCGAGCGAGGAGTGCGTGGCGAACGGGATGATCGGATGCCCCTTCAGCTGGTGCACGACGTCCCACGCGGCGTGCAGCAGCCAGGCGAGGCCGATGAAGGTCCAGGAGTCCAGGCCACGGTAGGCGAGGTAGGTCATCACCACCGTGAACGCGAACTCCCAGCCGCCCAGGCCACCGCCGCTGAGGTAGGCCGCGCCGGCGCCGGCGACCATGATCGCGTTGAGCCGCCGGCGATGCCGTTCGGGGATGAGGGAGTTCAGCAGGACGTAGAGACCGCCGATGAGCACGGCAGTGAGAACGATCATGGCCCGAAGTTAGGCCCCGCCCGCGGTGGCGAGAAGTGGCCGGAATGCCAGATACCGACGGATTCTCGCCAGCACGGCGGCCGGGGGGCTCAGTCCGCCCAGTGGGAGGACTCGATCGCCCGCAGGCCGGCCATGATGATCGACTTCGTGATCGCCACCGCGAGGTCGACATCGCGGTCCGAGTAGGCCTGCAGCAGGCGCTCGTGGTCGCTCACCGACCGGTCCAACCGCCCCGGCAGCGACAGGCTGACATGCCGCAGCTGCAGGGTCCGCAGGCCGAGCGAGGTGAGCATCCGCGCGAGCTGGTGGTTCCCGGCCACGTCCGCCTCGGCCTGGCGGAACGCGACGTTGTGCCAGAAGTAGGCGTCGACGTCGCCGCCCGCGGCCGCGCTCCGCAGCCGTTCGTGCCATTCGTAGAGCACCTTCAGCGACTCGTCGTCGGCGCTGCGCACGACCAGCTCGCTGACCAGCCCGTGCAGGCTCGCCCGCACCTCGTACATCTCCCGCGCCTGCGCGAGCGTCACCCGTGCCACCCGTGGTCGCCGCCGCGCCGGGATGTCGACCAGGCCCTCGCGCTGCAGCGTCAGCAGCGCTTCGCGCACCGGAGTCCGGCTGCTCGAGTACCTTTTGGCCAGTTCGACCGAGTTGACGTCGGCACCCGGCGGGAGCGTGCCGTCGATGATCTGCACCGCGATGTCCTCGGCGATGCGGTCCACCAGTGAGCTTTCCGACCGCCCGGCGCGCAGGATCGTCCGCAGCAGTTCGAAGCCTCCGTCGGGGTTCACCCGGTCGCCGCCTTCCGCAGCACGTCGAGCATCTGCTCGGCCGCCTCGTGCTGGGTCGCCGCCCGCAGCCGCACGGCCGCGATGCGCCGGTGCGGTGCCTGGCCCGCGATCGGCACCGCGACCACGTCCGGCCGCTGCGCGACCAGTGCGAGCCGCGGCGCGGCGCTCACCCCGATCCCCGCGGCGACCAGGCCCTGCGCCGAGAGGTAGTCCTCGGTGACGAACCCGATCTGCGGTTCGAACCCCGCGACCCGGCACATCGTGGTGAACGCCTCGTCGTACGGCGGGCTGTGGCCGCGGACCACCCAGTTCTCCCCCGCGAACTCCAGCAGGTCCACTTCGGACTCCCCGGCGAGCGGGTGGTCCGCGGGCACCAGCACGAACAGCGGGTCGTCGACCAGGTGCACCCACTCGATGTCCGGCGGCACGGTGCGCGGCAGGAAGTCGTAGTCCCAGACCAGGCCCAGGTGGATCGCGCCCTCCCGCAGCACGGCCGGCATGTCTGCGGCGTGCGCCGAGCGCAGCACGACCTTCGTCTCCGGGTAGCGCTTCTGGTACTCGCTCAGCACGCGCGGGATCAGGTCGGCACCGGCCGTGGGGAACGCGCCGAGCCGGACGCTCGCGTGCCGGGCCTTCAGGTCCTGCAGCTCCTGCTCGATGCTCGCGATGGTGCCCAGCAGCCCGGTGCTGCGCTCGGCGAGCAGCCGGCCGGACTCGGTCAGCTCCACCCCGCGCGGCCCGCGGATCACCAGCGGCACGCCGAGCTGCCGTTCCAGCAGCGCCATCTGCTGGGAGACCGCCGAGTGCGTCATGTACAGCGCCTCCGCCGCCGCGGTGAAGGAACCCCGTTCCGCCACCGCCGCGAAGATCTGCAGCCGCCGTATCTCCAGCACCCGTGTCCCTTCCAGCGCGCTACCCCGCCCGCTCGGCGACACGGCCACTGACGTCACCGTCCCACGCTTCGGGTGCGAGGTCACGCAGTCCGACCCGGGCCAGCGCCCGGCGTGCGGTGTGGTCGACGATCTCGGCCACCGTCGCGGGTAGAGGATAGAACGCGGGCACCGGCGGGGCGATGATCGCGCCCGCTTCGGCCGCCGCCGTCATCGCGCGCAGGTGCCCCAGGTGCAGCGGGGTCTCGCGGACCAGCAGCAGCAGTGGCCGCCCCTCCTTGAGGGTCACGTCGGCCGCCCGGCTCACCAGGTCGTCGGTGTAGCTGTGCGCGATCGCGGACAGCGTCTTGATCGAGCAGGGCGCGACGATCATCGCCTCCGCCGGGAACGAGCCGGACGCGATGCTCGCCCCGATCTCCCCCGGCCGGTGGTGCACCGCGGCCAGCTCGTCGAGGTCACGCGGGGCCAGCCCGCACTCGTGGTGCAGCGTCATCATGCCGGCCTTGGTCACCACCAGGTGCACCTCGACGTCGGGCGCGGCCCGCAGCAACTCCAGGACCCGCACCCCGTAACAGGCGCCGCTCGCACCCGTGATCGCCACGATCACCCTGCGGCACCCGTGTTCCGAAACCGGCATCTCGCACCTCCGCCCGCCATCGCAGCACGGCCGTCCCGGCGGCGCCAGAGCGGGGCTGTTAGCTCTCCTAACCCTTGCCCACAGTAAAGCGCGCTGGTCGCGGCCGGGGGCACTGCATAGCGTCGACACGTGAGCCACACCGAAGTGATCGACGCGCACGCCCATGTCGTGCCCCTGCCGCTGCTGCGGGAGCTGTCCGAGGCACGCCGGAGCGACCAGGGCTGGGTGGTGTCGATGCCCGGCACCGGCGACACCCGCCCGATCGGCGCCCGCATGATCGAGCCGGGTCTCCGGCGCGCGTGGCTGGCCGAGCACGGCATCGCGCGCCAGGTGCTCTCGCCGTGGATGGACATCCAGACCGACGGCACCCGTGACTGGGTGCTCAGGCTCAACGACGCCATGTGCGCGGCGGCCGCTGAACTGGACACGGTCGCCCTCGCGAGCGTCGACACCGCCGACGGCGACCAGGCGGCGAGCGACCTGGAGAAGGCGTGGGCGCAGCCGGAGCTGGCCGGGCTGGTGCTGAACACGAACCCGGCGGGCAAGCCGCTGCACGACCCGTCACTCGCTCCACTGTGGACGCTCGCGGAGGAGCAGCGGATCCCGGTCGTGCTGCACCCGCCGACATGCGGCCCCTCGGACGCACTGCCGACGCTCGGCTCGATGGGCAACGTGCACGGCCGCCTCGTCGACAACACCCTCGCGATCACCGAGCTGATCCTGCACGGCCTGCTCGACCGGCACCCGCGCCTGCAGCTGCTGCTGGTGCACGGCGGCGGGTTCCTGCCCTACCAGGCCGGCAGGCTCGACGGCGGGTACCGCACCAAGGAGGCCTTCGCGGTCGAACTGGAGCGCGGCAAGCCCTCGGCCTACCTGCCCGACCTCTACTACGACACAGTCGCCCTGTCCGCACCCGCGATCTCGTTCCTGGCCGGGATCGCCGGTCCCGGGCACGTCCTGCTCGGCAGCGACTACCCGTTCGCGCTCGGCGACCCGCAACCCGTGCGGACGATCGAGGAGACCGGGCTCGAGCCTGCCCCGATCCTGCACGACACCGCCGCCGCGATGTTCTGGAGGAACTCGTGATCCGCCACCTCGCCGGAAACCTGTCCCTGCTGCGCGGCGGCTCCGGGGCGCTGCTGGTGCTGCTGCACCCGCTCGCGCTCGCCGGGCAGCTGTGGCGGCCGCTGGCCGCGAAGCTCGACGGGTTCGACATTCTCGCCGTCGACCTGCGCGGGCACGGCGAAAGCCCGTGGGACGGCAAACCGTTCTCGATCGAGGACATGGCCGACGACCTCGGCGTCACGCTCGACGTGCTGGGTCTCGACGAGATCTCGCTGCTGGGCATGTCGATGGGCGGCAGCGTCGCGATGACCTTCGCCGGCAAGTACCCCGAGCGCGTCCGGTCGCTGGTGCTGGCCGACACCACCGCCTGGTACGGCGAGAACGCTCCCACCGCCTGGGCGCAACGCGCCGCGAAGGCCGCCGACACGGCCCGTGCAGACCAGCTGCCCTTCCAGCTCGACCGCTGGTTCTCTCCAGGCTTCCGCGAGTCGCATCCGGACGAGGTGGACCGGGTGTGCGAGATCTTCCTGCACACCGACTCCCACGCGCACGCCGCCGCCTCGGTCGCGATGGGCGAGCTGGACGCCCGGCCGCTGCTGTTCTCGGTCCGGGCGAAGACGCTCGTGCTCGCGGGCGAGCACGACTACGCCACTCCCCCGTCGATGGCCGGGGAGCTGGCCGGGGCGATCCCCGGCGCGACCCTGGAGATCCTGCCCGCCCTGCGGCACCTGTCGCTCGTCGAAAAGCCGGAACTGGCCGAGACGATCCACCGCCATCTCACGGAGACCGCATGAAACCCGGCCGCTTCACCTACCACGCCCCGCGCGGGCTCGACGAGGCGCTCGCGCTGCTCACCGAGTACGGCGACGAGTCGAAGATCCTCGCCGGCGGGCAGAGCCTGATGCCGCTGCTGAACTTCCGGCTCGCCCAGATCGAGCACGTCGTGGACATCAACCGCATCGGCGCCGAGTTCAGCGCGATCGACGCGGGCGAGACCATCCGGATCCCCGCGCTGGTACGGCAACGGCAGGCCGAGCGCTCGGCCGAACTGGCCGAGGCGGTGCCGCTGTTGCGCCAGGCGCTGCACCAGGTCGCGCATCCGCAGATCCGCAACCGCGGCACGCTGTGCGGCAGCCTCGCGCACGCGGACCCGGCGGCCGAGCTGCCGACCGTGATGTCGGTGCTGGACACGACGTTCACCCTCGCCTCGGCGCGCGGGCTGCGCACCGTCGAGGTCACCGACTTCTTCCAGTTCCACCTCACCACCGCGCTGGAGCCGGACGAGCTGCTGCTGGAGGTGAGCATCCGCCGCCCGCCGCCCGGCACCGTGACGGTGTTCCACGAGTTCGCCACCCGGCGCGGCGACTTCGCCCTCGCCGCGATCGCCGCCGCCGTGCGCTTCGACGGGAACCGGGTCACCGGCTGCCGGATCGCGGCCGCCGGGGTCGCGCCCACCCCGCACCGCCTCACCGCGGTCGAAGCACTGGTCACCGGGTCGAGCCTCGAACCCGCCGTCCTCGCCGACGCCGAGTCCGCCGCCCGCCAGTCCGTCGAGCCGACCGGGGACATCCACGCCGGCGCCGACTACCGCCGCCGCCTGACCGGAGTGCTGGTCAAGCGCGCCCTCGCCGACGCCCGAAGCAAGCAGGAGACCGCGAATGCCTGAGATTTCCGTGACCGTCAACGGCGAGCCGCACGAGGAGGCGGTCGACGACCGGCTCACGCTCGCCGACTTCCTGCGCGAGCGGCTGCGGCTGACCGGCACCCACCTGGGCTGCGAGCACGGCGTGTGCGGTGCCTGCACGGTGATCGTGGACGGCGCGGCCGTCCGCTCGTGCCTGATGCTGGCCGCGCAGGCCGACGGCGCCGAGGTCGAGACCGTGGAGAGCCTCGCCGACGACCACGGGCTCAACCCGCTGCAGGAGGCGTTCAAGAAGCACCACGCCCTCCAATGTGGATTCTGCACACCCGGTTTCCTGATGAGCGTCACGGCCGCGCTGCGCGAGGAGCCGATCGAGGACGCCGACCAGGCGCGCGACGTGCTGAGCGGCAACATCTGCCGCTGCACCGGTTACCGGGGCCTCGTGCAGGCCGTGCTCGATGCGGGGGCGGCGAAATGACGATGATCGGCAAGAGCGTCGACCGCCGCGAGGACGACCGGCTGCTCACCGGCAAGGGCCGCTACCTCGACGACCTGGAGCTGCCGGGCACCCTGCACGCGGCGTTCCTGCGCTCGCCGCACGCGCACGCCCGGATCCTCGCCGTGGACGCCGCCGCGGCGCGCCAAGCACCCGGCGTCGTCGCGGTGTTCAGCGGCGCGGACCTCCCGGAGATCCAGAAACCGCTGGCGCCCAAGGTGATGCACCCCAAGCTCAAGGACTTCCCGCGGCTGCCGATGCCACCCGAGGAGGTGCACTACGTCGGCGAGCCGGTGGCGATCGTGGTCGCCGAGTCGCGCTACCTCGCCGAGGACGCGCTGGAGCTGATCGAGGTCGACTACGAGACCCTGCCCGCGGTCGCCTCCACCGCCGCCGCCCTCGCGGAGAACGCCCCGCTCGCCCACTCCGGCGCCGACGACAACATCGCCGTCACGCTCGTGCAGCGCTCGGGCAACACCGACGAGGTGCTCAAGTCCGCGCCGCACACGCTTTCCGGCGAGTTCTTCGTGATGCGCGGCGGCGGCCACTCGATGGAGCCGCGTGCCGTCGCGGCCCGCTTCGAGCCCGCGACGGGGCAGGTGACCATCTGGGACACCACCCAGTCGCCGCACTACGCCCGTCAGCAGCTGTCGGTCATCTACGAGATGGCCGAGGACGACATCCGGGTGATCGCCCCGGCGGACGTCGGCGGCGGGTTCGGCCCCAAGGCGCAGTTCTACGGCGAAGAGGTCGTGGTGCCGTGGGTCGCGATCAAGCTCGGCCGCACGGTGAAATGGGTCGAGGACCGGCAGGAGAACTTCGTCAGCACGATGATGGAGCGCTCCCAGACCCACCGCATCGAGGTCGGGTTCGACGACGACGGACACCTGCTCGCCGTCCGCGACTACATCGAGCACGACCAGGGCGCGTACTGCGCCGGCCTGCAGGTGCCCTCGATCACGACCAGCACCGTGCCCGGCCCGTACCGGATCCCGAACATCCACACCGAGCTCTACGCCTGCTACACGAACATGGTGCCGACCTCCTCGGTGCGTGGCGCGGGACGGCCGCAGGCGGTGTTCGCGATGGAACGGATGATGGACCGCGTCGCCGAGTACCTCGAGCTCGACCCGGCCGAGGTGCGCCGGCGCAACCTCATCCAGGCCGACGAGTTCCCCTACCGGGTGGGCATCATGTTCCGCGACGGCAGCCCGCTCACCTACGACAGCGGCAACTTCCCGAAGCTGCTCGAGGGCACCCTCGAACGCCTCGGCTACGAGGAGGCCCGCGCGCGGCAGGAGCGGGCCCGCGCCGAAGGCCGGTACGTCGGCATCGGGATCGCGGTCTACGTCGAGGGCTGTGGACTCGGGCCGTACGAGGGCGCGAAGGTGCGGCTGACCAACCAGGGCAAGATCCTGGTGACGCTCGCCGCCGCCGGGCAGGGTCAGGGCTACGAGACGGTGTACGCCCAGATCGCCGCCGACGCGCTCGGCCTCGACATGGAGCACATCGAGGTCGCCACCGGGGACACCAGCCGGATCCCGTTCGGGCAGGGCACCTTCGCCTCCCGGATCACCGCGACCGCGGGCCCGGCGGTGTTCGACGCGGCCCTGCAGATGCGGGAGCGACTTGTCGACACCGCGGCCCAGCTGCTCGGCTGCGACCCGGCGGGCCTCTCGTTCTCCGGCGACCGGGCGACGCTGGACGGCGACCCGGAGAAGTCGATGTCCCTTTTGGACATCGCACGGGTGGCCAACATCGGCAAGCACGGCATCACGCTGCCGGTCGGGATCAAGCCGGGTATCGAGACGGTCAGCTACTTCGCGCCCGAGCGGGCGGCCTACGCCAGCGGCGCGCACGCGGCGATCGTCGAGGTGGACCCGGACACGGGCGCGATCGACGTGCAGAACTACGTGATCGGCCACGACTGCGGCAACGTGATCAACCCCCGGCTCGTCGACGGACAGGTGCTGGGCGGGTTCGCGCACGGCATCGGCAACGCCATGTACGAGGAGCCGTTCTACGACGCCGAAGGCCAGCCGCAGGCGGCGTCCTATCTGGATTACTCACTGGTGTCGGCGACCGAGGTGCCGCCGGTCGAGCTGTTCCACATGCACACCCCGAGCCCGCTGAACCCGTTGGGCGTCAAGGGAGCCGGTGAGGGCGGCACGATCCCCGCACCGGCCGCGATCGCGAACGCGGTCGAGGACGCCCTGCGGCCGCTGCGGGCGCGGATCGACCGCGCACCCGTGACCCCGGCGCGGATCTCCGATGCCGTGTACTCCGCCGTGAAGGGCTGATGATGCTGATCGAGAACGCGTTCGAGTTGGACGCCGGGCCGGACCGGGTGTTCGCCTTCCTGTCCGACGCCCACAACGTGGTCACCTGCTTTCCGGGCGCCGAGCTGGTCGAGGACCTCGGGGACGACTCGTACCGGGGCAAGGTGAAGATCAAGGTGGGCCCGGTGACCGCGGCCTTCACCGGCACCGCGACGATCGTGGAGCGCGACGAGGCCGGGCGAGTGGCTGTGCTGCGCGCGGAAGGCAAGGACACCAAGGGAACCGGCACCGCGAAGGCGACCGCGGAGATGCGCGTGACGCCGGTCGCCGGTGGCTCGGCGGTCAGCCTGGCCACGGAGCTGATCATCTCGGGGAAGCTCGCCCAGTTCGGCCGCGGGATCATGAGCGACGTGGCGACGCGGATGGTCGGTGAGCTGGCGAGCCGGGTGCGGGCACAGCTGTCGCAGCCGGCCGCCACAGGTGTGGCCACGGTGACCGCGCCGACGGCGGTCGCGGTGGACACCGCCCCGGCTGCGGTGGAGGCGGCCCCGATCAGCGCGGGCAGCATCCTGCGCACGGTGGTCGCCGGCTGGCTCCGCCGACTGGCGGCCCGCTTCCGCCGCCACTGACCCGCCGAGGGGCGGCTGCCGACCGGCCGCCGCCCCTCCTGGTCGCCACTCCACCTACCGAGCACTGTCCGCGCCGGTCACCGCCGCCGTCCCGAACCCAACCCCCAACCTCCCACCGACAGCGAGCCGCGACCCGGCGCCAGCCGAGCGCCCCACCCGGGAGTCACCGATGACCACCACCAAGCCCACCTCCTCCTCGGCCGCCACCGTCGCCGCCGGTGTCTTCGACATCGGCATCGACGACCGGGTGCCGATCGCCACCTCGATCGGCCTGGGGGTGCAGAACATCCTCGGCATGGCCGGCCTGCTCATCTTCCCCGCGCTGATCGGCTCCGCGTTCCACATGTCCACTTCGGACACCGCATACCTCTACGGCATCACGTTCATGACCTCAGGTCTGGTCGTGATCCTGCAGTCGGTGTTCCTGCTGCGCCTGCCGATCGTGCAGGGCCCCTACGCCGGCAGCCTCGCCGCGCTGCTCGCCGTCGGGCACGAGTCCGGGCTCGGCGCCGCGTTCGGGTCGATGGTCGTGGCCGGGGCGATCTGGTGCGTGCTCGCCTTGCCGATCAGGAAGCTCAGCCTCATCGGCCGCCTCGGCCGGTTCCTGCGCGACCCGATCATCCCCGGCATCATCGTGATGATCCTGGCCACCCAGCTGACCAGCACCGCACTGCCCAACTGGCTCGGCGCGCCCACCAGCCCCGGCTTCCCCGGCATGAACCTGATCTCCGGCGCGATCGCCGCCGCGCTGGTGGTGGCACTGACCGTGCTCCCGCGCCGCACCCGCTGGGGCACGATGCTGCGCCGCGGCGCCGTGCTCGTCGCGATCGTCGTCGGCACGATCGTCTACGCCGTGTTCGAACCCACGACCTTCGGCGAGATCGGCAAGCACGCGACGATCACCGTGCCGCGATTGTTCCCGTTCGGCTTCGGCGTGCACGCGGAGCTGGTGCTGATCTTCTTCATCACCCTGCTGCCCGCGGTCGCGGAGAGCATCGCCACCTACGACATCGTCGCGGGCTGGGGCGGGCACGAGCTCACCGCGTACCGGGTCTCCCAGGGCGTGTTCGGCGAGGTGCTGGGCAGCACCGTCGGCAGCGTCTTCGGCGGAATGTCCACTTTGGCCTATCCGGACAACATCGGGCTGCTGCGGGTGACCCGCGTCGGCTCGCGTTACGTCACGCTCACCACCGGCGTGATCCTGCTGGTGCTCGGCGGGGTCGGCCCGTTCGACGGGCTGTTGCAGGCGGTGCCGCTGCCGGTGCTGGCCGCGGCGGGCACCGTGCTGTTCGGCGTGCTGTTCGCCAGCTCCATCGAGGTGCTCTCGCACGCCGAATGGAACCAGGAGAACATGATGATCGCCGGCGTCCCGTTCATCACGGCGATCGGCGGCCTGTTCATCCCCGCCGTCACCCTCAAGGCGATGCCGATGACCGTGCAGCTGGTCCTCGGCCAGCCGCTGATCCTGGGCACCCTGCTGCTCATCCTGATGAAGGCCGCGTTCGCGCTGCGGCGCACCCACCGGGCGGGCGACGTCAGCTGAGCGGAGTCCCGGCGGTGAGCCGGACGACGAACTCCCCCTCGGGCGTGCGGCCGAACGTCACGTGGTCGCACAGCTGGTGCGCGAGCCACAGGCCCATCCCTCCGTCGGGCGCCTTCGCGGCGGGCATGAGCCCGGCGAACGGGTCACCGGGGCCGGGACCGGCGTCGGTCACTTTCACGACCAGCCGGCCCGGGGCGGCCCAGCACCGGAGCCGGACCGGTGGCGTGCCGTGTTCGATCGCGTTGGTGACGGTCTCGCTCACCGCCACCAGGAGGTCGTCGAACCCGTCCGCGTCCAGATGCGCGTGCAGTGCACCGGCCAGCGCGCGGCGCGCCTCGCCCGGCGCCGGCTCGAACAGGTCCACCAGCGGTGCCGTGCGCTCGATCGGGTCCGGCGTCACGACGTGTTCCTGGCTCAGGAACGCCACCGCGCCCGCGTATCCCGGGCTCGGCCGGTGGCTGCCGTCGGGCTCCGCGTTGCGTGGATGCGTCCGCGCGACGTCTTCGAGAACGTGGCCCGGCGTGGTGCGCGTGTCGTAGGCGCACATGCTCCACAACGGGTACGCCCCGTAGGCCCGGCTGATCACCGCCTCGTACCGGGCCCACCAGTCCCAGGTCGTGCCCAGGCCGAAGGCCGGAATCTCGCCGATGACGCGGATCTGCCCCGCGCCGCGCGCCGCGTACCCGGCCAGGAGGTGTTGGTAGGACCGGATCGCGACCGCCGGCCGGGCGTACACCGCTCCTCCGGCCTGGAACACGATGCCCTCGACGTCGCCCAGCTCGTCGCGCAGGAGCCCGGCGGTGCGCTCGCCGAGCGAGACCACCGTCGGCTCCCCCGCTTGCACACCGCCGAGGAGGAACGGCACCGCGACGCCCAGCAGCTCCTCGTCGGAGGCGTAGCACACGGCCTCATGGAAGTAGCCCTGATGGCCTGCCGCCGCGCCCGGTCTCATTCGGCCGGCTCGATCCGCACGCCGTCGATGCCGAGCAGCTCGACCAGGCGCGCCGGGTAGCGTAGCGACGTGTGCAGCACGAGGTCGCGGAAGCCACGCGTCCGCGCGTGCTCGGCCAGCGTGATCAGGGCGCGATGATCGATGAACTCGACGGCGGACGCGTCGACGCACAGCGAGCTGCGCGCGGGGCGCGGGTCCGCGCAGTCGAGCGCGCGTGCCAGCAGGTCACGCCCGGTCAGGTCCAGGTCGCCGGCCAGCGCGAACCCGTCGCAGCCGCGGGCGTAGAGCCGGAACGGGGGCGCCACGTTGCCCGCCGGGTGCAGCGACGCCAGGTGGTCCACCGCCGCGCCGTCGAGGGTCCGCCGGTCGTAGCCGCACATGGCGGTGAACGGCCGGCTCGCCAGGAAGCGGTCGAACACGTGCTCGTAGCGCCCGAACACGGCCAGCCGTGCCGGGGTGCGCACCAGGTCCGTCACGTCCGCCGCCACGCGGAGCCCGGTGAACCCGTCCCGCAGCGCCTCGTCCGTGGCCGCCGCGAACCGCCGCACCTGCTCGGTCACGTCGACGTCGCCGCCCACCGGGTAGACGTCCCGCAGCAGCGAAACCTCGACGCGATCCATGCCCCCGGCCGCTTCGTCCTGGTCAGCCGTCACGTAGCGGACCCGCTGCCCGGCGGCCCGCCCTTCGGCCAGGAACTCGCGGGCTCGCGCGCGGAACTCGTCCCGGTCGCCGTAGAACCAGCAGACGTGGTCCTGCGCGGCCAGCCCCCGCGCATCCGCCATCGCGCCTACTCGTCTCACCCCGACAGGGTAACCGGACGGCTGTCGCGAACGCGGTCAGAACCGGCGGGTGAAGGGCGCGGGTCTGCGCATCCGGATCAGCAGCACGAGCGGCACCAGCACGTAGGGCAGGTTGAACAGCAGGAACTTCACCGGGCTCGGGGTGCGCCACTCGGGCTCGCCGAAGAACTCGACGCCGAACACGACGATCCCGGTGAGCGTCACGATCATCGTCGCGTAGACGACCGCGGGCAGCTGGATCCAGTTGCGACCGGTGACCAGCGCGAAGACGAGCACGACGTAGAACGGCATGTACCCGAACGCCGAGAGCCCGGTGATGATCCGCATCCAGGTCGGCGGGTGCATGAACAGCGGGTCGGTGTCGTGGGCGTACCAGTAGTTGGAGTTGACGAAGAAGTTCGAGGACGGGTGCGAGAAGTCCACCCCGACGCTGGGCAGCAGGTCGCTGATGAGCGAGGTGACGGTGAACGCCGCGAACACGATCGCGAAGAAGATGTCGATACCGCGCCGGCGCAGCGGCAGGTTGGCCATGGACACGGATCCTAGATAGGCGAATGTCCAGGTCAGCGGGCAGTAGAGTGGGCGCGTGCTGCTGGTCTGCCTGTACGTCTTCGCCGGTGTCGTCCTCGGCACCTGGCTGCTGTCGCTCGTGACCAGGGAATACTCGTGGGTCGACCGGATCTGGTCGCTCGTGCCGATCGCCTACGTCGCGGTGTTCGCCGCGGGCGCGGGGTTCGCCGACGCCCGCCTCGACGTCATGCTGGCGCTGATCGCCCTGTGGGGCATCCGGCTGACCTTCAACTACGGGCGCAAGGGCGGCTACGCGCCCGGCGGCGAGGACTACCGGTGGGGCGTCCTGCGCGCCCGGCTGAAGCCGTGGCAGTTCCAGCTGTTCAACTTCTTCTTCATCTCCCTGTACCAGAACGTGATCCTGCTGCTGATCACGCTGCCCGCGTACACCGCACTGCAGCACCGTTCGCCGTTCGGCGCCTGGGACGCCGTGCTGGCCGTCGTGTTCCTGGCGTTCCTCGCCGGGGAGACCGTCGCCGACCAGCAGCAGTGGACCTTCCAGCAGCACAAGCGGGCCGAGCTGGACGCGGGGCGCGAACCTGCCGCCCGCTTCGTGCGGACGGGGCTCTTCCGCTACTCGCGGCATCCCAACTTCTTCTTCGAGCAGGCCCAGTGGTGGGTGGTGTTCGTGTTCGGCGCGCTCGCCGCGGACTCGCCGTGGCAGTGGACCGTCGCCGGCGCGGTCCTGCTCACGCTGCTGTTCATCGGCTCGACGCGGTTCACCGAGAGCATCACGCTGGGCCGGTACCCGGAGTACGCGGACTACCAGCGCCGCACCTGCATGCTCGTGCCGTGGCGGCCCGGGTCAGAGCGCGCCGTGGACGACCTCTCCGCCTAGCAGCGTCGCCGTCACGCCGACGTCCGCCAGCTCCGGCGCGGGCACCTCCAGCGGGTTCCGCGCCAGCACAACGAGATCCGCGAGCTTCCCGCGTTCGACGCTGCCGCACAGCCGCTCGCGACGGCAGGCGCGGGCGGCGCCGATCGTCGCCGCGGACAACGCTTCCGCGACCGTCAGCTCTTCGCCGGGACCGACCACCCGCCCGCTGTCGGACCGCCGTTCGACCATGAACCGGACGGCACGCAGCGGCGCACCGCTGACCACCGGACGGTCCGAACTGGACGCGATCGCGACCCCGGCGTCGAGCAGGGCGCGCCCGCGGTAGAGCCAGCCCGCCCTGTCCGGCCCGAGCACGTCGGAGTAGTCGTCGCCGTTGTCCCACAGGAACTCCGGCTGCAGGACGGCGGTGAGCCCGAGCTCGGCCAGCGGCGCGAGCTGGTCGGGGCGCACGAGTCCACAGTGCTCGATCCGGTGCCGCGCGTCCGGGCGCGGCTTGCGTGCCTGCGCCTCGGCGATGGCGTCGAGCGCGACGTCGAGCGCCCGGTCGCCGATCGCGTGCACGGCCAGCTGCCAGCCCGCGGTGTGCCCGTCGATGATGATCTGCCGCAGCACCGCCGGATCCTCCTGCAGCCGACCTGCGGCGGTGCTGCCCGCGTAGGGCGCGCTGAGCGCCGCCGTACGCGCCATGATCCCGCCGTCGAGCCACAGCTTGAGCGCGCCGATGCTCAGCGTCTCGTCGCCGAAGCCCGTTCGCAGCCCGAGGTCGATCCCGCGGGTGATGCCGTCGTCCGGGTGCCCGGCCAGGTCGCGCAGCGCGTCGGACGCGATCATCAGCTGCATCCGGACCGGCAGCCGCCCCGCCTCGCGCGCCGCCTGGTACGCCGCGACCTCCACGGGCGGCGTGGCGATCAGCCCACCGCCGATCCCCGCCTCGGCGCAGGTGGTGATGCCCTGGGACAGGCAGGTGCGCCCGGCCCGCTCGATCGCGTCGACCAGCTCGCTGTTCCGGTACGGCAGCCGCGCCCGGCGCACGTCGATCTGCGCGCGTTCCAGTACCAGTCCGTCTTCGTGGTCGACCGGGGCGGTCGCGAGCACGGCGCTGTTCACCACGCCCGCGTGCCCCGAAGTGTGCTGCAGCCACAGCAGCCGGCCGTCCGAGAGCGCGTCCAGCTCCGCGAGCGTGAGGTGCCCGCCGATCGGGCGCTGGTCGTAGCCGGTCACCTCGACCCATTCGCCCGGCTGTGCCCGCGCGCACGCCCGGCGCAGCACGTCGAGCACCTGGGAGCGCTCCCGCACGCCGGTCAGGTCGGCACCGCCCTGGCTCATCCCGGCCCACACCAGGTGCGTGTGCGCGTCGACGAACCCGGGCAGCACCGTCGCCCCGCCGAGCCGCAGCGTGCGCCGCGCCGCCACGCCGTCCAGCTCCTCGTCGACGCCCACGATCCGGCCCTGCCAGACGCCGATCCTGCCGGCGCGCGGCCGCGCCGGGTTCATCGTGAGCACCGTCGCGTCCTCGATGAGCAGGTCGAGCACTGCGGCCCCCTTCATTCGCCGATCGCGGTCGCCGTGGCCAGGATGGCACCGAGCTGGACGCCCACCAACTTGGCAAGCGGGATCGGCTGCGGCATCTCGGCTTCGGCGAGCCAGCGGGCGTAGACCCCGGCGAGCCGGTCGTGCCCGCCGCGGATGGCCGGGGTGCCGTTGCCGATCGCGATCTCCGCGGCCAGCGCCCGTAGCAGCATCCCGCCGAACCGGATCCGGGCGGACTGGATCCCGGACGTGGAGTGGAACCGCTCCGCGACGACCGCGGGCCGCTCGCTCTCCGGCCGGGCCGCGCGGGCGAGGTCGGACTCCGCGGCGTCCGCCAGGTAGGGCAGGAACGCCTCGGTCGCGCGCAGGAACGGCGAGCGGACCGTGAGGTCGGCCCGCGTGGCGGCGAGCACGCCCTCGAGCACCCTGGTCGTCTCCGCCGTGTGCCTTCCCCGCTCGACGAGCAGGGCCGCGTACGAGATGTCGAGCGGCGTGTGGTCGTCGGCCCTGGCGTCGGCCCAGTACGGCACTTCCGTTGCCAGGTAGGCGGTTCCGTACCGCGCCGCATACGCCCCGCTGGAAGCGCCACCCGTGCGCCGCGCGGGGTCGATGCCCAGCTCCAGCATGAAGTCGCACTCCTCCTCCGCGGTGAAACTGCGGAAGACCGCGGGCGCGATCTGCTCGATGAACGCGGCCTCGCCCTCACCGGTGTGCAGGGGCAGGCCGAGGTTCAGCGGAAGGGCCGCGAGCTGTTCGTTGAGCGCGTCGGTGGCGCGGCTGAGGTAGTAGAACACCCCACCGAACTCTCCATTGTGGAGCGAGCACAGCAGCATCGGCTTGGTCTCGTCGATCAGCCGCATCAGCGCCACCGTCTCGGGCAGCACCCGGTCGAAGAAATGCCCCTTGTAGGAGAAGGGAAAGCTCCACTCCACCTGTTCGTCGGGAGCGGGCCGGTAGAACGAGCGGCCGTAGCTCTCCAGGGTCATCGGCGGGGTGAACCACGGTTCGTTGAGCCGGGTCCCGTCGGGGTCGACGCACGGCACGATGTGCCAGGTGCAGCCGAGCTCTTCGCGCAGCTCGTCGTCCTCGGCGAGAAGGCCGGCCAGCTGCACCGAGGTCAGGCCGCCCACGGGTTCGTTGGGGTGTACGGCCGCGACGACGACCACGTGTCGCGGTCCACCGTGGACGGTCAGCGACCACAGCGGCTCGCCGAGCCGCGAACTGCCGATGCGGCTGAGCTCGGTCCGGTCGGGGTGGTCGCGTGCGATCTCGCCGATCCGCGTGTTGAGCTCGTCCACCCCGGCGAAGGCCTCGATCGCGGGTACCGCGGCCGCGAGCTGGGAAATGCGTGCGAACAAGGATGTTCCTCCTCGGGAGCGGGGGACGCCGTCGAGCGCATCGACACCCGCGTCCCGTAGCCGCCCTCGCGTGAAGGGCGGCCGGGTGCGCGTCACGACCTCGATCCCCAGATACTTACTGCAAATCGGCCTGAACGGCCTCGAAAGTCTGTTCGCAGCCTACGCCGGGGGCGCTCGGGGGTCCAGCACGTCCACGCCTCAACCACCGTCCACAGTAGACAAACAGGTCGCCGATGATGGCGGCGCCGGACCGTTCGGACGGTAAGGGCACTCAGTGCCATTCGGGCTCAATTCGTGCGGAGGGCGGCCGAGATCTGCCGCATGACCTCCGACATCGAGGCCGAGGCCTCCATCACGGCGACCACCGTCCGCCCCTCGCCACCCGGCTCGACCGGTCCGGAGAAGGCGTCGACGACGAGCTGGAAGGCCTCCTCGGCGTTGGCGTGGACGTCCTCCTCGCCGCCGCTGCGCAGCCAGCGGCGCAGCACGTGGTTGTGCGCAGCCGCGACGGCCGCCGCGGCGACGGAGGCACGCAGGTCGGCCGCCGGATCGTCCGCCGCCTCGAACCGTTCCCGCAGGTAGCGGGCGAACACGCGCTGGTACCGGTCGACGGTCGCCACCTCGCGGTCACGCAGCGAGGGCACGGTCCTGGTGAGGGCGAAGCGCTTCACGGACACGTCGGGATCGGCGAGGTAGTAGTCGAGCACGAGGCGGACCGCGGTGCAGGCGACCGCGACCGGGTCCTGCGCGGGCGCGGCCGTGGCCAGCGAGCGCTCGATGTCGCCGAGGACGTCCTCGTGGTCGGGGAAGATGGCGTCCTCCTTCGAGCGGAAGTACCGGAAGAAGGTGCGCCGCCCGACGCCCGCCGCGGCGGCGATCTCGTCGACCGTCGTGGCGTCGTAGCCCTGGGCCAGGAACAAGTCGATCGCCGCGACGGTCAGCGCGTGGCGGAGCCGGCGGCGCCCGGCCGTGGTGCGGCCGGCGCGCGGGCGCGGCGACTGCCGGGACTCGACGGACATACCTCGAAGCTAGCAGGCGCTGTTGCTAAGGGCACTCAGTGCCGTTACAGTGTGAGGCGGTCGAACCAGCGTCGCGGGCCGGAGGGAACAGGATGACCGTTCAGGAGAATGTCGAATCCGGCACCACGCTCGACTACCGGCGCGTCTTCGGCTGGCCCGTGCAGTGGCACAACAACGCACTCACCCTGGTGACCGGATCGGGTATCGGCGCTGTCGCGGTGCCGCGGTCGCTGGCGGACCGGGTGCTGGCCGGCGTCGCGCGGCAGGGCTGCGAGGGCCCGGCCGTGTGCGTGCTGACCAAGCACGGCTCGATCGCGGTGCTCCTGGTGGAGGCGGATGTCCTCGCCCCGGCGGACAGCTCCCTGCCCGAGGGCGTCCGCGTCCTGACGGCGGGCACGGGGATCCCGCTGCCCGACGAGCGGAGCCCGCACAACCTGACGCACTGGCTCGTCCCGCCGGACACGCACCACCGCTGGCTGCCGAGCCTGACGGCCGTACTGGCGAGCATCCGCTCGGTCGTGCCCCCGCGGCTGCCGTCGAACTGACGCACTCGCCGCCGGTTTCACCTGCCCTGCAAGGCTTCCGTGGCGCACGCGGACACCGAGGCCGCTCCCCGCTGCGCAGGGCGAGCCATCGCCCACCCGCGCCGCGTGTCACGAAGCGTCGAAAGCCGCCTGGGTCGCCTGGATGTCGTAAGCGTGGCCCCGGATGACCTCGAACAGCTCAGCCAGCGGACCGCTCGTTCCCTGGCCCAGCGGCGTCAGCCCGTAGCTCACCCGCGGCGGCGTCGAGTGCTCGACCCGCCGCCACACGAGGCCGTCGCGCACCAGGGTCCGCAGCGTCTGCGACAGCATCTTCTCGCTGATCCCTTCGATGCTTCCGCGCAGCTCGAAGAACCGCAGCTCCCTGCCCCGCACCGCCATCAGCACCCAACGCCCCACCGGCTCGTCACGTGGTCGAGCACGGTCCGCGCGGGGCAGCTCGCTCCTAGCGTTCCCGGCACCGACCAGAACGCAAGGAGCCCCTCATGATCACCGTCACCGGAGCGACCGGGAACGTCGGCAGCGCCCTCGTCCGAGCACTTCCCGAAGCCGGTGAGGAGGTCGCCACCACCACCCGCCGCACGGGCCACGACCTCACGAACCCCGAAACCCCTTCGGCCCGCCCTCGAAGGCAGCGAAGCACTGTTCCTCCTCGCTGTGCCCGGAGAGCCGGACGAACTCCTCGACGTCGCCAAGACGAGCGGCGTTCGAACACACCGTCCGCCAGCCCGGTCTCGTGTGGACAGTGCTATGCCCGGGAGGCTTTCACAGCAACGCCTTCCAGTGGGCCGAACAGGTCCGCACCCGGCGGGCACTGCGCGCACCGTTCGGTGCCGTGGCGATCCCGATCGTCGACCCGGCCGACATCGCCGCGGTGGCGGCCGTCGTCCTGCGCTCTGCCGACCACGGCGGCCGGACCTACGAGCTCACCGGTCGGGTTCACCGAGCTGACCCGCGAGGAAGCCCGTACCCGCATGCTGGAGTTCATGCCGGCGCCCATCGCCGACGGCACGCTCGACATCCTCGGCGACCCCACCCCGGACGAACAGCGTGTGAGTCCCGACGTCGAACGGATCCTCCAGCGGGCGCCGAACACTTTCGCGCGCTGGGCGGCCCGCAACGCCGACGCGTTCCGCTGACCGTCAGGACATCCGCACCGGCAGCCGGTGCAGCCCGTGCACGAGCACGCTTCCCCGCCAGCGCAGGTCCGCGGGCTCGGCCGCGAGCTCGATCTCGCCGAACCGGTCGAGCAGGCGGCCGAGCGCGATCGCGCCCTCCAGCCGGGCCAGCGGGGCGCCGAGGCAGTAGTGGATGCCGTGCCCGAACGCGACGTGCCCGGCCGCGGGGCGGGTGACGTCCAGCCGGTCGGGGTCGGGGAACTTCTCCGGGTCGCGGTTGGCGGCCAGCAGCGAGATCAGCACGAACTCGCCCGCCGGGATCTCGACGCCGCCGGCCTCGACCGGTTCGGCGGTGTAGCGCATCGTCGCGAAGTGCACCGGTCCCTCGTACCGCAGGAACTCCTCGACCGCGCCGGGAACCAGCGACGGGTCGGCCCGCAGCGCCTTGAGCTGACCGGGATTGCGCAGCAGCGCGAGCACGCTGTTGCCGATCAGGTTGACCGTGGTCTCGAACCCGGCCACCAGCAACAGCACCGCCATGTTGAGCAGCTCGTCCGGCGAGAGCCGGTCGCCGTCGTCGGACACGTGCACCAGGTCCGACAGCACGTCCTGCGTCGGCGCGGCCCGCTTCTCGGCGATCAGCTTCCGCAGGTACGCGCTCAGTCCGCCGGTCGACTCGGCCAGTTCCGCGAGCGAGGCCGCGGCGACCAGCGGCCGCGACCACTGGCGGAACTGGTCGCGGTCGGCCGCGGGCACGCCGAGCAGCTCGCAGATGACGATGATCGGCAACGGGAACGCGAACCCGTCCAGCAGATCGACCGTCTCGCCCGCCGGGACGACGTCGAGGAGCGCGTCGGCGATCTCCTCGATCCGCGGCCGCAGCCGCGCCACCGCCCGTGCGGTGAACGCCTTGGTCACCAGCTTGCGCAGCCGGGTGTGGTCGGGCGGGTCGGAGTTGAGCATGTGGTCGAACAGCGGCGAGGCGTACGCCCCGGCCGCGTGCGGCGGCATCAGGTCGGCCACCCCGGCCCGGTTCTTCAGCAGCCGCCGGTCGTCCAGCAGGCGCCGCGCGTCGGCGTGCCGGGTGACCAGCCACCCGTCGACCCAGTTCACGAAGGAGACGCGCCGGACCGGACCGGCCGTGCGGAGCAGGTCGTAGGTCTCGTACGGGTTCTGGAAGAACCCCTTGGGCATACGCACGGTGTCCGTCGGATCCGCCACGCCTTCCGAAGATAGCGGTGAACGAGCGGTACCGGGCACAACAGTGTCCGAAAGGGCACTTACGTGCCGCGAGATCCTCGACCTGCTGGCGAACAAGTGGTCGGCGCTCGTGATCGGCGCACTGGAGGACGGCCCGCACCGCTTCGGCGAGTTGCAGCGCAGGCTGCAGGGCGTGAGCCCCAAGGTGTTCACCCAGACGCTGCGCCGGCTGGAGGACCACGGTTTCGTGGACCGCACGGTCTACCCCGAGGTGCCCCTGCACGTCGAGTACGCGTTGACCGAGCCCGGGTGCGGCGTCAGCGAGCCACTGGGCGCGCTGCGGTCCTGGGTCGAGTCGAACCTGGACAGGCTCCGCCTCGTCTGAGCTCAGACGACGGCCGGAACCTCGGCCTGGCTCGTGTTCTGCCCCTCGGTCTCGGGCTGTGCCTGACCCTGCACAGCCGCCTGCACGCTCGCCAGCACCGCGTCGAAGACGGGCGTCGGCTCCTGCGCTGACCTCTCCCCAACTGCCATGCCGGAATTGTCACCCCAAACTCCGCGGCGCGCACGGTGAACAAGATCCACAGTGCGGCTCTCGTGAGAGGTCTCACCTGCGGGTTTCACGGACCAGGCAAGGGGTGGCGCGCCCAGGCTGCCGGCCAGCCTGATCGCGGGTACGGCGTCTTCTCCAAGAATGTTCTGCCCGGCTGAGCCCGTAAGCTGGTCCGGTGCGGACGAAACCGACCCTGACCTGGACACCTACCGGCGAGCCCGCGCCACGGACGACCGATCTGAGCGAGGTCGTGCACGCCGTCGGGCAGGGCGGCGTCGTGGTCCTGAGCGGGGCGGGCCTGTCCACCGAATCCGGCATCCCGGACTACCGCGGCGCCGAAGGCAGCCTGCGGCGGCACACGCCGATGACGTACCAGGAGTTCGTCGGCAGCGAGGAGGGCCGGCGCCGGTACTGGGCCCGCAGCCACCTCGGGTGGCGGAACATCGCGCGCGCCCGGCCGAACGCCGGGCACCGGGCGGTCGCCGCGTTGCAGGCGGCGGGCCACCTGTCCGGCGTGATCACGCAGAACGTCGACGGGCTGCACCAGTCGGCGGGTGCGCGCGAGGTGGTCGAGCTGCACGGCAGCCTGGACAGGGTGGTGTGCCTGGACTGCCGCCGGATGAGCGCCCGCGAGTTCCTCGACCGCCGGCTGCGCGCCGCGAACCCGGCGTTCGCCGCCTCGTCCACGCAGATCAACCCGGACGGCGACGTCGATCTGGCCGACGACGTCGTGCGCGAGTTCCGGCTGGTGTCCTGTGTCGCGTGCGGGTCCGGCGTGCTGAAGCCGGACGTGGTCTTCTTCGGCGAGAACGTGCCGGCGGCGCGGGTCGAGCAGTGCTACCACGCGGTCGACGAGGCGAGCGCACTGCTGGTCCTGGGCTCGTCGTTGACAGTCATGTCGGGCCTGCGCTTCGTCCGCCATGCGGCGAAGTCGGGAAAGCCGGTGCTGATCGTCAACAAGGGCCGGACCCGCGGCGACACGCATGCGTCCGTGCGGGTGGACCTGCCGCTCGGTCAGGCGCTGACCGAGCTGACCGTGCGGCTGGGCTGTCCGGTCGCCTAGCGCTCCACGACGACCTTCCCGATCATGTCGCCCTGTTCCACCATCCGGTGCGCCGTGCGGAGGGTGTCGGCGTTGAGGCCGCGCAGGCGCGTGGTGAGAGTGGTGCGCAACACGCCGCGGTCGACCAGGCCGCTCACCTCGTTCAGCAGATCCCGCTGGGCGGTGCTCTCCGGCTCGTACAGCGGCCTGGTGAACATCAGCTCCCAGTGCCACGTCAGGCTTTTCGGCTTGAGCGGCAACAGGTCCATACCTTCCGGCTCGTCGATCGCGACGATCTCGCCCCGCGGCGTCAGCAGCTCCGCGTAGGCCTCGACGTTCTTGCCCGACACCGGCGAAAAGACGTACTGCACCCCGTCCGGCGCCACCTTGCGCACCTCCGTCACGAGGTCGTGGTGGTCGGCGATGTGCGCGGCGCCCATCGCCTTCGCCCACGCGGCGGACTCCGGGCGCGACGCCGTCCCGACGATCTCCAGGTTCGTCAGCCGGGACGCCAGCTGGGACACCATCGAACCGACACCACCGGCCGCCGAGACCACCAGCAGCGTGCCGGTGGCGTCGCGGCCGAGGCGGAAGTGGTCGAACAACGTCTCCCAGGCGGTGATCGTGGTCAGCGGAAGCGCCGCCGCCTCGGCGAAGTCCAGGCCGGCCGGTTTGCGGCCGACGATCCGCGAGTCGACCAGCTGCAGCCCGGCGTTGCTGCCGGTGCGGTCGACGGAGCCGGCGTAGTAGACCTCGTCGCCGGGCGAGAACTCGCGCACCTCGGCACCGACCGCACGCACCACACCGGCCGCGTCGAAACCGAGGACCTTCGGCTCGCTCGACTCGCCGAACCCCGCGCGCACCTTGACGTCCACGGGGTTGACCGAGACCGCGTGGACCTCGACCAGCAGGTCGTGCGGGCCGGGGTCGCCGATCTCGATCTCCACGTCGACGAGCGCGTCCGGCTCGTCGATCGGCAGGCTCCGGAACGCTCCCACAGCAGAAGTACGTGTGCTCATGGCGACGACGCTACGTCCGGGGGCCTGGTTACCCGCAAGGCCGCCTGGTTACCGCCGGGAAAGCATGCAGGTCGCGAGCACGACCTCGGTCCCTGTTCGACCACTGTGGACGATGCCATCCACGGTCCGCTCGAAGGTCGCCCACCTCCGGTCACCGTCGGGCAGTGGCGCGCTCGAAGGTCTCCACCAGCTCGCTCGCGTACGCGTCCAGGTCCAGCGACGGATCCGCCGCGAACGCCTCGGCCGCGCCGTCGATCGCGTGCGCGATCGTGCGGGCCATGACCGCCGGGGAGAACGTGCCGAACACGCCCTCCTGCTGCCCCTGCCGCAGCAACCGCTCGAACTGCCCCGCCTGGAAGTCCTTGAGCATCGGCCCTGCCACCGGCCAGCCGTCGGGGTCGTCGGCGTTCGCGGCGACCTCGCGCAGCACCCGGACGCACTCCGGGCAGTCCCGCAGGAACGCGACCTCGGTCTCGATGTGCGCCCGCAGCATCTCGGCCCGGTCCGCGGTGCCGGCGGCCCGCTCCACGAGGAACTTCTCCTTGATCCCCAGCACCGAGGTCACCACCGCCTGCATCAGCCCCGCCTTCGTGCCGAAGTGGTAACCGATGATCCGCGTGCTGCTCAGCCCCGCCCGCTCCCTGATCCGGGCGAACGTCGCCTTGCGGTAGCCCAGTTCGGCGATCGTGGCGATGGTCGCGGAGACGATCTGCGCCCGGCGCGCCGCCTCGGTGACACTCAGTCCCAGCTCCGGCTGGAGATCCACCTGTACTTGCATGAGTTGAAATTAACTCAGTCGAGTAACCCGCGCAACCGCATTCGGATCGGACCCCGCCATGGGGCGTCCGGGTCGAGGACCTGACCGCGCTGGGTGATCTCGACTTCGCCGGCCCGCGCCAGCTCGCGCGCGACCTCGCGGGCGGGCTCCATGAGGTCGCGCGATGTCTCGCCGCCGACGGCACGGGCCGCGTCCGACGGACAGATCGAAGGGCGGCGGCAGGCGAGCTCGAGCCATCACCGCCCTGAGCTGCTGCTTCCCTGCCATGTCCCGATCGTGGGCGGACGCCGTCAGCGCCCCTGCCAGCGCGGCGGACGGCGTTCGAAGAAGGCGTTGATGCCCTCCTGCATATCGGCGGAGGCGCGGACCGTCTCCTGCGCCCGGGCCGTCTCCGCCCAGCCCTTGCGGTCCTGCTCCTCCAGCTGCGCGGCGATCGCCGCCAGCGTCGTGCGCACCGAGACCGGGGACGACGCGCAGATCTCCTCGGCGACCGCGAGCGCGCCCTCCAGCGCCTGCCCCGCTTCGGTCACCCGGTTGACGAACCCGAACTGGTGAGCACGCTCGGCGTTGAGCTCGGCTCCGGTGATCAGCAGCTCCTTGGCCAGGTGCAACGGCAGCGCCCGGATCACCCGGAACAGCGCCCCGCTCGTGGCGACCAGTCCACGCAGGCTTTCCGGCAGGGCGAACCGCGCGCTGCGGGACGCCACGACGAGATCGCACGCGAGCGCGATCTCGAACCCGCCGCCGAACGCGACCCCTTCCACGGCGGCGACGAGCGGCTTGACCCGCTTGCGCCGGATGATGCCGTACTCACCGCCGCGCTCGGTGCGCGCGTCCATGCCGTTCTTCAGGTCGGTGCCTGCCGAGAACACCGTGCGCGTGCCGGTGAGGACCCCGACCCACAGCTCCGGGTCGTCGTCGAGCCGGTTGAGCGCCTCGTCGATACCCAGCGCGGTCTCGACGTCGATCGCATTGCGTTTCTCTTCGCGCTCGATCCGCACGATCAGGATGCGTTCGCGCACCTCGGAAGTCACCGCCATGCGCACGAGAGTACTTCGCGGACGACTAGCGATACTGTGGCCTGTCCCGCAGGTAGTCGAGCAGGTTCTGCGGCGCGTACGACGGGTCGAGCTTCGTGCGCTCCACGGCCTTGAACGACGCGAACTCGTGCGCCTCGTCGGTCACGCCCAGCTGCCGGACGTAGGGCCGCAGCAGCTTGTAGAAGAACGTCCGCGAATCGTGCGCCGGGGCGAGCGCGGCATCGGGACCGAGCGGGGCGACCGCGTGCGGCTCGAACACCAGCCCGGCCCGCTGCGCCCGTTCCACCATCCACAGCAACGTGATGTGGGCCAGTGTCGGCTCCGGGTAGCCGCCGCCGACATCGGAGTGGCACCCGGCGAACCACACCTGTTCGCGTTCCTGGTGCACCGCCGCGTCCGGCGCCCAGACCGCGGGGCGGAACGGCCCGCGCCGCTCGTCGATCGCGAGCGCCTGGAAGGCCGCGGCGACGGTGCTGGTCAGCTTCGTGTCGTGGAACTGCCAGCGCCGGTTGATGAGGTTGATCAGCCGCAGCCCGCTGAGCGGGATGCCCAGCGCGCCCACGGTGTCCCACACGCCGATGAACCGGACCGGCGTCACGTCCTCGCACGCGTAGGCCTCGCGGAAGCGCGCCGACCTGCTCTGTGTGGGATGCGTGCTCGGGTCGCGGTCGCGGTAGAGCTGGTAGGCCTCGTCGACCCGGTCGAGCTCGTCGCGGCGCAGGATTCCGCAGTTGCGGACGAAACCGACCGTGCTGCGGGCGGTGTAGGCGCCGCGGCTGAACCCGAAGAAGAACAGCTCGTCACCCGGCTCGTAGTGCTCGGCCAGAAACCGGTACGCCGAACGGACATTGCGGGACAGGCCGAAGCCGAACGCCCCGCCGAGCAGGCGCTCGTGCGGCCGCGTGCCGACGCCCTCGTGGTAGAAGACCAGTTGATCGTCCTGTTTCGCGATCGCCTGCGCGAGCTTGACCACATTGGTCGTCGCGGGTTGCCTCAGGGTGTTCCAGGTGCCGTCACAGCAGATCACAATGCGCTTGGCCATCGTTCTTCCCGCAGCTCGTCCCCGCTCGCAAGGTCGGCTGCGAAACTAGCACGATCACGCCTGCCGCCACAGGGTTTCCCGGGGGTCGACGTGGATCTTCGGTCCCGGCCCCGACCGCCGGCCCGCCAGCACCGAGGCGACCTCGCCGAGACCGACGGTCGCGGCGACGAGTGGTCGTGGGTCGACAGCGCCACGCGCGTAGCGCTCGATCGCACCCGAGAGCCCGGGCGACGCGCTGAGCACGCCGACAGCCGTCACGTCCTTCAGTGCGAGCGTCCGGGTGTCGATCGGGCTCGGGTTCCCGGCGAGTCCTATGTAGACAACACGCTTGCCGGGCTCGACCAGCTCGAGTGCTTTCGCGGGCAGTGCCGCCGCGTTCGACGCGTCGATGACGGCGTCGAACGGCAGCTGTGGCAACGACTCCTCGGTCCAGGCGTGCTCGAAACCGAGTGCGCGCACGAAGTCCGCCGAGCCCGGCAGGCCCAGCAGGTGCACCTCGGCCCCGGCGGCCCGGGCGAACATCGCCGCGAGCAAGCCGATCGTGCCTGGTCCGAGCACGAGCAGCCGGTCGCCGGGCCGCAGGTTCGCGCCCTGCACGGCACGCAGCGCGTTGCCGCCGGGCTCGACCAGGGCGCCTCGGACGACATCGACGGCCTCCGGCAGGGCGTGCAGCGCGGTGACCGGCACGGGCAGCTGCTCGGCCAGGGCGCCCGGCCGTCCACCGCGGATCCCGATCTCGGCCCGGAACTCGCACACGTGCTGGTAACCGGCGCGGCAGCGGCGGCACCGCCCGCAGCCGAGCATCGTGTCGCCGGTGACGCGGCGGCCGAGCCAGGCCGGATCGACGCCCTCGCCCACGGCACTCACCGTGCCGGCCCACTCGTGCCCGAGCCGCATCGGGAAACGAGCGTGCCCGTCGTGGAGGTACTGCATCTCGCCGGTGAAGAACTCGACGTCTGTGCCACAAAGCCCGACCCGCTCGACGTCGACGACAACCTCGCCCGGCGCTGGGCCCGGTGGCTCGACCTCGTACACGCCCGCTTCGCCCGGCGCGGTCACCACGAACGCGCGCATCAGATCGTGGGTTCCCGGCGCTGCAGCCCTGCGGCGCCGTAGCAGGCGTCGAGCGCGCGCATGTTGGCGACGGCGTCGTCGATCCCGGTGACGACCGGTTCCCCGTGCAGCACGGCACCCGCGAAGGCGTGCAGCTGCGCGGCGTAGGACGAGGGTTTCCGGTCGACGTGCTCGACCCGCCGCCTGCCCCCGGTCCGGATGGTGAGGCGGTGGAACGCCTGCGGCGCGTAGGGGTTGAAGACCCGCATCGCCCCGCGCTCCCCGACCACGCGTGCCCCGGCGGTGAAGATCCGGTGCGAGAGCATGGAAACGTCGATCGACCCGGTCATCCCGTCGTCGAAGGTGGCCTCGGCGCGCATCGACCGGTCCACGCCGGGGTAGCGCAGCTTCGCGGTGGCCGAGGTGATCCGCGGCTCCGCGCCGGCGAGCGTGCGCAACAGGTGCATGGCGTAGCAGCCGACGTCCATCGTCGCCCCGCCCGCGAGCCCGAGGTTCCAGCGGATGTTCTTCGCGGGCAGGAGGGGGAAGGCGAACCAGGTGTCGATGCGGCGGACCGGGCCGAGCTCGGCGCGGAGTTCGAGCATCCGGGCGGTCAGTGCGTGGTAGCGGTAGTGGAAGGCCTCCATCGCGACGAGCCCGGTCCGACGGGCGACTGCCGCGACGGCCTCGGCCTCCTGCGCGTTGGCAGTGAAGGGTTTCTCGCAGAGGACATGCTTCCCGGCCTCGAGCGCGGCGATGGTCCACCGGCCGTGCAGCCCGTTGGGCAACGGGTTGTAGACGGCGTCGATGCGAGGGTCGGCGAGCAGCGCTGCGTAGTCCTGGTGGACCTCGGGAATGCCGTGCCGCTCGGCGAACCGGCGAGCACGCTCCCGATCCCGCGCGGCGATCGCGGTGACCACGACGTCCGGCTCCGCAGCGGCCGGCCGCAGGAGCGCCATGGGCACCACCGAGGCGGCGCCGAGCACCCCGACACGCAGGACCATGCGTCCTCCTCTCGCGCAGTGATGCTACCGACCGGACGGCTGTGCGGGAGACCGGACAGCCGAGCCAGGCGTAATGGACCGGGGGTTCGTGCTGTCGGCCTGGTGTTTTTCCTTCGCGGAATCTCGTGGGCAGGACGGACACCAGCGAGCTTCCTCGGCGAAAAGGGGGAAACGAGCGGAGTCGTAAGCTGGCCCCATGCTCAGGCTGGGATTTCCGGTGATCGGTGTGGAAGACGTCGCACGTGCAACCGAGTTCTGGACCGCCGCTCTGAACCTTGTGGCCACGCAGGATTGGGCGAGCGACACGTGGCGGACGCTGGCGCACCCGGACGGCTCGGGCTTCGCGCTCGCGGTCATGCGCAGCGAGTCGCCGGTCCAGACCCATCCACGGCTGCACCTGGACCTGTTCGTCGACACGACCGCCGAGCAGGAGGCGGAGATCGAACGGCTCGTCGGCCTCGGTGCCACCCGGGTCGACTGGGATTCGTACCCGCCGGAATCAGACTTCGTCGTCCTCGCGGATCCCGACGGGAACGCCTTCTGCGTCGTGGACCTGAGCGTGGCGCCCTCAGGAAGTTAATCCATTTAGGACGATCGGCGGAAATCCCGTCGACAGGCCGACCGAGGCCCGCTTACGGTTGCGCCATGACCGTGCGCCTGCTTCCGCTCGGTGCGGCCGCGATCCGCGCTCTCGCCGACGGCGATCTCACCTGCGCGAGCCGGGCGGCGCCGGTGCCGCTCACGCCGTACTTCGTGCAGCCCGAATGGATCGCGGGCTGGCGGCGGGCGCGGGACCGCATCGAGGCGAACCCGGCCGCCGTGTCGTGGCTCGCCGACGTCGTCTGGGACGAAGTCCAGCAGGCGGCCGTCGGCCGCGCCGGGTTCCACGGGCCTCCGGATGCATTGCGCCGGGTCGAGGTGACCTATGAGGTGGAGCCCGCCCACCGCCGGCGGGGCCACGCGCGGGCGGCGCTGGAATCTCTGCAGGTGAGGGCTCTGGCGGATCCTGGCGTTCGGCTGGTCCGAGCGGTGATCCGGCCGCACAACGTCGCGTCGCGCCGCCTCGTCGCGCAGTGCGGCTTTGTCGAACTCCCCGCCCAGGACGACGTCCCCGGCGGTCCGTGGGTCGTGTACGGCTTCGAAGCGGGATGAGCGGGAAGTTCTCGCGTGCTGCTTCACCAGAAACGGTGGTCCCCAGCGGGGTGAGCTGACGGTCGGTGCCGTGCTGCTTCAGCGAAAGGCCGACCCGAAGCCCGGTTGAGCGCCCGGCTGTTTGCCAGAAGGCCGATCCGACGCGAAGCGAGCGGACGGCGGTGTCGCTTCACCGAAAACGGCGATCCGAAGCGGAGCTCGGCGGAACGGCTCGCACCCTGCCGCCTTGCCGAAAGCGGCGATCCGAAGCGGAGCGAGCTGACCATCCGTGCCGCGCTTCACCGAAACGGGCGATCCGAAGCGGGGGAGCACCCGGATGCCCGGCTCCGTTGCCGAGCACCCGGATCGTCGCGCTGAGTGCTACGCCCGGGTCACCGTGGGTTGCCCCACACGGTGACCGTTGCGGCCCTGCGGGCGGATGAACGGGACCTTGTCGCCCACCTTCTCGCCGACCTTGGCCCGCACCACCCCGGCCGCGCCTTGCACCATCGGGTGATCCGCGGCCTTACGGTACGTGCGCACGATCTGGTCGTACCGCGCCCGGCCCGCCTTGGCTCCGAGCACGTACCCGACAGCCGCGCCAAGCAGGAAAATCTTCATGCCTCCGCCTCCTCACCGGTTGTTCGGCTCGTCCCGCCATTGTCCCCCAGGCCGCCGCACGGTGCCGGGGGTGCTTGCGGAGCGCGATCAGCGGTGCGCTATCGTTTCTTCTCGTTGGCCCGGAGCGCTCCGAGCCGGCACCGAGCGTTCCCCTGTAGCTCAATTGGCAGAGCATTCGGCTGTTAACCGAAGGGTTGTTGGTTCGAGTCCAACCGGGGGAGCTGCAGAAACAAGGCCCTGGAGATCATCCGGGGCCTTGTCTACATCTACGGCTGACATCAGTTGTCGTCGGCCAGCCGGTTCATCTGCTCGGCCATCCGCCGTTTGGCCTCGTCCAAAACGTGGCCGTAGATGTTGCCAGTCGTGCTGACCGAGGCGTGACCCAGCAGCTCCATCACCTCACGGAGCGTCGCCCCGTTCATCAGCAGCAGAGTCGCGCAGGTGTGGCGTAGGTCATGGACCCGGCTCCGATCGATCTTCGCGTTCTTCAGGATGCGATCCAGCATCGTGTTCACGTTCCTCGGCTCGATGACTCGCCCCGATCGGGTGACAAACACCAGGTCATCGGGCTGCCGAGGAGCCGGGTTCAGCGGCTCGGTCATCCGCTCGGCCGTCGCAGTCCGATGCGCACGGAGAGCGACCAGACAGACAGCCGGTAGATAGAGCTCCCGACGAGACCGCTTCGTCTTGGGCTTCCCGAACAGCAGCTCCCCACGGACACGCTGCACCGTCCGCCGGACCCGCAGCTCCCCCGTCGCCATGTTGATGTCGGACCAGGCGAGCCCGAGCACTTCGCCCTTCCGCAGGCCGGTCGTGATCATGATCAGCCACAGCGCGTGCAGCCAGTGCGTCGTCACGTGCCGGAGGAAGCGCCGGGCCTCCGGTTCCGGCATCACCCGCACCTCGAAGTGGTCACGCGAAGGTGCCTTGACCAGCTTGGCGACGTTGCGCCCGACCAACTCTTCCCTGACCGCGTTGTTCAGCACGCCCCGAAGCACCTCGAAGACGTTTTGCACGTAGCGCGCGGACAGGGCCTTGCCGTGGACGGTCTTCTCCTTGCGCAGCTTCGCCAGCAGCGCGCGCACGTCGCCTGGCGTCAACGCGTTGAGCTTGTGTGACCCCAAGTGCCGCTTGAGGAAGCGCCGGACGACCACCTCGTAACCGGAGTAGGTCGCGGGTCCCCGCTCGATCCGCACGACGTTCTCCAGCCAATAGTCGAGATAGTCGCCGAGCTTCATCGACGACGAGATGGACGGGACACCCTTCCGGTTGTTGTCGAGCAGCGCGATCCGCTTGTCGTTCACCTCATCCCAGGTCTTGCCGTAGACGTACTTCCGCTGCCGGGTGCCGTCGATCGCGAGCACGTACACGGCGGCCTGGTACCGCCCGTCCTTGCGCTGCACGATGGTGCCCATGCCGTTGGCCGCGCGCTTCGCCATCACGCCGCCTTGTCCATGAGTGACTGCACGTACGCGTCGAGCGCCGTGCGGGGAATGCGCCGAGCGCCGAAGACCTTGACCGACTGGAGCAAGTCCAGCCGAATGAGGTCGTAGACGCGTGTCCGGCCGATCCCGAGCAGGCGGGCGGCTTCGTCGACACGGAGCAACAGGGGTTCCACTGGTTCACATCCTTTCTCGGTCAGTTGTTTCGATCTCTTCGCGTGCGATGCGCCTACGCTCACGAGCTTTGGCAGCAGCGGTATTGGCGAGCGCGGCGTCGCCGATCGTCAGCCAGCCGACGCCGTCGAAGATCCAATCCAAGGTCACCGCGGCTTCGTCACCGAGCTGGTCGAGATCCGCCGGCGCGCTCTCGTCGGGGTGGTTCTCGCCGCGCTGGAACGCCCTACGGACGGCGCGCAGTGCCGTCAGGGTCGTGGAGTAGCGGCGGCTCTTGGTCGAGAAGTGGCCGCCGTAGCCGAGCATGTGCGCCCACTTCTGGAGGCGACCCCAGCCCTCGTCCCAGGCTTCGCGCTGGGCTTTCGAGGTGTAGTAGAACGGCCGTCGTCCGAGGTACCAGCACGCGACGAGCTGCCGTGCCTGGTGGGTGTCCTGGTCGGCGTAGATGCTCGCGGTCTGCTCGGTGAGCCGCCGGGACACGTGCCCGGCTTCCTCGGTGGCTTTGGTGGCGTACTTGGCGAGGTACGCCGCCACGGCGGTCGACGTGAGCGCGCCGTGGTCGTCGTGGTCACCGGCGTTGAGATGGACCCGACGGATATCGGTCTGCTTGCCCCAGGTCAGAGTCCAGCCGGTGCGATGCCGAGGGTGGGACGCCGTGGTGAAGCGCGTAACGGTGGCAGCGGTGTCGATGAGGCTGCTCAGCAGCTCCGGCGTGATCGAAGCGTCCGGCGCCACGATCGTATCCGGATCATTCGGGTTGACGCCATCGAGCCTGATCAGCGCGTGGAAGTGCACCGTCCCGCGCCGCTGGAACTCGGCGACCTTGGCGTACGAGAGCCGGACCTTGACGCCCCGGTCCTTCGCCGCAGTGGCGAGGTATCGGTTGAGGGTGATCGTGGTCCGCCGCCACAGCTCCCCCGCGTGGAAGTTCCACACGGCCTGCGTGTCGTAGTCGTAGCAGTCCCGGCACAACGGCTCCCCCACGCACGGGTCGTTCTCAGCGTGGCGCATCCGGCATTCCGTCGAACGGCCGTGCGGGCACAGTGGCGCGTACCGACGAGGACGGCACGGCCGGACACCATTTGAGCCGGTCACCCGCGTGTGCACGGTCCCGAACGCGGGAGCGGTGAGCGTGACGAAGAAGCACGGGTGCTCGGCCACGGAGTCGGGCACACCCTTGCCACCGACGAGCCCAGCCTTCACGAGCTGATATGTGTCGGCCCGGTAGGTCTCCGCGCAGGCCGGACACACCGAGGCACGACGGTTCTTGCACGCGACGTACAGCCGCCCGTCGGGCATGTCGTCGGTGGGTTGCTCGGTGGTGCCGTCGTCCCAGGTGGCTTCCAGCCGGAGCCGGACAGGCCGGGAGCAGGCAGCGGCGGGCATGACGTGCGCGAGCCACCACCAGTAGCCGGGCCGTGAGGCGCGGGCGAGGACTTCGCGGCGTAGTTGTGCCTCGGCAACGGCTCCCAGCCCCACCACGGCCTTGGTGGTGGGGCTCGGAGTCATGGTCGAGACGGTCACGGGTTCCTCAGGCGGTGAACAGGTCGGCGTAGGTGTCGATGTCGGCCGTGGTCGCCCAGCGGAAACCGGTCACGAGTTCGCCGGTCGGGCTGTAGGTGGGCAGCACGGCGGACGGGTCGAACGCCTCAATGGGTAGCCCGATGAAGCGGGGCGCACCGGGCATATGCGCGAGCCGAACCACATCGACCGCGCCACCGGAAGCCGAGACGAACACCCAGACGTGATCCGCGTCGGTCGCGATGGGAATGCTGGGGGTGAGCATTGTGGACAGTCCTCTCCTGCAAGACGAATACGGAAATTGCGGATCAGGCGACGGTTTTCTTGGTGTGAAACTGTCGCGCATAATCCACGAGCGAATAGATCTGTGCGTCGGTGAGGTACGCGGTCTTCATGCGGCGTGGAATGCCGCCCTCAGCCAGGAGCAGCGCCACTCCCCGTTCTTCCGGGGCGATGGTGGACGCGTCATAGCCCTGGCTGACCCAGCCACGACCGAGGATGATGTCCGACGAGGAATCGGTGGTGCACCGGTAGGCCAGGCGATAGCCAAACAGGTCCCGCAACGAGGTCGGGATGATGTCGGCGGACGGCCGCTGTGTCGCTGCCACGACGATGACTCCGGCAGCGCGGCCGCGTGCCACGAGATCACGCAGCAGGCGGACGAATTTTTCCTGCTGGTCCCTGCTGCCCATCGTGGCGGAGAACAGGGCAAGTTCGTCGATCACGAGCATGATCACGTCGGTGGGGTCGCGGCGGTCGATCTTCCGCCGCCGCACACGGTCCAGCTCGCGGTACCGACGGTCCATCTCCGCCTGCAACCGCTCCAGTGCCAGCAACGCGGCCTCGATGTCCGGGCCGACGAAGAGGTCGGCCACCTCGCGCCACAGCCCGAGTTCGACTTGCTTGCCGTCGAAGAGCCACAGCGACAGATCGGGGCAGAGCGCCCCATGCGCGACGATATTGTTCAGCCCGACCGACTTGCCAGCGCCGGGTTCTCCGGCGAGCAGGATGTTCCGCCAGATCAGTTCGATGTCGACGCCGTGCCCGTCCTCGTAGATGCCGAGGTGAACCGGGTCGTAGATGGACAGTCCGGCGACGGGAATGGTGTCCTTCTTGAACATCACGCGCCCCTCAGTCGATGTAGTCGGATAGGTCGTCGCCGTTGACCACAGCCGGGCGATCGGTCTTCTTCTCACGCGGCTTGACGGGCAGGGGCGTGATCGTGGCCCCAGTGATCGGTTCCGCGCTCTCACGAATACCTCGACCACCCAGCAGCGAGCCCAACTTGCCCAACGGCGAGCCAAGCGGAGTCGACTTGTCGAGCGGGTCACGCCGGATCACGTCGACCGCGAACAGCGTCGACAGCTTCCGTACCTTGTGCAGGCGGGCGTCACGGGCGAAGCAGGCCGGCGCGATGTACTCCAGCGCTTCTTCGATGTCCCCGGAAGAGGAACCGGCGCGGGACCACAGCCACACACGTTCGCCGGTCTTGGTCGGTCGAGCCCAGAGCATGAACGGCAACGCGCCGTCCAGGTTCATCGTGCGCGCCCGAGCTTGCCGCAGGCAGGTACGTAGCCGATGCCGGTCGACGAGGCACCAGAACCGCCCGTACGCGAACCGCCGCGACGGCGGAATCACCACGATCACGAAGGCAACGCCGCCGAAAATCAGCCACGCCACCATCGGGCCGACCTCATGGCCGAGCCAGATACGCCCCGCCACCACGAGCGAAACGATCAGTATCTCGGCGCGCCAGCGCACGAGCACGCCGACGATGAGTACCACCCACGACTGCTTCGGGGTGTGCCACACTTCCATCACATCGAGCCGTCGCGCTCCCCGCGAACGACGCATAGACTTTGCCACGACTCTCGCACCTCCAGGGCGGAGTTGTTTTGAACGAGAGGCACGGGTCCGGGCAGGAACCGCCAAGAACCAGACCGGTCCCGTGCTCTCTCGTGATCAATCAGAAGTAGTGCCAGAATTCGGTGCTGTACAAGAACTCGTACAGCGCTTGCTGAAGCCGGACGAAGTCCTGGCTGTTCTCGACCTTCGGGTAGCCCTTGTCGGCCAAGAGACCGGCCACATCACGGATCAAGCCAAAGGTGAACCGAGGCTCTTCAGCGTCTTCTGTCGGATCAACGGGATACTGCGTGTCAACGCGTCGCATGGGTCACTCCTCAGGAAGTAGAAGCACCCGAACCCGACTTCGAACCGGTGACAGTCTTGATGTCGGTAGCGCGGAAAGCCACACCGTTGCGGCCGTTCTGTGCCCACGGAATCGCCTGCAACGCCACCGGGGTGACAAGGGAACCAATCGGAACCTTCGGCGGCTGCGGAGCCGCCACGGTCACGGTGATCACCTCAGCCCCGCCGTCGTCCATGGCAACCAGCTGCACGGACCACATGGGAATGTTGGTGTTGCGCTCGACCCGCTGCACACCATTCTGGTCGGTTTTCGGCTGAGCCTCACGGCCCACCGTGAACGTCACCTGCGAAGTGTCGATCAACAATCGCATCTCTACTGGCCTCCAAGGCAGTTACTTGATTCAGCGCCCGCGCGGTATGTCGCGGTAGGTTGCGGTGCGCAGAACCAAGATGCCTCCGGACGCGGGGACCACTTCACCACAACGAAGGACTTCTCAGGACGTCTTGGACGTCCTAAAGTCGTCCCCATGCGGAATGAACGGCTTCGCGACTCCCTGGCAGCCGCCGGGCTGTCGACCGACGCCCTGGCCGAAGAACTTGCCGTAGACCCGAAAACGGTCGAACGGTGGATCACGAAAGGACGGGTCCCGTATCGCAAGTACCGCAGCAGCATCGCCGCCCGACTGCGCACCGCCGAGAACTACCTGTGGCCGGACGCGCTCAACCCCGAGGAAGCCGCGACGGTCAGTCAGTCGGAGCTGGTGACGTTCTTCCCGCACCGCAATTCCATCCCGACCGAGCTGTGGGACCGGGTGATCAACGATGCGGTCGACCGGATCGACATCGTCGTGCTGGCTGGCCTCTTCCTTGTGGAGCGGCCGAACTTCGTGAGGTCGCTGATCCAGAAATCTCGCAAAGGATGCAGCATCAGGGTCGCGTTCGGCGATCCGGCCAGTCGTGATGTCACGCGCCGAAGCGAAGAAGAGCGGCTGGGCAAACACACGATGTCCGGGCGAATCCGTAACGCCCTGGCTCACTACCGGCCGCTGTTCGACCTGCAAGGACCCGAGCTCCGCTTCCACCGGACGACGCTCTACAACTCGATCTTTCGCTTCGACGACGAGATGATCGTGAACACGCACGTCTACGGCACGCAAGGCGCACACACCCCCGCGATGCACCTGCGCCGACTGTCGTCGGGCAGCCTGTTCGACACCTACACCCAGAGCTTCGAAGAGGTCTGGCGGACTTCGAAACCCGCAACACTGGAAGAGGCAAACCTTGACGCGGACTGACTACTTCAACGACCCCAACGCGCCGGCTGCGAACAGCATCGGCGTGGCCGTCAGCGCGTTCACACTGAACGAGCGCGGCGAACTGCTCATGATCCGACGCACCGACAACGACCTATACGCGCTGCCCGGCGGCAACCTCGAGCTGGGCGAGACCCTGAGCGAGGCCCTCGCTCGAGAGGTGCAGGAGGAAACGGGAATCACCGTCGAGGTGACCGAGCTGATCGGTGCGTACTCCAACCCTCGCCACGTGATCGCCTACGACGACGGCGAGGTACGGCAGGAGTTTTCGATCTGCTTCCGGGCCAACCCGACCGGCGGCGAACCGCGCACCAGCTCGGAGAGTAAAGAAGTGCACTGGGTGCCCCGGAACAAGATCGCAGATCTCAACGTGCACCCCTCGATCCGGCTACGCATCCAGCACGGCTTCGAAAACCGTCAGTCCGCGTTCTTCACCTGAGCAGCCGCCAGCCGGGCTTCCGTGCGCTCGACAGCCCCCAGTCGTACCGACCACGACAAGTCGATCGCTTTGCTGACCGCGTGCTCGGCACCGTAGCGCGACCTGACCTCGGTCATGCGCTCGATGAACGTCAGCGTCTCCCCATCCGGCCCGGTCGTCATATCGGCCCACCACAGCGCGTCCCGCTCGGGGGTCCGCTCGTCCTCGTAGTCATCGAGGAGATAGGCCAGGTCCAGGGGCTCCGCGTCGTGGCAAGCCGCGGAATGGTGAGCGACCAGGTTCACCAGCCGAGGGGACGTGCCGATGCTCGCGAGATACCGGGCACCGTCGACCGGGTGGAAACCGAGAACCGCAAGGTCCGGGGCATAGCCGATGTCATGCAACAGCGCAGCGGCCTCGACCAACTCGGCGTCCACCTCGGGCACGAACTGGAGCCGACGAGCCTGCCGGGCCACCCCTTCGACATGGGCCCAGCGACGCGGAAGCGAGTCCGCAAGCTTCCGAGCGGCAACGCCATGCGCCCAGCTCACCAGTGACATCGGCGAAGGGTATCGAAGTCCAGCCCTGGCCGATTCCTCCCTACGGCTGCTTTCCCGTCCAGGAGCGCTGCGCGAGCAGGCTGGGTGTCAGGTCGCCGGCCGCGATCCACTCCCGCGCCTCGGGGTCGATCCAGCTCGCGACTTCAAGCGAGAGCGCCAGCAAGGCATACAGGGGCCGGTTGTGGATGGGCTCATGGTGCCCGATGCGGTTGCGGAGCACGTGCAGCTCCGAGACAGCCCGTTCGACGTCGGCGCGACGCTTGCCCGGGAAGGCGCGATACATGCAGTACCGCCAGAGCGTGCCGTCATACCGCCGGGCCAGCAGGAAGCGCCAGAATCCGAGGTTCAGTTCCGCCACCACTCGCCCCGGTGTCTCCGCCCGGCCGTTGCGCGTGCCCCGGCGGATGGCTTCCCGGGTGTCACGGCGCGTCTGTTCGCTCACCAGCGGATCTATCGCCGCGTACCACCGATCGGTCTGGTACCGCTGCTGCGACCAGGCGGTGAGCTCGCGGTGCAGCGCATTGCGAACCAGGACCTCCACGTGCCCCAGGGTGCGCCAGAAGGAGGCCGAGACCTCCGCGTTCCACTCGTAGAGCGCGACCGCGTCGCGGTGGTCACTGGCCGCCCTCCGGTACGGGCTCAGGCGATCGTGGGAAAACCAGGATTCGAGGTGACTCAGGTCAGGCATCGTGTACCATCATCTACGAAGACCCCGGCACGCCTCTGATTCAAGCGGCCGGGGTTTTGGCGTGTCGGGGTCTTCTCGGTACGTAGCTGGTCAGAGCCACTGACAGTCGTCGACGCTGTTCGGCAGCGCTTCCTCGGAGCCGAGGCCGGGCACCTGGAACGCGTCCAGACGGCTAATGTACGTCCCCTTGCTCCGAATCACCTGGACCAACCCTCGGTACCGCAGAAGCCGCACCGCGTGCCGGGCGGTCCCCAGCGAGACCCCGTACTCCTGCGCGAGCCGTAGCTCTGCGGGCAGCGGCTGATTGGGCTGTAGCTCGCCGGACCGGATCCGCGCCTGGATATGGGCGGCCACCTGCTCGTACAGGTAGCCAGCCGGGTCCGGATCGAACGTTGACACCATCGAAGTACCTCCGCTTGGTTGCAGTCGGACATCAACTGCCGCCAACCGCCGGTTCAGCTCGACCACCACGTCGACGCGAAGAGTCGCCGAGCAGGCCAAGAGCTGAACGCGAGCCACGGTGCGGCCCCGTCCCCCAGGAGGGACGGTCAAGCGCCGTGCATCACGCGGAACCCAGGCCCGCCGCACCAGGACGCACCGCCAGGATATCCCATCTTGGGATATTGACAACTACTGCGGTGGCCTGAATGCGTGGAGAAGTCGATCTACTCGGCCGAGTACCAACAGGTCTGCGAGCTGTTACGCCAACTCCGGCGCGAGGCGGGGTTGACTCAAGCTCAGGTGGCGGAAGCCCTTGGGGTGCCCCAGTCGTTCGTCAGCAAGTACGAGTCCGGCCAGCGGAGGTTGGACGTGGTGGAACTGCGGCACGTTGCGACGGTGCTCAGGGTCTCTGTACCGGCTTTCCTGTCGCGCCTCAGCCGCACCTGGAATCAACAGTCCGAATAACTTCCCCATGGCACGCACAACCCATGGTCATTGCATGTCTAAAATCCTCTCTGTCAGCAACATTGCAACTTTGGCGGTCTGCACGAAGCGGACCCTTCGCTACGGCTGTCATAACCCTGTCGATTCAACAACCGTAAGAAACAAAAGCAGACCAATATTCAGGCGAACTATAAGGCAGGTGGTTTCTCCAATTCCTGACACGAGGAGCCCCAACCTGCTGACGTCTAAGGCCTTGCGCAAGTATTGGCCGCTCAAGAAGATACCCGCGACGCTCATCTTCGCTAAGTTTACGCAGCCACTGCCGAGCGCCGCGAAGCGCTTCAGGCGGATCCAGCGCGTTGCGAAGGAGATTCTCGTAGAACCGAGTCATTAGGAGCGCCGTGCCGTCATCAGATACAGGCCACAGGCTCGAAATCACGCAAGCTGCACCTGATTCGAGAAAGGCTGCAGTCAAGCCCACGAATTCATCCGGAGCACTAGCAGTAGCATAATGCCCTGACTGACAAGCGCTCATGATGACTAACCGTGCGTCCAAACGAATCTCGCGCGCAAGCTCCGACACGCCTAAATATGTGCCTTGCCCAAGAACCAACGCGCCATGCTGCAGGTGCTCAATACGACTATACCCATGGCACGCAAGGTGCACATGCGACGCATTTGAAGTGTTAGACGCGAACCAGTCATAAGTAGCTCCGTCACCTATTGAAGATCGTACCCGTCCTACCGATGAGAACAAGTGGGATATAGTCTCCAGTTCTGCAACACTACCAGGCAGTGGATGCTCCGGATCTGTATCGGCGATGCCAACGAAACTATAGTCAAAATGCCGATCGGCCCGCTTTCGTGACGACAGATAAGTCGCAATGGAGGGCGTAACGAGCAGCAGGCAGACATCATCAAGCACTTCTGCCTCGCTGCCATCAACTGGCAATGCGGCGAGCGGGACAAAGCCCAATAGCCCAGTTGGAACGACAACGAACTTCTGGGTACCAAGTCGTCGGCTTTCCTTCGCGACGACAGTAGCAAGAGGGCGCAATTTTTCCAACGCTGCGATCGCCCCCACCATTACACTTTCGTCATATTCATCAAGTTGCGCGAGGAGCAGACCAGGTGTGCCATTTTCGGTATTCAGGAGAACCAGTTCCGCCAGGACCTTACTCGAAGCCGACTCGATATGAATTCCATTCAGCCCCACCTGCTCATCCGGATGCGATATAGTTATTACGAAACAGCCGCCCGGAGCCGAGATCAGGTAGATTATCGGGATACCCTGTGCTGCACAGGCTATCTCATTGAACGTTAGAGGCAGAAGGAATGACTCGAAGCCGGGAATCCTGCGAATCTCGGCTGTGAGTTCCCTCAAACTTCGCTCGACTATTCGCGCGTTGTTCACCGAAGTGGAGACCGCAATGTTTTCCGGTGCCGAAAAGCGCGCTCCAATTACCTCACGGTAAGCTTTGCGTAAATCTTCGTAACGGCGAGCAAGTTGCCCGTCAACCTCAGCCAAACTCGTTAAGTCGGCCATATCTCTACTAGCCGCAGCCGCCAGTTCCATTGCGCGACTTCGCTCAAGTATCTCCACCGCGCGGACCATATTTCCCGCCCGGGCCATCGTATAAGCGGCCCACCTGCCGAGTCGCTCATTGCGAGCAACGACGTCACGTCTCGTCTCTGGAGTGAGTTGCGCTCCATAAAGCGCCTCGAAGGCAACCCAGCTGTTCTCGTACTGCGCACCAGCTTCCTCCCACCTGTTTAACTCCTGGAGGGCTACAACCAACTGGCCGCCAACTTCGAGATGTAGTGCGGGTTCTAAGCGCGGGTCTATTTGGCGAGCTGCTTCAGCGCGCAATGTTACGACTTCCTCAGCCAGCGACCCGAGACGATCTTCAAGTATATTTGCCAACAGGCGCAGTAGTAGACCGTGAAACAGTGGACCTGGACAGGCGGTAATAGCTGCCCTTATTATTTCTTCAGCCTCGACAGAACTATCTGCGCCCAATTCGACCAAAGCATTAGCTAGATTGTAATGATGAGCAATCCACAGATGTTCGTCGTCCTCTGATCGTAAAATCTCTAATGTCGAACGGTGATGTTGAACTGCTGCCTCCAGGTCGCCTGGATGACGCCTCTTGTAAAAGACTATTCCCAGATGCAACTGAGTAAATGCCCAGTTGACGACATTATCGTCAACTGGACGGACCTGTAACGCGAGAAGTAGACTTTCCAACGCTAAAGTTAGGTCTTCTGCTGTGGGACCTCCTGGACGTTGACACAGCGCATGAGCAAGGTTTGTAAGGTTAGTTCCCCATGCTTCGGAGTCGATATCTCGAAGGGTGGGATCGCACGCCTCGCGGAGCATTCCGATGCATATTTCCCAGGCTTCGCTTGAATCTCCGCCAAGCTTCTTATCGAGTGCAATAGCAAGATTTCCAGTAGCGCGAAACCAAACGCCATCATGCTCTTGACTGAGCTCTCGCACTCTCTCGAATAGAGCTACCGCCTCGTCTACTTCACCGTGGCCGACGCCAGCTTGAGTAAGGATCCTGGTCCCCAGATCAAAGTCGAAATCACGCTCAAGTTCCGGGTGTCCGGCCACAATCTGGAGCACCCGGCGCGCGGCCGGGATTAGGTTGGGGTCACCCGGTGCTTCGCGTAACTGATCTCGTAACTGGTCCAACTCAGGCAGCACCTGGCCTTGCCAAAATTCGTCGATTGCAGTCAGGTAATCTGCAACGGCACTCTCGACAGTTCCGCCGTTTGATAGGCCCTCAATCAAGCGTAGCCTAGCTACTGGTGGTGTTTCGTTGCGCAGTTCTTCCGGCAGGCTTTCACGCTGTACCCTTGCCTCAATTGCAGCGTCACTGGTTGCAAGCTCAGGATGCGATTGAATGAATTCAACAAGGTGATCTGGAGACACTCCCCAAAGATCGTCAAGCACCCTTCGTATCTTTTGGATAGCATTACTATTCGCGATCTCCTGCAGAAAGATGGTGTACATCCCGCCTAGCGCTTGATTCAGCGCAGCAACTTGACCAACAGCCGCGTCGGGGTCTCGGAGATCGTGTTCGATGTTTCGCGACAAGGCCAACGGCACGAGCAGCCGGGGCAGCCGTACCATTGGACCGTGTATTCCAGCATTTCCCCCCAGTGCCTCTTGCGCTTCAATAGCCAGCCCGGGACCTGACAGTTCCGGTGTATCGATCTCGGACATCGGCAGCGCGTGGAGAAGCTGAACGGCTGAGTCGGGATCGATCACGAGTAGCGGCGCTTCGATGGGCGACCGCTCTCCACACGAACTACACACAACCCACGCTATCCCTGCAACGTTAGCGCCAAGGAGTTCTGGACGCTCTGGCGCGAAAATCAGACGCCATACAAGAGATTGATTTTCAAACCGGCATGTGCATTGCCAGTCGTACGAAACAAGTCGAGACACCGCCATCGCTATGTTGCCTCCGCTCCTTATCGGACGAGACGATTGCTGACACTCGCTGACACGTTTCGACCGTGAGGACTTTCTTTACGTCTTCAAGCCGCCCTGGCGGGCGGGCGCGCGGGCCGAACTGGCGCGCGGTCGAGCTGTCCCGCTCCGCTCGGCTCGACCGCGCCGAACGCCGTCGGCCGCCGCGCGCACGACAGCGAAGGACGCATGAGAGATGCAGGAAGCACCACGAGCGGGCGGCTGCCGGAACGGCCACCTTCCCCGCGATCGCCGGATGGTCAAAGCCGGGCCGGACGCTGTCAACCCCGCTTCGCGCCGATCACGCCCGTGGTGGTCGCTCTGCGTCCGGAGAGTCACGGAACGTACGTCGCCGGGCGGGCGTGATCGGTTACAGGGTTGACAGCGTCCGTCCCGGCTGTGGGCGGCTTTGGATCGCGGGAAAGGTGGGACTGGTTGGTGGCCTGCAAGGCTGGCAGCCGTTCGCGATGACATCCAAAGCTGACATCAACCGGGGCGGACAACCGTGAACAACAGCGGGACCGGATGGCCACAGGAAAGAGCGTCGAAGCAGGTCAGCGGCAGGTCCACCGCGCACACCACATAACTGTTAACCGAAGGGTTGTTGGTTCGAGTCCAACCGGGGGAGCAAAAGCCCAGGTCAAGCACCTGGGCTTTTTTGTTGGCCCGAACTCAGCAGGTCCGGCCCGCCAGAAACCCGCCACTTTCGTCACCGGCTGGGCTCGTGGTCGAACATCCGCTCCAGGGCCGCCGCCGCTACACTGCGCTTCCGGTGGTGCTTGTCAGCGACCTTCTGGGCGGAGCAGACCCCACCAGCAGACCATCCACAGTGGACCAGCCGCCACGGCGGCCTTGCGACGGGCCCGCGAAGCACGCTGGTTCACCACGTGGCCGCACGTCGCGACATCGTGCCAGGCCTGGCCCGCCGGGACTCGCGCCGGTGGCCTCGCTCCACCGACGCGGCACTCAGCTCGACCGAACCCCGCTCACGGCAACCGTGCCACGGCGAAGACGCGGCGGAACTGGAACCAGGTCGTCCCGTCCGCGCGGGGCGGATATGCCTCGTTCAGGCGGGGAGCCAGCTCGGCCCGGAAGCGCTCCCAAGAGGCCTCGTCCAGAGCGGCCTTGATCGGGCGCAGCGCGGTGCCCGAGACCCACTCCAGCACGGCGTCCTCCCCCGCGAGACGCTGGACATACGTCGTCTCCCAGGCGTCCACCAGCCAGCCCGCGTCGGCGAACAGGTCGGCGTACTCCTGCGGATCGCCGACCGTCTCGTCACCGCGCAGCCGCACCGGCTCGAGCTTCGCGGCCCACTCTGGCTCACCGGCCAGCTCGCGGATGAGCACGTGCGACGGGGCGTCGAAGTTGCCCGGGACCTGCATCGCCAGCCACGCCCCCGACGACAGCTGCCCGGCCCAGCGGCTCAGCAGCTCGCGGTGATCGGGCACCCACTGCAACACGGCGTTCGTGACCACGACATCGGTGTCCGGGGCGGGCTTCCAGTCGTGCACGTCCAGGACCTCCGCAGGCACGCCCGCCGCCCGCGCGGCCTCCACCATTTCGGGTGAACTGTCCGAAGCCTCCAGGACCGCCGACGGCCACCGCTGCGCGAGCGACGACGTGAGGTTTCCCGGGCCGCACCCGAGATCGACCACCCGGCGCGGGGACACCGCGTCGATCCTGCCGATCAGGTCGTAGAACGGACGTCCTCGCAGGTCAGAGTAGTCGAGGTACTTCGCCGGATCCCACACAGTACGAGCGTACTGCTACAGCTCGGGCTGCGCCAGCCTCTCCGCGGCCTCCCGCGCGATCGCCGCCACGACCTCGGGATCGACCCCCGGGTCGGGCCGCGCCTGCAGCACGCTCCCGTCGCGCCCGGGCACCTTGCGTTGCACGAACCACACCCCGCCGCCGGTCAGCTCCTGGCGGTGCCTGCCGCGGATCGAGCCGTCCACCCGCTGGCGCACCATCACGGGCAGCTTTCCCGGCCGCGGCAGGGTGAACCGCACGGGCTCCCGGTCGGCGAGCAGCATCGCCGCGCCCGCCGCGCCGACCTCCTCGGCCTCGACGACCGTGAGGTCCCCGTCGGCCCAGCCCGCCTTGCTGATCAGATGCCAGCCGACGCGCCGGCCTTCCGGCAGCCACAAGCCCAGCTCGGTCACCACGAGGTGCCCGCCGGAGGCCACGTCGGCCACCGCGAGCGCGTTCTCCGCGGGTTCGAGCTCGCCCGGGAACCCGTCCGGCAACCCGTCGCCGAACAGTCGGCGAAGCCATGACATCAGCTAGTCCATCCCGCCGATCGCCTGGTCCTTCAACGCCTTCCGGTACTCCTCCAGCGCCACCAGGTCCCCGAACAGCGCGCGGTACTCGTCGGGGGCGTCGACGGGCGACAACCGCTGCAACCGCGACTTGATCTCCGCGGTCTGCCGGCCCACCAGGTTCTCCTGCACCGCCGCGATCATGCTGCCGACGTAGCGGATGTCCACGGTTCCCTTGGCGTGCAACGGTTCCACGGACAGCTCCGACAGCAGCGTGCGCACCGTGCCCTGTGGCAGGTTGGTGCTCGCCGCGTCGATCAGCGCCGGGCCGGTCAGCCCGCAGCTCGCCCCGCCGGCCTTCAGCACGGCGCGGTGCACCGCGACGTAGGCGGGATGGGTGAACGCGTCCTCGGGCAGCGCGTCGTACTCGGGCCCAGCCAGCGCGGGCTCCTGCAGCGCCGCCTTGAGCACCTCGCGCTGCGCCATGAACCGCGGGTCCTTCGGCGCGGGCCGCGGGATGTCCTCGGCCGCGCCCGCCGCCGGCGCCGAGCCGTTCGCCGGCGCGCGCCGGCCCGGCTTCACCGGGGCGCCGTTGCCGGCCGAGGCGCGCACCCGGCGCACCACCATGTCCGCGTCCTGCCAGCCGACCCACCACGCCAGCTTGGTCGCGTAGCCGTCCCGCTTCGCCCTGTCCTTGATCTGCGCGACCAGCGGCACCGTCCGCTGCAGCGCCGAGACCTGGCCGTCGACCGAGTCCAGGTCGTACTCGGCGAGCATGCTCTTGATCGCGAACTCGAAGAGCGGGATCCGCCGTGCCACCAGGTCCCGCACGGCCGCGTCGCCCTTCGCCAGGCGCAGCTCGCACGGGTCCATCCCGTCCGGCGCCACGGCGATGTAGGTCTGCCCGGCGAAGGTCTGGTCGCCCTCGAACGCCTTGAGCGCCGCCTTCTGGCCCGCCGCGTCGCCGTCGAAGGTGAAGACCACCTCGCCGCGGAACGCGTCGTCGTCCATCAGCAGCCGCCGCAGCACCTTCATGTGGTCCTCGCCGAACGCGGTGCCCGAGGAGGCCACGGCCGTGGGCACCCCGGCGGCGTGCATCGCCATCACGTCGGTGTACCCCTCGACCACGACGACCTGGTGCCGCTTGGCGATCTCGCGTTTGGCCAGGTCCAGCCCGAACAGCACCTGCGACTTCTTGTAGATCGGGCTCTCGCTGGTGTTGAGGTACTTGGCCTGGATCGGGTCGTCGTCGAACAGCCGCCGCGCGCCGAAGCCGACGACGTCGCCGCCGAGGTCCTTGATCGGCCACACGAGCCGCCGGTGGAACCGGTCGATCGGGCCCTGCCTGCCCTCCTTGACCAGCTGGGCCTTGAGCAGCTCCGAGAGCTCGAACCCGCGGTTGAGCAGGGACTTCGTCAGCTTGTCCCAGCCGGAGGGGGCGAAGCCGCAGCCGAAGCGCTGCGCCGCGGCCTCGTCGAACCCGCGCTCCCGCAGGTACTTGCGGGCGAGCTCGGCCTCCGGGCCGCGCAGCTGCTCGGCGTAGAACTCGGCCGCCGCCTTGTGCGCCTCGACCATCCGGGTGCGGGTGCCGCGGTCCCGCTGGACGCTGGCGCCGCCGCCCTCGTAGGTCAGCCGGAAGCCGACCCGGTCGGCGAGCCGCTCGACCGACTCGACGAAGCCCAGGTGGTCGATCTTCATCAGGAACTTGATGACGTCGCCACCCTCGGCGCAGCCGAAGCAGTGGAAGGTGCCGTGCGTGGGCCGGACGTTGAACGACGGGGTCTTCTCGTCGTGGAACGGGCACAGCCCCTTGAGCGCCCCGCCACCTGCGTTACGCAGGGCGACGTACTCCCCCACGACCTCGTCGATCCGGTTGCGCTCGCGGACCTCCGCAATGTCTGCTTCCCGGATACGACCTGCCACGCGTCGAGGATACTGTCTTGGTCATGGCACTGGCGGAGGAGTTCACCGCGCAGCGCGCCCACCTGGTCGCGGTGGCCTACCGGCTCACCGGATCGGTGTCGGACGCCGAGGACGCCGTGCAGGAGTCGTGGCTGCGGCTGGCAGGGCTGAGCGAGGAGAAGCGGGCCGGGATCCGGGACCTCCGGGGCTGGCTGACCACGCTCGTCGGGCGGATCTGCCTGGACCGGCTGCGCTCGGCGACCGCACAGCGGGAGCGGTACGTCGGCCAGTGGCTGCCCGAGCCGATCGTCACCCCGTTGAGTGGTCGCAGTGCCGATGACCCGCTCGATGTCGCGGTGCGCGACGAGGGGCTGCGCATGGCCGCGATGGTCGTGCTGGACAAGCTCACCCCGGAGCAGCGCGTCGCGTTCGTGCTGCACGACGCGTTCTCCGTGCCGTTCGACGAGATCGCGGACATCCTCGGCGCCAGCACCGACGCCGCGCGGCAGTACGCCTCGCGGGGGCGGCGCGCGCTCAAGGACGCGGAGCCGCCGCCGCGGGCGAGCCTGGCCGAGCAGCAGGAGCTGCTCGACAGGTTCCTCAGGGCACTGCTCGCCGGGGACGTGCAGGGCATGACCGAGGTACTGCACCCCGACGCGGTCCTCATCGGCGACTCGAACGGCAAGGCCCGCACGGCACGCCAGCTGGTCGTCGGCGCGGACAAGATCGCCCGGTTCTTCGCCGGCCTCGTCGAGATGTACACCCCGGAGCTGCTGGGCACCGGGCGGCCGCTGCTGGTCAACGGCGATCTCGGGGTCTTCCTGGGGCCGGCCGAGGCGCCCGGTTCACGCAAGGCGCTCGACGCGCACCTGCAGACCATGGCCGTGCGCGACGGCCGCATCGTCGCGATCTACGACGTGGCGAACCCGGACAAGCTCACGCGAGTCCCGGCAGCGGAACCCGGCACGCCGCACCCGAGGTGAAGCCCTGGTCGGTGATGCCGAGCGCGCTGTTGATGCGGCTGCGCTGGTTCTCCAGCGCGATCTGGTAGGTCAGCTCGAGCACGCCCTTACGGCCGAACTCGCGCTCCAGCTCGGCGACCTGCTCGTCGGTGACGGTCGCGGGCGTGGCGGTCATCGCGTCGGCGTAGGCGATCGCGAGGCGCTCCTGCCTGCTGAAATGCGGCGAGGTGGCGTAGTCGTCGATGTGCTTCAGCCGCTCGATGTCGAGGCCGTCGTGCTTCTGCAGCATCGTGCCGAAGTCGACGCACCACGAACAGCCGAGCCGCACGGCGACGCGGTAGACGGCGATCTCCCGGACGTTGACGGGCAGCGTCCGGGAGGCCTTCTCGACCGCCAGCTCGTGGATCGCAGTGGCGGCCAGCAGCCCGGTGTGGTGCGCGGTGACGGCGAACGGCTCGGGGATGGCGCCGTAGCGGCGGCGGGCGATGCGGTAGACGAGCTTCGCGAACGGTCCGGCGTCCTTTGTGGACAGGACGGGTAGGCGGGACATGGCTTTCCTCCTCCTGTGGTCACCATGGAGACGAAGCGGGTCCGCGGAATGTGACAGGCTCGGCTGGTGATCGAAGGACGTTTCCCCGGCCGCGACGGCGTCGAGCTCGCGTACCGGGAGGTGGGGCAGGGGCGCCCGCTGGTGCTGATCCACGGGTACTTCTCGACCGCCCGGGTCAACTGGGTCGCCTACGGCCACGCGGCTGAGCTCGCCGGACGCGGGCACCGGGTGATCATGCCGGACCTGCGCGCGCACGGCGAGAGCGCGAAGCCGCACGACCCCGCGGCCTATCCCCCGGACGTCCTCGCCGACGACGGGTTCGCGCTGCTGGAGCACCTGGGGCTGGTGGACTACGACCTGGGCGGCTATTCGCTCGGCGCCCGGACGGTCGTGCGCATGCTGGTGCGCGGCGCGACGCCGGGGCGCGCGATCGTCGCCGGGACCGGGGTGGAGGGCATCGTCGCCGCCCGCCGTCGCGGGGAGCACTTCCGGCGGATCCTGACGGAGCTGGGCACGTTCGAGCGCGGCTCGGCGGAGTGGAAGGCGGAGCGGTTCCTGCGTGCGGTCGGTGGCGATCCGGTGGCGTTGCTGCGGTTGCTCGACACGTTCGTCGACACGTCGCCCGAGGAGCTGGCGCGGATCACGACGCCGGTGCTGGTGCTGGTCGGCGACGGGGACGACGACCAGGGCACGGCGGACCAGCTCGCTGCGGCGCTCCCTGTCGCGGAGTACCGGACCATCCCCGGCGACCACATGAGCGCGGGCGCGGGGCAGGATCTGGGCCGGGCGATCGGGGAGTATCTGGGGTAGCAGCCTCGGGCTGTGCGCGCGGTAGGCGGGCCGCCATGTCAACCCCGGAGTTGGGTGGTCATCCCGTCGCCTGACACCGGACGATCATTTTGAGCCAGGTCCGCAACATCCGCTGGGACCGGCGGCCGAAAGGCCAAAGCTTGCGGGCCTGGCTCAAAATGATATGCACAAACCGCAGGCGACGGGATGACCGCCCAACTCGACCACCTGCACGAGGTGAGATCCCTTTGGGCCTGGCTCATCCCGGAGCCTGCCCGTCCGGCGAGGACTCTCTTGATCTTTCCCCGCGGCTCGGCGTCCGGCCGCCACCGCGCCCCGGCTAAGTGGCGTTCGCCGTCAGGGCACGGACGTCCCAGAGCCAGACGCCGTCCACGTAGCGGGCCGGGGTGCGCAGGAGCAGCTCCACCGTCGCCTGGAGGGCCTGCTGGTTGGTGCCCGGCGCGAGCACCACGACATCCGCGTGCCAGTAGCGCAGGTCGGCCAGGGCTTCGGCGCGCTGGGTGTCCGTCACGGCCGGCACGTCGCCGGTGTCGTGCACGTCGTTGAGCAGAGACGCCGTCGGGTGGTCGGGCGCGCCGTAGCGGCCGCGCTTGTCGTCCGGGCCGTTGGGGCCCACGAAGTAGCCGTCCGCGAGCGGGAACCCGACGTCCGCCTGAACCTGCCAGTGCAGGGCGCGCGCGTCACCCGGGTTGGGCAGCGGCACGGTCACCACCGACCCGCTCGTCACGTACTGCCGCCACGTGCCGTCCGAGAAGAACGCCGGCGTGCCCGGCCGCGTGATGGTCTCCAGCGGCGTCGGCGCGATCGGCAGCAGGACCGCGACCAGCGCGCCCAGCCACAGCCACCGCAGCGGCAGGTCCTTGTCCCGGAACGACGGCGCGGCGCGGAACACCCGCTCGGTCGCGATCGCGAGCAGCGCGCCGATCGCCGGGATGCACGCCATCGCCAGCCGGGACTCCAGCAGCGAGTCGAACAGCGGCAGCTTCGCCAGCAACTGCCACGGCCCCGGGATACCGGTGTCGTGGTGGGCCACCGTGATCTCCAGCCCCAGCGACAGCCACGCCATCACGAACATCGAGATCGCGATCGAGCGCGCCAGCACGTTGCGCCACAGCCAGACCGTCAGCACCACCATGAACACGATCAGCGGCCAGCCGAAGAACGCGTTCTCCTCCGTGCGGTTCATCGACACGTCGGCCGCCGCCTGCGCGTCCCCGGCGATGGACTCCGTCGCGAAGCGGGTGAACGCCGCCGTGTCGTTGCCGACCGAGCCGTGTTCGAGGGTGTGGTAGCTCTGCGGCCCCAGGAACTGCCACCACAGCGGGAAGATCGTCACCACGAGCGTCAGCACGCCGGCGATCACGAGCCCGATCACCATGGGGCGCACCATCTTCACCGCTTCGCGCCAGCGCGACGCGGCGTAAGCGATGGCGAAGACCACGAAGCCGAGCATCGTGATGAGCAGCGGCTCCTCGCCGAGGAACACCTGGTACGCCAGCAGGACGCCGAGGATCAGCCCGTCGCGGACCGGGCGCGCGCCTTGCGCGAGGCGGATCAGCCGCAGCACGATGAACGGCAGCAGCACCAGCACCGCGAAGTTCGGATGCGCGTTGCCGTGCGAGATCATCGGCGGCGCGAACCCGCAGAACACCCCGCCGACCGCGGCCGCGACCCGCGAGGTGACCAGGTGCCGCGAGAACACCCAGTACCAGGCGAACGACGTGCCGGCCAGGCCACCGGTCAGCGCGATCGCCCAGGTGACCGTCGGCCCGAACAGCATCGTGATCGGCGACAGCGGGATGCTCAGGCCGAGCATCGCGGTGTTGGCCATCATGTTGACGCCGTCGGGATAGTTCTGCAGCACCGACTCCAGCGGGTTCTGCAGATGCCACACCGAGTGGGCGGTGGTCGAGAAGAACCACTCCCACATGTTCTGGTCCTGCGCGCTGTTGTACAGGTAGCCGCTGCTCAGGTTGCCCCACAACCCGGCGTAGATCACGAACGCGGCGAGCAGGTAGCACAGTCCGACGATCGAGTCGGCACGGTTCCACCTGCGCCGTTCGGGCTCGTTCACCTGCACCGTCCCGGGCGCCTCCAGCAACGCGGTCAACTTCTTACCTCACGGTTCGACTACGCGGGCGAAAAAGTAGACCACACCCGTCCCGGCGTGCCGCACGAGGAGCAGGAAAGGCCGGTCGACGACCACGTCGAGGGGGTCCGCCGGGGTGACCATCGACAGCGTGCGGAACATCACCGCCGTCGCCGCCGCACCCTCCAGCCCCTGCTCATCGAGCCGCAGGACCGACTGGTGCAGCACGTCGTCGACGAACACCCGCTCGTCCGGCGTCAGCGGGCTGAAGTCCGCCCGGGGCGAGAACATCGTCCGCACTCCGAGGCCACCCAGCGCGGGCTTGAGCTCCGCGCGCATGTCCAGCGACACCTTCGGCATCGCGAGCCGGACCTGGCGGTTCTTCTTCGCCGACAACAGCTTCGCGAGCAGGTGCTCGTCCAGACCTGGCTCGTGCGCGGACAGGTCGCCGTCGGGCAGCAGGATCGTGGCCTGCACCCCGCCCGCGGCCGGCAGCTCGACCAGCTGCCAGCCGTCCCGCGCCGCGTGCCCGAGCGACTCCGCCTGGTGCATCATCGGCACCCGCCGGATGCCGGACGGGCTGTGGAAGTCGCCGTCCTCGGTGCGCTCGTCGCGGAAGCGGTGCACCCAGGCGACCTTGAGGTAGAGGGCGTTGACCAGGCTGGCCACGGTGTCCTGCTTCACCGCGCCGGGGCTGAGCAGCTCGGGGATGAGGTCGCGGGTGGTCCGGGCCACGTCGGCGTTGATGGCGCGGCGGGCCGCTTCCGGGTCCGCGGCGAACGGCGCCGGCTTCACCGCACCGTTCGGCCACGCCGCCAGCTCACCGAGGAAGTCCTGGTTGAGCGGCAGCTCTTCGGCGGTCCACAGGGTGTTCGCGACCGCGAGCACCGGGGCCTCGTGCCGCCCGGACTCGCTGAGTGCGGCCGCGGCCCGCAACAGCTCCGCCTGCTTCGCCACGTCGGCGTCCTCCGCGGCCAGCAGCCGGACCAGCTCGTCGGAAGCCGCACCCCGCGAGGCTTGGCTCGTCAGGCCCAGCGCACTGGCGACCGAGTAGGGCGAGAAGCACGAATCGCCCTCGCCGGCGACGGCGCGGTGCAGCGCGAGGCAGAAGCGCAGGTGATCCAGTTCCGGTTTGCCCATCGTCTCGACGCTACCGGATTTTCAGTGCCGTCCGGTGTGCCAGGCGTGCCACGCGTGCGCCTGCGCGTCCGTCAGCGAGGCGACCTGGTCGACGACCACGCGCAGGCGGGCGGCATCGTCACCGGCTGCCTCCCACGCCGGATGGAACACGCTGTCCAGCGCCTCGGGCGCGCGGCGGACCAGCAGCCCGGCCAGCTCGGTGAGCATCTGGCGCTGGCCGTCCTGCATCGCGAGCCGCCGCGGGTCGCTCATCACGTACCGCAGCGCGAGCGCCTTCAGCAGTGCTACCTCGGCCCGCACCTGCGCCGGGACCTCGAGGTCGGCGGCGTAGCGGGTCAGCGGCCCGTCCCCGTGCGCCTGCCGGGTGGTGGTGACCGCCGCGGCGGCGAACCGGCCCACCAGCTCGCTGGTGACCCGCTTGAGCGCGACGTGCGCACCGAACGACGAGTCGTGCCCCGGCTTCGCCAGCTCGGCGACCACCGGCAGCGTCAGCAGCTCCCGCGCCGCGCTTTCCAGCGCGGACACCGACTGGTCCGAGAAGTGCTTCGCCGCCAGCTCCGCCACGGCCGCGCGCTCCTCGGCGTCCGCCAGCACGGGCAGCGAGATGCGCCCGGCCAGCACGCCGTCCTCGACGTCGTGCACCGAGTACGCCACGTCGTCGGCCCAGTCCATGATCTGCGCTTCGAAGCACCGGCGGCCTTCAGGCGCACCTTCGCGCATCCACGCGAAGATCTCGGCGTCATCGGCGTAGACGCCGAACTTGACCTGCCCCGGCCTACGCGGCCAGGGGTACTTGGTGGCCGCGTCGAGGCAGGCGCGGGTCAGGTTGAGCCCGACCGGCTCCAGCTTCGGCTCCAGCCTGGTCAGGATGCGCAGCGTCTGCGCATTGCCCTCGAACCCGCCACACTGCTGCGCGACGACGTTGAGCGCCTGCTCCCCGTTGTGCCCGAACGGCGGGTGGCCGATGTCGTGCGCCAGGCCCGCGGTGTCCACCAGGTCCGGATCCGCGCCCAGCTCCTCGGCGATGCCCCGGCCGATCTGGGCGACCTCCAGCGAATGCGTGAGCCTGGTGCGCGGCACACCGCTGACCTCGGCACCCTCCCCCGGCCCGACGACCTGCGTCTTGCCCGCGAGGCGCCGCAGCGCCGCGGAATGCAGTACGCGTGCCCTGTCGCGCGCGAAGTCGCTGCGCCCGTCCGCGCGCGAGCCCGGCAGCGCGGCCCGCTTGGGCGGCTCCGGCACCCGCCGCTCGCGATCGTGTTCGTCGTACCAGCTCACGGTGACCACGATAAGCGGGACCACCGACTGTTTCAGCCGAGCCCGGTGCCGCCGATGTCGTCGGCCGGGGTCTTCGTCAGCAGGTAGAACAACAGCGCACCGGTCTCGCGGAAGATGTACATCGCCTGCGTCTGGCGGGTCTGCACGATGGGGCCGCTGTGCGTCGGCGAGGTCCACGCCTCCATCCCGACGTCGTCGGCCATCGTGCGAGCCCGGAGCGAATGCCAGGGATCGCTGACGAGGACCGCGGTGTGCCAGCCGTGCTCGGCCACCACGTTCGCGACCGCGCGCAGGCTGCCGAGCGTGTCCCGGCCCTCGCCGACGGGCAGCGTGCTCGCCTTCGGCACGCCCTGCTCGACCAGCCACTGGGCGCCGGCGGTGGCCTCGGTGTACTCGTCGCCGGCACGGTTGCCGCCGGCCGTGATGATCACCTTCGCCACGCCGTCCTCGTAGAGCTGCTTGGCGTGCTTGAGCCGGGCCTGGAAGATCGGCGACGGCTTTCCGTTGTACTGCGCGGCGCCGAGCACGATGATCACGTCGGCCTCGGACCGGTCGTCGACGCGCGCGATCTGCCAGACGCGGAACGCGGTGCCGCCGATCGTCAGCGCGACGACCAGGAGCGTGCCGAACACGGCACGCCGCACCCAGGCGGCCCTTGTCGTCGTCGTGCGCGTCCCCACGGCGTCATTCTCACAGCCACCCGTTCTCCTCCGCGAGGCGGACCGCCTCCGCCCGGGTGCGCGCGCCGGTCTTGCCGATCGCGGCGGAAAGGTGGTTGCGCACAGTGCCTTCCGACAGGAACAGTCGGCGTGCGATGTCCGCGACGGTGCCGCCGTCACTGGCCGCGCGCAGCACGTCGTGCTCCCGTCCGGTCAGCGGGCTCGGCCCGGTCGCCAGCGACTCCGCGGCCAGCGCCGGGTCCACCACCCGCAGGCCGTTCGACACCCGGCGCACCGCGTCGACCAGCTGCTCGGGCGGCGAGTCCTTCACCACGAACCCGGCCGCGCCCGCGGCCATCGCCCGCGCCAGGTAGCCGGGCCTGCCGAAGGTCGTGCAGACGATGATCCGGCACGCCGGCAGCGCCGCGTGCAGCTCGGCCGCGGCGCTCAGCCCGTCCTTGCCGGGCATCTGCACGTCGAGCAGGGCGACGTCGGGCGATGACTCCTTCGCCGCCGCCAGCACCTCCTCGCCGGAACCGACCTGCGCCACCACCTCGATGTCCGCTTCGAGCCCGAGCACGGTCGCCAGCGCGCCCCGCACCATCGCCTGGTCGTCGGCCAGCAGCACGCGGATCACGAGGCGGCCTCCAGCGCGGGCCGCACCTCGGCGCGCACCAGGAAGCCGCCGCCCGCCCGCGGCTCCGCGCGCAGGGTGCCGCCGATCTGGTCCAGCCGTTCGGTCAGCCCGCGCAGCCCGTTCCCCGACACACCGCCGGGCGCGCCGGCGCCGTCGTCCTCGATGTCCAGCCAGGTCCTGCCCAACCGCACCTTCACGTGTTTCGCCCCCGAGTGCCGCAGCACGTTCGTGACCGCCTCCCGCAGCACGTACCCGAAGGTCTGCTGCAGGTCCGGCAGCACATTGTCCACCGCGTGCGGCAGGTCCGCCTCGATCTCCGCGGCCCGCAACGCCGCCCGCGCCCCCACCAGCTCGGCCGACAGCGACACCTCGCGGTACTCCGACACCGTCGCGCGCACGTCCGACAGCGCGCTGCGGGCGAGGCTTTCGACCTCGTGGATCTCGGTGCTCGCGCGCTCGGTGTCCTGCGCGCTCTCCAGGATCCGCCGCGCGAGGCCCGCCTTCACGGTGATCGTGGTGAGACTGTGTCCGAGGATGTCGTGCAGGTCCCGGGCCAGCCGCTCCCGCTCGGCTGTGACCGCGAGCGTGGCGATCTCGTCCTGGGCCGCCCGCAGGCTCCGCACGGTGTGCAGGAGCCGGCCCACGGCGAACATCGCGGACGTGATGCCGAGCAGGGTGCCGACGTCGCTCGGTGAGCCGTCCACGCCGACGTGCCGCTCCACCACCACCAGCAGCGCCACCAGCGAGGAGCCGTCGAGGATCAGCGTCCAGCCCGGCGGCAGCCCGAAGGCGATCACCGCCATCGCGTACAGCAGCACGTAGACACTGCCCTCGTGCAGCACCAGCATCGCGACCCAGCCGAGCGCGAGCATCCCGGTGCAGAAGACGAGCTTCGCCCGGATCGATGGCCGCCGGAACACGACCTGCGGGAAGAACAAGTAGCAGCCCGCGTAGGCCGCCAGCAGCACCGGCCCGAGCACCGCGTGCACCACCGACGTGTTCGGGTGCGCCGCCGACCGCACCGCGGGGATGATGATCGGCAACAGGAAGAGCAGGCCCAGCAGCGGCCAGCGGGCGCCGGAAGACCGGTCGTGGGGCGGACCGATGGCGTCGTCCCGCCACCAGCCGCCCCACTCCGGTCCGCGTTCACGCGTCACGTTCCACCTCGTCAGACCCGGGCCGAGTCTTTACGGTAGCGCCGAACCACGGCGACCCCGAGCACCACGGTCCAGATCCCGAGCACGAGCACGTCCTTGCCGAGGCCCGTGGACAGATCCGGGGTGACCGCGCCGCGCCCGATCTGTCCCATCCAGTAGGTGGGCAGCACCTGCGCGATCTGCAGCAGCCAGTGCGGCATCGCGTCGATCGGGATGAAGATCCCGCCCAGCAGCGCCATCGGCAGCATCACCAGCTGGGTGATCGGCTGGGTGGAGTCGGCCGTGCCGATCTGCCCGATGAGCAGTCCGATCAGCGCGAACGGGATCGCCGCGAGCCACACCCCCAGCGTGGCCCGCACCCACCCAGCCCCGTCGAGCGAGACGCCTTCGGCGACCAGCGCCACCAGCGGCACGAAGATCGCGGGCGCGAGCGCCAGCGTCATGCCGGTGGTCGCCTTCGCCGTCAGGTAGCCCGCGCCGGACAACGGGGTCAGCCGCAGCTGCCGCTGCCAGCCTGCGGCCCGCTCCAGTGCGACGCGGGTGCCGGTGAACATCGCGGCGGTCATCGCGCCGAAGGCGGTCATGCTCACCATCAGCACGGCCTTCTCGGCGGGCTGCTTGGCGAACAGGCTGACGTAGAGCAGGAACAGCAGGACCGGGAAGGCCACGGTGAAGATCATGAACCGCGGCGAGCGGGTGACCCGCCGGATCTCCAGTGCCAGGAACCTGAGGCTCATCGGACGTTCTCCTCGTCTGAAGTCAGCGACAGGAACGCACCTTCGAGGCCGATCGCGGCGATCTCGATGTCGTGCGCCCCGGGGAAGGCGGTGAGCAACGCGCGCAGGGTCGCGTCGGAGTCGCCGCTGGACACCGCGACCCGCTCACCGCGGAGCTGAAACCCGGTGACACCAGGGAGGTTCGCGACCGCGGCCTCGGTGGCGCCGGGCGCCACCGCACGAAGCGTGCGGCCACCGGCCAGCGCCCGGACCTCGGCGACGGAGCCGTCGGCGACGATCCGCCCGCCACGCATCAGCACCACGCGGTCGGCGAACTCCTCGGCCTCTTCCAGGTAGTGCGTGGCGAACACGACCGTGCGACCGGAGCCGGTGAAGGCCTGCATGGACCGCCAGAACTCGCGGCGGCTCCCGACGTCCATCGCGGCCGTGGGCTCGTCCAGCAGCAGCAGGTCCGGATCGGACACGAGCGCGACGGCGAACCGCACGCGCTGCTTCTGGCCGCCGGAGAGCTTGTTGCCGCGCCGGTTCGCCAGGTCCTCGATGCCCGCGCGGGCGAGGGCTTCGGCCACCGGCATGGGCTTGCGGTGCAGGGACGCGATCATGGCGACCGTCTCACCGACCGTCGCGTCGTCCAGCAGCGCGCCGCCCTGGAGCATCGCGCCGATGCTGCCGGTCTGCACGGCCTCGGCGGGGGTCGCGCCGAACACCGTCACGTCGCCGTCGTCGGGCTTGCTCAGCCCCAGGATCATGTCGACGGTGGTGGACTTGCCGGCGCCGTTCGGGCCGAGCAGCGCCACCACCTCACCCGGCGCGATCGTGAGGTCGATGCCGTCGACGGCGCGCACCTCGCCGTAGGTCTTGCGCAGGCCGGACAACCGCACCGCGGTGCCTGCCGTCACCTCCGCGTCACTGAGCTGGGAGCTGGTTGCGTTCATACCCCGACTCTGCCGCCGCGCGCCCCCGCACCGGCAGGCCGCTCGTCACGACCTGACCGTGACAGGTGTCAGGGGTGCGCGGCGCTGCCGGGCAGGTGCCGGGACGTCAGCAGCCGAGCAGGCGGCCCGCGAGGTAGGACTCCACCTTGTCCAGTGCCACGCGCTCCTGTGCCATGGTGTCGCGCTCGCGGATGGTCACCGCGTTGTCCTCGAGCGAGTCGAAGTCGACGGTCACGCAGAACGGCGTGCCGATCTCCTCCTGGCGGCGGTAGCGCTTGCCGATCGACCCGGCGTCGTCGAAGTCGACGCTCCAGTTCCTGCGCAGCCGCGCGGCGAGGTCCTTCGCCTTCGGCGTGAGGTCGGCGTTGCGCGAGAGCGGGAGCACGGCGACCTTGTACGGCGCGAGCCGGTAGTCCAGCTTCAGCACGACCCGCTTGTCCACGCCGCCCTTGGCGTTGGGCACCTCGTCCTCGGTGTAGGCGTCGAGCAGGAACGCCATCATCGGGCGGCCCACGCCCGCGGCCGGCTCGATCACGAACGGCCGGTAGCGCTGCCCGGTGGCCTGGTCGAAGTACGACAGGTCGACACCCGAGTGGTTCGAGTGCGTCGTCAGGTCGAAGTCGGTGCGGTTCGCGATGCCCTCGAGCTCACCCCACTCCTGGCCCGAGGAGAACCCGAAGCGATACTCGATGTCCACCGTCCGCTTCGAGTAGTGCGACAGCTTGTCCTTCGGGTGCTCGTAGTGCCGCAGGTTGTCCCGCCGGATGCCCAGGTCGGTGTACCAGTCGGTGCGCAGGTCGATCCAGTACTGGTGCCAGCGCTCGTCCTCGCCCGGCTCGACGAAGTACTCCATCTCCATCTGCTCGAACTCACGCGTGCGGAAGATGAAGTTGCCGGGGGTGATCTCGTTGCGGAAGGACTTGCCGACCTGGCCGATGCCGAACGGCGGCTTCTTGCGGGAGGTGGTCTGCACGTTGAGGAAGTTGACGAAGATGCCCTGCGCGGTCTCCGGGCGCAGGTAGTGCAGGCCCTCGTCGCTCTCCACCGGGCCGAGATAGGTCTTGAGCAACCCGTTGAAGCTGCGGGGCGCGGTGTACTGGCCGCGGGTGCCGCAGTTCGGGCACGGCACGTCGGACAGGTCACCCTCGGCCTGCTCCTTGCCGGTGCGCTCGGCGTACTCCTCCTGCAGGTGGTCCGCCCGGAAGCGGCGGTGGCAGGACAGGCACTCGACCAGCGGGTCGACGAACGCCTCGACGTGCCCGGAGGCCTCCCAGACCTTGCGCGGCAGGATCACCGCCGAGTCCAGGCCGACGACGTCGTCCCGGCTCTGCACCATGGTCTTCCACCACTGGCGCTTGACGTTCTCCTTGAGCTCGACCCCGAGCGGTCCGTAGTCCCACGCCGACCGGGTACCGCCGTAGATCTCCCCGCTGGGGAAGACGAAGCCACGGCGCTTGCACAAGCTGACGACGGTCTCAATCGTGTTGGCGGGCACTCCACGCTCTCCATAGCCGGCGGGATGGTTTCGTCCAGCCTATCCGGCCGCTTCGCGCTCGTGCGGTGGGGCTTGACAGATCGGCGGGCGCCGGGCTACCGCCCACTAGGATGGAAGGACACCCGCACGACAGGCTGGAGATCGACATGCCCACGGCGAGCCAGGTGCCGGACGAGGTGCACGCGGAGGGGCCGGTCAGGCCGGGCACGCCGGTTCCCTCGACCGCGGCGCTGGCCGGGGCCGGGGAGCTGCTGCGGGCGCTCGCCGCGCCGGTGCGGATCGCGATCGTCCTGCAGCTGCGCGACGGCGACCGCTGCGTGCACGAGCTGGTCGACGCGCTCGACGTCGCGCAGCCGCTGATCAGCCAGCACCTGCGGGTGCTCAAGGCCGCCGGAGTCGTGCAGGGCGAGCGGCACGGGCGCGAAGTGGTGTACCGGCTCGTCGACGACCACCTGGCCCATATCGTGGTGGACGCGGTGGCACACGTTCAGGAGGACGCATGAGTAGGGTCGCGCCCGTGCCCGGCCTGCGGTCGACAAGGCAGCGCGCGGCGGTGGTGGAGCTGCTGGCGGAGGTCGACGACTTCCGGTCGGCCCAGGAACTGCACGACGAGCTGCGCAAACGCGGCGACGGCATCGGGCTCACGACGGTCTACCGGACGCTGCAGTCGTTGTCGGAGGCCGGCGAGATCGACGTGCTGCGCACCGACAGCGGCGAGGCGATCTACCGCCGCTGCTCCTCGCACCACCATCACCACCTGGTGTGCCGCCACTGCGGCCGGACGGTCGAGGTGGAGGGGCCGGCCGTGGAACGCTGGGCGGAGAAGATCGCGTCCGGGCACGGGTTCTCGGAGATCACGCACACGGTCGAGATCGTCGGCACCTGCGCCGACTGCGCGGCCCGGGTGGCTCAGTCCTCGTAAGGGTCCCGCGGCTGCGCAATGCGACGCACCGACGCGACCACCAGGTCCGGCGTGTAGCGGTCGGCCCTGGTCGCCGTACCGGGCACGACCTGCCCGGTGACCTCCAGCCAGGTGTCGTCCGGATAGGCCGCGCCCGTGGGACCGGCCAGCCGGACCGTCAGCGGGTACGCGTCGGCGGCACAGCAGGTGATGATCATGCGTGCGAGCAGCACGGAGCCGTGGGAATGCGTGACGAACCCCGTCAGCCGCACCGTGCGGCCGTTGAGTGAACCGCCGGAGTCCCAGCCCGCGCGGGTGACGAGGTCGGTCAGCGACAGCGGCACGACCTCCCCTTGCGGCAACGGCGGGAAGACCGCCTGGCTCTGCGCCGGGGCGCGGGCCTCGGTGCGGGTGACGGAGTCCGAGCCGAGGGCGGGCGGCGCGACGAGGAAGACCGCGAGCACCGGCAGCATCAGCAGCCAGGCGGACCGGGCGAGGTGGTGGTGGCCGTGGCCGTCGTCGGCGTGGTGGGCCCGGATGTCGCGGACGATGGCGACGGCGCCGAGCGCGACCATCACCGCTCCGCCGGCGAGCACCCAGGGCTGCTGGGCCGGCTTGACGTAACGCAGGTAGTCGCCGTTGAGGCCGATCTTGAGCAGGGCACCGCCGAGCAGCACCAGCAGGATGTTCTGCGTCTCGCGCCTCACCGGGCCACCACCGGCGTCCAGTCCGCGGCCGCGGCGACGAACGCGACCGCGCCGCCGAGCGCGAGCAGCATCGCGACGACGCCCAGCCCGATGCCGGCCTTCGCGAGACCGCCGGCCGCCCGGCCGACGAAACCGAAGATCAGCGCGAGCACCGCGGCCCCGAGCACGACGACCCACAACGCCCCGAGCACCAGCGCGACGACGATCGTCAGTGGCGTCGGGTCGCCGGGCTGGATGATCAGCCAGGTCACCCAGGTGGAGACCGCGAACACCACGCCGACCGCGCCCAGGGCCACGGACGCGAGCGCGAGCCTCATCGCGCACCGCCGACCAGCAGCGTGCCGACCACGAGCGCGCAGCACACGGCGACGACGAACGTCACCGGCGCGAACCGCACCGCGAACGAGCGGCCGAAGGTGCCCGCCTGCAGGGCGAACAGCTTGACGTCGATCGCCGGGCCCACCACCAGGAAGACCAGCTTCGGCAGCAGCGGCAACGCCGTCAGCGACGCCGCGACGAACGCGTCCGCCTCGCTGCACAGGGCCAGGACGACCGCCAGCACCGCCAGCACCGCGACGCCGAGCACCAGCTGTCCACCGAGGACGGCGAACCAGGACTGCGGGACCAGGACGTTCAGCGTGGCCGAGATGAAGGCGCCGAGGACGAGGAAACCGCCCGCCTCGACCAGGTCGGTGCGCGCGATCTCGGCGAACGCCTTCCAGCGCCCGCCCCCGGCGTCGGGGAGCCGTTCGAGCGCGCGGGCGACGATCCAGTCGAGCTTGCCCCAACGGGCCCAGAGCAGGCCCATGACCACGGCGGTGGCGAGCGAGCCGAGGAACCGGGCGAGGACCATCTCGGGCCTGCCGGGGAACGCCACGGCTGTCGCGACGAGCACGACGGGGTTCACCGCGGGGGCGGCGAGCAGGAAGGTGAGCGCCGCCGCCGGGGCGACGCCCTGCCCCATCAGCCGCCGGGCTACGGGTACCGAGGCGCACTCGCAGCCGGGGAGCGCGACCCCCGCCAGCCCGGCGACGCCCACCGCCGCGGCGGTACGGCGGGGCAGCGCCCGGCGCAGGACGCGGGCGGGCACGAACGCGGCGATGGCGCCGCTGATCAGCACACCGAGCACGAGGAACGGCAGGGCCTGGACGCAGACGGCGACGAAGATCGTCGAGCCGGTGCGCAGGCCGGGCACGTCGAGGACGTCCTGCAGCCACGACTGGCCCAGGATCGCGGCGAGCAGCACCACGCAGAGCACCTCGACGGAGGTGATCCGGCGGCGGCGCTTCTCGCGCGGGCGCTCGGTGAGGACGTCCACGGGCCCGATGATGCCAGGGGGGACCGACAGTTCCCCGGCCGCCCGCGAGGCACGCCCCCGAAGGTGTGGTGCCGACGAGTTGTGCGGGGAGGTCGCCGCGGTGGGGTGGCTCGGTCCTGCGCCGGGACCTCGAGACCCTGCGCCGGAAACGCGTACCGCAGCGTCAGGTCCAGACCGCCCGCTCGGCCGCGACCAGAAGGTCTGGTGCCGAAGGGTTGTGCGGGCAGGTCGCCGCAGTGGGGTGGCTCAGCCCTGCGGCGGGACCAGCTCGTTCCGCAGCTGCGAAGCCGTCGAGATGACCAGCATCAGCAGGGTGCCCAACGCCGAGACCTCCAGGCCCTGCCCCGGAAACGCGTACCGCAGCGTCAGGTCCAGGCCGCGGTCGGTGTGCGTCACACCGAGAGTGCCGAACAGCCCCTGCCCCGCCCGCTCGGCCGCGGCCGTCGCGACGCCGGGCTTGTCCGGCAGGTCCCACGCCACGACACAGGTCAGGCTCAGCACCGTGAGCCCCTCGGCGAGCTGGGTCGACTGGACGACCCCGGGCACCCCGGCGTGCGAGAACGTCAGCGCGCCGTCGTCGTCGACGTGGACCTCCAGGTAGCGCTCCAGCGCCTCGCGCGCACGCCCCAGCAGCTCCGCGGTGTCCGCGGCTTCAGTCATCATGACGCACCTTTCGCAGCATCGACAGCGGCGCCGAACCGGCGGTCCCGCTTCGCGAACTCCAAGCACGCCGCCCACAGCTGGCGCCGGTCGAAGTCGGGGAACAACGTGTCCTGGAAGACGAACTCCGCGTACGCCGATTGCCACAGCATGAAGTTCGACGTCCGCAGCTCCCCCGACGGCCGCAGGAACAGGTCCACGTCCGGCATCTCGGGCTGGTACAGGTACTTCGCCAGCATCTTCTCGTCGACCTTGGCCGGGTTGATCTTGCCCTCGGCCACGAGCTGCGCGATCCGCCGTGCCGCGTCGCCGATCTCGGCCCGGCCACCGTAGTTCACGCACATCGTCATGTTGAGCAGCGTGTTGTTCTTGGTCTTCTCCTCGGCGGCCTGCAGCTCCTTGATCACGCTGCGCCACAGCTTCGGTGTGCGCCCGGCCCACCGGATCCGCACGCCGATCGACCCGAGGTAGTCCACCTGACGGCGGATCGTGTCCCGGTTGAACCCCATCAGGAAGCGCACTTCTTCGGGGCTGCGCTTCCAGTTCTCGGTCGAGAACGCGTACACCGACAGCCATTTCACGCCGAGCTCGACCGCGCCACTGGCCACGTCGATCATGACGGCCTCGCCACGCTTGTGCCCCTCGATCCGCGGCAGGCCACGCTGGTTGGCCCAGCGGCCGTTGCCGTCCATGACGAGGGCGACGTGGTTGGGCACCAGCTCGGCCGGGATCTCCGGCGGACGCGCCCCGGACGGGTGCGGGTCAGGCGCCCGCAGCGCCGTGGCGGTGTCCTGACGTCCCCTGCGCAGCACCCTGATTCGCCTCCAGTAGTCCGGATTCCGCCGTCCGACAGTACCCACCGCACAGCGGCTGCCCGAACGGACACCCGGCTACGAACCCCCGGTGGTCACCTCTCGTGCGCGCCGCTCCACCAGGGGGAGCGAGCGGAGCTGACGTTCGAGGTGCCACTGCAGGTGGGCGGCGACCAGGCCGCTCGCGTCCCGGCGGGCGCCCTGCACCGAAGCCTCGGCGATGTCCCAGTCACCGTGCAGCAGCGCCTCCAGCAGCACCAGCACCTCCGGCGCGGGATGCACCGACCCCGGCGCCCGGCAGTTGCCGCACATCGACCCGCCCGCCTGCACGCTGAACGCCCGGTGCGGACCGGGCAGGCCGCATCGCGCGCACTCGGCGATGGCCGGCGCCCAGCCCGCGAAGGACATGGCACGCAACAGGAAGGCGTCGAGCACCAGCGATGCGTCCCGCTGCCCGTCCGCGAGCGCGCGCAGCGCCCCGGTGACCAGCAGGTACAGCCGCATCGCCGGCTCGCCCTCCTCGGCCGCGAGCCGGTCGGCCGTCTCGGCGATCGCGCTGGCCGCGGTGTAGCGCTGGTAGTCGCCGACCAGGGGCAGCGCGAAGGCGTCCACGGTCTGCACCTGGGTGATCACGTCGAGCGTGCGGCCGGTGTAGAACTGCACGTCGACGTGGCCGAAGGGTTCCAGCCGCGCACCGAACCGCGAGGTGGTGCGCCGCACGCCCTTGGCCACGGCGCGCACCTTGCCGTGGTGGCGGGTCAGCAGGGTGATGATCCGGTCGGCCTCACCGAGCTTGTGCACCCGCAGCACCACACCGGTGTCGCGATAGAGACTCACCGGGACATCTTCTCATCCCGCACCGACAAAACTCAGAAGCCGAGCCGCCGCAGTTGTTTCGGGTCGCGCTGCCAGTCCTTGGCCACCTTGATGTGCAGGTCGAGGTACACCTTCGTGCCCAGCAGGGCCTCGATGTGCCGCCGCGCCTCCGAACCGACCGTGCGCAGCCGCTCCCCCTTGTGCCCGAGGATGATGCCCTTCTGACTCGGCCGCTCGACGTAGAGGAACGCGTGCACGTCCAGCAGGTCGTCCCGGCCTTCGCGCGGGAGCATCTCCTCGACCGTGACGGCGATCGAGTGCGGCAGCTCGTCCCGTACGCCCTCCAGCGCCGCTTCGCGGATCAGCTCCGCGACGAGCGTCTGCTCGGGCTCGTCGGTCAGGTCGCCGTCGGGGTAGAGCGGCGGGCCCTCGGGCAGCCGCTGCACCAGCAGGTCTTCCAGCTGCTTCACCTGGAAACCGGCGGAAGCGGACACCGGGATCAGCTCCGCGAACTCCATGACCTCCTGCAGCGCGAGGAGCTGGTCGGCGATCTGCTGGCGGTTCGCGAGGTCGGTCTTGGTGACGATGCCGAGCACCGGCGTGCGCTTGGCGATCTTGCGCAGCTCGTTCGCGATGAACTTGTCGCCGGGCCCGACCTTTTCGTTGGCGGGCACGCAGAACCCGACGACGTCCACTTCGGACCACGTCGAGTACACGATGTCGTTGAGCCGCTCGCCGAGCACCGTGCGCGGCCGGTGCAGGCCCGGGGTGTCCACGATGACCAGCTGCGCGTCGTCGCGGTGCACGATGCCGCGGATCGCGTGCCTGGTGGTCTGCGGCTTGCTGGAGGTGATCGCGATCTTGCTGCCGACGAGCGCGTTCGTCAGCGTGGACTTGCCGGCGTTGGGGCGGCCGACGAAACAGGCGAAGCCCGAGCGGTGGTTCACTGCAGGACTTCCTGCACGTCGCCCTTGAGGTCCGCGCGGAAGATCGGCGCGATCTCCGCGAGGTCCCGCACCGCCTGCACCGACGCGCCGTCGACCATCGGCCGGTGCGTCACCACGGCCGCAGCCTCCAGGCCCTCGGCGCCGCTGGAGACCGCCGCGGCGATCGCGGCCTGCAGGGCGGTGACCTGGAACGAGGGCAGCTCCACCGTGGTGGCCGCGTACGTGCGGCCGTCGGTGTCGCGTACCGCGGCGCCCTCGGTGGCCTGGGTGCGCGCCCGCGCCGATCGGGCGAGAATCACGATCTTCTCGTCTTCCGGCCCCAGCTCAGACATCGTCCACGCTCCCGTCACGTTCGTCCTGTTCACCGGTACGCACCCTACGTCCGGCTATCTCCTCGTCCGCCGCGCGCACCACCACGGTCGTGATCCGCATCCTGCCGCGGCGGTCCTTGCCGCCCTCGGCGTGCAGGCGCAGCCCGTCCACCTCGGCCTCCGCGCCCGGCAGCGGCACCCGGCCCAGCCGCTGCGCGAGCAGGCCGCCGACGGTCTCGACGTCGTGGTCCTCCAGCTCGATGCCGAACAGCTCGCCCAGGTCGTCGACCGGCAGCCGCGCGGAGACGCGGACCGACTTGTCGTCGAGGTGCTCGACCGGCGGCCGCTCCTCCAGGTCGGACTCGTCGGTGATCTCGCCGACGATCTCCTCCAGGATGTCCTCGATGGTCAGCAGGCCCGCGGTGCCGCCGTACTCGTCGACCGCGATCGCCATGTGGTTGTGCGACAGCTGCATCTCGCGCAGCAGGTCGTCCAGGCGCTTGGAGTCCGGCACGAAGGTCGCCGGGTACATCAGCTGCGAGACGGGCTTCGCCGACCCGTCGTCCAGCGAGGCGCGCACCAGATCCTTGAGGTTGAGCACGCCGACGATGTCGTCCACGGACTCGTCGATCACCGGGAGCCGGGTGAACCCGGTGCGCAGCGACAACGCGAGCGCCTGCCGCACGGACTTGTCCTGCTCGATCCAGATGACCTCGGTGCGCGGCACCATGACCTCGCGCGCCACGGTGTCGCCCAGCTCGAACACCGAGTGGATCATCTCGCGCTCGGCGGGCTCCACGACGCCGCGCTCCTGCGCCAGGTCGACCAGCTCGCGCAGCTCGATCTCGGAGCTGAACGGGCCTTCGCGGAAGCCCTGACCAGGGGTGATGGCGTTACCGACGATGATCAGCAGCCGGCTGAGCGGGCCCAGCACGGTGCCGAGGACACGCACCGGACCGGCGACGGCGGCGCCCACCCGGTACGGGTGCTGGCGTCCGATCGTGCGCGGGCCGACGCCGATGAGGACGTAGCTGACCACGACCATCACGACGGCGGTGACCACGACCGCGAGCCACTCGGGGTCGATCCAGCGCAGGAACACCACGGTGACCAGCACGGTCGCGGTGAGCTCGCAGATCATCCGCAGCAGGAGCAGCAGGTTGATGTGCCTGCGGCGCTCGGCGACGACGGCGGCGAGCTGGCGGGCGCCGGGACGGCCCATCCGGATCAGGCCGTCGACGCGCGCCGGGGAGACGGTGCTGACGGCGGCGTCCGCCGCGGCGAAGACCCCACCGAGCAGGACCAGCGCGACAGCGAGAACCAGCAATGAGGCGGAGCTCGCCATCGGTTACGCGTCGTCCGCCGTGGCGTCCAGGCCCGCCGCGCCCAGCAGGCGGTCGTCGTTGGTGCGCTGCGCGTCCCGCCGCTTGGCCGCCGACATGGCGGCCTTGAAGTCGGCGAGGATCCGCTTCTGCAGGCCGAACATCTCGCGCTCCTCGGCGGGCTCGGCGTGGTCGTAGCCGAGCAGGTGCAGCACGCCGTGCACGGTGAGCAGGTACAGCTCGTCCATCAGCGAGTGACCGGCCGTGCGGGCCTGGTCCTTCGCGAACGCCGGGCACAGCACGATGTCGCCGAGCAGCGCCGGCGAGACGTCACCGGCGTCGGGGCGGCGGGCGGAGTCCAGCTCGTCCATGGGGAAGGCCATGACGTCGGTGGGCCCCGGCAGGTCCATCCAGCGCACGTGCAGGTCCGACATCACGTCCAGGGTCACCAGCACCACCGACAGTTCGGCGAGCGGGCTGACTTCCATGCGGTCCAGTGCGAATCGGGCGGCGGAGACGATGGACGTCTCGTCCACCGCCGTCCCGGACTCGTTGGCGATCTCGATGCTCATGACTTGTCAGTGACGGCCTTTCCAGCCGTTGTTCGCGGTGTCCTGGACGGCCTGCCACTTCTCGTAGGCGTCCACGATGTCGCCGACCAGCCGGTGCCGGACGACATCTTGGCTGGTCAGGGTGGCGAAGTGCAGGTCGTCGACGCCTTCGAGGATCTCCCGCACGACTCGCAGACCGCTGCGCTGCCCGGTGGGCAGGTCGACCTGGGTGACGTCGCCGGTGACCACGATCTTGGAGTTGAAACCGAGCCGGGTCAGGAACATCTTCATCTGCTCGGGCGTGGTGTTCTGCGCCTCGTCGAGGATGATGAACGCGTCGTTGAGGGTGCGGCCGCGCATGTACGCCAGCGGCGCGATCTCGATGGTGCCGGCCTGGATGAGGCGCGGGATCGAGTCCGGGTCGACCATGTCGTGCAGCGCGTCGTACAGCGGGCGCAGGTACGGGTCGATCTTCTCCGACAGCGTGCCGGGCAGGAAGCCCAGCCGCTCCCCCGCCTCGACCGCCGGGCGGGTCAGGATGATGCGGGTGACCTGCTTGGCCTGCAGCGCCTGCACGGCCTTGGCCATGGCCAGGTACGTCTTGCCGGTGCCGGCGGGGCCGATGCCGAAGACGACGGTGTGCTTGTCGATGGCGTCGACGTAGCGCTTCTGGTTGAGCGTCTTGGGGCGGATGGTGCGCCCGCGCCGGGACAGGATGTCCATGCTCAGCACTTCGGCCGGGGACTCCTTGCCGCCCGCGGAGAGCATGCCTACGGTGCGGCGCACGGTGTCCGGGCCGACCTGCTGCCCCCGTTCGGCGAGGGTGACCAGCTCGGCGAAGACCCGCTCGCCGAAGGCGACGTCGGCCGGGGCACCCGTGAGGGTGACCTCGTTGCCGCGCACGTGCACGTCGGCCTCGAGGAGCTCCTCGGCGACGCGCAGGTTCTCGTCCCGGGAGCCGAGCAGCGTCAGCGTGGCCGTGTCGGGGATCGGGAACCGGGACTGCGCACTCCGCGACATCGGGTTGGCGGTCTCCGTATTGGTCTGTGGGACGTCCCCTGGGACGTCGGATCGGGCGGCTCCACCCTGTGCGGTACCGGCCACGTGCCCTCGGGCCTGCTTTCTGCGCGTTCGCTAGTCGACGGTGTACTCATCCATGATGCTAGCGGCACTGCCCCGCGCGTCGCAGGTGGTTACTCGTGCCGCCCGAACAGACCGAGCTGTTCTCCGCCCAGCACGTGCGCGTGCACGTGGAAGACGGTCTGCCCGGCATCACTGTCCGTATTGAACACAACGCGGTAGCCGGACCCGGTAATTCCCTCGATCTCGGCCACCTTGGCGGCGGTCGCGATCACGTCCGCGAGCAGTTGCGGGTCGGCCGCCGCCAGCTCGGCGACGTTGCGGTAGCGCTTCTTCGGCACCACGAGCACGTGCGTCCGCGCCTGCGGCCGGATGTCGCGGAAGGCGAACGTGGTGTCGTCCTGGTACACCACGTCGGCGGGAATCTCCCCCGCGATGATCCGCTCGAACAACGTCTCGGCGTCACTCATGCCCCGCACCCTATCGCGCCACCACAGGACACCTCCGCATCGAACCGGCACCGCACCGGGGGTCTAGGGGCGAAGCCCCAGCGGGGTCCAGGAGCGGAGCCTCCTGGCGGGGGTTTGGGGGTTCGACCCCCAAGGCGAGGACCGCCGGAGCCTCGAGCGAAACGGGCCGCGGGCGAGTGAGCAGGAGACGCCGGCGACGGCGGTGAAACCTGGGGGTCGTCCCACCGCCGTCCCGGCTCCGCCGGACCGAGGGGGGAGGTGTCCGGCGGGGTCCGCAAACCCGGGAACCGCGGGCCCCAGGTGCTGGTGGTCAGCGTAATGGCTGGGCCGGTCTCAACGCCATATTGCGTCTTGATTTTTCCGGAGAGTGTCAGCCGCGACCTAGTCCCAGCGGTCGGTCCGCGCGCCGAGCGCGCCCAGCGCCACCGCCGCGGCCGTCGACGTGCGCAGCACCGTCGGACCGAGCCGCACCGGGACGGCGCCCGCCGCCTGCAGGGCTGCGAGCTCGGCGTCGGTGATGCCGCCCTCGGGGCCGACGACGAGCAGCAGCTCACCCTCGGCCGGCAGGTCGACGCGGGTGAGCTGCTGCTCCGCCGCGCCTTCGAGGACCAGCGCCAGCGCCGAATCCCGCACCGCCGCCGCGAGGCCGGGCGTGTCAACCGGGTCCTCGACCGGCGGCACCCACGTGCGCCGGGCCTGCTTGGCCGCCGCGCGGGCGGTGGCCTGCCAGCGCGCGAGCGCCTTCGCGCCGCGGGGGCCCTCCTCCCACCGGGCCACGCTGCGTTCCGCCCGCCACGGCAGCACGGCGTCGGCGCCCGCCTCCGTCGCGAGCTCCACCGCCAGCTCACCGCGATCGCCCTTGGCCAGCGCCTGCGCGACCGTCACCCGCAACCGCGGGGCGGGGTCGTGCCGGCGCTGCTCGATCACCACGTCCAGCGCGGGCTCACGGCCGGGGCGCACGGCCTCCACCACGCAGTCCGCCGCCGCGCCGGCGCCGTCGGACAGGGTGAGCCGCTCGCCCGCCCGCATCCGGCGCGCGGTCACCGCATGCCGCGCCTCCTCGCCGTCGAGCACGGCGTGCGAACCCGCCGGCAGCGCCTCGACGAGGAACACCGGCGAGGTCGTGCCGGGCATTACCGGTGGCTCTTGGTGCCGCGCAGCTTCGAGAACAGCCCGCCGGACCGGCCGTTGCTCGCCAGCGTCGGCACCTCTTCGCCGCGCTGCTGCGCCAGCTCCCGCAGCAGCTCACGCTGTGCTTCGTCGAGCCGCGTCGGCACCGTGACGTCGATGTGCACGTGCAGATCACCACGGCCGTCCACGCGTCCGGACGAGCGCAGCCGCGGCATGCCCTTGCCCGTCAGCAGCAGCTCGGCGCCCGGCTGCGTGCCGGGCTCGAGGTCCAGCTCGTACTCGCCGTCGACGAGCGTTTCGAGCTGCACGCTCGCGCCCAGTGCCGCCGTGGTCATCGGGATGCGCAGGTTGCAGTGCAGGTCGTGGCCCTCACGCAGGAACACGTCGTGCGGCTCCTCGTCGACCTCGACGTACAGGTCGCCGGCCGGGCCGCCGCCGGGGCCGACCTCGCCCTGACCGGACAGCCGGATCCGCATCCCGTCGCCGACGCCCGCCGGCACCTTCGCGGTCACGTTGCGGCGGGCACGCACCCGGCCGTCGCCGCCGCACTGGCGGCACGGGTCGGTGATGACCTCGCCGTAGCCGCGGCACACCGGGCACGGCCGGGCCGTGACCACCTGGCCGAGGAACGAGCGCTGCACCGACTGGATCTCGCCCTGGCCGTTGCAGGTGTCGCAGGTCTTGACGGTGCCGCCGGGGGCGGTGCCGTTGCCGCGGCACTGGTCGCACAGGATCGCGGTGTCGACCGTGATCTCCTTGTTGACGCCGGTCGCGCACTCCTCCAGCGTCAGGCTGATCCGGATGAGCGCGTCCGAGCCGGGCTGCACCCGGCTGCGCGGGCCGCGGCCCCGGCCGCCGCCACCGGTGGCGGCGCCGAAGAACGCGTCCATGATGTCGCCGAGGCCACCGAACCCGCCGAACGGGTCCCCTCCGCCGCCACGCGCGCCCGCCCCGTTGTCCAGCGGGTCGCCGCCGAGGTCGACGATCTTGCGCTTCTGCGGGTCGGAGAGGACCTCGTAGGCGGTGGTGACCTCGCCGAACTTGTGCTGCGCGTCCTCGGACGGGTTCACGTCCGGGTGCAGCTCCCGTGCCAGCTTCCGATACGCGCGCTTGATCTCCTGATCGCTCGCGTTCTTGGCCACGCCGAGAATGCCGTAGTAGTCCCTCGCCACCGCTCTCAAGTCCTCCTGGAAAGCCCTGCTCGCCGGCTAGCTGCCGGCCAGGATCTGCCCCACGTAGTTGGCGACCGCGCGCACCGCGGCGATCGTGCCCGGGTAGTCCATCCGGGTCGGCCCGACGATGCCCATGCCGCCCAGGAGCATGTCGTCCTTCCCGTAGCCGATGGACACCACGGAGGTGCTGCGCATCTGCGCGTCCTCATTTTCCTCGCCGATCCGGACGGTGATGGCACCGGGGTTGCGGGCCGCGGCCAGCAGCTTCAGCACCACGACCTGCTCCTCGAGCGCCTCCAGCACCTGGCGCAGCGAACCCGGGAAGTCCGCGACGTTGCGGGTCAGGTTCGCGGTACCGCCGAGGACGAGCCGCTCCTCCGGGTGCTCGACGAGATGTTCGACCAGCACGGTACAGACCCGCACGAGCGCGTCCCGCAGGTCACCCGGCGCCTGGTCGGGCAGCTCGGCGACGCGGGCGGCCGCGTCGGTGAGCCGGCGGCCGGACAGCTTCGTGTTCAGCACGTCGCGGATGCGGCCGACGTGCTCGTCGGTCAGCACGTCGCCGAGGTCGATGGTGCGCTGGTCGACGCGACCGGAGTCGGTGATCACCACGAGCATCAGCCGGGCCGGGGTGAGCGGCACCACCTCGAGGTGCCGCAGGGTCGCGTTCGACATCATCGGGTACTGCACCACCGCGACCTGCCGGGTCAGCTGCGCGAGCAGCCGGACCGAGCGGCGCAGCACGTCGTCGAGGTCGAGGGCGCCGTCGAGGAAGCTGATGATCGCCCGGCGTTCCGCGCTGCTCAGCGGCTTGATGTCGGAGAGCCGGTCGACGAAGAGCCGGTAGCCCTTGTCGGTCGGGATCCGGCCCGCGCTGGTGTGCGGCTGTGTGATGTAGCCCTCCTCCTCGAGGGCTGCCATGTCGTTGCGGACCGTCGCGCTCGACACCCCGAGGTTGTGCCGGTCGACTATCGCCTTGGACCCGACCGGCTCCTGGTTGGAGACGTAGTCGGCGACGATGGCGCGTAGCACTTCGAAGCGTCGCTCGTCCGAGCTGGCCACCCTTCACCTCCGCATCTCGCGGTGCACCTGACACCGAGTTTACGGAAGCTGCCGCCGGAGCGCGTCGAGGTCGCCGAGAACCCACGCGGCGGTCAGCAATCCGGCGCGCGCGGTGAAGAACGCGGCCCCGGCGTACTCGACGCGGCGCCCGTCGCCGCGGACGCCGAGCAGCTCGCCGTGGTGGTGGCCGGAGTAGCGCAGCCGCGCGGCGGCCCTGTCGCCCTCGACGACCAGGTCGGTGATCTCGTTCAGGAAGTCCGGCACCGCCGCGCGGATCCGGTCGCGGTAGGCGCGCCAGCCGTCGTGGCCGCGAACCTCGTCACCGAGGGAGCCGCGGAAGGTGAAGCCCGGGTCCAGCAGCTGAGGCAGCACGGAGTCGTCCCACCGGTTCCACGCCTGGGCGTAGAACCGGCGGACCAGCTCACGTGTTCCGGGGGAAGCCGAGGTTCACCCCACCCTGGCTCGGGTCCGGCCAGCGGCTCGTGACCACCTTCGTGCGGGTGAAGAAGTGGAACCCCTCCGGCCCGTACGCGTGGCTGTCGCCGAACAGGGAGTCCTTCCAGCCGCCGAAGGAGTAGTAGCCGACGGGCACCGGGATGGGCACGTTGAGCCCGACCATGCCGACCTCGACCTCGTTCTGGAACCGCCGCGCCGCCCGGCCGTCGTTGGTGAAGATCGCCGTGCCGTTGCCGTACGCGTTGGCGTTCACCAGCTCCAGCGCGCCGTCGTAGGTCCCGGCGCGCACCACCGACAGCACCGGCCCGAAGATCTCCTCGCGGTACACCGACATCTCCGGCTGCACGCGGTCGAACAGCGTCGGGCCCAGCCAGAAGCCGCCGCCCTCGACGGCGATGTCGCGGCCGTCCACCACCAGCTCCGCGCCTTCGGCGACCCCGGCGTCCACATAGGACTGCACCTTCGCGCGGTGGGCGGCGGTGACCAGCGGCCCCATCTCCGACGACGGGTCGCGCCCGTCGCCGACCTTCAGACCCGCCATCCGCTCGGTGATCTTCGCCACCAGCTCGTCGGCCACCGGCTCGACCGCGACCACGACCGACACCGCCATGCACCGCTCCCCCGCCGAGCCGAAGCCCGCGGACACCGCCGCGTCGGCGGCCAGGTCGAGGTCGGCGTCGGGCAGCACGACCATGTGGTTCTTCGCGCCGCCCAGCGCCTGCACGCGCTTGCCGTGCGAGGTCCCGGTCTCGTAGACGTACCGCGCGATCGGCGTGGAGCCGACGAACGAGACCGCCTGCACGGCCGGATGGGCCAGCAGGCCGTCGACCGCGACCTTGTCCCCGTGCACCACGTTCAGCACGCCGTCGGGCAGGCCCGCCTCCGCGAACAGCTCCGCGATGAACACGGACGCCGACGGGTCCTTCTCGCTCGGCTTGAGCACGACGGTGTTGCCGCAGGCGATCGCGTTCGGCACGAACCACAGCGGCACCATGACCGGGAAGTTGAACGGCGAGATCACCCCGACCACGCCCAGCGGCTGGGCGATCGAGTACACGTCGACCCCGCGGGAGGCGTTCTCACTGAACCCGCCCTTGAGCAGCTGCGGCGCGCCGCACGCGTACTCGACGTTCTCGATCGCGCGCGCGATCTCGCCCGCCGCGTCCGACTCGACCTTGCCGTGCTCGGACGTGATGATCTTCGCCAGCTCGTCCTTGCGCGCGGTCAGCAGCTCGCGGAAGGCGAACAGCACGCGGCTGCGCGCGGCGAGCGACGTGTCCCGCCAGCCGGGGAACGCCCGGGCGGCCGCCGCGACGGCTTCCTCGACCTGCCCGGCACCGGCGAAGTCCACGTGGGCGCGGACTTCGCCGGTGGCGGGGTCGAACACCTCCCCGGTCCGGTCCGCGACCCCGGCCCAGTGCTTGCCGTCGATCCAGTGCGAGATCCTCACTTCGTCCCCTCCTGCGCGGCGGCGATGGACGCGCCCAGAATTTCCAGCGCCTCGTCCGCTTCTTCGCCGGTGAGCGTCATCGGTGGCGCGAGCCTGATGACATTGTTGTGCAGCCCGCCCTTGCCGACGAGCAGACCGCGCTCGCGCGTCTCCTCCAGCACCGCGGCGGCGTTCGGGGGGCTCGGGTCCTTGCCACCGGACTCGACGAGCTCCACCCCGATCATCAGCCCCTTGCCGCGCACGTCGCCGACGATGTCGTAGCGCTCGCCGAGGTCGCGCAGCCCGGCGATCAGGTGGTTGCCGAGCTTCGCCGCGTTGCCCTGCAGGTCGTTGTCGAGCAGGTAGTCCAAAGTCGCCTTGGCACCCGCCGTCGAGACCGGGTTGCCGCCGAAGGTGGAGATCGAGTTCGCGGTGATCGAGTCCATCACGTCGCCCCGCGCGACGACGCCGCCGATCGCCAGCCCGTTGCCGAGCCCCTTGGCGAAGGTCATCGCGTCCGGGGTCACCCCGTGCGCCTGGATGCCCCAGAAGTGCTCGCCCGTGCGGCCCCAGCCGGTCTGGACCTCGTCGGAGATCAGCAGGATCCCGTACTCGTCGAGGACTTCCTTGAACGCGGCGAACAACCCGTCCGGCGGCACGTTGAACCCGCCGACACCCTGGATCGGCTCGGCGATCAGCGCGGCCACGTCGCCGGACGTCGTCGTCTGCAGCACGTCACGCAGGTCTTCGGTGCAGGCCTTGATGTAGTCGGCGTCGGACAGGCTCCCGAACGCGTCGCGATAGCGGTAGCCGCCGTGCACGTAGCTGACCTTCACCGGCGAGAGCGAGCTGGCCGACCAGCCGCGGTTGCCGGTGATGCCGATCGTCGCGAACGCGCGGCCGTGGTAGGAGTTGCGCATCGCCAGTACCTGGTTGCTGCGCCGGTACTGGGTCGCGAGCATCAGCGCGGTCTCGTTGGCCTCGGTGCCGGAGTTGGTGAAGAACACCTTCGCGTCCGGGATCCCGGACAGCTCGGCGATCTGCTCGGCGAGCTCGACCTGTTTGCGGATCAGGTACAGCGTCGAGGTGTGCAGCACGCCGGTGTCCAGCTGCGCGCGGATCGCGTCGGAGATCTCGGCGACGTCGTAGCCGATGGCGTTGGTCAGGATGCCGGCGAAGAAGTCGAGGTAGGTCCGGCCTTCGGCGTCGGTGACCCGCCTGCCCTGTGCGCGGACGATCTCGATGGGCTCCTGGTAGTACAGCGCCAGCCAGTTCGGCAGGACAGCGCGGTGCCGGGCCGCCAACTCCGATTCGCTCATGTCACCGAGTCTCCATGAGCCCAGGCGGCGGCGGACACGAGCAATGTGTACGGAGAACGCAATCCGCCCGTACAGTCTGTGTCCTATGTACCCGACCGTCGCCGACGTGCTCGCGCTGCCGGTGGTGCGCCACGGCCGCCCCCGGGTCGTGGCGGGCGCCGACGGCCTGGACACCCGGGTGCGCTGGGTGCACGTCGCCGAGGTCGCCGACATCGGGCACCTGCTCAAGGGCGGCGAACTGGTCCTCACCACGGGCATCGCGCTGCCGGACGACCCGGCCGCGCTGGCCAAGTACGTCGACGGCCTCGCCGAGGCCGGAGTCGCGGGGCTGGTCGTGGAGCTGGTGCGGCACTGGAGCGACGCGCTGCCCCCGGCCCTGGTCGCCGCCGCCGACCGCGACGGCCTCCCGCTGATCACGCTGTCGCGCGAGACGCGGTACGTCACGGTGACGGAGACGGTGAACGGGCTCATCGTGGACGCCCAGGTGGCGGAGCTGCGCGCGGCCGAGCAGGTGCACCAGGTGTTCACCGAGCTGACGGTGTCCGGCGCGGACCCGGCCGACGTGCTGCGCGAGGTGGTCCGGATGACCGAGCGGCCGGCGGTGCTGGAGACCCTGTCGCACGAGGTCCTCGCCTACGACGCCGCCGGCGCCGACCCCGGTGAGCTGCTGGGGGGATGGCTCTCGCGCTCGCGATCGGTGCACGTCGGCGAGCGCACGGCGTACGCGGCGGAGGCCGGCTGGCTGATCACGATCGTCGGCGCACGCGGGCACGACTGGGGGCGGCTGATCGTCGTGTCGGACGAGCAGCCGCCGCACCGGCACGTCGTGGTCGTCGAACGGGCCGCGTCGGCGCTGGCCGTGCACCGGCTCGTCGCCCGCGACAGCGACAGCCTCGAACGGCAGGCGCACCGGGCGGTCCTCGGCGAGCTGCTGGCCTCGCCGCTGCCGTCGGCCGAACTGCTGGCCCGCGCGTCCGCGCTCGGCGTGCCGCTGCCAGGGCGGCAACTGGTCGGCGTCGCGATCCGGCCGCTGCTGACCGCGGCGAAGCAGCCGAGTGTGTCCGCGTCCGCGGTGCTGCGCGAGCTGGCCGAGACGGTGTCGCTGGCGGCCCGGCGGGCGAAGGTGTCCGCACTCGTCGCGGTGGTCGACGAGCTGAGCGTGCGGGCGCTGCTCTCCCTGTCGCCCCAGGCGAACGTGGACGCCGTGCTGGAGCGGCTGGCGGGCGAGATCCGGCAGCCGCGGGTGGTCGCGGCGGGCACGACGGTCAGCAGCCCGGCACACGCGCAGCGCAGCCTGATCGAGGCCGCACAGGTCGCGGCGGCCGCGCTGCACGCCGGTTCCGGCCGCGCGGTGCACCGGCTGGAGGACGTGCGACTACGCGGTCTGCTACACCTGCTCGCGGACGACGAGCGGGTGCGTGCGTTCGCCGCGCGGGAGCTGGGGCCGCTGCTGTCGCGAGACGCCGCGTCGGGCACCCGGCTGCTGCAGGCGCTGCGGCACTACTGCGAGCAGGGCGGCAACAAGTCCGCCGCCGCGGCCGCCGCGCACACCTCGCGTACCGCGTACTACCAGCAGCTCGCCCGGATCGAGCAGGTGCTGGGCGTCCCGCTGGAGGACCCGGAGTCGATGCTGTCCCTCTATGTCGCACTGCTCGCCCACGATCTCGGCGAATAGTTCACTCGGTCGTGTAGGCGTGGGTCAAGGAGAAACCGCCGATACCCCCGATATGCCTCTTTCCACTTTCGCGGCCGTCGCCACCCTGCTCGCCGTCGCCGCGCCCGCCCACCACGACTCCTCGCTGACCCTGACGCTGCGCGACGACGCCGGCCGGATCGCCTCGGTCACCCTCGACTGCGGGCCGGCGGGCGGGAGCCACCCGCAGCACGACCGCGCGTGCCAAACCCTCGACTCGGTCGACGGGGACTTCGACCGGCTGCCGCAGGAGCAGCTGCTCTGTCCGATGATCTACGCCCCGGTCACGGCGACCGCCACCGGGCACTGGCACGCGCGCCCGGTCGGCTTCTCCCGCAGCTACCCGAACCAGTGCTCGGCGAACGCCGGGACCGCGAGCGTTTTCGATTTCTCCTAGGTGTTTCGGATTCATGAACTGAGTGCTACGGGACAGCGCACAGCACCGGCCCGCGCCGGGCGCAATCGACAGAATGCGCGCGGGCGCGGGCAACGGTGAACACTCTGTAAGTGCCCTCCGCCAGTGCCGGGCGCGCAATATTCCGCAATGGCACCCGCGCAGATCACCCACCCCGACGGCCGGGTGGATCTCAGCGACACCGCGCCGATCCGGGGCAGCCGGTTCTACAACGACGAGCTGGCTCCCGTCCCGGTGGGAAAGCGAACCTGGACCACCTACAACTATTTCGCGCTGTGGATGGGGATGGCGCACAACATCCCGTCCTACGCGCTGGCCTCCTCCCTGATCGCGCTCGGCATGAACTGGCTGCAGGCGCTCATCACGATCACCTTCGGCAATCTGATCGTGCTGATCCCGATGCTCGCCAACAGCCACGCCGGCACCAAGTACGGCATCCCGTTCCCGGTGTTCGCGCGTGCCTTCTACGGAATTCGCGGGGCGAATTTCGCCGCGCTGCTGCGTGCGTTCATCGCGTGCGGCTGGTTCGGCATCCAGACCTGGGTCGGCGGCGAGGCGATCTACATCCTGGTCGGCAAGCTGGCAGGCGACGGCTGGCGGAACGCGGCCGAGATCGGCGGGCAGCACTGGACGCTGTGGGTGTCGTTCGCGGTGTTCTGGATCGTGCAGATGCTGATCATCTGGCGCGGGATGGATGCGGTCCGCCGGTTCGAGAACTGGACCGCCCCGCTGGTGTCGGTCGGCTTCCTGATCCTGCTGGGCTACGTGCTGGTGAAGGCGGGCGGGCTGGGCCCGATCCTGGCCGAGCCCGCGAAGCTGGGCTGGGGCGGCGGGTTCTGGAAGGTGTTCGCGCCGTCGCTGATGGCGATGATCGCGTTCTGGTCGACGCTGTCGCTCAACATGCCGGACTTCACCCGCTTCGGCGGCAGCCAGGCCAAGCAGGTGCGCGGGCAGCTGCTCGGGCTGCCCACGACGATGACGTTCATCTCCGTGGTCGCGATCCTGACCACCTCGGGCGGCAGCCTGCTCTACGGCGAGACGATCTGGGACCCGGCGCAGCTGGCCGACCGGTTCTCCAGCCCCGTGCTGGTGGTCGTCGCGCTGATCGCCCTGGTGCTCGCGACGATCTCGGCGAACCTCGCGGCGAACGTGGTGAGCCCGTCCTACGACTTCTCCAACGCCTTCCCCAAGCGCATCACCTTCGCGGTCGGCGGGCTGATCACCGGCGTGATCGGCGTGCTCATCCAGCCGTGGAAGCTCTACTCCGACCCGAGCATCTACATCTTCGCCTGGCTCGGCTTCTACGGCGGGGTCCTGGGCGCGGTCGCCGGTGTGCTCGTCGCCGGGTACTGGGTGCAGCGGCGCCGCAGGCTGGACCTGGCCGGGCTGTACACGCAAGGCGGCCGGTACTGGTTCCGCGCGGGCTGGAGCTGGCAGGCGGTGGTCGCGACCGTCGTCGGCGGGGTGCTCGCGGTCGGCGGCGCCTACACCGCACCCGGGTCGGGCGGGCCGTTCCCCGCGGACGGGCTCATCCCGTTCCTCAAGCCCCTCTACGACTACAGCTGGATCGCCGGACTGGTCGGCGGCTTCGTGGTCTACCTCGCGCTGACCCTGCCGGGTCGCGCGTCCGAAGAGAAGGAGGAAGTCAGTGAGCAACCTGGTCAGGGCCGCCTTGGTGCAGCAGCGGTGGACGGGTGACAAGGACTCGATGATCGCCGGCGCCGTCGAGGCGATCGGTGCCGCCGCCTCGCAGGGCGCGCAGGTGGTGTGCCTGCAGGAACTGTTCTACGGCCCGTACTTCTGCCAGGTGCAGGACGCCGACTACTACTCCTACACCGAGGGCATCCCGGACGGGCCGACCACCAAGCTCATGCAGGAGGTGGCCGAGCGGCACGGGATCGTGATCGTCGCGCCGATGTACGAGCAGGAGCAGCCGGGGGTCTACTACAACACCGCGGCGGTGATCGACGCCGACGGGAAGTACCTCGGCAAGTACCGGAAGAACCACATCCCGCAGGTGAAGGGCTTCTGGGAGAAGTTCTACTTCCGGCCCGGCAACACCGGCTATCCGATCTTCGACACCGCGGTCGGCCGGATCGGCGTCTACATCTGCTACGACCGGCACTTCCCCGAGGGCTGGCGGGCGCTGGGCCTGGCCGGAGCGAAGATCGTGTTCAACCCGTCCGCGACGAGCCGTGGCCTGTCGCAGTACCTGTGGCGGCTCGAGCAGCCCGCGGCGGCGGTGGCGAACGAGTACTACGTCGGCGCGATCAACCGCGTCGGCATAGAACCGTTGGGGGAAAACGACTTCTACGGTCAGACGTACTTCGTCGACCCGCGCGGCGAGCTGGTCGGGGACGCGGCATCGGACGAGAAGGACGAGGTCGTCGTGCGTGACCTCGACATGGACAGGCTCGCCGAGGTCCGGGACCTGTGGGCGTTCTACCGGGACCGCCGTCCCGACTCCTACGACTCGATCGTGGCGCCGTGATGCGCACTCTCATCAAGGGCGGGACGGTGCTGTCCCCCACCGGCGGGACTTCCGCGGACGTGCTGATCGAGGACGAGCGCGTGGTGGCCGTCACCGCGCCGGGAGTGTTCGACAACGCGGACACCGTGCTCGACGCGACCGGGAAGTACGTCATGCCGGGCGGGATCGACGCCCACACGCACATGGAGATGCCCTTCGGCGGCACGTTCTCCGCCGACACGTTCGAGACCGGCACCACGGCCGCGGCCTGGGGCGGGACCACGACGATCATCGACTTCGCCGTGCAGGCCAAGGGCACCTCGCTGGTGTCCACACTGGACAAGTGGCACGAGAAGGCCGACGGCAACTGCGCGATCGACTACGGTTTCCACATGATCGTCTCCGACGTCAACGACAGCACGCTCAAGGAGATGGGGACGTGCATCGACGCCGGGGTGTCGAGCTTCAAGATGTTCATGGCCTATCCCGGGGTGTTCTACTCGACCGACGGCGAGATCCTGCGGGCGATGCAGAAGGCCACCGAGACCGGCTCGACCATCATGATGCACGCGGAGAACGGCATCGCGATCGACGAGCTGGTGGCGCAGTCCTTGGCCGCGGGCAAGGGCGACCCGGTGCAGCACGGGCTGACCCGTCCGTCCATTCTGGAGGGTGAGGCGACCTCGCGGGCCATCGCGCTGGCGAAGGTGACCGGTTCGCCGCTCTACATCGTGCACCTGTCGGCCGCGGAAGCGCTTTCCGCGGTGGCCGAGGCACGCAACGAGGGCCAGAACGTGTTCGCCGAGACGTGCCCGCAGTATCTGTACCTGTCCATCGAGGACCTGGCGAAGCCGGACTTCGAGGGCGCGAAGTACGTCGCTTCTCCCCCGTTGCGGGAGAAGAAGCACCAGGCGGACCTGTGGCGCGGACTGCGCACGAACGACCTGTCCGTGGTCTCGACCGACCACTGCCCGTTCTGCTTCAAGGACCAGAAGGAGCTCGGCCGCGGCGACTTCTCCAAGATCCCCAACGGGATGCCGGGCGTGGAGCACCGGATGGACCTGCTGCACCAGGGCGTCGTGGCCGGTGAGATCTCGCTGGGCCGGTGGGTCGAGGCCTGCTCGACGACACCGGCGCGGATGTTCGGGCTGTACCCGCGCAAGGGTGTCATCGCGCCGGGTTCGGACGCGGACATCGTGATCTACGACCCGGCCGCGCGGCAGACCCTGTCGGCGGAAACGCACCACATGGCCGTGGACTACTCGGCGTACGAGGGCTTCGAGATCACCGGCAAGGTCGAGACCGTGTTGTCCCGCGGAAAGGTGGTCGTGTCGTCCGGGACCTTCAGCGCCGGGACCGGGCACGGGGAGTTCCTGCCGCGCGAGCTGTGTCAATATCTGAACTGAGGGGGCGGGATGGATTTCGGGGTGGTGCTGCAGACCGACCCGCCGGCGCGGGACGTCGTGCGGTTGATGAAGGAGGCCGAGGACCGCGGGTTCGGCTACGGTTGGACGTTCGACTCGTGCGTCCTGTGGCAGGAGCCGTTCGTCATCTATTCGCAGATCCTCGCCGCCACGTCGTCGATGATCGTGGGGCCGATGGTCACCAGTCCCGGCACCCGGGACTGGTCGGTGATGGCGTCGTTGTTCGCCACACTGAACGACATGTTCGGCAACCGGACGGTCTGCGGCATCGGCCGGGGCGACTCGGCACACCGGGTGATCGGCAAGCCACCGTCCACTTTGGCCACGCTGCGGGACTCGATGCACGTGATCAAGGAGCTGGCGGAGGGGCGTTCGGTACTGTTGAGGGAGACGCCCGTGCAGATCCCGTGGGTGCGCAACGGCCGGCTGGAGATGTGGATGGCCGGGTACGGTCCGAAGGCACTCAAAATGGTGGGCGAGCACGCCGACGGGTTCATCCTGCAGTGTGCCGACCCGGCGATCGCCCGCTGGACGGTCGGCTCGGTCCGCGAAGCCGCCCGCGCGGCGGGCCGTGACCCGGCGGGCATCACCATCTGCGTGGCTGCGCCTGCCTATGTCGGAGAGGATGTCGCGCACCAGCGGGAGCAGCTCCGGTGGTTCGGCGGCATGGTCGGCAACCACGTGGCGGATCTCGTTGCGCGGTATGGTGATTCGGGCCCGGTACCGCACGAGCTGACGGACTACATTCGTGAGCGGGAGGGGTACGACTACGCCCACCACGGCCGCGCGGGCAACCCGTCGACGGACTTCGTCCCGGACGAGATCGTCGACAGGTTCTGCCTGACGGGCCCCGCGAGCGCCCACATCGAGCGGTTGCAGGAGCTCGCGGAGCTGGGGGTGGACCAGTTCGCGGTGTACCTGATGCACGATGAGCGGGAGCGCACCCTCGCGGCGTACGAGGACATCATCGGAAAGCTGGCGGCGTAGGACGGCCGGAATTCCATCACCGGGCAGCCACACTGGCGAGCCCAACAACGCCCAGCCACCCACAAACGGCAACCCGACAGCGCCCGGCCACCCCGCGATGGCGAACCCGGCGACGGCAGCCGAGAGGAGCCGAGCCCAGCCGTCCCCTCAACCCCGATACCCAGCCTCTTCAGCGGCCGGCGTGCCGGCCGCTGAACGATCAAAAAACCGGGGTGGGCCGGCTCCTCCGACGACCCCCGCGCGAAGCGCGGGACAAAAGATCAAGAGAGTCCTCGCCGGACGGGCAGGCTCAAAGATGAGCCAGTAAAAGCCCGCTCATCTCACCTCATGCAGGCGGTCGAGTCGGGCAAACCCCTACTCCACCAACGCCTGATACACCAGCTGCCGCAGATGCTGGCGGATCGGGTGGGTGCTCGACGGCACCAGTTGCGTGAAGAACAACGCCGTCACCTCCTGCACCGGGTCGACCCAGAACGCGGTGCTCGCCGCACCGCCCCAGGCGTACTCGCCCGGGCTGGACAGCGTCTTCGCCTTCACCGGGTCCTTCAGCACCGAGAAGCCCAGCCCGAAGCCGAAACCGTCGAAGGGCATCTCCGCGAACAGCGGCCGGCCGTACGCCTCGAGGTCGACGTCGCCCGGCAGGTGGTTGCTCGCCATCAACGCCACCGTCCGCGGGCTCAGCAGCCGGACGCCGTCGAGTTCGCCGCGCCGCAACAGGAACTGCGTGAACCGGTGATAGTCCGCCGCCGTCGAGACGAGCCCGCCGCCGCCGGAGAAGTACGCCGGTCGCCCGACGCCGGTCCGACCGAAGGCCTCGTTGCGGATCGCCTTGCGGGTACCCGGCTCGGGCACGTACACCGCGGCCAGCCGCTCGGTGTCGTCCGTGCCGAACGACGTGTCCGCCATGCCCAGCGGCGCGAAGATCCGCTGCGCGAAGAACTCGTCGAGCGGCTGACCGGACACCACCTCGACGAGCCGGCCGAGCACGTCCGTCGAGATCGAGTAGTTCCACTCGCTGCCGGGCTGGAACACCAGCGGCAGCTGCGCCCACCGCTCGCTGCACGCGGCCAGGTCGAGCCCGGGCGGCGCACCCCACTCGAAGCCGGCCTGCCGGTACATCGCGTCGACCGGGTGCGCGTGGTGGAAGCCGTAGGTCAGGCCCGACGTGTGGCTGAGCAGGTGCCAGACCCGGATCGGCTCGGTCGCCGCCTCGGTGAGCGGGTTGAGCGCCGACCCCTTCACGTACACCCGCGGCGCGGCGAACTCCGGCAGCCAGCGCGAGATCGGGTCGGTCAGGTCGAAGGCGCCCTCTTCGAACAGCATCATCGCGGCGACGGACGTGACCGGCTTGGTCATCGAGAAGATCCGCCACGTCGTGTCGGGCTCGACCGGTTTGTCGGCCTCGATGTCGCGCCGCCCGTACTCCGAGACGTGCACGAGCTTCCCGCGCCGGGTGACGACGATCTGCCAGCCCGGCAACAGGCCGTCGTCGACATAACGGGCGAAGTGCCGGTCGATGCGCGTCAACCGGTCCGCGTCGAACCCGGCCTCGGCCGGCTCGGCGTCCGCTTTTAGAATCATATTCGGTACTTTCGTGCCAAAGTACCGCCGCGTCAACCCGCGCGCTGCTCCGCCGCCGCCCGTTCCGCGGCCTTCTCCGCGCGCCACTCCTCGTCCGTCGCACCGCGGCGCCAGTAGCCGGAGATCGACAGCAGGTCCTTGCGCACACCACGCTCGTCGAGCAGGTGACGGCGCAGCTCCCGCACGAAGCCCGCCTCGCCGTGGACGAACGCCTGCACCGTGCCCGCCGGGAAGTCCAGCTCACGCACGGCCGCCACCAGGTCCTCGCCGGCCGCGCGGTGGATCCAGCGGATCTGCGCGTCGCCCTTGGTGACCAGCGGCTGCTCCTCGTCCGCGTCCTCGACCTCGACGAACACCCGCACGGGCACCCCGGCCGGCATCGCTTCCAGCGTCAGCGCGATCGCGGGCAGCGCGCTCTCGTCGCCGACCAGCAGGTGCCAGTCCGCCTCCTCGCCCGGCGCGTACGCCCCGCCCGGCCCGTTGAGCAGCAGCTCGTCGCCGGGCTTCGCCTCGCGCGCCCACGGCCCGGCGACGCCCTGGTCCCCGTGGTGGACGAAGTCGATGGCCAGTTCACCGGCGTTCGCGTCGTAGTGGCGCACGGTGTAGCTGCGCATCACCGGCCATTGCTCGCGCGAGTACTCGGCGCGGATCAGGCCCATGTCGAACGGCTCCGGGTACCGCACGCCGGGCGCCGGGAAAAGCACCTTGACGTAGGCGTCGGTGAACTCGTTCGGCTGGAAGGCCGCCAGGCCCTGGCCGCCGGCCACGATCCGGATCATGTGCGGCGTCAGCCGCTGCGTGCGCAGGACACGCAACCTGACCGCGGGCCGGCTCTTGCGTGCGGGCTTGTCCGCCATTCGCTGCTCCTCAACTCATCCCAAGCCCTTAGGCTACCCTAAGTCGAGCCGTGAAGGTCTACTCGCGGGCCCCGACCAGGGTCACCGGAGCCTGCCGCGTCGCCGAGAGGCCGGTCCACACGCTGGTCACGCCGACGACGAGGAAGGCGCCCGCGACCACGAGGCCCAGCACCGCCCAGGGCACCGAGACCATGCGGGCCACCGAGGCGATGCCGGTCAGCGTCCCGGCCGCGGCGAGCGCGCCCAGCAGGACGCCGACGGTCGTGACCGCCCAGGACTCGAGCAGCGCCATCCGCACGACCTGGCCACGGCGAAGACCCGTGACGCGGGCGGCGGCGAACTCGGCCTTGCGCTCGGCCGCCGCGATCACCACCGCGTTGATCACGGCCACCAGCGAGTAGAGCCCGGCGAGCCCCATCAGCACGGTCATGATGCCCGAGTTCGTGGTGTCCTGTTTCGACGCGCTCGCCGCGATCCACTGGTCCACTGTGGACATCGGTTGCGGCAGGGCGGCCGCAACCGCCGCCGCGCCGGCGCCGGGCCGCAGCTCGACGAGGGTCCGCGCCGGGCCGAGGGCAGCCGCCGGCACCAGGTCACGCGGCAACAGCAGGCTGGGCCCGCCGTTGAGGCTCTCGGGCAGCACGGCCACCACACGCGGTTCGACATCGCGGTCGCCGATCCGCAGGCGAACGGTCTCGCCGAGGTCGAAGTCCGTCGCCGCGACGGTCAGGCCGTGCAGGTCGTCCAGCGAACCGCGCACCGGCGCCTGCCGGTGCACCTGCTGGTAGTCGGCCTCGTCGACGGCGAGGGCCTGCTCGTCGTCGTGGTCCTCGTCGTCGTGGTCCTCGTCGTCGTGCTTCACGGTGGTGACCGTGACCGGCACGGTGTACTCGGTCGACGCCGCGGCGATCCCCGGCAGCTGCCCGACGTCGGCGGAGTTCACCACGAAGTCCGCCCGGACGTCCTCGACCAGCTCGCGGTGTCCCGCCGCCGAAAGCGTCGACAGCGCGCCGGACATACCCAGCACGAGCGCCACCAGCACGAGCAGCGGAGCCGCGGTCGACGCGCTGCGCCGGACCCCGTCGCGAAGGTTCGCCTGCGCGAGGCCACCGAGTGTCGTGCGGCCCAGGACCAGCCCCAACAGCCGGCCGATCAGCGGCACGACGAGCGGGCTGAGGGCGCTGAGCGCGACGGCCGCGGTGATGGCCACGTTGATCGAAATCGGGATCGCCCCGCTGGGCCCGGCGAACCGCGACACCGTCACCAGCGCGATCGCCCCGGCGAGGAACAACAGCCCGAAGAACCAGCGCGCGCCCGTCATCACCCGGGCCGCGTCGCCGTTGTCCCGCAACGCATCCAGCGGCCGCACCCGGGAGGCACGCCGCGAAGCGGCCAGCACCCCGAGCTGCGAGACGCCGATACCGATGCCCGCGGACACGCCGAGGATCCAGTCGTGCCACTGCGCGGTGAACGCGTTCGGCACGAACCCGAGGTCGGTCAGCAGCCACGCCTGCACACGCATGGTCACCAGGCCCAGCGGGACGCCGAGCGCGGTGCCGAGCAGCCCCAGCAGGAACGCCTCCGACAGCAGCAGCCTGCGCAGCTGGCGGCGGCTGCCCCTGACGAGCCGGAGCAGCGCCAGGTCGCGACGGCGCTGCGCGATGGTGAACGCGAACGTGGAGCTGACGATGAAGACCGCGAGGAACGCGGCGATCCCGAGCGTCATCGCGACCAGGACGATCGCCTCGACGTAGGAGGTCGCCGAGATCAGGATCAACAGCGAGGACTGCACCAGGGCCACGCCCAGCAGCACCGTGAAGATCGCGCCGAGGAACAACTGCCAGCGCTCCCGGAAGGTGGACAGCGACAGGGCGAACATCACGCCTCCAGCGCGGCGAGCCGGTCGGCCACTTCACGCGCCGAGGGAGCGACGGCCCGGTCCACGATCCGGCCGTCGGACAGGAACACCACCGAGTCCGCGCAAGCCGCGGCCGCCGGGTCGTGGGTGACCATCACGATCGTCTGCCCCGCCGTGTCCACCATCTGCCGCAGCAGGCCGAGGACCGTGCGCGCGGACGTCGAGTCGAGCGCGCCGGTCGGCTCGTCGGCGAACAGCACCGCGGGACGCGTCACCATGGCTCGCGCGATCGCGACGCGCTGCTGCTGGCCGCCGGACAGCTCACGCGGCCGGTGCCGCATCCGGTCGGCGAGGCCGACGCCCGACAGCACCGCGCGCACATCCTTTTTGGACACCCGGTGCCCGGACAGCTTGAGCGGCAGTGCGACGTTCTGCTCGGCGGTCAGGGAGCCGATGAGGTTGAAGCTCTGGAACACGAAGCCGATCTCGCGGCGCCGCAGGTCGGTCAGCTCCCTGTCCGAGGCCGCCGTGATGTCCTCGCCCGCGAGGAACACCTGGCCGCTGCTCACGTGTTCCAGCCCCGCCGCGCAGTGCAGCAGGGTGGACTTGCCCGACCCCGATGGGCCCATCACCGCCGTCCAGGTGCCTTGCGGGAACGCCAGGCTCACGCCGTCGAGTGCGCACACCCGCGCGTGCTTGCCACCGTATTCCCGGGTCACCTCACGAAGCTCCACCGCCGTGGCACGCTGGACCCCGATCGCATTCGTCATGCCATGAAGACAACCAACGCGAACCCGCGGACTCACTGCCGCGCACACCCGAGTCCGTGGTGGGGTTGCCCCTACCCCACGGCCGCGAGCAACGCGTCGAGCGCGTCCAGGCGGTGCGCGCTGACGACCGCGCCGCAGTAGGGCCACACCGCCGCCATCCCGCCCACGAGGGGCCGGTACCCCGGCTTGGCGGTGCGCGGGTTGACCCACACCACGCGATGCGCGAGCCGGGACAGCCGGGCCATCTGCCCGGCGAGCTTGTCGGTCCCGCCGGTCTCCCAGCCGTCGGAGATGATCACCACGACCGCGCCGCGCGCCATCCCGCGTGCGCCGTAGGAGTCGAGGAACTCCTTGAGCGCGGCGCCGATCCTCGTCCCACCCGACCAATCCGGCGCCTCCTCCCCCGCCTGCCGCATGGCCTTCGCCGGGGAGCCGGCGAGCGCCCTGGTCAGCCGCGTCAGCCGGGTGGCGAACGTGAACACCTCCGCCCGCGCCCCGAGGTTCGCGCACACCAGCAGTTGCAGCATCGCGCGGGCATGCGCCTCCATCGAGCCGGAGATGTCGCACAGCACCACCAGTTTCCGCGGCTTCTCGCGCGGCACCCAGCGGCGCAGCACGACCGGCTCGCCACCACTGCGGCGCGCACCGCGCAGGGTCTCGCGCATGTCGACCCGCCGGCCTCCGGGCGCGGCCCGTTTGCGCCGCGACCGGCGCAGCGGGGTCGCGATCCGGAACCGCCGCATGAGATCCCGCAACAGGGCCAGCTCGCCGGGGTCGAGATCGGCGAAGTCGCGCGCCGCGAGCCGCTCCGTCGCGCTGCCGGCTGCCGGGATCTCGACCTCGCGTTCGCGCCCGTCCTTCGCCGTGCCCGCGCTCACCTGGCGGTCCTCCCCCGCCACCACCGCCTCGTTCGGCCGGTCGCCGCGGAAGTCGGCCGGGTCGCCGTCGGTGCCGAACACCGCGGCGAAGACCCGTTCGAGCACTTCTATTTCGTCCGGTGTGGACACCAGCGTGGCGAGCGCGCACCGGTAGAGCTCGGCCGGCGTCCGCGGGCGCACGAGCAGGATCGCCTGCGCGAACCGCGCCGACCGGTCGGCGCCGACGGCCACGCCCTGGGCCCGCAGCGCCGCACCGAACCGTGCGGCGAGCACGGCCAGGTCGGTCACCACCAGCTCCCGGCCGACTCGACGACCGCGCTGTCCTCCTCGTACTTCACGACGGTGCTCATCGTGTGCCGGACGGCGGTCCCGTCCAGCGTCTCGACCCCGAGCACGTGCAGCGCCGAGGCCCAGTTGATCGCCTCCGCGACACCGGGCGGCTTGTACAGGTCGAAACCGCGCAGCCGCTGCACGGAGCCCGCGACCCGCTCGGCCAGCCAGCCGGCGACGCCCGGCACCCGCAGCCGGATGATCGCGGCCACGCGATCCGGGTCCGGATGCGCGATCCACTGGTACAGGCAACGCCGCTTGAGCGCGTCGTGCAGCTCGCGGGTCCGGTTCGAGGTCAGCACCGCGATCGGCGGCACGGCGGCATGCCGGGTGCCCAGCTCCGGGATCGTCACCGTCGCCTCGGCGAGCAGTTCGAGCAGGAACGCCTCGAACTCGTCGTCGGCCCGGTCGACCTCGTCGATGAGCAGCACCGCCGGGCGCGGCCCCGGATGCTCGATCGCCGCCAGCAGGGGCCTTGCCAGCAGGTAGTCCTCGCCGAACAGGTCCGCTTCGGACAGTGCGTCGCCCCGGGCCTCGGCGAGCCGGATGCCCAGCAACTGCCGCGGGTAGTTCCACTCGTACAACGCGTCCGCCGAGGACAGTCCCTCGTAGCACTGCAGCCGGATGAGCCGGGTGTCCAGCGCCCGCGCAAGCGCTTTCGCGGCCTCGGTCTTGCCGACGCCCGGCTCGCCTTCGAGCAGGATGGGCTGGGGCATCCGCACGGCGAGGAACAGCGCGGTCGCCAGCGCCTCGTCGGTGAGGTACCCCGCCGCTTCGAGGTCTGCGGCCAGCTCCGGCACGGTCTCACCCATCGGCGCCGTACCTGGCGGGTTCTTCGGCGAACGCCTGCCGGCACCCGGGCCCGCAGAAGTAGTACGTCCGGCCTTCGTACGGCAGTTGCAGCGACTCGCGGGTGACCGCCACGCTCATCCCGCACACCGGGTCCGGCGCCTCGGCGGGCTCGGGCAGGGTCTCCGGGGACGGCGGCCGCCGCCGGGTGGCGATCATCTCGGCGTAGACCGAGACCGCGATCTCCCCGGGGGTGCGCGCGCCGATGTCCAGCCCGGCCGGGGTGTGCACGAAATCCGCGTCGAGCTCGAGCGCCTCCAGCACCGCCGCGCCGCGGCGACGGCTGGCGATCAGGCCCACGTAGCCCACGCCCGCCGCCACCGCGGCCCGCAGCACCGCTTCCTCGTCCCGGCCGTGCGAGGCGACGAGCACGGCGTCGGCGTCCTCCGGCACCGACGGGTCCGTGCGCACGTCGTAGCCGAGGGCAGCACCGACCGACACCAACGCCCGCGCCACCGGCGCGTCGCCGTGTACCACGACGAGCGCCGGTGGCAGCTGGGCCTCGAGGAAGATCTCCAGTGTGCCGCCGGACAGGCACGGGTTGCCCACGGTCACCACCCCGTCCTCCACCTTTTCGTCCGAACGGGCCTCCGGCGTGATCCGCAGCAGGGTCGAGCGCCCGGTGCCGAGCAGCCGGATCCCCTGCAGCCGCACGGTGGACTCCGCGCAGTCGCCGCCGACGAACCCCTCGATCGTCCCGTCGGGCAGCACCAGCGCGCAGTCGCCGGGCTTGGCGCTGGTCGGCCGCTGCACGCGGACGACCGTGGCGAGCACGAACGGTCGCCGGCGGGCCCGCAGCGAGTCCGCCTGCGCGAGCAGTTCCGGTCTGGACATCAGGTGATCGCCAGGTCCGTGCGGATCGGCCTGCCCTGCAGCGCACACCAGACCGCGGCCGGGGTGAGCGGCATGTCCGCGTGCCGCACGCCGAACGGCTTGAGCGCGTCGAGCACCGCGTTGACCACGGCCGCCGGGGACCCGACGGTGGCGGACTCGCCCACGCCCTTGGCACCGATGGGATGGTGCGGCGACGGGGTGACCGTCTCGCCCAGCTCCCACGACGGGCACTCCATCGAGGTCGGCAGCAGATAGTCCATGAAGGACCCGCCGAGGTGGTTGCCGTCCTCGTCGAACGCCATGCCCTGCATCAGCGCCATCCCGACGCCGTCGGCGAGACCGCCGTGCACCTGGCCCTCGACGATCATCGGGTTGATCCGCACCCCGCAGTCGTCGACCGCGATGAACCGGCGCACCTTCACCTGTCCGGTGCCCGCGTCGACGTCGACCACGCAGATGTAGGCGCCGAACGGGTAGGTCAGGTTCGGCGGGTTGTAGACGCACGTCGCGTCCAGGTGCCCCTCCACACCGTCGGGCAGTTCCAGGTTGGAGTGCGCGGCCATCGCGATGTCCTGAATGGACTTGCCGGCCTCCGGGTCGCCCTTGACGAACCAGCGGCCCTTCTCCCACTCCAGGTCGTCGGTGCTCACCTCGAGCATCGCCGAGGCGACGATCTTCGCGCGCTCCCGGACCTTCCGCGCCACGACGGCGGTGGCCGCGCCGGAGACCGGCGTGGAGCGGGAGCCGTAGGTGCCGAGCCCGAACGGGGTCTGGTCGGTGTCGCCGTGCACCACGTCGATGTCGTCCGGCGAGATGCCCAGCTCCTCGGCGACGATCTGCGCGAACGTCGTCTCGTGCCCCTGCCCCTGGCTCTGCACCGACAACCGCAGCACGGCCTTGCCGGTCGGGTGCACGCGCAGCTCCGCGCTGTCGGCCATGCCGAGGCCCAGGATGTCCATGTGCTTGCGCGGCCCGGCGCCGACGGCCTCGGTGAAGAAGGCGAGGCCGATGCCCATCAGATCCTGGCCGCCGGACTCGCGCCGCCTCGCCTGCTCGGCCCGCAGCTCGTCGTAGCCGGCCATCTCGAGCGCCAGCCGCAGCGTCCGCGGGTAGTCGCCCGAGTCGTACTCCCAGCCCGTCTTGCTCTGGTACGGGAACTGGTCGGGCTGCAGCAGGTTCCGCATCCGCAGCTCGGCCGGGTCCATCCCCAGGTCGAGGGCCAGCACGTCGATCAGCCGCTCGACCAGGTACACCGCCTCGGTGATCCGGAACGAGCACGCGTAGGCGACCCCGCCCGGCGCCTTGTTCGTGTAGACACCGGTGACCTCGGCGTGCGCGGCCTCGATGTCGTAGGAACCGGTGAACACGCCGAAGAACCCGGCCGGGTACTTGGTCGGCTGTGCGGTGCCGTTGAACGCGCCGTGGTCGGCGAGCACCTTGACCTTGATCGCGAGGATCCGGCCGTCCTTGGTGGCCGCGATCTCGCCGTGCATGTGGTAGTCGCGGGCGAAGGACGTGCTCATCAGGTTCTCCGAGCGGTCCTCCACCCACTTCACCGGCTTGCCGGTGAGGATCGAGCCGACGATCGAGCACACGTACCCCGGGTAGATGCCGACCTTGTTGCCGAAGCCGCCGCCGATGTCCGGGGAGACCACCCGGATCTTGTGCTCGGGCAGGCCGGCGACGAGCGCGTACAACGTGCGGTGCGCGTGCGGGGCCTGTGTCGTGGTCCAGATCGTGAGCTTGCCGGTGACCGGGTCCATGTCCGCGACCGAACCGCAGGTCTCCATCGGCGCGGGGTGCACGCGCGGGTAGAGCATGTCCTGCGACGCGATCACCTCGGCGGCGGCGAACACCTCGTCCGTGCGGGCCTTGTCGCCGGTCTCCCAGTCGAAGATGTGGTTGTCCGTGCGGCCTTCGAGGTCGTCGCGGACGACCGGTGCGCCGGGGTCGAGCGCCTTGCGCGCGTCCACCACCGGGGCGAGCGCCTCGTAGTCGACGTCGATGAGTTCGAGCGCATCCCTTGCGGAGTACCGGTCCTCGGCGACGACGAACGCGACTTCCTGGCCCTGGAAGCGGACCTTGTCGGTGGCCAGCACGGCCTGCACGTCACCGGACAGCGTCGGCATCCAGGCGAGGTTGAGGCCCGCGAGCGTCTCGCCCGTGATGACCGCCAGCACCTTCGGGTGCGCCTCGGCGGCACTGGTGTCGATCGAGACGATCTTCGCGTGCGCGTAGGGGCTGCGGAGAACCGCGCCGTGCACCATGCCGGGCAGCGTGACGTCGTCGACGTAGTTGCCGCGACCACGCAGGAACCGCGCGTCCTCCTTGCGGTGCATCCGGCCGAAGCCCATCGGTGTCTCTTCGGTGGTGGTCATGCCTGCACCTCCTCCTGCGCCGCTTCGTGCTCGGCCGCCCAGCGGACCGAGCGGACGATGTTCTCGTAGCCGGTGCAGCGGCACAGCTGCCCGGAGACCGCCTCACGAATGTCCTCTTCGGACGGATCCGGATTGTTGTCCAGCAACCAGCGCGCGGTCATCATCATGCCCGGCGTGCAGAACCCGCACTGCAGGCCGTGGCACTGCCGGAAGCCCTCCTGCACCGGGTCGAGCCCGGCGCCGTCGGCCAGCCCCTCGACGGTGCGCACGCGGTGCCCGTCGGCCATCACCGCGAGCACCGTGCAGGACTTCACCGGCACCTCGTCCAGCCACACCACGCAGGTGCCGCAGTTCGACGTGTCGCACCCCCAGTGCGTGCCGGTCAGCCGCAGCTCGTCGCGCAGGAAGTGCACGAGCAGGAGCCGGGGCTCCACCTCACGCTGGTACACCGTGCCGTTCACGGTCACGTTGATCTCCATGCTCACGCCTCCTGATGCCGGCCGTGCCAGCGTGCGAGTGCCGCGCCGAGCGCGCGAGCGGTGAGGGTCGCGGCGAGGTGCCGCTTGTAGTCGACCGGGCCGCGCTGGTCCGCCACCGGTTGGCAGTGCTCGGCGGCGATTTCGCCCGCGCGGGCGAACCGCTCGGCCGTCGCCGGACCGCCGACGAGGAACTCCTCCGCCTCGGGCACGTGGAAGTTCGCCGCGCCCACCGCGGTCAGTCCGATCCCGGCCTCGGCCACGGTGTCGCCGTCGAGCCGCAGTTCCGCGCCCGCGGCGGCGACCGCCCAGTCCCCCGCGCGCCGCTCGACCTTCTGGTACGCCGACGCCGAGGACCGGATCGGCACGCGCACGGCGACCAGCAGCTCGCCGTCGGCGACCACCGTCTCGTACGGGCCGGTGAAGAACTCACGGATCGGCACGACACGTTGTCCTTCGCCACCCTGGATCACCGCTTCACCGCGAATGGCCGCGAAAACGGCGGAAAGGTCTTCGGACGGGTCGGCCTGGCACAGCGAACCGCCTATGGTGCCCCGATTCCGGACGACCGGGTCGGCAATCAGTTTCTCGGCGTCGTGGAAGATCGGGAAATGCTCACCGGCGACCGCCGAGGACAGCAGTTCGGCGTGCCGGACCATCGCGCCGATCCGCAGCATGTGCTCCTCGACGCTGATCCGGGTCAGCTCCTCGACTTCGTTGATGTCGATCAGGGCCTGCGGCTGGGCCAGCCGCAGCTTCATCATCGGGATCAGGCTGTGGCCACCGGCCACGACCCTGCTTTCCGGACCGTATTTGCCGAGCAGACCCAGCGCGTGTTCGACGCTGGTCGCCTTCTCGTACTGGAACTGGGCGGGTACCTGCATGAGCAGCAGGGTTCCGTTGACGGCGTAGTTGCGCAACGACCGGATAAGGGTTCCATTATGAGGGCAGATCAACTGCCCACCGCGGGCCTAGACTCCGGCGGCGTGACCCTCGGTCAGCTCAGTGCCTTCGTCCTGGTCGCCCGCCTCGGCTCGGTCACCGACGCCGCGCGGGCGATGGGTGTCAGCGAGCCGGCCGTGTCGCAGGCACTCGCGGCGCTGCGCAGCCATCACGGCGACAAGCTGATCGTGCGTACGGGCGGCGGGATGACGCTCACGCCGGGCGGCAGCCGGCTGCTGCCCATCGCCTCGCAGATGGTCGCGCTCGGCGCGGACGCCGACGCGGCGGTGCGGGAGGCCAACGGGATGGCCGAACGGCTGCAGGTGGCGGTGACCAGCACGCTGGCGGAGTTCGTGGCGAACCCGTTGCTGGAGGCGTTCGGCGTGCGCTCGGGTCTGCCGGTCGACGCGTCGGCCGGGCTCGCCCGCACGGCCGAGATGCCGGTCCTGCTCGGCAGCCGCCTCGCCGACGCCGCGCTGGGACCTCAGCTGGACGGCGGCCTGGACAGCACCCCGATCTTCCGGTGCTCGCTCGTCGCGGTCGCGTCGCCGAGAGCCCGCCACCGCGGCAGTCCCGCGAAGTGGCCCTGGCTGGTCGACCCGTCGGGAGCCGACCCCGACAGCGAGACGGCTCAGCTGCTGAACCGGCTCGGCGTGGCGGACCCGGAGATCAGCGTGTTCCCCAACCAGACGGCGGCCTGGTCCGCCGCGGCGAGCGGCAACGGGGTGTCGGTCGCCATCGAGCATCTCGTCGCGCCGCAGCTGCGCCGCGGCGAGCTGACCGTCGTTCCGGTGCCCGGCACCCCGGCCACGATGTGCTGGTACCTGACCACCCTGCCGCGCGACCGCCTCTCCAGCGCGGCGGCCGCGCTGCAGCACTTCCTGACCACCCCGGCGGCGATGCAGGTCATGCGCTCCCCGGGCGCCGGTGTGCCGCCGTCGCGGTTCCGCCCGCCGGTGTACGTGACGATCTGGAGCTGAGCCTCAGTTCACGACGGCGGACGCCGCGATGGCCTCGAGCACGTTCTCGTCGGCGCTCTGGGCCTCCACCACGACCTGGAAGCGGTCGTCGATGCGCCGTGCCACCGCGGGCGTGTCGGGCGGCCCGGCCGCGGTCGGCCGGCTCGTCGCGCTGTCGACGCGCTGCGGGCTGCCGGCCGGGAGCAGCGTGGCCGTCACGCACTGGCCGTCCACCCCGCGGCCGTCACGGCAGAGCACCACGCTCTCGTCGTCGGACGTCCTGGTCCACGAGTTCAGCGTGAGCTCCTGCGGCGCCCGCAGTGACCGGATCGCGCCCTGCACGGCGGTCGGCGTCTACCGGACCTCCCCGGCCAGCTGCAGCAGCCCGTCCTGGTCGAGCGGCGCCGACTGGACCACCAGCCAGTGCCCGGGTGCGGCGTGCCAGGACACCTGCCGCTTCCCGCCGCCGAGCTCCCGGACGGCGACCAGGTCGCCGTGCAGCGTCGCCGAGGTCGCCGCGCTGGTGGTCCCCAGCTCCGGGTCCGTGTCGGTCGCTGTGACACCGACCGCTCCCCCCGGGCCGGAGTACTGCGCGCTCGTCTCGTGCACGCCGACGGACCAGTACGTCAGCCGGTACCCCGAATCCGCGAGGGAGAAAGACAGCTCCGGGGCGGCGACCGTGGTCGCGACCGACGCGGCGACCGGGAGGTCCGGTGCTCGGTCCGGCTGACGCAACGCCGCGGCGCCCAGGCCGAGGCCGACCGTCGTCACGACGACCGCCGTGACGGCACCGGCCAGCGCCGCCGGATGTGCAGGGGCGACAGGCCCCGCGAGATGTGACTGCGCACGGTCCCGACCGCGCAGCCGAGCACTTCGGCGATCTCGTCGTCGTCGCGGTCCTCGTAGAACCGCAGCACGATCGCGGCCTGCTGGCCGCGGCTCAGCCCGGCCAGCAGCCCGGCGAGCTGGGCGTGGTCGGCGATGCGCGCCGACGGGCCGGGTACGCGCGGCTCACGGAGACGGGTGATGTCCGGGGCAGACTGGACCGTGCGCTGGTACCAGCGCCGCCGCCACGACAGGTAGCCGTTCACGACCATCTTGCGCAGGTACAGGTCCGGACGGTCGGTGCGCGTCCTGCACCAGGTCCTGCGCGAGGTCGCGGTCCCCGGTCAGGACGGCCGCGAACCGCACCAGCCCGGGTAGCTGTTCCCGGGGGAAGTCCTCGAAGTGCACACCCTGGAGATGCCGCGACCCCACCAGGCGGTTACAGTTCGCGGGAGAAATTTTCTCAGGCGGCCAGCCGGCGCACCACGGCGTCCGCGAGCAGGCGGCCGCGGTCGGTCAGCACCGCGCGCCCCTCACGTAGCCACCCGGCGTCCAGCAGCCCCTCCGCCGCCGCCGCCGACGACTCACGCAGGCCGTCGCCGTCGAGTGCGTCCAGGGGCAGGCCCTCGGCCAGGCGCAGCTCGAGCATGACCCGTTCCAGATGCCGGTCGTCCTCGGTCAGCACCTCGCGCCCGGCCTCGGGCGACTTGCCCTCCGCGAGCAGTGACGCGTACTTCGCCGGGTGCTTGACGTTCCACCACCGCACGCCGCCGGCGTGGCTGTGCGCCCCTGGCCCGGCGCCCCACCAGTCCCCGCCACGCCAGTAGCCCAGGTTGTGCCGGCACCGCGCGTCCTCCGACGCCGCCCAGTTCGACACCTCGTACCAGGTCAGCCCGGCCGCGGACAGCTTCGCGTCGATCAGCTCGTAGTACTCGGCGAGCACGTCCTCGTCGGGCATGGGCAGCTCGCCGCGCCGCACCCGCCGGGCGAGCGCCGTGCCGTCCTCGACGATCAGCGAGTACGCCGAGAGGTGGTCGACCCCGGCGGTGAGCACCGCGTCCAGCGAGGCCTGCAGGTCCTCGACGCGCTCGCCGGGCGTGCCGTAGATGACGTCGAGGTTCACGTGCTCGAAGCCCGCCGCGCGCGCCTCCTTCGCCGCCTCGACCGGCCGGCCCGGCGTGTGCACGCGGTCGAGGACCTTCAGCACGTGCCGCGCGGCGGACTGCATGCCCAGCGACACCCGGTTGTAGCCCGCCGCGCGGATCCCGGCGAAGAACTCGGGCGAGGTCGACTCCGGGTTCGACTCGGTGGTCACCTCGGCGTCCGGCGCGAGCCCGAAGCTGCCCCGGACGGCGTCCAGCACGGCGGCCAGCCCATCGGCCCCGAGCATCGACGGCGTCCCGCCGCCGACGAACACGGTCTCGGCCGGGCGCGGGCCGAGCTGCCGGACCCCGAGGTCGAGCTCGCGCTTCAGCCCCTCCAGCCACGAGGCGGGCGACGCGGCCGAGCCGAGCTCCCCGGCCGTGTAGGTGTTGAAATCGCAGTAGCCGCACCTTGTGGCGCAGAAGGGCACATGGACATAGACGCCGAACACCCCTCCAGTGTCCCTCATGTCAAGAGGCGTGATGCTGGTCCCAGGATGCGGACGTGGCTGGACCACCATCTGGGCCCGTGGCACGCTGGTGACGTGACTCCTGCCGGTGTGCTCCTCGTGGCTCGTCGCCACGTCGACCTCCGGCGCGTCGCGAGCGCACTGTGCCGCACGTCTCACTGACGCCGCAACCACCACGATCGATGGACAGCGGGCGTCGGGCGCCGCGGACTTCTCCCCCGCCTCGACCTCAGGGGACCGCTGTGCGCCGACGCCTCCGATGACCCGGAGGAATCCTCATGGCTTCGCCGACGCGCGAAACTTCCCCCACCCGCACGGCGCGTGTCAAGCAGCGGCGCGGCGAGGGCCAGTGGGCGCTCGGCTATCGCGAGCCGCTCAACCCCAACGAGCGCTCGAAGAAGGACGACCACCCGCTCAACGTCCGCGCGCGCATCGAGAACGTCTACGCCCACGGCGGGTTCGACTCGATCGACCCGGGTGACCTGCGCGGGCGCTTCCGCTGGTACGGCCTCTACACCCAGCGCAAGCCCGGGATCGACGGCGGGCGCACCGCCACCCTCGAGCCGGAGGAGCTCGACGACGAGTACTTCATGCTGCGGGTGCGCATCGACGGCGGCGATCTGACCACCGAGCAGCTGGCCGTGATCGGCGAGATCTCGCAGACCTACGCCCGCGACACCGCGGACATCACCGACCGGCAGAACGTCCAGTACCACTGGATCCGGATCGAGGACATGCCCACGATCTGGGAGAAGCTGGAGGGCGCCGGGCTGACCACGATGACCGCCTGCGGCGACAGCCCCCGCGTCATCCTCGGCTCGCCGTTGGCCGGGATCGCCGACGACGAGGTCATCGACGGCACCCCGGCGATCGACGAGATCAAGCGCCGCTACCTCGGCAAGCCCGAGTACGCCAACCTGCCGCGCAAGTTCAAGACCGCGGTGTCGGGCCTGCAGGACGTCGCGCACGAGATCCACGACGTCGCGTTCGTCGGCGTGGAGCACCCCGAGCACGGCCCGGGCTTCGACGTGTGGGTCGGCGGCGGCCTCTCGACGAACCCGATGATCGGGCAGCGGCTGGGCGCCTGGGTGTCCCGGGACGAGGTGCCCGAGGTGTGGGCCGGGGTCATCTCCGTGTTCCGCGACTACGGCTACCGGCGACTGCGTTCGCGCGCGCGGATCAAGTTCCTGGTCAAGGACTGGGGCGCCGAGAAGTTCCGGCAGGTTCTCGAGGACGAGTACCTCGACCGCAAGCTGGTCGACGGGCCGGCGCCCGAGGTGCCGCAGGTGCAGCGCGACCACGTGGGCGTGCACCGGCAGAAGGACGGAAACTTCTACGTCGGCGCCGCGCCGGTCGCGGGCCGCGTCTCCGGCTCGCTGCTGATCGCCACCGCCAAGGCGGCCGAGCGCGCCGGGTCGAACCGCGTGCGGCTGACCCCGCTGCAGAAGCTCGTCGTGCTCGACGTGCCCGAGGCCGAGGTCGCGGGCCTGCAGACGGAGCTGGCCGAGCTGGGCCTGCCGACCGAGCCGAGCCCGTGGCGCCGCGGCGTGATGGCCTGCACCGGTATCGAGTTCTGCAAGCTCGCGATCGTGGAGACCAAGGCGCGCGCCCGGGAGGTGGTGACCGCGCTCGAGGAGCGGCTGGCCGACATCCAGGCGGACCTGGACAACCCGGTCAGCGTGCACATCAACGGCTGCCCCAACTCCTGCGCCCGGATCCAGACGGCCGACATCGGGCTCAAGGGCCAGATCGTCACCGACGACGAGGGCAACCAGGTCGAGGGCTTCCAGGTGCACCTTGGCGGCGGGCTGGGCCTGGACGCCGGGTTCGGCCGCAAGCTGCGCGGGCACAAGGTGACCGCCGACGAGCTGATCGGCTACGTCGAGCGGATCGTGCGCAACTACCACGCGCAGCGCGCCGAGGGCGAGCGGTTCGCCCAGTGGGTGGCGCGCGCCGACGAGGGCGATCTCCGATGAGCGAGCGCGCGACCCCGTACTACTGCCCGTTCTGCGGTGACGAGGACCTGCGTCCCACCGAGGAGGACAGGGGCTGGCTGTGCGGCGCCTGCCGGCGCGTCTTCACTGTGAATTTCCTGGGAATCCGGCTACCGGAGGGAGCGAAATGACCGCGGTCACCGCCAAGGAAGAGCTGAAAGCGTTGGCGGACAAGGCATCGGTGGAACTCGCGGACGCCACCGCTCGCGAAGCGCTGGACTGGACCGTGGGAACTTTCGGTGACGACTTCATCGTTGCCTCGAACATGCAGGACGCGGTGCTGATCGACCTGGCCACCCAGGCCAAGTCCGATGTGGACGTCCTGTTCCTGGAGACCGGTTACCACTTCGCCGAGACCATCGGCACCAGGGACGCCGTCGCGACGGTGTACCCGCACGTGCGGATCGTCAACGCGCAGGCCGAGCAGTCGGTCGCGGAGCAGGACGCGCAGTACGGGCCGAAGCTGCACGAGCGCGACCCGAACCAGTGCTGCCACCTGCGCAAGGTGGTGCCGCTGCGCAACACGCTGGCGAAGTACTCGGCGTGGGTCACCGGCGTGCGCCGGGTGGACGCACCGACCCGCGCGAACACCCCGATCATCACCTGGGACGAGCGCAACGGGCTGGTGAAGATCAACCCGATCGCGCCGTGGACCGACGAGGAGTTCCGCGCCTACATCGACTCGCACGGGATCCTGGAGAACCCGCTGGTGTCGGCGGGTTACCCGTCGATCGGCTGCGCCCCCTGCACGGCGAAGGTCAGCCCGGGCGCCGACCCCCGCAGCGGCCGCTGGGCCGGCCAGTCCAAGACCGAGTGCGGTTTGCACGGCTGAGAGGAACCGATGACAACGCTGGAGATCCCCGCAACCGACGCCGCCACCGACAACCTGGCGGCGCTGGAGTCCGAGGCCATCCACATCTTCCGCGAGGTGGCGGGCGAGTTCGACCGGCCGGTGATCCTGTTCTCCGGCGGCAAGGACTCGACCCTGCTGCTGCACCTCGCGATCAAGGCGTTCTGGCCGGCACCGGTGCCGTTCCCGCTGCTGCACGTGGACACCGGGCACAACTTCGACGAGGTGATCGCCTTCCGCGACCAGGTCGTCGAGAAGCACGGCCTGCGCCTGATCGTGGCGAACGTGCAGGACTGGATCGACGACGGCCGCCTGGCCGAACGCCCCGACGGCACCCGCAACCCGCTGCAGACGCAGCCGCTGCTGGACACCATCACCGAGCACAAGTTCGACGCGGTCTTCGGCGGCGGCCGCCGCGACGAGGAGCGTGCCCGCGCCAAGGAGCGGATCTTCAGCCTGCGCAACGCGTTCGGCCAGTGGGACCCGCGCCGCCAGCGTCCCGAACTGTGGAACCTGTACAACGGCAGGCACCGTCCGGGGGAACATGTGCGGGTGTTCCCGCTGTCGAACTGGACCGAAGCCGACGTGTGGAACTACATCGCGCGCGAAAACGTCGAGCTGCCCTCGATCTACTACGCGCACCGGCGCAAGGTCTACCGGCGCGACGGGATGTGGCTCACCGAGGGTCCGTGGGGCGGCCCGCGTGACGGCGAAGAGGTCAAGGACCTGACCGTGCGCTACCGGACCGTCGGCGACGGCTCGTGCACGGGCGCGGTGGAGTCGGACGCCGGCACGGTGCAGGACGTCATCGCGGAGGTGCTGGCGAGCAGGCTCACCGAACGCGGCGCGACGCGCGCCGACGACCGGTTGTCCGAGGCCGCCATGGAGGACCGCAAGCGAGAGGGCTACTTCTGATGAGTTCACTGCTTCGCCTTGCCACCGCGGGGAGCGTGGACGACGGGAAGTCCACCCTCGTCGGCAGGCTGCTGTACGACACCAAGTCCGTGCTGGCCGACCAGCTCGACGCGGTCACCCGCGCGAGCGTCGACCGCGGACTGTCCACTCCGGACCTTTCGCTGCTCGTCGACGGGCTGCGCTCGGAGCGCGAGCAGGGCATCACGATCGACGTGGCGTACCGCTACTTCGCCACCCCGAAGCGGTCCTTCGTGCTCGCCGACACCCCCGGCCATGTGCAGTACACCCGCAACACCGTCACCGGCGCCTCCACCTCGCAGCTGGCGATCCTGCTGGTGGACGCGCGCAAGGGCGTGATCGAGCAGACCCGCAGGCACGCGGCCGTGCTCGCGCTGCTGGGCGTGCCGCGCCTGGTGCTCGCGGTGAACAAGATCGACCTCGTCGACTACGACGAGGAGACCTTCGCGGTCATCGCCAAGGAGTTCACCGACCACGCCACCTCCCTCGGCTATGCGCCGGGCTCGGTGCTGTCGATCCCGGTGTCCGCGCTCGTGGGCGACAACGTGGTGGACCGCTCGGACAGGACACCGTGGTACGAGGGCCCGACGCTGCTCGATCACCTGGAGAACGTGCCCGCCGCCCCGGACCCGCACGACGCGGCGTTCCGGTTCCCGGTGCAGTACGTGATCCGCCCGCGCACGCCCGAGTATCCCGACTACCGCGGCTACGCGGGCCAGGTCGCGGCGGGCACGGTCCGTCGCGGCGACCAGGTCGTGGTGCTGCCCGCCGGGCTGCGCACCACGGTCGAGCGCATCGACACCGCCGACGGCGTGCTGGACGAGGCGGCCGCGGGCGTTTCGGTCACGCTGCTGCTGGCCGACGACTTCGACATCTCCCGTGGGGACGTCATCTCGGCCGCGGCCGACGCGCCGGTGCCGACCGACGAGCTCGCCGCGACCGTGGCGTGGCTGTCGGAGAAGCCGCTCAAGGCAGGGGCACGGGTGCTGGTCAAGCACGGCACCCGCACGGTCCAGGCCTTCGTCGAGGAGCTGTCGTCCCGCTTCGACGAGCAAAAGCTGTCCACTGTGGACGCGCCTGGCTCGCTGGAGCTCAACGAGATCGGGCAGGTCCGCATCCGCACCGCGGAGCCGCTGCCCGTCGACGACTACGCCGTCAACCGCCGCACCGGCTCGTTCCTGGTGATCGACGCGGGCGACGGCGCCACCCTCGCCGCGGGTCTGGTCGGCGCACCGCTGCCGGTGCTGCGCGCCGACCGCGACGTGGTCTCCCCCGGTCCCTGACAACGAAAACCCGAAAGGTCCGTCCGTGAGAACTGTGCGACGCAGTACCCGAGTGCTGGCTGTGACACTGTCGTTGATGGCTGCGGTGGCCGGGTGTTCGCGGGCCGACCGGAGCGACAGCTCCTCCGCCGCCGCCACGACCGGTGGCACCCCCGCCACCGAGGTGCGGCTGGGCTACTTCCCCAACGTCACGCACGCCTCCGCGCTGATCGGGCTGGACAAGGGGTACTTCACCCAGGAGCTGGGCGCCGGCACCAAGCTCACCCCGACCAAGTTCAACGCGGGCCCGGACGAGGTCTCGGCGTTGCTCGGCGGCTCGCTCGACATCGGGTTCATCGGCTCGGGCCCGGCGATCAACGCGTTCGCCAAGTCCGACGGCGACGCCGTGCGGCTGATCTCCGGCGCGACCTCCGGCGGCGCCCAGCTCGTGGTGAAGCCGGAGATCAACACCCCGCAGGACCTGCAGGGCAAGATCGTCGCCGACCCGCAGGCCGGCAACACCCAGGACGTCTCGCTCAAGAAGTGGATCTCGGACCAGAAGCTCACCGGGGTCAACGTGCAGAGCGAGGACAACGCGGTCACCCTCGACCAGTTCCGCAAGGGCGCGATCGCCGGCGCGTGGCTGCCCGAGCCGTGGTCCTCGCGGCTGGTGGCCGACGCCGGGGCCAAGGTGCTGGTGGACGAGAAGAGCCTCTGGCCCGACGGACAGTTCCCCACCACCGTCCTCGTGGTGCGCACGCAGTTCCTCACCGAGCACCCGCAGACCGTGCAGGCGGTGCTCAAGGCGGTCCTCGACGCGAACAACCTGGCGTCGGGCGACCCGAACGAGGCCAAGGCCGCGGTGAACCGCCAGCTGAAGTCCCTGAGCGGCTCGGCCCTCACGCAGCCGGTGCTCGACCGGGCGTTCGCCGACATCACGCTGACCACCGACCCGCTCGCCTCGCGCTTCCCGCAGCTGGCACAGGACCAGGTGACGGCCGGGATCGCGAAGAGCGCGGCCAAGCTCAACGGGTTCTTCGACCTCACCCCGCTCAACGCCGTGCTCACCGAGGCCGGCAAGCCGACCGTGAGCGCCGCGGGACTCGACCAGAAATGACCTCCACCCAGGAAGGCAGGCGAATCCGATGACCGCCACTTTGGACGGCTCGGCCGTGCGGCCCGCGACGGACAGTGCCGTGCGCCTGGCCGGAGTGCACAAGACGTTCGGGCAGGGCGCGCACAGCGTGCCCGCGCTCGCGGGGGTCGACCTCGACGTCGCGCCGGGCGAGTTCGTCTGCCTCCTGGGCGCGTCGGGCTGCGGCAAGACGACGCTGCTGAACATCATCGCGGGCCTGGACCGGCCGACGACGGGCGAGCTGGAGCTCAACAGCTCGCGCCCGGCGGTGATGTTCCAGGAGGCCGCGCTGATGCCGTGGCTCACCGCGTCCGCCAACGTGGAGCTGCCGCTGCGGCTGGCCGGAGTGCCGCGTGCGGCCCGCAAGAGCCGCACCATCGAGCTGCTGGACCTGGTCCGGCTCGGCGGTGTCGGTGGCAAGCGGCCACACGAGCTGTCCGGCGGGATGCGCCAGCGCGTCGCGCTCGCGCGGGCGCTCGCCTCGGCACTGCACACCGGCGGTTCGTCCGATGTCCCTTCCCTGCTGCTGATGGACGAGCCGTTCTCCGCGCTCGACGCGATCACCCGCGACGTACTGCAGGCCGAGCTGCTGCGGGTGTGGCGCTCGACCGGCGCGGCGGTCGTGTTCGTGACCCACGACGTGCGGGAGGCCGTGCGCCTGGGCCAGCGGGTCGTGCTGCTGTCGTCACGCCCGGGGCGGGTCGTGCAGCAGTGGCAGGTCGGCGACCTCTCCGGCGCGGAGGAAGCCGAGACCGTCGACGTCGTCAACCAGCGCCTGCGTGAGGTGATCTCCAGTCATGCCACGGCTTGACGACCTCGACGCGGCTGTCGAGGCAGGCCTCGACGCGCTGAACACACCGCCACCACAGGACGCCGGGCGCAGCCGCGCCCGGCGGTTCCTGTGGGCGGTGCTGCCGCCGGTCGCGTTCCTCGTGGTCGTCATCGCCGTCTGGCAGGGGTTGTGGGCCGCCGCGTTCTGGCCCGAGTACCAGCTGCCCGCGCCGATCGCGGTGTGGGACGAGCTGTGGTCCAAGATCTCCGACGCCCAGGCGCTCGGGTTCATCTGGACGTCGGTGCACCGCGCGGTACTCGGGTTCCTCGTCGCGATCGTGATCGCCACGCCGCTGGGCCTGCTGGTGGCGAAGGTGCGGGTGGTCCGGTCGGCGATCGGGCCGTTCCTGTCGGGGCTGCAGAGCCTGCCGTCGGTGGCCTGGGTGCCGGCCGCGGTGCTGTGGTTCGGCGTCACCCCGACGGCGATGTACGCCGTGCTGCTGCTGGGCAGCGTGCCGTCCATCGCGAACGGGCTGGTGGCCGGGATCGACCAGATCCCGCCGATCCTGCCGCGGGTCGGCCAGGTCATGGGCGCGGGACGGCTGAAGGCGTCGTGGCACATCCTGCTGCCGGCCGCGCTCCCCGGCTACCTGGCCGGGCTCAAGCAGGGCTGGGCGTTCTCCTGGCGGTCGCTGATGGCGGCGGAGATCATCGCCACCTCGCCGTTGCTGGGCAAGGGTCTCGGCGCGTACCTCGACGACGGGCGCACGCTGTCGGACATGCCGACGGTGATCTCCGCGATCGTGCTGATCCTGCTGGTGGGCGTGGGCATCGAGCTGCTGGTGTTCCGGCCGCTGGAGCGCTCGGTGCTGCGCACCCGCGGGCTGGCGGGGACGCCGTGACGGGCGCCCCGCTCGTAGTGGTCGCACACGGCAGCCGGGATCCCCGGTCCGCCGCGACGATCCGTGCCCTGGTCTCGGGTCTGGACGCGCGCGTGTCTTTTTTGGACCTGTCCGAGCCGCTGCTGACCGACGTGCTGCGCTCTTTGTACGCCGAGGGGCACCGCGAAGCAGTGGTGGTGCCGCTGCTGCTCGGCCGCGCCTACCACGCCCGGGTCGACCTGCCCGCGCTCGTCCTCGAGGTACCGCGGCTGCGCGTGTCCATTGCGGACGTGCTCGGCGCCGATCCGGTGCTGGAGGACATCGCGCTCGACCGGCTTCGCGAGGCCGGCGCGGATCCGGCGGACCCGGAGCTGGGCGTCGTGCTGGCCGCGGTCGGGTCCTCGCAGGCGCCGGCGAACGCGGCGGTCACCGAGCTGGCCCGGCGGTGGCACAGGCGTTATCCGATGCTCGTCACCGCCGCGTTCGCGAGCGCGACGAAGCCCGACGTGCCCGCGGCGATGGCGAAGCTGCGTGCGCGCGGCGCCCGGCGCTTCGCGGTGGCGTCGTGGTTCCTGGCGCCCGGCCTGCTCCCGGACCGGATCGCGCACCTGGCGCGCACGGCGGAACCCACGGTGGCGCTGGCGGATTCCCTCGCCCCGGACCAGCGGATCGCCGAACTGGTGCTCGAGCGCTACCACTCGACACTCGCTCGCGCCGCCTGAACCCGCGTACCGTGGGCGGTATGAAGATCCGCATCGGCGTTGGCCTTGGCGCGGAGACCTCCCCCGCCGAGCTGAGGGGAATCGTCGACCGGCTCGAAGCGGCCGGGATCGACTCGCTGTGGTTGTCGGAGCACGTGTATTCCGACGGGGTGGACCCGTTCATCGGGATGGCGCACGCGCTCGCACGCACGACCCGGCTCAAGGTCGGCACGTCGGTGGCGGTGCTGCCGGGGCGGCATCCGGTGCTGGTGGCCAAGCAGCTCGCGTCGCTGGCGGCGCTGACGCCGAAGCGGGTGCTGCCGGTGTTCGGCCTGCGGCCCGCGCGCCGGTCGGAGCGGGACCTGTTCGAGGTGCCCGACGGCCGCCGCGCGGACGTGTTCGACGAGTCGCTGCGGCTGCTGCGTTCGGTGCTGTCGCGGGAAAGCGTGGACTTCGCGGGCGAGTTCTTCAAGCTCGACGGGGTGCGCGTCGGGCCGCGGCCGGCCTCGCCACTGGACATCTGGCTGGGCGGTTCGGCGCCGGCGGCGTTCCGCCGCATCGGCCGTTACGGCGACGGCTGGCTCGGCAGCTTCCTCCCCCCTGCCGACGCGCTCGCCGCCCGCGAGGCGATCGAGTCCGCGGCGGCGGAGGCGGGGCGTGAGATCGAGCCGGACCACTACGGGATGAGCCTGCTCCTCGCCGACGGCGGCATCACCCCGGAACTGGCCGCCGCGGCGCGCGCCCGCCGCCCGGACGCCGACCCGGCCTCGATCCTGGCCGCCAGCTGGCCCGACCTGCACCGCCTGCTGGACGCGTACATCGAGGCGGGGCTGACGAAGTTCGTCGTGTACCACCGCGGCCCCCAGCCGTTCAGCGAGTTCCTGGACGCCTTCGTGACGGAGCTGCTGCCGCGGCAGAACTGAGCGATGATAACCGCGGACAGACGTGCGAGACCGCGGTTTTGGCTGGTAGCGGGCCTTGCGATAGTGACGGCGACGTAAGGAGAAGTTGTGCCTGCGCTTCCACAGCCTCAGGTCGATGGCGAACCCCATCTGCTGACGGTCGCGGAGTACGCGGCGCTCGGCGAGACCGAGCCGGGTTACACCGAGCTTCAGGAAGGCCGCCTGTTGATGTCGCCGAGCCCCCGACCCGTGCACAACATCGCATCCCTGGAATTGGTTCTCCCGCCGCGCTGACCTGATCGTCGTCACTCGCGAAGGCCTCGAGCGGGCCGAACGGACCGGAGGCCTGATCAAAGCGGCCGACGTGCTGATCGTCGTCGAGATCGTCTCGCCCGGCTCGCATCGGATGGACACCGTGGTGAAGCACGGCGAGTACGCCGATGCCGGCATCCCCTACTACTGGATCGTGGATCTGGACGAGCCGCTGTCGCTCGTCGCCTGTCACCTCGAACTGGATTTGGCACGCCTGCGGCCCTGACCGCGGGGCTCAGCCACGACCGCGCCTTGTGGCAAGGTGTTGCCATGGCTGACGAACTGGTCCACTACGCGGTGACGAGTGGCGCCGCGACGATCACCTTGGACTCGCCGCACAATCGCAACGCCCTGTCCGCCCAGTTGCGCCGCGAGCTGCGCGCGTGCCTCGCCAAGGCGCGTGACGACGAAGCCGTGCGCGTCATCGTGCTCACCCACACCGGGCCGGTCTTCTGCGCGGGCATGGACCTGAAGGAGGCCCGCGGGGCGGGCGCCGGCGACCAGGGAGTCAACGAGTTCCCCGAGATCCTCGAGCAGCTCTGGAACAGCCCGAAGCCCGTCGTGGCGCGGCTGGCCGGGCCCGCACGCGCCGGTGGCGTCGGCATGGTCGCCGCGTGCGACATCGCCGTCGCGGTCAAGGAGGCCACCTTCGCGTTCTCCGAGGTCCGCATCGGCGTGGTGCCTGCCGTCATCTCGCTCGTCGTGCTCCCGCGCATCGCACCGCGCGCCGCGCAGGAGCTGTTCCTCACCGGCGAGGTGTTCGACGCCGGCCGCGCCGCCGACATCGGCCTCATCACCGCGGCGGTGGACGCCGAGAAACTCGACGACGAGGTCAGCCGCTACGTCCGCGCCCTCGCCCTCGGCGGCCCGAACGCGCTGGCCGCGACCAAGGAGCTGCTGGCGAGCCCGAAGCCGCCCACGCCCTCGGCCGGGTTCAGCGCGATGAACGCCCTCTCCGCCCGCTTCTTCGCCAGTGAAGAAGGGCAGGAGGGCATCGTCGCCTTCGCCCAGAAGCGCAAGCCGAACTGGGTGCCGGCCGACTGAGCTCAGTCGTCGGAGAGCGCGAGCGTCAGGCGGCGGCTGTCGGCCCGGTCGCCGCCCGGCGCGAGCGCGCGCTCGGCGTCCGAGAGCACGCTGCGGATCGCCAGGTACGCCCTCGGATCCGCCGCCTTCAACGCGTCCGAGCCGGACCAGATGAGCACGTGCTCGCCGCTGGGCAGCCAGGACAGGTCGGTGAGACAGTCGTAGAGGGCGTCGAGGTTCCGGCCGAACCACTCCGGGAACGACAGGGCCGCCGCGATGGCATCCAATGTGGACAGCTTGTCCACCGGACGGTCCGCCATCACGTGCGAGTAGGCGCCGCGGGCGCGCGCGTGGTCCCTGATGGTCTTGATACTGGTGTGCTCCATGGCCTTCAACTTGCTATTTGGTGGGATCGACGAGGACGAAGGAGACGTAGTGGTCACCTGTGTAGTACAACTCCTGTGACCCGCCGGTGATGAGGCGTCTGGGACCGCGGTCCGCGCTGCCCGGCGTGGGCACGGTGTACTCATGGTAGTAACCGGTCTGCTTCTGCGGCAGGACCTTCTCCCGGTTCTCGTACACGACACCGTCGTTGCGCGGATACGGGAACGGGCCACCCCGCTGGATCAGCCGCCAGGTCTGGCTCGCCTCGGCCGGCAGCGCGGACAGCGCCTTCGTCTGCATCCCGGAGTCGACGCCGCTGCCGAGATCCTTGACCAGCCAGCCGCCGAGGACGAGCACGAGCAGCCCGACCAGGGCAACGGTGATCCGCCTTCTGCTAGACACCCGCGCTACCTTAAGACCGAGGTGGACAGTCCTCGTCACGGGACGGCCGCAACCAGGCCGCCACCCGGTCCACGATCCGGTCGATCAGCCACGCCACCCCGAGGCACAGCGGCCCGAGTACCGCGATGACCAGCACGAACTGCAGCGGGAACCACAACTGCGCGAGCCACAGCTCCGCGTTGTCCCACCAGTTGGCCAGTCCGACGAACACGGATCACAGGGTACGCCCGGGCGGGGCGAGGTAGTTTGCTGGCATGTTCGCCGTGTATGCCAAAGAAGCCAACTACGACAACCCGCTCGACTCACTCGTCGTCGGCGAGCGTCCCGAGCCCGAAGTGCCCGAAGGCTGGGTCAAGGTGGCCGTCCGCGCGGCCAGCCTGAACATGCACGACCTCTGGACCCTGCGCGGGGTGGGCATCAAGGCCGAGCAGTTCCCGATGATCCTCGGCTGCGACGGCGCCGGGGTGCTCGAGGACGGCACCGAGGTCGTGCTGCACTCCGTGGTCAACGCGCCCGGCTGGCAGGGCGACGACACGCTGGACCCCAAGCGCACCCTGCTCACCGAGAAGCACCAGGGCACCTTCGCCGACCAGGTGGTCGTGCCCGCCCGCAACGCCGTCCCCAAGCCCGCCGGCCTGTCCTTCAGCGAGGCCGCGACGATGGGCACCGCCTGGCTGACCGCGTACCGGATGCTGTTCGTCAAGTCGGGCCTGCGCCCCGGCCAGACGATGCTGGTGCAGGGCGCCTCGGGCGGCGTGTCCACCGCCCTGGTGCAGCTGGGGCGGGCCGCCGGGTTCCGGGTGTGGGTCACCGGCCGCAGCGAGGAGAAGCGGGCGCTGGCCGAGCAGCTGGGCGCGCACCAGACGTTCGAGTCGGGCGCACGGCTGCCCGAGCGGGTGGACGCGGTGTTCGAGACGGTCGGCAAGGCGACCTGGGGGCACTCACTCAAGTCGCTCAAGCCCGGCGGTGTCGTGGTGGTGTCGGGCTCGACCAGCGGCCCCGACCCGAGCGCCGACCTGCAGCGCGTGTTCTTCCTCCAGCTGCGCGTCGTCGGCTCCACGATGGGCACCCGCGACGAGCTGCAGAGCCTGCTGGAGTACGTCGACCTGGCGGGGATCAAGCCGCAGATCGGCGCCGAGCTGCCGCTGACCGACGCGGGGAAGGGGTTCGAGGACATGCTGGCCGGGGACACCGCGGGCAAAATCGTTTTCACTCGCTAACACCGGAAATTCAACCTCTGAGCTGCACAGACGCGGTGCTGACACCGTGCCGACACTCGTTTGTGATCCACTGAATACCGGGGGAAAGTGAGATTTACTCGCTAATCTGGGTATATGACCGCAATGGAGCGGGGAAAGCGAGAGACGCCGGCGTCGTTGCCCGCCGGCCCGGAGCGTATCCGGGTCGGCGAACGCAGCTACGCCGGTGTCCGCACGCGGGTGCTCGAGGTCGGCCCGAAGCGGTTGGTCAAGGGGGCGCCCAGACTCGTCCTCCTGCACGGTTACTGCGACAGCGCAGACACCTGGCGCCCTGTCCTCGATCAGCTCGCCGAGGCGGGAATCTGTGCGATCGCGGTCGACCTGCCGGGCTTCGGCCAGGCGGAGGGCCTGCGCACGGGCCCCATGCTTCCTCAGCTCGACCGGTTCGTCGATGCGGTGCTCAAGGAGCAGACGAAGCACGGCAAGGTGGTGCTGGCCGGCAACTCGCTCGGCGGCACCATGAGCCTGCGCGCCGCTTCCGCCGCACGGCACCCGATCGCCGGCGTGATCTCGATCGCCGCGCCCGGGTTCGTCGACTCGTGGCTGGTCCGCGCGGTCGGCACCTACCCGCTGCGGCTCTGGGCGTCGCTGCCGCTGCCCGTGCCGGGGTTCCTGGTGCGGACCGTCGCGGAGTACGTCGTGCCGCGGCTGTTGTACGCCGACCGCGGCATCGCGGCCGCCGAGCACGTACGCCGCTTCACCAGCCTCTTCCCCGACTACCGCTCGGCCACGACACGGCTCGAGCAGGCGCGTCAGCTGGTCGAGGAGCTCGCCGCCGCCTACGAGAACATCGACGACGTCGCGGTCCCGCTGCTGGTGATCGCCTGCGGCAAGGACCGGCTGGTCAGCGCCGCGGCCGGGCGGCGGCTGCACTCGCTGGTGCCGCACAGCCGCCTGCTGGTCCGGGAGGACTGGGGGCACTGTCCCCAGCTGGACGACCCGATCGCCCTCGCGGACGTCATGGGCTACTTCACCGCCGGCGCGACCCGCAAGCGCAGGAACCGCCGGGTGAAGGCCGAGCCGATGCCGATCGCCGCCGCGGGCTGAGCGCTCAGCCGAGCTTCACGCGGCCGACCGCCGCCAGCGCCTCCTCACGCACCCGCGCGAAGATCTGCGCCGCCGGTCCCGCGGTCGCGAGCGGATAGGTCTGCCCCGCCCACAGGTTGATCCCCTCGGGGTCGCCCGCCTTGCCCGCCGCCGCCCTGACCGGCCGGGTCAGGTGGTGCACCTGCGGATACGCGGCGGGCGCGACCGGGGAGTTCTCGCTCAGGAACCGGTTCACCATCCCCCGCGCGGTGCGGCCGCTGAAGGCCCGCGTGAACGCCGTCTCGCGGCCGCCTTCGGCCAGCGCCTTCTGGTGCGCCGGCTGGGTCCCGGCCTCGTCCGCCCGCAGGAAGGCCGTGCCGAGCTGGGCCGCGACCGCGCCTGCCGTGAGCACCGCCGCCACGTCCGCGCCGTGCACGAGCCCGCCGGTCGCGATCAGCGGCAGGTCGACCTCGGCCGACACCAGCCGCAGCAACGCCAGCAGCCCGTAGCTGCCGCCGCCGGCCGGGTCCGCCGGGTCGTCGGTGAATAGGCCGCGGTGCGCCCCGGCTTCGAAACCCTGCACGCACAACGCGTCCGCGCCCACCTCGGCGGCGCGGACCGCCTCGCCCGGGCTCGTCACGGTCGTGATCACCCGGCTGCCGGCCTCGTGCAGCCGCGCCACGTCCTCCGCCGACGGCAACCCGAAGGTGAACGACACGAACGGCAGCCGCTGCTCGACGACGAGGTCCAGCTTCACCGAGTAGCCGTCGTCGTCCCAGCGCGGCTCACCGGGCTCTGCACCGTACCTGCGCGCCTCCGCCTCGATCCGGGCCACGTAGTCGCTCAGGTCCATAGTGGACCGAGCGCCGGGCACGAAGAGGTTGACACCGAACGAGCCCTTGGTCAGCTCGCGCGTCCGCGCGATCCGCTCGGCCAGCGCGTCGGCCCCGAGGTACCCCGCGGCCACGAAGCCCGATCCCCCGGCCTCGACCACCGCCGCCACGAGCTCGGGAGTGGTCGGCCCGCCGGCCATGGGCGCGACGAGCACCGGGAAGTGCAGTTCTTCGAACATGTCCTCAGCTTAGAAAAGGGATACGGTCGCGTCATGACTGACCTGTCACGCGTGGGCAAGCTCGCACTGGCCGAGCACGGGCTCGCCACCATCGCCGTCGCGCGGGCCGATGGCACCGTGCACGCGTCCGTCGTCAACGCGGGGCTGATCGACGATCCGGTGACCGGCCGGAAGAGCGTCGGCTTCGTCGCGCGCGGCGGCACGCGCAAGCTGGCCCTGCTGCGCGAGAGCGGCCTGGGCACGATCGTGTTCCGGCGCGGGTGGGAGTGGGCGTCCGTGCAGGGCGGCGCGCACCTGATCGGCCCGGACGACCCGGACCCCGCCTTCCCGGCCGACGGCGTCCCCCAGCTGCTGCGGGACGTTTTCGTCGCGGCCACCGGCACCCACGACGACTGGGCCGAGTACGACCGCGTCATGGCCGCCGAACGCCGCTGCGCGGTCTTCATCGCCGCGGAGCGCATGTACGGGAACCCGTGAGCGCTACTTCTTGCCCTTGCCGCCCTTGTCGCTCGACTCGGAGGTCGACAGCGCCGCGACGAAGGCCTCCTGCGGGACCTCGACCCGCCCGACGGTCTTCATCCGCTTCTTGCCTTCCTTCTGCTTCTCCAGCAGCTTGCGCTTGCGCGAGATGTCACCGCCGTAGCACTTGGCGAGCACGTCCTTGCGGATCGCGCGGATCGTCTCGCGGGCGATGATGCGCGACCCGATCGCCGCCTGGATCGGCACCTCGAACTGCTGCCGCGGGATCAGCTCCCGCAGCCGCGTCGCCATCTTGTTGCCGTAGCCGAAGGCCGCGTCCTTGTGCACGATCGCGGAGAAGGCGTCCACCGGCTCGCCCTGCAGCAGGATGTCGACCTTGACCAGGTCCGCGCGCTGCTCGCCGGCCTCTTCGTAGTCCAGCGAGGCATAACCGCGGGTGCGGGACTTCAGCGAGTCGAAGAAGTCGAAGATGATCTCGGCCAGCGGCAGGTGGTAGCGCAGCTCGACCCGATCCTCGGACAGGTAGTCCATGCCCAGCAGCTGACCGCGCTTGCTCTGGCACAGCTCCATGATCGCGCCGATGAACTCCGACGGGGCGATCACCGTGACCTTCGACAGCGGCTCGTACACCTCGGCGATCTTGAAGCCGGTGGGCCAGTCCGACGGGTTGGTCACGACGTGCTCGCTGCCGTCCTCGAGCACCACGCGGTACACCACGTTCGGCGCGGTCGAGATCAGGTCGAGCCCGAACTCGCGCTCGAGCCTGTCCCGGGTGATCTCCAGGTGCAGCAGCCCGAGGAAGCCGCAGCGGAACCCGAAGCCCAGCGCGACCGAGGTCTCCGGCTCGAAGGTCAGCGCCGCGTCGTTGAGCTGCAGCTTGTCCAGCGCCTCGCGCAGCTCGGGGTAGTCCGACCCGTCCACCGGGTACAGCCCGGAGTAGACCATCGGCTTCGGCTCGCGGTATCCCGTCAAAGGGACCTGCGCGCCGTGCTTCTCACTGGTCACGGTGTCGCCGACCCGGGACTGGCGGACGTCCTTCACGCCGGTGATCAGGTAACCCACCTCGCCGACGCCGAGTCCCTTGCTGGGCTTGGGTTCCGGCGAGATGATGCCGACCTCGAGCAGCTCGTGCGTGGCGCCGGTGGACATCATCCGGATCCGCTCGCGCGGCGTGATCTTTCCGTCCACGACACGGATGTAGGTCACCACGCCGCGGTAGGTGTCGTAGACCGAGTCGAAGATCATCGCCCGGGCCGGCGCGTCCGCGTCGCCCCGCGGCGGCGGCACCTGGCGCACCGCTTCGTCGAGCAGTTCCTTGACACCCTGGCCGGTCTTGGCCGACACGCGCAGCACGTCTCCCGGGTCGCAGCCGATGATGTGCGCGAGCTCGGCGGCGTACTTGTCCGGGTCGGCCGCGGGTAGGTCGATCTTGTTGAGGACCGGGATGATGTGGAGGTCCTTGTCGAGCGCGAGGTAGAGGTTCGCCAGCGTCTGCGCCTCGATGCCCTGTGCGGCGTCGACCAGCAGGATCGCGCCCTCACACGCTTCGAGGGCGCGGGAGACCTCGTAGGTGAAGTCGACGTGGCCGGGGGTGTCGATCAGGTGCAGCACGTGGTCCTGGCCGTCGACCTGCCAGGGCAGGCGGACGTTCTGGGCCTTGATCGTGATGCCGCGCTCGCGCTCGATGTCCATCCGGTCGAGGTACTGCGCGCGCATGGCGCGTCCCTCGACCACGCCGGTGAGCTGCAGCATCCGGTCGGCCAGGGTGGACTTGCCGTGGTCGATGTGCGCGATGATGCAGAAGTTCCGGATGAGCTCCGGTGGCGTGAACGTGGTATCGGCGAAGGTCACTGATTTCCTCGGCTCGGTTGTGGGTGCCCTTCCAGTCTCCCATGCCCGGTGCAGGGGGATTTGGGGGTCATCCCCGATGCCGCCGCACGGTGCGAGTGCTGACCTGGAGGTATGAGCACCGCACCTGCCTCCCCCTCGGCCCGGCCGCGAGCGCCGGGTTTCCTCGCGCACGTGCTGGACCGGACGTTCGGTCGTCCCCGTGGCCTGCTGGGCAGGATCGGCGGCGCCGTGATGGCGTGCGGCAACGCCGGCACCGAACGCCATGTCGTGGACGTGGCGATACTCACGTCCGGCGAGACCGTCCTCGTCGTCGGTCCCGGTCCCGGCGTGGGCCTGATGGCGGCCTCCCAGCAGGCCGGGAGGGTCATCGGGGTCGATCCCTCCGAGGAGATGCTCGCGCTGTGCGCGGCCCGGTGCCCGAGCGCCGAGCTGCGGGGCGGCACAGCCGACCGGACCGGGCAGCCGGACGAGTCGGTCGACGTCGTGCTGAGCGTCAACAACGTCCAGCTCTGGGACGACCGCGCGGCCGGCTTCGCGGAGCTGCGGCGAGTACTCCGGCCCGGCGGCCGCCTTGTGCTGTCCACACACGAGAAGTCGCTGCCGGTGCCACGGCACGAGCTCGCCGCCGAGGTCGCCGCCGCCGGGTTCACCGACCTGCAGACCTGGACCTGGAACCCGCCCGGCCCCGGCACGACAGCGGCCGAACTGCGCGCCGTCAGTCCTTCGTGAGGTCCTCCTCGGCGCCGTAGTTGTCGTCCGCGTCGGCCTGTTCCCCGTCGTAGACGGCGGTGCGGCCCACGCCGCGTCGGGTGACGCCGAACCCGTGCAGGCCGACCGGCCCGTAGGTCAGGCGCGAGACGGTGGCGGAGGCCAGCAGGGTGAGTACGAAGGCCGCCCACCAGGCCACGCCGCGCAGCAGGTCACGGCGCCCGGACGTCGGTGCGGATCGGATGGTCCTCCGGGACCTCGACGAGCACGATGCGCAGGCCGTCGGGGTCGGAGATCCAGGCCTCGCGCAGCCCCCACGGCTCCAGCCGCGGCTCGCGGTCGGGGGTGACGCCGTGCCCGGCGAGCTCGGCGACGGCGGCGGCCAGGTCGCGCACCTGCAGCCACACGGCCACGTTCGGCGCGGGGGCGGCGTCGGCCCGGCCGGAGACTTCGAGCAGCCCCTGGCCGAGGAAGAACACCGTGCCGCCGGGGAAGGTCCGGTAGATCGCGAGCCCGAGCACGTCGCGGTAGAACGCGGTCGACCTCTCCGGGTCGGTGGGGCGAAGGAGGATTCGGCTGGTCAACACCTGCATGGCTACTCCCTATCGTAGTTGTCAGGAAGCGGCAATCGCGGCAATTCCGGCGAGCACAACGAGCGACCCGACCAGCCGCCGGACCGGATTGGCCTCGCCCAGCACGAGCCACGCAGCGAACCCGCCGAGCACGATGCTGACCTCCCGGGCGGGGGCGACGAGACTGACCGGCGCCATGCGCATCGCGTAGAGGACGAGCACATAGGCCACCGGCGAGAGCAGCCCCACGACGACCGCTTCCCGCCGGTGCGCGCGCCACAGGGTCCTTGTCCCGCCCTGCCGCAGCGCGACAGGCGCGAGCAGGACGCTCTCGAGCAGGGTGCCGGTGCTGAAGTACACCAACGGCGGGACCGCGAGCGCGTTGACGGAGTGATCGTCCCAAAGCGTGTAGGCGGCGATGGTGACGCCGGTGAGCAGCCCGTAGCCGATCCCGGCCCGCCGCCTCCGCCGGGCGGCCGAACTGGTGGTGGTGTCGGCGGTGGCATGGCCGGCACCGGTGTTGGCGTTGGCGCTGGCTTGACCGGCACCGGTGTTGGCCAGCCCCGTGCCGGTGTCGGTATCGGCGCTGGTGTCGGTATCGGCGCTGGTGTCGGTATCGGCGCTGGCTTGAGCGGCACCGGTGTTGGCCAGCCCCGTGCCGGTGTCGGCGAACCCGGTATCGGGGAGCCCACTGTGGGCGCTGCCGGTAGCCGGGAGCGTGGTATCGGCGCTGGTATGCCTGGTGCCGCCGTCGAGGAGCCCGGTCCCGGCGCTGGTGCCAGTGTCGGTATCGGCCTCGGGGCGCCCGGCGTCGGAGCCGGTGGTGTCGGCACCGGCGCGGGTGCCGGCGCGCCGCGCACTGGAGCCGGTGCCGATCAGCAGCACCCCGGCGACGACCAGAACCGCCCCGACCAAACCCAGGGCACCCGGCCGCTCTCCAAAGAACAAGACAGCCGCGAAGACCGACAACAGCGGGCCACTACCCCGGGCGAGCGGGTACACCACGGACAGGTCACCGACGGCGTACCCACGTTGCAGGATGACGCCGTACAGGACGTGGAAGACGGCGGTCAGCACGGCGGCGAGCAGCCAGGTCCATTGCGGACGCTGCGGCTCGAGGAACAACGTCACGACAGCCACCGGCACGCACACGGCGGCACCCACCGTGTAGTACAGGAAAACGAACCGGGCACCCCCACCGGCCACCCGCTTGGCGGCGAGGTTCCACCCCGCATGGACGAACGCAGCCACCAGGACGAGCGACAGGGCCGTACCGTTCACAGCGGGCCTTTTCCCTTCTGCCGAGCGCCGAAGGTCCAGACCCTGGATATCTCACGCCCAACCCCCATGAGCCACCGCCCCCGCCATCGCGACCCCCGTCACTCGCCCTCCGCCCGTCAGCACCCCCCGTCAGCCGACCCTCCCCGCGTGCGCTGCTGGATGGCGGCGCACGGCCGCCGAATCGCAGTGGCATCCCGTCTCGCGCTGCTTCGACCTACGGGCTGGACCGGCGACACCGGCTGGTAACGTTATTGGTCGTTGCCGTGTGGCATTCCGCCAAGGAGGAAGCCCGGTCCGCCGGGGCCACTGAGACGCGGCAGCGAATACGCCGAAACGATCAAGGAGCGCCCGCGTGGCCAACATCAAGTCCCAGATCAAGCGCATCGCCACCAACGAGAAGGCGCGCCAGCGCAACCAGTCGATCAAGTCCTCGGTCAAGACCGCGATCCGCAAGTTCCGCGAGGCCGCCGAGGCCGGCGACAAGGACAAGGCGCTCGAGCTGCAGCAGGCCGCCGCCAGGAAGCTGGACAAGGCCGCCAGCAAGGGTGTCCTCCACCCGAACCAGGCCGCCAACAAGAAGTCCGCCATGGCGAAGCGCGCCAACCAGCTCTGAGCTGACTCGTTCCGCGCTTTTCAGGAGGCCCGTCACACTGCGGCGGGCCTCCTGCGTTTCTCCTGGTCGACATGCCAATGACGAGCACGACTCGAACTGGGCCCGTCGGGCTACCCCTGCCCGCATCAGCGCAAATCACGCCGCTCGACCGGCCCGGTTCACGCCCGCCTGAGTCGGAGCGTCCGGGTCAGTGCCGGTCGCGGGCGCCGGGATCAGCGCAGTCGTCAGCCGTCCGGACCAACGCCGACCACGAGCGCCCGGGTCAACGCAAGTCACGAACGTCCGGGTCAACGCCGGTCGCGGACGCCGGGGTCAGACGCAGGTCGCCAGGCAACCGGTCAGCGCCGGTCGCGGACGCCAGGGTCAATGCAGGTCCTCAGCCGTCCGGATCGACCCCGGTCGCGGGCGCAGAGGTCAGCACAAGTCGCCAGCCATCCGGGTCAACGCAGCTCACGGGCGCCGGGGTCGGCGCAGGTCACGAACGCCCCGATCAGCGCAAGTCGCGGGCGTCCGCAAGGTCGAGGATCGCTCGTTCGAGCGCGTAGGACGGATCGGCCGCGGCACCTTTGACCTCGGCGTTCACCCGAGCCACGATCGCCATCGCCTTGTTCAGGCCTGCCGCGCCCCAGCCTCGGGCCTGCCCCTGCGCCTTGCGGATCTTCCACGGCGGCATCCCCAGCTCACCGGCCATCTGGTTCGGGTTGCCACGCCCCGCGGCGGACACCCGCGCGATGGTCCGGACCGCGTCGGCGAGGGCGTCGGCCACCAGGACGTGCGGGACGCCGATCTGCTCAGCCCAGCGCATCGACTCGAGCGCCGCGGAACGGTCACCGGCGACGGCGTTCTCCGCCACCGCGAAGCCCGTCACGTCGGCGCGCCCTCGGTGGTACCGCCGTACTGCTTCCTCGTCGACCTTGCCACCGGAGTCGGCGACGAGCTGGGCCGCGGCAGACGCGAGTTCCCGGAGGTTCGAGCCGACCGCGTCGATGAGGGCAGCGACCGCGCTCGCGTCGATGCGCCCTCCCGCTTGCCGGATTTCGTTGCGTACGAACGATTCCCGCTCGGCGGGCTTGGTGATCTTCGGGCAGTCGGCTATCTGTGCACCGGCCTTGCGCAACGCGGCGGGCAATGCCTTCGCCGCCTTGCTTCGGCCGCCGCCGGTGTGCACGACGACGAGCACGACCCCGTCCGCGGGCGACTTGAGGTAGGACAGCACCGCGTCGGCCAGCTCCTGCGAGATGTCCTGCGCGGCGTCGAGCACGATGACCCGCCCTTCGCTGAACAGCGACGGGCTGACGAGCTCGGCGAGCGCGGGAGCGGTGAGTTCGGACACGCGAACCCGGGTCATGTCGGCGGCCGGGTCTACCAGTCGTGCCGAGTCCAGCGCAGCGCGAACGGCCCGCTCGACAAGCAGTTCTTCCTCGCCGAGGACGAGGTGCAGCGACGACGTGGTGGTGGCTGGCGCGGTCACCCCACGATCCTGCCACGGTGACGAAGTCCGCAGGGGCATGGCGTCGATCGCGACCCGTGTCGTATGTTTGTTGCAGCTGCGTTGCCCTCGGGCACGCCGAAAATTGAATACCGCTCATCCAGAGGGGCAGAGGGAACGGCCCGATGAAGCCCCGGCAACCGGCGTCAGCCTGTCATCTCGATTCCGCGAGGTAGCTGACGATCACGGTGCCAATTCCGGCCCGCGCCAGCGGGGCAGATGAGGAAAGGACCTCGCGATGACTGCAGCCCTCAGCTCGACCTCGACCAAGCGCACCCTGGACCTGGGCCCGGCCGTGGAGCTGGTCTCCAAGGAAGAGGGCCACCGCCAGCCGCTGGCTCCCGAGTTCGTGTCCGCCGAGGACTTCTCGCCGCTCGAGGTCGCGTACGACTTCGGCCGCGTCCGCCGCGAGGACATCGAGGCCGGTCCGCGCAACATCTGGCGGTACAAGAAGCTCCTGCCGGTGCCCTCGAACGTCGAGGAGATCCCCAATACCGAGCCGGGCTGTACGAGGCTGGTGCGTGCCGATCGCCTCGCGAAGGCCCTGGGCCTGAAGCGGGTCTGGGTCAAGGACGACACCGGTAACCCGACCCACTCGTTCAAGGACCGCGTGGTCGCCGTCGCGCTCGCCGCGGCCCGCGAGTTCGGCTTTGACACCCTCGCCTGCCCGTCGACAGGCAACCTGGCCAACGCCGTCGCGGCCGCAGCGGCCCGCGCGGGCTGGCAGTCCGTCGTGCTCATCCCCTCCTCTCTCGAACGCGCCAAGATCCTCACCACCGCGGTCTACGACGGCAACCTGATCGCCGTCGACGGCAACTACGACGACGTCAACCGCCTCGCGACCCAGCTCGCCGCCGAGCACGAGACGTGGGCGTTCGTGAACGTCAACGTCCGGCCGTACTACTCGGAGGGCTCGAAGACGCTCGCTTTCGAGGTCGCCGAGCAGCTGGGCTGGCGGCTGCCGGAGCAGATCGTCGTGCCGATCGCCTCCGGTTCGCAGCTGACCAAGGTGGACAAGGGTTTCCGCGAGTTCGGCAAGCTCGGCCTCGTCGAAGAGACCCCGTACAAGGTCTTCGGCGCGCAGGCCACCGGCTGCTCCCCCGTCTCGACCGCCTTCCGCAACGGGCACGACGTCGTCCAGCCGGTCAAGCCGGACACCATCGCCCGCTCGCTGGCCATCGGGAACCCGGCGGACGGCCCCTACGTGCTCGACACCGTCAACCGCACCGGCGGTGCGATCGAGGACGTCTCCGACGAGGAGGTCGTCGAGGGGATCCGGCTGCTGGCCCGCACCGAAGGCATCTTCACCGAGACCGCCGGCGGCGTCACCGTCGCGACGGCGAAGAAGCTCATCGAGACCGGCAAACTCGACCCCGACGCCGAGACCGTCCTGCTCATCACCGGTGACGGGCTGAAGACTCTCGACGCGATCGAAGGCCAGGTCGGACCGAAGGCCACAGTTCCGCCCTCGGTGGACGCCGTGCGCCGCGCTCTCGAGAGCTGAGTTCACTTTCCCCTTCGCACCACCGCCGGTTCTCCGCTGTCGGCGATCACCGCCGTGTCGCCGTCGGTGTCGGTGCGGGTGACCAGCGCGCCGTCGGCCACCAGCGAGTCCACAGTGGATTTGCTGGGATGGCCGTAGCTGTTGCCCGCGCCGACACTGATGAGTGCGAGCCGGGGAGCGACGGCGGCGAGGAAGCGTGGATTGGAGAACCTGCTTCCGTGATGAGGAACCTTCAGCACCTCCGCGTGGAGATCCGCGCCGCTGTCGAGCAAGTCGGCTTGCGCCAATAGCTCGACATCGCCGGTGAGCAGAACGCGTCCAACGGATGTCAACGCTCGCAGCACGATCGACGTGTTGTTGATATTCGTTCCGTCCGCGTCGTCGTCTTGCTGGGAACCAACGTAAAGCGGTCCGATCACCTCCAGAGACAGTCCGGGCCAGTCCAGCCGCTGGCCGAGTTCCAGTTCCAGCAACGGCACGCCGTGCCGTGCCGCGATCTGAGCCACCTGCCGCCAAGCCCACGCCGGCATCCGGCCAGGTCCGACCGCCACCGCGCCGACCGAGCGGCCGTCGAACACCGAGTCCAGGCCACTGATGTGGTCGGCGTGCAGGTGGCTCAGCACCACCAGCGGCACCCGGTCGACACCCAGCCGCCCGAGGCACTCGTCGACCGGGCCTGGCTCGGGACCGGTGTCGACGACGATCGCGCGCCCGGGTTCGGCCGTCGAGAGGACCTCCGCGTCCCCTTGACCGACGTCGCAAGCCACCATCGCCCATCCCGCCGGTGGCCAACCCGGTGCGATCACCTGGACCGGCACCACAACCAGCAGCACGCACACCAGTGCGAGCGCCAACCCGACCCGCAGACGCGGCCGCCGCAGGACCACCACCAGCACGGCCACCGCGACGAGAGCCAAAAGCCCGCCCCACCAGCCGCCGGGCCAAGGCAGAACCGCACCGGGTACCCGGGATGCGTGGTGGGCGACCAGGAGGAGCCAGTGCGCCTCGGGACCTGCCGCGAGCGCGGGCAGCTTGGCCGCGGCCGGCCAGAACAGGGCCAGCACGGCTGTCACCACGCCCAGGACCGTGGCCGGGGCGACCACCGGGGCGGCCAGGATGTTCGCCGCGATCGAGACGACGCTGATCTGCCCGGCCATCCCGGCGATCACCGGCGCGGTGACCAGGAAGGCGGCGAGCGGGATGGCGAGCCCTTCGGCAAGTCCGGGCGGCACGCCGTGCCTAGTCATCGCGGCGGCCCAGCGCGGCGCCAGCAGCACGAGCCCGGCGGTAGCGAGGACCGACAACGCGAAGCCGAAGCTCACGGCCATCGCCGGGTCGTAGACCACCAGGACGCATACCGCGGCCGCCAACGCCGGCAGTACCGATCGTTGCCGTCCCAGTGCCAGCGCCAGGAGACCGATCGCGCCCATCACTCCGGCACGGAGCACGCTCGGCTCGCCACCGGTGAGGATCACGAAGCCGACGAGCGCCAACCCGGCCACTACCGCGGATAGTCGCGGCCCAACGCGCAATACCCGGAGGAGCAACAGAACAGCCCCGGCCACGACTGCCAGATTGCTCCCGCTGACCGCCATCAGGTGGGAGAGCCCGGCATCCTTGAACTCGCGCTGGACCTGCGGCGATACCCCGCTGGTATCGCCGACGACCAACCCCGGGAGGAGCCCCGCCGCGTCCTCGGACAGGACAGAGCAGGCCTGGCGAAGAGCCGCCCGCGTGGACTCGGCCGCTCGTTGCCACCAGGGCGCCCCACTGGCCGCCACCGGCGGCCCCCGCACGTACACCACCGCTACGGTCAGGTCCGCGTCGCGGGGGAGAGCGAGTGAGCCTTTGGCCGTCACGTCCTGGCCGGGCAGCAGGCTCGACCAGGATTGGAACGGGGCGAGCAGCACCACCCGTCCCCTCGTGCCGACGGGCCTGCCCGCCGCCTCGGCTTGCTGGGTTGTCGCCGTGATGACCACCGACCGCGCACCCGCTTGTTGACCGGCGTAGCCGGCGGACTCGATCGGCTTCGGTCGCTCGTTCACCGTGACACGCAGCGTGGCTGTCGCTCCGTGTACGCCCAGCGCGGACAGCGGATCGTGCTGCGCCTGGTGGAGGCGTACGGCCAGTGGGCCGGCAAGAAGCAGCCCAGCCAGCAACAACGCACCCGCGCCGGCGAACCACCTGGGGCGCGTTGCCCGCCATCGCCACAACAGGAGTGAAGCCACCGCGACCGCGGCCACGCCACCTGCCAGTGCGGCCCACCAGCTCCAGAGCAACCCGGTCAGTACGCCCAGCCAGAGGACCAGCGCCGAAGGGACCAGCCGGAAGTCGTGCCAGGTAGGAATTCTGGCTTCGGCGGGCATCAGACCGTCACCTGGTCACGCAGGCGCGAGAACTTCGTGGCACCGATGCCGTCGACCTCTTGGAGTTGATCGACCGAACTGAACGAGCCGTGCTGGGTCCGCCAATCGATGATCCGCTTCGCGGTGACTTCGCCGACTCCTGGAAGTGAATCGAGTTGCTCGGCCGACGCGGTGTTCAGGTTGAGCTTTCCGGGGGCTGCGGATGCGTCGGCTTGCTGCGGCGCCGTCGGCGGGGGCGCGGCGACGCCGACGTTCAACTGCTCGCCGTCGGTGAGTTTCCTGGCCAGGTTGAGCGCGGTGATGTCGGTGCCGTCGAGGGCCCCGCCGGCCGCGCTCAACGCATCGGCGACACGGGCCCCGCTCGGCACCGTCACGAGACCGGGCGAGCGGACTTTCCCGACGACGCTGACCACGAGGGAGCTTTCGGCGGCTTTCGACGGGGACGCGGCGGCAGTCGGTGGGCTGTCACGCGCGGCGGGCAGCAGGGGCGCCTGTTCGGCCGGCGGGCTGCCGCCGAGCAGGAGGACGGAACCGCCGACAAGGACCACCACCGCGGCGAGTACCGCGATGAGAGCCGTCAACCGGCGGCGGGCTGGACTCCGGGTCAGGGCGGGCGGCACCCAGCGTTCGACGAGCCTGCCCACGAGCGGCGGTTCACGTTCGACGGCGAGCGCCTGGTCGGCGAGCTGGCGGAGGCGGTTGCGAGCCTGGGACTCCGGTGCTTGGGGGAATGTTTGTTCGAACACGCGATCGACGCTACGAGGGGTGGGCTCGGGCGGGAAAGCGGGAGTTGGGCCGGGTGTGGACAACTGGGGTTCTGTGGACAACTCGAGGCAGGGTCGGGAGTAGGCGAGCCGCAGCAGCGCTCACGAAGCCGGAATGGGCCGGGGCAGAGCGGCAACGAGTCGGTTGCCCGACCTCAGCGGAGACCCGCCGGATCCCGCTGCACCACCACACCGATCACCCCAGGCCCCGTATGCGCGCCGATGACCGCGCCGAGCTCCGACACCAGGCAGCCATCCGGAATGGACAGCCGCTCCTCCAGGCGGTTCGCCAGCTCCGCGGCCCGCTCGGCCGACGCCAGGTGGTGCACGGCCACCTCCACCGGCTCGTCCCCGGCGACCTGCTCCGCCAGGTCCACCAGCCGCGCCATCGCCCGGTTCATGGTCCGGACCTTCTCCAGCGGCTGGATGCGCCCGTCGTCGATGTGCAGCAGCGGCTTCACCGCCAGCGCGGTCCCGAGCAACGCCGCCGCGGCACCGATGCGCCCGCCCCGGCGCAGGTACTCCAGCGTCTCCACCACGAACACGGTCTTCGAGGCCCGGACCGCCGACATCGCGGCCTTCTCGACCTCCTCGGGATTCGCCCCGGCGGAGGCCGCCGCAGCGGCATGCAGGGCCGCGAAACCCAGGCCCATCGCAGTCCCCCGCGAGTCGACGACCCGCACGACCTCCGGCCCGACCTCCTGCGCCGCCAGCACGGCCGACTCCCAGGTCCCCGAGATCTCGCTCGACAGGTGCAGCGACACCACCGCGTCCGCGCCCTCGTCCAGCGCAGCCCGGAAGGCCTTCGCGAACTCACCCGGCGTCGGCCTCGACGTCGTCACGATCCGCCGCTGCCCCAGCGCCTCGGCGAGCGCCCCGGGCCCGACGTCGACGCCGTCGAGCGCCGCCTCGCCGTCGATGAGGACGTGCAGCGGAACCACCCGGATGGCGGACCGCTCGGCGAACCCTTCGGGCAGGTGGGCGGTGGAGTCGGTGATGACGGCGACCTGCACGCCGCAAGCCTACGGGGCCCCGGGGCCCGCGTCGGGGACCAGCAGCGGACCGATCAGCGCGGCCATGGCCTTGCCCACCGAGGCGTGCCCTTCCCAGCCCCAGTGCATCCCGTCGGGGTTGCCACGGCCGCTGAGCACGTGTTCCCCGACGACCGCGGGCAGGTCGAGCAGCGGCACGTCCACCCGCTCGGCCCAGGACGCCATCGCGGCAGCAGCGCCGTCGCGAGCGGTGTGCACGCGGCCGTACGAATCGGCGCGGTGGACGCCCGGCAGCATCCCGATGATGGGCAGCGATGGGCGGAGGATCCGCAGGGCGCCGACAGCGGTGTCCAGGTAGTGCACGGTCAGTTTCGACGGCAGGACGGTTGGGCGGCCGCGCATCGCCACGGCCAGCTTCGGCTGGGCGGCGAGGTACGCCTTGCGCGCCACCCGGCGGAGGCCGTCCGGGCGGAGGTACCGCAGGCCCGTGCGCAGGTAGGTGGGCAATGGCGACGGCAGGGTGTCCATGCTGCCGATCGCCAGGACCACGGCATCGACGTGATGCAGGTCCGCCCAGACCCGCGGGTCGCCGATCAGCGACCACCAGACGTCGCGAGCCGTCCAGCCGAAGCCGGCCACCAGGTCCACGCTGCCGCCGAGCGCCGCGGCGGCGACGTTGGGCCACAGCCGCGCCTCGTCGGCAGCGCAGGGGCCGTCAGGGCCGTGGAAGCTCAGCGAGTCGCCGAAGACCAGCAGGCGAGGCACGGTCAGCCGTACATGCCCGCGTTGTAGGCGTTGACCCGCCACGCCTCGTCACGCCGGGTGAGCTCCACCCAGTGGCAGTTGCGGATGCCGCCCAGCTGCGGCCACGCCTCGATCGGCAACCCCAGCAGGCCGGCGGTCAGTGCCGTGATGAGACCTCCGTGCGCGGCGAGCAGCACGGTGTCCGTCGGCTCGGTGTCGGTGAGCAGGTCGTTGACGACCTCACCGGCACGCGCGGCGACCTCGACCCTGGACTCGCCGCCGGGCGGCGCCCACGTCGCGTCGACGCGCCAGCGGTCGCGCTCCCCCGGCCAGTCGGCGTCGACCTCCGCCCCGGTCAGGCCCTGCCATTCGCCGAGATGGGTCTCACGCAAGCGCTTGTCGATGCGCAGCGGTACGCCGATGGCCTCGGTGAGCACCGTTGCCGTGTCGGTCGCGCGACGCAGGTCGGAAGCGATGACCAGGGCCGGGTCGAACCTGGCGAGCGCCGGGACCGCGAACCGCGCCTGGTTCCAGCCGACCTCGGTGAGCGCGGAGTCGAGGTGGCCCTGCATCCGGCCCGCGGCGTTGTAGTCGGTCTCCCCGTGCCGCCAGAGCACGAGGCGCCGCAAGGTCACCGGTCGTCTCCGCCGTCGGCCGGTTCGGGGACCTCGATCCGCGGGCAGTCCTTCCACAGCCGCTCCAGGCCGTAGAACGAACGCTCCTCGTCATGCTGGACGTGCACCACCACGTCGACGTAATCGAGCAGCACCCAGCGGCCCTCGCGAGCGCCTTCGCGGCGCACCGGCTTGTGGCCGGCCACGCGCAGCTTCTCCTCGACGCCGTCGACGATGGCGCCCACCTGGCGCTCGTTCGCGGCCGACGCGATCACGAAGACATCGGTGATCACGAGCTGATCGGAGACGTCCAGCACCACGACATCGGTGGCCTTCTTGTCGGCCGCCGCGTGGGCGGCCACGGTTGCCATCTCACGGGCTTGGGACGTCGCTGCCACTCCTGCTCCCTCATGGCTGGGCATCTGTTGGCTCACCGAGGGTACCTGGCAGCTCCGGCCGCCTGGTCACGGCGGCTTCGATGAGGTACCCGAGGTCCGCGAGGTCGGCCTTGAATTCGGCGTCCCAGTCGACGTCCTTCGCCAGCCACTCCGCCAGGGCGGCGTGTCCCGGCAGGTCCCGCCCGGCCGCGTGGTCACGCCGCCCGCGAGGATTCAGCGTCTCGAACCGCCCGCCTGCCTCGGACGCCGCGTAGCCGATGATGAACGTGCTCAGCATGCGTTCAAGGCGCGGGATCTGCTCCAGCAGGGCGGCATAGATCCGGTCCACGCCACTGACCGCATGCGCGATCCTGGCCGGGTTCGCCGTCGCGGCGGCACTACCGGCGGCCTGGCGAGTCGCTCACTCCGGCTTGCGGTAGAGCTTCCTCTTGTCGATGTACCGCGCGACGCCGTCCGACACGAGGTACCAGATCGGCTCGCCCCGTTCGACGCGCTCCCGGCACCCGGTGGACGAGATGGCCATCGCGGTGACCTCGACCAGGCTCACCTTCCCGCTGGGGAGATGGTGGTCGTTGAGGCGGTAGCCGGGCCGCGTGACGCCGATGAAATGGGCGTAGGTGAACAACTCGTCCGCGTTGTGCCAGGTCAGGATCTGCTCCAGGGCGTCCGCGCCGGTGATGAAGAACAGCTCGTCCTCGGGGTACTCCCGGTGCAGGTCGCGCAGGGTGTCGACCGTGTAGGTCTCGCCGCCACGGTCGATGTCCACCCGGCTGACGGAGAACACCGGGTTTGACGCCGTCGCGATCACCGTCATCAGGTACCGGTCCTCCGCGCGCGTGACCACACGGCCCGACTTCTGCCACGGCTGCCCTGTCGGCACGAAGATCACTTCGTCGAGCTCGAAGCGGGACTGGACCTCACTGGCCGCGACGAGGTGACCGTGATGAATGGGATCGAAGGTACCGCCCATGACCCCGATGCGCCGTGGTGACATATCCGCAGCGTATAGAGCTACGGAGAGTGCGTGGGCCGTTGCCCGCTTCTCGGCGGGGCGGCCCACGCACTTTCGCGCCGCCGGCGATCCGAGGGGAACCTCCGATGACGCCCGGTGGTCCCGACCGGGACAAGTGAGAGACCGCGCGGGCCCCCGACGTGATGCACTCCCGTTGCGTGTTCCACCTCACAGTACGCGCGAGTGGCCCAGTCATGAAGGTTTCGAGCGGCCATTGTCGGACCGATGCGGTAGACGTGGACCCGTGGACATCCAGGAACTACGCGAACGAGCCGATTCGCTGCTGCACGCGCTGGCCGGCGAGGGCGCGGAACTGCGCGAAGACCAGTGGACCGCCATCCAGGCGCTGGTCGCCGAGCGCAGACGCGCACTCGTCGTGCAGCGCACCGGCTGGGGCAAGTCGGCGGTGTACTTCCTGGCCACCGCACTGCTGCGGGAACGGGGAGCCGGGCCGACGGTGATCATCTCGCCGCTGCTCGCGCTGATGCGCAACCAGATCACGGCCGCCGCCAGGGCCGGGATCGCGGCGGCGACGATGAACTCCGCGAACCCGCAGGAGTGGGACGAGGTGCAGGCCCGCATCGCGAGCGGCGAGATCGACGTGCTGCTCGTGAGCCCGGAACGGCTCAACAACCCCGATTTCCGGGACACCGTGCTGCCCAAGCTGACCACGACCGCGGGACTGCTCGTGGTCGATGAGGCGCACTGCATCTCCGACTGGGGCCACGACTTCCGGCCCGACTACCGGCGGCTGCGCACGCTGCTGGCGGACCTGCCGGAGGGCGTGTCCGTGCTCGCCACCACGGCCACCGCGAACGACCGCGTGGTGACCGACGTGGCCGAGCAGCTCGGCCTGGGCAACAGCGACGACACGCTGGTGCTGCGTGGACCGCTGGATCGCGAGAGCCTTCACCTGTCGGTCGCGAAGCTGCCGACGCCGGAGGCACGCATCGCCTGGCTGACCGAGCACCTGGCCGAGCTACCGGGTTCGGGCATCATCTACACGCTCACCGTGGCCGCGGCGCACGACGTGGCCGGGCTACTGCGCGAGCACGGGTACGAGGTCGCGGCGTACACCGGCAAGACGGATCCGGCGGACCGCGAAGCGGCGGAGGACGACCTGCTGGCCAACCGGGTCAAGGCCCTCGTAGCCACGTCGGCGCTCGGCATGGGGTTCGACAAGCCCGACCTGGGCTTCGTCGTGCACCTGGGCGCGCCGTCCTCGCCGATCGCGTACTACCAGCAGGTCGGGCGCGCCGGGCGCGGTGTCCGGCACGCCGAGGTGATCCTGTTGCCCGGCGACGAGGACCGCGAGATCTGGAACTACTTCAGCTCGCTGGCGTTCCCCGACGAGCAGCGGGTGACGCAGGTCCTCGACGCGCTGGCGAGGGGCAACCGTCCATTGTCGACAGCCGCGCTGGAGCCGACGGTGGAGCTGTCGCGGACGCGCCTGGAGATGGTACTGAAGGTGCTCGACGTCGACGGCGCGGTCCGGCGGGTCCGCGGCGGCTGGGAGTCGACGGGCCAGAGCTGGGAGTACGACTCGGGGCGCTACGGCCGGGTGAGCGAGGCCCGGGGTGTGGAGCAGCGCGCGATGCTGGAGTACCAGGCGACCGAGGGCTGCCGGATGGAGTTCCTGTTGCGCCAGCTGGACGACCCGTACGCCCAGCCGTGCGGGCGGTGTGACAACTGCACCGGTGAGCACCGCACGACGGCGATCTCGGCCGAGGTCGTCGAAGAGACCGGCGCCCGCCTGCAGCGGCCGGGCGTCGAGCTGAGCCCGCGACGGCAATGGCCGACCGGGCTCGGCACCCTCGACGTGCCGCTGTCGGGCCGGATCGCGAAGACCGAGCAGGCCGAGCCGGGACGGACGCTCGGGCGGCTCACCGACGTCGGCTGGGGCAATCGGCTGCGGGAACTGGTCGGCACCACGGCGCCGGACGTCGAGGTGCCCGCATCGGTGTTCCAGGCCTGTGTTTCGGTGCTCGCGGGCTGGAACTGGGCACTGCGGCCGGTCGCCGTGGTCGCGTTACCGTCCAGTAGCCGGCCTCGGCTGACGCACAGCCTCGCGGCGCGTTTCGCCGAGGTCGGCCGCCTGCGCTTCCTCGGCAGCCTCGAGGCACAGGGGCCGGCGCCCCGCCGGGCCAACAGCGCACAGCGGGTCGCGGATCTGTGGCAACGCCTTGTCCTGCCCGAGGAACTGGCCGCCGAGTTGTCCACTGTGGAAGGACCGGTACTCCTGGTGGACGACGTGGCGGACTCGGGCTGGACGATGACGATCGCAGCCCGGCTGCTGCGGAAGGGAGGTGCGCCCGCGGTCCTGCCGTTCGCGCTCGCGGCCACGACTTAGCCAAAACCCTTCCGAAACGGCCACTCGTATGGCAATCTCCACCAATCGGGCGATCGCGTGGAGGCAGCCATGGTCGAATCGGAGATCGAATCCGAGTCCGTGGTCCGGCACCGCCTGCCGATCCGCAAGCTGTTCGCGGCGAGTGTGGGCAATGCCCTGGAATGGTTCGACTGGACCATCTACGCGACGTTCAGCATCTACTTCGCAACCGCTTTCTTCCCGTCGGGCAATGACACACTGGCACAGATCAACACGTTCGCCACCTACGCGCTCGCGTTCTTCTTCCGGCCACTGGGCGGGTTGCTGCTCGGCCGGTTCGCGGACGTGCGAGGGCGAAAGCCGGCGATGATCCTGACCATCAGCCTGATGGCCGGGGGCTCGGTGGTGATCGGCATCCTGCCGTCGTTCTCGCTGGTCGGCTGGCTCGCGCCGGTTCTGCTACTGCTCGCTCGCATCGCCCAGGGGCTGTCGCTGGGCGGTGAGGTGTCGAACGCGTCGGCGTACCTCGGGGAGATCGCACCGCCGAAGTGGCGGGGCCGCTACTCGTCGTTCTTCTACATCTCGACGGGCTCGGCGGTACTCCTGGCCTCGGTGCTCGGGTTCGTGCTGGCGCGCACGTTGGACAAGGCGGACCTGAACGCCTACGGCTGGCGGATCCCGTTCCTGCTGGGCGGGGTGCTGGGAATCATCGGCCTGTGGTTACGCCGCAGCCTGGTCGAGACCGAGCAGTTCGAGCAGAACAAGACGACGGCCCGGCGGGTCCGGCGACCGTTGCTGGCAACGTTGCGGCACCACCCGAAGGCGGTGGGGCTGCTCGTGGGGATCACGATGTTGTCGACGCTGTGCTACTACACGTTCTTCAGCGCCCTGACGCCGTTCGCAGTCAAGACGCGGCACGCCAGTGACGTGGACGTGTTCCTGGCACTGTCGGTCGGTACCGCGTTGTTCGTCGTGCTGCAGTACCCGTTCGGGATGCTGTCGGACCGGATCGGCCGGAAGCCACAGCTGTACGTATGGTCCGCGGCGATGGCGATCCTGACCGTGCCACTGTCCACTTTGGTGCGACCAGCGCTCGGCGGGCTCCTGGTGGTGTTCTGTGTGGGACTGGGTCTGTACGCGGCGTTCTCGTCGCTGGCACCGGCGATCATGAGCGAGCTGTTCCCGACTTCGCTGCGGGGACTGGGCATCGGTGCGTGGTACAACCTGACCGTCGCCGTGTTCGGCGGCACCGCACCGCTGGTGATCAGCGCACTCTCGGCCGCCAACGCGTCGATCGCGTTCTTCTGGTACGTCGCGGTGGCCGCGCTGATCACGTTCGTCGTGATCCTGAGGCTGCCGGAGACCCGCGCAAGCGAACTGCGTTAGCGCCGCGGCGCCCCAGCTGGCACTGCGGCATGGCTGGCACTGCGGCATGGCTGGTACTGCGGCATGGCTGGTACTCCGGCACGGGTGGCAGTGCGGCATGGCTGGTACTCCGGCACGGGTGGCAGTGCGGCATGGCTGGTACTCCGGCACGGGTGGCAGTGCGGCATGGCTGGTACTCCGGCACCGCTGGCACTGCGGCATGGCCGGCAGTACGGCGCGGCTGACGCCGTGGCATGGCTGGCACGGCGGCGCCCGCGCTGCGGCTGGCGTCGGCGGCGCGGCGCCTGCCGCCGCTCCTACAGTGGGAGCGTCAGTGGCGCAGCGGCACCAGGTCGTCGGCGTGGACTACTTCGCGACGTTGCTCGGGGGGTAGCTCGTGGCTGGAGCGGCCGATGAGCTCAGGCAGCTCACCGGCGTCGAAGGCGACGACCCCGCGTGCCACCACTCGCTGGGCCGGGTCCACCAGCTCGACCACGTCGCCCGCCTGGAAGTCTCCGCTCACACCGGTGACGCCGGCCGCCAACAGCGAACGCCGGCGCCGGACGACGGCCGCGACAGCGCCATCGTCGAGCTGGAGGCGTCCGGTCGGGCCCGCGGCGTAGCCGAGCCAGAACCGGCGGGCCGACAGCCGGGAGTCCGCCGCCGCGAAAGCGGTCCCGACCTCGGCCGTGGTCAGGGCGCGCGCCGCCTCGGAGGCTGAGGCCAGCAACACCGGAATGCCGGCAGCCGCTGCCGTCCGAGCGGCGGCGAGCTTCGAGACCATCCCGCCGGTGCCGAGTCCAGAGCTGGACATGCCGACGGAGATGCCCTGGACGTCGGCGTCGTCCGCGACTTCGGCGACCTTACGTGTCGCGCCGTCACGGGGATCGCCGTCGTACAGGCCGTCCACATCGGACAGCAGGACAAGCGCGTCGGCGCCGATGAGATGGGCGACGAGAGCGGCGAGCCGGTCGTTGTCGCCGAAACGGATCTCCTCCGTGGCGACCGTGTCGTTCTCGTTCACCACCGGCACCGCGCCCAGCGCAAGCAACCGGGAGAAGGTGCGCTGCGCGTTGCGGTAGTGCGAGCGGCGCACCACGTCGTCCGAGGTCAGCAGCACCTGGCCAACGGTGAGCGAGTACCGCCCGAACGACTCGGCGTAGGCGTGCGCGAGCTGCAGCTGCCCGACACTCGCGGCCGCTTGCTGGGTGGCGAGGTCACGCGGACGCTTGCCGAGCGCGAGCGGCGCCAGCCCGGCGCCGATGGCGCCCGAGGACACCAGCACCAGCTGGCCGCCCCGGGCGATCCGGCCGGCGATGGCGTCCACGAGCGCATTGAGCCGCTCGACGTCCAGACCGTGCCCGGCGGTGGTGAGCGCCGACGAACCGACCTTGACGACCAGGCGCTCCGCGTCGGCCACGGCCTTCCGGGTCACGCTCACGCCGCCGCCTCGCCTGCGCTCATCGCCCGCACCCGCAGCCCTGCCACTTCCACCGGCCGCGCTAGCAGGCCCGCCATGTTCGTCGGCCGCGCCCGCAGTACAGCCGTGTCAACCCGCCACGCACGCAGCCCTGGCATGTCCACCGGCCACGCCCGCAGCCCTGCCGTGTTCACCGGCTGCACACGCCGCCCTGCCGTGCTCACCGGCCGCGCCAGCACTACCACCGTGCTCACCGGCCGCACGCGCCACACCGCCGTTTCACCACACGCGCTCGCGAGCTCGCTCACTCGTCGTCGTCCAGTTCGGACTCGGACACTCCGTCCCGGCGGATGCGGCGGGCTTCCTTGCGCTGCGCCGCGGACACCCGGCTGTTGTCCTCGAGCCGGACATCAGTGCCACGGCCCGACAGGTGCTGCACCACGCCTGGCGTGGACGGCTGCCAGTCGAAGGTCACCTCGCCGATCGTGACCGGGCATCCGGGCTCGGCACCCATGCGCGCGAGCCGCTCCTCCACACCGAGCCGGTTCAGCCTGTCGGCGAGGTAGCCAACAGCCTCGTCGTTGCCGAAGTCGGTCTGGCGGATCCAGCGCTCAGGACGCGTGCCCCGGACGACGAAGCCGTCCGGCTCCTCGGGGTCGGGCTCGACGGTGAATCCCGCATCGTCGACCGCCTGCGGCCGCAGCACGATGCGCTCGGCCTCCGGGGTCGGCTGCTCCGCGCGGAACTTCTCCACGATGGCGCCGAGCGCGTACGTCAGCTCACGCAGGCCGTGCCGGGTGGCGGTGGAGATCTCGAACACCGGCAGGCCGCGCGCCTCGAACTCCGGACGCATCATCTCGGCCATCTCGGCGGCGTCGGGCACGTCGACCTTGTTCAGCACGACCACGCGCGGCCGGTCGCCGAGCTCGCCGCCCAGGCCCGGGGTGTAGCGGGCGAGCTCCTCCTCCAGAGCGTCCACATCGGACACCGGGTCACGGCCGGGCTCGAAGGTGGCGCAGTCGACGACGTGCACCAGCACCGCGCAACGCTCGATGTGGCGCAGGAAGTCCAGGCCCAGCCCCTTGCCCTCGCTGGCACCGGGGATCAGCCCCGGCACGTCGGCCATCGTGAACACCGTCTCCCCCGCCGTCACGACGCCGAGGTTCGGCACCAGCGTGGTGAACGGGTAGTCGGCGATCTTCGGCTTCGCCGCGGACAGCACCGAGATCAGCGACGACTTGCCCGCGGACGGGAACCCGACCAGTCCGACGTCCGCGACCGAGCGCAGCTCCAGCACGAGCGAACGCGCCTCGCCCGACTCGCCGAGCAACGCGAACCCAGGCGCCTTGCGCGCCCGCGAGGCGAGCGCCGCGTTGCCGAGGCCGCCGCGGCCGCCCTGGGCGGCGACGAACGTGGTGCCGGGGCCGGTCAGGTCCGCCAGCACCTCGCCGCTCTCGGTCATCACCACGGTGCCGGCCGGGACTTTCAGCTCCAGCGACTGGCCGGCCGCGCCCGCGCGGTGGCTGCCCTGGCCCTGCTTGCCGTTGCCGGCGCTGGCGTGCGGGCGGAAGTGGAAGTCGAGCAGGGTGTGCACGTTGGGATCGACGACCAGCAGCACGTCGCCGCCATTGCCGCCATTGCCGCCGTCAGGGCCGCCGAGGGGCTTGAACTTCTCGCGGTGCACCGAGGCGCACCCGTTCCCGCCGTTACCGGCGGCCACCTGGATCACCGCGCGGTCAACGAACCGGGACGCCATGTCGAGCCTTTCGAAAGTACTGCTGGTGCTTGCCAGCGCGACCACTCCGGGTCAGTAGGAGCACCGTGGGGATATGGGGGGCTCAGCCCTCCGACAGACACAAAAACGGGCGACGCGGTCCGCGTATTCCGCGGACACACGTCGCCCATTTGTCGCGCGTCAGGCCTCGACCGGGACGATGTTGACCGTCTTGCGGCCACGCTTCGCACCGAACTCGACCGCACCGGCGGCGAGCGCGAACAGCGTGTCGTCACCGCCGCGGCCGACGTTCACGCCGGGGTGGAACTTGGTGCCCCGCTGACGGACCAGGATCTCGCCCGCCTGGACGACCTGGCCGCCGTACCGCTTGACGCCCAGGTACTGGGGGTTCGAGTCACGACCGTTGCGGGAGCTGGAAGCACCCTTCTTGTGTGCCATAAGTGCTCAGCTCCTTACTTGCTGATTCCGGTGACCTCGACGCGGGTCAGCTTCTGCCGGTGCCCCTGGCGCTTGTGGTAGCCGGTCTTGTTCTTGAACTTGTGGATGCGGATCTTGGGACCCTTGGTCTGCTCGACGACCTTGCCGGTGACCGAGACCTTCGCCAACGCGTCGGCGTCCGTGGTGACCTCGCCGCCGTCGACGTACAACACGGCGGGGAAGGTGTGCTCGGTGCCCGGCTCGCCCTCGAGCTTTTCGACCTCGACGACGTCGCCGACGGCCACCTTGTACTGCTTGCCGCCGGTCTTGACGATCGCGTACGCCGACACGGAAGTCTCCTGCTTACTCGACAATGGGTGAGGGCTTGCGATACGGCCCGCACTGTGCGGTCCGGTTATCGCGCCATGGCCCACACGCAGGCGGGCCGTCATATAGGTTACGGGGCACCCCGGTGCTGGTGCACACCGGGGTGCTCTTCACTGCTCAGCTCTGGTCCGAGGCGTGCACCGGGGGGCCTGCCGGGCGCGACGCCGCACGGCGCGGACGCCGACGGGCAGTGCGCACAGCCGGAGTCGGCACCTCGACCTCGGGCTCCGCCTGCTCCTGCGCGTCCCCGGCGGGCTCTGGCGTGGACGTGCGCTCGGGCTCGGCGCTGGGGGCCTCGACCGCGGACGGGGAAGCCGCAGACGCAGCTTCCGAGGCCGCAGGCGCGGCGTCCGAGCTCGTGGAGATGGCATTCGACGCCTCGGCTGCCGCCGGGGAAGTGGCATCCCAGGCCGCAGGCGCGGCGTCCGAGGTCGCGGACGGGGTGTCAGGCGCGGCCTCGGCCGCGTCGGCCGGAGCCTCGGGAGCGGCGTCGACCGGGGTAGGCGCCGTGGCCGGAGCCTCAGGCGCGGCCTCGGCAGCCGGGACGTCAGGTCCCGCCTCGACAGCGGCCTCTGGTCCGGCCCCGGCAGGGGCCTCGGGTGCGGCTCCGGCAGCGGGCCCAGACCCGGCCTCGGGTGCGGCCTCGGCCTGGGTGGACTCCACGTCGCCGGCGATGCCCTTGCCGGACGACGCCTGGGCGGCCTCCGCGTCATCCGCGGTGCCCGTGCCGAACGGCGCCTGGGCGGCCTCGGCAGGCGTCTCGGCGGGCGTCGACCCGGCCGAGGCCAGCTCGTCCGTCTCGGCCTGGGCCGCCTCCGGGCCTGCCTGCTCCTCGGGCGTGTGCCGGCCGTTCAGCGCGGCCGACACCCCATCCTCCGCGGTCTCCTCGCCCTCGGGCTTGCCCGTCGAGGCCAGCTTCGCGGCGTTCGCCATGGCCTGGACGGCCGTGACCACCGACTCCCGCCGCTCGGGCGTGCGCCCGGCCTCACCGCGCTGCTCCTGCGGCTCCTCGGCCTTGCCCCGGCCTCGCGAGCGCCGGGAGCCACCGCCGCCGTGCTGGTGCCCACCGCCACCACCGCCGTTGCCGTTGGAACCGTTCGCGTTCGACAGGCGCGACAGCTCGGTCGAGACGATCACGCCGCGGCCCTTGCAGTGCTCACACGGCGTCGAGAACGCCTCCAGCAGTCCGGTGCCGACCTTCTTGCGGGTCATCTGCACCAGGCCCAGCGACGTCACCTCGGCCACCTGGTGGCGGGTGCGGTCCCGGCCGAGGCATTCGGTCAGCCGCCGCAGCACCAGCTCGCGGTTGGACTCCAGCACCATGTCGATGAAGTCGATCACGATGATGCCGCCGATGTCGCGCAGCCGCAGCTGGCGCACGATCTCCTCGGCGGACTCCAGGTTGTTCCGGGTCACCGTCTCCTCGAGGTTGCCCCCGGAGCCGGTGAACTTGCCGGTGTTGACGTCGATGACGGTCATCGCCTCGGTGCGGTCGATGACCAGGTAGCCGCCCGAGGGCAGCCACACCTTGCGGTCGAGCGCCTTCGTGATCTGCTCGTCGATCCGGTACTCGGAGAGCACGTCACCGGTGCCGACGTAGCGCTTGAGCCGAGGGGCGAGGTCCGGCGCCACGTGCCCGACGTAGGCGTTGATCGTCTCCCACGCCGTGTCGCCCTGGACCTCGAGCTTCGCGAAGTCCTCGGTGAACAGGTCGCGGACGACCTTCACCAGCAGGTCCGGCTCCTCGTAGAGCATCGTCGGCGCGGACGACTTCTTGCCGCTCGAAGCCGCGCCCGCCTTCTCCTTGATGATCTCCCACTGGGCCTTCAGGCGGCGGACGTCGCGCTCGAGCTCCTCCTCGCTGATGCCCTCCGACGCGGTGCGGATGATGACGCCCGCGTCCTCGGGGACGATGCGCTTGAGGATGTCCTTGAGCCGGCGACGCTCGTTCTCCGGCAGCTTCCGGGAGATGCCGGTGGCCCCGCCCGCGGGCACGTACACCAGGAACCGTCCCGGCAGCGAGATCTGCGTGGTGAGCCGCGCGCCCTTGTGGCCGACCGGGTCCTTCGTGACCTGGACCAGCACGTTGTCACCGCTGGAGAGCGCCTGCTCGATCTTGCGGGACTTGCCTTCCAGGCCGGCGGCGTCCCAGTCGACCTCACCGGCGTAGAGCACCGCGTTGCGGCCACGCCCGATGTCGACGAACGCCGCCTCCATCGAGGGCAGCACGTTCTGCACCCGGCCCAGGTAGACGTTGCCGACGATCGAGCCGCTGCCCGACGAGGTCACGAAGTGCTCGACCAGCACGCCGTCCTCGAGCACGCCGATCTGCGTGTGGTCGCCGCGCTCGGCCACGACCATGGTGCGCTCGACCGCCTCACGCCGGGCCAGGAACTCGGCCTCGGAGAGGATCGGCGCGCGGCGGCGGCCCGCTTCACGGCCGTCGCGGCGGCGCTGGCGCTTGGCTTCGAGCCGGGTGGAGCCGCGCACGCTGCGGACCCCGTCGCCCTTGTCGCCCTTGTCAGCCTTGTCGGCCTTGGCTTCCCTGCCGTTGCTCTTGTCCTCGCCCTTGGCCTCGCGGACGTGCACGACGGTGTTCGGCGGGTCGTCGCCGGTCGTGGGCTCGGCGTTGTCGTCCTCCGAGGCCTTGCGGCGGCGGCGACGCCGACGACGGCGGCTGCCGGCATCGGTGTCGTCCGAGTCCTCGTCGTCGCTCTCGGCGTCGGCATCGGGCTTGCGCTCGTCCTGCGCCGGGGCCGGCTTGTCCTCGTCGGCATGTTCCGGCTGGTCGGTGCTCTCGTCCTCGTTCGACGAGCCCTCGTCACCGCCCTTGCCCCGGCCACGGCCACGACGGCCACGACGCCGGCGGCGCCGGCCATTCGCGTCGTCGCCGTCGTCGTCCCTGTCGCGCTCGGGCGCCTCGGCGGGCTCCTCCTGGGCGACGGGCTCGTCCTGCTGCTGCTGCGTCGGCTCGGGCCGGGCGGCAGGCGGCTCGGGCGGCAGGAACACCGGCGACGGGGCCGCGAACACCGGAACGTGGGCCATCGACCGCCTACCGGCGGGCTGGCGCTCCGGTGCGGCTTCCTCCACGTCGGGGGCCGCGGTGATCTCGGTCGTGTCGGACTCCGGCGCCTCCGGCTCGGCCTGTGCCACGGCCGCGACCTCAGCGGCCGTGGGCTCCTCGGCCGGGCCAGCGAGGGCCTCGGCCACCCTGATCGCCACGTCCTTGGGCACGCTCGACTGGGCGCTGCGGGCGGTCTCCCCCAGTTCGGTCAGTTTCGCCAGCACGTCCCTGCTGTTCGACCCGAGCAGCTTCGCCAGGGCGTGAACCCGCACCCGGGCGGGCAGTTCGCCCAGCGGGCCGGTAGGTGCGGCGGTGTCCCCGCCGGTGTTCTCGGCGGGTGTTTCCGCGTTCGTCATCTGTCTCCTCCGCCCCCGGGCGCGTCTGCCAGCCGATGCTGGAAGGACGCGGCCGCGCAGGGGCCCCTTCCTGTCTGTTCCGCCGTGGTGGTCACCACCGACGGGAATCCTGTGCCTCTCTCGCCACGACGGCGCCGGATGTCCGGCACCCGCCGAAGGCAGGTCTACTCGATCACGTGCCGGCCGGGCCGGCGGCTTCCCGCTCCGCCTCCCACGTCGTCGAGCCGCCCGCTCCCGGGCGGCGACGACCTGGCGCTCTTCCCGCACGTCACCGGGCCATCGGCGCCGGTTCGCACCGCGGTTGACGGGCGTCCCGGCTCGGCGGCCACCCCGAGTATCCCACACGACGTGCCCGGAGCCGCGCGGCGCAGGTCGCGCCCGCCCGGCCGGGCGAACTTCGCGGTTCCGCTTGTCGCGGCTGCGGCGGTGTCCTAGCGTGCGGCTGATACCGCTGGTCCCCTGGAGGTTTCGCCGGTGTCCGGCTTCGGACGGTCCCTCACGCTCGGCACATGTGCCGCGCTGCTGGCCGCCGCGCCCTTCCCCGTCGCCGCCGCGGACCAGCCGGACCCGGGTTGCGGCGACACCGGTCGCACGGTGCGCTACCTGGTGGTGTTCGACCGCGGCACGCCCGAGACCCAGGCCGACCGCCAGGTCGGCGCGGCCTGCGGGCAGTCCGCGATCTACTACCCACAGATCAGTGTAGGCGTCGTGACGTCGACCGATCCCGGTTTCGCGGCGAAGTTCGGGCCGGACAGGGCGTTCAGCGCGCAGGAGGTCCGGCGCCCGGTCACCCAGCGGCGCGCGGAGGTGTCGTCGGCCACGGTGCCGGGGGTGGACCGGACCGACGAGCAGTGGGACATGGCGGCGGTCGACGCGATCGGGGGCACCGGCAGCCCGGACGTCGTCGTGGGCGTCCTGGACTCCGGGGTCGACCCGGCACATCCCGACCTGGCCCAGGCGATCGACCGGAACGATTCCGCGGGGTGCCTGAGCGGCGTGCCGGACCGTGCCGCGAACGCCTGGCAGCCGACCACCTCGGCACACGGCACGCATGTCGCGGGGCTCATCGCGGCCGCGGACGACGGCAAGGGGATCACGGGGGTCGCGCCCAGGGTCCGGGTGGCGTCGGTGAAGGTGATCGACGACGACGGCTACGTCGATCCCGAGGCGGCGGTGTGCGGGCTGATGTGGGCGGCGGGGCGGCACCTGCCGGTGGTCAACACGAGTTTCTCGGTCGATCCGTGGGGCGTGTCGTGCGCGCGGCGCGAGGGCTACCCGGTCGTGCACGAGGCGATCGCGCGTGCGGAGGAGTACGCGACGGCTCAGGGCACCCTCGACATCGCGGCGGCGACGAACGAGTCGGTGAACCTGACGCCGTCACCGCGCTCGGGCGTGTCGCCGACTCCGTCGAGCTGTGAAGAACTGCCCGCGGGGCTGCGGGACGCGGTGACGGTGTCCGCCGTCGGGCGGGACGGGGTGAAGGCCGGCTACAGCTCGTACGGGCTGGGCGTCGTGGATCTGGCGGCACCGGGCGGGGCTCGGGGCGACTGCGTGCTCTCGACCGTGCCGGGCGGGTACGCGTCCATGTGCGGGACGTCGATGGCGGCGCCGCACGCCGCGGGTGTGGCCGCACTCGTCGCCTCCGCGCATCAGGGGCTGAGCGCACGGCAGTTGCGGGCCGCGCTGTTCCAGGGCGCGCGGCCGATGCCGTGCCCCACCGACTACGACCTCACCGGCGACGGGCATCAGGACGCGTTCTGCACCGGATACACCGGCTACAACGGGTTCTACGGGCACGGCATGGTCGACGCCGCGGGCGCGCTGGACGCCGTCAGCGCAGCAGCAGGTGGGTGAGCCGCCGCGCGGCGGCCCAGACGCCGAAGACGGCGAGCGCGACCAGGTACGCGAGGTGGCCGAGCATGCCGGGGTTCAACGCGCCGACCGACAGCTCCCGCATCAGCTCCACGCCGTGGTACAGCGGGAAGCACTGGACGAGGACCCGTATCGGCCCGGGGTACACCGTCAGCGGGTAGAACGTCGTGGAGAACAGGAACATCGGCATCACGGCGAGCTGGATGAAATCGAACTGCGACGGCGAGCGCAGGAAGGTCGCGCAGGCCATGCCGATCGCGGCGAACGCGAACGCCACCAGCAGCGCGATGGGGATCAGCAGGACCGCCCACGGCGAGGCGACCAGGCCCATCGCCAGCATCACGCCGAAGAACGCGACGGCGTAGATGCCGCCACGCAGCACTGCCCAGGAGATCTCGCCGACCGCGATGTCCAGCGGGCCGATCGGGGTGGCCAGCATCGCCTCGTAGGTCTTGGCGTAGCGGAACTTGAAGAAGACGTTGAACGTGCTGTCGAAGATCGCGCCGTTCATCGCCGAGGAGGCCAGCAGCGCCGGGGCCACGAACGCGACGTAGCTCATCGGCCTGCCGTCGGGGCCGGTGACCTCGTCGACCAGCCTGCCGAAGCCGATCTGGAACGCGACGAGGTAGAACAGCGGCTCGAACACGCCAGAGACGAAGACGAGCCACATCCGCGAGTAGGCGAGGACGGAGCGTTCCACGAGCTTGCTCGCCCGGCCGGCGTAGAGACCCGGCGGGAGGATGCGCAGCAGCAGCCCGGGCCGCTGGTGGAGGACGGTCATCTCAAACCACCAGGCGACGGTAGAAGGACTTGTGCGCGAAGAAGGCGCCGGCGGCCAGCAGCGCCGCCAGGAAGGCGAGGTGGCCGACCATCGCGATCGGCGCGACGCCGCCGAGGGTCACCCCGCGGGCGAGCTGGTTTCCGTGCCACAGCGGGGAGATCCAGGCGAGCCAGCGCAGCGCGAGCGGGATCTGCCCGATCGGGAAGAAGGTTCCGGCGAACAGCGTCATCGGCATCACGACGAACCGGAACAACGAGTTGAACCGCACGCCCTCGTCGTAGGTGCTCGCCGCGAACGCGGTCACCGGTGCGGCACAGGCCAGCCCGGTGAACACCCCGACGAACACCACCAGGATCGCTCCCGCGTCGAGCCACGCGCCGAAGGCGAGCGCGATCAGCGCGTAGACCGAACCCGACAGCAGCAACCGCAACGCGACCCAGGTGAAGTGCCCGCCCAGCAACTGTCCCGGCGTCACCGGCGTCGCCGTCACGGCGAGATAGTCCTTCTGCCACTTGAAACCCGACAGCACGGGATACGTCGACTCGCCGACCGCGTTCTGCATCGCCGCCGATACCAGCAGCGCGGGCGCGATGTACTGCAGGTACGACAGCCCGCCGGTCGCGGGCCCGGCCTTGACCTGCGAGCCGAACCCGAGCCCCATCGCGACCAGGAACAGCAGCGGCTGCAGGCCGGAGGAGTACAGGTTGGACTTCCAGTACCGCCGGTACCACGCCCAGCTGCCCTCGACCCGCAGCCAGGCCGCGCGCCAGGAACCGACGACCCGTCCCGTGGAGACCACCATCAGTCCACCAGCGTCCGTCCGGTGAGCCGGAGGAAGACGTCCTCCAGCGTGCTGCGGCGCACCAGGCTCGACAACGGCCGCAGCCCGCGCGCGTGCACCTGCTCCAGTGCCGCCTCACCCGCCGTGGTGTACAACAGGATCCGGTCCGGCAGCGCCTCGACCCGGTCGGCCAGGTCGGTGAACCGCTCGGGCGGAATCTCCTGCCCCGGCGGAAAACGCAGCTCCAGCACCTCCCGGGTGGAGTACCGCGAGATCAGCTCGGCGGGCGACCCCTCGGCGACGATCCGGCCACCGTCCATGACGACGAGCCTGTCGCACAGCTGCTCCGCCTCGTCCATGTAGTGCGTGGTGACGATGAGCGTGACACCCTGGGCCTTGAGCCGGAAAAGCCTGTCCCACAACAGATGCCGGGCCTGTGGGTCCAGCCCCGTTGTCGGCTCGTCGAGCAGCAGCAGCTCCGGGTCGTTGACCAGCGAGCGGGCGATGGTCAGCCGCCGCTTCATCCCGCCGGAGAGCGGTTCGACCTCCGCGTCCGCCCGGTCCGACAGCTGCGCGAACTCCAGCAGCTCCACCGCCTTGCGGCGGGTCTGCGCCCGGGACAGCCCGAAATACCGGCCGTAGACCTGCAGGTTCTGCTGGACGGTCAGCTCGTTGTCCAGGTTGTCCTGCTGCGGCACCACGCCCAGCCGCGCGCGGATGCGCGGACCGTCGGTGTTCGGGTCCATCCCCAGGACCTTCAGGTCACCGTCGGTGCGCGGCGAAACGCTCGCGATCATCCGCATGGTGGAGGACTTCCCGGCGCCGTTCGGCCCCAGGAAGCCGAAGGCCTCACCCCGCCGCACCTCGACGTCGATCCCCCGGACCGCTTCGAACTCGCCGAAGCGCTTCGTGAGCGCCTTGGCCTGCACCATGGTCGGTTCTTCGTCCACGTCCTGAACAGTAGGACGGGGTACCGACACTTTTCGACCGGTTTACCGGCCGCCCGCCAGCTCGCGCGACACCGCGAAGGCCGCGGTGCGGACCGCCGGGGCCAGCCGGTCCAGGTCCAGCCGCTGCGCGCTGCCGGTGATCGAGATGGCCGCGAGCAGCCTGCGCCGTGAGTCGTACACCGGGGCGGCGACCGCGGCCACGCCGACTTCGGACTCCTCGCGGTTCACGCCGTACCCCCGTTCGTGCGCGCGCTCGAGCTCCTGGCGCAGCAGCCCGGGCGCGACGATCGTGCGCGCGGTCTTGCGGCACAGCCCGGCGGCCGCGATACGGCGGAAGTAGCCGGGCGGCCCGAGCGCGAGGAAGACCTTGCCGGTGGCCGTGCAGTGCACCGGCATCCGCGAGCCGACCCGCGACATGATCGGCGTCGAACGGTGCCCGGTCACCTTCTCCAGGAACAGGGTGTGCGCCCCGTCGGGCACCGCGAGGTGGATGTTCTCGTGCGTCGACTCGTACAGGTCCTGCAGGTACGGCAGGGCGGCTTCCCGCAGGTCACGCCTGCCCGGAGCGTGCTGGCCGAGTTCGAAGAGCTTGATGCCGAGCCGGTAGCCGTGCCCGGAGCGCTCGAGGCCGCCCCAGCGCACCAGCTCCGCCACCAGCCGGTGCGCGGTCGCCTTCGGCAGGCCGGTGCGGCCGGACAGCTGGGCGAGCGTCAGCTCGGTGTCGGTGGTGGCGAAAGCGTCCAGGAGCATCAGGCCGCGCGCCAGCACGGATTTGGGCAAATCGCCAACGCCGGCGCTCATGGGGTGATGGTGGACCGAACCGGCCCGGGACGCAACAACCGTGATCGATCTGCGTCCCGGGCTCGGGCAGTCAGCTCACAGGTCGGGGAACCACAGCTTCAGCTCGCGCTCGGCCGACTCCGGCGAGTCAGAGCCGTGCACCAGGTTGAACTGGGTCTCCAGCGCGAAGTCGCCGCGCAGGGTGCCCGGGGTGGCCTTCTCGACCGGGTCGGTGCCGCCCGCGAGCTGCCGGAACGCCGCGATCGCCCGCGGTCCGTCGACGGCGATCGCCACGACCTGCCCCGAGGTGATGAACTCCAGCAGCTCGCCGAAGAACGGCTTCTCCTTGTGCTCGGCGTAGTGCTCTTCGGCGACCGAACGCTCGACCGTGCGCAGTTCCAGTGCGGCCAACGTCAGGCCCTTGCGCTCGATCCGCGAAATGACCTCGCCGACGAGACCGCGCTTCACGCCATCGGGCTTGACCAGGACCAGCGTGCGTTCACTCACGACTTTCGTTTCTCCTCGAATTAAGACTGACGGTGCCGGAAGCGTAACGGCGGGCCGCCCGGCGAACAGTGGTGGTCCCCGGCTACTGCTGCTGGCTGGGCAGCGTGCCCGCGGCCATCCGGCGCGCGACGTCGCGGCGCAGCCACAGCGCCCAGAGCCAGAACGCGAGGAACAGCAGGCCGATCACGCCGATCGCGGTGATGGAGAAGAAGAAGGCCAGCAACGCGACCTGCAGCGCGAGGATGACCGGCACGACCCACGACCGCCTGAGCACCCCGCAGCACAGCAGGAGCGCCACCGCGATCGCGATCACGGCCCAGCCCTTGCCCGTGCCGACGCCGCCGCCGAGCCGGGCGACGACCGGCAGCGCCAGCGCCACCGTGATCGCCTCCAGGACGAGCGTCCCGGCCATCACCCCGCGGAACGACTTCATCGGGTCCTTCGCCGGGGGCTTGACGGCAGACTCGGGCTTTTCCGGAGAGCTCATGCCGGTTCCTTTCCGAACAGGGTCCGCGCCTCGCCCGCCGTCACGACCGAGCCCGTCACCAGCACCCCGCCACCGGCTAGGGGCTCCTCCGGGTCGTCGCTCTCCTCGACCAGCGCCACCGCGGTCTCGATCGCCGCGTCCAGGCTCGGCTCGGCGACCACCCTGTCCTCGCCGAAGATCGACAGCGCCAGGTCGTTCAGCTCGTCGAGCGGCATCGCGCGCGGCGAGTTGTTCCGCGTCACCACGATCTCCGACGCGACCGGCTCCAGCGCTTCCAGGATGCCTCGCGCGTCCTTGTCCGCCATCACCCCGACCACCGCGGCCAGCCGCCGGAAGGCGAACTCCTCGGTGATCGTCGCCGCGAGAGCCTGGGCGCCATGGGGGTTGTGGGCCGCGTCGATCAGCACCGCCGGGGCCGCGCGCACGCGCTCCAGCCGTCCGGGCGTCTCGACCTCGGCGAACGCCTCGCGGACCGCTTCGATCACCAGCTGCCGGTCCTTGCCCGCCCCGAAGAACGCCTCGACCGCGGCCAGTGCGAGCAGCGCGTTGCCCGCCTGGTGCGCACCGTGCAGCGGCAGGAAGATCTCGTCGTACACGCCGCCCAGCCCCTGCAGGGTGAGCAGCTGCCCGCCGACCGCGATCTCCCGGCGCAGCACGGCGAACTCGCTGCCCGCCCGCGCCACCGTCGCGTCGACCTCGACGGCGCGCTCCAGCAGCACCTTCTGCACGACGGGGTCCTGCTCGGCGATGACGGCGACGCTGCCGGGCTTGATGATCCCGGCCTTCTCCTTCGCGATCCCGGCCAGGTCGCTGCCCAGGTACTCGACGTGGTCGACGCCGATCGGCGTGATCGCCGCGACCTGCGCGTCGGCGACGTTCGTCGCGTCCCAGGTGCCGCCGAGGCCGACCTCGATCACCGCGGCCTCGACCGGCGCGTCGGCGAAGGCGGCGAACGCCATCCCGGTCAGCACCTCGAACTTGCTCATCGGCGGGCCGCCCGCGCCGTCCACCATCGCGACGTACGGGGCGATGTCGTGGTAGATGTCGACGTACTTCGACGCCGGGATGGGCGCCCCGTCCAGCGCGATGCGCTCGGTGACCAGCTGCAGGTGCGGGCTGGTGTAGCGGCCGACGCGCAGGCCCATCCGGGTCAGCAGCGCGTCGATCATCCGGGCCGTCGAGCCCTTGCCGTTGGTACCCGCCACCTGCAGCACCGGGTACGTCGTCTGCGGCTCGCCCAGCACGTTGACCAGCGCGGCGATCCGGCTCAGCGACGGCTCGATCTTGGTCTCGGGCCAGCGGGTGTTCAGCTCGGCCTCGACCTTGAGCAGCTCCTGGCGCGCGTCGCGCTCGGTCTGCTCCGGTTCGGGCGTCTCGACGTCCTCGGGGTCGTCAGGCAGAGGCCCGGCCACGAAGTTGTCGCCGCTGGACAGCTCGGCGGGGTACTCCTCATCCACGGTTGTCAAGTCTACGGACAAACTTTCTGGCAGCTTGGCCGCATGCCCTTCGACCACAACGACCACCACCACCCACTGCTGCTGCGCCGGATCCCCGGACACGCGCGCTCGGCGGCGGGCGGGGTGCTGGCCGTGCTGGGACACGACCATGACCGACGTCCGCCGCGAGTCGGCGCGGCTGCTGCCCGGCAGCACCGTCCGGCCGCTGCTGTTCTGGCGTTACCTGCTCGTCCACCAGGCACCCCGGCTGATATGAACACGGGGTGACGGGATCGCAGTGGCGCGAACTGGGCGCGTTCGTGGAGACGTATTCGGGGCCGGGAGAACCGGTCGCGGTCAAGGACCTCATCGACGTCGCGGGCCAGACCGTCCGCAACGGCACCCCGGGTCTGGGACACCGCGTGGCGACGGCCGACGCGACGGTGTGGGCGAGGCTGCGCGCGGCCGGGCACGTCGCGATGGGCCGCACGACCGTGCCCGAGCTGGCCTGGTCGTGCCGGACGCCGGGCTGCGCCAACCCCTGGGACCCCCGCCGTGACGCGGGCGGGTCGAGCGGTGGTTCGGCGGTGGCCGTGGCCATCGGCGCGGCACCCGTCGCACTCGGCACGGACACCGGTGGGTCCATCCGCGTCCCCGCCGCCCTGTGCGGGGTCGCGGGCCTGCGGCCGACGCACGGCTCGGTGCCGATGGACGGGATCACGCCGCTGAGCCCCTCGATGGACACGGTCGGCCCGATCGCCCTCACCGCCAGGGAATGCCTGCGGATCCACGGGTTGCTCACCGGCGAGACCGCCGGGATCCGGCCGGTCGGCGGCCTGCGCGTCGGCCGGCCGGCGAGCCTGTGGGGCGACAACGCCGACCCCGAGGTGCTGCGGCTCGTCGAGGAGGCGGCCGGGACGCTCCGGGCCGCCGGAGTGGAGATCGTCGACGTCGAGCTGCCCCTCGCCCGCCGCCACGCGCGCGGCACCGGTTACACGGTCTTGCTCTTCGAGTCCGCACGGCAGTGGTGGGCCGAGTACGAGAAGCACCCGGACGGGCTGGCCGGGCGCGCGATCGGCCAGCTGCGGGCGGGCTCTCGAGTGTCCACTTCGGACTACGAGCAGGCGAGGAAGCTCGCCCGGGAGATCCGCGGCGAGGTCGACGCCGCCTTCGATACCGTCGACGCCCTGCTCCTGCCGACGGTGCCGGTCACCGCTGCTCCGCTCGACGCCGACACGGTGCAGGTCAACGGCCGCACCGAAGACGTCGAAGCCGCCTACTACCGGCTCACCGCACTCGCCGCGGTCACCGGCCATCCGGCGTTGTCCGTGCCGGCCGGGCTCACCGCCGCCGGGCTGCCCGCCGGCGCTCAGCTCATCGGCCGGCGCGGGCAGGAGGGCCTAGTGTGTTCGCTAGGCGAAGCGATCGAAGACGGACCGGCCGCGCGTGAGCTCGCGCGCGCCCGCAGGAGGACCCGCTGATGACCAAACCCGATCCCCGCGACCTGCTCGGCATCCGCGACCAGCTCACCGAGGAGGAGCGCGAGATCGCCGACACGGTGCGCACGTTCGTCCGCAAGGAGGTCCTCGAGCACGCCGGCCGGTGGTTCGAGGACGCGGAGTTCCCGCGGCACCTGATCTCCTCGATCGGCGATATGGGCCTGCTGGGCATGCACCTGACCGGGTACGGCTGCGCGGGCACCAACGCGACCTCGTACGGGCTGGCCTGCCTGGAACTGGAGGCCGGCGACTCGGGGCTGCGCAGCTTCGTGTCGGTGCAGGGCTCGCTCGCGATGTTCCCGATCTGGAAGTACGGCTCCGACGAGCAGAAGGAGCAGTGGCTGCCGGGCATGGCGCGCGGCGAGAAGATCGGCTGCTTCGGCCTGACCGAGCCCGACCGCGGGTCGGACCCCGGTGACATGCGCACGATCGCGAAGCGCGACGGCTCGGACTGGGTCCTCAACGGCTCGAAGATGTGGATCACCAACGGCACCCTCGCGGACATCGCCGTGGTGTGGGCGCGTGCCGAGGAGGGTGTCCGCGGCTTCCTGGTGCCGACGGACACGCCCGGCTTCACGGCGCGCGAGATCAAGCACAAGATGTCGCTGCGGATGTCCGCCACCGCCGAGCTCGTGCTGGAGGACGTGCGGCTGCCCGACTCCGCCGTGCTGCCGGGCGTGAAAGGCCTGCGCGGGCCGCTGTCGTGCCTGGCCGAGGCGCGCTACGGCATCCTCTGGGGCGCGCTGGGCGCGGGCCGCGCGTGCTACGAGGCCGCGCTCGACTACGCCGCGAGCCGCGAGCAGTTCGGCAAGCCCATCGGCGGTTTCCAGCTGACGCAGCAGAAGCTCGTCGGCATGGCGCTCGAGCTGAACAAGGGCATGCTGCTCGCGCTGCACCTCGGTCGCCGCAAGGACGCCGGCGAGCTGCCGCCCGAGCTGGTCAGCTTCGGCAAGCTGAACAACGTGCGCACCGCGATCGACATCGCCCGCAGCGCGCGCACGGTCCTCGCCGCGAACGGGATCAGCCTCGAGTACCCGGTGCTCCGGCACGCGAACAACCTGGAGTCCGTGCTGACCTACGAGGGCACCGAGGAGATCCACACCCTCGTCCTCGGCCAGCTGCTGACGGGGCAGTCCGCGTACCGCTAGACCGGGTGATCGGCCGCGACGCCACCCGATCGGCGGCAGCGCACCTCCCCGGCGAGGGCTAGGAAAGACGTATGCGCGCTCGCCGGAGCCTCGTCATCGCCGTTCTCGCCGTCTGCACAGTGCTGGTCTCCGCGTTCTCCGCCTCGGCCGCCCCGCAGCGGTACGAGCGGTACGTGGCGCTCGGCGACTCCTACACCGCGGGTCCTTTGATCCCGTTGCAGCGGATCGACCCGGTGGGGTGCCTGCGGTCCACGTCGAACTACCCGGCGCAGCTCGCGCTGCGGCTGCTGGCGCCGTCGTTCACCGACGTCAGCTGCAGCGGCGCGGACACCGGTGACATGACGGCGCCGCAGTCGGTGCCGCTGGGCACCAACCCGCCGCAGCTGAACGCGCTGCGCCCGGACACCGACCTGGTGACGCTCGGCATCGGCGGCAACGACTACAGCGTGTTCGGCACGCTCATCGGCACCTGCCCCGGGCTGCGCGCGTCGGACCCGACGGGCAACCCGTGCCAGCGGCACTTCACGGTCGACGGCGTGGACACGATCAAGGCCCAGCTGACGCAGACCCAGGCCAACATCACGAACGTGCTGGCGGCGATCCACCAGCGCTCGCCGCAGGCGAAGGTGCTCGCGGTCGGCTACCCCCGGATCGCCCCGCCGACCGGGACCTGCCCGAACATCCTGCCGTTCGCCGACGGTGACTACGCGTGGCTCACCAGCGTCGAAGAAGCGCTCAACGACGCGATCTCCGGCGCCGCGTCCACCGACGGCGACACGTCCTATGTGGACACCTTCACGCCGTCGCTGGGCCACGACGCCTGCGCCGGTGCCGCCGCCTGGATCAACGGCAAGGACATCCAGCTCACCGCCGCGCCGTACCACCCGAACTTCAACGGCGAGTCGGGCCTGGCGAAGATCGTCTACGCGGCGCTGGGCTGAGCGAGCCGCTCGTCCAGGAATCCCACGACCGCGGCCAGGAAGCGTTCCGGGCTTCGGCTGGTGCGCCGCGACCGGAGCTCAGGCCACGACGACGGCGTCCCCCAGCGACACCCGGCCCGGTTCGACCGTGGAACCGTAGACCGCGGGCCCGGGGCAGCGCGCAAGATGACCCGATGGACTGCGTACTGCTGCACGGGACGACGCAGTCACCCGCCGGCTGGGACCGATTGGCCGATGCCCTGCGGCGGCGCGGTCACGGGGTCGAGACGGTCGACCTGCCCACCGGCCGGCCCGGGTTGCTCGCCGCCGGCTACGCGCGACTGGCCGTCGAGCAGACCACGGCGAGGAGCCCGGTGGTGATCGCGCATTCCGCGGCGGGCTGCTCCTGCCCGCGGTCGCCGCCGCGCTCGACGCTCAGCACGTCGTGTGGCCGGCCGCGGCGGTCCCGGGCGAGGTCAGCTTCCGGGAGGACCTCGCGGCCCACATCCACGACATCATGAACCCGGAGTGGGCCGGACTGACCGAGCAGCCGACGACCGATCCGGGGGCGGCGACGTACTTCCTGTTCCACGACTGCGACCTCGCGACCCTGCGCTGGGGCCTGTCGACGCTGCGGCTGTGGTACCCCGCGGCGGTCTACGACGAGCCCGTCGCCGGCCCCCTGCCGCCCTCGACGTTCGTGCTGCCGGTCGGCGACCGGACGCTGCGGCCGGAGTGGATGCGCTACACGGCGCGGGAGCGGCTGGGCGTCGAGCCGGTCGAGGTGCCGGGCGGGCACTGCCCGCACGTGTCACATCCCGAGTTGGTTGCGGACGTCGTTTCGCCGTAACGCCCGGGCCGTTCCGCCGATCTCCGGGAGCAAGATCACGAGATGAGGCGGTAGGCAGTGGACGAGCACGGCATCGAGAACCACCCGGAGCTGATGGACCCGGACTGGCAGCGGCACGCGGAGAAGGAGGCCTGGGTCGACCTCCAGCGCAACCGCCGCCGCGCGCACCGGGGCCGGCGGCTCGCGATCTTCGCGGTGGTGCTCGTGGTGGTGGCCGGGGCGGGCTTCGCGTTCTACCGCTGGGGGAAGACGACCTCCGAGCAGTACACGGACGCGTCCCCCGCGGGTGCGCCGGTGGCCGGGGCCGCCTCCGCGGCGACGACGACCGCGCCCACCGACCTGCCCGACTTCGCGAACGTGGACCTGTCGAGGCCGTTCGAGAACACCCCGGCGCAGAACTGGGCCGAGGGCATCGCGGGCCTGAGCATTCCCCCGGCGACGAAAGTGGGAACCTTCTCGGCGAAGCAGGTCAGCTCGGCACTGGACCAGGTCAAGCAGGCGATCTCGGTGGCCCAATTCGACCAGGACACGCTCGACGGGCACAACCCGGCGAAGTACCTCGCTCTGCTCGCGCCCTACGCCCGGGACAACGTCCGTAAGAACCCTGCGTCGTACCTCACCTATCTCGCCGGGGGCTACCACCTCCTGCCCGTGACCCCGAGGATGACGGGCTCGGTGACCGCGAAGGCGGGCCGGGCGGGTGAGCTCGTGCTGCATGCGGAGTACGTGGTGGCGTACGCGTTCGACCCCGGCGACCAGGTGGTCTACGGACCGGCGGACATTGAACCCTTCATCCGGGTCGGCGCCGACTACGTCTTCCGGACCGGTTCGTCCTGGGAGAGCACGGCCCGCGGCCTCGGGCTGGACGACTTCGGCACGTACTCCACCGACATCGCCTGCCAGGCGAGCAAAGACGGCGTGCTGGCGCCCGCGTTCAGCGAACCGGACTTCGACGCCACCTCCCTCACCCCGGAACCCGGCCGGTTCGACCCGGGCAAGCCCATGCCCACGCAGGGTAACTGCCGCTGATTTGCACAGGCTGAACTCAACAGCCTAGACTGTGTAGATGACCCGCGTTCCGAACGAGGTCGCGCGGCTCGCCGGTGCGCTGCGCGGAGTGGTCGGACAGCTGCACCGGAGACTGCGCCAGGTGGACAACGCCGGGGTGCTGACCCCGTCCCAGTCGGCGGTGCTGGCCCGGTTGCACCGGGACGGCCCGGCGACCCAGGCCCAGCTGGCGGCCACCGAGCACGTCCGCCAGCAGTCCATGGCCGCCACGCTGGGCGCACTGGACGAGCTCGGCTACCTCGAGCGGACACGTGACCCGCGCGACCGCAGGCGGACGGTGATTTCGCTGTCCCAACTGGGTAGCAAGACCGTGCGGGGGGTGCACCAGCACCGGGAGGAGTGGCTGGCCACGGCCCTGGCCGGGTTCACCCAGGCGGAACGCGAACGGATCGAGCAGGCGCTACCACTGTTGGAGCGCCTGGCACAGAACTAGGAGTAGTGAGTACGACGCCGCAGCAGACCGCGACCCGGGCACCGGCAGTGTTCGGCGCCAAACTGGTCACCCCGCTGGTGTCCAGTGCGGTGCTCAACCCCATCAACTCCACGCTGATCGCGGTCGCGCTGGTGCCCATCGCGCACGCGTTCGGCGCCCGGCCCGAGCAGACGGCGTGGCTCATCACCGCGTTGTACCTGGCCACGGCGGTCGGCCAGCCGGTCGTCGGGTTGTTCGTCGACCGCTTCGGCGCGCGGCGGGTGCTGCTCACCGGCGCCGTCATCGTGATGCTCGCCGGGATCGGCGGGCTGATGGCCTTCTCCCTCGACTGGCTCATCGCGGTGCGTGCCGTGCTCGGCGTCGGCACCTGCGCCGGGTTCCCCGCGGCGATGGCGGTGCTGCGCAAACACGCCGACGCGGCCGGTCAGGGCGTACCCAGCCGGGTGCTGTCGGTGCTGGCGATGTCCTCGCAGACGGTCATGGTGATCGGCCCCACCCTCGGTGGCCTGCTGATCGGCCTGTTCGGCTGGCCCGCGATCTTCGCGGTCAACATCCCGCTCGCGGCCGCCTCGCTGCTGCTGGCGCTGTTCTGGGTGCCACGCGACGACCCGGCGACGCTGACCCACGAGCGCATCGACGTCGTGGGCATCCTGCTGTTCTCCGTCACCCTGCTCGTCGTGCTGCTGTTCGTGATGGAACCGGCGGTCGGCGACCTGTACCTGCTCGGCGTGGCGGTCGTGCTGGGCGTGGTGTTCACCTGGTTCGAGCTGCGCTCCCGCACCCCGTTCATCGACCTGCGGATGCTCGCGGGCAACCCGCCCCTGCTGCGCACCTACCTGCGCCAGTCGCTGGCCTTCCTCATCGTCTACTCGATCATGTTCGGCTACGTCCAGTGGCTCGAAGCCGCCCGCGGGCTGAGCGAGGAGGGCGCCGGCGGGCTCCTGCTGCCGATGTCGGCGGTGGCGGTGGTCGCGTCGGCTGCCTCGGTCAAGCCGACCGGCATCCGCAGCCGCCTGATCACGAACTCGCTCGCGCTGCTGGCCGGCTCCGCGCTGCTGATGTTCGTCGGCACGCGCACGCCGATCCTGGGCCTGCTGGCGATGACCGCGGTGTTCGGACTGGGCCAGGGACTGACCAGTGTGACCAACCAGACAGCGCTCTACAGCCAGGCGCCCGCGGCACAGATGGGCACCGCGAGCGGGCTGTTCCGGACCGCCCAGTACCTGGGCGCGATCGCGGCATCCACCCTGATAGCACGGTGTTTCGGCGCGCAGACGACCTCCGCCGGTCTGCACCACCTCGCGTGGGCGCTGCTGGGCGTCGGCGTCGTCCTGCTGGCCGTGACGGTCTCCGATCCGGCTCTGAGGCGCACCCGCTCTCGTCAGGAAGTGATCAAGGCCGGAAAATGACGGCGTGACACGCAACGCGCCGAAGGCCGACATCGACGAGGCCCAGCTCGAAGTCTCCAAGCCCAAGGACTGGGCGGCCGGCGTTCCCGGCGTGGCCGTCTCGCTGTTGCGCAGTGTCGAGCAGATGGGCACCGGCCGCACGGTGCGCACGCTCCGCCTGCTCAACCAGCGCCACGGCTTCGACTGCCCGGGCTGCGCCTGGCCGGAGCCGCAGCAGTCCGACGGTGAGCACCGCAAGCTCGCCGAGTTCTGCGAGAACGGCGCGAAGGCCGTCGCCGAAGAGGCCACGAAACGCCGGGTGGGCCCGGAGTTCTTCGCCGCGCACCCGGTCTCGGAGCTGGCGGGCAGGACGGACTACTGGCTCGGTCAGCAGGGTCGGCTGACCGAGCCGATGGTGCTGCGCGAGGGCGGCACGCACTACGAGCCGATCGCCTGGGACGACGCGTTCGCGCTCGTCGCCGGTCAACTGCGCGCACTGTCCTCACCGGACGAAGCCATCTTCTACACCTCGGGCCGCACCAGCAACGAGGCCGCGTTCCTGTACCAGCTGCTGGTCCGCTCCTTCGGGACGAACAACCTGCCCGACTGTTCCAACATGTGCCACGAGTCCTCCGGCGCCGCGCTCACCGAGGCCACCGGCATCGGCAAGGGCTCGGTGAGCCTCGCCGACGTGCACCACGCCGACGTGATCGTGGTCGTCGGGCAGAACCCCGGCACGAACCACCCGCGCATGCTCTCCGCGCTGGAGGAGGCGAAAGCGGGCGGGGCGAAGGTCATCGCGGTCAACCCGTTGCCCGAGGCGGGTTTGATGCGGTTCAAGAACCCCCAGTCGCCGCGCGGCGTGGTGGGCAAGGGCACCGCGCTGGCCGACGAGTTCGCGCAGATCAGGCTCGGCGGCGACCTCGCGCTGTTCCAGGCGATCGGGCACCTGCTGCTGTCCTGGGAGGACGCGGCGCCCGGCACGGTGCTCGACCACGACTTCATCGACGGCTCCTCGCACGGTTTCGAGGACTACGCGAAGCACCTGCGGGAGATCGACTGGGCCGCGGTCGACGAGGCGACCGGGCTCGCCCGTGAGCAGATCGTCCGGATCGCCCGGATGATCGCCGACTCGCAGCGCACGGTGTACTGCTGGGCGATGGGCGTGACGCAGCACAAGCACGCGGTCGCGACCATCCAGGAGATCACCAACGTCGCCCTGCTGCGTGGCATGATCGGCAAGCCCGGCGCCGGGCTGTGCCCCGTTCGCGGGCACTCGAATGTCCAGGGCGACCGCACGATGGGCGTCTGGGAGAAGATGCCCGAGACGTTCCTGGCGAGCCTGGAGTCCGAGTTCGGCATCCCGGTGCCGCGCAAGCACGGGTTCGACACCGTCGACGCGATCCGCGCGATGCGCGACGGCCTTGGCAAGGTGTTCATCGGTATGGGCGGCAACTTCGCCGCCGCGACACCGGATTCCGAGCTGACCGAGCGGGCGCTGCGCGCGTGCGAGCTGACCGTCCAGGTGTCGACGAAGCTGAACCGGTCGCACGTCGTGCACGGCAGGACGGCGCTGATCCTGCCCACGCTGGGCCGCACCGAACGCGACGTGCAGGCCGGCGGGCAGCAGTTCGTCACGGTCGAGGACTCGATGTCCTCGGTGCACTCCTCGCACGGCCGGCTGCGGCCGGCGAGCCCGCACCTGCTGTCCGAGGTCGCGATCGTCTGCCGGCTCGCCGGGAAGCTGCTGGGCGAGGACCACGCGGTGCCGTGGCGGGCGTTCGAACGCGACTACGACCTGATCCGCGACCGGATCGCGCGGGTGGTGCCCGGCTGCGCCGACTACAACGCCCGGGTGCGACAGCCCGACGGGTTCGTGCTCCCCCACCCGCCGCGTGACTCGCGCGAGTTCCGCACCGGCACCGGCAAGGCGAACTTCACCGCCAGTGAACTGGAGTTCCCGCAGGTGCCCGAGGGCAGGCTGCTGCTGCAGACGTTGCGCAGCCACGACCAGTACAACACCACGATCTACGGGTTGTCGGACCGCTACCGCGGGATCGAGGACGCCCGGCGAGTCGTGCTGGTGCACGCCGAGGACATCGCGGAGCTCGGGTTCGCCGACGGGGAGATCGTGGACCTGGTGTCGGAGTGGGCGGACGGCGACCGGCGCGCGGAGCAGTTCCGCGTCGTCGCCTACCCGACGGCCCGCGGCTGCGCGGCGGCGTACTTCCCGGAGGCGAACGCCTTGGTGCCACTGGATTCGGTCGCCCGGAAGTCCAACACCCCGGTCTCGAAGGCGGTCGTCGTCCGGTTGGAGCACCGCTCCTAGCAGGGGTTCGCGGGAAAGCGGCGGTGGCCCGGCTGCTTTGACTTCCGGTGTGGCCGCCGATAACTTCGCGTTCGTGTCTCATACCCCGCGCCTCCCCGGACTGAAGCTGGCCGAGGCGGACTGGTTGGCGCAAACGGCTTTGGCGGTCCGTGCGGAGCGCGGCTTCCCTCCGCTGGCGGTGGCCGTCGTCGACGTCGCCGGAGAGGTGATCGTGCTGCGGCGGGACGACGGTGGTATGCCCATGACCAGCCGGATCGCCGTGGCCAAGGCACGGACTGCGTTGTTGACACTGAAGCCCTCCGGCCTGATCGACCTGCCCGGGGGGATCGTCGACAGCATCCAGCACCTCTACGGCGGCGACTTCGTCCCGTGGGCGGGCGGCGTCCTGGTCACCGACGGTGGATCGATCCTCGGTGCCGCAGGCGCATCCGGTGCCCATGCGCTTGAAGACGAAGAGGCGGTGCGGACGGCAGTGCAGCGGTGGCAGCAGAACCGTGGTGAGGGCGCTCCCTAGGTCCGCAGGTACGAGGCACCGTTCAGATCGAGGACGGCACCTGATGCCCACTGCGAGCTCGCGAGGTACACGATCGCGTCGGCGATCTCGGGCGGCTCGGCCACCCGGCCGAACGGGCTCTGCGCACGCAGTGCGTCGCCGCGCTCGCCGGTCAGCCAGTCGGCGACGCGCTCGGTCGCGATGAAGCCCGGTGCCACCGACGCGACCGAGATGCCATGTGGCGCAAGGGAAACGGCGAGCGACTGGCCCATCGAGTGCAGCGCGGCCTTCGTCGCGCCGTACGCCGGGTGATCCGGTTCGCCGCGGAAGGCGCCGCGCGAACCGACGTTGACGACGTGCCCCTGGACCCCGCGTCCGATCATGTGCCGCGCGACGCAGTACGTCATGTCCGCGGCGCCGAGCAGGTTGACGTCGACCGACTCGCGCCACATCCGTTGCCAGTGCTCGAAAGACGTCTCGGCGAGCGGGTGCGCGGTGGCCGTGGTGGTCACCACGGCGGCGTTGTTCACCAGCACGTCGACACCGCCGAGAGCCTCCTCCGCCGCGTCCGCGATCTGCTGGGCGGACGTGGTGATGTCGCCCTGCAGGATGCTGTGTCCGTTGCCCGGCAACGACTTCAGCGTGGCCTCGGCGTCGGTCCGGTTGGAGTTGTAGTGCACCGCCACGCGGTCGCCCCGCCCGGCGAACGCGAGCGCCACCGCCCGCCCGAGCCCGGAGGCCGCGCCGGTGACCAGAACGCCGCGGCTCATTTGGCGAACAACTGCGACTCGTCGCGGAAAGCCTTGAACTCCAAGGCGTTCCCGGCGGGGTCGTGCAGGAACATCGTCCACTGCTCCCCCGGCTCGCCCGCGAACCGCTGGTACGGCTCGATCACGAACTCGGTGCCCGCCGCGCGGAGCCTGCCCGCCAGCTCGTGGAAGTCCTCGACCGTGAGGATCAGCCCGAAGTGCGGCACCGGCACGTCGTGCCCGTCGACGGGGTTGCGGCCGGATTCGGTGCGCGCGCCAGGAACCACGTGCGTCACGACCTGGTGCCCGTGGAAGTTCCAGTCGACCCACGCCGTGTCGGACCTGCCCTCCGGCAGTCCCAGGACCCGGCCGTAGAACTCGCGGGCGCGGGACAGGTCGTCTACCGGGATGGCGAGATGAAAACCGGGACGGCTCATCGGCGGCTCCTCACGTTGTCGGATCTTCAGCTTGACCTGTGGAACGTCCGAATGTCAACATTCGGACATGCAGCCAGCCCAGCGCCGTGGTCTCGCCGACGAGGCGGCCGACCGGATCCGCGAGGAGATCCTCGCGGGCCGGTTTCAGCCGGGCAGCGCGCTGCGTGAGGTGGACCTCGCCGCGTCGCTGCAGGTCAGCCGCGGATCAGTACGGGAAGGGCTCGCCGTGCTCGAGCGCGAGGGGCTCGTCCAGAGCGTCTGGCACAAGGGCACGCACGTCATCGGGCTCACCGAGTCCGACATCGACGAGGTGTACGCGGTGCGCGCGGCCCTCGACCGGCTCGCGGCGACGTCAGCGGCTGCCCGCGCGAGGACGGATCACCTCGACGAGCTGGACGCCCTCGTCGACCGCATGGCCGAGGAGACCGACGCCGCGCGGGTGCTGTCTCTCGACATGGAGTTCCACGAGGTCATCTACCGTGCGGCGAACAACCGGCGGCTGCTCGACGCCTGGCACGCCGTGCGGTCGCAGGTCCGCTTCTTCCAGTCCCACCGCATCCGGCTCAGCCGCGGCCAGTACCGGGCCCGCGCCTGGGGCGAGCACCGGGAGCTGGCCGCACTCATCCGCGGCGGCGACACCGAGCGGCTCCCCGGCATCGCCGAGGAGCACGTGCACTCGGCCCGCCGCGCGCTGGTCGAAGGGCTCGCTCAGCCGCCGAAGAGCTGAATCACCTTCAGGATCAGCTCGTAGACGCCGTAGACGAAGGGCACGCCCACCCACAGCCACGCCAGGGTCAGCAGCCAGGGACGCCGGCTCTCGTTCATTCCGCTTCCCTTCCCGCCGTGACACCCGGCCGCTGCGCGACCGGCTCGTGGAACTTCTCCTTGACCGGCCGCACGAACTCGTTGGCGATGAAGCCGACGACCAGCAGCGCGATCATGATGTAGAACGAGGTGGTGTAGAGGTCGGGCCCCTGCTTGCCCGCCTGCTTCTCGTTGTCCGCGATGGCGTTGACGATCAGCGGGCCGGCGACGCCGGCCACCGACCACGCGGTGAGCAGCCTGCCGTGGATCGCACCCACCTGGTAGGTGCCGAACAGGTCCTTCAGATAGGCGGGCAGGGTCGCGAAACCCGCGCCGTAGAAGGACAGGATCACCATCGCGCAGAGGATGAACACCAGCTTCGACGAGTTCCCGGTGAGCGCGATGACCAGGTACAGCACCGCACCGATGCCGAGGTAGCCGCGGTAGATGTTCTTCCGGCCGATGAGGTCCGAAGTGGACGACCAGACGAACCGGCCGAGCATGTTCGTCAGCGACAGCAGCGCCACGAACCCGGCCGCGGCCGCCGCACCCACCGGCACCGCGGTGCCCTTGAAGAAGTCGGTGATCATCGGCGAGGCCTTCTCGAGGATGCCGATGCCGGCCGTCACGTTGAAGCACAGCACGACCCACAGGCACCAGAACTGCGGTGTCTTGAGCGCGTTCGCCGCCGACACGTTCGCGGTGGTGATCATCGCCTTGCCGTTGGTCGCCGGCGGCTGCCAGCCCTTCGGCCGCCAGCCGTCCGCGGGCACGCGGATGAGGAACACGCCCAGCGACATGAAGACCGCGTAGACGAGACCGTGGATCAGGAACGACAGGCCGATCCCGCCCGGGGTGCTGCCGAACGACTCGAGCATCTGGCTCGACCACGGCGAGGCGATGAGCGCGCCGCCGCCGAAGCCCATGATCGCGATGCCGGTCGCCATGCCCGGCCGGTCGGGGAACCACTTGATCAGGGTCGAGACCGGCGAGATGTAGCCGATGCCGAGCCCGACGCCGCCGATCAGGCCGTAGCCCAGCACGACGAGCCAGTACTGCGACGTCGCGGCGCCCAGCGCGGAGACCAGGAAGCCGGTGGAGAAGCAGCTCATCGAGACGAACATGGCCCAGCGTGGGCCGTTCTTCTCGACGAGCGTGCCGCCGAACGCCGCGGACAGGCCGAGCATCACGATGCCCAGCTGGAACGGCAGCGCGCTCAGCGTGCCGGACAGGTGCAGCGCCTTCTCCAGCGGTGGCTTGAACACACTCCAGGCGTAGGCCTGGCCGATGGCCAGGTGAACGGAGAGCGCGGCAGGCGGGATCAGCCAGCGACTCCAATTGTCAGGTGCGACCGTGTGCGAACGGTCGAGGAAGGTGACGGCCACTGAGACGCTCCCCTAGGCTGGATGGTGCGAGTGCAATCTAGTACCGAAAGTTTGTCGGCGCATTACCTGGCTGTGGAACTTTCGGGCAGAGTCGGCGGGAGAAACGGAACATGGGCCGAGTGACCGTTCGACGACCGGTGCGGATGCTGACCGAGAACGGTCAGCGCCGCCGCTCCGACTCCCTGGCCGCCGAGGAACCGCTGGAGATCCGGGTCGGCGGGAAGGCGCTGGCGGTGACCATGCGGACCCCCGGCCACGACGTCGAGCTCGCACACGGGTTCCTGCTTTCGGAGGGAGTCCTGGGCTCGCCGGACGACGTGTACGGCGCGCGCTACTGCGACGGGGTCGACGATCAGGGCCACAACACCTACAACGTGCTCGACGTGACGCTGGCCGAGGGCGTGGCGCCGCCGGAGACCGGCGTGGAGCGCAACTTCTACACGACGTCCTCGTGCGGCGTCTGCGGCAAGGCGGCGCTCGACGCGGTGAAGCTCAAGACGCGGTTCGCGCCGGGAGACTCGCCCTTCTCGGTGACGCCGGAGGTCCTCTCGGGACTGCCGGACGCCTTGCGGGAGCAGCAGAAGGTGTTCGCGAGCACCGGCGGCCTGCACGCGGCGGGTCTGTTCCGGTCCGACGGCACGTTGCTCGTGGTGCGCGAGGACGTCGGGCGGCACAACGCCGTGGACAAGGTGCTCGGCTGGGCGCTGCTGGAGAACCGGGTGCCGCTGGGCGACGTCGGCCTGCTGGTGTCCGGGCGGGCGTCCTTCGAGCTCGTGCAGAAGGCCGCGATGGCCGGGATCCCGTTGCTCGCGGCGGTCTCCGCGCCCTCCTCGCTCGCCGCCGAGCTGGCCGAGGAGAACCGCATGACGCTCATCGGGTTCCTCCGCGGCACGAGCATGAACCTCTACACCGGGGAGCACCGGGTGCTCGAGAAGGCCGTGGCCTGATCGTTTCCCCACGGCGCCGGGTGCGCTTCAATGGGCCGGTGGACAAGCTGCGCTTCAGCCGCCGGTCGGTGCTCGTCGCCGGGGCGTCCGGGCTGGGTGTGGCCGCGTTCGCGGCGGGTACGGCGACGGGCGTGCTGCCGGTCAGCGAGGCTGTCCAGCGCGCGCTCGGGGTCACGTCGACCACACCCGTGAGCCAGCTCGGCACGGCGAAGGTGGAGCGCGTGTGGTCGGCGGCGCGCAACCGCGAGATCGACTTCGTCACGATGCTGCCGAGCAGGTCGTCCGCGCGGAACCTGCCGATGGTGCTGGTGCTGCACGGCCTGCACGGGCGCGCGCGGACCGCCGCCCCGACCGGCACGCTGGCGGAGCTGGCCGGTCAGGTCGCTCGGCGTGCGGTGCCGCCGTTCGGGCTGGTGGCGGTCGACGGCGGCGACAACTACTGGCACCAGAACCGGCGCGGCGACAACCCGATGGGGATGCTGCTCGAGGAGGTCCCGCAGTGGCTGCGGCGGCGCGGGCTCGGTGGCACCGACGGGCTGCCGGCCGGGGTACTGGGCATGTCGATGGGCGGGTTCGGCGGGCTGCTCTACGCGCGGCGGCGGGCGGAGCGGCGGCAACCGGTGCACACGATGGCACTGCTGGCGCCGGCGCTGATCCTGTCGTGGCAGGAGATGGCCAAGCGCGACGCCTTCCACGACGCGGCGGACTGGGCGTCGATGGACCCGCTGAAGCACCTGTCGGCGACGGCAGGCGTGCCGACGGGCGTGTGGTGCGGCATCGAGGACCCGTTCATCCAGGGCGTCCGGCAGTTCATCGCCGCGACCCACCCGGCGGTGGCCTGCACCATCCGCGGCAAGCACGGCGACTCGTTCAACCGGACCGTGGTGCCTGGCGTGATCAGCTTTCTGGGGCGCCACGTCGGCTAGCCGGCCGGTGTCAGCTGACCCAGTTCGCCACGACGGAGAGGGTCCAGAAACCGACCAGGAGGCCCGCCAGCAGGAGGGACGACCAGACCACCAGCGGCCGGTCGTCGGCACCGGCCGCGCGGACCCGGCGGAGGCAGTAGTACGCGAACGCGAACAGCGGGATGGGCAGCAACGGCAAAGGCGAGAGACGCACACCGGTCGCCACCAGGCACACCGCCGCGAGCACGATCAGCACGATCCGCATGACGCGGTGCAGCAGCGCGTGGCTCAGATACGGCGTGATGATCCGGTACGTGAGATCACTGATCCCCCGCACATCTCCCCGGCCTTCCGGGACGACCTTGTCCATGTCGTCCGCGCGGCCGGCCGTGGCGGTTTCGGCCCCCTGACCGGGGCCCGCCCCCTCGACGCTCATTCGCGTAGCTTATCCACTCGGGCGGAGCCCCTTTCGGGCAACCGCGCCAAACACGCGACCGGCCGCAACCGGGGGTCTGGGGGGCACGACCGCACGGGTTCGACGGGCGCTCTCTGCGAGCACAACCGCCCCACCGGTGCCGCTACGGCTTCAGGCCGTCTTTTCGCCACGCTCCGTGCTGCGGCGGCGCGACGGCTGCCGCGACACGATGGTCGGGTTCACGTTCTCCCGGACGGTCTGCTCGGTGATGACCACCTTGGCGACGTCGTTGCGGCTCGGGATGTCGTACATCACCGGCTGCAGGACCTCCTCCATGATGGCGCGCAACCCGCGGGCACCGGTGCCGCGCAGCACCGCCTGGTCCGCGATGGCCTCGAGCGCGGTCTTGGTGAACTCCAGCTCGACGTTGTCCATCTCGAACAGCTTCTTGTACTGCTTGACCAGCGCGTTCCGCGGCTCGGTCAGGATCCGCACCAGCGAGTCCTTGTCGAGGTGGGTCACGTTGGCGACGATCGGCAGCCGGCCGATGAACTCCGGGATGAGCCCGAACTTGATCAGGTCCTCCGGCATCGTGTCGGAGAAGATGTCGCTCTCCTCGATCTCGGTCCGGGTGCGGATGTCCGCCCCGAAGCCGAGGCCGCGCTTGCCGACCCGCTCGTTGATGATCTTCTCCAGGCCCGCGAACGCGCCCGCCACGATGAACAGCACGTTCGTCGTGTCGATCTGGATGAACTCCTGGTGCGGGTGCTTGCGCCCGCCCTGGGGCGGGACCGACGCGGTGGTGCCCTCGAGGATCTTCAGCAGCGCCTGCTGCACACCCTCGCCGGAGACGTCGCGGGTGATCGACGGGTTCTCCGACTTGCGGGCGATCTTGTCGACCTCGTCGATGTAGATGATGCCGGTCTCGGCACGCTTGACGTCGTAGTCCGCGGCCTGGATCAGCTTGAGCAGGATGTTCTCGACGTCCTCGCCGACGTACCCGGCCTCGGTCAGCGCCGTCGCGTCGGCGATGGCGAACGGCACGTTCAGCATCTTCGCCAGCGTCTGCGCGAGGTAGGTCTTGCCACAGCCGGTGGGGCCCAGCAGCAGGATGTTGGACTTGGCCAGCTCGACCGGCTCGTCCTTGGAGTCCTTGGGGCCGCTCTTGTCGTCGGACTGGATGCGCTTGTAGTGGTTGTACACCGCCACGGCCAGCGTCCGCTTGGCGTCGCCCTGGCCGATGATGTACTGGTCGAGGAACTCGTGGATGTCGAACGGCTTGGGCAGCTCGTCGAGCTTCACGTCACCGGCTTCGGCCAGTTCCTCTTCGATGATCTCGTTGCACAGGTCGATGCACTCATCGCAGATGTACACGCCGGGGCCGGCAATGAGCTTCTTCACCTGTTTCTGGCTCTTCCCGCAGAAAGAACACTTCAGCAGGTCTCCGCCGTCGCCGATCCGTGCCATGATCGTTGACCTGTCCCCTCCGGAGCGCCGGATGGCGCACCTGTCCGTGTACCTGCCCTCACCGCCGAGACAGCGGAGTTGCGAACCTCGCCTCTGACGGTACCCGCCCGGAGCGCCCCGCGGGAGGACCATCGGCCACCGAGGTGCGCCCGTTGGACCCTAGTCGGAAGAACCGGCGCGCATCGGCCTCGACACGCGCCGGCTCCCCCGCCGGGTCCGGCCGGATCAGCCCTCGGAGGCCTTGCGGTACGGCAGCACCTCGTCGATGATGCCGTACTCCTTGGCCTGCTCGGCCGTGAGAATCTTGTCGCGCTCGATGTCCGCGCGGACCTCGTCCGGCGTCTTGTTCGTGTGCTTGGCCAGCGTGGTCTCCATCAGGCGGCGCACCCGCTGGATCTCGTTGGCCTGGATCTCCAGGTCCGACACCTGGCCGTAGGTGCCCTCGGTGGCGGGCTGGTGGATCAGCACGCGGGCGTTGGGCAGCGCGAGCCGCTTGCCCTTGGTGCCGGCCGCGAGCAGCACCGCCGCGGCGGAGGCCGCCTGGCCCAGGGCCACGGTCTGGATGTCGGGGCGGACGAACTGCATCGTGTCGTAGATCGCCATCAGCGAGGTGAACGAGCCACCCGGGGAGTTGATGTAGATCGTGATGTCGCGGTCCGGGTCCTCGTGCTCGAGGTGCAGCAGCTGGGCCATCACGTCGTTGGCCGACGCGTCGTCGACCTGGACGCCCAGGAAGATGACCCGCTCCTCGTAGAGCTTGTTGTACGGGTTGGACTCCTTGATCCCGTAGCTCGTGCGCTCGACGTACGAGGGCAGGATGTACCGGGACTGCGGAAGCTGGAATTCGCTCATTGCCTTATCTCCTGGTTACGCCCGGTCAGCGGCTGCCGTTGGGCGACGGAAGCTGGTTCTCCCGGCTCAGCACGTGGTCGACGAAGCCGTACTCGCGGGCCTCCTCCGCGGTGAACCAGCGGTCCCGGTCGCCGTCGCGGATGATCTGCTCCACGCTCTGGCCGGTCTGGTCGGCGGTGATCCGGGCGAGCTCCTGCTTCCACTTGCCGAACACCTCGGCCTGGATGGCGATGTCGGAGGCAGTACCGCCGACGCCCGCCGAGGGCTGGTGCATCAGGATGCGCGCGTGCGGCAGCGAGTACCGCTTGCCCGGGGTGCCCGAGGACAGCAGGAACTGCCCCATCGACGCCGCCAGGCCCATCGCGTACGTCGCCACGTCCGGCTCGATGAGCTGCATGGTGTCGTAGATGGCGAAGCCCGCGGTGACCGAGCCGCCCGGAGAGTTGATGTAGAAGCGGATGTCGGACTCGGAGTCCTCCGCCGACAGCAGCAACAGCTGCGCGGTGATCCGGTTCGCCACCTCGTCGTTGACCTCGGAACCGAGCACCACGATGCGCTCGGCGAGCAGCCGCTCGAACACGGAGTCGGTCAGGTTGAGCCCCGCGGTGCTTGTCCGCGCCTCGGGCTGGTGCTGGGTCACGTCTGCCTGCCTTTTCCCGCCGCGGACCACCTGCCTCGGTGATCCACTGTGGACGTCCTTCAAGTTTGAGATCTTGCAATCGACCCTAACGAACTCGGGCGGCGCAGAAGTCCTGACACCGCCCGAGTTCGCTGAGAGCTTTACTTTTCGGTCGAAGACTCCGCCGCGTCGGTGACCTCGGTCTCAGCCGGCTCGGCCTCGACCACGGCCGGGGCCTCAGTGCTGTCCTCAGCGGCCTCCGTGGTGTCCTCAGCGCCGAACAGGTCCGCCAGGTCCACCACCGCGCCCGAGGCATCGGTCACCGTGGCCCGGCGCACGATCGAGGCCAGCGCCTTGCCACGGCGCACGTCCGCGTAGATGGCCGAGAGCTGACCCGACTGCTGGGCCCGCTGCACGTACTCGTCCGGGCTGACACCGAAGCGCTGCGCCTGGTAGATGATCCGCTCGGTGAGCTCGGCGTCGTTGACGCTGGTCTGCTCGGTGTCGGCGATCGTGTCCAGCAGCAGCTGGGTGCGCACCGCCTTCTCCGACTCGGCCTGCACCTCGGCGTTGAACTCGTCGAGGGTCTTGCCCTGCGACTCGAGCAACTGGGCGAGGGCCTCCTCGCTGTGGTCGAGGTCGTGGACCGCGTCGTGCTTGCGGCTCTCCACCTCGGCCTCGACGACCTTCTCCGGCAGCGGCACCTCGACGGTCCCGAGCAGCTCGTCCAGGATCTTGTCCCGGGCCTGCACGCCCTGCTGGACCTTCTTCATCTTCGCGAGCCGCTCGCGCAGGTCGGCCTTGAGCTCGTCGATGGTGTCGAACTCGCTGGCCAGCTGGGCGAACTCGTCGTCGGCCTCGGGCAGCTCGCGCTGCTTGACGCTCTGCACGGTGACCGAGACCTCGGCCTCCCGCCCGGCGTACTGGCCGGCCACGAGCTGCGTGGTGAAGGTCTTGGTCTCGCCGGCGTTCGCGCCGACGATCGCCTCGTCGATGCCGTCCACGAGCTGGCCGGAGCCGATCTCGTAGGACAGGCCCGTGGTGGCGGCCTCCTCGACCTCTTCGCCGTCGACGGTGGCCGACAGGTCGATCGACACGAAGTCGCCGTCCTGGGCGGGCCGCTCGACGCCGGTGAGCGTGCCGAAGCGCGCGCGCAGCTGGTCGAGCTCGGCGGCGACCTCCTCGTCGGTGACCTCGACGTCGTCGACGCTCACCGAGAGGCCTTCGAGCTCGGGCAGCGCGATCTCCGGCCGGATGTCCACCTCGGCGGTGAACTCCAGCACCTCGCGGTCCTCGAGCTTGGTGACCTCGAAGTCGGGCTGCCCGAGGGTGCGCACCTCGCCGGCGCGCACGGCCTCCAGGTACTTGGCCGGGATTGCCTCGTTGACGACCTCATCGAGCACCGGCGCGCGGCCGATCCGGCTTTCCAGGACGCGAGCGGGCGCCTTGCCGGGCCGGAAGCCCGGGATGCGAACCTGCTGGGCGATCTTGCGGTAGGCGCGGTCGAAGTTCGGTTTGAGTTCGTCGAACGGCACCTCGACATTGATCTTGACTCGCGTCGGGCTGAGCTGCTCGACGGTGCTCTTCAACGTGTTCTCCTCGAGCCGTACAGGGGTTGGTGATGGGCATGCGGTACCAGGGCACGCAGGTGCCCGAAGTCCGAGTCTAGGCCAGTGACTTGACAGGCCCGGTCCGGCCCTGCTCGGCCCGGCCGGGACGAGGTCGGAAGTTTACATTCCACCTGGTCTTGTCTACCTTCTTCCTGCAGCAGGTCCCCCTTTCGGCGAGGAGCCGGTCGTGGCTGTAGTACAGGCGGTGCAGGCCCCCCGGCCGGAGCCACTGCCCCAGCTCCGGGTGCGGGTACCCGCGGTGGTGCCCGCCACCCTCCTGCTGTTCGCCGGCATGCTCGCGCTGGGCGGGCTCGCCTCCTGGCTCGCGCTGGAACACCTGGTCACGCCGTGGCTCACGGTGCCGATGCACGTGACCGCGATGTTCGGCATGTTCGTCGTGGTGCACGAGTGCGCGCACCACGCGGCGGGGCGGCTGACCTGGTTCAACGACGTCACCGGCAGGCTCGCGATGCCCTTCGTGTCGGCGTTCGGGTCGTTCCCGGCGGCCCGGCACCTGCATCTGCAGCAGCACCGCCAGAACGCCGGAGGGCACCTGACGCCGTGGAACCTGCGCGGTCCCCGGTGGCAGCTGCCGCTGCGCTGGATGGTGACCGACCTGTGGCACGTCTGGGCGTATCTGAAGCAGACGGCCGACCGGCCGCAGCTGGAGGTGGCCGAAGCGCTGGGCGTGCTGGTCCTCGTGCCCGGCATGCTCGCCGCGGTGATCGGGACGGGACACGGCTGGCAGCTGGTCGTGGTCTACCTGCTGCCGCAGCGGCTCGCCCTCGGCCTGACCGGCTGGTGGTCCGACTGGTTCCCGCGGCGGCAGCCCATCGACGCGCTGAGCTACCACCGCGTGCACAGCCGGTATCCGAACCTGCCGTTCTACCGCTACCCCCAGGCGCGACGCGCCGACGGCACGCCGTCGCCGGCCACCCCGCCCCCGCCCGCTTGCCCGGACGTGTTCCATCCGCTGCCGGTGTCGAGCGTGCGACCGCTGACGGACTGCGCCGTCGAGGTGGGCTTCACGGTGCCGCCGCAGCTGCGCGAGGAGTTCCGGTTCACGCCGGGCCAGCACGTGGTGCTTCGCGCGGTGCTCGACGGCGAGCTGGTCGCGCGGTCCTACGCCATCAGCTCGTCCCCCAGCGACCCCGAGCTGCGCGTCGCCGTGAAGCAGGTGCCGGAAGGGCGGATGTCGACGTATGCGACCACCGGGCTTCGCCCCGGCGACCGGGTCGAGGTGCTGCCGCCGTCCGGGCAGTTCACGGTCGGCCCGTCGCGGACCGGGAAGCACGTGGTCGCGATCGCGGCCGGAGTCGGGATAGCGCCGCTGCTGCCGATGCTGTCGCACACGCTCGCCGACTCGTCGCGCAGCCGGGTGACGCTGCTCTACATCAACCGCTGCGGCGCCGACACGCTGTTCGCCGACGAGCTGGGCGCGCTCGTGCGGCGGTTCGAGGGCCGCCTGCGGGTCGACCACTTCCGCACCGACGAGCGTGACCCCGACCTGCGCCCGCTGCGCCCGGCCCGCCCGTTCGACAGCATCGCCTCGGCGCTCGCGATCTGCTTCGAGCGCTACCACCCCGGCGGGCTCGACCCGGGACGCCTGCGGTCGCTGCTGGACTGCCGCCTGCATCCGGCGAAGGTCGACGAGTGGCTCGTGTGCGCTCCGCCCGAGGTCGCCGATCCGCTGCGGGAGGTGCTCACCGAGCACCACGTGCCCGCGGCGACGGTGCACAGCGAACGGTTCTGCACGGCCGCCACCGGCTGAGCTACTTCGCGCCGCGAAGCCGGAGGGCGAGGCTCGGGCAGAGGCGGACTGCCCGTTCGGCGTGCGCCGCCAGGTCCGGGTGGACGGCGGGTTCGCGGGCGCCGTCGCGCGGGACCGGGAAGCCCCACGGGTCCCGGTCCAGCGTCTCCGGCAACAGCTCTGTGCACAGGCCCCGCCCGTCGCAGGCCGTCCAGTCGATGTGCAGTCTCAACTCGTCCTCCTCGCGACGCAGGCACCGCGCAGGTGCCGGGCGATCTCGTCGCCGAACACGGCCAGGCTGCTGCGCACGAACCGCGCCGCGCCGTCCGGGTGCCCGCACGCGCCGCGACGGTCGACCAGGGCCGCGAGCCGCGCCGCCCGCTCGGGCAGGTCGGGCCGCGCGCCCTCGGCGAGCGCGGTCATGGTCCGGGCCATCGCGGGCAGCCCGTTGAGGCAGGGCCCGCACTGGCGGGCACTCTGGCTCGACAGGTAGTTCATGACGTCGGCGGCCGCCTTCAGCCCGCAGCGCGTGCTGTCCAGCGCGACCACGACGCCGGCGCCGAGTGAGCCGCCGATCGGCGCGAGTGCCTTGCGGGACAAGGGAGTCGACGCATCGGCCGCCGGGATCCAGGTGCCGTGGTAGCCGCCGACCAGCACCGCCCGCAGCTCTCCCGCGGGGGCGCCGGCTCTGCCGAGCAGGTCGGTCAGCGGGATGCCGACGGGCACCTCGTGCACGCCGCCGTGGCGGACCGCCCCGCTGACGGTCGCGAGGAAGGTGCCCGGTTCCTCGGCCGTGCCGCACCGGCGGAACCACCGGGGCCCGTACCGCGCGATCTGCGCGACGTGCGCGAGGGTCTCGACGTTCTGCACGAGCGTCGGCCGGCCGTGGACGCCGGACCTCGCGGTCAGCTCCAGCCTGTCGGCCGGAAGTGCCGGCCGACCCTCGATCGCGGCGACGACGGCGGATTCCTGGCCCGCGACGAAGTAGTCGGGCGCGACCACGACGGTCACCGGCAGCGCGTCCCGACGTTCGGCGAGGGCCTTGCGTACGGTCTCGGCCGCGGCGCCGGCGGCGACGTACAGGTAGGCCTCAGTAGCGCGGACGGTCTCACCGGCGAGCTGCAGGCCGTCGAGCACGAGGTGCGGTGCGCGGACGAGCAGCACGTGGTCCTTGGAGCTGGCGGGCTCGCTCTCGGCGGCGTTGCCGATCACGACGGCGTCTTGCCCCTCGGCCACCGTGGCGAGCTTGCGCCACACGGGAAAGCCCGCGCCGCCGCGGCCCGTGAGCCCGGCCGCACGGACGTCGTCGACGAGCGCACCGACCCGGCGTGGCAGCGGACCGTTGCGGGCCAGATGAGTGCGGAGATCCGGGGCGGCGGCAGCGAAGAGGCCGGTCGCCTCGGTGAGGAGGGTGGTCATGGGCGGGCCTCCAGACGGGCCGGGTTGTGGCGCTCGGCGAAGCGGGCGGACAGGCGCCAGCACAGGGCGCCGGCGACGGCCGCGGTGCAGATCGCGGCGAGCGTGAGGAACCACGGGGTGAAGCTGTCGGTGCCGGTGCCGAGCGCGTGGACCAGTGCGACCGGCCACAGCGCGTAGCCGGCCCAGTGGACGGCGCGCCAGGTGCGGCGGCCGAGGCGGTGGCGCAGCAGGCTCGTGACGACGAGCGCGAGGAGGACGTCGAGGGCGACGGTGCCCAGGCCCTGCCAGAACGGCCGGTAGTCGCCGGCGAACGGCAGCACGAGGTCGAACAGGCGCAGCATGGCGTAGGGGTCGAACAACAGCAGGCCGACGTGCAGCGCGAGGAAGGTAGCGGCGAGCAGGCTGAGGTTGCGGTGCAGCTCGGTGACCGCGAACCGCGGCAGCCACGGCGCGGGACGGCCCGAGCGCGTCGCGATGCCGAGCACGAGGGACGCGGTGAGCAGCACGAGCGCCACGACGCCGCTCCCGCGGCCGAAGTCCCACAGGGCGGTGGTGGTCATGGGTCCTCCGGGGTGGGCTGGGATTTCCGGCACAGCAGCGAACCGGTCATGGTTCGTCCGGCCAGCCGCCCAGGGGATGCACCCTCCCGGAGTCGTCGACCAGGCGGGCGGGAACGCCGCGGCCCGACAGCCACGACAGCGCGGCGGTGCCGCGGACGAGGGCCGCGGTGGTCAGGGTGTTCGCGTCCACACAACGGTCCGCCACCACCGTGACGCTGCGCCACACGCGCGGCGCCGGCTGGCAGGTGCGCGGGTCGAGCACGTGGTGCAACAGCCGGCCGCCACGGCGCCAGCTGCGGCTGTTCGTACTCGACGTCGCCATCGCGGAACCACTCGGCACAGCCACCACGCACGCCGGGTCGCCGGGCTGGTCGGCCACGTACACCCGCCAGCCGTCCGCGGGCCCGGCGCCCGCCGTGGCGAGGTCGCCGCCCAGCTCGACGAGCACACCCGTGTCGAGGGCACCCGCGGCGAGCCTCGCGCACCGGTCCGCCGTCCACGCCTTCGCGGTCGCGCCGAGATCCAGCCGGACCCCCGGCGGCACGCTCAGCCGTCGTCCGTCCACTCCGACCCGCCGCCAGCCGGGCGCCGGGCACACCCGCACGGGGATCGCCGGCCCGTCCGGCGGGACCAGCGGCAGGTCCCGGTCGTAGCCGAGCCGGGCGAGCGCGTCCCCCAGCGTCGGATCGACGTCACCGTCGGTGCGGCGGGCGGCGTCCAGTGCGGCGCCGACCAGCTCGGCCAGCAGCTCGCTGACCTCGACCTCCTCGCCGGCCCGTTCGGCCAGGGCGAGCTCCGAGTCCGGCCGGAACCGGCTGCACGCCGCGTCCACGGCGGCCAGCTCGGCTTCGACGAGCGCTCGCGCGTCTGGGAGCGCTCCCGGGTCGGCCACCACGACCCGGGCCGTGGTGCTCCACACCGGCCACTGTGCGACGGTGTCGCCCGTCAGCAGCATGCTCATCACGAACCTCCCGAATGGCCGTGCGCCAGACCGCCGCCCGCGGACATCCCGCTGTCCCCGCTCGAACTGTCCGAAGTGGACTGCTGAGTGGGCGACTGCTCCACGGACGTCGAGGTGCCGGCCGTGCTGTCCGTGACGGTGCAGGCGATCAGCGTCGCGCCCGCCACGCCGGCCACGGCCACCCCGGTGGTCACCAGCGCGACGCGCCGCAGACCTGTCTCACGGGCGCCCACGGCTCAGCCCTGCGCCGAATCGCCACGACGTGGGAGCGTTCCCTGTTGTCCCATGCCGCCGCCGGCCTGCGCCGTGCCCTCGGTGAGGGTGTCGGCGGTGGCGGTGTCACCGGAGACGCTCGCGACCACCGTCACGGTGTCACCCGTCGCGATGCTGCTCAGCGCCGCGTTCCCGCCGACCGCGGTGTCGCTGTCGATCGCGTAGGTCTTGGTGTAGCCGTCGTCGCTCTTCGCGGTCAGCGAGGTGGAACTGATGTCGGTCACCGTGCCGAGCTGCGTCAGCTGCGTGGTGTACCCGCCGTTGCCGTCCGAGACGACGTACTCGCCGTGCAGCGCGCTCATCAGGTCCGCTTGGCCGCCCGCACCGCCGGGCCCGCCCTGCATCGTCTGCCCGCCCGGACCGCCCTGGGCGGACGACGAGCTGGTGGAGTCACTGGCCGCGTAGATCGCGGCGCCGCCCGCGGCGGCGACGCCGACGGCGATCGCGACCGCGGCGATCGTCCTGCGCGAGGACCAGCGTTGCGGCGGCCGCTGCGGCGGAGCGCCCCACTGCTGCTCGGCCTGCTGGTTCGGAAGCTGTCCGGTAGTCATGCCGTTCACCTTCCAAGCACTCGCTGTGCCGCTCCTGTGGGAGTTATGGGGGATTGCTGTGGTTTCCCGGCGAGCCCGCAATTCCACAGCCACCACACAGGAAGCACACAACGGACCCACACCTGCGGCGGCGATGGTCGAGGTGTGCACCTGCCGAAGTCCGCCCGGCGCGTCCGCCCCTTGCGGACGAAGCTGATCGCGGCGCTGGTCGCCCTGCTCACCGTGGTGTGCCTGGTGATCGGCGTGATCAGCGAGTTCGCGCTGGGCGCGTTCCTCACCCGGCAGGTCGACGACCAGCTGCACGACACCGTGAGCCGCTCGCAGATGTTCACGCACGGCGACCACGGGCAGGGCAACGCGCTCGACGCGCTGGGCACCACGACCGGCACGATCCACGCGTGGACCTCCGGCCCCGCGCCGCACGCCGACATCCTGGCCACCGAGCCCGGCTCGCACGTGCCGGTCACCCAGCCCCTCGGCGACGCCGACCTGGCCGTCCTCATCGGCGTGCCGGTCGACGGGCAGCCGCGGACCGTCTCGCTGTCCGGCGGCGAGTACCGCGTCCTCGCGATCAGCACGGACGACGGCGTCGAGCTGTTCGGGCTGCCGATGGACCAGGCGAACACGACGCTGGTCACGGTGGGCTCGATCCTCGGCGGGGTCGCGGCGGCCGCCGTGCTCGGCGCGGGGGTCGTCGGCGCCTTCGTCGTCCGGCGCACGCTGCGCCCCCTCGACCGGGTCGCCGCGGCGGCTTCCAAGGTCACCGAGCTGCCCCTGGACCGTGGTGACGTCGCGCTGTCGGTGCGGGTTCCGGTGACCGACACCGACCCGACGACGGAGGTCGGACAGGTGGGCTACGCCCTGAACCGCATGCTCGGGCACATCGACAACGCCCTCGACGCGCGGAAGGCGAGCGAGACCCGGGTGCGGCAGTTCGTCGCCGACGCGAGCCACGAGCTGCGCACGCCGCTCGCCGCGATCCGCGGTTACGCCGAGCTGACCCGCCGCTCGAACGGACGCGTGCCGCCGGACGTCGCCCACGCCATGAACCGCGTCGAGTCCGAGGCCGCGCGGATGAGCACGCTCGTCGACGATCTCCTGCTGCTGGCCCGCCTCGACGCGGGACGGCCGCTCGAACGGTCCGAAGTGGACCTGAGCAGGCTGGTCGCGGACGCGGTCGGCGACGCGCACATCGCGGGCCCGCAGCACCGGTGGCGGCTCGAGCTCCCCGGCGAGCCCGTCGTCGTGCCCGGCGACGCGCAGCGGCTGCACCAGGTCCTGGCGAACCTGCTGGCGAACGGGCGGACGCACACCCCGCCGGGCACGACCGTGACCACCCGGCTCGCCGTCGCCGCGGACGGCAGCGCGGTGCTGACGGTCACCGACAACGGCCCGGGCATCGCCCCCGAACTGCTGCCGAACGTGTTCGAGCGCTTCGCCCGCGGGGACTCGTCGCGCTCGCGCGCGGCGGGCAGCACCGGGCTCGGCATGGCGATCGCCGCCGCGGTCGTGAGCGCCCACCACGGGCAGGTCCACGTGCGGAGCAGGCCCGGCCGGACCGAGTTCGAGGTGCGCCTGCCACGCACAGGGTTCTCACAGGGACGGCACAACAATGGCCAAGGTCGGGCCGAGAAGGTGAATTCATGACAGCCATCGCCCTGCCCGAAAGCCCGCCCCGGTCCCACCCGCGTGCCGGCGACCCCCGCTGGGTCCGCCCCGGCCTGCTCGGACTGCTGGTTGTGACGGCGGCGCTCTACCTGTGGGGGCTGAGCGCGTCCGGCTGGGCCAACGCGTTCTACTCGGCCGCCGCGCAGGCGGGCGGCGAGAGCTGGAAGGCGTTGTTCTTCGGCTCCAGCGACCCGTCGAACGCGATCACGGTCGACAAGACGCCGGCCGCGCTGTGGCTGATGAGCCTTTCGGTGCGGATCTTCGGGCTCAGCTCGTGGAGCGTCCTGGTGCCCGAAGCGCTGCTGGGCATCGCATCGGTCGCGCTGCTGTACGTCACGGTCCGGCGGGTCAGCGGGCCGGGCGCCGGCCTGCTCGCCGGCTCGGCCCTCGCGCTGACGCCGGTCGCGGCTCTGATGTTCCGCTTCAACAACCCGGACGCGCTGCTGGTGCTGCTGCTGATCGCGGGCGCCTACTGCACGATCCGCGCGGCGGAGAAGGCGAGCCCGAAATGGCTCGCCCTCGCCGGAGCCGCGGTCGGGTTCGGGTTCCTGGCGAAGATGCTGCAGGCGTTCCTGGTGCTGCCCGCGTTCGCGCTGGCGTACCTGGTGGCCGCGCCGGTCTCGGTCGGAAAGCGCTTGCTGCACCTGCTGGGCGCGCTGGGCGCGGTGGTCGTCTCCGCGGGCTGGTACATCGCCGTGGTCGAACTGTGGCCCGCGAGCAGCCGGCCGTTCATCGGTGGCTCGCAGACCAACAGCATCCTCGAACTCGCCTTCGGCTACAACGGTTTCGGCCGCATCACCGGCGACGAGGTGGGCAGCCTCGGCGGGGCGCAGAGCAGCGGCAGCTGGGCCCGGCTGTTCGGCAGCGAGATGGCAGGCGGCATAGCGTGGCTGCTGCCCGCCGCGGTGCTCGCGCTGGGCGCGCTGATCTGGCTCTCCTGGCGCTCGCCGCGCACCGACCTCACCCGCGCCTCGGCGCTCGCGTGGGGCGGCTGGTTGCTGGTGACCGGCATCGTGTTCAGCTACATGAGCGGCATCATCCACCCCTACTACACGATCGCGCTCGCTCCGGCGGTGGCCGCGCTGGTGGGCATGGGTACCACCCGGTTGTGGCGGGCGCGCTCCCATCCGATCGCGGCGGGCCTGCTCTCCAGCGGTGTCGCGCTGACCGCGCTGACCGCGTACCTGGTACTTCAGCAGGAATCGAGCTGGCAGCCATGGCTGAAGTACTTCGTGCTGGTGCTCGGGTTGGGTGCGGCGGCGCTGCTCCTGGTCGCCGACCGGCTGCCGCGGCCCGCGGCCCGCGGTGTCGCGGTGCTCGCGCTCGTCGCGTCGCTGTCCGGGGCGGGGGCGTACACGGTGGCCACCGCGGCCACCCCGCATTCCGGCGCGATCCCGTCCGCCGGACCCAGCAGCGGCGGGTTCGGCGGCTTCGGCGGCGGGACGGCGCGCGGGAACTTCACCGGCGGCGGGCCGGGCGGCGGCCGGGGCGGCATCGGCGGTCTGCTGACCACCTCCACGCCCGGTGAGGCGCTGGTTTCCTTGCTGCAGAAGGACAGCGGCTCCTACACCTGGGCCGCCGCGACCGTCGGGTCGAACCCCGCGGCCAGCTACCAGCTCGCGGCGGACGTGCCGGTGATGGCCGTCGGCGGCTTCAACGGCACCGACCCCGCCCCCACGCTCGCCCAGTTCCAGCAGTACGTGCACGACGGGAAGATCCACTACTTCGTCGGCACCGGCACGTCGATGGGCATGGGCTCCCGCGGCGGCTCCGGCAGCGACGACGCGCAGGAGATCGCGCAGTGGGTCGCGCAGAACTTCACCGCGACCACAGTGGACGGAACGACGGTCTACGACCTGACCACCTGACCCACTGCCCGCAGACCCCCTCCGTGCCAGGTACGACCACAGGCCGGACGACTGCGTGCGTGCCGACCGGCTGACCCTCAGGGCAGACTTCCGAATTCCACAGGCGCCGCTCAGCCGAACAGGCCAAACTGGAAAACACAGGGCTAAGGAGGGGAAACCATGAACCCCATCTGGCAGACCGCCAGCGCTCAGGGGCCGCGCGCGGTGAACGCCGACGCCGTGGCGGCCTACGCCGATCCCGCCACCCAGCAGGTCGTGTTCGCACTGGCCGACGGCGTGGGCGACGCTTCCGGCGCCGCACACGCCGCCCGGCTCGCCGCGACGGCCGCCGCCCACACCCCGGCGGCCGAGGGCCCGGTCCAGGCCCTGCTCGCCGCCCAGGAGGCGGTCCGCGCCGACCCGTCCGCCGGTGACTGCGTCCTGGTGGTGGCGCTGCCGTTCGACGGCGGCTACCGCGTGGGCTGGGTCGGCGACGCGCGGGCGTACGTGTGGACCGGTGCCGGGCTGACCCAGGTGACCAAGGACCACACGCTCGCCCAGTACTTCCGCGACCACGGGCAGCCGCCCGCCCCGCGCATGGAGCACGTGGTGACCACGAGCGTGCGGACCGCGGGCGCGACCGAGTTCGGCCGCGCCGAGATCAGCTCGCCCGCCGGGCTGCTGCTGACCAGCGACGGCGTGCACAAGACGCTGAGCCTGGCCACGATGGCGGAACTGCTGCGCCGGCCCGCGAACTCGGCCGAAGCCCTCACCGGCGCGGCCATCGCGGCCGGCGGCTCCGACAACGCGACGGCCCTCTTCGTCGAGTGCCCGCCCGCGGTCGCCGACGTCAGCACGATCCCCTTCCACGCGGCGGCCTGAGCTCACGTCAGCGTGTTGCTCGCCACCACCTTGGCGTACCAGTGCGCCGAGCGCTTCGGCGTGCGGCGCTGGGTCGCGTAGTCCACGTGGACGAGGCCGAAGCGCTTCGCATAGCCCTCCGCCCATTCGAAGTTGTCCAGCAGCGACCAGTAGAAGAAGCCCCGCAGGTCCACCCCCTGCTCCAGCGCAGCGTGCGTGGCCCGCAGGTGCGCGGCCAGGAACTCGATCCGGTCGTCGTCGGCGATCTGCCCGTCCGCGCCGACCGCGTCGGGGTACGCGGCGCCGTTTTCCGTGATGTACAAGGGAATGCGTGGGTAGTCCTGGTGCACCCGCACCAGGGTGTCGGCCAGTTTCTCCGGCTCCACCCGCCAGCCGGAGTCGGTGCGGGGCGGCCTGCGGGTCGGGCACGAACTGGACCTCCCCGGCCCCGATCCACTCCGGCCCGGCAGGCTCGGTGTCCGCGGCCGGCGTGTTCGTGACCACGTAGCCGCGGTAGTAGTTGATGCCCAGCATGTCGATCGGCGCCGAGATGACCTCCAGGTCGCCGTCGAGCACCGGGAACCCGAACGGCGCGAGGTCCGCCCGCAGGTCCTCGGGATACCGCCCGAGCAGCACGGGATCCAGGAACAACCGGTTCTGCAGGCCGTCGATCTTGCGCACCGCCTCCGGATCGGGCCCCTGCACCGGGTACAGGTTGAGGGTGATCCCCACCTGCGCGGACGGCGCGTGCCGCCGCAGCTCCGGCATCGCGAGCCCGTGTGCCAGCAGCAGGTGGTGCGCCGCCGCCGCGGCCGCGACCGGGTCCTGGCGGCCCGGCGCATGGATTCCCGAGGCGTAGCCGAGGAAGGCCGAGCACCACGGCTCGTTCAACGTGGACCACAGGGGTACCCGGTCGCCGGGCCGTTCGGCCGCCGTCGCGGCGAACTCCGCGAACCGGTACGCGGTGTCACGGCTGGCCCAGCCGTCCTTCTCCTCCAGCGCCTGCGGCAGGTCGAAGTGATACAGCGTCGCCCACGGCCGGATCCCGTTCGCCAGCAGCTCGTCGACGAGGCGGTCGTAGAAGTCCAGCCCCCGCGGGTTCGCCGCGCCGCCATGGCCCGCCTGCTGACGCGCGAACCGGACCTCGACGCCGTGTTCGTCGCGAACGACCTGATGGCGGCTGGCGCCCTGCGCGCGCTGCAGGACGCGGGCCGGAGCGTGCCCGGCGACGTCGCGGTGATCGGGTTCGACGACCATCCCGCGCTCGCGGCGGCGATGAACCCGCCGCTGACCACCGTGCACCAGGACCCGGCGGCACAGGTGCAGCACATGGTGACCATCCTGATGGCACTGCTGGCGGGCGAGGCGGTCCGCCCGCGCCGGCACGTTCTCCCGGTGTCCCTGCGCCTGCGCGGATCGGCTTGACCTTCGAGCTGGTCGAGACTTCATGATGGGGCCATGCTCATCACGATCGGCGCGCTCGCCCGCGCCAGCGGGGTCACGCCGGGCGCTCTGCGGTTCTACGGGGACTGCGGCCTGCTCGTGCCCGCCGAGGTGGACCCGGTCACCGGTTACCGGTACTACCGCGAGGCGCAGCGGGAGCGCGCGGTGCTCATCCGGAAGCTGCGCGAGATCGACGTCCCGCTGGAAACGGTGACCCGGATCCTCGCCGGGGAAACGGATCTCCTCGACGCCCACGTCGGCGACCTCCGGCGGCGCGCGCGGACGGCCGCGGTGGCGGCGAGGTCGATCCGGCGGTTGCTCACTCCGGCCCTGTCCGCGCGGGATCTCGCCGAGGCGATCGACCAGGTCCTGCCCGCCGCGGCCTCGACCGGGCAGATCCCGGTGCTGGAAGGGGTTTTCCTCGAACTGGCGGCGGACGCCGTCACGCTCACCGCCACCGACCGGTACCGGCTCTCGACGCGAACACTCGTGGCCCGGCAGGAGAGCACGGGCGCGGCGGCGGTGCCGCGGGCGGAGATCGCCCGGGCGCGAACGTGGCTGCGTGCCCAGGACGAGGTCTCGCTCACTCTCGACGACCACGGATTTTTGTTGACAGGCAAGGAAGACGAGCATCGCTGTCACATTGTGGACGACGAGTTCCCGGACTACCGGTTGATGCTGTCGGCGCTCACCCCACGGCGGAAGCGGGTCGTCGAGAGGCGTGACACCCTGCTCGAAGCCGTGGAGAACGCTCCCGGCGAACGGGTCCACATCGGCAGCCTCGGCCTGACGTTCGAGCGGGCCACCTTGCGCGCGGCGATCAGCACCGCCGTGGGGCCCGACCTCCTGCTCGAGATGTCCACCCCTGAGGAGCCGGTCCTCGTCCGCTCCGCCACCGACGGCGACCTCACCACGCTCGCCATGCCGGTGGGAGCGCTCCCTGACTGACCCCACGATGCCGCGGGGACCGCCATTCGTCGGGCTCGACGACCCGGCAGGCAACCGCCCCACGACGTGGGTTCGAGCCGTCGACGTGTGGCTCGGTCAGCTGAAGTAGTGGCCGCGTTCGATGTCCTCGATGAGGCCCGGATGGGTGGGCTTCCAGCCCAGGACTTCCTGCGTGATGGCGCTGGAGGCGGGCATGTCGGTGCTGAGCAGGGGGACGAGCATCCCGCCGAATTCCTCGGCGGGGAGGGACCGGGCAGGCAGGTTCAGGTGCCGGCCGATGGCCTCGGCGATCTCGCGGGTGGGTACGCCTTCATCGCCGACGGCGTTGAGTACCGCACCGGCGGGAGCCTGCTCGACGGCCAGCCGGTAGAGCCTGGCTGCGTCCTCGACGTGGACGGCGGGCCAGCGGCTGGTCCCGTCGCCGATGTAGCCGCAGACGCCCTTGGCCCGGGCCGTGGCGATGAGCTGGGGGATGAAGCCGTGACGCTCTCCCTCGCCGTGCACCGAGCGGGGCAGCATGACCAGCGCCGCCCGCACGTCCCGTTCCGCGGCTGCCAGGGCGGCCCGCATGTTGCGGATGCGGGCCGCGATCGGGCCCTGGGCGATGAGCTCGTCGCGCTCGGTCGAGGGGCGGCCGGGCGTGACGATCGTTCCGCCGGAGATCAGCATGGGTTTGCCCGAGCCGGCGAGACCGGCGGCGAACGTCTCGATGGCCTTGGCATCGGTCTGGGTCGCGGCCTCGGTCACGCTGGGCACGACGAAGGCCAGGTGGATGACGCCGTCGCTGCCGAGGGCGCCGGCGCGCAGTACGCCGGTGTCGTTCAGGTCGCCGCGCAGCACCTCGGCGCCCATGCCGGCGACCACCTGGGCTGAGGCGTCCGAGCGCGCCAGCCCGACGACCTCGTGACCCGCACCGATGAGTTCCGGGACGACGGCCGAGCCGATCCAGCCCGAAGCGCCTGTGACGAAGATGCGCATGGAAGGTCTCCTTCGTTGTGCGATTCGGTGCGCTGGACGTGCGGCGAAGACGCCGCCCCGCCTTGATGCGATCCAGTCGCGTCAACGTAGCACGTGATGCGACTGGATCGCATCATTCCTTGTTGATGTGCTCCGATCGCGTGGCTTACGGTGTGCAGGTGGGCAGATGGGCACCGAATGCGCGCGAGCGCCTGGAGGCTGCCGCCCTGGACCTCTTCGTGGAGAACGGCTACGAGGACACGACGGTTGCGCAGATCGCTGAGCGCGCCGGGTTGAACCGCGCTACGTTCTTCCGGCACTTCGCGGACAAGCGCGAGGTCCTGTTCGGTGGCGAAGACGTGCTGGCCGGGCTGTTCGCCGACGGCATCCGTGCCGCCTCCCCCGATGCGACGCTCGCCGAGTGCTTGCACGCCGCCTTCGTCGGCGCCGACGCCACGATGACGCCGCAGCAACGGGTCAAGGCCGCCCAGCGCGTGCAGGTGGTCGCAGCCAACACCGAGGTGCACGAGCGGGGACTGCTCAAGCAGGCGAGGATCGCCGCGTCGGTCACCGCCGCCCTGCGTGAGCGAGGCAACGACGAGCTCAGCGCACGACTGGGGGCAGAGCTGGTCATCCTCGCCTTCAGGGTCGCCTTCGAGCGATGGATGAAGGCGGACGAGGACAAGCCGTTCTCGCCCTACGCCCAGGCGGCCCTGAGCGACCTGCAGGCGCGCGCCGCCCAACTCGACTCCCGATCACAGGCGCGAGCCTGACGGGCTGCGACGAGCCTTCATCGGACGCGAAGACCGCAACGCGCATTGATCGCGCGCGTAGTATTCGCCGAATGCGCACCGTGCTGCGAGCGGCCAGGCTTTTCGACGGAACGGAACTGCGGGACGATCCCGTCCTCACGATGGACGGGCAGCGAATAACGAACCTCGAATTCGGCGTGGAACCACCGGCGGACGCGGTCGACCTCGCCGGTGCGACCTTGCTGCCGGGACTGGTCGACGCGCACGTCCACCTCGCGTTCGACGCCGGCACCGACCCCGTCGGCGCGCTGGCCGCGCGGGACGACGACGAAACGCTCGACGCGATGCGCACCGCCGCACGGAAAGCGTTGCGCGGCGGGGTCACCACGGTGCGGGACCTCGGCGACCGCAACTACCTCGCCCTGCGGCTGCGCGAAGAGGGCGGGCCGCTGCCGACGATCGTCGCCGCCGGGCCGCCGATCACCCCGCCCTCGGGGCACTGTCACTACCTCGGCGGCGAGACCAAGCCCGACGCCGACGCGATGCGCGCGGCCGTGCGGGAACGCGCCGAGCGCGGCGTCGACCTCATCAAGATCATGGCGAGCGGCGGCACCCTCACCCCCGGCACCCGCCAGGAGGACGCCCAGTTCGAGGTGCCCGAGCTGCGCGCGGCGGTGGAGGAGGCGCACCGGCTCGGCCTCGGTGTCACCGCACACGCCCATGCCACGCAAGCGATCCGGAACGCCGTCGAGGCGCATGTGGACAGTCTGGAACACGTGTCGTTCTGGAGCGCGGACGGAGTGGACGAGCCGCCACCGGAACTGGTGCACACGATCGTCGAACGGCGGATCGTCGTGGGCGCGACCGCGGGAACCGTACCGCTCGAGGGCTTCGCCCCACCCCCGTTCATCGCGGCCCGGATTCCCGGGATCGCCCGGAACCTCCTGCTGCTGCACCGATCCGGGGCCCGCCTGGTGCTGAGCAGCGATGCCGGGATCAATGCCGCCAAGCCGCACGACACCCTCCGGTACTCGCTCCGGATGGCGGCCGCGATGGGACTCACCCCGGCCGAAGCGCTGCGTCTCGCGACCGAGGCGCCGGCCGAGGCGTGCGGCCTCGGCGACCGGAAGGGCAGGCTCGCCCGGGGTTTCGACGCCGACGTGCTCGCTGTGGACGGTGACCCGCTGGCCGATCCGGATGCGATCCACCGCATTCGCACCGTCTATGCGCGCGGCGTGATGATTTCTTGACGAAATGGCGCGGAACCGGAGCAGAAATGTTCGTCCGTTGCCTTCGACGAGTCGTTCCGCTATCTTTTCCGCGCCGTCGGAGAAAGGCGAGAATGAGCACACGATTCCGGTTGCCGCTCCTGCTGCCCGTCGCACTGGTGCTGGCCGCCTGCGGGGCGGGCGGCGGCAGGGTGCTCCCGGTCGTGGCCATGACGCCCGAAGAGCCGCCGACGGTGAACTACGTCCTGCCCAGCCGGCCGGACACCACCCCGCCGCCGACGAAGACGATCACCATGCGCAGGCCCGTCACGACGAGGACGGTCACCGCGACCCCCACGGGCTCCGCGACCAGCAGTCCGGCGCCGACAACGGCCACTCCCGAGAGCACCTCCGGCACCGTCAGCTTCTACTCCGCCCTCGACAAGAACCCGCTGGGCAGCCTGTTGATCGCCTTCCCGACGATCCTGCACGGGCTCGCCGGCGGCAGCGGCAGCTACGACGACCCGGTGACCTTCGCCGCCGCGCCGGGGGTGTTCGCGCCCGGCACCCGGATCTACCTGCCGGACCTGCGGCGGTACTTCGTGCTCGAGGACCTGTGCGCGTCCTGCGGTGGCACGCATATCGCGCTGTGGACCGGTTCGTCGCTGGACGAGGGCATCCGCGCCTGCGCGGCCTGGCTCGGCGCGCAGGAGACCCGGTCCTACCTGATCGACCCGCCCGCCGGGCTGCCGGTGGACCCCGGCCCGCTCTACGACGGCAGCCACTGCTTCCGGCCCTGAAGTGGTGCGGGCCGCGCGGGTAGGCTCCCCGAGGTGGAGTTGTTTCACCTGCGCTACTTCGTGGCCGTGGCCGAAGAGCTGAACTACTCCCAGGCCGCCCGCAAGCTCCACATGGCGACCTCCCCGCTGAGCCGCCGGATCAAGGACCTCGAACGCGAGCTCGGGCAGGAGCTGTTCAAGCGCAGCACGCACGCCGTCGAGCTCACCCCGGCCGGGCGCGCGTTGCTGCCGCTCGCCCGGGAGGTGATCGAGCAGGTCAACGCGATCCCGTGGCGGCTGCGGGAGGCCGCGCATCCCGAGCGCGCGACGGTGTTCGTCGGGGTGCCCGCCGGGCTGCACCCGGACCTGCGCGGGAAGCTGCAGCTACTCGAGGAGCGCACCCGCGACACGGTCGACCTCAAGCGCTGGCCGGGACCCACGGCCGGGCTGGTCGAGGCGGTGCACGACGGCAGGCTGGCCCTGGCCCTGGTCCGGCTGCCGGTGGCCGATCCCGCGCTCGAGGTCGCCGAGGTGCTGTCCGAACCGCTCGGCGCGGTCGTGCCCGCCGACCAGTTCGCCGGCCGGAAGTCGGTGCACCTGGCCGAGCTGGCGGGCCTGTCCTACATCTCCACGCCCAGCGACAGCACCCCGGCGTACTTCGAGGAGATCGACGCGCAGCTCAACGCGGCGGGCGTGAAGAAGCGGCTGCGACTGTCCCAAGGGGACTACTCGGGCATCGCCGAACTCGTGTCGAGCGGGATCGCGTTCTCCATCTCCATGCTCGACCCGGCGAGCCCGATGCAGCTCTACCGCCTCGACAACACGGTCACGCTGCCGTTCGCCGACCTCGACCCGCATCTGCGGACCGCGCTGGCGTGGCGGCGCGAGCGCGCCGAACCCGGCGGGGAGCTCGCGCCGCTCATCGCCAAGGCGAGGGAGGCCTTCGGCGTCAGCGCGGCGCCGGACTGAGGTGCACGACCTTCATCCGGGTCATCTCGTCCAGCAGCTCCGGGCCGTAGCCGAAGCCTTCGCCGCTCGCGCCGTGCGGCTGTGCCGCGCCACCGGGTGCGCCGCCGAACACCGCGTTGACCTTGACCGTGCCGACGGGCAGCTCACGCCACGCGCGCTGCGCGTGCGCCATCGAGTTGGTCAGTACCGTCGCGGCCAGGCCGTAGCGGTCGTCGCAGGCTTCGCGCAGCGCCTGGTCGAAGTCGTCGACCACGCGCACCGGCGCGACGGGGCCGAAGGTCTCCTCCCGCATGATCCGCATGGTGGGCTCGCAGCCGGTCAGGACGGTCGCCGGGTAGAACGAGCCGTCGCCCTCTGGGAGCGCTCCCCCCGCCAGCAGCTCCGCGCCGTCCGCGGCCGCTTCGCTGACCTGGGCGTGCACCTCGTCCCGCAGCCTGGTGTCGACCAGGCGCCCCATCGGAATCTCGTCCGGCCGCTTGCGGGCCTGCTCGACCAGCGCGTCCAGGAAGGCGGGCGCGAGGTCGCGGGTCACGTAGATGCGTTCGACCGAGACGCAGATCTGCCCCGCGTTGGCGAACGAGCCCAGCGCGGCCTGCTCGGCGGCCCACGCCGGGTCCACGTCGCCGTCCACGATGAGCGGGTCGTTGCCGCCGTTCTCCAACAGGACCTTGGCGCCGCTGGTGGCCGCGGCCGCGGAGATCGACCGCCCGGTGGCCGTGCTGCCGACGTGCGCGATCAGGTCCACCTCCGGATGCGCGGCCAGCTGCGCGCCGACCCGGCCGTCGCCGGAGACGCAGCGCAGCACATCGCCGGGCAGGTGTGCGGCGAGGATCTCGGTCATGATCGCGCCCAGCTGCGGGCAGCGCTCGCTCGGCTTGTGCACGACGGTGTTGCCGGTCGCGAGGGCCGCGCCGAGCAGCCCGCACGCGACGGCGACCGGGTCGTTCCACGGCGTCAGCGCGAGCACGACGCCGCGCGGCTCGGGCACCATCACGTCGGTCGCGTCCCAGCCGCCCTGCAGGCTGCGGCCCCGGTGCGTCGGCCCCAGCTCGGCGTACTGCTCCAGCGTCGCGGCCCCGGCTTCGACGCCGCCCTTGGCCTCGTCGAGCAGCTTCCCGGTCTCGTGGTGGTTGAGCTCGGCCATCTCGTCGGCCCGCGCCCGCAGGTCGGCGGCGGCGGCCTTGAGCGCCGCGGCACGCTCGCCGGCGGGGGTGCGTGCCCAGTCGGGAAAGGCCCGCCGCGCGGACACGATGGCGTCGTCTGCCTCGCGGAACGTCGCGGTCGTCTCGCGCTCGATCAGGTCGGTCATCGCTTACCCCTTCTCCGTGATCTGCTGTGCCTTGGCGTACGCCAGCTGCAGGAAGTCCGCGCCGGCCAGCGTCGCGAACGCGCCCGCGACCAGCCGGGTCGCCCTGGGTGCGAACAGCAGGCCGAACGCGAACGCCGTCACGACCCACATGTCCAGGCAGAACGGGCAGGACAGCAGCTCGCCGAGGCTGTGCCGAAGCCCGCTGGGCTTGCGGACGTCCTCCATCACCTCCGCCGGCCCGCCGGTGCCGGAGTACCGGGTGAACGGCGCGCGCAGCGGACTGGTCACCGCGTCCTTGGTCAGGGTCCTCGACAGCTTGTGCGTGCCCAGTGCGAGGACCACCAGGTCCTCCTTCGGGACGCGCTGGGGCAGCTTGCGCCCGGTCAGCGCGACGGCCAGGGTCCCGAGGCCGACGAGGCACCCGTAGACCACCATCACGGCCAGGTAGCCGCCCAGCGGCCGGTCCTCGTTCCCGCGATAGGCCCTGGCCTGGTCCTTCAGCTCGTGCAGAGCAGACATTCGCCCTCCTCTCCCTACCCGCATACCCGCGCACGTCGTGAGCAACCGTGCGGACGGCGGGCGAGGTACGGTGAGCGCGTGACCGACAAGGACATCATCGGCAACATCGACGAGCTCATCGCCGAGGAGCACAAGCTGCGCGAGAAGGCCACCGGCGCCGGCCTCGACGACGCCGACCGCACCAGGATCAAGCAGGTCGAGGAGCAGCTCGACCAGTGCTGGGACCTGCTTCGCCAGCGCCGCGCCCGCCGCGAGTTCGGCGAGGACGAGAGCGTGGCCGAGGCCCGGCCGATCAGCGAGGTCGAGCACTACCAGCAGTAGGCAGCGCGCGGGCCCACCCAGCCCGCGTTCGCGGACGGGGTGGGCCCGAGTCGTGGCGCCGCCGGCTAACCCCGGTGCTCCTTCGCGGCCAGGGTCGCGCGCACCGCGTCATAGGCGGGTTTCGGGGTGAAGGTCTCGTCGAGCAGGTTCGCCGCGCCTTGGCCTTCGAACGTGCCCGGGACCCACGAGTACTTGTCCGTGAAGCCCCACACCGTGAACGAGATGCACCGGTCGGTCGCGAGGCAGTCCGAGAGCATGCTGCGGTAGACGTCCGCCTGGGCCCCCAGCTTCGCCGCGTCCGGGGGCATGACCATCCGGACGTCGGCCTCGGTCACCGCCGTGTCGAGGCCGAGGCGCTGGAAGCGCTGCATGTTCTGCCGCATGGTCGTCGGCGTGTAGTCGACCGTCTCATGTGCCTGCATTCCCACGCCTTCGACCGGAACCCCTTGCGCCCGAAGGGTTTTCACAAGCTGGTAGACCGCGTCGCTCTTCGCGTTGACGTCCTCGATGTTGTAGTCGTTGTAGAACAGCTTCGCGCTGGGGTCGGCCTCGTGCGCCCAGCGGAAGGCGTCCGCGATGTAGCCCGGCCCGAGCTTCTCGAGCCAGATCGTGTCGCGCAGCGTGCCGTCCTCGTTGAACGCCTCGTTGACCACGTCCCACTGCCAGATCCGGCCTTTGAAGTGCCCGACGGTGTCGAAGATGTGCTTGCGCAGGATCTGCCGTAGCTGGTCGGAGGAGAAGCTCCCGGCCGTCAGCCAGGCCGGAAGCTGGCTGTGCCACACCAGAACGTGCCCGCGCACCGCCTGACCGTGCTGCCGCGCGAACGCCATCAGCCGGTCCGCTGCGCTCCAGTCGTACTGACCGCGCTGGGGTTCGAGGACCTCCCACTTCATCACGTTCTCGGCGGTGACGGTGGAGAACTCGCTGCCGACCTGCCGGCGGTAGACGGGATCGGCGGCCAGGGCGGACATGTCGACCGCGGTGCCGATCCGGATGTCGTGCCGGGCGGCCAGCGCCCGCAGCGTGGGCGGCGCGGCGGCGGCGGTGGGCGCGACGAGGAGTACGAGTGCCCCGACGACGATGGCGAGGAATCTGCGCATAAGGACCCCTGATTTATCGAAACATTTCGAAATCGGGCGGACTGACTGAGGGACGGTAGAACGGGTTTACATTCCGCGTCAAGAACAGCACACTGGGAGACCGCCGGAGGAATGATTCTCGAAAAGTTTCGGTCAACGGAGATCGCCCGATGAGAAGATCCGCCGCCATTCTGGCTTCGCTGGCTTTCGCGCTCACGGCCGTCGTCGCACCCGTTCCCAGCACGGCGGCGCCGGCCGCGCCGGCCGACGACTTCGTCGTCCACGACCCCGGCCCCGGCCGCTTTCCCCTTGCCGCACAAGGCCGAACGACGCCGATCGTGGTGAGTGGCGGCGACTACGAGGGCGTGGCCCACGCGGCCGCGGACCTGCAGGGCGACCTGCAGCGCGTCACCGGAACCAGGCCCGTGCTCTCCGTCGACACCGTTCCCTCGGTGCGCGAAGTGGTGCTGATCGGCACGCTCGGCCACAGCCCGCTCGTCGACGATCTCGTCAGGACCGGAAAGCTCGACGTCGGCGGTATCGCCGGGAAATGGGAGACCTCGCTTCAGCAGGTGGTCGAAAACCCGATGCCCGGTGTCCGGCGCGCCCTCGTCGTGGCGGGAAGCGATCAGCGCGGCACGATCTACGGCGGTTACGAGATCTCCAGGCAGATCGGGGTCTCGCCGTGGTACTGGTGGGACGACGTGCCCGCGGCGCACCAGAACGAGCTGTACGTCCTGCCGGGCCGGCACAGCCAGGGCACGCCGGCGGTGGAGTACCGCGGGTTCTTCCTCAACGACGAGAACCCGGCGCTGGGCCGGTGGGCGCCCGGCTACTTCGGCCCCGGCCTCGCCCCCGGCTATCCCAACGGCTTCAACTCCCAGTTCTACGCCAAGATCTTCGAGACGATGCTGCGGCTGAAGGCCAACTACCTGTGGCCCGCGGTCTGGGGCCGGGCCTTCGCCGAGGACGATCCGCAGAACCACCTCACGGCCAAGGCGTACGGCGTCGTCATGGGCACCTCGCACGAAGCGCCGATGATGCGCGGGATCGAGGAATGGAACCGGCACGCGACGCCCGGCAGCGATCCCTACGGCGGCAACGGCCAATGGAGCTTCCGCACCAACGCCGACGCGATCAAGAAGTACTGGACCGAGGGCATCAAGCGGATGACCGAGGAGGACTTCGAGGGCGTCGTCACCCTCGGGATGCGCGGCAACGGCGACACCAGTCTGCCCGACGGCGACGGCATCGACCTGATGAAAGACATCCTGGCGAGCCAGCGGCAGATCCTCGGGCAGGTCACCGGGAAGGACGTCACGACGATCCCGCAGGTCCAGACCTTGTACAAGGAGGTGCAGCGGTACTGGGACGAGGGGCTGCGACCACCGGACGACGTCACGGTCGTGTTCGCCGACGACAACTGGGGCAACCTCCGGAAGCTGCCCGAGCAGACCCTGCCGCCCCGCGGCGGGGGTTACGGGCTGTACTACCACTTCGACTACGTGGGCGGCGGCCGCGACTACAAGTGGGCCGACACGAACCTGTTGCCCAACATCTGGGACCAGCTCAACCAGGCCTACCAGTACGGCGTGAACCGGCTGTGGACGGTGAACGTGGGCGACCTGAAGAACGACGAGCTGCCCACGCAGTTCTTCCTCGACTACGCCTGGAATCCCGCGCGCTGGCCGCTGGCGAAGCTCGGCGAGTGGGAACGCAGGTACACCGCGGAGAGCTTCGGCCCGTGGCAGGCCGGCGCGATCGCCGAGGTGCTGCACACCTACGCGATCCTGCAGTCGCGGCGGAAGCCGGAGCTGCTCAACCGCCGCATCACCACCGGTCCGGACAACCAGGTGGTCTACGACGACCAGGCCTCCCCGTTCAGCCTCACCGACTACCAGGAGCTGGACCGGGTCACCGCGCAGTGGCAGCAACTCGCGGCGCAGGCCGAAGCGATCAGGAGAACACTGCCCGCCGCGTTGCAGGACGCGTACTACGAACTCGTGTACTACGAGGTGAAGGCGAGCGCGAACCTGTACGCCCTGCGCCAGGCCGAGTTCACCAACCTGTTGTACGCCAAGCAAGGCCGCGCCGCGACGAACGACCTCGCCGACGTCACCGATGCGCGCTTCGCCGACGACCAGGCGATGTCGGACTACTACAACAACACGCTCGCGGGCGGCAAGTGGCGTGGTTTCCAGACCCAGCCCAAGATCGGCTACGGGGACGTCGCACGGTACGGCCCCGGCGCGGGCTGGCAGGAACCCGAGCTGAACAACGAGGCGTTGCCGGACGAGGTCTTCCCGGCGGTCCAGCGCATCGCGCTGCCGGACCGCGCGGAGCTGGGCGTCGCGATCGGCGGCTCGGACAAGTGGTGGCCCGCGGAGCCCTCGCCAGCGGTGCTGCCGACGTTCAGCCCGTACCAGAGCCAGCCCCAGCAGTACTTCGACGTGTTCGACCGCGGCTCGGTCCCGTTCGACTTCCAGGTCCGCTCCGGCGCGCCGTGGGTGCACGTCGACCAGGACCGTGGCCGGGTCGACAAGCAGACCCGCGTCACGGTGTGGGTGGACTGGGCGCACGCGCCGAAGGGCCGTACGACGGTGCCTCTCACGGTGACGGGCAACGGCACGACGGTGCAGGTGCAGGCGGTCGTGGACAACACGCTCGCCAACCCGAAGGGCTTCGTCGAGGCGAACGGCTACGTCTCGATGCAGGCCGACCACTTCACGCGGGCGGTCGGCGCGGGCGGCGTGCAGTGGCAGCGGATCCCGGACATCGGGCGGGACGGCTCGGGTATGGAACCGTTCCCGGTCACCGCGCCCCGGCAGGTGGCGGGGCAGGGACCGCGGCTGGAGTACACGATGACGCTCTCGACCGCCGGGCCGGTGCAGGTGCTCGCCTACCTGTCGCCGCGCAACGACGCCGTGCCGGGCGAGGGGCTGAAGTACGCGGTGTCGATCGACGACGAGCAGCCGCAGGTGGTGGACGTGATCGCCGCGACCGGCGCCGACGACGCCGGCATGAACCGGCAGTGGGAGCGCAACACCTCGGACAACGTCAACCTCACCACGACGACGCACACGATCGCGGCGCCGGGCGTGCACACGGTCAAGGTGTGGATGATCGACCCGACGGTGGTGGTGCAGAAGCTGGTCGTGAACACCGGTGGGCTCCGGCCCAGCTACCTCGGGCCGCCGGAGAGCAGGCGCGGCTGAGCCCGCGGGTGGCGGGGGCGGGCGACGGATCGCTGAGCCCGCTCCCGGGTGGTGGCGTCCGGGCCGCTCGCCTCGGCCGCCGCCACCAGGCGGTCTGCTTGAGGCGCCGACCACGCCGCGCCCCGCCCCGCCCGACGGTCGCGCGCTGCCGCTCGCAGGCCGTGCGCACACCCTGGCGACACCGCCGCGGCCACCCCTGAGCCACCCCGTGACCAACCCCGCCTCCTATGCTCGTCCTTCCGGCGAGGACAGGGGGAACCGTGCTCTACGCATACCTGGCCGCCGCGGCGTTGGGACTTTTCGCGATCGGCGTCGTGCGCGAGCCGCGGCGGGTGAGCAACGGGGTCTGGCTCGGGCTGGCCTGCCTGTTCGTCCTGCTGTGGCTCCTCGTGCGCGCCACCGAGTCCCCCTGGCTCGATCGGGTGCTCGGCCTGGTGTTCCTGGTGGTCGCCCTCGTCGTCGCGATGATCCTGCCGCTCGCGTTGATCGTGAACGGGGCCGTCATGTGGCGGCGCGAAGGCCACCGCCTTGCCAACTCGCTCTCCCTGCTCGCCGGCCTCGGCATCGCCGCGACGGCGGTGCTGCTCTTCGTCACCGGCCCGAGCACGAACCCGTGGCTCAACGCGCCCGTCGGGTCGTTCGTGTTCGTCGTCGCGTATGCCGGGTTCGTGTTCGGCTGCTTCCTGTTGTACTCGCTGCTCTACGGCAGGCTCCGTCGTCGGCGCGGCTTCTCCGCGATCATCGTCCTCGGCGCCGGGCTCGACAGCGCGAAAGTGCCGCCGCTGCTGGAAAGCCGTCTGTCTCTCGCGATCCGGCTCTACCGCCGGGAAGAGGGGCGCCCGCTCGTCGTGGTGTCCGGCGGGCAGGGCCCCGGCGAGACCACCAGCGAGGCCGCCGCCATGCGCGAGCATCTGCTACTGCGCGGCATTCCCGCCGAACGCATCGTGGTGGAGGACAGGGCGACCACGACCGAGGAGAACCTGCGCTTCAGCACCGAACTCCTCGACGAGCGGACGCGGCACGGCTACCTCGCCGCCGTCACGAACAACTACCACGTGTTCCGCACAGCCGTCACCGCACGGCGCCTCGGCCTGCGCCTCGACGTCGCCGGCGCACCCACCGCCCTGTACTTCCTGCCGAGCGCGTTCCTGCGCGAGTTCGCTGCCCTGCTGGTCCATTACCGCCGCACGAATATCGCCGCGGCGGCCGTGCTGGCACTCGTTCCGTGGGCAATGGTGGTGGGCTGAGCTTTTATCGGAAGCTGTAAAAGTAGGTCAGTTCCGGCTGGGCGGACATAGGCCGAACGAATGACATTTCGTCGCTCAACGTAGTCGGATGAAAACTGTCCAAAAGTCTGGACGCAGGCCCTCTTGTGGACTAATTGTGTACTCCGTCCGCGCTCACCGCGGCATTTTCGTCGGAAGGCCACGAAGTGCCTCAGCAATTAGGAAACATAAGTACCAGGCGTAAATCCAAGATCTCGTTACGGACCCGGGTACTGGCGATAGCGTTGATTCCGAGTTTCGTCCTGCTCGCGGCCGGAGTCGGGATCAACGCCTATTTGATCACCGCCGCCGTGCAGAAACGCGATACCGCGATCCTGCTGGCGCGCGGATACAGCCTGGCCGTCCCGTTCATGCCCGCGATGACGCAGGAGCGCCGGGCGAGCGTCGCCGCGGCGGCCGATCCTTCGCCGGAGAACAGAGCCGCCCTGGACCAGTCGCGCGGCGCGTTCAACCAGCTCATGGCCCAGTTCAGCCAGATCTCCACGGAAGTCGCCGACGCGATGCCGCCGGAGTCCCGCGCCGCCATCGGCAGGTTCGTGCAGTCGATGGGCCAGGTGCCGCAGATCCGGGCACAGATCGACAACGGCCAGGCTTCCCGGCTCACCGTCTACTCCACGTACAACTCGATCGCCGACGCGATGATCGTCGCCGCCGGCGCCATCGGCCGCGATTCCACCGACAAGGACGCCGCGCTGCTGCGCTCGAGCGCGGCCGACCTCATGCGCGTGTCGGACTGGCTCGACCGGAGCAACTCGCTCGCGCTCGCCGCCTACCGGAACGGCGGGCTCACCGGTGCCGAACTGGCCGAGTACGACTCGCTGACGCGCGCCTACCGGGCCGAGCTGAACGGGCTGCGTCCGCAACTCCCCGTGGCACAACAGCAGAAGATCGGCCAACTCGAGTCCTCTTCGGACTGGGCGCTGCTCGGCACCGTGGAGGACGCGCTGGTGCGGCAGGGTTTCGACCCGCGTCCGCTCTCGCCCGGCGCCGTGCCCTCGCTGCCGGTGACCGTCCAGCAGTGGCAGGACGCCGTCCGCCAGGTCGCGAGCACGATCAGCGGCTTCGGCCTCGGTGACCTGGGCAGCACGGCGGCCGCGGCGGAGAAGCAGAGCGCCGACGACACCCTGCTCCGCTCGGTCCTGATCGCCGCGGCGAGCCTGTTGCTGGCGGTCGTCGTGCTGTCGCTGGCCGTCCGGATGGGCAACGGGCTGGTGCGCCGCCTGCGGCAGCTGCGCTCGGACACGCTTGCCGCCGACGAGCGGCTGCCGCTGGTGGTGGACCGAATCCGCCAGGGCGAACAGGTCGACGTCGCCGAGGAGATGCCCGCACTCGACTACGGCCGCGACGAGGTCGGCGAGGTGGCCGAGGCCTTCACGAAGGCGCAGCAGGCCGCGGTCGCCGCGGCGGTGCAGGAGGCCCGGCTGCGCGAAGGCACGAACACGGTGTTCCTCAACATCGCCCGTCGCAGCCAGGCCGTCGTGCACCGGCAGCTGCAGGTACTCGACAAGGCCGAGCGCGCGGCCGACGACCCCGAGCAGGTCGAGCTGCTCTACCTGCTGGACCACCTCAGCACCCGGGAACGCCGCAACGCGGAGAACCTGATCGTGCTCGGCGGCGGCCGGCTGACCCGCCAGTGGCGGACCTCGGTGAGCCTGCTCGACATCGTCCGCAGCGCCGTCGCCGAGACCGAGCAGTACAACCGGATCAGCTTCGGCCGGATCCCGCAGCTGCAGATCACCGGCCAGGCCGTGGCCGACCTGATGCACCTGCTGGCCGAACTGGTCGACAACGCGATCGCGTTCTCCCCGCCCGAGTCCCGCATCGAGGTGCGTGGCAACCCCGTCGGCAAGGGCGCCGTGATCGAGATCGACGACCAGGGCCTCGGCATGGCACCCGAGGATCGCTCGCGGGCCAACGACATGTTCGGCGATCCGCCGGACTTCGGGATGCTCGCGCTGACCGGCGACTCCCGGATCGGGTTCTACGTGGTCGCGCGGCTGGCCCGGCAGCACGACATCCGGGTGTCGCTGCTGGAGTCGAACTACGGCGGTGTCCGGGCCGTGGTGCTGATCCCGAACAGCGCGCTCGTTCCGGTGCAGCGCCTCGACTCCGGCGACGACCGGCACACCGACTGGTTCGACACCGTGGTGCCCGCGCAGGAAAGCCGCGTCGAAGCCGGCGCGCCACGCCGGACGACGGTCGCGATGCTGCCCGAGGGCAATCCGGCTTGGCCGGCGTTGCCGCCTTCGGACGACCGGCCGCCCCTGCCCAAACGCCACCGCCAGGCGAACCTGGCACCCGAACTGCACGAGCTGCCCGAGCCGGAGCCCGTGGCGGGCGATCACGAGGCGACCGCCGTCGAGGCGCGGAGCCTGATGACGGCCTTCCAGGACGGCACCCGCCGCGGTCGCGCCGACAACGAGACGTGGGACGGCTGAGCCGGTCCCGAGACGAGGACACTGTGGAACAGACAACCCGAAACCTGGACCTGAACTGGCTGCTCGACGACTTCGTCGACCGGGTGGTGGCGATCGACCGGGCGGTGCTGCTGTCCGCCGACGGACTGCTCATGGGCCGCTCGCACGAACTGTCCGAAGAGGACGGTGAGCACCTTTCCGCCGTGGCGTCGGCCTTCCAGAGCCTCGCCCGCGGCGCCGCCCGGCACTTCGAGGGCGGCGCCGTGCGGCAGACCCTGGTCGAGATGGACAACGCGTTCCTGTTCGTGATGGCGGCGGGCCGCGGCGCGTGCCTGGCGACGATCGCCGTGCGCGACGCCGACCTCGGGCTGGTCGCCTACGAGATGAACCGGCTGGTCAAACGGGTCGGCGTGAACATGTCGGCGCCGCCACGCCCGGCCGGGGCGCCGAACGGCGGGGCACATGACCGGCGGTGAGCCCGGTGGACGCATCACCGTACGACGAGTCGGGTCCGCTCGTCCGGCCGTACTTCCTGGCCGGCGGCCGCAGCCGCCCCGCGCGCACCGACCTGGAGCTGATCACCCTCGTGGTCTCGGTGACCGAGCAGATCCGCGAGACGGTCAGCCCGGAGCACGCGCGGATCGTGCGGCTGTGCCGGGAACCGTGTTCGGTGGCCGAGGTCTCGGCGCTGACGAACCTGCCGCTGATGGTGGTGAAGGTGCTGCTGAGCGACCTGATCGACCGCGGGTACCTGATCCACCGGTCGCCGCCGAGCACGACCGAGATCCCCAGCCGAGAACTACTCCAGGCGGTCCTTGATGGCATCAGAAGGCTCTGAGCACACCGCCCCGGCGCTGGCCACGGCGGTGAAGATCCTCGTCGCGGGTGGGTTCGGCGTCGGCAAGACCACGATGGTCGGGGCGGTGAGCGAGATCCGGCCGCTGCGCACCGAGGAGATCCTCAGCGACGCGGGCGCCGGTGTGGACGACCTGTCCGGGCTCGAGGGCAAGACCACGACGACGGTCGCGATCGACTTCGGCCGCATCACGATCAGCCCCGAGCTGGTGCTGTACCTGTTCGGGACGCCGGGGCAGCAGCGGTTCTGGTTCATGTGGGACGAGCTCGCCCGCGGCTCCCTCGGCGCGGTCGTGCTCGCCGACCCGCGCCGGCTCGACACCAGCTTCGCCGCCGTGGACTTCTTCGAGCGCCGCGAGGTCCCGTTCGTCGTGGGCGTCAACTGTTTCGAGCACGCGCCCGTCTACCACGCCGAAGAGGTGCGCGCGGCGCTGGACCTGGACCGCGAGATCCCCGTCGTCCTGTGCGACGCCCGCCGCCGTGAACCGGGCAAGAAGGTGCTCGCGACACTCCTGGAACACCTGATGCACCTGGGCGATCGCCAGTGGGCGGGCTACCAGCCGGGGGTCCGCTGATCGGCCGCGAGCGCAGGAGTACTCGGCACGGCACCCGGCGGCGTCTGGAAAACGCACGGCTCAGATCGCGTCCGTGCCCCGTTCGCCGGTGCGCACCCGCACCACCGCGTCGACCGGGGTGACCCACACCTTGCCGTCCCCGATGCGGCCGGTCCGGCACGCCGCCACCACCGCGTCCAGTGCCTTGTCCACAATGGAGTCGTCCAGCAGGATCTCCACCCGCACCTTGGCCACGAAGTCCACCGAGTACTCGGCGCCGCGGTAGACCTCGACGTGGCCCTTCTGCCGGCCGTAACCCTGTACCTCGCTCACCGTCATGCCGAGCACGGAAAGCCGTTCCATGGCTTCCCTGACGTCGTCCACGACGAACGGGCGTACGACCGCGGTCAGCAGCTTCACGGGCGTCCTCCTTCCACGAAACCGGCCGCCATCGACCGGCGGCTGGGATGAACGGCCAGATCGTAGGCGCTCTCCGCGTGCTCGGCCTCGTCGATGCCGTCCAGCTCGGCCTCGCGGGCGGCACGCAGGCCGATGGTCCGGTGGATCACCCAGGCGATGACGAGGGTGACGACGAGGGAGTACCCGAGCGCGGCGAAGGTGGCGACCGCCTGCCGCCAGAGCTGGTCGAGCCCGCCGCCGTAGAACAGCCCGTCCGCGCCCGCGCTGTTCACGCCCTTGCTCGCGAACAGCCCGATGAGGATCATGCCGGTGAACCCGCCGATCCCGTGCACCGCGAGCACGTCGAGCGAGTCGTCGAGGCGCAGCCGGTACTTCAGCCCGATCGCCAGCGAGCAGACCACGCCCGCGACCACGCCGATCGCGGCGGCGCCGAGCGGCTCGACGTAGCCGCAGCCCGGGGTGATGCCGACCAGCCCCGCCACGGCGCCGGAGGCCGCGCCCAGGGTGGTCGGCTTGCCGTCCCGGAACTGCTCGACGAGCAGCCACCCGACGACCGCGGTCGCCGCGGCGGTGGTGGTGTTGAGGAAGGAGGTCGCGGCCACGCCGGAGGCGCCCAGCGCCGAACCGGCGTTGAACCCGAACCAGCCGAACCACAACAGCCCGGCGCCGAACATCACGAACGGCAGGTTGTGCGGCCGGACCGCCTGCCGCGGCCAGCCGTGCCGGTGCCCGATCACGATGGCGAGGGCCACCGCCGCCGCACCGGAGTTCACCTCGACGGCGGTGCCGCCCGCGAAGTCGAGGGCGTGCAGCTTGTTGACCAGCCAGCCGCCCGTGCTGCCGGGCCCGGCGAACCCGTCGAAGGCGAAGACCCAGTGCGCGAGCGGGAGGTAGACCAGGGTCACCCAGACCACGACGAACAGCAGCCACGGCCAGAACCGCGCGCGTTCCGCGATCGCGCCGACCAGCAGGGCGACGGTGATGACCGCGAACATGAGCTGGAACCCGGCGAACGCGAGGAGCGGGACCTGATGGCCGGGCGGGCCGACGGTGGTGTTGGTGAGCCCGTGCAGGCCGGCCAGCCGGAAGTCGCCGATCAGCCCGGCGAAGCCGTCGTTGCCGAAGGCCAGGGAGTAGCCGTAGAGCAGCCACACCACGCCGACCGCGGCCAGGCAGCCGAACGTCAGCATCATGACGTTGAGGACGCTTCTGGAGCGGACCATGCCGCCGTAGAAGAGTGCCAGCCCGGGCGTCATCAGCATTACCAGCGCGGCCGAGCCCAGCAGCCACGCCGTGTCCCCGGTGTCGATCACCAGCCACCTCCTCCTGTTAGAGGCATGTTGCCCGACGAGAGGCCGCAGGTCACTCATGGTTGTGGGTGACGTCACCGCGAGTCGCGAATGATCGGGTCGGACATTCAATCCGCTACCGGCCCGCCGGCCGGAGGTTCAGAAGGCCTCGCTCCTGGTGTTGGTGGGTGATCGTCCGTAGATCTCCCGGATCCGCTGCGCGAGCGCGGACTGGGCTTCCTCCAGCGCCGTCGCCGCGTAGTTGAACGCCGCCTTCGCCTGCTCGACCGTCGCCACCTCGAAGTGCAACTGGAGCGATGCGCGGGCCGTCCGGACGAGCTCCCGGATCCGGTCGTCGAGGACCAGACCTTCCAGGGCGTGCAATCGCAGGCCCGCCTCCGACACCTCGTTCATGATCCGGACGTCGACCCCGCCCCGCCAGCGGTAGTTCGGCCCGGCGATGTTCTTGCCCTCCATCGGGAAGTACGCGTTGAACGTCCCGCGCGCGAACTCCGTGAGTGCTTCGTGGGCGTCGATGAGCTTCTGCAGCTCGAACACCTCGCGGCGCTCGTGCTCGGTTCGGGTGTTTTCCACCGGTTCGGGGGCGACGGCGGGCGGCTCTTCGCGGCGCTTCGCGCGGCGGCCCTTCAGCCAGTCGCACAGCATGTTGAACCCGGCACCGAGCACGAACGCGGCCAGCAGCCAGACCGCAGACCAGTGTGTCCCCAACCAGCCCATGATCACTCCTCGTGGGTGCGGTGATCGGAGGGTAGTCCCCATGGCAAGCGGTTGGGCAGTGCCCCGGACAAGAATCGTTCACAGCGCGGGAAAACCCGTTCTCCCCCATTGGCGGGCGGGCCGGATCCCGGCGACGATACGACGATGACGGAAGCCCAGCGTGTCCCCCTTCCCGGAAGTGCCCGTACCGAGCTGACCGGCGCCGAACTCCTCGGCCCCGCCGACCCGGAAGCCACCATCTCTGCGACCCTCGTCCTGCGGCGGCGCGCCGAACTCGACGAAGCCGCCCTGACGGGGCCGGAATTCCTCACCCCGGCGGCACTGGCCGAGCGGTACGGCGCGGCCGACGAGGACGTGCGCCGGGTGCGCGAGACCCTCACCGCCGCCGGCCTGACGGTCATCGAAGAGCATCCCGGGTCGCGACGAGTGGTCGTCACTGGGCCGGTGCGCGCGCTGAACGACGTCTTCGGCACCGAACTCAGCCGGGTGCGCGTGCGCGACGGCGGCGCCGAGCACCACGCCCGGACCGGCGAGCTGTCCTTGCCCGCCGTGCTCGACGGCGTCGTGACTGCCGTGCTGGGGCTGGACGAACGCGACCAGGCTCGCGCCCAGTTCCGGGTCTACAGCGGCACCGAGGCGGCGCAGTCGGTCACTCCGGACCAGCTCGGTTCGCTCTACGACTTCCCGCCGCACACCGACGGCGCCGGCCAGACCGTCGCGATCATCGAACTCGGCGGCGGCTTCACCACCAGCGATATCGACGACTACTTGAGCGGTTTGAACCTTCCGGTGCCGCAGGTGAGCGCGGTCGAGGTGGACGGTGTCAAGAACGCGCCGACCGGTGACCCCAATTCCGCGGACGGCGAGGTGCTGCTCGACATCGAGGTCATCGGCGCGCTCGCGCCCGGGGTGACGCAGTTGGTCTACTTCGCACCGAACACCGACCAGGGCTTCCTGGACGCCGTGAGCACCGCGATCCACGCGACACCGACGCCGGCTGCGGTGAGCATCAGCTGGGGCCAGTCCGAAGACCAGTGGACGGAACAGGCCCGCACCGCGATGGACCAGGCCTTCGCCGACGCCGCCGCGCTCGGCGTGACCATTTGCGCCGCCAGCGGGGACAGCGGGAGCACCGACGGGGAGACGGACGGCAAGCAGCATGCCGACTTCCCCGCGTCGAGCCCGCACGCGCTCGCGTGCGGCGGCACCCATCTCGACGCGACGCCACCGTCGACGATCACCGCGGAGACGGTGTGGAACGCCGGCGGCGGTGCGAGCGGTGGCGGGGTCAGCGATGCGTTCCCGGTGCCTGATTTCCAGACCTCGGCCGGAGTGCCGGCGCGCGCGGACGGCGGGACCGGCCGCGGCGTGCCCGACGTGGCAGGCAATGCCGACCCCGCGACCGGGTACCAGATCCTGGTCGATGGACAGCAGGCCGTGGTGGGCGGCACGAGCGCGGTCGCGCCGCTGTGGTCCGCCCTGATCTGCCGCCTGGCGCAGGGCGCCGGGCGCCGGTTCGGGCTGATCCACACCCAGCTGTACCAAGGCGCGCAGCCCGGCAGGCCGCAACCCGGCTTCCGCGACATCACCGACGGCGACAACGGGGCCTACCAGGCCGCCGCGGGCTGGGACGCCTGCACCGGCCTCGGCTCCCCCGACGGCGCCGCACTCCTGCGGGCCCTGACCGCGGGCTAGGGAGCGTCCGCGAGCCGGGCTGGCTGGGAGCGCTCCCGGCCGATCCGGCTCGGCCGGACCAGTGCCGCGACGACCGCCGCGAGCGGGCTCGTCGCGGTGCCGGCCCTCGGCATGCCCATACCCGGCCGAACGCTTGCGCACCTGACTGCCCGAGAGACTTCTAACGGTTGGCAGTGTTCTACGTCGCTTGCCGCGCCCGCGTTGCGGCACTTACAGTGACTGAGCCGTGGTGCTCGGGAAGCCGGTGTGAAGCCGGCGCGGCCCTCGCCACTGTGAAACGGGAAGTTCACGATCCACGCCTCCGGGCAGCCACTGGACGCCACAGCGTCCGGGAAGGCGGACCGTGCGCGTCGACCCGTCAGCCAGGAGACCGGCCACGGCACCGTGTGACCATCCACGAGGTGCTGGAAGGCGGTCTGTCCGTGAGCGTGTCCCCGTCCCTGTCCTGGCAGCGTCAGGACGTCTACCGAAGTCTCGTACTGCTACTGGCGCTGCTCCTGCTGCACGCGGTGGCGTTCGGGATCCTGGCACTGCTGGTCGTGCCCCAGCGCTACGCGGTCGGCACGCAGGTGTTCGGCGTCGGGCTCGGCGTCACCGCGTACACGCTCGGTATGCGCCACGCGTTCGACGCCGACCACATCGCCACGATCGACAACACCACCCGCAAGCTGATGGCCGAAGGCAAGCGGCCGGTGTCGGTGGGGTTCTGGTTCGCCCTCGGCCACTCGACGATCGTCGTCGTGCTGGCCGCGCTCGTCGCGCTCGGCGCGCACAGCGCCATGAGCTGGGCCGACGACGGCTCCGGCGTGCACCACGTGCTCGGCGCGATCTCCACCACGGCCTCCGGCGGTTTCCTCTACCTCATCGGGATCCTCAACCTCGTCGCACTGGCCGGGATCTGGCGCGTGTTCCGCAAGCTCCGGCAGGGCCGGTTCGACGAGACCGAGCTCGAGGCGCAGCTGGACTCGCGGGGGTTCCTCGCCCGCATCCTGGGCCCGCTCACCCGGTCCATCCGCAGGCCGGGTCAGATGTACCTGATCGGGTTGCTGTTCGGGATCGGCTTCGACACCGCCACCGAGGTGCTGCTGCTCGCACTCGCCGGCTCCTCGGCCGCGGCCGGACTTCCGTGGTACGCGATCCTGTGCCTGCCGCTGCTGTTCGCCGCCGGCATGAGCCTGTTCGACACCCTCGACGGCACGTTCATGAACTTCGCCTACCACTGGGCCTTCGCCAACCCGGTGCGCAAGGTCTACTACAACCTCACCATCACCGGCCTCTCGGTCACCGTCGCCCTGGTCATCGGCACCATCGAACTGGTCACCGTCGCCCGCGACGACCTGGGCTGGTCCGGTCCCGTGGTCGACTGGATCGCGGCCATCGACCTGGGCAACGTCGGCTACCTCGTGGTGGCGTTGTTCGTCGTCGTCTGGGCCGTCGCCCTCACCTACTGGCGCCTGGCGAAGGTGCAGCACCGCTGGGACACCGACTCGTCCAGCTGAGCTGTCGAGTCCGGCGCCCGCCGATCGTCCTCGGGGTGCAGCTCACCTCGAGAAAGGGATCGACGATGGACACGATGGAGTGGTACCGGCGGGCGCAGGACGGGTTCGACGACGTGCTGGCGAGCGTTCCGCCGGGCCGGTGGGACTCGCCGTCCACCTGTCCCGGGTGGACGGTTCGAGACGTCGCCGGGCACGTGGTCTGGGGCCAGCTCCAGCTGCGGGCGTGGGCGACCGGGGCGGATTTCGCCGATCGCTCGGGCGCTCCGGGGGCACCACATCCCGCGGGCCTGGCGGGCGAGGATCCGGTGACGAGCTGGCGGACCGCGCGCGACGCGTCGTTGGCCACGTTGACCGAGGACGCGCTGACCCGGCCGACGACGATCCCCGGGATGGGCGAGGTTCCGGTCGTGGCGGTGGTGAGGCTGCTCCGCACCGATCTCGTGGCGCACACCTGGGACATCGGGCACGCGCTGGCGATGGACGTGCGGCTCGATCCGGTGCTGGTGACGATGGCGTTCGAGTGGGCGCGGGCGCACGCGGTGCGCCGGCCCGGGTTCTTCGGCCCGGAGCTCACCCCGCCCGGGGAGGCGGACGAGCAGGCCCGGATGCTCGCCTTCATCGGGCGGGCGGCCTGGCAGCCGGTCGCGGCGTGACCTTCCGGTGTGGGAGGAGCGCGAATCTCCTTCCACACCGGTTCAGCCTTCGTCGGCAGCGCCCAGGAGGGCGTCCCGTCCCTCGGTGAAGGTCCGCAGTGCGGCGCCGACCGCGGCGGCGACGGTGACCTCGAAGATCTCGTTCTCGCTGTGCCCGGCCTCCCTGAGCCGGTCGAGGTCGCTGTCCGTCAACCGGTACGAGGCATCGCGGACGATCGCGGTGTAGGACAGCCACGGCTCTTCGAGCCCCTCGCCCGTGGCGGCCGCCGCGCGCAATGCCGGGTCGGTCATGGCGGGCGCGTCGAGCGCGGCGTGCCTCAGGTTCTCCACGGGGTCGCCGCTGTCGGCATGCTCACCGCCGGCCAGCAGGAAGCCGGGGAAGCGGTAGCCGGACCGGTGCAACGCGCGGGTGCCGACGGACAGCTGACCGTCGCGCAGCTCGAAGCCGAAGGCGTTCGCGAGCCGGTTGACGATGTCCCACACGACGTTGATCTGCAACGCCGCCAGGACCGCCGCCCGCGGCAGCCCGGCGACGACACGGGCGTCGTGGGTTTCGAGGAACTCGCGGACTTCGCGTAGCTCCGGGCGGACGGACGCGGGATCGTCCGGGTCGACCTCGCCGGCACCGGCGATGCGGGTGAGCTCGGCGTGCGTCACGATGCAGAACGGGCACTGGTGCCGTTGCGCGATGGACATCGCGAGGTACTCACGCTCCGCGGCGGTCCAGTAGGACGGCCCGCGCATCACCGCTGCGGTGAGGTCCAGCAACCGGCCGGTGAGGAAGTCCGGCCGGTACAGCAGCATCTTCACGATGTCCGGACTGTCCACTCGCGACAGCTTGGCCGTGACGGCGATGAACGCCTTCGCGCGGCGCCGGTGACCGTGGTCGAGGATCGACAGTCTCATCTGGACTCCGGGGTGTCGAGGGCGAGCAGCCGCCCGGCGAGGTAGCGCCGGTCGGCGGGGTTGGTGGCGAGCTCGTGCGCGCGCCGGTAGGCGGCCGCTGCCGCACCGCTCCGGCCGAGGCGGCGCAGCAGGTCGGCGCGAGCGGCGTGCAGCAGGTGGTAGCGCTCGAGCCCGTCGATCCGGTCGATCAGGGCGAGCCCGTCGGTGGGTGTGGTGGCCATGGCCACGGCGACCGCGCGGTTCAGCGCGACCACCGGCGACGGCGCGAGCGCGAGCAGCTCCGTGTACAGCGCGGCGATGCGAGGCCAGTCGGTCTGTTCCGCGGACGGCGCCTGGGCGTGCAGCGCGGCGATCGCGGCCTGCACCTGGTAGGGACCGGGCGTGCCGTGGCGCAGCGCCCGGCCCAGCACTCGGACCGCTTCGACGATCTCGGCGCCGTTCCAGCGCGCGCGGTCCTGGTCCGCCAAGAGGACCACCTCGCCGGTGTCGCTGTACCGGGCCGCCGCGCGCGAGTCGTGGAGCAGCAGCAACGCGACCAGGCCGAGCGCCTCGGGTTCGTCGGGCATCAGGGTGGCGATCAGCTTCGCGAGCCGGATGGCCTCCTGCTGGACGGTGTGCCGCTCGGTGTCCGCGGTGTACCCCTGCGTGAAGATCAGGTACACCACCGCGAGCACGCCGTCCAGCCGTTCCGGCAGGAGGTGGTCGGCGGGCACCTCGAGACTGATCCCGGCGTCGCGGATCTTCCGTTTCGCGCGCACCAGGCGCTGCGCCAGCGTCGCCTCGCCGACCAGGAACATCCGCGCGATCTGAGCCGCGGTCAGCCCGACCACGGCCTGCAGGGTCAGCGCCACCCTGGCCTCCTCGGCCAGCGCCGGATGACAGCAGGTGAAGATCAGGCTGAGCCGCTCGTCCCCCACGCTGACCAGCCGGTCCTCGCTGAAGTCCGTCATCGTGACCGTCCCGGCCGCCGTCTGCTCCTGCTTCTCCTGGCCCACCCTGGCCCGGCGCAGCCGGTCGATGGCCTTGTTGCGCGCGGCGGTCAGCAGCCAGGCCACCGGGTCGCCGGGCACGGTGTCCTCCCAGCGGCGCAACGCCAGCGTGCAGGCGTCCTGCAGCGCGTCCTCCGCGAGCTCGAAGTCGCCGAGGATGCGGACCAGCGCGGCGAGCATCCGGGCGCGGTGCTCCCGGTAGACCCGCTCGACGACCTCCGTGGCACTCACTCCCCCGAGGCCGCCAGGTGCCGCAGGCCCGGCACCCCGGCGAGGGGCCGCACCTCGATCGAGCCCTGCTCGGCCATCGGGCACAGGGCGGCCAGCTCCAGGGCCTCGTCGAGGTTGCGGCAGTCGAGGACGTAGTAGCCGCCGAGGTGCTCGTGGGTCTCGGCGAACGGCCCGTCGGTGATCAGGGTCCGGCCGTCGCGCACGCTCACCGTGGTGGCGGTGCTCTCGGACTGCAGCGGATCGCCCGACACGAACGCACCCCGGCCGCGGCACTCGTCGGCGAACGCGTTGACCCTCGCCAGCGCCTCGGCGAACTCCGGGTCGCCCGGCTCGGGCCGTTCACAGTTGTAGATCAACAGCATGTACCGCATGTGCGCTCCCCGTCGTCCGTGCCGGTCTCTGCAGAGAATGACGAACAGGCCGACGGTATCTCGACACGCGGCCGGGTACTGATTATCGGCGTTCCCCCGAGCCTGCGCGAACGTTGTCCCCCGGTCTGGTCGGCATGAAATGGTGGTTCCCGCTGAGACCTGTCTGGGTGGTATGTCCCCGGCGTACGATTTCCTTGGGCCGAGGAGGTGCCCGATGGTCTGCAGCCTGTCGGCAGGGGAACTGCGTTCGTTGATGGCGGTCGTCGAGGATGGCCCACGTGACGATCCGAACCAGGCGACGCCGTGGGCCGCCCTGGACCGGCTGTGCGACCTGGTTCCCTGCGATTCGGTGGATTTCAAGGAACTCGACATCCTCAGTGAGGACGTTGTCGTCTACCAGTCGCTACAGAGCGGAATGCGGCTACTGGATCACGAGGGCCGGTGCGGCTCGGGCGAAGGGTTCTGGAAGCTCCGACGCGATTTCCTGCCCTGCAGTTACCCGGCGCGAACCGGCGATCTGGCAAGCGTCACATTGTGGTCGGATTTCTACACGCTCCGTGAGTTGCGCAACGCCCCGATGTTCGCCGACCTCTACGCCAGAGACGGTCGCAAGCACAGCATGTTGCTTTCGTTTCCCACCGTCCCGGGGCAGACCCGGCGAATGCAACTGTGGCGTGCTGACGGCCCTGACTTCAGCGAACGCGACCGCTTGCTGTTGCAGCTCCTCAGGCCACATCTCTACGAGGTCCACCTCGATGCCCAGCGACGCCGGAACGCGGTTCCCTCGTTGAGCCGGCACGAGGTCGAGGACCGCACCGGAGTCCGCAGCCGCAGGTTGGCTGTCGCGCTCGTGATGCCAGATCTGAGCGCCGCTGATCCCCGTTTGCCTGATCCAGGCGCGGTCACGAAATAGGCCTGAAGGCGAATACCCGTGCGGTCATCGGGCGAGCAGCATGAGAACTGTCAGGAACTCTTCGTGACCTGTGCTCCGTCATTCAGGGCGATCCGCCGAAAGCCCTGAGTAAATCACCACCACCCACCGATCTCGTCAGGCGATGTAGCCATGTCCTCTCTCAGCCCCTGTGCCGGACGGCAGCTCCCTGTTGATCTCGACGTGCCCGGCACTCCAGTGTTCACCGCATCCGCGGGCTGAACGGGCACTTCCCGGTCCGACCGGTTCCGCCGCGCACGGCACGTGGCTAGCGTGAACGGCGTGCCCAACCTTTCGTACTGGCCTGCTCGCGACACCGATCTGGTGCGCGACGAAACCGTGGGCGACCTGCTTCGCGAGACCGCCGAGCGGCTCCCGTCCGCGGTGGCCTTGGTAGAGGGGGTGGCCGATCCCGCCGCCCGCCGGCACTGGACGTACGCGGAGTTGCTCGGCGAAGCGGAACAGGCTGCGCGGGCGTTGCTCGGCAGGTTCGCGCCCGGCGAACGGGTTGCCGTGTGGGCCAACAACATTCCCGAGTGGATCGTGCTCGAGATGGCGGCCGCACTGGCCGGCGTGACGCTCGCGACCGTCAATCCCGCGCTGCGGCCGGCCGAACTCGAGCATGTGCTCGGCCAGTCCCGCTCCTCGGGCGTCTTCCTGCTGAAGTCCTACCGCACCAACCCCATGGCCGACTCGCTCGCGAGCGTGCGGCAGGAATTGCCGGGCCTGCGGGAGACGATCTTCTTCGAGGACTGGGCGCAGTTCCGTGCCTCCGGTTCGCCGACGGAGAAGTTCCCGGTCGTCGAACCCGGTGACGCCGCACAGATCCAGTACACCTCCGGCACCACCGGCGTGCCCAAGGGCGCTGTCCTGCAACACCGGGGCATCACCAACAGCGCGCGCCTGACCTACGTCCGGACCTTCGACGCGCGACCGGACGACGTGTTCGTCAACCCGATGCCGCTGTTCCACACCGCGGGCTGCGTGCTGACGACGCTTTCGTCGATCGCGAGTGGGAGCAGGCAAGTGCTCCTGCCGCATTTCGACCCGGCGCTGCAGCTGCACGTGATCGAGTCGGAACGCGGCACCACGTTCGGTGGCGTGCCGACGATGCTCATCGCGATGCTCGGGCATCCGGACTTCCCGAAAACGGATCTGTCCTCGGTCCGGTTCGCGCTCTCCGGCGGCGCGACGGTGCCACCGGACCTCGTGCGCCGCGTCGAAGAGTCACTCGGCGTGCCGATGACGCTCTGCTTCGCGCAGACCGAAGCCTCGCCCGGCATCACGACCACCCGCCTCGACGACGATCCCGCCGACCGGGCGGAGACGCTGGGCCGTCCGATCCCGGGTGTCGAGGTCAGGATCGTCGACCCGTCGAGCGGGGAAACCGTGCCGTTCGGGCAGGTCGGCGAGCTGTACACGCGTGGTTTCCACGTGATGACCGGGTACTTCGACCTGCCGGAGCAGACCGCGGAGACGATCGACGGCGAGGGCTGGCTGCACACCGGCGACCTGGTGAGCATGGACAGCCGCGGCTACTGCCGGATCGAGGGCCGGGTCAAGGAGATGATCATCCGCGGCGGCGAGAACATCTATCCCCGCGAGATCGAGCACGTGCTGTTCGCGCATCCGGACGTCGTCGACGTCGCGGTCGTCGGCATTCCGGACGAGACGTGGGGCGAACAGGTCGCGGCCTTCGTCAAGCTCGCGCCCGAAGCGACCGCGGGCGAGGACGAACTCTTCACCTATGTGCGCGAACGCCTCGCGCCACACAAGGCTCCGCGGATCTGGCAGTTCGTCGACCGGTTTCCGATGACGGGGTCAGGCAAGATCCAGAAGTTCCTGCTGCGGGACCGGTTCAGCGCTTGACGATCACCATCCCGCCACGGTTGCTGCGTCGATCCGTGAAAGTCGAGCACAGGCGGCGCGCCGGCAGCGGCAGGACCAGATCCTCATCGACGAGCTGCACGCGGCCGAGCTATCTCCTCCTGTCGCACTGGCGGCCTGTTGCATCGCGCGGGAAGCGGTCACGAACGCGGGCCGGCGGCGCCGGGACAACGGTGAGCCACACCAGTCCGGCGGCAACCGGACCGATGACCTCGGGTGCCCTTAGCCGCTGACCGGTTGTCCGCCGATGGTCACCCCGTTCAGCTGGAGATCGGCGATGTACTGGGCAACGTTCGTCCCGGACATCGAGGCGATGGCGACGTCGGTCAGCGTCACGCTGCCGATGGGGTTCTCCTGGTAACCGGCCATCTGCCAGCCCTGCTCGCAGGCCTGCACCGTCCAGTCGGCCAGGTTGATGTCCGTCACGGTCGGCGGATACTTTCCGGTGTCGCCCTCGCCGTAGCTGTAGTCGATCAGCAGCATCGGGCCACCGATCGTACCGGCCGCGATCCGTCCCAAGTGGACGTTCTCGACGAAACCGCCGCGCACCGAGTTGGTCTTGATGCGGTGCCCGCTTTGCAGGTTCGGGCTGTTCATGGTCAGGTCGCGCGCGTAGACATTGCGCACTCCCCCGGTCATCTCACTGCCGATGGTCACTCCGCCGTGGCCGTTGGCGAAGCTGCTGCGCTGGATCACGAGGTTCTGGCACGGCACGTTCACGCGCCTGCCGTCGGTGTTGCGGCCCGCCTTGATCGCGATGCAGTCGTCGCCGGTGTTGAACGAGCAGCCGGTGACGACGACGCCGTCACAGGACTCGGGATCGCACCCGTCGGTGTTCGGTCCTGCCGAGTCGACGGTCACCCCGTCGACGACCACGTTGCCGCACAGCACGGGGTTGAGATGCCACGCTGGGCTGTTGCGGAACGTGACGCCTTCGATCAGCACGGTGTCGCAGCGGTAGGGTTGGACGAACAGCGGCCGGAAGTGGAAGCCAGGGCCGAAAACGCGCTGCGGCACCGGGACGCCGGCATTGGCCTGGGCCTCCAGCTGCGCGAACTCCTGGTCGCTGGGCGCCTTCCAGTCCCACCAGTGCGTCGCGTCGGCCTGGCCGTCCAGTTCCCCGGTGCCGGTGATCGCGATGTTGCGCTGGTCGTAGGCGTAGATCAGCGGCGAGTAGTTCATGAACTCGATGCCCTGCCAGCGCGTGCGGACCAGTGGCAGGTAAGCGTTCGGATCGGTGCTGAAAAGGATCCGGCTGCCCTGTTCGAGGTGCAGGTCGACGTTGCTGAGCAGGTGGATCGGACCGGTCGCGTAAACGCCGCGCGGCACGAGGACGTGCCCGCCGCCCGCCCGGTGGCACGCCTCGATCGCGCGCCGGAACGCGGCCGTGCAGTCGGTGCGCCCGTCATCGATGGCGCCGAACTCCGTGACCGGGAACCACCTCGCGGGAAAGCGCGGGCGGCGCACCGTTGCCAGGATCCGCGCGGCTCCCGCGTCGAGGGCCCGCAGCTCGGCGTCTCGCCCGTCAGCCGCGGCCACCCCACCTGGCAGGGAAACGGCCAGTGCTCCACCGCCCACGAGGCACAGGCGCAGCAACGTACGCCGGCCAAGCTCTCCCGCCACCACGGGCACCTCCGGTGGTACCTCGGATCGCTTACGTGAGCGGCAAGGTTAGGTCGCCGGCGAACCGTGGTCAACGGCCGTTCGTCGGGTACCGGCCGACGTTCACGGTTGGGGTAGCAGCTGGTGGCTGGCTTCGGTGGTCCACTCCAGAAGCAGGAGAGTGGCGTCATCCTGCAGGTGGCCGTTCTGGTGTGTCAGGACGGCTTGGGTGAGGCGTCGTAGTGTCTCGGGCGCGGGCAGGCCGGCGGCTTCGTGCTGCTCGGTGAGCTCGACGAGGCGGTCGAGGCCGAACAGTTGACCGCTGGGGTTTCGGGCTTCGACGACGCCGTCGCTGTAGAACAGGAGCCGGTCACCGGGGTCGAGTTGCTCCTCGCCGAGTTCGGGCATGGTCGTGGCCAGGTGCCCGAGACCCAGTGGTGGTCGTATCGGGGCCTGCAGGGTCTTGATCCGCCGGCCCTTGCGCAGCAGCACAGGTGGCGGGTGGCCCGCGATCAGGTAGCTCAGGACCCCGGTGTCCAGGTCGAGCTCGGCCAGCACGGCGGTGGCGAAGACGTGCTCGTGGTGGAGAAGGTTCTGGTCGTGGATGGTGCGGTCGGCGAGGGCCGCGGACTCGATCAGCCCATCGCCCCGGCGCCGGGCGTTGCGGGTGGCGGCCAGGGCGATCGCTGTGGTCAGTCCCGCGGACAGGTCGTGGCCCATGGCGTCGAAGATCGCCACGCGCGCTCGCTGCCCGTCGACGGCGTAGTCGTAACCGTCACCGCCGACCTGGTCGTAGGGTTCCATCAAGGCGGTGACCACGACCTGCTCACGGGCGAAGGTCTGTGGTGGCAGCAGCTGCCACAACAGTTCCGACGCCACCGACAACGGCTTCGTCCGGCGCACTGTGTGGAACAGGTCGCTGTAGTGCAGCTTGGTGAGCACCAGGTGCCCGAGCAGGCTGACCAGAACCCAGCACTGCTCACGCACCCATTGGTCATGCGGGTCGGCACCGGGGGGCAGGGTCAGCCGCGCCACACCAAGCCTTTCGGTGCCGTTGAGGACCGGCATCCACAGGTGCGCCGGTTCCCCGCCCCGGGCCGCTACCGGGATGATGTCGGTCAGCCGGAAGGCCCGCATCGCCGTATCCACGTCCGGCGAACGGCCATCCGCGGAGCGCAGCTGTTGCTGTCCCAGGTCGATCAGGTACAGCTCGAGCGACACCCCGACCTTGTCCAGCGCCTCTCCGACGATGCGCAACACGTCGCCCGCAGCCGCCAGGTGAGCCCTGTTCACGATTTCGGAGAACACGGCATGCCAGGACTCAACGCGCTCGATCATCCAGGAAGGGTAACCACCCGGCATGCCCGAACGCCGTCGGCGGAACCCGGCCAGGTCGTTTAGACCTCGGAAGCCTGGGAAGGCTGCATCCGTGACGGGGATCGTGCTGGCTGTCGTGCGTCCGGGAGATCTCGCGGCTGCCCGTGCCCAGATGGGGTTCTCGCTGGCCTGGCACATCGTGCTGGCATGCCTCGGCGTGGGCCTGCCGCTGCTGACCGTGCTCGCGGAATGGCGCGGCATTCGCACCGGCGACCAGAGCTACCGCCTGCTGGCCCGGCGCTGGGCGCGCGCGATGGGCGTGCTGTTCGCGGTGGGGGCGGTGTCCGGCACGATCCTCAGCTTCGAGATGGGCCTGCTGTGGCCGGGCCTGATGGGCACGTTCGGGCAGGTGATCGGCCTGCCGTTCGCGATGGAGGGCATCGCGTTCTTCATCGAGGCGATCTTCCTCGGCATCTACCTGTACGCGTGGGACCGGCTGGAGCCGCGCAAGCACGTACTGACCGGGCTGCCGATCATCGTCGCCGGGATCGCGTCCGCGTTCTTCGTGGTGTGCGCCAATGCCTGGATGAACCAGCCACGCGGTTTCACGTTGCAGGACGGCCGGGTGACGGCGGTGCAGCCGTGGGCCGCGATGTTCAACCCGGCGGCCCCGCCGCAGACCGTGCACATGATCCTCGCCGCGGTCATGGTCGCGTGCTTCCTCACCGCGTCGGTGTACGCGGTCGCGCTGCTGCGCGGCCGCCGCGATCGCTACCACCGGCTCGGCTTCTTCCTGCCGTTGACGATCGGCGCCGTGGTCACGCCGGTTCAGATCGTGGTGGGTGACTGGGCGGCCCGGTTCGTGGCGAACTACCAGCCGACGAAGCTCGCCGCGATGGAGGGCGTCTACCACACGGGGACGCATGTTCCGCTGACGATCGGTGGCATCGCGCAGGGTGACCGGCTGCGGTACGGACTGGAGATCCCCGACGGGCTGTCCCTGCTCGTCGGGTACAGCCCGGACACCGAGATCCGCGGGCTCGACCAGGTGCCGCGTGACCGGTGGCCGCCGGTGACCGGGGTGCACCTCGCGTTCGACCTCATGGTGGGGGTGGGGTTCTTCCTGCTGCTGGTGGCGGTCTGGCTGGCGGTCGGCGCGTTCCTGCGCCGGCGCCGCGGGCGCTTCCTGCTTCCGCGCGCGTTCTGGGTGTTCGGGCTCGTCGCCGGCCCGGCCGCCGTCGTGGCGCTGGAGGCGGGGTGGACGGTCACCGAGGAGGGGCGGCAGCCGTGGATCGTGCAGGGGGTCATGAGCGTGCGCGACGCCGTGAACCCCGCGCCGGGCCTGATGGTGGGCCTGTGGCTGGTGCTGGTCGTGTACGCCGGGATGACCGTCGGCGTGGTGTACGTCCTGCGCCGCCTCGCCAAGCAGACCCCGGTGCCGGTCGCACCCCAGGAACGCGACGTCGAGGACTACCCGGTCACCTGAGGAGGCCCGCATGCTGGCGAATCTCACCCTGGCCGTCATGTGGGTCGGGCTGACCTGTTACGCCTTGTTCGCCGGCGCCGATTTCGGCGCGGGCGCGTGGGACCTGCTCGCCGGCGGGCCGCGGCGCGGCGCCGAGCAACGGGCGCTGATCGAGCACAGCATCGGCCCGGTGTGGGAGGCCAACCATGTCTGGCTGATCTTCGTGGTGGTGCTGCTGTGGACGGGTTTCCCGCCGGTGTTCGCGGCGGTGATGTCGACCCTGTACCTGCCGCTGACGTTCGCCGCGCTGGGCATCATCGCGCGCGGCGCGTCGTTCGCGTTCCGGAAGGTCAGCAGCGAACCGCGGCTGCGCCAGGTGTTCGGCGGGCTGTTCGCCGGCTCGTCGGTCGTGACGCCGTTCTTCCTCGGCACCGTCGCGGGCGCGGTCGCGACCGGCCGGGTGCCGCCCGGACTCGGCGCCGGCAACCCGTACACCAGCTGGACCGGGCCATCGTCGCTGCTCGGCGGCGTGCTCGCGGTGCTGGCGTGCGCCTACCTGGCGGCGGTCTACCTCTGCCAGGACGCGACTCGGTCGGGTGAGCCGCAGCTGGCCGAGGCCTTCCGGCGGCGCGCGCTCGCGACCGGCGCCGTCACCGGGGCGGTGGCGCTCGCCGGCATCGCGATCCTGCACTCGGACGCGCCGCAGCTGTTCGCGGGCCTGACCGGGCGCGCCCTGCCGCTGGTGATCTTCTCGGCCGTGGCCGGCGCCGCGGAGTTCCCCCTGCTGTGGCGGCGCCACTACGTCACAGCCCGCGTGGTGGCGGCGCTGGCGGTGACCGCGATCCTGTGGGGCTGGGCCGTGGCTCAGTATCCCGTCCTGCTGGAACCGAACGTGACGGTCGCGGCCTCCGCGGCGCAGAACAGCGTGCTGGCGCCCACGCTCGTCGCACTGGCCGTCGGCGCGGTCATCCTGGTGCCGTCGCTGTGGTGGCTGTACTCGCTGTTCCAGCAACGCCCCCGCGAGCGGACCCGGACGCTGCGGGCGATGCGCTGACGGCAGTCTTTGGTGGCGGCGAGCGTTCGGATCATCGCGAGTGATGTCCAACGCGATGTCGATATCGGCTTGCTTGAGTCACCGCCGGCATACAAAAACTCTCCGAGCGCCGCGTTAGCTCCAGAACCGCGCGGACAGTCCAAGAAGGGGCAAGATGCAGGTCAAAAGCCCGTTGTCGGCGTGGTTGAGGCCCTTTCACACCCGACCAAGCCCGTCCGCCGGTTGCTGGAGAAGGCGCTGACGTGGGCAAACGACGCACCTCGTGCCCCGGAGCACCGACCCCGGAGCCGTTGCCGGACGGCCAAGCAGCTTCATGCGACCGAGATCGATGCGCTAGTACGGGTCTACCAACAGGACAAAGGCGCCACGGTGTACACCCTGGCGAGGCAGTTCGGCATCTCGCAAACCGCACTGCGGAACCAGTTGCACCGAGCCGGGATCCCGAAAGCTGAGCGGTATGGGCGGCGGGGGCGGAACCCAGGCTAAAGCAAACAGCCAGCACAGAACTGGTCACGCCCCACTACGCTGCGCGTCGGTTTACCTCGCACCGCTTTAACAGGTAGTAGCCCATGACCTCACCCTTGATGGCGACATTCTGCCCTGAGGACATGAACTTGTCCCGGCTCTCCTGGCCCTGTTCGACGAAGACGAACGAGCCATTGACCAGCTCCCGACCTTCCTGACACACGGAGTTGAGCACCGCGACCGGATCGCTCGTCTGCTTGGTTGTAGTGCCGCCAACCATCGCCACGATGACGGCTTTCTGGTTCATCACGTCGATGACGTACTGGAACACCTGGTCGCCTCTCGCGAAGCCTGCCCGGGCCCGACCCGCCGGAGATCGCTCGAAGGCCGCGCGTTCCCGCTCCACTCCTTGGAGCCGCTTCTGCGCCAGACGCGGCATAGACCCACTCAGCCCAGGTGGAGACGTAGGTGATGTCGGCGACCCACAGCCTGGTCCAGCGCCAGGGGCGCGAGCTGGCGCTGCACCAGGCCCTCAGGCCGCTTCGCGGCCGGATCCGGGATCGTGGTGCGCTTGACCTCGCCCCGGAACGAGCCCCGCAACTGCATCTCGCCCATGAGTCATTCCACGTGCAACGTGCGATCGGTGGCGCGTGCGCTGGGCGTTCCCGGTTGAGGGAACGGTGCTCGTAGTAGGCCGGCTGCCGCGGCGGGGCGCGACAGTTCGCTCAGCACCAGGTGTAGCGCCCGGCCGACTACGAGACCAAGGTCCTCAACCAACCGGGCGAGGTCTTCGGTGGTTGCTCCACGGAGGAGCGTCATCGGGCGGCGGACCGGGTGGTCACCATGAACTTCCGCATTGCGTAGCCGGTACGGGGCCCTGACGAACCGCTCTACCTCCTCGCGCCCGACGTTCAGTAGCCGGTCACCTGCCAGGAGTCGTCCGGCGTTCGCAGCCGCAGGCGCCCCCTTCTGCTTCCCCCCGACCCCAAGTCGCTTGAGGAACAGCGCTTCGCAACAGATGACGAGGTCGATGAGCCGGTCCTCCGGCTGAGCCTTGGAACCGGCGAACACGAACCGACGCAACGCAACCTGCAACGACCGGTCTTCTCGAACCGCCAGGTTCCCGAGCATCTCGTACACCTCGCGCACGGCCTCGACCTGCTCGTCGGTGAGCACCTGCGTCGGCCTGCTGCTGTCAGCCGCAACTACGGCCGGCAGGGCAGCGCTTCCGTCCACCGTCGGCGGGAAGTCGTCGTCGTGCTGGGCATGGATCGGGCGCGTTGCCACAACAGAGCCGCCGCACACGATCCGTAGAGCGGTGACCAGCCGCTGTGCTGGTTCCGCGGCGCAGCCGCGAATATCATGTGGGCGTTGGACCCGTTCCAGTTCTCCGTCTCCACCTGAACCGGTGTCGGCCACGTCGGACCTGAGTCGTCGGCTCCGAGCACCGGTGCTGACTCCGGCCGCCCGGAGCGAGCGCGACTGGTCCGTGAACGAAGCGGTTCACAACTCTGCGCCGACCGGTGAAGGGGGACCGGACGCGACCGGCGTCCGGCCCCCGTCACCGGCGCTCTCCGCGACGGATCTACCGCCGGTCCAGGTAGACCGACTGCAGCTGCTGATAAGCAGCCAATCCCTCAGGCCCGAGCTCCCGGCCCAGCCCGCTCGACTTGACCCCACCGAACGGCGCAGTGGGATCGGGCAGGTACGCGTTGATCCCGATTGTTCCCGTGTTGACGCGCTTAGCGACATCGGCTCCACGTTCGGGATCCGCCGTCCAGACCGAACCGCCCAGCCCGTAGTCCGAATCATTGGCAATGCGCACCGCGTCATCGATCCCGTCGTAGGGGATGACCGACAGCACCGGGCCGAAGATCTCCTCCTGCGCAATGGTGAAGTTGTTGTCCACATCGGCGAACACCGTGGGCTGGACGAACCATCCCCGGTCGAGCTGCTCGGGGCGCCCGCCGCCGACGGTCAGCCGAGCTCCTTCCGCCTTGCCCTTGGCGATGTAGGACTCGACGCGGTCGCGATGGCGCGCGCTGACCATCGGACCGATCTGCGTCGTGTGGTCCAGCGGGTCGCCGACGGTGACCCCACCGGCCAGCCCGGTGAAGACGTCGACCACCTGGTCGTACTTGCTGCGTGGGGCCAGGATCCGACTGCCCAGGTAGCAGGTCTGCCCGTTGTTGATGAACGAGGTTGCGAAGAGCTGCTCGATGCTGGTGGACAGGTCCGCGTCGTCCAGCACGATCACGGCCGACTTGCCGCCCAGTTCCAACGTCACCGGTCGAAGCAGCTTGCCGCATGCCTCGCCGATCGCCCGGCCTGCGGCGGTTGATCCGGTGAAGGCGACCTTGTCCACTCCAGGATGGGACACCAGGTAGGCGCCGACCTCACGTCCCGCGGGCACGAAGTTGAGCACTCCGGCGGGCACTCCCGCCTCTTCGGCTGCTTCCGCGAGCAGGAACGTGTCCAGCACCGTTTCAGGGGAAGGCTTCACGACGACAGTGCACCCCGCCGCCATCGCAGGGGCGAGCTTGAAGAACATGAGCGCCTGCGGGAAGTTCCACGGCACGATCGCCCCGACCACGCCGACCGGCTTGCGGCGGACAAGCGTCGTGCCACCGAGCAACCCGGGTCGTTCCTCCTCGTCTACGCTCTCCCGCACCAGGTTCGCGTAGTACCGCAGCAACATGCTGGGGAACGCGCCCTCCAGCTGCTCTGCGATCACGATCGGCATCCCGTTCTGGGAGCTGATCCGGCGCACCATGTCGTCCTTGCGCACGTCGAGGGCATCGGCGAGGCGTTCCATCACCTCCGCCCGCCTGGCAGGCTCCCAGGACGACCAGCCTGAGGGGTCGTCGAACGCGCTTCGCGCGGCCGTGACCGCGTAGTCGATGTCCGCCTCGACACCGAGCGGCACCGACCCCAATTCTTCTTCGGTCGACGCCGAGACGACCTTGATGACGTCGTTGCCCTGAGGACTCGTCCACTGCCCGCCGAGGTACAACTTGTCGTACTGCAGTCCCATCGATGATTCCTTTCGGTGAACTTCGGATTGCGCGGAACAGTCAGATCAGCTCCGCTACGGCGGCGAGCGCGAACAGTGCCGCGACGACTTCGCAACCGAGTGCCCCCCGCCTGAGCACCACGACCTTGTGCTCGCCGTCCTGAGCCGTGCGTGCCAGCGCCGGCGCGTTGCGCCGGCCCCACTCCCCGACCAGACCCAGTGCCCCGGCCAGGACCAGTTGGGAGACAGCCATCGCCCACATGGCGCGACCTCACTTGCCCACTGGTGCCGGCACGGAGGCCGCGGGCTGGCCACCCATCTGGGTCGGCGGCGGCGCGTCGGGATCCTGCGGCCGGTAGTCGTCGGCGTAGCGGACGTCGGCCGCTCGGATCTGCTGAGTGAGCCAGTCCTGCCAGCGGCTCATCATCTGCTCGTCGGTCAGCTGCTGTTTCAGCTGTGCTTGCACGGCATCGAACTGTGCGGGCACCGGCGGGACGATCGATACGACCTTACCGACGTTCCACCCGTACTGGGTTTGCACGGGCCCGAATACGGCGCCGGCGGGAGCGGCGAAGGCGACCTTGGCGTAGTCCGGGTCGAGTTGCCCCGCGCTCAGCGTCCCGAGATCTCCTCCGGAGGCCCTCGTCTGGTCGTCCAGACTGGACGACTTGGCGATATCCTCGAAAACCGCTCCGGAGGAGACCTGGTCCCGGATGTGCTGCGCCTCGTCCTGGGTGCGCACCACGATGTTGTGGATGTCCCGCTTCTCCGGCGTCCCGAGGGACGCTTGCCGCTTCGGGAACGCATCACGGACCTGCTGGTCGGTCACCGTGATCCCCTGTGTCTGTTGACCGAAGAGCTGGTTGACAGCAAGCATGTGCTTGATCTCGTCGAGCACCGCCCCCTCCGAGGTGCCCGCCGCGCCAAGCCCCTGGACGAAGCTCGCGTGTGCGTCGGCTCCGTCGCCGGCCTGTTGCGAGATGTACCTGGTCAACACGTCCTGCGCGGTTTTGTCGGCGATGACGATGCCGTGCTGCCGCGCCTGGTCGTCGAGGATGATCCGCACCGCGTCGGCCTTGGCCACGGCGCGACGGAATCCGTCGAGCTTGGCCGGGTCCGTCGGGATCTGCAGCCCGTACAGTGCGCGCAACCGGTCCGCTTCGGCGTTGAGCTGGTCGATCGTCACCACCGTGTCGCCGACGCGGAACGCGGCGCCGGCGGGCACGCGACCGGCGTTCCACCAGAGATATCCGCCGGTCCCCCCGCCCGCGATCACCACCAGGACGACGACGAGGACGGCCCAGCCCTTCCGGCTTCGGGGAAGGTGCGCGAAAGCGCGCACCCGGGCGAGCAAGGCCCGCAACCGGGACTGCCGACGCGGTTCGTCATCGTCATCGGCTGCCGCGTTCTCGTCGCCGCTCTCGTGTCCGTCGAGGTTTTCGGCTGCTGCGCCGTCCACCTCCTCATCCGCCGCGGCAGGCTCCTCGTCCTGCTCCGCGAGCGTGGCGACCGCACCGGGGGTCACCTCCTCGGTTTCGTCTTCCGCGGGCATGGTCAACGCACCTCCTCGAGTGTCTTCAGCGCGGGTTCCTCTTCGACCGGTGTCGCGCTCGATCTGGCAGGACCGGTCACCGACACCGCGACCACACACGCCGCGGAGGCCAGTGCCAGCACGACGGAGCCGGCGAGCAGCAACCCGAACTGCTGGATCACCGCCAGTTTCGAGACGGCCAGCGCCGCGTAGCCGAGCGCGGACGTGACAGCCGCGAGCACGACCGACCGGCGCAGCGCCGGGTTGCCGGTCCGGACCGCCGCGGCGAGCACGACGGTGAACTCCGCTCCCACTGCCGCGGTCAGCGAGCCGAGCGTGACGGTGATCGGGCTCAGCGGAACCCCGGTCGCCCACAGCGCGAACAATCCGAGCCCGGTCGCGGTCGTCGCTGCGGCGACAGCCCGCAACGCGTCGGCACGCCTGCGCAGCCCCACCGCCAGCACCACGCCCGAGGCGAGGATGCCGAGCACGTTGGACCAGATCCGGTCGCCGGAGATCAGCTCGTCGCCACGCACGGCGGCCATCGGTAGACCGGTGAGGTCCACCTGATACCCGGCGGGCGGTACCGGCAGCTGCCGTAGCAGGTCGTTTCTCAGCTGCCGCAACGCGCCGAGATCGTTGATCCGGGTGCCGAAGACGAGCACGGAGCTCTGGTGGTCTTGACGCACGACGGCGGAGCTGAGGTAGGGCGGTAGCAAGCGCATGCCGGCGTCGATCTGCTCGGCGGTCGCGTCACTGCCGAGGAAGGTGAGCAACGACGGGAGTGAAATGACCGGGCGGAGCTGATCGCCGTGCGCCGTGACGATGCCGTCCTGCGCCTGCTGCATCCACTGCAGAGCCGACGGGGTGGTCACATCGAGCCCGCGCAAAACGAGGTCGACCTCGCCGGAGGACCCCAGCGCCTGCTCGACGTTGGCCGCATCGCCAAGGGACGGCAGCCCGGCGGCGAAGCCCTCCACGTCCGCCTGCAGTGGCAGCGAGGGCAAGGCGCACCAGCCGACCACGGCGAGCCCGGCCGCGAGCGCCGCCGCCGCGACTCCACGCTTCCTGTTCACCGGCCGGACCGCTGTGTCGGTGCGGTGTTCGGCCGGCACGAATCGCCGCAGCAGCAAACCGCCGGTCGTTGCCGAGAGCACCACCCCGACCGACAGGGTCATGCCGAGGTCTCGGACGAACGGCAGCGGGGACGCCATGAGCATCCCGAAACTCGCGGCGCTGGCACCCGCGACCACCAGCACCGTGCGGCGCCTGGCCCGCTGGGTGAAGTAGGTCGGGTAGTAACAGCCGACACCGAGAAGCACCGACAGAAATGCCACCACGCCAAGGGAAAGCGTCCTTCCCGTCCACCCGAAGACACCCAGCGTGAGCAGGATCGAGATCAAGGTCACCAGCAGTGGAGGTAGCCGGTGCCGCCGGCGCGTCCACGGCACCAGCCACAGCGCGAGCGCGACGGCGACCAGGGCCACGGTCCCGATCAGCGGGATCTCCCGGGAGACCTGTTCGCCGATCGACGACGCCACCACCGGCACCCCGGAGATCGTCACCCGGCTCGCTCCGGCGGGAGCCCGGCCGACCGCCGCCCGTACGCCGGCCACCAACCGGGCCGTCGCCTCCTGGTCCATACCCTCGCGGGGGCGGACCAGTACCGCGACCGAGTTCTGCGACGGGACGACGAAATGCCACTGAGCACGGACACCCCCATCGCCGGAGTACATGACGGAGTCGACGAATCGCTGGTTGCTCAACGTCGGAAGCCCGGCGGGCATGCCCTGGACGAGCAGCGGGCCGTAACGGTGGTCGAACTCGTCCTGTGCCCGCGTCCCCGCAGCCTGTGCCTGTGCGGGTGCGGCGCCTTTCGCGGCCGCCTCCTGGACCGCCTGCTCACGCACGGCGTCCCGCCGGCCGGTCAGCTCGGCGAGCAAGTCCTGAGCGCGACCGGCGAGCTGGTTCAGGACAGTCGCCGGCCCGTACACGCTCGCCACGTCGGGCAATCCGGCCAGGCGCCCTTCAAGGCCGACCAGCTGATCGAGGTTCTGACCGCTCAGTATCGCTTTGGGCGCATCGGATTCGAGCAGCACGACGATCGGATCTCCGCCGAAGGAACGCGCCTTCTCGTCGAGCTGCGTCACGCTCGGGTCGCCGGCTGGCAGGAACGAATCGACCGTGGTCTCCACGCGAAGCCTGGCCAACCCGCCGGCACCGAGTGCCGCGACACAGGCCACGGCAAGGACCGCACACCAGCCACGAACTGTCCAGGTGCGCGGCGCGCACCAATTCGGGACGGTCGTGAGCCCTCGCCGGCACCTGGTCGCCCACCCGGCGATCTTGCGGCCGGTCATCGTGGCGCCGGTGCTTGATTCACGTGCGGGTACTGGCCGGTGAACGGAACCGGGTCGACCGCGCCGGGTGCCGGGTAGGGATTGCGTTCATTCAGCGGTCCGATGTTCGTGTTGAGTGGCACGCCTGTGACCGCTTGCCGGTTGATCACGGGCAACAGCCGCAGTGCCTTCCCGTTCTTGTCACCGGTCATCAGCGAGGCACCCCAGTTCACGAACAGGTGTGCGATGTCCTGGCCGTAGGGCTCCAGGTAGGTCAACATCGGGTTCAGCTGTAGCAAGTCGTTCTGCAGCGACGGGATCAGCGTGGTGAGATCCGTGGCGACCGGCTGGATCCGCTGCACCGTGGCGGGGGCTTTGCCCAGTACTTGGTCAAGTGCGGGCAAGATGCCGCGCAGACCGTCTGCCGCACGAGGCAGCTGCTGGAGTGCCGTGTCGAGATCCGGCGCTGCAGCACGCAGATCCTGCGCCACTGGTGCCAGCGCGCCTGACAGCTTCGACACACTCGACGTGGCCTCGTTCGCGGAGTCGAGAACACCGGGCACCTTCTGCATGACCGATTGCAGGCTTTGACCGTTGTCCGCGGTCGCCCCGGCAAGCTGGTCGGCGTCATCGACCAGGTTGGCGATCTCGCCCTCGCGGGTGTCCAGGGCGGCGAGTAGGGTCGCCGCGCCGCTCGTCAGCTGCTTCAGATCGTCCGACTGCGCGGCGAGTGCGTCGAGCGCGGTCTTGCCGTTCCGCCCTAGCTCGCCGAGCCCGCTCAGCGCCCGGTCGATGTCCTGCCGACTGTCCTGGGTGGCCATGCCAAGGGACCGCAGACTCTCCGCCAGCGCTTGCCGGGTCCCACCGTCCAGGCTGACGAGTACGTCGTTGAGCTCGACTGCCGGTTTGGCAGAACCATCCGGCAGACTCGCGCCGTTGGCCAGCTCCGGGCCCCGGCCGTCGGTGACTTCCAGGAACGTCTCGTCCACCAGTGTCTTCTGCCGGACCTGGACGGTGGCACCCGCGTGCAACGGCGCGTTGCTGTCCAGCTGAACGGTCACTCGGGCGACGTCGCCGGTGACCTGCAGCGCGGCGACCTTGCCTACGGTCACGCCGGCGATCGTCACGTCCGAGTTGTCGACCAGGTTCGACACCTTCGGGATGTCCAGGCTCACCCGGTAACCGGTCTTGCTGACCAGTGGCAGTCGCCCGCCGGAGTTCGCCCACAGGTAGCCGAAGATCAGGAGGCAGAGGAGAGCGAAGACGCTCAACACGACCAGCCGGATCTTCGGCAGCGCGGCATGGGGGATGTTCATCTGGACCACCTAGCGCGAATTGTGCGGGAACCGGTATGGATCGGCAGGTGTCGACAGCGGCAACAGCGCGTTCGTGCCGAGCGTTTGCGGGGTCACCACCAGGAAACCGCGCAGGATGCCGCCGTTGCCGTCTTTCATGCTGGTCAGCGACCGGGTGTTGATGAAGAACGCACCGAGATCGGACAAGCTCGCCACTGCCGCGTTCGTGACCCCGTCCAGCCGGCCGGTAACCGTGTGCAGATCCGGGAGCGTCGTCTGCAGGTCACTGGCCACCGGGCGCAGGTCCTGCACCACCGGCTGGGCCTTCTGAACAACGGGCATGCCCTTGTCGACCGTGCTGCCCAGCTTGTCGACGGTGTTGCTCAGGTTGTTCAGCGCTCCCGGCAGAGTGCCGGCAGCGTTCTTGAGGTTGTCCAACGCCGGATCCAGCTGTTCACTGAGCGACTGGACCGCATCGGTGGCTTGTTTGAGCTGGCTGGTGAAGTCCGGCAACTGGTCGAGCACCGACTTGAGGTCGCCGTCCTGCGCGCCCAGAGCCGCCAGGGTGGTGTTGAGATCACCCGCGAGCTCTCCCAAGCGGTCGCCGTCACCGCCGACCGCTTGGGAGATCTGCGAAAGCGCGGTCACCAGCCGTTGCAGGGCGTCCCGACGGGATTGGAGCGAGTCGACGACAGGCTGGAGCCGTTTGGCCACCTCGTCGGTCATCCGCACTCCGCCGGGAAGGTTCTGCGGAGCGGCGGCCAATGCGACGTCGGACTCCTGGAGCAGTGTGGCGAGCGCCTGCCTGGTGTTGTCGTCCAGATGTCCCAGCGCCTCGTCGATCTGAACCGGGCGTTGCGACTGTGAAAGCGGTAGCACAGCGCTGGGTTCGAGCCGCGGCGCGGGAGGGCCGCCGGGGTTCAGTTCTACGTACATCTCGTTCAGCGGGCTCTTCGGCCGCAGCACCACGGTCGCGTTCTGGTACACCGGGTAACGCGAGTCGATGGACAGCTCCAGCCGCGGCCGGCCGCTGTCGTCCACGTCCGCCGCGTCGATCTCCCCGACCTGGACCCCGGCGATGCGTACCTCCTGACCGTGGCCCGGACTGACGCCCGGGGTGTCCTCGAACGTCGCGGAGAAGGTGAACCGGTCGTCCCACGGCCAAGAGAACCGCTGATTGGCCAGGATGATCCCACCGACCAGTGCCGCGACCACGATGAGGGAAGCCAGCACCGCGACGTTGCGGAACAGGCCGGGTTCGGTGCGGACTCGCTGCCAGCCCCGCCTGATCCTGCCGAGTCGGCTGCTCATCGGCCCTCCTGCTGATTGCGCTGGATTTGCTGCTCGAGCCGGTCGAGGAAGTTCTGCAGGTTCACCGGCAGTCCGCCTGCGGTGCCCAGCCCGAACCCGACCTGGATCGCGATCGCGTGCCCGTTGGGGTCGAACAACGACCCGGTCTTGTCCAAGTTCGTCACCGCACCAGCGATCTCCTTGTACATCGGCACGTCCGAAGTGGACTTCGCGTATTCACCGGTGCCCTGGTACGTGCTGTACAGGAAGTCCTTGACCGGGCCGTTCAATCGGTCCAGCACCGGTCCGCGGATGTCCGTGAGCACTCCGGTCGCCTCCTGACTGACCGGAATGAGCTGGCGGACGAGCGGTTCGGCGTCGCCGAGTAGTGCATCGGTTTGCCGCACGAACGGTTCGGCCCTGGTGAGCACCGGGTCGAGGTGGGTCAGGGCGGAGGACAGCTGCTGCGCCACAGGACGTGCGTCGTCCGAGGTGTCGCGCAGCTTGCCGAGGCTGGTGTCGAGCCGTTGCAAGCCCGTGTTCGCGGATCGCAGCGTAGCGGGCAGATCCCTGATCGTCGCGGCGAGCTGACTGCTGTCCTCACCGAGCGTCGAGGCGGTCGTGTTCAGATTCGACACGATCGCGTCCAACTGTCCCTGGTGCTCGGACAACCGCGCCGAGGTGGACTCCAGCCCGGTGACCAGGTTCGGCAGATCGCTGCCCGGGTGCTGCCCACGTGCCGCGTCGAGCACGTTCGCCGCCGGTCCGAGCACGTCCGGAGCATCCGCGAGGAGCTGGTCGACTGCTTGCTGCCCGCCGTCGCGCAAGGTCTGGTCGACATCGCCGACGGTGTGCTGGAGGCCGGCCAGTGCATCGGGCTGCAACGTGTTGGCCACCTGGCCCAGTTCCACCGGGAGCTGAGTCCGCTCCACCGGGATGGTGCCCCCGGCCAGGTCGCCCGGAGGACCACCAGGCTGCAGATCGACGAAATAGCTGCCGCCGAGCAGAGTGGTCGGGCGGATCACTGCGGTCGGCTGGGAGCGCAGTTTCTGCAGCGTTCCCTTGTCCAGTTTGATCGAGACGACCGCGCTGCCGTCGTTCTGCTCCTCGACCCCGGTGACCGTGCCGACGGGCGCGAACGCGACCTTGACCTGGGACTGATAGGACTGCAACTTGTAGTCACGGGCGAAGTGCACCGTGATCGTGTCGCCGGGGCGCAGTGTCGTCACGATCCGCGATTTGCCGAACAGGCCGGCACCGACGACGAGCACGAGCACGATGAAGAAGACCCCGAGCTTGACCGGCGAGAACCCCCTGTGGGAACCGTCCGCGTTCTTGCCACCGAAAAGCTTGCGAAGCACGGTCTTGGTCATCGGCCCGCCCCCTGGCTCCCGATCGGTGAGTTGCGGCGCTGTCCGCCTGTCGCGCCCGGCGGGGCATACGGGTCACGGGCCACGGTCGGGTCCTTCAAGCCGACCAAGCCGGTCACCGATTCGGTGTCGATCGGTGGGTAGATCCGGAGGTAGTGCCCGGCCGCGTCGCCGTATTGCATGGCGTCGGCGAAATCGGAGAAGAACGCGGAGATCTCCGGTGAGTAGGGCGCGATCTGCGACAGCGGCTCCCGCGCCGCCCCGACCGCGCTGGTCACCATCGGCGCCAGCGGCCGCGCGTCGGTCAGGGTCGCGGTCAGTGCGTCGACCGCGGGCTGCGCCTGATCGGCGACCCCGGGCAGCCGCCGCAACGGCGGGATGCTTTCGCGCAACACACCGCGGACATCGGGAGTCGCTTTGCCGAGCGCATTCGCGCCCGGCCGCAACGTGGTGATCGCGGCGTCCGCATCGGACAGTGGTTGTCGCAGGTCCTGCAACGCACCACGGACCTTCGCCAGGGTGTCCGGTGCCCGGTCCAGCGTTTCACCCAGTGGTTTCCCGCCGTCGACGTCGAGCGCGCGCAGCGTGGTATCCAGCCGCCCAGCCAGCTCACCGAGTTGCTGCTGCCGCCCGTCGAACTCCCCGGAAAACCGGTCGGCCACCTGCAGCAGGCGAGTCAGATCCTGCCCGGATCCGGCGGTCAACGCTCGCGACACCGTACCCAGGTCCGGCAGGATCGCGGGCAGCGCGCCGGCCCCGTCCGAAAAGTCCTGCACGTGCCCCGCCGCCCCGCCACCGGTCTCCCGGATCGTCGAGCCGAGTGCCTGCCGAGTCGGTGCGTCGAGCACTGCCAGCACGTCCGAGAGCTCTTGCGCACCCACCGTCTTGGTCGCAGGGATCACGGTGGCCGGGTCGAGCCTGCCTGCTTGTGGTGCTCCGGGGTTCAGATCGACATACTTCTGCCCCAGCGCCGAGCGTGCCCCGACCGATGCGGTGACCGCGGATGCGTCGCGGTACACCGGTCGGTCGTCGTCCAGCCGCATGGTGACTTGAGGCTTTCCCGCGACCAAGTCGATGGCACTCACCTGGCCCACCCGTACATTCGCGATCCGGACGTCATCGCCCTCACGCAGCGCACCGACATCGTCGAACGCGGCGCGCACCACTGTCCCGGACTGGCCGGGCAAGCCCGAACTGGCTGTCAGCGCGATGTAGAGCGCACCCCCGAACACCACTGCGATCGCGGCGCCCAACAGCACGGCACGCCGACGTGCCCACTTCCCGCTTTTCCTGGCCATCAGTCAGTTCCCTCCCAGCAGGAATTGCAGCGCGCCGCTCTCTTGGCCCTGCGACATGCCGGTAACGCTCCCGTCCGGACCGGTCTTCGGCGACAGCAGTCCGCCCAGCAGTCCTCCTGAGCCGTTCTGCCCGGGAACCACGGTCGGAGCGACACCAGCGGGCGACGGCCCCGGTGCCGAGGCGGGGACCGGCTGCGGCGACTGCCCCGAACTCGTCGGCAAGAGCCCGGTGACGATCTTCGGGTCGACGATCACCAACGCCCGGAAGTAATGGGACAGGCCGTCACTGCCATTGGTGCTCAGCGCCCAGCCCCGGACGAAGTTCATGACGTCGTCGATGTTGTCCGCCAGGTTGTTCACGACCGGCTTGAGCGCCGCCGCGTCCGCTCGTAGCGGCGGGCTCGCCTTCAGCAGTTCCTGCGTCACCGGTCGTGCCGCGTCGAGCAGTGCCTGCGCCTTGTCGAGTACCGGCTGCGCATGGGTCAGCGCCGGGTCGGCGCTCTCGGTGAACCGAGTGATCTCGTCGCTGATCGACTGGAGATTCCCGGTCACCGGGCGGATGTCGGCAAGCACAGGGGTCGCCGCGTTCGCCGTTCCGGCGAGCTGGGAGAGCGTCGAGCGCGCCTCGGACAGGGTCGTGGGCAACTGGACCAGCGTTTGCTGCAGCTGCTGCTGCCGGCCTGCCGCCGTGGCGAGGAGATCATGGGTCGACCCGACCAATGAGTCCAGCGTGCGGCCGTCATCCCGAGCGAGCGACTGCGCGACCGGCTCGACGTTGTCCACCAGCCGGTTCAGCGTCGTGTTCTGCTCGTTGAGTACCTGCGCGAGACCACTCGCGTCGGTCATCGCCGGAGCCAGCGCTTTGATCGTGTCCGCGACATTGGCGCCGTTGCCCTGCATTCCCTGTCCCAACATCGTGACCAGAGCGGCAAGAGCATCCCCGGTGTTGTTGTCGAGCACGTTGAGCACCTGATCGAGGTCGGTGTTCTGAGTGGTGTGTGCCAGCGGAATCACGCCGCCCTGCGGCAACACCGGCGCCGACGGACTGCCACGTCCGATGTCCAGAAAGCGCTCGCCGAGCAAGCTCACCGGGCGAACACTGGCGGTGGCGTCGGTGTGCAGCGGCAGCGCGCGCTCGTCCACGGTGAACGAAACATCGGCGTGGCTGTCCACAACAGACATCGCGGTCACTTCGCCGACAACAACACCGTCTACTTTGACGTCGTTGCCCACCAGCAGCGGGCTGGCGTCCGCGAACTGCGCCACCACGGTTTGTGGCTCGTGTCGGTCGGTGGTTCCCGCACCCATGATCGACCAGCCGAGTCCGACCAGCGCGACAACGACCACGCTCAGCAGTCGCAACCGGGCCTTCGCCCAGGAGCCGATCCGGTTCATCGCACCCCACTCCCCCAAGCGTCCCGCCACGGCTGGTTCGCATTTGCGCCGGGCAGTGGATAATCGTCGTTCTGCGTTCCCGGTGGCAGAACCCCCGGGTTGTCGGCGAACGTCGTGGCCCCCTCCTGCAGGTAGAACCGGACGAAGTGGCCGTTGGCGTCGTAGTTGCCGCCGTTCGATGTCCATTCCGACACCCAGCCGGCGAGTTCGGGGGTGTAGGGACGGAGATAGTTCAGCACCGGCCCCAGGTAGCTGGCAGTGCTCGCGACTCCGGGTACGGTCTGGTGCGCGACATCGAGCAACCCCGGGGTGTTGTCCAGCAGCTGGTTCGCGCTACCCAAGGTCGGGGCCAGCTTGTCCAGCAACGGCGGAATCTGTTGCAGCACCGGCGAAAGCCGCTGCGCCACCGAGGGCAGCTGTTGTGTCGCCGGACGCAGGTCCTGCAGCAGCGGAACGGCCTTGTCCGTCGTCGCCGGCACGTTCCCCAGCACGCGGTTCGCCGTGTCCAAAGTTCCCGGCAGCAGTTCGAGCGCGCTCGACAGCTGCTGTCGCTGCTGCACGGTCAAAGAGGCCGTCTTCGACAGGGAGTCGACGATCGCCCGCACGTCGCTGTCGTGCTGGGACAGGGTCCCGACCATGGTGTTGACCTGGGTGACCAGATCGCGGATCGCAGGGCCGTCGCGGCCGACCCCGCTTAGCACCTGGCCCAACGCCGACAACGCAGGCCCCGCGGTCCGCAGTGTCGCATTCGCGTTCTGCTCGTTCCCGTGCACGGTCTGGTCGAGCTGGTTCACCAGCGACGACAGGTGGTCACGGGTCGGCTTGTCCAGTGCGGCCAGCACGTCGTCCAGATTCGTCGGTGTGGCTTGTGAACCGGGGAGCATTCCGCCGTCGGGGATCGTCGCGTTGGCCGGCGCGCCGTCCTTGATCTCGATCCAGCGCTCGCCCAGGAGCGCTTTCCACTCCACCGTCACCTTGGCACCGTCGTGCAGCGGCGACCTGTTCTCGTCAAGTGCCAGCCGGACCATCGCCTTCCCGTCCTGGACCGAAATCGAATCGACTTTGCCGGCTGAGAACCCGTTGATCGTCACCTCGCCGCCGTCGTGCAGATTCGTCGCTGACGCCAGCACGACTCCGACGTGGTAGACCCGGCTGCCCGCCGCGGTCCAGATCACGCCCGCGAGTACGACAGCGGCGAGCACTCCGATGATCAAAACTCGGCGCACGCGGATCAGTCCATCCCCAACGGGCCCGCGGAGTCACCCGCGAGGAACTGCCGCACGAATGGGTCCCGGGAAGCGAAAGCTTCCTCGGCCTCCCCGTAGTGCACCACCTTGCCTTTCCAGATCAAGCCGACATAATCGCTGACCTTGCGGGCGCTGCGAATGTCGTGGGTGACCACGAGGTAGGTCCCCTTGTGCCGTTCGTGCATCTGCAGGATCAGGTCGCACAACAGACTGGTGCGTACCGGATCCAGGCCGGAATCCGGTTCGTCGAACAACACGATCTCCGGGTTCATCACCAGCGCCCTGGCGAACCCGGCGCGTTTGCGCATCCCGCCGGAGATCTCACTGGGATTCTTGGTCAACGCGGCCTCCAGGCCCACCTCGATCAGCCGCTCCATCACGATCTCCTCGATCTCGGTCTCCGCGAGATCAGTGTGCTTGCGCAGCGGGAACGCGACGTTGTCGTAGATGTTCATCGAGCCGAACAGAGCACCGTCCTGGAACAACACACCGAATCGCTTGCGCAGTTCGTAGCGCTCGTGCTCGCTGATCCGCCAGATGTCCTTGCCGAAGATCAGCACTTCCCCGCCGTCCGGCTCGAGCAGCCCGACGAGGTGTTTGATGAGCACGCTCTTGCCTGTGCCCGACGGTCCCAGCACGGTCGTGATCGCGTCATTGGCGAATTCCAGGTTGAGCCCGTTGAGAACGTGGAAATCGCCGAAGGCTTTGCGCACGTCGCGCACCTGCATCGTGTGCGCCGGTCGGCCGGCCGCCAGGCCGGTGGTGCGCCCGAGCGGAATCGTCGAATCCGGTGCGGGTATCGCCTGTGCGGTCGTGGTCTTCGCGCTTCCGGACTTCACCGGACCTCCTCGTCGTCGGCAAAGCTGATGAACATCGGGCGGGGACAGCTAGTTCGCGATAGGCGCGTTCGGACTGAGGCCCCAGAACAACTGGGTGCCGAGCAGACCCACGATGTGGATCAGAACCATCGACAGCATCATGGATTTCGCCGTGTTCTTGCCGACGCCAACGGGTCCGCCGCCGGCGGTGTACCCGTAGTAGCAGCCGACGAACACGACGACGGTGCCCATCGCCATCGCCTTGGCGAGGGAGTACAGGAAGTCCAAGGGGTTCTGGAACAGCCAGAACGTGTAGAGGTAGCCACCAGATGAGACACCGTGCAACTGCACGACCGTCACGAGGTACATCGAGAGATACATCAGGCCGAGCCCCACGGTGAACAGCAACGGCATGGCGATCCAGGTCGCCACGACGCGAGTACCCACCAGGTAGCTGCGCGACCGGATCCCCATGACCTCCATCGCGTCGATCTCCTCCGCGATGCGCATCGACCCGATCTCGGCGACCAGGCCACAGCCGACCTTCGCCGCGAAGATGTAGCCCCACATGTACGGGGCCATCTCCCGGGTACCGCAGTAGGTGTTGAAGATGCCGCTGTAGATCGGGGCGCCGATCTGCTTGAGCGTGTAGCTCGCCTCCAGCCCGCACACCGAGCCCATGACGAACTGCATCATCCAGATGATCAGGCCGCTGGAAAGGATGAGAATGCCGGACTGGTGAAAGATCTCCGAGAAATAACGGCGGACCTCGGGTAGCGCCCGAGCGGTCTGTCCGGAAAATCGTGCGATCTCGCCTCCGGTGGCGATCGCGTCGCGCACTTTCCTACCGACTCCCGCCGCGGAAACGTGTACGTCGGGCGGCTTCGGCGCGCGCGAAATGCGCACTGTGCTGCGGTCTTCTTCGATCGACATGCGGCGGCCCTACTTGTAGACCTGCATCTGCGGATTCAGCCCGAGCAGGATGGTCGTGAAGACGTAGTTGATGATCCAGATGGCGGCGAAAGCGCTCACCACGGCCTGGTTGACGGCGCGGCCGACCCCGATCGGACCGCCTTTGACATGGACCCCCTTGTAACAGCAGACCACGCCGATGATGAAGCCGAACACGGTTGTCTTGGCGACGCTGCCCCAGATGTCCGTGGTGGTGGCGTTGTCGAAGAAACTGGCGAAAAAGCTCCCCTGGTTCGCGCCGAAGATCACGACACCGGCGAGATAGCCGCCGACGACGCCGAACACCAGCGCCACCAGGTCCATCAGCCCGGTCATGAAGGTCACCGCAAGCACCCGCGGCAGGACCAGGTCCCGGATCGGGTCGACGCCGAGTACCTCCATCGCATCGATCTCTTCCCGGATGCGCCGGGCGCCGAGGTCAGCTGTCATCGCCGTGCCGACCACCCCTGCCACCACCATCGCGTTGATCCACGGGGCGAACTCGCGCACGCTCGCCATGATGAAGAACGAGCCCAGCCGCTCCGGAATACCGAACAACAGGAAGATGTTGCCGCCCTGCAGACCGGGTGCCGCCAGACCGAACGCGGTCGTGGACACGGCCATCGGCAGCCAGCACAGCTTGAGAATGCTGAACATCTGATCGCGCAGCGAAGCCCAGTAGCCGATCGGATGCCGCACGGCCGACCACAGCACATCACCCGCGAGCTGCAGCATCTCGCCGGCCTGCGCGAACGGGGAGCCCGCCCGAGTGAGAACACGGCCGGTGACCGGCTTCCGCTTGGGTTTCGCCACTGTGGCCGTGGTCATGTCCGGCCCCTCCGTCGCAGGGCGACCGCGAGGCCGGCGACGGCACCGACCACGAGCGCGGCAGCCGAGGTCAGTCCAATCTGCTCGAACTCGGCACTTCCGGCGCCGCCGGCGAGCACCAGCGGCAAGACCAGGATGTAGGACCCGACGGCGGCAGCCGCGCCCTGCAATGGCGGCCACCGACTGCCGCCGATACGAGTACCCGCGACCGCGAAGGCGACCACGGCCACGACTGTCAGCCAGAAGGGACCGACCACCGGGATCCGTACCGCCAGCGGCATGAACAACCCGCCAAGCACGAGAGCGGTGAACCCTTGGGAACAGCCTCGAATCAACGCGCCGGCGTCTATCCCGCCCCACATCGCTGCGTTGGTCTGGTTCCGGCCTGTCGTTCGCATCGCCCGTTCTCCTTCCATCACGCCGAAATCGCCTCCGGTTCCAGGAGGTTCGCCAGGTTGCGCATCGCCCTCAACTGCAGCTGACGCAAGGCGCCTTCGCTACGACCCAGCGCGGCTGCTGCCTCCGCCACCGAGCGCCCCTCGAAAAACCGCATCTGGAGACAAGCCCGTTGGTCCGGAGCGAGCCGGGACAGACCGCTCCAGACCATTTCGCACAGCCGGCGCCGCAGCACGATCTCTTCCGTGCTGGGCTCCGACCCGGCGATATCCGGGAGGATGCTCATCGGAATGATCGATCGGTGGTACCGAGATTTCGTGTAGTCGAAGACGATGTTGCGGCCGATCGTGATCAGCCAGCCGAGGAACTTGCCTTTCTGGTAGCGCACTGACCCCATTGACCGCATCATCCGGACGAACACCTCGCTGGTGAAGTCGTCGGCAAGGTCCTGGCTACTCACCCTCGGCCGGATATAACGCCATACGGCTCCGGCGTGCATGCGATAGAGAACGGCGACCGCTTCGAGATCACCGCGTCGCGCGGAATCCAGCAGTGCCCATGAATCCGCATCCGGAACAGGCTCAGAAGCGGATGATGCCGCGGATATTGCGGCCGGACAGGAGATCATCATAGCCCTCGTTCAGGTCCTCGAGGCGGTACTCAGCCGTCACCAGTTCGTCGAGCTTGAGCAAGCCCGCGTTGTACATCTCCAAATACCGCGGGATGTCGAAGCGCGGGTTCGATGAGCCGAAAAGCGCGCCCCGGATGGACTTCTCGTACAACGTCAGCTCGAACAGCGAGGCCGTCACCGAGGTCTCGGCCGGGTGGCCCAGTGCCGTAACGACGACCCGGCCCTGTTTGCCGACCAGCGTCAGCGCCTCGCCGACCTGGTAGCCCTCCGCGTTGTCGGTAGTGATGATGCAGGCGTCCGCGAGCCTGCCGCGAGTTAGTTCTGTGATCACCGGCAGCGCTTCCTCCGCCGATGCGAAGGTGTGCGTCGCGCCGAATTCCTTGGCCTTGTCCCGCTTGAATTCCTTGGGATCGATCGCGATGACATAGCTCGCGCCCGCGTTCTTGGCACCCTGGATGGCGTTCACCCCGATGCCCCCGGCGCCTAGTACGACGGCGCAATCACCGTGGCGGATCTCGCCCTTGTTCACCGCGCTGCCATAGCCTGTCGGCACGCCGCAGCCGACCAGAGCGGCTTTGTCGAGCGCTGTTCCGCTGTCGACCTTGACCACAGAGGCTTTCGGCACGACGGTGTACTCGGAGAAGGTACCCAGCAAGCACATCTGGCCGATATCGTGACCACGAGCGTGGAACCGGTGTGTACCGTCCAATTGCGGTCCGAGGATCACCGAGCCACCCAGATCGCACAGGTTGGTCATACCCCTGGCGCAATAGCTGCACTGCCCGCAAGCGGGCAGGAAGCTGAGCACGACGGAGTCCCCCTCCTCGAGCCCGGTGACACCCGGGCCGAGGCCGGCCACCACACCGGCACCCTCGTGCCCTCCGACCACCGGATAGGGCATCGGCATGTCTCCGGTCACGAGGTGGTAGTCCGAGTGACACAAGCCGCTGGCCGTCAGCTTGACCAGCACCTCGTCCGCACGTGGCGGATCGAGCTCGACCTCTTCGATCTGCCACTTCTCGTTCGGCCCCCAGATCACCGCGGCCTTGGTCTTCATCGCGCTGCTTCTCCCTGTGCGTCGAGGTCGTGCCCCAAGTGCGTCTGCTGCCGACAGATGCTCCACGGGATGCCGCGGTAAGACATCTTCCGTGTGGGGTAGTTTCGCGCGTCTCCGGGGGATAGCGGAGCAGGCCGGACGGAAGAGGGATACAAAGCATTCCCTTTGGGAGATGACACACCGTCCGACACGTTTCTAGCATCGGCCGAGTCTCGATATGCCGACGGCACAGGAGGAAGAATGTCCAGCGCCACCAGCGAGCAACAATCGACTCGCATCCCGGATGAGATAGCACGGGCCGTTGTGCTACCGGAGTCCTACGGCGACGAAACGAACATCACCTATCCCGCGTTCGCCTGGCTCCGCGAGAACATGCCGGTCGGTCAGGCGTTCGTGGACGGCTACGATCCACTGTGGCTGATCACGAAGTTCGACGACATCATGACGGTCGAGAAGAACCACTCGCTGTTCAACGCGGGTATGAACAATCCCATCCTCAACACCCAGGCCGGTGACGCGTTCCTCCGGTCCCTGACCCCGGACGGCTCGACCCGCTACCTCGACGCGCTGCCGTTCCTCGATCCGCCTGAGCACACCCAGGTCAAGGCCGCCACCAGCAACTGGTTCGTGCCGAAGAACGTGGCCAAGTACACCGAGCGAATCCGCGCGATCGCCCGGGAAGACGTCGAAAAGCTGCTGAACTACGACGGGGAATGCGACTGGGCCACGGATTTCGCGCTGTATTACCCGTTGCGGGTCATCCTGGGTTTGTTCGGCATTTCTCAAGAAGACCTGCCTCTCATGCTGCAACTGACACAGGACTTCTTCGGGGCCAACGATCCCGACGAAAAGCGTGACGACGTCGATGTGAGCCCGGAAACGGCCGCGCGGCAGTTCCAAGCGGCGTTCGCGGACTTCTTCGCCTACTTCGACCGCTTCACCGAGGACCGGCGGGCCAATCCGCGGGACGACCTCATGTCGGTCATCGCCAACGCGAAGGTCGGTGGCGAGTTCCTGCCGCAGGCCACGGTCAATGGCAGCTACCTCCAGGTGGCCACGGCGGGGCACGACACGACGTCCTCGACCATTTCCGGCGTCGCGATCGCGATGGCCAGGCACCCTGAGCAATGGCAGCGGGTGCGTGCGGACCACTCGCTCATCCCGAAACTGGTCAACGAGGCCGTGCGCTGGACCTCCCCGGTCAAGCACTTCATGCGCAGTGCCTCGGAGGACACCGAGCTGCACGGCGTGCGGATCCGCAAGGGGGAACGGGTGATGCTGAACTACCCGTCCGGCAATCGCGACGAGGACTACTTCACCGACGCTGACGTGTTCGACCTGGATCGTTCGCCGAACAAGCACCTGGGTTTCGGATTCGGTGGTCACATGTGCATCGGGCAGCACATCGCCCGGCTGGAAATGGAGATCCTGTTCGAGGAGCTCGCCTCGAAAATCGAGAAGATCGAGCTCACCGGGGAGCCGAAACCGATCAAGACCAACTTCGTGTCCAGCTTCAAGAGCGTTCCGGTGAAGTTCACCAAGGCCTGAGTCACCAGCCGACCCGAGTGCCGAAGGCACTGGGAACCGCCTTGGAGCTCCGTAACGCCTCTGGCAAGAACAAGGCGGCGCCACCGATCCAGCCGGTGGCGCCGCCTTCTACGCTGTCCCGCTACCTGGGTGAGCACCACTGCGTAGGGCGGTGGTCGAACACACCGCCTGCTACGGGATGTTCGGTCCACAGGACCGGGCGCTCGGCTGGAACACCCAGCCGAGCGCCCGGCCGAAGTTCTCACCGGAACCGCGGAATCAGGGTTTCGTCTTTTCCCGGCCGAATTCGACCGCACGCGACCAGCTCGTCCGGTCCGCGATCATCCGGCGGAACTTCATGACGAGGGCCGGCCGGTTGACCGTCAGCGCACCGGTCAGCCGATCGCCGGTGCGGTAGAGAGCGAGGAGTTTCCCCGCTTCCCACTGGTGATCGACGACCGTGATCTCATCGGCAGCAGGCTCGCCGACGAACTGGATCCGGCTGTCATACCAGTCCGACCAGAAGTACGGGACGGTGTCATACGCCTTGGCAGTCTCCGGCGCGAGTGCATTTCGAGCCGCCAGCGCACCCTGTTCGGCAGCACTGGTCCAATGCTCCAGACGCAGCCTACGACCGAACAGCTCACTCACCCAGTGGCACACATCGCCCGCGGCATACACACCCGGGACCGAGGTCGCGAGCGTGCTGTCACACAGAACACCGCCGTCCCGCGTGTCCAGATCGATCCCGCTGTCCTGCAACCACCCGGTGCCCGGTGACGCTCCTATCCCCACCACGACGAGATCGGCCGCGACCTTGGTTCCGTCGGTGAGGATCACGCCACGCACCGCCCCGTCCCCGTCGAGCCCGGCCACGCCCACCCCGAGCCGGAGATCGGTGCCCGCCTGCACATGGAGCTCGGCAAGCAGCTTTCCCATCTCCGATCCGACGGAGCGCGCCAGCGGCACGGGCGCGGCCTCGACCAGAGTGACCGGAAGCCCCCGGGCTCGGGCCGAGGACGCCACCTCCGACCCGATGAAACCGGCGCCGATCACGACCGTGCGAGCCCCGGCGTCGAGCGCGCGGCGGACCTGCCGCGCGTCGTCGAGCGTGCGAAGCGTGCACGCGCCCTCGAGCCTCTCGAAACCCGGGACGGTGCGGGCACTCGCCCCGGTCGCGATCACCAAGGCCTCGTAGGGAACCTCGCTTCCGTCGAGACCGATCGCGCGCGCCCTGGTGTCGATGGCGGTCGCGGCCTGGCCGAGGCGAAGCTCGACACCCAACTCGTCCCGCAACGCGCGCTCGTCCCGGAAAACCGGATCGGCCGGCTCCGCGGCACCGAGGAACTGCTTCGAAAGCGGCGGCCGATCGTAGGGCAGGTGTTCCTCGGCGCCGATGAGAGTGACCCGTCCCGGGTAACCGGCCTTCCGCGCAGCCTCGACCGCGCGAAGGCCCGCGAGGGACGCACCGACAACAGTTAGTCCGTCGCCGTCCATGTCAGTCCTCTTCGAGCGACAGCGCACCCGTCGGGCACCCCTCGACGGCTTCACGGGCAGCTTCAAGGAGGCCCGCGCCCGGACGATCGTCGATAACGGTCAATGAGCCGTCGTCTTGGACCTCGAACAGATCAGGCGCTACGGACTCGCAGATACCCAATGCGGTGCACTTGGTCCGGTCCACAGTGATTTTCATCGGTGTTCCACCCAACGTCGCGGAAAACGGCGCCACCATTGCGCCGGCCGTTCTCCACGGTAAGAGGACGCCGACCACGATTCATCGCTCGCCGGGGGTGTTTCCCTTCTCTCGACGGGATGATGTCTGGCCCTATCCGTTGTCGGGCAGAGCTAGGCTTGCCGCATCATGAGGTGGTAGCGAGACACCGCCTCGGCCCGGTTCGCCGCTCCCAGCTTGCGCAAGATGTGTTTCGCGTGCGTCTTCACAGTCCCCTCGGAAACGAACAGATTCCCCGCGATCTGCGCGTTGGTCTGGCCGAGTGCCATTTGTCCCAGGACCTCGACTTCCCGCCGGGTCAGGCAGATACCCCCGGCACCGGTCACCTCCGCATGGGATGCGTTCCGCCCGGGCGTCGGTGCGCTACCCGCTTCAGGCCACATCTCGTTGGACTCGGCGAACTCGTCGATGAAGGCGTTTACCGCATTGTGCTGGTCTTCGAGTTTCCGGCGCAGACCGCGCAGCCGTTCGTGGAGCATCGTGCGCTCGATGGCGAATCCGAGACCCTCCGCCACGGTACCGATCATCTCTCGGTCGGCCTCGTCCACGGTTCCGGTCTCCACGTTCTGGTCACCGTGCACGAGACCGGCGACCTTGCCCGAAATCATGATCGGCGCGGAAACATACGCATGACAGTCGATCAACGAACGCAACTGGGGGTGCACGCGCGGGTTGTCCTCGGCCTCGTGCACGAGAATGGGAGCACGCCGGCGGACCATCTCGGTCTCCACCATGCCGCCGGTGAGGGTTCCCGGGTGCTCGGTCCCCACGCGAACCATGGCTTGCGCCAGTTCAGTTTGGTCGACGGCCTCGGCGGAACGCGCGATCCACTGCCCGCCTGACACCCGGGACACCAGCACCCGCCTCAGGCCGAGCCGCGTGACCTCGGCAGGAATGCGATCTATCAGATCCGGCACGCTCGAATGGAGGCGAAGGTTGTGCAGGAACGTCGAGAGCCCGAACATCCGAGTGTTCCGCCGCTCCATCGACGAGCTTCGGAAGGAGGATCGGACGATGCCCAGCTGCAGTACAGCGGCGAGCATCCGGGCCGTGTCGATGTCGCGGTGACCGCTCGCCCAGCGGGACCTGCCTTCCGCCAGCGCGTGTTCCACGGCGCTCATCGTGGCCTCGAGCGTCCGGGGTTCCCGATCAGGCACCTTGCTGTAGGAGACGCCGTCGCGCAACACATCTTCGGCCGTCGACAACAGATCGAGAACCCGCTCGACATCGCGCTCCGCCACAGCATCCGTGCCGGTCGCCCCCCGGTCGGCCGGCAACGGATCACAGGTGTGCTCTCGATGATTCTGGACCACCTTGTCCATCCTCTTTCTCCAGCTCGATCTCACGGCGAAGGACGACACGACCACTCACCGGTCAACGACTCCGACCTCCGCACCTCCTGCCGACCCTCTGCGCCGACGCCCTATGGCATCCGACACAGAGTATGTGATCACCCATACAGGTTCAAGAGAATCCAGAAAGATCCACACGAACAACGAGGAGTTCGGAACATAAGGCCAGGTCATTGAGTACAGACGCGGCCGGGCGTAGACAAATCATACGACTATAATCGAACAAGATTACCTCGCGGAGGAGATCAGCCACGGGATCGAACGCGCCCCGAGACCGGGCGTGCATTCGCACCTCCCGCGCCCAGCACGTGGCTGCCGAACTCGAAGCCAAATCCTCGGAGACCGGCTGTGCGCCGGCACCCGACTGGGGCTCCGCACCGACCTCACCGCCCGGTTCGCCATCAGCGCGCTGATCGTCGACGAAGCTCTGCGCATCCTGTTGGGGCGCGACCTGGTCGCGGTGAAACCGGGATCAAACGGCGGGGTCTTCGTGGCGAACCCACCACGGCAGGTGCACCTCGGCTGCCCGTTTCGGGCGCGTGTCGCGGTGTGCGACGTCAGCGGTCCGGCTCGTGTCCTCGTCGGGCGAAAGTCATTGCCCCGCCGAACATTCCGGGCTCGGTCGGCATCGCTACCACGCTCGCCCGCACATCCGCCCGCCACGCGATACAGTGGGGTGGTTGTGCCGCGACGTGCTGTTCACTGGAGAACGGGCCAAGGAGGCGCTGGTGACCACCGTTCACGAGCATGTTTCAGACGCCGACGAGCAACCCGCGTCCATCTTGTCGAAGGCCTTCACAGTGCTCGGTGCCTTCGACCAGGAGCGCCGCGTCCTCACGTTGACTGAGATCGCCCGCGCGAGCGGCCTCCCGAAATCGACGACGCATCGGATCCTGCGGCGACTCGTCCCGCTCGGCGTCATCGAGCCGCACGGCCCTGGTTTCAAGGTCGGGCTGCCGATGCGGCGCTTTGCGTCGGTAATGCCAATCGAGAGTCTGCGGCAGTCGGCCTTGCCACACCTGGGATCGCTACATCGGTGGTCCGGCCGACATGTGCATCTGGGCAGTCTGCGCCGGGACACGGTGGTCTTCGTCGAACGGTTCCTGGTGCCCGATCACGAGTTGCCCTCGGCCAGCCCGGGAACCGATCTACCGGCGCATGCGACAGCGCTCGGCAAGGCAATGCTCGCGTTCCTCACCCCGGAGGAGCTCGAAGAGGTACTGGCCGGTCCGCTCGTCTCGCTGGCTCCGAACACGGTGACCGACCCGAAGGACATCGCAGCGGAGTTGTGCGAGGTGCGCAAGCGGCGGGTCGCTATCGCACGAGGAGAGGCTCATCCGGACGTCGCCTGTGTGGCGGCGCCGATCCTGATCCGGGGGCGCGCGGTGAGCGCGATCTCGGTCTCGACGACGATGAAAGACGCCGCGATCGACCGTTCGCTCGTCGACGCGGTGTACGTGACCGCCGATCGGATCAGTCGGGACAATCAACAGGTGCTGGCCCAGGGCCACGACATCTGGTTCCCCGGGTTCGACTGACGCCCGGGGAACCGGGCCGATTCTGGTCGCCGCTTCGGGTCCAGCCCGAGCTCTTGGACCACTCCGGCCAAGCAGAACCAGCCAACCATCTCATGCCGTCCGGAATGGACGATGTCGCAACAGCCGGTACAGGTTCCGCCAGCTTCGATGTCGGTCAACCACAGCCCACGAACATCTCGGCTCGGTGTTGGTCAGGCCGGGGTGCCACGCAGCTCTGGGAACTGGTCGTCGCGGTACTCGAGCACCGTGGCCTCCCCCTTGGCCGCCCGCACCTCACGGCCCCGCAGATCCACCCGCCGGATCTTGCCCGAGATCGTCTTCGGCAGTTCGAAGAACTCCAGGCGGCGCACCCGCTGGTAGGGGGCCAAGCCCTCGCGCGCATGCTTGAGGATCTCGAACGCCGTCCGCTCGTTCGGCTCGTACCCGGCGGCGAGGGAGATGTAGGCCTTCGGTACCGCCAACCGCACCTCGTCCGGAGCCGGCACCACCGCGGCTTCTGCGACCGCCGGGTGCTCGATCAACACACTTTCGAGTTCGAACGGCGAGATCTTGTAATCGCTGGCTTTGAACACGTCATCCGTACGCCCGATGTAGAAGATATAACCGTCCTCGTCACGCGACGCCACGTCGCCGGTGTGGTAGTAACCCCCCGCCATCGCCTCGGCGTCGCGCTCCGGATCACCCTGGTAGCCCGTCATCAAGCTCATCGGCCGCTGCGCCAGGTCGACACAGATCTCGCCCTCGTTCGCAGGCTCGCCCGTCACCGGGTCGACCAGCACGATCGGCACGCCGGGCAGCGGCAGCCCCATCGAGCCAGGCTTGACCTGCATGCCGGGAACGTTCCCGATCGCCAGGGGCAGCTCCGTCTGGCCGAACCCGTCCCGGATCGTCAGTCCCCACGCCCTCTGCACCTGCTCCATCACCTCAGGATTGAGCGGCTCGCCCGCGGACATGAGCTGGCGGAGGTCGCCCGGCCCACCCGACAGATCCGCCTTGATCAGCATTCGCCACACCGTGGGCGGAGCACAAAAGGTGTTCACCCCCGCCCGCCGGATCTGCTTGAGCAGCGCGGCGGCGTCGAAGCGGGAGTAGTTGTAGACGAAGATCGTCGCCTCGGCGATCCACGGGGCGAAGAAGCAGCTCCACGCATGCTTGGCCCACCCCGGTGAGGAAACGTTCAGGTGCACGTCCCCCGGCTTCGCCGCGACCCAGAACGAGGTCGCCAGGTGCCCCACCGGGTAGGACACCTGGGTGTGCTCCACCAGCTTGGGCCTGCTCGTGGTGCCGGAGGTGAAGTACAGCAGCTGCGGGTCCGACGGTGCCGTTCCTGGATGCACCGCCGGTGGAACGTCCAGCTCGTATGCCGCCCGGTAGGCGACCCAGCCCTCAGGGGCTTCACCCACCGCGAACCGGCCGTACTCCCCCGGCACTTCGTCGAACTTCGCCGCGTCCGCCGTGTTCACCAGGACGTGCTTCGCGCCACCGCGCTCGATCCGATCCACCAACTCGACGGGCCCGAGCGCGGTCGTCGTGGGCAGAATGATCGCCCCCAGCTTCATCACGGCCAGCATCGCCTCCCACAACTCGACCTGGTTGTCGAGCATGAGAAGCACCCGGTCACCCTTGACGACCCCGTGCGCCGCCAAATGCGCCGCCGCCTGGTCCGACCGGCGGGCCATCTCGTCGAAGGAGTACTTCGCCTCCGCCCCGTCCTCGTCGACGATCCACAGCGCCGTGCGGTCGTTGCCCCGCCCCACCGCGTCGAACCAGTCGACGGCCCAATTGAAGCGGTCGCCGAGGTCCGGCCAGGCGAACTCGGCCACGGCCTTGGCGTAGTCGGCGGAAAGGTCCTGCAGCAGGTCCCGGGCAGCGCGGTACCGCTCGGTCGTCGTGGTCACGGGAGGGATGTTCCTTTCGGGAGTGGACAGGGTCAGGCCATGCTGCTGCCGCCGTTGACGCTGATCGTCTGGCCGGTGACGAAGCCCGCCTCGGGACGGAGCAGGTAGGCGACAGCACCCGCGATCTCGTCCGGCTCCGCGGCGCGGCCCATCGGGATGAGATCGACGGCGTCTCGGACCACGGGCTCCAGCTCCGGGGGCAGCTCGTGGTCGGCAATCGCGGCAGCCAACTCCGGGGTCAGCGTGTACGAGGGGGCCACGGTGTTGACGGCGACACCCGCATGGGCGAACTCGCGGGCGAGCCCTACGGCGAGCGCGTGCACCCCGCCCTTGGCCGCGTTGTAGACAGCGTGGGCGGTGAGGCCGTTGCGCACGGACTCAGCGCCGATGTTCACGATCCGCCCGCCGCCACACTCCACGAGATGCGGAAGGAAGGCGAGGCTGGCGCGCAGCGTGGTCCAGAGGTTGTTGTCGATGGTGGCGCGTAACGTGTCCTCGGTGTGGTCGAGGGTCGGGCGGATGACGCCGCCGCCGGCATTGTTCACCAGGGCGTACACCTGGCCGAAGGCCTCGACGGCGGCGGCCAGCAGATCGTCTGCACCACCAGGCTGAGCGAGGTCACCCGCGAACGTGACCACCCGGCCGTCAAGCGCGCCGACGCTCTTCTCGGCCTCCTCCGCCGTGCGGGCGCCCACAAGCAGGGATGCCCCATCCGCCAGCAACCGCCGGGAGATCGCCAGGCCGATGCCAGTGGCGCCGCCCGTGACGACGACCGCCTGACCGTCGAGCACCCCGCTCATAGGACGATCGCCACGTCGGACACCTGACGCAGGCTGCCCATCCTCAGGGTGCAGCGCTTGGACGCGATCTTCAGCAGACCGTCGACTGCCCGGAGCCGATAGTGGTAGCGACCGGAGTAGGCGGTGGACCGCTCACCACGGAACCGCCACACCACGAACTCCGCGACGACAGGCAGCTCGTCGCCCTCGGCCGGGCGGACCCGGACGTTCGTCACCTGATGGCTGGTCGCGGAGTGCGGGTACTCGCGATGGGCCCGCCGGGAGTTCAGCCGCTCGACTCGGCAGCGCAGCCGCAACGCGTCGTCGTCGATGAGCACGAGATCGCGGGCCGGGTCGCCCTCGGGAGTGTCGTTGCACGGGATCACGTACCGGCAGTCGTCCGTGTACATCGTGAGCCAGGTGTCGAGATCCCAGTCGTCGAGGAGTTCGGCCTCCGTGTAGAGGAACTCCTCGACGTCGCCCCTGGTCACCGAAGCGAGATCAGCGACCCGCGGGCCGACGGCGGGGGCCTGGGTGGGCGAATCGACCGCCGGAGTGTTCATCACGCGTCCCCCATCATCTGGTGGTGCCAACGGCGCCAGAACGCCCGCATCTGCTCCTCGTCGTTCGCCTGCGGCTCGCGCGCCATGCCCCGGGAGATGTCGTTGTACTCCGGGCCGAGGCTGTGGAAGCCCTGCTGACACGACTCGAGCGCCTCGATGTCGTCCGGGGTGGCGAACCCGCCCGGGCCGAGGAAGGTGAGAAAGCTGTCAAGCCGCCGCTGGCGCAGCTGTGGGAGCTCCTCACGCGGAGCCAGTTCCCAGGCCGTGACCTCCATGCGGTCCGGGGACTGCGGCATGAACGTCCGCACCGTGATCGCCATGATGTCATTGATCACCAGGTTCGGGTAGATCAGTAGGTTGCGGTTGGTATCCGCCATTCGCGACGCACGTTCGTCGCCGTGCTTCTCGACGAGGTCCGCGCGCAGCCTGCCGATCTCCTCACGCGAGGCCTCGCCGAACAGCGGCTCCCACTTCGCCACCGGGCGCCCCCACGGCGCCGCATACTCCAACACCGCATGCCCGTTGCCGAGTGCCTTCGCCGTGCCGGTCACTCCGCCTTTCAAGTCCGTACCGAGCGCCCCGAGGTACTTGAAGTACGTGTCGTGCGTGGAGACGGCGTGATATCCGTCGATGCTGTTCTCCGCCAACAACTTCCAGTTGGCGTTGATCGCATATTCGTTGGTGCCGGAAATGATCTCGGCGTCCTCGGTCGCGTCGATGACAAGATCGAGGTACTCCTTCGCGTCCGCGAGGTACTCCTCCAGCCCGATGATGTCCGGGTCGTAGCTGAGGAACACGAACCCGCGGTAGGACTCGACCCGGGCGACCGGGCGGAGCCCCAGCTTGGAGAAGTCCAGCCCGTCGCCGTAGGCGTCCCGGCCTGGGACGCCTACGAGCTCACCGTCGGTGTTGAACGACCAGGCGTGGTAGAAGCAGGAAAACACCTTGGAGGTGCCGCGGTCCTGTCGGCACACCATCGCGCCGCGATGCGTGCAGCTGTTGTGGAAGACGTTCACCTGCCCGGACCGGCCGCGCACCATGAAAATCTGGCGGTTGCCGACCGGACGGCGGACGAAATCCCCCTTGTTGCGGATCTCGGACTCGTGACCGACATACAGCCAGCTGCACCCGAAGACCTTCTCGAGTTCCATAGCGTAGATCTCGCGGCTCGTCATCGTCGAGCGGTGGACCCGAAAACGGTGCGCTGCGCGGTCCTCCTCGACCAGCGGACCCGCCGGAGGGGCGGTGACGACGGGATCGTTGATGATCGTCATGGAACTCTGACTCCTCGACAGCGGTGTCCAGGTGTGCCTGTGGATCGATTCCCACACGTTAGCAATCCTGCACACATGATTCAAGCAAAATCGAACAACCCTCTCGCCGTCACCATCGCCGCAGTGCCAACACGGAAAGAGCGTTCGGTTTCACCGTTCAGCCCTGTCACCCCACCACGCGGCCGACGGAGCGGAGGCCGCCGCGCCCCATCACCGCCAGAAAATCCGAATTCGCCTTCACCGGCCTGCCAAACCGCCGACATCGCATCGATCATCAACGCCCATGCGGTGCGACAACCCGTCGAAGGCGCCTGATCTACTACGTCTTGTCGTCATCAAGACTCTTCTGTAGTCACTCAGAGTTCTCCAAGCGAATAATGTAGGCATGTTTGCCGGATCCGTCGTCCTCAGGAGTGATCGCGCAGTGCGGATCCGTCCACTCGCCACAGCCGCGGAAGTCGGAAGTCTGGTCCGGACCGGGCAGGTCGATATCGAAGCCAACGATGTCGCCGAGTGTGGCGGCGAGGCCGGGCCTCGGACGGTGCCGTCCCGCTCACTCCCCGAGGAAGGACGAGACGACCTCGACGAATTCGTCGGCTCGCTCGATCTGGGTCCAGTGCCCGCACCGGGCGAACACATGCAGGTCGGCATTCTGCAGGAGACGCACCATCGTCCAGGACACCTCGACGGGGACCACCTTGTCCTCGCGTCCGTGGACGAGCAACGCTGGGACATCGATGGCACGGGCCTGTTCCTCGGTGATGCCGAGCTCGCTGCCGCGGTGCCGCGGATCGGTGAACATCGCCTGGTAGGCCTCGAAGGTCTCAACACTGGCCTCGTACCGGATGCGGACCAGGTCGTCGGTGATGATCGACTTGTCCACCGCGAAGTAGTCGAGCAGTAGCGACCGCATGTTCGCCGACGACGGGGTGTACCCGCGCAGCGCCTTCAGCCCCTCCGTGGGCGTCATCCCGACACCCGGAGAGCCCATCAGGACCATCCGACGGACCCGGTCCGGATAGCGCTCGGCCATGTCCAGCGCCATCCGACCACCGAGCGAGTTCCCGACGAGCGAGACCCGCTCAAGCCCGATCGCGTCGAGGAAGCCGACGATGTGGTCGGTCCATGTCGACAGGGAGTAGACGATGTCCTCGGGCCTTGAGGTGGCCCCGTACCCGACGGTGTCCGGTGCCAGCACGCGGAACTGCTTGGCCAGGCCAGGGATCGTGTGCTGCCAGTTGGCCCAGGCCGAGACGCCCGGACCGGATCCGTGCAGGAGGACAACGGGCTCACCGGTGCCGGCCTCGAGGTAGTGGGTGTCGATCGGCTCGGCGGTGAGACCGGGCACGGCGACCCGGCGGGCCTCACAGATGTCGGCCATGGCTGTCATCACGCATCCTGTTCTGCGACCTTGAAGGCCGCGAAGCACTTGTTGGAATTGAAGATGTCGGTCACCACGAAGTCGGACCACGACATCGGCAGGTCGAGTTCCGCCATCGCGCCGAGGAGGCAGAACCAGTTCAGCATCTCGTGCTGACCGGCGTCGACGATCTCGGCGCTCGTGACGTTGCGCCAGGTCTCGATGTCGCCGTCGACCAGGGCTTCGTACAGACGCCGGTCGGCATCGGTGTCCGGGCGGAGGTGCCAAAGGCGGTCGCACAGGAACGCATGCGACCAACTCGACGACGCAACGAAGGCGACCCGCTTGTCGGACAGCTTGAAGCTCCGCGCGATGGCGGCGCCGACCTGCATGCAGCGCCTGGGGCTCGGCCCGACGGGGTCGAGCTGCTCGTCCACGATCTCGGCGAACCTCGCGAGGCCGCCCTGGCGAGCGATGGCGTGCTGCCCGTAGCAGTTCACCGTGATCGGGATGATCGGGTACTGGAGCTTGGCCCCGGCATTCTCGTAGTCGAGGAACAGCTGGGTGTTCAGGATCGCGTGGGGGAAGTGCGCGCCCGCCCGCTTGCGGTACGAGTAGGCCATGTCCACCCCGTCCTCGATCAGCGAGGTCGCGAGAGCGCGGGCGGCGGTCGCGTCTCCGTGGAGGGTGACCGTGAAGTCGTCGGGCAGACCCCAGGCGTTCGGGCTGCCCCGCTCGTTCATGACCTCGAAGGCCGACACCTCCAGGTCGTCGTAGGCGAGGACGCAGAAGGGTGGGACGACCTCCTCGCGGAAGTTCTCGTACTGATCGTCGCCCCACACCACCACGAGGTCCGGTGCGAACTCGTCGAGTTCCTTGCGGCAACGCGCCAAGTGCGCCACGAGTTCGGCTCGATGAGCCGAGGCCGCACGGACCCCTTTGTCGTCCCCCCACTCCTCGCGCATCGCCTGCGGCCAGGCCTGCGGGTCCTTCAGATGCTCGGGGATGTCCGGATCCGCGAGCGTCCACCTCAGCAGACCAGCCATGTGCTCGTCCGTGCCGGCGAGTAACGGGTAGTGGGTCATACCCAACCCGAGGAAAACTCCCATGCCTGCTCCTGTGGCCAACCGCATGCACCGTCGCGATACAAGGTTAGAAAACTTGCATACATGAAGTCAAGTGGTTGCTCTTCGATCGCGACGAGCTGTGGGCCTGACGGCCCGAAGGAAGAACGATCATCGGTGTAACACCTGCAATGCCCACACGGCACGTAGGGCGCGAGCGGGTCAGATCATGGGTGCAGGATTTGTGCGCATCGGCCGATCCGCGCACGAGTGTTCGGACCAGTCCCCGGAGTCGTGCTCGTAAGCGCCGTGGCTACTCGCGGTGAGCCACGCCGTGAGCGCGCCGACGTCACGCCGAATTCCCGCACGTGAAAGTCCCGGTCGTGGCAGGTACTGCCCATCGCGACGCGGTCGCCCGAGCGGACACCACACCAGTGCATCCGCGAACCTCCCCGCGCACCAACCGAGTCTCCGTGCGACGCGCCGTTCATGAGATCGACTCGCCTGCCGGAGCGACGGACGAGGCCGCCGGCCTTCCGGGGTCGGCGTCTCACGACATACCCATCGCTGACGCGGCTCTCGCCCCTCACTTCCTCGTCATCGGAAGGCCGGTATCGGGAGAGACATTGGTGCCCGCCACCCCAGGGCCCGTGGTGGCGGAGATTCCCGCTCCTGCTCAGCGAAGTCTGTGTGGTCCTCGGTTCGCGGCTGCGCAGGGCGACTTGCGGAGCCATCTGCCTCGCCCAGGAATCCTGCAGACAGTTTGCACGGAAACCACGGCTTGCTTGGCGCGGGATTCCCAGGTCCAACAGTGCAAGCTGCTACCGTCCACTCAATCAGCCGCAACCTGCAGGTATGATAATGGCCTGATACCAGAAATCCGATGATGTTCGAGGAGCACGACTGTTCAGAGCGCCGGCAACGAGTTCGCGGTGATCTGGGCGTCGAGCACGGCGATGAAGGGCGGCCCCCATGCCTGAGGCCCGGTCGAACCTCTCTCGCGCCCAGCAGGTCGCTGCCCAAGTCGAGAACGAGCTGCTCGCTGCACGAACCCCGGTCGGCACGTCACTGGGCCGTCGAACCGACTTGATGGACCGGTTCGGCATCAGCCCGACGGTCTGTAACGAGGCTCTCCGCATCCTGCGTGACCGTGACCTCGTCGTGGTGCGACCCGGACCCGGTGGCGGCATCTTCGTCGCGAACGTGCCCCCTCAGGTCCGGCTCGGGGCACTGGACCTCTGGTTCTCCGGCGCCGGCACCGATCCGTTGGAGCTCTTCGAGGCCCGCGCTCATCTCGAGACGACGCTGACCTCGGTGGCCGTGGACAGAGCAGGCCCGAAGGATGTCCGCGACATGGAGTGGGCGCTGGAGGAGATGCGGAACGCCTCCGAGCCTCGCGCCTACCTCGAGGCCAACCTGCGGCTGCACCTGGCCATCGCCCGTGCCTCACGCATCCCCGTGCTCGCGGGTATGTACGAGGCGTTGGCAGCGATCATCACCGGGAGCCTGACGCGCGCCGAGCTGCTTCCGGGTCACGACGAGATGTACGCCCACAACATCGCCGTACACGCCGAGATAGTCGCGGCGATCCGCGGCGGTAACCGTGAGAATCTCAAGAAGGCCATGGCCCTACACCATCAGGACCTCATCCGGGCGACGGACGGGTCACGCTCGCCGGGCCAGGCCGAACCGCCGCACGAGGCCTGAGGAGCAACTCGCCCGGTCAGGACTCTCTTGGGCCCATCGCGTGGGGCGCGAGAGGCTCGATCCTGCGGCTCGCGACCTTTTTCCTCGCCAGGTCGAGGGCGATGTCTGTGATCATGTCCTCCTGGCCACCGACCATGCCGCGGCGTCCGACCTCGACGAGGATCTCGCGAGTGTCGAGGCCATGGTTGGCGCAGGAAACTGGAATAGACGCCCGCGAAGCCGAGCGTGAGGGTTTCGCGGTCCACCCCCACCGGTCGGTCTTGCAGCGGTCGCACGATGTCGTCGGCCGCTCCTGCAGGGCGAACAGATCACAGCCGTGCTTCCATCCGTAGATGTCCGCGACGGCGACGAAAGCCTCGATGGGGCAGTTGCCGGCACCGGCACCGTGCCCGGCCAGCGAGGCGTCGACCCGGGTCACGCCCTCCTCGACCGCGACGGCGGAGTTGGCCACCGACAGGGACAGGTTCTCATGCGGGTGGATGCCGATTTGGTTGGTCGGCTCCAGGACGTGACGGTAGGCGTGGACCCGGTCCCGGACGTCCCGCATCGTGAGCCTGCCGCCGGAGTCGGTGACGTAGACGCAGTGGGCGCCGGCGTCCTCCATGATCTTGGCCCGCTCGGTCAACTCGGCCGCGGGAGCCATGTGCGACGTCACCAGGAACCCGGACGCGTCCATGCCGAACTCGCGGGCCTTGCCGATGTGCTGGATCGCGATGTCGGCCTCGGTGGCGTGAGTGGCCACTCGGACCGACACGACGCCGAGGTCGTGGGCCTTCGCCAGCTCCTCGATGTGCCGATCCCCGGCAGCAGCAGCGCCGTGAGCCTCGCGTTCTCGACGACCTCGGCGGCCGCGGAGATCCACTCCCAGTCTGTGTTGCTGCCGGGCCCGTAGGTCAGGCTGGACCCGGCGAGGCCGTCGCCGTGGGCGACCTCGATCGCGTCAACGCGGGCCTTGCCCACTGCCGACGCGACCGCACCGACCTGGTCCGCATGAGCCGGTGTCGAACGGCGTGCATACCGTCCCGCAGTGTCGCATCCTGCACGTAGAGCGCGGGCCGCTCGGCCATCAGGCCCTACCCTTCTGGGGTGCCCTCGGGAGCTGGCCAGGGTTCGGTTGACTCCTGATCGGCGAGGATGAGTTCCTCGCTGGAAGGATCGGTATCGTGCTCAAGCCTTACCCGAAGGAGTTCCGTCGTGACGTGATCGCGGTCGGCCATCCCGGCCGGACCATCGCCCGGTACCGCCCAGCCCAGCTGGCCGCGGTCGTGTGCGAGACCTGGAACCGTTCCGCCGCTCGCCGCAGCGCCCAGCCCTCCTCCACGACACAGCGGGCAGGCGAAGCCTGCCGGTCGGAGTCAACGGCGCGTTACGGTGGACCGTCGAGGACCTCCGGACATTCGGTGAGCGTTGTGGGTGCCCCACCCCGAACCCAGAGGTCCTCACCCATATCAAGATCATCCGCGCCGTGTCAGCCCATCAGCAACGTCCTCGAACAGCACACGTCGATCAGTGCCTGGAACGGGTCAAGAGCTGGCTGAAGCGTTGGATCGGCATACAAAAACTCTCCAAGCCGAGTGTCTCTGAGCGCCGCGCTAGCTCCAGAACCGCATCGGACGGTCCAAGAAGGGGCAAAATGCAGGTCAAAGGCCTGTTGTCGGGATGACAGGATTTGAACCTGCGACCCTCCGCTCCCAAAGCGGATGCGCTACCAAGCTGCGCCACATCCCGATCGCCCCCGGCGGGGCGCTGCGATCACTCTAGCCTGACCCGCTAAACTGGTCGCGCACCCCGGGTGACCGAGGCGCATGCGGGCGTAGCTCAATGGTAGAGCCCCAGTCTTCCAAACTGGCTACGCGGGTTCGATTCCCGTCGCCCGCTCCAGTACATCACCGCAGGTCAGCGGCACAAAACGAGCGGCGATCCCGGTCTTGGGGCCGTCGCTCGTCTCGTTTGTGCCATTCCCGTGCCACTAGCCAATCGGCACCATAGAGGCGGCCGATCCGTCGTCGGGGTCACCCCGCTTGCTCGACCGGTACCGCTCCACCCGAGCGTTCAACTCGTCCGCGATCTGCCGGTCACGGGCACTCGTGGCGTGCTGGTAGATCAACGCTGCCCGGACCGTGCTCTGGCCCATCCGCTGCATCAGCTCGCGCGTGGTCGCCCCCGCCTCCGCCGCCATCTGGTTGCCCGTGTGGCGCAGGTCATGAAAGTGGAAGCCCTTGGGCAACCCTGCCTTGACCACCGTCCTGGCCCAGTCCGTCTCCCGGTGGAAGTTGCCCCGCCGCAGGATGCCGCCGCGCTTGCCCGTGAACAGCAGCCCTTCCCGTCCCGGCTCCGCGAACTCGGGCAGGTGCGCCGCCAAGTCCTCGTCCAGGAACCGGGGCAGCGCCACCGTCCGCACGCCGGCCGCCGACTTGGTTGGCCCGACAACCAGCTCGCCGTCCTTCATCTGGGCGATCTTCCGTGAGACCCGGACCAACATCGTCTCCCGGTCAACGTCTCGCGCCTGCAATGCCACCAGCTCACCCCACCGAAGCCCGGAGAACGCCGCCAGGAGCACGAGGAAGCGATACCGAGGCGGCATCACATCAGCCAGCCGGTACACCTCGTCGATGGACGCGTGCGGTCGCTCCGGCGTCCGGTGCTGATCGGCCCCTTTGATCCGGCAAGGGTTGCGCTTGATCCGCCCGTCGTCCACTGCCGTCGCGAACATCGATCGGGCGAGCCGGTATGCCTTGGCCGTGCGGTCCTCCGAACGCCCCTTCTCCAGCAGCTCAGCCCGCCACCGCCGGATGAGCTCCGGTCCGATCTCGTTTACCTGATACCTGCCGAGAAACGGCTCGACATGGTTCCGCCAGACGCTCGTGTGCTCCTCTCTCGTCCGTTGCGAGACTTTCCGTTCCTTCAGCCAGGCACGCCCGTAGTCGCCCAACAACACCCGGCTCAACTCCGGATTCAGCCAATCGCCGCTCAGGATCTCCCCCTCGACGACCGACAACCACTGCTCCGCGTCCCGCTTACCCGGGAACGTGTGCGGTGCAGGATGACTCAACCCGTCCGGTCCGACGTACCGCGCCTGCCACCGACCGGACGGCAGCTTGCGTACCGCGCCGAACCGCCGACGCCCCTTCTTGTTCGCCATCAGGCAGCCCTCCCCAGGTAGTTCCGACGAGTGATCGGCTCGACCCGCCCGGCCTGCACGAACGCCTCCAGGTCCTCGACACCCAGCCGGACATGCGAACCGACCTTGTGGAAGGCCACTCGCCGTTCCGCGATGAGCCGACGAATGAAGCGGACCGAGGTGTTCAGGTACTCGGCCGCTTCCTGCACATTCAGGTATTTCGCTTCCAACTAATCCCCCTCAAGCCGCGATTGCCGAAGTTTCTGGACCACCGCCAGGCGGACCGGCCGCGAGCAACGCTCTGTCGTACTCGGCCTTCCAGGTAATCCGCTCCGCGATGGCCCGCATCAGCAGGTGAGCCCGTGGTGGCGCGTCCCGATCGCCGGGGTCGACCTTGCGCCAGATCAGCCGCGAGGTGTCGACCTCCGGCTTCTCGATCCCGACGGCCGCAAGCATGTCCCGGACGAACGCCTTGCGGTCAGACTTGTGATCCGCCAAGGACTTCCCCGACCACTTACGGGACACGAGCACCCGCCGCCCGGGCAGGCCGAGGGTGGTTCGCCGATGCGCCCGGCCCTTGCAGTGCCCCGGAGTCGTCCTCGCCGTCGCCCCAAGCGGCTGCACGCCATACAGCAGCCACACCGCACACCTCGGGCTACATGGTGTGATCGACAGTTCGGCGTGCAGCCGGTCGTGGTGGTCCCGCTGCCGATTTGTCGACGCCTCGACAACCTCACCGGTGGACTTGGTGAGGTACTTGGTCAGATAGCCAATGTGCCGCCCGGCCTCGTCCGTGCCGCCGAGAATCCCCTTCGAGTGCACCTGCCGCCCGAAGGTCACCACGTGCGCCGGTTCCTCCACGTCCTCTATCGCGTCCTCCCACTGCCGCAACGGTTCCCGCGTACTCGGGTCTACAAAGGACTTCGCCCGCATGTCCCACACCGGCATGTGCTCCCCGCCGTAGACCAGCTCGTCATGCGGCGGCCACCACACTTGGTGGTAGGTGGCTTCGGTGACCTGTCGGATGACCTCGTGCGGGATGGAGCCCCGCAACGCGGTGTGCAGATGTGGCGCCGTCCGCTTCTGGGGCTCCACGGTGGCGAAGTACTGCACGTCCCAGCCGACGACACGGCGGAGGTTCTGCCACCACCGATCCACCAGCGACGAGAAGTGCACCGCATCCCGAGCCGCACGGCGGTAGTCGTAGGTCGCCGTGTCGACCGGTGTTCCGTCGTCCCGGACCCGGCCGTAGGTGTCGCAGGTGAGCGTGACGAACATGGACGGCCGAAACTTGCCCGCGTACTCCCGCCCCACGGTGGTCTTCGCGACCTTCCGCCGAGGCAGGTTGGGTGCGTCCTGCCGCCGCTTCGTCGACCGCTTGGCAGGCTTCTTCCCCGGCAGATCGGGCGAGGGCAGGCGACCGCGCATGCCGAGTTGCCGAAGTTCTTCGTCGACTCCCCGGATTTCGTCGCGCAGCTCGTCCGCCTGGCCCTCCTCGCCCTGCTCGACCGCCTCCCGATACCGCGCCACGAGGTCAGCGCGGAAGGCCACCAGCTCCTTCTGATCCTCACTCGGCGGGGCCGAGGTGAAGTCCGGTTCCTCAGTGAGGTGCCAGCCTTCGCGGCACTGGACCATCCGCAGCGCCTTGGCCTTCTTCGCGCACGGACCACAGACGCTCTCGACCGTCGAACCGCACGGGACGGCGACGTAGCGCAGTTCGCCGGTGTCGGGGTCGCCAACCTCCATGGTGAACGGCCGCACGCACACGCCGTACTTCTCGGCGGTGGCCTTCATGACCTCGGTCGACAGCGGCAGCCGCATCCGTTCCGCGCGGGTCGTCATGGCCTCACCTCGCCCGCATGGTGTTGCCGGAGTAGGTCGCGGAGGATGTGCAGGTCCTCCACCGAGGCAACTTCGCTGTCGCCTGGGGCGAGGGGCACCAAGCCGCCAGCGTCGGCGAAGTCGATGCCGCCATAGATCCGGAAGCACACCCCGGCCAGCGACCGCCCGTGCACGGTGATGTGCAAGGACCTGGTGTCGGTGTGCCGCCACCGCGCTGTGGTCTCGTCGAACGAGTACGCCCACGCCAACATGTCCGCCAACCGCGCGACCGGTGAGCCGGGCCTGACGTGCACCTGCACCTCTGAGCGGTACAGCTCGCAGGTGACCGACCACGGCTCGGGCAGCCGGTGATCACCCCAATGTCCCCACAGCGCACCCAAGAGCCGCTCCAGCTCCGTACGGCCGTTCATGCCGCCGCCCCCATCACGTCGGAGCCTGTGACGAACGCTTCGAGTGCCTTCACGGTCTCGTCCGGTACCCACCCGGCCCGCACGCGCAGGGGTTCACGCAGGCCCTCGCCCCAGACGTAGCCGACACCAGCCGCGGACTCCTCGATGCGGTTCGCCCACGCACCCCGCTCGTACGCCTGATCGCCGAGCACCATCCCGACATGCGACTTCGCCGTGACCCGCAGGCAGATGCGGCGGGGGAACAGCTCCCGCACCGGCACTGTCTCCTTGGTGGGCTCTTGGACGTAGCCGCGCACGGTGAACCCGAGCGCCCGGCCCTGAGTCGTGAGTAGCGCGACCTTCTCCACGATCAAGTCCCGCGTCTTGCGATCGGTGTAGCGGGTGAGTGCGCCGATCTCGTCGAACTCGAGCAGTTCCAGCGGGTTGTCCTGGCTGATCGGCACCATGCGCACCCGGCCGGCGAACTCGGCCTTGCGGGCATCCATCGCGGCCACCAGGTCATCCAGCACCGCCAGCGCGTCCTTCGCGGTCACCGCGTAGCGGTGGAAGATCCCCCGCCCGTAGGCCAGCTCCATCCCCTTCGGATCGATGCCCGATACCCGCACGAGCCCGTCCCGGATGGCCGGGGCGATAGAGGTCAGCGGACACCACATCACGGAGTTCTTGCCCGCGCCGGAGGCACCAGCGGTCAAGGTGTGGCTGCCAGAGCCGTACAACGGGATCTGCCAGTCCTGCCCGTACTCGGTGCGTCCGGCCCATACCCGCCGCACGTCGATCGAGTCGCCCAGTGCCGGGACCGGCACCGGAGCCGCCAGGAGGTCGCGGCGCTGAAAGTCGATCGAGACCACGTTGGGCGCGATCTCCCGCACCTGGCACCGCTGTACCTTCCGCGCCGAAGCGAGAGCGCGAGCGGCCTCGTCGAAGTCCTCCGGCTTCTGGCCCGGGACCAGCGCCACCCGCACCTCGTCCCACGACGGTCCCGACTTCACCCCCCGGACTCGGGGGATGCGCACGCTGGGGTTGCGCCGGTCGCGGACGATCTTCTTCCGCCCGACCAGGCTCACCGTCACATCGATCGGGATGGTGTCGTCCTTGACGCTCAACCCACAGGCATGCAGCCAGCCGGGCAGCTTCGGCACGTAGACCATCCAGCGCTGCCACCACGACCGCAGCGCCACCCCGGCCCACTGGTCGAACGACACCAGATGACACCGCCGCCACGCCACCAGGGCGACCGTGACTGTCGCGATCGTGAGCGCGAGGGATTGCCAGCCGACCCAGTAGCACCAGGCCGCCAGCGCGAGTACGGACAGGCTCGTCCGGGGATGCGTGACGATCTCCTTCACCACCCAGCCCAACCCCTTGAGGAGCCACCACAGGGCCAGGAACACCACGGCTGCGGCGGCGAGGGCTTCCGCGATCGCAGCGAGGGCGCGGCCGAGCTTGTGCAGCACCCAGACCACCACCGCCAGGGCGACCGAGCCCAGGAACATCACACCGAGCATGTGTGCGCTCATCGGGCGTCACCGCCCTTGGCCGGGATCGGCAGAGGGAGGCGACCGGCGCAGGCAGCGCATTCGGTGTCGCCCGGGGCCAGTCGAGTGAACTTCTGGCATGCGGTGCACCGCTGCCGGGTGCGGCCGGTTGACACGCGTTGGTTGTCGTTGTCTATCGTTGCCACTTGTCTGCTCCAACGGGTAGACAGCGCAGGAGCGGGAACAGGTTGGTAGCCAGGGATCCGCTTCTGCGCCTTAACTTTTCGGGTTTCCTGCACGAGGACGTGCTTCATCGCCGCACGACCCGCGTACGTCTCAAATGGACTATTGAACTGTCAGAGCCTTCGTACGGACGCAGCGTGCACGCCCGGCACACATAGGCCTTGTCGCGGATCAGCCGCTGCGGGCGTCCGCACAACAAGCACCGCCGACGCACCAGCCACCGCCGGGATCTCCGCGCTCGGGACGCCACCGCCAACACCTCCCCTCTCTAGTTGGGGTACAGGGACGAGTGATTGCGCATCCGCCCCTGTGCCCGGCTCAGTTGCGTGCGCGATCCGCGACGTAGGTCCCCTTGGACTTCACCGTCACCACCAGCCCGCGAAACCGCAGCAGCCGCGTCGCATGCCGAGCACTCCCCAACGACACCCCGTATTCCTGCGCCAACCGGCGCTCACTCGGCAGCGGCGTGTGCGGAGCCAACTCCCCGGACTCGATACGGGCGGCGAGGTCCTGGGCAACCCACTCGTAGACGTAGCCCGGCTTTCCACCCGGCTGCCCCATCGGCGCCATGTCCGGCCGTCGGGCTTCGTGCGTCATCACCGTGAGCCCCTTCACGCGGCCTTGGCCGACTGCTCACCGGAAGGCTTCGCCGACCGCCCACCGGACGCACCAGCGGCCTTGAACCCCGTTGCCCGGAAGACGAACGACTGGTACTTGAACTCACCATTGCCCGCCACACGCGGCTCAGCCGTCAGCCCGTCCAGCTCGATCGGCCGCATCCCTGGCAGCACCTCCGTCGTCGTCGGCACCGGCTGCACGTCGGCCAAGAACGTGATCTCGTACGAGGCCCGCTTGGCGTTCGGCTCCGACGGGTCGGTGACGGTCACCTTCCACTGCCGCTTACCCGTCGTTTCGTCCACTCGCTGACGAGTTGGGCGACCGGCGGCCCGGTCCTCACGGGACTGATACTCGTTGTCCGGCGACACCTCGCCGACCATCACCAGACCCTGCGGAAACGCCTCATCAAACTCGATCGGGAAACGGTGTCCTCTGGAAATAGCCATGTCGAAATATCCTTTGTTTCGGTTGTTTTTGGGGGTCGAAGTTGACCTGTCATTCTTTTTCTTGCGAGAAGTGACCGTGCGGGAATGCACGTGTGCGGTTCTGTGCGTCACACCATTCGCCGAACTCGGCGGCGGCAATGGCGAGGCTCCGCGCGAACCGGGCGGTGTCCGTCAGCGCGCCGATTCGGGCGGGAACCTGAATGACGAAAGTGGCGTCCTCACCCCCGGCGACCAGTTGCCGAACGCCCGGGGACGGTGAAACGACCTCTGCGCCGTACCCGGCCAAGGGCTGGATCACCACGTGAATGCCCATGTGCTCTCCCGATGGTCTTGGCTCTCCCGCGTCCGGTCGGGCGCGGCATAACCCAGGAGACACCCAAGGCAAGACGATCACCCGGACAAACTGTCCGGGTAGGTGCAGGGAGGAACTAGCGCGAAGCGGGAACGGCCGCGTTCACCGCGTCGAGCACGGCCGACCAGGGCAGTTCCCGGCCCGGTGCACTCCGCGGCTCATGCAGCGGCCACACGTCATCGCCATAGACCAGGCGCACGCCAGCACGACGCAACGCCTCAATGTGACTCTCCCACGACGGGTGCCGGGCATGCGCCGCGTTGACTCGCGGAAAGACCACCACGGGAAGGTCACGCGTGCCGATGGCCTCGTTGACCTGGGTCAACGCCTGGTTATCGGCAATGCCGAGCGCGAGCTTGGCGACCATGTTCGCCGACGCGGGAGCCACCAAGTAGCAGTCCACTTGCGGATGCGGGCTCTTCTCGTCGGGAGAGCGAGGCTCGACGCGCACGGGGTAGCCGGTGACCCCTTCGATCTCAGTGAGCGCGCCGGACTTGCTCAGCCACCGGCCGGCCGTGGGCGTGAGGGTGACCGCGACCGTCCACCCCTGCTCCTGGGCCGGGCGGATCAGCCGAGGCAACAGCTCTTCCACACCACCAGAACCCGAGCCGACCAGGCCCAGCACACGCGAACTCATCCGCCTACCTCACCGCGCCACAGCGCTCAGCCAGCGCCAGCAGCGCCGACGACTTCTTGCCCGCCGAGGCCGGGGCGCGCCGGTACATCGACCGCACAACCTCCCGCACCACCCGCGAATGCCGCACGATCCCCGGCGACTTCTGCTCCGCAGTGAGCAGCGCTTGCAGCGCCTCGTCATCCTTCGCTACCAAGCTCAGGGCGCGGGCGAAGTCGATCAGATGCGTGACCTGCCGTTCGGCGGGCAGGTGGTCGACGTTGACGCTCGGAGCGTCCTCGATCACGCGCGTGATATCGCCCAGGTCCAGGGCGGCAGAGAGGCGGTGCAGCTCGACGTTCGAGGGACCGAACCCGGTCTGCCAGTAGTTCGCATCCACCCCAAGCCGCTCACCAGCCCGTGCGGCGTGAGCCAGTAGCTCGTTCGACGTAGCCCGGTCCTGGTGGCGCGCCGCCGCGACGGCCGTACGCAGGTAGAGCATGCCGTAGAGGCTCAGCGCGGCCGGATCACCAGCGGTCATCTTCGGCTCCAGCCACTTCGCAGCGGCCTCGCCCAGCTCCAGCGCGTCTTCAAACCGCCCGACAGCCAGTAGCGCGTGCGTGCCCGAGCGCGCCGCCGAGGCTAGGACCAGCGGGTCATCCGCCTCATCCGCGGCTTGCATCGCCCGCTCAGCGGCGATCCACGACAGGTCGGACTCACCGATCTTGCTCAGAGTGGTCGCCGTCAGGTGATGCACCCGAGCCGACACAGCCGCACACGCCCGCCGATACGCCGGATCATCCGCCGAAGCCGCCTCCATCTGCTGACTCGTCTTGATCAGCCCTGGTAGCGCCTGGACCACGCGGCCCAGGTCGCCCTTCTGGTAGCTCAACCAGGCGCTTTCGACAAGCTGCGTGACCGGGGCCGGGTCGATGTACTCCGGCGACATGGACGAGCCAAACAGAGTGCGCGAGAGCCTCTGGGGGGCCATGAGCGCGTCACGCACGGCGGGAACGTCGTCGTTACGCTCCGCGTCCTCCATCAGCACCGGCTCACCGAGCAGGTCGCCGAGCGTCACCCGCAGAGCCTTCGCGACCTCCGCCAGCACGTCCAACCTGCGGATATCGCGCTCACCGCGCTCGATCTTGCTCAGCCAGTCCTCAGACCGGCCGACCAGGTCCGCTAGGACAGCTTGTGACAGGCCCCGGCGACGCCGGTAGAAGGCAATACGCTCCCCGATGCTGAGCTGATCACCCGCACCACGCATAAGCCCAGGTTAGCAGGGGACACGAGCAGGAAAGCCTAACCGCGGACCGACTACATTTCTCAGCGACACCGAGTGTCGCTCGTCAAGCTGCTTCATCCTTGCGCCCAACGCGATCGAGTAGCCGAACGAACATTTCGTGTCGAAGAAGATCAGCTTTCTCGAGCGTAAGAAGTAGTGCTATCGCAGTTATCTCCGCCTTGCGGAAGCCAGCTCGGTCGTTGCGAAACAGTTCAGGCCAGCGAGCGCTCGAATAGTAGACGAACAACTCAACAAAGTCGTGCCCTCTAACATATTGCCGCAAGTCGCCTGACAAGGAGCTGAACCTGGCTGAAACCTTTTCCGACAACTCTCCTACTCGTTGATGAATCCTGCCAGGGCCATCCCGTTGAACCGCATCTCTCAACAGACCCTTTACGTCTACATCAACTACGCCGCCACGAAGCGAGCATCGCTTTTTTAACGCCGAAACGAGGCCCGTATCTATCCGCGAGTCGATCAATGCCCATCTGCAGAGAAATATCAGGACGAGCGGATTTAGAAGAGCCCGAGAAAGTTCTTCAAATTGAATCTCAAAGGTCGCCCGCAGGCCGACAAGAAAGAACTTCGTCAAAACTCTCTCTTCGAAACAATACAATTCGATGGAGCTATAATCGGTAAATAGAAGACATTCATAGGAAGGCAAGGTGTCATCTACATGGCCAAAATCAGCATCAGCTATGAATGTGATGTTTGCAAAGTTCCCAGCTTCGGAGACTTGCCTGGCCGCCGCCAGTACTCGCCCCCGAGCCCCAACACTCTCACCAACAACCCCGCTAAACTCACTTGATGGAACATCGAGCCTATCGTCAACCGCAAAGACGCTTACCTCGGCCTGCCCGTCAGATTCAGCGAGCGCGACAAGGACAATCCCTACATCTTGACGACCCTCGACGATGATTTCGTGGTACGTTGAATCGAGCTCAAGCAAGGTTAAGATCTCATCAATTTGACGTCTTGTTCCATCACTCATCGTCACCTCCTAGTGGCGCTAAAGAACGTCGATGCCGTGTGATTATTTCGATAGAGTGAGTCGCCATCACGAATTGCACATTCGAGCCCTGAGCAAGATCCAGCAGGGTGCCGACTATCTTGCGTTGCCAACCAGCATTGAGACTTAATTCTGGCTCATCCACCAGAAAAAGACCAGTGTTATTTCGAGCCAGTAGCGCATTACAAACCAGCAATAGGAGTTGCCGCTCGCCGGATGACAACTGGTTTGGTCGCAAACGCCCAGTAGCCCCAGAGATCACCAAACCACCCTGGAGCGTGAACCGTATTTCTTTATCGACAAGATACTGATTAACGCTGACGACAAACGAACGCAGGATCTCTTGGAGGGGTTGCAACTGATCAAGCCGGGCATCTTGCGAACTAACATAAGGCTCCAAAACGCTGATGACCGCGTCTGCCCGCGTCGAGTTAACACCTCGCAATAACTTAGAGTACGGCTGGGAATCGAAACCAGGAAATATACCAAACTCGGTAAATTGTCGAGCTCGCTCTTCAAGCTGAATAATACGCTTACGTAATTCGTCAAGAGTGGTGTTCGAGCCCGAGTCTCCGGTATTTGATAGCCGCGACAAGACCTGCAGGTAGACGTCTTCCACGCTCTCAGATCCCGCCTCCGATGCGGCTAACACCGCTTGCCGAAGCCAATTATAAGCGCGACGTACTGCAGTCTCGACATGCACCGCAAGTTGCGACTCCTCTTTCTCTTCCTCGAAAGATTCATTGTCGCCATATCTAATATATCGATTCTTCGAACTCCGAGACTCACTACTGTCCAAATGCATCTTACGATCGTCCGCAAGGAGTACTGGAACATATCCCATCGATTCAAGATACTCTATGTACGGATCACTATTTCCCGAATCATCAAGGGTTACATATGAGCCAAGTTCTCGCGGCGGAATATCATTCAAGTCGACGCCCTGACGAGCGTATTCATTGCGAATCCTACGATAGACCTCAATTGGGACGTCACGAGGCCTCGACGGGTACTCCACCTCGAGAAGTTCTTCTTCTCCGCGTCGAACACTAACAGTTAGCGGCCCGACAAGCCCCTCCGTCTTCGTCGCTTGCACCTCTTCGCCATTTCCAAGGGTGACAACGACACGACGAAACGGCGTCTTTATTAGGTTCGACCGGTGATCATTACGGGGCGAAGGGGAGAATAGGTTCCAGAGGATCTTAAGAATGGTCGTTTTACCCGACCCATTGCCCCCATACAAGAGCATCAACTGTGGGGCGACATTCGAAGACTTTGGATCACGAGCTTCGATGTGGTAAGTATACTTACCAAATAACTGCTCAACGTAGATTTTTCGGATCAAATGCAACTCGTTCGCAAGTGGCCGCGAATGGGTTGCACGACTAGTCGGTCGTCGCGCTTTTCGGTTCTTCTGCGGATTTGTCATGGCCGAGAGCCTACTACCAGGACAGAGGACCACGCTGCTGCAAATTGCGGTCGACGTGTCACTGCCGAATTCCCCTCTATGGGATCAAGGCGCGCCGCCGTCGGCGGCGCGCGTGGCCCGTTACCTCAGCGACGGGCGAGACTTAGGCGCGGCTTACGGCGAGCTGCCGCTCCGCTCCGCCCGCCGAGCCGCGTGGCACCGCTCAGGCGCTGGGCCCGGCAGCGCAGCCGACGGCGGCGCGCCAGTACCCAAGCCATCACGGCCCGGCGCGGCGCAGGCAGCATCCCCAGCAGCGAAGCGAACATCGCTCATGTCCATTGATGTCGCTGTCGGCCAGAGAAGCATTACCGAACGTGGCGTAACGAGTTGGTCACCGGGCACCGCCCCGCCAGCCGATCGTGACAACGGCCGGTAGCACCGCGTCAAGGCTGGAAAGCGTGCCTTGACCCGGCACCACCGGCCGCGTTCTTGGCTTCGTGTCGGGGAGTTGGGAGGGGTATGGGCGGTGCCCGGCTGCGTGCCAGATACGTGCCATTGGTGGCGGTCAACAGCGGTCAAGCCAGGGCACGCAGGACACCGGAAGAAGCAGGTCAGCGACGTGAAACTATCCGATCTTGAAATCTTCCAAACTGGCTACGCGGGTTCGATTCCCGTCGCCCGCTCCAGTACGTAACCGCAGGTCAACAGCACAACACGAGCGGCGATCCTGATCACGGGTAACACCGCGCCGATGAGTTTCCCTCGCCGCGCAGGTCCACACTGGCGTACCGCATCAAACGCGAGGAGGACCCATGACCGACAAGGCGTTCATCACCTCTCTGTGGTTCGACGGCAACGGGGAGGAGGCCGCGCGCTTCTACACCAGCGTCTTCAAGGACTCCAAGATGGGGCGGACAGCGCGGTACACCGAAGCGGGGCCGGGGCCGGCCGGGGCGGTCATCACCGTCGAGTTCGAGCTGCACGGGCAGAAGTTCGTGGCGATCAACGGCGGCCCCGAGTTCAAGTTCGACGAGGCCATCTCCTTCCAGATCCCCTGCGAGAACCAGGAAGAAGTCGACTACTACTGGGGAACGCTCACCGCGGACGGCGGTCAGGAATCCCAGTGCGGGTGGCTCAAGGACAAGTTCGGCCTGTCCTGGCAGGTCGTCCCGACCAGGCTGACCGAGTTGCTCAGCGACGCCGACTCCGCCAAGGCCGCGCGTGCCACCAAGGCGATGTTGTCGATGAAGAAACTCGACATCGCCGCGCTCGAGAAGGCATCCGAAGGCTGAGCCGCACCAGATCAGTCCAGCGTCGCCACGCATTCCGCGCAGCGAGGCAGCTTTCGCCAGTGATGCGTCCGCTCGGACGGGATGCACCGCCGCCCGCAGCGGGCGCGCAGGCCCGTGCGCGGGTGGTAGTCGCGCGCCGGCGGGACCCAGTGGGTCGACGCGGCGTCGCTGTCGGGAAGCCACCCCCAGCACGAGCCGAGGGACACGTCGCCATGCATGCGCGGCATGATCGGCAAAACCGGCACCCGATCAACCCAGCCACACCGGCGGGTAACACGCCGCTTACGCACGTGCGCGCGATGTTTACTCCACCGGGCGCGCCGTGGCCATCGCGCGCTCCGTCTCCCAGAATGCCCGCATCGACGTCACCAGGCCGGCTTCGTTCACGCGGTAGACGAACACGCCATCGGTGTCCACGCGATACCCACCCGGCAGGAACGTCGTGATGGTGCCGTAGTTCGCGACCTCGCTGCCCGCCGCGAACGAGTCGCGGATGGCGAACTCGAACCGCTCCACCTTCGCGATCGTGAGGTCCCAGAACGCGCTGATGCCGTCGTGCCCGTGATGGCCCGCGCCGTCGGGGTCGAACATCGACGGGCCGACCGGATCCTCGACCACTCCGTCCGGCGCGAACAGCGAGACCCACTCGTCCTTCGCACCGCGGACGACGGCGTTCATGGAGCGCCACGCCGCCAGCCGCGCGGGCGGCTGCTCCGCAGCCGTGTCCCAACAAACCTCGATGCTCATGGCTACACCTTCGCGATGATCTCGTCGGCGAACTTCCTGATGGCATCCTTCTTCGGCCCGATCGGATCACCGAAGCCGACACCGTCGAACACCCACGGCTGCGTCACGATGTCGGTCACGCCGATCTCCGCCTGCTCGCGGTACCCGTCGACGCCGAAGCGGTCGATGCACACCGCCTGGATCTCGAACGGCACGTCCGCCCTCCCGTGCTCCGCCCGCAGCGCGGCCAGCCGGTCGATGGTGTCGCGCAGGTCGTCGAACTTCATCATCGCGCTGGACCAGCCGTCCGCCACCCGCGCCGCCCGGCGCAGCGCGACCTCGGTGTGCCCGCCGATGTAGAACGGCACCCGCTTCGACGGCGCCGGGCTCATCTGCAGTTTGTCGAAGTCGAAGAACTTGCCGTGGTACTCGACCATCCCGCCGTCCAGGATCAGCCGCAGCACCTCGATGGCTTCGTCGACCCGCTTGCCCCGCTGGGCATACGGCGCGCCGCACCACTCGAACTCCTCCGGGGACCAGCCGACGCCGAGGCCGAGGCCGAACCGGTTGCTCGTGAGCACCGCGACCGAGCCGACCTGGCGCGCGAGCAGCACCGGGTTGCGCGAGCCGAGCTTGATGACCGAGGTGTAGAAGCCGATCTCGCTCGTCACCGCGCCCATCGACGCGACCGCGACGAGCGGGTCCGCCCACGGGGTCTCGGCGTTCCAGAACCGGCTGCCGTCCGGCGTGTACGGGTACTCCGCCGAGACCGACTCGGAGTAGAAGAGCGAATCGGGCAGCACGATCGAGGAGAAGCTGCACTCCTCGGCCGTGCGGGCCAGTTCGGTGAACTGCTCGAGCGGGTTCATGGCGACCGAGAGACTGAACTTCATATCCGCGAGACTATAACGTGTTCTAGTTTTCGTCGAGGGCTGTGACGATGCTCCGGGAACTCGGGGCGTACTGTCCGCGTTGTCCGGTTCAAGACACCGAACTCGTGGGAGTGAACCATGGGCACCGCGATCACCCTGATCGTGCTCCTTCTCGTCATCATCGCCGGCGTGTCGTACTTCGCCAAGAACCAGGCGCGCAACCGGCAGAACCAGCTGGACGACGCGAAGGCGGACGCACGCCGGCTGGTCGAGCGGCTCGGCGGCCAGGTGCTCAACCTGACCGGTACCGACACCGCCTCGCAGCAGGCGATGGCCGACGCGTCCGAGCGCTACAACGCCGCCGGCTCGCAGCTGGAGCAGGCGCGCACGGTCGAGCAGGCGAAGCTGGTGAAGGAGACGGCGCTCGAAGGTCTGTACTACGTCCGCGCGGCGCGCACGGCGATGGGCATCGACCCGGGCCCACAGCTGCCCGAAGAGGCCGAGCGCGAGCGTGCCGGGAAGGTCAGCGAGCACCGGAAGGTCGACGTCGAGGGCCAGAGCTACGAGGCCTCGCCGGACCCGGGTTCGAACACGCCCTATTACTACCCCGGCGGCCGCGTCGCCGGACGGCCGGTCCCGCAGGGCTGGTACAGCGAGCCGTGGTGGAAGCCCGCGCTGGTCGCCGGCGCGTGGGGCCTGGGCTCGGTCCTGCTGTTCAGCACGATGTTCTCCGGGATGGGCGGCATCGCCAGCGCCGCCGCGTGGGAGTCCGGCTACGACGCCGGCCAGGAGGACGCGGTGGCCGACGGCGGGGATGCCGGAGACGGCGGGGACGCGGGAGACGGCGGCGACGGCGGGGATGCCGGTAGCGACTTCGACGGTGGCGGCGACTACGGCGGCGGAGACTTCGGTGGTGGGGACTTCGGTGGTGGGGACTTCGGCGGTGGCGATTTCGGCGGCGGGGGCTTCGACTTCTGACGCGGACCGCTCACTCGGGCTGGCAGACCGGGCACCAGTACAGGTTCCGGCCTGCCAGTTCCTTGTGCGCGACCGGCGTGCCGCAGACGAGGCAGGGCTGACCGGTGCGGCGGTAGACGTACACCTCGCCGCCGTGCCTGTCCTCGCGCGGCGCGCGGCCCATGACATGGGGCAGGTGCTCGTCGGCGACCGTGTCGATGCGCCCCACGCGCACCCCGTGCCGCATCAGCGTCACCAGGTCCGCCCACATCTCCTTCCACCGCACCGCGTCCAGTGACCGGCCGGGCAGCATGGGCGCGATGCCGTGGCGGAACAACAGCTCCGCTCGGTAGACGTTGCCCACACCGGCGACGACGGACTGGTCCATCAGCAACGCGGCCAGCGAGGTGCGTGACGAGGAGATCCGCTCGAACGCCTGTTCCGGCTTGGCGTCACGGCGCAACGGGTCCGGGCCCAGCCGCGCCTTGATCGCGTCGACCTGGTCCGGAGTCAGTAGCTCACAACGGGTCGGGCCGCGCAGGTCCGTCCAATGTGTACCACCGACCAGCCGCATCCGGACCTGGCCCACGGGCGGCAGCACCGGCAGCTTCGCCTCGGTGAACGTGCCGTACAGGCCGAGGTGGACGTGCACCGAACCGGCCGAGTCGTAGTGGTGGAACAGGTGCTTGCCGTACGCCTCGGCCTTGACCAGCACCTGACCGTCCACAGCGGACGCGTCGGTGAACTTGCCCTGCGGGCTGGTCACCTCCACCGGCACGCCCGCGTACTGCCGCTGGTGCAGCCGGGCGAGCCGGTGGAGGGTGTGGCCTTCGGGCATCAGCTGGGCAGCGCGGGCGGGGTGCCGGTGCGCTCGTAGTCCAGCAGCTGCCGCACACGGCGGGCGTGCCGCTCGTCGGGCGAGGGCGGGGTGGCCAGGAAGGTGTCGACGATCGCGGTGGCCTCTTCGGCCGTGTGCATCCGCGCGCCGATGCCGATCAGCTGGGCGTAGTTGTGCTCGCGGGCCAGCTGCGCGATCTCCGGCTTCCAGGCCAGGGCCGCGCGGGCGCCGGGCACCTTGTTGGCGGCGATCTGCTCACCGTTGCCGGAGCCGCCGACGACGATGCCGAGGCTGCCCTCGTCGGCCACCACGCGCCGGGCCGTCTCGATGCAGAAGGCCGGGTAGTCGTCGGCCGCGTCGTAGACGGCCGGTCCGATGTCGGTGACCTCATGCCCCTGGCCCTTCAGGTGGGCCACGAGGTGGTTCTTCAGCTCGAAACCGGCATGGTCGGATCCCAAGTAGACACGCACGGGCTGGAGTCTGCCATCTCCCGTCCGGCCGGGTGTGCTGTGGGTACGGGGTCGTCCGGGCAGGGCGGTCAGGACGTGCGGGCCGCCACACTACCCGCGCCGCCGCCGGAAGCGGCTACCTTTGGCCCCCATGCGGTGGACTGAGGTCGGCGACGGCGTGTTCGCCCGGCGGTACGAGCACCTCGACCAGACGCTCGGGCTGGTGGTCGGCCGGGAGCGCTGCCTGGTCGTCGACACGGGTGGCGACGAGGTGCAGGGCGCGGAGTTCGCCGCCGCGATCCGGGCGGTCACGACGCTGCCCTGGCTGGTGGTGCTCACGCACGCCCACTTCGACCACCACTTCGGCACGAAGCCGTTCCTGCCGTGCCCGGTCTGGGCGCACGAGCGGTGCGCGGCCGCGATGGGCGCCGACCGGGAGACGTGGGCGCAGACGTTCCAGCGCGAGCACAAGCACGAGCTCGCCCAACGCCTCCTCGAAGCCGAGCTCGTCCGCCCGACCCACGTGCTCACCGATGAGGTGACACTGGATCTCGGCGGCCGCAAGGCGACCTTGCTGCACCCCGGGCGCGGGCACACCGACCACGACGTGGCCGTGCACGTGCCCGACGCGGAGGTCGTGTTCGCCGGCGACCTCGTCGAGCAGGGCGCGCCACCGGAGATCGGGCACGCGGCGGAGTGGCCGCGGGCGCTGGACAGGCTGCTTGCCCTGCGCCCCGGCACGGTCGTGCCGGGGCACGGCGAACCCGTGGACACCGCGTTCGTGCGGCGTCAGCGGGACGAGCTCACTCGAAGTTGAGGTCCCCGCTCCGCGTGCGCTTCAGCTCGAAGAAGTCCGGGTAGCTCGCGAGCGCGCGGGCGCCGTCGAAGACCTTCACCGCGTCCTCGCCGCGCGGGATCGAGCTGAGCACCGGGCCGAAGAACGCGACGCCGTCGATGTGGATGGTGGGGGTGCCCACGTCCATGCCGACCGGGTCCATGCCCTCGTGGTGGCTCTTGTTCAGCGCCTCGTCGTACTCGGTGGAGTCGGCGGCCGCGGCCAGGTCCGCGGAGGCCCCGATGGCCTCGAGCGTCTGCTCGAGGACCGCGGAGATGTCCTTGTCGCCCCCGTTGTGGAAGCGGGTCCCGAACTCGGTGTAGAACTCGCGGAGCACGGCCTCGTCCTTGGCCTGCGCGAGCGCGACGGCGACCCGGACCGGACCCCATGCCTTCGTCATCATCTCCTGGTACTGCTCCGGCAGGTCCCGGCCGGAGTTCAGGATCGCGAGGCTCATCACCTTGAAGTGGAGATCGAGCTCGCGCTGCTTCTCCACCTCGAGGATCCAGCGCGACGTGATCCAGGCGAACGGGCAGATCGGGTCGAAGTAGAAATCCACGCGAGTGCGATCGGACATCAGTGGTTCTCCCTGTAGGGGCCGGCAGCTGCGGTCAACCAGGCCAACAGCTTCCGCGTTCCGCTTGTTCCCCGGGGCATCCGTGATTGGATAGCGGGACACATCGATCGACCACCGCTAGTGCTACGAGGTGCCTGTGCCCGCCCCTAACCTGACCCGCGACCAAGCAAAACAACGCGCGGACCTGCTGGAAGTCGAGTCCTACGAGATCGTCCTGGACCTCACCGACGGTAATGGCGGTCCCGGGGAGAAGACGTTCGACTCGACCACCACGATCCGGTTCGCCAGTGCGCGCGCCGGGGCGAGCTCGTGGGTGGACATCGTCGCGGCGCAGGTGCGCGCCGCGACGCTCAACGGGCGTGAGCTGGACGTGTCCGGCTACGTCGAGGACGACGGCGTCGAGCTGCCCGAGCTCGCCGAGACCAACGAACTGGTCGTGCGCGCCGACTGCCGCTACATGAACACCGGGGAGGGACTGCACCGGTTCGTGGACCCCGTCGACGACGCGGTCTACCTCTACACCCAGTTCGAGACCGCGGACGCCAAGCGCATGTTCGCCTGCTTCGACCAGCCCGACCTCAAGTCGGTGTACCGGCTGACGGTGATCGCGCCCAGCGACTGGAAGATCGTCTCCAACGCGCAGGTCGAGTCCACCGAGAAGACGCCGGAAGGCGCCACCCGGACGGTGTTCGCGACCTCCGAGCGCATCTCGACGTACCTGGTCGCGCTCGTCGCCGGGCCGTACGCCGAGTGGCACGACCAGTACACCGACGAGCACGGCACGATCCCGCTGGGCATCTACTGCCGCGCCTCGCTGGCCGAGCACATGGACGCCGAGCGCCTGTTCACCGAGACCAAGCAGGGCTTCGGCTTCTACCACAAGGCGTTCGCCACGCCGTACCCGTTCTCCAAGTACGACCAGCTGTTCGTGCCGGAGTTCAACGCGGGCGCGATGGAGAACGCCGGCGCGGTCACGTTCCTCGAGGACTACGTGTTCCGCAGCCGGGTCACCCGCTACGCCTACGAGCGCCGCGCGGAGACCCTGCTGCACGAGATGGCGCACATGTGGTTCGGCGACCTGGTCACCATGCGCTGGTGGGACGACCTGTGGCTGAACGAGTCGTTCGCCACCTTCGCGAGCGTGCTGGCGCAGGCCGAGGCCACCGAGTACGAGCACGCGTGGACCAGCTTCGCCAACATCGAGAAGTCCTGGGCCTACCGGCAGGACCAGCTGCCCTCGACGCACCCGATCGCGGCCGACATCGTCGACCTGCAGGCGGTCGAGGTGAACTTCGACGGCATCACCTACGCCAAGGGCGCGAGCGTCCTCAAGCAGCTGGTGTCCTACGTCGGGCTGGACAACTTCCTCGCCGGGCTGCGGGTGTACTTCGGCAAGCACGCGTGGGGCAACGCCACCCTGGCCGACCTGCTGGCCGCGCTGGAGCAGGCCTCCGGCCGCGACCTGTCCGGGTGGAGCGCGCAGTGGCTGGAGACCACGGGGCTGAACTCGCTGCGCCCGCGGTTCGACACCGACGGCGAGGGCAGGTTCACCTCGTTCGCCGTCGTGCAGACCGGCGCGAAGCCTGGTGCCGGCGAGCTGCGCACGCACCGCATCGCCGTCGGCGTCTACGACGACGTCGACGGCAAGCTCGTGCGGGTCCAGCGGGTGGAGCTCGACGTCGAGGGCGAGGTCACCGAGGTGCCCGACCTCATCGGCGCGCCGGCGGGCAAGCTCGTGCTGGTCAACGACGACGACCTGACCTACTGCACGATGCGGCTCGACACCGGTTCCCTGACCACGCTGGTCGACCGGATCGCCGACGTCGTCGAGCCGCTGCCGCGCACGCTGTGCTGGTCGGCGGCCTGGGAGATGACGCGGGAAGCGGAGCTCAAGGCGCGCGACTTCGTCGCGATCGTCTCCCACGGCATCCACGCCGAGACCGAGGTCGGTGTCGTGCAGCGGCTGCTGCTGCAGGCGCAGACGGCGCTGAACTCCTACGCGGAGCGCAAATGGGCGACCGAGCGCGGCTGGCCCGAGTTCACCGCCCGCCTGCTGGAGCTGGCGCGGGGCGCCGAGCCGGGCTCGGACCACCAGCTGGCGTTCGTCAACTCCCTCGCGGGCTCCGTGCTCGACGACGAGAAGCTCGGCGTCCTCGCCGGGTGGCTCGACGGTTCGGCGCCGCTGCCGGGGCTGACCGTCGACGCGGACCTGCGCTGGCGGCTGCTGAACGCCTTGGTGGCGCACGGCAAGGCCGGCGACCGGGAGATCGACGCCGAGCTGGCCCGCGACGACACCGCGACCGGGCGCCGGCACGCCGAGCACGCCCGCGCGCTGCGCCCGACGCCGGAGAGCAAGGCCGAGGCGTGGCAGCGGGCGGTCTACGACGACGAGCTGCCCAACGCGGTCAGCAACGCCATCATCGGCGGCTTCTCCCACCCGGGCCAGAAGCACCTGCTGGGCGAGTACGTCGGGAAGTACTTCGAGGTGATCGACGACGTGTGGCAGCGGCGCTCGAGCGAGCGGGCGCAGCCGGTCGTCGTCGGGCTGTTCCCGGCGTGGGCCGTCGAGCGGTCCACTGTGGACGCCGCCGACGCGTGGCTCGCCGGGGAGCGCCCGGCGGCGCTGCGCCGGCTGGTGTCCGAGGGCCGGGCGGGCATCGTCCGCGCGCTGGCGGCGCGCGAGTTCGACGAGAGCTGAAAACGGAGAACAGCCGGCCTCCCGCGACGGGAGGCCGGCTGTTCTCGTGTCTTGCTGGACCGGTCAGGCCGGGGCGTGGCCTGCCTGGTCGGCGAGCATGCGCAGACCGGAGATGAGCCCGCCGATGAGGTCGCCCTCCTTGAAGGACGCGACCATGCTCATCACCGCGAGCTTCGCGGCCCGGTCGGAAATGCGCTGGAACGCCTCCGCGCCGGTGACCACCTCGACCACGCGCTCACCGGGCGACACCGCGATCAGCACCGAGCGGGGCGCGGTCTCGCCGATGGACGCGTGCAGCTTCTCGGCCGCCGCGCGCGAGTCGGGCCCCAGCTCGCCCAGGTACACGCTGAAGTCGACGCCCGTCTCGCGGCTCGCGAGCGTCAGCGCCTCGTCGAGGCGCGCCAGCTGCTGGACGCTGAATGGGCTGGACGGGCTATCGGGTTCGTACATCTTGGCGACCGACCGGCGGCCGCTGGAGGTAATGCCGACGCCGAACTCCGGCTCGTCGGACTCGGTCTGCTGGACCAGCTCACCAGCTGCCACGGGCACCTCCCACTGCCGTCCCCGACCCGTCGCCGGAGCTCACCTGCCGATGCGCACCGATGCCCTCGGGGTTGCCGCTCCACCACATGGGCGGGTACTCCCACGGCTGGCCCGGCCGGTAACGCGGGGTCCCGGCGAACTTCGAGCGCAGCGTCAGCAGCGCGACGACGCCGTAGATGGCGCCCGGGATCAGCGCGAAGACCAGGATCGTCTCGACGATGTTCACGTCTCGAACCTTAGCCGATGGCTTCCGGCGGCACGCTGTCACGTCGGGACCGTTCGTCGTGACGCGGCCGCCGTCGGCCGTGTGCCGACCTTCGGTTCACACGATGGGCCGAAAGGCCCTTGCGCGAAAGGTTGCAACTCAGCGTTCGGGCGGCCGCACTCAGCGCAATCGGCTTGTTCCCGGGAACAATTCCTCGTAGTTTTCACCTGTACGGGCCTTGCGCCCCGCTCCCCTTCCCGCAAAGTAACGCACTGGGTCCCCGGAGGACAGCTCATGAATGTCGCCTCTACCCCCGCTCAGCCCAACGCTGACCACGCTCCGTCACTGATCGACACCATTGAGGGCCACGGCACCCGGGTCACCCGGGGCACGCGGGTAACCGCGGGAACCCGCGTGACGCGCGGGACCAGGGTCACGAGGGGCACGCGGGTCACCGCGGGCACGAGGGTCACCCGCGGGACCCGCGTCACGCGCGGGACCAGGGTCACGGCCGGCACCCGCGTCACGCGTGGCACCCGGGTGACCCACGGGACGCGGGTCACCTGCGGCACCCGCGTCACCGCCTCCTGAACCCCCCTCCGGACTCCGGGCACCAGAACGCCCCGGCCGTCGCAGGACGACCGGGGCACCGGTGTGCGTTGCCTAGGCCGCGACGCCCAGGTACGGCCGCCACAACGGGTCCGCTTCCCCGCTGTGCACCAGCAGCCGCCAGTGCGGGCCGTGCGGCGCGGTGGGCACCACGCGCATGTGCCAGCCCAGCTCCGAGAGGAGCTTGTCGGCCTTGCGGTGGTTGCACCTGGCACAGCAGGCCACGCAGTTCTGCCAGCTGTGGGGGCCGCCCCGGCTGCGCGGGATGACGTGGTCGATGGTGTCCGCCCGGCCGCCGCAGTAGGCGCAGCGGTAGCGGTCGCGGTGCATGAGCCCCGCGCGGGTGAGCGGCACCTGCGCCCGGTAGGGCACGCGTACGTAGGTGGACAGGCGGATCACCGAGGGCACGGGCAGCGACGTCGTGGCCGCGTGCAGCGTGAGGCCCGCCGGGTCGCCGTGCACCACGTCGGCCTTCCCGCACATCACCAGCACCACGGCCCGCCGCAACGGCAGCGCCGTCAGCGGCTCGTAGGTGGCGTTGAGCAGGAGTACCCGCCGCCGTCCCCAGCTGGGGGCGCTGCCGACCGCCGGATCCCGCCCTCTACGCTGTCCGGGCGGACGGGCGCCACGGCCCCCGCCACGCGAAGGTGGCCCACTCGGATGATGACCGCTGGGCGCGGCCCCACCCGGATAAGCACACAGGACTACCTCCGGCGCCTGCCCGGCCACGGGATTGTGGTCGGGGGCGCCGAGGGGGATCGGTTGTCGGTCTGGCACTCGACCACCTCCACCGGTGCAGCCATAGTCGACCACAGATCACACCGGAAATGCACCTGTGTTAGAAGACGTGTCCTGTGACATCCGTCCGACGTTCACGTGAACGCGGGCGCACAAGGCGAGAAAGGGACCACACAGCCCCGTGTACCCCCTGCTGACCGAAACACCCCAGTGCGTCAACGACCAGGGCACCTGGTGTTACCAGGTGTACCAGCTGACTCACAATGAGTGGCTGGCGGCGTCGGCGGGCTGGCTGGTGGCCAAGCCCATCAAGATCGTGCTGATCCTGCTGGTCGCGTTCCTGATCCGGCTCGTGCTGCGCAAGGTCATCGACCGGGTCACCGAGATCCCCCGCAACAACAGCCGCCGGCTGCCCGCGCTGCTGCGCCCGCTGCGGGAGCGCGCGCCGGACCTGCTCGGCCCGATGGTGATCGAGCGACGGCGCCAGCGCGCGAAGACGATCGGCTCGGTGCTCAAGTCGCTGACCTCGTTCATCGTCTACGGGCTCGCGTTCATCCAGGTGCTCGGCGAGCTGGGCATCAACCTGGGGCCGATCATCGCCTCGGCCGGGATCGTCGGCGTCGCGCTCGGCTTCGGCGCGCAGAACCTGGTCAAGGACTTCCTCTCCGGCATGTTCATGATGCTCGAGGACCAGTACGGGGTCGGCGACGTGATCGACATCGGCTCGGCCACCGGCACGGTCGAGTCGGTCGGGCTGCGCATCACGACGCTGCGGGACATGAAGGGCACCGTCTGGTACGTCCGCAACGGCGAGGTGCAGCGGGTCGGCAACTCGAGCCAGGGCTACGCCAACGCGGTCGTGGACGTGCCGCTGAGCTACACCGCCGACGTCGACCGCGCGGTCGAGGTGCTCACCCGTACCGCCGGTGCCGCCGTGGCGGCCGAGCCGCTGGCCCAGGACGTGCTGGAACCGCCGCAGGTGCTGGGGGTGGAAAACGTCACCCCGGAGGGCATCACGATCCGGCTGACGGTCAAGGTCCGGCCGGGCAAGCAGTGGTCGGTGCAGCGTGCGCTGCGGGCGGCCGTGATCTCCGGGCTCGAGGAGGCCGGGTTCGATCCGCCCATGGGACGGTTCCTCGGTCAGCCGGGCACGACCGGCACGGCACAATAGGGAGGTGTCCTCAGTGAGCGGCGAGTCCGAGCCCCAGTCCTTCTACGACGCCGTCGGCGGGGAGCCGACGTTCCGCAAGATCGTCGCCCGGTTCTACGCCGAGGTGGCCCAGGACGAGATCCTGCGGCCGCTGTACCCCGAGGAGGACCTCGGCCCGGCGGAGGAGCGGCTGCGGCTGTTCCTCATGCAGTACTGGGGCGGCCCGCACACCTATTCCGACCGCCGCGGCCATCCGCGGCTGCGGATGCGGCACGCGCCGTTCAAGGTCGGCCCGATGCAGCGGGACGCCTGGCTGCGGGCGATGCGCATCGCGGTGGACGAGGCGGGGCTGCCGCCCGCGCTCGAGCAGCAGCTGTGGCAGTACCTGGAGATGGCCGCACAGAGCATGCTCAACAGCTGGGACTGATCGCCTTCATGGACGGCAAAAGAGTTTTCGCGCGCGGACCCGTCATCGTCGGACACCGGGGCCTGGGCCGGGGAACCGTCGACGGGCATCTGGAGAACACGCTCGAATCGTTCCTCGCGGCGGCGCCCGCGGGTGTCGACTGGGTCGAGGTCGACGTCCGCCGGACCGTGGACGACGAGCTCGTCGTGGTCCACAACCCCGCCGACGCCGACGGGGTCTTCTACGCCGACATCACCGCACAGGAGGCCTGCGACAAGGGCGCGCTGCGGCTCGGCGAGCTGCTGGAGGCGCTGCCCGAATCGGTCGGGGTCGACTTCGACGTGAAGACGTCCATGGAGGACGCCACCCTCGCCCGGACGCGGACCACGATGGGGCGGCTCGCCGCCGTCGCCGCCCGCGAGTCCCGCCGGCGCGACGTGCTCGTCACGTCGTTCGACCCGGGCGGCCTGGACATCGCCCGGCAGCTCGCCCCCGGCGTCGCCCGCGGCCTGCTGACCTGGGTGGGCTTCCCGATCGGGCACGCCGTCGCCGCGGCAGGCCACCTGGACGTCCAGGTGCTCGCGCCGCACTGGGGTTCCATGCACCCGAACGATGCCGAGCCGAGGCCACTGCACCGGCCGCTGGACTACGTGATCGACCTGGTGCACGCGAGCGGGCGCGAGCTGCTCGCCTGGTGTCCCGAGGTGGAGTTCGCGCAGCGGCTGCTCGACGCCGGCGCGGACGCCCTGTGCGTGGACGACGTGCCGACGGTCGTCGCGTCGCTGAAGGCTCCCGCGAGCGCCTGAATCCGTGAACGTCACGATTGCCGACGGCACCCTCCGCGGCGAGGAGCGCGACGGCGTCCGGATCTTCACCGGCATCCCGTACGCCGCGCCCCCGGTCGGTGAGCTGAGGTTCGCGCCACCGCATCCGGTCGAGCCGTGGCCGGGTGTGCTCCCCGGTTCCAGGCGGTCGTCGCTGCAGGCCCACGTCCTCGGCCGCGGGCTGTCCGGCAGCGAGGACTGCCTGTACCTCAACGTCTACGCGCCCGCGGCGTCCGGGCCACATCCGGTGTTCGTGTGGATCCACGGCGGTGGCGGGATCACCGGTTCGCCGAACGAGTACGACGGGACGCGGTTCGCGCAGCACGGGGTGGTCGTCGTGACCGTCGCCTACCGGCTCGGCGCGCTCGGCCTGCTCTACCTGCCCGAGAGCCTCGGCGGGCGCAACTTCGCGTTGCTGGACCAGCTCGCGGCGCTGCACTGGGTCCGGGACAACGTCGCCGCGTTCGGCGGGGATCCGGCGCGGGTCACGCTCGCGGGCGAATCCAACGGCGGGCGGACGGTGGGCACGCTGCTCGCCGTGCCGGCCGCGCAAGGACTCTTCCAGCAGGCGATCGTGCAGAGCGGGACCGGAGTCGGCGCGCTCGTGGACTCCCCCGAAACGGCGTCCGGGACCGCGGCCCAGCTGCTGGACGAACTCGGTGCCGACGCCGACGAGCTTCGTGACCTGCCGGCCGAGCAGATCGTCGAGGCACAGATCCGGCTCGCCGCGCGGTCCGGCGCGCGCGTCCCCTACCGGGTCGTCGTCGACGGCTCGCCGCTCGTCGAGCGGCCGCTCGACGCCGTGGCCGCGGGCACTGCCTCGGGCGTGCGGCTGCTGATCGGCACCAACCATGACGAGCACGACCTGTTCCGGATGCTCGGCCAGGCCCAGGGCGCGATGATGCTCGGCCCCGAGGAGTTCACCGAGGTGATCTCGGCCTACCGGCGGCGGTTTCCTGACGAGACGAACCTGGAGGGGCGGGTGGTCACGGCGAGTGACTGGTGGCTGCCCGCGATCCGGTACGCCGAGGCGCAGCACGCGGCGGGCGGCGAGGTGTGGATGTACCGGCTCGACTGGCGCACGGGCGTGCAGGGCATGGGCGCGTGCCACGGCCTGGACCTGCCGCTGATCTTCGACGACGTGGACAACCGGTACTTCCGGCTGTTCCTGGGCCGCGACACCCGGCGCGCCGGCACGGTGGCCAGGGCGATGCACGACGCGTGGGTCCGGTTCGTCCACGGCGAACCCAGCTGGCCCCGATACGAGCCGGAATGCCGGACCACGATGTTGTTCGACACCGTGAGCCGGCCCGCCGACGACCCGGACCGCGACGAACGGCTGCTCTGGGCGTCAGAACAGCAGCGGTAGCAACGCCTGCCTGCGACGCAGCACCGCGCCGTAGCGGGCGTCGAGCCGGAGCCACGAGCTCGTCGCTGTCACCCGCACGACATCCTCGCCTATCGACGAGTCGACAAAGCCCATGCCCGAGAGCGCGAACAGGCAGCGCATCGGGATCTTGACCTCGAGCTCGCCGCCGGTCACGGTCAGGACCGTCTGGTCCATCAGCGACGCCGGCGGGGTGCCGTGCGGGCCGACGTTGTCCCGCGCCAGCGTGACGCCCCGGTCGGTCAGCTCGCCGACCACGCCCACCGGCAGGTCGTCCACCTGCTGCCACTGGCCGCCGACGGGCAGCTCGGCGTGCCACAACAGGTCACGCGACGGGCCCGGGTCCATCCACTCCCCCGGCGCCACGGTCAGCGCCGCCAGCAGCTCGTTGCCCGACACGGTCACGTCCCGCGGTGCGACCCGACCGTGCACCGCACGGGTGGCCAGGACCTCGAACGGCGTCACCACCCACGCCTCGACGACCTCCTCGTCACGGTTGCGCAACCGCACCGCGCACTGCCCGTCGAGCCGGACTGCGCGGGCCACGAACGCGCTCAGCGTCTCGCGGTCCGCGGCGTCCGGGACGTGCAGCTCCGTCGTCTGCGAACGGGTGCTCTCAGTCATCCGCGCCCACCGCCAGCCTGTTCCGCAGGAACTCGCGCTCCTGCTCGGTGAATCGCCGCGGCCTGCCGGTCTCGACGTCGTAGGGCGCCAGCACGGTGTCCGCCACCACCGCGACCCTGTCGTCGGCCGACGGTCCACTGTGGACCTTGTAATCCAGGGTGGCCGAGGCGAACTTCAGGTCCCGCATGCTCACTTCGACCCGGATGTCCTGGCCGTCCACCACGATCGGCGCCTGGTAGTGCACGGACAGCTTGACCACGACCATGCCCTTGGCGAACTCGGCCAGCCCCTGCTCGCTCGCCTCGCCGAAGAGCAGCGGCACCCGAGCCTCCTCGAGCAAGGTCACCATGCGCGCGTGGTTGATGTGCCCGAAGACGTCCATGTCCGACCAGCGCGGCCGGACCATCGCTACATACACTCGCTACCTCACCGTGCTCCTGAGCTGCCGGGCGGCGACCGACAGCGTCGCCAGGTCCAGCCTGCCGGACCGGCTGATCTCGTCGAGCGCGACCCTGGCGCGGGAGAGCCGGGAGGCGTTGGCCTTCTCCCATTGGGCGATCTTCTCGTCTGTGCTGTCGTCGGTGTCGCTGTGGCGCAGCGCGTCGAGCGTGATCGCCCGCAACGAGGAGTAGACGTCGTCGCGCAGGGAGAGCCGGGCCAGGGCGTGCCAGCGGTTTCCGCGTTCCAGCGCGCTGATCGAGGTCAGCAGCTGGTCGACGTTGAGGTGCGCGGACAGCGCGTAGTACAGCTCGGCGGTCTCCTGCGGGCTGCGCTCGGTCTCCACGCGGGCTTCCCGTTCGGCCAGCTCGGTGACCTCGATGACGTCGAGCAGACCGTAGGAGTCCAGCAGGAGCGCGACCCGGTCGGCCAGCTCGCGGGGCACGCCCTCGCCGCAGAACTTGGTGGTGCGCTCGGCGACGGCGTCGGCCTCCCGCCCGCGCAGCAGCTGCCCGACCTGCGGCGCCAGCGCGGCGAGGGTGGCCTGAAACCGGCTGATCTCGGCGCCGACGGCGAGCGGCTGCGGCCGGTTCGCCAGGAACCAGCGCGCGGCCCGGTCCAGCAGCCGCCGTGACTCCAGCATCATCGCGTCGGAGATGCGGGTGTCCACGACGTTGCCGAGCCGGTGGATCGCCTCCCACAGGGAGTCGAGGCCGAACACGCGGGTGACCACCGTGTAGGCGCGCACCGAATCCGTGACGGTCGCGTTCATCTCCTCCGAGAGCCGGTAGGCGTAGGAGATCCCGGCACCGTCGACGACCTCGTTGACCAGCATGGTGGAGACGATCTGGCGGCGCAGCGGGTGCTCGGCGACCGCGTCGCCGTAGCGTTCCCGCAGCTGTGTCGGGAAGTACTCGGTCAGCCGCCGCGCGAACACCTCCGCGTCGGGCAGGTCACCCGCGAGCAGCTCGTCCTTCAGGTCGAGCTTCACGTGCGCGAGCAGAGTCGCCAGCTCCGGCGAGCTGAGGCCCTGCCCGGCCTTCTCCCGGTTGCGGAACTCGGCCTTGCCGGGCAGCGACTCCAGCTCCCGGTCCAGCACACCCGCGGCCTCCAGCGCGGCGACCTGCCGCTCGTGCACGTTCACCATCGCCGGGGCATGCGCTCGCGCGACCCCGAGCACCGCGTTCTGCCGATAGTTGTCCGCCAGCACCAACTCGGCGACCTCGTCGGTCATCTCGTGCAACAGCTCGTTGCGCTGCTCACGACCCAGCTGCCCGACCGTGACCAGGTGGTCGAGGAAGATCTTGATGTTGACCTCGTGGTCGGAGCAGTCCACCCCGGCGGAGTTGTCCAGCGCATCGGTGTTGATCTTCCCGCCGGCGCGGGCGAACTCGATCCGGCCGCGCTGGGTCAGCCCGAGGTTGCCGCCCTCGCCGACGACCCGCACCCGAAGGTCCTTGCCGTTGACGCGCACCGCGTCGTTTGCCTTGTCCCCCGCGTCGGTGTGGGTCTCGTCCTCGGCCTTGACGTAGGTGCCGATCCCGCCGTTCCACAACAGATCCACCGGCGCCAGCAGGATCGCCTTGATCAGCTCGGCCGGGGACAGGTGCGCGACGTCCTCGCCCAGCCCCAGGGCGCGGCGCACCTGCGTGGTGATCGGGATCGTCTTGGCGCTGCGCGAGTAGATCCCGCCGCCCTCGCTGATCAACGACCGGTCGTAGTCCTCCCAGGACGAGCGCGGCAACGCGAACAACCGCTTGCGCTCCTCGAAGGAGGAGGCCGCGTCCGGGTCGGGGTCGAGGAAGACGTGCAGGTGGTTGAACGCGGCCACCAGCCGGATGTGACGGGAGAGCAGCATCCCGTTGCCGAAGACGTCTCCCGCCATGTCCCCGACACCGACGACCGTGAAGTCCTCGCTCTGGGTGTCCACGCCCAGCTCGCGGAAGTGCCGCTTCACGCTCTCCCAGGCGCCGCGGGCGGTGATGCCCATCGCCTTGTGGTCATAGCCGACCGAGCCACCGGAGGCGAACGCGTCGCCCAGCCAGAACTCGTAGCTCGCCGACACCTCGTTGGCGATGTCGGAGAACGTCGCGGTGCCCTTGTCCGCCGCGACCACCAGATAGGTGTCGTCCTCGTCGTAACGCACCACGTTCGGCGCCGGCACGGTGCGGCCTTCGACCCGGTTGTCGGTCAGGTCCAGCAGACCGGAGATGAACATGCGATAGCAGGCGATGCCCTCGTTCTGCAGCGCGTCGCGATCCACCCCCGGGTCCCCGGTCGGGGTCGGCGGGCGTTTGAGGACGAACCCGCCCTTCGCGCCCACCGGCACGATCACGGCGTTCTTCACCGCCTGGGCCTTCACCAGGCCCAGGATCTCGGTGCGGAAGTCCTCGCGCCGGTCCGACCAGCGCAACCCGCCCCGCGCGACCGCGCCGAAGCGCAGGTGCACGCCTTCCACCCGCGGCGAGTACACGAAGATCTCGAACCGCGGCCGCGGCTCCGGCAGGTCCGGCACACCCTGCGGGTCGAGCTTGAACGCCAGGAACGGCCGGTTCGCGCCCTCGGCGTCGGTCACCCGGTAGTTGGTGCGCAGGGTCGCGCAGATCACCGCGAGCAGCCGCCGCAGGATCCGGTCCTCGTCCAGGCTCGTGACACCGTCGATCATCGAGGTGATCTCCTCGACCAGGGTGTCGAACTGCGTGTCGGACCCGGGGTCCGTGGCCAGGTCGAAGCGGTGCTCGAACAGCTTCACCAGCTTCGTCGCGATGTCGGTGTGCGCGAGCACCGCGGACTCGATGTACTCCTGCGAGTACGGCGTCCGGGCCTGGCGCAGGTACCGCGCATACGCCCGCAACACCGACGCCTGCCGCCAGGTCAGCCCCGCCCGCAACACCAGCGAGTTGTAGCCGTCGACCTCGCAGTCTCCGCGCCAGGCGGCGGCGAACGCGTCCTGGAAACGGACCCGCAGATCCTGCTCGGCCTCCTCGGTCAAGTCATCCAGCGCCTGCTGCCCGATCCGCAGGCCGAAGTCGTACACCCACGACCGCGTCCCGTCCTCCCGGCGCAGGTCGTACGGGCGCTCGTCGACGACGTCGACACCCATCCGCTGCAGGACCGGCAGCACGGCCGACAGGGTGACCCCCTCGCCGAGCAGGTACAGCTTGAACCGCCGCTCCCCCGGCTCCGCGTCGGCCGGCACGTAGAACGACATCGCCAGGTCCTGCTCGGTCTGCAGGGACTCCAGGCGCCGCAGGTCCGCCAACGCCTCGACCGCGCTGAAGTCCTCCTTGTACGCCTCGGGGAACACACCCGCGAAACGCTGGCCCAGCTCGGTCGCGGACTCCTCGCCCATCGGCGCCCGCAGACCCTCACCGGCGCGCTCGCGCCGCTCGGCGAGGATCGCCTCGACCATCAGGTCGTCCCAGCTGCGGACCGCCGCGTTCAGGCGCTCCTGGATGTGCAGGGTGTCCGGCTCGACCTGGCTCGAGGGATCCGTGTGCACGATGAAATGGATCTGCGCCAGCGCGGTCTCGCCGACGCGGGTGCCGTACTCCAGATGCGTGCCCTCCAACTCGGCGAGCAGCACCTCCTGCATCGCCAGCCGGGACCGCGTCGTATAGCGGTCCCGGGGCAGGAACACCAGGCACGAGTAGAACCGGCCGTAGGTGTCGCGCCGCAGGAACAGCCGCAACCGCCGCCGATCCGACAACGTGATCGCACCGACCGCGGTCGAGTACAACGAATCCTGGTCGGCGGAGAACAGGTCCGCACGCGGCCAGTTCTGCAGCACTTCGAGCATCCGCTGCCCGGAGAACGACTCCATCGGATAGCCGGCCCGGTGGATCACGTTCCGCACCTTGCGCGCCACCACAGGGATGTCGAGGACATCCTCGTGCAGGGCACTCGTGGTGAACATGCCCAGAAACCGGTGCTCACCGGTGACCAGCCCGCGCTCGTCGAACGTCTTCACCCCGACGTAGTACGGATACACCGGGCGGTGCACGGTGGACGGCGCACTCGCCTGGGTCAGCACCAGAAGCTCGGGCTTCAGGGCGTTGGCGGTGGTGTCCGGCCCGGCGGTGAGGCTGCGCGCGGCGAGGTTGTCCTGCCTGAGCACGCCGAGACCCGAGGCCAGCGAGGCGCGCATCGCGGGGTCGTCGTCTCCCGGTTCGCCCTCGACCAGCTGGTAGCGGCGGTAGCCGAGGAAGGTGAAGTGGCCCTTGGCGAGCCAACGCAGCAGATCGGCGCTTTCGGTGACCAGGTCGGATGCCAGGGGCGGCGGGTCGTCGGTGAGCTCGGCGGCGACATCGAGCGCGGCGCGGACCATCTTGTCGGTGTCCTCGACGACCTCGCGGACGTCGGCGAGCACCGAGGTCAGGTGCGTGTCCAGCTCGCGCGCGCGGTCCGGGTCGGTGATGAGGTCTATCTCGACGTACATCCAGGATTCCGCGGCCGCTCCCTCGGGCGGCTGGGCGGCGTCGGCGGTCGGGTGGATCTCCAGCAGTTTACCGGTGATGTCTCGGCTGACGACGACGATCGGGTGCACCAGACGCTGGACCTGGATCCCGTCGCGGGCGAGTTTCGCGGTGACGGAGTCGACCAGGTAGGGCATGTCGTCGGTGACGATCTGGACGACGGTGGCATCGCGGGTCCAGCCGTCCTCCGCGGTGGTCGGGTTGAGGAGGCGCACGCCGGGGCGGCCGGGCACCCGCTGCTCCGCGAACTGGCAGTGCGACCGGACGGCGCCGACGAGGTCGACGGGGTCGTCGCCGAGGACCTCTTCGGCCGGGATGTGGCGGTAGTAGAGGCGGATGAGATCAGCGATGTCCGGCGCGTGCTCGGCTGCGGCTTCGATCAGCTCGTCCCGGATCTGCTCCGGGCTGGCCGGTCGCCGTTGAAGGGTTTCCCGCCCTGAGGCCACACCAGAACGGGACGAAAAACCTGTCGAGCTCATTTCAGGCAACTCTCCACTGAGCCTTGATCACGTGATCACGCCGAACAGCCTCACCCTAGTGCGAGCTTTCGGAGACCCTTTCGCTACATGGACGCACCGATCCCCACCCCCGGTGCTAGAACCCCACGACTTCACCCACCCGAGCGGTTATAGGCAGCGTGCGGTGGGGATGGGGAGGTGTGGGGCCTGTCGCGCGTCGCGCGCGTCTTGGGCACGGCCGCCGCACGCTGTGCATATCCGGCTGGCACCGCACATCTGTCCGCCGCCCCCGTGCATCGCCGCCGTGCCCCGCATGGCCGCCGCGCCCCGTGTATGACCGCCCACACGGCCATGCACGGCCGCCGCGGCCCCCTACATATCCGCCGCACGTGCACGGCCGCCGCGCCATGCGTGGCCCCCACACGCCGTGCACCGCCGCCGCGGCCCCCTACATATCCGCCGCACGTGCACGGCCGCGCGCCATGCGTGGCCCCACACGCCGAGCAGGTTCGCCGCGCACCGTCCGCACCTCTGACATGTTCACCGCGGGCCATTTCGCAGTGCACCGTGCCATCCGCCGTGTCCCTGTACAGAGCCCGTTCATCTGCCGCGTGTTGCACGCCGTCGGCAGGGTCACGCACGGGCGCCCACAAACGATTCGCCGTGGGCCACCCGCGCACCGCGTTAGGTGCGTGTCATGCGGCGCGCCTGTAGGCCATCTGCATGGCGGCTGCACGAACGAAAGCGCCAGTCAGTGATCGCTGCCGCCGCGGTGGCGGCCGTTGGCCGGCGGCTCACCGTTGCGGCTGTGGCCGTTGACCGTGCGCCGCTCGTCGGAGCCCTGGTTGCCCAGGCGCTTCACCAACGCGGCCGCGCTCGAGGTGCCTGCCTGGTGCTCCGCGAGCGCCCTCGCGAGCAGGTCGGCCAGCCCGGCATCGGCGGGCAGATCGTCGTCCAGCGGGGAGGAGCCGCTGTACTCGCTGCGAAACGGATCCCCGAACCCATCGTCCTCGATGACCGGCGTGCTCGTGAAGTGCGTCTCCGAGATCGAAGCCAGCACCTCGTCGGAGAAGTCTTCGAAGGGCTCGAGCGACGGTGGAAGCCTCAACCGCGGCAGCCAAGGATCGTTGACCGCGACCGACGTCTCCCCGAGCGTCTCCTCCGCAGGCGCGGGAGACTCCGGCGTCGGGACGGCCGACGACTCATCCGTGTCCGACTCTGCGAGGTCTTGACCCGCGTCTTCCACCGCACCATCACGAGCCAATTCTGCGGACGTCAGCTCCTGCGCAGACTCGACGGCGGTTGCTTCAGCCCCCGCAACGTTTCGAGTCTCAGGCACGGTCGGAGTCTCTCCACTGCGAGCGATCGGCTCGACGTTCCGTGCCGACCCGCTCCCCGCCGGTTCCAACGCCTCGACGACCCGCGGCGTTTCGTCGGAATCGTCCGCCGCCCGGCGACGACCGCCGCCCGAACCGGTTGAAATGCCCAGCCTGTCCAGCACCGAACGTGCGGCGATCGAACCATGGGTGGCGTCGTGACGAGTCTTCGGCTTGCTCTGCTCGTCCTCCGGCTCCTCGGTCTTCGCGAGGGGCTCGGGCTTGCGCTCGGAGACGAGCGAGACCCGCGGCGATCGCTCATCCGCCGGCGGCGGCGCGAGCGGCGGGTCCGGCACGGCGGCCCGTTCGACACGCACCGGCGCGAGCTTCACCTGAGACTTGGCGGCTCCTGCGGCCCCACTGCCTTCTGCCTCTGCCGGGACTTCAGGAGCGCGGCGCTTCCCACCCCCGGACTCCGGCGAAGCCTTCTCAGGGCGCCGTGTCCCATGCTCGGGTTCGGAGGTGCCCTCTTCGGCACGCCGTGCCCCGTGCCCGGTCTCGGGGCGATCCTCTTCGGCACGCCGCGTCCCGTGCCCGGTCTCGGAGGAACCCTCTTCCACGCGGCGCGCCGCATGCCTGGTCTCGGAGCGATCCTCTTCGGCACGCCGTGCCCCATGCGCGGATTCCGAGGAACGGTCGTCACGACGCATCCCGTGCGTGGATTCCGCCGAGGTTTCCGTGGCGCGCCTTGGCTCGCGGTCGGACTGCGACGTACCGGCCCGCGCGGGCCCGGCCTTCGTCCAGTCATCAGTCGAATCAACGATGCGCGGAATGATCGCGGTGTGCTCAGTCACACCAGTCTCAGACGTCGCGCGCCCGCCGACGCTTCGGGAGCCCTCGGCGTGACGTGTGCCCGTATCCGTCGAGCGCGACGACACGGCGTGCCCGTTCGTTGCGGTGGACGCCGAGTATCCAGCCGTCGCAACTACGACATCGCCGGAAACTGGCGGGGTAGCTGAAGCACCCGGCGCCGCGCTTGCGGGGGCGCCGAGAACGTCATCGAGATCCAGCGCAGCATGACCACCGTTGCCGAACTCGCTTGCGAGCAGGCCCATGGCCTGACGACGAGAACGCGCGTACACGTGCTCGGCCGCCCGGCTCTGGTGCAGGCATTCGATGGCTTCCGACTCCCGGCCCAGCCGCTCCTCGACGTGCGCGAGCTCGGCCCACAGTCGTGAGGTCAGCGCGTGCAGGCCGTGCCGTTCGGTGCTGTGCACCGCATCCCGGAGCACGACCGCCGCCGCCTCGACCGAACCCGACGGAAGCAGAACCCTGGTGGCGACCGCCATTCGAAGCCAGCCCAGCGGCGCGACCGAAGCGGCGCGGGCGGACTCGGCCAGCACCGATTCCGCGATCTCCGCGGCGTTCTTCGTGTCACCCCGGTCGAGCAGCGAGCACACCAGCTGCAGGATGAGCCGCACCCGGACGACACCGCCGTCACAGCCCGGGTCGTCCAACTGCTCGAGCAGACCCAGACCCGTGCGTGCGGCGTCGGCCGCGCCCATCACATCGGAATGGCGCCGCCGATGGGCCGAGATCCCCACCCGGACGAGCGCGCGTGCCAGCAGGCGGTCGTCACCGTCGAGGTCGTCGTCCGACCCGCACAGCCGGTCGGCCTCGGTCAACGTCCGGTCCAGCTCAGGCTTGCGCCCGAACTGCGAAAGGCAGCCGACCAATTGGCACATGGCGGCCGCCCTGCCTGCACCGGAAAATTCCGCCACTGTGAGCACCGGCCGTAGCGCAGCCAGCCCCGTCAGCGGCGTACCGACGCTGCGCGCACACAGGGCGAGGTCAGTACGCAGCCGGGCGGCCAGCACCGTCTCGCCCAAGTCCTCGGCCGCCCGCAACGCGGCGACCGCGCGTCCCACGGTGTCCGCCCGCAGCCCGAGCCGGACCTGGGCCGACACGACCAGACTCTCGGCGCGCACCCACAGCTTGTCCGACCCCGCGGCCTCCGCGAGGGACGCGGCGCGCTCACCGAAGACCACGGTCAGTTCCGGCGCACGCAACGTGAGCGAGGCCGCCTGCTGCAGCAGGCTCTCGATCGCGTAGCTTTCGCCGCTACCGGCCGCGCTCCACCCGCCGACACGTGTCGAGGACGGGCTGGATCGGATGTGCTTGGTGGCTACCAATGGGGACTCCGCTTCAGTGTCGGCTCAAGCGTGCTCGCGAGCGCGCGTCAGTCGCGCGTCAACTTGCGGTGAGTCACCCGGTGGGGCCGGGCCGCCTCCGCTCCCATGCGGTCGATCTTGTTCTTCTCGTAGCCCTCGAAGTTGCCCTCGAACCAGAACCACTTGGCCGGGTTGGCGTCGTCCCCTTCCCAGGCCAGGATGTGGGTCGCCACGCGGTCGAGGAACCACCGGTCGTGCGAGATGACCACCGCACAGCCGGGGAACTGCTCGAGCGCGTTCTCCAGCGAGCCCAGTGTTTCCACGTCCAGGTCGTTGGTCGGCTCGTCCAGCAGGATCAGGTTTCCGCCCTGCTTCAGGGTGAGCGCGAGGTTCAGCCGGTTGCGCTCACCGCCGGAGAGCACCCCGGACGGCTTCTGCTGGTCCGGCCCCTTGAACCCGAACGCGGAGACGTAGGCCCGCGACGGCATCTCGGTCTGGCCCACGTGGATGTAGTCCAGCCCGTCGGACACGACCTCCCACACCGTCTTCTTGGGGTCGATGCCGGAGCGGTTCTGGTCCACATAGGACAGCTTGACCGTCTCGCCGATCTTGACGTCGCCCGAGTCGGGCTTCTCCAGCCCGACGATCGTCTTGAACAACGTCGTCTTACCGACGCCGTTCGGGCCGATCACCCCGACGATGCCGTTGCGCGGAAGGTTGAACGACAGGCCGTCGATGAGCAGCCGGTCGTCGAAGCCCTTTCGCAGGTTCTCGACCTCGACCACCACGCTGCCCAGCCGCGGGCCGGGCGGGATCTGGATCTCTTCGAAGTCGAGCTTGCGGTTGCGCTCGGCCTCGGTGGCCATCTCCTCGTAGCGGTCCAGACGGGCGCGGGACTTGGTCTGGCGCGCCTTCGCGTTGGAGCGAACCCAGTCGAGCTCGGTCTTGAGCCGCTTCGCGAGCTTCGCGTCCTTCTTGCCCTGCACCTCCAATCGTTCCCGCTTCTTCTCGAGGTAGGTCGAGTAGTTGCCCTCGTAGCCGACGACCCGGCCGCGGTCGAGCTCCATGATCCACTCGGCGACGTTGTCCAGGAAGTACCGGTCGTGGGTGACCGCGAGGACGGCGCCCGGGTAGTTGGCCAGGAACTGCTCGAGCCACAGCACGCTCTCGGCATCCAGGTGGTTGGTGGGCTCGTCCAGCAGCAGCAGGTCCGGTTTGGACAGCAACAGCTTGCACAACGCGACCCGGCGCCGCTCACCACCGGAGAGATGGGTGACCGGCTCGTCCGGCGGCGGGCAGCGCAGGGCGTCCATCGCCTGCTCCAGCTGCGAGTCCAGCTCCCAGGCGTCGCCGTGGTCGAGCTCCTCCTGGAGCCGGCCCATCTCGTCCATCAGCGCGTCGCTGTAGTCGGTGGCCATCTGCTCGGCGATCTCGTTGAAGCGGTCGAGCTTCACCTTGATGTCGCCGAGGCCCTCCTCGACGTTGCCGCGCACCGTCTTGTCCTCGTTGAGCGGGGGCTCCTGCAACAGGATGCCGACCGACGCCCCGGGCTGGATGAACGCTTCCCCATTGCTCGGCTGATCGAGCCCGGCCATGATCTTCAGCACGGTGGACTTGCCGGCACCGTTCGGACCCACGACGCCGATCTTGGCGCCCGGGTAGAACGCGGTGCTGACGTCGTCGAGGATGACCTTGTCCCCGACGGTCTTGCGCACCTTTTTCATGGTGTAGATGAACTCGGCCATAACGTCGATCGTAGAGCCGTGCGTTACCCGACCGAACGGCGGTCACCATCCAACGACCCAGCGTCACCCCCCGCTCACCCCGCGAACATCACTCGTCGCGGTCCGCTGACCTCCCCTTCTCAGGCCGCCGACACCGGCTCAGCCGTCGACATGAGCGCCTCCCTCTCGACGAGTGCCCGGCGCTGCCACTTCCCGGGCCCGGGGGAAACGCTCACGGAGGCCTGCTTAGGTCGGCGGATAGGCGCCACGCAGAACATGAGGTTGAGCCCGATCGCCGACGCCTCAACCTCAGGTAAAGACCGAGGCTGCCCCCTCTCCTCGGCATGCACGCGGGTGGACATCCTGCCCGTGACGAGCACGGGATCGGCCTCCTGCAGCGCCGACCGCGCAGCCAGGGCGAGGCGACGCCGGCACTTCACCCTGACCGCCAGATGTCGCCCGTCGCCCCACTCCCGTTTTTCCTTGTCGAACCGCCGCTCGATGCTGCGCAGCAAGAAGGTGACCACCTCGTGGCCCTCGTCGCCGACCCTCTTGACCTCGAGCTCGCTGTCGACGAAGCCCACCACCGTCACCGTCGTCTCGCCCAGAGCCATCGCCCTCACACCCCTTCTCGTGTCTGGCGTTTTCTGCCGTGACACCAGCCTGGCCGGACGGCCGTGCCCGGGGGAAGGGGAAGTTGCCGTAGCTGTGGACAACCAGGGGTATGTGGACAACTAGGCGTGCGGCTTGCCCTCCGCCATCTGCTTGAGCATCGCGTTGTACGCCGCCAGATCCGCGTCACCCGTCTGTTCCTCGCGACGGTCCGTGCGCTTGGCCTCCCGCTCGTCCGCTCGCGCCCACTGCACCAGCAAGGCGATCAGCACCAGCAGGACGGGCAGTTCCCCGGAAGCCCACGCGATCCCACCGCCGAGCCGCTGGTCCGCGAGCAGGTCGGTGACCCATGGCAGGTTCAGTTGCCGGTAGAACGACTCGCCGATCACGGTCTGCTTGGACATGAGGATCACGCCGAAGAACGCGTGGAAGGGCATGGCGGCGAACATCATGCCCAGCCGGCCCAGGTGGGGCAGGCGGCGTGGCGCCGGGTCGATGCCGATCACCGGCCAGTAGAAGACGTAGCCCGACAGAAGGAAGTGCGCATTCATCACAAGGTGTGCCCAGTGGTAGTTCAGCGCGCTGTCGAACAGGCCCGAGAAGTACAGAAGGTAGAACGAGCCGACGAACAGCACCAGAGCTACGACCGGATGAGTGAGCACCTTCGCCAGGGGCGACCGGACGAACGCCAGCACCCACTCCCGAGGCCCGGGGGGTGAGTTCTTGCCAGCGGCGGGGAGCGCCCGCAGCGCGAGTGTGACCGGGCCACCCAGTACGAACAGCACCGGCGCGACCATCGACAGCATCATGTGCACGCCCATGTGAGCGCTGAACATCGCCGGCGAGTAGCGCCCGAGGCCGGAGGACGTCGCGAGCAGCAGGACGGCGCAGCCCGCGACCCAGGCGACAGTTCGGCCGACCGGCCATGAGTCTCCGCGTCGGCGCAATCGCCGCACACCAGCCAGGTACAGCCCGGCCAGCACGATCGCGGCCGTGCCGTAGATCAGGTCGAATCGCCAGGCGAAGAGCAGCCGCAGGACCGTCGGCGCGCCCGGCAGGTTGTACCCGATCAGCAGCTCGGTCGTGGACGGCTGGGTGACCGCGTCGGCGGGTGGCGGTGTGCGAGCGAGAGCCGTCGCGATGCCGATCGTCACGAACATGATCAGCAGCTCGACGGCCGCGAGCCGAAGCAGCTGCCCGCCGCCCCGACCGTCCACGAGCGCGCGGACACCACGTGCGCGTTGTTGCTGCCCGAAGACGCCGAGCACGAGCAGCGCGACGATCTTCGCGATGACCAGCAGGCCGTAGTCGGTGGTGAACAGGTCGCCCAGCGAGATCCGCACGAGCGCGTTGATGATGCCGGACAGCGCCATCACGATCCAGCAGACCAGCGCCAGGTTCGAGAACCGGCTGGCCGCGAGCGTCAGGTGCTCGCCCTTTCGCCAGCCGTGCGCGAGCAGCGCGAACAGGCCGCCGACCCACAGCGACGCGGCGACCAGGTGGTACAGAAGGCTGTTGGTCGCCATGTCGTGCGACCCGCCGCTGGCGGAGTGACCGGTCACGGCGACCGGCACCAGGCCGGCGACTGAGACGAAGAACAGCACAGCGGTCCAGCCCCAGGACAGCGCGAGCCGGCAGCCCACCGCGAGCACGAGCGCGATCGCGGCCGTGAACAACCACGCCTTGGGCTGCTCGATCGCATCGATCAGGTCCAGCAGCACCACCGGCGAGAAGACCTCGGTGACCGGTTTGCCCGCGCCGTCGGCGGCTGTGAAGAACACCGACGCGATAGCGGCCGCGAACCACACCCACGCCGCGACTCCGGCCGTGCGCAATGCGGCGTACCCGTCGCGCGCGACCGTGCCTGACTGCTGCGGCGGCACGAGGAACGCCGCGAGCAGCAGCGAGCCGACGCAGACCACCGAGGCCGCGTCCGCCAGCACCCGGACGACCTCGATGCCGTAGTGCGTCAGCAGCCCGGGGTCAGGCAGTCCTGCGATGAGGTACGTGGTCCCGCCGGTGGCCGCGACCAGAGCGACCGCGATGACCGCGGCGAGGATCACGCTGATGGTCAGCAGCGGCAGGACGCTGGCCTTGCGGCGGGAGGGGGCTTCAGACTCCACGCTACGAGACTAGGCCCGCCTCAGGCCGCGGTCGTGCCCGCGGTGAGCTCACGGTGACGTGCGCGACCTGCGCCGACGGCGGCAGGGGCTATCAACGCGGCGAGCAGTCCGACCACCACGAAGGAAACGGACAGCGAGCTCAGCTGGGCGATGCCGCCGATGACGGGCGGCCCGGCGAGGAAGCCGCTGTAGGCGATGGTGGTGACGAACGCGATCTCCCGCTCGCCGCCGCTGTCGTCGTCCCGCTTGCCCGCCGCGCCTGCGAGGCTGAGCGCGATCGGGAAGGACGCGGCCAGTCCGGCACCGGCGAGACCGAACCCGGCGAAGGCGAGCCCGGCGACCGGGACGACCGCCGCGACGACGAGCCCGAAACCGGCGAGTGCCGCCCCGGCGGCCAGCGTCCGGGTGGGCCCGAACCTGTTCTGCACCCAGGCGCCCCCGAGCCGGGTCACCGCCATGGTGAGCGAGAACCCGGCGAAGGCGAGCGCTGCTGCCGCCTGATCGATGTGCTGCACGGTGACCAGCAGCAGTGCGGACCAGTCGGAACTGGCGCCTTCGGCGATCGCCGAGCACAGCGCGATCGCCGCGAGCAGCCACAGCACGGGCCTGCGGATCGGGGCGACGCGCACCGCCGGTGGCGCCCGTTCCGCCCGAGCGGCAGCTCGGGGCAGTCCGGGCAGCACGAGCAGCAGAGTGACGAGAACGACAGCCGCGGCGACCAGGAAGTGGCGTAGCGGCGACCAGTGTTGCGCGGCCGCGAGACCTGCCGCGCCGGAGGCGATGAGACCGCCGAAGCTGAACCCGGCATGGAACAGCGGCATGATCGCGTGCCCGACGCGCCGCTCGACACCGACCGCGCCGATGTTCATCGACACGTCCAGCGCACCGACCGAGACACCGAGACCGAACATGACGAACCCGAGCGTGGGCACCGACCCCGCCGCGCCTATGAACGGCAGCACCGCGCAGGACAGCAGCGTCGACGCGACGATCGCCGCCCTGGCACCGAACCGCTCGACCAGCCGTCCGGACATCGACGCTGCGACCAGCATGCCGATGCTGGAGCCGAGCAGCGCCAGGCCCAGCGAACCCGGCGCCGCGTGCAGTCGTTCGGCCAGTGCGGGCACTCGGGGGGCCCAGGTTCCGTAGACGGCGCCGTTGAGCCCGAACACCACGAACACCGCGACCCGGTCCCTGGCCATGCGTCACCTCCTTACCTCACCATGACTTAAGCGCTTCAGAAAGTCCACACCCTTACACTGTGCCGATGACAGGTCGGCGACGCCCGACGCTGGACGACGTCGCCGACGCCGTCGGCGTCTCCAGGGCGACTGTGTCGAACGCGTACAACCGCCCGGACCAGCTTTCCGCGCATTTGCGGGAAGAAGTCCTGCGCGCGGCGAAGCGCCTCGGCTACACGGGGCCGAACCCGATCGCACGCAGCCTCGCGACGAACCGCACCGGGGCGATCGCGTTCATGCTGGACACCGGCTTGTCCGCGGCGTTCTCCGATCCGGCGCTCTCGATCACCCTCGACGCGCTCGCCGCCACGGTGGACCCGGACGGACACGCGTTGCTGCTGCTGCCCGGTGGGGACGACGGCGGACCGCCAGCGGACCGGGTACTAGCCGCGCAGGCGGACCTCGCCGTCGCGTATTCGCTGGCCGACGGGGCGCCGGCACTGCGCGCTGTGCGGCAGCGGGGGCTGCCGTTGGTGGTGATCGACCAGCCTGTCGTCGCCGGCACGGCACGGGTCGGCACGGACGACCGGGCCGGCGCGGTCGCAGCCGCGCGGCACCTGCTCGAGTTGGGGCATCGTCAATTCGCCATCCTTTCGGCACAATGTCTTTCCGCTCCTCGTGGTGGGCCGCTCACCGCGGAGGAGGCAGGCCGGTCGCGGTTCCGGCACAACCGCGAACGAGTGGGCGGCTATCTCGACACGCTCGGCGAAGCCGGCATCTTTCCCCAGGAGGTACCGATCTGGGAGACCTCGGGGATTTCCCGGGACGAGGCCATGATCGGCGCGATCGGGCTGCTCGACCGGCCGATCCGACCGACGGCCTTGCTCTGCATGTCGGACGAGTTGGCGTTGGCGGCCATGACCGCCGCGAAGGAGCGTGGGCTCGCCGTGCCCACCGATCTGTCCATTGTGGGCTTCGACGATACTCCGGGCGCTCGCTGGTCCGACCCGCCATTGACGACCGTACACCAAGATCTGGTGCGGAAGGGAACATTGGCAGGAGAACTCGCGCTGCACCTGCTCGCCGGGCATCGCCCACCCCGACCGACCACTTTGGACGTCGAGCTCGTTGTCCGCGACTCCACCGGCCCTGCGTCCTAGCAGAACCTGCCTGCGCCCACAACGGGTTCTCGCGAACTGTGGACAACCATTGCCCGATCGAGGGAAAGAAAACTACTTATCCACAGAAGTAGAAATGACTACTGACATTCTCTTCCCGAACCGCCATTGTTGTGTTCGTGAGACCGCGGCATTCCCGCCGCACCACCATTCCAGGGGAGAGAGAAACATGAAGCTGCGTGCATACCTGCCGAAGATTCTGGTGATCGCCGCGCTCGGCCTGCTCGGCGGGTCCGGGATCGCGCAGGCGGACCCCGGCCGGCCGGAGGACAGTTGCGAGCAGGGCGAGTTCTGCACGTGGACGGGCGAGTCCTACGCGGACGCGATACAGCGGATCGACCTCCGCACGGCGAACCCGGAGGAATGCCTCGCGCTCCCAGGCGGGGTCGAAGCGCGATCGTTCGTCAACCAGTTGGACCGTGATGTGACGGTCTATCAGGACGCCGAGTGCACCACAGAGGGCGATTTCACGACCTACCCAGGACACGGCACATACGTTCCACACGCGCCCTTCGTGGTGCGGGCCGTGAAGATTTGGGACATGGCCTAGTTCTTCTCGTCCTGCTCCGCGGCAGGACGAGACCTGACGTGGCGGCCGGCCGCCGCTCCTGGGGACTTCGAGTCCGGTGGCCGAGCCGTCCTGGGGCCGTTCTCCAGTTAACGGCCCCGCCCGCGGGTGCACCACGCCGCCCCAGATTCACGGTGCACCCGCGGGTTCCCACGGTGATCGGGTCCGGGCGTGTGGCAGCGGGATGTGGCCGTGGTACAGCCGTCCTCAGTGATCCTGGGACGGCGATCCGCGGCACTACCCAGGGACAGCCGCCGCCAGTGAGACCCGCTAATGCGGTCCGGCTTCGCGCTGCGCACGGAGTTCGTCGCCGGGGAGCGCCATCGTCGGCTTGGTCAGGACAGCCCTGATCTCGGCCGGGTCGGCTTTGGGGGTGCGGTCCGCGGCGAGGAGGCCATTGCACTCCTGCTCGGTGTCGGTGAGCTGGGTGTAACAGAAGCCGGCGAGAGCGGGCGACGCCAGCACGGCGGTGACCAAGTCGTCGAGCCTGCGCACGAGGTCCGCGCCGTCGGCGACCGTCGAATATCCGAACCACTTCTCACCCTCCGCGGGGGCGTGGGTGAGACCGCCGAACTCGGTCAGCATCACGGGCCGTTCGGGATCGATGTCGCCGATCACCAACCGGCGGCCGCCCGGGCGTCCGGCGGTGAGAGTGTCGAGGACGGCGTCGAAGGTGCCATAACGAGAACGAAGGGAGGAGCCAGTGGGCGCGTAGTCATGAACGCCATAGATATCCCCTTCGGCGGTTTCCCAACCGTCGTTGGCAATCACGGGACGAGTGGGATCGACGGACTTTGTGAGGTGATAGAGCGAGCGGCCGAAATGTGCCTGTGCGGGCGATGAGGCGATATCCGGCACGCCCCAGCTTTCGTTCAGCGGCACCCAGGTGACGATGCAGGGATGGCTTCTGTCTCGCTTGAGGATTTCCAGCCACTCGCGAGTGAGCCGTTCGGCGGCGGTGGGCCCGAACTCATACGCGTTCGCGGTCTCGCCCCACACGAGCAAACCCAAGCGGTCACACCAGTAGAGGAACCGCGGGTCCTCGACCTTCTGGTGCACCCGCACGCCGTTGAAGCCGAGTTCCTTGACGAGTTCGACCTCACGCCGGAGAGCTTGCGCGTCCGGTGCCGCCAAGTGCGACTGCGGCCAGTAGCCCTGTTCGAGCACGAGCCGGGGAAAGTAGGGCACATGGCTGAGCAGGAAACGCTTGTCCGCGGTGCCGACCTCGCGCAGCCCGAGGTAGCTGCTGACCTCGTCCACCTGGCCCTGCTCCGAGCGCACATCGACCAACGCGTCGATCAGGGTCGGATTCTCCGGCGACCACAGCAGTCGCATGCGGTCATGGCCGTGCCGCAGAGCCGGAACTGCGACATCGAAATGGAATCGGCTGCCGTCGATCCGGACGGACTGGTCGGCCAGGACCTCGTCGTCATGCCGGAGGACTATCCGCAGGGTTGCGTTTGCGGCGGACAACTCGCCTTCACAGGTGACTGCGGCACGGACGAGGTCGGGTGTCCAGTGAAGCTCACGGACGTGCAGTGCGGGAACGACCTCGGCCCACACCGGCTGCCAGATGCCGGTGGTCCGGTGGTACCAGATGTCGTGCGGTTCGGCTCGCCAGTCCTGCTTGCCCCGGGGCTGGTTCGCGTCGTCTGTCCGATCCTCGACACGGACCACAATGGACTGCACGCCCGCTTGCACGGCCTCAGAGACGTCGAATGAGAAAGGAGTTTGGCCGCCTGTGTGACCACCGACGTAGATTCCGTTGACCCATACCGAGGCGACGTAGTCCACGGCGCCGAAGTGCAGGACGAGGCGATACCCGGGCACCAGTTGCGGGGCCTCGAACTCGCGGCGGTACCAGACGATCGTGTGCGGCTCGGGAGCATGGACGCCGGAGAGTTCCGACTCGGGCGGGTAGGGCACGGTGATGGTCAGGTCGAACGCGGCTGGGTCGTCGTGCCACCTGTCGGCGCGTCCGCGGTCGTCATCGTCGAATGCGAAACCCCATTGACCGCACAGGTCTATCCAGCCCTGCCGGACCAATTGCGGACGTGGGCAGACGTGCTCGGGTTCGACGTCGGTCACGCCCGGCACGATACGCAACCCCGTTCGCTGCAGCGAGTTGTCGAGCTCGAGGAGGTGTCTTGGGTACGGTATGGCGGCGACTGCCGGGTCGGCGCAAAGCCGTGAGCGGCCAAGGTTCCCGGGCGGCTCCTTGATCATCCGGCGGGCCAGGGGGAGCCTCCTCCCTCATGTTCCCGTGCTGCTCGGGACAGCGGAAGGAGCCGGTGAAACACGTCCCAATCCACGCAATAACGTGCGTTCCTCGCTGAACACAGCGACGGGCGAGTGGTCGACGCGACGGTGACCAAGGTGCTGCCGTTCGACGCGCTTCTCGAAGTCGCGCCCGGCGTTCACGGGCTGCTCCCGCAATCCGACCGGACGGCCGAGCCGCAGTCCGACTCGACCATCCGCGTGCGCATCGCCGAGATCGACGTCGAGCGACAGCGGATGAGGTTCGCCGCCGGCTGATCCGAAGACAGGGCGCGGAGGCAGGGTTGGCGCTGCCTCCCCACCCGTCCAGTCTATCGATCCAGACCCGTCGGTTCAGCCGACTCGGCAGCGCCGCCGTTTGATCAGACGGCGTCGCCCGGCACCCCGATCAGTGCCGGCGGTGCTGAGCCGGCGGCCCCCGGGCAGCGAGGGTCAGCTGATGTCGGCGACGACGCAGGTGATGTTGTCCGGGCCACCGCCGGCGTTGGCGAGCTCGATCAGCTTCTGCACGACCTCCCCGGGGTCGCTGACCGACGCCAGTGTCTCCTCCAGGAGTTCCGGCGGCACTACGTCCGAGAGGCCGTCCGAGCAGATCAGGTACCGATCGCCGGCCTTCGCCTCGACGGCGAACACGTCCGGGTCCGCGTGGCCGCCGCTCTGCAGCGCCCGAGTCAGCACCGAGCGGCTGGGATGGGTCATGGCGGCCTCGGGGGTGATCCGGCCCTGGTCGACCAGCTCCTGCACCACGGTGTGGTCGCGGGTGATCTGCTCGAGCTGCTCGTCTCGTAACCGGTAGGCGCGGGAGTCCCCGACATGCGCCACCACGAACCGGGTGCCTTCCCACAGCATCGCCGTCATCGTCGTGCCCATGCCCTGCAGCGCAGGGTCCTCCTCGGCCAGGGCTGTCAGGCGCCCGACCGCGTCTGCCACCGTCTCCGGCAGGGCCTCGGCGGGGTCGAGATCGCCCTCCGCGAGCCGCTGGTCCAGGTCGGTGACCGCGGCGATCGCCGCTGAGCTGGCGACCTCGCCGGCCACGTGACCGCCCATGCCGTCGGCGACGGCCAGCAGTCGTGAGCTGGTGAAAACCGAGTCCTCGTTCGCATCCCGTCGCTGGCCGACATCGGTGGCGACGGCATACCGGAGCGTCAGTGACCCACTGGGTTCCATACGTGAAGTAAAGCAGTGGGCGATCGGCGGCGGCACCGGCCTCACCCCCGCTGACCGGCCGACGGCTACCACAGCAAGATCATCGGATTGGCCGTGGCCGGTAGGATGCCGCAGGCGCGCCCGGTCACCGGCGACCGAAGAGCGGCCACGACCACGTCCCTGGGGTTCCGGACCGACCTGATGTTGCTCACCCTCCAAGGCAGCGCCGCGGAGGCACGCGACGGCTATCTCGTCGTGCTCACACCGGCCAACCTGACACCCCACTGGGGCAAGCGCTTGATACGCGCACGCCCTGCTGGGAGTGGCGTCTGGGCGGCGTGGCAGCAGTAGCGCCGGGACGAGCGGCACTGCGGCACCGAGCGGTGGGGCGCCGGTGGCGACCAACGACGGGACGGCGGGCCAACGGCGCGGCGTGGGCGAGCGGCCGTCGGGCGAGGCGCAGCGGCAGCAGTGGGGCGCGCAGCGGCAGCAGTGGGGCCGAGGTGGGATGGCAGTGGGGCGATGCGGGCACCGGGGCCCGCAGCGGCAGCAGCGAGGCGACGCCGAGGGCGCGGCGTGGGCGAGCGGCAGCAGCTGCGAGGCGCGCAGCGGCAGCTGCGAGGCGCGCAGCGGCAGCAGCGAGGCGGGGCACGACGGCGGTGGGGGCCGAGGTATCGCGGCCCCCAGCGGCGGCAGCGAGACAGCAGCGCCAACCCCGCGGCCAGGCCGAACGACGGTGCGACGGCACGCCCGTCTGGCGGCGACCACGGCCACGCGACGGCCACGGTCACGCGACGACCGCGGTCACGCGGCGGCCACCCCAGCGGGCGAGGGCACCCACCACCGCGATCCATCGTCTACGGCATCGGCCTCACCCAGGCGTGGACGCGCTGCGTCACCTCGAACCCACAGCGGCGGTAGATGTCCAGGGCGTTGTGGGCATTGCTCTCGTCGACCTCCAAGGCCGCGCGCTCGTACCCCTGGTCCCGCGCCGCGACGAGCGTGTGCGCCAGCAATGCCGTCGCCACGCCGTGGCCTCGCAGGGCCGAACGGGTACCGACATACGCGATCAGCACCTCGCGCACCCCGGTCACCTCCATCTCCGCCTGGTAGAACGCCGACAACACGAACGACCCGACCTCGCCGTCCTCGGTCAGGAGCAGGAACGACGTCCGCGGGCGGAACGCGGGGCCGTCGATCATCCGGTGCCGCCAGAGCTCCGGCGAATACGGCGTCATCCCCCAATGGCCGGAGAACGCGTCGTTCACCGCCTCACGGGTCGGGTCCTCGTACGCCGGTTCGTAGCCGACGAGTCGCAGCGACGGCGGCAGCTCGGGCCGCGGCGGCAACTTCTCCAGCTCAGCGCGCATCGTCGCGAACGAGCGCGCCATGGCGAAGCCGGCCGCTTGCAGCACCGACGCGTACCACTGCTGGCTCTCGTACACGCGCGCGTGCAACTCCAGCCGCGCGTTCGGGAACGTCTTGGCGTGCAGCGCCTGCGCCGTCCGCTCCTGCCACTCGAGCAGCTGCTTGCCCAGCTCCACGTCCCGGTACTCCGGGTGCACCGCCAGCTCCACCCGCATCCGGTGCTCCGGGTTCGCCGCCTCGCGCGGGACCGCCATGGCGTACCCGACCAGCCTGGGCCCATCCCACACGGACACGCTGCCGTCCGCCAGCCGCACGTTCGGCACCGTCAGCTCGTCGCGAATGTCCTCCGCGCTGTAGTGCTCGTTCGTCGGTTCGACGGCCTCCGCCGCTTCCAACAGGTCGGCGATCGCCTCGGCGTCATCGACGGTGACGGCACGCCACGTCCGGTTCATGCCGTTCAGCGTATTTCCGCCCGGCCACCGGTCCCAGCGAATTTCGGTGAACCGTTAACCTGCTGAGGTGCTCGTGCTGCTGCCCCCTTCCGAGACCAAGGCACCCGGCGGGGACGGCCCGCCGCTGAACCTCGACGAGCTCTCCCACCCCGAGCTCACGCCCGTCCGCGCGAAGCTCGCCGACGCGCTCGTGGACCTCGCCGGCGACGTGCCCGCCAGCCTCGACGCACTGGGCCTGTCCCCACGGCAGGAGGACGAAGTCGCCCGCAACGCCGCACTCTGGTCTTCGCCGACGCTGCCCGCGCTCGAGCGCTACACCGGCGTCCTCTACGACGCACTCGACATCGGCAGCTTCACCAAGGCGCAGCTCGCCAAGGCCCAGCGGCGGCTCGCCGTCGCGTCCGCGCTGTTCGGCATCGCGCGCGGCGGCGACCGCATCCCCGCCTACCGCCTCTCCGGCGGCACGTCACTCCCCTCGCTCGGCGCCCTCCGCACGCTCTGGCGTCCCGTGCTCGAACCCGTTTTCGCCGGGATGGACGAGCTGATCGTGGACCTGCGCTCCGGTGCGTACGCCGCACTCGCCCGTATCCCGAGCGCCGTCACCGTGCGCGTGGTCACTGCGACCGGCAGGACGATCAGTCACCACAACAAGGCGTACAAGGGAATGCTCGCCGCCGCGCTCGCGAAGGGTTCCCGCGAACCGTCCACTGTGGAAGCCCTGCTCACCGCCGCCTCGAAGGCGGGCTTCGACGTGAAGCGCACCGGCGAGCAGGAGATCGACCTCGTCATCGTGCACTGAACCGCTCGGGCCGGTACGGCGTGACGTCGAGCGACGGTTCCACCCCCAGCGCCAGGTCCGCGATCAGCGTGCCCGCGAACGGCGCGAGGGTGAGACCGCCCGCGCCGAAGCCCGTGGCGATCAGCACGTCCGGCTGCTCGGTCAGCGGCCCCAGCAGCGGCAACCCGTCCTCCGAGGCCGGCCGGAACCCGATCCGGGTCTCCAGTAGCGTCGCGTCGGCGAGACCCGGCGCGACCGTCAGCGCCTGATCGAGCACCTCGCGCTGGCCTGCGGCGGTCACGCGGTAGTCGAAGCCCGACCCGGTCTCCCGCGTCGCCCCCGCCACCACGCGAGAGCCGGGGAAGGCCAGCAGGTAGTGGCTCGACACCGGCAGCACCACCGGCCAGGGCCCGGTGTCCACGCCTGGCAGCTCGAAGTGGCTGATCTGCCCGCGCTGCGGGGCCACCCCGAGCGACACGCCCAGCGGTGCGACCAGCTCGGTGCTCCACGCTCCCGCCGCGACGACGACCTTGTCGGCGTTCAGCACCTCACCGTCGACCCGCACCGCGCCATCCTCGAACGCGGCGTGCCCCTCGACCATCCGCACGCCCCGCTCGCCCGCCGCCGCGAGCAACGCGTCCCGCAGGCAACGCCCGTCCACCCGGCCGCCGCCTTCGACGTGCACCGCGCCGAGCTCGGGCGCCAGCGCCGGGAACAGCCCCCGTGCCTGGTCGATCCGCCGCACCTCGCCGGCGACGGGAGCCTCGGCGGCACGCCTGCTGACCCGCTCGTACGCCTCGTCCAGCTCACCGCCATCGGCGGACACGACCATGCCCCCGACGACCTCGAAGGACGAGTCCGTCACCCCGTCCTCGGCCAGCTCCTCGACCAGCGTGCGGTAGTAGGCCGCCGCGGCCGAGGCCGCGCGGTAGTGCTCCTCCCCCGCGCGCGACGTCCACGGGCACACGATGCCCGCCCCGGCCGCCGTCGCGACCCCGGTGCGGCCGGCGTCCACCACGACGACCTCCGCGCCCCGGCGCGCCAGCTGGTAGGCCGTGCTCGCGCCCGCGATTCCCGATCCGATGACGACTGTCCGCATGATCGTCAGTCTGCCCGTAAATCGGTTGCGGCCGCAGCCGCCCGCCCCGCATCATCGAGGCCTCGACGGAAGAAGGGAGGCGCCGCACCCATGACTGCTCCTGTGCTGTCCCGCGCCCTTCCCCATCCGTTCGCCCCCCGTCGCTGACGTGCGCCCGGTGGGGCACCTTTCGAGGAGAACCCACCAGTGCGTGACCAATCACACCGTCGCCGTCGCCGGTTCGACGAGGACACCACCTACGCCCGCACGGGCCGCATCACCGAGGCCGAACGTGCCTGGCTCGCCAAGCAGCGCGAAGACGCCTACAGCGACCCCGTGCTCCCCGGCGGTGGTGACCGCTACTCCACCTGGGACACCGGCGAACGCGGCCCGACACCGTATCCGGACTGGGTGGTGACCGAGCTCGCCGCCGTCGACACCGAGCTCGGCGTGCTCAAGACCGGCAAGGAAGCCGACGTGCACCTGCTGCGGCGAGGCCTTCCCGACGGCTCACGGGAATGCCTTCTCGCCGCGAAGCGTTACCGCTCCAGCGACCACCGCCAGTTCCACCGTGACTCCGGCTACCTCGAGGGCCGCCGGATGCGGCGGTCCCGCGAAACCAGGGCGATGGCGAGTCGCACGTCCTTCGGCCGCAACCTCATCGCCGAGCAGTGGGCGGTGGCCGAGTTCACCGCACTGGGTCGTTTGTGGACAGTGGGCCTGCCGGTGCCGTACCCGGTGCAGCGCAACGGAACGGAGCTGCTCCTGGAGTTCCTCGGCGACGCGGACGGCAACGCCGCGCCGCGCCTGGAACAGCTGCGGCCAGGCCGGGACGAGCTGGAGTACCTGTGGTTCCAGGCGGAACGGGCGCTCACACAGCTTGCTGCGGAAGGACTTGCCCACGGTGACCTGTCGGCCTACAACGTGCTCGTCCACGACGACCGGCTGATGCTCATCGACCTGCCGCAGGTGGTCGACGTGTTCGCCAACCCCGGCGGCCCGGACTACCTTGCGCGCGACGCGGCGAACCCGGCCCGCTGGTTCGTCGTCCGTGGCCTCGAGATCAACGTCCCCGAGCTCGTGGCGAAGTTGTACGAACAGGCCGGTCTGCGGTGAGAACCGCGCTTCGGGTAGACTGGTCACAGACCGCAACCGGCGGCGTGGACAAGTGTTGTTCTTCGTGGCCAAGTCAGCTTACGCGGCTCGCGGTATCCACCCACCAACGGCGCACCGAATGCGCCGGGTCCGTCCCTGTGAACGCCCAGGACAACACTGCGCCCTGCTCGAAGCAGGGGAGTTGGGCCTCCTTGCGACGTGCCACGTCCGAGAGGCAGTTAGTGAGCATCACCTTCGAGTCCACTTCGGTGACCTCGTTCGAAGACTTCAACCTCCCGCAGCCCCTGTTGACGGTGCTGCGCGACCAGGGGATGACCTCCCCGTTCCCGATCCAGTCGGCCACCCTGCCCGACGCGCTCGCCGGGCGTGACGTGCTGGGCCGCGCGCAGACCGGCTCCGGCAAGACGCTGGCCTTCGGGCTGGCACTGCTGGGCAGGCTCGGCGGCGGCAAGGCCCGCTCCAAGCGACCGCGTGCCCTCGTGCTGGTCCCCACCCGCGAGCTGGCGATGCAGGTCGCCGACGCGCTCACCCCGCTGGCCCGGTCGATGAACCTGTGGTGCCGCACCGTCGTCGGCGGGATGGCCTTCAGCCGTCAGGCCGACGCGCTCAACCGCGGCGTCGACCTGCTCATCGCCACCCCCGGCCGGCTGTCCGACCACGTCCGGCAGGGCACCTGCGTGCTCTCCGATGTGAACTTCGTCGCCCTCGACGAGGCCGACCAGATGGCCGACATGGGCTTCCTGCCGCAGGTGCGGGAGATCCTCGACCTGACCCCGCCCGGCGGACAGCGCCTGCTGTTCTCCGCGACGCTCGACGGTGACGTCAAGAAGCTGGTCGACCGTTACCTGACCGACCCGGTCGAGCACTCGGTCGCGCCGGCCACCGCGAGCGTCGACACGATGGACCACTACGTGTTGCAGGTCTCGCACCAGGACAAGCAGGCGATCATCACCGAGATCGGCGCCCGCGAGGGCCGCACGATCATGTTCGTGCGCACCAAGCACCACGTCGACCGGCTCGCCGAGCGGCTGCGTGCGAGGGGCGTCGGGGCGGGTGCGCTGCACGGCGGCAAGACCCAGAGCCAGCGCAACCGCGTGCTGGCCGACTTCAAGGACGGCCACACCCCGGTGCTGGTCGCCACCGACGTCGCGGCCCGCGGCATCCACGTGGACGACGTCAGCCTGGTGCTGCACGTCGACCCGGCCGCCGACCACAAGGACTACCTGCACCGGGCGGGCCGCACCGCTCGCGCGGGCGCGTCCGGCACGGTGGTCACGCTCGTCACGCACGACCAGCGGCGGACCGTCCGGCGGATGACCGAGCGCGCCGGCGTGCGCGCGGAGTCCACCGTCGTGCGGCCCGGCGACGGCGAGCTGGCCCGGATCACCGGTGCCCGCGAGCCCAGCGGCGTGCCGGTGGTCGAGCGTCGTCGTGAGCCGCAGCCCCGCCGGGGCGGCGACCGCCAGGGTGGCCGCGCCCGCGGCTTCGGCGGTCACCGTCAGGGTGGCTTCCGCGAGGGCGGTGCCCGTCCGCCGCGGCGGGACGGCCGCGGTCCCTCGCGCCGCACGCGCGACTGATTCCGCAGATCATGGAGGCCATCGTCCGTTGTGACGGTGGCCTCCACTGCTGTCCGGGTACGGCCTGAGAGACTGCTGGGGTGGATGCAGCCCAGAAGTCCGCGGCGGTGCCGCCCGAGCAGGTTTTCGACTGGCTGGACGCAGAGGCGAACCGGCGTGCCGACGCCGGTCTGACCCGCAGGCTCCGTCCCCGGCCCGCGTCGAGCACGGAGCTGGACTTCGCGGGCAACGACTACCTCGGCCTGGCTCGTGACAAGCGGGTCGCCGGAGCAGCCGCCGCGGCCGCATTGCGCTGGGGCGCCGGTTCCACGGGTTCACGGCTGGTGACGGGTTCCACGGAGCTGCACGCGGAGCTGGAGCACGAGCTCGCCCGCTTCTGCGGTTTTCAGGCGGCCCTGGTGTTCTCCTCGGGCTTCACCGCGAACCTCGGTGCGGTCACAGCACTTTCCGGCGCCGAGTCGGCGATCGTGACCGACAAGTACATCCACGCCTCGCTGATCGAGGGCTGCCGGCTCTCCCGCGCCGGAATCGCCGCGGTCGCGCACAACGACGTCGCCGCCATCAAGCACGCCCTCGCGACGCGGCGCACCGCACGCGCGCTGGTGGTCACCGACTCGGTGTTCTCCGTCGACGGTGATCTCGCGCCGCTGAACGACCTCTCGACGGTGTGCCGGGAACACGGAGCGGCCTTGTTGGTCGACGACGCGCACGGATTCGGTGTCCTCGGCGAAGGCGGCCGTGGTGCCGTACACGCCGCGGGCCTCGCCGGGGAGCCGGACGTGGTCATGACGCTGACGCTGTCGAAGTCACTCGGCACGCAGGGCGGCGCCGTGCTGGGGCCGCGGCGGGTCATCAAGCATCTGGTGGACACGGCACGCAGCTTCATCTTCGACACCGGGCTCGCGCCCTCCAGCGCCGCCGCCGCGCTGGCCGCGCTCGGCGCGCTGAAGTCCGAACCGGACCTGCCGGCGAGGGTGCTGTCGAACGCGGCGAGGCTGTCCGAACAGCTCTCCGACGCCGGTTTCCGGGTCACTCAGCCCGAAGCGGCGGTGATCTCGGTGCAGGCGCCGTCCCCCGAGGACGCCGTGGCCTGGGCGGCGGGTTGCGCTGAGCAGGGCGTGCGGGTGGGCTGCTTCCGGCCCCCGTCGGTGCCGGACGGCATCTCGCGACTGCGGCTGACCGTGCGGGCCGACCTCAGCGAGTCCGATGTGGACACCGCGGTCAAGGTGATCAGCTCGTCCGCGCCGCCACGCGCCGCCACATCGTGATGTGCATGATGCCGTCCTCGTCGAACTCGTCCCCCTCGGGGACGTACCCGAACTTCGCGTAGAAGCCCCGCGCGTACGTCTGCGCGTCGAGAACGCTGTCGGCGTCCCCGACGATCTCGAGCGCTTCGTTCATCAGACGTGCCGCAAGGCCGCGGCCACGGGCGTGCTGCGCCGTCACGACCCGGCCGACGCGGTAGTGCGCACCCTCGTCGAGGACACGCAGGTACGACTCGATGCCCTGCTCGCCGCTCACCCACAGGTGCCGCGTGCCGGGCAGCAGGTCGCGGCCGTCGGGATCGAGGTACGGGCAGTCCTGCTCGACGACGAACACGTCGGCACGCAGGATCAGGATGTCGTACAGCTGTGCGGCGGTCAGCTCCGTTCCGGCAACGTTCACCGGTCCTTGCTATCAGAGCAGGCCGCGCTGCTGGGACTGCGCCCTGATGTCGGCGGCGTAGGTGGACACACGCGCGTACACGCCGGGCTTGCCTGCCTTCGCGCAGCCGTCGCCCCATGAAACGATGCCGACCAGCGTGTCGCCCTCGACCAGCGGGCCACCCGAGTCGCCCTGACAGGCGTCCACGCCGCCGTTCGGGTAGCCGGCGCAGACCATGCTGTTGGCGTCGTAGTTGCTGTAGCTGGACAGGCAGCTCGAGTCGCTGACGATCGGCACCACCGCGCTGCGCAACGAAGTCGCGCGTGCGCCGCCGTCACTCGTGCGGCCCCAGCCCACCACGGTGGCGTTCGTGCCCGCGCTGTAGAGGGAGGCGTCGGACTTGCCGGGCAGCGAGACCGGCCGGTACGGCAGCTGCCGGTCGAGGCCCAGCACCGCCACGTCGTCACCCTTGCCGGGGTCGCTGAAGTTCGGTTCCGTCCAGACGTGGCTGACGTTCGCGACCACGCCGTCGGTGCCTGCCTTCTCCTGGCGGCCGGCGACCACGCGCATGTCGGACTGGGCGACCGCCGCGGCGCAGTGCGCAGCCGTGGCGACCGCGGAGGAGCTGACCAGCACGCCCCCGCAGAACTGGTTGCCCTTGGCGTCGGTCAGGAACACCGCGTACGGATAGTCCTTGATGGACGCTTCGCCACCGCCGACGATCCGCGGCTCGACCTGTGGGGAGGGCGACGGGGCGGCCGGCGTTCCGTCGCTCGTCGCCGCGATCGCAGCGACGGGCAGCGACACCGCGACCGCGGCGGCCGCCGCGAGCAGGAAGCGGAACTTGCGGTCGCGCCGGGCGTGTTTTGCCATGGGTGTGCCCTCTCTACCGGATGGAGCCACGTGACGTCGCGCTCGGCGTTCGCAGGACTCCGGCGCGTAAGAGTGCAGCCGAAGCCACCCTAGTTGACATACCTCCGGCGCGGTGTCACTTGATCGGGTGGTCTCGCCCGTCTGTCAAGCTGGGAGCCGTGCGTATCCCCCGCGTCGCCGCGCTGCTGGCCCTCCTCGGGCTCGCCGCCTGCGGCACGCCGGAACCACCGACCCCGACGCCCCCGGCACCCACGACCGCGGCGCCCACGACCACCGCCGCCCCGGCGCCCGCCTGGGTCGTAGGCGCGCATCCGTTGCCGCTGCGCCCGGACGGCGACGGCCGGATCGAACCCACCCCGGCCGTCCTGCGGGACCGGCACCTGCCCACGAAGGACCTCCTGCCGCCCCCGTCGGACGGCCGTTACGCCGCGACCGTCAACGCCGTCCCCGCGACCGTGCTCGCCCGGAGCACCTGGCAAGCCGCCTGTCCCGTCAAGGCGGCCGACCTGCGCTACCTCACGATGTCGTTCTGGGGCTTCGACGAAAAGGCGCACACCGGCGAGATGCTGGTGAACGCCTCGGTCGCGAACGCGGTCACCAGGGTGTTCGGGGAGCTGTTCGCCGCGAGGTTCCCCATCGAGGAGATGCGCGTCACGAGCCCGGCGGAGCTGGACGCCCCGCCGACCGGGGACGGCAACAACACCAGCGCCTTCGTGTGCCGGCCGGTCCGGGGCCAGCAGAACTGGTCGGCGCACGCCTACGGCCTGGCCCTCGACCTGAACCCGTTCTGCAACCCCTACACCAAGGCCGACCTGGTGTTACCCGAGCTGGCCACGGCCTATCTGGACCGCTCGTGGCGGCGGCCGGGCATGGTGCTGGCCGGGGACGCGACGGTGCGAGACTTCGCGGCGATCGGCTGGAGCTGGGGCGGGGCCTGGTCGAGCCCGACCGACCGGATGCATTTCACCGCGACCGGCGGATGAGGGAACAACGGCCGCCCCGGACAAGTTTTCCGAAGAGGATTCAGCTCACGCGGAGGAAGACAACGTGCCCCACTACGACCTGGTGATCGTCGGTACCGGTTCCGGTAACTCGATCCTCGACCCGCGCTTCGCGGACTGGAAGACGGCCATCGTCGAGAAGGGCGTCTTCGGCGGCACCTGCCTCAACGTCGGCTGCATCCCGACGAAGATGTTCGTGCACACCGCCGATCTCGCGGCGACCCCGTCGGTCAGCAGCAGGCTGGGCGTGGACGAGGAGCTGGTGAACGTGCGGTGGCGCGATGTCCGCGACCGCATCTTCGGCCGGATCGACCCGATCGCGCTCGGCGGCCGGGAGTACCGCCTCAACCACGAGGACAACGCCAACGTCACCGTCTACGAGGGCGAAGGCCGCTTCACGGGGCACAAGGAGCTGACGGTCACCCTCGGCGACCGGACCGAGACCGTCACCGCGGACCGGTTCGTGCTCGCCGCCGGCGGTCGCCCGGTCATCCCGGACATCGAGGGCCTCGACGAGGTGGGCTACCACACCTCCGAGACCGTGATGCGGCTCGACGAGCTGCCCGCCCGGCTGGTCATCGTCGGCAGCGGGTTCATCGCCGCCGAGTTCGCGCACGTCTTCGCATCGTTCGGCGTCGCGGTCACGGTCATCGCCCGCTCGGGCGCGCTCCTGCGCAGCGAGGACGAGGACATCAGCGCGCGGTTCACCGAGCAGGCGAGCCGGCGGTTCGACGTCCGGCTCGACCGTAAGACGCGGCGGGTGCGGCGGACCGGGTCCGGCATCGAGCTGGAGCTGGACGGCGGCGAGGTCGTGGAGGCCGACGAGCTGCTCATCGCGGTCGGCAGGCGGCCCAACTCCGACCTGCTCGACGTGGCCGCGACCGGGGTGACCACAATGGACAGCGGGCACGTCAAGGTGGACGCCTACCAGCAGACCTCCGTGGAGGGTGTCTACGCGCTCGGCGACATGTCGTCGCCGTACGAGCTCAAGCACGTCGCGAACCACGAAGGCCGTGTGGTGCAGCACAACCTGCTCCACCCGGACGAGCGGATCCAGGCCGACCACCGGTTCGTGCCGCACGCGGTGTTCAGCTCGCCGCAGATCGCGTCCGTGGGCCTGACCGAGCAACAGGCCCGCCAGCGCGGGCTGAAGTACGTGACGTCCAAACAGGACTACGCCGGGATCGCCTACGGCTGGGCGATGGAGGACACCAGCGGGTTCGTGAAGCTGCTGGCCGACCCGGATACCGGGCAGCTGCTGGGCGCGCACGTCATCGGCCCGCAGGCGCCGACCCTGATCCAGCCGCTGATCCAGGCGATGAGCTTCGGGCTGGACGCGCACAGCATGGCGCGTGGCCAGTACTGGATCCACCCGGCGATGCCGGAACTGGTCGAGAACGCGCTGCTGAACCTAGACGTACCTGGGACGGCCCGCTAGGAAGCCGAACACCATCTGCACGGCCACGACGACGAGCAGCATCGTGAACGGCACGGTCCAGCCGCCGGTCAGGTCGTGCAGGATGCCGAACAGGAACGGGCCCGCGGCCGCGAACAGGTAGCCGATGCCTTGCGCCATCCCGGAAAGCCGGGCGGTGTCGCCACCGGTGCGGGCCCGCAGGGCGATCGTGGTCAGCGCGAGCGAGAACACGCTCATGCCGATGCCGATCAGGATCGCCCACAGCAGCGGGGCCGCGCCGGGGGCGGACATGATCCCGACGACGCCGAGGAACCCGCAGGCACCCAGGCCGACGATCCACCAGCTCTGGCTGCCCCGGCGCGCGGCCAGCGGCGGCACGATGAGGCTGACCGGCAACCCGATGAGCGAGACCAGCCCGAGCAGCAGGCCCGCGTCGCCGCGACTGAGCCCCGCGTCGATGAACACCTCCGGCAGCCAGCCCATCACGATGTAGGCCAGGCAGGCCTGCAGGCCGAAGAAGATCGTGACGATCCACGCGAGCCTGTTGCGCAGGAACGAGCGATGCGTGGTGTCCGGCGAGCCCTCGCCGCGCGCCGCGCCGGGCCGGGTGCGGGCGACGGCCAGCCACACCACCAGCGCCAGGCCCGAGAGCACCGCCCAGCTGGCCAGCCCCGGCCGCCAGCCGCCGAACGCTTCGTCCAGTGGCGGCGTCACGGCCGAGCCCATGGCTCCGCCCGCCTGCAGCGCACCGGTGTAGAGACCCGTGACGAGCCCGATCCTGGCCGTGAACGACTCCTTCACCACGACCGGGATCAGCACGTTGGCCAGCGCGATGCCCGCGGTCGCGACGAGGGTGCCGCCGAGCACGACCAGCTGCCCGTCGAGAACCCGCAGGATCAGGCCACCGGTCAGCAGCACCAGTGCGGCGGTCACGGAGGCGCCGATCCCGATCCGCCTGGCGACCCAGGGCGCGGCGGAGCCGGCCGCAGCGAAGCACAGTCCCGGCGCGGTGGTCAGCGCGCCGGCCCAGGTCGAGGTCGCCCCCAGTGACCCGCGGATCTCGTCGAGCACGGAGCCGGTGGCGGTCACGGCGGGGCGCAGGTTCAGCGCCGCGAGCACGACCGCCACGCCGAGCAGGCCGCCGCCCACCAGGACGCGGGGATTTTGTTTCAGCGGAGTTTCGACCACACCCGCTACTATGACAGACATAGGATGATTGGGTGAAGGGACATTTGTCGTGCCGTTAGCCACAACACGCCGTACCGGGCTGGTGGACCAGGTCATCGGCCAGTTGCGCGACGCGATCGCCCAGGGCGAATGGCCGGTCGGACAACGGATCCCCACGGAGACGGCGCTGGCGGAGACACTAGGCGTCGGCCGCAACACCGTGCGCGAAGCCATTCGCGCGCTCTCCCACAGCGGCCTGCTCGAAGTCCGTCAGGGCGACGGCACCTACGTCCGCGCGACCAGCGAGGTCTCCGGCGCGGTCCGGCGCCTGTGCGGGTCCGAGCTGCGGGAGGTACTGCAGGTCCGGCGCAGCCTGGAGGTCGAGGGCGCGCGGCTCGCGGCCACGGCCCGCAGCGACGAGGACCTGGCCAGGCTCACCGAGCTGCTCGACGCGCGCGATCGGGCACAGAACGAGAACTCACACGAGGACTTCGTCCGCGCGGACACCGAGTTCCACTTCATGGTCGTCCATTGTGGACACAACCGGCTGCTGACCGAGCTGTACCGCGGGCTGACCGAGACGGTCACGGCCAGCGTGGCCGCGACCTCGTACGACCACCTGACCGAACGCGTCGCCATCGGCCACCGTGGACTGCTGACCGCGATCGCCGACCGCGACCCCGCGCGAGCGGCGGCCGAGGCCGGCGGCTTCCTCGATCAGCTGCTGCTCAGGGAAGAGTCAGGATCTCCGCGCCCGCAGGGGTGACCACGAGGGTGTGCTCGAACTGGGCGGTCCAGCTCTTGTCCTTCGTGGTGACGGTCCAGTCGTCGTCCCAGACGTCGTAGTCGATCGAGCCGAGGGTGATCATCGGCTCGATGGTGAACGTCATGCCCTCCTCGATGACCGTGGTCACCGACGGGTCCTCGTAGTGCAGCACGGTCGGCGCGCTGTGGAACGACGGGCCGACGCCGTGGCCGGTGAAGTCGCGCACCACGCCGTAGCCGAACCGCTTCGCGTAGGCCTCGATGACGCGGCCGATCACGTTGAGCTGACGCCCGGGGCGCACGGCCTTGATCGCCCGCATGGTCGCCTCGTGGGTGCGCTCGACGAGCAGCCGCACCTCCTCCGACGCGTCCCCCGCGATGAAGGTCGCGTTGGTGTCGCCGTGCACGCCGCCGATGAACGCGGTCACGTCGATGTTGCAGATGTCGCCGTCCTCGATCACCGTCGAGTCGGGGATGCCGTGGCAGATCACCTCGTTCAGCGAGGTGCAGCAGGACTTCGGGAAGTTCCGGTAGCCCAGCGTCGACGGGTAGGCCTTGTGGTCGAGCAGGAACTCGTGCACCACCTTGTCGACGTCGTCGGTGGTGTTGCCGGGCTTGACGGCCTTGCCGCCCTCCTCCAGCGCCTGCGCCGCGATCCTGCTCGCCACGCGCATGGCCTCGATGACCTCGGGGGTCCGCACGCCGTTTCCGTTGTCCCGCTTCGGCGCCGGCTTGTCCACGTATTCGGGACGGGGAATGCTGACGGGGACGGGTCGACGCGGCGTCTGGACGCCGGGCTTCAATGGGGCACGCAAGGACATACGTCCAGCCTACGACTCAGAACAGGACCGTGGCGTAGCGGCCGACCTGCTGGAAGCCGATGCGCCGGTAGGCGGCCAGCGCGGGGCTGTTGAACGAGTTGACGTACAGGCTCGCCGTGCGGCCCATCCCGTTGACCAGCCTGCTCACCACCGCCGCGGTGCCGGCCGTGCCGAGGCCGTGGCCGCGCCTGTCCGGGTGCACCCACACGCCCTGGATCTGCCCGACGCTGCGGGACAGCGCGCCGATCTCGGCCTTGAAGACGACGTCGCGCCCTTCGAACCTGGCGAAGGCCCTGCCGCCCGCGATCAGCTCCGCGACGCGGGCGCGGTAGCTCGCGCCGCCGTCCCCGGTACGCGGGTCGGCGCCCACCTCTTCGATGAACATCGCGATCGCCGCGGGCAGGTAGCGGTCCAGCTCGTCGGGGCGCACGGGCCGCACCAGTGGGTCCGGGGCCACCGCCGGGCGGCCCTCCATGGCCATCAGCGGCTGGTCCCCGCGGACCTCGCGCGCCGGGCCCCACTCCGGGGCGAGCTCGTCCCACAGGCCCAGCACCTGCTCGGCGGGACCGACCAGCGACGAGCAGATGCGCTGCTTGCGCAGGGCGCGGTCGGCGAACGAGCGCAGCGCGGAGGCGTTGCCACGCAGCGGGATCAGGTTCGGGCCGGAGAAGCACAGCCCGGGCAGCCGGCTGGAGCGGCTGCCCCGGTAGTCGGCGGCCCACAGCTCGCCGCCGAGCCGCCACGGGTCCAGGCCGGCGACCTCGACCCGGGCGCTGACCATGCAGCTGGCCACCGGATCGGCCGCGAGGACGGCACGAACCGCGGGATAGTCCCGATCACCGAGCAGCCGTGCACCGGCAAGCCGCAACACGTCGTCCAGATTGCCAGATGACCCCGGTTACGGGAAACCGAGGGCGGTCACGACGCGCCGCGATAAGTGCCGAAAGTCCACAGGTTGCCCTCCGGGTCGCTCGCGGTGAAGGTGTGCGAGCCGTATTCGGTGTCGTGGAGGGCGTCCGGGATGTCGAACCCGGCGGCGGCCACGCGGGCGTGCACGGCGTCGACGTCGTCGGTCACGACGTACACGGCGCCGACCCCGGCCTTCATCTCGGCATGCGTGCCTTCGGTGTGCTTCGCGCTGCCCAGCATCACGGCACCGCCTTCGGGCCAGCGCAGCTCGGCGTGCACGACATCGCCCCGGTCGTCGGGCACGACCAGCGCCTCGCGGAACCCGAAGACGCCGGTGAGGAAACGGACGGCGGCCGGCTCGTCGTCGTAGCGCAGGGCCGGCCAGACAGTGGGTTGAGTCATACCGCCGAGTTTGCGTCCGCGGTGCTGCCGTCGTCTTGGAGGAATGGGAGCTCCTCGGCGATCCAGACGCTCGGCGGGCAGCCGGCGAGGGCGTGCCAGTCGTTGGTCAGGTGCGCCTGGTCGTAGTAGCCGCAGTCGACGGCGAGCCCTGCCAGATCGAGGCGGCCCTGCCGGACCAGCGCGTTGGCGCGTTCGAACCGCAGGATCCGGGCGGCTTGCTTCGGCGCGAGCCCGAGCTCCCGGCCGAACCGTTCGGTGAAGTGACGGCGGCTCCAGCCGACCTCTTCGGCGAGCGTGCCGATACGGATACGGCCTCCCGATCGCCGCATCCGTTGCCACGCCCAGTCGACCTCCGGTGCCGGCGCGCGCTCGGCGGCACCCGCGCTCAGCACCTCGTCGAGGATCTCGAACCGGCGGGTCCAGCCACCGGCCGCGGCGAGCCGGCCGGGCAGACCGGCGAGCCGGGGCGAGAGGTCGGCGAGATCGACGACGTGCTCGCTCAGCTCGGCCGACGAGACGCCGAACAGCGCCGGCACCCCGAGCGGGTCCAGCTCGACGTGGATGCCGGACTGGAACCGGTCCTGCCGGATGAGCACGGGACGCACGTGCATGCCGCCGACCGCCGCGATGAGATCCGCCGGCGCCTCCCCGGGCCGCGGCATCCCGACGAGCCGGATCGGCTCGGCCAGGCTGATGATCAACGTCACGTGCCGCGACGGCAGCCCCCGGTGCACACCGAGGGTCACGTCGTGCTGGGCGTAGCCGAGGTAGCGCGAGACCAGGCCACGCAGCCGCGGATGCGGTTGCCACACGGCCCACTCCACGCCGGGCATCGGACTCACCCTCGGCCGGGCACTGCCGCGTCAGCCGACGCTGACCACCGGCGAGCCTTCGCCCGCCGTCTCGCCCGACTCCTCCGCGATCCGCATCGCCTCTTCGATCAGGGTCTCCACGATCTGGTGCTCGGGCACGGTCTTGATGACCTCGCCCTTGACGAAGATCTGCCCCTTGCCGTTGCCGCTAGCGACCCCGAGGTCGGCCTCCCGCGCTTCGCCCGGGCCATTCACCACGCAACCCATTACGGCGACCCGCAGCGGGATCTCCATCCCCTCCAGACCCGCGGTGACCTCGTCGGCCAGCTTGTACACGTCGACCTGCGCGCGGCCGCACGACGGGCACGACACGATCTCCAGCTTCCGCGGCCGCAGGTTCAGCGACTGCAGGATCTGCGTGCCGACCTTGACCTCCTCGACCGGCGGCGCGGACAGCGACACCCGGATGGTGTCCCCGATGCCCTGGCGCAGCAGCGCGCCGAACGCGACGGCCGACTTGATCGTGCCCTGGAACGCCGGGCCCGCCTCGGTCACGCCCAGGTGCAGCGGGTAGTCGCACTGCTCGGCGAGCAGCTCGTACGCGCGCACCATCACGACCGGGTCGTTGTGCTTGACCGAGATCTTGATGTCGTGGAAGTCGTGCTCGGCGAACAGCGACGCCTCCCACAGCGCGGACTCGGCCAGCGCCTCCGGGGTCGCCTTGCCGTACTTCTTCAGCAGGCGCGGGTCGAGGGAACCGGCGTTGACGCCGATCCGGATCGGCGTGCCGTGGTCCTTCGCGGCCTGCGCGATCTCCTTGACCTTGTCGTCGAACTTCTTGATGTTGCCAGGGTTCACCCGGACCGCGGCGCACCCCGCCTCGATCGCGGCGAACACGTACTTCGGCTGGAAGTGGATGTCGGCGATCACCGGGATCTGCGACTTCTGCGCGATCGCCGGCAGCGCCTCGGCGTCGTCGGCCGACGGGCAGGCGACCCGCACGATGTCGCAGCCGGCCGCGGTCAGCTCCGCGATCTGCTGCAGCGTCGCGTTGACGTCCGCGGTCAGGGTGGTGGTCATCGACTGGACGGAGATCGGGTGCTCGCTGCCGACCCCCACCGAACCCACCATCAACTGCCTGGTGGGACGACGGTCCGCGAGTACGGGGGGCGGGAGGGCAGGCATGCCAAGCGCGACGCTCATCGAATCCTCTACGGCTACGAAGGAATGCGTACGCGCCCAGCCTACCTACTGCAGCCGGATGGGGTTGACGATGTCAGCCGTCACGGTGAGCAGTGTTACGGCGCCACCGACGAACACCAGGACCATCGTGACCGCCGAGAGCTTGGTGTAGTCCACCGGCCCGCCCGCGGCCTTGCCGCGCAGCCCGCGCAGCCAGTCGCGAACCCGTTCGTACCAGGTCACCGCGATGTGCCCGCCGTCCAGGGGCAGCAGCGGCAGCAGGTTGAACACGCCCACGAAGAAGTTCAGGCTGGCCAGCAGGATCAGGAACAGCGACCACAGGCCCGCCTCGACGGCCTCGCCGCCGATCCGGCTCGCCCCCACCACGCTGACGGGGGTGTTCGGGTCGCGCTCGCCGCCGAAGATCGAGTGCACCACGGCCGGGATGCGCTCGGGGAACTCCAGCAACCGGTCCCAGGTCTGGGCGAACATGTCCGCGGTGAACGCGCCCGCGCCGCCGAACGCGGCGACCGGGCTGAAGTGCAACATCGTCGGGAAGCCGACGCCGATCGTGCCGAGCTTGACCACCTGCGGCGGCGCCTGCGGGTTCGACGCGTCGGCGACCGGGCGATCCACCTGGGCGACATCCACGGTCAGGGGCACGAGCTGACCGTCCCGTCGCACCTCGAGCCGGGTCGGGCCGGTGAGCGCCTGGACCTTGGCGATGACGTCCGGGTAGGTGGGGGTGGACACCCCGTTCACGGACACGATCTCGTCACCGGGCCGCAGGCCCGCGTCCTTCGCGGGAGCGGGGTCGCCCGGCTTGCAGTCGGGGTTGAGGACCTGCTCGTTGGTCGTCGCGTTCTGCACGCACGGCGAGACCGTGTCGACCTGCGCTTTCCCGATCAACGCGTTCGGCAGGCCCATCGACACGGCCATCAGGTAGAGCACGATGAACCCGAGGATGAAGTGCGTCACCGAGCCCGCGGCCAGCACGACGGTGCGCTTCCAGGTCTTGAACCGCCACATCGCGCGCGGCGCCTCGTCCGGGGTCACCTCGTCGAGCGCGGTCATGCCGGCGATGTCGCAGAAGCCGCCGAGCGGGATCCACTTCAGGCCGTACTCGGTCTCGCCGCGGCGGAAGGAGAAGATCTTGGGACCGAAGCCGATGAAGTACCGCCGGACCTTCATTCCGAAGGCCTTCGCGGTGACCATGTGGCCCGCCTCGTGCAGCGCGACGGACACACAGATGCCCAGCGCGAACAGCACGACTCCGAAAATGTAGGCGAGCAAGCCCCTACTCCCTCTCGGTTGAGTTCAGCTCAGCGGCACGCGTGCGCGCCCACTGCTCCGCGGCGAATACGTCCTCCAGGTCACGCGGCTCGCGCTGCCACTCGTCGGCCGCCCGCACCACCCGTTCAACAGTGTCCACGATGGACGTGAAGCGGGCGTTCTGCGTGAGAAAGGCGTCCACCATGACCTCGTTCGCCGCGTTGAAGACCGCCGGGAGGCAACCGCCCACGGTACCCGCGTGCCGGGCCAGCTCGACGGCCGGGAAAGCGGCGTTGTCCAGCGGTTCGAAGGTCCAGGAGGTGGCTTCGTCCCACCGGCACGGGCGGGCTGCGTCTGCCACCCGGTCCGGCCAGTTGAGCGCCAGCGCGATGGGCAGGCGCATGTCGGGCGGACTGGCCTGCGCCAGCGTCGAGCCGTCGGTGAACGTCACCATCGAGTGCACGATCGACTGCGGGTGCACGACCACGTCGATCCGGCCGCAGGGCACGTCGAACAGCAGCTTGGCCTCGATCAGCTCCAGGCCCTTGTTGATCAGGGTGGCGGAGTTGATGGTGATCAGCCGGCCCATCGACCAGGTGGGGTGTTTGAGCGCGTCCTCGACCGACACGTGCTCGAGCTCGTCGCGGGTGCGGCCGCGGAAGGGACCGCCCGAGGCGGTGAGGACCAGCCTGTCGACCTCCTCGGCCCGCCCGCCGCGCAGGGCCTGGGCCATCGCCGAGTGCTCGGAGTCGACCGGGACCAGCTGCCCCGGCTTCGCCGCCTTCAGCACCAGCGGACCGCCCGCGATGAGCGACTCCTTGTTCGCGAGCGCGAGCGTCGCACCGGTCTCGAGAGCGCGCAGGGTGGGCTCGAGACCCTGGGAGCCCGGCAGGCCGTTGAGGACGGTGTCCACCCGCACCGCGGCGATCAGCTCGAGCACCGCGTCGCCACCCGCGAAGATGCGGGGCAGCTTGAACTCGCCGCGGGCGTAGCCGCGCTTCTGGGCCTCGGCGTACAGCGCGAGCTGCAGGTCCTCGGCCGCGGTCGCCTTCGTGATGGCGACCGCGTCGACCTGGTGGGCCAGCGCCTGCGCCGCCAGCGTCGCGGGGTCGGAGCCCCCGGCGGCGATCCCGGCGACACGGAAAAGCTGCGGGTTGCGGGCGGCGACGTCCAGTGCCTGGGTCCCGATCGAGCCGGTCGAGCCGAGCACGAGGACGGTGCGGGTCGTGTTCATCACGTCCATTGTCCCGAACCGCCCGGCGCGTCGTGACGGCGCATGTGGGATCATCACTGGTGCAGGTGAAAGCAGGCTCTCGAGGAGTGATCGTGGCAACCAAGGCGGTCGTCAAGCGGCAGCAGTCCGAGGTCGGCAAGGTCGACCCGCGCGACGAGCCGTCCGCCGAGTGGGGCTGGCACGGGGGGTTCCCCAAGGCGTCGCGGATCGCGGGCTGGTTCAGCGTGGTCGTGTTGCTCGTGATGATCTACAACAACCACGAGAACAACACCGAGAACGTCTGGCTGGTCGGCACCGCCATCGGCATCGCCATCGCCCTGCTCGTGGACATGAGGAAGCAGCGCACCGCCTGGCGGCGCTAGCGCGGCCCGGGGGCGTCGCCGCGCACGAGGTGCGCGGTGCCCGGGCGCAGTGACGGCCCCGGTCGGCTTCAGCCTTCGGCCGCGAGCTGGCCGCAGGCCGCCGCGATCTCCTGGCCGCGGGTGTCGCGCACCGTGCAGGCCACGCCCCCGGCGTTGACGCGCCGGACGAACTCCCGCTCCACAGGCTTGGGCGAGGCGTCCCACTTCGAACCCGGCGTCGGGTTCAGCGGGATCACGTTCACGTGCACCAGCTGGCTCAGGTGCTTGCGCAGCCGCTTGGCCAGCAGGTCGGCCCGCCACGGCTGGTCGTTCACGTCCTTGATCAGCGCATATTCGATCGACACGCGCCGGCCGCTCGTGTCGGCGTAGTAGCGCGCCGCCTCGAGCACCTCGTCCACCGACCACCTGTTGTTCACCGGCACCAGCGTGTCGCGCAGCTCGTCGTCCGGCGTGTGCAACGACACCGCCAGCCGCACCTGCATCTTCTCGTCGGCCAGCTTCCGGATCGCCGGCGCCAGCCCCACCGTGGACACCGTCACCGAACGCTGCGAAATCCCCAGCCCGCCCGGCGCCGGGTCGGTGATCCGCCGGACCGCCGCGACGACCCGCTTGTAGTTCGCCAGCGGCTCGCCCATGCCCATGAACACGATGTTCGACAGCCGCCCGGGACCGCCCGCCATCAGGCCGTCGCGCATGACCGCGGCCGCCGAGCGCACCTGGTCGACGATCTCGGCGGTGGACAGGTTGCGGTCCAGCCCGCCCTGACCCGTCGCGCAGAACGGGCACGCCATCCCGCAGCCTGCCTGGCTGGAGATGCACAGCGTCGCGCGGTCCGGATAGCGCATCAGCACGCTCTCCAGCAGCGTCCCGTCGTGCGCGCGCCACAGCGTCTTGCGCGTCGAGCCGTCGTCGCACTCCAGCGCCCGCACCTCGGTCAGCAGCGGCGGCATCAGCTCGCCGACGAGCCGCTCGCGCGAGGCGGCCGGGATGTCGGTCATCGCCTCGGCGTCCACGGTCAGCCGCGAGAAGTAGTGGTTCGACAGCTGCTTGGCGCGGAACGGCTTCTCACCGAGCTCCGCCACGGCTTCGGCTCGTTCGGCCACGGTGAGGTCGGCGAGGTGCCGCGGCGGCAGGCCGCGCTTCGGTGCTTCGAAGACCAGGGGAAGGGCAGTCATAACCGTTCCAGTGTGCCACGACCTGCGTGCTTGCGTTCCGACTGTTTACGATATATCGTGAGTATGTCGGAACATTACGGAAGGAGACCGACATGAGACACCGTCCACCTTTTCCCCCTGGTCCTGAGGCTCGAGGCGCGTTCGGCCCGTGGGCCCGCGGCGGGTTCGGCGAGTTCCCCCCTGGCTGGGGTCCCGGCGGCCCGATGCGCGGACGCGGTCCGGGTCGCGGGCATCACCGTGGCCCCCGGCGTGGCCGGCGTGGCGACGTTCGCGCGGCGATCCTGACCCTGCTGGCCGAGCAGCCGCGCCACGGCTACGAGATCATCAGCGAGATCGCCGAGCGCAGCGGCGGGTTCTGGCGCCCGAGCCCGGGCTCCGTGTACCCCACGCTGCAGCTGCTCGCCGACGAAGGCCTGGTCGTCAGCCGCGACGAAGGCGGCAAGAAGCTGTTCGAGCTCACCGACGAGGGCCGCGCCGCCGCAGAGCGACAGGAAGGCACCCCGCCGTGGGAGCAGATCGCACACGACGTCGACCCGACCGAGATCGACCTCCGCAAGGCAGGCGCGACACTGGCCGCGGCGGCGATCCAGGTATCGCAGGCCGGCACACCCGAGCAGAAGAAGCGCGCCGTGACCGTCCTCAACGAGGCGCGGCGCTCGCTCTACGGAATCCTCGGCGAGATCGACGCCGAGGAAGACGACGAGTGACCGGGCAACACGAGGCCGGTGGGCTTCTCGCGTACATGCACGCGATACCCCACCGGCACCGTGTAACCACCCTCGCCGCCCGCGTTCGCGCGTAGGACATCCTCGATCGCGCGGGCGGCGACCTCGGGACTGAACTCGATCTTCAGCACCGACTCCAGTTCGGCACGGCCGGCGAAATGCCAGCGCGTGGCGACACGGCGGTAGCGAAAACCGCTGCGGGCGAAGAAAGTTTCCACGGCCACCGGGTCGTAGTGCGGCAGGTCCGCGCGCATCCACCGGCCGTAGGGCTCCGCGGTGACGTCCAGATCGACGATCGCGAGTACGCCACCAGGGCGGAGAATCCGGTCGACTTCCCGCAGTCCCGGCTCACAGCCCGGCCCGAAGAAATACGCGGTCCGGGCGTGCACCACGTCGACGCTCGAGTCCGGAACCGGTACCCGTTGCGCGGATCCCGCGAGCACATTGACGTTTCCGAATCCGGAAACTCTGCGTCGCGCTTTGTGCACCAACGGTTCATGCGGCTCGACGCCGAGCACCGTTTTCGCGCTTTCCGCGAACTTCGGGAGATGAAACCCGTCCCCGCACCCGAGATCGAGCACGTCCCGGCCCGACCAGGGCGTTTCCTCGCCCAGCACGCGCCAGATCTCGCCGTCCACGTCCTGCGCGCGGTTCTCGACCTCGTAAACCTCGGGGTAGTACCAGATATTCGGACTGGGGACCACGCCCCCGTCGCGGGATAGCGCTTTCAGCCCGCGACGGACGGCATTCCACATAACCGCAGCATACGGGACCTGACAACGAAAAAATCATGCTGCGGCCGTAGACTCAAGGCCTCCCCGGGACAGGAGGCACCATGGCACTCGGTCCGATGACTACCCAGTCGATACTCCCCTCGGGTATACCGTGCTGGGTCGAGCTCGCCACCCTCGACGAGGGCGCCGCGCAGCAGTTCTACAACGGACTCTTCGGCTGGAACTACTACCTCAACCGCGATCCCGCGACCCCCACCGGCCGCTATCTCGTCGCGTCGCTCGGCACCAGGGACGTCGCGGGAATCTACCGCGCCGGCGACCAGCAGCCGAGCCTGTGGACCATCAACATCTCCGTGCACAGCGTCGCGAACGCGGCCGAGTGGACCGAACATCTGGGCGGAGCGGTGACGCTGGGGCCGGTCGCCATCCCCAACCGCGGAAGCATCCTGCACGTCGTCGACCCGGCCGGTGCGCCCGCGGTCTTCTGGCAGCCCTCCCCCACCTGGGACTTCGTGGGCGGGGCGCCCAACACCTTCGCCACGGCGGACCTCAACACCCATGACGGCGAGGCGGCCGACGGGTTCTTCTGCCGCCTGTTCAACTACACGTCCCGCCAGATCGGCGACCACCGCGGCGTCGACTACGTCGAATGGATCCTCGACCAGCAGCCGGTGCTGTACCGCTACACGATGGGTCCCGAATATCCGCCGGAGACCATGCCGCACTGGATGGTGTACTTCGAGGTCGACCCGGCCCGTGGCACCGACGCGACGGCAGGGCACGCGATCATGCTGGGCGGACGCGTCGTCGCCGAGCCGTACGACACCCAGTGGGGGCGGATCGCGATCATCGCCGACCCGTGTGGCGCGGTGTTCTCCGTGATCGACCGCAGCGTGGTCGCCGACGACATCGGGCGCGCCGAGGTGGACGACCCGTACGACGACTGAGCGTCAGCCGCCGATGAAGGCCGACAACAGCACCCACGACACGACGGCCGAGGGCAGCAGGGAGTCCAGCCGGTCCATCAGACCGCCGTGGCCGGGCAGCATCGTGCCCATGTCCTTGATCCCCAGGTCCCGCTTGATGAGCGACTCGACCAGGTCGCCGAGCGTCGCGGTGAGCACGATCGCGGCGCCGAACAGCACGCCCTGCCAGACGTGCCCGTCGAGCAGGTAGTGCACCGACAGCGCGCCGCCGACGATGCCCGCGACCAGCGAACCGGTGAAGCCCTCCCAGGTCTTCTTCGGGCTGATCGACGGCGCCATCGGATGCTTGCCCTTGAGGACGCCCGCCGCGTAGCCACCGGTGTCCGACGCGACCACGCCGATCATGAACGTCAGCACCCGGCCGACACCGTCGTGCGGTGGCACGAGCATCGCCGCGAACGACGCGAACAGCGGCAGGTACGCCGCGGCGAACACCGACGCGGAGGTGTCCCGGAGATAGCCCTCGGCGCCGCCGGGCAGGCGCCAGAGCAGGGACGCCAGCACGGTGAGCGCGAACGCGACCATGGTGCCCTTGAGCCCGAACGGCCAGGTCAGCCAGACCATCGCCTGGCCGCCGACCAGCAGCGGGACCAGGGCCGGCCTGATCCCCGCCGCCCGGCGCAGCGCCTGCGCGAACTCGATCGTGCCGACCGCGACCGCGACCGCGATGATCCCGATGAAGATGTAGCGCACCGTGAGCAGCGAGACGAGGATCGCCGCCCCCAGCACGAGCCCGACCGCGATCGCGGCCGGCAGGTCACGGCCGGCCCGCGACGGTTTCTTGGCCGGCTGGGCTGGTCCGCCCGGCTCCGGAGAAGACATCGGGGCCTTCTCGCGTTCTTCGCTCACCTGGGCCATCAGACCTCGAGCAGCTCGGCTTCCTTGTGTTTGACGAGGTCGTCGACCTGGGCGACGTAGCTGTCCGTGAGGTTCTGCAGCTCCTTCTCCGCCCGGGCGACCTCGTCCTCGCCGGCCTCGCCGTCCTTGGCGATCCGGTCGAGCTCCTCCTTGGCCTTACGGCGCACGCCGCGGATGTGGACCTTGGCGTCCTCGCCCTTGCCCTTGGCCATCTTGACCATCTCGCGGCGCCGCTCCTCGGTCAGCTGCGGGATGACGATGCGGATGATCTGGCCGTCGTTGCTGGGGTTCACGCCCAGGTCGGAGTCGCGGATCGCCTTCTCGATGGCGTTCAGCTGCGACGGGTCGTAGGGCTTGACGATCGCCATCCGCGCCTCGGGGATGTTGACACCGGCGACCTGGTTCAGCGGCATCGTGGAGCCGTAGGCCTCCACGACCACCCGGGAGAACATCGAGGGGTTGGCCCGACCGGTCCGCACCGACGACAGATCCTCCTTCGCGAAGGACACCGCTTTTTCCATCTTCTCCTCGGCGTCGAGGAGGGTCTCGTCGATCACGGCTACTCCCGTTTGTGTGCTCTAGTTGTCTCCGGTGATCCCACCAGGGCTAGGGGGTGAGCCCGTCGGCGGGGGTGCTGACCAGTGTCCCGATCCTCTCACCACGGACCGCTCGCGCAATGTTTCCCTCGGTGAGCAGATTGAACACGATGATCGGCATGTTGTTGTCCATGCAGAGGCTGAACGCGGTGGCGTCGGCGACCTTCAGCCCGCGCTCGAGCACCTCGCGGTGCGTGATCTCCTCGAACATCTTCGCGCCCGGGTCGGTCTTCGGGTCCGCGGTGAACACCCCGTCGACGGCCTTGGCCATCAGCACGGCCTCGCAGCCGATCTCCAGGGAACGCTGGGCGGCGGCGGTGTCCGTGGAGAAGTACGGCATGCCGACACCGGCGGCGAAGATGACGACGCGACCCTTCTCCAGGTGCCGCTCTGCGCGGCGCGGGATGTAGGGCTCGGCGACCTGGCCCATCGTGATCGCGCTCTGCACGCGCGTCGGCACGCCTTCCTTCTCCAGGAAGTCCTGCAGGGCCAGGCAGTTCATCACGGTGCCCAGCATCGCCATGTAGTCGGCGCGGTCGCGGTCCATGCCACGCTGTGACAGCTCCGCGCCGCGGAAATAATTACCGCCGCCGATGACCACCGCCATCTGCACTCCGGTCCGCACGACCTCGGAGATCTGCAGGGCCACCGAGTGCACCACGTCGGGGTCGACCCCGAGCGACCCGCCGCCGAGCATTTCCCCGCCCAGTTTCAGCAGTACCCGCCTGTAGCCGTCGCCGGCTCGTTCCTCCGTCACGCCCGTCACCTCCGCTGGGTACCGCTTCGCCAACCAGTGCTCGTTCGTCATCGTGCCCCGCCCCCGATGTCGCCGGAGACGGGGCACGATACGCGTCGGCCGCCAGAGCCTACTGCTGGCCCACCTCGAAGCGGGCGAACCGCGTGACGGTCACGCCTGCCGCGTCGAGCAGCTGCTTCACGGTCTTCTTGTTGTCGGTCACCGAGGGCTGCTCGAGCAGCACGGTGTCCTTGTAGAAGGCGTTGACCTTGCCTTCGATGATCTTCGGCAGGGCCTGCTCCGGCTTGCCCTCGGCCCGCGCGGTCTCCTCGGCGATGCGGCGCTCGTTGTCGACGAGGTCGGCGGGCACCTCCTCGCGGGTCAGGTACTTCGGCTTGAGCGCGGCGATCTGCAGCGCCGCACCGCGGGCGGCGTCGGAGCTGTCGCCGGTGTACTCGACGAGCACGCCGACGGCCGGCGGGAGGCCGGCGCCACGGCGGTGCAGGTAGGTCTCGACGGTGCCGTCGAACGCCACGACGCGGCGCAGGACCAGCTTCTCGCCGATCTTCGCGGCCAGCTCCTGCACGGCGTCGTTGACGGTCTGGCCGCCCTCGAGCGGCGCGGCGCCCAGCTTCTCGACATCGTCGGTGGGATTGGCCTTGGCCGCCGCCACGATCTTGTCGGCCAGCTGCTGGAACTGCTCGTTCTTGGCGACGAAGTCGGTCTCGGAGTTGAGCTCGATCAGGACGCCACCGTCACCGGCGACGAGGCCCTCGGCGGTCGCACGCTCGGCGCGCTTGCCGACGTCCTTCGCACCCTTGATGCGCAGGAACTCGACGGCCTTCTCGAAGTCGCCGTCGTTCTCCTCGAGGGCCCGCTTGCAGTCCATCATGCCGGAGCCGGTGAGCTCGCGGAGACGCTTCACGTCCGCCGCGGTGTAGTTCGCCATCGTGTTTCCTTCGGAAGTCTTGGGCCCCGTGCGGCCGCCGGCGAGCGGCCGCACGGGGAAGCTGGGTCAGGAGGAGGTGGTCTGCTCGGCGGGCTGCGGCTGGCCGCCGCCCTCGCTGCCGGCCAGGAGTTCCTTCTCCCACTCGGCCAGCGGCTCGTCCGAGGCCACGCCGCGCTCCGGCTTGTCCTGGCCCTCCGGGGCGGAGCCGTTGCGGCCCGAGCGGGCCAGCAGTCCGGCCGCGGCCGCCTCGGCGACGACCTTGGTCAGCAGCGCCGCGGAGCGGATCGCGTCGTCGTTGCCCGGGATCGGGTAGTCCACCTCGTCCGGGTCGCAGTTGGTGTCCAGCACCGCGACGACCGGGATGTTCAGCTTGCGCGCCTCGCCGACGGCGATGTGCTCCTTCTTGGTGTCCACGATCCAGACGGCGGAGGGGACCTTCGCCATGTCGCGGATACCGCCGAGGGTCTTCTCCAGCTTGTCCTTCTCGCGGGTGAGCGTGAGGATCTCGCGCTTGGTGAGGCCCTGGAAGCCGCCGGTCTGCTCCTGCGACTCGAGCTCCTTGAGGCGCTGGAGGCGCTTGTGCACGGTCTGGAAGTTGGTGAGCATGCCGCCCAGCCAGCGCTGGTTCACGTAGGGCATGCCCACGCGCTGCGCCTCGCTGGCGATCGCTTCCTGCGCCTGCTTCTTGGTGCCGACGAACATGATCGTGCCACCGTGCGCGACGGTTTCCTTGATGAACTCGAAGGCGCGGTCGATGTAGGTCAGCGTCTGCTGCAGGTCGATGATGTAGATGCCGTTGCGCTCGGTGAGGATGTAGCGCTTCATCTTCGGGTTCCAGCGCCGCGTCTGGTGCCCGAAGTGCACACCGGAGTCGAGCAGCTGCTTCATGGTGACGACGGCCATGGCCGGATTCGCACCTCTTCTGTCTTGAGCGTGCCGGGTTTCGCCGGCCCGCGTGTCGGTTTGTCGCCGCCGGCCGGGTGGCCGTCAGCCCTGGTGCCGTGCCGGTGCCCGGACCCCGCCGAGACGGGGACCGCCCGGACGCCGCGCATCCCACCTGCCAGCCGATGCGAAGAAGCACTCTGGAACGTGGGAGCGTGCACGTACACGCGAAGTCGACCTGTGCAGGACAGGCCGCGTGAATAGTGTACGCCCAGGGGCACGCGCATTCACCACGGGCAAGGCGATACCTCGTCGGTTGTCCACAGGCCCCTCGGTTGTCCACAGAACCGCATTCTGTTTCCCACCGGCGCCGCCGAATCACCACGGTGGAGGACGTGGTCATCATCCCGCGCCCGAGCCTCCCCCTGCTGGTGGGAGCGCTGCTGCTGCTCGGCGGTGCGCCGCTGCTGGTGGGCGGTACGCCCGTGCCGCTCGGCGGCGCGCCGGTGCAGGTCGGCGGCCCACCCGTGCAACTCGGCGGCCCGCAGGCGCCGCTCGGCAGCCCGCCCGTGCAGGCCGGCGGTGCGCCAGGCTTCGCGGCCGCTCAGCAATCACCTGCCCGGCGGGTCGAAGCGGCGCCACCTCCGGCCACGACCGACCCACTCCAGGCCGCCGAACCCGAGCCTCGCTTCACGTGGCCCTTGTCCCCGGTCCCCCAGGTAACCAGGCCCTTCCAGCGGCCGGAGACGGACTACGGCCCAGGTCATCGCGGCGTCGACCTCGCCGCGGCTCCCGGTCAGCAGGTACTCGCGGCAGGCCCCGGCGTAGTGGTGTTCTCCGGTCAGGTGGCAGGTCAGGGCGTCATCTCGATCGACCACGACGGCGGCCTGAGAACGACCTACGAACCGGTCACCCCCACCGTGCCGACAGGCACCCAGGTGTTCGCCGGGCAGCCGATCGGCACCGTCAATCCCGGTCATCTCGGCTGCCCCGTCGAGGCCTGCCTGCACTGGGGAGTTCGCCGGGGAGACGAGTACCTGAACCCGTTGGCCCTGATCCGCACGGAGGCGGTGATCCGCCTGAAACCGTGGGAACCGCCCTAACCCGTGAGCCTCGCGCGCAAGCGGAGCACCGCCCGGGTGTGCAGCTGGCTGACCCGCGACTCCGTCACGCCCAGGACCTTGCCGATCTCCGCGAGCGTGAGGCTCTCGAAGTAGTAGAGGCTGACCACGATTCGGTCACGCTCGGTGAGCTGGGCGATGGCCTCGGCGAGCTGGCGCCGGTTGTCGCGGTCGACCAGGACGGCGACAGGGTCCACGGCGTCGTCGTCGGGAAGCGTGTCGACGAGGGAGCCGCTGTCCTTCCCGGCCGCGACCAGATCCTCGAGCGCAACGACGCTGGTCAGGCGCAGCTGGCCGTAGAGGTCACGCAACTCGTCGAGGCCGATGTCGAGCTCCTCGGCCAGCTCGAAGTCGGTCGGCGTGCGATGCAGGCGAGCACCGAGCCGTTCCAGGGCGCGCTCGGCCTCCCGCAGCCGGCTGCGCACCACGCGCGGCACCCAGTCCTGAGATCGGAGGTCATCAAGGATCGCACCACGAATGCGCTGCATCGCATAGGTCTCGAACCGCCAGCCGCGCTCGGGATCGAACTTCTCGATGGCATCGATCAGCCCGAAGATGCCCGACTGAACGAGGTCCCCGACGTCGACGTGGGTGGGCAGCCCGGTCCCCACCCGCCCTGCGACGTACTTGACCAGGGGCGCGTAGTGCAGCACCAGCCGCTCCCGCAACCGCTGGTTCGGCGCCGCGCGGAACTCCCGCCAAAGCGCGTTGATGGCGGCGTCCACCTCGTTGGGCGCGTCGCCGTTGGTGCTGCGGTCGGAGTGGCGGGTGCGAGCGGAGTTGTTGGCATCTACCGCCTTCGCCTCGCTGGGCGTGCTCCCGTTGGTGCCGGCGGCAGGGCGAGCGGGGCCGCCCGCGCCCACCGGCTTCGCCTCGCTAGGCCCGCTGCCGTTCGTGCTGCGAACGCCCTGATCGGAGCGAGCGGGATCGTTGACGCCCGTCGGCTTCGCCTCGTTGGACGCGCCCCCGTTCGTGCTGCGGTCAGGGTGGTCAGGGCGGGCGGGGTCGCCGGCGCCTACCGGCTTCGCCCCATTGCCCGCAGTCGTGTCTGGGGCTGCGCCGCTCGGTGCCGCGCTAACCATGTAGGGAGGGGGTTCACCAGGCGCCGACTCAGGTGCCGTCGTGTCACTTTCCGTGGCCGCTTGGCCCACGAGATGGTGGACAGGTGCCGTGGCAGGGGCGCCATCCGCGGTCTCGCTGCCCACGACCGTCGCCTTGGCGCTGTCCGTAGTCGTCGCGTCGACAGCTGGCGCGTCGGCGCTGCGCGTGGCCGTCGCCTTGGCGCTGTCCGTAGTCGTCCTGTCGGCACTGTGTGTGGCGGTCTGGTCTCCTGCCTCGGAGCTGTCGGCAGCCTTCGCACTGTCGCCCGTTGCATTGGCGCTGTCGGCAGTCGTGGGGTCGGCACTTTGCGCGCCGGTCCGATCGCCCGCCTCAGCGGGGTCTGCGGCGGTCGATGTCGCCTCGTCGTCCGCGGCGATCTCGCGTTCGGCGTCGGTGGTCTCACCGGCGGGGCCCGCCTCCCCGTTCGTTCGGGCAGCGGCGGAATCTGCCGGTACCGAATCGGGAACCGCGGCGTCCGCACTTTCGTCGGAGTTGACGGCGGCTTCGGAATCGGTGGTGCCCCGCGCCTCTTCGGCGGTGTGAGGGCGAGTCGATCGCTGGACGGGGCGGGCGGCGTCCGCGGGTACGCCGAGATCACCGTTCGGGTGGGCTTCCGAACGGTCTGCGTCGGTGAGTCGCAAGTCGGCTGTCATGCGACGGCCGCTCTCGGCAACGGGCTCAGTTCGGTCTCCGGGCTCAGGTCTGGTCGGTGGTAGTGAGGGCGGTCGCGCCGGTCCGCCCGATCGCGCCCCGGGGTCATCGGGCGCGGGGGTGGGCTCGGTCATGTATCGCCTTCAGCCGCTCGACTGTCACGTGAGTGTAGAGCTGCGTCGTGGCAAGCGTAGCGTGACCGAGCAGTTCCTGAACGCTGCGAAGATCCGCCCCTCCCTCGAGCAGGTGGGTTGCCGCGGTATGCCGCAGCCCATGAGGTCCCATGTCCGCGGCCCCCGGCACTGATCCGACGGCGTCATGAACCACTCGCCGCACGGCGCGGGGATCGAGCCGGCCACCGCGAACGCCGAGGAAGAGCGCCTCGGCGTCGGCTCGGGCAGCCCCCGCCACCATCGCCGGCCTGCCGGTGTCCAGCCACGACCGCAAGGCGCGCTCAGCAGGTACACCGAACGGCACTACGCGCTCCTTGCCGCCCTTGCCGAGCACCCGCACGACCCGTCTTGGGAAATCCACGTCACCGAGGTCGAGGCCGCACAGCTCGGATACTCGCACACCGGTTGCGTACAGCAACTCCAGGACCGCGTGATCGCGCAGCCCTTCCGGGTCCAGCTCGGCCGCACCGGCGCTGGAGGCCTGCAGCACCTCACCCGCCTCGTCCGGGCGCAGCACCGCAGGCAGTGTCCGATGTGCCCGCGGCGAAACCAGTCGCGCACCGGGATCGACCTCCAGCGCACCCTGCCGCCGGGCCCACGCGGTGAAGGTGCGCGCCGCCGCGGAGCGGCGAGCCAGTGTCGTTCGACCGGCGCCACTGCTGCGCTGGTCGGCCAACCAGGCACGGAGAACTGCGACGTCCAGATCCGCCAAGGCGGCACGGTCGTCGTCGGCCCCGTAGTCGCGGTGCAGGAACCCGAGAAGGGAGACGATGTCGCCGACATAAGCGCGCACCGTGTGCTCCGACAGCCCGCGCTCCAGGCGCAAGTGCCGCTCGTACTCGCCGAGCAGCCGGGCCACAGCCGCCGGCAGCGCAGCACGCACCTGCCGGAAGTCCACCCGGCCTTCCCCGTCTTGGCGTGCAGTCATGGCTACCCGCAGGCCTTCTCGGCACAGCCCGAGAGCTTGCGGATTCGCCACAAGACGGAGTCAGGAGTGCGCACAGCGTACAGGCGTTCGTCCGGCGAGTACTCCCAGAAAGACACCGTCATGGGTACTCACGCTGGGCGAACACGGCCCGATGGTCAAGCATCGCCACACCGGATCAGCTGCCGATCGCGTCACCTCCTCCCGCTGACTCGGACAGCTACGCGCTCTCCTGAGTTTTCCTGACAGCTCGGCATTGCTGCCAGCCGCTTTCGCCGCGCTCAGCCAACCCCTCCAGTTCCAGCGCCGGAAGAACGGCACGAACGCGCGGGACCGGCACCCCGGACTCCGTCGCGACCTGCTCGGCGGACTTGCCCTGGCCTCGCCCCAAGGCCTCGTGCACGCGGAGTGCGTCGGCTCCAAGACCGTCCGTCCGACGCCTTGGCCGAAGACGCTCCGTCGTTCGGGTGCCCAGCTTGCCGACGATGTCGATCACGTCATCGACAGACCCGACAAGTGTCGCCGCGGAGTTCCGGATGAGGTCGTGGCAGCCCGTGGACATCGCGGAGCTGATCGGGCCCGGCACCGCCATCACGATCTTCCCCAGGGCACCGGCTGTCGTCGCGGTGTTGCGAGCACCGCTCCGGCGGCCTGCCTCGACCACGACAGTGCCCTCGCTCAGGGCGGCGATCAGCCGGTTGCGCACCAGGAAGCGGTGTCGCGCGGGTGGTGTTCCCGGCGGATACTCACTCACGACCAGGCCGCCCTGTTCGGCGATCTTGTTCAACAGGACGACATGACCCGCGGGGTAACCGGCGTCGAGCCCGCAGCCCAGAAGTGCGACCGTCACGCCGTCGGCTGCGAGCGCCCCGCGATGCGCGGCACCGTCGATGCCATAGGCCGCACCGGAGAAAATCGACAGCTCGCGCTGGGCCAAGCCGTAGGCGAACTCTCCCGCGACGTGCTCGCCGTAGCCACTCGCCGCCCTGGCGCCGACGATCGCGACCGCCGCCTCCGCAGCTTCATCGAGTCGGGCGTCTCCGCGCGCCCAGAGGGCGAGCGGCACCGCAGCGCTCTGCACTCCACGCCCACGGGCGACATCGAGACAAAGCAGCGGCCAGGCGGGCCACTCGTCGTCCTCGGGGATGATCAATCGCGCGCCTATGCGCTCACCCGCCTCGAGGTCTGGCTCCGCCAGGTTCAACTCCCGACGGGCGGCCGTTTCGCCCTGCACGCGCTGCGGGCACAGGCCCTTCCTGACGGCTTCGGCAGCCGCGATCGGGCCCCATTCCGCCACGAAGGCGGCCAGCGCCGGCGCTGGAGGTTCAGCTACTCGCACCAGGTACGCCCGGGCAAGACGCTCATCAGTCATCGACATTTGCGCCTCCACACTCCGGAGGCGCGGCGAGCGCGCGAGGTCATTGACGGGTGCGAGCGTGTCATGGGGCTCTCCGATCTCGGAATTCCAGGGCGGCGGCGACGTGGTCGGCATCGGGTTCAGGGCATTTCGCCAAATCGGCAAGAGTCCAGGCGATGCGGAGGCATCGGTCGGCACCGCGGGCCGTCAGGAGGCCGCGGTCCAGGCTGCGGTCCAGGAGGGCGGTGGCCTGTCGCGGTAGGCCGAACTGGCGGCGCAGGGCGGGGCCCGGTACTTCGGCGTTCGTGCGCCAGCCGTGCGCGGACCATCGGACGGCAGCACGTTCACGGGCGGCCAGAACTCGTGCGCAGACGACGTCGGTCGACTCGGGGGTCTCCTCGGCGTGGGTCGTCATCGCGGTGATCGGGCGCATCTGGACCCGGATGTCGACACGGTCCAGCAGCGGCCCCGAAAGCCTGTTCAGGTAGCGGCGACGGGCTGAGGGCGTGCAGGTGCAGTCCGTCTCACGCGGCGGGGCGCACGGGCAAGGATTGGTGGCCAGCACGAGTTGGAAGCGCGCCGGGTAGCAGACCGAGCCCTTGGATCGCGCGATGCGGATCTCGCCGTCCTCCAAGGCCGTGCGCAGCGACTCCAGCGCCGGGCCGGAAAACTCGCACGCCTCGTCGAGCAGGAGGACACCGCGGTGCGCCTGGCTGATCAGGCCCGGCGCGGCGAGACCACTTCCGCCGCCGACGAGTGCCGCGACCGACACCGAGTGGTGCGGCGCCACGAATGGCGGGGCCTGGACCAGCGGCGACGTCGGCGACAGCGAGCCGTGGACGGAGTGCACCGCCGTCACTTCCAGCGCTTCCTCGATCGACAGCCGGGGCAGCAGGCCCGGGAGGCGCTTCGCCAGCATCGTCTTGCCGACGCCCGGCGGTCCCGTGAACAGCAGATGGTGACCGCCGGCGGCCGCGACTTCGAGGGCCCAGCGCGCTTCGGGCTGGCCGACCACGTCTGCCAGGTCAGCCAGTTTGGGTGGCACTCCTTCGGGTGGGGCCTCGGGTTTGACGAGGCTGTTCTCGCCGTGGAGCCAGGCGATCACGTCTGCCAGACGCGCGGCGCCGAAGACCTCGATGCCCTCGACCAGGGCCGCTTCGAACAGCGAATGCACTGGTACCAATGCTCGCTTGACGCCCGCCTTGCGTGCGGCGATCAGTCCCGGCAGGACGCCGCGGATCTCGCGGACGCGGCCGTCGAGCGACAGTTCGCCGAGCAACACCGTGCCGGGCAGCCTGGTCGCCGGCACCTTCCCCGCGGCGGCGAGGACCGCGACCGCGATCGCGAGGTCGTAGCCGGAGCCCAGCTTCGGCAGGTTCGCCGGCGACAGGCCGAGGGTGAGCTTCTCCCCCGGCCACTGCTGGCCCGAGTTGCGGACTGCCGAGCGGACCCTGTCCTTGGCCTCGCGGAGGCCCGCGTCGGGTAGGCCGACCAGCTTCATGCTCGGCAGGCCGCCGCCGAGGTCGGCTTCCACCTCGATGACCCGGCCGTCGATGCCGAGGACGGCGACCGACCAGGTGTGTCCGATGGGCATCAGCGCGCTCCCGACGGCTGGCGGAGCGGGGCGGCGGGAATGGGTGGCGGGACCTTGGCGAGCCGATCTGATGAGGGGCGCCGGGATGTTTCGGGGTGGGGGAGGTGGCGGGCGGGGTTTGGGAGGGGCCCGGTCGTACGTGTGGGTTCGAGGAGGGCGGCGGGGCGAGGGCGGGCCGGGAGGAGCTGGAACGGCGCGCTTGGTCGGGGCTCAACGAGAAGGGCGGTGGAGCCGGAGCGGGCCGGGAGAGGTTGTGGCGCAGGGCGGAGACGGACGGCCTCCAGGAGGGCGACGGGGCGAGCGCGCGGCGGGAGGGGCTGGAGCGGGGTGCTTGGTCGGGACGCGCCGGTCGAGGTGGCGGGGCGGGGGTGCGTTGAGAATGGCCGGGACGCCGCGCTTGGTCGGGCCGCGCCGAGGGAGGCGATGGGGCGAGAGCTGGCTGGGATGGGCTGGAGCCGCGCGCTTGGCCGGGACCTGCCGGGCGAGGTGGCGGGGCGCATGCAGGTCGGGACTGCCCGGAGCCGCAGGCTCGGACTGGTGGGGAGGGCGGAGGGGCGAGGGCGGCCCGGGAGGAGCTTGAGCCGCGCGCATGGCCGGGCCTCGCCGAGGGAGACGGCGGAGCGCACACAGGTCGGGAGGGGCCGGAGCCACGCGCTTGGCCGGGACCTGCCGGGCGAGGTGGCGGGGCGCATGCAGGTCGGGACTGCCCGGAGCCGCAGGCTCGGACTGGTGGGGAGGGCGGCGGGGCGAGGGCGGGCTGGGAGGGGCTTGAGCCACACGCATGGCCGGGCCTCGCCGAGGGAGACAGCGGAGCGCACACAGGTCGGGAGGAGCCGGAGCCACGCGCATGGCCGGGCCGCACCGAGGAGGGTGGCGGGGCGAGCGCGCGGCGGGAGGGGCTGGAACGGCGCGCTTGGCCGGGACCCGCCGGGCGAGGTGGCGGGGCGCAAGCAGGTCGGGAGGGGCCGGAGCCACGCGCTCGGACTGGTGGGGAGGGTGGCGGGGCGAGCGCATGCGGGGCACCCGGAGTAGGCGGCCATCAGAAGGCCCCCGGGAAGTGCTTCAGGCGCGGAGGGCCCGTAGGGCCCACGAGCACCGAGATCACGTCGAAGCGGATGGGGCACCAGCCGAGGCTGAAGGCGCGCAGCCATTGGCCCGTGATCCGGCGGATGCGGGCGATCTTCTCCGCTGTGACGGCCTCCGCGGGATCGCCGAAGTTCTGGCCCGCGCGGGTCTTCACCTCGCAGACGACGAGTGTGCGGCCGTCGGTGGCCACGATGTCCAGCTCGCCCTCGCGGCAGCGCCAGTTCTGCGACAGCACCACGAAGCCGAGCTTCTGCAGATGCCGGGCGGCCAGCCGCTCACCTCTGCGGCCGAGGCCGAGATGAGGAGCGGGTCCTGCCACAGTGCTCATCACTGCTACCCCCAGGTGTCGAATCCTTAGCGTCCGAGAAAGACGCTGCCAGCTTCGACACAGGGGCCACCAGAACCAATCAGCTCACCTGTGGACAACCCACCTGTTGTGGACAGATGGGGCGGATCAGCCGGAGAACGGACCGTCCTCGGGCAGTCGGAGGTCGGGTTTCTCCAGCTCTTCGACGTTGACGTCCTTGAAGGTGATGACCCGGACGTTCTTCACGAAACGCGCGGGGCGGTACATGTCCCACACCCAGGCGTCGGACATCCGCACCTCGAAGTACACCTCGCCACCACCGTCACGGACCTGCACGTCCACGGCGTTGGCCAGGTAGAACCGCCGCTCGGTCTCCACCACGTACGAGAACTGGCTGACGATGTCGCGGTACTCCCGGTACAGCGACAACTCCATCTCGGTCTCGTACTTCTCGAGATCCTCTGCGCTCATGAAATCCGCGCCCCTCCTCGCGAGTTCGACCGGTATCCGACGGCGGAACCCTCATTCTGACTCACGACGTCCTCCAGAGCACGCGCCGACGACTCCAACTGCCCCAGCGCCGCCACGGTCAGCATCACCTTGTGGGGTGGCCGCCGCCCGTGCGCGGCCGCCGCCGTCGCCACATTGGTGTAGGACCACCGATGTACCGCACTGGGCCCGTACTCGGTGAGTGCCGCGCCGTGTTCGGTGGTGGTGTACCCCTTGTGCACGTCGAACCCGTACACCGGATGCTCCCCGTGCAGGTCGGACATGATGCGGTCCCTCGTCACCTTGGCCAGGACCGACGCCGCCGCCACGCACGCCACCGCCCGGTCCCCCTTGATCACCGCGAGGCTCGGCGCGGGCAGCCCCGGCACCTTGAACCCGTCGGTCAGCACGTACCCGGGACAGGTCTTCAGCCCGGCCACCGCGCGCCGCATGCCCTCGATATTCATCACATGGATGCCGAGCAGGTCCACCTCGGCCGCGGGAATCACCACAATGGAGTAGTCGAGCGCCCGCGCTATCACCCGGTCGTAGACGCGGTCGCGGGCCAGTGCGGTCAGCAGCTTCGAGTCGGTCAGTTCGGCCAGCCGCGCCGCGTCACCCGGCTTGAGGACGCACGCCGCGACCACGAGGGGGCCGGCGCACGCACCGCGTCCAGCCTCGTCCACGCCGGCGACGGGACCGAGCCCACGCCGGTCGAGTGCGGACAACAGGCCCCAGGAGATCTCCCCCCGGACCACCGCCCGGGGTGGCCTGATCGGGGCCGCGAGCGCGGAAGAGCTACCCACTGGCTACCGCTTTCGCTTGACCACCTTGCGCGCACCGGAACCGAACCTGCGACCGAGCGACACGGCTGGCCATGCCGCGACCGCGCCGAGCCCTAGCGGCACGCCCTGCTGCCAGTCCGGGGCGCTCATGCCGAGCGCCACCGGCTGTGCGTTCTCCTGCGGGTTGGTATCACTCACCCCGCCCCACCTGCTCGGTGGCAGCACGATGACGCGGGCCTTGCCGATGATGTTGGCGACCGGCACGACACCACGCAGCCCACCGCCGCCCTGGTACCGCGAGTCCGAAGAGTCGTTGCGGTTGTCGCCCATGACCCAGACCGTTCCGTCGGGCACCTTCACCGGATCGAAGGGTTCCTGATGCGGGTCGTTCGGGTCCATCCAGTGAATGTAGGGCTCGTTGAGCGCCTTGCCGTCGACCACGACCCGGTTCTGCGCGTCGCAGCACTGCACGGTCTGGCCGCCGACAGCGATGATCCGCTTGACGAAGTCCCGCTCGTCCGGCGGCGCGAGCCCGAACACCGAACCGACGTTCTGGAAGAACCGCACGACCGGGTTGCTCGACCGCTCGGTCGGCGCCTCGTTCTCGAGCCAGGGCTCCGGCCCCTTGAAGACCACCACGTCACCAGGACCGGGGTCGGTGAAGTCGTAGGTGATCTTGTCGACCAGTACCTTGTCGCCGTAGCAACCGGTGCAGCCGTGCAGCGTGCTTTCCATCGACGCCGACGGAATCGTGTAGACCCGGGCGAAGAACTGCTGGAAGACAAAGGCGAGAACCAATGCCACCACGATCAGGATCGGCAGTTCGACCCAGAACGAGCGCTGTTTCTTGGCCTTGCGATGACGCCGTTTTCCGTTTGCGTCGCTTTCGCCGTTTTCGGCACGTTCCGGTTCGTCCTCGGCAGCGCTCGAGGGCACAGGCTCAACCACGTCGCCAGGCTACTAGTGCGCCGTTCAGGAGGCCGTGGGGGCTTCGCGACGCTCCTTGATCTTCGCCGCCTTGCCACGCAGCTCGCGCAGGTAGTACAGCTTCGCGCGCCGGACGTCGCCGCGCTTGAAGACCTCGATCTGCGCGATGTTGGGCGAATGCACCGGGAAAGTGCGCTCCACGCCGACACCGAACGAAACCTTGCGCACGGTGAAGGTCTCGCGGATGCCACCGCCCTGACGGCGGATGACGACGCCCTGGAAGATCTGGTTGCGCTCGCGGTTTCCTTCGATGACGCGAACGTGCACCTTCAGCGTGTCACCCGGGCGGAAGTTCGGAATGTCGGAACGCAGCGACTGAGCGTCCAGGCTGTCCAGGGTGTTCATCGGGATTCCGTCCTCGTCCTTCGTCTGGCTGCGTACGTCCGGGCACGGATCAGCTCGTGAGCGATCGACCCGGGGGCTCATGGGGCACGGCCGGGAAACGGCGTGCCAAACGTCAAGTATTCCAGACGCGATCGGACCGGTGTCACCCGGCCTGCCGCTGCTCCCCGCGGACACGGTCGAGCAAGGCGAGATCGCGCTTGTCCAGGTTACCCTCCGGCAGCCGGTCCAGCAGCTCGGGCCGCCGCCGCAGGGTCCGCTCCAGCGCCTGGTCCCGGCGCCAGCGCTCGATGAGGGCGTGGTTGCCGGACCGGAGCACCTCGGGCACGGCCAGCTCCCGCCACACCTCCGGCCGGGTGTAGCTGGGGCCTTCGAGCAGGCCGTCGGAGAACGAGTCCTGCTCCGCCGAGACGGGGTTGCCGAGGACGCCGGGCAACAGGCGCACGGCCGCCTCGACCATCACCAGCACCGCGGCCTCACCGCCGACCAGCACGTAGTCGCCGATGGACACCTCGTCGACCGGCATCCGCCGGGCCGCGTCGTCGACGACCCGCTGGTCGATGCCCTCGTACCGGCCGCAGGCGAACACCAGGTGCTCCTCCTGCGCGTACGCCCGCGCCATCTCCTGCGTGAACGGGCGGCCGGCGGGCGTCGGCACGACGAGCCGGGTGGCTTCGCCGCACACCGCGTCCAGCGCGTCGCCCCAGACCTGCGGCTTCATGACCATGCCGGGACCGCCGCCGTACGGCGCGTCGTCCACGGCGCGGTGCACGTCGTGCGTCCAGTCCCGCAGGTCGTGCACGCCGACCTCGATGAGGCCGCGCTCGATGGCACGGCCCAGCAGCGCCGCGCGCAGGGGGTCCAGGTACTCGGGGAAGATCGTGATGACGTCGATCCGCATGGCGGTCCCCACTACTCGATGTCGTCGAGCAGGCCCTCGGGCGGGTCGAGCACGACCCGGCCCGCGGCCACGTCGACGACGGGCACGATCTCCCGCACGAACGGCACCAGGACCGTCCGGCCCTCGCGATCCAGCGCGAGCAGCTCGCCACCGGGCGAGTGCACGATCTCCTGCACCGTGCCGACGACGGTCCCGTCCGCCAGCTCGGCGCGCAGCCCTTCGAGCTCGTGATCGTAGAACTCGTCCGGGTCGTCGGTCGGCGGCAGGTCCGCCGTGTCGGCGAGCAGCAGCAGCCCGCGGGCACCCTCGGCGTCCTCGCGGGAGTGGATCTCTTCGAAACTCACCAGCAGCCGCCCGCTGTGCGCGCGGGCGGCTGCGATGGTGAGCGGACGGGTGCTGCCGTCACGGTGGCGCGCGTTGAGCACGACACCTTCGGCGAAACGCTCCTCGGGCGAGTCGGTGCGCACGTCCACGGCGAGCTCACCGTGGATCCCGTGCGCCTTCGCGACGCGCCCGACCACGACCTCCACGGTGCGGCGGTCAGCGATCGGTGTCGACGACGTCCACCCGGACGCCGCGGCCACCGATGCCGCCCATGACCGTGCGCAGGGCCGTCGCCGTGCGGCCACCCCGGCCGATGACCTTGCCCAGGTCGTCGGGGTGAACGTGCACCTCGAGCGTGCGGCCGCGCCGCGTGGTGATCAGCTCGACCCGGACGTCGTCCGGGTTGTCGACGATCCCGCGCACCAGGTGTTCGAGGGAGTCGGCGAGGAAGCTCACGCCTCCGCCTTACCCGCCTCGTCGGCCTCGGCCTTCTTCGGGGCCTTCTTCTTCGGCGTGGTGGCCTCGGTCGAGGGCTCCTCACCGGCGGCGGCCAGCGCGGCGTTGAACAGGTCCTGCTTCGACGTCTTCGGCTCGCGCACCTTCAGCGTGCCCTCGGTACCGGGCAGGCCCTTGAACTTCTGCCAGTCGCCGGTGATCTCGAGGATGCGCTGCACCGGCTCGGTCGGCTGCGCGCCGACACCCAGCCAGTACTGCGCACGGTCGGAGTCGACCTCGATGAAGCTCGGCTCTTCCTTCGGGTGGTACTTGCCGATCGTCTCGATGGCCTTGCCATCCCGGCGGGTGCGCGCGTCGGCGACGATGATGCGGTAGTACGGCGCACGGATCTTGCCGAGGCGCTGCAGCTTGATCTTGACGGCCACGGGTGTGGGTACTCCTTGGTTTTCTCGGTGCTCGCTGGTGCCGGGTCACGATCCGAGTGGGGACAACGGACACGAGTACCCGAAGCTGGGGTCGCCACGGCACGGTGAGAGGGACCGGCCGGAGCGGGCAAGCGTCAATTGTGCCAGACGCGTCCTGACCGGTGCGCTAGAGGGTCATCACACCCAGTGTCGTGAGCAGCAGGGCCAGCGCGGGGAGGAAGTTGTTCATCTGGTGTGCGACGACCGCGCCGAGCAGGCGGCCGGTGAACAGCCGGGCCAGCCCGATGGGCACCGCGATCACCAGCAGCAGCGTCGTGCGCAGGGGTTCGAGGTGGCTGACCGCGAAGACCGCGGTGGACAGCAGGAAGGCGGCCACCCTGGCCCACTTCTCCCCGCCCCACGGCAGCCGCTCGACCGCGCCCCAGAGCAGGCCGCGGTAGATGATCTCCTCGCAGACCGGGCCGAGCAGCCACAGGTAGACGAACATGATGATGGCGGCCGTCAGCGACATCGGCTGGTCCTCGACCAGGGCACCGATCGCGGAGGTCGCGTTGTTCTGACCGACCGCGTGGGTCCAGACGAACGCGCCGACCGTCGTCAGGACCAGGCCGAGCACGCCGAGCTTCAAGCCGAGCCGGACGTCGGCCCAGTGCCATTCCAGGCGCAGGTCGATGCGCGGGCCGTTGCCGCGCCACACCGTGATCAGGACCGCGACCAGCGCGGCCAGCACCGTCGGGGTGATCGTGCCGATCAGCACGTCGCTGACCGGGGTCGGCCTGCCCGCGGGCACCGGAGGGAGCAGGACGCTGACGAACGCGGCCGAGGCCACCAGTACCGCCTCGGCGACGAGGAAGGCGCCGAAGCCCCAGCGGTGCGCGGGCGGCGCAGCGGCCTCCGGCAGCTCGAGCGAGTCCAGCGGCTCGTCGGGCTGCGTCGCGGTCACCCCATGCCTCCGTCCGATCCGGCCGAACCACTTTCCGAGCCTAGTCCCCATCACGCCGCCGTTCAGGCGCCGGTGAACAGCAGCAACGCCGCGGGCAGGTTGTTGGCCGCGTGCGCGACGAGACTCGCGCCCACCCGGCCGGTCCGCAACCGCGCCCAGCCGATCGCCACGCCCTGGCCGAACAACGCGATCGTGCGCGTGGGCTCGCCGTGCAGGTAGGCGAAGACCACGGCGGTCAGGACGAGGATCACCCACGGCGGCACGCGGTGGTGCGCCAGCGCGTTCCACAGCGCGCCGCGCATCAGCAGCTCCTCCGCGAGCGGCGTCGCGGCGACCACGATGATCGCGGCGAGCACGAGCCAGAGCGTGTTGTCGTCGTCGTTCCGGGCGAGATCCGCCAGCGGGCCGTCGGACACCCGGTCGGTGCCGTACAGCCCGAGGAGCAGGAGGTTGAGCAGGTAGCCGGCGAGGAGCGCGACACCGCCGCACGCGAGGCCGACCTTGACGTCGCGGAGCGTGGGCAGCCAGCCGAAGTCGGCGCCGCTGCCCCACCAGCGGGAGGCGACGAGCGGGGCGAGGCCGAGCAGGACGGTGGGCAGGAAGGCCAGCAGCAGCACCGGGCCGACGTCGAGGAGCTCCAGCGGGTCGACACTCGCGTGGCCGGAGCGCAGGGCGGTCATCACGAGGGTGACCAGGTGGTAGACGCCGAGGCCGACGAAGAAGGCGAGGAAGCCCCAGTGGGCGCCGGGAACGGTGCGGGTGCGGCTCTGCTGGTCCACCCGCGTGCCCCCTTCCACGCCGTTCAGGCTATGTGGCGCCCTGCTACCGATCGAACCCGGGCTGTGAGCGGGCGTCAACGGAGCGGGTTCCGGCGGGTGGGAACGGCTCAGCTCAAGATCAGCGGAGCACGGTGCCGTTCAGGATGATGTGCCGGGGCGTGCGCAGGATGGACAGGTCCTCCCGCGGGTCGGCGTCGTAGACCAGGAGGTCCGCGGGGGCGCCTTCGGTCAGGGACGGGTGGCCGAGCCACTCGCGGGCGGACCAGGACGCCGCGGCCAGCGCGTCCGTGCGGGACATGCCCGCCCGCCACAGGGCTTCGACCTCGTCCACCACACGGCCGTGGGCCACCATGCCGCCCGCGTCGCTGCCCGCGTAGATCGCGACGCCTGCCGACAGCGCCGCGGCGATCATGTCGGTCACGCCCGCGTGGAGGGCTCGCATGTGGGCGGCGTACACCGGGTACTTGCTCGCCTTCTCGGCGATGGCCGGGAAGTTCTCGATGTTGATCAGGGTCGGCACCAGCGCCGTCCCGCGGCCGGCCATTTCCGCGAGCAGGTCCGGCGTCAGGCCCGTCCCGTGTTCGAGGCAGTCGATACCCGCGTCGATCAGCCCCGGCAGGGCCTCCTCGCCGAAGACGTGGGCCGTGACGCGCACGCCGGCCGCGTGGGCGACCTTGATCGCCTCGTCCAGCACGTCGTCCGGCCACAGCGGCGCCAGATCGCCGGTCGAGCGGTCGATCCAGTCCCCCACCAGCTTGACCCAGCCGTCGCCGTCGGCGGCCTGCTCGGCGACCGCCGCGGGCAGCTCGTCCGGGGAGTCCAGGTCGATGCCCAGGCCCGGGACGTAGCGCTTCGGCAGCGCCAGATGCCTGCCACAGCGGATCATCCGCGGCAGGTCGGCCCGCCGCTGGAGCGCGCGCGTGTCGATGGGCTGGCCGCAGTCGCGGATCAGCAGGGTGCCCGCGTCCCGGTCCACCAGCGCCTGCGCCACGGCGTCGTCCACTGTGGACGGACCGTGCACGCCGATCGCGGGATGACAGTGGGCGTCCACCAGTCCCGGCACGAGAAACCCTTCGGAGACAAGGGTTTCCGCGCCGTCCACCGGCTCGTGGGTGAGCCGGCCGCCGTCGATCCAGACGTCTCGCCGCTCGCCGTCGGGCAGCACGACACCACGCAGATGCACGGGCCTACTTGTTCTTCGGCAGCTTGAACTTCGTCGGATCGAAGCCGGGCACGTCGTTCATGCCGCCACCCAGCTGGGAGAGATCCGGCATCCCGCCGCCACCGCCGCCGGGCGGCAGCATCGGCATGCCGCCGGGGAACCCGCCGCGCACCTTCGACTGCGTCGGGCCCTTGCCCTTGCCCTTCTTCCCCTTCTTGCCCTTGCGGCTCTTGGTGGCGCTGCCACCGCCGAAGCCGAACCGGCCCGCCATCTGCTGCATCATCTTGCGGGCCTCGAAGAACCGGTTGACCAGGTCGTTGACCTCGCGCACGGCGACACCGGACCCGGCCGCGATCCGCGCGCGCCGCGAACCGTTGATCATCTTCGGGTCGGCGCGCTCGGCCGGGGTCATCCCGCGGATGATCGCCTGCAGCCGGTCGAGCTGCTTGTCGTCGACCTGCGCGAGCTGGTCCTTCATCTGACCGGCGCCGGGCAGCATGCCCAGCAGGTTGCCGATCGGCCCCATCTTGCGCACCGCGAGCATCTGCTCGAGGAAGTCCTCCAGGGTGAGCTGCCCGGTGCCGAGCTTCGCCGCCGCCTTCTCGGCCTGGTCCTGGTCGAAGGCCTGCTCGGCCTGCTCGATCAGGGTCAGCAGGTCGCCCATGCCGAGGATCCGGCTGGCCATCCGGTCCGGGTGGAAGGTGTCGAAGTCCTCGAGCTTCTCGCCGTTGGACGCGAACAGGATCGGCTGCCCGGTGACCTGCCGCACCGACAGCGCGGCACCACCGCGGGCGTCGCCGTCGAGCTTGGTCAGGACCACGCCGCTGAAGCCGACGCCGTCGCGGAAGGCCTCCGCGGTGTTGACCGCGTCCTGGCCGATCATCGCGTCGACGACGAACAGCGTCTCGTCCGGGCGCACCGCGTCACGGATGTTCGCGGCCTGGCGCATCAGCTCCTCGTCGACGCCGAGCCGGCCCGCGGTGTCGACGATCATGACGTCGTGCTGGGCGTGCTTGGCCTCTTCGATACCGCGGCGCGCGACGTCCACCGGGTCGCCGACGCCGTTGCCCGGCTCGGGCGCGAAGGTCGGCACGCCTGCCCGCTCGCCGACCACCTGGAGCTGGGTGACGGCGTTGGGACGCTGCAGGTCACACGCGACGAGCAGGGGCGCGTGGCCCTGCTTCTTCAGCCACAGCGCGAGCTTGCCCGCCAGGGTCGTCTTACCGGAACCCTGCAGCCCGGCGAGCATGATCACCGTCGGCGGGTTCTTGGCCAGGTTGAGCCGGCGGGTCTCGCCGCCGAGGATCGCGACGAGCTCCTCGTTGACGATCTTGATGACCTGCTGGGCCGGGTTGAGGGCGCCGGAGACCTCGGCACCCTTCGCGCGCTGCTTGATCTGTGCGATGAACTCCCGCACGACGGGCAGCGCGACGTCGGCTTCCAGCAGCGCGATACGGATCTCGCGCGCGGTCGCGTCGATGTCGGCGTCGGTCAGCTTCCCCTTGCCCCGCAGGTTCTGCAGGGCCGAGGTGAGCCTGTCGGAGAGGGTGTCGAACACGGGTGTGCACGCTCCAGCTGGTCGTGGTTGCTCCGCAGACCAGGGTAGCCGCCCGTCGAGCCCGACCTGCGGGTACCGCGAAACACGCCTACACCGGTATTAATCGGGCGCGTATCAACCCGAAGACTCAATCCGTGGCATGACGAAAAAGGCTCGCCCCGATTACTACGCTCATGTGTATGACTTCCCTGATCGAGCGTGGCCAGGACGAGGACCAGCGGGTGCCGTTGCGCCGGATCTTCGGCCTGTTCGGGCCCTACCGGTGGGCGCTGACGGGGCTGCTCGGGCTGATCGTCGTGCAGGCGGGGCTCGGCGTGGCCTCGCCGTTCTTCCTGCGCGCGATCCTCGACGACGCGCTCCCCCAGCGCGACACCGGCCTGCTCAGCCTCCTCGCCACCGGGATGATCGCCGCGTCGCTGGGCAACGGTGCGATGAGCGTGAGCACGACGGGGGTGGCCAACACGATCGGCCAGCGGGTGATGAACGACCTGCGCATCGCCGTCTACGGGCACCTGCAGCGCATGTCGCTGGCCTTCTTCACCCGGACCCGCACCGGCGAGGTGCTCTCGCGGGTCTTCAACGACGTCGGCGGCGTCGACAACGTCGTCAACACCACGGCCAGCTCCATCGCGCAGAACGGCATCACGACGCTGGCGATCGCGGTGGCCCTGTTCGTGATGGACTGGCAGCTGGCGATCCTCGGGCTGATCGTGGTCCCGCTGTTCCTGCTGTTCACGTTGCGACTGGGGCGGACACGGCGGTCGCTCGCCCGCGGCAGGCAGCGCAGGCTGGCGCGGCTGACCACGATGGTCGAGGAGTCGCTGTCGGTCTCCGGGGTGCTGCTGTCGAAGACGATGGGCAACGAGCGGGAGCTGCGGGAGCGCTTCGCGGACGAGTCGCGCGAGATCTCGCTGCTGGAACGGCAGTCGGCGCTGGCGGGGCGCTGGCAGATGGCCTCGCGCCGGATGTGCCTGACGTGCGTGCCCGCCATCGTGTACTGGCTGGCGGGGATGGCGATCGCGCACGGCGCGAGCCCCACCACCATCGGCACGGTCGTCGCGTTCACCAGCATGCTCAACCGGCTCCTCGCCCCCGCCACCGCGATGCAGTCGGTCGGGCAGAACGTCTCCACGGCGGCGGCGCTGTTCGGGCGGATCTTCGAGGTGCTGGACCTGCCCGTCGAGATCGCCGACCGGCCGGGCGCCGGGGAGCTCGTGGTGCGCCAGGGCGCGGTGAGCCTGCGGAACGTCTCGTTCAAGTACGAGGACAGCTGGACCCTGCGGGACATCGACCTCGAGGTGCCGGCCGGTTCGACGACGGCGCTGGTGGGCGCCACGGGGTCGGGCAAGACGACGCTCGCGTACCTCGTCGCCAGGTTGTACGAGCCGGACGAGGGCCGGGTCCTCGTCGACGGCACCGACATCCGGGACGTCACCCTGAGGTCGCTGGCGGGCGCGGTCGGCCTCGTGTCGCAGGAGACCTACCTGTTCCACGCGACGGTGCGCGAGAACCTGCGCTTCGCCAAACCCGGCGCGACCGACGAGGAGATCGAGCAGGCGGCGCGCGCGGCCCACATCCACGACATGCTCGCGGGCCTTCCCGAGGGGTACGACACCGTGGTCGGCCAGCGGGGCTACCGGTTCTCGGGCGGGGAGAAGCAGCGGATGGCGATCGCCCGGATCCTGCTGCGCAACCCGCCGATCCTGATCCTCGACGAGGCGACCAGCGCGCTGGACAACCGCACCGAGCGGTCGGTGCAGGCGGAGCTGGACCGGCTCGCCGCGCAGCGGACCACCATCACCATCGCGCACCGGCTGTCCACTGTGGAGCACGCGGACCAGATCGTGGTGCTGGACGCGGGCCGGATCGTCGAACGCGGCAAGCACGCCGAGTTGATGGCGCTGGGTGGGCGCTACGCCCGATTGGTCCGGGGTGAGGCCGTTTAAGGTGAGGGCATGCCCGACGCCGATCCCGACCTGGCCGAACTCGCGCGCGACGTGCGGGAAGGTGTCGGCAGGCTCAACTGGCGGATGCGGGCGGAGCGGGACCGCAACGGGCCGAGCCCGCTGGAACTCGCCGTGCTCAGCCGCCTCTACCGGGCGGGCACGCAGACGCCGACCGAGGTGTCGGAGGGGGAGAAGATCCAGCCGCAGTCGCTCACCCGGGTGCTCGCGAAGCTGGAACGCGAGGGTCTCGTCGCGCGGCGGCCGGATCCCGCGGACGGACGGCGTGCCCTGCTCGACGTCACGGAACAGGGGCTGTCGACCTTGCGCGCCTACAGCGTCCAGCGGGAGCGGTGGCTCGCCGCGGCGATGGCCGAGGCGCTGACCGAGACCGAACGCGAACTGCTGCGCCTCGCGGCGAAGGTGATGGCCCGGCTCGCGGACACCTGAGGCCGAAATACTCATGCGGGTGGCTCGCCCCCTCGCCGAGCCACCCGCATGGTCGCGCCGAAGCCGCCGGGTGAACCTGCCGCTCGCCGGACCCCCAGTACCAGGCGAGATCTTGGCCCTCGGACGTCTTCAGCGCGATGTCCTAGAGCTTGCCCGGTGCAGGGGTGTGTCCGGCAGCGTGACAGCCCCCAAGTAGCCCTAGGTAGATCTACTCAGGAATGCCTCGTCCTCCGGCACGCGGCAGTGGGACACGTCGTGGCCCGGCCCATGACGCGCAATTCCCAAGATTTTTTCAGCTACGCGATTTCGGCGCGGATCGCGCCTTCGAGGCGGCCTTCTTCGCCCCCGCCTTCGTACCGGCGGCCTTCTCCGCGGCGGCTTTCGCGCGCTTCACCGCGGGCGATTCCGCCTGGTCGGTGTCGGTGCGGGCCTGCGCGCTCTCCTGCAGTGCGGCCAGCAGCTTTTCCACGCCCGCGTCCTGCTTGGCGGCCGTCGGGCGCATGACCTCGCGACCCTCCACCTTGGCCTGGATGAGTTCTTCCAGTGCTGCGCCGTAACTGTCGGAGTACTGGCCGGGTTCGAAATTCCCGGACAGGTTCTCGATGAGATTGGCCGCCGCCCGGACCTGGGGCAGCCGGATGTCGATGTCGTCGTGCAGGAACGGGAAATCGGGCGTGCGGACCTCGTCGGGCCAGTGCATCGTGTCGAGCATGATCACCTGGCCGCGCACGCGCAGCGCGCCGAGCGTCTCCTTCTGCCGGATCGCGACCTTCACGATCGCCACCCGCTCGGCCTGCTGCAACGCCTCGCTCAGCAACACATACGGCTTCGTCGCGGGAACTTCCGGCTCCAGGTAGTAACTCTTGACGAAGTAGAGCGGGTCCAGCTGGTGCGACGGGACGAACCCGCAGATCTCGATGGAATGCGCGGTGGGCAGCGGCAGCGCGGCCAGCTCGTCCTCGGACAGCACGACGACGTCACCGCCGGGCAAGGTGTAGCCCTTGCCGAGCTCGCCCTGCGGGATCTCGGCGCCGTCGACCTCGCACACGCGCTTGAGCCGGATTCGCCCACCGTCGGCGGAATGCAGCTGGCGCAGTCCGGTGCTGTGGTCCTCGGTGGCGCTGTACGCCTTCACCGGAATGGCCGAGCTGCCGAATCCGATGGTGCCTTTCCACACGGTGCGCATTCGAACAGCGTAACGAGCGACCGGGCGGCCCCTATAGCTACAAACGGGTGTTGGGACCGGCGAATTCGGCCGTGATCTGCGCGAACGGCTCGCTTTCCGCGAGCGCGTCGGCCGAATAGCCGAACGCGCCCGCGGCCGCTTGGAGTACCTGGGCGAGCGCGCCGACCTCGGGCGACGGCGCGGCGGACAGCACGCCCGCCTGGCCGTCCTCGACCCGTTCCGCCAACCGGCTGAGCGCGCTGCAGAGCAGCCGCTGCCCGGTGACGAGATCGGCGATCACGGTGGCGAGGTCGCCGAGCTCCACCTCCTGCGCGCCGTCGAGCTCGGCGGCGCAGGCACGGAGGTGGGACGCGGCCACCGTGGTCGGCAGTACGGTCGGCTCGAGCTCCGGCATGGCGGCCATCCTGCCATCGCGATCACCGATCGCCCGCGCGACACCCCGAGACGCTCACGACGAAGCGGCCAGTACCGCCTGTTCGACCCGGTGCCGCCACGCCGGGTCCAGCCGGCCGCCACGCGGCGCGACCGCGAACGAGTCGACCACCGCGCCACCGAGCGTGGCGACCTTCGCCCAGCGGACCTCCGCGTCGCAGGACTGCAGTGCGCCCGCCACCCGGTACAGCAGGCCGATGCGGTCCTGCGCGCGCAGCTCCAGCACGACGTTGTTCGGCCCCGACGTCTCGTCGTCGAACCACAGCACCTTCGGCTTCACCACGACGCGGACCGGCGAGGAGTAGTCGCGTTCCTTCGCGGCCAGCTTCTGGTCCAGCGACAGCCCGCCCGACACCGCCCGGGAGAACTGCTCCCGCAGCAGCGCGCTGTCCGGCAGCGAGCCGAACTTGGGCGAGGCGATGAAGATGCCGGCGCGGCCGTTGCCGTGGCTGCGCAGCAGCGCGGTGTGCACCTCCAGCGAGTGCAGCGCCAGTACCCCGGCGGCCGGGGCGAGCAGCCCGGTGTGCGCCGGCACGGCCAGCACGACCGTCGCCATGTTGCCGTCCTGGCTGATCGAGACCTCGCCACGGCCCGTGCGCACCGCCGTGGCCACCAGCTCGCGCTGCTGCTGGTCCAGCGGTTCCGGCGGGCTGAACCCCTTGCCCTGCATGACCTGCTTGCACCGGGAGACGAGGTTCTGGACGAGCCCGGCCTTCCAGTCGTTCCACAGGCCAGGGCCGGTCGCGAGCGAGTCGGCCTGGGTGAGGGCGTGCAGGAGCTCGAGCAGCACGACGTCGTTGTCCACGGTCTTCGCGACGCGGTGGACGGTGGCGGGCTCCTCGATGTCGCGGCGGGTGGCCGTGTGCGGCAGCAGCAGGTGGTGGCGCACCATCGCCGAGACCGTCGCCGCGTCGCCCTCGGACAGGCCGACGCGGCGCGCGACCTGGGCCGAGATCGCCGCGCCCAGCTCCGAATGGTCGACGTCGCGCCCCTTGCCGATGTCGTGCAGCAGTGCGCCGAGCAGGAGCAGGTCCGGCCGCGCCACGGTGGTGGACAGCTTCGCCGCCTCCACACAGGTCTGCACCAGATGCCGGTCGACGGTCCACGCGTGCACCGGCTCCCGCGGCGGCAGATCGCGCACCGCGCCCCATTCGGGGAACAGCCGTGCCCACAGGCCGGTGCGGTCGAGCGCTTCGACCGCGTCGATCAGGCCTTCGCCGGCGCCGAGCAGATCGGTGAGCGCGTCCCGGGCGTCGGCGGGCCACGGCGTGCGCAGCTCCGGCGCCGAGTCGGCGAGCGTGCGCAGGGTGCCGTGCGCGATGGGCACGCCGGTACGGGCGGACGCCGCGGCCACGCGCAGCAGCAACGCGGGGTCCTTCGCCGGGACGGCGTCCCTGGCGAGGGAGACCTCGCTGCCGTGCAGCACCACGCCCTCGTCGAGCGGGGTCCGGTTGGGACGGCGCCCGAACCGGCCCTTCGGTGGCTCCACAGTGGACCGGAGTGCGACGTCGACCGCGTAGCTCACGGTGCGCCCGGCCCCGGCGAGCTTGCGGGCCAGGGTGAACCGGTCGCCGAAGCCGAGCTCGGCCGCGACCAGCTCCGCGTCCGGGGCGCTCAGCACGTCGCGGTCGCGCCGCAGCTCACGCCGCATCTCGGTGCGGACGTCGAGCAGCAGTTCCTTGGCCTCGCGCAGTTCCTCACCGGGCCGGTCGGTCAGCTGGGCGGCCGCGAGCGCGTCCAGCACGCCCAGGTCCCGCAGGCCGCCCTTGCCGTACTTGAGGTCCGGTTCGGCGGACTGGGCGATCTCGCCGCTGCGCTGCCAGCGCTTGCGGGTCGACTCGGCCAGCTCCGGCAGCCGCTTGCGGGCCGTGCGGCGCCACTGGTCGCGGGCCGCGGTGGCGAGCCTGGCCGCGAGCTCCGCGTCCCCGGCGATGTGCCGGGCGTCGAGCAGTCCCATGGCGGTCCGCAGGTCCTCCGAGGCGACCTGCAGGGCCTCCGCAGGGGTGCGGACCGAGTGGTCGAGGCCGATGCGCGCGTCCCACAGCGGGTACCACAGCGCGTCGGCGATCTCGGCGACTCCGCCGTTCTGGTTGTGCACCAGCACCAGGTCGAGGTCGGAGAACGGCGCCAGCTCGCGCCGCCCGAGGCCGCCGACGGCGACCAGCGCGACACCGGGATCAGCGGTGTCCACGCCGGCCGCCGCCGCGGCCTTGCTGAGCCAGAACTCGTAGAGGTCCACCAGCGCGGCGCGCAGTGCGGCAGCGCCGAGCCGGCCGTGGCGGCCTTCCAGCAGCCGGTTCGCCGCCTTGGCGAGTTCTCCCCCGAGGATCATCCGCGTCTACAGCGCGTCCGTGCCGCGCTCGCCGGTGCGAACCCGGACGACGGTCTCGACGGGCGTCACCCACACCTTGCCGTCACCGATCTTGCCGGTGTGCGCGGCGTTGACGATCGCCTCGATGACCTTCTCCACGTTCGCGTCGTCGGTGACGACCTCGACGCGGAGCTTGGCCACGAAGTCGACGGCGTACTCGGCGCCGCGGTAGACCTCCGTGTGGCCCTTCTGCCTGCCGTAGCCCTGGACCTCGCTGACGGTCATGCCGAGGGCGCCGAGCTGCTCGAGCGCCGCGCGGACGTCGTCGAGGGTGAACGGCTTGACGATGGCGGTGATGAGCCTCATGCCTTGGTCCCTTCCAGTGTCACGCCGCTCTTCGACGCCGGGATCGCGCCCGGGATGGTGCCGCTGTGCCCGCCGAGGACGGACGCACCGAAGTCATACGCGCTTTCCGCGTGCTGCGCCTCGTCGATGCCGCTCACCTCGTCCTCCTCCTTCACCCGGAAGCCGCCGGCCGCCTTGATGATGAAGCCGAGGATCAGGGTGATCACGAAGGAGTAGCCCAGCACGGCGAACGCCGCCGCGGCCTGCTTCCCCAGCTGGGTGAAACCGCCGCCGTAGAACAAGCCGTCCGCGCCCAGGGAGTTGACCCCGGTGGTGGCGAAGAAGCCGATCAGCAGGGTGCCGACGAGACCGCCGACCAGGTGCACGCCGACCACGTCGAGCGAGTCGTCGAAGCCGAGCTTGTACTTGAGCGAGACCGCCAGCGCGCAGACCGCACCCGCGATGACGCCGATCGCGATCGAGCCCAGCGGGGTGACGAAACCACACGCCGGGGTGATGGCGACCAGACCGGCCACCGCGCCCGACGCGGCGCCCAGGGTGGTGGGCTTGCCGAACTTGAGCTGCTCGACGAGCAGCCAGCCCAGGACGGCGGACGCGGTGGCGACGGTGGTGTTGGTGAAGGCGACACCGGCGAGGTCACCGGCGCTCAACGCGGAACCGGCGTTGAAGCCGTACCAGCCGAACCACAGCAGCGCGGCGCCCAGCAGGACGGACGGGACGTTGTGCGGACGGCCGGTGTCCTTCGGCCAGCCCTTGCGCTTGCCGAGCACGATCGCGAGTGCGAGACCGGCGGCGCCGGCGTTGATATGGACCGCGGTGCCACCGGCGAAGTCGAGTGCCTTGAGCTTGTTGGAGATCCAGCCGCCGAGTGCGTCCGGGCCGATGAAGCCGTCGAACGAGAACACCCAGTGCGCGACCGGGAAGTACACGATCGTGACCCACAGGACCACGAACAGGCACCAGCCCCAGAACTTCGTGCGGTCGGCGATGGAGCCCGAGATCAAGGCGGGGGTGATGACCGCGAACATCAGCTGGAACATCGCGAACGCGAGCACCGGCAGGGCGTCGGCGCCCGGCCAGGCCACGGCGGGCGACGTGTCGGTGGCCGCGGTGACGAAACCGGCGAGCTTGCCCCAGGTGTCGGCGAACCCGGCGTGGTCGAAGTTACCGATCAGCCCGCCGAACGCGTCGGAGCTGAACGACTCGCCGAAGCCGTAGAGCACCCACAGCACAGACACGATCGCCAAGCAGATGAAGTTCATCATGAGCATGTTCAGGACGCTCTTCACGCGAACCATGCCGCCATAGAAGAACGCCAGCCCTGGTGTCATGAGCATGACCAGCGCGGCGCTGGCCAACACCCATGCGGTGTCTCCTGCGTTCAGCACATCTTCCTCCCGGATCGAGATATTGCCCGGGAGTTTTGAATTCGGGTGTTTCACCAGGCCGCATCCCGCGTTTCGCGGATGTGAACTGTCGTTCCCCGCTTGTTACGAGCACGTTTCCGCTACACCGCCCCGTTATGTCCATTCACGAAACGTCGCCGTCAGATACGCACCGTGAACGGAACCGGTGGCGCTCGGCCACCCGGGTGGCGGCTCTGGTGAGATGGGTCCATGACCTCGCCCGCGCTGCCGCCCGCCGTCGTCGCGGCGCTGCGCTGCCCTGTCTGCGGGGACGCCGTCGGACTCGCCGGGCGCATGCTGCGTTGCCCCCGTGGACATGCCTTCGACCTGGCGAAACAGGGGTACGTGAACCTCCTGCACGCGAAGATCCCCTCGGGTACCGCGGACACCTCGGACATGGTCGCGGCACGGGCCGAGTTCCTGGGCGCCGGGCACTACGCCGGGCTCGCCGGCCGCCTCGCCGAGCGGGTCGCGCCGTCGCTCGGGTCGGGGCTGGTGGTGGACGCGGGCGCCGGAACGGGTTATTACCTCGCCCGGGTGCTCCAAGAAGCGGGCGGCGCGACGGGACTCGCGCTCGACGTTTCGGCGCTCGCACTCCGGCGTGCCGCCCGGGCCCACGACCGCCTCGGTGCCGCCGTGTGGAACCTGTGGGAGCCCTGGCCGGTCGCGACGGGCTCGGCTTCGGTGCTGCTGAACGTGTTCGCGCCGCGCAACGGTGCGGAGTTCCACCGCGTGCTCCGGCCCGGCGGCAGCCTGTTCGTCGTCTCACCACAGGCCGCGCACCTGCGGGAGCTGGCCTCCGTGGTGGACCTGCTCGAAGTGGACGGGCGCAAGGAGGAACGGCTGGAAGGCGCGCTCGCCGGATTCTTCGAGCCGGTGGCACGGGAGGAGCACACCGTGCGGCTCACACTGTCCCCTGTGGACGTCCGCCGGGTCGTGCTGATGGGGCCGAACGCGCACCACCCGGAACGCCTGAAACGACTCGACGACGTCCACGAACCCCTCGGCGTGACCGCCTCCTTCGTGCTGTCGGAGTACCGGAGGACGCCGTGACCAGCGTCCCGGCGACGTCGATCACCGATCCCGGCTGGCTGCGCACGCAGATCGGCCTGGCCGCCCGGCGCTACGGCCGTGCGCAGCCGAACGTGCTCGGCACGATCTGGTGGTACTCGGCGTCGTCGGTGCTCATCGCGCCGACCCTGGAAACGTTTGCCCGCGCGGAGAAACCGCTCGACCCCTCGCTCTCGGCGCTGAGCCTGGACCTGCACGACGACGGAAACATCGTGGGCGCGCACTCGTCCCGTCCACTCGAAGGCGACATCGGCGAGGCGCTCGCGGGCATGATCGAGACTGTGGTCGCGGCCGTGTCCGCGGTCACCGGCGCGCACTCCCCCGCACTGCGGGCGATCGCGACCGACTCGATCGCCAATCGTCTACTGTGGACCGGAACGCCGGCGCTCGCGGGACCGCTGGTCGCCGCGATCGGCGCGCGGCTGCCACGCCCACGCTACGGCGAGGTCGGCGGCACGCCATACGTCCGCCGGGTCTCCTGCTGCCTCATCTACCAGGCGACCGGCACCGACAAATGCCTCAGCTGCCCACGGCAGGCCCCGGCCGAGCGCGAGCGGCGGTTGCGGTCAGCCTTCGGTCAGCGCGGACAGTGACTCGAACTCCTCGTCGGTGAGCTGGACCGCCGCGGCGGCGACGTTCTCCTCCAGGTGCCGGACCGAGCGCGTGCCCGGGATCGGCAGCATCACCGGCGAGCGGCGCAGCAGCCAGGCCAGCGCGAGCTGCGCCGGAGTGGCGCTGTGGCCCTTCGCGGCCTGTTCGAGCACGCTGCCGGGCTCGGCGAGCTTGCCCGTCGCGATGGGGAACCACGGGATGAACGCGATGCCCTGCGAGGTCGCGTAGTCCAGCACCGCCTCGTGCCTGCGGTCGGCCAGGTTGTACAGGTTCTGCACGCTCGCGATCTCGGTGACGTCCCTGGCCTGCTCGATCTGCGCCGAGTCGACCTCGGACAGCCCGATGTGCCGGATCTTGCCCTCGTCCCGCAGCAGCCTCAGCTCGCCGACCTGGTCCTCGAGCGGGACCTCGGGGTCGACCCGGTGCAACTGGTAGAGGTCGATGCGCTCCAGGCGCAGCCGGCGCAGGCTCATCTCCACCTCCTGCCGGAGGTAGGCGGGGCGCCCGAGGGGCACCCACTGGTCCGGCCCGGTGCGCACGAAGCCGCCCTTCGTCGCGATCACCAGGTCGTCCGGGTACGGGTAGAGCGCCTCGCAGATCAGCTCTTCGCTCACGTACGGGCCGTAGGAGTCCGCGGTGTCGATGAAGTTGACGCCGAGGTCCACCGCGGCGCGCAGGACGGCGAGCGCGCCGTCGCGGTCCTCCGGTTCGCCCCACACCCCGGGACCGGTGATCTGCATCGCCCCGTAGCCGAGCCGATGCACGGGAAGGTCCCCGCCGAGCTGGAAGGTGCCACCTGGAGCGGCCTGGATGTCCGTCATGCGACCCCGGCTACCCACTTCCAGTCACCGAGAACCTTGGCCCACCTCGTGAATCGTGGGTAACGTCCCTGGTGTGAGTGAGCGCAGCTGGGGTTTCCGCACCCGCGCCCTGCATGCCGGGGGCACCCCGGACCCGGCGACCGGGGCCAGGGCGGTACCGATCTACCAGACCACGAGTTTCGTCTTCGAGGACGCCGCCGATGCGGCCAACCTCTTCGCCCTGCAGAAGTACGGCAACATCTACAGCAGGATCGGCAACCCGACGGTGGCCGCGTTCGAGGAGCGCCTGGCCAGCCTGGAGGGCGGCATCGGCGGGGTGGCCACCAGCAGCGGGCAGGCCGCGGAGTTCCTGACCTTCTCGGCGCTGGCCGAGGCCGGTGAGCACATCGTGTCCGCGAGCGGCCTCTACGGCGGCACGGTCACCCAGCTCGACGGCACGCTGCGCCGGTTCGGGGTGGACACCACGTTCGTGCCCGGGGACGACCTGGACGCGTACGCGGCGGCCATCACCGAGAAGACGCGACTCGTCTACACCGAGATCATCGGCAATCCCAGCGGTGGCATCGCGGACATTTCGGGCCTCGCCGACCTCGCCCACGCACACGACCTCCCGCTCGTCGTGGACGCGACGCTGGCCACGCCCTACCTGTGCCGTCCGATCGAGCACGGTGCGGACATCGTGCTGCACTCGGCGACGAAGTTCCTCGGCGGCCACGGCACCACGCTCGGCGGCATCGTGGTCGAGTCGGGCAAGTTCAACTGGGGCAACGGGAAGTTCCCGCGGATGACCGAGGTGGTGCCCTCCTACGGCGGCCTGCGGTACTGGGAGAACTTCGGCGAGTACGCGTTCTGCACCCGGCTGCGTGCCGAGCAGCTGCGCGACATCGGCGCGGTGCTGTCGCCGCATTCGGCGTTCCTGCTGCTCCAGGGCGTGGAGACGCTGCCGCAGCGGATGGACGCGCACGTGCGCAACGCCCAGGCGGTGGCCGAGTTCCTCGCGGCCGACGAGCGGGTCGCCTGGGTGAGCTACGCCGGGCTGCCCGAGCACCGGCACCACGAGCGGGCGAAGAGGTACCTGCCCCAGGGGCCGGGCGCGGTGTTCTCGTTCGGGGTGAAGGGCGGCCGGGCCTCGGGCGAGAAGTTCGTCGAGTCGGTGGAGCTGCTCTCGCACCTCGCCAACGTCGGCGACGCCCGCACGCTGGTCATCCACCCGGCGTCGACGACGCACCAGCAGCTCTCGGACGAGCAGCTCGAAGCTGGTGGCGTCGGCCCCGACCTGATCCGGCTGTCGGTCGGGCTGGAGGACGTCGAGGACATCTGCTGGGACATCGACCAGGCACTCGCGGCGGCGGTGAAGGAATGAGCCTCGAAACGTCCGTGCCGGCCGGAGCCGTGCGCGCGGAGTCCACGCTGAGCTGGACGGCACCGACGGCGCGGGAACGCCAGACGATCCTGGCGCGCGCGAAGTCGGTCACCATCGTCGGCGCCTCGGACAACCCGGCGCGGCCCAGCTTCTTCGTGGCCACCTACCTGCTCTCGTCGAGCCGGTACCAGGTGAACTTCGTCAACCCCCGGCTGAAGACGCTGCTCGGGCAGCCGGTGTACCCGTCACTGGCCGACGTGCCCGGCGGCATCGACCTGGTCAGCGTGTTCCGCAAGCACGACGACCTGCCCGACGTCGCGGAGGACGTCGTCAAGGCCGGGGCGCGGACGCTGTGGCTGCAGCTGGGCCTGTGGCACGAGCCGGTCGCCGAGCGGGCCACCGAGGCCGGGCTCGACGTGGTGATGAACCGCTGCGTGAAGATCGAGCACGCGCGCTTCGCGGGTGGCTTACATCTCGCGGGTTTCAATACCGGGGTCGTCAGTTCGCGCCGCCAGTCGGGGCCCTGACCGGTTCGGAAGGAAGAAATCGCCATGCGGGAACGGTTGCAGGAGACATGACCGGAGAGCTGCGGGTGACGTTCGTGGGCGGGCCGACGGCGCTGCTGGAGATCGCGGACCGGCGGCTGCTGACGGATCCGACGTTCAGCCCGCCCGGCGACTACGGCAGTGGCTCGGGGCGGACGCTGACCAAGACCGAGGGCCCTGGCGTGCCCCTGGAGTCGCTGGAGCCGCTCGATGCGGTGCTGCTGTCGCACGACCAGCACGCGGACAACCTGGATCCGGCCGGCCGGGAGCTCGTCGAGCGGATCCTGCTGACCCTGACGACGGGCAGCGGCGCGCGCCGTCTCGGCGGCACCGCGCAGGGGCTGCCGCCGTGGGCGGCGATCGCGCTCGGGCAGCTGGAGGTGATCGCGGTCCCGGCCCAGCACGGCCCGGCGGGCGCCGAGGGCGTGACCGGTGAGGTCACGGGCTTCGTGCTGCGCGGCCGTGACCTGCCGTCGGTGTACGTGTCCGGGGACAACGCCTCGCTGGAGGTGGTACGGGCGATCGCGCGGCGGGTCGGTTCGGTGGACGTCGCGCTGCTGTTCGCGGGCGGGGCGAGGACAGCGTTGTTCGACGGGGCGCCGTTGACGCTGACGAGCGAAGCGGCCGCGGAGGCGACGCGGATCTTGAACGCGAAGATCGTGATTCCGCTGCACACCCGTGGCTGGGCGCATTTCGCCGAGGGCCCGGACTCGATCCGCAAGGCGTTCGCGAACGCCGGGCTGAGCGAGCGACTGCGGGTGCTGGAGCCCGGGGAGTCGATCACCCTGGTGACCCGGCGCACGACCGGCTGACACCTCGAGACCGCCGCACGGCAGCGAACCCGGCAACGGCAGCCGAGTGGCCCACCGCCCACACCCACCCCCGGACCGATACGAAGCCTCCTCAGCGGTCGGCGATCGGGGCGGGAGCCACCCCGAGCGCTACTCCTGCGCCGCCTGGAAGCGGGCCGTCAGCTCCTTGCGGCCCTGCTCCGTCAGGCCGCCGTACAGCCGCAGCCGTGCCATGCCGCCGTCCGGGTAGATGTCCAGACGCAGGTGCGCGACCTCCCGCGTCTGCGCCAGCGGGAACCGGTGCCGGGTGTCGGGCTGCAGCCGCGTCCGCGGCAGCACCTCGAACCACGACTCCCCGTCGACGGACGCCGACAGCGACGCCCAGCCCGGCGCGTTGCCCTTGAAGTGGCTCGTGTCCAGCTCGGCCAGCCGCGGCACCCCCGTCCCGGCGAGCGCGACCACCACCCAGTCGTTGTCCTCGTCGCGCCGCCGCGCGGTCTCCCAGCCCTCCCCCATCACCGCGGCGAAGCCGGGCGAGATGAGGTTGCTCGGCGAGGAGTAGAACATGTTGCTCGCCCCGGTCACCCGCGCGCCGTGCTCCAGCGCCGCGAGGTCGAGCGAGCCCAGGTCCAGCAGGCGCGGGTCCGCGACCGGGCTGCCGTGCACGCGGAACCGGGCCACCCCGCCGTCGGGGTAGATGGTCAGCCGCGCGTGCGTCCAGCGCCGCGACGAGGACACGGCGAAGAAGTTCTCGCTGTCCCCGGTCAACGGCGACCGGGGCACGATCGTCGTCCAGTCCAGTTCGGACAGTTCCGCCGGGCTGGGATAGCCGTCCACCGCGACGGCCTCGACAGAAGCGAACGGCGGATAGTTGCCGGTGAAGAACGCCGTGTCGACGACGACCCCCGATACCACGCCGGGCAGCCCGAGGCGGACGATCGCCTGGTCGGCGCCCTGCTCCCGGCGGCGCCGGGTCTCCCAGCCGTCGTAGACCTGGCCCTTGTGCCCGAAGCTCCACGGCTGGAACTCCGGCTTCGCGGGCTTGATCAGGTTCTCCCGCTCCGCGAACAGCTCGTCGTTGGCCCACACCACGCTGCCACCGGCACGCCGTGACGCCAGATCGGGCTCGTTCGTCCACTCCGGACGGTCGTTCACCACACCCCTCCTCGTACCAGCAACTTCCCGTGCGGCTCGCCGGTCACCTCGCGGCCCCGCAGCCAGGTCGAGCGCACCACGCCGGTCAGCGACCGGCCGTGGTACGCGCTGACCGGGTTGCGGTGACGCAGGTTCGCGACGTCCACCACGAACTCCTCCTCGGGCGCGAACACGCAGAAGTCCGCGTCCGCCCCGATCTCGATGCGGCCCTTGTGCTCGAGGCCGACCTGCGCGGCCGGCCGCTCCGCCATCCACTTCACCACGTCGCCGAGGCTGAACCCGCGCTCCCGGGCGCCCGTCCACACGGCGGGCAGTCCGACCTGCAGGCTCGCGATCCCGCCCCAGGCCTCGCCGAAGTCGCCGATGTCGAACCGCTTCAGCTCCGGCGTGCACGGCGAGTGGTCGCTCACGACGCAGTCGATCGTGCCGTCGGCCAGGCCCTGCCACAGCAGTTCCCGGTTGCGCGACTCGCGGATCGGCGGGCAGCACTTGAACTGCGTCGCGCCGTCGGCGATCTCCTCCGCGCTGAAGGTGAGGTAGTGCGGGCAGGTCTCGACGGTCAGCGCGACCCCGTCGCGGCGCGCCGCCCCGATCATCGCCAGTGCGTCCGAAGAGGACAGGTGCAGGATGTGCACCCGCGCCCCGGTGCGCCGCGCCAGCTCGATGACCCGGGCGATCGCGACGTTCTCGGCCTCGCGCGGCCGCGAGCCGAGGAAGTCGGCGTAGTGCCCGCCGTGCGGCTGCGGGGCCTGCTCGATCGTGTCGGAGTCCTCGGCGTGCACGATCATCATCGCGCCGAGGTCCCGCAGGATGCGCAGGTCCGCTTCCAGCTCCTCGGTGCCCAGCGGCGGGAACTCGTCCACGCCGGAGTGCAGCAGGAAGCACTTGAACCCGAACACCCCGGCCTCGTGCAGGACGCGCAGCTCGCCGCCGTTGCCCGGGATCGCCCCGCCCCAGAACCCGACGTCGACGTGCGCGCGGCCGGCCGCGGTCTTGCGCTTGACGTCGAGGGCGGCGACGTCGACCGTCGGCGGCAGGCTGTTGAGCGGCATGTCGACGATCGTCGTGATGCCACCGGCCGCCGCCGCGCGGGTCGCCGTCTCGAAGCCCTCCCACTCGCTGCGCCCCGGGTCGTTGACGTGCACGTGGGTGTCGACGAGGCCGGGCAGCAGGACTTCGTCGTCGCCGAGTTCGAGTACCCGGTCCCCGGTCAGCTCGCCGTAGGGGGCGACGGCCGTCACGCGGCCGCCGTCCACGCTCACGTCGAACGAGCCTCCACCCGCGGCCGTCACCGCGCGCCGCGCCCGGAACACCAGCTCCATCGTCGCCTCCCGCTAAGCCCCCTCGAACTCAACCACGTTAGCCAGCGAAGTGCCCATGGCGGCGTTTCCTGTGCGCTCGATCATGATTTCCACCAGCACCGGCCTGCTCGTGCGCTCGGCCTCCTTGCGGGCCCACTCGATCGACGAGCGGATGTCGCCGGGCTCGGTCACCCGGGTGCCGGTGCAGCCGTACGCGGCCATGATCTTCACGTTGTCCGTGCCGTGCTGGTCGTAGTGGATGTCGACCTCGAAGTTCATCTCGTAGCCGCGCTCGGCCTGGCGGATCAGGCCCAGGTACTCGTTGTTCAGCATGATCAGCACGAACGGCACGTCGTACTGGGCGGCGACCGCGAGCTCCTCGACGAGGAACTGGAACGAGTAGTCCCCGACGATGCCGACGACCTCGGCGTCCGGCTTGGCCTTCTTCACCCCGATCGCGGCCGGGATCTCCCAGCCGAGCGGGCCGGCCTGTCCGCAGACCTGGTAGTGCCGGGGCCGGTGCGCTTGCTGGAACTGGCCGGACCAGATCTGGTACAGCCCGATCGCGGTGACGAAGTAGGTCTCCTCGCCGAACAGCTCGTTGATCTCCTTGAACACGCGCGGCGCCTTGATCGGCGTGGTCTCGAAGTCCTCGCGGCGCGGCAGCTCCTGCCGCAGCTGCCCGATGCGCTTGACCCACACCCCGCGGTCGGCGACGACCTCCCTGTTGCGGACCGCGTCGAGCAGCGCGTGCAGGAACTCGCGGACGTCGGCCACGATCCCCAGGTCGGGGCCGAAGACCCGGCCGAGCTGGGTCGGCTCGATGTCGACGTGGATGAACTTGCGGTCCCCGCGGTAGACGTCCAGCGCCCCGGTGTGCCGGTCGCCGAAGCGCGCGCCCAGCGCCAGCACCAGGTCGGCTTCGAGGAACGCCGCGTTGGCCCAGCGCTGCGAGGTCTGGATGCCCGCCATGCCGGCGAACAGCTCGTGGTCTTCGGGGAAGCTGCCCTTGCCCATGAGGGTGACCTGGACCGGCACGCCGAGCCGCTCGGCGAGCTCCCGCAGCCCGTCCGCCGCCTCGCTCAGCACGACCCCGCCGCCCGCGAGGATCACCGGGCGTTCGGCGGCGAGCAGCAGGTCCAGCGCCCGCTCGACGCGCGGGCGGTGCGGGGTGACCACCGGGACCGGCAGCGGGCAGTCGATGCTCGCGTCCCACTCGATCTCCTGCTTCTGCACGTCCAGCGGCAGGTCGATCAGGACCGGCCCGGGCCGTCCGGAGCGGGCGATCCGGAACGCCTCGCGGAAGATCCACGGCGCCTGCGCCGCCTCCTTGACCTGCACCGCCCATTTGGTGACGGGCTTGGCGATCTCCACGATGTCGACCGCCTGGAAGGCTTCCTGGTGCAGCTTGGACGACACCGCCTGCCCGGTGATGCACAGGATCGGGATCGAGTCGGCCTGCGCGGTGTACAGGCCGGTGATCATGTTCGTGCCGGCCGGGCCGGAGGTGCCGATCGCGACCCCGACGTTGCCGGTGGTGCGCGCCCACCCGTCGGCCATGTGCGTGGCGCCCTCCTCGTGGCGCACCACGAGGTGCTCGATGCCGCCGTGGCGTTCCATCGCCTGGTACAGCGGGAGGATCGCGGCGCCGGGACAGCCGAACGCGGTGTCCACCCCTTCGCTCGCGAGGATTTCGACGACGGCCTGCATCACGGGGATTCTGGGCATGGCACTACTCCCGTCCGGAGAGTTGGGCGACGAGCTTGAGCAGGGCGCCGTGGTCGAGCCCGCCGTGGCCCTGGGCCTGCAACGCGGCCATCAGCTGGGCGACCGCCGCGCCGAGCGGGATCACCACGCCGGCCTCGCGGGCCGCCGCCTGGACGATGCCCAGGTCCTTGTGGTGCAGCTCGACCCGGAAGCCCGGGGTGAACTCCCGCCGCACCATCGCGGCGGCCTTGCGGTCGAGGATGCGGTTGCCCGCGAGTCCCCCCGCGAGCACCTTGATCGCCGCCTCGGTGTCGACGTCGTGTGCTTCGAGGAAGACCAGCGACTCGGCGACCAGCTCGATGGTGCCGGCCACGATCAGCTGGTTCGCCGCTTTTACGGTCTGGCCCGCACCGGCGGCGCCGACGTGCACCACCGTGCCGCCGACCGCGTCGAGCACGTCACGCGCTGCCTCGAAATCCTCGGCGGCACCGCCGACCATGATCGACAGGTTGCCTTCGATCGCGCCCTGCTCGCCGCCGGAGACCGGCGCGTCGAGGGCGCGGATGTGCCCGGCGACCTCGCGGGAGACGTCGGGCCGGATGGTGCTGCAGTCGATCAGCAGCGCGCCCTGCTCGGCGTGCGCGACCACGCCGTCCTCGCCGAGGACGACGGCCTGCACGTCGGGCGAGTCCGGCAGCATGGTGATCACGACGTCCGCGTCCGCGACCGCCTCGGCGACACTGTCCGCCGCGCGGCCACCGGCCTCGACGAACTGGTCCACCTTGGCCCTGCTGCGGTTGTGGCCGGTGACGTCGAACCCGGCCTTGACCAGGTTCGCCGCCATCGGCAGGCCCATGATGCCCAGGCCGATGAAACCGATCTTCTTCATCGCTGCCCCTCCAGCCAGCCGAAGGACTCCGTGGTGGACCCGCTCGGGACGTACTCGAGCCCGACGGGGCCGTCGTAACCCGCGGCCGCGAGCTTCGCCAGGTAGCCCTTGATGTCCAGGTTCCCGGTGCCGGGCTCGTGCCGGCCAGGGACGTCGGCGACCTGCACGTGCCCGATGCGGGCGGCGTGCTGGTCGATCACCGCGTCGAGGTCGTCGCCGTTGACGCCCAGGTGGTACAGGTCGAACAGGAGGGCGAGGTTGTCCCGGCCCACCTTGTCGATCACCGCGAACGCGTCGGCCGCGGTCTTGAGCGGGTACCGGTCGGCGCCCGAGAGCGGCTCGATGACCAGCCGCGCGCCGATCCGCGCGGCCGCCACCGCCGCGGCGTCCAGTGTGGACAGTGCGTGCTCGTCCTGCGCGGCCGGGACGAGACCCTCGACCCGGTTGCCGTACAGGGCGTTGAAGGTGCGGCAGCCCAGCTGTTCGGCGATCCCGATGGCGATGTCGACGCTGTCGGTCAGCTCCTTCTCGCGGCCGATCCACGACACCACGCCGCGATCGCCCGCCGGCATGTCGCCGGCGAAGAAGTTCAGGCCGGCCAGGTGCACGCCGGCGTCGCCGACCGACCGGACGAACGCGTCGACCTCGCGGTCGGCCGGGCTCGCGGTGTCGAACGGCCACCAGTACTCGACGGCGCCGAAACCGGCCGCGCGAGCGGCCTCGGCACGCTGCAACAGGGGAAGCTCGGTGAACAGGATCGAAAGGTTCACGTCGTAGCGCATGGCCTCTTCTTCCGTATCGCGGAAGTTTATTTCCGTAAAACGAGAATAGCTCCGTGGCCACTCGGGCGTCAACGGGATACGGTGCGGTCGTGGAGCTGAGAGCCGAGTTCACGACCGAGCCGTTCCGCGGGGAAGGCGACCCGCCCGAGCACGCCGTCCGCGCCCGCGAGGCCGCGGCGAAAGCCGGGCTGACCGTGGACTTCGGCCCGCTCGGCACGACCGCGCACGGCGACGCCGACGCGGTGCTCGACGCCCTGCCCGAGATCGCCCGCGCGGCACTCGCGAGCGGTGCGACCCGGCTGACCCTGCAAGTCTCCGCCGGCGACGCCGTCGTGGCACCCGAGGCTCCCCCGCCCACGCTCCACCGGCTGATCCACGAGGTCGAAGCTCAGCTCGGCGCCCCGCTCGCGGACCTCGACCGGCCGGGCAAGCAGCACGCGGTCCGGCTGCTGGAGGAGCGCGGCGCCTTCGCCATGCGCAAGGCCGTGGTCACGATCGCCGCAGCACTCGGCGTCACCCGCTTCACCGTCTACAACTATCTCAATCGCGAGCATTGACTTCAACAAAATGTTGACGCAGGATCGAGCCGTGTCCCTCGACCTGGCCGGGTTCAACACCGCGCCGTCCTCCCAGCTCCAGCCGCTCCTGACGGAGTGCCTGGACGTACCGCGCTGGACAGCGCAAGTGCTGTCGGGGCGGCCGTACGCCGATTTCGCCGCAGTGCAGGCCCGCGCGGAAATCGTGCTGGAGCCCCGCGAAATCCGCCGGGCGATGGCCGCTCATCCGCGGATCGGCGAAAAGGCCACCGGCGCCTCGAAAACCGAGCAGTCCGGTGTGGACAGTTCGGCCGTGGAGAAGTTCCGCGCGGCCAACGCCGAGTACGAGCAGCGGTTCGGGCACGTCTTCCTGGTGTGCGCGAGCGGCCGCAGCGGTGCGGAGCTGCTCGCGAACCTGCGCGAGCGGATGGCCAACGACCCGGACGCCGAACTCGCCGTGGCCGGGCGCGAACTCGTCGAAATCGCCTTGCTGCGTCTGGGAAAACTGGTGATCGCATGAGCCTCGTGACCACGCACGTCCTCGACGCGGCCGCGGGGCGGCCGGCCCGGGGCATCCCGGTGCGGCTCGAAACGCAGGGGACGCTCGTCGCCGAAGGGCACACGGACGACGACGGCCGCATCCGCGACCTCGGCCCGGAAGAACTGGCACCGGGGGTGTACCGCCTGGTCTTCGACACCGCGGCCTACCTCGGCCCGGACGGCTTCTTCCCCGAGATCACCGTGACCTTCCGGATCACCGACGCGCACGCGCACCACCACGTCCCGATCCTGCTCAGCCCGTTCGCCTACTCCACCTACCGAGGGAGCTGATCCGCCGTGGCCATCACCCTGGGCCCCAACCAGTACGGCAAGGCCGAAGTCCGTCTGGTCACGGTGAACCGGACCGGCCCGGTGCACGAGATCAAGGACCTCACGGTGTCGACCTCGCTGCGCGGCGACCTCGCCGCGACGCACCTGACCGGCGACAACGCGGGCGTGCTGGCCACGGACACGCAGAAGAACACGGTCTACGCCTTCGCGAAGGAAAGCCCGGTCGGCGAGATCGAGGACTTCGCGCTGCGGCTGGGCCGGCACTTCGTCCGCGAGCACGGCAACATCACCGGCGCACGGGTCCTCGTCGACGAGCACGCCTGGGACCGCATCGCCGTGGACGGCAAGCCCCACGAGCACTCGTTCTCCCGCGCGAGCGACGAGAAGCGCAGCACCGCGGTGACCGTCGACGGCGAGCGAGCCTGGGTCGTGTCGGGCCTGCGGGACCTGGTGGTGCTCAAGTCCACCGGCTCGGAGTTCCACGGCTTCCCGCACGACAAGTACACGACGCTGGCCGAGACCGACGACCGCATCCTGGCGACGGCCGTGACCGCGCGCTGGCGCTACCAGGGCACGGACGTCGACTGGAGCAAGAGCTTCACCGAGGTCCGTCGGCTCATGCTGGAGAAGTTCGCGACCCTGCACAGCTATTCGCTGCAGCAGACGCTGTACGCCATGGGCGAGGCGGTGCTGCGGGAGCGGCCGGAGGTGGCCGAGATCCGGCTGTCGCTGCCCAACAGGCACCACTTCCTGGTCGACCTCACCCCGTTCGGCCTGAGCAACGACAATGAGGTGTTCTACGCGGCGGACCGCCCGTACGGCCTCATCGAAGGCACCGTCCTGCGCGACGACGCCGAAGAAGCCGGGCTCGCCTGGCACACGCTTCCCACGTTCTGAGGAGCGCCATGACCACGACGGTGTCCGATGTGGACCGGCACCCGGTAGACCGCAGGCCGCCCGCACTCCAACTGGTCGTCGGCGGTGTCCAGCACGTCGCCGCGATGTACGCCGGTGTCGTCGCGCCGCCACTGATCATCGGGGCGGCCGTCGGGCTCTCGCCGGGTCAGCTGAGCCTGCTGATCAGCGCCAGCCTGTTCACCGCCGGCCTGGCCACCCTGCTGCAGACGCTCGGCGTCTGGCGGTTCGGCGCCCGGTTGCCCCTGGTCAACGGCGTCACGTTCGCCAACGTCGCGCCGGTGCTCGCGATCGTGCAGCAGCACGGGCCGCGGAACGCGCTGGGCATCGTCTACGGCGCCACTCTCGTCGGCGCCGCGCTGATCGTGCTGGCCGCGCCGTTCTTCTCGCGGCTGACCCGGTTCTTCCCGCCGGTGGTCACAGGCACGGTGATCACGCTGATCGGGGTCTCGCTGCTGCCCGTCGCGGTCAAGTGGATCTCGAACCAGCAGGACAGCGTGACGCCGTCCGGCCTGCTGCTGGCGGGCATCACGCTGGTCGCCGTGCTCGCGTTCACCCGGTTCCTGTCCGGGTTCTGGAGCCGCATCTCGCTGCTGCTCGGCCTGGTCGTCGGCACGCTCGTGGCATGGCCGCTGGGCGAGGTCGACTCCTCGACACTGCGGGAGGCGCCCGTGTTCGGCATCGCGAGCCCGTTCCACTTCGGCACCCCGGCGTTCGAGCTCGCCTCGATCGTGTCGATGGCCATCGTGATGCTGGTGATCATGGCCGAGAGCACCGCGGACATGCTCGCGCTCGGCGAGGTCGTCGGCCGCCCCACCACTCAGACCACGCTGGCGAACGGGCTGCGCGCGGACGGTCTCGCCACGGCCGTCAGCACCCTGTTCGGCGGCTTCGCGTGCACGGCGTTCGCGCAGAACATCGGGCTGGTCGCGCTGACCCGCATGGTCAGCAGGTACGTGGTCGCGGCGAGCGGGGCGGTGCTGGTGCTGCTCGGCGTGTTTCCGGTGACCGGCGGCATCGTGGCGCTGGTGCCGCAGCCGGTGCTCGGCGGTGCGGGCCTGGTCCTGTTCGGCAGCGTCGCGGTCAGCGGGGTACGCACCCTCACGAAGGCCTCGTTCGACCGGCCCGTGAACGTCACGATCGTCGCCGCGGCGCTCGGCGTGGGCATCATCCCGATCGCCGCGCCGAACTTCTACACGCACTTCCCGTCGGCCGTGCAGACCGTGCTGGACTCCGGGATCAGCGCGGGCTGTGTGGTCGCGGTGGTGCTCAACCTCGTGTTCGGGCAGCGGGAACGAACTCCCGCAGCTGTTTGACGAGCAGCTCGGGCTGGTCCTCGGGGACGAGCGTGTAGCTGTCGTCGACCTCGACCAGGCGCGCGTCGGGGAACAGCGCGGCCAGCCGGGGGCCGTGCTCGCGCGGCATCAGCTTGTCCTCCTTCGCCCAGATCACCAGCACCGGCCGGTCGAACGCCTTGAGCCGGTCCGACCATTCGAGCAGGATTTCCTTCGGTGGCACCGAGAACCCGTACTTCCTGACGTCTCGCCGGATCTCCGGCGAGGTGGCCGCGGGCCGGAACCACTCGTCCATCACCGCACGCGGCACCGGTTGCTTGCTCATCCACCCCCACGCGCCCGGCGCGCGGCGGAAAGCCTGGAACCGCAACAGCTTCATCGTGGCCGCGAGGGCGCCCGGCGTGCGGAGGGCGAACTCGATCAGCTTGCCCGGCAGGCCCGGCGGATAGTTGTCGAACGCCTCGCACGCGACCAGCACCAGCCGCGCCAGCCGCTCGGCCCTGCCCTCGGAGATCAGGAACTGGGCGCCGCCCCAGTCGTTGAGGACCAGGGTCACGTCCTCGATGTCCAGCTTCTCCAGGAACTCCCCCACCAGCAGCGCCATCCCGCGCAGCGACAGGTCGGCGTCCGGACGCATCGGCCTGCGGTGCGCGCCCAGCGGCAGGGTCGGCAGAACGCAGCGGTACTCCCCGCGCAGACCGGGAACGACCTTGCGCCACACCGTGCCGGTCATCGTCAGCCCGTGCAGGAAGACCAGCACCGGCTTGTCGCCCCCGGTGTCCTCGTAGTCGATCGTGCCGGCGGAAAGCTCTATCTCGGGCATCGTCGCCCTCCCCAAATTAGATAGATCGCTCTAGCGCGACGGTAACGTAGACTCGGCCGGTGGGCAATACCAGGGAACGGATCATGACCGCCGGTGCCGAGTTGTTCCGCCGCAACGGCTACACGGGCACCGGGCTCAAGCAGATCGTCACCGCGGCGAACGCGCCGTTCGGCTCGCTGTACCACTTCTTCCCCGGCGGCAAGGAGCAGCTGGGCGAAGAGGTCATCCGGCATTCGGGGATGCTCTACGCCGAGCTGTTCGACATCTTCATCACGCCGGCCGAGGACGTCGTCAGCGGGATCGAGGCCGCTTTCGCCGCGGCCGCGGTCACCCTGCGGGAGACGGACTACGCGGACGCCTGCCCGATCGCGACGATCGCGCTCGAAGTGGCCAGCACCAGCGAGCCGCTGCGTCAGGCGACCGCCGACGTGTTCAGCCACTGGATCGCCAAGGGAACCGAGGCCTTCCAACGGTTCGGGCTGCCGGAGGACAACGCCCGCAAGCTCACGGTCGCGGTCATCACGAGCCTGGAGGGGGCGTTCGTGCTCAGCCGGTCCCTGCGGGACACCGAGCCCCTCGCCGTCGCCGGGGAGGCCGCCGCCGCGACCGCCCGTCACCTCATGAAGGCACCCGACGCGAAGTAGACCGCGAACACCACCGCCAGGCCGCCGAGCAGCCAGCCGACCTCGCGGACCCGGCCCTTCGCGAGCTTGATCAGCACGTAGGCGATCAGCCCGGCGCCGATGCCGTTGGTGATCGAGTAGGTGAACGGGATGACCGCCGCGACGAGGAACACCGGGATCGCGACATCGATGTCCTGCCAAGGGATCCGGCGCGCCTGGGCCATCATCATGCCGCCGATGACGACCAGCGCGGGCGCCGCCGCCTGGGCCGGCACGATCGCCGCGATGGGCGTCAGGAAGAGCGTCACCGTGAACAGCGCGCCGGTCACTACGCTCGCCAGGCCGGTCCGCGCGCCTTCGCCGACGCCCGCCGCGGACTCCAGGAACACGGTGTTCGGCGCCGAGCCGGTCAACCCGCCCGCCAGCGCGCCGAACCCGTCCACCAGCAGGATCCGGCCCATGCCGTCGACGCGGCCGTCGCGCACCAGCCCGGCCTCCTCCGAGACGCTGGTGATCGTGCCCATCGCGTCGAAGAACCCGGACAGCACCAGCGTGAACAGGAAGACGCACGCGGCCACCGGTCCCGCCGAGGCGAAGCCGCCGAACAGGTCGACGTGCCCGAGCAGGCTGAAGTCCGGCGTCGCGACGACGTGCGTCGGCACGTTGGGCTCGACCAGGCCCCAGCCGCGGGGGTGCCACACGGCGTTCACGACCACCGCGAGGACGGTCGCGACGACGATGCTGATCAGCACCGCGCCCGGCGTCCGGCGGCTGACCAGCACGATCATCAGCAGCAGCCCGATGCAGAAGATCAGGATCGGCCAGCCGGAGAGATGCCCGTCGAGGCCCATCCGGACGGGCACGGTCGAGTCGGCCGCATCCGGTGTCCGCGTCACGAACCCGGCGCTGACCAGGCCGACCAGTGCGATGTAGAGCCCGATGCCGACGGTGATCGCGGTCTTGAGCGGCATCGGGATCGCGTTGATGATCCGCTCGCGCACCCCGGACACCGCCATCAGCACGATGCACACGCCTTCGAGCACGACCAGCCCGAACGCCTGCGCCCAGGTCATCTCCGGCGCCATCTGGAACGCGACGACCCCGTTGATGCCCAGCCCCGCCGCGAGCGCGAGCGGCGCGCGGCCGAACAGGCCCATCAGGATCGTGGTGACGCCCGCGGCCAGCGCCGTCGCGGTGGTGACCTGTTCGGTGCTCAGCCTGGCGCCGGTGATGTCGGCGGAGGCGCCGAGGATCAGCGGGTTGAGCAGCACGATGTAGCACATCGCGACGAACGTGGTGAGGCCGCCGCGGATCTCCTGGCCCACGCTGCTGCCGCGCCGGGAGATGCCGAAGAACCGGTCCACCGGGGACCGCCGGACGGTGGTGCGGGTGCGGAGCTGGATCATGCTCGCCTCCTTGCGGGCATGCGGAACCAGGCCCTCCCCGGGGAAGGGCCTGCTCCGGCGGGAACTGCCTAGGTTCCGGTGATGTGCTCCGGGCGGACGGGGACGCGGGTGAGCGCCTTGCCGGTGGCGGCCCGGATGGCCGCGACGATCGCCGGGGTGGAGGAGATCGTCGGGGGTTCGCCGACCCCGCGCAGCCCGTACGGCGCGTGCGGGTCGGCCAGCTCGAGCACGTCGACGGACATCGGCGGCATGTCGAGCACGGTCGGGATCAGGTAGTCGGTGAACGACGGGTTGCGGATCTTGCCGCCCGCGGTCTGGATCTCCTCCATCACGGCCAGGCCCAGCCCCTGCGCCGACCCACCGTGGATCTGGCCCAGCACGGCCTGCGGGTTGAGCGCCTTGCCGACGTCCTGGGCGCAGTCGAGCGAGACCACCTTGACCAGGCCCAGTTCCACGTCCACGTCGACGACGGCCCGGTGCGCCGCGAACCCGTACTGCACGTGCGCGTCGCCCGCGCCGGTCTCCGGATCGAGCGTCTCGGTGGGCCGGTGGCGCCACTCGACGGTCTCGTCGAGCGCAGTGTCACCCAGCACGTCCACCAGGCCGGCCAGCACGCCGTCCTTCGCGGACACCAGTTTGCCGCCCACGACGCTGAGGTCGCCCGGCGCGCCCTTGACGCGGCTGAACAACGCCGAGCGCACGGCCAGGCACGCCGCCCGCACCGCGCCGCCGGTGACGTAGGTCTGCCGGGAGGCCGAGGTCGAGCCGGCGTTGCCGATCGTGGTGTCCATCGGCAGGATCGTCACCTGCTCGACACCCAGTTCGGAGCGCACGATCTGCTGCAGCACGGTGACCAGGCCCTGCCCGACCTCGCACGCCGCCGTCTGCACGGTCGCGGCCGCCTCCCCGCCGACGACCTGCAGCCGCACCCGCGCGGTGGAGTAGTCGTCGAAGCCCTCGGAGAAGCAGATGTTCTTGATCCCGACGGCGTAGCCGACCCCGCGCACCACGCCTTCGCCGTGCGTCGTGTTGGACACGCCGCCCGGCAGTGTGCGCAGGTCCCGCTCGTCGAGCGGCGCGGGCGGCAGCGGCTTGACCTCCAGGCGCCGCAGCAGCTCCACGACCGGCGCGGCGGAGTCCACGACCTGTCCCGTCGGCATGACCGAGCCCTCGCTCATCGCGTTGCGCACCCGGATCTCGACCGGGTCGAGCCCGCAGGCTTCGGCGAGCTTGTCCATTTGCGACTCATAACCGAAAGCCGCTTGCACCGCACCGAAACCACGCATCGCGCCACAGGGCGGGTTGTTGGTGTACGCGCCCCAGCAGTCGACCGACACGTTCGGCACGTCGTACGGCCCGACGCCCAGCGTCGCGGCGTTCGCGACCACCGCGCCCGTCGAGGACGCGTAGGCCCCGCCGTCGAGGTACAGGCGCGCCTTGACGTAGACGAGCTTGCCGTCCCGGTCCGCGCCGTGCTCGTAGTGCATCGTCGCCGGATGCCGGTGGACGTGCCCGTAGAAGGACTCCTCGCGGTTGTAGACCATCTTCACCGGCTTCCCGGTGTGCAGCGCGAGCAGGCAGGCGTGCACCTGGATCGACAGGTCCTCCCGGCCGCCGAACGCGCCGCCGACCCCGCCGAGCGTCAGGCGCACCTTGTCCTCGGGCAGCCCGAGCGCGGCGACGATCTGCCGCTGGTCCACGTGCAGCCACTGGGTGGCGACGAACAGGTCCACCCCGCCGTCCTCGGCCGGGACCGCGAGCCCGGACTCCGGCCCGAGGAACGCCTGGTCCTGCATGCCGACCTCGTACGTGCCGGTGACGACGACCTCGGCCGCCGCCCCGGGGTCTCCCCGGCGGACCGGCACGTGCCGCACGACGTTCCCACCCGGATGCACCGCCGGCTCGTCTCCCGAGACCGCCTGCTCGGCGTCGGTCACCGGCGCCAGCACCTCGTACTCGACCTCGATGCGCTTGATCGCCCGGCGCGCGGTCTCCGGATGGTCCGCCGCGACCACCGCGACCGGCTCCCCCTGGTAACGCACGACATCGACGGCGAGCACCGGCTGGTCCGGGTGTTCGAGGCCGTAGCGGTTCACCCCCGGCACGTCCTCGTGCGTCAGCACCGCGTAGACCCCTTGCACCGCAAGCGCTTCGGTGATGTCGATACCCTTGATCCTGGCGTAGGGGTGCGGGCTGCGCAGGGTCGCGCCCCACAGCATGTCCTCGTGCCACAGGTCCGAGGAGTAGGCGAACTCGCCACGCACCTTGGTCGTGCCGTCCGGGCGGCGCGGGCTCGTGCCGATGCCGTTCGCGGTGCCCGTGGCCTGCTCGGTCGTCGTCATCGCAACCTCCTTGCGGCCGTGGTCAGTTCGCCTGCCAGCACCTGCTCGTCGGCGGTGCGCAGCCGCCCGTCGGTCACGACCGTCTCGCCGCCGACCAGCAGCAGCTTCAGCGGCGGCGTCGCGCCCAGTACCAGTGCGGCGACCGGGTCCTCGATGCCCGCGTAGAGCAGGCCGTTGAGGTCCCAGACCGCGAGGTCGGCGAGCTTCCCGGGTTCGAGCGAGCCCAGCTCGTCCTCCCGGCCCAGGCAACGCGCGCCGCCCATGGTGCCGATGCGCAACGCCTCCCGGACGGTCAGCGCGGTCGGGCCGCCGCGCTGCCGCGCCTGCAGCAGCGCCTGGTGCAGCTCCTCCCCCAGCCCCGCGGACTCGTTCGACGCGGCGCCGTCCACCCCGAGGCCGACCGGGGCGCCCGCGTCGAGCAGGTCGCGCACGGGGGCGATGCCGGTGCCCAGCCGGCCGTTCGACGTCGGGCAGTGCGCGACACCCGTGCGGGTCGCACCGAAGCGGCGGACGGCTGTGGGCGCGAGGTGCACCGAATGCGCCATCCAGACGTCCGCGCCGAGCCAGCCGAGCTTGTCGGCGTACTCGGCCGGGGTGCAGCCGAACTCGGCCAGGCACTGCTGCTCCTCGTCGAGGGTTTCGGCGAGATGGGTGTGCAGCCGGACTCCCTTGCGGCGCGCCAGTTCCGCGGCCCCGGTCATCAGCTTCTCGGTCACCGTGAACGGCGAGCAGGGGCCGACGGAGATGCGGATCCGCGCGTTCGGCGACGGGTCGTGATGCGCGTCGATGGCACGCTCGGTGCCGAGCAGCGCGGCCTCGGTGTCCTCGACCAGGTTGTCCGGCGGCAGCCCACCGTCGGACGCCCCGCGGTCCATCGACCCGCGCACGAGCTGCGCGCGGACGCCGATCCGGTTCGTCGCCTCGACCAGCGCTTCGACCTGGTCGCCGCCCTGCCGGGGGAAGACGTAGTGGTGGTCGGCGACGGTCGTGCAGCCGGTCAGCGCGAGGCGGGCCAGGCCGGCGCTCGCGGCGGCGTGCGTGACCCGCGCGTCCAGCCGCCCCCAGACCGGGTACAGCTCGACGAGCCACTGGAACAGGGTCGAGTCCGCGGCCAGGCCGCGGGTGGCCCATTGGTAGAGGTGGTGGTGGGTGTTGACCAGGCCGGGCGTGACCAGGCATCCGGTCGCGTCGAGGTGGACGTCGCCCTCGGCCCGGCCTTCGCCGACCGCGACGATCCGCTCGTCCTCGATGACGACGTGCCCGTCCCGGTACTCGGTGCCTTCGGCGTCGACGGTCGCGATGGCCGCGTTCTGCAGGACCGTCCTCATCGCGTGCCCGCCATCCGGACGGCGTCGAGGATCTTCTCGTAACCCGTGCACCGGCACAGGTTTCCGGCCAGCGCCTCGCGGATCTCCTCGTCGCTCGGGTCCGGCACGCGGTTGAGCAGGTCGTGCGCCGCGACCACGAGCCCCGGCGTGCAGAACCCGCACTGCACGGCGCCCGCGTCCACAAAGGACTGCTGGACTGGGTCGAGCCGGTCGCCCTCGGCGAGCCCCTCGACCGTGCGCACCTCGCGGCCCTCGACCTGCCCCGCCGCGACCAGGCACGAACACACCGGCAGATCGTCGAGGTACACCGTGCAGGAACCGCATTCGCCTTGCTCACAGGCGTTCTTCGAACCCGGCAGGCCCAGCCGCTCACGCAGCACGTACAGCAGGCTCTCGCCCTCCCAGACGTCGTCGGCCTGCTTGTCCTCGCCGTTCACGGTCACGTTCACGCGCATGCGGAGTCCCTCCCGAGAATCTCCTGCCACGCCCAGCCCAGCGTGCGCCGGGCCAGTACCGACAGGGCGTGCTTGCGATAGGCGGCGGTGCCGCGGACGTCGTCGATCGGATCGGCGGCCGCGGCGACGAGCTCACCGAAGCGACGCTTGAGCGAGTCCGGCAACGGCGCGCCCCACGGCAGTTCCTCGGCCAGGAACTCCTCCGCCTCGGGCACCCGGCGAGGCGTCGGCGCGGCTGAGCCGATGGCCGCCCTCACCTGGAAGCCTTCGATGGCGATGGCGAACGAGCAGACCGCGATGACCATCGCGTTGCGGGTGCCGACCTTCGAGAACTGCTGGGCGCCTTCGCTCACCGGCAGGTGCACGGCGGTGATCAGCTCGTCCTCGGCGAGGGCGTTGCGCTTGACGCCGAGGTAGAACTCCTCGGCCGGGATGCGCCTCGTCCCGCGAGCGGAGGCCGCCTCGATCTCCGCGCCGGTCACCAGCAGGACCGGGTGGGTGTCCCCGGCGGGCGAGGCCGCGCCGAGGTTGCCGCCGACGGTGCCGCGGTTGCGGATCTGCGGCGAGCCGACCGTCCGCGAAGCCATCGCGAGCCCGGGCAGCCGGTCGCCCAGCTCGGTGATGACCCGGGTGTAGGGCACGGCCGCGCCGAGCCGTACCCCGGAGTCCGAAGTGGACCATTCGGCGAGTTCGCCGACGCGGTTGAGGTCGAGCAGGGCGCCCGGACGGCGGTGGTCGAAGTTCAGCTCGACCATCACGTCCGTGCCGCCCGCGATGGGCACCGCCTCCGGTCGCTCGGCCTTGAAGGCCAGCGCCTCGGCGAGGTTCTGGGGTCGCAGGAAGTCCACCCGGTCAGTACACCGCTGTGAGCCAGGACACGGCAACGGCGCCGAAGTATGAACCGGCGCCCTGGCCAGGGCCCGCGTTCGTACTTTCCCACAAGGTGGGTGACGGTCAGGTCAAATTCTGCTTCGGGACATACGCCGCAGCCGTCCGCTCCGCCGCCGCGGTTGCCTGAACCGGGTCTTCCCCGGCCTTTTCGTGCGCCTCGCCCCACGCGACCGCGCTGGCGGTCATCAGCCCGTACGCCTCGGGCGAGGTGCCCCAGCCCTCCGGGTTGGCCAGCCCCGCCACGTGCAGGCCCAGCCCGAGGATCGTGAGGTCCCAGCCGACGCCCACCGCGCCCGGCCCGAACTGGTCCCAGTGCTGCTCGTCGTCGAGCCCGGAGTGCTCCAGCTCGAACATCGTGCCGCCCTCGACCGGGTCGAGCCGCACCTGGACGTACGACGTGGACTCCCCGAAGATCCAGCTCAGCCGCAGCAGCTTCGGCGGCTCGCACCGCAGGATCTCGCCACCCGCGTTGCCCTCCAGCTGGTAGCGCCCGCCCAGCCGGAGGTCCCCGCTGACCGGCAGGAACCAGCGGCTGATCCGCTCGGGATCGGTGCAGGCCTGCCACACGTCCTCGATCTCGGCGACGTACCCCCGCCTGATCAGCACTGTGCGGCCCCGCACCTCCCGATCGGCGGCGTTGATCTGCTCGGCGATGTCCATCACCACTCCTTCCGACGTTCCCGCTTCCCCCTGGCCAGCTCGGTGCCGAGCGCGTCCAGCCGCTGGTTCCAGAACCCGCGGAACCGCTCCAGCCACGCGTCGACCTCCTCCAGGGGCCCACTGTCCACGGCATAGAGCCGGCGCGCACCTTCAGCGCGCACCGTCGTGAACCCGTTGTCGCGCAGAACCCGCAGGTGCTGGGACACCGCGGGCTGGGAAATGCCGAACTCACCCTGGATGGCCGCGCTGATCGCCCCGGAGGTCTGCTCCCCCGTCGCCAGCAGCTCCAGGATGCGGCGGCGGACGGGATCCCCGAGAACGTCGAACGCGTGCACGAGCCCATCGTTTCAATGGCTGCTTATATAAGTCAAGCCTTAAATTCATGCAGTAGGATCGGCTCGTCATGACGCCCGTGAAGACGCTGCTGGAGATCCCGGAACTGCGCATGCGGCTGCGCACCGGGTCGGCACTGCTCGGCCGCGAGATCAGCCGTATCTACGTGACCGAGCTGCCCGACCCGAGCCGGTACGTGTCGGCGGGCGAGGTCGTGCTCACCGGGCTGCTGTGGTGGCGCGAGCCGGGTGACGCCGATCCGTTCGTGGCCGCACTGGCCAGGGCCGGCGTCGCGGCACTCGCGGCCTCGGGTGCGGACAGCGAAGGCATCCCCGACGACGTGGTGCGGGCGTGCGCGCAACATCGGATCCCACTGCTCGAGGTGCCCGCGGACCTGTCGTTCGCGGTGGTCACCGAACGGGTCGTCCTGGCCTTGGCCGCCGACCGCGGTCGTGAGCCGAGCGGGGCGCGCAAACGCTTGCTGTCCACAGCGGACGCGCCGTTGCCGGTGCTGTTGCGACAGGGCGCCCAGGAGCTGGGTACCGGCTGCTGGGTGCTGTCCGGCACCGGACGGGTGGTCGGCGGGACGTCGCCGGAGGCGCCGCCGGTCGAGTGGTTCAACCCCGGCCGCGAGCGCACGGTCCACGACGAGTACACGTTGTTGCCGATCGGCGGGCGGTTCAGGGTGCCGTGGATCCTGGCGGTACGGTCGCCCGAGACGGACGATCTGACCGACGAGCTGGCGGGGCTGATCAGCCTCGCCCGTGCCCGCGCGGACCAGGTGCGCCGGATGGCCGACCGCGCGGCCGAACCGCTCTTCGCCGCGCTCGCGGCCGGTTCGGGTGACCTCACGGCGGCGTTCACGTCGTCGGGCCGTACGGACCCGGCGCGCGTGGTGGTGGCGCGTGCCCCCGAAGACGGCGCGGAGTTTGCGACGGAACTCCTGGCCGAGCTGCTGGCGGAGGCATCGGCCTCGATCGGGGTTCTCGGCGAGGACGCGTACGCCATCGCCGAGGCCGACGAGCATTGGCCACCCGAATGGGCGTCGATAGCGCGCGACCGTTTGTCCACAGTGGAGCACTTGGTCGACCTTTCGCGGGTGTTCGTGGGCGTGAGCGGCCCGGCGACGGTCGACGGTTTACGGGGTGCGACGCAGGAAGCGCTGCACGCCGTGGAAGTGGCCGCCCGCCGTGGCGATCGGGTGGGGGTGGTGGCGGGTGAGGACATCGCCGTGCACCACCTGCTGGTCGCCGGCGCTCCCGACGAGCTCCGGCGTTCGGTGCGGGAGCGTGTCCTGGGCACCCTGCTCGCCTACGACGCGGCGCAGGGCACGGACCTGGTGCGGACGGTGCGGGTGTTCCTGGAATGCTCGAGCTCCCCCACGGCGGCGGCGAAGGCCCTGCACGTGCACGTCAACACGCTGCGGTACCGGATCACGCGGGCGTCGGAGTTGCTGGGGCTGGATTTGAACGACTTCCCCACGCAGGTGGATGTGTATCTGGCACTTCAAGCCTGAGGACGGGCGGCCAACAACACCCAGCCACCCACCCAAGCCGAACCCGACACCGCCCAGCCACCCCACGATGGCGAACCCGGCAACGGCAACCGAGAGGAGCCGAGCCCAGCCGTCCCCTTGACCCCGATACCCAGCCTCTTCAACGATCAAAAATCGGGGTGGCCGGGCGGGCTCAAAGATGAGCCAGGAAAAGCCCCGCACCTCATGCAGGTGGTCGAGTCGGGCAAGCCCCTACCCCGCCCGCCTGGCGTAGGCGTCCAACCGCTCCCGCTCCATCGGCATCTCGCCCTCGTCGAGCGCTCCACAATCCAAACCCCGGCACAGGAAGGTCGCCAGGGCCTGGGCTGTCGCGGGCTCGTCCAGGACGCCGGTCTCCGCCTCCGCCGCGTAGTCGTGCAGGCGTTCGGCGGCAGCCGGGAGACCGTCGCGGAAAAACGTGTATGTCGCGGCAAAGCGGGTGGGCAACTGGTGCGGGTGCAGGTCCCAGCCCTGGTAGAAACCACGCTCCAACGAACGACGCACCAGGCGCAGGTGCTCGCGCCAGCCCTCCAGCACCGCACCACCGACCGGCAGCCTGTTCGTCGAGCCGTCCGACAGCCGCACGCCCGTCCCGGCGGCACCGACCTGCATCAACGCCTTCGCGAAGTCCGCCGCCGGATGGTCCATGCTCTGGTACTCCGCCGCGATCCCCAGGCCCGCGCTGTAGTCGTAGGTCCCATAGTGCAGACCGCTGCACCGGCCCTGCGCGGCCTCGATGATCAACGGTACCGCGACCGTGCCCGAAGCATCCACAATGGACTGCGGGGTCTCGACCTGCACCTCGAACCGCAGCGCGCCCTCGACCAGGTCGTACACCTGCTCCAGCGCCGCGAGGACGTCCACCGCGACCGACACCTGCTCGACCGCGGTCACCTTCGGCAGCGTGACCACGAACCCGTCAGGCAGCGACCCGTCCTCCAGCAATGCGCCGAGGAACAGGTCCAGCGTGCGGATCCCGCGCCGCCGGGTGGCCTGCTCGAAGCTCTTGAACCGGATCCCGGCGAACGGCGGCCGCACCGCCGAGGCCAGCGCACGACCGCACGCGACGGCCATCGTGTCCTCGGCCTCGTCACCGGGCCGGCCGTAACCGTCCTCGAAGTCGATCCGCAGGTCCTCGATCGGCTCCTCGGCGAGCTTGCGCCGCACCCGCGAGACGATCCCGGGGTCCAGCCCCAGCTCGTCCCCGCGCTCGGCGAAGATCTCGCTCGCCTGCTTGCCCCAGTCCGTGAGCAGGCTGGGGCCGTACCGGTGCGCCGGCACGTACACCGTGTGCACCGGTTGCCGGCCGGCCGGCTCACCGGGGTACCGGGCCGCGACCCGGGCGTCCACTTCGGACAGCCGGGCGTCGGCCGCGGCGAAGGTCTCCTCGGTGAGCCGGCCGGGCACGTCAGGAGATCCGCTCGTAGGCGGCCAGGGTCAGGAAGTCGACGTACTGCTCGGCGAGCGCGACCTCCTCGAACAGCTCGACGGCCTGGGCCAGCAGGTCGTTCGGGATCTGCCCGTCCAGCTCCTTGCGCACGTCGTCGAGCACCGACTTGACGAGTTCGCGCGTGACCGTCTCGCCGTTGTCGAGCGTGACGGCGTTCTGCACCCACTGCCACACCTGCGACCGGGAGATCTCGGCGGTCGCGGCGTCCTCCATCAGGTTGTGGATACCCGCCGCACCGTTGCCGCCCAGCCAGGACGCGATGTACTGCACGCCGACGTCGACGGCCCCGCGCAGGCCGGCCGCGGTGGCCGAGCCCTCGGCGGAGGCGATGTCGAGCAGCTGGTCAGCGGTGACCTGGACCTCCTCACGCTTGCGGTCGAGCTGGTTCGGCTTGTCGCCGAGGACCTTGTCGAACTCCTCGCGGCACAGGTCGACCATGCCCGGGTGCGCCACCCACGAGCCGTCGAACCCGTCGTTCGCCTCGCGGGCCTTGTCGGCGTGGACCTTCTTGGAGGCGTTCTCGTTGACCTCCGGGTCCTTGCTCGGGATGAACGCGGCCATGCCGCCGATCGCGAACGCGCCCCGCTTGTGGCAGGTGCGCACGAGCAGCTCGGTGTAGGCGCGCATGAACGGCGCGGTCATCGTGACGCTGTTGCGGTCGGGCAGCACGAACTTCTCGCCCGCGTCGCGGAAGTACTTGATGATGCTGAACAGGTAGTCCCAGCGGCCGGCGTTGAGGCCCGAAGCGTGCTCGCGCAGCTCGTAGAGGATCTCCTCCATCTCGAACGCCGCCGGGATCGTCTCGATGAGCACCGTGGCGCGGACGGTGCCGTGCTCGATGCCCAGCTCCTTCTCCGCCCAGGTGAACACGTCGTTCCAGAGGCGCGCCTCGAGGTGGCTCTCCATCTTCGGCAGGTAGAAGTACGGGCCTGCGTCGTTCGCCAGCAGCGCACGCACGTTGTGGAAGAAGTACAGGCCGAAGTCGACCAGCGCGCCGACGCCCTTGCGGCCGCCGAAGGTCAGGTTGCGCTCGTCGAGGTGCCACCCGCGCGGGCGGACCACGATGGTGGCCAGCTCCGCGTCCTTCTTCAGCTCGTAGTGCTTGCCGTTACTGTCGAGCGTGATGTCGCCCCGGATCGCGTCCCGCAGGTTGACCTGGCCGCCGACCACGTTGCGCCAGTGCGGGGTGTTCGCGTCCTCGAAGTCGGCGAGCCACACCTTCGCGCCGGAGTTGAGCGCGTTGATCGTCATCTTGCGGTCGGTCGGGCCGGTGATCTCGACGCGGCGGTCCTGCAGGGCCGGGGGCGCGACGGCGACCTGCCAGTCGCCCTCGCGGATCTCCTTGGTCTCGGGCAGGAAGTCGAGCCGCCCGGTCCGCTTGGCCTCCTCGCGACGCTTGCCACGGGCAGCGACCAGCTCGTCGCGGCGGGCAGCGAAGTTGTCGTGCAAGCCCGCCAGGAACTCCAGCGCCTCGCGCGTCAGGATCTCGTCGCCTCGCTCGACCGACCCGCCGAGCACCTGGGCTTCAGACATGCGGCAACACTCCAAAAGACAGACGTACGGTTTTTACATCTCGGACTATAGTTTCTGCATAGCGGAAGCTCAACGTGAGGAGAGCGGGTGGCCGAGGAGAAAACAGGCCGGGACGGCAGCGTCCAGTCGCTGCGACGCGCCTTCGAGCTGCTGGAGCGCCTGGCCGACACCGGCGGCGAGGCCAGCTTGTCCGAGCTCGCGGCGACCTCGGGCCTGCCGATGCCCACCATCCACCGGCTGATCCGGACGCTCGTGGCGCTGGGTTATGTGCGCCAGAACACGAACCGCCGCTACGCGCTCGGCGCCCGGCTGATCCGGTTGGGTGAGAACGCGAGCATGCAGTTCGGCACCTGGGCGCGGCCGCTGCTGGCCGGACTGGTCGACGAGGTCGGCGAGACGGCGAACCTGGCCGTGCTCGAGCGCGACGAGGTCGTGTACGTGGCACAGGTGCCGTCGAAGCACTCGATGCGGATGTTCACCGAGGTCGGGCGCCGGGTGCTGCCGCACGGGACGGGCGTGGGCAAGGCGATCCTGTCGCAGCTGCCGCCCGACGAGGTGCGCGCGCTGCTGGAGCGGACCGGGATGCCGTCCTTCACCGAGCACACGGTCACCTCGCCGGACGAGCTGCTCCGGCACCTCGCGGCGGTAGCCATGCAGGGGTACGCGGTGGACGAGAGCGAGCAGGAGCTGGGCGTGCGCTGCGTGGCCGCCCCGCTGACCGGCACGCCCGCGCCCGCCGCGGTGTCGGTGTCCGGCCCGGAGGGGCGCCTGACGAAGGAGGCCGTGTCGCGGATCGCGCCCGCCGTGCAGCGCGTGGCCGCGACGCTTTCGGCGCACCTCGCGAGCGAGGACCTGAGCGCCTAGCGGGCGAACGGGTCGGTGTCGTCTTCGGGGACGCGCTTCCTGGACGAAGATCGAACCGGCCCGCCACCGGCCCGCCCTGTTCTTCAGCGCGTAGCTGGTCATCATGTAGCGCAGGCTCTGGAAGAGCTGGTCGTTGTAGGTGAAGTCGTCGTCCTCGGCCACCTGCAGCACTTAGGTCCATGGCGTCGTCGAGACCCGCGTCATACCGAGCCGACCCAGCGGCGCGGCTCGGCCAACTGGTCCCGCCCGCTCAACCCAGCAGCGCGTCCACGAAGGCGCCCGGCTCGAAGGGGGCCAGGTCGTCCGGGCCCTCGCCCAGACCGACCAGCTTGACGGGCACGCCGAGCTCACGCTGGACCTGGAACACGATCCCGCCCTTGGCGGTGCCGTCGAGCTTCGTCAGGACGATGCCGGTCACGTCGATGACCTCGCGGAACACCCGCGCCTGCGCGAGCCCGTTCTGCCCGGTCGTCGCGTCGAGGACCAGCAGCACCTCGTCCACCTTGGCCTGCTTCTCCACGACCCGCTTGACCTTGCCCAGCTCGTCCATCAGGCCGGTCTTCGTGTGCAGGCGGCCCGCGGTGTCGATGAGCACCGCGTCCACGCCCGCCTCCACGCCCCGCTTGACCGCGTCGAACGCGATCGCGGCCGGGTCGGCGCCTTCCTTGCCGCGGACCACCTCCGCCCCGACCCGCTCGCCCCAGGTCTGCAGCTGCTCGGCCGCCGCGGCGCGGAACGTGTCCGCCGCGCCCAGCACGACCCGGCTCTCCTGCGCGACGAGCACGCGGGCGAGCTTGCCGGTGGTCGTGGTCTTTCCGGTGCCGTTCACGCCCGCGACCAGCACGACCGCCGGCTGCTTCTGCCCGTCGACGGTGTGCGGCAGCGCCCGGACCGCGCGCGGGGCGTCGGTCTGCAGCGCGTCGGTCAGCACGTCGTGCAGCAACTGGCGGGCCTCTTCCGACGACCGCACCGCGCGAGTGGTGATCTCGGCCCGCAGCCGCTCGACGATCTCCGTCGTGGTCGCCGCGCCGAGGTCCGCGACCAGCAGGGTGTCCTCGACGTCCTGCCAGGAGTCCTCGTCCAGGTCACCCGCGCCGAGCAGGCCGAGCAGGCTCTGCCCGAACATCGACCGCGACTTCGACAGCCGACCGCGCAGCCGCTCCAGCCGGCCCGCGGCGGGCTCGATCTCCTCAGCCGGGGCAGCCTGAGCGGCGGGGGCGGCCTGCGCCGGGACCTCGGGCTCGGCCACCGGCTCCGGCGCCGTCTCCGTGGGCAGCTTGACGTCGACGATGCTGCGCCGCGGCGCGTCCCGCGGCACCGACGCGTCGTCCCCGACGCCGGGCTGGCCGTCGACCTCGGTGCGCTCGCCCGCCGGATGCGGCGGCGCCTGCTCGCCACCAGGCGCGAGCGTGATTCCGCCACCCGCCTGGTAGCTCCCGCCTCTCGGCTTGGTGCCGCCCGCAGGCCGCTCGGCCTCGCGCAGGCTGATCCGCCGCCGGCGCGCCACGGTCAGGCCGGTGACCAGCGCGATCGCCAGCAGTACGACGACTACCAGGATGACCCAGAACCAGAGGTTGCTCGACACGTCGTCATCCTCGCATCCATTGGGCGACTGCCGGGAACGCCCCGGGTTTCCCCACGTCCAAGTGCCGGAAACTCGGTTAGGACAAGAAGTCACGACATGCCTTGCAATCCCGTGAGAAATGGACTAGACCACCTCCTCATGGGCGAACGCGTCATCGGGCTCATCTCCGGCACCTCGGTCGACGGGATCGACGTGGCGGTGGCGGACCTGCGCGCGGACGGCGACGAGATCGTGCTGACCCCGCTGGGCGCGCTCGAGGTCGGCTATCCGGAGGAGCTGCGTGCCGCCCTGCTGGCCGCGCTGCCGCCCGCCCCGACCACGGCCGAACAGCTCACGAAGCTCGACACCCGTGTCGGCCAGGCTTTCGCCGGGGCCGCCGGGCAGGGCCTCGACCGCTTCGGCCCGGCCGATCTCGTCGCGTCGCTGGGGCAGACCGTCTTCCACTGGGTCGAGGACGGCCACGCCCGCGGCACCCTCCAGCTCGGCCAGCCCGCCTGGATCGCCGAACGGACCGGCCTACCGGTCGTCGCCGACCTGCGGGCTCGTGACGTCGCGGCCGGCGGGCACGGCGCCCCACTGGCGAGCACGCTGGACCGGCTGTGGCTGCGCGCGCTGGCCGAGTCGACCGGGCAGCCGGCGGTCGGGCTCAACATCGGCGGCATCGCGAACATCACGGTCGTCCAGCCGGACGGCACGGCCATCGCCTACGACACCGGCCCCGGCAACGCGCTGCTCGACCTCGCCGCGTTCCGCACGACCGGCCGCCCCCGTGACGAGAACGGCGAACTGGCCGCGCAAGGCGAACCGGACGAGACCCTGCTGCGGCGGCTGCTCGCCGAGCCGTACTACGCGGCCGAACCGCCCAAGTCCACGGGCAAGGAGCTGTTCCACGCCGCGTACCTCGACGACGTCCTGCCCACGACGAAGCCGGCGGACCTGCTCGCCACTCTCACCGAGCTGACCGCTCGCACGATCGCCGACGCCTGCGCCCGCCACGGCGCCCGCACCGTGGTCGCCTCCGGCGGCGGGGTGGAGAATCCCGCGCTGATGCGCGCCCTCGCCGCGAACCTCTCCGACGCTCGCCTGGTCACCAGCGACGAGCTCGGCCTGCCGCGCGCGGCGAAGGAGGCGTACCTGACCGCGCTGCTCGGCTGGCTCACCTGGCACGGCCTGCCCGCGAACGTGCCGAGCGCGACCGGCGCCCGTGGCGCGCGCCTGCTGGGCAGCATCACCCCCGGCCGGACACCCCTTGCCCTCCCCCGACCACACACCGCGACCGTCACCCGTCTGCGGGTAGCGGCTCCCCAGCCGGAAGAGTAGGAGAGACGAATGCATCCGGTGGACCTGGTGATCATCGTCGTCTACCTGGCCGCCATGCCGCTCGTCGGTGTGCTGGTCGGGCGCAGGCAGCGGTCGGCTGCGGACTACTTCATCGGCGAGCGCAGCCTGCCGTGGTGGGCCGTCTGCTTCTCGATCGTCGCCACCGAGACCTCCACGCTGACCGTCATCAGCACGCCCGGCCTGATCTGGGCGGCGTCGGGCGGCTACAACGGGCTCACCTACCTCCAGCTGCCGTTCGGCTACATCATCGGCCGCACCCTGGTGGCGTTCGTGCTGCTGCCGCGCTACTTCAAGGGCAAGCAGTCCACCGCGTACCAGTTCCTGGGCGAGCGCTTCGGCTCCACGATGCAGGGCGTGTCGAGCGTGGCGTTCATCGTCACGCGGCTGCTCGCCGAGGGCGTCCGGCTGTTCGCGGGCGCGATCCCGATCCAGCTGATCCTGTCGCACTACGGCCTGCACACCCAGTACTGGCAGATCGTCGTGGTGCTGACCGCGCTCACCGTCATCTACGCGCTCGTCGGCGGCATCAAGGCCGTGGTGTGGGTGGACGTCATCCAGCTGACCGTCTACGTCGGCGCGGCGATCGTCGCGATGATCGTGCTGGCCACGAAACTGCCGTCGGGGTGGGCCTCCCGCGCGTCCGACGCGGGCATCTTCAAGGTGTTCGACTTCAACTTCTCCGGGCTGCACCTGCTGACGAGCCAGTACGCGTTCCTCACCGCCGTCGTCGGCGGCGCGATCTTCACGATGGCCTCGCACGGCACCGACCAGCTGATCGTCCAGCGGTTCCTGTCCTGCCGCAGCATCGCCGACGGGCGCAAGGCGCTGATCGGCAGCGGGATCGCGGTGACCATCCAGTTCGGACTGTTCCTGCTGATCGGCGCGATGCTCTGGGCGCACAACGGGTTCCGCAACCTGAAGGACCTCGGCGTCAAGAGCAGCGACGACATCTTCACGAACTTCATCACCAGCGAGCTGCCCGTCGGGGTGGCAGGCCTGCTGATCGCCGCGATCCTCGCCTCGACGATGGGTGCGCTGGCCTCGGCGCTCAACGCGCTGTCGAACTCCACGGTCGCCGATCTCTACCAGCGGTTCACCAAGCGCAAGCCGGAGGACTCGAAGCTGCTGCGCCACGGCCGGGTCTGGACGCTGGTGTGGGCGATCGTGTTCGCCGTGTTCGGCTCGCTGTTCTCCAGCCGCAACAACCCGGTGATCGAGCAGGGCCTGTCGATCACCGGCTACACCTACGGCGCGATGCTCGGCGCGTTCTTCCTCGGCATCTGGGTCAAGCGGGCGCGGCAGCTGGACGCGATCATCGCGTTCGTGGTGACCGTCGCGGTGATGGCCTACGTGGTGCTCGGGGTGAAGATCCCGCCGGCGCCGGGCGCGAAGCCCGTGGTGCTGGCGTTCCCGTGGTACACGCTGCTCGGCGTGCTGATCACGCTCATCGTGGGCGGCGCGCTCTCGCTGCGCCACCACACCAGCGACCCGAGGGCCGACCCCGCGCCCGAGCGCGAGCCGGAGCCGGCCGGCTCATGATCAGCGGTTCGTCGACTCCGGCGCGGAGAACGGCGCGTTGAGGTCCTGGTCGGCCTTGTCCCGTTCCTGGCTCGTCGCCGCGGGCGCCGGGTAGTCGACCGGCTCGTCCTCGGTCTGGTGGCTGAAGACGGGCTGGATGTTCGGTGACGACATGGAACTCCTCTAGGGCAGGGCCGGCGCGCGCAGTGGCGCGCCGACCGCGTGCAGATGGCTCAGCACCTGTGCGTACGAGCCGAATGCGGTGGTCTGGTGGTAGGGCAGGCCGAGCCGGACGCAGAAGTCGCGGACCAGCGGCTGGGCGTGCCGGAGGTTCGCTCGCGGCATGCTCGGGAACAGGTGGTGCTCGATCTGGTAGTTCAGCCCGCCCAGCGCGTAGTCGACGACCCGTCCGCCTCGAACATTACGGGACGTCAGCACCTGCTTGTGCAGGTGGTCGATTTTCTGGCCGGCGGTCAGCGTCGGCATGCCCTTGTGGTTCGGCGCGAACGAGCAGCCCATGTAGACGCCCCACAGGCCCTGGTGCACCGCGATGAACACGATCCCCTGCAGCGGCGAGAGCACCACGAAGACCGCGGCGAGGTACAGGACGATGTGCCCGAAGATCAGCACTGCCTCGAGCCGGTGGGCCTTCACCTCGCGCCGGACCACCGCGCGGATGCCGGAGTGGTGCAGGCTCAGGCCTTCGAGCAGCAGCAGTGGGAAGAACAGGAACGCCTGGTACTTCGCGATCCAGCGCAGGAAGCCGCGCTTGCCGATCGCCTGCTCGACGGTGAACGCGAGCGCCGGGATGTCGAGGTCCGGGTCGTCGTCCTCGTGGTTGGGATTGGCGTGGTGGCGGTTGTGCTGGCCGACCCACTTGCCGTAGCTCATCCCGACCAGCGCGCCGTGCAGATGCCCGACGAAGTCGTTGGCCCGCTTGCCGCGGAAGATCTGCTTGTGGCCGGCGTCGTGACCGATGAACGCGAGCTGCGCGAACACCACCGCGAGGAACGCGGCGGTCAGCAGGTTCCACCAGGAGGCACCGACCAGGGCGAACGCCGTCCAGCCTGCGGCGAGCAGGACACCGTTGAGGGTGAACTTGCGGGCGTAGCTGCCGGGACGGCGGGTCAGCAGGCCTCGCTGGTTGACCAGCCTGGAAAGCCGCGTGAAGTCGCTGCCCGCGCGTGCGGGCGCGGTGGACGTGTCGGTCAATTCGGTTGTCACCAAGAACTTTCGTCGGGTACGGGAGGCCGAGGGCTCCGCGACACGTGCTGGCGACACGGCACGCAAAACATGCGACTTACCCGTCCAACGGCCGGGCACCGGAGAAAGTTCCGAGGAGTAGGCTCAGGCCTGACGCCGCGCGACGCCGTTCCGGAACGAACCCCGTTCACCCTCCAACGAAAGCGCGGGTTCCGCGATGACCGATCCAGCACCGACCACCTCCCTCTCCGTCCAGGTGGACACCTGTCCCGTGTGCCCGCATCCGCAGGAGAACCACGACGGGCTCAGCCGGCGGTACTGCGCCGCCACCGCGGCGGCGGCACTCGACCGCGGCTGCATCTGCGCGAACCGAACGCCGGCCGGCTGACCTTCTGCGCCTAAAGTTGGGGCATGGATCGGGGAGTCGACAAGACGCATGCGCTGAGCCAGGGCCTCGCGGGGTACGTCCGCGCCGTCGCGGGCGCGCTCAACCTCCCCGCGGAGGGCACGAGCTTCGAGATCAGCGACACCGCCACCGCGTATCTGGCCCTGCGGCAGGTGGCCGGGCGTCCCGGTGAGGACCTGATGCTGGTGTGGAGCGAGGACAGCGGCTGGGCGGTCGCGGTGGAGACGGCGCCGACCTCGGTGATCGCCTACTTCGGCGAAGACGCGTTGCCGGAGCCGCCGCTGGTGGCCCGGTTCGTGCGCGAGGTCCTCGCCGGGCGCCGCCGGACGGGCCGGCGCCCGGTGTTCAGCACCGAGGGCAACCGGCCCGCGCTGGCCGAACGCCTCCTGCGCTACGTCTAGCTCAGTCGGCGGCCGGGGTCCCGGGGCTCTGCGAGAACACCGAGTACCGCGAACCCGACCACGCCGGTGCGCCCGCGACCGGTTCCAGCCGCACCTGCACCGAGGTCCGGCCCGCGGTGGCCGACGCCGGCACGTCGAAGGAGTCCTCCAGCCAGCGTGAGTAGGTGTTGCCGAGCGGCTGGTACCACTCGCCCACCCGTTTGCCGTCGATGAACACGGTCGCGCGCTGGAAGGCGTTGGCCTGGTCGGAGATCCGCCGCAGCCGAAGCCCCTGGTTGTCCTGCTCGACCTGCGCGGTGAACTGCACGGCGCCGGTCGTCGCGGCGACCTGGCGGGTCACCGGGGAGCGGTCGCCCTTGCCCTCGAACGTCGAGGTCAGCGTCGTCCTGGTCTCGCCCGTCGCCGTGTAGCCGTGCTGGGTGCGGGAGGCGTCGTCGGCCACGTCCACCACGTCGCTCGCGGTCAGGGACGGCGTGGCCTGGCCGTACCAGTACGCGGTGGAGCTGTAGTTCGCCGGCATCTGCGAGCGGTCGCCATGCTCGATGTCGAACTCGACGCCGTTGCCGAACGGCACCGCCTCGGCCAGCAGCAGCCGGTAGGCACCCAGGCACACGTACTGACACCCGTCGGCCCCGTTCTCGTGGCTGACCAGCCCGGCCTGCGGCATCGCGTACGGCACGCCCTCCACTCCCCCGTCGCGGGCGTCCTGGAAGTACCAGCCGGACTCGTAGAAGTCCTCCGAACCGGTGCCGTACTCGACCGGGGTCGCCGAGCCGTCGGGGTACATCCGCTCGTCGCCCTCGAGGAAGTTCATCTGGTGCGTCGGCCCGGGCGGGATGTGCCCGCGCATGCTCGTCGTCACGCCGTAGAACAGGCCCCGCCCCTGCGTGGTGAGGAAGGTCCAGTCCTGCCCGGTCACGGTGTCGGCCCGGTGCTGGGTCGCGTGGAAGTACCCGAGCGAGCCCTGCGCCAGACCGTTCGCGACGGACCCGTCCCGCGCCGTGGTGACGCTCACCGAGCCACCGTTGACCGGCACGTCCGAGGTGTTGACCAGCTGCACCACGGCATTGCGGGCGTACGGCATCGGCCACCAGGAGGTGAACGCGCCGTTGTCCGTGGTGTCGATCGAGTGCATCAGCGTCCGCGAGGCGTACTTCCCCAGCCCTGAGCCGAAGAACTCGCCGACGGGAGCGTCCACAGTGGTCTGGCCGTCGAACCTGATGCGCAGCCGGAGGCCGTCCAGCACCGCGTCCGAAGCCGCGGTCTGGTCGGCGCTGGTGGCGTACCGGAACTGCCGCAGCCCGGCCCAGGTCGCGCCCGTGATCCGGTAGCCGTGCACGGCCTCGTCGCTGGGGTGGTTCGGTCCGACGTCCATGATGTCGGTGCGCACCCACTGATTGCCGACCTTGCTGTGGATCTCGTAGCGGAACTCGTTGACGTCCTCGGCGGAGGAGACGAACGTGTTGGCGATCTGCACCGAGGACTTGCCCGCGGTGATCGAGGCGGGCACCTCGATGGTCTGGTCGACCCAGCCCCCGTTCGGCACGGCGGCGCCACCGCTCCATTCGCCTGCCTGCTGCCCGTTCACGCTGACGCTCGCCCGTTGGTTCCCGATGCCCCCGTCGTAGCGGCGGGTGATGCGCACACCCTGGTTAGCGGGAGAAATCGTTGCGGTGAAAGAACTTCCGCCCTGACCGTAGGCTCGCCCGTCGTCGTAGACGGCCGGCGCGGCGACCACCTGCGGCAGCCGCAGCGCGAGCTGGTCGATCTGCCCGGCGCCGGTCAGCGGGACGGACATCGATGCGCCGGGCGCCAGCGAGACCCCGGCGTCCTGGGTCCGCGCGCCGTTCGCGGCCGGCTTGGGATCGCGGATGCCGTAGCCGCGCAGGCGCTGGATGACGTCGGCGGCGCGGTCGTTCGGATCGAAGGTCCGGACCCCGGTCGCGTCGGCGAACTGGCGGTAGGCCACGTGGTAGAAGTGCGGGTTGTTCTCGGTGGTGATGCGCATCGAGCTGGTGAACGGCATCGGCACCTTGATGACGGCGCCGCCCATCGTGTCGGCCGCGTCGCCGACCAGCGGCCACACGAACGGGGCGCCCTTGGCACCGTCCACAATGTCCTGTGCCGAGCCCTGCAGCACGGTCCGCCCGTCGAGCTCGACGGTGATCCGGCCGATGGCGGCGATCGAGTTCGACGCGTAGGTGAACCAGATCGACGAGAGCTCCCCCGCCGTGTGCGCCTCGGCGATCACACAGCCGGCGTCGTCGTGCCGGAGGCAGGAATAGGTCCCGTTGAAACCGTCGTCGTTGTTTCCCGTGCGGTCGAAACTTGAAAACTGTTTCACCTGTTCCCCGGGCCGCAATTGGGCGAGCCCGGACACCGAGCGGTAGGTGTCCCAGCCGACCGGGCCCTTCGTCGCGACGGGCGGGGCGGCGCCGGCGCGCCCGGGCACCAGCACAGCGAGCACGAGGGCCAGTCCGAGGACGGTGGCGAGGCGTTTTCTGGGCGCGACAACGGACACGGCGGGGACTCCTGCGCGGTGGGGGCGGGGCGAGAAATCGATTGCCCACGTTAAGGCCGTGTTAAGCGCAGCGTCTAGCGCCACTCGGGTGGTATGGACCAGCACGGAGCGTGAGTACCCGTGAAACCTTTTTCAAACGAACACTATCGGGGCATTTTTCAGGAAACCGCTTCGGCTTTTTCCTCACGCATCCGCTGTGAAATGACTTTCGTGATTCCGTCGCCCTGCATGCTCACCCCGTAAAGCGCGTCCGCGATTTCCATCGTCGGTTTCTGGTGGGTGATGATGATCAGCTGCGAGGCCTCCCGCAGTTGTTCGAGCAGGCCGATCAGCCGCCGCATGTTCGTGTCGTCCAGCGCGGCCTCGACCTCGTCCATGACGTAGAACGGCGAAGGGCGGGCGCGGAAGATCGCGACCAGCATCGCCACCGCGACCAGCGACTTCTCCCCACCTGAGAGCAGCGAGAGCCGCTTGACCTTCTTGCCGGGCGGGCGCGCCTCGACGTCCACGCCGGTGGCGAGCATGTCGTCCGGCTCGGTCAGCACCATGCGGCCTTCCCCACCGGGGAACAACACGGAGAACACGGTCTCGAATTCGCGCGCGACATCCCAGTAGGCGGACGTGAAGACCTCCAGGATCTTGTCGTCCACGTCCTTGATGACCGTCAGCAGGTCCTTGCGCGTGGCCTTGAGGTCTTCGAGCTGGGTGGAAAGGAACTTGTAGCGCTCCTCCAGCGCGGCGAACTCCTCCAGCGCGAGCGGGTTGACCTTGCCGAGCATCGCCAGGTCCTTCTCGGCGCGCTTGGCGCGGCGCTCCTGCGTGGCGCGGTCGTAGGGGATCGGTGGCGGCGGGGTGACGGACTCCCCGCGCTCGCGGGCCTCCTCGTACTCGGCCATCTCGCCCGCGCCCGGCGGCACCGGCACGTCCGGGCCGTACTCGCCGACCAGGTCCTCCAGGCCGATGCCGAAGTCCTCGGAGATCTTGGTCTCCAGCTGCTCCAGCCGCAGCCGCTGCTCGGCGCGCAGGACCTCGTCGCGGTGCACGGCGTCGGTGAGCTTCTCCAGCTCGCCGGCCAGCTCGCGGACCCGGCTGCGGACCTGGGCCAGCGCCGTCTCGCGCCCCTGCCGGGCCGCCTGCACCTCGTCGCGCTCGACCGCCGCGCGCTGCACCGACTGCTCGATGCGCTCCAGCGCGAGCTCGCCCGCGTCCACGACGGCGGCCGCGACGGCGGCGCCCTTCGCCCTGGCGGCACGGGACTTCTCCGCACGCTCGCGGGCCTGCTGCTCTGCGTACGCGGCGCGACGCAGCGACTCCGCACGCCCCGCGATGCTGCGCGCCCGCTCTTCCGCGGTGCGCAGCGCCAGCCGTGCCTCGACCTCTTCCTGCCGGACGACCGCGAGCTGCTCGGCCATCTCGTCGCGCTCGCTGGTGTCCGGGTCCTCGTCGACCGACTCCTCGGCGACCAGGGACAGCCGCTCCTCCAGCTCGGCGAGCTTCTGCACGGCCTCTTCGCGGCTGGCCTCGACCTTCGCTCGCTGCTGGTGCAGCCGGCTGACCTCGGCCTCGGCCGAGCGCGCCGCCTGCTGCAGGCGGTTCAGCCGTTCCGAGGAGCGCGCGTTGCGGACCTTGGCCTCGCTGAGCGCTTCCTTGGCCTGGCCGACCTCGTCCCGGCGCGCCTGCTGCTCGGCCCGTGCGCCCTCCAGCTCCGCGGCGGTGCGCTCCAGCAGGCGCTCCGCGGCGAGCAGCCGGTCCTGCGCCTCGTCGACCGCGGCCTGCACCTCGATCACGCTCTCGCTGCGCGAGGAACCGCCGACCGCCCAGTGCGCCCCGAAGACGTCGCCTTCGGCCGTCACGGTGCTCACGCTCGGATGCACGGCGACCAGCCGCCGCGCGGCATCCAAACCGTCCACCACGGCGACCCGTTCCAGGGCGCGTTCCACCGCCGAGCGGAGGGCTTCCGGCGCGGTGACGACCTCCCGCGCCCAGCGGGCCCCGGCCGGCAGCGACGGCCACGACGTGGTGTCCACGGTGTGCTCCTGGCCGCCGAGCAGCACGCCCGCACGGCCGGAGTCGTTGTCCTTCAAGTACTTGAGCGCGGCGAGCGCGTCCTCGCCGCCCTGCACCGCGACGGCGTCGGCGACCGGGCCGAGCGCCGCGGCGAGCGCGACCTCGAAGCCCGGCTCCACGGTGAGCAACGCGGCGACCGAGCCGAGCAGGCCCGGCAGCTGCTCGGACGCGCCGAGCAGGGCGCCCGCGCCGTCCTTGCGCCGCAGGCCCATCGACAACGCGTCCACCCGCGCCTTCTCCGACGCGATCTCGCGCTCGGTCGCGCGCTCGGCCTTGACCAGCTCCTCGACGCGCGCCTTCGCGGCATTGTTCGCCTCGACCGCCCTGTCGTGGCGGGCGTGCAGATCCGCGTCGTCGGACTCCTCGACGCCACCCTCGGCCCTGGCCTCTTCCAGCTCCTCGACGGCGATCTCGGCGCGTGCGGCCGCCTCGTCGATCGACGCGGTGAGCCGGTCGATCTCGTCGGAGGTGGCGCCGTTCTTGCTGCGCAGGGCCTCGACTTGGCCGGTCAGCTTGGCGAGCCCCTCGCGCCGGTCGGCGATCGCGCGGACCGCCGCCATGTGCGCGCGCTCCGCGGCCTGGACGGCGTGCTCGAGCTGTTCGCGGCGCTGCACGGTTTCCGACAGCATCGTGCGCGCCTCGGCGACGGCCTCGTTCAGCTCGTCCTCGCGCTCGGCGACCTGCTCGGCCTCCGCCAGCAGCTCCTCCGGGTCACGCCCGCTCTGGTGCGTCTCGACCTCGGCGGAAAGGTGCCGCTGGCGCTCCACGGCGAGCCGCACGGTGCCGCGCAGCCGTTCCGCCAGCGCGGACAGCTTGTACCAGGTGTCCTGGGACTGCGTCAGCCGCGGCGCGTCCTCCGCCAGCAGCGACTCCAGCTGGTTCTCCTCGGCGCTGACCAGCTCCAGCGCCTGCTCCACCTCGGCGCGGCGGGCCCGGGCGGTGGCCTCGTCGGCCTCCTCCCTGGCGATCGCTTCGCGCTGGGTGACCAGGTCGTCGGCGAACAGGCGCAGCCGCGCGTCCCGCAGCTCGGCCTGCACGGCCTGGGCCTTGCGGGCGATCTCGGCCTGCTTGCCCAGCGGCTTGAGCTGGCGGCGCAGCTCCGCGGTCAGGTCCCCGAGGCGGTCGAGGTTGCCCTGCATCGCGGTGAGCTTGCGCAGCGCCTTTTCCTTGCGCTTGCGGTGCTTGAGCACGCCGGCGGCCTCTTCGATGAAGGCGCGGCGCTCCTCGGGCTTGGATTCGAGGATCTGGCTGAGCTGCCCCTGGCCGACGATGACGTGCATCTCGCGGCCGATGCCGGAGTCCGACAGTAGCTCCTGGATGTCGAGCAGGCGGCACGAGCTGCCGTTGATCTCGTACTCGCTGGCGCCGTCGCGGAACATCCGGCGGGTGATCGAGACCTCGGAGTAGTCGATCGGGAGCGCGCCGTCGACGTTGTCGATGGTGAGGGTGACCTCGGCGCGGCCCAGCGGGGCGCGGCCGGAGGTGCCGGCGAAGATGACGTCCTCCATCTTGCCGCCGCGCAGGTCCTTGGCGCCCTGCGTGCCCATCACCCAGCGCAGCGCGTCCAGCACGTTCGACTTGCCCGAGCCGTTCGGGCCGACGACGCAGGTGATGCCCGGCTCGAACCGCAAGGTGGTAGCCGAGGCGAAGGACTTGAAGCCCTTCAGCGTCAGACTTTTCAGGTGCACGTGGCGGGGACCCCTCCGGTGCTGCAATCACTGCCAGATCGGTCGAGTCTACCGAGGCACCCGCGGCGACCGCGGGACGCACGCCCTGGTTCGGCGTGCCGCTCACCTCAGTGGTCACGGCAGGCCCAACAGCCTCAGTTCTCCACGAAACCGTCGAGGCCACCCCGGGCCGGCGACCAGTGTTCAACGACCTGATCCACACTTCCGGGTGACGAGGACGAGCGTAAACACGACAGGAACTGCTCACAGTGATCTTTCGGGCCCTCGGCGACGACCTCGACCCGGCCGTCACGCAGGTTCTCGGCGCTGCCCACCAGCCCGAGCTCCAGCGCGCGACACCTGGTCCACCAGCGGAAACCGACGCCCTGCACGCGACCGCTGACCCACGCGGTGAGCCGCACCGCGTCCTGTACGGAGTTCACGACTCCCATGGTGCCGCACCCGAACGGCTGCGGACAGTTAACATAGGGCGCCGAGCCGCTCGCACACTGTTAACCGACGGTGCTAATCTCCCCGTCGGGTCCACCGCTTGGGCTACTCCGCTCGGGCAACGACAGGCCAATCCCTTCAGCAAGGAGCCACCATGGCCCATTCAGGGTCACGTTCGGGTCAGCGAGCCGAGGTCTCACCGCCCCGCGATCCCTCGTCGCGGATGAAGCGCAGCGGCTACGTGCTGCTCGCGGCCAGCGGCGTCGTCCTCGCGACCGCGTTCGGCGGCATCGCCGAGCTCGCGTCCCCGTCGACGAGCGCCGCCGGGGACATCAAGGGCGGTAATGCCAACTCCTCGTCCGGGCCTCAGCTGATCCCGGGCAGTGCGGTACCGGGCAGCGACGCGGCGCAGCCGGACCCGTCCACGTCGCCGACGGCCGTGGTGACGGTGGGCCCCGACGGCTCGCCCGTGGTGACGATCCTGCCGCCCCCGGGCTCGAAGCAGAAGCCGGTAGTGCTGGCTCCCGGCGCGCCCATCCCGCCGGGCACGTACATCCCCCCGGGCACGCCGATCCCCTCGACGAACCCGACGACTCCGCCGCGCAGCGACACCCCGACGAAGCCGCCGCCGAGCACGTCGTCATCCGACTCGGCGCCGCCGTCCAGCCCGAGCTCTTCGCCGCCCCCGTCCAGCTCCACGTCGACGACAACGACGAACAGCAGCACACCGCCGGACAGCTCGACCTCGGACGGCAGCACGACGCCCAGCACCTGACCCGGGGTTTCGCGGTCTTTGGGGACCTCGCGCGGAGCGCGAGGTGGGCCGCCCATCCATGGCTGCCGTTGCCGGGTCGCCGGTGGTGGGTGGCTGGGGAGTGTCGGAAGCGGCCTCAGCCTTCGAAGCGGTATCCCATTCCGGGCTCGGTCAGCAGGTGCCGTGGCCGGGAGGGCTCCTCCTCCAGTTTCCGCCTCAGCTGGGCCAGGTACACCCGCAGGTAGTGCGTCTCGTTCTCGTACGTCGGGCCCCACACCTCACGCAGCAGCTGCTTCTGCGACACCAAGCGCCCCCGGTTGCGGACCAGCAGCTCCAGCACACCCCACTCCGTCTTCGTCAGGTGCACCTCCTGCCCGGCGCGCTCGGCCTTCTTCGCCACCAGGTCGATCGTGAAGGCATCGGTCCGGACCACTGCCTCGCCATCGTCCGAACTGGACACCATCGAGCGGCGGACGGCGGCGCGCAGGCGCGCCAGCAGCTCGTCCATGCCGAACGGCTTCGTCACGTAGTCGTCCGCGCCCGCGTCGAGTGCCTGCACCTTGTCCGGGGAGTCGCTGCGCGCGGACAGCACGATGATCGGCACCGTCGTCCACCCGCGTAACCCCGCGATGACCTCGTTGCCGTCCATGTCCGGCAAACCCAGGTCCAGCACGACCACGTCGGGCTTCGTCTCGGCCACCGCCCGCAGCGCGGCCGCGCCGTCGTGCGCCGTCACCACGTGGTACCCCCTGGCCGCGAGGTTGATCCGCAACGCGCGCACGATCTGCGGTTCGTCGTCCACCACCAGGACCGTCGCGTTCGTCATCGCACCCCCTCCCACTGTGGTACCACCTGCGGAGCCATCGCGGCGCGGAGCGAGACGACCACCGTCAGCCCGCCGCCGGGCGTGTCCTCCGCCCTGATCGTGCCGTCCATCGCCTCCGTGAACCCCTTCGCGACGGACAGGCCCAGCCCGACGCCCGGGGTGTTGTCCCGGTCCCCCAGCCGCTGGAACGGCGCGAAGGCCGAGTCCGCCGTGCGCTTCTTCAGCCCGCGCCCGTGGTCGATGATCCGCAGCTCGACGTACTCCGCATGGGTACTCCCCCGCACCGCCACCGGCTCGTCGCCGGCGCCGTGCCGCAGCGCGTTGTCGACCACGTTCGCCACCACGCGTTCCAGCAGCCCGGGATCGGCGAGCACCGCCGGCAGCCGCTCGTCCACGGCGACGACCACCGAACCGGAATTCTCCACAGTGGACAGTGCGTGCGCGACCACCTCGTCGTAGCCGACGGGCCGCAGCTGCGGCCGCACCGCGCCGGTGGCCAGCCGTGACGAGTCGAGCAGGTTGTCCACCAGCCCGGCGAGCCGGTCGGTCGACTCCTCCGCCGTGGCCAGCAGCTCCTGGGTGTCCTCCGGCGACAGCTCGATGTCGTGCGCCCGCAGGCTGTCGATCGACGCCTTGATCGAGGTCAGCGGGGTCCGCAGGTCGTGCCCGAGCGCCGACAGCAGCGCCGTGCGCAGCTCGGTCGTCTCGGCCTTGCGCTCGGCGCGGGCGGTCGCCGCCGCCATCCGCTGCTGCCGCAACGCGAGCAGCGCCTGCCCCGCCGCGGCCTCCAGCACCCGCCGGTCGGCGGCGAGCAGCGCCCTGCCGCGCAGGGTCAGGTGCACGTCGGCGGTCACCGGAATGTCCACATCGGCCTGATCGGGCTCGCCGCACGGGTTCGGCCCGCACTCCTCCACCCGGTGCCAGACGCCGTCCTGCTTCTCGACGAGGCTCACCGACTCCAGGCCGAAGTTCTCGCGCACCTTCTCCAGCAGCCGTGGCAGCGGCGCGGTGTTCGTGAGCACCGTCCGCGCGTACGAGGCCAGCAGCGACGCCTCCGTCCTGGCCTCTGCCGCCTGCTTCGCCAACCGCGCCGCCGTGTCCACGACCAGGGCCACCAGCACGCCGACGACGATCATCGCGATCAGCGTGATGACGTTGCTCTGCGCGTGCACGGTCAGCGTGTAGAGCGGCTCGGTGAAGAAGAAGTTGAGCAGCCCCGCGCACAGGAACGCCGCGACGAGCGCGGGCCCCAGCCCGCCGACCAGCGCCACGACGACCGTGACGAGGAAGTAGTCGACGACGTCGGTGGAGAAGTCGAGCTGGCCGCCCAGCAGCACCCCGACGGCGGTCGCCACCGCCGGCAGCAGCACCGCGAGCACCAACCCGAGCACCCGCCGGGACGGCGCGATCGGGCTCCGGCCGTACAGCTTCCGCAGCCGGCCCCCGGCCTCGGCGTGGGTGACCATGTGCACGTCGATCGCGCCCGAATGCTGCACGACCGTCGCGCCGATGCCCTGGTCGAACAGCCGGGCCAGCCGCGAGCGCCGTGACGTGCCGAGCACCAGCTGGGTCGCGTTGACCCCGCGGGCGAAGTCCAGCAGGGCCGTCGGCACGTCGTCCCCCACCACCGTGTGGAAGGTCGCGCCGAGATCCTCGGCGAGCTTGCGGTAGCGCCCGGCCTCCGCCGGGCCGAGATCGGTCAGGCCGTCCCCGCGCAGCACGTGCAGCACCATCAGCTCGGCACCCGCGCGGGCGGCGACGCGGCTCGCGCGGCGGACCAGCGTCTCGCTTTCCGGGCCGCCGGTGACCGAGACGACGACCCGCTCGCGCGTCTCCCACGTGTCGGTGATCCGCTCCTGCTGCCGGTAACGCTGCAGCGCCACGTCCACCTGGTCCGCGAGCCACAGCAGCGCGAGCTCCCGCAACGCGGTGAGGTTGCCCGGCCGGAAGTAGTTGCCGAGCGCGGCGTCGATCCGTTCCGCGGGGTAGACGTTGCCGTGCGCGAGCCGCCGCCGCAGCGCCTCCGGCGTGATGTCGACCAGCTCCACCTGTCCCGCCCGGCGCACCACCTCGTCCGGCACCGTCTCCTGCTGCGCCACGCCGGTGATCTTCTCCACGACGTCGTTGAGGCTCTGCAGGTGCTGCACGTTGACCGTGGACAGCACGTCGATGCCGGCGGCGAGCAGCTCCTCGACGTCCTGCCACCGCTTCTCGTTGCGTGAACCGGGGATGTTGGTGTGCGCCAGCTCGTCCACAATGGCCACTTCGGGCTCCCTGGCGAGGATCGCGTCGACGTCCATCTCGGTGAACTCGTGCCCGCGGTGCACGCCGGTACGCCTCGGCACGACCTCGATGTCGGCGAGCAGCGCGGCGGTCTTCGCGCGGCCGTGCGTCTCCACGACCCCGGCGACCACGTCGGTACCGCGTTCCAGCCGCCGCCGGGCCTCGCCCAGCATCGCGAAGGTCTTGCCGACGCCGGGCGCCGCCCCGAGGTAGATCCTCAGCTCTCCCCGGGGCGGTTTCACAGGCTGTTGTGCCTCGTCCACGGGTTCAGTGTGCCCTCGCCGCGGCGATCGCGAGGTTCAGCTCGAGCACGTTCACCCCGGGGACGCCGATCCCGGTCCCGCTCGTGTGCTCCTGCACCAGTTCCCGCACCTGGGCCTCCGGCAGCCCGGTCACCCGCGCCACCCGTGGCGCCTGCAGGTCGGCGTAGGCGACGCTGATGTCCGGGTCCAGGCCCGAAGCCGACGCCGTCACCGCGTCGGCGGGCACGGCGTCCGGCGAGACGCCCTCGCGCTGGGCGATCGCCGCCTTGCGCTCCTGGATCGTCTTGACCAGGTCCTCGTTGAAGCCGCCCTTGTTCGAGCCGCCGGAGGTCGACGGGTCGCCGGGGCCCAGCGGGTCCGACGCCTCCGCGGACGGGCGGTTGTGGAAGTACGGGTCGTGGGCCGGATCGGCGGCGACCGGGTCGATCCCGATGAGCGACGAGCCCACGGCCTTGCCGTCGACGGTGACCACCGAGCCCTCCGCGTTGGCCTCCAGCCCGGGGATCCGCGACACGGCCCAGACCCCGAGGGGGTAGATCACCCCCAGCAGCACCGTGAACACCAGCAGCACGCGCAGTCCCGCGCCCGCCTGCTTGAACCATGCCTTCATGAGCACTACCCGATTCCCGGAATGAAGCGGACCACCAGGTCCACGAGCCAGATGCCGAGGAACGGCGTCACGACGCCGCCGACCCCGTAGATCAACAGGTTCCGCCGCAATAGTGCGGACGCGCTGGACGGCTTGTACCGCACGCCGCGCAGGGCGAGCGGGATGAGCACCACGATGATCAGCGCGTTGAAGATCACCGCCGACAGGATCGCCGACTGCGGCGAGTGCAGGTGCAGGATGTTCAGCCCGGCCAGCTGCGGGAAGATCGTCACGAACATCGCGGGCAGGATCGCGAAGTACTTCGCGAGGTCGTTGGCGATGGAGAACGTGGTGAGCGCCCCGCGAGTGATCAGCAGCTGCTTGCCGATCTCGACGACCTCGATCAGTTTGGTCGGGTCGGAGTCGAGGTCGACCATGTTGCCGGCCTCCTTCGCGGCCATGGTCCCGGTGTTCATCGCGACCCCGACGTCGGAGGCGGCCAGTGCGGGCGCGTCGTTCGTGCCGTCGCCGGTCATCGCGACGAGCCTGCCGCCCTCCTGCTCCTTGTGGATGAGCGCCATCTTGTCCTCGGGCTTGGCCTCCGCGAGGTAGTCGTCGACCCCGGCGTCCTCGGCGATGGCCTTTGCGGTGAGCGGGTTGTCGCCGGTGATCATCACCGTCTTGATGCCCATGGTCCGCAGCTCGCCGAAGCGCTCGCGCATACCGGGCTTGACGACGTCCGACAGCCGGATGACGCCGCGCACGAACGCCCGCCCGCCGGTCTGCTCGGCGACCACGAGCGGGGTCCCGCCCTGCTGGCTGATCTCGTCGACGACCCGCTCGGTCTCGTCGGGGAACTCCCCGCCGTACCCGCGCACCCAGTCGCGCACCGCGCTCGCCGCGCCCTTGCGGACCTGCCGCGAGCCGAGGTCGATCCCGCTCATCCGGGTCTGTGCGGTGAACGGCACGAACTCGCCGCCGGGGTCCTCGGTCGCCGGACCGGTCAGCTCGACGATGCTGCGCCCCTCCGGTGTGCCGTCGGCGAGGCTGGACAGCCGGGCCGCCTCCGTCAGCTGCTCGGAACCGGTGCCGCCGACGGGGATCAGCTCGGTCGCCTTGCGGTTGCCGAAGGTGATCGTGCCGGTCTTGTCCAGCAGCAGCGTCGACACGTCGCCCGCTGCCTCGACCGCGCGGCCCGACGTCGCGAGCACGTTGCGCTGCACGAGCCGGTCCATGCCGGCGATGCCGATGGCCGAGAGCAGCGCGCCGATCGTCGTCGGGATCAGGCAGACCAGCAGCGCGGTCAGCACGATCACCGACTGCCCGCTCCCCGAGTAGCCCGCCATCGGCTGCAGCGCGACCACGGCGAGCAGGAAGATGATCGTCAGCGTCGACAACAGGATCGTCAGCGCGATCTCGTTCGGCGTCTTCTGCCGCGACGCGCCTTCCACCAGCGCGATCATCCGGTCCACGAACGTCTCGCCGGGCTTGGTGGTGACCTTGACGACGATCCGGTCGGACAGCACGGTCGTGCCGCCGGTGACGGCCGACCGGTCGCCGCCGGACTCGCGGATCACCGGTGCCGACTCGCCCGTGATGGCGGACTCGTCGACGGTGGCGATGCCCTCGACGACGTCGCCGTCGCCAGGGATCGTCTCCCCGGCCTCGACCACCACCAGGTCGCCGATCCTGAGCTCGACACCCGGCACCTGCTCCTCGGTGCCCGACGCCGTGAGCCGCCGCGCGACCGTCTCCTTCTTGGTGCGCCGCAAGGACTCCGCCTGCGCCTTGCCACGCCCCTCGGCGACGGCCTCGGCCAGGTTGGCGAACACGACGGTGAACCAGAGCCAGATCGCGACGAGGATGGTGAACACACTCGGGTCGAGGACCGCGTACACGGTGGTCAGTGCGGAGCCGACCCAGACCACGAACATGACCGGGTTGTGCAGCTGGTGCCTCGGGTCGAGCTTGCGCAGCGCCTCGGGCAGCGACACCAGCAGCTGCCGCGAGCTGAACACGCCCGCGCCGACCCGACCCGGCGACGCCGGCTCCTGCGCGGAACGGGGCTTCTCTTCCGTGATGGTCATGCCATGGCCTCCGCGATGGGACCGAGAGCGAGCGCGGGAACGAACGTCAGCGCCGCGACGAGCAGGATGGTGCCGGCCAGCATCGAGCTGAACAGCGGCCCGGTGGTGGGCAGGGTGCCCGCGGTCTCGGGCACCTTCCGCTGGGCCGCGAGCGAACCGGCGAGGCAGAGCGTCGCGATGATCGGCACGAACCGGCCGAGGAGCATCGCGACCGACAGCGAGGACTGGAACCAGCCGTCGGTGACGGTGATGCCGGCGAACGCGCTGCCGTTGTTGTTGGCGGTCGAGGTGTAGGCGTAGAGCACCTCGGACAGCCCGTGCGCCCCGCTGTTGGCCATCGCCGCCGTGGTGCCGGGCATCAGCAACGCGATGCCCGAACCGAGCAGCACCACCGTCGGCATCGCGAGCATCGAGATGGCCGCCGCGGTGACCTCCCGTTTCCCGAGCTTCTTGCCCAGGTACTCGGGTGTGCGCCCGACCATCAGGCCGGCGAGGAACATCGCGACGATCGCCATCACCAGGATCCCGTAGAGCCCGGTGCCGACACCGCCCGGCGAGACCTCGCCGAACAGCATGTGCAGCAACGGCATCCCGCCACCGAGACCGCTGAAGCTGTCGTGCATCGAGTTGACCGCGCCGGTGGAGGTGCCGGTGGTGCTGGTGGCGAACAACGACGATCCGCTGATGCCGAACCGCTGTTCCTTGCCCTCGAGGTTCCCCCCGGCCAGCAGCGCCGCCGGGCCGTTCGGGTGCGCCTCGGCCCACCACGTCACGGCGAGCACGAACGTCCACAGCAGACCCATCACCGACAGCAGCACGTAGCCCTGCTTGCGGTTTCCGACGAGCTTGCCGAACGTGCGGGTGAGCGACACCGGGATCACCAGCAGCAGGAAGATCTCGACCAGGTCGCTCCACGCGTTCGGGTTCTCGAACGGGTGCGCGGAGTTGGCGTTGAAGATGCCGCCGCCGTTGGTGCCCAGCTCCTTGATCGCCTCCTGGCTCGCGGCCGGAGCGATCGCGATCGTGCTCTGCGAGCCGTCCGGGTTCGTCACGGGGATGCCGGAGTGCAGGCTCTGCACGACGCCGAGCGCGATCAGCACGATCGCGAACAGGACGGACATCGGCAGCAGGATGCGCACGGTCCCCCGGGTGAGGTCCACCCAGAAGTTGCCGAGCCGGTCGGTGCGCGAGCGGATGAACCCGCGGACCAGCGCGACGGCGACGGCGAGCCCGACCGCGGCGGACAGGAAGTTCTGCACCGTCAGGCCTGCCATCTGCACGACGTGGCCCATCGTGGTCTCCGGGACGTAGGACTGCCAGTTCGTGTTGGTCACGAAGCTGACGGCCGTGTTGAACGCGACGCCCGGGCTGACCGCGCCCCGCCCGAAGTTCAACGGCAGGAACGCCTGCAGGCGCTGCAACAGGTACAGGAACACGACGGACACGAGCGAGAACGCGAGCACGCCGAGCGCGTAGGTGGGCCAGCGCTGCTCGGCGTCGGGGTTCACCCGGAACAGCCGGTACATCCCGCGCTCCACCTTGAGGTGCTTGTCGGTGGTGAGCACGCGCGCCATGTAGTCGCCGAGCGGCTTGTAGACCACCGCGAGGGCGGCGACGAGTATCCCGACCGAGATCAGGCCGGACACGAGATCGGACATGATCAGAACTTCTCCGGCTTGATCAGCGCGATGAACAGGTACGCGATCAGTCCCAGCGCCAGTACGGCGCCGACGATGTCGGCCACCAGGCCCGAGCCCGTCACAGCTTCTCCAGTCCGCGCAGCGTCAGCGCGAGCGCCGCGAACACGGCGATCAGCAGCACGGCGTACAGCAGGTCCGCCACCTTGGCACCTTTCACTGCGGGTCACCCGGCCGGTGACCGCTCCGACCACACTGTGCGGCCGCGATCGCCGGACGTTGACCGGCGCTGACGCCCTCTTGACGCCGTCATGGTGCGTGTTTACGACCTTTTGACGGCCGGTGAGAACGCCCACACTCACCGTTACCAGTCGGGCGTAGCGGGCATTTCGGGCAGACACCGAACGCGCACATGTGTTACCACTGTGTTACGCATAGTTGTATTTGCTAAGTATTCGGGAGGCAGTGACATGTGCGGTATCACCGGCTGGGTTTCCTTCGAGGAGGACCTCACCCAGCGGCGCGAAATCCTCGACGCGATGACGGAGACGATGTCCTGCCGTGGCCCGGACGACGAGGGCACGTGGGTCGCGCCCCACGCCGCGCTCGGCCACCGGCGGCTCGCGATCATCGACCTGCCCGGCGGCCGCCAGCCGATGTCGCTGCGCACGCCGAACGGTGAGATCGCGATGGTCTACAGCGGCGAGGCCTACAACTTCACCGAGCTGCGCGCGCAGCTGGCGGGCCTGGGCCACAAGTTCGAGACCGACAGCGACACCGAGGTCGTGCTGCACGGCTACCTCGAGTGGGGCGAGGCCGTCGCCGACCACCTCAACGGCATGTACGCCTTCGCCATCTGGGACGCCCGCGACGAGAAGCTCGTCATGATCCGCGACCGGATGGGCATCAAGCCGTTCTACTACTACCCCACCCGCGACGGCGTGCTGTTCGGCTCCGAGCCGAAGGCGATCCTGGCGAACCCGCTGGCGCGCAAGGTGGTCGACACCGACGGGCTGCGCGAGCTGTTCGCGTTCGTCAAGACACCGGGCTGGTCGTTCTGGAAGGGCATGTACGAGGTCGAGCCGGGCACGATCGTCCGCGTCGACGCCTCGGGCACGCACACCCGTACCTACTGGAAGCTCGACGCCGTCCAGCACACCGACGACCAGGAGACGACGGTCGCACGGGTGCGCGAGCTGATGACCGACATCGTGCACCGGCAACTGGTCGCCGACGTGCCGCGCTGCGTGCTGCTCTCCGGCGGCCTGGACTCCAGCGCGGTCACCGGCCTCGCCGCCGCGCGCCTCGCCGAGCAGGGCGAGCAGCTGCGCACGTTCTCCGTCGACTTCTTCGGGCAGGAGGAGAACTTCAAGCCCGACGAGATGCGCGACACCCCGGACTCCCCGTTCATCCGCGACGTGTCCAAGCTGGTCGGCTCGGCGCACAAGGACGTGATGCTCGACCCGAAGGCGCTGACCGACCCCGAGGTGCGCCGCGCGGTCATCACCGCCCGCGACATCCCCGCCGGCCTCGGCGACATGGACAGCTCGCTGTACCTGCTGTTCAAGGCGATCCGCGGCGAGTCGACCGTCGCGCTGTCCGGCGAGTCGGCCGACGAGGTGTTCGGTGGCTACCGCTGGTTCCACGACGAGGCCGCCCGCAACGCCGACACGTTCCCGTGGCTGGCGTTCCAGACCGGCATGCACGAGCGCAGCAACATGCTGCGCACCGACGTGCGCGACAACCTCGACGTGGACAGCTACATCGCCGACCAGTACAAGACGGCGATCGCGCAGGTCGAGCACGTCGACGGTGCGAGTGAGTTCGAGCAGCGCATGCGGACCGTCTGCCACCTGCACCTGACCCGGTTCGTGCGGATGCTGCTGGACCGCAAGGACCGTGCGTCGATGGCCGTCGGGCTGGAGGTGCGCGTGCCGTTCTGCGACCACCGGCTCGTCGAGTACGTCTACAACACCCCGTGGTCGCTCAAGACGTTCGACGGCAGGGAGAAGAGCCTGCTGCGCCACGCGACCAAGCACGTGCTGCCGCCGTCCGTCGCGGACCGGGTGAAGAGCCCGTATCCGTCCACTCAGGACCCGGGCTACGTCGTCGCGCTGCAGCAGCAGGCGAAGGAGGTGCTCGCGGCCAAGGACAACCCGGTCTTCGCGCTGGTCGACCGGCAGTGGCTGAGCGACGCAGTGGCGGCGGTCCCGGACTCGATCACCACGGTCACCCGGCACGGCCTGGACCGGGTGCTGGACCTGCACCACTGGTTCGACATCTACCAGCCGGAACTGCAGCTCGGGTGACGGGCGGCACACCCTGAAAATTGGCTGTGAGATTCCGGCATAAGGCACAAGCGGCGCGGGAAATCCGTTGTTGACGGTAGAGAGGTGAGAGACATGACCACAGCTTTCACGCAGACCGCGTTCAGCAACGCCCCCGCGAACCCTCGGCTGCCCACGTTGCCCACCGGCTGGCCGATCGGGTCGTACTCCTCGTACGAGGAGGCCCAGCGGGCGGTGGACCACCTTGCAGACGCCGATTTCCCCGTGGCCGACGTGACGATCGTCGGCGTCGAGCCGATGCTCGTCGAGCGTGTCGCGGGCAAGCTCAGCTGGGGCAGGGTGCTCGGCAACGCCGCGATGTCCGGTGCCTGGTTCGGTTTGTTCGTCGGCCTGTTGCTGAGCTTGTTCGGCACCGGGGCCGGGATCCTGCCTATCCTCATCGGGCTGGTGGCCGGTGTCGCGTTCAGCATGGTGTTCGCCGCCGTGAGCTACGGCGCGACCCGTGGCCGCCGGGACTTCGTTTCGCACAGCCAGCTCGTGGCGCGCCGGTACGACGTGCTCAGCCAGCCGCGCAACGCCGAGCGCGGCCGGGAGCTGCTGGCCGACTTCGCCGCACGCGCGGGTCTGCACAGCTAGGTTCCACTGGACACCCCGAGGGCCTCGGTCGCACCCGCGAGCCGGGGCCCTCGGCCTGTCCGGAGCAGGCGTCGCCAGCGGTGCACGTCATGCTGGGCGGCCTGGGTGTGGGTGAGGAAGTCGCGCAGCACGGCCAGGAACCGCTGCGGCGACGTGTGATGCGGGAAGTGGCCGGCGCCGTCGAAGATCTCCAGCCTGCTGCCGGGCATCGACTCGTGCGCGATCGCGGCGTGCGCGCTCGGCACGACGTGATCGCGCGTGCCCCAGACCAGCATCGTGGGAATGCCCTCGGACAGATAGCAGCGGTCGAGCATGTTGACGACCTGGCCGCGCCAGTCGACCACCGCGCGCAGCGTCCGCAGGAACGCCTGCCTGCTCGGTGACTCCGCGAGCCGCACGTACTTGCCGACCACGTAGTCGATGTCCTCGCCGAGGCCGAGCCCGCCGGTCGCGCGCAGGAGACTGCTGAGGCGGCGCAACCCCTCCCGCACCGGCGGGGTGCCCAGCAGCGGCAGCATCAGGTCCGCGCCGGGCGCGGCGGCCACGCGCAGCAGTGGATGCACACCGGGGCCGACACCACCGCTGCTGACGAGCACCAGCCGTTCGCAGCGTTCCGGGAACTGGTAGGCGAACTGCATCGCGACCCCGCCGCCGAGCGAGTGCCCGACCACGGTGACGCGGTCGATGTCCAGAGTGGCCAGCAGGTCCCGCATCCCGCAGGCGTACGCCGCGACGGAGTAGTCGGCACGCGGCTTGTCCGAACCACCGTGGCCGAGCAGGTCGGGTGCGAGGACGGTGTACTCGCCGGTGAGCGAGGCCAGGACGTCCAGCCAGGTGGACGAGTCGTCGCCGATGCCGTGGACGAACAGCAGGACCGGTCCGCTGCCTGCCATCCGGTAGGCGCGGCGGTAGCCGTGGATCACCCGGTGACGCAGGTCGAACGTGTCCGGGCCGATGCCGGTCAGCGCGGGCTCCTGGGGTCGCACCCGTCCAGCCCAGCACCCGCCCGTTACCGCCGTGTTGCGGATGCCGAAAGGATTGGCCGCGGCGCGTTCTGGGTATGGAGAACGTATGAGCGAAAACCCGGAGAAGGATCCCGAGGAGTGGACCACGGGCGAGGAGCCGATGACCGGCCCGCAGCGGTCCTACCTGCACACGCTGGCTCAGGAGGCGAACCAGGAGGTCCCCGAGAACCTGTCGAAGGCCGACGCCTCCAGGCTCATCGACGAGCTGCAGCAGAAGACGGGCCGCGGGACCTGATCAGGCGCGCGGGCGGCGTGGGCGTGGCTGGCAGCGCGGGCAGAAGTAGGACGAGCGGTTCATGAACGGCTCCCGCACGATCGCCGTGCCGCAGCGGGCGCACGGCCGGTCCGCCTGCCCGTAGACGTCGAGCGAGCGGTCGAAGTAGCCCGACTGCCCGTTCACATTGACGTACAAGGCATCGAAGGACGTGCCGCCCGCTCGCAGCGCCTCGCCCATCACGTCGGCCGCCGCGGCCAGCAACGCCGTGCCCTGGGCGTTCGTGAGCTTCTCCGTCGGGCGCGACCAGTGCAGCCGGGCGCGCCACAGCGCCTCGTCGGCGTAGATGTTGCCGACACCGGAGACCAAGGTCTGGTCCAGCAGCGCCCGCTTCACCTCGGTCCGGCGCGACCGCAGGGCGCGCACGGCCTGGGCCGGGTCGAACGCGGCATCCATCGGGTCGCGCGCGATGTGCGCGATCGGCGCCGGGAGCAGCTCGCTGCCGGTGTCGACGAGGTCGGCCAGTGCGAGGCCGCCGAACGTCCGCTGGTCCACGAACCGCAGCTCGGGGCCTTCGTCGTCGAACCGGACGCGGACGCGCAGGTGCTTCTCGTCGGGCGCGCCGTCGGGCTGGACGAGCATCTGCCCGCTCATCCCGAGGTGCGCGAGGATGGCTTCCTTGTCCGACAGCTCCAGCCACAGGTACTTGCCCCGGCGCCGCGCGGCCTCGACCCGCGCGCCGGCGAGCCTGCCGGTGAAGTCCTCGGGACCGAGCGCGTGCCGCCGGATCGCCCGGGGATGCAGCACCTCGACCCGTGTGATGACGCGACCCGCCACATGCGCCTGCAGCCCGGCACGGACGACCTCGACCTCGGGAAGTTCTGGCACGCAACCAGCTTACGGCCGGCCCCCGACAGTCAGTCCGCGTCCTGCTGGGGCTTGAGCTCGTCGGTCAGCGAGCGCCAGGCCGTCTCGGCGGCCTTCTGCTCCGCTTCCTTCTTCGTGGTGCCCTCACCGTGGCCCAGGTCCCGGCCGCCGACCAGCACCGTGGCGCTGAACTCCTTGCGGTGGTCCGGCCCGGTGTCCTCGACCTTGTACTCCGGCACGCCGAGCCCCGCGGACGCGGTCAGCTCCTGCAGGCTGGTCTTCCAGTCGAGCCCGGCCCCGCGCAGCGGCGCCTCGGCCAGCAGCGGGTCGAACAGCCGGTGCACGAGCGCGCGCCCCGCCTCGATGCCGTGCTCGAGGAACACCGCACCGATGATGGCTTCCAGCCCGTCGGCGAGGATGCTCGCCTTGTCCCGGCCGCCGGTGAGCTCCTCGCCCTTGCCCAGCAGCAGATGCGCGCCAAGCCCGCCCTCGCCGAGGCCGCGCGCGACACCGGCGAGCGCGTGCATGTTCACCACGCTGGCCCGCAGCTTCGCGAGCTGCCCCTCGGGCAGGTCGGGATGCGTGCGGTACAGGTGGTCGGTGACCACGAGACCCAGCACTGCGTCGCCGAGGAACTCCAGCCGCTCGTTCGGCGGCAGGCCACCGTTCTCGTACGCGTACGAACGGTGGGTCAGCGCGAGATGAAGCAGCTCGGCGTCCAGAGTGACGCCGAGCGCTTCGGTCAGTGATGCTGGGTCGGCAGCCCGGCCTCCCGGCTTCGACTTACCCCCCATCTCGGTCAGCCTCAGGCGGGCTCTACGACCTGCCGACCGTCGTACTGGCCGCAGGTCGGGCAGGCCACGTGCTGCGGCTTGGGCTGCCGGCAGGCGCGGTTCTGGCAGGGCACCAACTGCACCGGGGCCGCTTTCCACGACGACCGGCGGGTGCGCGTGTTGGCTCGCGACATCTTCCGCTTCGGGACGGCCACGACTACATCTCCTCGTCAAGGTTCGCTCGCTGACGCGAGCCGGTTTACAAGCTGCGCGAGCAGGTGCTCGTCAAGCTTCCTGGTCTGGGCCACCCGCGGGTGAATCACCGAAACGCTCGACCAGCGCGGCCCACCGAGGATCTATGGTCTCATGCCCGTGTCCGGGCTCGAGATCGGCCCACTTTCCGCCGCATTCGGGGCACAGCCCCGGGCAGTCCTCACCGCACAGTGGCACCTGCGGCAGGGCGAGCACGAGCGCGTCGCGGACGGCGGGCTCGAGATCGATCCGGTCGTCGACCAGGCGGCTCACCTCGTCCTCGTCCGTGGTGGCCTCGGTGGTCGAGTCGGGGTAGGCGAACAGCTCGGTGAGCTCGATCTCGGCGTCGCCCTCGATCGGGTCGAGGCAGCGCGAGCACTCGCCGGTGGTGCGCGCCGAGGCGGTGCCGGTGACCAGCACACCCTCCACGACGGACTCCAGCAGCAGGTCGAGCTCGATTTCGGACCCCTCGGGCACGACGATCACGCCCGGGAAGCCGAGGGCGCTCCGCACCGGGGCCTTGCGCCGCACATCACGGCTCAGGCCCGCGCGGCGCCCCAGCTCGCGGGTGTCGATCACCCAGGGGTTGCGGGTGTCGAGGGAACTCTTCTCAGACATGTGGATGCACTCGGATCATCGATGAGGTGGGCAACCTCACCAGCGTACCGGCCGCTACGGCTGGAAGTCGTACAGCGGGGTGCGCGAGGCCACGCCCGGCGGCGTCCGCAGGTGGTTGCGGCCGGAGTCGACGGTGCGCAGGGTCGTGGACAGCAGCTCCGAGAACTCCGCGAGCTTGCCGTCCACATAGGCGTCGCAGTCCGCGCGCTGGCGGTCGGCCTCGGCGTGCGCCTCGTCGACGATCCTGGCGGACTCCGCGTGCGCGGCCTGTACGACCTCGGTCTGCGAGACCAGCCGCGACTGCTCGTGCCTGCCGTCCTCGATCGCCCGCTCGTAGCCGGCCCGGCCCGCTTCGATCATGCGCTCGGACTCGGCGCGCGAGCGCTCCACGAGGTTCTGGTACTCGGCCTGGCCCGCGGCGACCATGCGCTCGGCCTCGGCGTGCGCGTCGGCCATGATCTGCTCGGCGCGCGCCCGCGCGTCCTCGAGCATCCGCTGGGCCTCGTCGTTCGCCTCGGTGACTGCGCTCTCGGCCTCGGTGCGGGCGCCGTTGACCATCGCGTCGGACTCGGCGCGGGCCTTGTCGATCAGCTCGTCGCGCTTGTCGAGCACGTCCTGGGCGTCGTCGACCTCGGCCGGCAGGGCGTCCCGGACGTCGTCGAGAAGCTCGAGCACGTCCCCGCGCGGCACCACGCAGCTGGACGTCATCGGCACTCCGCGTGCCTCTTCCACGATCGTGACGAGCTCGTCGAGAGCCTCGAACACCCGGTACACGGCAACTCCCTAGATGGCCCTTCCCCGCTGGCTCGTTCCAGTTTGCCGGGTCCGGAGCAAAAGGCCACGGAGGCCAGCCCCCCGGGCGTGTCAGCGACGCGCAGCGTCACCGTTGAGGGTGGTGGTGGGCGACGGGCGGGCCTGTCAGCGACACCGTTGCGGGTGGTAGTGGGCGACGGGCGGGCCTGTCAGGAGCTGCGTTCGGCGAGCTTGGCCGTCAGCCGCTCGAACACCACGCCCGGCACGAGGTTCTTCACGTCCCCGCCGTAGGTGGCGACCTCCTTGACCAGTGAGCTGGACACGAAGCCGTACCGCGGGTTGTTCGACATCAGCAGCGTCTCGACGCCGGAGAGCTCGCGGTTCATCTGCGCCATCTGCAGCTCGTAGTCGAAGTCGCTGACCGAGCGCAGGCCCTTGGCGATCGCCGCGATGTCGTGCTGCCTGCAGTAGTCCACGAGCAGCCCGTGCCACGAGTCGATCCGGACGTTGGGCAGGCCGTCGGTGATCTCGGTGAGCAGCTGCATCCGCTCGGCGATCGAGAACAGGCCCTGCTTGTTCTTGTTGATCATGACGGCCACCACGACCTCGTCGAAGAGCTTCGCCGCTCGTTCGATGATGTCCAGATGGCCGTTGGTGACGGGATCATAGGAACCGGGACAGACCGCACGCGCCATGGCGCGGACGTTACCTTGTGCTCACCGCGGACTGCGCGCCGAAGTGACGTACTCCGCCCAGTACAGCGCCGTGTCGCCGTGCCGCATCGCCCGCAACGGGGCGAAACCGGCCGGCCAGTCCGGCTCGCCGTCGCGCTGAGCACGCTCGACGATCACCAGCCCGTCCTCGGCGACCCAGCCGCCGGCGCCCAGCGCGGCCAAGATCACACCGAGCTTCGCCGCGTCCACCGCGTACGGCGGATCGGCCAGTACCAGGTCGAACGGCTTTTCGGCGGCCTGGGCCAGCACGCTTTCCACCTGGCCTGCCCGCACGACGCCGCCCAGGGCGAGTTCTGCCACATTGCCCCGCAGGATCTGCACCGCCCGGCGGTCGGACTCGACGAACACCGCTTCCTCCGCGCCACGGGACAGCGCCTCCAACCCCAGCGCCCCGGAGCCGGCGTAGAGGTCCAGCACTCGCGCGCCGGCCAGCTCACCGGCCGATTCCAGCGCGTTGAACAGGGACTCCCGGACCCGCTCGGAGGTCGGCCGCGTGCCCTGCGGCGGCACCCTGAGCCGTCTTCCGCCCGCCCTCCCGGCGACGATCCTGGTCACCCGGCTATCTTCGCAGCCGCTGTTTTTCGGCCGGGACTTGGTGAACCGTTCGGCCGGCACGCGTAGAGTCGTTCTTCCTGTTGCGGGAGTGAGCTGTAGGAGCGCTGCGTGTCGGAACCTCGGGTCAGACGGGCCGAGATCGCCATCGAGCAAGAGCACGTCGACCGCGTCTACACCCGTCTCGCCGAACTGCGCGCGCAGGCCGAGGCCATGCGTGCCAAGGGGTACGAGATCGGCCACGGCGCGCAGCGTGAGGCCGTCTTCGAGCAGGCGTCCATGCTCTTCGAGCGGGACATGATGGTCTTCCACGCCAACCAGACGCTGCAGACGCTCGACGCCGAGTACGAGGGCCTGGTGTTCGGCCGCCTCGACCAGACCAGCCGGGAGAAGATCTACGTCGGCCGACTCGGCATCCGGGACGCGGAGTTCGACAACCTGGTCACCGACTGGCGCGCCCCCGCGGCCGTGGCCTTCTACCAGGCCACCGCTGAGGAGCCGATGGACGTCGTGCGCCGGCGCGTCATCCGCTGCTCCGGGCAGAAGGTGCTCGACGTGGACGACGACGTGCTGATCCCCGACGCCGTCCCCGAGGACATGCAGGTGGTCGGCGAGGGCGCGCTGATGGCCGCGCTCGGCCGCTCGCGCGGCGAGAAGATGCGCGACATCGTGGCGACCATCCAGCGCGAGCAGGACGAGGTCATCCGCGCGCCCTGGCGCGGCGTCACGGAGATCACCGGCGGTCCCGGCACGGGCAAGACGGCGGTCGCGCTGCACCGCGCGGCGTACCTGCTCTACCGGCACCGCCGCCAGCTCGGCGGGGCCGGCGTGTTCGTGCTCGGCCCGTCCGGGGTGTTCACGAACTACATCTCCCGCGTGCTGCCGTCGATGGGCGAGACCAACGTCGAGCTGCGCGCGCTGGGCGAGGTGCTCGACGGCGTGCTCGCGACGCGGCAGGACCCGGCGCCGCTGGCGGCGGTCAAGGGTTCGCTGCGGATGCGCAAGGTGCTGACCCGGGCCATGCGGGACGCGCCGCCGGGCGTGCCGGACGAGATGCGCATCGTCTACCGCGGCGAGGTGCTCAAGCTGCACGGCAAGGAGCTGGAGCGGGTCCGCCGCAAGGTGCACGGGCACGGCGGTCCGCCCAACCGGTCACGGGTGCGCGCGGCGGAGACGCTGCTCGAAGCGCTCGCGGACAAGGCGGAGGAGAACGCCCGCGCCGACGGCCGGTCGGTCGACCGCGCCGAGCTGATCACCGAGCTGGGCGAACGGATCGACTTCCACCGGTTCCTGGTGGTGTGGTGGCCGGTGCTCTACCCGGCCGAGATCCTGCACTGGCTCGGCGACCCGGCGCGGCTCACGCGCGCGGCCAAGGGCGTGCTCAAGCGCGACGAGGTGGACCTGCTCGCGGCATCGCTGGCGGACCGGAACAGGGACTGGTCGGTCGCGGACGTCGCGCTGCTGGACGAGCTGCGGGTGCTGGTCGGGGTGCCGCCGAAGCGGCGTCGCCGGGCGCAGGCGGTCGAGCTGGACGCGGCGCCCGCGCCGCGGGGCACAGAGGGCCAGGGCACGCACCGGCCCGAGCACTACGACGAGTACTCCCACATCGTCGTGGACGAGTCACAGGACCTGTCGCCGATGCAGTGGCGGATGGTCGGGCGGCGCGGCAAGTACGCGAGCTGGACTGTCGTCGGCGACCCGGTGCAGAGCTCGTGGCCGGATCCGGCCGAGGCGGCGCAGGCGCGGGACCAGGCGTTCGGCCTGCGGACGCCGCGTCGGCGGTACACGCTGCGCACGAACTACCGGAACTCGGCGGAGATCTTCGACCTGGCCGCGCGGGTCGTCGCCGGGCACGCGGAGGCGGACGAGCTGCCGAAAGCCGTGCGGACGACGGGGATCGAGCCGGACGTGCGGGTCGTCGAGCGAGCGGGCATCGAGGGCACGACGCAGGCCGCGGCGAAGGAGCTGATGGACTCGGTCGAGGGCACAGTCGGCGTGATCTGTGCGATGGACCGGGTGCCGGAGGTGCAGGCCTGGCTGCAGGGCCGCGCCGACGAGCGGCTCAAGGTCGTCGGCAGCCTCGACTCCAAGGGGCTGGAGTACGACGCCGTGGTGCTGGTGGAGCCGACCGAGCTGATCACCGAGTCGACCACGGGCCGCCGGGTGCTCTACGTCGCGCTCACCCGCGCGACCCAGCAGCTGACCGTGGTGGCCTCGGACCGGGAATGGCTGTGATCGCGGCGTCGTTGCGCTGACCGTGACCTCTCTGAGCGACGTGCGGTTGTCCGTGCTCGACCTGTCCCCCATCCCGAGCGACGGGGACGCCGGCACCGCCCTGCGCAACACGATCGACCTGGCGCGGCAGACCGAACGGCTGGGGTACCACCGGTACTGGGTCGCCGAGCACCACAACATGCCGGGCATCGCGAGCTCGGCGACGGCGGTGCTGATCGGGCACGTGGCTTCGGCGACGGAGCGGATCCGGGTCGGTTCGGGCGGGATCATGCTGCCGAACCACGCGCCGCTGATCGTGGCCGAGCAGTTCGGCATGCTGGAGGCGTTCCACCCGGGACGGATCGACCTGGGGATCGGCCGTGCCCCTGGCACCGACCAGCGGACGGCGCTCGCGGTGCGGGGTTCGATGGCGGCGCTGAACGCGGAGAACTTCCCGGAGCAGCTGACCGAGCTGATGGACTACTTCGAGCCGGACCCCGCGCGGGCGGTGAACGCGATCCCGGCGGTCGGGCACAAGCCGCCCGTGTGGCTGCTGGGTTCGAGCGGGTTCAGCGCGCAACTGGCGGGCACGCTGGGGCTGCCGTTCGCGTTCGCGCACCACTTCAGCGCGCGCAACACCTTGCCGGCGGTGCGCCTGTACCGCGAGTCTTTCCGGCCGTCCTCGGTGTTGCGGGAGCCGTACCTGATGCTGGGTGTGGCGGTAATCTGCGCCGAGACCGACGAGCGGGCACAGTGGCTGGCGGGGCCGAGTGGGCTGACATTCCTGAGCCTGCGCCGGGGCCGCCCCATCCCGCTGCCGACGCCCGAGGAGGCGGCGGAGTACCCGTACACGGACCTCGACCGGCAGTTCCTCGAGGAGCGGTTCGGAAGCAACGTCATCGGTTCCCCGGAGACGGTGCGGAAGGGCCTGGAGACGCTGATCGCGGACACAGGGGCGGACGAGATGATGATCACGACGATGGTGCACGGGCAGGCCGACCGGGTGCGATCTTACGAGCTGGTGGCCGACCTGGGGCGGTAGGGGGCGATGGTTTGGTTGGCGACGCCCAGCCACCCACCCATGCCGAACCCGGCAACGGCAGCCACTCACCCACGGCGACCCGGCAGCACCCAGCCACCCCACCCACGGCGACCCGGCAACGGCAGCCACGAATGCCCGCGCCAGCCCGCTCCCTAACCCCGATCCCCGCGTCCTCCAGCGGTCGGCACGCCTGGTCAAGGCATCTTTCCCGCCTTGACGCGGTGGGCCGACCGTTGAACACTCCGCGATCGGGGTGGAACGGGCATACCCCAACCACCCGCGCTTCGCGCGCCCCCACGCAGCGCGGCGAAAAGATCAAGAGAGTCCTCGCCGGACGGGCAGGCTCAAAGATGAGCCAGGAAAAGCCCGCTACGTCACCTCATGCAGGTGGTCGAGTTGTGTGGTCATCCCGTCGCCTGCGGTCTGTGCATATCACTTTGACCCAGACCCGCAAGCTCGCGCTGTCGGCTGCCCGCAAGCAGGAGGGTTGCGGGCCTGGCTCAAAGTGATGCCGCGAGTTCAGGCGACGGGATGACCACCCAACTCTGGGGTCAGGCACAGCCCTCCCCCCTGCCGCCGCCTGCCCCTCCCCTACGACAGCAACGCGGTCCTGGTCCTCGGGAAGCCCGACTTGCCGTTCTCCGCCGTCTTCACCGCCAGCACCTGGTTCACGCCGATCACCCCGCGCTCGAACGTCAGCGCCGAAGCCGCCATGTACAGGCGCCACACGCGGGCCCTTCCCTCGCTGCTCAGCCGGACCGCGTCGGCCCAGCGAGCTTCCAGGTTCGCCACCCACGCCCGCAGCGTCAGGGCGTAGTGCTCCCGCAGCGCCTCGACGTCGCGCACCTCGAAGCCCGCGTCCTCGATCGCGTCGACCATCACGCCCAGGGGCTCCAGCTCGCCGTCGGGGAAGACGTAGCGGTTGATGAACGACGTCTTCTCCGCCGTGTGCCCCGGCACGCCCGCCTTCCGCGAGATCGCGTGGTTGAGCAGCCGCCCCTCCGGCTTGAGCAGGTCGAACAGCGCCTTCGTGTACGTGGGCAGCATCGACTGGCCCACGTGCTCCGCCATCCCGATGCTGGAGATCGCGTCGAACGGCCCGTCCCGCACGTCGCGGTAGTCCTGGACGCGGATCTCGACGAGCTCCGACAGCCCCTCCTCCGCCACCCGCTTGCGCGCGAAGTCCGCCTGGGCCTGCGAAAGCGTCACGCCGACCGCGTGTGCCCCGTACTTCTTCGCCGCGTGGATGACGAACGTGCCCCAGCCGCAGCCCACGTCGAGCACGCGCATGCCCTCCTGCAGCCCGAGCTTGCGCGCCACGAGGTCGACCTTGGCGATCTGCGCGTCGTCCAGCGACTCGACGCCCTCGCCCCACACCGCGCACGAGTAGGTCATCGTCGGCCCGAGCACGAGCGAGTAGAAGTCGTTGCCGACGTCGTAGTGGTGCGAGATCGCTTCGGCGTCGCGCCGCTTCGAGTGCAGGCGCCCGCCCAGCCGGATCTCCTCGGCCGGCGGCTTCGGCGGCAGCCCGAACGCCCGCAGCCGCAACCCGGCCTTGATCATGTCGCGCTTGGTCGCCCCGTCCACCGCCAGCGGCCCGGTCTGCTGCCCGATAACGCGCTCGAGCTGGGAAAGGCTCTCGAAGAAATCTGATTCGACATCGAGGTCGCCGGAAACGAAACAGCGCGCGATACCGAGCTCGTTCGGCGCCCACAGTAGCCGCCGCAACGCCCGGCGCCGGCGCAGCACCAGCCGGACCGGCGAGTCCGGGGGTCCCGCCTCGCTACCGTCCCAGCAGCGGATATGAAGCGGGAGTTCGCTGCCGAGCGCCGCACGCACCAGGGCGTGCACCGCGCTCGCAGCGGATTGCGAGGTAGCCACGTGCCTCATTCAAGCACTTACCGGGACTTCACGCCCATACCTCCAAGACGATTCGCCCGAACTGCCGGAATTCGCGGGCCGTGCACTTTCCCACAGGAATATCGCGGGAAAGTGCACGGCCTTTCTGCTACTCCAGTACCAGCAGGAGGTCGCCGCCCTCGACCTGCTGCACCGAGTTGATGGCCAGCCTGCCCACCTTCCCGGCGGCCGAGGCGGTGATCGCGGCCTCCATCTTCATCGCCTCGATCGTGGCGACGGTCGCGCCCGCCTCGACGTGGTCGCCCTCGGCCACCGACAGCGTCACGACCCCGGCGAACGGCGCGGCGACCTGCTTCGGGTTGTTCTTGTCGGCCTTCTCCGCGGCCGGCAGGTCCGAGGCGACCGAGCGGTCCCGCACCTGGATGGGCCGGAGCTGGCCGTTGAGGCTCGACATCACCGTGCGCAGCCCGCGCTCGTCGGCCTCGCCGATGGCCTCCAGCTCGATGAGCAGCCGCACCCCGGGCTCGAGGTCGACCTGGTACTCCTCCCCCGGCCGCAGGCCGTAGAAGAAGTCCTTGCTCGGCAGCACGCTGGTGTCGCCGTAGGCCTCGCGGTGCGCCTCGAACTCCTTCGTCGGCGCCGGGAACAGCAGGCGGTTGAGCGTCTGCCGCCGGTTGTCCGCCAGCCCCGCGCGGTCCTCGGTGGACAGCTCGGTCTCGGGCTTGGGGTCGGCGCGGCCCTCGAGCGCCTTGCTGCGGAACGGTTCCGGCCAGCCGCCGGGCGGGTCGCCCAGCTCGCCGCGCAGGAAACCGATCACCGAGTCGGGGATGTCGAACTTGTTCGGCTCCGCCTCGAACTTCTCGGGCGAGACACCGGCGCCCACGAGATGCAGCGCGAGGTCACCGACCACTTTGGACGACGGCGTCACCTTCACGAGGTGGCCGAGGATCCGGTCCGCGGCCGCGTACATCGCCTCGATGTCCTCGAACCGGTCGCCGAGCCCGAGCGCCCGCGCCTGCGTGCGCAGGTTGGACAGCTGCCCGCCCGGGATCTCGTGGTCGTACACGCGCCCGGTCGGCGAGGCCAGGCCCGCCTCGAACGGCGCGTAGATCTTGCGCACGATCTCCCAGTACGGCTCCAGGTTCCCGATCGCCCGCAGGGAAAGCCCGGTCGGCCGTTCGGAGTGGTCGGTCGCGGCGACGATCGCCGACAGCGAAGGCTGCGACGTGGTGCCCGCCATCGACGCGACCGCACCGTCCACCGCGTCCGCACCGGCGTTGATCGCGGCCAGGTAGGTGCCGAGCTGGCCGCCCGCGGTGTCGTGCGTGTGGATGTGCACCGGCAGGTCGAACTCCTTGCGCAGCGCGGAAACCAGCTTCGCGGCGGCGGGCGCCCGCAGCAGGCCCGCCATGTCCTTGATCGCCAGCACGTGCGCGCCCGCGCCGACGATCTGCTCCGCCAGCTTCAGGTAGTAGTCCAATGTGTACAGCTTCTCGGCCGGGTCCGAGAGGTCCGAGGTGTAGCAGAGCGCCACCTCGGCGACGGCCTTTCCGGTCTCCCGCACGGCTTCGATCGCCGGGCGCATCTGCTCGACGTCGTTGAGCGCGTCGAAGATCCGGAAGATGTCGATGCCGGTGGCCGTGGCCTCCTCGACGAACGCGTTGGTCACCTCGGTCGGGTACGGGGTATAGCCGACCGTGTTGCGACCACGCAGCAACATCTGCAGGCAGATGTTGGGCACCGCCTCGCGCAGCCGGGCCAGGCGCTCCCACGGATCCTCGGCGAGGAACCGCAGCGCCACGTCGTAGGTCGCGCCGCCCCAGCATTCCAGCGAAAGCAGCTCGGGCACGGTGTGCGCGACGACCGGCGCGATCGCGAGCAGGTCCTTCGTGCGCACGCGCGTGGCCAGCAGTGACTGGTGCGCGTCGCGGAAGGTGGTGTCGGTGACGCCGACGGTCGCCGAATCCCGGATCCAGCGCGCGAAGCCCTCCGGGCCCAGCTCGTCGAGCTTCTGCTTCGACCCCGCGGGCGGCTCGCCGCCCGGGATCTCCGGCAGCTTGCTCGCCGGGTCGATCAGCCGCGGGCGCTCGCCGTGCGGCTTGTTGACCGTGACATCCGCGAGGTAGGTCAGCAGCCGCGTGCCGCGGTCGGCGGAGTGCCGCGCGGTGAGCAGGTGCGGGCGCTCCTCGATGAACGACGTCGTGACCCGGCCGTTCCGGAAGTCCTCGTCGTCGAGCACCGCCTGCAGGAACGGGATGTTCGTGGCGACGCCACGGATCCGGAACTCCGCCACGGCACGACGGGCGCGGCCGACCGCGGTCTTGAAGTCGCGGCCGCGGCAGGTCAGCTTGACGAGCATCGAGTCGAAGTGCGCGCTGATCTCCGTGCCCGCGAACGCGGTGCCGCCGTCGAGGCGGATGCCCGAGCCACCGGGCGAGCGGTAGGCGCTGATCATCCCGGTGTCCGGGCGGAAGCCGTTGGCCGGGTCCTCGGTCGTGATGCGGCACTGCAACGCGGCGCCCCGGAGGTAGACCTTGTCCTGTGACAGGCCGAGGTCCGCGAGCGTCTCGCCGGCGGCGATGCGCATCTGGGACTGCACGAGGTCGACGTCGGTGACCTCCTCGGTCACCGTGTGCTCGACCTGGATGCGCGGGTTCATCTCGATGAAGTGGTGGTTGCCGTCCTTGTCGAGCAGGAACTCGACGGTGCCCGCGTTGCGGTAACCGATCTTGCGGGCGAACGCCACGGCGTCGTTGCAGATCTGTTCCCGCAGTTCCGGCGGGAGGTTCGGGGCCGGCGCCAGCTCGATGACCTTCTGGTGCCGCCGCTGGACCGAGCAGTCGCGCTCGAAGAGGTGGATGACGTTGCCCTCGCCGTCGGCGAGGATCTGCACCTCGATGTGCCGCGGGTCGACGACGGCCTTCTCCAGGAACACCGTCGCGTCACCGAAGGCGGACTCGGCCTCGCGGGCGGCGGCCTCGATCGACTCGCGCAGGTGCGCGGGGTCGTCGACGCGGCGCATCCCACGGCCGCCACCACCGGCGACGGCCTTGACGAACACCGGGAAGCCGACTTCTTCCGCAGCCGCGACGAGCTCGTCCACATCGGTCGACGGCTGCGAGGAACCGAGCACCGGCACGCCGGCCTCACGCGCGGCGGCGACCGCGCGGGCCTTGTTGCCGGTCAGTTCGAGGATCTCGGCGCTGGGGCCGACGAAAGTGATACCGGCCTGTTCACAGGCCAGCGCGAGATCCGGGTTCTCCGACAGGAATCCATAGCCGGGGTAGATCGCGTCGGCGCCGGCCTTGCGTGCCGCGCCGATGATCTCCTCGACCGACAGGTAGGCACGCACCGGGTGGCCCTGCACGCCGATTTCGTAGGCCTCATCGGCCTTGAGCCGGTGCAGCGAGTTGCGGTCCTCGTACGGGAACACCGCCACCGTGCCCGCGCCCAGCTCATACCCCGCGCGGAACGCGCGGATGGCAATCTCACCACGGTTGGCGACGAGTACCTTCCGGAACATGCCCGGTCCTTCCTCTACGTACGGATCGGTGAGAGCAGACGTTACCTTGCCGATCCCGTACGACGGGAGTTCAGTCCCGGGTGATGGACATCATTGAGCTTCGGAAACGGTTCCGGGAACGGTGCAGAGGAGACGGTTCGGGGTGCCGTCCGGTACGCCGGTGAGCACGTTCGGCGTCGCGCGGTCGACGATGGCTTGCGAGACCTGCGCTGGAGTTGCGGAAGGGTTCTCGGCGCGGTAAAGAGCTGCCGCGCCCGCGACGAACGCGGCGGCCATCGACGTGCCGGAGGTCGGGCTCGCGCCACCCGGCGCCACGGCTGGGACGTCCACGCCTGGCGCGAAGACGTCGACACCCGCGCCGAAGTTCGTTTTCGGGGACACCGCGTTGTTCTGGTCCATCGCGCCGACGGTGAGCACGTCGGGCACCCGGCCCGGCGACGAGGTGCTCACGTCCGCCGCCGACCAGCCCGCCGGCACCGCCACCGGCATCACGGCCGCCAGCGTCTTGACCGCCTTGTCGAGCTGGTCGTTGCCCGGCCCGCCGATGCCGAGCACGGCGACCGCCGGCTGCTTCACGTTCTGCGCGACCCAGCCGATGCCGCTGATGATGCTGACCAGGTTGCCGTTCCCGCCGCTGTCGAGCACCTTGACCGGCACGATGTGCACACCCTTGGCGACGCCGTAGTCCTTGCCGCCGAGGATGCTCGCCAGCCGGGTGCCGTCCCCGTTGCCGTCGCTGGTGTCGGTGTTGTTGTCGACGAAGTTCTGGCCCGGCTCGACGCGACCCTCGAACTCCGGCTGCGTCGCGTCGACGCCCGTGTCGATGACGTACACCGTCACCTGGTCCGCCGTGGTGTCGTAGCGGTAGAGGTGATCGGTGGCGCTGTCGCGCTGGTCGATGCGGTCCAGGCCCCAGCTCGGCGGGTTGTCCTGCCTGCCGGAGTCGGCCAGAGCGGGTGCGGCCGTCGCCACGGTGGCGGCGAGGGTGAGCAGTAACGAGATCGCGGTGCGCGCCGGAAACTTTGTCACATCTGGCAGGGTCACCCCGTCACCCACACCGGGACAAACGCTGTACCACTATCGAGTCAGGACTTCTCGAGGTACTCGGCCCGATCGTCGTCGACGACCGAGGACACCAGCTGGGCCAGCCCCGGATGGGTGGCGAGCGCCGGGTCGGCGGTCACGATCTCCTGCGCGCACAGCCGGGCCTCGGCGATCGTCTCCTCGTCCTGCAGCAGCGAGAGCAGCTTGAGGCTGGAGCGCTTGCCGGACTGCGCGGCGCCGAGGATGTCGCCCTCGCGGCGCAGTTCGAGGTCCAGCCGCGACAGCTCGAAACCGTCCGTTGTGGACTCGACCGCGGCGAGCCGTTCCCGGGTGGACGTTCCGTCGATCGCCTCGGTGACCAGCAGGCACACGCCCGGCACGTCGCCCCGGCCCACCCGGCCGCGCAGCTGGTGCAGCTGGCTGACGCCGAACCGGTCGGCGTCCATGATCACCATCGCGGTCGCGTTCGGCACGTTCACGCCGACCTCGATCACCGTCGTCGCGACCAGCACGTCGAGCTTCCCCGCGGCGAAGGCCCGCATCACGGCGTCCTTCTCGTCGCTGGGCAGCCGTCCGTGCAGGATGCCGATGCGCAGCCCGGCCAGCGGCCCGGCCGCCAGCTCCGCCGCGACGTCGAGGACCGCCAGCGGCGGCCGCTTGTCGCTCTTGTCCGAGGGCGGCTCGTCACCGATGCGCGGGCACACGATGTACGCCTGATGCCCCTTGCCGACTTCCTCGCGCACCCGCTGCCACACCCTGTCCAGCCAGGCGGGCTTCTCGTTGACCGGCACGACCGTGGTGGAGATCGGCGACCGGCCGACCGGCATCACGCGCAGCGCGGAGGTCTCGAGGTCGCCGTAGACCGTCATCGCGACGGTGCGCGGGATCGGGGTCGCGGTCATCACGAGCACGTGCGGGCTCGTGTCGTTCGCGCCGCGCGTACGCAGCGCGTCCCGCTGCTCGACACCGAAGCGGTGCTGCTCGTCCACCACGACGAAACCGAGGTCGGCGAACGAGACCGTGTCCTGGATCAGCGCGTGGGTGCCCACGACGATGCCTGCCGCACCGCTCGCCGCGTCCAGCAGCGCCTGCTTGCGCTCCTTCGTCGACATCGAGCCGGTCAGCAACGTCACCTTCGTCGCTTCGTCGGCCGCCCCCAGCTCACCCGCCTGGCCCAGGTCGCCGAGCATCTCGCGCAGCGAGCGGGCGTGCTGCGCGGCGAGCACCTCGGTGGGCGCGAGCATCGCGGCCTGCCGGCCGGCGTCGACCACCTGCAGCATCGCGCGCAGCGCGACGACCGTCTTGCCGCTGCCGACCTCACCCTGCAGCAGCCGGTTCATCGGATGCTCGCCGCACAGGTCGTCCGCGATGTGCTCGCCGACCTCGCGCTGGCCGCTGGTGAGGTCGAAGGGCAGGCGCTTGTCGAAGGATTCGAGGATGCCGCCCGGCTTCGGCGGGCACGCCGGCGCGGGCCGCGAGCCCGCGGAGTGCCGGCGCTGGGCGAAGATCAGCTGGATCGCCATCGCCTCGTCCCACTTCAGCCGCTCGCGCGCGTTGTCGAGCGCGCCCTGGTCCTGTGGGCGGTGGATGCCGTGCAGCGCGTCGAACAGCTCGACGAACCCGTAGCGCTTGCGCAGTTCCCGCGGCATCGGGTCCTCTTCGCGCTCCAGGGTGTCGAGCACCTGACGCACACACCGGGCGATCGACCACGACGGCATCCCCGACGCCGCCGGGTACACCGGGATGATCGCGCCGAGGAAGTCGTCCAGCCTGGAACCGTCCGCGGAGTCGTCGTCCTGGTCGAGCATCTGGTACTCGGGGTTCGCCAGCTGCAGCTTGTTGCGGAACGCGGTGACCTTGCCCGCGAACAGGCCTGCCTTGCCGAGCTGCAGCTCGCGCTCGCGCTGGTGGGCGTTGCCGAAGAAGGCACACTCCAGCCTGCGGCGGCCATCGGTGATGGTCATCTCGACGATCCAGCCGGGCTTGTTGCGCATCCGGCGCTTGTTGACCCTCTCGATCCGCGCCATCACCGTCGCGTGCTCGCCGATCTCCAGGCCCGCGATGTCGGTCAGCTCGCCGCGCTCGGCGTAGCGGCGCGGGTAGTGGCGGAGCAGGTCGGCGACCGTGTGGATGTCGAGCGCCTCGGCCAGCGCCGCGGCCGTCTTGCGGCCCAGCAACGAGGTCAGCTTGTCGCTCAGGACTGTCATTTCCTACTCCACGCCGATCAGCAGCACCGCTTCGGTCTGGCCGCCCGGATAGCTCACGAACTCGACCTCCGGCCGCTCCTCGCACAGCTGGTCGGCGAGCTCGCCGGCCACGCCTTCCGGCGCCGCGGCGCCGGTGATCACCGTGACCAGCTCGCCGCCGACGGCGAGCATGCGCCGCAGCAACGTCATCGCCGCGGTCACCAGGTTCTCCTCCGAGAGCGGCTCCACCAGCACGACCTCGCCGTCGACGAACCCGATGAGATCGCCCGCGTGGGCCAGCCCCACCCAGGTTATCGACTCCTCTTCGGCGACCACGAGCTCGCCACGCCGGGTCGCCGCGGCGGCCTCGGCCATGGCCACGACGTCGTCGTTCACGCGCCGCGCCGGGTCGTGCACGGCGAGCGCCGCGAGCACCTGGACCGGGGAGGCGCAGGGGATCACGACGACCTCCCGGTCGCCGATCATCGCGTGCCCCGCTGTCTCGTCCGCCGCGGTGGTGAGCTGGGCGTCGCCGGGCAGGATCGTGATGTGCCCCACGGCGCGCTCGGTGACCAGGCCGAGCATCTCCTCGACGCTGGGCCGCGCGCCCTGCGACACCGCGAGGACCGCGACGCCCTCTTCGCGCAGCAGCTCGGCGAGACCGTCTCCACGGACGACGGCCACGACCGTGCGGTCCGGACCGGTCGGGGCGACCAGCGGGATCGGCGTGACCAGCGGTTCGACCCGGATCCGGCGTGGACGGCCGACCTCGAGCCCGGCTTCGATCGCGGCTCCGATGTCGGCGCAGTGGACGTGGACGGCGAACGCGCCGGAGCCGTCGCCGGCGACCGTGACGCTGTCGCCGAGGCTGCTCAGCGCGTGACGGAACTGGTGCAGGTCCGGCTCGGTGACCTCCTCCAGCAGGTACATGACCTCCCACGCGTACGGGGCGGGCGCTGCGCTCGTGGCCTGCGTATGCGCTTCGCAGGAGTGCGCGAGCTCTGTCGCCGTACCCGTGACGACACCGGCGAGAGCGTCCAGGACCGCGACGAGCCCGCGCGCGCCCGCGTCGACGACACCGGCGCTGGCGAGGACCGGCAGCTGCTGCGGGGTCTGCGCGAGGGCGGTAGACGCGGCCTTCGCGGCTGTCACGACCACCTCGTCCAGGGAGTCGCCCTTCGCGGCCTTCGCGGCGGCGTGCAGGACCGTCAGCATCGTGCCCGCGACGGGCCGCGCGACGGCTTCGGTCGCGACGCGGTCCGCGTGCACGAGGGCCTGGGCCAGGTCGTCGCCACCCAGCTCGGGCGCACCCGCGGCCGACTCGGCGAGGCCGCGCAGGACCTGCGAGAGAATGACGCCGGAGTTGCCCCGCGCGTTGCGCACCGCACCCCTCGCGAGCAGGGACAACGCCTGCCCGGCGCCGGTCAGTTCGCCGTCGGCGAGCGCGTCGCGGGCGCCGGTGATCGTGTGGAGGAGGTTGGACCCGGTGTCGGAATCGGCGACCGGGTAGACGTTGATGCCGTTGATCGCGGGCCGGAGCACGTCGAGACTGTGTACGCACGCCGAGGCCCAGGCCACCACCGCAGCCTCGTCCAACGCCCGCACTCGCCCGACCTCCTCACCCCGGTTCCTGGCAGCGTATCGACCCGGGCGTGGGCGGGGTGAAGACAGTCGTTACTATGGTCGAGTTGCCCGGCCCCGCTGGGCGTGATCTGTCTTCCCCTGATCGTCAAAGGAGTTCGACGTGGCTGCCGTGTGCGACGTCTGTGGCAAGGGACCGGGCTTCGGCAAAGCGGTCTCGCACTCCCACCGGCGTACCAACCGCCGCTGGAACCCGAACATCCAGACTGTGCACGCCAAGGTCGGCGTGTCCCAGCGCAAGCGCCTGAACGTGTGCACCTCGTGCCTCAAGGCGGGCAAGGTCGTTCGGGGCTGATCCCACAGCTTCCAGGCCCGGGTGGACGTCAGTCCCCCGGGCCTTTTGGTGCGCCCGGGGTGGGCCGCCGCCATCACTGGCTGCGGTTGCCGGGTCGCCTCGGGTGAGCGGGTGGCTGTCGGGCGCCGGTGGCGAGGTGGTGGCCTCTACGGCAGCTTCCAGTCGATCGGCTCGCCGCCCTGCTGCACGAGAAGGTCGTTCGCCTTGCTGAAGGGCTTCGAGCCGAAGAAACCGTTGTGCGCCGACAGGGGGCTGGGGTGCACCGACTCGATGCACGGCACCCCCGTGAGCAGCGGCTTCAGACTCCGCGCGTTCGAGCCCCACAGGATCGCCACCAGCGGACCACCCCGGGCGGCCAGCGCCCTGATCGCCTGCTCGGTGATCTCCTCCCAGCCCTTGCCCTTGTGCGAGTTGGGCGAGCCGGGCCGCACGGTGAGCGCCCTGTTCAACAGCAGCACACCCTGCTCGGTCCACGGGGTCAGGTCCCCGTTGGACGGCTGCGGGTGACCGAGGTCGTCGCAGTACTCCTGGTAGATGTTGATCAAGCTCTTGGGCAGCGGGCGCACGTCGGGCGCCACCGCGAAGCACAGGCCGATCGGATGCCCCGGCGTCGGGTACGGGTCCTGGCCCACGATGAGCACCCGCACACCGGCGAAGGGCTGCTTGAACGCGCGCAGCACGTTCTCCCCCGACGGCAGGTAGCGCCGCCCCGCCCCGATCTCCGCGCGCAGGAAGTCACCCATCGCGGCGATGCGGCCGGCGACCGGCTCCAGCGCCTGCGCCCACCCGGCTTCCACGACCTCCGACAACGGTTTTCCGCTCACGGCTGGCGACTGTAGCGCCTGCGCCGGGCCCGGCTTCGCGCCGCCCGCAAGGTTTTCCACCTGCTGCTGGTCAGCGTCGACCGGCCGTGGACATGGGAAGGCATCGTGGCCACCACCCCACCCGACGCGTGCAAGGTACTCGACGAGCACACCGGGCCTCTGCTAGTCGATCCGCCGGAGCTCGGCGCGGAACAGCTTCGCCCGCTCGACATACCCGTCGACCACCCGCTGGATCGCCTCCGGCCCGAAGGACTTGTTCGGCCGCGTCTTCGCCGGGACGCCGAGCGCGATGTGACCCGAGGGCACGTGCGACCGGTAGGACAGCACCGCCCCCGCGCCGACCATCGCGCCGTCCTCGATCACCGTGCCGTTGAGCACCACCGAGCCCGACGCGATGAGGCAGCCGGTCCCGATGTTCGCGCCCTCGACGTGCACCGCGTGCCCGACCGCCGACGACGGGCCGAGGATCGTCGGCTCCTTGGCGGTGCAGTGCACCACGCAGCCGTCCTGGATGTTCGACCGCTCCCCCAGCTCGATGTACCCGTGGTCGCCCCGCAGTACCGTCTGCGGCCACACCGACGCGTAAGCCCCGATCCGCACGTCACCGATCACCGTCGCGTCCGGATGCACGTAGGCGTCGGGATGGATCCGGGGCACCCGGTCGCCGAGCGCGTAAATCGCCACGAAGGCTCCAATCACCGTGAACTCACTTCGCCTGCGATTGGATCACGGGCATGCTCGGCCGGATAGTCCTCGCCGCCGTGACGCTCGCGGCTGCTTGCATCTGGCCTGCGGCACCCGGCGACGACCTGCGAAACGGCCTGGCCGCGACCCCGCCGATGGGCTGGAACAGCTGGAACCAGGTCGGCTGCGACGGCCTGAACGAACAGGTCGTGCGCGACGCCGCCGACACGCTGGTCAGCACCGGGATGCGGGACGCGGGCTACCGCTACGTCGTGGTCGACGACTGCTGGCAGGACTACACCCGCGCGCCCGACGGATCCCTGCGCCCGAACCCGGCGCGGTTCCCGCACGGCATGGCCGCGCTCGCCGAGTACGTCCACCAGCGCGGGCTGCTGTTCGGGATCTACGCCGTGCCCGGCAGCGGAACCTGCGCGATGTACAACTCCGGCTACCCCGCCACCGGGATCGGCTCGCTCGGGCACGAACGCCAGGACGCGCAGACGTTCGAGGCCTGGGGCGTGGACTTCCTCAAGTACGACTGGTGCTACGCCGACACCCACGACGGCCTCGACGAGCAGGCCGCGTTCGCGAAGATGCGCGACGAGCTGCAGCGGCTCGCGCGTCCGATCCTGTACTCGATCTCCGAGTACGGCGCGCAGCGGCCCTGGCTGTGGGGCCGGGCGATCGCGAACATGTGGCGCACCACCAACGACCTGACGCCGGACTGGTCGTCGATCACGGACACGATCGAACAGCAGGCCGCGGTGACGACGGGCAGCCCGGGCGCCTGGAACGACCCGGACATGCTGCAGGTCGGCGACGGCTCGCTCACCGTCGACGAGGAACGCGCGCACTTCAGCATCTGGGCGATCCTCAACGCGCCGCTGTTCTCCGGCACGAAACCGTCCGCGAGCGCGCTGAGCACGTTGCTCAACCACGAGGTGATCGCCGTCGACCAGGACTTCGGCGGCAGCCAGGGCCGGCGGCTCGCGGTCACCGCGACGACCGACGTGTGGGGGAAACCGTTGTCGGACGGCGGGTACGCGCTCGTCCTGCTCAACCGCGGCGGCACCCCGGCGAACATCTCGGCCCAGGTGGGCGGGCACTGGAGCGTCCGGGATCTGTGGCAGCACAAGGACACCGGCACCAGCGACGGCACGGTGGGGGCGAACGTGCCGCCGCACGCCGCCGTGATGCTGCGGCTCAGCCCGCGGTGAGCTCCTTGCCGAAGCACAGGCTCAGCTCGTCTTCGCGGTAGTAGCCGAACTTCGTGATCTCCGCGTACCCCGACGACCGGTACAGCGCGATCGCCTCGGGCTGCTTCAGACCCGTCTCCAGCACGAGCCGCCGATGCCCGGCGACCGCGGCCGTGCGTTCCAGCTCCGCCAGGATCACTCGCGCGAAACCCTTGCCCCGCGCGGACTCCACGACGAACATGCGCTTGATCTCGGCCTCGCCCGGCCCCAGCCCGTCCGGGTGCGCACGCCAGCCGCCGCAGGCGACCGGTACCCCGTCGTCGTACCCAACGAGGAACAACCCGTGCGGCAGCGCGAACTCCGCCGGGTCGACGGGCGTCAGGTCCTGGTCGCCGTAGCGGACGACGTACTCCTGCTGGACGCCGTCGACGAGCTTCACGGCGTCCGGGTGGTCGTAGGGGGTGACACGCAGCTCCACAACCGCACGGTATGCGGTCAGCGCCAGTGTTCCCAACCGCTTTCCTCGTGGTACGGCTCACCGTCCACAGTCACGCCGGAGTCCGGCATGGTGACCGCTCCGATGCGCCGCCAGCCTTCGGGCAGTTCCACGAAGGGCGGGAAGGTGGCCGCGAGCGCGTGGTCCTCACCACCGGTCAGCACCCAGCGCAGCGGGTCGGCGCCGAGGGCCGTACCGACCTCGACCAGGCGGCGGTGCACCTCCAGCTGGCCGGTCCGGATGTCGATGCCGACCTCCGACAGCTCGGCGATGTGCCCGAGGTCGGCGAGCAGCCCGTCGGAGATGTCGATCATGGCTGTCGCCCCTGCCTCGGCCGCCTTGGGACCGGCGGCGTAGTCCGGTTCGGGGTAGCGCTGGGCGTTCGCGACGGTGACCGGCGAGCGGAACCCGCGGTGCAGCACGGCGAGCCCGGCCGCCGCCCAGCCCAGCCGCCCGCACACGGCGACGATGTCACCGGGACGCGCACCCGAGCGGGTCACCGGTGGGCGCCCGCGCAGGTCACCCAAGGCGGTGATGCTCAGAACCAGCTGATCGGCTTGCACCATGTCACCGCCGACGAGCCCCGCGCCGGCGCCGGACGCCTCCGCCCACATGCCGTCGGCGAGACCCTTCACCACCTCGGCGGGGGTCGCCGACGGGCAGGCGAGGCCGACGAGCACCGACGTGGGCACCGCGCCCATCGCCGCGACGTCGGCCAGGTTCACCGCGACGGCCTTGCGCCCGACCTGCTCCGGCGTGGACCAGTCGAGCCGGAAGTGCACACCCTGGACGAGGACGTCGGTGCTCGCCACGACGCGGCCGTCCGCGGCGGCGACGACCGCGGCGTCGTCGCCCGGCCCGAGCAGAGTGGTCGCGGGCTGTCTTCGGTTCTCCGTCACGGCGCGGATGAGGCCGAACTCACCCAGTTCGGCTACCGTGCCGCCGTTCGGCACGTCGTGTGACGACACTCGCCTGCTCCGTCCCTCGTAAGTCGGAAAGTCGGATCACCTATCGTCTCCCCGTTGGGGTAGGTTCTTCCCACGTTCCTACCTTGAGTTCGACGTAGAAGACGAAGGGGCGCGCCGTGGTCCACGCATACATCCTCATCCAGACCGAAGTCGGCAAGGCGGCCGCGGTCGCTGCGGAGATCTCGGCGATCCCGGGCGTCACCACCTCGGAGGACGTGACGGGCCCGTACGACGTGATCGTCCGCGCCGAGGCCGACACCGTGGACCAGCTCGGCCAGCTCGTCGTCGCCAAGGTCCAAGGCGTCGACGGGATCACCCGGACGCTCACCTGTCCGGTCGTGCATCTCTGACCGTGCCCGAGTTACAGTCCGGCGCCCCGCCCAGGCGTCTCATCGTTCTCGCCGCCGTGCTGGCCGTCGCGCTCGCCGTCGGGGTCGCCGTGCTCAGCATCGTCAACCGCAGCCAGCCGGGCCAGCCCGACAACGGGCCGCTCGCACTCGTGCCGGTGCCCGCGTCCCAAGCGGACTCGCCGGAATGCGCGACGCTCGTTCCGGCGCTGCCGGCGCAGCTCATCTCGAACGGCGCCACACTGGACCGGCGGGAGATCGCCGAGCCCGCCCCGCCCGCGACCGTGGCATGGGGCGCGCCCGACGCGATCGTCCTGCGCTGCGGACTGGACCGGCCGCCGGAGCTGACGCAGACCGCGCAGCTGCGGGTGGTGTCGGGCGTGCAGTGGCTGCCGGTGGAGGGCCAGGGCGCGTCGACGTGGTACGTGGTCGACCGGAACGTCTACATCGGGCTGACCGTGCCGGATTCCGCCGGGACCGGCCCGCTGCAGCAGGTCTCGGACACCGTGGCCGCGACCCTGAAGCCGGTGCCGCTGCGGTTTTAGGTGCAGGGCGGGCTCGCGCCGGGCGAACCCGGCAACGGCAGCCGAAATGGCGGCGGCCCACCCCCCAGGGCGCACCCGGCAACGGCAGCCGAAATGGCCGCGCCCGGCCGACCCACCCCACGCTCCGCGCGAGGTCAACCCGGTACCCCTACCGCAGCCCGGTACCCCTGGCCACAGCCGTCTCCACCAGTGTCGTCAGCAGGGTGCGGAAGTCCATCCCCGTCACGGCCCACATCTTCGGGTACGCCGAGGTCGCCGTGAAGCCGGGCATCGTGTTGACCTCGTTGACCGTCAGCTCGCCGTTCTCCCCCACGAAGAAGTCCACGCGCGCCAGGCCCTGGCAGTCCAGCGCCCCGAACGCGCGGACGGCCTGCGCCCGCAGCCGCTCAGTCACGACGTCGTCGAGTTTGGCGGGGATGTCCAGTTCGGCGTCCTCACCGATGTACTTCGTCTCGAAGTCGTACCAGGAGTTTTCCGCCAGTACCCGGATTTCGGCCGGCAGCGAGGCCTCGACCCGCCCGTCGGGGAACTCGAGCACGCCGCACTCGACCTCGCGGCCGGCCACCGCGGCCTCGATGAGCACCTTGGGATCGGTCTGCCGCGCCAGTGCGATGGCCTCGTCGAGCTGCGCCCAGTCGGTCACCTTGCTGATGCCGATCGACGACCCGGCACGCGCGGGCTTGACGAACACCGGCAGCCCCAGCCGCTCCCGCGCGGTCTCGTCCAAAGTGGACTCGCCGCGGCGCAGGGCGACATACGTGCCGACCGGAAGTCCTTCCGCGGCAAGGAGTTTCTTCGCGAACTCCTTGTCCATCGCCGCCGCGCTGGCGAGCACACCCGCCCCGACGTACGGGATGCCCGCGAGCTCCAGCAGGCCCTGGATGGTGCCGTCCTCGCCGAACGCGCCGTGCAGGACCGGGAACACGACGTCCACCCCGCCGAGCGCGGCCGCGCCCGAGTCGAGGCTGACCAGCTCGCGATGGGTCGGGTCGCCGGCGAGTACCAGCGCCTGGCCGGTCTCGTCGACGGTGGGCAGCTCGCTGCCACGGATTTCGAGGGTCGCCGGGTCGGACGTGCCGAGCACCCAGCCGCCCTCCTGCGTGATCCCGATCGGCACGACCTCGAACCGCTCCGGGTCGAGGCTCGCCAGCACACTGCCTGCGGAGACACAGGAAATCGTGTGCTCGGTGCTGCGGCCGCCGAACACCACGGCTACCCGCGTCTTCCCAGTAGTCATGGGTCGTCACCCTACCGGGCGCTTGCCGCCAGAGGCTCAGCGCAGTAATTCGACCAGCGACCCGAGTGCTTCACGCAGGGCCTCGCGGGAACAGCCCGCGTACCCGATCGCCGCGCCGAAGGCGGTGGGCGTGCCCGCGAAGTGCCGCGCGAGGCCGTCGAGCTGGATGCCGCGCCGCTCCGCCGCGCGCAGCCGCTCGTGTTCGACCGCGGCCGATGCGAACGGGACCACCAGGTGCGCGCCAGCCTCGTCGCCGACCACCGGCACGTTTCCCTCGCGCAGCGCGGCCACGAGCAGCATCCGCCGCTCGGACAGCTCACGCCGCAGTTTCCGCAGGTGCCGTCCCAGATCACCGTGTCGCGCCAGCTCGATCAGCACGCGCTGGCCGGCGGGCGAGGGCCGGGTGCCGGTCCGGTCGCGATAGGCCAGCACGGTCGAGGTGACCGCAGGCGGCGCGACCATCCAGCCCGCGCCCAGCGTCGGCGTGAGGATCTTGCTCGTCGTGCCCAGATGCGCGACCACGTCCGGCGCGAGCGCGGCGAGCAACGGCAGCGGCGCCACGTCGAAGCGCAGCTCGCCGTCGTAGTCGTCCTCGATCACCAGCATGTTCTCGCGCCGCGCCCGCTCGACGAGGTCCACCCGGCGCGCCGCGCTCATCCGGCTGCCCATCGGGTACTGGTGCGCAGGCGAGCAGTAGACGGCACGAGCACCGGCGGGGATCGCGTCCGGCCGCAGGCCCTCGTCGTCGACGGGCACCCCGGCCACCCGCACCCCGGCCGACCGCAACGCCTGCACCGCCCGCTGGTAACCAGGTTCCTCGACCGCGACCAGGTCTCCCGCGGAGAAGATGGCACCGGCCAGCTCGACGACGGCCGCCGTCGTGCCGCCGGTCGCGAGCACGAAATCCGTGCCCACGGCGAGTCCGCGGTGGCGCAGCAGGTGTTCGGCGATCGCCGCGCGGTAGTCCGGCAACCCGGCGCGGTGCGCGCGGGACAGCGGGGGCGCGTCGGCGGCAGCCCGCCACGCCCGCCGCCACGCCGCCCGGTCCAGCCCGGCGGCCCACGGCGTACCCGGGGTCAGGTCGAGAATTCCGTCGGGTTCGTGCTGCTCACCGGGTACCGTGCGATGGACGGGCCGGTCGCTGGGCGGCGAGGTGGTCACGTAGGTGCCCGAGCCGTGCCGCCCGGCGATCCAGCCCTCGGCGTGCAGCTGTTCGTACGCGGCGGAAGTCACGGTCCGGCTGACGCCGAGCCGTTCGGCCAGCGCCCGCGTCGACGGCAACCGGTCGCCGCCACGCAGGTGCCCGCTCGACGCCGACTCGCGCAGCGCGTCGGCGAGCTGCACCGCCAGCGGGACGGCGGACTCGCGGTCGAGGGTCACCGGCAGCGCCGTTCCGGAGTGCGTCACGAGAAGTGGACCTTTCAAATGTGCCAATAGTGGCTATTCTATAGTGCCACTCCTCGGGGCAAGCTGACAGCATGACGACGCTCTCGCCCACTCCCCGCAGCACGCTGAACCGGAAGAAGGACCGGGCCGCGACCGATCGCCAGGCGCTCTACGACGTGCTCGACGAAGGTCTCGTCTGCCACCTCGGGCTCGTGCTGAACGGCTCCCCCGTCGTGCTGCCGACCGGCTACGGCCGCGACGGCGACACTCTGTACTTCCACGGTTCGACCGGCGCGGGCAACCTGCGCGCGGCGGCGACGGGGATCGACGTCTGCATAACGGTGACGCTGCTGGACGCCATCGTCTACGCGCGCTCGCTGAACAACCACTCGATGAACTACCGCAGTGCGGTCGTGCACGGGCGTGCGCGGCTCGTCGAGGACGCCGAGGAGAAGATGCACGGGCTCAGGGTCGTCACCGACCATCTCGCGCCCGGCTCGTGGGAGCACGCGCGTGAGGTCAACGCCAAGGAGTTCGCCTCGGTCGCCGTGCTGTCGCTCGGCCTGGACGAGGCATCGGTGAAGGCACGCGCGGGCGGACCGGGCGAGGAGCCCGAAGACCTGGACTCCCAGCACGTCTGGGCCGGTGTCGTGCCGGTCCGGACCACCTTCGGCGCCCCGGTTCCCGCGGACTACGTGCCCGCGGGGTCGCCGGTCCCGGCGCACGTCAGTCGCGGACGGGACCGCTGACCGGGTCGAGGTGGTACGGCCGCATCGCGCGGCCGCCGGCGCGGTAGACGTGGATGCTGATCGCCGGGTCGGGCCCGTCGTTGCGAACCTGGTGCACGTAGCCGGGGCCGAACACGCGGGACTGGCCGGCGCTCAGCACGTTCAGCTCCGTCGCCGTGCCGCGGGCGACGGTCTCGGTCAGCCTGCCGCTGACAATCGTGAAGGCGCCGGTGGACCGCGCGTGGTCGTGCAGATCCGTGTGCTGGCCGGGAAGCCAGCCCATCAGCCACACCTCTTCGTCGGGGCCGGCCGTGATGCGGGTGGAGAAGCGCTGGTCGGGGTCGTAGCGGAGCAGGTCGCGCCAGCGGTCGCGGGCCGCGGCGTACTCCAGTGCGACGCGCACGGGATGGCGCAGGCCGGGCCTTTCGGCCACGGCGACGGTGTTGTCCGGAACGGCGAACATGAGTGCTGTGTCCTCGATGCAGAGAAGGAAAAGGGGTCGCTGGGGCGGATCAGCGACAGGAACACAGCGCGAACATGCCGACCAGGGAACCAGGACGAACCGGTCAGGTCAACCCGATCCCACTTGGTGAAATCAGGACCACTCGTGCTTGTTCTGCCTGCCGAGCAGCTCCGCACCCGCGCGGCGCGGGTCGAGGCCCTCGTGGCAGACCCGGTGCATCGCGTCGGTCAGTGGCATGTCAACGCCGTTGGTCTGGGCCAGCGCGCGGATCGATGAGCACGACATGACGCCCTCGGCGACCTGTCCCCCGGCGGCGTTCTGCGCCTGCTCGACCGTCTCGCCGTGGCCCAGCCGCTCGCCGAAGGTGCGGTTGCGCGACAACGGTGACGAGCAGGTCGCCACCAGGTCGCCGACGCCCGCGAGGCCCGCGAAGGTCAGCGGGTCGGCACCGAGTTTCGTGCCCAGCCGCACCATCTCGGCCAGCCCGCGGGTGATGAGGGTGGCCGTCGTGTTCGCGCCGTAGCCCATGCCCGCGGCCATGCCGCAGCTGAGCGCGATCACGTTCTTGCACGCCCCGCCGAGCTCGCAGCCGATCACGTCGGTGTTGGTGTACGGCCGGAAGTAGGCGTTCGACGTCGCCCGCTGGATCGCGACCGCGCGCTCGTGGTCCGTGCACGCCAGCACGGCCGCGGCGGGCTGCTCCTGGGCGATCTCGCGGGCGAGGTTGGGCCCGGACACCACGACGATCTCGTCCTCCGGCGCGCCGGAGATCTCCGCGATCACCTGGCTCATCCGCTTGAGCGTGCCCAGTTCGACACCCTTGGCGAGGCTCACCAGGATCGCGTCGGAGGGCAGGAGCCCGCGCCAGCCGGTGAGGTTCGCGCGCAGGCTCTGGCTCGGCACCGCCAGCACGACGGCGTCGGCGCCGACCAGCGCCTGCGTGGGATCCGCTGTCGCGGTGAGGTTGTCCGGCAGCCGCACGCCCGGCAGGTAGCTGCCGTTGCCGTGCCCGTCGCGGATCTCCCCGGCTACCTCCGCGCGCCGGGCCCACACCGTGACATCGCGGCCGGCGTCGGCGAGGACCTTCGCGAAGGCCGTGCCCCACGACCCCGCGCCGAGGACGGTGATGCGCTGGACGTCCATCAGTCGCCGTCCGCCGGCTCCGGCTTCTTCACCGGGGGCTGCTCACCGCGGATTTCGGCCAGCAGGTCGGTCACCCTGTCCATCAGCAGCTCGGTCACCTCGCGCAGCACCGGGGCGCTCGGCTCCTTGCCGCGGTACGCCGAGAGGTCGATCGGCTCGCCGACGGAGTGCGTGATCGTCTTGCGCGGGAAGAAGCGGATCTTCTTCCGGTAGAAGTCGAGGATCTCGTTCGTGCCCCAGCGGGCGATCGGGATCACCGGGGCGTCGGTGCCGAGCGCGAGCCGCGCGACGCCGGTGTAGGAGCGCTTCGGCCAGCCGTTGGGGTCCTTGGTGATGGTGCCCTCGGGGTAGATCACGACGACCTTGCCGTCGCGCAGCGCCTGGTACGCGGCCCGCAGGCTGTCGCCCGCGTTGCTCGACCCGCGGTAGACCGGGATGCTGCCGGCGCCGAGGAAGATCTTCCCGAACACCGGGGTGGTGGCGAGGCTGTCCTTGCCGAGGAACCGGGGCACCCGCTTCTGGCGGTGCACGAACACGGCGTCCACGGCGGGGTCCATGTGGGAGACGTGGTTCATCACCAGCAGGGCGCCGCCCTCACGCGGGATACGCTCCCCTCCCCGGTAGACGCGCCGGCCAAGGTAGGTGACGGGATAGAACAGGGCGGCGGCGGTTCCGACCCAGAACCCGCCCTTCTCACGACCGGCCAAGACTCCTCCTGTGGTGTCTGCTGCTACCGGCTGATCCTAGGGGGCGGGTTGGGGAAAGATGGAAACGTGCCCGTGGATCTGATCGTGCCGATGAAGCCGCCGCGGCTTGGCAAGTCCAGGCTGCGCGGCGCGGTCGACGACGGCCTGCACCCGGCGTTGGTGCTGGCACTGGCGTCGGACACGCTCGCCGCCACGGCCGGGGTCGTCCGCCGCGTGCTCGTGGTCGCCACCGATCCGGCCGCCGTCGCGCCGCTGACGGCGTTCGGCGCCGAGATCGTCGGCGAGGACGGCGCCGGCGACCTCAACGCCGCCCTGCGCCGCGGCGAAGCGCTCCTGCGCGCCGACGATCCGGACGCCGTCGTCGGCGCGCTGCAGGCCGACCTCCCCGCGCTGCACCCGGCGGACCTGGCGGCCGCGATCGCCGAGGCGGCGGGCCGCCGCGCGTTCGTCGCCGACTGGGAAGGCACCGGTACGACACTGCTGCTGTCCGCCCCCGGCGCCGCACTGGAACCGCGCTTCGGGCCGGGCTCTGCCCGGGCGCACAACGAAACCGGCGCGATCGCGCTGGGCCTCGCCGCACCGAGCCTCCGCCGCGACGTGGACACCGCCGCCGACCTGGCGCACGCGGGCGAGCTGGGGCTGGGGAAGCGCACCGCGGCACTGCTGTACGAGGGGACGGCCGCGTGAACATCGCGCGGCCGCTGGGTCAACTTCTGAAGATCACGGCCGCGGTGCTGAATGCGGCGATCGGCGTAGCGGCAAACCGCGCCGAAGTGAGGAACAATGCGGGTGTGAGCAGCGACGAGAGCAGCACCCCGGACACCACCGCACCCGCCACCGACGAGAGCAGGTCCGTGCAGTTCCGCGCCGTGCCTTCGGCGCCCCCCGCGGTGACGGCGCCGGTGCCCGCCGCCACGGCCGAGTCACTGCCCGACGACCGCTACTTCAACCGGGAACTGTCCTGGCAGGACTTCAACGCCAGAGTGCTCGCGCTCGCCGAGGACGAGTCCCAGCCGCTGCTCGAGCGGGCCAAGTTCCTGGCCATCTTCGCGTCCAATTTGGACGAGTTCTACATGGTCCGGGTGGCCGGGCTGAAGCGGCGCGACGAGACCGGGCTGCCCGTGCGCAGCGCCGACGGCCTCACCCCGCGCGAGCAGCTGGCCTACATCGCCAAGCGCAACCAGGACCTCGTCGAGCGGCACACGCTGGCCTTCGAGGAGCGGGTGCGCCCGGAGCTCGCCGAGCACGACATCCACCTCGTCGGCTGGGCGGACCTCGACCCGGCGGACCAGCTGCGGCTGTCGAACTACTTCAGCGAGCAGATCTTCCCCGTGCTCACCCCGCTCGCCGTCGACCCCGCACACCCCTTCCCCTACATCTCCGGGCTGTCGCTCAACCTCGCCGTCACGGTGCGGGACCCGGAGGAGGGCACCGAGCGGTTCGCGCGGGTGAAGGTGCCGAACAACGTGCCGCGGCTGATCCGGGTGGAACCGCTGCGGGAGAGCCGCATCGCGACGTTCCTGCCGCTGGAGGAGCTCATCGCCGCGCATCTGGGCGAGCTGTTCACGGGCATGGAGGTGACCGAGCACCACGTGTTCCGGGTCACCCGCAACGCCGACTTCGAGGTCGAGGAGGACCGCGACGAGGACCTGCTGCAGGCCCTCGAACGCGAGCTGGCGCAGCGGCGGTTCGGGCCGCCGGTCCGGCTGGAGGTCGCGCAGGACATGAGCGAGCACATGCTCGACCTGCTGCTGCGCGAGCTGGAGGTCGACCCGCACGACGTGGTCGAGGTGCCCGGCCTGCTCGATCTGACCTGCCTGCTCCAGTTGTCCAGTTTGGACCGCAAGGAACTGAAGGACCGCCCTTTCGTCCCGGCGACCCATCCGGCGTTCGCGGAGCGTGAGACGCCGAAGAGCGTGTTCGCCACCCTGCGCGAGGGCGACGTGCTGGTGCACCACCCGTACGACTCGTTCTCCACCAGCGTGCAACGTTTCATCGAGCAGGCGGCCGCGGACGACAAGGTGCTGGCGATCAAGCAGACGCTCTACCGCACCTCCGGCGACTCCCCGATCGTCAACGCGCTCATCGACGCCGCCGAGGCGGGCAAGCAGGTCGTGGCGCTCGTGGAGATCAAGGCGCGCTTCGACGAGGAAGCCAACATCACCTGGGCACGCACGCTGGAACGCGCCGGCGTGCACGTGGTGTACGGGCTCGTCGGACTGAAGACCCACTGCAAGGTCGCGATGGTGGTGCGCCAGGAAGGTTCGACGCTGCGGCGCTACTGCCACATCGGCACCGGCAACTACAACCCGAAAACGGCCCGGCTGTACGAGGACCTGGGCCTGCTGACGGCGGACCCGGCCATCGGCGCGGACCTGACGGACCTGTTCAACGTGCTCACCGGGTACTCGCGGCAGGAGACCTACCGCAACATCCTCACCTCCCCCAACGGCATCCGCCGCGGCATCCTGCGGCTCATCGGGGAGGAGATCGAGCACGCGCACGCCGGCAAGCCCGCCGGCATCCGCATCAAGTGCAACTCGCTCGTGGACGAGCAGGTCATCGACGCGCTGTACCGCGCATCGCAGCAGGGCGTGCCGGTGCAGGTGGTCGTCCGCGGGATCTGTGCTCTGAAGCCGCAGGTGCCGGGGCTGAGCGACAACATCACCGTCCGCTCGATCCTGGGCCGGTTCCTGGAGCACTCCCGGATCTTCCACTTCCGCGGCGGCGGCACGTACTGGATCGGCAGCGCGGACATGATGCACCGCAACCTCGACCGCCGGATCGAGGCGCTGGTGTGCGTGAAGGATCCGAAGCTGACCGCACAGCTGGGCGAGGTGCTCGACTCGGCGCTCGACCCGGCCACCCGCTGCTGGGTCCTCACCTCGACCGGCGAGTGGTCGCCGTTCCCCACCGAGGGTTCCAACGTCCGCGACCACCAGGTCGAGCTGCTCAAGAAGCACGGGGCCAACGGGTGACGATCTCCGCCGCGGGGGCAGTGCTGTGGCGTGACCGGGGGGACGGCGTTGAAGTCGCCGTCGCGCACCGGCCGCGGTACGACGATTGGTCGCTGCCCAAGGGAAAGCTCGATCCCGGTGAGACGCCGCCCGCCGCGGCGGTGCGCGAGATCGGCGAGGAGACGGGCTTCCGCGCGATCCTCGGCCGTCGTCTGCGCACCGTGCGGTACCAGGTGCCGGCCGGGGACAAGGTCGTCGAGTACTACAGCGCGGCGGCCGCGGACGGGGCCTTCACGCCCAACGAAGAGGTCGACTCGCTGCGTTGGCTGCCACCGGCGGAAGCCGCGTCGGCGCTGAGCTACGAGACGGACGTCGACGTGCTGCGCGCGTTCACGGCCCTGCCGGCGTCGCTGAGCACCCTGCTGCTGGTGCGGCATGCCAAGGCGGGCAAGCGCTCGGACTGGAGCGGTGACGACGATCTGCGGCCGCTTTCGCCCGCGGGGTGGAAGCAGGCCGAAGCCGTCCGGAGGCTCGCGCCGCTGTTCGGAGTGGATCGGGTGTTCTCGGCGCCGCGACTGCGGTGCGTGCAGACGGTGCGGGGGATCGCGGAGGATCTCGGCGTGGAGGTCGCGCAGGAGCCGCTGCTGGCCGAGGAAGACTACTGGGGCGACCCGGCGCGTGGGCTTTCGCGGCTGCTGGCGATCGCCGCGGGCGGCGGAACTCCGGTGGTGTGCAGCCAGGGCGGGGTGATCCCGGGGGTCGTGTCCGCGCTGGCCGCACAGGCGGGCGTGGCACTGCCGACGGGCAAGGGCGGCGGTACGCCGAGTAAGAAGGGTTCGGTGTGGGTGCTGTCGTTCCGCGTCGCCGAATCGAATGGCGGACCGCGGCTGGCGGCGGCGGACTACTACCCGACCGCATTGCCTCATCCGCTGCCCGCCCGATCTTGAGTGGGCGTATTCGTATTGGTGTTCCCGGCCCGGGCGGAAAGGGCCCGGGAGGCCATTTCGGGAAAGCCGCACTCGGCCTCCCGGGGCTTGTCCGCACCGCGGCGGAAACGGGATCCCCGTCCGATCGGCCCGTAGCGGGGCGCCGGTGATCCGGGCCGTAGAAGCCTCAGAACGGGCCTGAGCGGGCGAATGCGCAGCTGAGGTAGGCCGACCCCACCCCGACCCGGCGAGTGCCCTGGAATGCCGCAGGGCCCCCGCGAAGGATTCGCGGGGGCCCTGCCGGGAAGCCGTTCGAGTGAACGGGCTACTACTACTTCTTCTTGGCGCGCGAAGTGGTGGTCTTCTTCGCCGCGGTGGTCTTGCTCGCGGTGGTCCTGGCCGCGGCCTTCGGCGCCGCCTTGGCAGCGGTCGTCTTCTTGGCCGTGGTGGACTTGGCCGCGGTCTTCGGGGCAGCAGCCGTCTTGGTGGCCGCGGCGGCGCGCGTGCGCGTGGTGGTGCTGCGCGTGGCGGTGGGCCGGGTCGCGGTGCTGCGGCCGGTCGTCGCACGGGTGCCGGTGGCACGCGTGGTGGTGGACCGCGAAGCGGTGGTGCCGGTGCTGCGGCTGCTCGTGGAGGTCGCGCGCTTGACCGCGGTGGCCTTCGGCAGCTTCTTCGCACCGCTGATGACGTCCTTGAACGTGGTTCCCGCGCGGAAGGCGGGCACGTTGGTCTTCTTGACGCGCACGGTCTCACCGGTCCGCGGGTTGCGCGCGGTACGGGCGGCACGGGCACGCTTCTCGAACACACCGAAGCCGGTGATGTTCACCTTCTCGCCCTTGTTGACCGTACGGATGATGATGTCGACGAGACCGTCGACGGCCTCCGACGCAACCTTCTTGTCGCCCAAACGCTCGGAGAGCGCCTCGATCAGCTGGGCCTTGTTGGCCATTCCAGTCCTCCATGAAGAACTACTTGTCACACGGCCACTTCGGCCGACTTGCGCACACGGTATTACCAATCCCCCGGAAATTCCAAACGGCGCGCGGAATTTTTTCTGGCTCGGGAGGTGCTTTCCGCCCTCCGAGCGACCCCCGAGGGGGCTTCCGCGCGCCGTTCGGCGTCGTGTGGCGAGTATTCGATTCCCTTGCTGAGCAGGGAATCTGTGCTCAGTAGGCGACCTCGGGCAGGGTCACCGGCTTCCAGTTGGGACGCTGCGACTCGAAGGTGTCGATCTCCTCGGCGTGGCGCAGGGTGAGAGCGATGTCATCGAGTCCCTCGAGCAGCCGCCAGCGGGTGTAGTCGTCGATCGAGAAGCTCGCGACGAAGTCCTTGGCCCGCACGGTCTTCTCCTCGAGGTCCACCGAGACCTCCGTGCCGGGGTCGTTCTCGAGGATCTTCCACAGCTGTTCGACGTCCATCTGCTCGCACTGGGCGGCCAGCAGGCCCCCCTTGCCGGAGTTGCCGCGGAAGATGTCGGCGAACCGGGCCGAGATGACGACCCGGAACCCGTAGTCCAGCAGTGCCCAGACAGCGTGTTCGCGCGAGGATCCGGTGCCGAAGTCCGGCCCGGCGACCAGCACGCTGCCGGACTTGAACGGCTCGGAGTTGAGGATGAAGTGCTCGTCAGAGCGCCAGGCGGCGAACAGCCCGTCCTCGAAACCGGTGCGGCTGACGCGCTTGAGGTAGACGGCGGGGATGATCTGGTCAGTGTCCACGTTGGACCGGCGCAGCGGGACCCCGACGCCGGTGTGGGTCTTGAACGGCTCCATGGTGGGTTCGGTACTCCTTCGTCGTTCGGATCAGGTCTGCCCGCTAGTGGTCGGACCCGGCGAGCAGGTCCTCCGGGCTGGAGAGGGTGCCGCGAACGGCGGTGGCGGCCGCCACGAGCGGCGAGACGAGGTGGGTGCGGCCCCCCTTGCCCTGCCGGCCCTCGAAGTTGCGGTTCGAGGTGGAGGCGCTGCGCTCGCCGGGGGCGAGCTGGTCCGGGTTCATGCCCAGGCACATCGAGCAGCCCGCCTGGCGCCACTCGGCGCCGGCGTCGAGGAAGACCTTGTCCAGCCCCTCCGCTTCGGCCGCCTTGCGCACCCGCATCGAGCCGGGCACGACGAGCATCCGCACGTTCTCGGCCACCTTGCGGCCCTGCAGCACGTCCGCGGCGGCCCGCAGGTCCTCGATCCGGCCGTTGGTGCAGGAGCCGAGGAACACGGTGTCGACGGTGATCTCCCGCAGCGGGGTGCCCGGCTTCAGGTCCATATAGGACAGGGCCTTCTCCGCGGCGAAGCGCTCGTTCTCGTCCGCGATGGCTTCGGGGTCCGGCACCTTTTCGCCCAGCGGAAGGCCCTGGCCGGGGTTGGTGCCCCAGGTGACGAACGGGGTCAGCGCGTCGGCGTCGAGGTGCACCTCGGCGTCGAACTCCGCGCCCTCGTCGGTGCGCAGCTCGTTCCAGTTCGCCACCGCGGCGTCCCAGTCGGCGCCCTTCGGCGCGTGCGGGCGGCCCTTGAGGTAGGCGTAGGTGGTCTCGTCCGGCGCGATCATGCCGGCGCGGGCGCCCGCCTCGATGGACATGTTGCAGATGGTCATCCTGGCCTCCATCGACAGCGCCTGGATCGCACTGCCCCGGTACTCCAGGACGTAGCCCTGACCGCCGCCGGTGCCGATCTTCGCGATGACCGCGAGGATGACGTCCTTCGCCGTCACGCCGGGGCGCAGCTGCCCGTCGACGTTGATCGCCATGGTCTTGAAAGGACGCAGCGGCAGGGTCTGGGTGGCGAGCACGTGCTCGACCTCGGAGGTGCCGATGCCGAAGGCCATCGCGCCGAACGCGCCGTGGGTGGAGGTGTGGCTGTCGCCGCAGACCACGGTCGTCCCGGGCTGGGTCAGGCCGAGCTGCGGGCCGATGACGTGCACGATCCCCTGCTCCGCGTCACCCATGGGGTGCAGCCGGATGCCGAACTCCTTGCAGTTGCTGCGAAGGGTGTCGACCTGGGTCTTCGACACCGGGTCGGCGATCGGCAGCTCGATGTCGACGGTGGGGACGTTGTGGTCCTCGGTCGCGATCGTGAGGTCCGGCCTGCGGACCTTGCGGCCGGCCAGCCGCAGCCCGTCGAACGCCTGCGGGCTGGTGACTTCGTGCACCAGGTGCAGGTCGATGTAGAGCAGGTCGGGCTCCGCGCCTTCGCCGCGGCGCACCGTGTGCGCCTCCCAGACCTTCTCGGCCAGTGTGCGGGGCCGTGTGCCGGTCATCTGCGCTCCTCCCAAAGAGCTTGGTTGGGAGCAAAGGAACTCGATCTTCGGCCCGCTCTTCGAGCCGCGCAGGACCGCAGCTCGAGTTCGATGTGTCCCATATAGTGGACTTCCCAGAGTTCGGGAAGTTAGTATCGCTTCGTGGGACAGCATAGCCCTTCCAACCAGCACAGCGGTATTGGTGTTCTCGACAAGGCCGTGGCGGTACTGCAGGCCGTCGCCGAGGATCCGTGCGGGCTCGCCGAACTGTGCGCCCGCACCGGTCTGCCGCGGGCGACCGCGCATCGGCTCGCCGTCGGCCTCGAGGTCCACCGGTTGTTGCGCCGTGGCCCCGACGGCCGGTGGCGCCCCGGCGCGGCGCTCGCCGAACTCGCCGGTGGCACCACGGATCCACTGCTCGACGCCGCCGGCTCGGTGCTGCCGAAGCTCCGGGACATCACGGGGGAAAGCGTTCAGCTCTACCGGCGGGACGGCGTGCAGCGCATCTGCGTCGCGACTTCCGAGCCGACGAGCGGGCTGCGCGACACCGTCCCGATCGGCTCGCGGCTGCAGATGACGGCGGGCTCCGGGGCGAAGGTGCTGGCCGCGTGGTCGGATCCGCATACCCAGCGCGCGATCCTGGCGGACGCGGTGTTCGGGGAACGGACCCTGCTCGAGGTCCGCAGGCGGGGGTGGGCACAAAGCGTCGCCGAGCGGGAGCCAGGAGTAGCGAGCGTTTCGGCTCCCGTACGGGATTCCGCGGGCGCGGTCATCGCGGCGGTGTCGGTGTCCGGGCCGGTGGAACGGATCGGCCGCAAACCGGGCGCCCGCTGGGCGGCGGACCTCCTCGCGGCGGCGGAGGCCCTGCAGGAACGGCTCTGAAGGAAGGCGCGCACCACAAGGTGTCAGGCCCGGCGTGCCCGGTAGCTCCGCATCTTGTGCCGCGCTCCCGGCGTTCCTGGACCACAGTGGACGCTAGTTGACGCAGTTCGCACCGCCCGCGGTGATCGCCGGCGCCGCGCTCGAGGGCGGCGCCGGTGCCGGGCTTTCCTGCCCCTGGTAGTCCGTGCCGAGGTAGACCCGCACGTGACCGCTGTGCAACGCCGAGTCGGCGACCGCGCGGACGCCCCTGCCGAGGAACTGCGCCACCTGCTCGGCTTCCGTCCGCTCCCCTGCCGCGTAGTCGACGACCGTGGTGCGCCGGGCCGGGACGTTGGCCACGGCACCGGTCGTGAACCCGAGCCCACCCAGCTGCTGTGACACCCGGGCCGCGAGCCCGTCCGCGCCGCTCGCGTTCTCCACGTCGACGACCACGCCCGCGCTCGTCCGTACAGCCGCGGTGGGCACCACTGTGGACGGTGCCGGACCGCCGATCGCCTGCTGGATGGCCGACCGGACCTGCGCGGGGTCGACCTGCACCGAGTCCCCGTCCGCTGTCTTGAGGTCGGGATCGCCCACCGGGATGGTCTGGAAGCGGATCTTCCCGGAGCTCATGCTCTGCAGCTGCTGCGCGAAGGAGAACACGTCCCAGCCCTGGTCGATCGTGACGGTCTTCTTCACCGCGTCGATCAGGTTGCCCAGTTTCGTCGGGTCGGTGAGCGTGCCCGCAGACAGCACGGTGTGCGCCATGCTCGCCATGAACGCCTGCTGCCGCCGGATCCGGTCGAGGTCCCCGTTCGGCAGCCCGTGCCGCTGGCGCACGAAGGCGAGCGCCTGCGAACCGGAGATCGTCTGCTCGCCCGCCGGGAAGTTCGCGCCGGAGTAGGAGTCGTGCACGGGCGCGTTGAGGCACACCGGCACGCCGCCGATCGCCTCGCTGATGTCGTAGAACCCGACCAGGTTCACCGACGCGAAGTGGTTCACGGTCAGGCCGGTCAGCTGCTCGACGGTCTGGATCGCGTTCTTCGCCCCCGCCTGCGCCGCCTGGACGTTCAGCTGCGCACCGCTCACTCCCTGCGCCCGCAGCTTGTTCCCGGCGGCAACCTGCGCGTAGGTGTACGCGGAATTGATCTTGTGCTTGCCGTAGCCACCGGCGAGCTGGACGTAGGAGTCGCGCGGGATCGAGAAGGCGACGGCGTTCGCGCCGCCGGCGGGGATGTGGATGAGGATCATCGTGTCCGTGTTGTCGCCACCGTCGCTCGCGTTCCCGGCGTGCAGCTGGTCCAACAGGTCCGCGGGCAGGGGGTCGCCCTGCGCGTCGGTCCGGGTGTCCAGACCGACGAGCAGGATGTTCTGTTCCCCCGTCGTGCCCGTCGCGCCGGGGTCGAGCACGTCGGCCGTGGACAGTCCGCTGGTCAGCCGGTTCACCTGGGACCAGCCCAGCCAGGTGGCACCGAACACCAGGAGGGACACCAGCGCCACCGCGGTCCTGCCGGTGACGCTGACGGATCGGGACTTGCTCATCCGGATCAGCAAAGCACCGGCAGTATGCGGATACCGTGAAGCTACGGCTTGATGTTCTGGTTCAGGTGGAACAGATTGTCCGGGTCGTACCGTTTCTTGACCTCGACGAGCCGGTCGTAGTTGCCCCGGTAGTTGGCGCGGATGCGGTCCTGGTCGTCTCCGGCCATGAAGTTGATGTAGCCGCCTTCCTCCGAATACGGCGCCGTGGCGGCGTAGTAGTCGCGCACCCACTGCACGTTCGCGTCGTTCTCCGCCGGATCGGGCCACATGCCGGCGATGACCGTGGCGAAGTTCGCATCGCGGTAGGCGAAGGCGGTCTCGTCGGAGCCGACCCGGTGGCAGGCGCCGTTGATGGGATAGATGTGCACGGTCGAGTTGACCGCGGGCAGTTTCGGGCCGTGCTCCAGGTGCGCGGCGATCGCGTCATCGGTCAGCTCGGTGACGAAGTTCGCCTTCCAGTAGTGCTGCAGTCCCGGTGGCACGAGGCCGTCGAAGGCTGCGTTCAGCGCCGGGTAGGGCATCGGGCCGACGTGCTCGGCGACCACGGGCGCCACGTCCCGCAACGGTTTGAGCGCCTGCTCGCCCTCCTCCACCGGACCGGACCAGCACGAAACGAACAACGCGAACGGCTCGCCGTGGCGGTTCTCCGGGATGAACGGCAGCGGCGGCGCGATCTGGAACGCCGGGAAACCGCCGAACTGCTCGGGTGCGTCCGCGATGAACTCACGGTAGAAGCCCAGCAGGTCCGCGGCCGCGTCGAGCTCGAACAGCATCGGCCCGCCGTAGATCTGGGCGACCGGCTGCAGCTGGAACTCGAACGACACGACGACGCCGAAGTTCCCGCCACCGCCGCGCAGCGCCCAGAACAGGTCCTCGTTCTCGTGCTCGTTCGCGACGAGGAACCGGCCGTCGGCGGTGACCACGTCCGCGGCGATGAGGTTGTCGCAGGAAAGCCCGGCACCGCGGGCCAGATAGCCGATCCCACCCCCGAGGGTGAGACCGGAGACGCCCGTGGTCGAGATGATGCCGCCGGTCGTGGCGAGGCCGAAGGCGTGCGTCGCCGCGTTGAAGTCGGCCCACGTGGCGCCTCCTTCGGCGCGCGCGGTGCGGCTCGCGGGATCGACCCGGACGCCCCGCATCGACGAGAAGTCCACGACCACCCCGTCGTCGCACGTGCCGAATCCTGGCACGCTGTGTCCGCCGCCGCGGATCGCGAGCTCGAGGTCGTTGTCGCGCGCGAAATTCACCGTGGCCATGACGTCACCGGCGTTGGCGGGACGGACGACCACCCGCGGCCGGCGGTCGATCATGGCGTTGTGCACTCTTCGCGCCTCGTCGTACCTCTCGTCGTCGCGAGTGATCACCACACCGCGAACCTGTTCGCGTAACCTGTCGATGCTCGAAGCGGTCATGTGAGCCAGCACACACCAAGCGCCGCCGCCGGTTCTAGAGCAGGAAGTCCTCACGAGCTTCCCCTGTGGACGGTGGGTGATCCGGTACCCAGGCAGCGGTCCTGTCCATGATTCTTTCCCGCAAGGGAAACGGAGTGAGGGCGTGTGCTCGACCGTGGCACGGAAAAGCCGCACCACGGACCGGAACGACTCCGGCGAGTACTCCTCGGTCCACGGACTCCCGCCATGTCCTCGTAAATCCAGCGCGCGTGGAGCTGCCTAGTGAACGCGCAGTCCCGCGATGAGAAGTCCGACCAGGCGACGCGCGTCGTAGCGGGAGTTGTTCTCCGCGCCGATACAGAGATTTCCGACCCCACGCAGCAGTTCGTAGGCGTCCACGTCAGGCTGGATCTCGCCCGCCTCGGCCGCGGCGTCGAGCAGCTGCGCGCACGCCGGCACGAGCCGGTCGAGGAAAAAGGTGTGCAGAGTCTCGAAGGCCGCGTCACCGGACTGCAGCGCCCCGGCGAGGCCGTGCTTGGTGACCACGAAGTCGACGAAGAGGTTGATCCAGCGCGCCAGGGCCGCGTGCGGTGTGCTGCTTTCCGCCAGCAGTCTCGGGCCGGCCTCCGCGCATGCCTCGACCTGGCGCCGGTAGACGGCGACGATGAGGTCGGCTCGCGTCGGGAAGTGGCGGTAGATCGTGCCGACGCCGACGCCTGCCTTGGCGGCGATTTCACGCACCGGCACTTCGACGCCGGAAGCGACGAACGCCGCGGCCGCCACGTCCAGCAGCCGCTGCTCGTTGCGCCGGGCGTCGGCCCGCTTCCGCGGGGCTGACGACCCCGATCCGCTGTCGGTCTCGGCCACTGCCACCTCCATCACTTGGCAAACGGAACCGTGTTCCGTATGTTAGGTACCGGAACACGGATCCGTTTGTCCAGGATGCCAGAACAACCGGGCCGGAACCACCCCACCTCTGGAGGGACAGTCATGCAGTACCGCACCTTGGGCCGCACCGGCGTACAGGTCAGCACCCTCGTGCTCGGCGCGATGAACTTCGGCAGCAACGGGCGCACCACCCAGGACGAGGCCACCGCCATCGTGGACGCCGCGCTGGCGGCCGGGATCAACCTCATCGACACCGCCGACAGATACAGCCAGGGCGAGTCGGAGGAAATGGTCGGCAGGGCCATCGCCGGCCGCCGCGACGACATCGTGCTCGCGACGAAGGCGACCCTGCCGATGGACGAGGAACGCAACCACCAGGGCAGTTCCCGCCGCTGGCTGGTCACCGCGCTGGACAACAGCCTGCGCCGGCTGGGCGTCGAGCACGTCGATCTCTACCAGATCCACCGGTGGGACCCGGCGACCAGCGACGAGGAAACGCTGTCGGCGCTGACCGACCTGCAGCGCGCGGGGAAGATCCGCTACTTCGGCTCCTCGACGTTTCCCGCGTACCGCATCGTGCAAGCCCAGTGGGCCGCCCGGGAGAACCACCTGGGCCGCTACGTCACCGAACAGCCCGGCTACTCGATCCTGCAGCGCGCGATCGAGGCCCACGTGCTGCCCGTGACCGAGCAGTACGGCCTCGGCGTGCTGGCGTGGAGTCCGTTGGCCTCGGGCTGGCTGTCGGGCGCGATCCGCGAGGGCAGGGAGATCACCACCAACCGCTCGACAGTCCTGCCGGAACGCTTCGACACCACCATTCCCGCCAACCGGGCCAAACTCGACGCCGTCGAGCAACTGGCCAAGGTCGCCGACGACGCCGGCCTGACGATGATTCAGCTCGCCCTCGGCTTCGTCACCGCGCATCCCGCCGTGACGAGCGCGATCATCGGTCCTCGCACCATGGATCACCTGCACTCGCAGCTCGCCGCTGCGGACACCGTGCTCTCCGCCGACGTGCTCGACGCGATCGACTCGATCGTCCCTCCCGGCGTCGACCTCGCCGCACACGAGAAACACGACACCCCGCCCGCACTGCTCGACCCGGCACTGCGGAGGCGCTGACCCATGCCCAGCTTCGGCATCGCGACAGCCCCCATGCAGGTCCACTACCACGACATCCTGCGGGTCTGGCGGGAAGCCGACACGATCCCGGAGATCGAGCACGCGTGGCTGTTCGACCACCTCATGCCGATCGGCGGCGACCCGGCCGGACCCGCCTACGAAGGCTGGACACTGCTCTCCGCCCTCGCCGCGCAGACCCGGCGGTTACGCCTCGGCCTGCTGGTGACCAGCAACCGCTTCCGGCCGCCCGCGATGCTGGCCAAGATCGCCACGACCGTCGACATCGTCTCCGGCGGACGGCTCGACTTCGGCATCGGCGCGGGTTCCCGCCCCAGCCACCCGCTGGCCCGGCGCGAGTACGAAGCACACGGCCTGCCCTTCCACGACTCCGCGTATGCCGTGGGAAGCCTGGCCGAGGCGTGCACGGTGATCCGGCGGTTGTGGACCGAGCCCGAGCCGTTCGACTTCCAGGGCGAGTACGTGCAGCTCACCGGCGCCTTCGGCAACCCGAAGCCGGTCCAGCGGCCGCACCCGCCGATCATCATCGGCGGCCGCTCGGCCGCCGTGCTGCGCGTGACCGCCGAGCACGCCGACCTGTGGAACATCCCCGGCGGCGACATCGAGGACGTCGTGCAGCGCAACGCTTTGCTGGACCGCTACTGCACGGAGATCGGCCGCGACCCCGCCTCGGTCACCCGCTCGATCCACCTCGCGGTCGCCTACGACCAGCCCGGCGGCACGAAGGACGCGATCAGCCAGGCGATCGACGCCGGTTTCCAGCACCTCGTCCTCGGACTGCCGGCGCCCTACCCCGCCGACGTCGCGCAGTGGGTCGCCGACGAGCTGATCGCCGCGTCGATCTCTCGTTAGGCGAACAGGTGTTCGAAGTGCGTGTAGACTTCCCGCTATGACCATGGGACTGCAAGGTTCCCTGTTCGGGGAGACCGAGGAGGCCGCGCTCCGGCCGCTGTCGGCACTACGGCGTACGCCGCTGGGCGACGGAGCGTGGATCGACGTCCTGCCCGACTGGCTCGCCGGGGCGGACACGCTGTTCGAACACCTGGTGGAGCACGTGCCGTGGCACGCCGAGCGACGCCGGATGTACGACCGGGTCGTCGACGTGCCGCGCCTGCTCTGCTTCTACGGCGAGGCCGACGAGCTGCCCGATCCCTTGCTCACCGAGGCGCGTTCGGCGCTGAGCGAGCACTACGCGGACGAGCTGGGCGAGCCGTTCCGCACCGCGGGCCTGTGCCTGTATCGCGACGGGCGCGACAGCGTGGCGTGGCACGGCGACACGATCGGCCGCGGCTCGACGGAGGACACCATGGTGGCGATCCTGTCGGTCGGCGCCCCGCGGAGCCTGCTGCTGCGGCCCCGCGGCGGCGGGCAGACCGTTCGCCAGGCCCTCGGGCCCGGCGATCTGATCGTCATGGGCGGCTCGTGCCAGCGCACCTGGGAACACGCCATCCCCAAGACAGGCAAGCCGGTCGGGCCGCGGATCAGTATTCAGTTCCGGCCACGCGGGGTCCGCTGACCCCGCCGGGCTTCGGTCAGGAGCGAGCCCAGCGATCCCCGGCGTACAGCCATTCGCGGTCCCAGCGGACGGCACGGCGACGGTCCAGCACCAGTCGCGCCGTCCAGTACACCGCGGTGAGCCCCAGCGCGATCACCAGCCAAGCGAAGACGCCGGCGAGAACACTCGTGGTGGCCGCGTCGGACGGCGTCATCGGCGCCGGGACGGGATCCCCCGCACCGGAGAGCCACACCGGAACCTGCGTGCCGGCGGTGGCGCCGGGGTCGGCGGTCACGGTGCCGACGCGCTCGGCACCGCCGGGCAGCGCCCAGCGGGCGGACACCCCGGCCGAACCGCTGCCGGCGCTGAGGTACGCGCCGTCGGTGGCGGGCACGGGTGTCGGCGCGTCCTCCATGAGGGTCGCGGTGGTGAGGTGACGCGAAGTCCGCTGCTCGGCCGAAACGGCGAGCTGGCCGCGATAGGTGTTGGAACCGACGAGCGCGGCGAGCGGAAGCGCGATCAGCAGGCCAAGGACGACGACGATCAACAACCCCGCCTCGACCCGGTCGGAGCGTCTGGCCAACGGATTACGACCAAGGTGGATACGGCGCCAGAATCGAGCGAAACGCCCGAATGGTCCGTTCACGGTCGGAGTCCCCCTTTCCCAGTTACGAGCGAACACACTTGGCAATACCCAGTTTGCCGCGCCGGTACCCGAATTGGCTCGCGAACGAGACCCAGACCGCTTTGAGCGGCCGATCACAACCACGGTTTGCCGTGCCCGCGCGGGAAAGATCACTCACTCGGCCCATGCTGGCACGGACACGGGCCGTGACGACATCGTCCGAAAGCATGCCTGGTTTCCGTGACGGAAAGTGACCAGCGCCAGCCGTCAGCTTGTTTCGAACAGATGAGCTAGTCGATATCCGCGAATGATCCGCCGCGGCCGGCGCCGGCCGCGAAACGACCCGCTCCCGCGCCCGCGTCGGACTCGGCGGACACCATTCCGTACCGCCATTCCACGGAAAGCGCTTCCTCCTCGGTGCGCCCGTGCTGCGCCAGCAGCGACAGCCTGTCGTTGCGCAGGCAGGTCTGCGGGAACCGGGCGATTCCGGCGGCGAGCTCCTCGGCCGCGGCCCGCTCCTGCCCGGCAGGCACGACGCGGTTCGCCAGCCCCATCCGCAACGCCTCGGCCGCCTCGACGGGCCTGCCGGTGAGCACCAGGTCCATGGCCTGGCTGGTGCCGATGAGCCGGGGCAGCCGGACCGTGCCGCCGTCGATCAGCGGCACTCCCCAGCGGCGGCAGAACACGCCGAAGACCGCGTCCTCGGCGGCCACCCTCAGATCGCACCACAGAGCCAGCTCGAGACCACCCGCGACCGCGTGACCTGCGACGGCGGCGATGACGGGCTTGCCGAGCCGCAGCCGCGTCGGCCCCATCGGACCGGGGCCGTCCGCGGCGAGCCGGTTCATCCGCTCGGTGCCGAACGCCTTGAGATCGGCACCCGCGCAGAACGTGCCGCCCTCGCCCCAGAGCACGGCGACCGACGCGTCGCCGTCGGCGTCGAACTCCTCGAAGGCGCGGACCAGCGCGGCCGCCGTGGGTCCGTCGACGGCGTTGCGGGCCTCGGGGCGATGCAGGATCACCGTGGACACCGGACCCCGGCGCTCGACGCGCACCGCCTCGCTCATGTCGGCGACCCTAGCAGCCGGCGCCGCTTTTCCAGGCTCGCCCAGGACCGGGTACTCCCGATGGAAGAGGCAGGACCGGCTTGCAATTGTTTCGTTATCGATCGTTGATATCCAGCCGGCTGGAGCAATCGTTTTCCCGGCCGGTCCAGCCCACCTGGAGGTCGTGTCCGGGCAATTCGACATTTCGCCGCGGGGGCGCGCTCGTCACTCGAAAGAGTGGCCTGACCAGGCGCGCGGCGACCGTGCGCAATGGTCTACGCCAATCTGTGGCCGCGCTACGCGGTGTGGCACGGGCTGTCGTGCTTGACTGGGCGCGATGGACTTCGAGTCGGTGGCGGATGAGCTGTTCGCCGCGAAGCGCGAGGACTTCACCGCGCTTCGCGACGAGCGAGCCAAGCAGGCGCGACCGGACCGCGCGGTGGCGGACCGGATCGCCGGGCTGCGCAAGCCGACGGTCGCCGCGTGGCTGGTGAACCAGGTCAGCCGGAACTGCCCCGAGGAGATCGACCAGCTCGCCGAACTGGGCGAGTCGTTGCGCCGGGCGCATCAGGAGCTGGCGGGGCCGCAGCTGCGGACGCTGTCGCGGCGGCGGCACGAGGTGATCGAGATGCTGAGCAAGCGGGCGCACTGGCTCGCGCGCAAGGCGGGGTACGCGTTCAGCGACGCGACCGGGCGGCAGGTCGAGGACACGTTCGAGGCCGCGGTGTCCGACGAGCAGGCCCTCGACGCGGTCCGGGCTGCTCAGTTGAGCGCGGCGCTGACGCCGGGCTCGCCGGAGCAGTGGCTCACGGCGGCCGTCATGCCGGCGAAGCCTCCCGCGCGTTCGCGGCCTTCGCGGCCGGCTTCGCGGCCCTCGCGGCAGCCTTCGCGGCAGGCTTCGAAGCCGTCGCGCGAGAAGCCGTCGCGCGAGAAGGAACGTCAGGCCGCGGCCCGCGAGAAGGCAGCCCGTGAAGAGGAGCGCCGCCAGGCAGCCCGCGAAAAGGCGCGCCAGGAGGCGGACGAGGCGGCCAAAGCCCAGGACGAAGCCGAACAGGCGTTGTCGGAGGCGGAACAGCGAGCCGAAGAGGCGGCGGCCACGATCGCCGACCTGCGCGCCCGCCTCGACGAAGCCACCCAAGCCGAACGCGACCTGCGTGCGGAGGTGACCGCGGCCCGCAAGGCGCTCACAGCCGCCAAACGAGCTGCCACGGCAGCCGGGAAACGCGCGAACGACCTGGACTGAGCGCCCCGCCCGGCAACCCTCAAGAAGTCAGCTTGTCCACCAGGTCCAGGCCCCGCTCTGCCCACTCGATCTCAGTCCGCGCGCGTTCGGCCATCCCCTGGTAGACGTGCACCTTGTACGCGACGATCGCCTCGTGGTCGGACTCCGAAGCGTGCGCCAGGCGCCGCTGGAGCAGCTCCGTCTCGCGCGCCTGCAGCTGCGCCACATGCCGTTCCCAGCGCTGCAGCTGCTCCTCGTGGTGCGCCCGGTGCCGCTCGAAATGCCGCCGCACGGTCGCGGGCTCCGCGTACTCGAAGTACGTCGCCTTGAGGTACGCCGCATCCCGGACCTGTTGCGGCGCCTCGAGTTCCGACACCCAGCGCCGCAACTCCCGCTCCCCGTCCGGGTTCAGCCGGTACGCCCGCTTCACCGCCTTCGTCCCGCGTGGCTGCTCGTCCGCGGCCACCAGGCCTTCGCCCTCGAGCTTGCGCAGCTCCGTGTAGATCTGCGGATGCGGCGCGTGCCAGACGCGGTCCGCCGACTGGTCGAACTGCTTGGCCAGCTCGTAGCCCGTCATCGGACCCGCCTCGAGCAGGGCGAGCAGCGCGTGCCGCAGGGACATCGAGCCTCCAAATATGTAACTCGATACGTAAATGTTGACATATATTCTGAGCCGCCGCTAGCGTACGGCCCTGCTCGACCAACGACAACGGAGTCCCCGCCATGAGCACACCAGTCAACGGCCGCGCCGCCGTGATCACGTTGACCTATCTGGGTTTCGCCCTTCAGCTGGTCCAGGTCGGCCTGCTGCCGCTGCTGCCCTCGATAGGCAAGGCCCTGCACACCTCCGCCGCCGGCACCTCGTGGATCCTCACGTCCGGCCTGCTGTCCGGCGCGGTGTTCCTCGCGGTGCTCACCCGGCTCGCCGACCTGATCGGCAAGAAGCCCGTCATCCTGCTGGCGATGGGGCTCGTGCTGGCCGGCTGCGTGATCGACAGCTTCGCGACCAGCCTGCCGCTCGTCCTGGTCGGCCGCGTGCTCATCGGCGCCCAGCTGCCCATGCTCGCGCTCCCGGAAGCGATCGCGAGCGACACGCTGCCGCCGAAGCGGGCGCACACCGCGATCAGCGCCATCCACGTCGGCACCGGCCTCGGCATCGCCGCGGGTCTGCTGATCGGCGCCGTCGTCGGCATCCACCCGCAGAACTGGCACCTGTTCTTCGTCATCGGCGCGGGGGTGAGCCTGCTCGGCCTCATCGCGACGACGGTCTTCGTCCGCGACTCGCCCGAGCGCGCCAGCGGCGGGCTCGACGTGCCCGGTGCGGTGCTGCTGACGCTGGCACTCGTCGCCCTGCTGCTCGGGCTCAGCCAGGGCCCCTCCTGGGGGTGGGGCTCGGGCCAGGTGCTCGGCCTGCTGATCGGTGGCATCGCGCTGGGCGCCCTGTGGTGGTGGCGCGAGCGCACCGCGCGCACGCCGCTCATCGATGTCTCGTACCTGCTGCGCCCCGAGGTCGCCCTCCCCTACGCCATGACGTTCCTCATCGCGTTCGGCATCTACGGCTCCCTGTCCGCGGTGACCCGACTCGCGCAGACGCCGCTCGCGTCCGGGTTCGGCTACGGCTGGGGCAGCCTGACCGCGGGCTGGTTCGCGCTGCCGCAGGCCGTCGGCAGTGTGCTCGGCATCTTCGTGCTGCGCGGGGCACGGCCCCGCGGGCTGGTGCTGACCTCGGCGATCGGCTTCGTCTCGATCACCATCGGCTTCGTCGGGTTCGCGCTCGGGCACGCGGTGCCGGTCCTCGAACTGGTGTCGCTCGGCTTCGACTCGATGGGCCTCGCGGTCGCCCTCGCCGCGACGCAACTGCTGGTGCTGCGGGCGGTTCCGGCCGCGGAGTCCGGCATCGCGCTCGGGCTCTCGGTCGTGATGTACGCGGTGGGCAACTCCGTCGGCAGCGCCGTCGCGGGCGTGTTGTTCGCGAGCCTGACCACTCCCGCCGGGACCCCGGCGCTCAGTTCGTACCTCGCGGGCTTCGCGGCCTGCGGGCTCTGCGCGATCGTCGCGCTGCTGCTGTGCGTCCCCCTTGCCCGGCGACGGCGAGCCACACCCGTCGCCACGTCCGATCTCGAAGGGATCACCACATGAACCGTCTCCAGCTCTCCTTCGCCTGCTGGGACTACGACCGGATGCGCGCACTGCAGGACGGGCGCGTGCGACCCGAGGGCATCGACCTGAACTTCCTGTCACTGCCGGTCGAGGAGACGTTCTACCGCCAGCTGCGCCACCAGGAGTTCGACGTCTGCGAGATGAGCCTGTCGTCGTACCTGCTGACCCTGAACCAGGACGAGCCGCCGTTCGTGGCGCTGCCGGTGTTCCCGTCGCGGTTCTTCCGGCACCAGTCGATCTACGTCAACACCGCCGGCGGCATCGACAAGCCCGCGGACCTGGTCGGTAAGCGCATCGGCACGCCGGAGTACCAGATGACGGCCGGGGTGTGGCAGCGCGGGATCCTCGCCGAGGAGTACGGCGTGCCGGTGGACTCGGTGCAGTACTTCACCGGCGGCATCGAGGAGCCGGGACGGGACGAGAAGATCCGGCTCGACCTGCCCGACTCGATCAGCGTCACGCCGATCGGCCCGGACCAGACGCTCTCGGAGATGCTGGCCGACGGCGAGATCGACGCGATCTGCAGCGCCAGCCAGCCATCGTGCTTCGGCCGGGTGCCGCAGGTCCGGCACCTGTTCGAGGACTTCACGGCGGTGGAGAAGGACTACTACCGGCGGACGCGGATCTTCCCGATCATGCACACTGTCGTGCTCCGGCGCGAGCTGCACGAGCGGAACCCGTGGATCGCGCGTTCGCTCACGAAGGCGTTCACCGCGTCGCTGGAGCTGGCGTACGAGGACCTGAAGCACCGCAACGCGTTGAAGGTGATGTTGCCGTGGCTGCAGCAGCACCTGGAGGAGACGCTGGACGCGCTCGGCCCGGGTTACTGGGACTACGGTCTCGAGCGCAACCGGCACGTGCTGGAGACCTTCGCCCGCTACTCCTACGAGCAGGGCCTGGCTTCGCGGGTCCGGTCTCCCGAGGAGATCGTGCTGGCCTCCGCCTCCGACTCGTTCAAGCTGTGAGGTCCGTTGTGGACAGTCTCAAGCAGACGGTTTCGGACGCGTGCCGGATCCTGGCCGCGCACGGGGTGGTCGAGGGGATCCTCGGGCACGTGAGCGTGCGGGTCGACGATTCGCACCTGCTGGTGCGCACGCGCGGCCCGCGCGAACGAGGGCTGCGGCAGACCGAGGTGGCCGACATCCGGCTGGTGGACCTCGACGGCGAGGGCGACGAGCTCGGCGAGTGGCGGGTGCCGAACGAGCTGCCGATCCACACCGAGGTGCTGCGGGCGCGGCCGTCGGTGGGCGCGGTGGTGCACGCCCATCCGCCGGCGATGCTCCTCTGCGGGCTGGCGGGCCTGCCGCTGCGGCCGGTCTACGGCGCGTTCGACATTCCCGGCATGCGGCTCGCCGCGGGCGGCGTGCCGGTGTACCCGCGGTCGGTGCTGATCCGGCGGCGCGACCTGGCGCAGGAGATGCTGGCGGCGATGGGCGAGCGGCCGGTGTGCCTGCTGCGGGGACACGGCGTGACGGTCACCGGGGCGACGGTCGAGGAGGCCGTGGTGCGGACGATCGCGCTGGAGACCCTGGCACGGGTGACGGTGGAGCTGCACCGGCTGGGCACCAAGGTCCCCGACGTGAGCAACGCGGACCTGGCCGAGCTGCCGGACCTCGGGGCGGGTTTCAACACGGACGCGCAGTGGCGGGCCCTGGTGGCGGAGGTCTCGGGCGGCTGAGCGTGTCGTCCTTGGGCGGTGGCGGTTTTCGCCGTGGCGGAACCGCCACCTCCCAACGCCGCGGCCACCGGGTCCGTCATTTTCCGCGAACACGATTCTTGACCGCTCCTTTACCCTGCATTATGGTCTAGACCACAAAGGTTCAGACAACTCCGTCCCAAGCCAGGGAAAAGGAGAGGCTCATGACCAGCAGGAAGCACCTCAAATCCATTGCCGCCGGGGCCGCGCTCGCGCCGGTCATCGCGCTCGGGCTGCCCGCCGGGGTCGCGAGCGCACACGGTTACGTCTCCGCCCCGCTCAGCCGGCAGGCCCAATGCGCCCAGGGCATCGTCTCCTGCGGCGACATCAAATACGAACCACAGAGCGTCGAAGGCACGAAGGGCCTGCGCAGCTGCAGCGGCGGCAACACCCGCTTCGCCGAACTGGACGACGACACCTTGGGCTGGCGCGTCACCCCGGTGGGCCGGACGGTGACCTTCACCTGGACGAACACCGCGTCCCACCGCACCAGCGACTGGGAGTACTACATCGGCGGCACGCGGGTCGCCGTGGTGGACGGGGGGAACACCCAGCCGCCCGCCACCGTGACGCACACGGTGGATTTCGGCAGCTTCACCGGCAGGCAGAAGGTGCTCGCCGTCTGGAACATCGCCGACACCGCCAACGCCTTCTACTCCTGCGTCGATCTGCAGATCGGCTGACCCTTCTCCTGCGCGCGCTCGCGGGTTATCGTTTTCCTCCGGCCAACCCGAGGGTGGAGGAGCGGATCAGGGTCACGCTCACGACACGGACGTGGCCCTGATCCGCACACCGTCCACTAGTGCGTGCCGCGGTAGGCCGCCACGACCGAATCCCCTTCCGGCAGCCGCTCCACGACCGAGGTGGCCACCTCGGCGAGCCGCCGCCGGTGGCTGCGCGCGTACATCCGCAACGAGACGAAGGCCTCGTCCACACCGATCCCGAGCCGTTCGGCGAGCACGCCCTTCGCCTGCTCGATGGTGATCCGGCTGGTCAGCGCCGTCTGCAGCTGCTCGACGAGGACCTCGTGCCGCCGCAGGGTCCGCTCGTGCAGGATGCCGATCGTCGCGATGTCGGCGAGCGCCTGCCCGACGCTCAGCCTGTCCTGCCCCAGCTCGCCGGAACTGGCGGCGAACAGGTTGACCGCGCCGACGATGTCGTTGCGCAGCCGCATCGGCACGGCGACCACTGCCAGGAACCCGGCGTCCCGCGCGGCCCGCGCGAACACGGGCCACCGCGGCGGAGCGTGGGTGAGGTCGGGGCACTGGACCGCCCGTCCCTCCCGGTAGCAGTCGATCGCCGCGCCCTCGTGGTTCTGCAGCTGCAACAGCTCGAGCAGGCGAACCTGCTCGCCGGAGGCGGCGACCACGTTGAGCACCCCGTGCGTGTTGGCCAGCAGCAGGCCCGCCGCCTCGACCCCGAGCAGGTCCACGCAGCGGACGGTCAGCAGGTGCAGAAACTCGATCAGGTCGAAGTCGGCCACCAGGGTGTCCGCGAGCTCGACGAATGTCCGCGTCACCCGCGCATCCGGCACACTCATCGGTGTTCCCCTTCGGACGTGTCGTTGCCGGCGAACCGCAGCCTGCGTTGCACCACCGCCCTCGCCACCTCCCCCAGCCGCTCACCATGAGCGTATGCGTGTGCACGAAGTCTGACCATGGCCTCGCCGACCGGCACCCCGAGCTGTACCGACACCATTCCGGCAGCCTGGTGCAACTCGGCGCCCTGGTCGAAGAAGCGATCCTCGCCGTTCGCCCCGGCCTGTCCGTCCAGGGCGATCGCGAGTGCCACGTCGGCACAGACCATCGCGTCGGCGAGTGCACCAGGTGGCAGCGGCCCGGCTTCGGGGCGGTGGAGGTCCAGCGCGCCCACCCGCACCGCACCGATGCGCAGCGGGACGGAGAACTGCGCCCGCGCACCGGCACGCAACGCGTCCGGCACGTATCCGGGCCAGCGGGCACGGCACTGCTCACCCGCGAGGTCCGGTACCAGAACCGGCTCGAACCCCGCGGCAGCGTCGACCGCAGGACCTTCTCCCGATGTGGTCTGCAGCTCTACCAGCTCCTCGCCGAGTGGGTCGGTGGCATACACCAGTTGCCCGGCTCGCAGCGTAGCGGCCGACAACAGCACGGCGACACCGGCCGAGACCGCGTCGCCGCAGGCTAGGCACACGTGGCGCAGCGAGACGGGAGCGGCCTCACGGCGTGCGTGACCGACGATGGACGCCCAGATCCTGGACGCCCTGTCCTCGTTCATCTCCTGCGTACCGCCTCGGTGCTCTCCTGCCAGGGTGGCTGAACAATACCCAGAGTTCATTTCCGAGTCCGCGGACACGAGCGCCGCGCGGCGAGAGGCCTTCGTGTCAACCGGCATCGAGGCGTGGTCGCTCACTCGCCGTGTGCGAACGAATACGCACCGACAATGGCGTGGGAATGTGGCGATCGGCCCAGCTTGCGGGGACGAACGGAGTATTTGTCACCCATTCGGGTTTTCGAACGGCGGTTTCGAGGAATTTCTCCCCCATGACCAGAACACGAACATACAGTGGCCGGGCCTCCGCCGCCAGGATCGTCACCGGCATCGGAGCCGTATTCGCACTAGTCGAAGTGATCTACATTCTGATGATCCTGCTGGGAGCCAACGCGGGCAACGCCTTCGTCCGGTTCATCCGCTCGATCGCCGAACCACTGGCCCTGTTCTTCCCGGGCCTGTTCCCCATCGACAACGCCCAGCTCGCCGTGCTGGTGAACTACGGACTGGCCGCGATCTTCTGGCTGGTCGTGACGGGCCTGATCGCCCGCCTGTTCTTCCACTGACCCAAGCGCGTCTTCTGGTCCCGCCCGAAGCCTCCTGCCCGCCGGGGCAGGCCGGGGGCGCCGGTCGCCGCGGGAACCGCTTCCGAACGCTCGGGGGCGAAAGCGTTTCCCGCGGCGACCGTCCGTCCGGCCCGGCCGACGGGCGCTGAGGCATCATGATCGGGTGACGAGTTCTTTCAGCACCGCGGACCTCGTGGACGAGCATGGCGACAAGCTCCAGGTCTGCGACACCCAGTTCCGCCAGTTCGGCAAGCACCGGATCTTCACCGGCCCCGTGCGCACGGTCTCCTGCTACCAGGACAACGGCCTGCTGCGTGAGCTGCTGCGCACTCCCGGCGAGGGCGCGGTCCTGGTGATCGACGGCGGTGGCTCGCTGCACGCCGCACTGACCGGCGACCTCATCGCCGGTTCGGCCGTGGAGAACGGCTGGGCCGGGCTGGTGATCAACGGGGCGGTCCGGGACAGCGCCCAGCTAGCGGACATGGCGATCGGCATCAAGGCCCTGGGCACCAACCCGCGTAAGAGCAGCAAGGCCGGCGTCGGCGCGATCGACGTGCCGGTCGGCTTCGGCGGCATCACCTTCCGCCCGGGCGACCTGCTCTACGCCGACGACGACGGCGTGGCGCTGCTGCCGTCCAGCTCCTGAAGCACCGCATCGGCCAGCGCCTCCTGGTGGCGCACGGCCGATGCCTGTCCGCGCACCCGGTCCGTGACGTAGGCGTAGACCACGTCACGGTCCGGGTCGGCCCAGGCGATGCAGCAGTTGCTGCCGTTGTGGCCGAAGGTGCGGGGGCTGCTCAGCCGCCCGAGCGGGGTGCGGGTCGCGCGCGGCCCGCGCCGGCATGACGTAGAACGCCGCGAGATCCCGCGCGGTGGACCGAGCGGGCCCAGTCCGCCATCACCAGCGCATCGCCGAACGCGCCGCCCGCCGTCGTGATCCCCGGACGGTGCTGCAGCACGTGCCGGACCGTGATGGCCTCCTTGCCGAGCTGCAGCACCCGGCCGCCGCGCAGCACGCACAGCTGCGCGACGTCACTCCGCGCTTCGACCAGTTCCACCGCCGTTTTCCGGGGCACGCCGACAACCTAATCCGGCTATTGTCGCCGCATGGGCGAAATGCTCCGGGTGAACGGCGTGGAGCTGTGCGCCGAGACATTCGGCGAGCCGCGCGATCCGGCGATCCTGCTGATCGGCGGCGGGGGCGCGGCCATGGACTGGTGGGAGAAGGACTTCTGCGACCGGCTCACCGAGGGCATGCGGTTCGTGATCCGGTACGACAGCCGCGACACGGGTCAGTCCGTGCACTACCCGCCCGGCGCGCCCGGCTACGGATTTCCGGATCTGGTGGCCGACGCGCTCGGGGTGCTCGACGCACTCGGCGTGGCGCGGGCGCACGTCATCGGCATCTCGATGGGCGGCTCGGTCGCGCAACAGCTCGCCGTGCACCATCCGGACCGGCTCGAGTCGCTGACGCTGGTCGCGACCAGCCCCGGCGGCCCGGACCTGCCGCCGATGTCGGTGCCGCTGCGCGACTTCTTCAGCGAGGCGCAGTCGCCCGACTGGTCGGACAAGAACGCGGCGGTCGAGCACATCGTCGAGACCGAGCGGCACTTCGAGACGCCGGAGTACTTCGACGAGGACCACGTACGTGCCCTGGTCGAACAGGTCGTCACCCGCTCGGCGAACCCGGCGAGCGCCGAGAACCACGCCATCCTCGAAGGCGCCGAGTCCGTGCGGGCGAGGCTGGGCGAGATCGAGCTGCCCACGCTGGTCATCCACGGCACCGCCGACCCGCTGTTCCCCTACGCGCACGCCGAGGCGCTGGCGCGGGCGATCCCCGACGCGGAGCTGTTGCCGCTCAACGGGGTCGGGCACCAGATGCCCCCGCGCCCGACGTGGGACACCGTGGTGCCGGCCCTGCTGCGGCACACCTCGGGCGGCTGGGACGCGCAGGCCGACCGGCTCGCGGCGCGCTCGATCGAGAGCGGCGACCCGACGGGCTGGTTCGACCGGCTGTACTCCGCGGGCGTGGCCGGCGAGGTGCCGATGCCCTGGGACCGCAGCAACGCCGCACCCCTGCTCGTCGACTGGGCGAAGGACCGGTCCTTCGCGCCCGGCCGTGCCGTCGTCGTCGGCTGCGGACTGGGCGCGGATGCCGAGTACCTCGCGAGCCTCGGCTTCACCACCACCGCCTTCGACGTCTCCCCGACCGCGGTCGAGGTGGCGAGCGGCCGCCATCCCGGGTCCACAGTGGACTACCGGGTGGCGGATCTGCTCGACCCGCCACCCGAGTGGCCCGGCGCGTTCGACCTCGTCGTCGAGATCTTCACCGTGCAGGCGATCCCCCGCACGCACCGCGACGCCGCCACCGCCGCCGTCCGACGGCTGGTCGCGCCGGGCGGGGCCCTGCTCGTCATCGCCGGGTCCGGCAACGGCGATGAGAGCGGGCCGCCATGGCCGCTCACCCGCGAGGAGGTCGAGGCGTTCGCGTGCGAGGGCGTCGAAGTGGTCGGCATCGAGGAGCTGGACCGCTGGCGCGCCGAGTTCCGCCGTCGGCCGGGCAGGCTCCGCTGATCTCGCCGTTGTTGACGATCTTGCCGTTCTGCACGCGGTAGCTCCACACGGGCGTGTCCGCGAGCTCGCCCTTGGTGTCCCACTTGAAGTGCTTGGTCAGGCCCTGGCCGTCGTAGTCCTTGACGAAGTCCAGCAGCCCCGCGCGGTCCTTGGCACCCGAGTCGATGCCCTTGAGCAGGATCGTCGCGACGTCGTAGCCCTCCGGCGAGTACGTGCCGGGGTCGGCGCCCTCCTGCTGCTTGAAGGCGGCGGTGAAGTCCTTGAAGTTGTCCTCGGGCACGCACGGGCAGGTGAAGTAGGCGTCGGTCGCGCCGGCGCCGGCCCCTTGAGGGGTTCTCGGCGGCAACCTTGTTGACCACGGCGGAGAAGTCGGTCTGGCCGGTCTTCACCTTGTCGGTGCAGGTCGCCCGCGTCCCGGGCGCCTGCTTGATCTGGTCTGCGAGCCCGATCCCGAAGTCCACCGACGGAGCCGCGGCCGAGGTCGCCGTCGACGAGCTGTCGTCGCCGCGTGCGGCACAGGCGCCCAGTGCCAGCGACGCGGCTGCCGGTACCGGCATTTTCCCCAACGAAGGGGGACAACTGCCCGAAGTGACAGGGAATCAGTATCCGGAGCGGGTGAGCTCGGCCGCCAGCCGTTCGGCGGCGTCGGTTCCCACCTGTCCACAAAGGATGATCGCGTCGTGCCGGTGCTCCCGTGCGGCGGCGCGGCTCCCGCTCAGCTCCAGCACGCACGCCAGTTCCGCGAGAGTCTGTGCGCGCTGCCACCGCGTGAACGGTTCGGTCAACGCGCTCAGCGCGGCACGCAGGCAGTCCAGCGCCCGCGCGTGTTCGCCCGCCGCACGCCAGGCTCTGCCCTCGTCCAATGCGGACCCCGCCGCGCCCCTCGGGTCACCGGCTTCCGCGAACAGCGAACGGGCGGTGCGATGTGCCCGTGCGGCCTCCGGCCATTCCCCCATCGCCCCCAGATCCATCCCGATCAGGCGGAAGATGAGGGACCGGAAGAACAGGTAGGTGTTCGGGTTGGCCTCGGCGCGGCGCAGCTCGGTGTCGGCGAGGACCTCCCGGTGCACGGCCAGCGCCTCCTCGGGCCGCCCGACGGCGCCGAGCACCTGGCCGAGTGCGTTGCGGATCGGGCCCTGCCCGGCCCAGAACCCGAGTTCGGCGGAAACCGCGGCGGCGGGCCTGATGTGCTCGAGCGCCTCCTCCGGCCGACCGAGCCGCATCAGCACGGCGCCGAGGTAGCCCAGCGCCCAGGTCTCCTCGCGCCGGTCCCCGATCTCGCGCGCGAGCGCCAGCGCCTCCTCGTGCGCGGCGAGCCCGCCCTCGATGTCCTGCAGGCACATGTAGCGCGCCCAGCCGACGAAGTTGAGCAGCTTCGCCTCGGCGTGCCGGTCCCCCAGCTCGCGCGCCGCGTGCGCCCCCAGCGTGAACACCTCGTCCCACGGCTGCTGCTGGCGGACGTCGGAGTACCAGTGCATCGCCTCGGCCAGGTCCACCACCCGGTGCCGATCGCCGAGTCGGGCGGCGATGCCGTGGGCGGCGAGCCAGCCCGAGGCCTCGCGGTCGAGCCAGCGGCCCGCTTCCTCACGGGAGCCGAAGCCACGCGAGACGCTCACGGCCTCGGGGTGGAACCACTCGGCGGCGACCATCGCGCTGTCGAGCAGATGACTCACCACCGTGCGGCGGACCTTCGCGAGATCGTCGGGGTCCTCCTCCGCCTCCAGCCGCTCACGGGCGAACAGCCTGATCAGGTCGTGGTAGGAGTAGCGGCCGTCCTCCGCGGAGGCCTGCAGCAGGTTCGCGTCGACCAGCTCGTCGATGTAGCGCCGCACCGCCACCTCCGGCAGGCCGGTGGCGACGGCCGCGACCTCCACCCCGAAGTCCGGCCCGGGGATCACGGCGAGCCGCTGGAACACCAGGCGCGCCTCCCCGGTCAGGCGCCGGTGTGACATCTCGAACGCCGAACGCACGCGCAGGTCGCCAGCCGAGAGCGCGGCCAGCCGGGTGCCCTCGTCGCGCAGCAGCGAGACCAGGTGCGAGATCGTCCAGTGCGGCCTGCTCGCCAGCCGGTTCCCGGCGATGCGCACCGCGAGCGGCAGGTTTCCGCACAGTTCCGCCAGTTCGGCCGCGCCCTCCGGCTCGGCCCGGACCCGCTCGTCGCCGATGATCGTGCCGACGAGGGAGGCCGCGTCGCCGCGGCTGAGCGCGGTGAGCCAGATCCAGCGGCCCGACTCGAGCCCGGCGAGCGCGCGCCGGCAAGTGATCACCGTGAGGCAGCCGGTGGTCCTGGCGAGCAGCGGGCGCAGCTGCGTCTCGTCGGCGGCGTTGTCGAGCAGGATCATCGTGCGGCGCCCGGACAGCAGCGAGCGGAACAAGGTGGTCTGCTCCACGACGCTGAGCGGGGTCCGCTGCACCGGCACGCCCAGCGCGCGGAGCAGGATGTCGAGCGCGGCGCGCGGGGTGACCGGCTTGTCGTCCATCCCGCGCAGGTCGATGGAGAAGCAGCCGTCGGGGAACTCCCCGCGCAGCTCGTGGGCGGCGGTCGCGGCGAGCGCGGTCTTGCCGACGCCGGGATGCCCGACGACCGAGACCACCACCCCGCCCGGCGTGCCGGCGGCGTCGACCGCGGCGGCGCGCAGCCGGTCCAGCTCTGCGGTCCGGCCGACCAGGTCGGGCACCGCGGTCGGCAGCATCGCGACCATCCCCGGCCGCGGGGCCGGACGGGCGCCGCGCAGGCGGCCCTGGCGGGCGCGGTCGAGGAATGTGACGCGCTCCTCACCGCGCAGCCCGAGGGCGCCGGCGAGTGCTTCGGTGGATCTGCGCTGCGCCGCGCGGGCCCGGCCGCGCTCGAGATCGCTGAGCGCGCGAACGCTCACGCCGGAGGCTTCGGCCAGCTCGGCCTGGGTCAACCCGGCTCCCCGGCGGAGCTCCAGGAGCAGCTCGCCGAAGGTGGGCTCGTCGGCAGATGTCTCGTTCACCGGCGCCCATTAAACCGGCAGAACTGGCGGGAGCGAAAAACTGCTGGTCGTTATTCCTGGCAGAGCTCGAGCTTTTCGCGGTTTCCTGACGCCATGTCAATCGGTATCGCCCGGATGGAGGACACGGGCACCACACATCCCACCTTTGGCCGGCTTCCCTCCGCTGTGCCCGTCGGAGTGCTGGCCGCCGACCCCCTGCTGCGATCGGGTCTGGTCAGCGCCCTGCGCGGCCAGCCGGGGATCCGGCTCGTCGAAGGCGAACTGCACCAGCCCGGCGTCCTGGTCGCCGTCACCGACGACATCCGTACCCTGCCGTACCTGGTCGGTGACTCCGCCCGGCACGCGCGCCTGGTCCTCGTCGCGGAGCCACCGCAGCCGGGCGAGCTGTGGGCGGCGATCGAGAGCGGCCTGGTCGTCCTCGTGCCGCGGAAGGAGGCCACCGCCGAACGGTTGCGCAAGGCGATCACCGATGCGCACCAGGGCCGCGGGCACCTGCCGCCCGAGCAGCTGGGACAGATGCTGCAGGGCCTTGCCCGGCTGCACCGGGACGTCCTGGTGCCGCACGACCTGACCCCGACGGGACTCTCCAGCCGCGAGACGACCGTGCTGCGGCTGCTCGCCGAGGGGCGGGACACCGCCGAGATCGCGGCCGAGATGGCCTACTCGGAACGAACCGTGAAGAACATCCTGCACAAGCTCACGACCAGGCTGGGCCTGCGCAACCGCACGCACGCGGTGTCCTACGCACTGCGTCACGGCCTCATCTGAGCGCCACAACTGGGGTGAGACGGCGGAACGGTCCTCTGTGGATCTTTCCGCGGACGGCGCGGCGCACCGAAACCCGACGTCGGCGTTTACGGCTGAGACACAGCGCACTACTCTCAGTGGGTCAGTCGTGAAGCAACGTTCTGCGAGGCAGTAATGTCCGGTGCACCGCCCACCCCATCACCGAGGCAGGTCCCCGTCGGCGTGGATCCCAACAGGCCGAGCATCGCCCGGATCTACGACGGGTTCCTCGGTGGCAAGGACCACTACGAGGTCGACCGCACGGTGATGACCAAGATCAACCAGGCGGTGCCGGAGGCGGTGGACATCGCCAAGGGCAACCGCGGGTTCCTGAACCGGGCCTGCCGGTTCCTGGCCGGGCAGACCGGTATCGAGCAGTACCTCGACTGCGGTTCGGGACTGCCCACCGCGGAGAACACGCACCAGATCGTGCAGCGGAGCAACTCCGACGCGCGGGTCGTCTATGTGGACAACGACCCGGTGGTGCTGGCCCACGGGCGGGCGCTGCTGGAGGAGAACGAGAACGTCCACATGGTCGAGGCGGACATCTTCACCCCGTCCGCGGTGCTGAAGAACGACATCGTCGTCAAGCACATCGACTTCTCGCAGCCGGTCGTCCTGCTGCACGTCGGTACCCTGCACCACTTCGAGGGCGACGGCGGGCCCGCCGTCATGCAGGAGTACATCGACGCGCTCGCGCCCGGTTCGTACGTGGTGTTCTCGCACTTCTACGACCCCGAGGTGCCCGAGCTGACCCAGCTGGCAAAGCGGATCGAGGAAATCCTCGTGCACGGGCCGATGGGGGCGGGCCGGTTCCGCACGAAGGACGAGATCGTCGCCATGCTGCCCGGCCTGGAGATCATCAAGCCCAACGCGACCACCGCGCCCGGCCTCGTCGCCTGCGACGAGTGGTGGCCGGACGGCCCGCGGCTGACGCCGCTCAGCAAGGCCGCGCACTGCATCGCGGGCATCGTCGCGCGCAAGCCCTGATCACTTCCGGCGACCGGCCCCGGGGACTCTTCCCGGGGCCGGTTTTCGTCAGGCCCCTGCAATGCACAGGCGCAGCGAATTCACCGCGCGCCGGCTCGGGGAAGGCTTGCGGCGACGGGCTCCTTCGCGCGCAGACCGAGCGCCGCGACCGCCCCGGCGAGGGACACCACCGCACATACGACCGCCGAGACACCCCACCCGGACAGCAGGTTCGCTTGTCCACTGTGGACGCTGAGCACGAACACGACGGTCACTCCGAGCGCCGCACCCAGATAGCGGCTCGTGTTGTTGATCCCGCTCCCCATGCCCGCCCGGTGCGCCGGCACACTCGCCACCGCCTCGCCGCCGACGGTCGCGTTCACCAGGCCCGTGCCGATGCCCGCGAGGAACAGCCCGGCCACCAGCTCCACCCGGTTCGCCAGCCCCATCAAAGCCAGCAGCCCCAACGCGGTCAGGATCAGTCCGCCCGCCATCCGCGCGCCCGGCGGCACGCGCGCACCCAGCAGCCGCGCGCTCATCGACGCCGCGACGCTCGTCACCGACCACACCAGCAGAAACCCCGACGCCACCAGGGAGGACTCACCCAGCCCGCGCTGCAGCACCGTCGGCAGGAAGGACATCGCCGCCGTGATGCCGACGCCGTTCGCGAAGCTGACCGCCGTCGCCGAAAGCAGTGCCCGCCGACGGAAAAGCGACAAGTCGATCATCGGGGCGCGCGAGCGCCACTCGACGACCAGGAACGCCACCAGTACGACGATTCCCACCACGAGCAGCACCAGCACGAGTGGTTCATCCCAGCCGCCACGCCCCTCGGTCAGCCCGGCGAGCAGACTGGCCAGCCCCGCCGCGAGCAGCACCACGCCCGGCACGTCCACCCGGCGCGAGCGGCCGGAGGTCGATTCGGCGAGCACCGTGCGCCCACCGACCGCGAGCGCCGCCGTCAGCACGGCGCCGATCCAGTAGGTCAGTCGCCAGTTCGATCCCATCGCACACAGCGAAGCCACGAACGGCCCGATCGCGAGGCCGGCGCCCATGCTCGCGCCCCACAGTCCCATCGCGCGCACCCGCGCGTGACCCGGCGGCAGCGCGTGACCGATCAGTGCGAGACTGCACGCCAGCACCGCCGCCGCACCGAAACCCGCGAACACCCGGGCGAGCACGAACACCAGTGTCGTCGGCGCGAGAGCGCTCGCGACCGACGCGATGGTCAGCAGCGCGGCACCCCCGACGAACACGCGACGCCGCCCGAAGTCGTCACCGGCCGTGCCCGCGGTGAGCATCGCGACCGTGAGACCGAGGCTCATCGAGCTGAGCATCCACGTCTGGCCGGACGCGCCGGCGCCCAGCCCCGTGGCGGTCTGCTGGATGGTCACGAGCGGCGCCGTGAACGACAGCATCGCCAGGAGCGTGCCGGCCGCGGCGGTCACCACGGTTCGGTCTGGTGATTGAACCATGGTGCGACGGTAGCACGTTTCGTCTGTTCATTGAACCGAGGACTACGCTGGAACCATGGCTCTCAAGTCCGACTACTCGACCCAGGAGTGCTCCATAGCGCGCGCACTGGAGGTCGTCGGCGAACGCTGGACGCTGCTCATCGTTCGAGACTGTTTCCTCGGCCTGCGGCGCTTCTCGGATTTCCAGCGACACCTGGGTATTCCGAAGGCCGTGTTGACGGTCCGCCTGGAGCGGCTGGTGGAGGCGGGCATCCTCGAACGGCACGAGTACCGCCCCGGGCGTCACGAGTACCAGCTCGTCCGAAAAGGTCTGGACCTCTGGCCGGCTCTGCACGCGCTCAACACGTGGGGGAACCAGAACCTGGCGCCCAACGGCGCGCGCTCGGTGTTCCTGCACGCAGAGTGCGGCGACGCACTGGTAGCGGGCGGCTTCTGCGCGAATTGCCGCCGCCTCCCCGCCGCGACGGAGATCGAGTACCAACCCGGCCCCGGCCGCGCACCGGATCCGGATGATCCGGTGGAGCAGGCGCTGCGTCCAGGGCACCGGCTGCTGGAGCCGCTGGTGCTGGCCTGAGGCGGCCGGGACCACCCGCCCACCAGGAACCCGACAACGCCCAACCCCCCGCGAAGACGAACCCGGCAACCGCACCCGAATGCCCGCGCCCAGCCCGCCCGTTGAACACTCCGCGATCGGGGTGGGACGGGCGTACCCCAGCCACCCGCGCCTGCGCGCAGCGCGACTCCTACTCCGGCCCGCTGCTCAACTCGCTCGTCGCTCGTTCGCCGGCCTCGGTGACCCTCCTCAGGAAACCCGCCAGTAGCTCCAGATCGGCATCGCTGTAGCCGGCGATCAGGTCATCCATCGAGCGGTTCATCCCGCCGTACAGCCGGAACAGCTCCGCGTTCCGGTCCCGCAGCGCCCGCACCACCACCGCGCGCCGGTCCTCCGGGTCCCGCTCCCGCACGACCCAGCCGTCCCGCTCCAGCCGGTCCAGGATTCCGGTGATCGTCGCCGGGTGCAGACCCGCGCGGCGGCCCAGGGCGCTCGGGCCGAGCGGGCCGTGGCGCGAAATGATGTCGAAGCAGTCCAGGTCGACGTCCTTCAGCTTCGCGTGCGCGCCGACCCGGTGATCGAGCAGCGACAACTGCAGGTTCAGCTCCCGCAACGCGTCCTTGATCCCGGTCGCGAGCCGCCTGCGCCTGCGGGCCGCGTCGGTCGAAGCGTGCGTCGTCATCAGCACTCCAGCCGTACGACGAAACCCTCGTCGTCGCCGTACATGCTGACGTGCCGGCAGATCTGGTACGCCATCCACAACCCGACCCCGGCCGACCGGCTCTCCCGCGCCGCGACCAGCCCCGTGAACAGGTCGACCGGACCTTCCCCGCCATCGGTCACCGTGACGACCGCGCGGTCGAGGTGTCGCCAGATACGCAGCCGCAGCGGGGGTTTCCCGTGCACGAAGGCGTTGGTGACCGCCTCGCTCACCGCCATCACGAAGTCCTCGGCCCGCGCCGGTTCGATGCTCGTCGGGGCGAGCGCCACGCGCACGGCCTCCCGGGCGACGGCCGCGCTCGGGTTGGTCAGCTCGGCCATCGGCGGCCCGTCCTCGCACTCCGGCCGCGGCGCGTCCCGCCACGACGGGAGAAAGCTCACCGGATCGACGTATTCGCCGTTGTGCACGTGCCGCCCGTCCGCGATCGCCAGCATCGGGTGCGTGCGCACCACGTCCCCGAGCACGTGCTCCGGCGTGATCCGCGTGTCGTAGGGGCACAGCCCCCAGATCGGGAACTCTTCGTAGGCCTGGTTGACCACCGCTTCGTACCGCGACCACCAGTCCCACGGCTCGCCGTACCCGGGATGCGGCACGTCGCCGACCACCCGGACCTGCGTGGCACCGTCGGCGACGTGCCGGGCCAGCGCCTCCCGGTAGTTCCGGATCGCGACCGCCGGGCGCAGATACTGCTCGTTGCCGGGGATCGTCGTCACCCTGGAGGTGTCCATCACCGAGTGCACGAGCTTCTCGTTCGCCGGGCCGAAGGCCATCAGCGTCGGCTCGCCGGCCGCGATCCCCTCTTCGAGGAACGGCACGACGAGGTCGAGCAGCTCGTCGTCGGTGGAGTAGAACCCCGCTTCGTGGAAGTAGCCGGTGTGTCCGGCCGCGGCACCCGACCTCATGCGACCCGCTCCACGGTGACGCCCTCGATTCCGAGCAGCTCGACCAGCCGCCGCGCCCCCGGCCACGCCGTGCGCAACACCACCGTCAGCTCCTCGCGCGCGGCCAGATCCGCCAGTGCGTAGAGGTTCCGGTGGTCGACGAACTCGAGCCCGGTCCCGTCGATCACCAGCTCACCGGACTGCCCGGCCGGCTCCGCGCGCTCGAGCGCGAGCGGGAAGGTCCGTGCGGTGAGGTGGTCGAGCTCGCCGCTCAGGGTCAGGGTGCCGTCCGACGCGGTGTGCAGCCGGAACGGCGACGTCCCGGGGCTGCTCGCCGGATGCAGGCTCGCCAGCAACGCGACGGCCTCGGCGCCGAGCGAGGGCCGGTGGTAGGCGCACATCGCGGAGAACGGCCGCTCGGCCATCAGCCGGTCGACGCGGTGCTCGTACCGGGTGAACTGCGCCAGCTGCTCCGGGGTCCGCACGAGGGCGGTCGCCTCGGCCACGATCCGGTAGCCCCGGAAGCCGTCGGCCAGCGCCGCCCCGGTGGCCGCCGCGTATACGCCGGCCTGTGTCTCCGGGTCCACGACGTCCTCCGCGCCGTACACCCCTTCGACGGATTGGACCGTCAGAGAACCGTCACGCAGCGCATCCGCCAGCACCCCGCTCCTCCGCAGGCCGGCACGCAGCTGCTCGGGGTCGCCCGGCGCGATCAGACTCGTCCGCAGCCCCTGCGCCACCCCGTCGGCGAGGAACTCCGCAGCTCGCCCGCGAAAATCGGCCCCCTCGTCATAGGCCCAGCACACGTGGTCGTGTGGGCCGAAGCCGTCGGCGGCACGCGTGACGCCCGAAATGCGCATGCGCACAGCGTACTTCCCCCAAGTACCAGGCACTTGGTCCGCCGAAAACGATTCGATCCCCGAATCGGGGGTACCCCTACCGGGGCATTACGAGGGAAGTGGAGGGCGAGCGTGGACATCTACGGTTGGGATGCTGCCGAGTCGGCACTGCAGGCTTACGTTGCGGTGGTGGCGGATGCGCTCGGAGTGCCACCGGAATCCACCTGCGCCATGACGGGACGACCGGCCAGCGCGTACATCGCGCTCGACGAGCGGCTGCCCGGCTTTCCCGACCGCGACCTCGCCCTGATCTGGGAGGACACCCAGGGCTGGGCCGCGGCGATCGAGACTCACAGCGGCGAGGACGTCATCGTGGTCGCCTACCTGGGCAGGGAAGTCGTGCCCGCGCCCCGCGAGGTCGTCGCCTTCCTGCGTGACCTGCTCGCCGACGCCCAGCCCGGCCAGCTCGAACCGCCGAACTTCCCGCGCTGCCCGGACCTCACCGAGCGCCTGGGCAGGCACGGTCACACCGGCAGCCACCAGTCGATGACGACCCGGTCGCCCTCGTAGTCGACGCGGCCGTCACCGCTGAGCAGCCGCGCCCGCTCCCCCAGCGACTCGAGGGTGGCGGTGGACTCGGGCGCCGGCCCGTCGGCCCGCAGCCGAATCACCCCGTTCTCCCTGGTCAGGCCGATCTCGACGGGATCGGGGCGGCCCGGGGTCAGCAGCGCGCCCAGCACGTCGTGCAGCACGCCGAGCACCGCGGTGACGACGTCGTCGGGCAGCTCGCGGTCGAGGTCCCCGGTCAGCACCAGCTCCGGCACCACGCCGACGCCGGTCTCCAGCTCGCTCACCAGGGTCTGCACGGCCATCCCCAGCGACTGTCCGGCGGTGAGCGGGATCTGCCCGTAGAGCGAGGAGCGCAGCTGGTTGATGGCCTGGTCCAGGTCCGCCACGGCGCGGGCGAACACCTGCGCCGCGACGGGAAACCGGGCGGTGGCGGACTGCAGGGCCAGGCCTATGGCGAACAGCCTCTTGATCACCGTGTCGCCCAGCTCCCCGGCGATCCGGTCGGTCTCCTCGAGCCGGACCAGCTGGTCGGAGGCTTCGGTGGCGCGGCCGGTCTCGCTGATGATCCGCACCCGCATGGTCTCCACGGCATGCCCCAGCTCCGCGACCTCCGCCGGCCCGCTCACGTCCACGCCGTGGTCGAGCTCCCCGTCCGACACCCGCTGGACCTGGTCGAGCAGCTTGCGCAGCGGCGCGTCCAGCGAACCCCGCAGCAGCAGCACGGTCACCGCGCCGAGCACCAGTGCGAGCGCGGCGCAGACGATCGTGACGATGTTGGCGGCGTTCTGCGCGTCGGTGCTCTGCTGCAGACCCACCGCGGTCAGCTCGTTGATGTGCGCCTGCAGTTCCGCGAGACTGGCCCGCACCCTGTCGAAGGTCTGCTTGGCGGCCAAGGCGTCCGTCATCGGCGGCGCAGGGGCCAGGGTGCCGTCGCGGGCGGCGGCGATATCCGGCTCGATCGACTGCCGCTGCCAGGTCTCACCCGCCGCGCGCACTCCGTCGAGCAGTCCCAGCGAGGTCTCGTCGAACGACAGGAGACCCCGCAGCTGCTGTTCCTGCTGTGCCATGTCGGCATGGCCGGACTCGTACGGCGCGAGGAACGTGTCGTCGCGGGTGAGCAGGAAGCCCCGCGCGCCGGTCTCCATGTCGACGTAGTCCTTGCTCAGGGCGGCGGCCGACTGCTGGGCGGGCCTGAGCGAGCCGCGCACGTGGTTGCCCACCGAGGTGGCGTAGAACCGCGACACCGTTGTCGCCGCGGCGGTGACGAGCAGGAGCAACAGAAGACCGCAGACAAGTGCGTAGACCCGCCAGCGCAGCGTCTGTGGCCAGGCACGGCTGAGCACGGTTGATGGTACCGCCCGAATGGCGGGCACGGGGCCAATCACAACAAACCGGCCGAATCCGCTTCCCGGGGCCGAGTTCGGCTACTCGAATGGACGCTGGATTCGACCCGGGCCTACTGCCTACAATTCGGTCCCGAACTTCATCAGATCGAAAGAATCCCGTTGACCGCTCCTCCCGTGGCCCGGACCCCGACCGGACGCAGGTTGCAGCTCGCTGCCCTCCTGCGGCACCTGCGTGAGCAGAAAGGACTGACCCAGGAAGAGGTCGGGGCGCTGATCTGGCCCGACACCACCGCCCGCAGCGCGCAGAACAAGATCACCAGGCTGGAGAACGGCGACGGCGGGATCAGCGAAAACGATCTCCACGCCCTGCTGAAGGCATACGGCACGACGAACGGAGTGGCGCTCGAACTCGCGCTGCTGCTCAACAGCGGCACCTCCCAGCGGGGACGCTGGCGTGGCCCGCGCGCCGCGCATCCGGAGTCGTCCCGGCAGTACGTCGACCTGGAGGAGGACGCCGCACTCATTCGCCTCGTCGCGGTCGAACGGATTCCGCCGTTATTGCGGAGCGAATCGTATCTGCGGGCCGGTTCGCCACCCGCGGAAACGGTGGCCGCCATTCTCGACCGGCAGCGGGTGCTGTTCCGCGCGGAACCGGCGGAAGTGTATGCCGTGCTCAGTGAATCGTGCGTCCGCCGAATCCGCGGGAATTCGCGTGTGATGGCCGAGCAGATCACGCACCTGCTGCGGTTGTCGCAATGTCCCAACGTCACGCTGCAACTGGTGCCGTTCGACCAGCCGCCGGGACTGGCCGCGGACGCGGTGCTGGAAAGGTTCGCGCTGCTGCGGCTGCCCGCGCCCGGGGTGATCGGCGAGTTCCGTCAGCACCTCGACTTCGCGTTCACCATGATGGGTGGGCGGGTGTATCCCGCCGACAACGTCCAGCCCTACGAACAGCTGTGGCTCAACGCGACGATGGGCGCGCTGAGCCCCGAAACGACCCGGCGCTTCCTGCGCGAGATGCTGCGGAGCTTCCGCGCGGGTCCGAAGGAGTGACCCATGCCCGAACGTCCCGAACCCACCGTGGCCGCGGCTGCTCGTGTCTACGACTACATGCTGGGCGGCGACCACCACTACGCCGTGGACCGCACGGCGGCGGCGCACACCATGCGCTCGTTCCCGATGGCCGCCGTCGGCGCCCGCTACAACCGGGAGTTCCTGGGCCGGGTGGTCCGGTTCCTGATCGGCGAGGGGGTGCGCCAGTTCCTCGATCTGGGCTCGGGCATTCCCACGGTCGGCAACGTGCACGAGATCGCGCAGGCCGAGGTGCCCGACGCGCGCGTCGTGTACGTGGACTACGAGCCGGACGCTGTCGCCCTGGGCCGCGAACTGCTGAGGGAGAACGCGTTCGCGACGACACTGGAAGGGGATCTGCGTAAACCGGACGTGGTGCTGGCCGCGCCGCAGGTGACCGGGCTGCTCGACTTCTCGCAGCCGGTGGCGGTGCTGATGATCTCGGTGCTGCACTTCGTCACGGACGAGACGGAGGCGCTCGACCTCGTCCACCGCTATCTCGCGCGCCTCGCACCGGGCAGCTACTTCGCGCTGAGCCACCTCACCCACGCCGGCGGGCGGACGGGCGCGCTGCAGCAGGAGACGAACCGCGTCTACAACAGCACGGTCGCGGAGAACCTCGCGATCCGCGACCGGGACCAGATCGCCGCGTTCTTCACGGGCCTCGAACTGGTCGAGCCCGGCCTGGTGCCGCTGCCGGACTGGCGCCCGGCCGACCCGGACTACGTGCCCGACGAGGAGGACGCCCCGCGCAACGTCGGTCTCGGCGGTGTGGGGCGGGTGCGGTGAGTTCCCCGTCGCCGACACCACCGAAGCCGAGCGGCTCACGGTCCAGCGAGCAGCTGCTCGCTGGACAAAGTGTCTGACACCTAGACTACGTGCGTGGAGACGGCCGACACGATCCTCGACGCCCTCAAAGGGCTGGTGCCCGGGCTGGCGGCGACGTTCGGTCGCTCGTGCGAGGTGGTGCTGCACGACTACCGGCTCGGCGACCGGTCGGTGGTGGCGGTGGCGGGCGAGGTCACCGGCCGGCACGTCGGCGGCGCGACGAGCGAGATCGGCCTGCGGATGCTCGCCCGGGGCGACGACGCGAGCCCGGAGCTCAACTACGTGACCCGGACCGAGTCCGGGCGCACGGTGAAGTCGTCGACGCTGCCCCTGCGGGACGCGGACGGGCACGTGTTCGGCGCGCTGTGCGTGAACCTCGACGTGACCGCGCTCCGGCAGGTCGGCGATCTGCTGTCGGACCTGGCCGGCCTCGCGCCTGCCACGGTCCCGGCGACGACCTTCACCGACGACTTCGACGAGGTGGTGAACGCGGTCGTCCGCGCGGAGGAGCTGGCGCTGGCCAAGCCCGTGGACAGCCTCACCCGCCGCGAACGCCTCCGCCTCCTCAAGACCTTGGACGAACGAGGCGTGTTCACCGTGCGCGGCGCGGCTCCCCGGATCGCGGCCCGGCTGGGCATCTCGCGGGCGTCGCTGTACACCGACCTGGCGGAGTGCCGCCGGGGCTAGACCACCGGCACGACGGGCCTGAGGAAGCCTGCCGCCTCGCCCCCGAACGGGTGCTCGTCCGAAGGGCCGGCCGGCAAGGCACTCACCGCGTCCAGCCGGTCGTACCCGGCTCACCAGGTTCAGCGGCTCCTGCACGCCGACCAGCACGTCGCTCTTCAGCGCGCCCGCCGCGACCCGCCAGGCCGGGAAGTTCGACAGCCCGCCGTGTGCGCAACCGCCGCAGGCTCGCCTCGACCGAGCGGATCGCACTTCGGCGGCTGTTGCCCGTCAGGTTCGCGCCGGGCCCGGGGAGGCGGCTGTACTTGCTGCCGACGACGAAACGCGTCGAGGATCGCGCGCGCCTCCGCCGGCCCGCTTCGCGCACCCGACCCGGTGCCGAAAATAGCCGTGCCGAGCGCGAGCTGGGAGACCCCTGGCACCGCCGGCATTGCTACCGTCGGCCCATGAGCCCGGAAGTACCGCGACTGCTGCGCAAGGACGCACAGCGCAACCGCGAGGCGCTGCTCGCCGCCGCCCGCCGCACGTTCGCCGAACAGGGGCTCAACGCGTCGTTGGAGCAGGTCGCGCGCACGGCGGGAGTCGCCATCGGCACGCTGTACCGGCACTTCCCCAACCGCGACGAGCTCGTCGTGGCGGTGTTCGCCGACAAGCTGCGCACCGTACTCGAAGCCGGGGAACGCGGCCTCGAGCTCGACGACGCGTGGGAGGGCTTCCGCCTGTTCCTCGAAACGTTGTGCGAGCTGCAGGCCGAGGACCGCGGCTTCAACGAGCTGTCCTCTTTGGACCGTCCGGCGAGCGGCGCGGCGATCGGGGTGCGCGACCGCATGCACGCGGTGTGGCGCGAACTGCTCCGGCGCGCCCAGGAGCAGGGTGCGGTGCGCGCGGACCTCGCCTTCGAGGACATGTTCGTCCTGCTGTGGTCGCACAGCATGATCATCGACGCCACCTTCGGCATCGCGCCGCGCACGTGGCGGCGGCACCTGTACCTGATGCTGGACGCCTACCGCGCCCCGAACGCGCACCCGCTGCCGGAACCGCCGCTGACCGAGCACGAGCTGAAGCTGGCCACCGAGCGGCTCAGCTGACCGGCAGCACGTCGGCGCCGTACCGGTCCCCCGCGAAGGCCCGGAGCCGCTGTGCGAGCGCGGCCAGTGAGCCCGCCGCGTGGTGCGACGGCGCCCAGGCCGCGAACAGCGAGATCCGCAGCGCCGCCGCGGCGCCGTCGATCCGCAGGCCGTGCAGGCCGAACCGCGAGTCGTCGGAGACCACCGCGACGCCCCGGCCCGCTGCCGCAAGCGCTTGCGCGACCTGGGCGTTGCCGCATTCGACCAGCTCCGGCGTGGCCAGGCCGGCCGCGGTGAGCGCCTCCTGCAGGATCTGCCGCGGCCGGAACGACGGGTCGAGCACGACCAGCGTCTCGCGCACCAGCTCCGCCAGCGGCACGCGCTCGCGCCCCCACCAGGGGTGGCCTTCGGGCACGTAGGCCCACAGCGGCATGCGGGCGATGGCGAGCCGGCCCCACGAGGGCTGCGGCGGCTGGGTCACGATGGCGAGGTCGGCGCCGTGGCGCAGGGCCGCGGTGCCACTGGTCTCGACCACCGTCGGCAGCGGGTCGGCCGGCCCGAAGGTGGCCAGGAACGGGGCGATCAGGTCGGTCAGCGTGGTCGTCGGCGCGGCGATGGTGATCCGCACCAGATGCCCGGCCGCAAACGCTTCCGCGGCCGAGAGCGCGTCATCCGCCCGCTGCAGCACGTCGCGGGCCACCGGCAGGAACTGCGCGCCCGCCGCGGACAGCTCCAGCCGGTTGCCACGCCGGTCGAACAGGTCGAGCCGCAGCTCGTGCTCCAGCTGGCGCACCTGCCGGGACAGCGCGGGCTGCGTGACGTGCACGACCTCGGCCGCGGCGCTGACCGAACCGTGTTCGGCGACGGCGACGAAGTACCGCAGGGTCCGCAGCTCCATGGCTCCAGTATGCCGCAGAGGCATGGTGAACCAAGAAAACAAGCAGTGGACGGCATGGTCCGGCGCTCGGACGATAGGGGCATGGCCCTCCCCGCTCTCCCCCAGGCGCGTCACCTCGCGACCGAGATCCCCGGCCCCCGCTCCCGCGAACTGATGGCCCGCAAGCAGCACGCGGTCGCCCGCGGTGTCGGTACGACGATGCCCGTCTTCGCGGCGCGCGCCGGTGGCGGCGTGGTCGAGGACGTCGACGGCAACATCCTGATCGACCTCGGGTCCGGCATCGCCGTCACGACGGTCGGGATCAGCGCGCCGCGCGTCGTCGAGGCGGTCCGCGAGCAGGCCGAGGCCTTCACGCACACCTGCTTCATGGTCACCCCGTACGAGGGCTACGTCGCGGTCGCCGAGCAGCTCAACCGGCTCACCCCGGGCGCGCACGAGAAGCGGTCCGTGTTGTTCAACTCCGGCGCCGAGGCCGTCGAGAACGCGGTCAAGATCGCCCGCGCGTACACCGGGCGGCCGGCCGTCGTCGCGTTCGACCACGCCTACCACGGGCGCACGAACCTGACCATGGCGCTGACCGCGAAGTCCATGCCGTACAAGCACGGCTTCGGCCCGTTCGCCGCCGAGGTCTACCGCGCTCCGCTGTCCTACCCGTTCCGCGACGACCTCGACGGCCCGGCCGCCGCCCGCCGCGCGATCGACACCATCGAGAAGCAGGTCGGCAGGCCGGCGGCGGTCGTGATCGAGCCGATCCAGGGCGAGGGCGGGTTCATCGTGCCCGCCCCGGGCTTCCTGCCCGCGCTCGCCGAATGGTGCCGCGCCAACGAGGTCGTGTTCGTCGCCGACGAGGTGCAGACCGGGTTCGCCCGCACCGGCGCGCTGTTCGCCAGCGAGCACGAGGGCGTCGTGCCGGATCTCGTGGTGAGCGCGAAGGGCATCGCGGACGGCCTGCCGCTCTCGGCCGTCACCGGACGTGCCGAGATCATGGACGCCGCGCACGCCGGTGGCCTCGGCGGCACCTACGGCGGCAACCCGCTGGCCTGCGCGGCCGCGCTCGCGACCATCGAGACGATCGAGCGCGAGAACCTCGTCGAGCGGGCGCGCGAGATCGAGCGGCTGATGAAGGATCGGCTGCTGCGGTTGCAGGAGAAGGACGACCGGATCGGCGACGTGCGCGGCCGCGGCGCGATGGTCGCCGTCGAGCTGGTCCGCCCCGGTACGAACGAGCCCGACGCCGCGCTCGCGAAGGCCGTCTCCGCCGCCGCCCACGCGCGTGGCGTCATCGTGCTGACCTGCGGCACACACGGCAACGTCCTGCGCTTCCTGCCGCCGCTGGCCATCAGCGACGAGCTGCTCGAAGACGCGCTCGACGTCCTTTGGGAAGGGTTGTCCAGCCATGAGTGAGTTCATCGTCGAAAACCCCGCGACCGGCGAGACGATCGCCACCGTCCCGGACGGCGGTCCCGCCGAGGCGACCGCCGCCGTCGACGCCGCCGCGGCCGCCGCCCGCGCGTGGGCACGCACCCCCGCGCGGAAGCGGTCGGAGATCCTGCACCGCGCGTTCGAGCTGGTGCTGCGCGACCGCGAGGAGCTGGCCGAGCTGATCGTGCGGGAGAACGGCAAGTCCCTCGCCGACGCCCGTGGTGAAGCCGCCTACGCGGCCGAGTTCTTCCGTTGGTACGGCGAGGAAGCCGTGCGCACCGACGGCAGCTACGGGCCCTCCCCCGCGGGCGGCACCCGCACGCTCGTCACGCGGCGGCCGGTCGGCGTCGCCGCGCTCGTCACGCCGTGGAACTTCCCCGCCGCGATGGCCACCCGCAAGATCGGCCCGGCGCTGGCCGCGGGCTGCACGGTCGTGCTCAAGCCCGCCGCGGAGACGCCGCTGACCGCGCTCGCGATCGCGCGGCTGCTGACCGAGGCCGGGGTGCCGGACGGGGTGGTCAACCTGGTCACCAGCACCGACGCCGCCGCCGTGGTCACCACGTGGCTGGAGGACCCGCGGGTCCGCAAGATCTCGTTCACCGGGTCCACCCGGGTCGGGCAGCTGCTGCTGCGCCAGGCCGCGGACCGGGTCGTGAACGCGTCGATGGAGCTGGGCGGCAACGCCCCGTTCGTGGTGACCGCGGACGCGGACCTCGACGCGGCGGTCGACGGCGCGATGATCGCGAAGTTCCGCAACGGCGGGCAGGCCTGCACGGCCGCGAACCGCTTCTACGTGCACGCCGACGTCGCCGAGGATTTCCTTGCGCGGCTGGGAAAGCGGGTCGAAGCGCTGCAGGTCGGGCCGTCCGGCGAAATCGGCCCGCTGATCAGCGCGAAGGCCGTCGACGGGGTGGCCAAGCTGGTCGAAGCCGCGGAGGCCGCCGGGGCCCGCGTGGTCGCCCGCGCCCAGATCCCGGACGACGGCAAGGGGCACTTCTTCGCCCCGGTCGTGCTGGCCGACGTCGCCGCCGACGCGGAGATCGTGCAGCAGGAGATCTTCGGACCGGTCGCCCCGGTGGTCACCTGGCGGGACGAGGACGAGCTGCTGGACCGGGTGAACGCCACCGAGCTGGGTCTCGCGGCTTATGTGTACGCGGGAGACCTGCAGCACGCGCTGCGCCTCGGCGAGGCGATCGACGCGGGCATGGTCGGTATCAACCGTGGCCTGGTCTCGGATCCGGCCGCGCCGTTCGGCGGTATGAAGCAGAGCGGGCTCGGCCGGGAAGGCGCTCGCGAAGGCCTGCACGAGTTCACCGAGATCCAGTACCTGAGCGTGGACTGGCCGGAGGACTGATCAACCGCCGAGCAGGGACAACCCGAGCGGGGTCAGCGTGTGCAGGACGGTGTTGCGCTCGCGCCGGGTCGCGATCAGCCCGGCGGCGCGCAGCACCGCGGTGTGCTTGCTGACCGCTGACGGCGTGACGCCGAGCCGTGCGGCCAGTTCGGACGTGCTGCACCCGGCCGCGACGACCGCCAGCGCCGCGGCGCGGGTGGGCCCGAGGAGCGCCCCCAGCGCGCGGTTCGGCGACAGTGGCCGGGCGGTTCGCTGCCGGACGGGCCGGTGCAACGCGGGATAGCCGAGCCGCACCGGCCCGGGTCTTCTGCACAGCACGACCTCCGGCCGGACGGCGAAGTACGTCGGCACCAGCAGCATGCCCGCGCCACCGGGCACCAGCGGCTCGCCCCCGAACCCGGCAGACAGGGTCGGCGCGGACCAGCGCAGCGCCGGCCCGAGGCTGGCCAGCAACGCGTCGACCCCTTCGCCGGACAGCACACGGGTGCGTAGTTCCCGGTCCGCGTCGACCTGCGCGCACACGGTGTCCCAGTGCGGCTCGACCGCGGCCTCGAAGTACTCGCGCATCGCCTGCACCAGCCGTGGCAGACCGGCCACACTCCCGTTGACCAGTCCCGATGCCCAGCCGGGAAGCCCGGGATCGCGCGTCCGGCCGCGCAGCTCGCCGCGCAACCGGTCCGCGCCCGTGCCCAGGACAGTGGCGAGCCCCGCGCCGAGATCCGCCGCGGCCGGCAGCAGGAACCCCGGCACCGATTCGGCGTAGAGCCATTCGAGCACGCGCACACTTTCCGGTAGCCGCGGGCGCACCCAGCGCCGCCACCAGCCGAACCCGTCGTCGACGGCGAGCAGCCGCACACTCGAAGCGAGTTCCCACAACGGATCCGCGGACGGCACCAGCCCGATCCGCGCGACGTCGCGCGGGGACAGCTCGATTCGCACCGGCGGTCCCTTCGGCTGTTGCGGCGACGGCATTTGTTCATCGGTGACGTTGCCCGCCCGTTACACGCCTGAACAGGGCAATTGAGCGGACCGGAAACCTGCTCGACGGGGCCGGGGCCGGACAGGAAGATCTTTTACCGGGGGTGCCGGTCGGGGCAGGAAAAAACGGCATCCCGACTTCGGAAATGGGGATTTGATGCGTAACCTCAAGCGGCTGTTCGCGGCCGCGACCATGGCAGCCGGGCTGGCCTCGCTCAGCGCGGTGCCCACCGCCGCCGCGGCGACGCCGGAGACGCCGGCGACCGGCAACACGGTCACGTCGCTGGCGGGCCTGGCGCTGCGGCCGGCTCACCTGCCGAGCACCAGGAAGGCGGGCCAGATGGCGGCCCAGGCCGACGAGCAGGCCTACCTGATCGGGCCCGAGTCGGACCTGAGCCGCTGTCTCGACGCGGACCTGAACACCATCGGGCACAACGGCACCAAGGTGCAGCTGTGGACCTGCAACAACACGTCGGCCAACCAGGCCTGGTACATCCGGCAGATCCCCGAGGGCTACTACCGGTTCCAGAACGTCTACAGCGGCCGCTACCTCGACGCCGACCTGAACACGATCGGTCGCAACGGCACGGTCATCCAGCTGTGGGACTTCGTCGGCAGCGCGAAGAACCAGTGGTTCGACGTGACCGAGATCCCGGAGCAGTACCTGCGGCTGCGGAGCGCGCAGAGTGGCCGGTACCTGGACGCGGACCTGAACACCAGCGGCCGCGACGGCACGGTCATCCAGCTGTGGGACTTCGTCGGCAGCGCGAAGAACCAGTGGTGGGACTGATCGGCTGAATGAGAAGCCGGCTCCGGGTTCCCTCCCGGAGCCGGCTTCTCCGGCGCCTCTCGGCACGAGTGCCGGGGACCCGAAGGCCCCCGCCACCCCTGGCCTCAGCCGCCGAGCTTGGAGTTGTAGTCGGCGATCTGCTTGTTCGCGGTGTCGGTCGCGGTGGTCAGCGCCTGCTTGGCATCCTGCCCCTGCAGCACGGCCGCCTGCAGCGCGTTCTCCACGTCCTTGCGGACGTCCGGCATCTCACCCACCGAGCAGCCCTGCGTGGCATACGTCAGCTTCGTGCCCTGCAACTGCTGGATCGCGGTGGAGAACTGCGGCTTCTGGCTCACCCACTGCTGGTCCGCCGGGTCGGTCAGCGCGGCCTTGCTGATCGGGAAGTACCCGGTCGACGTGTGCCAGGTGACCTGCGACTGCTTGCTCGCCAGGAACCGCACGAGCTCCCACGCCGCGCGCTCCTTCGCGGTGTCGTCCTTGTGCATGATCCACAGCGACGCACCACCGATGATCGGCCCGCCGGAGTTCGCCTCGTCGACCTTCGGGTAGTAGCCGGTGCCCACCGTGAACGGGTTCTTCGCCGCGGCCGCACCCTTGGTGAACCCGCCCAGCGAACCGGTCGACTCCAGCGCGATCGCGACCGTGCCCGAGCTGAACGCGTTGTCCCCGTTGTCGGTGTTGCTGTCCAGCTTCATCGCCAGACCCTCGTTCGCCATCTGCTGCCACCACTGCAGCAGCTTGACGTTGGTGTCGTTCGCCAGGTCCACCTTGGACACCCGCCCGGTGCGGCCGTTGTCGGCGTCGCACAGGGTCTGGTCGGCCACCGCGTTCCACTGCTCGACGAACCACCCGTAGAGGGTGGCCCCGAAGCCGAACTGGACGGTCTCCCCCGGGGTCTGCTTGATCTTGCGCGCGTCGGCCATGATCTCGTCGAGCGTCGCCGGCGGCTTGTCCGGGTCGAGCCCGGCCTTCTGGAACGCCTCGCGGTTGATGTAGAGCAGCGGCATCGAGGTGTTGAAGGGCATCGAGTACAGCTTCTTGTCGACGGTGTAGTACCCGGCGATGTTCGGCTGGATGTCGGAGCCGTCGTACTTGTCGACGTCCATGAACGACTGCATCGGCACGATCGACTTCGAGTCGATCATGTACCGGGTGCCGATGTCGTACATCTGCATCAGGTCCGGCCGCTGCTGCGCGGAAGCGTTCTTGTACGCCGCCAGCGCGGTGTCGTACTGGCCCTTGTAGTTCAGCGTGACCTTGATCTTGCCCTGGTTCTGGCCGTTGAACTGGTCCACCACCTTCTGCAGGGTCTCGCCGTTCGTGCCGCTCATCGCGTGCCAGAACGTGATGTCGACCTCGCCCTTGCCGTTCAGCGCGTCCGCGCCGGGCGCGGTGATGTCGTCCGAGGACGACGAGCCGCCCGACGTGGTCGCCGACGTACAGGCGGCCGCACCGGTGGCGGTCGCGAGAATCAGCGCGAGCGTGCCTATGCCGCGGCGCAGAGTGTTCCGCACGATGGTTCCTTTCTGTCTCTTGTGGAGAGTCACTTCACCGCGCCGGCCATGAAGCCGCGCACGAGCCATCGCTGCCCGAAGATCACCAGGAGCAGGGTGGGCACCAGGGTGATGGTCACGCCGGCCAGCACGAGGGCCTGCTGCGTGCCGTTCCCGTTGGCCTTGAGCGCGAACACCGCGGTCTGCAGCGTGTTCATCGAGTTGTTCGACGAGGAGATGATCAACGGCCAGAAGTACATGTTCCAGCCCTGCAGGAACGACCACACCGCGAGCGCCGTCAGCGACGGGCGCACCGAGGGCAGCACGATCGTGGCCAGGAACCGCAGGTGCCCGCAGCCGTCGATGCGCGCCGCGTCGGCGAGTTCGGCCGGGAACTGCCGGAACGCCTGGCGCAACAGGAACACGCCGAACCCGTTGGCCAGGAACGGCAGCACCAGGCTCCACTGGCTGTTCTCCAGGCCGAGGCTGCGGATGAACAGCGCGTTCGGCACCACGATCGCCTCGTACGGGACCATGATCGTCGCCATGAAGAGCCAGAAGATCGGCTGCCGCAACGGCATCCGCACGAACACCAGCGCGTAGGCCGCCAGGCAGGAGGTGATCAGGTGCGCCGCCATGATCACCAGGCCGACGAACAGCGAGTTCAGGAACGCGGGCAGCAGCGGCACCACGGTCTGCTGCCAGGCGGCGACGTAGTTGTCGAACGAGTACTGCCCGTGGAACAGCCCGGGCGGCTGGCGCACCAGCACGCCTTCGGGCAGGAACCCGCCGACCACGGTCAGCAGCACCGGGAACAGCAGCACGATCGCCGCCAGCACCAGCCAGACGTAGGTCAGCGCGCTGACGCCGGTGGCGGGGCGGCCGAGCGAACGGCGCTTCGGCTTCTTCCGCGGGGGCGCGGCCGGGACCGGCGCCTTCTCGATGACCTGGCTCACCGGTAGTGCACCCGCCTTTCCACGACGCCGAACTGGACCGCGGCCAGCACGATCCCGACGATCAAGAGCACCAGGCCCTGCGCGCTGGCGAGGCCGTAGTCGTTGTTCCCGTTCTCGAACGCGTTGTGGAAGATCGAGAACACCAGCGTCGAGGTGCTGCCGTTCGGGCCGCCGTCGGTCATCACCTGCACCTGCCCCAGCGCCTGCAGCGAGGTCAGCGTCGTGGTCACCACGACGAAGAACACGTTCGGCGAGATCATCGGCAGGACGACGCTGAAGAAGTTGCGCAGCCCGGTCGCCCCGTCGAGGCGGGCGGCTTCGAGGACCTGCTCGTCCACCCCGGCGAGCCCGGCGCCGAGCACGAGCAGGTTGAACCCGGCCACCACCCACACCGTCGCCCACGCGACGGTCAGCAGCGCCCACGGCGACTCGGTGGTCCAGCCGGGCGCGGTCCCGCCGAGCAGCCGGAGCAGCCAGTTCACCGGCGACATCGACGGGTCGAGCATGAGCAGCCAGACGACGCTCGCGGCAGAGGCGGAGTAGGCGAACGGAAGCGTGAACAGGGTCCGGAAAACCCGCATCCCGGGCAGCCGCTGCGCCAGCGGGACGGCGAGCGCGAGCGGCAGGACCACGCCGACCACCACGACGAACAGCGTGAAGAACAGCGTGTGCAGCAGGATCTGCCCGAACTCGGGCGTGAGCAGCTCGGCGAAGTTCGCGCTACCGACAGACCGCGACGGGCTGCCGTTGATGTCGGTGCCCCTGGTGGACAGGAAGATCGCCTGGAACAGCGGGAAGAACACGAACGTGCCGAGTCCCGCGAGCGCGGGCACGCAGAACGCCAGGCCCAGCGCGATCTCCCGCCCGGAGAGCGGCCGCCGGCGGCGAACCCGGGCAGCCTCCATCGCATGAGGTGTCACGGCGTGGCAGCTTAGCTGCGCTAACCAACGCGAACGGTCTCATTTGCGTCAAAAAGTTTGCCACAAGATGGCAGCTCTGTGACTTGGCAGCTGACACTGTGCACGATCACGAACCGTCACCGACTGGTCAGGAGGCCACCAAATCTCACGATAGGGTGAAATCCCCTAACCCCCTAAAGGAGGGCAGGACAACTCTGCGTAGAGAGCGGGATTCATCCCCGATGACGCGGGTGAAGTTGATCTCTAGGTTCGATCGGGTCGTGTGGCGGCTCGCCCGGCACGCGCGCGTCCCCTTCCCCTAGCTTGCGGAGTATCCGTTGTCCCAACCGATCCAGACGCTGCACGACTTCGTGCTCAACCTGATCACCGACGACAGCTTCGGCACCTCGTTCCTGAGCGACCCCGCCGGCGTGCTGTCCGGCGCAGGCCTCGGCGACGTCACGGGCCTGGACGTCCAGGAGGTCACGTCGCTGGTCGCCGACCACCTGCCCGCCCCCGTCGCGGACGCGGTCGAGTCCGGCTTCGCGGCGCTGCCCGCGGACGTCACCGGGGTCAACGACCTGCACTGCGCGCTCGCGCACCTCGAGACCGTCGCCGCCGTCGCGCAGGACCTGCCCGTCAGCGTGGCCGGCCTGAGCCCCTCCACCACCTTCGCCGGCGACGCCGGCGGCTTCACCGGCGCCGCGGCACTGACCGGCGACCTCGTGCAGACCTCGGGCAGCCTTGCCGGGAGCACCGGCGGCCTCGCCGGCGGCGCCCTCGCCGACACCCCGGCCGGTGCCGTGACCGGCGCCGTGGCCGCGGCGACCGACTCGGTCGCGGCCGGCGTGCAGTCGCCGCTGGGCACCTACGGCGTCGCCACGGACAGCCTGCCGCTGTCGGTCCCGAGCTTCGGCTCGGTGAGCGACCTCGGCGGCACCCTCGACTCGGACGCGCTGACCCACGGCACCTCGGCCACCGCCGTCGCCGGGGGCTACGTGGCCTCGGGCGGCGAGTTCGCGGCCGCCGGCATCGCCGACAACTCGGCGACCCTCGCCGGTCACCTCTCCAGCGTCGGGGACGTGGCGGCCCAGCCCGTCGCGGCCGGTGGCGACGAGCTGGCGACTCACGTGGCGAGCGGCGCCGACACGCTCGGCGACGTCGTTTCCCACGTGCCCTCTGTGGCCGCGCCGGCGCAGCTGCCGGCGGACCTGCCGGTGCACGCGGTGGCCGACCTCCCGCAGAGCCTGCCGACCCCGGACAGCGTGCTGCCGCAGGTGACGCACACGGTGGAGAGCACGGTCTCGCACGCGCCGCTGACGGACTCGGTGTCGCACAGCTCGCTGATCGACAGCGTGCACTCGGCCCTGCCGGACGTCGGGGACCTGCACACCGACCTGTTCCACGGCGACCTGCCGCTCGGTCACTGAGCCGGCGCCGGTTCCTCGCCGCCCCTTGGCGGGGATCCGGCCCGTCGAGCGCCGCCTGCGAGTTCCACGCAGGCGGCGTTCTTCGTTACGAGGTCCGTGCGTCGTAGGCGGCGCGCGAGCGCTGGATGTCGGCGTGGTTCTCCTCGGCCCAGACCGCCAGTCCCCTGGCCAGTCCTAGGACACTCCTGCCCCGCGTGGTCAACGCGTACTCGACCCGGGGCGGGACGGTCGGATGCATCGTGCGGGTGACCAGACCGTCGCGTTCCAGCGCGCGCAGCGTCGTGCTGAGCATGCGCTGGTTGATCGGGTGGCACAGCCGCCGCAGCTCGTTGAAGCGGCGCGTCCGCCCGGCGAGCTGACAGACCACGATGACCGACCACTTGTCGCCGACGCGCTCGAGCACGCTGCGCACGGCGAGGCGCACTTCGTCCTGCCGAGCCGGGATCTTCTGCGTGACCGGGTTGCTCACGTTCCCTCCGGAGGTCTGCGAGAGCGACTGAACCGTTGCACAAGCGTTGCGCAGTTCGAGCATACGTCGGGGCTCCCGGGCACGCAGGACTCGGTCTGAGAAAGCGCTTTCAATGAAGATGCGACGAGCCCACCGGGAAATCGCTCCTCGATTGCCGCAATGGAACGCGCCCAGCCGCGACTTGTGGTTTCATGGTGCAAAACTTACTTACCTGATTCGCCTAGACGAACGGCCAACCGGGTGGCGGCCGAAACACGTCCAGTGACTGCGGTCCGAGGTCCAACTGGCATCTTCGGGTGGAAAATCATGGAGATCAAGCGGGTTCTGACCAGGGTGGGCGGCTGGCTGCGGGTGCGCGGCAAACAGTCCCGGGCTGCGGGGGCCGCCCCCGAGCCCCAACGGGAGTGGCCCACCGGTCTGCCGGAGACCGTCCGGCATCTCGTCGGCCGCGGCCCGCAGATCAGGCTGCTCGACCAGCTCGTCGGCGACGAGATCGTCGCGGTCACCGGTCCGCGTGGCGTCGGTAAGACGGCGCTGGTGACCTGGTGGGCCAAGCGGGCGAAGTCCCGGTTTCCGCACGGCTGCCTGTATGCGGACCTGAACGGCACGGTCGGCCAGGTCGAGGCGGTGCTGACGGGGTTCCTGCAGAAGCTCGGCGTTTCGCTGGAACCGACCGTGCCGGGTGAGCTCCCCGGGTTGTTCCAGCTGGTCACCGAGACGAAGCGGGTACTCGTCGTGCTCGACAACGCGGCCTCGGCCGCGCAGGTCCGCGCGCTCCTGCCGGCCAGGGGCAACGGGGTCGTGGTCACCAGCCGGGTGCCGCTGCCCGAGTTCAGGGGCACGACCCTCGCCCTGGAGCCGCTGACGTTCGCGGAGGCCCGACGGCTGCTCGCCGTGCTCGGCGGCATGGCCAGGGTCGCCGATGACCCGGAGGCGACCCGCCGGGTCATCGGCCTGTGCGATCGGCTGCCGCTACCGCTGCGCATCGCCGGCGACCAGCTCGCCGCCCGCGAACAGCTGACGATGACCGAGCTCGCGGACGAGCTCGACGTGGCAGGCTCCTCGTCCCGGGTCAGCGTGCGGATCGACGTCCACGCCGGGGTGTCGGCGGCGATGGACGCGGGTTACCGCATGCTGTCCCCGGCGGCGGCGAAGACGTTCCGGCTGCTCGGCACCCAGCCCTGCCCGGCACTGCACCTGTTCGCGGTCGCCGCGCTCACCGGGACCGATGTCGTGCTCGCGCGCCAGGCCCTCGGCGAGCTGCTGCGCTACGGGTTCGTCGAGCTGGCGGACAACAGGATCAAGCTCGGCAGCACCCTGCGGGATTACGCCGCCGAGCAGGCAGGGCCCGACGAGGTCGCCGACGCGCGGAAGAGGTTGTTGCGCTGGTACATCGCCGCGGCGGCCAAGGCCGGCGACACCCTCGTCCCCGGCTGGGCGGGATCCGCGATCGAGGTCGACGCGCGCGACCTGACGCTGCCGGTCTTTTCCGGCAACGACGACCGCGCCCCGCTTTCGTGGTTCGAGCTGGAGTTCCCGTCCGCCCTCGCGCTGCTGCACGACGCCGAGGACGAGGCCGCCGAGGCCTGGAAGCTGCCGGCGTTCTACCTGCCGCACCTCTTCCTGACCAAGCACTGGCGCTCCTGTCTGGAGTTCACCCAGTCCGCGGTGAAGATCGCCCGCGAGCTCGGTGACAAGGTCGCGATCGCCCGGTCCCTGCTGGGTTTCAGCTGGGTGCTGCACGAGCTCGACCGCGATCGCGAGGCCCTGCCCGACCTCGAAGAGGCGATGCGGCTGCACGAGGGCATCGACGACCCCCGCGGCCGGGCCTGGACCGGACACGTGATCGGCGAGGTCCTCACGGCACTCGGCCGGCACCCGGAGGCGCGCGACCACCTCGACGCCGCGACCGCGTACTTCCGCGAGGCGGGGTGGCCGTTCGGCATCGCCATCGTCCTCGCCAGCAAGGCGCGGACCCTGGAGCAGGAAGGGTGGCTGGACCCCGCCTTCGCCGCGGCCAGGGAGGCGCTGCAGATCTCGAGCGAGCTGGGGATCCTGCCGCTGGAAAGCCGGTCGCACCACCATCTGGGCCAGCTGCACCAGCGCGACCGGAACCCGCGCGCGGCCATCGAGCACTTCGAGAAGGCACTGGAACTGCGGCGGGCGATGGGCGAGCGCTGGGGCGAGGCCGACAGCCTGCTCAGCCTCGCCGAGACCCTCGCCGAACTGGGCAGGCTCGTCGAAGCACGGGCGTCCTTCGACGAGTCCCTGGCGATCTTCACCGAACTGCACGACCCGCGGGTGCTCGTCGTGCACGCGGCACGGGCGAACCTCGACGTGGCACCGAAGCCGAAGGATCCGGAAGGCTAGCGTCCACAGGCGCGGTCGCCGCCGGTGACGGTGGCCGCGCCCATTACGGTTGGCCTGTGACGGCACCCGCCCGCGCCGGACGGCGATTCGGTCCTCCCGCCCTGATGGGCGGCGGGCTGCTGATCGTCGGCGCCGCCGGGTACGGGTTCCTCGCCCTGTCCGGGCACACCCTCTCCACCGCCGACGCGGCCGCCGTCGCCTCGCTGTACCTGCTGATCAACATGATCGGGCCCGGGGTGTTCTCCGCGCTGGAGCAGGAGACCAGCCGGACGATCAGCGCCCGCCTCGCCGCCGCCGCGGACATCCGGCAGGTCCGGCGCCGCGCCGCGCTGGTCGGCGCGGGGCTGCTCGTGGTGGTCGTCCTGGTGCTGCTCGCCGCCTCGCCCGTGCTCGTGGGCAAGGCTTTCGGCGGACGGTGGATCCTGCTCGTCGCGCTGATCTTCGGCTCCGCGACCTCCGCGGCCGTGTATCTCGTGCGCGGCCTGCTGGGCGGCTCCCGCCGCTTCGGGGGCTACGCGACGACGCTGGCGGCCGAAGGCCTCGCCCGGCTGGTCCCGTGCATCGCCGTCGCAGTGGCGGGTTCGCCGAACGCCGCGACCTACGCGTTGCTCTTCGCCGCCGGCTCGGCGGTCGCCGCGCTCGCGGGGCTGCCCGCGCTGCGAGGCGGCAGTCGTGAACCCAGTGCCGACAGCGCCGTCTCCGTCACGACCATGGCACGCGCGAGCGCGGTCCTCGTCGGCTCGACGCTGCTCGCCCAGCTCGTGGCCAACCTCGCGCCGGTCGTCGTCTCGGGACGGCTCACCACCGACACCGCGACGGCCGCGGCGTTCGCGTCCGCGTTCGTCCTGGTGCGCATCCCGTTGTTCGTGTTCGCGCCGGTCCAGGCCATGCTGCTGCCGACGCTGACCGCCGCCGCGACCCGCGGCGACCTCGCGGACGTGCGCCGCAAGCTGCGGCTGATCCTCGCCGCGGTGACGGTCGTCGGCGTGCTGGGCGCGCTGGTGTCGTTCGCCCTCGGGCCGTGGGCGGTGCGGGTGTTGTTCGGCGCCCAGGTGACGCTGCCCGCGGTCGCGCTCGGCGTGCTGGGGCTGGGCACCTTCGCCCTGCTGATCGCCCAGGTGCTGCAGCCGGCGCTGGTCGCGCTGGGCATGCACCGGGCCGCGACGCTGTCGTGGCTGGTGGGGTCGGCCGTGCTGACCGGGCTGCTCTTCCTGCCCGGCGACCCGCTGCGTGCGGCGGTACTGGGACAGATCGTGGGCTCGGTGCTCGTCGTGGCCGGGATGGGTGCCGCGCTTTCCGCCGCGCTCCGCGAAAAGCCGGTGACATAGACTGCCCGCCGTGGGGAGACAACCGCCTGGCGGGCGGGTTTTGATCATCGTTCCCGCTTGGAATGAAGAACGCTGCGTCGGCGATACCGTGCGGGAGATCCGCGCGGCACTGCCCGGCGTCGACGTGCTCGTCGTCGACGACGGTTCGAGCGACGAAACGGTTCGGAACGCGCGCGAAGCCGGCGCGATCGTGCTGGAACTGTCGTACAACCTGGGCGTCGGCGGCGCGATGCGCGCGGGGTTCCGGTACGCGCTCCGCCACGGCTACGACACCGCGGTCCAGGTGGACGCCGACGGTCAGCACGACCCGCACGAGGTCCCGCGGCTGCTGGCCAAGCTCGACGAGGCCGACGTGGTGATCGGTGCGCGGTTCGACGGCGACGACGACTACCGCGTGCGCGGCCCGCGGAAGTGGGCGATGGTCGTGCTCGCGAAGGTGATCTCCGGGCTCGCGCGGACCCCGCTGACCGACACGACCTCGGGGTTCAAGGCCACCGGCCCGCGCGCGCTGCCCGTCTTCGCCCAGTACTACCCCGTCGAGTACCTGGGTGACACGATCGAATCGCTGGTCATCGCCGTGCGGGCGGGCTGCCGGGTCGCGCAGGTGCCGGCCCGGATGCGCCCCCGAAGCGACGGCCGCCCGAGCCACCGGCCGCTCAAGGCGGGCATCTACCTCTTCCGCGCCGGCTTCGCGCTGCTGCTCGCGTTGGTCCGCCGGTGGGACGTGTCGGTGGACGCCGCCGCACTCGAGGCCGCCGGTCCCGCGGAAGGTGGCGCGAAGCCATGAGCTCGTACCTCGTCGGGCTCGTCGGCAGCCTCCTCGTCCTCGCCGGCATCTTCGAGCTCCTGCGCCGCCGTCAGCTCAGCGAGAAGTACGCGGTGCTGTGGCTGGTCGTCGGCGTGGTCGTGCTGGTGCTGACGATCTTCCCGAACCTCCTGACCGCGCTGAGCCGCGCGACCGGCGTGGCGCTGCCGGTGAACCTGCTCTTCTTCGTCGCGATCATCTTCCTCGTCTGCGTCGCCCTGCACCTGTCCTGGGAGCTGTCGAGGGTGGAGAACGAGACCCGCAAGCTGGCGGAGGACCTGGCGATCCTGCGGCTGGAACTCGACGAGCACAAGAGGCAGGGCCGGCATGACCACGGTTGACATCCTGATGCCGTACTACGGCGACGACGAGCTGATGCGCACCGCCGTGCGCAGCGTGCTCGCCCAGGGCGATCCGCGCTGGCGGCTCACCGTGGTCGACGACGGCGCGGTGCCAGGGGTGCCCGAATGGTTCGCCGGCCTCGGCGACGAACGGGTCCGCTACCTACGCAACGCACGCAATCTCGGCGTGACCGGCAACTTCAACAAATGCCTCGAACTGGCCGAGCACGAGCTGGTCGTGCTGATGGGCTGCGACGACCGGATGCTGCCGAACTACGTGGGCACCGTGCTTTCCGCGCACGCGGCGGTGCCGGAGGCCGGCATCATCCAGCCCGGCGTGCGGCTGATCGACGCGGAAGGCCGCCCCGCGCGCACGCTCGTCGACGAGGCGAAGCGCCGGATCTACGCGCCGAAGGTGCGCGGAAGGCGTGTGCTGGCCGGTGAAGAGCTCGCGCTGAGCCTGGTCCGCGGTGACTGGCTGTACTTCCCTTCGCTGTGCTGGAAGGCATCCGCCCTGCGCGGCGTCCGGTTCCGCGAGGACCTGCGGGTGATCCAGGACCTGGCGCTGCTGCTCGAACTCGTTCAGCGCGGGGAAAGCCTGCTGGTCGACGAGACGGTCTGCTTCGAGTACCGGCGGCACTCCGGCAGCGAGTCCTCGACCACCGCCCACGCCGGCTCCCGGTTCGCCGAGGCCGAGGGCTTCTTCCTCGAGACCGCGGACCGGCTGCGCGGGCACGGCTGGCACAAGGCGGCCAGGGCCGCGAGCCTGCACCTGTCCTCCCGGCTGTTCGCCCTCACACTGCTGCCCCGCGCGGACCGGGACGGCACCAAGGCCCTGGTCCGGCACGCCTTCGGGCCGCGTACAGTCCCCGCCGTGACGACGCCCGGATCTACCGACGGTTCCGACTACACCGATCGCCTGCTGCAGCTCGAACAGCCGCTGTGGAAGCGCGTTCTCGACGTGCAGGCGCCCTACCGGTGGAACGTCCGGCGACTCTTCGGTGATCGTGAAGTGCTTGACGTGGGCTGCGGGCTGGGCCGCAATCTCGGGCACCTGGCAGCCCGGGGGGTCGGCGTCGACCACAACGCGCACTCAATCGAGGTCTGCCGCGCCCGCGGTCTCACCGCGTTCACCACCGAGGAGTTCGCCGCCACCGAATTTGCGCGGCCGGGCCGGTTCGACGGGCTGCTCGCCGCGCACCTGATCGAGCACATGCCACGGGCCGAGGCGGTCAAGGTCCTCTCCGGCTACCTCGACCACCTCGCGTCCGGCGCCCGGGTGGTGTTCATCTGCCCGCAGGAGCGCGGGTACACCACCGACAGCACGCACGTCGAGTTCACCGACTTCGACGGGCTGGCCGACGTGGCCGGGCAGCTGGGGCTCGTCGTGGACCGGCGCCAGTCCTTCCCGCTGCCCCGGTTCGCCGGGAAACTGTTCCCCTACAACGAGTTCGTCCTCATCGCGCACAAGCCGTGAGCCGGTAGAGCTTCAGCGGCCCGTCGGCGTCGACGAGCTGGAAACCGGGCCGGGAGCCTGGATCGGCGAAGCCTGGATACTCCTTCACCCCGGCCGAGTCCGGCGAGAACGGGGTCTCGCCGATGACGAGATAGCCCACCTGCAACCGGTTCGCGGCCTCGCACACCTTCGGGTCGGTCGCCGCGTCGATCAGGTGCGCCGCCAGGTAGTCCTGGTCCGGCGTGGTGGCGATGTCCAGGTGCCCGAACACCGTCTTGCGGTCCTCCAGCGCCCACAGCAGCACGCTGCCGTCCCACGGGTTTCCGGCGACGCGCACCCCAGCCGGGATCTCGTTCCTGATGTGGTCGAAGAAAGCCCGCTCGCGCGGGTCGATCAGCCGTCGCCCCGGCACCCCCGCGGGCTCGGTGTAGTGCCCGGCAAGCACGGAGATGTGGCTGCGCACGTACAGTCCGCCCGTCGCGGCGAGGATGACGACCACGAGCCCGGCCGCCACCAGCACCGGGGAGGCCTTCGGCAGACCGCGCCGGACCACTGTGGTCAGCAACAGGACCGCGGCGACCACCAGCGGCACCGCGGTGATCGGCACCACGGCCGCCAGCCGGTGTGAGTCGTTGTACCAGTAACCGGTGAACTTCTGGGTCGAGGGAGTGTTCACCGCCGCGCTGAGGACGTACAGCACGCCCGCGACGACCTCGCCGGCGACCAGCCAGCGCAGCCCGGACTTCCACAGGCAGACCCCGACGCCGAGGAGCACCAGGGCCGAGAGCAACCACAGCGAGTCGTAGTTGTTGGTGGCGTTGCGAAGCACCTGACCGATCGCGTTCGCGCGGCCCGTGAACGGCGCCCAGTAGAACGTCCGCACCTTCGCGAACGCGGGCGTGGTCGCCGCCCACCACCAGCCGAGCAGGAAGATCGCGACGGCCACGAGGATCTCGCAAACGCCGCGCCACAACCGGTTTTCGCGGCGTAGCCGGATCGTCCGGCGGATGAGCGCGGTCGCGACCGGGAAGATCGACAGGACGATCAGGCTGAACAGGACGTTGGGATGCCCGAGCGCCAGCGCGACCGCCGTCACCGGCAGGAGCAGCCACGCGCGGCCACGGCCCAGTGCATCGTCCCGCGCCAGGCCGCACAGCGACACGACGACGGCGAGCGCCGCCGGGGCCATCGACATGCCGAGCAGGTTCGGCCACAGCACACCGAAACTGAGCAGACCCCACGGATAGGCGCCGAACCCGAGGCTCAGCACGCCGGTGACTGCCATCGCGGCCGTCGAGCGGCCGAACACCTGGCGGGCGAGGAAAAGGCACGACAGCGGCCAGATCAGCAGAGCCACGGTCGCGGCGAACAGGTTCGTCGCGACCGGGATGGCGGTGCCCGTGGACAACACCACGAGCGAGACGAGATCGTGCCAGGCGCCCGGATAGAAGGTGCCCGGCAGTCCCGGCGTACCGAGGCTGCCGAGCGTCAGCGACGAGGCGTCGCGGGAGTCGAGGATCGACGCGACCGCGTTGTAGTGGAACACCGCGTCGAAGGTCTCGGAAAGCGAGTCCGGTTCGCCGAACCCGTTGGCGACGGTGATGGCGCCGAGGATCGCGGCGGGCACCAGGCCGAGCAGGGCCGCGGCGGTGAGCGGCCGCGGGTCCGCGTCCCTGGCCGGTGCACGGTGGCGCACCAGGAACGCGACCCCGGCGGTCAGCACCGCGAGCACGACGAACACCGCCACGACCAGCGGTACCGACCACGGGATGCCGAGTTTTCCCGCCACCACGGCGAGAGCCGCCGCCACGGCGACCGTCACGATGGGCGCGGTGGCCCAGGCGGCGACGCCGCGCAGACCCGCGCCGTAGGTGACGAGCAAACCGGGCACGATCAGCCAGCCGACACACGTCAGGCCGATCGGCACGGCCCCGAACCAGCTCATTCTTCTTGCGACCCCCTGCTCTGGCCCCGCCCGGGGGCGGGACCAGAGCAGGTTACGTCAGTTGGCGGAGTAGTAACCGAACAGGTCGGCGATGATCTGGACGGTACCGAACCGGTTGTAGAAGTCGATCGCCGAACCGTTGACCGGTGTCACCACCGCGTTCGGGATCGTCTGGCCCGCCACGTAGTTGAGGTTCGACGACGCGGGGCGGGCGACATTGGACGGGTAGACGGTGAGGAAGCCGCCGTCGGTCGATTCGGTGGCCGTGACGTTCAGCATCAACGCCGCCGCACCGGCCAGCGGGCCCGTGTTGCCCGGCCCGGCGGTGTCGGTCAGCGGGAGCGCGAACACACCGCCCGTCCCGACCGGAGTCGCCTGGCCACTCGTGACGCCCTGACCGTTGCGGGTGTCCAGCAGCCGTTGCGGCGTGGACGTGTGGAACCTGTATCCGGTGCCGTCATTGGTGAAGTAGCCGAAGATGTCGGCGATCACCTGCACGGTGCCGAAGCGGTTGTAGATGTCCACCGCACCGTCCGACCCCACGGGAATCGTCACCAGGTTCGGAATCGTCTGCCCCGCAACGAAGTTCAGGTTCGACGACGCCGGACGCGGCTGCCCGTCCGGATACAGCGTCAGGAAGCCACCATCGGTGGACTCCGTCGCCGTCACGTTCAGCACCACCGCCGTCACACCACTCGACGGCACGCCGTTCGCCCCCGTCACCGGCAGCTTCAACGTCCCACCTGCACCAATCGGGCCGGCGGAACGGGTGTCGAGCACCCGGGCCGGGGTGAGTGGCTTGAAGAGGCTGCCCGAACCCGACGAGTAGTAGCCGAAGATGTCGGCGATCACCTGCGTCGTACCGAAGCGGTTGTAGATGTCCACCGCACCGTCCGACCCCACGGGAATCGTCACCAGGTTCGGAATCGTCTGCCCCGCAACGAAGTTCAGGTTCGACGACGCCGGACGCGGCTGCCCGTCCGGATACAGCGTCAGGAAGCCACCATCGGTGGACTCCGTCGCCGTCACGTTCAGCACCACCGCCGTCACACCACTCGACGGCACGCCGTTCGCCCCCGTCACCGGCAGCTTCAACGTCCCACCTGCACCAATCGGGCCGGCGGAACGGGTGTCGAGCACCCGGGCCGGGGTGACCGGGGTGAAGGAGCTGCCCACCGACGCGGCCTTGGCCGAGCACAGGGCTTCCACGAGGGCCGGTGCCTTCGGGGTGCCGAGGCCGGTCGTCAGGTCGTAGCCCGAACCCGCCGAGTAGAGGTTGCCGGTGTAGCCGGAACCGTCCAGGATGTTGTTGCCTGCCGTCACGTCCGTGAGCAGGTTGGCGTGCTGGTAGAGCGCGGGGTTGACCATGCCGACGGCGCCGTTGCCGGCGCAGGAACCGCTGGCATCGGTCAGCGCCATGATCGCCGCCCACAGTGGGGCGGCCCCACTGGTGCCGCCGATGATGGTCCAGTACTGGCTGTTCGTGTCCTCACCGAAGGCGGTCAGGTAGCCGGTTCCCGGGTCCGCGAGCGCCGAGACGTCCGGCACCTGGCGGCAGGTCGTACCGGCGGCCGCGGCACAGACGTTGCTGTAGCCCGCGCCCTGGACCCCGCTCTGGAAGTTCCCGGCACCGGAGAGCTTCTGGTACTGCGACACACCGCCACCGCTGGCACCCGGTTGCTCACCCGGGGTGTTCCAGGTGCTCTGCACGACCGACGAGCCCCCGCTGGGCAGCGTCATCCGGGTGCCGCCGACCGCGGTGACGTTCGGCTGGGCCGCCGGGTCGTCGACGACCAGGCTGCTGTTGTCCGGTCCCACCGGGTAGCAGCCCGTGGAACCGGAGTCACCGGAGGCGGCGACCACGGTCTGGCCCTGTGCGGCGGCCATCGCGAAGAGATTGGCCTCCGTGCTCAGCAGCGCCGGGTCCCAGGCCTGGGCGTTGGTCTCACAGAGGCCCCACGAGGTGGAGATGACCTGGACGGCGTCGTCGTTGACGATCCGGCGGTAGACGTCGAGGTACTGGGTGCTGTTCGCGTTGTCCGGCCCCTGGTAGACCTTGATGCCGACGCCGGGCGCCAGGCCCGCGACGGTCTGGATGTCCAATGCGGACTCCAGCCCGACCTGGGTGTTCATGTCCGGCGGCAGCGTCGGGCCACCGTCGACCTTGGTCGCGGAGACCGAGGTGCGCAGCCCGAAGCACGACTCGTAGGCGGCGATGTCGTCGGGCGAGTAGTTCTCCAGCTCGAACAGCCCGACGCTGACCCCGCTGCCGGTGTTGCCGTACTGGTTGTAGAGCGGCGCGGTGTTGTAGGCGTAGCTCGCCGACAGCGTCGAGGGCTCCCAGTAGTCCTGGGTATCGGTCAGCCCGTTGCTGCTCAGCAGGTTCTTGATGTCCGAGCAGAACGACGGCGTCGCCACGTTCGGCTGCGCCGCGTGCGGCTGGACGCTCCCCTTCGGCGCCGCGACGGTGCGCGTGCCCGGGGTGTGCTGGGCGACCGGCTTGGTGAAGTCGTTGAGCCCCAGGATGCCGGTCACGACTCCCGCGACGGACGACGGCAGCTCGGGCGCGTTCGTGTTCGCGTAGGTCGTCCGGCCGTCGGTCAGCCGGTAGCCCGCGAAGCCGACGCGCAGCGCTCGTGCCGCGTTGCCGAAGGTCGTGTCGACCGGGATGGACAGTCCGTCGGGCGATGCGGCCCCGGGGTTCAGGCCCTGTGCCTCGAGCGCTGTCGTGACCGCGTCGATGGTCGTCCTCGTCGGCCCGAAGACGGCCGCGAACTGGCCTTTCTGCAGGTACTGGTGGTACTGGGGCGAGTCGGGCGTCGACACCGCGGTGACGAAGGCCTGCAGCGCGGCCGGGTCGCGCGGGGCGAGCTCGACGTTCAGCCGCACCGGCTGGTCCGCCTGCGGCTCGGTCAACCGGACGGCGCCGTTCGGGACGGCCGGGGCCGCACCGACGGGCCGGAACACCGGGGTGTCCGCCGCGGCCGCGATCGGGGTCTGCGCGATCGACACGCCCAGCGCGATCACCGCGGCCAGAGCCAGGCCACGGCGCCGGCGAAGGCCGGAACGTCTGAGCGGGGTCGGTTCATTGGCGAAGGAGTCCGCCACTCAATCCTCCTCGAAGGGGTGCAAACGAAGTCACACGACCCCCGAGCGGGCACGACAAAGATCAGCGCGACAAGCGCCTTGTCCCCCAGAAGTGTGACGGGCAGAGGAAAAATAACAGCCGCGGAAGCGACTGTCGTCACTTTTTGAATAACGGTTTACCGCAGCTTTCGGCCGGGTGTACCCGCCCGTCCAAGCGCGCATCGAAGATCGACATGAAGTACTCAAGACGGACACAACGCCCGGTCGTCCGCGCTAGCGGCTCGTGCCTGAGCGCGACGAGAACCCGATCGGCGACAGGAATTCCGAAACGAAAAAACCGCCGACCGTAATGGTCGGCGGTTTTCGTGCGTACCCCCGATGGGATTCGAACCCACGCTACCGGCGTGAGAGGCCGGCGTCCTAGGCCGCTAGACGACGGGGGCTTGCTCTTTGTTGCGAGAGAAACCTTAGCAGAACCGATTTTTCTCTTCGCAGCTGGGGTACCAGGACTCGAACCTAGACTAACTGAACCAGAATCAGTCGTGCTGCCGATTACACCATACCCCAACGGTTTTGCCGGTCCGGTCGCGATCCGGAGCAGCACCGCCGAGAGAAAATACTAGACCACGGCTCCCATGCCCCGTCACCGGGGGCCGGGATCACCGCTGCGCCGGGACGCCGATCCGGGCGAACTCGCTGACCAGCAGCTGCGGCAGGTCGTCGAGGCCGGCGATGACATGCACGCCGTCGGGCACCTGCGTGCCCGTGTCGTGCCGGTCGAGCCAGACGCCCTGCAGGCCCGCGTCCCGGGCGCCCACGGCGTCGGTCCCCAGCTTGTCGCCCACGTGCGCCGCCTCACCGGGGTCGCAGCCGAGCGTCGCGCAGACTGAGTGGAACATCACGGGATCGGGCTTGGCGACACCGATCTCACCGGCGATGGCCACGTGGTCGAAGAAGCGGGCCAGCCCCAGGTCGGCCAGTTTCGCGCGCTGATGTGCGCCTGAGGCGTTCGTCACGGCCGCGAGCAGCACCCCCGCGGCGCGCAGCCAGTCCAGGCACGGCAGCACGTCGTCGAACAGGCGCCAGGACCGGCGCAGCAGAACCTTGCGCCGCGCTTCGAAGCGCGTGATGTCCTCGCCGTCGACGACCACCCCCAGCTCCCCCAGGAAGCACTGCGTGCGTCTGAAGTGCATCGAGGCGTAGTCGATCTCCCCCGCCACGACCAGCGCGACGTGCCGGTCGGTGATCCGCTCCCACAGCGGCCACATGTCGGCGCGGCCGAGGAGCGCCGCGAGAGCACGGCGGCAGGCCGCACTGAAGTCGATCAGGGTGTCGTCGATGTCCAGGCAAACCAGGCGCAGGCTTGGCGGGGTCCAGGGATCGGCCGGGGTGCCGAGGGTGGTGACAGGGGCCGAGGAACGGGGGCGAGCAAAATCCACCAAGTGAGGCTAGGGGACTGAGCGCTTTCGCGATTCGACCGACAAGGTGATTGCCTTCGCCGATTCGCGATCGTGACCCTCTACTGTCAGTTGCCCGGCAGTGCGCGCATCAGCCGAGCGAGTGATGTCGACCGGCCAAGCAGTTCCATCGACTCGTACAGCGGCGGCGAAACGGTACGACCCGTGACAGCCACCCGAACCGGCGCGAAAGCCTTACGGGGCTTGAGACCCAGACCCTCGACGAGCGCGTCCTTGAGCGCCTGCTCGATGGCGGGCGCCTCCCAGGACGAGAGCGGTTCGAGCGCCTCGATGGACGCGCGCAGCACGGGCTCCGAGTCGGGCCCGAGCGCCTTGGTCGCGGCGTCCTCCTCCGGAGCGAACTTGTCGTCGTCGACGAACAGGAAGCGCACCAGGCCGGCCGCGTCGCCGAGCACCGTCACCCGCTCCTGCACGAGCGGCGCGATCGCGCGCAGCTTGTCCAGCTGCTCGTGACTCGGCTGCGCGGGAAGGACGCCGGCGGTGGTCAGATAGGGAATCACCCGCTGCACGAAATCCTCGACGGGCAGCGCCCGCAGGTGCGTGCCGTTGATCGCCTCGGCCTTCTTGGTGTCGAACCGGGCCGGGTTCGCGCTGACCTTGCCGATATCGAAGGCCTGGACCAGTTCGGCCACGCTGAACACGTCGCGGTCGTCGGCGATGGACCAGCCCAGCAGGGCCAGGTAGTTGAGCAGGCCCTCGGGGATGAACCCGCGGTCGCGGTAGTTGAACAGGTTCGACTGCGGGTCGCGTTTGGACAGTTTCTTGTTGCCCTCCCCCATCACGTACGGCAGATGGCCGAACTCGGGGGTGAAGTCGGTGACGCCGATGCGCTGCAGCGCCTCGTACAGCGCGAGCTGCCGCGGCGTCGAGGGCAGCAGGTCCTCGCCGCGCAGCACGTGCGTGATGCGCATCAGCGCGTCGTCGACCGGGTTGGTCAGGGTGTAGAGCGGGTCGCCGTTCGCGCGCACCAGGACCGGGTCGGGCACGGTGGCGCCGGGGAAGGTGATGGGACCGCGCACGAGGTCGTGCCAGGTGAGGTCCTTGGCCGGCATGCGCAGCCGCAGCACCGGCTTGCGGCCCTCCGCGCGGAACGCGGCCCGCTGCTCCTCGGTGAGGTCGCGGTCGAAGTTGTCGTAGCCCAGCTTGGGGTCCTGTCCCGCGGCCTTGCGGCGGGCCTCGACCTCGTCGTTGGTCGAGTACGCCTCGTACAGCTCGCCGGCCTCGAGTAGGCGGCGCGCGATGTCGGCGTAGATGTCGCGGCGCTCGCTCTGCCGGTACGGGCCGTACTCGCCGCCGGCGTCCGGGCCCTCGTCCCAGTCGATGCCCAGCCAGCGCAACGCTTCGAGCAGCTGCTGGTAGGACTCTTCGCTGTCCCGGGCGGCGTCGGTGTCCTCGATCCGGAACACCAGCGTGCCGCCGTGGTGACGGGCGAAGGCCCAGTTGAACAGCGCCGTGCGGATCAGCCCGACGTGCGGGGTGCCGGTCGGCGAGGGGCAGAAGCGTGCGCGTACCGCGGTCTCAGTCATAGCCCATCCAGCGTATCCCGCTTGACGAACGCGTACTCGGAGGCCATCCTGGATTTATTCAACGGACGATGAAAAAGAGGTGGGGACGATGACCGGACGCACGACCTGTCTCGTCGCCGGTGGCGGGCCCGCGGGGATGGTGCTGGGACTCCTGCTCGCCAGGGCCGGTGTCGACGTGACCGTGCTGGAGAAGCACGGCGACTTCCTGCGTGACTTCCGTGGCGACACGGTGCATCCGTCGACCCAGGCGCTGATGGACGAGCTGGGCCTCGGCGAGAAGTTCGCGGCGCTGCCGCAGAGCCGGCTGAGCGAGGTCTCGATCCCCCTCGCGGACGGCACCGGCCTGACCGTGGCCGACTTCCGGCTGCTGGATCTGCCGCACCCGTACGTGGCGATGGTTCCGCAGTGGGATCTGCTCGACCTGCTGGCCGATGCCGGGCGCGCGGAGCCGCATTTCGAGCTGCGGATGGACACCGAGGTGGTCGGCTTGATCCGCGAGCGGGGGCGGGTCGCCGGGGTGCGGTATCGCACGGCGGACGGCGAGACCGGCGAGATCGCCGCGGACGTGACGGTCGGCTGCGACGGGCGGTGGTCGGTGGTGCGCACGCTGGCCGGTTTGCGGGCGCGGGAGTTCCCGGTGCCGGTGGACACGTGGTGGTTCCGGCTCCCGCGCGAGGGTGACGAGCGGGCGACGCTGGTGCCGGGGATGCGGGATGGTCACTTCGCGGTCGTGATCCCGCGCGAGGGGTACTTCCAGATCGCGTACCTGGCCGGGAAGGGGCTCGACGCGCAGCTGCGGGCCGAGGGGCTGGACGCGTTCCGGGCGCGGATCGCCGAGGTGCTGCCGGAGTTCGCCGACCGGGTGGGGAAGCTCGAGTCCATGGACGACGTGAAGCACCTGGACGTGCGCCTCAACCTGCTGCGGCGGTGGCACCGGGCCGGCGTCCTGTGCATCGGCGACGCAGCGCACGCGATGTCGCCGATCGGCGGCGTGGGGATCAACCTGGCGGTGCAAGACGCCGTCGCGACGGCTCGCCTGCTGGCGGGGCCGTTGTTGCGGGCGCAGGGTGCTGGGGTCGGCTCGGGTGGGGTTGGGGGCTCGGGTGGCGTTGGGGGCTCCGGGGGCGTTGCGGGCTCGGGTGGGGTCGGCGGCTCCGGGGGCGTTGCGGGCTCCGGTGGGGTCGGCGGCTCCCGTGGGGTTGGCGGCTCGGCCCGAGTGGCGAGTCGGCGCCGCCTGCGGGGCCGGGGGCGGGTCACGCGGCGCGAGCTGGCGAGGGTGCACCGCCGCCGGTGGCTGCCGACGATCATCGTGCAGGCGATCCAGCGCGTGATGCACCGAGGCGTCATTCGTCCGGTGATCGAAGGGCGCCGCAACGGGCCGCCGCGGGTGATCGTCCGGGTGCTGGGCTTGGTTCCGGCCGCCCGGAAGGTGCCGGCGTACCTGATCGGAGTGGGGCTGTTCCCGGAGCACGCACCGGAGTTCGCCCGAAGGCGGTGACTGTGGGGGCCGTGGCCCGGCTACCCCGGCCAGCGATGCTGGGTCAGCGGTGCTGGGTCAGGGGCGGCCCAGCCGCGCCGCCACCACCGCCCCACTCACCCGGCCACCACCGACCCACTCACCCACCCGCCAGCACAAACCCCCGATCCGAAACCCATCACCACTTCGACGCGAGCTTCCGGCGCAGCCGGACCGGGAACAGCGGCGGCGGGTTGCGCACCTTCTCCTCCCCCACCACCTGGAACAGGCCGCGCCGGTCGGTCGTGTCGCCGTGCCCGCTCGGGTGCCGGCCGAACAGACCGAGAAACGCCAGCCGCGTCCCGGTCTCCGCCGCCCATTCCGTCAGCGCACGCGCCTCCGCCGGGTCCTCGCCCAGCAGCTCGTCGAACAACAGCAGGCTCCCCGGCTGCAACAACGGCGTCAGCCACTTCAAGGCGGTCACCGTGGAGCTGTAGAGATCCGCATCCAGATGGGCGAGGCTGACCGTCCCGACCTCTTTCGCCAGCTCGGGCGTCAGGCTGCCGTCGAAGTAGCCCTTGACGATCCGCACCCCGGTCAGCTTCGGCACCGCCGTCCTGAACGTGCCCGCCTTCAGGTGCTCGTAGTCCTCGGCCAGCCCCTCGAACGAGTCGCACGCGAAGATGCGCTTGCGCCGCCCCGGCTACCACACCCGGCTACGCCACAACTCATCGCGGATGACCCTCGTCGAGTGGCCCTGCCAGGTACCGAACTCGACGATGTTGCCGGGCACCCCCCGCGAAATGGCCATGGCCAGCTCCAGGACCTGCGCCCGGGTGGGATACGCGATGTGTCCCTTTCCGGTCGCCCAGTCACCGGTTTCGCCCACCACCAGGGAGTTTAGGAAATCCGACGTGCGCTCGGGTCTCGTCACGGCCGCGAGCGTAGGGGCAGCGGACCGGGCGCGCTTGCCCGATCGCCTCCGAACCCTGCCCCTACGCCTTCTGCGCGGTGTTGATCAGCGTGCCGATGCCCTCGATCGTGATCGACACCTGCTGGCCCTCGGTCATCGGGCCGACGCCCTCGGGCGTGCCGGTCAGGATCACGTCACCGGGCAGCAGGGTCATCACCCCGGACACGAACTCGACCAGCTCCGGGATCTTGTGGATCAGCAGCGACGTGCGCGAGTTCTGCTTGACCTCACCGTCCAGCTCCGTGCGCAGCGCGAGGTCGGACGGGTCGATCGCGGTCTCGATCCACGGCCCGAGCGGGCAGAACGTGTCGTACCCCTTGGCACGCCCCCACTGACCGTCGGCCTTCTGCAGGTCGCGCGCGCTCACGTCGTTGGCGATCGTGTACCCCAGGATGACGCTCGCCGCCCGCGCGGCCGGCACGTTCCGCACCGGCTGGCCGATGACGATCGCCAGCTCGCCCTCGAAGTCCACCCGCTCGGACTCCGCCGGCAGCTTGATCGCCGCGTTGGGGCCGATCACGCTGGTCGAGGGCTTGATGAAGGTCATCGGCGAGGTGGGCACCTCGTTGCCGAACTCGGCCGCGTGCGCGGCGTAGTTGCGCCCGACGGCGATCACCTTGCTCGGCAGGATCGGTGCCAGCAGCCGCACATCGGCCAGCGGCCAGCGCTTGCCCGTGAAGTTGGGATTGCCGAACGGGTGCTCGGCGATCTCGAGCACCTGCGCCCCGTCGCCCTCCCCTTCGATCGAAGCGAACGCGACTCCACCAGCATGAGCAATCCGAGCTAAGCGCACGTCGCCGGAGTCTACTCGTGACAACCGACGGCGCCGAGCGGCGTCCAAGAGGTGTGCCCACTCGACGCCGACGCGTACTGCGCCGCGCCCTGATCGTGCTCGGCGTGCTCGTTCTCGTCCCGGTGCTGATCCTCGCGACCGTCGCGGTCTGGCTGTGGGCCGAGGGCATGGGCACCGCGGCCCCGGACACCGGCGCCGGCGCTGCCGACGGGCTGTGGCTCGGGCACGCCTGGGTGGACGGCCGCCGCGACCAGTCGGATGTGGACACTCTCGCCGCGCGGGTTCGGTCCACCGGCAACCACGACCTGTTCGTCCACACCGGACCGCTGGCGGACGACGGCTCCCTCGACCCCGCGCTGCGACCGGACGCGCGGTGGCTCACCACGGCGCTGCACCTCGCCCTGCCCGGCGTGCGGGTGCAGTCCTGGCTCGGCGACACCGTCGGGCGGGACGGGCTCGATCCGGCCGACCCCGCCACCCGCGACCGGATCGTCACCAGCGCCCGCGAGGTGCTCGACGACGGTTTCGACGGCGTGCACCTCGACCTCGAACCGCTCGCCGACGGCACGGCCGGGTTCCTGACGCTGCTGTCCTCGGTGCACGAGCTGACCCTCGCGCGGCACGCCGTGCTGTCGGTCGCCGCGCACCAGCTCGAACCGCTGCCCGGGCTGCTCGGTCCGGCCCGGTGGCTGCTGGGTAAGCCGCACTTCTGGTCCACCGGCTACCTGCGCGAGGTGGCGACCAGGGTCGACGAGGTCGCGATCATGGCCTACGACACCGGTGTCCCGCTCGAAACGGCGTACACCGGCTACGTCCACGTACAGACGGAGCTCGCGCTCGAGGCCGTCCCGCCGCGGGTCACGCTGCTCATCGGCCTGCCCGCCTACCACACCGACGAGCCAGGCCACACCGACGCCGAGACCGTCGCCGCGGCGGTCAAAGGCGTCCGGATGGCGCTGGGCGGCCTCACCACCCGGCCGTTCGGCGTCTCGATGTACGCCGATTTCTCGGCCACGCCCGAGGACTGGCACGCTTACCTGACCGGCTGGGTGCACGCCTGACCGCTCAGCCGCGCAGGTCCTTGTGGATCAGCGCGTCGCACATCGCCAGCCAGCTCGCCTCGACGATGTTGGGATGCACGCCGACCGTGGTCCACTCGCGGTCGCCGTCGCTGGACTGCACGAGCACGCGCGTGGTGGCGTCCGTGCCGGGGTGCCCGGCGAGGATGCGCACCTTGTAGTCCGCCAGCTCCACAGTGTCCAACCAGGACAGATACGGCAGCAACGCCTTGCGCAGCGCGGCGTCCAGTGCGTGCACGGGACCGTTTCCCTCGGCGGTCTCGATCACCCGCTCGCCCTTGACGTGCACCTTGACGGTCGCCTCCGAGATCACCTCGCCGTCGCCACGGTGGTCGAGCACCACGCGGTAGGACTCGAGCGTGAACGGCGTGTCGTCGAGGTTCTCCCCGGCTTCCTTGCGCAACAACAACTCCAGCGAGGCGTCGGCGGCCTCGAAGGACCAGCCCTCGGCCTCCAGCCGCTTCACCTTCTCGATCGCGCTGGTGAGTGCTTCAGGCCGGCCGGCAAGGTCGACCCCGAGCTCACGTCCCTTGAGCTCCAGGCTGGCCCTGCCGGCCATCTCCGTGACCAGGACCCGCATGTCGTTGCCGACGGAAGATGGATCGATGTGGTTGTACAGCAACGGATCCACCTTGATCGCGCTCGCGTGCAACCCCGCCTTGTGGGCGAAGGCCGACGCCCCGACATAGGCCTGGTGGGTGTCGGGGGCGATGTTCGCGATCTCGGCAAGAGCATGGGAGACGCGGGTCAGCTCGGCGGCCCCTCCGGTCGGGAGGACGTCCATGCCGAGCTTGGCCACGAGGTTTCCCGTCACGGCGAACAGGTCGGCGTTGCCGGCCCGTTCCCCGTAACCGTTCGCGGTGCACTGCACGTGCGTCGCGCCGGCCTGGACCGCCGCGACGCTGTTGGCCACCGCGCAGGACGTGTCGTCCTGGCAGTGGATGCCGAGGCGGAAACCGGTGCGCGCCTTGACTTTCCGCACGGTCTCGGCGAGTCCGAGCGGCAGCTGGCCGCCGTTGGTGTCGCACAGCACGACCACGTCGGCGCCGGCGTTCGCGGCGGCGTCGAGGACGCGCAGCGCGGTGTCCGGATCGTGGTCGTAGCCGTCGAAGAAGTGTTCCGCGTCAACGAAAACACGGCGTCCCTCGCGGACGAGGAACGAGACGGTGTCGGAGACCATCGCGCACGCCTCGGCGACGTCGACGCGCAGCGCACGCTCGATGTGGCGGACATCGGACTTCGCGACCAGCGTGACCACCGGCGCCGCGGAGTCGAGCAGGGCCCGTACCTGCGCGTCCTTCTCCGCCGTCGTCCCCGCCTTGCGGGTCGAACCGAACGCCACGAGTGCCGCGTGCTTCAGCGAAAGCTCGCCCTTCGCCGCCCGCGCGAAGAACTCGGTGTCCTTCGGCAATGCCCCCGGCCAGCCGCCTTCGATGAAGCCCACGCCCAGCTCGTCGAGCAACCGCGCGACCGCGAGCTTGTCGGTGACCGAGTACGAAATCCCCTCCCGCTGCGCACCGTCGCGCAGGGTCGTGTCGTAGAGGTGGAACTCGTCGCCGAGCGGGGTGCCGGCGGGCTCGGTACGCAACACGGTGGTCTCCTCACTGCTTCTGGGCAAAGAAAAAACCTCCCGCAGAGGGTGCGAGAGGTTTGCGCGCCAGGTGTCCGATGCGGACACTACCCGGCGCGCCTGCCGATAATGATCACGGCGAAAGAAGTCACGGCTTCACTATGCCACGCACCCCGCCGGTCACCAAATGCGGTGACCGGCGGGGTGCGTGCGGAGATCAGGAAACGGGGCGGGTGTTCGAGGAGACGAGCGCGGCGAGCCGATCGCCGATCGCGTGGGTCGAGCCCGGGTTCTTCTGGTCGCGGGTGGCCAGGTCGAAGGCCACCGACGCCTCGATCCGGCGGGCGGCTTCGCGCTGGCCGAGGTGGTCCAGCAGCAGCGAGACCGACAGCACGGCGGCCGTCGGGTCGGCCATGCCCTGGCCCGCGATGTCCGGGGCGCTGCCGTGCACCGGCTCGAACATGCTCGGGTTGCGGCGGGTGATGTCGAGGTTGCCGCTGGCCGCGAGGCCGATGCCGCCGGTGACCGCGGCGGCGAGGTCGGTGAGGATGTCGCCGAAGAGGTTGTCGGTGACGATGACGTCGAACCGCGCGGGGTCGGTCACCAGGTGGATGGTCGCGGCGTCCATGTGCGAGTAGGCGACGGTGACGTCGGGGTGCTCGAGCGAGACCTCCTCGACGATCCGCGACCACAGCGAGCCGGCGTGCAGCAGCACGTTGGTCTTGTGCACCAGGGTCAGGTGCTTGCGCGGGCGGTCCTCCGCGCGGTTGAACGCGTCGGCGACGACGCGCCGGATGCCGAACGCGGTGTTGACGCTGACCTCGGTGGCGATCTCGTGCTCGGTGTCCTTGCGCAGCAGGCCGCCGTTGCCCGCGTACGGGCCTTCGGTGCCTTCGCGGACCACGATCATGTCGATCTCCGCGGAGGTGTCGGCGAGCGGGCCGCGCACGCCGGGGTAGAGCCGCGCGGGCCGCAGGTTGACGTGGTGGTCGAGCTCGAACCGCAGGCGCAGCAGCAGGCCGCGCTCGAGGATGCCGCTGGGCACGCTGGGGTCGCCGACGGCGCCGAGCAGGATCGCGTCCTGCTGCCGCAGCTCCCCGAGCACGGGCTCGGGCAGCAGCTCCCCCGTCGAGTGCCAGCGCGCGGCGCCCAGGTCGTAGCTGGTCGTCTCCACGCCCGGGGCGACTTCGGCCAGTACCTTGAGCGCCTCGGTGATCACTTCGGGTCCGATCCCATCTCCTGGGATCACCGCGAGCCGCATCCAGACACCTCCGTCAACCAGTGCGGTGAGGCACTTGGGGCCCCATTCGCACGAAAACTCCAGCGACGGGGAGGTTACCGGCCGTCGTCAACCAGCCGAAGCGGCACCACCCTTATGCCGTAATTTCCCATGCGGCGAGACACCCGATCGGGTGCACGCTCGAGGATGCGGAAAGGCACCCCCGCCAACTGAGGGTGCCCTTCCGTCCGTATCAGCGCAGCTTGATCACCTGGGCGCGCGAACCCGCGCCGTTGTGGTGCGCCAGTGCCAGCAGGTCGTCGCCGGTGTCCGCGTCCGCCGCCGCCGCGTTGCGGGTGACCACCAACCGGGTGCCGGGCTTCGCCGCGTAGACGAGGGCCGGACCGCCCGTGCCCTGGACGGAGTACCCCGGCGAGAGCGGATCGAAGGACAGCGGCGTGCTCACCGCGTCGATGATCGAGTTCGGGCTGCCCGGCGCCGGGTAGTAACCCGCCACCCCGACGGTGTAGCCGAGCCGGTGGCTCGCCGCCGCCGGGTCGATGCCCAGCGCCGCGATGCCGACCGGCAGCACGACGACGTCCGTGTCGAACACGTTCGTGTCCACGTCGCCCAGCTGGCCGTTGACCGCCTGCACGTCCACCGTCGGTTCGCCTGCAACGTTGAGGTTCACGGTGTTCACGAGCAGGACGTCGGTGCCGGTCGCCTTCGTGACGTAGCTTTCGAAGTCGGGCTTGCCGTCGCCGGTCGTGTCGATGTCCACGAACGGGATCGTGTTGCTGCCGAGGTTCGCCCAGTCGCCCCAGGTGGAGATGCCGAACGCGAGCAGCGCGTCCTGCGGGGTGCCTGCCTGGCGGGCGGCCGGCGCCGTGGAGGCCGCCCCGACGTACCGCAGGTCACCGCCCTTCGCGGTGTCGTTGACCGTGCAGCCCTCGGTGATCTTGCCACGGCAGGGCGGCAGCTTCGGCGAGGACGCCTGCAGCTCCAGCACGCTGATCAGCGACTGGTACCGCTGGCTGCCGCTGCCCTGGTCGAGGCCGCGGCCGGACAGGCCGAGCGCGGCCTGGCCGCCCTCGCGGAAGTTCAGCGAGTTCGGCACGGTGATCGCGGAGACCGGCTTCGGCGCGGCGTACACGGGTACGCGCAGCGGCACGGCGCCCGCGCGCGGCGTGAACACGACGCGACCCGAGGCGTCGGCGAGGAACTGCCGCGCCAGGCCGGCCTGCGTGGCCTCCACGGTCGGGTCGAGCACCTTCCGCAGCGCGGCCGGGTCGGTGATCTTCAGCGTGACCCGGACCATCGCGATCCCGTGCGGGAGCAGTCGCACCGAGCTGGTGGACACCTGGTACCGCACGCCGGGCAGCTGGTCGACCGCCTGGTACTCGACGTGGTAGTCGACCGGCTTGGTGCCCTTGTTGACGACCTTGATCGTCTTGGTCGTGGAGACCGGCTTACCGGCTTCGACGGTGCCGAAGCCCACGCTCACCGTGCCCGGGTCGTCCTGCACGTAGGCGAGCACGGAGGTGTCCAGCGCGGCCTTCGCGTCGATCCGGCCCGCGCCGACGCGCTGCGGCGCGTAGGTCTTGCCACCGGCCGTGACGTCGTGCCCGGCGGTGTTCATGACCGCCGCCTTGACCTCTTCGACCGTCCAGTCCGGGTGGGCCTGGCGCACCAGCGCGGTGATGCCGGTGGTGTGCGGCGCCGCCATCGAGGTGCCCGAGAGCACCGCCCGGTCGTTGCCGCTGCCGCGGAACGCCGAGGAGATCGTGTCACCGGGGGCGGCGACGTCCGGCTTCACCGCGGGGCCGCGCACGCCACGCGAGGTGAACGAGCTCGGGCTGTCCACAATGGATTGGTCGTAGGTCTGCAGGCTGGTCCGCCCCGCGCCGTAGAGGCGCACGGTCAGGGTGCCGGTGCCCAGCGCCGGGCGAACGGCCGCGGTGGCCGAGGCGGTGAACTGGAACATCGGAACGGCCGCGTTGCCCGCGATCCCGGCCGCGAAGTGCTCGACCGCGGACGAGAGCAGCACGCCCTTCGCCCCGGCCGCCTGGGCGTTGTTCGCCCGCGCGGCCGAACCGCAGGCGCGGGTCGCGTCGTTGTCGTCCCATTCGAGCCAGGCGTACTTGCCCGCGACGGCGGCCTTGTCGGCCGCGCTGTAGGCCGCACAGCCATCGGCGTTCGCCCCGGACAGCTTCACCACGGCCTTGGTCGCGTCGAGGGTGTCGTAGCCGGTGTAGTTCTGGCTGTACTGGCCGCCCTGCTGGCCGGCGGCCGTGGCGGGCGCGGTCACCTCGGCGGCGTCACGCAGCACCGAGGCGTCGCGCGTGCTCGCGACGGTCAGCGCCTCGGGGGTGTTGCCGGGCGAACCGGCCACGTCGAACAGGTCGCCGCCGTTGCCCGCGGAGATCACCGGGAGGACGTCGTTCGCCGCGAGCTTGCGCACGAACAGCGAGTCCGGGTCGTCCGGCGCGCCGAAGTCGCTGCCGAGCGAGAGGTTCACGATGTCGAGGTGGTCGGTGAAGTCGCCGTCGCCGTCGGGGTCCAGCGCCCAGTCGAGCGCCTGTGCGGTGACGCTCGTCGAACCCGCGCAGCCGAACACCTTGATCGCGTACAGCAGCGACTTCGGCGCGGTGCCAGGGCCGATCTTCATGGCGTTCAGCGAGCCCGGGGTCAGCTTCGAGTAGTCGCCGGCGAACGTCGTGCCGTCGGCGTTGAGACCGAAGCCGCCGATGGTGCCGGCGACGTGCGTGCCGTGCTCGCCGCAGGCGAGGGGGTTGGGGTCCGGCGCCGGCTCGGGCGAACCGCTGGTGCCGTTGGAGTCGTAGTCGTCGCCGACGAGGTCGGTGCCGCCGACGACCTTGGCGTTCGGGAACAGCGGGCTGGGCTTGGACCGGTCGACCGAGTCGTAGGCCGCTTTCGTGCCGGGGCCACCGAAGTCGGCGTGGGTGTAGTCGATGCCGTCGTCGATCACGCCGACGCGGACGCCGTCGCCGTAGCGGCCGGTCTGCTGCCACGCGGTGAGCGTGTTCGTCAGCTGCGCCGCGCTGTTGTTCTGGCGGGTCTTCGGCACGACGGTCCGGATGGACACGACGTCCGGGCGCCGCGCGATCTCCCGGAGCCTCGCCGCGTCCGCGGTGACGACCACGCCGGAGACCGCGTTGGAGGTCTGGAACAGCTTCTTCGTGCCGGCATCGAGGGACCGCAGCTGGCCCAGCACCGAGTCGACCGCGCCGGTGACGCCGGCTTTGGCCGCGTTGGCCGCCTGCTTCGCCTTGTCGGGGCCGGTGCCCTTGGCCCGCTCCGCGTTGAAGGCGTCGACCGCGGGCTGCTGCGCCAGTTCGATGAACGCCGTCGTCTGGCCCCACGCGGCGCCCAGGCGCGGGGAGAGCTTGCCCTGCAGGGTGGCCGCATCTACCTTCGCGGTGGGCAGACCGGCCGCGGGCTGGTCGGTGGGAGCAGCGTTGGCTGTGCCGACGACCGCAGCCGTCAGGGCGATGGCGAAGACGGCCGCAGAAGACCGCCGGGCCCAAGTTCTCATCGAGTCCACTCCTGATCAAGGCGAGGCTTGAGAACTTAACCCGGAACCCGGCGGCTTCCTAGGTCAAAACGGAAGAATCCGACTTTCGTCGCCTACCGTGTCACTCGAAGGTAACCGCGCGAATCGTACGGGCGCCCACGGTCGCGGCGATCGGCTCGAGCAGGTGCGAGTCCACCGCACGGTCGACGCGCAGCAGCATCACCGCGTCCGTGCCGTCGGTGGTCTGGCTGATCTGCGCGGCCTCGATGTTGATCGACGCCTCGCCCAGCAGGGTGCCGACGCGGCCCATGATGCCCGGGCGGTCCGGGTACTCGAGCAGCAGCATGTTGCCCTCGGCGCGGATGTCGAAGTGCCGGCCGTTGACCTCGACCAGCTTCTCGACGTCACCCTTGCCGGTGACCGAGCCCGAGACCGACACCGTGCTGCCGTCGGCGTGCACCGCGCGGACGGTGACCAGGCTGCGCCAGTTCGGGCTCTCCGTCTCGGTGACCAGCTCGACGCTCACGCCCAGCTCCTCGGCCAGCCGCGGCGCGTTCACGAACGTCACCTGGTCCTCGACGACACCCGAGAACACCCCGCGCAGCGCGGCGAGCTGCAGCACGCCGACGTCCTCGCTGGACAGCTCGCCGCTCACCTTCACGGTGACCGACGAGGGCGCCTTCTGGCTCAGCGCCGACACCACGGTGCCCAGCTTCTGGGTCAGCGACAGGTACGGCCGGACCTCCTCGCCGACGGCACCGCCGCCGGAGACGTTCACCGCGTCCGGCACGAAGTCGCCACGCAGCGCGAGGCGGACCGAGTGCGCCACGTCGGTGCCCGCGCGGTCCTGCGCCTCGGCGGTGGAGGCGCCGAGGTGCGGGGTGACCACGACGTTGGGCAGCTCGAACAGCGGGCTGGAGGTGGTGGGCTCGGTGACGAACACGTCGATGCCCGCGCCGCCGACGTGGCCGCTGCGGATGGCGTCGGCGAGGGCCTCCTCGTCGATCAGGCCACCGCGTGCGGCGTTGACGATGAGCACGCCCTGCTTGGTCTTCTTCAGCGCCTCGGCGTCGATGAGGCCCTTGGTCTCGGGCGTCTTGGGCAGGTGGATCGAGATCGCGTCGGCGCGGGCGAGCAGCTCGTCCAGGCTCAGCAGCTCGATGCCCAGCTGCGCGGCGCGCGCGGCCGACACGTACGGGTCGTAGGCGACGATCGTGGTGCCGAACGCGGCGAGGCGCTGCGCGAACAGCTGGCCGATCTTGCCAAGGCCCACGACGCCGACGGTCTTGCCGTTGAGCTCGACGCCGGTGAAGGAGCTGCGCTTCCACGCGCCGCCGCGGAGGCTCTGGTCGGCGGCGGGCACCCGGCGGGCGACCGCGAGCAGCAGCGCGACGGCGTGCTCGGCGGCGGAGACGATGTTCGAGGTCGGGGCGTTGACGACGAGAACGCCGCGCGCGGTGGCGGCCGGAACCTCGACGTTGTCCAGCCCGACCCCGGCGCGCGCGACGACCTTGAGGCGATTGGTCGCGGCGAAGACCTCCGCGTCGACCTGGGTCGCGGACCGGACGAGCAGCGCGTCGGCGGCCTTCACCGCCTCCAGCAGTGCCGGGCGGTCGGTGCCGTCCACATGCTGGACCTCGACCTCGTCGCCGAAGACGCTCAGCACGGAGGGCGCGAGCTTTTCGGCGATGAGGACGACGGGCTTGCTGGGGTTGGTCACGATGAGACTCCCAAAGAAGACGCAGCTCGGCGGATGCCCGAAGTCTAGTCGTGCTGTTCACACGACCGTTACCGGGCGCGCAAGAACGGCAATAGGTTCGGCACATGCAGCGTCCGTTCCGGACCGAGATCGACTACTACGCCGACGCCTGCACGGTCGTCGCCAGGGAGCACGGCCTGGACACCTGGGACGAGCTGGCCGCGCACGTCGCGAACCTCGACGGCGACCCGTTCGCCCGGGCCTACCGGCTGCTCGAAGCGCGGGATGTCGTCACGGCGCTGCACCTCGCCGTCCAGAACAGCCGCCTCGAGGTGATCACCGCACTGCTCGACGCGGGCGCCGACCCGTCGATCGAGGACGACCTGTTCGGCAGCAGCGCGGTGGGGTGGGCGGAGTTCTTCGGCCGGACCGAGCCGAAGCGGCTGCTGGAAGCGCAGGAGCGCCCGCGCGCGGAGTCATCGGGCGACTACTTTCGGCGTCACACAGGGAAAAGGGCCGCCACGGCGCTGGTGGTGCAGGGTCTCACGGCCCGTGACATGTCGATCTTGGTCGATCTGGGGTTTCTCTGTTGTCTCACGGCGATGTCACCAAGATCAGTCTCAGGTCTGGGGCATTTCCTCAGCGTCGATCGCCCCGCCGCCGGTGGTACCGGTCGGTCCGCGGACGGGGCGTCACTGATCTCGAAAGCCACAATGTCGCTCGCCTTTGAATCTCAGGGGTGTAGCCGTCACCGCTTCGGCGAGACCGACCGTCGTCAGCGGGCGAGCCTCGCGCGGGCCTCGTCGGTGAGCGGGGTGAAGAAGTTGACCAGGTTACCGTCGGGGTCGCGGAACAGCAGGGAGCGGTTTCCCCACGGCATCGTGGTCGGCTTCTGCACGATCTCGGGGGCGACAGCCAGGCTCGTCAGCCGTTCGTACTCCCGGTCGACGTCCTCGACGAGGAACTCGAGGATCGCGGTCCGGTTCGACTCGGGTACGGCGGCCCCGGCACTGAACAGCGCCATCGTCTCGGCACTGCCGATGGCCAACGTGCACGATGGGCCCACGAGCTCGGCGAACTGCTCGGCGGGCCGCCGAGCCTCGAGGCCGGTCACCTGCTCGTAGAACTCGACAAGACGGGCGACGTCGTTGGTGATGACGCGGACAGAGACAAGCTGCACGGTGGATCCTCTCTGCGCTGGAGGACGGTTCTGACCCCGTCCTCCGGGGGACACCGGACACGCTAGAGGCAATAGTGGACAGGATCCGCCCGGTATTGGGAGGATCCTGTGGGTGACTCGGCCGATCGCCCGTGTACTGGCCTTGCTGGAGATCCTCCAGCGCGGAGGAACCCGGACCGTCGCCGAGCTCGCCGAGCGACTCGACGTGGACGAGCGCACCGTCCGCCGCTACGTCGGCCACCTCCTCGACCTGGACATCCCGGTCCGCTCGGTGCGCGGGCGGCACGGCGGGTACCGCCTGTCCCCGGGCTACCGGATGCCCCCGCTGATGCTCACCGACGAGGAGGCACTCGCCGTCCTGCTCGGTCTGGTCGCGGGCCGGCGCGCCGGGCTGATCACCACCTCGGTCGCGGCCGCCGAGAGCGCTGTCGCGAAAGTCCGTCGAGTGCTGCCCGAAGCGCTTGGCCGCCGGCTCGACGCGCTGCTGGAGATCGCCGACTTCACCGCGCCCGCGCGATCGGCGCTCACGGCGGAGGCCGAGGTCCTGCTCACCGTCGCGGAGGCGGCGCGGGATCGTCGCCCGGTCGAACTCGCTTACATCGCCGCCCACGGGGGTGCCAGCGAACGCGTCGTCCATCCGTACGGGGTGGTGGCGCACTCCGGGCGGTGGTATCTGACCGGCTTCGACTCCGCCAGCGGGCAGGTGCGCACGTTCCGCGTCGACCGGATCAGAGGCGTCGAGATGCGTGCCGGAACGTTCGCCGTACCAGTCGGATTCGACCCAGCCCAGCGGGTGCTGACCGCCATCGCCGAGACGCCGTACCAGCACGAGGTGTCCGTGCGGATTCGATCGACGCCCGAACAGATCCGCTCCGTCTTCCCGCCGGCCGTCGCCTCGCTGGAGGAGATCGACCTCGACACTCCTTGGGTGCGGGTCCGGATACGGGCACAACGACTCGACTGGATACCACCCCTGCTCGCCGCGATCGATCGACCGTTCGTCGTCGAGCGGCCCGACACCCTCCGCGACCTGGTGCGAGCACTGGCCAGCCGGCTCGCCGGCCACGCCGACGCGCGACAGGGAGACTGATCACCCACAAGTCGCGCCCTGGCTGCCGCACACGCCGGGAAATTCGACGGCCTGCCGGCCTATCGCGTGGACCGGCTGCCGCGATCGATCCCGGCCCATCGGAGATCCTCGCCGAACTCGAGCGGCTGCGTGCAGCGCCCGCTACCGGCGCAACTGGCCTCCGCCACATTCGAGCCAATGCCCAGTGGCTGCTCAAGCCATCCGAAAACGTGCCGATCGGTGCGGAAAGCACTACATTTGCTGGCCGAGCCAGCCTGGACTCGTAGCTCACCAAGTCCTGCTCGGTGCAGGCCCAGCAGAAGCCCGAGTAATGCGTCCGACCGAGGTACCAGCGGAAAGTCCGCCACGGCCGTGCGCCGCCGAGCCGCTGGCCCGTGGCCCGCGCTAGTTCTCCGGCAGGTCGAACTCGCCGTCCCGGGCGCCGGCGACGAAGGCGTCCCATTCGGACGGCGTGAAGACCAGGACCGTCCCGTCCGGTTCGGACGACGAACGCAGTGCCGTGTAGGTCTTACCGTCGGTGTGCGGCACGAACGCGACCTCGATCGCGTCCGGAATGGTCTTCCCCGGTGGCTCGGCTCGTTGCCACCGCGCGCTTTCCAGATCGAGCACCTGTCGAACGCCGGCCTTGTCGTCGACGTGAGTGCTGCGTTGATCACTCATGGCGCACACGGTAGCTCGCGCTGCGAAAAACGCCACCTTCACGGGATGAAATCCCGTGAAGGTGGCGGTGGAACCGGAAATATCAGGCGGTCTCGGTGATCGGCCGGTCCACCCAGGACATCAGGCCGCGCAGCTTCGCACCGGTCTCCTCGAGCGGGTGCCGCTCGCCGGCCTCCTGCAGCTTGCGGAAGTTCGGCCGGCCGGCCTCGTCCTCGGCGACCCATTCGCGGGCGAAGGTGCCGTCCTGGATCTCGCCCAGGATCTTGCGCATCTCCTCCTTGACCGCGGGCGAGATCACGCGCGGGCCACGGGTGAGGTCGCCGTACTCGGCGGTGTCCGAGATGGAATACCTCATCCGGGCGATGCCACCCTCGTACATGAGGTCGACGATGAGCTTGAGCTCGTGCAGCACCTCGAAGTAGGCCATCTCCGGGGCGTAGCCCGCCTCGGTCAGCACCTCGAAGCCGGTCTGGACCAGCGCGGAGGTACCACCGCAGAGCACCGACTGCTCACCGAACAGGTCGGTCTCGGTCTCCTCCTTGAAGGTGGTCTTGATGACGCCCGCCCGCGCGCCGCCGATGGCGGCGGCGTAGGACAGCGCCAGCGCCTGCGCGCCGCCCGTCGGGTCCTGCTCGATCGCGATCAGGCACGGTACGCCCTTGCCGTCCACGAACTGACGGCGCACGAGGTGGCCGGGGCCCTTCGGGGCGACCATCGCGACGTCCACGTTGGCGGGCGCCTTGATCAGGTCGAAGTGGATGTTGAACCCGTGCCCGAAGAAGATCGCGTCGCCGTCCTTGAGGTTCGGCTCGATGTCCTCGGCGTAGATGAAGCGCTGCTTGGTGTCCGGCGCCAGGATCATGATCAGGTCGGCCTCCTTGGAGGCCTCCGCCGGGGTGAGCACCCGCAGGCCCTCCTCCTCGGCCTTGGCGCGTGACTTCGACCCCTCCGGCAGACCGATGCGCACATCGACCCCGGAGTCGCGCAGGCTCAGCGCGTGCGCGTGGCCCTGGCTGCCGTACCCGATCACGGCGACCTTGCGACCCTGGATGATGCTGAGATCGGCGTCGTCGTCGTAGAAGATTTCGACTGACATGAGGGGGACTACTTTCCTTTCGGTTTTTCTCTTAGCGAGGCGAGGTGGCGGTGATCGATCGCGCGCCACGACCCACGGCGACCATGCCGGACTGCACGATCTCCCGCACCCCGTACGGCTCCAGCATGCGCAAAAGGGCAGAGAGCTTGTCACCGGTGCCCGTGGCCTCGATCGTCAGCGCCTCGGGCGAGACGTCGACCACCTTCGCGCGGAAGAGCTGCACGGTCTCGAGCACCTGGCTGCGCACGGTGGCGTCCGCGCGGACCTTGACCAGCAGCAGTTCGCGCTGCACGGACACGGCCTGCTCGAGCTCCACGATCTTGATGACGTTCACGAGCTTGTTGAGCTGCTTGGTCACCTGTTCGAGCGGTAGCTCCTCAACGGCGACCACGATCGTCATCCGGGACACCTCGGGGTTCTCCGTGGGCCCGACAGCGAGGGACTCGATGTTGAAGCCGCGGCGGGAGAACAGTCCGGCGACCCGTGCGAGCACCCCGGGCACATTCTCCACCAACACGCTCAGCGTATGGGTACTCACTGCGGTGTCACCTCGTCCTCTTCGAACAGCGGCCGGATGCCCCGCGCCGCCATGACCTCGTCGTTGCCGGCGCCCGGGCCGACCATCGGCCACACCTGGGCATCCTTCCCCACCACGAAGTCGATCACGACGGGGCGGTCGTTGATGTCCATCGCCCGCCGGATGACCTCGTCGACCTCCTCCCTGGTCTCGCAGCGCAGGCCGGCGCAGCCGAGCGCCTCGGCCAGCAGCGTGAAGTCCGGGATGCGGTGCTTGTGGGTACCGAGGTCGGTGTTGGAGTAGCGCTCGGCGTAGAACAGGTTCTGCCACTGCCGGACCATGCCGAGGTTGCCGTTGTTGATCACGGCGACCTTGATGGGCGCGCCCTCGATCGCGCAGGTGGCCAGCTCCTGGTTGGTCATCTGGAAGCAGCCGTCCCCGTCGATGGCCCACACCTGCTTGTCCGGCATGCCGAACTTGGCGCCCATCGCGGCGGGCACGGCGTAGCCCATCGTGCCGAGACCGCCGGAGTTGATCCAGGTGCGTGGGTTCTCGTACTTGACGAACTGCGCGGCCCACATCTGGTGCTGGCCGACCCCCGCCGCGTACACCGCGTCCGGGCCCACCAGCGCGCCGATCCGCTCGATCACGTACTGCGGCGACAGCGTGCCGTCCGGGGGCCACTCGTAGCCGGCCGGGAAGGTCTCGAGCCACGCCTTGATCTGGGTCCACCAGGCCGTCAGGTCCGGCTCGCCCGTCCGGTCGGTCTCGGTCCGCACCGCGTCGGTCAGCTCGGTGATGATCTCCGCGCAGTCGCCCACGATCGGCACGTCCGCCTTGCGGTTCTTGGAGATCTCCGCCGGGTCGATGTCGGCGTGCACGATGGTCGCGTCGGGCGCGAACGAGTCCAGCCGCCCGGTGACGCGGTCGTCGAAGCGGGCGCCCAGCGCCACGAGCAGGTCCGCGCGCTGCATCGCCGCGACCGCCGCCACCGAGCCGTGCATGCCGGGCATGCCCAGGTGCTGCGGGTGCGAGTCGGGGAACGCGCCGCGCGCCATCAGCGTCGTCACCACCGGGATGCCGGTCAGCTCCGCGAGCTGCTTCAGCTGCGCCGAGGCCTCCGCCTTGATCACGCCGCCGCCGACGTAGAGCACCGGACGGCGGGCCTGCGCGATCAGCCGCGCCGCCTCGCGCACCTGCTTGCCGTGCGGGCGCAGCGTCGGCCGGTAGCCGGGCAGCCGCATCTCCGGCGGCCACGAGAACGAGGTCTGCTCCTGCAGCACGTCCTTCGGGATGTCCACCAGCACCGGGCCGGGACGGCCGGTCGAGGCCAGGTGGAACGCCTCCGCGATGACCCGCGGGATGTCGATCGGGTCCTTGACGAGGAAGTTGTGCTTGGTGATCGGCATCGTGATGCCGCAGATGTCGGCTTCCTGGAAGGCGTCCGTGCCGATCAGCGGCCGGGTCTGCTGCCCGGTGATCGCGACGACCGGCACCGAGTCCATGTTCGCGTCGGCGAGCGGGGTGACCAGGTTCGTCGCACCCGGGCCCGAGGTCGCCATGCACACGCCGACCTTGCCCGTCGCCTGCGCGTACCCCGTCGCCGCGTGCCCGGCGCCCTGCTCGTGCCGGACGAGCACGTGCCGCACCTTCGTCGAGTCCAGGAGCGGGTCGTACGCGGGAAGAATGGTGCCACCCGGAATACCGAACACGACCTCCGCGCCTACCGCCTCGAGCGCCCGGACGAGCGACTGCGCGCCCGTGACCCGGACCGGCGTGCCGGCGGGCGGGGTGGGCTTGGGGCGGGCCCCGAGCTGGGCGGGGGACGCGGGGGCCGGGGCGGAGCCGGCTTTCGCTTCCGGACGCGAGGTGGCGCTTGTCATCAGTTCTGCCTCGTCGGTCTCGTTGGTGTCACTCGTTCGGGTAAACCAGGGTGGGCAACAAAAAACCCCCGCCGACCAGAAGTGGTCGCACGAGGGTCGCGCGTCGACGCAGCGGATTTTCCCTAAGCGTCGACGCGCTCGGGAAGTACAAGACCGGTCTGCGGTTTCACGGCTCCGACGTTAACGGTTCGCCGCGAGGAGTGTCAACTCTGCGGGATCGTGATCCCGGATACTGGGCGTTCCTATGGTTGGAGGCCCTGGCTTCCAACGCCCCGCGCCCGCGGTGCACCATTTGACGGTGTCCGAAACAGCCGAGCCGACGCAGCCCGTCCGGAAGCGCAGGAAGGCGACGTTCCGCGTCCCCCTGATCGCCCTGCTCGCCATCTTCGGCCTGATGGTGTGCCTCGCGCCCACCGCGTTCGCCGACGTGCCCGGGTTGTGGGCGCTCTACGTGATCCCGCTGGCGCTCATCGTCTACGTGGTGCGGGCCAGGACCGTCGCGACGCCGGAGGGGCTGGCCGTGCGCACCGTGTTCGGCCACCGCGACCTGCCGTGGGAGGCGTTGAAGGGGTTGTCGATCAGCAAGCGCGCCAAGGTGCGCGCGGTGCTGACCGACGACAGCACGATCCCGCTGCCGTCGGTCCGCACGCGTCACCTGCCCGTGCTGGCCCTGGTCTCCGGGGGCAGGCTCGAGGACCCGACCGGGTTGGTCGACGACCTCATCACGGCTCCGGTGAAACAGCAGGAGAAGCAGCCGGAGGAGTAGCCCAGTCCGTGATCCGGGCGCCGGCGCGGAAGCGCAGCGCCGGGTCCGCGTAGCGGGCGGCCGGGACTTCGTACAGCGCGTCCACGGCGATGCGTTGTGCTTCGTAGCCCGCCAGGTAGGCCGCGGTCTCCGAGTCGGAGGCGGGCAGCCCGGCGGCGGCGAGCAGGTTCTTCAGTACGTCGGTCATGACTCTCCTCAGGCGGCGGCGCGGATGGCGGGTTCGGGCACTCGCAGGTGCCAGTCGGTGCTCTGCTGGAAGGCCTCGCCCGCGCGCAGGATCGCCGCCTCCCCGAACGCGGGCCCGGCCAGCTGCAGCGAAAGCGGCATCCCGCCGGCGGTGAAGCCCATCGGCACCGCGAGCACCGGGTTGCCGACGCTGTCCCAGTACGGCGTGTGGACCGTCTCGAACATCGCGCCGACGTCGGGTTGCCCGTCGGGTCCGGCGAGGTCCTCGATCTCCGGCGCGCCCGTCGACGCCGTCGGGCACGCGATCACGTCCACCGTCTCGAACAGCGCCGCGACGGCGTCCTGCGCGACGCGCCGGACCCGTTGCGCTTGCACGTAGTCGGCCCCGGAGACCATCGCGCCGGTCGCCATCATCGCGCGTGTCCCGACGAAGTAGTCGGTCCAGCGGCCGGTCAGGTCGGCGCGGTGGTAGGCAAGGGCCTCGCAGCCCATGGTGACCAGGTCCGCGGTGATCATCTCCTGCCAGTAGGGCAGCGTGACCTCCACGACCGTCGCCCCCTGCTCGGCGAGTACCGCGGCCGCGGCGTCGAACGTGGCCGCCAGCGCGGGGTCGCTGCCCTCGGGGAAGTGGTGCTCGCGCACGACGCCGACCCGCAGCCCGCTCAGGTCGCCGGTGAACTCCGGCGCGGTGAACGGCGCGTCCACGCAGTCCGGGTCGCTCGCATGCGGCCCGGCGAGTACCTCGAGGACCGCCGCGCAGTCACGGGCACTGCGGGCCAGCGGCCCGATGTGGTCGAGGCTGTAGCCCAGCGGCACGCAACCGGACTTCGGCACCCGGCCGAACGTGGGCATCAGCCCGCTCACCCCGCAGAACGCCGCCGGGATGCGGATGCTGCCGCCGGTGTCGGTGCCGAGGCCCGCCAGGAACATGCCGGCGGCGACCCCGCTGCCGGTGCCCGAGCTGGAACCGCCGGTCCACGTCCCGGGGTTCCACGGGTTGCGCGGGATGGGGAACGGCTTGGCCGCGTCGGGCATCCCGCAGGCGAACTCCATCGTCGTGGTCTTGCCGGTGATCACCGCGCCCGCGGCCTTCACCCTGGACACCACGGGCGCGTCCCTGCCCGCGCCCCAGGTGCGGTCGAGGATCAGGCTCTGCGCGGTCGTCGGCCCCTCGGCCATCGCGAGGATGTCCTTCACGCCGAAGGGAATTCCGTGCAGCGGGCCGCGGTCCTCGCCGCGCGCCAGCTCGGCGTCGGCGGTCGCGGCGCGTTCGAGCGCGTACTCGTCGAAGCGGGCGAGGTAGGTCCCGATCGCCGCGTCCTGGGCGTCGGCAGCCGCGATCGCGGCCTCGGTGAGCGCGACGGAGGTGACGGTGCCTTCGCGCAGTGCCTTGGCGGCGTCGGTGAGGGTCTGGGGAAGCTCGGTCATGACAACTCCTTGTGGCCGCGCGAGACGAACCGGAACCGTTCGCCGCGGGTGTGGATGAAGGCCAGGTCGAACGGGCGCCCGGCGTGGTCGTAGATGAGCTGTTCCATCAGGATCAGCGGTGCGCCCTCGCGCACGGCGAGCACCGACGCCAGCGGTGCGTCGGCCAGTTCGCCGTCGAAGATGAACTCCGAGTCCGACAGCTCCACGCCGGCGTCGTCGAGCAGCCGGTACCAGTCGGAGACGAACGGCGTGTCCAGCAGCAGACCGGCCTCGGGGAAGAGCACGTAGTTGGTGGCGACCGCGATCGGCTCCTCGTCGTGCAGCGCCAGGTACTCCAGCCGCAGGCACGGGGTCGCGGCGGCGACGCCGAGCCGTCCGGCCACGGTCGCGGGTGCGGGCACGATCGACCGGTCCAGCTCGCGCGGGCGCATCCGCTGGTTCAGCAGGCTGTTCCGGGCCGGCTTGATCACCCCGTGCGCCTCCGGCAGGGATGTCTTCACCGGCTTGACCGCGGTGTGCGTGCCGATCCCCTGCGTGCGTTCGATGAGGCCTTCCGCGCGCAGCAGCGCCAGCGCCTCGCGCACGGTCGCCCGCGAAGCGCGGTGCGACGCCATCAGCTCGGCCTCGCTGGGCAGGTGGCCGCCTGGGTAGTGCCCGCCCTGCACGGCCCCGCGCAGCATGTCCCGCAGGCGGCGCACCTCGTGCACTCGCTGCTGGGATACGGGTCTCATCCTCCGGGACGGTAGGTAGCGGCCGTTGCCCACCGGTCTCCGGTGGATGACCTCGGTGTTACTTGCCAGCGCGATCATGCCGCCACCGCGACCCCGGCGAACTCGGCGACGGACGTGACGGTCGCGAACCCGCAGTCCCGCATCACCTCGACGCCCACCTCGTGCAGCCGCGGAGTCTGTGCGGCACAACAGTCTTCGAGCAGGGTGACCTCGAAGTCCCGCATGATCGCGGAGCGCACGGTGGTCTCGACGCAGAAGTTCGTGACCACCCCGCACGCCACCAGCTCGGTGACGGCGAGCCCGCGCAGCAGTGGTTCGAGCGAGGTCCACTGGAACGCGTCGAGCCGGCACTTGTCGACCACGAGGTCGTCCTCGCGACGGCCGAGCCCGTCGACGACGTCGCCGTCCCAGCTGCCCGCGAGCAGCCCGCCGACGGCGGCGAGGCCGGGGCTGCGCCCGGCGAGCCACGGCCCCTCGTCGTAGAAGCCGGGCCGGTAGACGTGGCGGGTGAACACCACCGGCATCCCGGTGGCCCGCGCGTGCGCCACGGCGACGGCGGTGTTGGACACCGCCGCGTCGACGCCGGCGAGCGCGGCGCCGAGCTTGGGCAGTGAGCCGTCCGGATGGCAGAAACCGTTCTGCATGTCGACGACGAGCAGGGCCTTCATCACGCGATCTCCAGTTCCTTGACAGGGGCGAACTTCGGCATGCCGAGCGGCGTCGCGCCCTTGGGCGGGCGCCAGGCGTTGGACTTGCAGGCGTCGTGGCAGGCGCCCTCGGTCGAGCAGCAGAGCGAGCAGATGGTGCCGCCGTGGTGCGGGCAGGTCGCCATGTCGAGCACGTCGTAGCTGCCCTTGCAGACCGAGCACGGCAGCTCGCCGTCGTTCTGCGGCAGCTCGGACAGCCGCGCGATGTACCAGCGCCCGGAGGTCAGCACCGCGACGATCGGCGGCAGGACAACGGCGACGGCCAGCGCGATGAACGGCGAGAGCGCGGCGGCGGTCGCACCGAACGCGCCGTAGTAGGCGACCATCGACAGCGCCCCGGCGACGATCATCGAGCCGAAGCCGACCGGGTTGACGTTGTACAGGTGCGCCCGGTGGAACACCAGCTCCGGCGGGGCGAGCTTGAGCCACCTCTTGTTGATCACCAGGTCCGCGACCATCGCGGCGATCCAGGCGACGCCGATGTTGGAGTACCAGGCGAGCACCTCGACGATGTGGTCGAAGATGTCGATCTCCATCAGCACCAGGGACAGCCCGACCTGCAGGAACACCCAGGCCGCGCGGCCGGGGTGGCGGTGCAGCAGCCGCGAGAAGAAGTTCGACCAGGACAGCGAGCCCGAGTAGGTGTTCATGATGTTGATCTTGATCTGGGACAGCAGCACGAGGACCCCGGCGAGGATCAGCGCGACCGTGTGGTTGCCGGTCAGCCGCTCGTAGACCGCGGTGAACAGGTCCACCGGCACGCCGACGTGCGCCGCGTCGACCTTCGTCGAGGCGTAGCCGACCAGCAGCGTCGAGGCGAAGAAGATGCCGACCGCGAACAACGCGAACCCGGGGCCGCCCATGATCACCGCGAGCCGCCAGCGGCCGCGGTTGCGCCGGTCCGGGTCCGGCATCAGGCGCAGGTAGTCGCCCTGCTCCCCCACCTGGGTGGCCAGCGACAGCTGCGCGGCGGCGATCGTGAACACGGCGAGCACGGTCAGCCCGGCCAGGCCACCCGGCGACACCGTCGCCGGGTGGACCATGTTGTGCCCGGCGGCCGGCGCGGTCGCGGCGGTGCCGAGGGCGAGCCCGATCAGCGCGATCCAGATCGGCCAGGTCCAGGCCTGGAACTTCGCGCTGAACGACATCCCGTACAGCGTCAGCGGGATCATCACCGCGGACACCACGACGTAGGACAGGTGGATGTCCAGCCCCGTCAGCGCGGTCACCGCCTGTGCCATGATCGCGCCCTCGTAGGCGAGGAAGATCAGTGTGTAGGTCGCGTAGACCAGCGACGTGAGGGTGGAGCCGAGGTAGCCGAACCCCGACCCGCGGGTGAGCAGGTCGACGTCGACGTGCTTGCGGGCGATGGCGAACGCGATCACCAGCGTGAGCGGCAATGTCACCGCGGCGGCGACCGCGAAGCCGACGAGCGCGTTGGCGAACCCGAAGGCGTTCACGAACGCCGCGTCCAGCGCGTAGCCCGCCATCGCGGAAATGCCGACGAGGCAGGAGAGGAAGACCATCCAGGGCGACCACTTGCGGAACGCGGCGGGCGTGTAGCGCAGTGAGTAGTCTTCCATTTGCGGATTGTCAGCGAGGCCCATTCTTGATCCCTTCGCTCGAGATGAGCGAAAACTGCCAGCGCCGTATTGCGGGTGCGTATCCACTTCGGTGCGCCCGGTTACGCCGTTTTCCCGTTGTCCCGCACGGTGCTTGACCTGCGGCTTCCCACATTCCGGTCGCGATTCCGCCGGTGCGCACCGACGTTGGGCCGCCGCGTGCGGGCGATGATCGGCGCGGGCGTAACCTCGAGGTCATGCCTGCTCTGCGCTCCCGAACCACCACCCACGGCCGCAACGCCGCGGGCGCCCGTTCCCTCTGGCGGGCCACCGGCATGACCGACAGCGACTTCGGCAAGCCGATCGTGGCGATCGCCAACTCCTACACCCAGTTCGTGCCGGGCCACGTACACCTCAAGAACCTCGGCGAGATCGTCGCCGAGGCGGTGGCCGAGGCCGGCGGCGTCGCCCGCGAGTTCCACACGATCGCGGTGGACGACGGGATCGCCATGGGGCACAGCGGCATGCTCTACTCGCTGCCCTCGCGCGAGATCATCGCCGACTCCGTCGAGTACATGGTCAACGCGCACCAGGCCGACGCGCTCGTGTGCATCTCCAACTGCGACAAGATCACCCCGGGCATGCTCAACGCCGCGATGCGGCTGAACATCCCGACGGTGTTCGTCTCCGGCGGCCCGATGGAGGCCGGCAAGGCGGTCGTCGTCGGCGGGGTCGCCCAGGCGCCGACCGACCTGATCACCGCGATCTCCGCCTCGGCGAGCCCCGAGGTCGACGAGGACGGGCTGTCCATTGTGGAGCGGTCGGCCTGCCCGACCTGTGGCTCCTGCTCGGGCATGTTCACCGCGAACTCGATGAACTGCCTCACCGAGGCGCTCGGGCTCTCCCTGCCGGGCAACGGGTCCACGCTCGCCACCCACGCCGCCCGCCGCGCGCTGTTCTCCGGCGCGGGCCGCACCGTGGTCGAGCTGTGCAAGCGCTGGTACGGCGAGGACGACGAGAGCGTGCTGCCGCGGTCCGTCGCGACCAAGGCCGCGTTCGAGAACGCGATGGCGCTCGACATGGCGATGGGCGGCTCGACCAACACCGTGCTGCACGTCCTCGCCGCCGCGCAGGAGGGCGAGGTCGACTTCACGATCGCCGACATCGACGCCATCGGCCGTCGCGTGCCGTGCCTGTCGAAGGTCGCGCCGAACTCCGACTACCACATGGAGGACGTGCACCGCGCCGGCGGCATCCCCGCGATCCTCGGCGAGCTGTTCCGGGCGGGCCTGCTCAACACCGAAGTCCACTCGGTGCACTCCCCTTCGCTCGAGCAGTGGCTGTCCACTTGGGACATCCGCGCCGCCTCGCCGTCCCCGGACGCGGTCGAGCTGTTCCACGCGGCGCCCGGCGGGGTGCGCACCACCGAGGCGTTCTCGACCGAGAACCGCTGGTCCTCTTTGGACACCGACGCCGAGGGTGGCTGCATCCGCGACATCGAGCACGCCTACACCAAGGACGGCGGGCTCGCGATCCTGCGCGGCAACCTGGCCGAGAACGGTGCGGTGATCAAGGCCGCGGGCATCGACGAGTCGCTCTGGCGGTTCCAGGGCCCGGCGCGCGTGCTGGAGAGCCAGGAGGACGCCGTCTCGGCGATCCTGGGCAAGAAGGTCCAGCCCGGCGACGTCCTGGTGATCCGCTACGAAGGTCCCGCCGGCGGGCCGGGCATGCAGGAGATGCTGCACCCGACGGCGTTCCTCAAGGGCGCGGGCCTCGGCAAGAAGTGCGCGCTGATCACCGACGGCCGCTTCTCCGGTGGCTCGTCCGGCATCTCGGTCGGCCACATCTCCCCGGAGGCGGCCTCGGGCGGGGTCATCGGCCTCGTCCAGGACGGCGACCAGGTGCTGATCGACGTGCACGAGCGCAAGCTCGAACTGCTGGTGGACGACGAGGTGCTCGCCGAGCGCCGCGCGAAGATGGACGCCGGCGAGCGGCCGTGGCAGCCGGTGGACCGGCAGCGCCCGGTCACCGCGGCGCTGCGCGCCTACGCCCGGATGGCCACTTCGGCCGACACGGGCGCGGTCCGCGACGTCAACCGCTGACCCGGCCCGGCGCGACTCGCTCGCGCGGGAGCTGCTCGGAAGGCTGTCCGCCGCCTGCCCGGGTCCACGGGCCGTGCTTCGCGGCTCGCTGGCCTCGGGCGCGGCGGACGCCTACAGCGACATCGACCTCGCGTGGACGGTGCCGGGCGAAAGCTTCGGCACCGCCACGCGGGAGGTCGCGAGCGTCGTCTCCCGGGCGTGGCCGGTCACGTCCGTGCGCGTCGATCCGGACACCCGTGACTCCGGCGCCCGGCGGCTGCTGTTCTTCTGGTTCCGCGACCTGCCGCTGTTCTGGCGGCTCGACCTGGAGATCGTCTCGGCGCCACCCGGCCCGGACGTGCCCGGCCACGGCGAGTGGTCGCCCGCCGCGAGCGCGCTGGCCAACGCGGTGGCGGCGGTGAAAGCGGTTCGCCGGAACCAGCCCGCGAACGCCAGGGGCCTGCTCGACCGCGGCTTCGCGCGGGTCGGCGCGCCGGCGACCGCGACCGGCGACTGGCTGCGGGACGTCGTCGGCCTCGCCGAGGCCGCGGCACTGTCCGAGCCGGCGGTGCGGTCTCTTGCCGACCAGGTCCGCGAACTGGCCGGGGACCACCTTTCCTAGCGGCGGAAGAGCAGGGTCACCGCCACCACCACCCCGGCCGCCAGCACCAGCCCGACGATGCCGTACGGCACCGGGCGGCGGCGCCACGGCGTGTTCGTGTCGACCGAGATGCCGCCGGGGCCGGTGAACAGCAGCGCCAGCGCCATGCCGGCAAGCACGAGGTGGTACTCGAAGCCGTTGCCCTCGCCGAGGAAGAACCCCGCCTGGTACTTGAGGTAGACCGCGTTCGCAGTGACCGCGAGCAGCGCCGCCGCGGCGGCGGGGGTGAACAGGCCGAGGATCAGCAGCGCTCCCCCGGCGATCTCGGTGATCCCGCCGACCCAGGACAGCGTGCTGAGCTGGCTGGTGTAGCCCTGGTCGCCGAGGATGCGGGAGAACTCGCCGATCCCCGGGCCGCCGAACAGGCCGAACACCTTCTGCAGGCCGTGCGCGCCCAGCGTCCCGCCGAGGACGAGGCGCAGGATGAGCAGCCCGAAGCTCAGCCCACCGTGCCACTGCGGCGATCTGTCCTCGTCGTACCCGAGGCGATCTTCGGGATCGGGCAGCCTGGTGTCGTCATCCGCGCCCTCGAAATAGCCGGAATCCTGGAACAGGTTGTGCCGACCGTAGTCATCACTTTGGGTTGTCACGCCGCGCAGAGTAGAGCACTACCCCCGTCGAGTGAACAGTTTCCGCGCTCAATATTCGCCGTGCACCAGATTGTGCGGCAGTTCGCCACCGGAGTACCGCGCGATTTCCGCGGCCGCGACAGCGTAGGACCGCAGCGACGCGTCCCGCACCGTGCCCGCGACGTGCGGGGTCAGCAGCAGGTTCGGCGCCGTCCACAGTGGATGCCCGGCGGGCAGCGGCTCGGGGTCGGTGACGTCGAGCGCGGCGCGCAGCCGGCCGGAGGTCAGCTCCGTGAGCAGGGCTTCGGTCTGCACGATCGGGCCGCGGGCGGCGTTCACCAGCACCGCGCCGTCGGCCATCCGGGCGAGGAAGGCGGCGTCGACCATCCCGTGGGTACGGGAGGTCAGCGGCACCATCAGCACCACGATGTCGTGCTCGCCGAGCAGGCAGGGCAGCTCGTCGACCGAGTGGACGTCGTCGCGGGCGCGCATGCCGACCATCGTCACCGCCGCGTCGAACGGCTCCAGCCTGCGGCGCAGCTGGTGGCCCAGGTCGCCGGCGCCCACGATCAGCACCCGCTTGCCCTGCAGCGTGTCGGTGCCGCGCCGTTGCCACCGTCCGGCGGCCTGGTCGGCGGCGAACGAGCCGAGCTCGCGATGGATCGAAAGGAGGACCGCGACCACCCATTCGGCCGTACTGCCTCCGTGCGCGCCACGGCAGGTGGAGAGCAGCACGCCTTCGGGCACCGCGCCGACCCAGTCCTCCGCGCCCGCGGACAGCAGCTGGACGAGCTTGAGGTTGGGCAGTCGCCCGAGCAGCGCGGCACGGTCGTCTCCCCGGTGCGTGCCAGGGATCAGGACCTCGGCCTGGGCGGCCTCCAGGGGCAGTGGTTCGCCCGGCGTGTAGCGCACCGCCTTCACGTCCGGGATCTCGGCGAGCGCCCGGACTCCGTCGTCGCTGGGAACCAGCACCGTGAGCGTCATACCGGAAAATCTAATCGGATGCGCACCGGCTCCGGTGCGGGCGGTGGGTGGGCACTTACGGGTGACTCACGCACGCCCGCCTAGGCTTGAGGTCTATGCGCATTCGGTGGGGACGGGCTCCGTGGCTGGTCGCGGCCTGCGGCGTCGTGCTGGCGGGCTGCGCGAGCTTCGACGACCGGGCGTCCGGGCAGACGTTCGAGCCCGCGCCGGATCTCACCGCGCCCGCCGCTCCGCAGCCCGAGCTGCCCGAGCTCGACGGCAACTCCGGCGGTGACGGGACGACCAGGCCCAGCGCGCCGCAGACGTCCGTCCCGCCGCCGCAGGGGTGCACCGACTTCGACAAGGCGGTCATCGCGACCTGTCTGGACACGGTGGCCGCGGTCGCGGCGCTGCCGGGTTCGGACGCGGCCCCCGCCGCGCTCGCGGGTGAGCGCAAGAGCGGCCGGGTCCTGCAGGTCACCGGGGGCGCGGCGGCAACGGAGCTGATCAAGCTGAGCGTGGACGCGTCGGGGGACGGCGGGCTGACCGGCCTCGCGCTGTCGCCGTCGTACGCGGAGGACCAGCTGGTCTTCGCCTACATCACGACGCCGACGGACAACCGCGTGGTCCGGTTCACCAAGGGTCAGCAGGCGAAGCCGATCCTGACCGGCATCCCGAAGGGCCCGACGGACAACCGCGGCGCCATCACCGCGTTCGGCAACGGCACGCTCCTCGTCGCGACCGGTGACGCGGGCAACCCCGCGGCGGCGGCCGACCCGAACTCGCTGGCGGGGAAGGTGCTGCGGATCGACACCGCGGGGAACGCGGCCACGGGCAACCCGACGGCGGGTTCGCGGGTGTTCGCGAGCGGGCTGCACTCGCCGGGCGGGCTGTGCAAGTCGGCCGACGCCGGCCGGGTGTGGGTGACGGACGAGGGTGCCACGGCGGATGCGCTGTACCGGGTGAACGCGGGCACCTCGCTTGCGGCGCCGGCGTGGAGCTGGCCGGACAGGCCGGGCCTGGCGGGGTGCGCGGACACCGGCGAGTCGCTGATGATCGCGACCTCGGTGGCCGGCAACATGCAGCAGGTACCGATCACGCTGGACGGTTCGGTGGGGGGCCAGCCGAAGGCGATGATGGACGGCAAGAACGGGACGGGGTACGGCCGGTACGGCGGGATGGACCCGGTGAACACCCAGTACGCCGTCGTGGGCACCGTCAACAAGGACGGCGGCACCCCGGTTTCCAGCGACGACCGCGTGGTGATCATCCAGCTGCAGCCGAACTCCGGCGGTGGGAACGGCAAGGACTGAGGCCTGCCCGGGGGTTCGAGCGGGTGGTTTCTCCGCTCGGGTGTGACTCCGCGCCGGGTGGTGGCTCGTCGGCGTGTGGCGGCCGTCAGGTTCGAGGTCAGCGACGCCGCAGGGAGCGGACGTCCAGCACCGCCGCGACCAGGGAGGCCAGGCCGCACAGCAGGGCCAGGTAACGCCCGATCCCGCCGTAGAAGCCGACGCCGCCCTCCTCGCGGAGGAAGTCGCGCACGTCCGCGCTGAACTGCCAGCCGATGCCCAGCCACGCCAGCAGCATCAGCACCACGGCCACCGTCACGCCGATCAGCCACAGGTGCGGCAGGCCGCTGATCCGGACCTTCGGCCGCTGACCGAACAGCACCACCGCCACGCCCACGAGCGCCAGCAGCACCGGGCCCGACCAGGCGAGGAAGCCGGTCGTGAAGGCGTCCCGCGCGACCTCGCTCGCCGGAAGGTCGTTCAGCGCCTCTTCGACGTCCTGCCGGGTCGCGGACAGGTTCGTCCACGGCAGGAACAGCGCCCCCACGGCGATGAGCCCCGCCGCGAGCGCGACCCACTCCCGCCACGACACCCGGGCCAGTGAGAAGCCGCCCTCGGCCGCACTCCCCGAACCGGCACCGCCACGCGACCGCGCCGAACCGCCCGACCGCCTTGGGCCGACGGCGCGACCCGACGGCGCCGGACCACCGGACCGCTTCGAACCACCGGAGCGCTTTGGGCCGACGGCGCGAGCCGACGGTATCGAACCGCTCGAACCGCTCGGCACCGAACTCGCCGAACCGCGCGTCTCAGCCGGGGCCGAACCTGCCGAACCGCCCGGACCGACTGCAGTCGAGTCAGCCACCTCCGAACCAGCCACCTCCGAGGCGGACGGGCCGCCGGAGTGGTCCGCGCCGGCCCGGGCTCCCGGGCGCCCCCAGCGGGCCAACTCAGCCGCCGACCCGCTCGATGATCAGCTCCCGCACGCGCTTCGCATCGGCTTGGCCCTTCGTGGCCTTCATGACCGCGCCGACGATCGCGCCCGCGGCCTGGACCTTGCCGCCGCGGATCTTGTCCGCGATGTCCGGCTGCGCGGCCAGTGCCTCGTCCACCGCGGCGAGCAGCGCCGAGTCGTCCGAGACGACCTTCAGGCCCCGCTTCTCCACGACCTCGTCCGGCTCACCCTCGCCCGCCAGCACGCCCTTGACGACCTCACGCGCGAGCTTGTTGGTCAGCTCGCCCGAGCCCACCAGCTCGGTCACCCGCGCCACCTGCGCCGGCGTGATGCCCAGCTCGGTCAGCTCGACCTCGCGCGCGTTCGCCTCCTGGGCCAGGAAGTTCACCCACCAGCCGCGCGCCTCGCCGGGCTTCGCGCCCGCCGCGACCGTCGCCTCGACCAGCTCCACCGCACCCGAGTTGAACAGGTCGCGCAGCTCCTCGGCCGTCAGATCCCACTCGGTCTGGATGCGCTTGCGCCGGTCCGCCGGCTTCTCCGGCAGCGTCTTGCGCAGGTCCTCGACCCACTCGCGCGCCGGGGCGATCGGCACCAGGTCGGGCTCCGGGAAGTACCGGTAGTCCTCCGCGGTCTCCTTGGTGCGACCGGACGACGTGGTGCCGTCGGCCTCCTGGAAGTGCCGCGTCTCCTGCTTGATCGTGCCCCCACCGGCGAGCACCGCGGCCTGCCGCGTCATCTCGTACCGCACGGCCCGCTCGACGCTGCGCAACGAGTTGACGTTCTTCGTCTCGGTGCGCGTGCCGAACTCCGTCGCACCCTTGTCCATCAGCGACACGTTCGCGTCGCAGCGCAGCGAGCCCTGGTCCATCCGCACGTCGGACACGTCGAGCGCGCGCAGCAGGTCCCGCAGCGTGTTCACGTACGCGCGCGCCACCTCGGGCGCCCGGGGCCCGGTGCCGACGATGGGCTTGGTGACGATCTCGATCAGCGGCACGCCCGCGCGGTTGTAGTCCAGCAGCGAGTACTCGGCGCCATGGATACGACCGGTCGCGCCCCCCACGTGGAGCGACTTGCCGGTGTCCTCCTCCATGTGCGCGCGCTCGATCTCGACCCGCACGATCTCGCCGTCGTCCAGCGTCACGTCGAGGTAGCCGTTGAACGCGATCGGCTCGTCGTACTGCGAGGTCTGGAAGTTCTTCGGCATGTCCGGGTAGAAGTAGTTCTTCCGGGCGAACCGGCACCACTCGGCGATCTCGCAGTTGAGCGCGAGCCCGATCCGGATGGCCGACTCCACGGCCTTGCCGTTGAGCGTCGGCAGCGCGCCGGGCATGCCGAGGCAGGTCGGGCAGACGTGCGTGTTCGGCTCGCCGCCGAAGACGTTTCCGCAGCCGCAGAACATCTTCGTGTTCGTGTTGAGCTCGACGTGCACCTCGAGCCCGAGCACCGGGTCGTACCGCTCGACGACCTCGGCGTAGTCCATCAGGTCGGCGACGGCGGTCATGCCGACACTCCCTTCAGCTCCGGAACCCGCTCGATGAACGAACCGCGCGCGACCTCGTAGGCCGCGCCGATCCGGTAGAGCCGGTCGTCGGCCAGCGCGGGTGCCATGATCTGCAGCCCCACCGGCATACCGTCCTCATCGGACAGTCCACTGGGGACGCTCATGGCCGCGTTGCCGGCCAGGTTGGACGGGATGGTGCACAGGTCGGCCAGGTACATCGCCATCGGGTCGTCGACGCGCTCGCCGAGCTTGAAGGCCGTGGTGGGCGTGGTCGGCGAGACCAGCACGTCGACCTTCTCGAACGCCGCGTCGAAGTCCCGCGTGATGAGCGTGCGAACCTTCTGCGCCGAGCCGTAGTAGGCGTCGTAGTAACCCGACGACAGCGCGTACGTGCCGAGCATGATGCGGCGTTTGACCTCGGCGCCGAAGCCCTTCTCACGCGTGAGCGCCATGACCTCTTCGGCGCTGTGGGAGCCGTCGTCGGACACCCGCAGGCCGTAGCGCATCGCGTCGAACCGGGCGAGGTTCGAGGACGCCTCGCTCGGCGCGATCAGGTAGTACGCGGGCAGCGCGTAGACGAAGTGCGGGCAGGACACCTCGACGACCTCGGCGCCCAGCGCGCGCAGCTGGTCGACGGCCGCCTCGAACGAGCGCTGCACGCCCGCCTGGTAGCCCTCGCCGCTGAACTCCTTGACCACGCCGACCTTGACGCCCTTGAGGTCGCCGCGCAGGCCCTCGCGGGCGGCCGCGACGACCGGCGGCACCGGCGCGTCGATCGAGGTGGAGTCCATCGGGTCGTGCCCGGCGATGACCTCGTGCAGCAGCGCGGCGTCGAGCACCGTGCGGGCACACGGGCCCGCCTGGTCGAGCGACGACGAGAACGCCACCAGCCCGTAGCGGGAGACCCCGCCGTAGGTGGGCTTCACGCCGACGGTGCCGGTGACGGCGCCGGGCTGGCGGATCGAGCCGCCGGTGTCCGTGCCGATCGCCAGCGGCGCCTCGAACGCGGCCAGCGAAGCCGACGAGCCACCGCCCGAACCGCCGGGGATCCGGCCGTGGTCCCACGGGTTGTGCGTCGGGCCGTAGGCGGAGTTCTCGGTGGACGAGCCCATCGCGAACTCGTCCATGTTGGTCTTGCCGAGGATCGGGATGCCCGCCTCGCGCAGCCGCCGGGTGACCGTCGCGTCGTACGGCGGGATCCAGCCCTCGAGGGTCCGCGACCCGCAGGTCGTCGGGATGCCCTTGGTGGTCAGGACGTCCTTGAGCGCGAGCGGCACGCCGGCGAGCGCGGAGGCCCGCTGGTCCGCCTCGTCGACGGCCTTGGCCGCGGCGAGCGCGCCCTCGGCGTCCACGTGCAGGAAGGCGTGCACGAAGTCGTCCACCTGCGAGATCCGGTCCAGGTGCGCCTGGGTGACCTCGACCGCCGACACCTCGCCGGCGGCGATCTTCTCGGCCAGCTCGGCGGCCGTCAGCCTTGTTAACTCGGTCACTGTTCCTCCCCCAGGATCCGCGGCACGCGGAACCGGCCCTCTTCGGCGGCGGGCGCGCTCGCGAGCGCCTGCTGCTGCGTCAGCCCCGGGCGCTCGACGTCTTCGCGGAAGACGTTGGTCAGCGGCACGGCGTGCGAGGTGGGCGGGATGTCCTCGCCCGCGACCTCGCCGACCTTGGCGACCGAGTCGAGGATCTGGTCCAGCTGACCTGCGAAGACGTCGAGTTCCTCGGCGGTCACCGCCAGATGTGCGAGTTTGGCGAGATGCGCGACCTCGTCACGGGAAATGTTGGGCACGCGGGCTTCTCCCGGGGGGTGCTGATCGTTGGGGTTTCGGCACCCGCAAGTCTATGGCGAGCGCCCTGACCGGCTCGACTGGGTTATGCACAGCTTGCACGCGGAACGGTCTCGGTACGCGGACAGTGACTCCCGGTGGGACGCTCGGTCTGTCACAATCAGCGGCCGGCATGCGCTTCCCGGCAAGGCGGGAGCGCACAGTCCCGAGAGGGGTTCGTGTTGTCCTTCCTGATCCGGGTTCAGCTCCCGGACTCGCCAGGGACCCTCGGGGCGGTCGCCACGGCACTGGGCACCATCGGGGCGGACATCCTCAGCGTGGACGTGGTCGAGCGCACCGGCGGGGTGGCGATCGACGACCTGGTGATCGAACTGCCGTCCGGCCGCCTGCCCGACGCACTGATCACCGCCGCCGAGAGCATCCCCGGGGTCGAGGTGGACGCGGTGCGCCCGTACGCGGGCGTGCTCGACACCCACCGTGAGCTCGAACTGGTGGAGGAGATCGCGGCCCAGCCCGCCTCCGGCCTGGAGACGCTGGTGGAGGGCGTGCCGCGGATCATCCGTGCCGGCTGGTCGATCGTGGTGACCCACGCCGAGGGCGGCATCCAGCGGCTCGCGTCGTCGAGTGCCGCGCCCGAGGTGCCGATCACGCACCTGCCGTGGCTGCCGCTCGAACGCGCCACGGTGCTCGACGGCGAGGACGACTGGGTGCCCGAGACCTGGCAGGAGCTGGGCACCGAGCTGGCCGCGACGCCACTGGGGAAGCCGGGGAAGGCGCTGCTCGTGGGCAGGCCCGGCGGGCCGATGTTCCGGGCGGCGGAGGTCGCGCGGCTGGCGCACTTCGCCGGGATCGTCGCCGTCGTGCTCGACGGCTGAGTCAGGATCCGGCCTCGACACGGTTGGCGGGAGCCACAGCGAGGCTCCAGGCCCGAGCGGCACCCGGATGGTGCGTCAGCACGAAGACCGGCGCGTGGTACGGCGGCTCGCCGCCCCCGGACCCGAGCCACAAGCAGAAGGTGACCTACAGCCGCACCGATCACACGCCCGGAAGCTCAGACGTCGAGGGTGTAGGCGCGGAGCCAGCAGCCGGGAACCGGTTGCCAGTCGCGCTCGGGGAGACGGGTGAAGCCGATTCGCTCGTAGAGGCGGTGGGCCGCCTTCATGGCGTCCAGGCTGCTGAGCACCACCCGGCGCAGGCCGAGCTCCCTCGCGCGGTCCAGCACGGCGCGGGTCAGGGCCTCGCCGACGCCCCGGCCGCGGGCCGCGGGGGTCGTCGACAGCATGCGGAACTCCAGCTCGTCATCGCGGGAGATCTCGGCGAACTCGGTACCGGGACGCACGATCGTGACGGAGCCGAGCAGCTCACCGTCGGCGTTCACCGCCACCAGCAGCTCGCCGTGTTCGGCGCGGCGCGAGGCATCCGACAGCTCGTGCACGTACTCCGGGTTCGCGACCAGCAGGCCGTCCGCCTCGTATGCGGCCACCGTGAGCGCGCCGACCGGGGAGAGCTCCTGCGGCCGGGCCGGGCGCACCACGACCTCACTCATCGGCGGGCTCCTCCTCGCCGGCGGGCAGGGCCACCTCCGCCGCGGCGTCGGGGCCCCGGTCCAGCAGCACCTGGAAGCCGCCCTCGTCGAGCACCGGGACCTTCAGCTGCACCGCCTTGTCGTACTTCGAGCCCGGTGCGTCCCCCACCACGACGAACGCCGTCTTCTTCGACACCGAACCCGCCGCCTTGCCACCGCGCGACATGATGGCTTCCTTGGCCTCGTCCCGCGAGTACGTCGACAGCGAGCCCGTCACGACGATCGAGAGGCCCTCGAGGTTGCGCGGGATCGACTCGTCCCGCTCCTCCGCCATCCGGACCCCCGCACGGCGCCACTTGTCCACGACCTCGCGGTGCCAGTCGACGCCGAACCACTCCTCCACCGCCGCCGCGATGGTCGGGCCGACACCGTCCACATCGGCCAGTTCCTCCTCGCTCGCGGCCTCGATCGCCTCCAGCGAGCCGAACTCGCGCGCGAGCGCCTGCGCCGCCGTCGGGCCGACATGCCTGATGGACAGGCCCACCAGCACCTTCCAGAGCGGACGGTCCTTCGCCGTGTCCAGGTTCGCCAGCAGCTTGCGCGCGTTGGCCGACAGGTCACCGGCCTTGGTGCGGAACAGCTCCACCCGCTCGAGCTTCTCGGTGTCCAGGTCGAAGATGTCGCCCTCGTCGACCACCACCCCGGACTCCAGCAGCGCGGTGGCCGCCTCGTAGCCCAGCACCTCGATGTCGAACGCGCCGCGCCCGGCCAGGTGGAACAGCCGCTCCCGCAGCTGCGCGGGACACGAGCGCGCGTTCGGGCAGCGGATGTCGACGTCGCCCTCCTTCTGGTGCGCCAGCGGCGTGAAGCACTCCGGGCACCGGGTGGGCATCACGAACTCGCGCTCGTCACCCGTGCGGGCGTCGGCGACCGGGCCGAGCACCTCGGGGATCACGTCACCGGCCTTGCGGATGACCACCCTGTCGCCGATCAGCACGCCCTTGCGCTTGACCTCCTCGGCGTTGTGCAGGGTGGCCATGGCGACCGTCGACCCGGCCACTTTCACCGGCTCCATCACCGCGAACGGCGTGACCCGGCCGGTGCGCCCGACGTTCACCTGGATGTCGAGCAGCTTCGTGATCGCCTCCTCCGGCGCGTACTTGTACGCGATCGCCCAGCGCGGCGCCCGCGACGTGGTGCCGAGCCTGCGCTGCAGCGACACCTGGTCGACCTTGATCACGATGCCGTCGATCTCGTGCTCGGCGTCGTGCCGGTGCTCGCCCCAGTACCGGATGTGGTCGAGCACCTCCTCCGCGGTGGTGAAGACCTTGGTGTGCGTGGACACCGGCAGGCCCCACGCCCGCAGCGCGTCGTACGCCTCCGACTGGCGCCCGGGCTCGAAGCCCTCGCGTCTGCCGAGGCCGTGGCAGATCAGCCGCAGGCGACGGCTGCGGGTGACACGGGGATCCTTCTGCCGCAACGATCCCGCCGCCGTGTTGCGCGGGTTCGCGAACGGCGGCTTGCCCGCCTCGACGAGCTTCGCGTTCAGCTCCAGGAAGTCCTCGACGCGGAAGAACACCTCGCCGCGCACCTCGACCAGCGCGGGCACCGGGAACTCGTCGGTGCCGGTGAGCCTGTCCGGCACCTGGTCGAGGGTGCGGACGTTCAGCGTGACGTCCTCACCCGTGCGCCCGTCGCCGCGGGTGAGCGCGCGTGTGAGCTTGCCCTGTTCGTAGAGCAGGTTGATGGCCAGCCCGTCGATCTTCAGCTCCGCCAGGTACTGCGTGGACCCGCCGACCTCGCGCTCGACGCGCTCGATCCAGGCGAGCATCTCCTCGGTGTCGAAGACGTTGTCCAGGCTGAGCATGCGCTCGAGATGGTCGTACGCGGCGAACTCGGTGGAGAACGTGCCGCCCACGTTCTGCGTCGGCGACTCCGGCGTTACCAGGGACGGGTACTCCGCCTCCATGGCCTCGAGCCGGTGCAGCAGCTCGTCGAACTGACCGTCGGAGATCGTCGGCGAGTCCAGCACGTAGTAGCGGAACTGGTGGCCGCGGACCTCGTCCGCCAGCGCGCCGTACCGCTCCCGTACCTCGGCGGGCACGTCCGTCACGTCCTGAGCTTCACTCACAGTCGGTCAGCTTAGTCAGGGCCCCCGACATTTTCCGCGTTCTCCCCGCCGAGCCCCCGGACCAGGTCACGCAGCTGCAGCAGCGACATCGAGCCGGCAGGCTCGGCCTCGACGGCCTCCACTCTCCGTAGCCGCTCCCCCGCCAGGCGCTCGCCGAGCGTGGCGTCGAGCGGCAGGAACGTCATGGCCGCGCGGGACGCCTCGTCGAGCTCGGCGAGCTTCGGGTGGAACACCGTCACGTCCACCCGGCCGTCCTCGACCTGTGCGCCGACGCGGAACTCGCCGAGGGAGATCCGCTGCTCGCCGAGGTTGACCGTCACCCCGGACGGGTCGGGCACCGGGGGCACCGAGTCGTGGTACTCCCAGATCGCGTCCTCCTCCGGGGCGGCCTCTCGCCACGCGTCGGTGTAGGGCCGCAACGCCGGGTCCTCCTGGCCGGTCACGACGAGCGCGTAGATCGCGTGCCGGCCGCGTTCGAGCGAGAAGTGCAGGTCCGGGTGCAGCCGTGCGACCGCGCCGGCCAGCTCGTGCTCGACCCGCTGGGGCTCCCGGTCGCCGAGCGCCGCGTTGATCTCGGGCAGCAGCTCGAACCAGTGCCGCCAGAAGGCGATCGCCGCGGCGGCCGGGTCGTCGGGCACGTCCTGCGCCGGCCACGGGGTGCGCGGATCGGGGACCTCGTCTTCCCTTGCGGTGCGCCGGAACCATCGCATCAGGGCTGTCTACCAGCCTTCCGGGGGCTCCACGAACGCTTTGCCCAGATCGCGGGTCAGCGCCAGCGCACGACGCAGCCAGTCGGGCGTCGAGCCGGCGAAGCCGCATGTCGGGGTCGGCACGGCGCGCTCGGCGAGGATGGACCGGTTGAAGCCGAGCCGGTCCACCAGCCGCAGCGCCGGCGCGGCCACTTCGTGCAGTGTCACCGGCGTCGCGGGCGCGAGCGCGGGCACGAGGCCGAGGAACAGGTGCACACCGCTGTCCCACGCCTCGCCGAGCTCGTCGAGCAGCTTCGCGGGCGAGCCGTCGAGCAGGGTCGCGTCGAGCGCGAGCGCACCCGCCCCGGCCGAGCGCAGGAGCCCGACCGGCGGGCGCGGCGCGCAGCAGTGCACGACCACGGGCTGCCCGGTGATCCGTTCCGCTCGTTCGATCACGGTCGAGAGCAGGTCTCGCGCCTCGGGTTCCTCGACAGCGGCGACCGTGCCGTAGCCCGAGGGGGTGGACAGCGAACCGGCGAGGACGTCCGGCAGCGTCGGCTCGTCGAACTGGACGACCACCTCGGCTCCGGTGCGGGCCTTCAGCTCGCCGACGTGCGCGGCGAGGCCTTCGAGCATCGACTCGGTGAACTCGCGGACGGCGCCCCGGTCGGTGAGCGCGCGATGGCCGCGGGGCAGCTCGATCCCCGCGGTCAGCGTCCACGGGCCGGCGAGCTGCGTCTTGATCACCGTCGCCCCGGTGGCCACCTCCTGCAGCGCGTCGAGGTCCCAGCGCAGGAGGTCGACCGCGCGCCGGTGGTCGTGACCCGGATGGGCGGCGACCCGGTAGCCGCTGGGCACCTCCTCGACAGCCAGGTCGACGAGGAACGCGGCCGATCGGCCGAGCAGGTCCGCGCCGACCCCCCGCGCGGGCAGCTCGGGCAGGTACGGGAAGTCGGGCAGCTCGCCGAAGACGACGGCGGTGGCTTCACCCGCGTCGGTTCCCGGCATGGAACCGACACCGGTCGCGGCACCGGCGGGCCAGGCTCGTTCGCTCACGACGTCATTGTGGCCGGTGGTGCCATCGGACGGGCGGGCGGTGCCACCCGCGGCCCGGCGGGGAACCGGAAACTGAGCATGAGAAAGCATCTCGACGCGAATCCCGACATTTCTCCGCAATTCGCCTCGGCGGCCCCGTGGCGCGTTTTCGCTGGCTACGCTTTGAGCGCATGACGAGTGATTCGCGGCGGGCCGGCGGCGGCACGCTGTTCACCGAGCCGATCCTGGTGGTGAACCAGAAGGCCAGACTGGTGGAGACGGTCACCGAATTCGCCGTCTTCGACCAGCACGGCAGGCAGCTCGGCGCGGTGGTCGAGGTCGGGCAGGGGCTGTTCCGGAAAACGATCCGGCTGTTCACGAATTACGACCAGTTTCTGTCCCATCGTTTCGAAGTACGGGACATCGGCGGCAGTGTCGTGCTGAAAGTGACCAGGCCTGCGAAAATGGTGCGTTCCCGCTTTCTGGTGACCCGAGCGGACGGCACCCCGATCGGCGAGATCGCGCAGGAGAACGTGTTCGGCAAGATCCGGTTCTCGTTCACCGCGGGCGGGCAGCCGGTCGGCCAGCTGCGCGCGGAGAACTGGCGTGCCTGGAACTTCTCGATCACCGACGCGGCGGGCACCGAGGTCGCCCGCGTCACCAAGACCTTCGCCGGGGTGCTGAAGGAGGCGTTCACGACCGCCGACAACTACGTCGTCGAGGTGTACGACCACCTGTCCGACCCGCTCGCGAGCATGGTCGTCGCCGCCGCGCTGACCGTCGACACCGCCCTCAAGCAGGACCAACACGACACGTGAGCGGCGTCTCAACACCGTTGTGTGGACAATCCATCCCTGAGCGTTTCAAAGTAAATGATCCAGGGATGGAAAGGACGTTGAGGTCGCGTGGAACCACTCGCCGAGGACGCAGCACGGTCGTGGACCGAGCCGGGAATCTACGCCGTGGCGCCCGGCGTCTACCGGGTCCCACTGCCGCTGCCCAACGACGGGCTGCGCGCGGTCAACGTCTACGCGATCACCGACGGCGCCGAGCTGGTCATGATCGACTCGGGTTGGGCGCTCGACGAGGCCCGTGAGCAGCTGCAGGCCGCGCTGAAGGGCATCGGCGCGGAACTGGGCGACGTGACGCAGTTCCTGGTCACCCACGTGCACCGCGACCACTACACGCAGGCCGTCGCGCTGCGCCGCGAGTTCGGCAACCGGATCGCGCTGGGCGAGCACGAGCGGACTTCGCTCGAGATCGCCGCGAACCCCGGCGGCTCCCCGGTCAACACGCAGATGACGCTGCTGGGCGAGGCCGGTGCCACCGAGGTCGTCGAGGCGCTGCGGCAGTTCTTCGGCGGCACGACGCGCAACACCGAGGCCGACATCTGGGAGATGCCCGACGAGTGGCTCACGCCGGGCCGCCGGACCGTGCTCGGCGATCGCGCGCTCGACGTCGTCCACACGCCGGGCCACACCGCGGGACACGTGGTGTTCGACGACGCGGCGGCGGGCCTGATGTTCACCGGTGACCACGTGCTGCCGCACATCACCCCGTCCATCGGCTTCCAGCCGGGTGCGACCGAGCTCCCGCTGCGCGACTTCCTCGACTCGCTGCGGGTGGTGCGCGGGATGCCCGACCGGCAGATGCTCCCGGCGCACGGCCTGGTGTCTCCGAGCGTCCACGCGCGGATCGACGAACTGCTGGCGCACCACGAGGAGCGCCTGGCCCGCACGGCGGCGACCTTGTCCGAGGGCGCGTCGACGGCTTACGAGGCCGCACAGAAGCTGGGTTGGACCCGCCGGCAGCGCAAGCTCGGCGAGCTCGACCCGTTCAACCAGATGCTGGCGGTGACGGAGACCAAGGCACACCTGGATCTCCTTGCCTACCAGGGGAAGCTGAAGATGTCCGAAGTGGATGGTGTGCGGCACTACACGGTGGCGTAGGGCAGGGGGCCCAAACCCCAGAGAGTTGGGTGGTCATCCCGTCGCCTGACACGGGACGATCACTTTCCCTCAGGGCCGCAACCTGCGCTGGTACCGGCAGCCGAGAACACAATGCTTGCGGCCCTGAGGGAAAGTGATATGCACAAACCGCAGGCGACGGGATGGCCACACAACTCGACCACCTGCATGAGGTGAGGTGAGGGGCTTTTCCTGGCTCATCTTTGAGCCTGCCCGTCCGGCGAGGACTCTCTTGATCTTTTCCCCTGCGCGAAGCGCGGGGGTCGCGCTGCGCGCGGGTGGCTGGGCGCGGGCATTCTTGGCTGCCGTTGCCGGGTTCGCCTTCGCGGGGTGGCTGCCGTTGCCGGGTCGCCGTGGTGGGTGGTCGGGCTGGACCGAAGGTCCCTAACGCAACTCCCGCTTGAGGATCTTGCCCGAGGCGTTCCGCGGCAGCTCCTCGACGAACCGGATCGCTTTGGGGACCTTGAAAGCCGACAGCCTGCCCCGCGCGTGGGTGAGCAACTCCTCCTCCGTGACGTCCCCTTTGGACACCACCACCGCGGTGATCGCCTCGATCCACTTCTCGTCCGGGACGCCGATCACCGCCACCTCGCCCACCGCGGGGTGGGTGTACAGCGCGTCCTCGACCTCACGCGAAGCGACCAGCACACCACCGGTGTTGATCACGTCCTTGATCCGGTCGACCACGTAGATGTACCCCTGCTCATCCTGGCGCACCAGGTCACCGGAGTGGAACCAGCCACCGCGGAAGGCTTCCACCGTCTCCTCCGGCTTGTCCCAGTAACCGAGGCACAGCTGCGGCGACCGGTACACCACCTCGCCCAGCTCTCCCGGCGGCACGTCGTTCCCGTCGCTGTCGACCACCCGCAGCTCCACGAACAACGCCGGGCGCCCGGCGGAGTCCGGCCGGTCCTCGTGGTCCGCCGGGCCGAGGATCGTTGCGAGCGGGGCGATCTCGGACTGCCCGAAGCAGTTGTAGAAGCCCAGCTCCGGCATCGCCTCGCGCAGCCGTTGCAGCACCGGGCCCGGCATGATCGACGCACCGTAGTATGCCTTGCGCAACGCGGGAAGCGGCGCGAAATCCGGGTGGTTCGCCAGCGCCACCCACAGCGTCGGCGCGGCGAAGAACGCACCGTGCCCGTCCTGCGACAGGCGCCGCAGCACCTCGCCGGGCTCGGGCACCTCCAGCAACGTGTTCTCCGCCCCGACAGCCAGCCACGGCAACAGGAACACGTGCAGCTGCGCACTGTGGTAGAGCGGCATCACGTGCAAGGGCACGTCGTGCTCGGTCAGGTCGAGCCCGGCGATGCACGAGAGGTACTCGTGCACGAGCGCGCGGTGGGTCATCATCGCGCCCTTCGGCCGGGACGTCGTGCCCGAGGTGTACAGCAGCTGGACCAGGTCCGTGTCCGCGACTTCGACGTCGATTTCCGGTACCTCGCCGGACATCGCGTGCGCCAGCAGCGAGTCTTCCGAGTCCCGCAACAAAAGTACGGTGCCGGTGACGTTCCCCGCGAGCGCCGGATCGGCCAGCACCACCGAGCTCCCCGACTGTTCCAGCAGGTACCTCAGCTCGCCACCGGTGAGGTTGTAGTTGACCGGCACGTGCACCAGACCGGCACGCGCACAGGCGAGGAACCCGATCAGATAAGCGTCCGAGTTCTTGCCGTACGCGGCGACTCGGTCACCCTTGGTGAGCCCGAGGCCGAGGAGATGGGCCGACGCCCTGCTCACCGCATCGTCCAGTTCCGCATAGGTCCACTGCCGGTCCGCGAAGCGCAGCGCGACGCGTTCGGGCGTCTTCGACGCGCTTCGCCGGAGGATGTCCGCGACGGTACTGGAACGCAGCGTGATCATGAGAATTGCCAACCCCTCCTGGCGCCGGTGCCATACTCGGGTGCGTGAGCGAGATCCACATTAGACGAGCCACCGGCGCCGATGTCGAGCCGATCGTCGCGATGCTGGCCGACGACCAACTCGGCAGGCAGCGCGAGTCCGCCGCCGACCCGGCCCCGTACCGGCGGGCCTTCGAGGCGATCGACGGGGACCCGAACCAGTTCCTGGCCGTGGCCGAGGACGCGGGCGAGGTCATCGGCACGCTGCAATTGACGTTCATCCCCGGGCTGTCCCGCAAGGGCGCCACGCGGGCGCTTGTGGAAGCGGTCCGCGTCCGGTCCGACCGACGGGGTGACGGGCTGGGCGCCGTGCTGATGAAGTGGGCTGTCGAGGAGGCCCGGCGTCGCGGATGCGCGCTCGTGCAGCTCACGTCCGACGCCTCGCGGACCGGTGCGCACCGGTTCTACCTGCGACTGGGCTTCGAACAGAGCCATTTCGGCTTCAAGCTCACGCTCTGACGGAAAACGGCGGAAAGACCACTCCCCACATGCATGGATACCCCACGGTGCGGGTACTACCATCCGTGTGATTCGGCGGGAGTGATGTCTCCAATGAATGAAGCCGACCGGGTCGAGGTCGCACACGAGGAACTGGACGGATGTCTGGTCGCGACCCTCGACGGGGTGCTCGACTCGCTGACCTACGGATACATCCGTGACGCCCTGGTGAAGCTCGCGCTGGAACAGCCCCGGGCTGTGGTGGCGGAGCTGGACAATCTGTCGGTCGGTAACGAAGCGCTGCTGAGCGTGTTCTCCTCGGCGTGGATGCGGGTCAACGACTGGCCGCAGGTGCCGCTCTTCCTGGTCGCCGGGGACCAGGCCCGGCGGAGCGCGATCGCCCTCAGCGCCATCAACCGGTTCGTCCCGGTTTTCGCCACGGTGGGCGAAGCGATCGCATCCGTCGAGGCAGGCGCGCCGCGGCGACGGCGCCGCGCGGTGTACCCGCCCGTGCGGATGGTGTCGGCCGCCGCGCGCGACTTCGTCCGCGAGGCCTGCAAGGACTGGCAGATCGAGGCCCTGACGTCGGACGCGGTCTGCCTGGCCTCCGAGCTCGTCGAGAACGCGATCGAACACGCGCGCACGGAGCTCGAGCTCAGGCTGGAGCTGCGGCGTGGCATGCTCACCGTGGCCGTCCGAGACGGCAGCCCGGCGCACGCCGTACTTCGCCAGGGCAGGCAGGGGCAGCCACTGGGCTACGGCCTGCAGATCGTCGCCGACCTGGCGACGACGTGGGGGTGCGCACCGGACCTGCACGGAGGCAAGGTCACCTGGGCGGTGCTCACGACCGGTCCCCGCTGGTTCGAGCGGCATCCGGAGTGGACGGCTCCAGCACTCCGTCCGTGGTCTCCATGACGAGGATGGCCCCTGTCGACTCCCCGCCCCGTCTCCGCAGCGCACCACACGCGATTCGCACCGTGACATGGCGGCCGCGCCGGTTCACCGCCGCCAGCACGACCTCCTCGGTGTAGGCCGGGTCGGCCAGCGCGGGGCGCACCACCGGACCCAACTCCGCGACGGGCAGCCCGATGTCGAGGTTCAGCAGGTGCTCGCCCTCAACCTCTTCGTGCCGCAGACCCCACAGCTCCTCCGCGCCCGCGTTCCAGGCCACGACCCGCATCTGGTGGTCCACCACGACGACGCCGGCGCGCAGCGAGGTCAGGACGGACTCGAGGAACTCGTTGAGGTCGTCGAGCTCGCTGGTCCGGTCCCGCAGCGCGTTGTTGATCGTCTGCAGCTCGTCGTTGGTGGACTTGAGCTCTTCGTTCGTCGTCTCCAGCTCCTCGTTCGTGGACTGCAGCTCCTCGTTGGTCGTCTCCAGCTCCTCGACCGTGGACTGCAGCTCCTCGTTGGTCGTCTCCAGCTCCTCGGTCGCGGACTGCAGCTCCTCGTAGGCGTTTTCCCGCTGCCGGTTCGCACCGGCCAGCTCGGCGAACAACCGGTGGCTGGCGGTGACGTCGTGAAACACCACGGAGACCCCGATGACGTCGTCGCCCAACGAGACCAGGGGACTGACGTGCAGCTCCAGTGCGATGACCTCGCCGGGCCCGCGCTGCCATTCCACGTCCTTCACCCGGAGCGCCCGCCGCTCGGTACGCACCTGCTCGACATAGCCGCGCAGCTCCACCGGGCGGTAGGAGATCTCCAGGTCACGCAGGGGGCGGCCGACGTCAAGGTCGGACACGCCGAACAGCTGTTGCGCCTGCTGGTTCGACAGCGCCACCAAATCGTCGGAGTTCACGACGATCTGCGCGACTGGGCTGCCGGAGAACGCAAGCGCCCGTAGTTCGTCGCGCGCGTCGAGGGTGGCGCGCTGCTCGTGCACGTACGGCGCCCCGAACATCGAGCCGCCGACCGGGGCGGTCGCGATCTTGCGGAACAGGCGGTGCTTGGGGTCGATGGGATCGAACAGGCGGGTGTGCGAAAGCAGCATCTCCGCCTTGCCCACGAACAGCACACCGCGCGGCAGCAACGCGAAATGCAGCTTCCGCAGGATGCCCGACTGGGTCTCGGCGTTGAAGTACATCAGCGTGTTGCGGCACAGGAGCAGGTCGATCCGGGAGATCGGCGCGTCCTGCACGAGGTCGTTCCGGCCGAAGATGACCGACCGGCGCAGCTCCTTGTGGAAAACGTAGCGGCCGCCCTGGCGCTCGAAGTACTTCTGGGCATACGCCTCGGGCAGCGCCTCGAGCTCGCGCTGGCCGTAGGTGGCCTGGCGGGCCTGCGCGAGCGCTTCCTCGTCGACGTCGGTCGCGTAGATCTTCACCCGCTGGCGGAACTGCTCGACACCCAGCGCTTCCGCCAGCACGATGGCCAGGCTGTAGGCCTCCTCGCCGGAGGAGCAGCCCGCGCTCCAGATCCGCACCTGGTCACCGGGGCCCCGCTCGGCCAGCAGCATGGGCACCATCTCGGACTGCAGGTAGTCCCACGCGTCGGGGTCCCGGAAGAACCCGGTGACGTTGATCAGGATCGTGTTGAACAGCGCGGCGAACTCGTCCGCGTCGACCTGCAGGTGATCGAGATATCCCGGATAGTCCCCAATGCCGACTTGCGCCATCCGCCGGGACACCCGCCGCACGAGTCCGCTGCGCTTGTAGCCGGTGAAGTCGAAACCACGAGTTTCCTTGAGGTGTTCGAGGATCGCCTCGAACCCCGGGTCGTACTCGGACCCGATCTGCTCGCTCACATCGCGGACCCTACCCGCGGCGCACTCCTACGCACGATCTCACCTCACGCCGACCGGCCCGGTGGCTCCTGGTCCTGCGGGGCCGGTCCGTCCAGCAGGAACTGACGCAGCACCTCGACCGCCCGTGAGCTCTCGTCCTGGTGCCAGCGGTACCGGTTGGCCACCAACGTGAACCCGTGCTCCTCGGCGTCCTTGGTCATCCTCACGGCCAGGTCGCGCTTCTCCTCGAGAGCGCGCAAGGCCGCCCACAGGGCGTGTTCGATGTCCTGCGACTGCTGCTCGAACAGAGCCTGCGCAGTCCACGCGTGGCCGACGCGGCAGCGGTACCGCGTCCCCCGGCCGTCGAACTCGAAGAGCACGCCCTGACAGTCCGGGCAGGAGAATCCCGATGGCCCCATGACGTCAACCACCTCCGGCAGACTCATGGCCTCGTATTCGCTCGCGCTCGCCGCCTGAGCCTCCACCTGGTCGAGCAGCGAGAGCGACGGCACGTCATCGCCGTCGCCGTCGACCACCTCGCGCACGCGGCGGGCGAGCTCGGCTCCCATCCGCACGCAGGGCAGGACGCAGTCGACCTCGACCCGGGCCAGCGCGCTCTCGGGCATGCCGGAGTACAGCGCCTCCGTCGGGTCCTGCACCATCACCAGCCCGCCCCGGTGCTTGATCACCGACAGCCCGCCGGCGCCGTCGTCCAGCGCCCCCGACAGGATCACCCCGATGACTCCCGGACCACGCGCCTGCGCGGCCGAGCGGAACGTCGCGTCGATCGCCGGCCGGTGCCCGTTCTCCGTCGGGCCGCGCGACAGCCGGATCCGGCCGTCCTCGACGAGGAGGTGGTGGTCCGGCGGGGCGGCGTAGATGTGCCCGCGCTGCAGCGCCTCGCCGTGGCGGGCGCTGGTCGCGGGCAGTGCCCCCGACCGGCCGAGGATCGCCGGCAGGGAGCTCACGCCACCCGCCGGCAGGTGCAGCACGACGAGCACCGCGGCCGGGAAGTCCGCGGGAAGGCCGGCCACGAACTCGCGCAGCGCTTCGACACCCCCGGCCGACGCACCCGCTACCACCAGGTCCCGCGGAATGTCGCTCACGCCCGTGCCTTCCCGTGTCGCATGCCATCCGGCACAACGTCAACCGATTGCCTCGGCCAGGCTTTCGTAAACATGCAGCGGCTGCTCCGACTGGAGCAGGGACAGCAGACGGCGTACCTGCGGCCCGGCGACCAGCCGGAACGAGACCCCGGCGCGCACGGCGCGGCGCTGGGCCTGCGCGAGCGCCTCCAGCCCCGCCGCGCCGAAGAAGTCCACTGTGGACAGGTCGGCGACGAGAAGCCCGGCGGGCCCGTCGGCCTGTTCGGTCAGGACGGCGGCCAGCCGCGGCGCCGTGAGCAGATCGACCTCACCCTCGACCGACACCACGGTCGCACCCGGTTCCTTCCGGACGTGCAACTGGATGATCGTCTCGACGACCGAGCCGCTGAGCGGGAGCCACTGGTCTTCGGTCATCTGTCCCGCCCCCGCCGCAGTGTGTCGTCCCTCACAGTAGACATACCACCTTACGCCGCCGGGGTCAGTACTGCCCTCGATGGCCGGAATTCATGCCGTGGTCCGGGAGATCTTCGCGCTGCCGAGAACAAGATCACCCCGGGCGTCCGGGCGGTACAGGACGGCGACCTGTCCCGGCGCGACCCCGCGCAGCGGCTCACGCAGCTCGATCCGCACCTCGCCGTCCACCACCTCGGCGACGGCGTCGGCCGTGCCGCCGTGGGCCCGGACCTGCAGCACGCACTCGGTCGGCCCGTCGAGCGGGCGCTCACCCGGCCAGCAGGGCCGGTCGGCGGCGATCCGCCGCACGGCCAGCCGGTCCGCCGGGCCGACCTCGACCTTGCCCGAGACCGGTTCGAGCGAGAGCACGTACCGCGGCTTGCCGTCCCTGGCCGGGTGCTCCAGGCCGAGGCCCTTGCGCTGACCGATGGTGAACCCGTGCACGCCGGTGTGCCGGCCGAGCACCGCCCCGGTCTCGGCGTCGACCAGGTCCCCCGGGCGCTCGCCGAGCTTGCGCTCGAGGAACTTCTTCGTGTCCCCGTCCGGGATGAAGCAGATGTCGTGGCTGTCGGGCTTGTGCGCGACGGCGAGCCCGCGGCGCTCCGCCTCGGCGCGCACCTCGCTCTTGCGCGAGTCGCCCAGCGGGAACAGCGAGTGCCGCAGCTGCTCGGGGGTCAGCGACGCGAGCACGTAGGACTGGTCCTTGCCGTCGTCGGCGCTGCGCCGCAGCTGCGGCACACCGTCCACATGCGACAGCCGGGCGTAGTGGCCGGTGGCGACGGCGTCGAAGCCGAGCGCCATCGCCTTGTCCAGCAGCGCCTCGAACTTGATCTTCTCGTTGCAGGTCACGCAGGGGTTCGGGGTGCGCCCGGCGGCGTACTCGCCGACGAAGCTCTCGATGACCTCTTCGGTGAACCGCTCGGCGAAGTCCCAGACGTAGAACGGGATACCGAGGACGTCGGCGGCGCGGCGCGCGTCGTGCGAGTCCTCGATCGTGCAGCAGCCACGCGCCCCGGTGCGCAGCGTGCCGGGTTTCGCGGACAGGGCCAGGTGCACGCCGACGACGTCGTGCCCGGCGTCCACGGCACGGGCGGCGGCGACCGCCGAGTCCACTCCCCCGCTCATCGCGGCCAGTACCCGCATCAGGCCTCCTGGGTGTGCTTGCGCATTCCGGTCAGTCCCGCCTGCCGGGCCCGCGTGACGACCGCGCCGATCTCCCGCGTCACGGCGTCCACATCCGCCCGGGTCGAGGTGTGCCCGAGAGAGAACCGCAGCGAGCAGCGGGCGTCCGTCGGGTCCGCGCCCATCGCGAGCAGGACGTGGCTCGGCTGCGCGACACCCGCCGTGCAGGCCGAACCGGTCGAGCATTCGATGCCCTTGGCGTCCAGCAGCATCAGCAGGCTGTCGCCCGCGCAGCCGGAGAAGGTGAAGTGCGCGTTGCCCGGCAGCCGTTCCTCGCCCGGCGGCGGCCCGTTGAGCACCGCGTCCGGCACCTCGCGGCGGACGGCGTCGATCAGCGCGTCCCGCAGGGCGGCAGTCGCCGCCGACCGCTCGCGCTGCTCGCCCACCGTGGTGTGGACCGCGGTGGCGAAGGCGTGGATGGCGGGCACGTCCAGCGTGCCGGAGCGGACGTCACGCTCCTGGCCGCCGCCGTGCAGCAGCGGCACGCACTCGGTGTCGCGCGCCAGCAGCAACGCACCGACGCCGTAAGGGCCGCCGAGCTTGTGGCCGGTGAGCGTGAGCGCACTCGCGCCGCTCGCGGCGAAGTCGATCGGCACGCCGCCGACCGCCTGCACGGCGTCGGTGTGCAGCGGGATCTCGTGCTCGGCGCAGATCTGGGCGAGCTCGGCCATCGGGTTGATCGCGCCGACCTCGTTGTTCGCCCACATGACGGTGACCAGTGCGACGTCGGACGGGTCCTGCTCGACGGCCTTGCGCAGCGTCTCCGGCAGCACGCGGCCGTCGGCGTCCACGTCGAGCCAGGTGACCTCGGCGCCGGCGTGCTCCTCGAGCCACTCCACCGCGTCCAGCACGGCGTGGTGCTCGACGACGCTGGAGATCACCCGCTTGCGGGCGGGATCGGCGTTCCGGCGCGCCCAGTAGATGCCCTTTACGGCGAGGTTGTCGCTTTCCGTGCCGCCGGCGGTGAAGATCACCTCGGACGGCCGGGCGCCCATCGCCTCGGCGATCACCTCGCGCGCCTCCTCGACCATCCGCCGCGCCCGCCGCCCCGAGGAGTGCAGCGAGGAGGCGTTGCCCACGGTGGACAGCGCCTCGGTCATCGCCGCAACGGCTTCGGGCAACATGGGAGTGGTCGCCGCGTGGTCGAGATAGGTCATCGCTCTCCCAGCGTAGACCGTGCCGTTCACTCGCGCGTGGGCCACCGCCGGGTGATGAGCACGCCGAGCAGGGCCAGCCCCGCGAGCACTGTGGCCAGGACCACCACGGCGTTCGACGGTGCCCGTGCGGAGGCGAGCAGGCCGAGGAGCACACCGCCGAGACCGACCGTCAGCGCCGAGCCGACCCAGTCGCCCAGCTGCATCGCCGAGGTGTTGAAACCGCGCTCGGCCACCGGCGAGAACCGGAACAGCAGCACGGTGATCGCCGGGTAGCCGGTGCCCATGCCCGCCCCGCCGACGACGCAGGCGACGAAGGCGGCCCACCCCGGGAACCACGGCTGCGAGACGAACGCGAACAGCACCAGCGAACCGGCGACGAGACCGAACCCGATCCGCAGCGCGGCCTCCCGGGACCAGCCCGGATGACGGCCCTGCAGGGCCGAGGCCGCGGACCAGCCCAGCGCGCTCACCGTCAGCGGCAGCCCGGCCGCCGCCGGGTGGTAGCCGTGCACCTCGGTCATCGTCAGCGGCAGATAGGCCTCCATTCCCGCGAAGGCGCCGCCGAGGAGAGCACGTGCCGCGACGACGGTGGGCAGGCCGGGCCGCGCTGTCACCGTTCCGGGTGGCAGGAGCTTGCGCAGGGCGGCACCGAGCGCGACCAGCCCGCCGGCGCCATAGCCGAGCGCGAGCGGTGACGGGTGCTGTGCCGCCCACGTCAGCGCGGCCACCCCGACGGCGGCGGCGAGCGCGGCCACCGTGGTCGCCCGGCGTTGCCGTTCGACGGGTTCCGGTGGGCCGAGGCGACGGGCGACGGGGAGGAGCAGGACGAGCCCCAGCACCGCGAGCGGGACCAGGCCCAGGAACACCCAGCGCCAGCCGAAGCGCTCGGTGACCAGGCCCGCGACCGAAGGACCGACGACGGCCGGGAGGATCCACGCCGCCGCGTTCGCCGCGTACATCACCGGGCGCTCGCGATCGGTGTAGACCAGTGCGATCAGCAGTGAGACGGCCACCAGCACGGTGCCCGAACCGAGGCCCTGCAGCACCCGGCCGCCCAGCAGCATCGCCATGTTCCGCGCGCTGCCGCAGAGGACCAGGCCGGCGAGGAAGATCGCGGGCCCGGCGATGAGGGCGAACGCCGGGCCACACCGGTCGCACAGCCGCCCGGACAGGACCGTGGCGACGACGCTCGCGACCAGGAACGCCGTGAAGGGCCACGAATACAGCGACTGGCCGCCGAGCGCGGCCACGAGCGTCGGCATCGCCGTGGCGACACCCATGTTCTCGAACGCGATGAGCGTGACCACGAGCAGACTCGCGACGGTGGTGGTGCGATGCGCGGCGGTCCACAGCACCCCGCGCTCCCGCTCGGCGACGATCACCCTTCGAGCCTGCAACCTCCACCGGGGTGGAGGTCAAGCGAGTTTTCGGCGCAACCACCGGGAAATCAGCCCGCGGCGACGGCGGGCAGCCTCCTGCTCCGGCCCCGCGACCGGCGCGGCGGGTGGACGGTCCCCAGCGCGGAACGGACCGCCGACTCGGCGAGTGCGGCCAGCTCGCGGCGGTCGGCGGCGCGGCCGGGCGCGATCTCCTCGCACACGAACACCTCCAGCACCAGCCCCCGCAACCGGGCGACACGGCGGAGCGAGTCGATCAGCGACTCCGGGCCGATGAACGCCGGCTGGGTCGTCTCGCGGCCGTCGGCGAGGCGGTAGCGCAGCGCGAGCGGGCGCACCGGCACCCCGCCGTCGATCGCGGCCTGGAACGCCGCGGTGGCGAACCGGCCGGACGCGAGGCCGCACCAGGTCGTCCCCTCCGGGGTGACGTTGACCAGCGAACCGGCACGCAGCGCGTCCGCCAGCTCGGCCATGGTGCCCGGCAGCGTGGACAGCCGCTCCCGGTCCAGGAAGATGCTGCCACCGCGGGCGACCAGCCCGCCGAGCACCGGCCAGCTCGCGATCTCCCGCTTCGCCAGCGCGCGCATCGGGCGCAGCGCGTTGACCGCGACGATGTCGAGCCACGAGACGTGGTTGTTGACCACCAGCGCGCCACGACCGTGCGCCGCGAGCCGGAACTCCTCGCCCCCGTGCACGACCAGCCGCACCCCGAAGGCCCGCAACACCGACCGGAAGATCAAGCGTGCCAACGGTTCCCGTGTCCCGCGCAGCACCAGCAGCGGGCTCGCGGCAAGGGCGAGCAGCACCACCGCGCAGGCCGCCCCGATCCGCCACACCCGCCGGGGCAGGGCGACCGTCGCGGCGCCCGGCGTCAGGCAGCCGTCGCCGCACGGCGAGGTGGGCATCCAGGCGTGGCTCATGCCCCGGCCCCGAGGAAGAACTTCAGGTAGCGCTCATCGAGGTTCTGCAGGTCCAGCAGGGTGAAGAAGTCCGCGACGCCGAAGTCCGGGTCGTGTGCGGGCGGTCCGCAGACCTTGGCGCCCAGCCGGGTGTAGCCCTTGAGCAACGGTGGGAGCGCCGACCGCTGCGGGCGGACGATCTCCGTGCTGTCCCAAGGGTTCAGCGGCGTGACGCGCTGCTCCTCGGGCGCGTAGTGCTTCGCCTGGATGGCGTCCCACACCCCGGCCGCGAAGCTGCCGCCACCGTCGAGCGGGACCGACGCGCAACCGGCGAGGTAGCGGTGCCCGGCCAGCAGCATGTACCGGCCGATGCCCGCCCAGACGAGGCTCACGACAGCGCCCGTCCGGTGGTCCGGGTGCACGCACGAACGGCCGGTCTCGACGAGCGAGGGACGCAGCGCGGAAAGCCTGGAAAGATCGAATTCGGTGTCGGAATAGAGCCCGCCCGCCGCGGCCGCCCGGTCGGGCGGGAGCATCCGGTAGGTGCCGACGATTTCCCCGCTGTTGTCCTCGCGCACGACCAGGTGATCGCAGAACTCGTCGAACCGGTCGGCGTCGAGTCCGGCCTGCGGCGAATGGAGCTCGGCGCCCATTTCACCGGCGAAGACGGCGTGGCGAAGTCGTTGTGCCGCAACGACTTCCTCATTCCCGGAGGCGACGAGGAGTGAGTAGTGCGGAGCACCGTCGGGCTGCGAATCGGTGCTGACGAGTAGCTGTGACCGCGTCATGCCCCAAGGTCTACCGGCGTCCCGGAAACCACCAGGACCCCCAAGGGATGACCTTTCCGTGCACTTTTCGTGAACCGGACACGACGAAGGGCGCCCCCGAATTCGGGAGCGCCCTTCGCGACGGCTCAGCCCTTGCGCTTGGCGACCTCGTCGGTCAGCTGCGGGGCGACGTTGAACAGGTCGCCCACGACGCCGAAGTCGGCGATCTCGAAGATCGGTGCCTCGGGGTCCTTGTTGACCGCGACGATCGTCTTCGAGGTCTGCATCCCGGCCCGGTGCTGGATCGCGCCCGAGATGCCGAGCGCGACGTACAGCTGCGGCGAGACCGTCTTACCGGTCTGGCCGACCTGGAACTGTGCCGGGTAGTAGCCGGAGTCGACCGCCGCACGCGACGCGCCGACGGCCGCGCCGAGCGAGTCGGCCAGCTTCTCCACGACCTCGAACTTCTCGGCGGAACCGACCCCACGGCCACCGGAGACCACGATCGAGGCCTCGGTGAGCTCGGGGCGGTCGCCGCCGACGACCGGCTCGACACCGGTGATCTTCGCCGACTTCGCCGCGTCGGTCGCGGGCACCTCGACGGCCTCCTCGGCCGCCGCACCCTGGGCCTCCGACGCCTCGACGGCACCGGGGCGGACCGTGATGACGGGCACGCCGTGGCCGGCCTTCGACTTGACGTTGTAGGCGCCACCGAAGATCGACTGCTCGACGGTGCCGTCGGAGTTCACCGCGACCACGTCGTAGAGCAGGGCGCTGCCAAGGCGCACCGCGAGCCTGCCGGTGACCTCCTTGCCCTCGCCGGTCGCCGCGGCGACCACCGCGGCCGGGGAGACCTGCTCGGCCAGCTTGGCCAGCACGTCCACCTTCGGCGTCACCAGGTACTTGTCGGCGTCCTCGGACTCCGCGACGTAGACCTTCGCGGCGCCGTAGTTCGCCAGCTGCTCCTTGAACTTGCCCGCGGTGCCGGGAGCACCGACGACCACGGCCGACGGCTCGCCCAGCTCGCGGGCGGCGGTCAGCAGCTCGAAGGTCAGCTTCTTGAGTTCGCCGTTGATGTGGTCGACGAGAACCAGAACCTCAGCCATGTGTCCGTCTCCTCTCAGATGAGCTTCTGGCCGACCAGGTACTCGACGATCTTCGAACCGCCGTCACCCTCGTCCTCGACGCGCTGACCGGCCGTCCGCGGCGGCTTCGGGGCCGCCTCGGTGACCTGGGACCAGGCGTTGGCCAGGCCGACCTCGCCCGCGTCGATGCCGAGGTCGGCGATCGTGAGCGTCTCGACGGGCTTCTTCTTGGCGGCCATGATGCCCTTGAACGACGGGTACCGCGGCTCGTTGATCTTCTCGCTGACGCTCACCAGCGCCGGCAGGCTCGCTTCGAGGTGGGTGAGCCCGTCCTCGGTCTCGCGGTCGCCCTTGACGGTGGTCCCGTCGACGGTCAGCTCGCGCACGAAGGTCAGCTGCGGCAGGCCCAGCAGCTCGGCCAGGATCGCGGGCACCGCACCGGCGCGGCCGTCGGAGGCCTCGTTGCCGGCGATGATCAGGTCGTAGCCCTCGACCTTGCCGATGGCGGCGGCGAGGACCTTCGCGGTGGCGATCACGTCGGAGCCGTGCAGCGCCTCGTCGGAGACGTGGACGGCCTTGTCGGCGCCCATCGACAGCGCCTTGCGGATGGCGTCGGTGGCGCGGTCGGGTCCGACCGAGATCACCGTGACCTCGCCCTCCCCGGCTTCCTTGATCTTGAGGGCCTCTTCGACGGCCTTCTCGTTGATCTCGTCGAGCACCGCGTCCGCGGACGCGCGGTCCAGTGTGTGGTCAGCGTCGGAGAGCTTCCGCTCCGAGTAGGTGTCTGGCACCTGCTTGACCAGGACAACAATCTTCGTCATGGGTCCCCTTCGACCTCCCGATATCAGCCCTACTTGCCGGTAGCGTAGGGAGATTTCCCGGTCCTGGCGCGCCGAGGTGACGGCATTCACCTGGAATCGCAGACTATCAGGACGATAGTCCCAATACTTTCCTCACCTTATCGCGCTACTCCGAGTGACTCCCCGGGCGCACGGGCTGCACGACGTAGACCTTTCGGGCTAACCTCACACACCGTGTCTACTCACGTGGCGGTAGTGACCGACTCGACAGCATCACTTCCGGATCAGCTCGTCCAGCAATGGGGCATCAAGGTCATCCAGCTCCAGCTGCAGGTCGACGACCGGATCGACGACGAGAGCCGGTTCGACCGGGGCGAGCTCGTGGAGTCCTTGCGGGCCAACCGGAACGTCGCGACGGCGCCCCCCGACCCTGGCGCCTTCTTCTGGGCGTACCAGGACGCGGCGAGTGCCGGTGCCAGCGCGATCGTGAGCGTGCACATCTCCGGCCGCATGTCGGCGACCGTGCACGCCGCCCGCCAGGCCGCCGACCAGGTCCGCATTCCCGTGTACACGCTCGACAGCGGCACCGTCGGCATGAGCCTGGGCTTCGCCGTGCTCTCCGCCGCCCGGGCCGCGGCCGCGGGCGCGCAGGTCAACCGGGTCATCGAGGCCGCGGAGCGCCGGTTCACCAGCACCTCGGAGCTGATCTACGTCGACACCCTCGAATACCTGCGCCGCGGCGGCCGGGTCGGCGCGGCCTCGGCGATGCTCGGCACCGCGCTGTCCATCAAGCCCCTGCTGACCGTGCAGAGCGGTGAGGTCGCGCCGCTGTCGCGGGTGCCGGGTGCGAAGCGGGCGATGAACAAGCTGATCGACATCGCCGCCCAGCGCGCGGGGTCGCATCCGAGCGAGGTGTCCGTCTCCTGCTTCCGGCCCACCGACCGGGAGCTGAGCGTCGTCGGCCAGCTGCGCCAGCGCATCCCCAACCTGCGCGACCTTTCGATCGTCGAGGCCAGCGTCGTCGTCGGCTCGCACGTCGGGCCGGGTGCCATGAGCATCACGGTCGCCCCTGTTTGAGCGGGGAACCACGCGGTTATCCCGGCCGTTGACAGGACAGCCGGAAACCGACATTTGGGAGGAACGCCGTGGCCTCGCTGTTCAACAGGATCGCTCGGTTCGCCAACAGCCCGCAGGGCCGCCGCGCGGTCGAGCAGGCGAAGCGGTTCGCGAACGACCCCAGGCGCCGCCAGCAGGCGAAAGAAGCCGTCGAGAAGGTCCGCCGGCAGCTGGGCAACCGGCGCCGCCCGCAGTGATCGAATAGTTTCCGCAGACCTGTAACGATCCCTCGCCTTCACCCGATAGGGTCACCCCCAGCCGCACGAGCCAAGGGAGCCGCTGGGTGCTGAGCGAGACCACGACAACGCAGGAGGCGATCGGCGACGAGCAGCGGCTGGTGGCCGAGATCAGGCGGTTCTCGGCCGCGCCGTTCGACGCGAGACCGGCACAGACGGCGACCGAGAGCGACCTGGACCTGCGGTTGTTCCGGACCACCTACCTTCCCTCGTTCGTGGCGGCCGAGTCGCTCGAGGACAACCAGCGCCCGGTCGAGGCCGACCTCGCCTGGCTGCGGCTGACGACGCCGGGAGGCATGCCGACGAACCTCGGGGTGCTCGCGGTCGGCAAGGACCCCAGCGCGCACGTGCCCGGCGCATACGTGCAGTTCGTCCGCTACCAGGGGCTGGACCTGGGCTCGCCGGTCGGCGACCAGCACGAGCTGCGCGGCAACCTGGTGGGCACCGCGACCCGGCTGAGCGCGTTGCTCAGTGCGAACCTGCGCTCGAAGCTCACCGAGGGCGAGGGGCTGTTCCGCGAGGAGACGCTGCCCGACTACCCGCTGGAGGCGTTGCGGGAGACGTGCATGAACGCGCTGATGCACCGCGACTACGAGAAGTCGAACGCGCCGGTGCGCATCGCCTGGTTCGACGACCGGATCGAGGTGACCAACCCCGGCGGTCCGTACGGGCAGGTGCGGGTGGACAACTTCGACCGCGTCAACGACTACCGCAACCCCGGGCTGGCGAGGGCGATGAAGGCGCTGGGCTACGTGAACCGGTTCGGCCGCGGGATCTGGCGGATCCGCTCGGCGATGGCCCGCGCGGGCAGCCCGGTCCCGGAGTTCCGGGTGGACGAGGGTTCGTGGTGCGTCGTTCTGCGGAAATGGCCGTGAGGCGCGGCAGAACGGCACAGTAGGGTCGGGCGGGTGACGACCTCATCCGCGCGCGCCGAGGCGCTGCACCTGACCGGCGAACGGACCGTGCCGGGCATTCCGGAGGAGAACTACTGGTTCCGCCGCCATGAGGCCGCCTACCTCGCCCTGCTGCCTTACTGCGCGGGTGCGACGGTGCTCGAAGCCGGGTGCGGTGAGGGCTACGGCGCGGCGCTCATCGCCGGGCGCGCGGCGACGGTGCTCGCGCTCGACTACGACGAGCCGACCGTGCGTCACGTCACACGACGTTATCCACAGGTGGGGACAGTTCGGGGAAATCTCGCCTTCCTGCCACTCCGTTCGTCCACTGTGGACGTCGTGGCGAACTTCCAGGTGATCGAGCACCTGTGGGACCAGGGCGGCTTTCTCGCTGAGTGCCACCGGGTCCTGCGGCCGGGCGGGCGCCTGCTCGTGACCACCCCGAACCGGCTGACCTTCACCCCGGACAGCGACACCCCGCTCAACCCGTACCACACCCGCGAGCTGGCACCGTCCGAATTGGACGCTCTGCTGCGCGAGGCCGGGTTCGGGGTCGAGCAGCTGCACGGACTTCACCACGGCGCGGGCGTGCGCGCGCTCGACGAGCGGTACGGCGGTTCGATCATCGACGCCCAGCTCGACGTGGTCATGGGGCAGCTGCCGGGACAGGCGCAGTGGCCGGACGGCCTGCTGGCCGACGTCGCCGCGATCCGCGCGGAGGACTTCGAGCTCACCGGCGACCGGCTCGACGAGAGCCTCGACCTCGTCGCGGTGGCGGTGCGGCCATGACCAGGGAAGGCACTTTCTGCCTGGTCCTGCACAGCCACCTGCCGTGGCTGCCGCACCACGGCTCCTGGCCGGTCGGCGAGGAATGGCTCTACCAGGCCTGGGCGCACTCCTACCTGCCCGTCGTCGACCTGCTGCGCCGGTTCGCCGACGAGGGCAGGCGCGACGTGCTCACCCTCGGCGTGACGCCCGTGCTCGCCGCCCAGCTCGACGACCCCTACAGCCTGCGCACCTTCCACGAGTGGCTCGGCCACTGGCAGCTGCGCGCGCTGCAGGCGAGCACGTTGTGGCGGGACGACCCGCTGCTCCGCGACCTGGGCGCGGCCGAGCACCGGGCCGCGCTCCGGGCCACCGAGGCGCTGGAAACCCAGTGGCGGCACGGCTTCTCCCCCATCCTTCGGTCCCTTGTGGACAGCGAGGTGCTCGAACTGCTCGGCGGCCCGCTGGCCCACCCGTTCCAGCCGCTGCTGGACCAGCGGATCCGCTCGTTCGCACTGCGGTCCGGGCTGGCGGACGCCGCACTGCGGATCGGCCACCGCCCGGCCGGCATCTGGGCCCCCGAGTGCGGTTACGCGCCCGGGATGGAGGACGACTACGCCGCCGCTGGAGTCGCGCGATTCCTGGTGGACGGGCCTTCGCTGCGCGGTGACACGTCGGCCGCACGCACCGTTGGCTCGTCGGACGTGGTCTGCTTCGGGCGGGATCTCGAGGTCACGTACCGGGTCTGGTCGCCGAAGGCCAGCTATCCCGGTCACGCCAACTACCGCGACTTCCACACCTGGGCACACGAAGTCGGGCTGAAGCCGTCGCGGGTCACCGGCCAGCAGGTCGCGCCGCAGGACAAGGCGCCGTACGACCCGGCGCTGGCCGCGGACACCCTGCGCGTGCACATCAAGGACTTCGTGGACACCGTCGTGACGAGGCTGCGCCGCCTGCGCGAGCGGAACGGCCGGGAGGCGCTGGTCGTCGCGGCCTACGACACCGAGCTGTTCGGACACTGGTGGCACGAGGGCCCGGCTTGGCTCGAAGGTGTCCTGCGGGCGCTGCCCGAGGCCGGGGTGCGGGTCACGACGCTGCGCGGTGCGCTCGAAGCCGGGCACCTCGGTCCGCCGGTCGAGCTGCCCGCGTCCTCGTGGGGTTCGGGCAAGGACTGGCGCGTGTGGGACGGCGAGCAGGTCGCGGACATGGTGGAGGACAACGCCGCGCTGCAGAAGCGGTTGCTGGCCGTCGAGCCGGGGGCGTTCCGCGACCCCGTGCTGGACCTCGCGGTGAACGAGGCGATGCTCGCGTTGTCCAGTGACTGGGCGTTCATGGTCACCAAGGACTCGGCCGCCGACTACGCCCGCCGCCGGGCGCGCGTGCACACCGAGCGCTTCGACGCCCTCATCCGCGGCGAGAAGGCGTTTCCGCTGGACGACCGGGTGTTCGGCCACCTCGACGCACGGTTGTTGTGAGCGTGTTTCGGGTGTTACTAAACCCGCGAGTAACCTCGGCCCATGCGCGTGCTGATGCTGTCCTGGGAGTACCCGCCGGTCGTCGTCGGCGGGCTCGCGCGCCACGTGCACGCACTCGCCCGTCACCTGGCGCGCGACGGCCATGAGGTCGTCGTCCTGTGCCGGCACGTCGCGGGCACGGACGCGCAGACGCATCCGACGACCGACCGGGTGGTCGAGGGCGTGCGGGTGCTGCGGGTGGCCGAGGACCCGATGCACGTCACGTTCGAGCAGGACCTGGTCGCGTGGACGCTGGCGATGGGGCACGCCATGGTGCGCCGTGGGCTGGAGCTGCTGCGCACCTGGCAGCCGGACGTGGTGCACGCACACGACTGGCTCGTCGCGCATCCCGCGATCGCGCTCGCGGAGGCGTCGGGGAAGCCGCTGGTCGGGACCATCCACGCGACCGAGGCCGGGCGGCACTCGGGCTGGCTGTCGTACCCGCTGAACCAGCAGGTGCACTCGGCGGAGTGGTGGCTCGCCAACCGCGCGGACGGGCTCATCACGTGCTCGCAGGCGATGCGCGCGGAGGTCGCCGGCCTGTTCGAGGTGCCGGCGGACGACATCACCGTGATCCACAACGGGATCGAGGGACGCGGCTGGCGCGTCCCGGCGGACGAGGTCGCCCGGGCCCGGTCGGCGTTCGCGCCCGACGGTGAGCCGCTGTTGTTGTATTTCGGGCGGCTGGAATGGGAAAAAGGCGTGCAGGACCTGCTGGCCGCGTTGCCCGGGATCCGGCGGGACCATCCCGGGACGCGGCTGGTGGTCGCGGGGCGGGGGCGGCATCTGGAAGAGCTGGTCGCGCAGGCGCGGAAGCTGCGGGTGCGCCGGGCGGTGCACTTCGCCGGGCACCTGCCCGACCGCGACCTGCGGACGGCCCTTTCCGCGGCGGATGCCGTGGTGCTGCCCAGCCGGTACGAGCCGTTCGGCATCGTGGCCCTGGAGGCGGCGGCGGCCGAGGCGCCCCTGGTCGCCTCGACGGCGGGTGGGCTGGGTGAGGTGGTCATCGACGGGATCACCGGCCTTGCCTTCGCTCCGGGGGACAGCGCCGCGATCCGGGCGGCGGTGGACTCGGTACTGCGGGACCGCAAGTCGGCGCGCCGCCGAGCCCGGACGGCGAGGGCCCGCCTGGCGGAGGACTTCGACTGGGCGCGCATAGCCGAGGCGACGGCGCAGGTCTACCGCCGAGCCCGCGCGGGCGACCACGGCGAACTGGCCCGCCCGAAGATCCCGACGGGCAACGCCTTCGCTCCGTGAGGTCTTTTCGGGGGAAACCCAACCACCACCGACGGTGACCCGACAACTCCCAACCACCCACCAACGGCGAACCCGGCAATGGCAGCCGAATGCCCGCGCTCAGACCGCACTCCGCGCTCCGCACCACCCCCGCCAAGCGCAGGTTCAACGCACCACCGTCCGCATCGGACGGACGTCCTCTCGCTCCGCGTTTCCGAGTGCGGCCGAGATGCGGTGCGCGGTCTGGCGCACCGTCTTCCCGAACATCGTGACGCTCGTCCTGACGACCGGCGACACGAACAATATCGCCCCGGCGAACGCGCCCCGTTCGGCGAAGATCGGCGCCGCCACGGAGACCGTGCCCGGGATCATCGCGTTGGGCAGCAGGGCGAAGCCTGTTTCGCGGACGCGCGCGACCGCCGACCGGAGTGCCGACGATTCGGTGATCGTCTGTGCGGTGAAGGCCGTCAACGGCCGCGAGCAAACGAGATTGAGCAGCTCGCTCGGGCCGAACGCCATCATCACGTGCCCCACCCCCGACGCGTGCAAGGGCAACCGCTCCCCGAGACCTGCCGCGAGCGTTACCGCCCGGCGTCCGGCGACGTGCTCGACGAGCACCGCCTCGTCCCTGTCGAGGACGGCGAGCATGACGTCCGCCCCGGTCGTCGCCGCGGCCTCTTCGAGGAACGGCAGGATCCGCGCGCGATGGCGGTAGGCGCGGGGGGCGAGCGTGCCGATCTCGAACATCTTCAGACCGATGACATAGTGCCGGCGCTCGTCGCGTTCGAGCGCACCCCAGTTGACGAGCTGGCTGACGATCCGGTGCGCGGTTCCCTTTGGCAGCCCCGTCAGCCGCGAAATCTGCGACAGCGTCAGGTTCGGCCGCTCGTTGCTGAAGGCTTCCAGCACGGAAAGGATCCGGGTGTGCACCGCCATTCGCGGAGTGTCACACAGCCGGAACAGGCAAAACAGCCAAGTGTTCCATCCGATGGAACATCACCCGAAACGGGACCAACGGCGACATAGACTCCCTCGGCACGACAACGATCGCGGATCGCAAGGGAGCGACGATGCCGATCGACCGGCGGTCCTGGACGAGCCCGGATGCGGTATGGCCGCAGCCCTGAGCCTCCACGACGTGACCCTGCACTTCGGCGGTGTCAAGGTGCTCCAGGACGTCACCTTCGATGTCACGCCGGGGGTCATCCTCGGGCTCGTCGGCCCGAACGGCGCCGGGAAGACCTCGCTCTTCAACTGCATCAGCGGCCATTACCGGCCGAGCGCGGGCTCGATCACGATCGACGGCACCGAGGTGGTCGGCACCGCCCCGGCGCGGCTCGCCCGGCTCGGGCTGGCGCGCACGTTCCAGCATCCCGCGCTGCAGCTCGACGCCACCGTGCTGGAGAACGTGCTGCTGGGCGGGCACACCCGGCTCCGCGGCGGACCGGTCTCGTGGTCGCTGCGGCTCCCGGGCACCGTCCGCGCCGAGCGCGAGATCCGCCAAGAAGCGCTCGGCCTGCTCGACCGCGCGCAGCTCGGCTGGGCCGCGAACCTTCCCGCCGACGAACTGTCACACGGCCTGCACAAAGGCGTCGAGCTCTGCCGCGCGCTGCTGTCGAAGCCGGCGGTGCTCCTGCTCGACGAGCCGGCGGCTGGGCTTTCGCACGGCGAAGTGGAGCAGCTCATCGACGCCGTCCGCCGGGTCCGCGCCGAGGAGGACATCACGGTCGTCGTCGTCGAACACCACATGGGCCTCATCTCGGCGCTCACCGACCGCGTCGTCGTGCTCGACCACGGGCGCCTGCTCATGGAGGGCACCGCGGCCGAGGCGCAGTCCGATCCGCGCGTCGTCGAGGCGTACCTCGGAAAGGACGCCACGGATGACGCTGCTTGAGCTCACCGACGTGACCGCGTCCTACGGTCCCGTGCGGGTACTGGACGGCGTTTCGCTCAGCGTGCCCGAAGGCGGCGCCGTCGGCATCCTCGGCGCGAACGGCGCGGGGAAGACGACGACCCTGCGCGCGATCAGCGGCACCGTCCGCGCAGGCGGGCGGATCTCCTTCGACGGACGCGACATCCGCGGCCTTCGCGCCGACCGGGTCGCCGCGCTCGGCATCGCCCACGTGCCGGAGGGCCGGGGAACGCTCGCCCAGCTGAGCGTCCTGGACAACCTGCGGGTCGGCGCCTATCTGCGCAAGGACCGCAAGGCGATCTCGAACGACATCGACTACTGCCTCGCGCTGTTCCCGCAGTTGCGGGATCGCATCACTTCGAGCGGGGCGGCCCTCTCGGGTGGCGAGCAGCAGATGCTCGCCGTCGCACGCGCGTTCATGGCCAAGCCCCGGCTGCTGCTGCTCGACGAGGCGTCCCTCGGGCTCGCGCCGGCTGTGGCGAAGACCGTGTACGACGCGATCGGCAGGCTGCGGCGGGAGTCGGGCATCACGATGCTCGTCGTCGAGCAGAACGCCAACCTCGCCTTCACCCTCGTCGACACGGCGACCGTCCTCGAGACCGGGCACAACGTCCTCACCGGTTCCGCGGCCGAGCTCAAGGGCCTGGACGAGATCCGACGCGCCTACCTGGGGGGCTGAGACCGTGGGAACGTTCATCCAGCTCGTGGTCGACGGACTCTCGACCGGCTCGGTCTACGCCGCGCTCGCGCTCGCGATCGTGCTGGTGAACCAGGCGACCGGGCTCATCAACTTCGCGCAGGGCGGGCTGGCCGTGCTCTCGGGCTACGTCGCCTACAGCTGCCTGCAGCAGGGAATCCCGCTGCTCGCCGCGATCCTGCTCGCCGTGCTCGCCTCGTTCGTCATCGGGGCGGCGGTGGAGCGCCTGCTGATGCGCCGGTTCGAACGCGGCGACCCCGACACCGCCATCGTGGTGACCATCGGGCTGCTGACGCTGGTCACCGGGATCTGCGGGTGGATCTGGAGCTACAACAACCTCCAGTTCCCCTCGCCGTTCCCGCTCACGAGCGTCGACATCTTCGGCGCGGTGGTCAGTGTCCGTTCCCTCGGCACGACGATCGCGATCGTCGCGATCATGTTGTTGCTGCAGCTGCTCTTCCTCCGCACGAAGCTCGGGCTCGCGCTGCGCGCCGTCGCCGACAACCCCGTCTCCGCGGCCTTTTCGGGCCTGCCGGTCGGCCGCCTGCTGATGATCGGCTGGGGGCTCGCCGCCGCACTCGGCGCGATCGCCGGCTCGCTCGTCGCCCCGCAGCTCACCCTCACCCCCGGGATGCTGGACAACGCGCTGGTGTACGCGCTCGCCGCGGTGATACTCGGCGGGCTGAACAGCCCGCTCGGCGCCGTGGTCGCCGCCTGGCTGATCGGCGTGCTCGAGAACCTCGCGGCCGTCTACGTGCCGTTCATCGGGCACGACCTGAAGATCGCGGTGCCGTTCATCCTGATCTTCGTGATCCTCGTCGTCCGTCCCCAAGGCCTGTCCGGGCGGAAGGTCGTGGCACGGGTCTGATGAGCACGCTGTCCTCGCTGTCGCGCACCAGGTGGTTCCGGCTCGCGCTCGTGGCCGCGGTCGCGGTCCTGCTGGTCCTCGCCCCGCTCGTGCTCCCCGTGTTCGCCAACCAGACGCTCGTCCGGATCGGTGTCTACGCGGTGGCCGTGCTGGGGCTGAACATCGTGATGGGCTACACCGGCCAGGTCAACCTCGGGCAGATCTTCTTCGTGGGGCTCGGCGCGTACGTCGCCGCCTACGGCGTCACCCACGACTGGAACATCGTGCTGGTGTTCGTGGCGGCCTGCCTCCTCCCGGGCGTCGTCGGCCTCCTCGTCGCGCTGGCCGCGGCGCGGCTCGGCGGTCTCGCCATCGCGATGGTCACCATCGCGCTGCCCATCGTCGGCGTCCCGCTGGCGAAGCGGTTGTCGGGCCTCACGGGCGGCTCGCAGGGCGTTTCGGCCCGGTTCTCCGGGGCGCCGGACTGGTCCGGCCTCTACGACGACCAGTGGCAGTACTACATCCTGCTGCTCGTCACCGCCGCCTCGTTCCTGTTGGCACGCAACCTCGTCCGCGGAAAGTTCGGCCGCGCCCTCACCGCCGTGCGCAAGAACGAGGCCGTGGCCGCCTCCATCGGCGTCTCGCCCTACCTGTACAAGGTCCTCGCTTTCACGGTCGCCTCGGTCTTCGGTGGCGCGAGCGGCTTCCTCTATCTCGTCGCCGTGCAGTACACCTCGCCGGAGACCCTGAGCTTCGGCCACTCGATCGCGCTCGTGGCCGCGATGGTCGTCGGCGGCGCGGGCAGCATCGCCGGCGCGCTGATCGGCGGCGCGTACTACGTGCTGGTCCCGCAGTTCACCAACACGATCGACCCGAACTTCACGACGATCAGCCAGGGCGTGGTCCTCCTCGCGGTGCTGTTCCTCCTGCCGGGTGGCCTGGTGAGCCTCCCGCGGGTGATCCGCAGGCTGGCGCGGCGGCGCACCACCCGCCCGCCGCGGGAAGACCCCCCGCGCACCACTTCCGCGTGGCCCGAAGAGACAGAGAGGCAGGCGCAATCATGAACATCCGAAGGAGAGCAAGGGGGTCCGCCGCCGTCGTCGCGATGCTGTCGATCGTCGCTCTCGCCGCGTCGGGTTGCGCTCGCGGCGGGGCCGGGGCCGCGAGCCCCGGCATCACCGACACCGCGATCACGCTCGGCATCACGACCCCGCTCAGCGGCCCGACGGCCGGTCCGGGCACCTGCACCGTCGCCGGTGTCACGGCGTACTTCGGCGCGGTGAACGCGGCCGGCGGCGTCAAGTTCGGCGACGGCAAGACGCGCACCGTGCAGATCAAGAGCTATGACGACGCGTACGACCCGCAGAAGTCCCTGGCGAACTTCCAGCAGATGGGGTCGGACGGCGTCTTCGCCGTCACCGCGGGCCTCGGCACCCCGACCAACCGCGCCTTCCGCGACGCGGCCGTGGACGAGAAGGTCCCGCAGGTGCTCGTCATGACGGGCGATCCGCTGTTCAGCAAGCGCCAGGACAGCCCGTGGCAGCTCGGGTTCGTCCCGATCTACCAGAACGAGGGCGCCGCGTTCGGCAAGCTGCTCGCCTCTTCGGGTGGCCAGCACAAGGTCGCGATACTCGCGCAGAACGACGACTACGGCAAGGGTTACGTCGAAGGGTTCAAGCAGGCGATCGCCGGTGCCGCGAACATCACGGTCGTCCGTGAGCTCAGCTACGAGGCCACCGACACGTCGGTCGACGCGCAGCTCACCGAGCTCTCGGCCACCGGGGCGGACGTCTTCTTCAACGCTATGTCGATCACGCCGCTCGCGATCTCGGCGCTGCAGAAGACACAGCAGGTCGGCTGGCGCCCCAGCTGGTTCCTGCCGTCGAACACCTCGAGCCCCTCGGCGATCCTCGAGCCCGGCAGGGCCGCGGCCTTCCCCGGGATCTACTCGGTGGCCTTCGCGAAGGCACCGCAGAGCCCGGTCTTCGCCAAGGACGCGGACGTCGTGAAGTTCCTGTCCGACCTGAAGCAGTACGCGAACTACCAGGACGTGCCTGCCTTCCCGCACTGCATGTGGAGCTACATGGTGGGCGCCACGCTTCAGCAGGCCTTCGAAAAGATGACCGCGCCGACGCGCGACGCGTTCATGACCGCGCTGCGCGGCATCTCGAACTTCCACGCGCCGCTGATGCTGGAGGGCACCGCCGTCGACACGACGAAGGACGGCCAGCCTGCGGTGTCGTCGGTCGTCGTGCAGAAGTACAACGGAAAGGGTTACGCCACAGTGCAGAACTTCGGCTGACGCCCCGGCGTCCGCGACGCGCTGATCGGGTTCACTCCCGATCGGCGTGCCGGACCCGGCATCAGAACACCGGGAACGGCACGCCCCGCTCCTCCTCCGGGCGGGGGCCGAAGATGCGCCGGTCCGCCTCCTCGATCGCCAGGTCGTTGATGCTCGCCTCGCGGCGGCGCATCAGGCCGTCGTCGGTGAACTCCCACAGTTCGTTGCCGTAGCTGCGGTACCACTGGCCCGCCGCGTCATGGCTCTCGTACTGGAAGCGCACCGCGATCCGGTTGCCGCGGAAGGCCCAGAGCTCCTTGCGCAGCGCGTAGTCCAGCTCCCGCTCCCACTTGGCCGTCAGGAAGCCGACGATCGCCTCCCGGCCGACGACGTGCTGGTCGCGGTTGCGCCACACCGAGGTCTCGGTGTACGCCAGCGCCACCTTCTCCGGGTCCCGCGTGTTCCACGCGTCCTCCGCGGCCTGGACCTTCTGCGCCGCCGTGACCTCGTCGAACGGCGGGAACGGTGGACGGCTCATGGGGCACTCCTCGCACGGGAAGGACGTCGGCTCCCGCCATCGTAGAGAACCATCGTTCTCCACGCCAGCACGAAAAGAGCCCGGTAGGAGTTGGGTTCCTACCGGGCCTTTCCGCGCGCTGTCCGGCCAGAGATCAGCGCTGACCGTTCTCCCCGTCAGGAGAGGGAAAACGGCTTGTCCGTGGGGTCAGTTCAGCTCGGTCAGGTACCGGGCGTAGGCGCCCGTGGTGAGGAAGCTCGGCAGCTTCTCGCCGAGCGCCGTCTCCACGAAGATCTCCCGCGCGTCGTCGAGCCGGTTGCCCGCGCCGAGGTCGCCGCGGATGTCCGCCAGCTCCTCGTCCAGCCACGTGCGCACCAGCTCCGGGGTCACCGCGGTCCCGTCGTCGAGCTTCGTGCCGTTGCGGACCCACTGCCAGACCTGGCACCGGGCGATCTCGGCCGTGGCGGCGTCCTCCATCAGGTCGAAGATCGCCGCGGCACCCGTCCCGCGCAGCCACGAGTCCACGTAGCGCAGCGCCACGTTGATATTGCCGCGCACACCCTTCTCGGTGACTTCGCCACCGGCGCTCGCCACGTTGAGCAGGTCCTCCGCGGAGACCGAAACGTCGTCGCGCAGCCGGCCCAGCTGGTTCGGCCAGCCGCCGAGCACCTCGGTGAACACCTCGTCGCACACCGGCACCAGGCCGGGGTGGGCGACCCAGGACCCGTCGAAACCGTCACCGGCCTCGCGTTCCTTGTCCTGGCGGACCTTCTCGAAGGCCACGGCGTTGACCTCGGGGTCCTTGCTCGGGATGAACGCCGCCATACCGCCGATCGCATAGGCCCCGCGCTTGTGGCAGGTGCTCACCAGCAGCTCGGTGTAGGACCGCATGAACGGCACCGTCATCGTGACCTGCGCCCGGTCCGGCAGCACGAAGTCCGCGCCGTGGTCCGCGAAGTTCTTGATGAGGCTGAAGATGTAGTCCCAGCGGCCCGCGTTGAGACCCGAAGCGTGCTCCCGCAGCTCGTAGAGGATCTCCTCCATCTCGAACGCCGCGGTGATCGTCTCGATCAGCACAGTCGCGCGGACGGTGCCCTGCGGGATGCCGAGCTCGTTCTGCGCGAAGCGGAACACATCGTTCCAGAGCCGCGCTTCCAGGTGGCTCTCCAGCTTCGGCAGGTAGAAGTACGGCCCGCTGCCCCGCGCCACGAGCTGGCGGGCGTTGTGGAAGAAGTACAGCCCGGTGTCGACGAGGCTCGCCGACACCGGCCGCCCGTCGATCCGGATGTGCTTCTCCACCAGGTGCCAGCCGCGGGGCCGCGCGACGATCGTGGCCGGGTTGTCACCGATCGTGTAGTGCTTGCCCGACTCGGTCGTGAAGTCGATGTTGCGCCGGATCGCGTCGAACAGGTTGAGCTGGCCGCCGATGATGTTGGCCCAGGTCGGCGAGGTCGCGTCCTCGAAGTCCGCGAGCCACACCTTCGCGCCCGAGTTCAGCGCGTTCACGGTCATCTTCCGGTCGGTGGGACCGGTGATCTCGACGCGGCGGTCCTCCAGGCCGGGCCCCGCGGGGGCCACCTGCCACGAGGAGTCGTTGCGGACCCACCGGGTGCCGGGCAGGAAGCCCAGCTGCTCCTCACCGGACGCGAGCTTCTCGCGGCGCTGGCGGCGCGCGTCGAGCAGTTCGCACCGGCGCCCGGCGAAAGCGTTGTCCAGCTTGGCGATGAACTCCACCGCGGCGGGGGTGAGGATCTCGTCGAAGCGTTCCCCGCTGGGGCCGGCGACGTCGATCCGGGACGTGAACCTCGTGGAGGACTGGGCCATGACGGCTTCTCCTTGCGCGAAAGGGGAAAGCGGGGCCGGTGCTCGACCGGCCCCGCGAACCGGTCAGTGGAACTGGGCTTCTTCGGTCGAACCCTTGAGCGCGGTGGTCGAGCTCTCCGGGTTCAGCGCCGTGGACACCAGGTCGAACCAGCCGGTGCCGACCTCACGCTGGTGCTTGGTCGCGGTGTAGCCGCGCTCCTCCGAAGCGAACTCGCGCTCCTGCAGGTCGACGTAGGCGCTCATGCCCTCGCGGGCGTAGCCGTGCGCCAGGTCGAACATCGAGTAGTTCAGGGCGTGGAAGCCGGCCAGGGTGATGAACTGGAACTTGTAGCCCATGTGGCCGAGCTCGCGCTGGAACTTCGCGATCGTCGCGTCGTCCAGGTGCTTCTTCCAGTTGAACGACGGCGAGCAGTTGTAGGCCAGCATCTGGTCCGGGTACTTCGCCTTGATCGCCTCGGCGTACTTGCGGGCGACCTCCAGGTCCGGCTCGGAGGTCTCCATCCACAGCAGGTCGGCGTACTCGGCGTAGGCGAGGCCACGGTCGATGCACGGCTCGATGCCGTTGCGGACCTCGTAGAAGCCCTCGGCGGTCCGGCCGCCGGTCAGGTACTTCTGGTCGCGCTCGTCGGCGTCGCTGGTGATCAGCGTCGCGGCCTGCGCGTCGGTCCTGGCGACGACCAGGGTCGGCACGTTGAGCACGTCCGCGGCCAGGCGGGCGGCGTTGAGGGTGCGCTCGTGCTGCTTGGTCGGGATGAGGACCTTGCCGCCGAGGTGACCGCACTTCTTCTCGGACGCGAGCTGGTCCTCCCAGTGCACGCCCGCGGCGCCGGCGGCGATCATGCCCTTCATCAGCTCGAACGCGTTGAGCGGGCCGCCGAAGCCGGCCTCGGCGTCGGCGACGATCGGGGCGTACCAGTCGATGTCGGTGTTGCCCTCCGCCCAGTTGATCTGGTCGGCGCGGCCCAGCGCGTTGTTGATGCGGCGGACCACCGCCGGCACCGAGTTCGCCGGGTAGAGGCTCTGGTCCGGGTAGGTCTGGCCCGCCAGGTTGGCGTCGGCCGCGACCTGCCAGCCGGACAGGTAGATCGCCTTGAGGCCGGCGCGCACCTGCTGCACGGCCTGGTTACCGGTCAGCGCGCCCAGGGAGTGGACGTAGTCCTCGGTCTGCAGGAGCTTCCACAGCTTCTCCGCGCCACGGCGGGCCAGCGTGTGCTCCTCGACCACGCTGCCGCGCAGCTTGATCACGTCGGCCGCGCTGTAGGACCGCTTGACGCCCTGCCACCGAGGGTCCGTCTCCCACTGCCCGGCCAGCTCGGCTGCCGCCTGCTCGAAGTTCTGTGCCATGAGATGTCTCCACCTTTGCAAACTTTGCGATGACTCGCTGTCTGCCTCTGACCATGACATGGCCTGCGAAAACGCCGCTACCGCTCCAATTTGCCAATTTCTGCGAATTTTCCGTAGCATGTTGTGAAGGTTGCGAACGCGCTGTTCGCAGCGCACAGAAAGTTTCGTGACTGAACCGGTTTCTTGATCGGTCACGACTGGAAGATCTCCGACGGGGAGGCTGGGAATGGACAAGACTTTCGCCGGCGCGAAGCTGCGTCATCTGCGAGAAAACCGCGCGATGAGCCAGGCCGACGCCGCCCGGCTGCTGGAAATCAGCCCCAGCTACCTCAACCAGATCGAGCACAACTCCCGTCCGCTGACCGTTCCGGTGCTCCTTCGCATCACCGAGGCGTTCGGCGTGGACACCGAGTTCTTCGCCAACAACGACACCGCGCGCCTGGTCGCGGACGTCAAGGAGGCGCTGCTGGACGAGGCCGTCGGGATCGAGGCCACGACCAGTGAGCTGAACGACCTGGCGACCAACCTGCCGACGGTCGCCCAGGCCCTGGTCAAGCTGCACCGCAGCTACCGCAACGCGGTGGAGACCACGGCCGCGCTGGTCACCGAGAACGGGATGGGCCTGCACGGCAGCGCCGCCGCGCCACTGCCGCACGAGGAGGTCCGCGACTTCTTCTACGAGCGCGAGAACTACGTCGGCGAGCTGGACGAGCGCGCGGAGAAGATGGCCGCGGCCATCGACCTGCGCCGTGGTGGCGTGCACCGGACGCTGCAGGACAGGCTCACCGACCACTACGACGTCCAGGTGACCAGCGAGGGCATCGACGAGGCCACCGGCCAGCAGCACAAGTACGAGCCGGGCGCCCGCGTGCTGCGGCTCGCGCCGAGCCTGCGGATCGGCCAGCGGGCGTTCCGGATGGCTTCGCAGATCGCGCTGCTGGAGTACGACGACCTGATCACCGAGCTGGCGGACTCGTGGGCGTTCTCCGGCCCGGCGGCACGCTCGCTCGCGCGGGTCGGGCTGGCCAACTACTTCGCGGGCGCGCTGATCCTGCCCTACGGGCAGTTCCTCTCGACCGCGGAGCGGTACCGCTACGACATCGAGCGGCTGTGCGACCACTTCGGCGTCGGGTTCGAGACCGTCTGCCACCGGCTCTCGACGCTGCAGCGGCCGAAGATGCGCGGGGTGCCGTTCTCGTTCGTGCGGGTGGACCGGGCGGGCAACATGTCGAAACGGCAGTCCGCGGCCGGCTTCCACTTCTCCCGGGTCGGTGGGGCGTGTCCACTGTGGAACATCTACGAGGCGTTCACCGCGCCGGGCAAGATCATCACGCAGATCGCGACCCTGCCGGACGGCAAGAGCTACTTCTGGATCGCGCGGACGATCCAGCGCAACATCGGCGGGTACGGCAGCCCCGGCAAGATGTTCAGCGTCGGCCTGGGCTGTGAGCTGCGGCACGCGCGGCGGCTGGTCTACTCGACGGGACTCGACCTCGACGACCGCGCGGCGGCGACGCCGATCGGGATGGGCTGCAAGGTGTGCGACCGGCAGGCCTGCCCGCAGCGGGCGTTCCCGACGATCGGCAAGCAGCTCACGGTCGACGAGAACACCTCGACCTTCGTGCCCTATCCGGCCGTGCCCAAGGGATAGCCTGGCTCGGTGCGGATCTTGAGCGTGTGCGGCAGCCTCCGGGAGGGTTCGACCAACGCGGCGGTGCTGCGCACGGCGCGGGCGGTCGCGCCGCCGGAGATCGACGTCGACTCCTACGACCGGCTCGGCGACCTGCCGCACTTCAACCCCGACGACGACCAGGAGCCGCTGCATCCGGCGGTCGCGGACCTGCGCTCTCGGCTGGAGTCGGCCGACGCCGTGCTGTTCTGCACCCCCGAGTACGCGGGGGCGCTGCCGGGGTCGTTCAAGAACCTGCTCGACTGGTCGGTCGGCGCGGAGGCGATGTACCGGAAGCCGATGGCCTGGATCAACGCGTCCTGGGCCGCCACGGGGGCGGCGAACGCGCACGCCTCACTGCGGATCGTGCTGGGCTACCTCAACGTGGACATCGTCGAGGACGCGTGCGTGCACATCCCGGTCGGCCGGGACCTGCTGGATGCGGACGGACTCGTGCACGACGAAGCCACCCGCGCGGCGATCCTCGGCGCGCTCACGACACTGGCCAAGCGCTAGAGCCACTCGATCCAGGTGCCGTGCGGGTCGGTCCACGCGATGGGCTCGCCGTCCCGGGCCAGGACGAACCCGTCGCGGGCCAGCACGGCATCGTGCTCCGCGGCGACGCCGGGGATCGAGCGCGGCGACTCGTTCGCCAGCCAGACCGCGCCCGACGCGGCGACGGTCTCGGCGAATGCGGAGCGGTCGGCGGGCTCGCGCAGGTAGATCAGCACAGCCGTGTGGAAGACGACGAGCGTCGCGTCGCGGGGCGCTTCGGCGGCGAGCGCGGCGAAATCACTGCGGAGGTCACCCCGGTGGACCGGCGGCGGGTCGCGGCGGGCGATCTCCAGCGCGGTGCGCAACCGCGGGAGCCGCGCCTCCTCCCCCGGCCAGATCAACGCCTCGAGCCAGGCACAGTCGCCGGGGTCGCGGACGTCGAGCGGGTTGAGGTCAAGGCCCGCACGCCAGACGACCTCCGGCACCCGGGCGGGCAACGGCACCACGTCGTTCGCGCGGCACGGAAGCACCAGCTCGCCGGGTATCCGTACCTGGCCGAAGTCGTAGCCGTAGCGATCCGGCTGGAGGCAGAGCCCGGCGGACGCGCCCACCTCCAGCAGCGCCAGCGGTTGCGGCAGCGCGGCGAGCGCGGGCAGCAGGGTCGCGCAGCGGGCGGGCTCGTTGGTCTGGGTCGTCCGCGCCAGCATCGCCGCACGGATCTCGTCGGTGTGCGCGGCGAACCGGGCGCGGAACTCCCGCAGGCCGGGCACGGGACCGGTCAGGTACTGCACCGCGCCGAACAGCAGGTTGGGCTGCCACTTCTCCGCCGGCAGCCCGGCCAGGAACCCGAGGATGTCCGCGTCCCCGGCCACGTGCGCCGCGATCTCGGCGTAGACCGGGGACCGGTCGCGCGCCTCGACCTCCGCGAACCGCCGGTAGATCCGGGCGATCGCCTCGGTCATCCCTGTTCCAGGGTCTTCTGCAGCGCCTTGTTCGCCTTGCGGGCCATGTCCTTGATCGCCTCGCGGCGTTCGGCGTCGGCCTCGTAGTCGACCCGGCGGTCGCGCACCACGCGCGCCGGCGAGCCCACGGCGATCGCGTAGTCCGGGATGTCACCGCGCACCACCGCGTGCGCCCCGAGGACACAGCCGCGGCCGACGCGGGTGCCCCGCAGCACCGAGACCTTGGTGCCGATCCAGGTGTCCGGCCCGATCCGCACCGGCGACTTGACGATGCCCTGGTCCTTGATCGGCAGGGTGATGTCGCTCGTCACGTGATCGAAGTCGCAGATGTACACCCAGTCCGCGACGAGCGTGGCCGCGCCGAGCTCGATGTCGAGGTAGCTGTTGACCACGTTCTGCCTGCCGAACACGGCCTTGTCCCCGATGCGCAGCGAGCCCTCGTGACACCGGATCGCGTTGCCGTCGCCGATGTGCACCCACCGGCCGATCTCCAGCCGTCCGTAGCCGGGGCGGCAGTGGATCTCCACGTCCTTGCCGAGGAACACCATGCCGCGCAGGATGATGTGCGGGTTGGCGACCCGGAACTTCAGCAGCCGCCAGTAGCGCACGAGGTACCAGGGCGTGTAGGCGCGGTTGCGCAGGACCCAGCGCAGTGACTCGGCGGTCAGGAACTTCGCCTGTCGCGGGTCGCGCCGGGCGCGCCGCCAGGCCCCGACCCGGGAAAGCACGGGCGATCCCCACATCGATGTCATAGGTTGAAAGCCTAGACGTGGGAAGCAGAGGAGCGGCATGGGGACAAAGCTGATCATCGACACCGACCCGGGCGTGGACGACGCGTTCGCCATCGCGCTCGCCGCACTCAGCGAGGACGTGGACCTGCTCGGTGTCACCACGGTGTTCGGCAACGTCTCCCTGGAGGCGACCACCCGCAACGCCTTGCGCGTGCTGCAGCTGTGCGGCCGGGCGGACGTGCCGGTCGCCGCCGGGGCCGAGCGGCCCCTGATCCATCCGCAGCCCGCACGCGCCGTGCGCGTGCACGGGGCCGATGGCCTGTCCGGGCGCGCGTCCGCGCTGCCCGAGCCGGAACGCGACCTCGTGCCGGGTGGCGCGGTACGGCTGCTGGTGTCGTTGCTGGAGGCGGCGGACGAGCCGGTCACCCTGGCGCCGATCGGCCCGCTGACGAACATCGCGTTGCTGCTCGCCGCGCACCCGGACGTGAAGGCGAAGATCGCGCGGATCGTGCTGATGGGTGGCGGCGTCGACCGCGGCAACAGCACGGCCAGCGCGGAGTTCAACATCTGGAGCGACCCCGAGGCCGCCCGCCGCGTGCTCGTCGAGGAGGACGTGCCCTGCGTGGTCGTTCCGCTGGACCTGACCTACAGGTGCGCGGTCAGCACCGAATGGCTGGCGAAGCTCGCCGCACACAGCCCGATCGGCGCCGCCCTCGAAGCGCTGACGCCGGACTACCTCGCGTCCTACCGCCGATCCCTGGGCTGGGACGGGATCGTGCTGCACGACGCGGTCGCGGTGGCCGAGGCGATCAGCCCCGGCATCCTGCGGACCGAGGCCTACCCCGTCGAGGTCGAGACCTCGTTCGGCCCCGGACGCGGCGCCACCCTCGTCGATCGCAGGCGTCCCGGAATGCGTGGCGAGGGCGAAGGAGCCGTCGCCCCGAGCGCCGTCCAGGTCGCCGTGGACACCGACGTGGACGGCCTCGGGGAGTTCGTGCTGGGGCGCCTCACGCGTTGAGCGCGCCCTTGAGCACGGTGATCGCCTGCGTGATCGCGGCGTCGGCGGCGTGGGTCTCGCGCAAGGCGTTCAGCATCACGAAGTCGTGGATGATGCCCTGGTAACGCACCGCGTTGACGGGCACGCCGGCCTGGCGCAGCTTGGCCGCGTAGGCCTCGCCCTCGTCGCGCAGCACGTCGGCTTCACCGGTGATGACCAGCGCCGGCGGCAGGCCGGTGAGCTGTTCGAGGCTCGCGCGCAGTGGTGAGGCGGTGATCTCCGCGCGCTGCTTCTCGTCCGTCGTGTACTGGTCCCAGAACCACTTCATGCCGGTGCGCGAGAGGAAGTAGCCGTCGGCGAACTGCTCGTACGAGCCGGTGTCGAAGTTCCCGTCGGTGACCGGGTAGAAGAGGACCTGCCGGCGGAACGACGGGCCGCCACGCTCCTTGGCCATCAGCGTGGCGACCGCGGCCCGCGCGCCGTCGGCGAGCTCCCGCACGAGCCGGTCGTGAGTGTGCTCGTTGCCGAACACCCAGCCCGCGCCGTGGATGTAGACGACGACGGGCAGCGTCCCGGGCACGCCCTCCGGACGCAGGATCCGGACGGGCACATCGGCGACGGTGGTGTCCTCGATGTCGACCGCGGGCTTCGCGATCTCGCCGGACTGCACCTCGTCGACGGTCTTGCGGCCCTCGACCGGGCCGGGGTCGTAGAGGCACGGCGGGTTGGCGGTGGCTTCGGCGAACGCCTGCGCGGCGGGTTCAAGAGCGAGGTTCCGGGGGTCGGGGAACAACGGGCGCACCATGGACCGGAGGAGGTGGCCGAGATGCCCGAGGACGCGCCCCGGCTCGACGACCAGGTGTGCTTCGCGCTCTATGCGGCGTCGCGCGCGGTGACCAGCCTGTACCGCCCACTGCTGGACGAGCTGGACCTGGCCTACGCGCAGTACCTTGTGATGATGGTGCTGTGGGAGCACGGCAGCAGCCAGGTCAAGGACCTCGGCACGGCGCTGAGCCTGGACTCCGGCACGCTGTCGCTGCTCAAGCGCCTGGAGAAGCAGGGTCTCGTGCGACGGGAGCGGCGCAGCGACGACGAACGCTCGGTGTGCGTCACGCTGACCGCCGACGGCAGCGCACTGAGGCAGAAGGCCGTCCCGCTGCCCACCACGATCGGTGACGCGATGGGGCTGGACTCGGCCGGGCTGGACGAGCTGCGCGAGACGCTGCGGGCGCTGACCAACGCGGTGAACGCCTACCGGATCAGGCCCACGGCTGCGGCATCCCGAGCCGGGCGAGGCGCCGGTCCAGCTCGGGTCCGGCGCCCTCGCCCGCCAGGCACGCCGGGTAGGTCACGCCCCGATCCGGGTCGAGGACCTTCTCGCAGGTGACCCGGTACTCCCACGGCTGGACGAGGTCGTAGGCGTAGGTCAGGCCGTTGCCGGGCCGCGGGAACACTTTGGACAGTCGTAGCTCGTGCTCGTCCCGGTGCTCGGCCAACCCGTAGCGGGGATCGGAGTAGCGGGCACCGTCCACTTCGAACACGTGCAGCTCGTCGCCGCGCAAGCCGGTGACGATCCGGATGACTCGTGCAGCGCGCTCAGCGTCGTCCCGGCGGGGACCAGCACCCGCCACCACTCCTGATCGGTGCGCGCGATCTTCAGCTGCTGCACGCGCACCCGGAACTCCGCGGCCGTCAGCGCGCGGTGCAGCGCCGCGGCGTCCGGATGGGCGCTGTCCGCCAGCACGCTCAGGCCGCCGCTGTCACGCACGTAGTGAAAGGCGTCCTCCAGGTCACGGCGGGCACGGGCGGCCAACGCGTACTCGGTGACGAGCCAGCGGCGCTGCGCTTCGTCGACGCCCCGGCCCTCTCCCCAGCTCGCCAGCGCGGCCATCGCGTGCGCGCGCAGATTCCGGTGGCGCAGGCAGTTCCGCAACGCGGGAAGCGCTTCCGCGCCGAACCCGGCGGCGACGTCGACCGCGGCGACCCGTGCCACCGGCGCGCAGAACTCGGCCGCATCCAGCAGCTGGGCCGCGCCGAAGACGGGCCGCCGGTCGCCGAACCACCGCAGCGCGAGCCGCCAGGCCTCGTCCTCGGTCAGCGGGGCGAGCCGGGCGAGCAGCTCGGCCGGGGGAAGGTCCGAGGTCACCGACTCGGGCGCCCTCGCCTCGTACCGCTCGTGCGCCCAGCGGCCGAGCGGGGTCAGCCGTTTCTTCCCGTCCAGTGCGCCGAAGCTTCTCAGCAGCGCGACAGCCTCGGCGACGGGCAGTTCGCCGGTCTGCCGGAACGCCTTGTGCGCGGTGGCGGCGTCCTCGTACTCCTCGACGATCTCGGCGGCGGTTTCCGGCGGGCACTCGTCGGCGGCCGCGGTGAGCACCGCCCGGCACAGCGTGCGGGCGCCCCGGCGGTCCGGGTCGTGCGACTCGGCGGCGAGCACGGCGTCGAGCCCGGTCAGCCACAGCTGCGCGGGGTCGCCGTCCGCCTCCCGCGCCACGGCCTTCGCGGCGCCGACCTCGATGAGCCCGGCGGCCTGCGCCGCGATCCAGGGCCAGTGGATCCGCGGCACGTCCGCGGCCGTGCGGACCTTCGCCGGCACCTCGACGCCGAGCGCGGCCGCGGCGCCCGGCAGCTGCGAGGGCTTCAGCACTCCGTTGGCCGTGACCGGTTTTCCCGGACCGACCCAGCGCTTGAGCTTGATCGCGGGCGACAGCCCCTGACCGGCCAGTACCGAGATCCGGGAGGTCACCACGCGGTAGAGACTAACGACGCGCTGCGCGATGGTGCTCGGTGGACACGCCCTCGACGCAACCGCCGTCACCTTCGCGCGTCCATGGCAGCATGGCAGAGATGCGAGTCGAACCGGCGCGCGAATCGGATGCCGCCGCCGTTCTCGCCGTGCACGTCGCCGCCAGGACCAGCTACTACTGCGGTGTCCTGCCGGCGCAGGACCTGGCCCGGTCCAACGCGCGCGACGCCGAGCTGTACGCGAGCATCATCCGCAAGCCGGACCGGCTCGTCCGGGTGGCCAGGCTCGGCGACGAGGTGGTCGGGTTCCTGATGATCGGCCCCTGCTACCACCCCGAGCCGGACCCGGCGGTGAGCTCGGAGCTGTACCAGATCCACGTGCATCCGGACTTCTTCCGCCGGGGCGTAGGCAGCGCGCTCCACGAGGAGGCGGTGTCGGTGTGGCGGGACGCCGGGGTGGCCGCCGCGCGCTTGTGGGTGTGGGACTTCAACACCCGCGCGCGGGCCTTCTACGCCGCTCGCGGCTGGGTGCCCGACGGGCGCCACCCACCGGACGGCCCGCGCATCGGCGAGCACCGGATGCTCGGGTACGTGCTGGACCTAGAGCGGCTGGGGGCGGGGGAAGCACCGTGAGAACCGCTCGAACACCGCGGTCTCCCCGGTAAGGCGCAGCTCGCCGCCGGCCACGGCGGCCGCCACCGGGCGAGCACCGAAAACCAGGCCGCGCAACGTCTTCGCGTCCATCTCGGCCACGACCCGGGCGCCGTCGGCGGGACCTCGGGCCAGCGACAGACGCCCGTCGGCGGACCGCACGTGGAAGACGTCGGCACCGAACCTGAGCTCGCAGTCGAAGTCCGGCCCCGGCACGAACGTCGTCTTCAGCGCCAGCATCAGGGCGTCCACGCTCAGCTCCGCCCCGGACGTCAGCGGGGTCCGGCTCCCCCACCGGCCGAGCTCGATGAGCACGGGTTCGAGCGCGGCACCACGCTCGGTGAGCTCGTAGACGCGCGCACTGACGGGCGGCCCCAGCCGCCGGGTACGGACGATCCCGGCCTTGTCGAGGTCGCGCAGCCGCTGGGACAACACGTTCTGGCTCATGCCGGGCAGGCCGCGCACCAGGTCGGTGAACCGCTTCGCGCCGAACAGCAGCTCACGCACGACGAGCAGCGTCCACCGCTCGCCCACCAGGTCGAGGGCCCTGGCCACCCCGCACGGATCTTCGTAGCTACGCACACCGAAACTATAGCTTGCCTTTCCGGAGCATGTACTCCTAGATTAGGAGTATGACACTCCCCCAGGGTGACCTCAGGCTTCTCGACTCCGACATCGCACGCCGGATGCTCGGCTCCACCGAACTGGCACGGCTCGCCTACGTCGCGTCCGACGACACGCCGCGGGTGCTGCCGATGCTGTTCCACTGGAACGGCGAGGAGGTCGTACTGCCGACCTTCGCCGGCACCGCGAAACTCAAGGCGCTGCGCGCACGTCCGGCCGTGGCGATCACCATCGACAACGCCGGCCCACCGCCGGGTGTACTGCTCATCCGGGGCCGCGCGGAGGTGACCGAGGTCGACGGGGTCGTGCCCGAGTACGCCCTCGCCCAGCAGCGGTACTACGGGCCCGAGCAGGCCGCGACCGTCGCGGAGCTCGGAAAGACGGGGGTGCGGATGGCGCGGATCGCCGTCCGGCCGTCGTGGGTCGGCACGATCGACTTCGTGACGCGCTTTCCCGGCGCCCGCTCGGCGGAAGAGTTCGCGAGGATCGGGCAATGAGCACGTTCGTCCTCATCCCCGGTGCCGGTGGCCAGGCGTGGTACTGGCATCGAGTGGTGCCCGAGCTGACCGACCGCGGGCACGAGGCTGTCGTGGTCGACCTGCCGGCGGCCGACGACTCGGCGGGGCTGGCCGAGTACACGGACACCGTCGTCGAGGCGATCGGTGACCGGTCCGGCGTGGTGCTGGTCGCGCAGTCGATGGGCGGGTTCACCGCGCCGCTGGTGTGCGAGCGGGTTCCGGTCGACCTGTTGATCATGCTGAACGCGATGACGCCGAAGCCCGGCGAGTCGCCCGGCGAGTGGTGGAGCGTCACCGGGCACGACCGATTGCCCGGGAAGTTCGACCTGCTGGAGTCCTTCTTCCACGACGTGCCGCCCGAGGTGACCGCGGAGGCGATGGCCGCCGGCGAGCTCCCGCAGTCGGGTACGCCGTTCGCGAAGCCGTGGCCGCTGACCAAGTGGCCGGACGTGCCGACGCGGTTCCTGCAGGGCAGCGAAGACAGGTTCTTCCCGCTGGAGTTCCAGCGCCCCCTCGTGCGCGCGCGGCTGGGGATCGAGCTGGACGAGATGCCCGGCGGCCACCTGGTGGCGCTGAGCCGTCCGAAGGAGCTGGCGGAGCGGCTGGTGGGCTACCTCTGACCGGCTGAGCACCTCGCCGCCCCTTCGCCAGGTCACCGCCCCATGCGGGCGCGTACCTCCGGGCGGCGCAGGGGCGGCACGTTCGCGGGCGGCTGCCGCCGTGGCGGCAGCTCTCCCAGCAACCGCGTGGTGATGGCGGTGATCTCCGCGACCGCGGCCTCGAAGGGCTCGCGGGTCGCGTCCGACACGGCCTGCACGCCGGTCACCTTGCGCACGTACTGCCGGGCGGCGGCCTCGATCTCCTCCGCCGTCGCCGCCGGCTCCAGACCTCGCAGGACCGTGATGTTTCGGCACATGCGGCCCAGAGTACGCGGGGCCGCCAAACCTGAGCCTTGCTAATAACTCTCATTGAGAGCTATTCTCGATCTCGTGCGCACGGACCGGACGACACTCGCCGAAAGCCTGATGGCGACGATGGCCGGGCTGCGCCGGCGGGTCCGGCGGCGGGTCGCCGCGCAGCTGCCGGTGCTCGACCCACCACTGCGCGGCGCGCAGATCGAGCTGCTGCGCGTCGTGGAGAAGGAGCCGGGCATCGGCGTCGCCGCCGCCGCGCGGAGCCTGCACCTGGCGGGCAACTCCGTCAGCACCCTGGTCAACCAGCTCGTCGAGGCCGGGATGCTGCACCGCCGCGTCGACCCGGCCGACCGGCGCGCCGCCCGCCTGGAGCTGTCCACCGCCGCCCACGACCGGCTCACCACCTGGCGGCGCACGAGAACCGAGTTCGTGGCGGGCAAGCTCGCCACCCTGTCCGAAGCGGACCGCACGGCCATCTCCGGGGCGTTGCCGGCACTCGGCCGCCTGCTGACCGCCATCGAGGAGGACGCATGACCGTCTCACCCGCGGTGCGCTGCACCGCGCTACGACATTCGTTCGGCGAGACCGCCGCGGTCGACGGCGTCGACCTGGAGATCCCCACCGGGCAGGTGTTCGGCCTGCTCGGCCCCAACGGCGCCGGCAAGACCACGACCATCCGCATGATCACCACGCTGCTGCCGGTCAGCCAGGGCAGCGTCGAGGTGTTCGGGCTCGACGCCGGGCGGAAGCGGATGGCCGTCCGCAGGCTGATCGGCTATGTGCCGCAACAACTTTCGGCCGACGGCACGCTCACCGGCCGGGAGAACGTCACCCTGTTCGCGCGGCTGTTCGACGTCCCGCGCCGCCAGCGCAAGGAACGGGTCGACGGCGCGCTCGACGCGGTCGGCCTCGCCGGCGACGCGGACCGCCAGGCCTCGGGCTACTCCGGCGGCATGATCCGCCGCCTCGAGCTCGCACAGGCTCTGGTCAGCGCGCCACGCCTGCTGATCCTCGACGAACCCACCATCGGGCTCGACCCGATCGCGCGCGGGAACGTGTGGGAGCGCATCGAGCAGATCCGCGCCGAGACCGGGATGACCGTGCTGGTCACCACCCACTACATGGACGAGGCCGAGCAGTACTGCGAGCGCATCGCGCTGATGCACCGCGGCCGGATCCGCGCGCTCGGCACGCCCGCAGAACTCGAAGCCGACCTCGGTCCGGAGTCCACTTTGGACGACGTGTTCCGCGCCGTGACCGGCGACCAGCTCGATGGAGGAGGAATCCGCGATGTCCGTGCCGCTCGCCGCACCGCCCGCCGGCTGGGCTGACCCCGGGCCGATCCGCCAGCTGCGGCTGCTGCTGTCCCGGATCGCCACGATGTGCCTGATCGAGCTGCAGAAGCTGCGCCGGGACCGCACGGAGCTGGTCACCCGCGCCATCCAGCCCGCGCTGTGGCTGCTGATCTTCGGGGAGACGTTCACCCGGATCCGCGCCATCCCGACCGGCAACATCCCGTACCTGGACTACCTCGCGCCGGGCATCCTCGCCCAGTCGGCGCTGTTCATCGCGATCTTCTACGGCATCCAGATCATCTGGGAGCGCGACGCCGGCGTGCTCGCGAAGCTGCTCGTCACGCCGACACCGCGCACGGCACTGGTGGCGGGCAAGGCGTTCGCCGCCGGGCTGCGGGCCCTCGTGCAGGCGGTGATGGTGCTGATACTGGCCGCGATACTCGGCGTCGGGCTGACGGCGAACCCGCTGAAGCTGATCGCGATGGCGGCCGCGCTGGTGCTCGGCTCGGCGTTCTTCTGCTGCCTGTCGATCGTGATCGCCGGGCTGGTGCTGTCCCGGGAACGGCTGATGGGCATCGGCCAGGCGATCACGATGCCGTTGTTCTTCGGCTCCAACGCGCTCTACCCCGTCGACGTCATGCCGGGCTGGCTCAAGGTGCTCAACCACGTCAACCCGCTCAGCTACGAGGTGGAAGCGGTGCGGGGTCTGCTGATCGGCACCCCGGCGCGGCTCGGGCTGGACTTCGGGGTGCTGATCGGCGCCATGGCGGTGGCGATCGGCGTAGCCTCGGCCTTGCTGGGCCGGCTGGCGCGCTGACGTCAACCACGTTTGTCGGATTTCAGGCCCGGGTACCCCTCTGTGCACACAGCACTACAGCAGTGTGGTGCCCGTCCGACAAAGGGGACGAGATCATGGCTCGTTCGAAAGATGCTCATATCCGGGTCCAGGGACTGCAGCCCGTGCAGGTCCTGGCGGGGCTGGTGGGCCTGGCCTACCTGGCGCTCGGCATCGTCGGTTTTGCACGCACCGGGCTCGGCGACTTCGCCGGGCACCAGGACGTGATGCTGCTCGGCTTCATGATCAACCCACTGCACAACCTCGTACACGTGGTGGTGGGCGTGCTCGGTCTGCTGACGGCGACGTATTCGGGGCTGGCCCGCACGTTCGGCTGGGTTCTGTTCATCGGCTTCGGCCTGATCGCGATCTGGGGTCTGATGATCACCGGCGTGATCGCGTCGAACCCGGTGTCGAACCTCGGCAATCCGCTCAACCTCAACGACTCGGACAACTGGCTGCACATCGCCACCGCGGTGCTGGGCCTGATCATCGCGATCATGCCGGCACGCAAGGTCGTGCACGTGGTCGAGCCGGAGCCGGCCACCACGGTCGCCCCGTCGACCACCGCCGAGACCGAGCCGCTGCGCACCGGCGCGCACGAAACGCCGGCGCGGACCGACGCCACCCCGGTGCGCTCCGAGGTGAACGCACCCGAGGGCGCCCGGTCACCGGAGGTCCCCGGCGAGCGGCGGCGTGCCTCGTCGTGGCTGCGCGGGCGGAGCCACCACACGACGGCGCACTGACCGCCGTCGGGCAGACTGCTCCGCGTGAGCGGAACGGTTCTGGTGCTCGGTGGCCGCAGTGAGATCGGCCTCGCGGTCGCCCGCAGGCTGATCGGGTCCGACAACTCGACAGTGCTGGCCGCCCGGCGCAGCGACGACCTCGACGAGCAGGAGGCCGCGCTGCGCCGGGCGGGCGCAACGGAGGTGGGCCGCGTCGAGTTCGACGCGGACGACCTCGCCCGTCATCGGCCCGTGCTGGACGAAGTGATCGCCCGGCACGGGCCGCTCGACGTCGTCGTGGTGGCCTTCGGCATCCTCGGCGACCAGCAGCGCGCCGAGACCGACGCCGCGCACGCCGCGGCCGTCGTGCACACCGACTACCTCGCCCACGTGCACCTGCTCACCGAGGTCGTGAACGTGCTGCGCGAACAGGGGCACGGCAAGGTCGTCGTGTTCTCCTCCGTCGCCGGGATCCGGGTGCGCCGGGCCAACTACGTGTACGGCTCGGCCAAGGCCGGGCTCGACGGGTTCGCCGGCGGCCTCGCCGACGCGCTGCACGGCAGCGGCATCGGACTGCTGCTCGTGCGGCCGGGCTTCGTGATCGGCCGGATGACCGAGGGCATGAAGCCCGCCCCGTTCTCCAGCACCCCGGATCAGGTCGCCGACGCGACGGTCGCGGCGCTGCGGCGGGGGCGCGGCGAGGTGTGGGTGCCCGCCGTGCTCCGCCCCGTCTTCTTCGTCATGCGACTGCTTCCTCGGACCGTGTGGCGCCGGCTGCCGCGCTGACCGGGGCCGGCGCGCCGTCCGCGTCGTGCGGCAGCCGCTTCTGCGCCCGCCCGAGCGCGAACAACAGCCCGGACATCAGCAGCGGGAACAGGGCGAACACGTAGAACGTGCCCTGCGCGCCGAGGCCGCCGTCCATGATCACGCCCGCCAGCCATGGCCCGAGCATCGCGCCGAACTTCGCGATCGAGGTCGCCCACGCCGCGCCGTTGGCCCGGATCGCGGGCCGGTAGAAGATGCCCGCGATGCTGTGCATCCCGCCGTGGCCGCCGATGATGAAGATGTTCGCGACCAGCAGCACCAGGATGTAGGCGGGCTTGCCGAGTGGCGCCAGCCCGATCAGCAGCAGGCACGGCACCCCGAACAGCGGCATCAGCGCGATCGTGCCCGCGCCCTTCCGGTCGATGAACCGGCCGATCAGCAGCTGCCCGCCCGCACCGGCGACCGACGTGCAGGCGGCGATCGTGGCGGCGGCGGTGGTGGAGAAACCGAGGCGCTCGTTGAGGATCGGGCCCCAGAACGCCAGGTAGAACACCACCGCCGAGGAGCAGATGTAGGCGATCCAGAGCAGCGTGGTGATCGTGGCGAGCCTGTTCCGGAACAGCTGCGCCGGGGTGAACCGTCCCTTGTCGACGATGCCCGCGACGAACCGGGTGCCCTCGGCGAAGTGCAGCGACGGGTCGATGCGGCGCAGGATCTTCGCGATGCGGTGCTGCTTGAGATCCTTCTGCGCCAGGAACTTCACCGACTCCGGCAGCACGAAGACCACCGGGATCACCGCCAGCAGCGAGCAGATGCCGCCGGCCACGAACACCGACTCCCAGCCGAAGCGCGGGATCAGCACGTTGGACACCGGTCCCCCGGCCGCGCTGCCGAGGCTGTAGCCGACCATGATGATCACCACGGAGGTGGAGCGGAACCGGGCCGGGGCGAACTCGGTGTTCAGCGCCCAGGCCAGTGGCAGCACGCCGCCGAGGAACAGCCCGGAGACGAAGCGCAGCACGACCAGCTGGGTGTAGTCCTGCGCGAACACGAAGGCGATCATGAAGATGCCGAACCCGATGGTCGCCACCATGATCGAGGGACGGCGACCGACCCGGTCGCCGAGGTAGCCCAGGCACAGGCCGCCGATCAGGGTGCCGAACAGCCCGACCGTGCCGAGCGTGCCGAGCTGGGTGTCGGACAGGTGGTACGCGCTCTTGATGTAGCGCCCGGCGAAGGAAAGGATCTGCAGGTCGAACCCGTCGAGGAAGGTGATGGCCCAGGACACGGCGAACAGGCCGAGCCAGAACCGGCCGACGCGCTGCCTCTCGATGATCGGGAAGACGTCTACGGTCGGGGAGGTCGGTACGGACATACACACTCCTTTGTGTGGCAAGGGCTAGAGGCCGGCCTTGACCTCGACGACGCCCGCGTCGGCGTCGATGCGGACCCAATCCCCCGTGCGAATCGCCTCGACCGGGTCGCGGTCGAAACCGGTCATGCTCGGCACGCGGGTGACGACGGCACCCAGCGCGGCCTTCGTGGTGATGTCGGTGAACAGCATCGCCAGCGGCGCGGTACCCATCAGCCGCGTGCTCTGGAAGAACCCGGACCAGCCCGAGGACCCCTTCGCGCCGGGGAAGACCAGGATCTTGCCGGTGAAGCAGACGCCGTAGAGCTCATGGCGCCGTTCGATGATCACGCCCTTCGCCGGGTCGATCCCGCCCCAGCCGGAGATCGTCTCGTGCGAGACGAGCGCCTCGCCCTCGGCGACCCCCGGCACCACCGTCCTGCCGTGCAAGAGGAAGCTCACCGCAGCTCCCCCGTCCACCGGCCGGTGACCGCCGCGTTCACGCAGTCCTCCAGCGTGCCGAACCACGCCTCGATGCCGAGGATCGCGGGCAGGTAGTGGGCCTGCTTGGCCGAGTCGGTCGCGAACACCTTCGTGCCGGGCGGCGCCGAGCGGGACATCGCCGGGCACGAGTCGGACAGCACCTTCCCGCCTGCCTTCTCGATGATCTCGGTGTAGCCGCTGCGGTCCGCGACGACCTTCAGCGCGCGCGGCACCATGATCCACAGCTGCGCCTTCAGCTTGCGCCCTTCCAGTGCCCTCGCGGCGCGCCAGATCTGGTCGACCGAGGCGTGCGGGCAGCCCAGCAGCACGAAGTCGACGTCGGTGTTGCTGCCCTGGGAGTTCAGGTTCTCGTAGATCTGCTCCCGCTCCCGCTGTCCATAGTGGACAGCCTCCGGCAGCTTCGCCGAGCCGAAGGCCGCCTCCACCGTCGGCGCCTCGGGCGTGACGCCGGGGATGTGGTACATCTCGACGCCTCCGCTGGACGCGGCCGCGGCGCCGAAGTGCTTGAGGTCCACCAGTTCCGGCTGCGCGAAGTCCCCGACGACGACCGGGCGCTCCTCCTGCACGAGGTCGCCCGCGAAGTACCCGAGCATGCCCCAGTCCAGGAAGCTCTTGACCGGCACCCGCACGTCGATCAGATGCGTGCCGCGGCGGTTCTCCTCGTGGTGGTTGCCCCAGCACGGGATCTTGCCGGTGAGGCTCGCCGCGCCGGTCGACGCGCCGCCCTCGCAGTTCGTGCGGGCGCCGAGCACCGAGTTGGCGTAGACGACGGCCGAGGACTCCATCCACGCGACGTGCTCGCCGCGCACCGGCAGGTTCCCCACCTGGTACGGCGTGCAGGTGGCGAGGATGTTGACGCCCTTGCGGCCGTAGAAGGACTCGGCGTCGGCCTGCAGCTCGACGTACTGCTTCGGGTACGGCGCGACGCCCACGGAGTCGTCGCTGAACCCGTGCTGCAGCTGACAGGTCGGCACCTTCATCTGCGGGACCTCGAACTCCTCGTCGGAGTCGAGGTTGATCACCGCGTACGCCTTGTCCCAGCCGTGCTCGGCGACCAGCTTCGCCTTCGCGGGCGAGGGCTGGGTCATCGTCCCGGCCACGTTGCGGGTGTCGCAGAGGCGTTCGCAGTCGAGCGCTTCGCCGTAGCGCACCAGCAGATCCATCGCGGCGGCGACGGCGGGGCCCTCGGCCCCGTCGAGCATCGCCTTCTCCTCGTCGGTCAGTTTCACGCCTGCAACTCCCTCTCCGCTACCCGGGCATCGGTGGTGAGACTGTCGATCTCCTTCGTCTCCGGGCCGCTGCGCACGGCGAAGGTCATGAGCACGCCGCCGAGCACGATCAGCACCACCGGGCCGTACGCGTACGGCATCAGGTGGCCCAGTCCCAGCAGCCAGACGCTGTAGAGGCCGGGCAGGATCAGGCCGAACGTGTAGCCGACGCTGTATCCCGTGGAGCGCACGGAAAGCGGGAACCGCTCGTTGAGATAGGTGATCAGCGCGCCGAGCGGCCCCGACGTCAGCGCGTTCGCGATGATCCCCATGACGGCGACCGCGAGGAACCCGGTGCGCGCCTCGGCGAAGTGCACCATCAGCGCGAACGTGAGCGCGGTGACCACGGTGATGGCGACGCCGACCCCGAGCAGCACCTTGCGCCGCCCGATCCGTTGCCCCAGCACCGCGAAGCCGATCACCGAGAAAATAGTGAACACGCTGCCGACGAGCGTGAGCAAGGCGACATTCGTCGCGCTCTGGTGGAGTTCCCCGGTGAGCAGGGAAGGCAGCAGCGACACCGCCATCTGCGCGGCGAACCAGTACCCGGAGGTCAGCAGGAACACCTGGAGGAGCGCTTTCGCGTTGCCCCTGGTGAACAGTTCCCGCACGGGCTGACGCCGCTCCGCACGCCGGGCGGCCCAGTAGCTCTCGTTGCCCTCGCCGACCCGCAGGTAGTGCACGAAGTAGCCGATGCCGAGCAGCACGCCGAGGAAGAACGGGAGCCGCCAGCCCCAGGACAGGAAGTCCGCCTTGGGCAGCTGCCGCAGTGCGAGCACCTGGATCAGGCTGATCACCAGGAACGCGGCGGGCGCCGCGGCCGCGATCAGCCCGCCGACGAGGCCGCGCAGGTGGCGCGGCGAATGCTCGAACGCCAGCGGGATCGGCGCGGCGTACCCGCCGCCGAGGAAGACCCCGTTGACCAGCCGCAGCAGTGCGAACACCACGACCACCGCGATTCCCCAGCTCGAGTAGCCGGGCAGGACGCTGATCAGCAGCGTGCAGGCGGTGAACCCGCCCGCCGAGACGAGCGTGACCCGCTTGCGCCCGACGCGGTCGCTGAGGTTGCCGAACACCAGTCCGCCGATCGGGCGGCCGAGCAGGCTGACGCAGAACAGCAGGGTGGAGACCGTGACCGAGGTCGCCGGGGACATCGAGGGCGGCAGGAAGTAGGTCATCGCCGCCGGGAGGACCAGCGCCGGCAGGTAGACGTCGAAGGTGTCGACGAACATCCCGAACACGCCGCCGGAAATGGACCGTTTCGCTTGGCTGGAAAGGTTCTCCACGTGCTCACTCCCTAACCGCGCAACACTGCGCCTTCCTGAAGCGGCCGGACGACGTGCTGGTAGATCGACAACCACCCGGGCCGGGCCGGCACGGGCGTCCGTGCGAGCCGCGTGCGGCGCTCGGCCAGGACGTCCTCGGGGACGTCGAGGTCTGCCGTGCGGGCGGCGACGTCGATGACGATCCGGTCGCCGTTCTCGACGAGCGCGAGCGGTCCGCCGTCGGCGGCCTCCGGCGAGACCTCGCCGACCACGATCCCCTTGTTCACCAGGCCGGACAGCTGCCCGTCGGTCACCACCGCGACCTTGCCGGTGAGCCCGGCGCCGTCGAGCGCGAACACCGGCCGCGACGCCATTCCCATGCCGGGGCTGCCTTTCGGGCCCTGCCCGCGCAGCACGAGCACGTGCCCCTCGCGGATCTCCCCGTCGCGCAGGCCGGTCATCGCGTCCTCGGGCGAGTCGTAGACGATCGCCCTGCCCTCGAAGGTGAGCCGCCGTTCCTCGGCGACGGCGAGCTTGACGATCCCGGTCGCGGGGGCGAGCGAACCCCGCACCAGGACGACTGCCGGGCGCCTGCCCAGTGGCCGGTCGGCGGGGCGGATGATCTCCGGATCGGCGACCTCGGTGGAGGCCAGGTGCTCTCCCGTGGTGCGGCCGGTAACGGTCAGAGTTTCCTTGTGCAGCAAGCCTTCCAGCTGCTTGAGCACGGCGGCGGCGCCACCGGCGGCCTCGAACTGCTCGATCGAGTGCGGGCCGTTGGGCCGGACCGCGGCGAGCAGCGGCACGTCGTCGGCGAGCCTCTCGAACAGCCCGTAGACATCCACGTCGCACTCGGCTTCGGCGGCGACGGCCTGCAGGTGCTTGACGCAGTTGATCGAACCGCTGATCGCGAGCACGGCCATCACGGCGTTCGCGAAGGCGCCCGGCGTCAGCACGTCCCGCGGCTTCAGCCCGTCGCGCACCAGCTCGACGATGCGCTGCCCCGCGCGCTCGACGGTGTCCCACATCGGCGCGCTGTTCGCCGCCACCGGCGTGCTGCCCGGCAGCGCCATGCCGAGCGCCTCGCAGACGATGTGCATCGAGTTCGCGGTGCCCATCCCGGCACAGACCCCGGCCCCCAGCACGGCGTTCTCGCTCATCTCGGTCAGCTCGTCGACACCGAGCCTGCCCTGCGCGACGTGCCCCGCGGCGAGGAACACGTCCTCGATGTCGCAGTGCTCGCCCCGGAACGTGCCGCACGGCTGGTACCCGCAGGCGACGACGATCGTCGGGATGTTCAGCCGCCCGGCCGCCATCAGCTGCGCGGGCGCGGTCTTGTCACAGGAGGCCAGGCACACCATGCCGTCCAGCAGCGCGCCCTCGACCCCGGCCTCGATGTCGTTCACGATCAGGTCGCGGCTGGCGAGGATGTAGCCGCCGCGCCCGCCCGCGCTGTGGATGAAGTCCGACGGCGCGGTCGTGCGCACCTCGAACCCGATGCCGCCCGCCGCGCGGATGGCATCCTTGGCCCTGCGGGCGATGTCGTCGAGGTGGCTGTAGCAGATCGCGAGGTCCGAGGACGAGTTCACCACGGCGATCTTGGGCTTTTCCATGTCCTCGTCCGACAGCCCGAGCGCGCGCCACTGCGCACGGCGGGTCGCCCAGCGGGACGTGCCCTTCTCGAAGTTGCTGCGCAGCTGCATGGCGTCAGTCCAGGTTCGCCGTGAGCCGGTCGTGCAGCTCGGCGGGCTTGACGTCGTGGACGCTTTCCTTGCCCGCGAGGTCCAGCGCGTGCGCGGCACCGGCGCCCATCGCCGCACACGGGCCCATCACGCGGATGCTGGACAGCGCGGCGGCGTCGCCGTCGACGCAGCGGCCCGCGGCGACGAGGTTGTGCACGTCCGGCGGGAGCATGCTGCGCAGCGGCACGTAGTGCAGGTGGTCGGCCTCGAACAGCTCCCACACGTAGCCCTCGGGCCGGTCGTGCAGCTCGATCGGCCACGCCGTGCGGGCGACCGAGTCCTCGAAGCGGTGCCCGGTGCGCACCTCGTCGAGGGTCAGCTGGTGCACGCCCGCGAGCCAGCGCGTCTGGCGGCGGCCAGGAAAGCCGTACGCGCGCACCTTCGCCTCGCCGAACGCCTTCGGGTACTCCGTGCGCAGGAAGTGCACGACGCGGTCGGCCTGCGCCTTGCCTTCGAGCTGCGCGTCGGAGGCCTCGACCGGGTCGAGCGGCGCCTCGATGTGCGTCATGTTCATGACCGCGGTGTTGCGGCCGGGGAAGAAGAACGCGAGGCCGTCGTGGCGCATCAGGCCGTATTCGCCTGCCTTCGCGTCGACGCGCTCGGCCAGCTCCTTCGCCTCGGGTTTGTGGGTCTCGTCGAGGTGCTCGAGGATGATCTGCTGGGAGCCGTAGATCGTGCGCTCGGGGATCCGGCAGGGCAGCCCGGCCTCCCAGGCCAGCGCCGCGTCGCCGGTCGAGTCCACGAAGCCGGTCGCGCGGACGGTCAGGTTGCCGTATCGGGACGCGAAGGACACCGACTCGATCCGGCCCTCGTGCACCTCGACGTCCTGGATGACCGTGCCGAGCACGACCCGGACGCCCAGCTGACGGATCCGCTCCTCGATCCAGCGGCCGAGGACCACCTCGTCGTACTGCACGGTCATCGTGTGGCCGCGGTTGAAGTGCAGGTCGCCACTCGGGCCGAGGTCGGCGAAGATCTCGTCGAACATGCCGTGGGTGAGCTGCCGGTAGTCCGGCGCGTTGCCGAACACCCCGCAGAACAGGCCGATCAGCGAGTTCACCATCTGCCCGCCGAGCACCGGCAGCGAGTCGATCAGCACGACGTCGCGCCCGAGCTTCGCACTCTCGATCGCCGCCGAGGTGCCCGCGACCCCCGCGCCGACGACACACACGTCGGCGGTGATCTCGTGCACCGGCGCCTGCGCCGGCTTGCGGACTGTCTGAACCTTCAGCTGGGTCAGCGGGTGCGGCATCAACGCTCCTGTCAACAGTGACTGGCTTCACGTCGACACTAGAAACCGTTGTGCCCCTAGAGGAAATAACTCCTTCGGCTACCGACCATCAATCCGGTTTATGGTTCAGCCGCCCAGGATGCCGCCGAGCAGGCCGACCACACTGCCCAGCAGGCCGCCGCCCTTGGGCTGCTCGGTGGGCGTCGTCGGCGTGCTCGTGTGGGCCGCGGGCTGGTGCGGCTGCGTCGTGGTGCTGCCCGTCGGCGGCTCGGACCGCGTCGTCGTGCTGCTGCCCGTCGTCGTGGAGTCCTGCGTCGGCTGCGCGGCCACCGGCGCCTGCCCGGCGGACCCGCTGCGCGCCTGGGCGCCGCTGGATTCGCCGGTGGCGGACTGCGTGCGGTCCGCCGAGGACGTGCCGTCCGCGGCCACCTGGCGCGTCGCGACCTGTCCGATGGACGTGCCGTCGGGCGTCGTCGTCTCGCTGGAGGCCAGGCTCGGCGGGCTGCCCAGCTGGCTCGTCTTCGCCTCGGGCGGGATGTACGGCCCGCCGGCGCCCCCACCCGCGGAGGCGGCGGTGTCGTGCAGTTGACCGGCGCTCAGCGCGGTCACGGCCACGCCGGCCAGCGCGGCGACCCCGGCGGCGAGTGCCCCCACCTTGCTCGCCTTGCGCTTGTTCCACCGGCCCTCACGGCGCAGGAGCTCGACCACCGGGATGCGCTCGGTCGGGGCATCATCGACGGGGTCCTTCACGACGGGCAGCTCCTGCGTAACGCCCTCGCGGCGCAGCAGTTCGGCGACGGTCAACTGCTCGCCGTCGTCACCCCGTCGGGAATTCACCTCGTTACTCGGCACACTCACAACCCCTCGTTCGTCACTGTCCGCAACATACTTAACCGTCGTTACCAGTTCGTTGTCAGTTTAGTGATAAAGATCACATCCAATCGAGAGAACTTTCGACGATGAGTGACATCGAGGTAGCGGAAGTGCCCATCTGGGCAAGGCCGTACCGTGTTTCCGAGGAGGTGAGGTCCATGCCGCGTCGCAACCCGTTCCGCTGGATGTTGCGCTGGGCCGACTGGTTCGAGCAGCGCGGCGTGTACGTGCCCGGCGAGGACAACCACACCGTCGATCCCTGGCGTGATTTCGGCTGGTTGATCGTGGTGTGGCTGATCGCCGTCGGCGGCTTCATCCTGTTCTTCGCGCTCGCGACCTGAGTGACAGCGCTCACCGCCGGTACCGCTCCGATCACAGATCGGCCACAGCCCTACACCAGGTCCGCGTCAACCCCGCGCCACGGCTCGCCGTCACGCGAGAGTCCCGCCAGAGTGGACGAGTCCCGGCAGAAGTGCCTACCCCGAACGGCGCAGCCGGGGCCGACGTGACGAGTAAAGGAAGTTGCCGCTGTGCACACCCCGAGGCACGTCCTGGTCGCGGCTGCCCTTGTCGGGCTGGTCGCGTGTGGCGCGCCCGCACAGACGGAAACCGTCGCCCGGAACGACGTGGGCAGCCCCGCGTTGCAGGCCGCGCCGGCGCCCGCCCAGCAGACGCTCTACTTCGGCGGGCAGTACCGGTTCGCCGATGGGATCACGATCTCGGTGTCGACGCCGAAGTCCTTCCACCCCAGCAGCAGCGCCTATCCGCGCAGCGACCGGGCCGTGGCCTTCGAAATCGCGATCCGCAACGACGGCGATCAGCCGTACCGGCTGTCGGGCCTGTCGGTGTCCGCGACGGTCGACGGCACCGGGGCGAAGCAGGTCGTGGACCCCACGCAGGGCTACAGCGGGATCGTCGACGCGGGCAAGGATCTGCCCATGGGGCGTGACGTCCGGGTGACACTGGCGTTCGCCGTGGCGGAGCAGCAAACCGCGATGAAGCTGTCCCTGCGGCCGACCGCCACCAGCACCGTTGTCGCCGTGTACTGCGGTGCCGCCTGACGGGATACGCTCGCGTCATGCAGCGACTCGCGACCGGTGACCCGGCTCCCGACTTCACCCTGTCCGACAGCGAGGGCAACAAGGTCTCCCTCAGCGATTACCGTGGGCAACGGGTCGTCGTGTACTTCTACCCGGCGGCGATGACACCCGGCTGTACCAAGCAGGCCTGCGACTTCCGGGACAGCCTCGCGCAGCTGAACGGGGCGGGTTACCAGGTGCTGGGGATCTCGCCGGACAAGCCCGAGAAGCTGGCGAAGTTCGTCGCGGCGGAGGAGTTGACTTTCCCGCTGCTGTCCGACCCCGACAAGGCCGTGCTCAACGAGTGGGGCGCGTTCGGGGAGAAGAAGAACTACGGCCGCGTGGTGCAGGGCGTCATCCGCTCGACGTTCGTGGTGGACCCGGAGGGCAAGATCGAGAAGGCGCTGTACAACGTGCGCGCCACCGGCCATGTCGCGAAGCTCTTGAAGGACCTGGCAATCGCGGGTTGAGGTCACCCCAGCCACCCACCACGGCGACCCGGCAACGGCAGCCGAATGCCCGCGCCCAGCCCGCTCCCTAACCCCGATCCCCGCGTCCTTCAGCGGTCGGCACGCCGGGTCAAGGCATCTTTCCCGCCTTGACCCGGCGTGCCGACCGCTGAACGATCAAAAATCGGGGTGGAACGGGCGTAGCCGGACGGGCAGGCTCAAAGATGAGCCAGGAAAAGCCCTGTTACGTCACCTCATGCAGGTGGTCGAGTTGGGTGGTCATCCCGTCGCCTGCGGTCTGTGCATATCACTTTGACCCAGCCCCGCAAGCTTTGTGCTCCCAGCCGCCAGACCCAGCAGATGTTGCGGCCCTGGCTCAAAGTGATGCCGCGAGTTCAGGCGACGGGATGACCACCCAACTCCGGGGTCAGCTGCGCCCCGCCTCCCCGACCGCCCTAAAGGGACTTGTTCCGGTAGGCCTCCACCAGTTGCCGCTCCGCGTCGTCCAGGTAACCTCCCAGCAACCGCTCCGCCTGCGCGCCGTCGCCCTTCTGCAGCGCGGCGACGATCTCCCGGTTCCTTGTCAGATAGGGCTCGTGGAACGGTTGCGGGTCGGCCATCACGTGGAACACCAGGCGCAGCTCCGCGAGCAGGCCACGCATCAGGTCGTCCACCCGCGGGCTGCCCGCGAGACCGCCGACGGCCTGGTGGAACCGGATGTCCGCCGTCCCCAGCTCGCGCCACGCCTGCCGCTCGGCGGCGTCCTCGCCCGCCTCGACCGCCGCCTCCAGGGGGGCCAGCCGCTCCCCCGGCGGGCTCGTGACCTCCCGGACGATCGAGCATTCCACGATCTTGCGCAACCGGTAGAGATCCGCCACGTCCTCGACCGCCAGCATCCGCACGAACACCCCGCGGTTGAGCTCGTGCACCAGCAACCGTTCGTGCGTGAGCAGCCGGAACGCCTCACGCAGCGTGTTGCGCGAGACCCCGAGCGCCCCGCCGATGGCCTCCTCCGACAACCGCGTCCCCGGCGGGAAGTGCCCCTCCGTGATCCGCGTGCGGAGCAGCTCCGCGAGCCGTTCGGCGGTGCTCGTCCGGCCGAGCAGGGAACGATCCGCCTCCAGGCCGGCGATCGGATCCAGGGCTAGGGCGTCGGTGCGCAAAGCGGCCTCCGGGGTATTACGAGAGTGGCAACGGCCAGTTAACCAGCAGGAAGGAAACTCGTTCAACGTGCTTCGGCGTCTCTTGGAATGTGATCCAGCGAGAGTATTGACTGATCGTTGAACAATCCTTAGCTTAGGAGATTCCCCTAATCGCCTGATCGGATACCGCGATGACCGAACCTCCTCCCGACCGGAAGTCCCTCCGGCGCGCGTTCGCGGCGAGCCTGTCCGGGACGACGCTCGAGTACTACGACTTCGCCGTCTACTCGGTGGCCTCGGCGACCATCCTCGGCAAGCTGTTCTTCCCCTCCTCGGACGAGCTGGCGGGAACGATGCTGGCGTTCTCCACGTACGCCGTCGGCTACGTGTCGCGACCCTTCGGCGGGTTCCTGTTCGGCCGCCTCGGCGACATCCTGGGCCGCAAGCAGGTCCTGGTGTTCACCCTCCTGCTCACGGGCATCGCGACGTTCCTCATCGGCGTGCTGCCCACGCACGCCGCGTTGGGCGGCGGCGCTGCCGTTCTGCTGGTGCTGCTGCGCTTCGCACAGGGCGTCGGTGTCGGCGGCGAGTGGGGCGGCGCGGTCCTGCTGTCGAGCGAGTTCGGCGATCCGAAGCGCCGGGGGTTCTGGGCTTCGGCCGCTCAGATCGGCCCGCCCGCGGGCACGCTGCTGGCCAACGGCGTGCTGCCCCTGCTCGCGTTGATCCTGACCACCGCCCAGTTCGAGTCCTGGGGCTGGCGGATCGCGTTCCTGCTTTCGGGCGTGCTCGTGCTGTTCGGCCTGTGGTTGCGGCTGCGGCTGGAAGAGACCCCGGTGTTCCGCGAGATCGCGGCCCGTGGCGAACGGCCGAAGGCGCCGGTCCGGGAGGTCCTCCGGGAGGAGCCACGGGCCCTGGTCACCGGCATCCTCGTGCGCATCTGCCCCGACGTTCTCTACTCCTTGTTCACCGTCTTCGTGCTGACGTACATGACCACGAAACTGCACATGCCCAAGAGCGACGGCACGATCGCGGTGATGATCGGCTCGGCCTGCCAGCTGTTCCTGATGCCCGCCTTCGGCGCGCTGTCGGACCGGCTGAGCCGGCGCACCATGTACCTCGTGGGCACGATCGCCGCCGCCGTCTGGCCGTTCGTGTTCTTCCCGCTGGCCGGCACGCGCTCGTTCGCCGTGATCATCGTCGGCGTCGTGGTCGCGCTGGCGATCCACGCGCTGCTCTACGGCCCGCAGGCGGCGCTGATCACCGAGCAGTTCTCCGCCCGGCTGCGTTACACCGGGAGCTCGCTCGCCTACACCCTGGCCGGCGTGGTCGGCGGTGCCGTCGCGCCGCTGGTGTTCACCGCACTGCTCGCCGGGTTCGGCACCTGGGTGGTCGTGGCGCTGTACCTGGCGTTCACCGGCGTCCTCACCCTCGTCGGCGTGCTGCTGAGCCGGGTCGCGCGCGAAACGCCGGAGCCGGTGGGAGCACGGCCATGAGGACCGACCTGAACTGCGACGCGGCCGACCGCACGCTGCTGCATCTCGTCACCGCCGCCGACGTGCCGTGCGGCGGGCGCCCCCGCTCGCTGCGCGAGATGTGCGAGGCGGCGGTCAAGCGAGGGGTGGCGGTGGTCGAGGCGATCTGGCAGTACGACCCGAAACTGCCCGTGCTCGGCCGGACGGGGTCGCGGCTTCTCAGGCACGCCACGGAAACCGGGCTCACCACGGTCGCCGTTTCCCGACCGCGCGTACCGGCCCGACGGGATGCCGATGTGCGGAGACCCGCTGTCCGATCGCGACGAGATCGCCTGGCGCTGCGTCCGCCTTGTCACCCGAGGGGAGATCGTCGCCGTGGACGGCAGCGTCATCCCGTTGCGGGCCGACTCGCTCTACCTGCGCGGGGACACCTCGAGCGCGGTGCGCGCCGCGCTCGACGCCGTGGGCGTCGAGCTGCGGAGCTTCGCCTAGAGGGCCCGCAGCTGCGGCAACAACGCGCGCAGCGCGCGGCCGCGGTGCGACACGGCGTCCTTCTCGGCCGGGTCGAGCTCCGCGGAGGTCCGGGTCTCCCCCTCGGGCACGAAGATCGGGTCGTAGCCGAAACCGTTGGCACCACGGGGTTTCCGGGTCAACGTGCCACGCCACTCACCCCGCACGACGGTCTCCTCGCCATCCGGTACGACGAGCGCGGCGGCACACACGAACGCCGCGCCCATCCGCTCGTCCGGCGTGTCGGAGGTCTGCGCCAGCACCAGTTCCAGGTTCGCCTGGTCGTCGCCGTGCCGCCCCGCCCACCGCGCGGACAGGACCCCGGGCATACCGTTGAGGGCGTCGACCGCGATACCGGAGTCGTCGGCCACCGAGACCAGACCGGTCGCCTTCGCCGCGTCCCGCGCCTTCGCGAGGGCGTTCTCCTCGAACGTCGCCCCGGTCTCCGGCGCCTCGTCGAACTCCTCGACGTCCGCGAGCCCGATCACCTCGACCCCCGAAACGCCCTCGGCCTCGAGGATCCGGCGCAGCTCGCCGAGCTTCTTCGCGTTGCGGGTGGCCAGCAGTACCCGCGTCACTTCGAGCCCTTCGACTTCTTGCCGGTGCGCGGCTCGGGCAGCTCGCTGGGGTAGGCCTCTTCGAGCGCGGCGGTCTGCTTGCGGGTCAGCTCCTCGCAGCCGGCCAGCGCCATGTCCAGCATCTTGTCCAAAGTGGACCGCGTGAAGGTGGCGCCCTCGCCGGTGCCCTGCACCTCGATGAGCGTCCCCGCGTCGGTGGCCACCACGTTCAGGTCGACCTCGGCGCGCGAGTCCTCCTCGTAGGGCAGGTCCAGGCGCACGCGCCCGTCGACGACACCGACGCTGATCGCGGACACCATCGCCGACAACGGCTTCGGGTCGGCGAGACGGCCGGCCGCGGCGAGCCAGGTGACGGCGTCGTGCAGCGCGACGTAACCGCCGGTGATCGCGGCCGTGCGGGTGCCGCCGTCGGCCTGGATGACGTCGCAGTCGAGGTGGATGGTGTTCTCCCCGAGCGCGGACAGGTCGATGCAGGCCCGCAGCGAACGGCCGATGAGCCGGCTGATCTCGTGCGTGCGGCCGCCGATCCGGCCCTTGACCGACTCGCGGTCGCCGCGGTCGTGGGTGGCGGAGGGCAGCATGGCGTACTCCGCCGTGACCCAGCCGAGGCCGGAGCCCGTCCGCCAGCGCGGGACGCCCTCGGTCGCGCTCGCCGCGCACAGCACCCGGGTCTTGCCGAACTCGATCAGCACCGAGCCGGCCGGCCAGTCCTGGAACCCCCGGGTGATCCTGACCTCGCGGAGCTCGTCGTCGTTCCTACCGTCTTTACGTGCCACGAGTGCAGAGTAGAGCCCTCGTCACACCTCGTACCTGCCACCCTGTTCGACGAGCACCGCGCCGGGGAACTCGGCTTCGGCCTCGGCCAGGATCGCGGCGCGGTCGCTCCACGGCGCCACGTGCGTCAGCAACAGCCGCCCGGCACCGGCCCGGCGGGCCAGGGCCCCGGCCTGCTTCCCGGACAGGTGCACCCCCGGCGGCCGGTCGGGCGAGTCGGTCCAGGTCGCCTCCGCCAGCAGGACGTCGGCGCCACGGGCGAGCTCGTCGAGGCTGTCGCAGGGCCCGGTGTCACCGGTGTAGGCCAGCGTCCGGCCGCCGTGGCTGACGCGCAGCCCGAACGCCTCGGTCGGATGGTTCACCGGGATCGCGCGCAGCTCGAACGGCCCGAGCCGGGCAGTGTCCCCGTTGAGGGTGTGAAACGAGTAGGTGTCCGAAAGGTCTGTTTCGGCGAGCTCGACGTCGTTGGGCGCGTATGCCTTCGCCAGCCGCAGCGGCGCGTTCTCGGGCGCGTGCACGGGAAGCCGGCGCGCGGAGACGTCGAAGGGCGGGTGCGGGTGGTAGCGGCGCAGCACGGTGAGTGCGCCGAAGTCCGCACAGTGGTCGGGGTGCAGGTGCGAGAGCACGAGCGCGCCGAGGTCGAACGGGTCGTGCCGCGCCTGCAGCTCGGCGAAGGTGCCGTTGCCGAGCTCCAGGCCCAGCAGGAAGCCCTCGGCCTCGAGGAGGTAGCCCGACGCGGCCTTGCCCGGGCCCGGGATGCTGCCCGAGCAGCCCAGAATCGTCAGTCGCACGAGCGCCACCCTGCCACGTCAGCGGGTCGCGGGCGAAAGGACGTCGGGCGCGAACCCCATGAACCGCTGCGCCAGCCGCGCGAACGGCTCGGGCGACCCGGTCGCGATGAACTCGTGCCGCGGGCTGTCCTCGCGTTCGGTCAGCAGGTCCCGTTCGGTCAGCACGCGCACCACGTCCTTGGCCGTCTCCTCGGCGCTGGACACGAGCGTGACGTCGGGCCCCATGACGATCTGCAGCACGCCGCCGAGCAGCGGGTAGTGCGTGCAGCCGAGCACGAGCGTGTCGACCTCCGCGCGCAGCAACGGTTCCAGATATCCCTGCGCCAGGCCGAGTATCTGGCGCCCGGAGGTGATCCCGCGCTCGACGAAGTCGACGAAGCGCGGGCAGGCGACACTCGTGACCGTGACGTCGCGGGCGGCGGCGAAGGCGTCGTCGTACGCGCGGGATCGGACGGTGCCCTCGGTGCCGATCACGCCGATGCGGCCGGAGTGCGTCGCCGTGACGGCCCGTCGCACGGCGGGCAGCACGACCTCGATGACCGGCACGTCGTAGCGCTCGCGTGCGTCGCGCAGGCACGCGGCCGAAGCGGTGTTGCACGCGATCACGAGGGCTTTGACTCCCCCGGCGACCAGCTCGTCCAGCGCGGCCAGCGTCAGCTCGCGGGCCCGGGCGATGGGCAGCGGCCCGTAGGGGTTGTGCGCGGTGTCGCCGACGTAGCGGAGCTGCTCGTGCGGAAGCTGTTCGAGGATCGCGCGGGCGACGGTCAACCCGCCGACGCCGGAGTCGAAAACACCGATCGGACCTTCGCGAGTGATCACACTTGCAGGTTACTAGCGGCCTTTCGTGCCTTCGCCCGGTCGGCACTCGCGGCGAGCCACGCCGCCACGATCCCGCCGAGTGCGCCGAAGACGTGCGCCTGCCAGGAGATGCCCGGGTTGCCGGGTAGCAGGCCCCAGAGGGTGCCGCCCCAGATGAGCAGCAGCCCCGCGGCGACGGCCAGTTGCCCGAACGAGCGGTTGAACAGGCCGCGGACCAGCAGGTACGCGAGCCAGCCGAAGGCGAGACCGGAGGCGCCGATCGTGGACGTGCCGCTGCCGGCGGTGAGCCAGACGCCCAGGCCGCTGACCACCCAGATGAGTGCGGTCACCGCGATCCACCTGGTGAGCCCGGACGCCATCGCGAGGAAGCCGAACAGCAGTACGGGGATGGTGTTGCTGAACAGGTGCGCCCAGCTACCGTGCAGCAGCGGCGCCCATACGACGCCGTCGAGCCCGGACAGCGTTCTCGGCACGACGCCCTCGCTGTCGAGCCGGTGGTGCAACCCGGTGTCGACGAGCTCGACCAGGTACATCAGCACGGTGAAGGCGAGCACGACGATGCCCGCCGACTTGTATTTGACCGGCAGGATCCGCTTGGCGGGGTCCGTGGGGGCAGGCAAGGTGCTCATGCCTTCGACGGTAATGAGCCGTGGCCGGGACGACCTCGGGTGAAAACCCTGAATTCAACGGCGACCCGGGGTGAGCTTTCGGTTGCTGGGCGTTGACGCCACGCTTACCTGACGGAAACAGCGGCTCGATTGTCTGGTCGGGCATTCCCACCATGGAGCCGGAGGACATCGTGACCAGCATCTACGAGCAGATCGGCGGTCAGGAAGCACTGATCGCGGTCGTCGACGACTTCTACGACCGGGTGCTGGCGGACCCGGAACTCGCGGTGTTCTTCAAGGGCACCAACATGCCACGCTTGAAGGGCATGCAGGTCGAGTTCTTCGCCGCCGCGCTGGGCGGCCCGGACGAATACCGGGGGCGGTCGATGAAGGAGGTCCACCGGGGTCGCGGCATCGCGCAGCGGCACTTCGATCTGGTGGCCAAGCACCTGATCGACGCCCTGAGCGGAGCGGGCGTCCCCCAGGAAACGGTGGACACGATCATCGGCGCGATCGCCCCCCTGGCCGACGACATCGTCTCGACCAGCGCGGCTTAGGTTCGGGGGCAGTGGTTACCAGTCGCGGCGACCCACCTGCCCGGTAAACCCGACAGCTCTCACCCACCGCCCAAGGTGAACCCGGCAACGCCCAACCACCACCCAAGGTGAACCCGGCAACGCCCAGCCACCCACGCACGGCGAACCCGGCAACGGCAGCCACGAATGCCCGCGCCCAGCCCGCGCCCTAACCCCGATCCCCGCGTCCTTCAGCGGTCGGCACGCCGGGTCAAGGCATCTTTCCCGCCTTGACGCGGTGGGCCGACCGTTGAACACTCCGCGATCGGGGTGGAACGGGCGTACCCAGCCACCCGCGCGCAGCGCACGCCCTTGCGCTTCGCGCGACCCCGCGCGAAGCGCAGGGGAAATGATCAAGAGAGTCCTCGCCGGACGGGCAGGCTCGGAGACGAGCCAGAAAAAGCCCGCTACGCCACCTCAGGCCAAGCCCGTTCCCGGCTGAGCCCCTACCGCCCGCCTGCCCGACCTGGCGCTCAGGCCCAGAGCTCGCCGTCCAACCTTGCCGCCGCCTCGTCCAGCGTGCCGCTGTACGCGCCCGTCGACAGGTACTTCCAGCCGGCATCCGCGACGACGAAGGCCACGTCCGCGGGCTCGCCCTTCGCGGCGGCCTTCTCCGCGACAGCAAGCGCCGCGTGCAGGACCGCACCGGTCGAGATGCCCGCGAAGATGCCTTCGTGCTCCAGCAGCTCACGGGTCCGGCGCAACGCGTCGTACGCGCCCACCGAGTACCGGCCGTTGAGCACGCTCGGGTCGTACAGCTCCGGCACGAAGCCCTCGTCGAGGTTGCGCAGGCCGTACACGAGCTCGCCGTACCGCGGCTCGGCCGCGATGATCTGCACGTCCGGCTTCTGCTCGTGCAGGTACCGGCCCACCCCGACGAGCGTGCCCGTCGTGCCGAGACCGCCGACGAAGTGGGTCACCGTCGGCAGGTCCTTGAGGATCTCCGGGCCGGTGCTCCGGTAGTGCGAGTCCGCGTTCGCGGGGTTGCCGTACTGGTAGAGCATCACCCATTCCGGGTTCTGCTCCGCCAGCTCCTTCGCCCGGCGCACGGCCTCGTTCGAGCCACCCGCGGCGGGCGAGAACACGATGCGGGCGCCGTAGGCCTGCAGCAGCTGCTTGCGCTCGGCGGAGGTGTTCTCCGGCATCACGCACACCAGCCCGTAGCCCTTGAGCTTCGCGGCCATGGCCAGCGAGATGCCGGTGTTCCCCGAGGTCGGCTCCAGGATGGTCGAGCCCCGGCGGAGCCTGCCCTCGCGCTCGGCGGCCTCGATCATGGCCAGCGCGGGACGGTCCTTGATCGAGCCGGTCGGGTTGCGGTCCTCCAGCTTGGCCCACAGTCGCACGTCGTGCGTCGGGGACAGCCGCGGGAGGCCCACCAGCGGCGTGCCGCCGAGGGCGTCGATCAGCGAGTCGAAGCGAGCCATCAGCTCAGCGCGCGCCGCCGGCGACGGCGGGCAGGATCGTCACGGTGTCGCCGTCCTTGACCTCGGCGTCGAGCCCACCCGCGAAGCGGACGTCCTCGTCGTTGACGTAGACGTTCACGAACCGGTGCAGCTTGTCCTCTTTGATCAGGCGGGCCTTGAGGCCGCCGTGCCGGGACTCGACGTCGTCGATCACCTCGAGCACCGTCTTGCCGGACGCCTCGACGGCCTTCTCGCCGCCGGTGTGCGTACGCAGGATGGTCGGGATGGACACGGTCACGGCCATTGTTCACTACCTCCGCTTGGGTTCTCTAGGGCAGACGTTGGGGACGTTCGCGTTATTCCGCGTCGACGACCTCGACGGGCTCCTCGGTGATCACGCCGTCGACGATCCGGTACGAGCGGAACTCGTGCTCTTGGGGGTCTCTCGTGGAGACCAGCACGTAGTGCGCGTCCGGTTCCGAGGCGTAGGACACGTCGGTGCGCGACGGGTAGGCCTCGGTGGCGGTGTGCGAGTGGTAGACCACGACGGGGACCTCGTCGTTCGCGTCCATCTCGCGGTACAGCTTGAGCAGGTCGGCCGAGTCGAACTCGTAGAACGTGGGCGAGCGCGCGGCGTTGAGCATCGGGATGAACCGGACGGGCCGGTCGGAGCCCTCGGGGCCCGCGATCACGCCGCACGCCTCGTCCGGGTGGTCCCGGCGCGCGTGCGCGACGATCTCGTCAACCAGTTCACGGCGGATCCGAAGCACGCCCGTCATCTTACGGGCCGGACACCGGGTGTTCACAGAGTGAGACTCAGCACGGGCTGTTACCGGGCGAACGCCTCCGGCCACACGTCCCGGTAGGCGGGGACGCCCGCGGCCGTCTCGGCGGACAGCAGGCCGTGCACCATGGCGCGGGCGAAGACCCGCGCCGCGGCCGAACAGAGCGCGTCCAGCGCCGCCGCGCGGGGGGCTTCGCCGAAGGGACCGCTACCCGCGGGCAGCTCACGCGCACCCGTGGCCAGGGCGAACACCGTGTCCCCGTCGAACATCGTGTGCGCCGGGCGGACCGCGCGCGCCAGGCCGTCCTGGGCGGCGACGGCGAGCCGCCGGCACTCCGCCTTCGACAGGGCCGCGTCGACCGCCACCACGCCGACCGTCGTGTTCAGGTCGGTCGGCGCGAGCGGCAGGGACACCGCCCGCGCGGGCCAGCGCACCCCGAACTCCCCGCCGACCTCGTGGTCCGCGGCGAACGGCACACCCGTGCCCGCCGAGACCGCTTCACCGGCAGCGTTGACCACCGCGAGCGCCCCCACCGTGCAGCCGTAGACGACCTCGCTCACGCTGCCGACCCCGCCCTTGAGCGAGCCGGCGACCGCACCCGAGCCCGCGCCGACGGTGCCCTGCGCGACCGGGCCGGCGGTGGCCGCTTCGCAGGCCGCGTACCCGAAGGACGCGTCCGGCCGGTTGCCCCACTCACTGCGTGGCAGGTCGAAGATCACCGCCGCCGGCACGATCGGCACCACCTCGTGCGGCTGCCCCCCGACGGGAAAGCCGTGGTGGCGCTCGCTCAGCCACCGCATCACGCCGTCGGCCGCGGCGAGGCCGTACGCGCTCCCGCCCGACAGGCAGATCGCGTTCACCCGCTGCACCAGGTTCTCCGGCTCCAGCAGGTTCGTCTCGCGCGTCCCGGGCGCGCCGCCGCGCTGGTCGACCGCCCCGGTCGCGCCGTCGGGCACGAGGACCACCGTCGTGCCGGTCGCCCAGCCGGGCTCGATCCGCTCGTGGTGGCCGACGAGCACGCCCGGCACGTCGGTGATCACGCGGTCAGCGCGTCGACGAGGCTCTCCTGCACGTAGGTGAGCCAGTGGTAGACGCCGAGGTGCGGGGACCGCGGGTCGTCCTCGGGCAGCTCGTCGGGCATGTCCTCGGAGACGTCGAGCGCGGTGCCCAGCGCGAGCCGCACGTCGTTGATCGCGGACAGCCACGCGTCCGCCTGCTCGACGGTGAGCCGCACGTTGCCGCCGTCGCGCGGCAGCGTCTCCATCACGACCTGCGCCACGCCGACCTTGGCATCGAGGAGCTCGGGCTCGTGGATCGACCGCAGCGCGCCCGCCGAGTCGAGGTCCTCCTTGGTCGGGTTGTCCGGGTCGAGCTTGTGGTAGTCGGGCAGCAGCCGCGACAGCACCGGGTCGTCGGGCGACTCGGAGGGCCCGGTCTTGATGCCGGTCAGCTCCGCCAGCGGGTCCTGCGGGGTCTCCTCCGCGCGCGCCTGCAGCATGTCCTCGAGCTGGCTCACCAGCCCGCGCAACACGGCGGCCTCCTGCTGCTCGAACCCGGCGAGCACCTGGCCGCCCTTGCGCTTCCATGCCTTCACGGCTGCTCCATCGTCGCCCACAGCCCCGCGGCGTGGAGTTTGGTGACGTCGCCTTCGACCTTGTCCTTGGAACCGGACGACACGATGGCCCGGCCCTTGTGGTGCACGTCCAGCATCAGCTTCGTGGCGTGGTCCCGGCTGTACCCGAACAGCTTCTGGAACACGTACGTCACGTACGACATCAGGTTGACCGGGTCGTTCCAGACGACGGTCTGCCACGGTCTGTCCTCGGCGACCAGTTCGGCCCCGGCTGGCTCAACCCGCGTCTGTTCGGCATCGACAGGCGTGGTCATACCGACATGTTGTCACGGAAGCGGCATCTCGTGGCCGGGCGGTCCGTCCGTTCGGGTGATGAGGTGTGCGAGGCAACTACCTAATAGCCTGACCACATGTCGTCTCCCGAGACTCAGGGCAGCACAGCACTGCTCACCGACCACTACGAACTGACGATGCTGGGCAGTGCGCTGGCCGACGGGACGGGCGACCGGCCGTGCGTGTTCGAGGTGTTCGCCCGCCGGCTGCCCGACGGCCGTCGCTACGGGGTGGTCGCCGGCACCGGCCGCGTCATCGACGCGATCGCGGACTTCCGGTTCACCGACGCCGAAATCGCCCAGCTCGGCTCGACCGGGGTCGTCGACGACGAGACGCTCGCGTGGCTGGCCGATTACGAGTTCACCGGCGACATCGAGGGCTACCCCGAGGGCGAGCTGTACTTCCCCGGCTCCCCCGTGCTGACGGTCCGCGGCAGCTTCAACGAAGCCGTCCTGCTGGAGACGCTGGTGCTGTCGATCCTCAACCACGACAGCGCGATCGCCTCGGCCGCCGCGCGGATGTCCGCCGCCGCGCACGGCAGGCCGATCATCGAGATGGGCAGCCGCCGCACGCAGGAGTACTCGGCCGTCGCGGCCGCGCGGTCCGCCTACCTCGCCGGGTTCGCCGCCACGTCGAACCTCGAGGCTGGGCGCCGCTACGGCATCCCGACCCGCGGGACCGTCGCGCACGCGTTCATGTTGCTGCACGACAGCGAGGAGGACGCCTTCCGCGCGCAGATCGAGAAGATGGGCACGGACACCACCCTGCTGGTGGACACCTACGACATCACGAAGGGCATCGAGACGGCCGTCCACGTCGCCGGGCCCGAGCTGGGTGCGATCCGGATCGACTCCGGTGACGTCGGTGTCCTGGCGCGCAAGGCCCGCGAGCAGCTCGACTCGCTCGGCGCGCGCGACACCCGCATCGTCGTCTCCGGCGACCTCGACGAGTACGCGATCGCGTCACTGCGCGCGGAACCGGTGGACGCCTACGGGGTCGGCACCTCGGTGGTCACCGGCTCGGGCGCGCCGACCGCGGGCATGGTCTACAAGCTGGTCGAGGTCGACGGCCGTCCGGTCGCGAAGCGCAGCGAGAACAAGGCTTCCCGCGGCGGGCAGAAAACCGCGCTGCGACGGCACAAGCCGACCGGTACCGCGCTCGAGGAGGTCGTCTACCCGACGAAGGCCCAGGTCGAGCTGGGCCAGTACGACCGGCCGCTGCAGATCCCGCTGATGAGCGCCGGACAGCCGGTGGACGACGTGCCCGGTCTCGACGACGCGCGCGAGCGGCTGCGGTACTGCCTGATCAGCCTGCCGTGGGAGGGCCTGAAGCTGTCCCGCGGCGAGCCCGCGATCCCGACCGTGTTCGTCGAGGAGGGGAAATGAGCAACGCACTCATCGTGGTGGACGTGCAGAACGACTTCTGCGAAGGCGGCTCGCTCGCCGTCGCGGGCGGCGCGGACACGGCGTCGAAGATCACCGAGCACCTCGCGGCGGGCGGCTACGACCACGTCGTCGCGACTCGTGACTACCACATCGACCCGGGCGCGCACTTCAGCGAGGAGCCCGACTACGTGCGCACTTGGCCGCGGCACTGCGAAGCGGGCACCGCGGGCGCGTCCTTCCATCCCGCGCTGGACGTCGGTCCGATCTCGACGGTGTTCTCCAAGGGCCAGTACAGCGACGGCTACTCGGGCTTCGAAGGGCACACCGAGTCCGGCGAGGGCCTTGCCGACTGGCTGCGGGCGCACGAGGTGACGAACGTCGACGTGGTGGGCATCGCAACGGACCACTGCGTCCGCGCGACCTCGCTCGACGCCGCGAGAGCAGGCTTCTCCGTGCGCGTGCTGCTCGACCTCACGGCGGGCGTCGCCCACGAGACGGTCGACAAGGCCTTGGCAGACTTGGGCTCGGCTGGTGTCGAGCTCACCGGAACCCCTCGGGTGGGCTGATGCGCGCGACGCTGAAGAAGCACAACATCCGCTTCCGCGAGCGGCTCGCGGCGAGCAAGGTGATCGCGATCCTGCGCGCGGAGGACACCGAGTACTTCGCCGATGTCGCGCAGGTGCTCTACGACTCCGGGATCCGGGTGATCGAGGCGGCGCTGACGACGCCGGGCGCGCTCGACGCCATCGCGCAGATGCAGGTCGAGCTCGGGCCGGACACGATGGTCGGCGCGGGCAGCGTCCGCACGGTGTCCGATGTGGACAACTGCGCGTCGGCGGGGGTGGACTTCCTGGTCACGCCGACGTTCTCGGCCGACGTGCTGGACCGGGCGCAGCAGTACAGCCTGCCGGTGGTGTGCGGCGCCCTGACACCGACCGAGATCGACGCCGCGTGGCGGCGCGGTGCCGCGGTGGTGAAGGTGTTCCCGATCGGGCCGGTGGGCGGGGTGGAGTACCTGCGGGCCGTGCGCGCGCCGCTGCCCGAGATCCCGCTGGTGCCGACCGGTGGCGTCGCGCTGCCCGAGGTCGAGGCGTACCTGGGCGCGGGCGCGTTCGCGGTGGCCGCCGCGTCCCCGCTGATCGGCGACGCCGTCTGCGGCCGCCGGCTCGACGAGCTCGCCCGGCGCGCGTCCGACCTGGCCTCGCTGGCGGGCAAGTTCGTCTAGCGGTGCCCGGCAGGGCCCCGCGGGACCCTGCCGGGCGCGTGCTCAGCCGCCGTAGGGGTCGCAGGCCGCGGTGCCCACGAGGATGTCGCCGGCGGCCGGGCCGCCCTGCGGGAACAGCTTGATGTGCACCGCGTTCGTCACGAGACTGCCGTCCGGCGGCGTCGGTACGACCAGCTCGTTGAGCACGATGTCGGCCATCGGCGGGTCGCCCTCGGCGCGGCCGGGGATGGTGATCGTGTAGTTCGCCGGGATGTTCTCGGGCACCGTGAACCCGCTGACCGAGCCCAGCTCCATCGACCCGTTGCTGCCGTTCGCGGTGGTGTCGCAGCCTGACTTGTACGTGCGCACGGAGATCAGCGGACCGCCGAACTGGCGCAGCACCCGCGTCTCGAAGCGCGTCCCGGTCACCTGCACCGACGCGGTGCCGTCGCTGTTGCGGGTGCACCTGGTCTCGCCGAGGCCGTACCGGGTGCTCGTGCCGACCACGACCGGGTCGGTCCGGTTCTCACCCGTTCCGCCGACCGCGCACGCCGCGATCGGGTCCGCGTGGACCGTCTGGTCGCCCACCGTCACGTGCACGGCCCCGACGGACCCGGCCCCGGTCGCCGTCGCCTCGTCCGCCTGCGCCGTCGCCGGGACGGCCGCCAGGCACAGCGCCGCCGCCAAGATCCGCTTCGTCCGTGCCATCAGCAACTCCTCTCGATCCGCCAGTAGTCCTCCTCCGACATCGGTCACCCGGCCGTGGACCTCGACCCGGGGACGCCGGGACCACTCGGTCGGGTGGCCCGTACTGAAAGCGACTTCACACGCTTTGCCCCCCTTCGCCCGATTAACGTCGAACGCGTCCGACTCGAGTTCCACCGGAGGTCTTTCGTGTCTTCCCTGCCCATCGCCCGCCGGGCCGTCCTCGCCGACCTGGTGCCCGGCGCCCTCGCCCGCGACATCGCGCTCGTCGCCGCCGGCGCGGGCCTGACCGGGCTCGCCGCGCAGGTCGCGGTGCCCATACCGGGCAGCCCGGTGCCGCTGACCGGCCAGACCTTCGCCGCCCTGCTCGTCGGCGCGGCGCTCGGCTGGCGGCGCGGCGCCGCGTCGATGGTGCTCTACCTGCTCGCGGGCGCGGCCGGGGTGCCGTGGTTCCAGGACGGCAGCGCGGGCCTGTCCGGCGCGAGCGCCGGCTACATCGTCGGGTTCGTGTTCGCCGGCACCCTGGTGGGCGCGCTCGCCGGGCGTGGGGGCGACCGCACGCCGCTGCGCACCGCGGGCACGATGGTGCTGGGCAACCTGGTGATCTACGCGTTCGGCGTGCCGTGGCTGATGGCCGCGGCTTCGCTGGACCTGGGCACCGCGCTGCAGAAGGGGGTCGAGCCGTTCCTGGCCGGTGACGCGATCAAGATCGTGCTGGCCGCCGGCCTCCTGCCCGCGGCCTGGGCGCTGACCGGAAAGCGCGCGGCGCGCTGAGTTCCTGACGGTGGGGGCCGGTACCGTTTGTTCTCGTGCCGTCCCCCACTGATCTCCCCGGTGTCAACGAGCTCCTCACGCACGCGGTGGAGGCGCTCGGCGGCGCGGAGCGCCCCGGGCAGGTCCAGATGGCCGAAGCCGTCGGGCGGGCGCTGCGCACCGGCGAGCACCTCGCCGTGCAGGCCGGCACCGGCACCGGCAAGTCGCTGGCGTACCTGGTGCCCGCCCTCCGGCACGCGGTCGTCAAGGACACCACGGTCGTCGTCTCGACGGCGACCATCGCGCTGCAGCGCCAGCTGGTCGACCGGGACCTGCCCAGGCTCGCGAAGGCGCTGAAGAAGCCGCTGGGCCGCGAGCCCACCTTCGCGATCCTCAAGGGCCGAAGGAACTACCTGTGCCTGCACCGCCTGGACTCCGGCGCCCCGGAGGAGCCCGAGGACCCGGGCCTGTTCGACCCGTTCGCGGTTTCCCGCATGGGCAAGGAGGTCCAGCGGCTGCGCGAATGGGCGTCGGACACCGAGACCGGTGACCGGGACGAGCTGGTGCCCGGTGTGACGGAGCAGGCGTGGCGGCAGGTTTCCGTCACCGCCAAGGAATGTCTGGGTGTCGCCCGCTGCCCGATCGGCACCGACTGCTTCGCGGAGCAGGCCAGGGCCGAGGCGGGGCGGGCCGACGTCGTGGTCACCAACCACGCGCTGCTCGCGATCGACGCGCTGCAGGGCTACCAGGTGCTCCCGGAGCACGAGCTGGTGATCGTCGACGAGGCGCACGAGCTGGTCGACAGGGTGACCTCCGTGGCCACCGGCGAGCTGACCTCGTCCGCGGTGGCCATCGCGGTGCGCCGCTGCGGCAAGCTGATCGACGCCGACATCGCGGACCGGTTGCAGGAAGCCGGTGAGGGCCTCGCGATGATCCTCGAAGACCTCTCGCCCGGCCGGCTGGACACGCTGCCGAAGCCGCTCGCGGGCGCCGTGACGGCGGTCCGCGACGGCGCGCACGCCTGCATCACCGCGCTCGGGTCCGAGCGCAAGGAGGACGTCGACGAGGCGACGGCGCGCAAGCTGGCCCGCTCCCAGCTGGAAGAGGTGCACGACACCGCGGTCCGGCTGCTGGAGGCGTTCGACGAGGACACGGCCCATCAGCGCGACGTGGTCTGGCTCTCGGCCGACCGCTACGGCATGAGCAACCGCCCGCCCTCGCTGCACGTCGCTCCCCTGTCAGTCGCGGGCCTGTTGCGGGAGCGCGTCTTCGGCGAGACCACGACCGTCCTGACGTCGGCGACGCTGACCCTCGGCGGCGCGTTCGACACCCTCGCGCGCCAGTGGGGCCTGCCGCCGTCGCAGGCGAAGGTGGAAAAGGCGCCCGGCACGGCGACGGACAAGGCCCCGCCCAAGGACGACGACGAGCTGAAGTGGACCGGTCTGGACGTCGGCTCGCCGTTCGACCACCGGCGCAACGGGATCCTCTACGTCGCCAAGCACCTGCCCCCGCCCGGCCGGGACGGGCTCCAACCGTCCACATTGGACGAGATCGCGGAGCTGATCGACGCCGCGGGCGGCCGGGCGCTGGGGTTGTTCTCGTCGATGCGCGCGGCCAAGCAGGCGACCGAAGAGCTACGCGACCGGGTGCGGCATCCGATCCTGTGCCAGGGCGAGGACAGCACCTCGCTGCTGGTGCGCAAGTTCGCCGAGGACACCCGGACCTGCCTGTTCGGCACGTTGTCGCTGTGGCAGGGCGTGGACGTGCCGGGGCCGTCGCTGCAACTGGTGATCGTCGACCGGATCCCGTTCCCCCGCCCGGACGACCCGGTGTCCTCGGCGCGGCAGCGGGCGGTCGAAGCCCGTGGCGGTAACGGTTTTCTCACGGTGGCGGCCACGCACGCGGCGCTGCTGCTCGCGCAGGGCACCGGACGGCTGCACCGGTCGGTCGCGGACAAGGGTGTCGTGGCGGTGCTGGACTCGCGCCTGGCCACGGCGCGCTACGGGAACTTCCTGAAGGCCTCGCTGCCGCCGTTCTGGCCGACGACAGACCCGGAGGTGGCGCGGGCGGCGCTGCGCAGGCTGGACGCCGCCGCCCCCGCCTGAGGGCGGGGCGGCGACAGGGCTACGGTGAACTGAACGTAAAGGGAGTAAGGAGCACCGTGTCTCAGGACTCACCCCACGCGAAATCGCGTTCGGTCAGTGTCGACGACATCGGGGTGCGCCGTCAGCTCGCCGACGGGAGCGAGGAGTCGGTCACCTGGGCGGAGCTGTCCGCCGTGGTGGTCAGAGTGATCCCCGAGGGTCCCTGGAACGAGGACGTGTTCCTGATGCTCGCCGGGGCCGACGGCAACGGCACCGCCGTGCCCAGCGGTGACCCGGCCGCCGACGCCCTCATCGAGCGCCTGCAGAGCCTGCCCGGCTTCGACAACGACAAGTTCGTCGAGGCGATGACGACCGACGCCGACGAGGCGTACGTCGTCTGGAAGGCCGGGACCAACTAGCCCGCTCGTCGCCCGGCCCGCCGCGCGTCGCGGTCAGATCGGCAGCTCTTCGGTCACCGGAATGCCCTTCTTGAGGGTCCGGCTCACGGTGCAGAGCTTGTCGATGGCCCGGTCGACCGCGAGCGCAAGCGCTTCCCGCTCGTCCTGACCCAGCCCGCTGACGTCCACGTCGAACTTGAGGTGCACGGCGTCCAGCTCCGAAGCGCCTTCACGCCGGTCGGCCGTGACGTCCACCCGGAACTTCGCGTCCTCCCCGACACGGCGGGTGATCAGGTTCTCGGCGGTGACGGCCGAGCAGCCCGCCGCGGCGACCTGCAGCAGCTCCGCGGGCGAAAACGCGCCCTCGGCCCCCTTACGGCCCAGCCGAACCTCGGCACCGCGCTCGTTGCGTCCGACGAACTCGTGCTCGCCGACCCGCTGCACCTCGAGCCCCATGGCTGCTCCCTCCACGCTTCCTACCGGCAGAACCACGCGCCGGGAGCCGATGTTCCCGGTCAGCGGTACTGCGCGAGCACCGTCACGGTGCCCGGCTCGACCTCGGTGAAGCCCGCGTCCCGCACGGCGACCACGCGCCGGGAACGCCAGGCCCCTGCCGGGTCGTCGCCGGGGTGGAGCTGCTTCCACTGCGAGACGCTCGGCGTCCGGACCGCGCAGGCGTAGCCGCGTTCGCCCCAGGCGGCGAGTTCGGCGGGCTCCAGCAGCGAGGCCAGGATCATCGTGCCGTGCCCGACCTGTGCGGCCGCCTTGCCGACGGTCATCGAGACCTCGGGGTTCAGCAGCAGCAACGGCAGGTCCGGCTGTGCCGGGGGCGGCTCGTCGGGCGGCAGGTCGCTGCCGGAGATCTGCAGCCGCGCGATCTCCTTCGGCACGTCGACGACCCGGCCGGGCACGAGGGCCCGCACCTCGGCGCCGCCGACGGCCACCCGCACGCCCGGAAACTCCTGCGCCACCTGCCAATGGATGCCACGGGCCCGGCGCGACACCTTGCGGATGTGGCCGGAGACCCACTCGCGCACCGGTTCGTACCATTCGCCGCCCGGCTGCGCGCGCTCGTCCAGGCAGACCGCCAGCGCCGCGGTCGCCGCCGCCTCCAGCAGCGGCGTGCGCTGCGGCGGGGTGGACTTCTCCAGGTGCAGGATGACCGGCATCGCGCGGACCTCTTCGGGCGAGGCCTCTGGCAGGGCGGCCTCCTCGGCGGGCAGTCCGAGCCAGTAGGCGTAGCGCGCCGCGAGCGGTTCGAGGACGTTCACGGCCGGACGAGCTCGAGCCCATCGGCCGCGTCGGCGGCCTCGACCTCGTCGCGGGTCACGCCGAGCACGAACAGCACGGCGTCCAGATACGGGTGGGACAGCGCGGTGTCGGCGACCTCTCGCAGCGCGGGCTTCGCGTTGAAGGCGATGCCCATCCCGGCCGCCCGCAGCATGTCGATGTCGTTCGCGCCGTCGCCGACGGCCACGCACTGGGCGAGCGGGATGCCGTACTCCCCCGCGAAGCGCTGCAGCGCCGTCGCCTTGCCCGCCCGGTCGATGACCTCGCCGACGACGCGGCCGGTCAGCTTGCCGTCGACGACGTCCAGCTCGTTCGCGGCCGCGAAGTCGAGCCCGAGGTCGTCGACGATCCGGTCGATGATCCGGGAGAAGCCGCCGGACACGACGCCGCACCGGAAGCCGAGCCGCTTGAGCGTGCGCACCGTGGTGCGCGCGCCGGGGGTCAGGGTGATCGCGTCCGCGACCTCGTCGAGGACCGACTCCGGCAGGCCCTCGAGCAGGCCGACCCGGCGTTCGAGGGACTCGGTGAAGTTCAGCTCGCCGCGCATCGCGGCCTCGGTGATCTCGCGGACCTCTCGCTCGACGCCGGCGTGCGCGGCGAGCATCTCGATGACCTCGCCCTGCACGAGCGTCGAGTCCACGTCGAACACGATGAGCCGCTTGGCCCGCCGGGCGAGCCCGGCGCGCTCGACGGCGATGTCCAGCCCGCCACTGGAGGCCACGTCCGCCAGCACCGATCGCAGCTCCACATCGGACTGCTCGGTGTCGCGTGGCACCGACAGGTGCACCTCGAGGCCGGTGACCGGATAGTCCGCGATCCGGCGGATCGCGTCGATGTTCGCGCCGAGCGCGGCCAGCCGCCGCGCCACGTCGGTGAACGTGCGCGCCGTCAGCGGGCGGCCGAGGATCACGGCGACGTGCGTGGAGCCCTGCCGGCCGGGCCCGAACGGGTCCGCGCCGATCGCCGAGCCGACCCGCACCTCCACGCTCATCTGGACCGTCGCCATGGCCTGCTCGACGGCCTCCTGCAGGCCCTCCGGGTCGCTCTCGACACCGACCAGGACGCCGAGCACCAGCTGCCCGCGGATGACGACCTGCTCGACGTCGAGCAGGTCGACGCCGTGCCGGGTCAGTGCCGCGAACAGGACGGAGGTGACGCCGGGCTTGTCCGGGCCCGTGGTCGTGATCAGAACCGGCGTCAGCTCGTTCACTGTCCTCATTCCTCCGCTTCGATGCCGGACAGACGTGCGGCCCGGCACGTGAAATTCTCACGCACCGGGCCGCCGCATCGGAGACCGGGTCACTGCTCGGACGCGTTGTCCTTGTCGTGTGTGCCGGGGATGGCGGCGTCGGTCAGCAGCTGGGACGGGGCCTTCTGCTCGCCGTGCGTCTTCGGCTTGCCGGTGAAGGAGATCTCCCCTTCACTGTGCAGCCGCTCCACCATGTGCGGGTAGTGCAGCTCGAACGCCGGGCGCTCGGACCGGATCCGGGGCAGCTCGGTGAAGTTGTGCCGCGGCGGCGGGCAGCTGGTGGCCCATTCGAGCGAGTTGCCGTAGCCCCACGGGTCGTCCACCGTGACCAGCTCGCCGTAGCGGTAGCTCTTGAACACGTTGTAGATGAACGGCAGCGTCGACGCGCCCAGGATGTAGGCGCCGATCGTCGAGATCGTGTTCAGCGTGGTGAACCCGTCGGTGGCGAGGTAGTCGGCGTAGCGGCGGGGCATGCCTTCGGCGCCCAGCCAGTGCTGCACCAGGAACGTGGTGTGGAAGCCGATGAACGTGGTCCAGAAGTGCAGCTTGCCCAGCTTCTCGTCCATCATTCGGCCGGTGATCTTCGGGAACCAGAAGTAGATCCCGGCGAAGGTCGCGAACACGATCGTGCCGTAGAGCACGTAGTGGAAGTGCGCCACCACGAAGTAGCTGTCCGACACGTGGAAGTCGATCGCGGGCGCGGCCAGCAGGATGCCGGTGAGGCCACCGAAGAGGAACGTCACCAGGAAGCCGATCGAGAAGATCATCGGCGTCTCGAAGGTGATGTGCCCCTTCCACATGGTGCCGATCCAGTTGAAGAACTTGACGCCGGTCGGCACCGCGATCAGGAAGGTCATGAAGGAGAAGAAGGGCAGCAGCACCGCGCCGGTGGCGTACATGTGGTGCGCCCACACCGCGACCGACAGCGCCGCGATGCCCAGCGTCGCCCAGACCAGGCCCTTGTACCCGAAGACCGGCTTGCGCGAGAACACCGGGAAGATCTCGGACACGATGCCGAAGAACGGTAGCGCGACGATGTAGACCTCGGGATGGCCGAAGAACCAGAACAGGTGTTGCCACAGGATCACCCCACCGTTGGCGGGGTCGAAGATGTGCGCACCTATGTGCCGGTCGGCGAGCAGGCCCATCAGCGCGGCGGTCAGGATCGGGAACGCGAGCAGCACCAGGATCGACGTGATCAGGATGTTCCAGGTGAAGATCGGCATCCGGTACATCGTCATGCCGGGCGCGCGCAGGCACACGATCGTGGTGACCATGTTGACGCCGCCGAGGATGGTGCCCAGACCGGACACGACCAGCCCGGCGATCCACATGTCGGCGCCCACGCCGGGCGAGTGGATCGCGTCGGACAGCGGGGTGTAGGCGAACCAGCCGAAGTCGGCGGCGCCGCCCGGGGTCAGGAAGCCCGACACCACGATGATGCCGCCGAACAGGTACAGCCAGTACGAGAACGCGTTCAGCCGCGGGAACGCCACGTCGGGCGAGCCGATCTGCAGCGGCATGACGAAGTTCGCGAACCCGAACAGGATCGGGGTGGCGTACAGCAGCAACATGATCGTGCCGTGCATGGTGAACAGCTGGTTGTACTGCTCGTTCGAGAGGAACTGCTGCCCTGGCCGGGCCAGCTCCGTGCGGATCAGCATCGCCATCGCGCCGCCGACCATGAAGAAGGCGAACGACGTGACCAGGTACATGATCCCGATCTGCTTGTGGTCCGTCGTGCGGAACAACCGCAGCAGGAACGAACCCTTGGCCGCCTCTCGCGCCGGATACGGCCGCGTAGCGATCGGCTGCGGGGCTACGGCTGTCACTCCTGCCTCCAAGACTTTCAACCTCGGTGTCTGACTGCGGCCGCCTCGGCAGCCGATCGGATCGTATCCCCCGCGACCGACAGCACTGCGCACCGGCTGGGAAGATCACGCGATGGTAGACGGCTTCTCGGCCTCCGCCCTTGACGCGGCGATCGAGGTCGGCCACCGGCTCGGACTGCCCACCGAGTCCCCGCAAGTGCTCGCACAGCGATCGAACGTGCTGGTCAGACTGGGTCCGGTGGTGGCGAGGGTGCCTGCGACGACGCTGCTCCTGCGCCCGCGGATCGAGGCCTGGATGGCACGTGACGTCGCATTGTCGGCGTTCCTGGCGGAGCGGGACGCACCGGTCATTCCGCCGTTCGAAGCCCCCGGTCCGCACCTCGCGAACGGCCTTCCGGTGACACTGTGGCGTTTCACACGTCTCGACCCCGGGCACGTCTTCGCGCCCGCCGAAGTGGGCTCGCTGCTCGGCGAGCTGCACGCCGCGCTGCGCGAGTTCCCGGGCGACTTCGGCGACAGCGGGCCAGTCGGCGACCTGGGCCGGATGTTGGACCTCATCGGCGACGACCGGCTGCGCGAGGCGGCCGGACGTGTCGTGGCCGCGCTGCCCGACCTGCCGGTGCAGCCGCTGCACGGGGACGCGCACGGCGGAAACCTCGTGCTGACCGACGACGGTCCTCGTTGGCTCGACTTCGAGGACACCTGGCGCGGTCCGCACGCGTGGGATCTCGCGTGTCTGGCGCGCTCTGCCCGGCTCGACGGCGAGGCGGCCCTCGCCGCCTACCCGGGTGACGTCGAGGGGCTGCGGCCGTACCTCGAGCTGCGGGAGCTTTTCGGGGTGTGCTGGCGCTTCCTGATCGCGCGGCGCTTCCCGGAACGGCTCGCGGAGGCGCGGAAGGCGAGGGACGCGTACCTCCGCTGAGTGGCCGGACTAACGCCACCAGCCCAGGATCGCCTCGGTCAGCGCGGCCGGCGCTTCCAGCGGCGTGAGATGCCCGGTGCCGGGCAGCACGACCAACTCGGACTTCGGCAGCGCGGCCGCCATCGCGGTCGCGGCCTCCGGCGGGGTCAGCCCGTCCTCCTCCCCCACCACGACCAGCGCGGGCACGTCGGCGGCCGCGAGCACGTCCGTCGAGTCGGGCCGGGCCGCCATCGCCCGCGCCGCCCACGCCACGCCGGACGGGGGCTGCGAGTCGATCAGCTCGCGCGTCGTCTCGACGATGTCGGGCGGTGTCGACGGCGCCAGCAGGTTCGGCAGCATCGACTCGGCGAGCCAGCCCGAGACGCCCTCGGCCTCGGCCCGCGCCGCCACGCGCTCGCGGTTCTCCGCGGCTTCCGGGGTGTCCGCCGTTGCCTTGGTGTCGATCAGCACCAGCCCGCCGACCCGCTCCGGGGCGAGCCGGAGCACGGCCATCGTCACGTAGCCGCCCATCGAACAGCCGCCGAGGACGACCTTGTCGAGCTCGAGCCGGTCCAGCAGCGCGACGACGTCACGCGCGGCGTCCTCCAGGCTCGGCGCGCGATCGGTGTCCGGTAGCCGCGTGCGGCCGAGGCCCCGCTGATCGGGCGTGATCAGCCGGGCGCGGGCGGCCAGCGGTTCGCGCACCCGGTTCCACATGCGGGCATCGACGGGGAACGCGTGCAGCAGGAGCAAGGGGAGATCGGCCATGAGAGCAGATTGTGTCGGACTTCCGCGCTAGCGTCTCGGGGTGACCGTCGAGTTCGCCGACATCCGCACCGAGCGGCTCCTGCTGCGCCGGCTGACCGAGGCCGACCGGGAAGCGGTGGTGCGCATCCAGACCGACCCGCGGACGAACCGCTACCACCCCGAACCGCCGGACGCCGCCGAGGGCGAGGCCAAGTTCGACTCCTGGCTGCGGGACTGGGACCACGACGGGTTCTGCTACCTCCCGGTCCGGGAACTTCCCGGCGAGCAGATCGTCGGCGTCGGGGGGTTGCAGCTGCGGAAGTTCAGCACCGACCTGGTCCTCAACCTCTACTACCGGTTCCTGCCCGAGGTCTGGGGCAGGGGCTACGCGACCGAGATGGCCACGGCGGTGATCGCCTGGGCGGACCGGACGCTGCCCCAGTACCCGGTGCAGATCAGCGTGAGCGTGCAGAACCAGCCGTCGCTGAACGTCGCCAAGCGGCTGGGCTTCCAGACCTATCTGGAGACCATCCACGACGGTGCGCTCAGCCGGCACTTCCGGCGGGACTAACGGCGGCGCGTCGGGCGGCGCCGGGCGCGGGCCTGCCAGCACGCCCGGTGCCAGTGCCGCCGGTCGGCCACCGAACCGCTCTCGTCCGCGGGCCAGGCGACGACGTGCGCGACACCGGTGTGGATCTCCTGGTCGCAGCCCGGGCAGCGGTAGACCTTCGTCGCCTGCGCTCCCGGCACGGTGCGCACAAGCCAGTCGCCGTCCGGCCCCGACTCGGCGCGCGCCCAGCCCATGGCCGCCCCGAGCTCGACGGGACGGCCACGGTCCGGCTTGTTGCGGCGGGGCACGCCGCCCACATTATCGGGCGCGGCGGAAGGTCAGCGCGACGACGAACGTGAGTGCCGCGATCACCACGGAGACGACGAACGCGTGCGTCATGCCCGTGACCAGCACCTCGTGCGGGGACCCGGTCGCGTGCCGCGTCGTGCTGCCGAACACCGTGACGAGGATCGCCAGGCCGAGGGTCGCGCCGATCTGCTGCATGGTCTGCAGCACGCCACCGGCGGCGCCGGCGTCGCGTGCCGGCACGGTCGCCATGATGATCACGTTGAGCGGCGAGAACGCCAGGCCCATGCCGAGGCCCATCAGCACCATCGGCACCAGCAGCAGCGGGAAGTAGCCGCTGTCACTGGACAACTGCGTCAGCAGCGCCAGTCCGGACGTCATCAGCGCGGTGCCGATCAGCGCGACCGGCTTCGGCCCGAACCGGGGCAGCAGCCGGGGGATCAGCCTGCTGGTGCCGAACACCAGCAGCGCCATCGGCAGGAACGCGAACCCGGTGCCCAGTGCGCCGTAGCCGTGCACCTCCTGCAGGTACTGGCTGAGGAAGAAGAACATCGACATACCGGCCATCGGCCCGAGGAAGAAGTTCGCGTACGCGGCCGCCCGGTTGCGGTCGGCGAGCAGGCGAAGGGGCAGCAGCGGCTGGTCGGTGCGAACCTCGATCGCGAAGAACGCCAGGAGCAGGAAGATGCCCACGGCCAGCGAGATCAGCGTGATGCCGTCGCCCCAGCCGTCGCTCGCGGCCCGGATGAAACCGTAGACGACGGCCGCGACGCCACCGGTCGCCGTGACGGCGCCGGGCAGGTCGAGGCGGGCCGGGTGACGTTCGGGTTCCCACAGATGGCGGGTGGCGAAGACGACCGCCGCGATGCCGAACGGCACGTTGATGAACAGCACCCAGCGCCAGGACAGCCATTCGGTGAGCAGCCCGCCGAGGATGAGCCCCACGGCGAAGCCCGCACTGGACATGGCCGAGAACAGGGCGAGCGCGCGCAGGCGTGCCTTGGGCTCGGTGAACGTGGTGGTGAGCAGGGCGAGCGTGCTGGGCCCTGCGGCCGCGGCGCCGAGGCCCTGCACGATGCGGGCGACGAGCAGCCAGGTGGCGGAGTCGGCGAAGCCGCCGGCCAGCGAGGCGAGGGTGAACAGGGTCAGGCCGCCGATGAACACGCGACGGCGGCCGAACAGGTCGCCGGTGCGGCCGCCGAGCAGCAGCAGGCCGCCGAAGACCAGGGTGTACGCGTTGATCACCCACGACAGGGAGGTCGCGCTGAAGTGGAGATCCGCCTGGATGCGCGGCAGCGCGACGTTCATCACCGTCGCGTCGAGGATGATCATCAGCTGACAGGTGAGCAGGATGGCGAGGACCATGCCCGGCCGGAACGACCGGGCGGTCCGGCCGGTGAGCGCCGGAGCGTTCGTGGACAGCGTTCTTTCGGACAAGAAAGGCTCCATTGGATGCGCGAAAGTAAGCGGACAGAATCTCCGCTTCACTGGAGCTATCATATGGAGAACGTCTCCGGTTATGCAAGGGTATCCGGAGATTGTGTCCGCTTCCAGGAGGAGGGCCCGTGGGATCAACGTCGACGTCACGGCCGATGCGGGCCGACGCCCGCCGCAACTACGAGCGGATCATCTCCGTGGCCCGGGAGGCGTTCGCCGAGCACGGGCCGGAGGCGCCGCTGGACGACATCGCCCGCCGGGCCTGCGTCGGCCCCGGCACGCTCTACCGGCACTTCCCCAATCGCGAGGCGCTCATCGAGGCCGTCTACCGGGCGGACATCGAGAGACTGTCGGGGCTCGCCCGCGAGCTGATGGAAACGCACTCCCCCGGCGACGCGCTGGCGGAGTGGATGCGCTCGCAGATCGACTTCGCCACGCGGAAACGCGGGCTCGCCGCGACGCTCAAGGCGGCGATGGACCGCGACTCCGAGACGTTCGCGCTGTGCAAGGTGATGATCAACGACGCGGTGCGCCTCCTGGTCAATGCGGCGCAGGAGGCCGGCGTCATCCGCGACGACGTCGAACCGCGGGACCTGTTGCTGATGACGCACGGCATCGTCGTCGCCTCGGAGGCCACGCCGGGGGCGGCCGAGCGGCTGCTGACCGTGGTGCTCGACGGGCTGCGGCCTCAGCCGCGGTAGGCCATCGCGAGCGGGACGAGCTGTTCCGCCGTGGTGAGGGAGCCGTGCTGTCCGATCAGGGACGACTCCATCGGCTCGTTCGTCCGGCGCAGCATCCCGAAGCGGTCGCGCGCCGCGACGACGATGTCGCCGATCCGCGGACGGACCCGGTCGCTGACGCGAGGGCCGAACCAGCCGCCGTCGATGGCCTCGTCACGGGTGGCCACCCAGGCGCAGTCCCGCAGTTCCGATCGCCAGGCCGCCAGCACGTCGTCCCGCGCGCCGTCCACCACGTACACGTGCCGCGCCCGGACCTCGCCCGCGATGACGCGTACGCCGTCGAGCAGCTGGGGCGTCGCGTCGAGATCGACCGCCGTGTCGTCGACCGCCACCATGCCGTGGTCCGCGACGACGGCGAGCAGCCGGCCCGGCGGTAGCGAGTCCACAATGGACTCGACGAGCCGGTCGACGTGCCGCAGCTGCATCCGCCAGGCGGGCGAACCCGGACCGTAGAGATGTCCGAGCTGGTCGAGCTGGCTGTGGTAGGCGTAGCAGAAGCTGCGAGGCCGGTCGAGCACGTTGAGCACCGAGGAGGCGAGGTCCCCGAGCGCGTGCACGCCGACGTACCGGCCGCCGCGCTGCACGGCTTCGGTCAACGCGGACTTGGCGAACTGGGCGTCGGAGACGACGGACGCGTCCACTCCGGCGGACGCCGCCTGGGTGAAAGTGGTGGGCAGTGGCTGGGCGTCGGCGGGACGCAGGCGTTCCCGCAGATCCGGCCCGCCCGGGTGGCCGGCCCAGCGCAGCGCGTTGAGCACGCCGACGCCGGGGACCTCGAAGGTGTAGCCGGTCATGCCGTGCTCCCCCGACGCGAGCCCGGTGCCGATGGCCGCCAGCCCGGCGACGGTGGTGGACGGGTAGCCGACCTGCAGGAGGCTGCGGGACAGCTGACTCAGCACCGGAGCGTCGGTGGCGTGCTGTTCGAGGAGCTCCCAGCCGAGACCGTCGACGAGCAGCACGCACGCACTCGAGACGGGCGGGATCTCGACGGTGTTCGCGAAGCCGGGAACGCCGAGCACCGCGAGGACGGAGGGCACCACCTGGGCCAGATGCGGCCGGCTTTCCAGCCTTGGCAGATCCACGGAACACAGCTTGGCAGGGATCACCCCACACGCGCACTTCCGGCGCGATAATGATGCCATGCCGACTTACGCCTACCGCTGCCGCGAGTGCACGGACACCTTCGAGGTCAACCGGCCGATGAGCGAGTCCGGTGCGCCCGCCACCTGCCCGGAAGGGCACGCCGACACGGTGAAGCTGCTGACGACGGTGGCCCTCACCAGCTCGGCGGGTGGCCAGCTGCCCGCGGGTGGCGGTTGTTGCGGCGGGGCGTGTGGGTGTGGGGGTTAGGTCGGGTTCGGCGGTTGGGGCTGACCCCGGAGTTGGGTGGTCATCCCGTCGCCTGAACTCGCGGCATCACTTTGAGCCAGGCTCGCAACCCTCCTGCTTGCGGGCAGCCGACAACGCAAGCTTGCGGGTCTGGGTCAAAGTGATATGCACAAACCGCAGGCGACGGGATGACCACCCAACTCGACCACCTGCATGAGGTGACGTAGGGGCTTTTCCTGGCTCATCTTTGAGCCTGCCCGTCCGGCGAGGACTCTCTTGATCATTTCCCCTGCGCGCTGCGCAAGGGCGCGCGCAGCGCGGGGTGGTTGGGGTACGCCCGTCCCACCCCGATCGCGGAGTGTTCAACGGTCGGCCCACCGCGTCAAGGCGGAAAAGATGCCTTGACCCGGCGTGCCGACCGCTGAAGGGCGCGGGGATCGGGGTTAGGGAGCGGGCTGGGCGCGGGCATTCGTGGCTGCCGTTGCCGGGTTCGCCTTCGCGCGGTGGTCGGGCGGTGCCGGATCGCCATGGCGTGGGTGGTTGGGTGCTGTCGGGTTGCCGTTGCCGGGGCGCCGTGGGTGGCTGGACATCCCGCCCCTCACCGCACGTAGTCCTTGAAGCCCTTCCCCGTCTTGCGGCCCAGGCGGCCGGCCGTCACGAGGTGCTCCAGCAGCGGTGCGGGCGAGAAACCCTCCTCGCGGAACTCGTTGAACAACGTCCGTTCGATCGCCAGCGACACGTCCAGGCCGACCACGTCCAGCAACTCGAACGGGCCCATCGGCAACCCGCAACCGACCTTCATCGCCGTGTCGATGTCGTCGGCTTGGGCGTAGTGCGCTTCGAGCATCTTGACCGCGTCGTTCAAATACGGGAACAGCAGCGCGTTGACGATGAACCCCGCCCGGTCGCCGCAGTGCACCGGGTGCTTGCCGAGCGCCGCGCACACCGCGTGCGCCGTTGCGACCACCTCCGGCGCCGTCGCGATCGTCTGCACCACCTCGACCAGTTTCATCATCGGCGCCGGGTTGAAGAAGTGCAGCCCGAGCACGTCCGACGGCCTGCTCGTCGACGCCGCGCATTCGATCACCGGCAACGAGGACGTGGTCGTCGCCAGGATCGCGCCGGGGCGGACGGCCTCGTCCAGGGCCGCGAACACCGCCTGCTTGACCGTCAGCTCCTCCGCCACCGCCTCGACCGCCAAGTCCACATCGGACAGCTCAGCGAACTCCGTCACCGGCTTGACCCGGGTCAGCACCGCCGCCGCGTCCGACTCCGACATGCGCCCCTTCGTCACCGCGCGACCGATCGACTTGCCGACTTTCGCCACCGCCGCTTCGGCCTTCTCGGCCGTCCGCGCCCGCAACACGACCTCGTACCCGCGCTTCGCGAAGACCTCCGCGATGCCCGTCGCCATCGTTCCCGTGCCGACGACGCCCACCCGCCGCACCTCGCGCACCACCGCAGAATCCACAGTGGACGATGCCACGGTATCCGTCACGACGGGCGAGTCCGCCGCCTCGTACCGGTAGAACCCGCGACCGCTCTTGCGACCCAGCAGCCCCGCGGTGATCATCTGCTTGAGCAACGGCGCGGGCGCGTGCAGCCGGTTCCGCGACTGCCGGTACATCGACTCGAGGATCTCGTACGCCGTGTCCAGCCCGATCAGGTCGAGCAGCGCCAGCGGTCCCATCGGATAGCCACAGCCGTACCGCATCGCCGCGTCCAGATCCTCACGCGTCGCGTAGCGCTGCTCGAACATCCGCACCGCGTGGTTGAGATAGCCGAACAGCAGCGCGTTCGCGATGAACCCCGCCCGGTCCCCGATCACGACCGGCGTCTTGCCCAGCCGCTCGGCGAACGCGACCACGTCGGTCACCACGTCCGGCTCGGTGACCACGGTGCGCACGATCTCGACCAGTTTCAGCACCGGCGCCGGGTTGAAGAAGTGCATCCCGACGACCTTGCCCGGACGCGCGGTGTGCACGCCGATCTCCGTGACCGACAACGACGACGTGTTCGAGGCGAAGATCGCCTCCGGCCTGACGATCTTGTCCAGCTGCCCGAGGACCTCGGCCTTCAGCTCCAGGCTCTCCGGCACCGCCTCGACGACCAGATCGACGTCGCCGAGGTCGCTCAGCTCCGTCGTGTACGTGATCCGGCCCAGCAGCTCCGCCCGCCCTCCCTCGTCGAGCTTGCCGCCGCTGAGCGCGCGCTCCGTCGAATGCTCGATGTGCGCACGGCCGCGTGCGACGCCCGCCGCGTCGAGCTCCACACCCACGACGTCCAGGCCGCTACGGGCCAGGACCTCCGCGATTCCCGATCCCATCGTGCCGAGACCGACCACTCCCACACTCGTGAACTCGCGCGCCATGACCGGCCTCCGGTGGTTACTGGGCGGTAAGTTCTCTCGATGGTGCCACGGCCGGGCCGCGAACGGCACCACCGAATCGAGTCAGGCCGCCGGCAGCTTCGGCCAGACGATGTTCGCGAGCGCCCGGACCGGGACGCACGGATCCGTCCCGCCTCGACGCAGGAGGGTGTAGACCTGCGCCAACCGGTAGTTCCCGTTCGTGGATCCGGGATCCGGCCCGACGGCGGTCGTGGCCACGCAGTACGTCAGCCCCGCGCCGCCCTCGATGGAGGTCTGCCGTCCCGCCAGCGCCTCCGTCGGCCCGGTCGGCTGCGGGCCGACGTCGAAGGTGATCGTGAGGACGTCCGGGGTCACGGTGTTCTGCCAGCGGCAGCGGTGCTTGGTGGGGATCGTCGGCGACTTGCGCCCCTGGCCGCCGAGCTGCTCGTCGACGTAGACCTGGAGGGAGAACTCGTCGGCGAACCGCAGGTACCGCACGCAGGAATCCGGGTCACCGCTCGTGCTGCGCTGGGCGACCAGCCCTCGGGGCAGCGTCTTGGCCAGGTCGGTGATCCGGCCGCTGTCCGTGCCCGCGACCTCGAGGTACCCGAGCCCGAACTCGACCCTGGTGCCGCCGAAGTTCCCTTCGGCGAAGCAGTAGTTCGGCGAGGTCGTGGTCGACCCGACGCCGGTCGCGTCGGCCTGCCGCGCGCCGTTGAGGTCGAGCAGGCTGCAGTAGTCGACGGTGGTGAGGTCGCCGAGCGCACGCTGCGCGGTCAGTGGGGCGTGGTCGTCCTGGTACTGCCTCAGTTCACCCTGGTCGACCGACGCCGCGCCGGTCACGACCGAGGTGCAGCCGGTGAGCAGCAGCGCCATGGCCGCCACCCAGTATCGAGACGTCTTCATGCGTCCTCCGCCGTTCGGATGACGCTCGGACGCCCCAGGGAGCGTCCTCAAAGGCTCAATCGCGCTCCCCGCGCCCAGGCGGCCCCTGGACGGCACCGGGAATTCACCCGAGTACAACCCGGTACGAGGGCGAATCCCCGCCACCACCAGGAACCACCTGGATCACGAAGCCCATCGACCAGCCTTCGAGGACACCCCCTAGGCCTCGCCGAAGTTCCCCTCCACGAGCCCCTTTACGGCTTCGAGCGCCTGCGTGGCCTGCGCCCCGCGCGCTCGGATCTCGATCCGGTCGCCCTTGCGGGCGCCGAGCGACATCAGGGCGAGCACGCTGTGCGCGTCGGCCTCCTGGTCGCCGAGCACGACACTCACGTCCGCCTCCATGCCCGCCAGCGTGCGGGCCACCACCGCCGCCGGCCGCGCGTGCAGGCCGACCTCGTTGTGCAGCACGAGTTCGATGCTCTCCGCGTCCGCACCCTGGGTCGCCGCCGGGGCTTCCAGGTCGGCGGCGCCCGCCGCGGTTGCCGCCGCCAGGGCGTCCGCGCGGCTCGCCCCGCCCTGCGCCGCCACCGCGGCGGCGACAGTCCCTTCGACGAACGGCGCATCGGCGACGACGGCCGCCTCGGGATCGGGCAGCGACTCGACGGCCAACTCCGCCGTCATCTGCGCGCTGCCGAGGTCGTAGAGCAGGACCACCCCGTCGCCACGGTCGGCCCGCTGGACCGCCGCGACCACCTGGTCGTAGTCCGTGCCGATGCCGCCTTCGGCGAGACCACCGGCGGGCACGATCGGGACCTCGGGCGCCATCTGCGCGGCGACCTCCGCGAGCCCGTCGGCGAGCTTCGCGCTGTGCGAGACGAGAACGAGCCCGACCGTCATCGCGCCGCCCTCGCGAGCGCACCGAGCAGCAGCGCCGTCGACCGTGCGCCGGGGTCCAGATGGCCCGCGCTGCGCTGCCCCAGGTACGACGCGCGGCCCTTGCGAGCCACCAGGTCCACTGTGGACTCCGCACCCTTGCCCGCGGCGTCCGCGGCGGCGGTCAGCACGGCCGCGACGTCCGCCCCCTCGGTGCCCGCGGCCTGCTCGGCGGCGGCGACCGCGGGGATCAGCGCGTCCACCATGGTCTTGTCGCCTTCGACCGCCTTGCCGCGGGCCTGCACTCCCTCGAGCGCGGCTCGCAACCCGGCGACGACCGCGTCGCTGTCCAGTTCGGACGCACCGCCGACAGCTGTCGACGCCCGGAGGAAAGCCGTGCCGTAGAGGGGCCCGGCGGCGCCGCCGACCTTGGCGATCAGGGTGGTCGCCACCAGCTTGAGCACCGCGCTCGGACTGTCCGGGACGGCGGAGTCCAAAGCGGACAGGATCGCGGTGAACCCCCGGTTCATGTTCTCGCCGTGGTCGCCGTCGCCGATCGCGCGGTCGAGCTCGATCAGCTCGGCCCGGTGCTCGGCGAGCACGGCCGCGGCGGCACGGACCGCGTCCGCGACCCCGTTCGCGGTGCAACTCATCTCAGGCCCTCCAACGTAGTGCGGCGGTGTGCACGGGTGCGTCCCACAGCTCGGTCAGCTCATCGTCCACTTTGAGCAGCGTGAGGCTCATCCCCTGCATCTCCAGGCTGGTGATGTAGGGGCCGACGAGGCGGCGCTCGACCGTGATACCACGCTCGGCCAGCAGCCGCTCGGCGATGCCGTGCGCCAGGTACAGCTCGAGGAGCGGGGTCGCGCCCATCGAGTTGGTGAACAGCAGCACCCGGTCGCCGTCGCCGAACGGCAGGTCCTCGACGACGGCGGCGACCATCCGCCCGACCAGCGCGTCGGCGGGTTCGAGCTTGATCCGCTCGCGGCCGGGCTCGCCGTGGATGCCGATGCCGAACTCGATCTCGTCGTCCGCGAGCTCGAAGCTCGGCTCGCCCACATGTGGCACGGTCGGCGCGGTCAGCGCGACGCCGATCGAGCGAATCTGGCCGATCACCTTGCGCGCCAAGGCTTCCACCGCGTCGAGCGAGTCACCGCGGGCGGCGGCCGCACCGGTGATCTTCTCCAGCAGCACTGTGCCCCCGACGCCGCGCCGGCCCGCGGTGAACGTCGAGTCGGCGACCGCGACGTCGTCGTCGATCACGACGCTGCGCACGTCGAGCCCGTCGGCGGCGGCCAGTTCGGCGGCGGTCTCGAAGTTCAGCACGTCGCCGGTGTAGTTCTTCACGACCAACAGAGCGCCCGCGTCACCCGTCGTGGCCGTGACCGCGGCCTGCACCGCGTCCGGGGTCGGCGACGTGAACACCGCGCCGGGCACGGCCGCGTCGAGCATGCCCGGCCCGACGAAACCGCCGTGCAGCGGCTCGTGGCCGGAGCCACCGCCCGAGATCACCGCGACCTTCCCGGCGACGGGCGCGTCGGCCCTGACCACCAGGTCCGGTTCGTACTGGACGCGCAGCAGGTCGGGGTGCGCGGCGGCGAGTCCTCGCAACGACTCGCTGACCACGTCGGCCGGATCGTTGATGATCTTCTTCATGCCCGCCTCCGTTGGCGTCGATCTGGTGTGCTCTGTCTACCTTCGATCGATCAGTGACGCTAGGCGCGCGGCAGCTTCGGTACCAACGCCTTGGCGACCGTCGCGGCCTTGCCGCAGGCGTCGTCCTCGCCCGCGTCGTCGTGGTAGTTGTCGTACTGGAACGACACGACCTCGCCCTCGCCGTCGGCGGTCGGCCGGTGCAGCCAGGACACTGTGCACTCGCGGCCCGCGCCGGTCTCCAGCTGCTCGTATCCGGTGACGCCGTTGCCCAGATCCACCGCCGGGCTCCCGCCGGGCGTGCTCCGGATGCCGTAGTCGAGGTACCCGGTCGCCGTGCCGCCCGACCAGGAACAGCCGTGCATGCCGTAGGGCGAGGTCTCCGAGCCACGGCCGAGCACGTCGGTGATGGTCGCTTCGTCGACGAGGGTGCAGAAGTCGAGCGCGATCAGCGACCCGGGCGGCTGCGGCAGGCGGGCGGGGTGGTCGTGCAGCCGTCGCACGACGTTCTGCAACGCGTTCTGCCCGGCGCCGCAGGGGTCGCCGCCGTCGTAGGTGACGTAGAGGCTGACACCGAACCCCGGGCTGCGGGAGGTCACTGCGGTGGCCGTGCACGACGCGCCGTCGGGGCCGTCGCCGATCAGCGGAAGGCCGCCGACTGTGCCGGAGGTGTTGCCGGAGTTGATGGTGATGTCGTCGAGCTGCAGGTGCAGGCGCAGGTCCTTGCCCCCGGCGTCGGTGAGGTCGGCCGAGCACTGCCCGAGCGACGAGGAGTCCGTCGAGTCCGCCTTGACGGTGCCCAGGTCCGCGAGCGTGGCGGTGTCGAGCAGCGCGCACGGGTCGACGGTGCGCAGGTTCGCGAAGGAGACGGCGTCGTCCGTGATCGGGCTGTCGGGTGCGGCGGACGCGGTGACCGTCGTGCGCGGGAAGTTCTGCCTGCTCAGATCCGGGCCGCAAGCGGTGGTCAGCAGTACGGCCAGTAGCAGGACCGGCATGAGACGAGGCCGGGCGGAACGGGCAGGTGAACGCACGCCTGCACGGTAACCGCACCGGCCTCGCCGAGTGCGCCGAACCTGGTTATTCGGCCGTGGTCCCGTCCGTCGGCTCGTTGGGCACGTCCGTCGGCTCCTCCGGCACGCGGATCGGCCGCAGCACCGCCCACAGCACGAACAGTGCCGTGAAGATGAGCAGGGCGATGCCCGCCCACAGGTTGATGTTCACCCCGGCGGCCTTCGTCATGTCGGCGTCGTCGGTGAACGCGGCGCCCATGATCGTCAGGACGATGCCGTACACACCCGTGAGCAGAGCGATGATCAGCCGGATGTCGAACGCACCGGCCTTGCGCGTGCGGGGAGTGGATTCCGTTGCCATGGCGGTCGTCCTCCTAGAAGGCGATGTTCAGGACGATGGTGATGACTGCCGCGATGCCGGCCAGCAGCACCGGCTTGCGGTACCACCCCGCGTCGTCGCCGGTGGTCTCGTGCTTCAGCGACTCGCGCGGCGTGAGCGAGTACACCAGGCCGACCAGCTCCGACTCCGGCTTGGGCTTGGTGGCGTAGGTGACCACGACGCTGACGACCACGTCGACCACGAAGGCCGCGATCGCGGCGACGAAGCTCGTGCCCTGGCCCGGCAGGTTCAGCGTGCCGTTCTTGCTGAGGACGAAGATGACCACCGCGGCCGCCGTGCCGAACACGAGGCCCGACCAGCCCGCCGACTTGGTCATCCGCTTCCAGAACATGCCGAGGATGAAGGTGGCGAACAGTGGCGCGTTGAAGAAGGAGAACAGCGTCTGCAGGTAGTCCATCAGGTTCGAGTAGGTCGAAGCGATGAACGCCGTGCCGATCGCCAGTACCGTCGCCACCATCGTGACCACGCGGCCCGTTTTCAGGTAGAACCCGTCGGGCCGGTCCTTCTTGATGTAGGTCTGGAAGATGTCGTAGGTGAACACGGTGTTGAACGAGCTGAGGTTCGCCGCCATGCCGGCCATGAACGACGCGAGCAGGCCCGCGATCGCGACGCCGAGGATGCCGTTCGGGAGCACGTCACGCATGAGCAGCAGCAGGGCGTCGTTGAAGGTCGCGCCGCTGGGCGCCGCCTTGCCGTCCAGCAGGGCCTGCTTGTTCTGGCCCATCAGCTCGGTCACGGTCACCGCGGCGACCATGCCCGGGATGATCACGATGAACGGGATGAACATCTTCGGGAACGCGCCGATGATCGGCGTGCGCCGGGCGGCGGACATGCTCTTCGACGCCATCGCGCGCTGGACCTCGACGAAGTTCGTGGTCCAGTAACCGAAGGACAGCACGAAGCCGAGGCCGAAGACGAGGCCGAGAACCGACAGGAAGTTGCTGCCGAAGCCGGTCAGCTGGTTGCCGGGCCAGGAGTGCAGCTGCGGGGTGCCGCCAGGGCTGTTGGTCACCTTGTCGACCAGGCCGCTCCAGCCGCCGACCTTGTACAGGCCGACGATGGTGAGCGGGATGAGCGCGGCGAGGATGACGAAGAACTGCAGCACCTCGTTGTAGATCGCGGCGGAGAGGCCGCCCAGCGCCGTGTAGGTGAGCACGATCGCGGCCGCGACGATGATCGAGACCCAGATCGGCCAGCCGAGCAGCAGGTTCACGACGCTGGCCAGCAGGTAGAGGTTCGCGCCTGCGATGAGGATCTGCGCGAGCGCGAAGCTGAGGCCGTTCACCCAGTGCGCGGTGGGGCCGAAGCGCCGGAGCATGAACTCGGGGACGCTGCGGACCTTCGAGCCGTAGTAGAAGGGCATCATCACGACGCCGAGGAACAGCATCGCCGGGATGGCGCCGATCCAGAAGTAGTGCGCGGTCGGCAGACCGTACTGCGCGCCGTTCGCCGACATGCCCATGACCTCGATCGCGCCGAGGTTCGCGGAGATGAAGGCGAGCCCGGTGACCCAGGCCGGGAGCGAGCGCCCGGAGAGGAAGAAGTCGAGGCTGGTCGAGACCTGCCTCCGGGCCAGGTAGCCGATGCCGAGCACCAGCACGAAGTAGAACGCGAGCAGCACGTAGTCGATCGCGCTCGCATCAAGTCGCAGGTTCGCTGCGGCTAGGACATGCACCGGTGCACCTCCACGAGTCAACACCATTCAACAAGAAACACCAGGATCAAGCTGACGAGCGCACATTACTACTTGGCCATCGGACATGTGAACTTCGCCGGGGTGCCTTGTCCATGTTGAGACCGAGGTTGGTGAGCAGCCAACCGCGTACGGCGCCCGGCGGCAACTCGGAAGGCGCGCCGGGCGCCTCGCGCGCCGCGCCTTTCGGGCAGTTGGGGACGCGTGGCGGCGGCCAGGGTGGCGGCGAGTTCAGCCCTCTCTAGCGGTGCTGACCAGCAGGCCGCAGTCCCACCGGCGAAACGGGTACGGCGCCCAGCGGCAACCGGAGATGCCTCGCGCGCCTCGCTTTCGCGCAGCTACCGCCACCCGGTGGCGCGGTAGGATCGAACCCTCCGACGAGGAGGTGCCCGTGGCGGAAACCGACTGCGGAAAGTTCACCGACGAGGAGCTGGCCTTCCTGCGCCATGTGCGGTTCGGCACGTTGCCGCCCCGCTCGAAACCGGCCGACCTGGTCGAGACCGTCGAGACCGAACAGCCCTGGCTGCCCACCCGCCCGCACTTCGACCCGGGCACGCAGGGGCCGCCACTGCGGACGTGACCGCCCGCTAGAACAGCCGGAACTCGTCCGAGTCCGTGCCGCGCAGCTTGTCGTAGTCCAGGGTCAGGCAGCGGATGCCGCGGTCCTCCGCGAGCGTGCGGGCCTGCGGCTTGATCAGCTGCGCCGCGAACACGCCCTGCACCGGCGCGAGCAGCGGGTCGCGGTTGAGCAGCTCCAGGTACCGCGTCAGCTGCTCCACCCCGTCGATCTCGCCACGGCGCTTGATCTCGATCGCCACCGCGGCGCCCGAGGCGTCGCGGCACAGGATGTCCACCGGGCCGATCGCGGTCGGGTACTCGCGCCGGACGAGGGAGTAGCCGTCGCCGAGGGTGGTGATGTGCTCGGCCAGCAGCTCCTGCAGGTGCGCCTCGACGCCGTCCTTCTGCAGGCCCGGCTCGGCGCCCAGCTCGTGCTTCACCTCGTCGATCCGCTCCTCGATGCTGATCACGAGCTTCTCGCCTGCCTTGTTCTGCACCGTCCAGATGTCGCCGTCCTCGATGAGCCAGCACGGCGGGCTCATCCAGTTCAACGGCTTGTAGGCCCGGTCGTCCGAGTGGATGGACACCGACCCGTCGGCCTTGATGAGCAGCAGGCGGGTGGCCATCGGCAGGTGGGCGGTCAACCGACCCGCGTAGTCGACCTGGCAGCGAGCGATCACGAGGCGCACCCGAGGAGGGTAGAAGACGCCTTCGGCACACTGTTCGGGTGGATCCCATTCGACAGGTGAGCTCGCGCGAGGTGTACCGCAACAACTGGATGACCGTGCGCGAGGACGGCATCCGCCGCCCGGACGGCTCGCCCGGCGTCTACGGCGTCATCGACAAGCCCCAGTACGCGCTGGTGATACCCCTCGACGGCGACCGGCTGCACCTCGTCGAGCAGTTCCGCTACCCGCTCGGCCTGCGTCGCTGGGAGTTCCCGCAGGGCACCGCCCCCGACCTCGCCGACGTCGAACCGCTGGAGCTGGCCGCGCGCGAGCTGCGCGAGGAGACCGGGTTGATCGCGGGCAAGCTGACCGACCTTGGGCTGCTCGACGTCGCCGCCGGCATGTCGAGTCAGCGCGGCCGGGTCTTCCTCGCCACCGACCTCACCGAGGGCCCGCACGAGCGCGAACACGAGGAGCAGGACATGCGCACGGCCTGGTTCGCCCGTGCCGACTTCGAACGCCTCGTGCGCGAAGGCGGGATCACCGATGCCCAGTCGATCGCGGCGTACACGCTCCTGCTGCTCGCGGAGCGCTAAACAGTCCCTAACCCCACTCCGGCTTGCGCTTCTCCAGGAACGCGGCCATCCCCTCGCGGGCGTCCGGGGTCTGCGACGCCGCCGCCATCACTTCGAGTGCGATCGCGTAGGCGTCCGCCTCCGGACGGTCGAGCTGGGCGTAGAGGGTCTGCTTGCCCAGCCCCTTGCTGGCCCGGCTCCCCCGCGTCGCCCGGCCCAGGAGTTCGGCGACGGCCTCGTCGAGCTGCTCGTCGGGGACGACCCGGTTCACCATGCCCCAGTCCAGCGCGGTCGCGGCGTCGATGACGTCGCCGGTCAGCGCCAGCTCCATCAGCCGCTTGCGCCCCACCGCCCTGGCCACGGGCACGGCCGGGGTGTGGCAGAACCAGCCGCCCTTGCCGCCGGGCAACGCGAACCCGGCGGACTCGGCGGCCACCGCGAGGTCGCACGACGCGACGAGCTGGCAGCCGGCGGCGGTCGCGAGCCCGTGCACCCGCGCGATGACGACCTGCGGGACTGACTCCATGGTCCGCATCAGCTCGGTGCACAGGCGCAGCAGCTCGCGGACGCCGGCGTGGTCGCGCGCCGCCACGTCGCCGAAGTCGTGCCCGGCCGAGAACACCGGCCCGGCACCGGCCAGCACGATCCCGGTCGCGTCCGTCTCGCCCGCCTCGCGGAACGCCGCCAGCAGCTCGGCGAGATGGTCCTCGGACAGCGAGTTGCGCCGCGCGGCGCGGTTCATCGTGATGGTGACGGTGTCGTTCTCGCGCTTGACCAGGATGTGCTCGTACTCGGTCATGCCCCGACGTTAACTCCCCGGCACCGTGTTGTGGAAGCCGAACACCCGCCGCTCGCGGGCCGTCACCCCGCCCATCACCTCCGCACGCCACGGCGTGCTCGTCGCGGTCCGGTACTCCACGGCGTCGAACAGCGCGACACTGTCGATCTCGTGGAAGGCCAGCAGGTCCGGGCCCGGGCCCGCCACGCGCCGGTAGCGGCGGATGCGGTGCCAGCCGGGGATCGCGAGCAGCAGCGGCAGGTGCTCCTCGCGGTACCAGGTGTCCAGGCCCGCCGGGTCCGGGGTCGACAAAGCGACCGAGAGGACCACGGGTGACTCGCGCACCGGTTCGCCCTGGTCGTCGATCAGCTCGTAGACGCGGCGGTCGAGGGTGTCGAGGCGTTCGACGACCGACTGCTCGCGCGGGCTGCGGTTGCGGATCGCCTGGTACTGCGGGCCGTGCAGCGCGTCGATGTCCAGTTCGTACCAGGCGAGCCAGCCCGGGCGCTCGCCGTCGAGCGCGCGGTAGCGGTAGCCGCTGCGGATCCCGGGCACGGACAGCCGCGCGGGCGCGTGCTCGTTGTCGTACCAGTCGTGGAACTCGTCTTCGGGCACCTCGCCCGGCTCGGCGAGAACGAAGAGCAGTCCTTCGGTCATCGGGTACCGTCTTTCCGGTGTCGAGAGAAGACCCCGACGTCATCGACTCGGTCGAGAAGGCCTTCCGGCTGTTGCAGAGTTTCTCCGCCGAGCGGCCGGCGATGACGGTGAGCGGCGCGGCCGCGGCGACGGGCCTCACCCGTGCCACGGCTCGCCGCATCCTGCTCACCCTCGAGCGCCTGGGCTTCGCCGAGACCGACGGCCGCGAGTTCCGGCTGACGCCGGCCGTGCTGCGGCTGGGCTACGGCTACCTCGCCGCGCTGCCGTTCTGGGAGCACGCGCAGTCCCACATGCGGGCGTTGTCCGACGAGCTGCGCGAAGCCAGCTCGATGGCCACTTTGGACGGTGCCGAGATCGTCTACGTCGCCCGGGTCCCCGCGTCCCGCTCGATGAGCATCACCCTCAACGTCGGCTCCCGGCTGCCGGCCTACCCGACGTCCATGGGCCGCGTCCTGCTCGCCGCGCTGCCGGAACCGGCACTGACGTCCTATTTGGACAAGATCGAGCTGCGGAAGCTGACCGCGCACACGATCACCGACCCGGCGCGGCTGCGCGCCGAGCTGCGCCGGGTGCGCGAGCAGGGGTACGCGGTGGTGGACGGCGAGCGCGAGGAGGGCGTGCGGTCGGCCGCGGCGCCCGTCCGCGGCGCGGGCGGCCAGGTTCTCGCCGCGCTGAACGTCTCGGCCAACGCCGCCCGCGTCACGCTCGACGAGCTGCGCCGCCGCTTCGTGCCCCGGCTGCTGGAGACCGCCGAGGCGATCACCAAGGACATCGCGGGCCTGCACTAGAAGTCGAAGCACCGGGCGGGGTTTTCGACCAGCAGCCGCCGCAGTGCGGCCTCGTCCGGCGCGATCTCGGCGAGCAGGTCCACCAGGTCGCCGTCGTCGGGCATGAAGCCGTGTGTGTTCGGATGCGGGAAGTCCGTGCCCCACACCACCCGCTCGGGAGCCTCGGTGGCCAGCAGCCGCCCGAGCGCCGCGGCGTCCCGCAGGTCCGGCGGGTGCACCGCGATCCGGTCGGCGCCGCTGAGCTTCACCCACACCGACCCGCTTTCCAGCAGCCGCAACAGAGCCGTGACGGGCTTGCTGTTCAGCCCCGCCCGCAGGTCGACGCGTGCCATGTGGTCGATCACCACGGTGAGCGGCAGCGCGCGCACCATGTCCTCGTGCTCGGCGATGCCGTCACCGGCGACGTGCAGCGCGAGATGCCAGCCGTACGGCCGGATCTTGTCGACGATCGCCCGGATCGTCTCGGGCGACGGCGCCGGCCCGAGGTGCGGGGTGAAGTGCAACCGCGCCCCGCGGACACCGGCTTCGTGCAGACGCGCGATCTCGGCGTCCGGCGTCGCGGGCTTGACGAGCGCGACTCCGCGGTAGCGGCCCGCACCGCGCTCCAGCGCGTCGAGCAAGGACGAGTGATCACTGCCGTGCGCAGCCGACTGCACGATCACCGAACGCTGGAAGCCCAGGAACTCGTGCAGCCACTGAAGATCCTCGAGCGGCGCCTCGGGCGGGGTGAACGTCCGGTCCGGGGCGTACGGGAACTTCGCGGTCGGGCCGAAGATGTGGCAGTGCGCGTCGCAACTGCCCGCGGGCAGGGCGAGCGCGGGCTTCTTCGGGTCCGGGTCGGGCCCGGGACAGGTCGGTTCGGTCATCAGTCACACCTCGCGGTCATCCCGCCGTCCACGACGATCTCGGTGCCCGTGACGAACCGGGCTTCGTCCGAGGCCAGGAACAGCGCGGCGTACGCGGTGTCCCGGCCGTCCCCCATGAACCCCAGCGGGATCCGGGCCTGCCGCTGGGCCAGCAGCGCGTCCACGTCCCCGCCGGCCCGCTGCCCGGCCAGCCGCACCTCGACCATCGGCGTGTGCAGCTGGCCCGGCACCACCGTGTTCGCGCGGATGCCGTCGGGCGCGTGCTGCACCGCGAGCACTTTGGACAGCTGGATCACACCCGCCTTGGACGAGGCGTAGCCGACCTGCGGCGAACCGGTGTAGCGGGTACCGGAGGTGGACGCGGTGTTCACGATCGCGCCGCCGCCCTGGGCCTTCATGACCGGGACGACGTGCTTGCAGGTCAGGAACACACTGGTGAGGTTGTAGTCCAGCTGGGCACGCCAGTCCTGCTCGCCCAGCTCGACGGGACCGCCGGGGCGCGAGCCGCCGACGTTGTTGACCAGGACGTCCACCCGGCCGAACTCGGCCACGCACGCCTCGACCATCGCGGCCACCGCCGCGCTGTCGGTGACGTCGCAGGTGTGGGTGCGCACGGTGCCGCCCTCGTCCTCGATCATCCGCACCGTCTCGGTCAGCGCGTCCGGCTTGAGGTCCACGGCGAACACCTTCGCACCCTCGCGGGCGAACAGCACCGCCGCCGCACGCCCGTTGCCCCAGCCTGGCCCGACACTGCCGGCGCCGGTGATGACGGCGACCTTGCCCTCCAGCCTCATTACTTGCCGACCTCCAGTGCCACCAGGAACCGCGAAACCATGTTGTACGCGCCGACGGTCACCGTCAGCTCGACGACCTGCTGATCGTCGAAGTGCTCGCCGAGCGCCTGGAACAGAGTCTGCTCCACCACGACCTGGCTGGTCATCGCGTCGGTGTAGGCGAGCGTCGCGCGCTGACGCGCGTCGAGCGGATCGACGTCGGCACCGACGCGCAGCGCCGCGATCTGCTCGGCCGTCATGCCCGCCTCCTTCGCGACGGGCTCGTGCGCCGACCACTCGTAGTCGGCGCCGTTGAGCGCCGCCACGCGCAGGATCGCCAGCTCACGGATGTCGCCGGGCAGCGTCGAGTTCCCCCGGATGGCGCCGAGCAGGCTGTTCCAGCCGTCGGCGAACGGCGGGCTGTGCAGCAGCATGCCGTCCAGCGGGGTCAGCCGGCCACCCCGGCGGGCCCGGATCCGGTCGGCGACCTCGCCGCTCCCGGCCACGTAGTCGAGCCTTGCCATGTTTCTCCTCCTAAGCCGCGGGCACGGTTTCCGTGGTGTCCGCAGGGGTTTCGCCGGACAGCACCTGCCGTGCCCGGTCGAGGTCGAACACGCCCTCCCAGCGGCTGACGACGATGCTGCCCACCATCTGGCCGCACAGGCTGACCAGGCCGCGCATGGTGGACAGGAACCGGTCGACACCGAGCACGAGCATGATCCCGGCGACCGGCACCGCACCGGTCGTGGACAACGTCGCCGCCAGGATGACGAACCCGGCACCGGCGACGCCGGCACTGCCCTTCGAGGTGACCATGAAGACCGCGAGCAGCCCGATCTGCTGCCACAGCGAGAGGTTCACGTCGAAGGCCTGTGCGATGTAGAGGGAGGCGAAGCCGAGGTAGAGGCACACGCCGTCGCCGTTGAACGCGTACCCCGACGGCACGACGAGCCCGACGATCCGCTTGGGCGCGCCGAGGTGCTCGAGCTTGCGCATCAGCTGCGGCATCACGGCCTCGTAGTTCGCGGTGCCCAGGGTGATCAGCAGCTCGTCCTTGAAGTACCGGTACAGCTTCAGGATCCGGATCCCGCACAGCCGGGCGACCACCCCGAAGACCACGACGCAGAACACGATGCCGGTGGCCCAGAACAGCAGCACGACCCCGCCGAGGCTGGCCAGGGTGGACGCGCCGAACTTGCCGGTGGTGTAGGCCATCGCCCCGAACGCGCCGATCGGCGCGAGGTACATGATGATCTTCACGATGCCGAACAACGCGTCGCTCACCCGCTCGATCCCGCGCACCAGCGGCGCGCCGCGCTCGCCGAGCGCCTTGACCGCGATGGCGAACAGGACCGCCACCAGCAGCACCTGCAGCACGTTGCCCTCGGTGAACGCGCTGACCACGGTCTTCGGGATGATGTCGACGATGAAGTCGTACCAGTGCTGCGACTCGCCCGACTGCACGTACTGTTGCGCGCTGCCGGAGAGCTTCAGCGAGCCAGGGTCGGCGTGGATGCCCCCGCCGGGACGGAACAGGTCCATCACGATCAGCCCGAGGATCAACGCGATCGTGGTGAGGACCTCGAAGTAGACCAGGGCCTTGATCCCGACGCGGCCCACGCTGGTGAGCTCGCCGGCCGAGGCGATGCCCGTGACGATGGTGCAGAACACGACCGGCGCGATGAGCATCTGGATGAGCGAGATGAACCCCGTGCCGACGGGCTGCAGGGCAGCCCCGGCCGCGGGGGCGACGAACCCCAGCACCGCTCCCAGGACGATCGCCACCAGGACGGTGACGTAGAGCTTGGTGGTGAAGGCGCTCCGCAGGACTGATCCGGCCGACATCATCGTCTCCGCTTGTTCGACTGACGTACATTTGCACGACTGACGAACATTATGATGCGCCGTTCGGGTGGTTCAGGTCAAGAGAGGGGGCCGCCGGGTTCCCAGTTTGGTACCGGCGACGTGAAACTGACTCGACTTTGGGCATCCACAACGGACGGCCCGCGGCGGCAAGGAGGGGGCCGGGCTCGGGGAGCCCGGTTCGGTCGGCCCGCGGGCGGATCAGGTTTCGCGCCGCCGCCGTTTCGGCTGGTGGAGGGAAGGGGAGTTCCCGATGACCCAACTCATCGTGGTCGGGCTGCTCGTGCTCGCGTGCTACGCGATCCAGTGCCTGATCTGGCCGTTCGCGTCCTGCCGGGGCTGCGGCGGGTCCGGCAAGCACCGGTCGCCTTCCGGACGGACGTTCCGCAACTGCTCGCGATGCAGCGGCTCCGGACGCCACCTGCGGCTGGGCCGCCGGCTGTTCGGCGGGCACTGAGCGCGTCAGCGCCGGTCGAGCACCGCGTGCAGGAACTCCCTGGTCCGCTCGTGATCCGGGTCGGTGAACAGCTTTTCCGGCGGCGCCTGCTCGATGACCTGTCCCTGGTCGAACATCATCACCCGGTCCGACACGTCGCGCGCGAACTGCATCTCGTGCGTGACGCACAGGATCGTGATGTCCGTGGTGGACGCGATCTGCTTGAGCACCTTCAGCACCCCGGCCACCAGCTCGGGGTCGAGCGCGGAGGTCACCTCGTCGAGCAGCAGGACGTCCGGGCGCATCGCCAGCGCCCTGGCGATCGCGACACGCTGCTGCTGACCACCGGAAAGCTGGCTCGGGCGCGCGTTCGTCTTGTCGGTGAGGCCCACCAGCTCCAGCAGGTCCACCCCGCGCGCCTCGGCCTCCCCCTTGGACAGTCCGAGGGCGCGAAGCGGCGCCTCGGTGACGTTCTGCAGCACCGTCATGTTCGGGAACAGGTTGAACTGCTGGAACACCATGCCGATCCGCTTGCGCATCCGGCGCTGGTGCTTCTCGCCCGCCGGGACGAGCCGCTCGCCCTTCGGCACGTGGGTCAGGCACTCGTCGCCGACGTAGATCCGGCCTTCGTCGACGCGCTCCAGCGTCATCAGCAGCCGCAGGATGGTCGTCTTCCCCGAACCGCTCGGGCCGATCAACGTCACGAACTCACCCGGCGCGACGGTGAAGTCCAGCTCCCGCAACACGACGTGGTCGCCGAAGCGTTTCCCCACGCCTTCGAACCGGATCATCTCAGAGCTGTCCGACACGGCGTTCCAACTTTCTCACCAGGATCGACGACGGGAAGCTGATCAGCAGGAACAGCACACCGGCCAGCGTGTACGGCTCGATCACGCGGAACGTCTCCGCGCCCTGTTCCTTCGCCCGGTTGAGCACGTCGAGCACGCCGATCGCGAGCAGGAGCGGGGTCTCCTTGAACATCGAGATCATGTAGTTGCCCAGCGCGGGCATCACCCGCGGCACGGCCTGCGGCAGGATGATGCCCGTCCACACCCGCGTCCGCGGCAGGCTCAGCGCCGTCGCCGCCTCCCACTGTCCTCTCGGTACGGCGTCGATCCCGGCCCGGTAAACCTCGGAGGTGTAGGTGGCGTAATGGATCCCGAGCGCGATGACCCCGGTCAGGAACGCCGAGGGCCGGATGTCCAGCGCGGGCCAGAGCAGGTAGAAGATCACGAACACCTGGATCAGCAGCGGGGTGCTGCGCACCAGCTCGACGAAGAGGAACACGACCTGGCTGACAACGGGAATCCTGCCCCGCCGCAATAGCGCCAGCACCAGCCCCAGCACGTAGGCCACCGCCGAGCCGAGCAGCGTCAGCTCCACGGTGACGAGCAAACCCTTGAGCAGCAAGGGAATCGACTCGAAGGCGTTGTCCCAGTCCCACTCCATCAGGACACCCCCGCCGCCCGCGCGAACAACCGGCTTCGCGCGATCGACGTCCGGCCCAGCCGCTTGGCGCCCTGCCGTTCCAGTAGCCGCATCACCACGGTGATCACCACTGCGAGCACGAGGTAGCAGAGCAGCTCGACACCGTAGATCAGCACGAGATCGCTGCCGTAGACCGGCCGCAGCAGCTCGCCCTTCTCGGCGATCTCACCGGCGGAGATGAAGTACAGCAACGCCGTGCTCTTCAGCAGCTGGATGAACAGGTTGTTGAACGGGGGGTACATCTCCACCACCGCCTGCGGCAGGAGCACCCGGAACATCCGCTGCGCGGGCGAAAGTGACAACGCGATCGCGCCTTCGCGTTGCGCCTTCGGCACCGACTGCACGGCGCCGCGAACGACTTCCGCGCCGTACGCGCCGTGGTTGAGCCCGAGCACCAGGATGCCCGCGAACAACGGGATCAGCTTCAGCCCGACCAGTGCGGGGAGCACGAAGTACAGCCAGAACAGCTGCACCACTTCGGACGTGCCACGAAAGCCCTCGACGTACACCCGGCTGACGAACCGCACCCACCGCGCGGGCGAAAGCATCGCCAGCCCCGCGATGAACGACAGCACGATCGTCAGCAGGATCCCGCCGAGCGTGGCCGTGATCGTCGCGCCCAGTCCACTGAGGATGGACGAGATGATGTGGGAGGTCGCGTCGGACACCGGATCAGGCGGCACACAGCTTGCCGGTGGTCAGGTCCGCCTTCGGCAGGTTGCTCTGGTCGAACCCGAACGGCGTCGCGATCTGGAGCCACTGCCCGTTGCCGTGCAGCGTCTTCAGCTGCTCGTTGAACGCGTCCCGCAGCGAGGTGTCGCCCTGCCGGAACACGAAACCGCCCGCGGAGACGACCGGCTTGCCGTCCTGGGTCGGCGTGAAGCCCGGGGTGACCTCGACGTTCGCGTTCGGGTTCTGCTTGACCAGGTACTTCAGCGAGATGTCGGTCAGCGCGGCGCAGTACACCCGGCCGGTGGTCACCGCGAGCAGCATGTTGTTCTGGTTGTCGAGGGTTTCGATGTCGCCTTCGGGGACACCGGCCCCGGTCGCGTAGTCCTTCTCGACCGCCGCGGAGAGCACGGCGAGCTTGACCTTCTTCGCCGCGACGTCCTGCAGGCTCTTGATGCCCTGCGGATTTCCCTTGGGTACCAGCAGACCCGTGAGCGCGGAGTAGTCCGGATCGGAGAACAACGCGGCCTTGCAGCGCGTCGGCGTGATGTTCATGCCGGCCGCGACGACGTCGAACTGCTTGGCGTTCAGCGCCGGGATCAGCTGGTCGAAGGGCACGACGCTGGCCTGCACGTTGTCGATGCCCATCCCCTTGAAGGCGACCTTCGCGATCTCCGGCGCCTCTCCGGTGGTGTTGCCCGAGGAATCCGCGAATCCGTACGGTGCCTCGTTCGCGATGCCGATCTTGATCGTCTTGGCGTTCTTCGCCGCCGTCAGCGTGTCACCGCTGCCCGTGCTCTGGCACGCCGCCAGCAGGACCGGGCCGCCGATCGCCGCCACCCCCACCACGGCGGACCGCCTGAAGAAGTCTCGTCTCGTCCACGTACCCTGCGTCATCGCAGCACCCCGTTCCGGTTCGAGTTGCTACTGAACGTAGGTGCCTGCCCCGTTCGGGTCAAAGCGCGTTATCGGAACGAGATCATTTATCAAGGCAATTCGTGTGTTTCACGGATCACGGTGACAATTTCGTCCATGATGTCCGTGAGTTCGTAGTCCTTCGGTGTGAAGACGCGCGCGATGCCGCGGTCGGTCAGCAGCTTCGCGTCGTCGGCCGGGATGATGCCGCCGACGATCACCGGGATGTCCCCGGCGCCCGCCGCCCGCAACCCGTCGACCACCTCCGGGACCACCTCCAGGTGCGAACCCGACAGCACCGAGAGCCCGACCACGTGCACGCCTTCCTGCACGGCGGCCGCGACGATCTGCTCCGGGGTCAGCCGGATGCCCTGGTAGACGACCTCGAACCCGGCGTCGCGCGCCCGGACGGCGACCTGCTCGGCGCCGTTGGAGTGCCCGTCGAGCCCCGGCTTCCCCACCAGGATGCGCAACCGCTCGCCGAGCTCCTCGCTCGTGGCCCGCACGCGCGCGCGAACCTGGGACAGCTCGGCGACCTCCCCGGCCATCGACGCGGCGGAAACCCCCGTCGGCGCCCGGTATTCGCCGAAGACCTCACGCAACGCCCCGGCCCACTCCCCCGTTGTGACGCCGGCCCGCGCACACGCGAGCGTCGCCTCGAACAGGTTCTCCGTGGTCTTCGCCGTCTCGCGCAACCTGTCGAGCGCGCTTTCCACCGCGGAGTCGTCGCGTTGCCGGCGCCATTCATCGAGTGCGGTGACGGCCTGCTTCTCCACGGCCGGGTCGACCGTCTCGATCGCCTTGGCGCCCTCGGCCTGCAGCGGGCTCGGCTCGCTGGTCTCGAACTTGTTGACCCCCACCATGATCCGCTCGCCGGACTCCACCCCGCGCCGGTACTCGGCGAGCGAGGAGACCAGCTGGGACTTCATGTAACCGCTTTCCACGGCGGCCACCGCACCACCGAGTTCCTGCACCCGGTCGATCTCCTCGCGGGCTCCCGCCATGATCTCGTCCACTTTGGACTCGATCACGTGCGAGCCGGCGAAGATGTCCTCGTACTCCAGCAGATCCGTCTCGAACGCGAGCACCTGCTGCATGCGCAGCGCCCACTGCTGGTCCCACGGGCGCGGCAGCCCCAGCGCCTCGTTCCACGCCGGCAGCTGGATCGCGCGGGCGCGTGCGTCGCGCGAGAGCGACACGGCGAGCATCTCCAGCACGATGCGCTGCACGTTGTTCTCCGGCTGTGCCTCGGTCAGCCCGAGCGAGTTCACCTGGACGCCGTAGCGCAGCCGGCGCGCCTTCGGGTCCTGGACGCCGTAGCGGTCGCGGGTCAGCTCGTCCCACAGCCGCGTGAACGCCCGCATCTTGCACAGCTCCTCGACGAACCGCACGCCGGCGTTGACGAAGAACGAGATCCGCGCGACGACCTTGCCCATGTCCGCTTCGTCGATCTGGCCGGAGTCGCGGATGGCGTCGAGGACGGCGATCGCCGTCGACAGCGCGTACGCGACCTCCTGGGTCGGCGTGGCACCGGCCTCCTGCAGGTGGTAGCTGCAGATGTTGATCGGGTTCCACTTCGGCACGTGGTGCACCGTCCACGCGATCACGTCGGTGATCAGCCGGAGGCTCGGGGCCGGCGGGAAGATGTAGGTCCCGCGGGAGAGGTACTCCTTGATGATGTCGTTCTGCGTGGTGCCCGCGAGCTTCGCCAGCACCTCGTCGCTTCCCGCCTGCTCCTCGGCGACGGTGACGTAGAGCGCGAGCAGCCACATCGCCGGCGCGTTGATGGTCATCGAGGTGTTGGCCTCGGCGAGCGGGATGCCGTCGAAGAGCTTGCGCATGTCGCCGATGTGCGCCACCGGCACGCCCACCTTGCCGACCTCGCCCTTGGCCAGCGGGTGGTCGGCGTCGTACCCGGTCTGCGTCGGCAGGTCGAAGGCGACCGAGAGGCCGGTCTGGCCCTTGGCGAGGTTGCGGCGGTACAGCTCGTTCGACGCCGTCGCCGAGGAATGCCCCGCGTAGGTCCGCATCACCCAGGGGCGGTCGCGCTCGCGGTCCGTGGGGTAGGGCACGGTGCACCTCCGATGGTGGACGTTTGACCCAGCGTACTTGCCGGTAACTACCGTTGCACCGTGGAACAGGCCACTTTTAGCGGCCGGGACAAATCACTTCGCCGCCGGTACCGGGCCGGGCTAACGTGGGCGTTCGTGACGTGGAGTTCCTATGGCACCTACCTGATCTTCGTCGTGCTCGTGGTGCTCGCGCCGGGGCCGGACACGATGGTCACGCTGAAGAACGCGCTCGCCGGTGGCACCAGGGGCGGGCTGCTGGCGATCTTCGGGATCGCGGTCGGCAACTTCCTGCAGGGCACCGCGGTGGCGCTCGGGCTGGGCACGCTGATCGTGCGCTCGCAGCCGTTGTTCTCCACGCTGCGCTGGGCCGGTGTGGCGTACCTGTGCTACCTGGGCTTCCAGGCACTGCGCGGTGCCTGGCGGGGGAACTACGGAATGCTCGACGCGCTGCGCTCGGGCGCCAGCGGTTTCCGGCGGTGGCGCGAGGGATTCCTGTCCAACATCACGAACCCCAAGGTGCTGGCGCTGTATCTGTCGGTGCTGCCGCAGTTCCTGGAGCCCGGCCGCACCACCGCGTGGGACGCGCTGCTCCTGGCTTACACGGTCGCGGTGCTCGGCGCGGTGTGGCTGCTGGTGCTGATGGCGCTGGTGCACCGGGTGCGCTTGTGGCTGGAGCGCCGCCGCGTGCGCCGCTCCCTGGACGCCATCACCGGCACGGCGCTCATCGGCTTCGGCATCGCGTTGGCCGCGGAAGGCTAGCCGCGCGAAGCGCGGCGGGGTTCACCTCGACGACGAGGGCACAATGCTCCGGCCGGAGCACCGCGTCGGCGTCGAGCGAAGCGTCGTAGACCACGGCGTCCGGTAGCACGCCCACCATGCGCCGGGCGCGGGCCGCCTTGGCGCCGCGGTCGCGGTCAGGCGCGTTCCGGCTCTCCCGCGACGCGCTCGATCCTCGCGCCCAGGCGGTTGAAGTTCTCCACGAAGTGCGGATAGCCGCGGTCGATGTGGAAGACGTCCCAGACCTCGGTCACGCCGTCGGCGCACAGGCCCGCCAGCACGAGGCCCGCGCCGGCACGGATGTCGGACGCCCAGACCGGCGCGCTCGACAGCGACTTCACCCCGCGCACCACCGCGTGGTGCCCATCGGTGCGCGCATCGGCGCCCAGGCGCTGCATCTCCTCGATGAACCGGAACCGCGCCTCGTACACGTTCTCCGTGATCATCGACGTCCCCTCGGAGATCGCCGACAGCGCGACCGCGAACGGCTGCAGGTCGGTCGCGAAACCGGGGTAGGGCAGGGTCACGAAGTCGACCGACTTGGGCCGGTCGGCCTGCACGACCCGGAAACCCTTGTCGTCGTAGGGAGTCACCTCGGCGCCCGCCGTGCGCAGCTTGTCCAGCACAAGGTCCAGGTGATGCGGGTTCACCCCGTGCACGGTGATGTCGCCCCGGGTCATCGTCGCCGCGAACGCCCACGTCGCGCCCACGATCCGGTCGCCCATGACGCGGTGCTCGGTCGGGTGCAGCGACTCGACGCCGTGCACCGTGAGCGTGGACGTGCCCGCGCCCTCGATCTTGGCGCCCATCTCGATCAGCATCGTGCAGATGTCGGCGATCTCCGGCTCGCGCGCGGCGTTGTCGATGACCGTCGTGCCCTCGGCCAGCGCCGCCGCCATCAGGATGTTCTCGGTCGCGCCGACGCTCGGGAAGTCCAGCCAGATCTGCGCGCCCTCCAGCGCGTCGGCCTTCGCCACCACACAGCCGTGCTCGATCGTGCTCGTCGCACCCAGTGCGCGCAGCCCGTTCTGGTGCATGTCCAGCGGGCGCGAACCGATCGCGTCGCCGCCGGGCAGTGCCACGACGGCCCGCCTGAGCCGGCCCACCAGCGGCCCGAGCACGCACACCGACGCCCGCAGTTTGCCCATCGCGGGCGAGTCGGCGCGGTGCGACAGCTCCGAAGGCGTGGTGATCCTGGCCGTGTCGCCGTCCAGCTCGACCTCGCAGCCGACGCTGCGCAGCACGTCCGCCATCAGCGGGACGTCGAGGATCTGCGGGCAGTTGGTGATGGTCGTGGTGCCCTCGGCGAGCAGCGCCGCCGCCATCAGCTTCAGGACGCTGTTCTTCGCGCCCACGACCTCGACTTCGCCCTCCAGACGGGCCCCGCCATGCACATCGAAGTGCTCGCTCATGGCCGTCATCATGCCTCCCGCCGGTGCCACCCGATCGGTGGGGCGGGCGATAACAGGCCGCAACACGATTCAGGCCAAAGTGTGAAACACTACGCGCTCTCAGAGCGATAAACGCCCATCGCTTAACCCGCCTGGGGGAGGATTGCAGGACATGGTGTCTCGCCCCGCCGCACCCGATCTACCCACAGTGCACCGCACCGAGGTGGACGGCGTGCCGGTGTTCTGGCACACCCAACCCGGTCGGTTGAACGCGAGCCTGATCTTCGGCGTGGGCATCGCGCACGAGACCTTCCTGGAAACGGGCATCACGCATCTGGTCGAGCACCTGGCGATGCGGCCGCTGCGCACGAGCCGCTACGAGAACAACGCGACGACCGAGATGCTGCACACGAGCTTCGACGTCACCAGCACCCCGGAGACCGTCACCGACCACCTGCGCCGGATCTGCGAGTCCCTCGGCGCCCTCGACACCGGCCCGCTCGAACTCGAACGCGGCGTCCTCGTCGCCGAGGAGCGCGGCAGCGAAGGCCCCGGCGTGACGGCCTGGCTGCCGGCCTCGATCTGGTTCGGCAACCAGGCTTACGGGCTCGCGGGCAACATCCAGGTCGCCACCGTCCGGGCGAGCGACGACGAGGTGCGCGCGTGGTGCGCCCGGTGGTTCCACCGCGGCAACGCCGCGCTCGTGCTGTCCGGGCCGCCGCCGGAAGGTCTGCGCCTCCCGCTGCCGGAGGGACCGCGCGGCCGCCCGCCCTCGGCCGAGCCGTTCGCGTTGCCGACGCCCGCGCGCACGACCGTGCCCAACGGCGTCATCGGCTGCGCGCTCGTCGAGTGGACCGCGGAAATGGCCTGCGCGGCAGGCACCCTGATGTCCCGGCTGACGGACCGGCTGCGGCATCTGGAGGGGCTGGTCTACGACATCGGCTTCGACCACCAGATGGTCGACGAGCGGCGTGCCGTACTCGGCTTCGGCACCGACGTGCCCGACAAGCACGCCCGGCGCGTCCTCGAAGCGATCCGCGAGGAGCTGGCCGCCCTCGGTGCGGCCGGTCCGACCGACGAGGAGCTCGCCGCCGACCGCAACAGCCTCGTCGAGCAACTCGGCGAGCGCGAGTTCGCGGAGTACCGCGCGTTCGACGAAGCGATGAGCGAGCTGACCGGCTGGGCGACGGCCGCGGCGCACCAGAAGCAGGTGCTCGCCGGGGTCGAGGCGGGCGCGGTAGCCGCGGCCGCGCGCGAGCTGGCCGGCGAGCTCGTCCTGTGCGCCCCGCAGGGCCGGCTGCCCGCGGACCTGCCGGAGCTGCCCGGCAGCCCGCTCGCCCCCGTACCGGGCCGGGAGCTCAAACGCGCCCTGGTCGGTTCGACGGCGCCGCGCGGCTTCCGGCTCGTGGTCGGCGAGGAAGGGCTCACGTCGTACTTCGGCTCGAGCCCGGTACCCGTCGCCGTCGTGCGGTTCGACGACATCGCCGGGGCCGGCGTGGAACACACGGACGGTCAGCTGCCGATCCTGCACCTGTTCGGCCTGCACGGCGGCATGATCACCGTGCGGCCGGGCGACTGGCGCGGAGGCCGGAACCTCGTGCGCGAGTTGCGGGCCCGCGTCGGCGACGACGTGTGTTTCGACGCGCCGGACGCCATGCGCCTGTTCGAAGTGTCGTGAAGAGCCACGCGAAGCGTGCCCGTCGCGACGGTGGCGGCGGAAGCGGCAGGCCGTAGGGTCGGGGCATGCCCGTACGGATCAACCGCGTATACACCAAGGTCGGCGACACCGGCACCACCGCACTCGGCGACGGCTCACGCGTGCCGAAGACCGACGCGCGCCTCGGCGCCTACGCCGACGTGGACGAGGCGAACTCGGTCATCGGGCTCGCGCTGGCGATGAGCGGCCTGAGCGACGAGATCGCGGACGTGCTGCGCCGGGTGCAGAACGACCTGTTCGACGTCGGCGCGGACCTGTGCGCGCCGGTGGTCGAAAACCCGCCGTATCCCCCACTGCGCATCACCGAGGCGTACATCACGCGGCTCGAGGGCTGGTGCGACACGTTCAACGAGCGCCTGCCGAAGCTGACGTCGTTCATCCTGCCCGGTGGGACCCCTGGCGCGGCGTTCCTGCACCAGGCCCGCACCGTCGCGCGACGGGCCGAGCGCAGCGGCTGGGCCCTCGTCGAGGCCGACGCCGAGCGGACGAACACCCTGGCGGTGAAGTACCTCAACCGCCTGTCCGACCTGCTGTTCATCCTCGCTCGCCTGGCGAACCCGGACGGCGACGTGCTGTGGGAGCCGGGCGGTCGGCCGACGCGGGATAGCTGAGGATCGACCGCCACACCTGCGCGGTGAGCTGGTCGTTCCGGCTCGCGAGCCTGGTCAGCCCGAAGGCCATCAGCACGCCCAGCAGGCCGAGCGCGAGCGCGTAGGCCATCAGCGCCACGCCCAGCGTCCACAGCACGAGCCGCACCGATCCGAACCACATGAACGCGGGAACGGCCGCGAGCGCGACGACGATGAACGCCGCCGAGCCCGCCTGGTCCAGCCGCAGCACCACCCGAAGGAACCGGTCGCCGCGCCCGCCCTGTGTCGCCATGGTGATCCCTCCTCTGGCAGGTGATCCACCAATGACGCTAGGCGTCCCCCGCCTGCGAGGCGATTACCTGGGAGGTAAGGAAAATCGGCCGGTCAGCTCGCGCGCGGCAGGCGGCGACCGGGTGGCGCGGACTCCAGCCACGACAGGAAACCGGTCAGCGCGCCGGGGCCCATCGCGATCTCGATCGGTTCGTGCGCCTGCGACTCGCAACGCAGGACGGTCGCGTCCGCGGGGACCGCATACGCCTCGGTGCCCGCCGGGTCCCGGCGGTCGGCGATCATCAGGGTTTCCCGCTGGAAGATGCGGTCCGGACCATTGCGCAGGCTCCACACGCGATACCAGGCGAAGACCTCGCCCTCGTACCGGCCGATCCCCAGATGCCAGCCGGCACGGACGTTGTCGGGGTTCCAGCGCAGGGCGACGCTCACGCCGCCGTTACGGCGCATCCGGATCCAGCGCAGGCTGTACCACACCGCGATGACGACGAGGCCGAGCAGGAGAACGAGGACAACCACGGCGATCTCCACGGCTGGCTCCCGCTCCTCGCCCTGTCAGACCAGTTGGCCTGGTGTGGCGTGGAGCGACGTGACGGGGTGGAGGAAACACCAAGCCACGTCGGCCTCCTTCGCGTTCGGCAACTTCTCTGCAGTGTAGATGAGTGCTTGCGGTCAGGCGTCGTGCCCGGCCGCCCGCAGGCGCGCCCGGCCCCGCAAGCGGGTCTCCTCGTCCTCGGAGCCGAGCTCCAGCCGCGCCTGCTCGACATCGATCTCGTCGCGCAGCTCGGCGGACTCGGCGAGGATGCTCACACCCTCCTCGGTGACCGAGAGGAAGCCGCCGTCGACCGCGGCGAAGATCTCGCCGGAATCGGTCGAGTCGATGCGCACCATCTCGCCCTGCGTCAGCTCCGCCAGCAGCGGCAGGTGATGCGGCAGGATGCCGATCTCGCCCACGGTCGTCCGGGCGAAGACGAACGTCGCCTGGCCCGACCACACTTCCCGCTCCACGGCCACCAGCCGGACGGACATCTCAGCAGCCACGTGTCAGCTCCTTGTCTGCGAGCACACCCCGACAGCGGGCGTCCGGGGGGCCGTGAAGACCCCGCCGGACGCCCGTCGTGTCAGCGGTTGAGCTCGTCGGCCTTCTTCTCGACGTCGTCCAGGCCACCGACGAGGTGGAACGCCTGCTCCGGCAGGTGGTCGTACTCGCCCTTGGTGATCCGGTCGAACGCCTCGATCGTGTCCTTGAGCGGCACGTTCGAACCGGGCTGCCCGGTGAACTGCTCCGCCGCCATCATGTTCTGCGACAGGAACCGCTCGATCCGGCGCGCCCGGCCGACCAGCTGCTTGTCCTCTTCGGACAGCTCGTCGATACCGAGGATCGCGATGATGTCCTGCAGGTCCTGGTAGCGCTGCAGGATCCGGATGACCTCCTGCGCGACCCGGTAGTGCTCCTCGCCCACGATCTGCGGGTCGAGGATCGTCGAGCTGGAGGCCAGCGGGTCCACCGCCGGGAAGATGCCCTTGGAGAACACCGTCCGGGAAAGCTCGGTGGTGGCGTCGAGGTGGGCGAACGTGGTGGCCGGGGCCGGGTCGGTGTAGTCGTCCGCCGGCACGTAGATCGCCTGCATCGAGGTGATCGAACGGCCACGGGTCGAGGTGATCCGCTCCTGCAGCTCACCCATCTCGTCGGCCAGCGTCGGCTGGTAACCCACCGCGGACGGCATCCGGCCCAGCAGGGTCGACACCTCCGAGCCCGCCTGGGTGAACCGGAAGATGTTGTCGATGAACAGCAGCACGTCCTGGTTGCGCACGTCGCGGAAGTACTCCGCCATCGTCAGCGCGGACAGGGCCACCCGCATACGGGTGCCCGGCGGCTCGTCCATCTGGCCGTAGACCAGCGCGGTGTTCTTGATGACGTCGGCGTCGCGCAGCTCGAGGATGAGGTCGGTGCCCTCACGGGTACGCTCCCCCACCCCGGCGAACACCGAGGTACCACCGAAGTTGCGGGCGATCCGGTTGATCATCTCCTGGATGAGCACCGTCTTGCCCACGCCGGCGCCGCCGAACAGGCCGATCTTGCCACCACGCACGTACGGGGTGAGCAGGTCGACGACCTTCAGGCCGGTCTCCAGCATCTCGGTGCGGCCCTCGAGCTGGTCGAACGGCGGCGCCTGCCGGTGGATGCTCCAGTGCTCCAGGTCGGTGCCGAAACCCGGCTCGTCCAGGCACTCGCCCAGCGTGTTGAAGACGTGGCCCTTGACCTCGTCGCCGACCGGCACCGAGATGGACTTGCCGGTGTCGACGACCTCGACCCCGCGCACGAGGCCGTCGGTGGGCTGCATCGAGATCGTGCGCACCAGGTTGTCACCCAGGTGCTGGGCCACCTCGAGGGTCAGCGTCTTGGCGAGGTCGGAGAAGGTGATCTCGGCCTTCAGCGCGTTGAACAGGGCCGGTACCGACTCGCGGGGGAACTCGACGTCGACGACGGGGCCGGTCACGCGGACCACGCGGCCCGCCGCGTTGCCCGTGCCCGGGCTCTGTCGCGAAGCTGTGGGTGCACTCATGTCAGTTGTCACTTCCTGCGGCGGCGAGCGCGTCGACGCCGCCGACGATCTCGCTGATCTCCTGGGTGATCTGGGCTTGGCGGGCCCGGTTGGCCTCGAGGGTGAGGTCCCGGATGAGGTCGTTGGCGTTGTCGGTCGCGGCCTTCATCGCCCGCCGGCGGGCGGCCGACTCCGACGCCGCCGACTCCAGCAGCGCCGCGAAGATCCGGGTGCCGATGTACTTGGGCACCAGCGACCGGAACAGCTCGTCCGCGTCGGGCTCGAACTCGTACAGCGTCTTGACCGCGTCCTCGGCCCCGTACTCGACCTCCAGCGGGGCCAGGCGCCGGGCCACCGCGGTCTGGCTGAGCATGTTCTTGAACTCGGTGTAGACGATGTGCAGCTCGTCCACTCCGGTCAGCCGGTCCGTCTCCTCCTCGCCCTCGGGGAGGTAGGCGTTACGAGCCTCCTCGTCCTCGGCCGAGCCGGCTCGGAACGCCCGGACCAACGGGCCCGCGGCGTCCGCCGCGTTCGTGTACGACGGCTGTTCGGAGAACCCGGTCCAGGACGCCTCGACCTCGCGCTGGCGGAACCGGTAGTAGTTCAGAGCCTTGCGCCCGATGACGTAGAGGTGCGGCTCCTTGCCCTGCTCACGCAGCAGGGCCTGCAGCTCCTCGGCGCGGCGCAGGACGTTGGCGTTGTACCCGCCGGCGAGACCGCGGTCGGAGGTCACCACCAGCACACCGGCCCGCACCGGGGACTCCCGCGGGACGAGCAGCGGGTGGTCGTAGCCCGCGGCATCGGCCAGCGCGTGAAGCACGTTGGTGATCTCCTCGGCGTACGGCCGCGCCGCCTCCACCCGGGCCTGGGCCCGGGTGATGCGGGACGTGGCGATGAGCTCCTGCGCCTTGGTGATCTTCCGCATCGACTGGGTCGAGCGGATCCGGCGACGGAGTACCCGTATCTGTGCTGGCATCCTCGGCTATCCGATCACTTCTTGGCCGGAGCCGGACGGCTGACCTTGACCGACTCGCGCTGCTCTTCGGACTCGTCCATCGCCTCGGCGGGCGCTTCGTTCACCACGGACTCGCCACCGGCGGTGGTGAAGCTCTTCTTGAACTCGTTCACCGCGTCGACCAGGCGCTGCTCGGTCTCCTCCGAGAACTTCTGGGTGTCGCGGATGTCGGCGAGGATGCCCTCGTGGTTGTGGCGCACGTAGTCGAGGAACTCCGCCTCGAACCGGCTGACGTCCTCCACCGGCACCGAGTCGAGGTGCCCCTTGGTGCCCAGGTAGATCGACACGACCTGCTCCTCGACCGGGAACGGCGTGTACTGCGGCTGCTTGAGCAGCTCCACCAGCCGGCTGCCTCGTGCCAGCTGCGCCTTCGAGGCCGCGTCGAGGTCGGAGGCGAAGGCCGCGAACGCCTCGAGCTCGCGGTATTGCGACAGGTCCAGCCGGAGCGAGCCGGCAACGGCCTTCATCGCCTTGATCTGCGCGTCACCACCGACTCGGGACACCGAGATACCGACGTTGATGGCCGGCCGCACACCCTGGTTGAACAGGTCGGTCTCCAGGAAGCACTGGCCGTCGGTGATCGAGATGACGTTGGTGGGGATGTAGGCCGACACGTCGTTGGCCTTGGTCTCGATGATCGGCAGACCCGTCATCGAACCACCGCCGAGCTCCTCCGACAGCTTCGCGCACCGCTCCAGCAGCCGCGAGTGCAAGTAGAAGACGTCGCCGGGGTAGGCCTCGCGGCCCGGCGGGCGGCGCAGCAGCAGCGAGATCGCGCGGTAGGCCTCGGCCTGCTTGGACAGGTCGTCGAACACGATCAGCACGTGCTTGCCCTGGTACATCCAGTGCTGGCCCAGTGCCGAGCCGGTGTAGGGCGCGATGTACTTGAAGCCCGCGGAGTCCGAGGCAGGCGCCGCGACGATGGTGGTGTACTCGAGCGCACCCGCGTCCTCGAGCGCCTGGCGGACCGAGGCGATCGTGGAGCCCTTCTGGCCGATCGCGACGTAGATGCAGCGGACCTGCTTGGCCGGGTCGCCCGAGTCCCAGTTCGCCTTCTGGTTGAGGATCGTGTCCACGCAGACCGCGGTCTTGCCGGTCTTGCGGTCACCGATGATCAGCTGGCGCTGGCCGCGGCCGATCGGGGTCTGCGAGTCGATGGCCTTGATGCCGGTCTGCAGCGGCTCGGACACCGGCTGGCGCTGCATCACCGACGGCGCCTGCAGCTCCAGGACCCGGTTCTCCTCGGCGTCGATGTCACCGAGACCGTCGATCGGGGTGCCGAGCGGGTCGACGACACGGCCGAGGAAGTTGTCGCCCACCGGGACCGACAGCACCCGACCCGTGCGCTTGACCTCCTGGCCCTCCTCGATGCCTTCGTAGTTACCGAGGATGACGACGCCGATTTCGCGCTCGTCGAGGTTCTGGGCGACGCCGAGCACGCCGCCGGGGAACTCCAGCAGTTCCTGGGTCATCGCCGAAGGCAAGCCCTCGACGATCGCGATGCCGTCGTAGGTCTCGACGACGGTCCCGACCTCCTCGCGCGAGGTCTCGGTCGAGAAGGTCGAGACGTAGTTCTCGATCGCGCTCCGGATCTCATCCGAGGAGATCGTCAGCTCCGCCATGGTCTTGTCGTCCCTGCTCTAGTGGGTTTCAAACTTTTGCTTACAGGCCCTCGTCACGAGGGCAGGCCCCGGGTCGCGGACTCCAGCCGGCTCGCGATGCTGCCGTCGATGACCTCGTCGCCGACCCGCACCACCAGGCCCCCGAGGACCTCGGGGTCCACGTCGACCTGCACCGACATCGTCCGGTTGTAGATCTGGGACAGCACCCGGGTCAGCCGCTCCTCCTGCTCCGCGCTCAGCGGGGCCGCGGCCGTCACCAGTGCCACCGTCCGCTGCCGCCGTTGCGCCGCCAGCTCCGCGAGCTGTCCGACCACGACGTCGAGACTGCGTCCGCGGGGCGTGCGCACGGCCTGCTCGAGCAGCTCCATGGTGTCCTGGCCGACCTTGCCGTCGAGGACGCTGTGCAGCAGGCCGAGCCTGCGCTCGGCCGGGACCGTGGAGTCCGACAGCAGGGCTCGCAGGTTGTTCTCCGAGTCGAGCACCCGCCCGAACCGGAACAACTCGTCCTCGGTCTCGTCGAGCGTGCCCTCCCGCTCGGCGGCCGTGAGCACGGCCTGCCTCGCCAGCAGCTCCACGGCGTCGACCAGGTCGCCCGAGGTGGACCAGCGCTGGGTCGCGACGGCACGCAGCACCTCGACCGTCGTCGCCCCGACCTTGCCCTCGAAGAGCCCGGCCGCGAGGTTGGCGCGGGCCGACTCGTCGACGGCGGGGTCGGCCAGGTGGCGCAGCAGCACCCGCTGCCCCACCAGCACTCCGACGACGGCGGAGAGCTCGTTGCCGAGCTCTCGCGCCTGGGCGGTGCTCGCATCCGACGTCAGCTCTTCCAGCCGGCCACGCACCGTGGCCAGCGACTCCCGGCTGCTCGCCTGCATCATGACGCTCCCTCGCCGGCGGTCGCGACCGCCGGCTCACCTGCTCGTGCCGACGTCTGCTCGAGCTCGTCGAGGAAACCGTCCACAGTGGCCGCTCGGTTGGCGTCGTCGGCGAGGTGCTCACGGACGAGCCGCTCGGCGAGCGCGCTCGACAGCCGGCCGATCTCGATCCGCAGCTCCCGCATGACCTGCTGGTGCTGCTGGGCCAGATGCTCCTCGCCGCGCTGCTTGATCCGCTCGACCTCCTGCTCGGCGCGAAGCCTCATCTCCTCCCCGATGCGGTGCGCGTCGGCGCGGGCCGCGTCGCGGATCACCGCCGCCTCCTTGCGTGCCTCGGCGACCGCCTCGGCATACGTGCGCTCCGCCTCGGCCAGCCGCTCGTCAGCGCGCTTGGCCTCCTCGATCTGCCGGCGGATCGTCTCCTGCTTCTCGCGCATGATCCTGCGCAGCGGCGGGACGATCTTCCACCAGATGAGCCCGACGATGAGCAAGAAGGCGACCAGCGTGCCGACATACCTTCCGGCGTCCATCATTCTCCCTTTCCGGCTGCCTTCTCGACCCGGCCGGAACCGAGCTCGGCCAGGAAGGCCTCGACCGTGCCCTGGTTCACGGACGCGGTACCGAGGTCACGGCCGACGACCCGGGACGCGAGCGTCGTCGAGAGCTCCGGGATCGCGGTCCGCAGCTCGGCGAGGACGCGCTCGCGCTGCTTGGCGAGCTCGTCCTCCCCGCGCCGCAGCACGTCCGAGATCTCCGACTGCGCCTGGTTCCGGTACTCGTCCAGGATCCGCTGACCCTCGACCCTTGCCTCGTCCCGGATCCGGTTCGACTCCGCACGCGCCTCGGCGAGCTCCTCCGCGTACTTCGCCTTCGCGGCCTCGAACTTCTCCGCGGCCTGCTGGCTCTCGTCGTGCTGGCGCTGCAGCAGTTCCTGCCGCTCGCGCATCGCCTTCTGCACGGGAGGAAGCACGAGCTTCCACACCACGGCGAGCACGATCGCGAAGATGATCAGCTCGACGACGAAGGTGCCGTTGGGGAGCAGGAAGTTGTTCCCCTCGGCGAGAACCTCCCGAGACATGATCAGCCCTTGCCCAGCGAGAAGACGAACAGCGCCATGAAGGCCAGGTTGATGAAGTACGCCGCCTCGACCAGACCGACGGTGATGAAGAACGGGGTGAACAGGCGCCCCTGCGCCTCGGGCTGACGCGCGATGCCGGCGATGAACTGGCTACCTGCCAGACCGTCACCGATACCGGCGCCGATCGCACCGCCACCGAGGATCAGGCCGCCACCGACCATGGCCCCGGCCATCGTGATCGCGGTGTTGATGTCTGCCATGACTCTCCCTAACCGATTTTCTGGAAACGCTTGGTGAACTTTGGCTGAACGGCTTCGCTAGGCAAAAGGGGTCTCAGTGCTCGTCATGCCTCTCCATGGTCTGGCTGAAGTACAGGATCGTGAGCAGCGCGAAGATGAACGCCTGGATGAATCCGACGAAGAGGTCGAAGGATTTCCAGATCGCGTTCGGCGCCCACAGGATGTAGGCGGGGAACATCGCGATCAGCGAGACCAGGATGGTGCCCGCGAAGACGTTGCCGAAAAGCCGGAGCGAGAGCGAGACCGGCTTGGCGATCTCTTCGATGATGTTGATCGGGGCCAGGAAGGCGACATGGCCCTTGACCAACTGCTTGGCGTGGCCGCCGATGCCGCGGCGCCGGGCACCTGCGACGTGGGTCCACACGAACACCAGCAGCGCGAGCGCGTAGGTGAAGTTGGTGTCGGACGCGGGCGGCGGGATGAAGTCGGTGCCGGCCTGCGCCGGCAGGACCGACAGCCAGTTCGCGATCAGGACGAAGACGAACAGCGTGACCGCCAGCGGGACGACGAACGGTGCGACGCGCAGCCCGATGCTGCTCTCCACCTGTCCGCGGACCCACGAGGTCACGCTCTCCCAGGCCAGCTGGATTCCGCTGGGCACCCCGGAGGTGACCTTGGCACGCAGCACCAGCGCCAGCACCACGACGATCAGTGCGGCGATCACCGTGGCCAGGATGGTGTCGATGTTGAAGGTCCAGCCGAACAGTTCCGCTGTCGAGTGGTGGCCGACCTCGACCTCGGCGGCAAGAACAACTTGGGACATTACTGGCGAAGCTCCTTCACTACCGTTCCAGCCGTGCTGGCGGTGATGATGAACTGGAACACGGCGAGCCCGACGAAGACGCCGAGGCCGTCGGGCCGGACGATGAAGGCCATGCCGACCGCGATCACGGTGATGATCGCAAGCCTGCCGAGCGCGGAGAAAGCCAGGGCCCGCTTGCTCGGATTCTCGGTGATCGTCGCACGCGATACCGAGCGCTGCACGAGCCGGGTGTTGAGCAGTCCGAGCAAGAGACCCGCGCAGCCGAACACGCCCATCAGGATGTGTCCGAGCAGGCCGGTGGCGACGAGGCCGAGCGCCCCCATCGCGCCGGCCATGATGAGCGGGCGGCGTAGGTTGAGCATCTTCCCCGCGGGAATAGCGGAGACGGCGTCTGTCGCTGACACGGCTGAATCCTCGATTTCGCTTCTCAGAAGAACTTCCGGAACTGGGAGTAGGCGTAGCCGCAGGCTGTCACGATGCCGACCGCCAGCCCGGTGAACACGAATGCCGGCGAGGAGTGGACCCGGCCGTCGACGTACCAGCCGAGGACCGTGAAGCCGACGACCATGACCACGACCGTGGAGCCGACCCCGATGAGCTGGGCCGGACTGGGCTGCTTGCCGGGCACGGCCGTGCTACCGAAGGCCTGTACGGGCGCGGGAACCGGTCATGCGTACCTCCTTGTTCACCGTCGAGGCACGACGAGGACGGCCGCGACATGGCCGGCAGGCGGGACGCCGACGCTGACACCGGGGCCGGAGGGGGAACGGGTACCGTTCCCTCGGCGACTACCAGCGCGCCCAACTCGGGCTCCTTCCGGTTCTCCCGGTGGCGTTCATCCCGCCGGGCGAATCGTCATGATCTGGACTTAACGTACCTGACACGTTTCGGGCAACTGCAGGAGGGCGTTCCTTCCCGGCCGGTACGCGGGGACGGTCTGGAAACTCTGGCAGTTGCCCGGCGGCGATCCGAACCGGGAGCGCGGGTACGGCGATTTCGCTCGATCGCCACGCTGCAGGTCGGGGACTCGCTCCGGAAGAACGACCAAAGCCGCCTCCATGTCGTGGACAATACCAGTCAGTCGGCGCATCCCGTACAGGCGTACTCCTAAGCGAGCGGGCCGGGCGGCCTGCGCAGTCTCGGGACCACGGAAACGAGTGCGGCCAGCACCAGTCCGAGGCCCACGATCCAGAGCACGGCGGTGGTGTCGAACAGGGTGAGCGAAACGGCGCCGAAACCGAGCAGCCCGGCCCACAGGTAAATGAGCAGCACGGCCCGCCGCTGCGAGTGCCCGATCTCCAGCAGCCGGTGGTGCATGTGCATCTTGTCCGCCGCGAACGGGCTCTCCCCGCGCCGGGTGCGCCGGATGACGGCCATCAGCAGGTCCAGCACCGGCAGGAACAGCACGGCGACCACGACCAGCAGCGGCGAGAGCAGCGCGAGCGCGTCCGAGCCGCCGAACCGGGTGTAGTTGATCTTGCCGGAGGCCGAGGTGGTGGCGCCGGCGAGCATCAGGCCGATCATCATCGAGCCGGAGTCGCCCATGAAGATCTTCGCGGGCTGGAAGTTGTGCGGGAGGAAGCCCAGACACGCGCCGGCCAGGGTCGCGGCGATCAGCGCGGGCGGGTAGGTGCCCACGTCGCCGCCGGCGGAGTTGAGCAGGCCGAGCGAGAACGCGCAGGTGGCGGCCGCGGCGATGAACCCGAGGCCGGCGGCGAGCCCGTCCAGGCCGTCGACGAAGTTCATCGCGTTCACCAGCAGCACGACCAGCACGACCATGAGCAGGCTGCCCTGGTTGCTGTCGAGGGTGACCACCGAGCCCAGCGCGTCGCCGTTGCCGCCCCACGGTACCCAGAACACGTTCCACTGCACGCCGAAGATGACCAGGATGCCCGCGCACAGCACCTGCCCGGCGAGCTTGGTCCAGGCGTCGATCTCGAACCGGTCGTCGACCGCCCCGATCAGCACGATCACGCCGCCGCCGATGAGCACCCCGACCGGGTCGAGCGAGTACTCGAAGGCGCGGCGCAGCACGGGCAGCTGGTGGGCCATCGCCATGCCGCCGGCGACGCCGAGGTACATGGCGAGCCCGCCCATCCGCGGGATCGGGATGACGTGCACGTCGCGGGCGCGCGGGTTGGCGATGGCCCCGGCCCGGATCGCGAACCGGCGCACGAGGCCGGTGAGCAGGAAGGTCAGGGTGGCCGAGATGAGCCCGACGAGGATGTACTCCCGGATCGGCAGCCCGGCTGTGGCGATAGGAGTCATCAGGACGGGGCGGTCACCGGCACGCCGAGCACCTCGGACACGGCCGCCGCGCTCACGGCGCCCTCGCGCAGCAGGAGGGGCTCGCTGCCGGTGAGGTCCACGATGGTCGACGGCACGGGATCGCCGCTCGGCCCGCCGTCGAGGTACACCGAGACCGAGTCGCCGAGCTGGTCCTGCGCCTCCTGCGCGGTGGACGCCGGCGGCTGCCCCGAGACGTTCGCGCTCGAGACGGCCATCGGGCCGACCTCGCGCAGCAGCTCCAGCGCGACCGGGTGCAGTGGCATCCGCAGCATCACGGTGCCGCGCGTGCTGCCGAGGTCCCACTGCAGGCTCGGCGCGTGCGGGAGGACCAGCGAAAGGTCGCCGGGCCAGAACGCCTCGACCAAAGCTCTTGCCTGGGGCGGCATTCCGAGCACCAGACCGTCTACTGTGGACCATGAACCGACCAGCACGCCGACCGGCATGTCCGGTCCGCGGTGCTTCGCGCGCAACAGCGATCGCACCGCCCCGGCGTCGAACGCGTCCGCGCCGATGCCGTACACCGTGTCGGTCGGCAGCACGACCAGACGGCTCGAACGCACCGCGCTCGCCGCCGCCGCCAACCCTTCCGCCCGCGACTCCGGCCGGCTGCAGTCGTACACCGCACTCATGGCGTGCAGACTATTCGGCGGCGCGTAGCGTCTCCGTTGAGGGTGGTGGTGGAGCAACGACCGGCCCTGTTCCCGGGGGCGTGTCGAGGCTCGGTAGCGGGTGGTGGTGCTGCCCGGATGCGGCTGGAAGCGGACATCGGGTCGCCCGGACTCCTACACGCGGCGTGCGGTCACGAACCGCGGGCGTCCGGTCAGGTCCGGATGGTCCTGGACGTCGGTGAGGACCTTGCGCGAGGCGACGATGGCGGGGGCGGCCGCGCCGTGCGAGTCGTCGTGCTCGACGGCCATGCCCCCACCGGGCTTGAGCAGGCGCGCCGCCGTCGCGACGGCCTGGCGGACGACCGCGAGCCCGGCCTCGGACGCGAACACGGCCTGCGCCGGGTCGTAGTCGATCACTTCGGGCGGCAGCTCGCCGCCAGGCGGTACGTACGGCGGGTTGCACACCACGAGGTCCACGAGACCGTCCAGCTCCGCGAAGATCGTGCTGTCGCCGACATCGCCGGAGTACAGCCGGATCGGGGTGTCGCCCTCCGCGGCGCACGCGTCGGCGTTGTGCCGCGCCCAGGCGAGCGCGGTCGCGTCGATGTCGACGGCGTAGACCACCGCGTCCGGCCGAGCGTGCGCGAGGGCCAGTGCCAGCGCGCCTGAACCGGTGCACAGGTCCACGACCACCGGGTACTCGCGCCCCTTCAGCAGCTTCAGGCCCCATTCGAGGAGCAGCTCGGTCTCGGGTCGCGGGATGAACACACCGGGCCCGACACTGACGGTGATGTCGCCGAGCGCGGCCCAGCCGGTCAGGTGTTGCAGCGGCACCCGCTTGGCGCGCTGCGCCACGAGCTGCCCGATGGACTCGATCACCGGCGGGTCCACCAGCGGGATCAGCGGCAGCCGCCCGCGCTCCACCCCCAGCACGTGGGCGGCGAGCAGCTCGGCGTCGGTCCGGGGCGACGCGACGCCGGCAGCCTCCAGGATCCTGGTCGCCTCGAGGATCGCCAGGCGCAAGGGTTGCCGCTTCACAGCTCTAACTCTGGCACAGCGCGCGGCGGAACACGCGCACCCGGTATCACGACCCGGCGGACGCCAGCCGCTCCTCCCGGTCCGCGTTGGCGAGGGCGTCGAGCACCGCGTCCAGGTCCCCGTCGAGCACCTGGTCGAGGTTGTAGGCCTTGTAGTTGACCCGGTGGTCGGAGATGCGGTTCTCCGGGAAGTTGTACGTGCGCACGCGCTCGGACCGGTCCACCGTGCGGACCTGCGAGCGGCGGGCGTCCGCCGCCTTGCTGGCGGCCTCCTCCTCGGCGAGCGCCTGCAGGCGGGCCTGCAGCACCTGGATGGCCCGCGCCCGGTTCTGGATCTGCGACTTCTCGTTCTGGCAGGACACCACGATCCCGGTCGGCAGGTGCGTCACGCGCACGGCCGAGTCGGTGGTGTTCACGCTCTGCCCACCCGGCCCGGACGAGCGGAACACGTCGATGCGCAGGTCGTTGGGGTCGATCTCCACCTCGACCTCCTCGGGCTCGGGGTAGATCAGCACGCCGGCGGCGGAGGTGTGGATGCGGCCCTGGGACTCGGTCGCCGGTACGCGCTGCACGCGGTGCACCCCGCCCTCGTATTTCAACCGAGCCCAGACGCCGTCGGCGACGGCGTTGTTACCGCCCTTGCTCTTGAGCGAGATGGTGACGTCCTTGTAGCCGCCCAGGTCGGAGTCGACGGAGTCGAGTACTTCGGCCTTCCAGCCGTGCCGCTCGGCGTAGCGCAGGTACATGCGCAGCAGGTCGCCCGCGAACAGCGCGGACTCCTCGCCGCCCTCCCCCGACTTGATCTCCATCACGACGTCCGAGCCGTCGTAGGGGTCGCGCGGCAGCAGCAGCTCGGTCAGCTTGGACTCCAGTGCCGGGATGCGCGCGGATATCTCCTGGGCCTCGGCCGCGAAGCCGGCGTCCTCGTGGGCCAGCTCCTGGGCGGCGGCGAGGTCGCCACGGGCGCTGTCCAGCTCGCCGATGGCCCTGACCACCGGGCTCAGCTCGGCGTAGCGGCGGCCCAGCTTGCGTGCCCGGGTCTGGTCGGCGTGCACCGCCGGGTCCGCGAGCTGTTTCTCCAGCTCGGCGTGCTCGTCGAGCAGTCCACGCAGGGAGGACGAATCCACTTCAAGACCTCTGTTTCGGCAAGAAAAGACCTGGACACGACAGTGCCCAATACAAAAACGGGCGCCCGCCCCCCGGTACCGGGTGGCGGGCGCCGTCGATCAAGCTACTTGGCGTCGGTCTTCTTCTGACGCTTGCCGTAGCGCGCCTCGAAGCGCGCGACCCGGCCACCGGTGTCCAGAATCTTCTGCTTGCCGGTGTAGAACGGGTGGCAGTTGGAGCAGATCTCGACCGTGATGTTGCCGGAGGTCTTGGTGCTCCGCGTGGTGAAGGTGTTACCGCAGCCGCACGTCACCGTGGTCGGGACGTACTCGGGGTGAATACCGCTCTTCATGGGGTCCTCTCTTCGTGGCCGCCGGGTCCCCGCACGCGAGGTGAACCGGAGCCGGACTTCAGCGGATTGATTTTGCCAGACCAGCTGACGTCCCCAACAACGCACCCCGTCCCCGGGCTATTCCGGGGACGGGGCGCGCCGGAGGACGTCAGTCGTCGTCGGTGCCGAGCGCCGTCTTCGAGACCTGCATCAGGAACTCGATGTTGGTCTTGGTCTTGCGCAGGCGGGACAGCAGCAGGTCGATCGCCTGCTGGGAGTCCAGCGCGTGCAGGACCCGGTGCAGCTTGTGGTGCACGGCCAGCTCGTCCGGCGAGAGCAGCAGCTCCTCCTTGCGGGTGCCGGACGGGTTGATGTCGACGGCCGGGAACACCCGCCGCTCGGCGATCTTGCGATCGAGCTTGAGCTCGGCGTTGCCGGTGCCCTTGAACTCCTCGAAGATCACCGTGTCACCGGTGGAGCCGGTCTCCACCATCGCCGTGGCGAAGATGGTCAGCGAGCCGCCGTTCTCGATGTTGCGCGCCGCGCCGAGGAAACGCTTCGGCGGGAACAGCGCTGTCGAGTCGACACCACCGGAGAGGATCCGGCCGGACGCCGGGGCCGCCAGGTTGTACGCACGGCCGAGGCGGGTGATCGAGTCGAGCAGCACCACCACGTCCATGCCCATCTCCACGAGCCGCTTGGCCCGCTCGATGGACAGCTCCGCGACCGAGGTGTGGTCTGACGGCGGCCGGTCGAAGGTCGAGGCGATGACCTCACCCTTCACCGAGCGCTGCATGTCGGTGACCTCTTCCGGACGCTCGTCGACGAGGACGACCATCAGGTGGCACTCGGGGTTGTTCGTGGTGATCGCGTTCGCCACGTCCTGCATGATCGTGGTCTTGCCCGCCTTCGGCGGCGACACGATCAGTGCGCGCTGGCCCTTGCCGACCGGCATCACCAGGTCGATGACGCGGGTGGTCAGCTTGTGCGACTCGGTCTCCAGGCGCAGCCGCTCGTTGGGGTAGAGCGGGGTGAGCTTGGTGAACTCGGGCCGCTTCTTGGCCTGGTCCGGCTCGAGACCGTTGATGTTGTCCACCCGCACCAGCGGGTTGAACTTCTGCCGCTGCTGCTCGCCCTCGCGGGGCTGCTTCACGACACCGGTGATGGCGTCGCCGCGGCGCAGGTTGTACTTGCGGACCAGCGACAGCGAGACGTACACGTCGTTCGGCCCCGGCAGGTAGCCCGAGGTGCGCACGAACGCGTAGTTGTCCAGCACGTCGAGGATGCCGGCGACCGGGAGCAGGACGTCGTCCTCGCGGATCTCGGTGTCCGGGCCGCCGCCCTCACCACGGCCGCTGCCACCGCCGCGACGGCGACGGTCGCGGAACCGGCGGCCGCGACGGCCCCCGTCCTCGTCGTCCCCGTCGGCCGGGCCGCCCTGGCCCTGCTGGCCGCGGCTGTTCTGCGACTGGTTGTTGTTCTGCTGCCGACGCTGGTTGCCACCGCCCTGCTCGCCGCCGCGCTCGCGCTGCGGCTGCTCGGTGCGCTGCTGCGCACCGTCACGCTGGGCGTTGTCCCGCTGGCCGCCGTCACGCTGCCCGCCCTCACGCGGCGAGTTGTCACGCGGGGAGTTGTCGCGCTGGCCGCCCGAGTCGGGGCTGCCCGCGGCACGGCTCGAACCGCGGCGACGACGGCTGCCGCTCTCACGGCGGCCACCGTCCTCACCCTGCTGAGGGGTTTCCTCCGCGGCAGGCCGCTCGGTCACCTTCTCCGCCTGCGGGGCCTTCTCGGCCGGCCGCTCGGCAGCCTTCTCCACGGGCTTCTCCTGCTTCTTCTCGGCAGGCGCGGTCGCCGGGGCGGACGCGGCGATGCCGTCGAAGGGAAGCGTGTCGTCGGACCCGGCGCGCTTGCGCGGCGCCTTGCCCTGGCGCTCACGAATCGCGGCGATGAGGTCGCCCTTGCGCATGCCCTTGGTGTCCCCGACACCCAATTCGGTCGCGAGTTCCCGCAGGTCGGCGATCACCATCCCGGAAAGGCCGCCGGTACGGCGCTTGGGCGCGGTGCCGTTCGCCTGTTCCCCTGATTCCGACGCGGCCGGAGCGGCCTGGGTGTCCAGGTCACCGCTCAAAAGATCGGTGTTGCTCACACATGTCCTTCCTGACCGATCCACGCCTCCAGGTGGATCAGCGGACTACCGCCCGCGTCTGATCGCGCAGCGGTTCGCTACTGCCCGTGCGGCTTCGCCGGGTCGAGACCGGCAGGTCACGGCGGCGGAGCCGCCACACGGGATGCCTGCTCCGAGAGGAGCCTGCTGAATTCGTCACCATGGCCACCGGAAACCCGCCTGAGGTCCATCCCTGCATCAGCTATGCGGAATCATCGGCTTCAACTGAAGATGCGATCCGGGAAGGATCCCCCGGGACCGTCACCGGGTGCGGAACTGCGCACGGTGATCGAACGCCCCCGAGGGTAGACCGACCGGAGTCGTGGTGCAACAACCACCCCCGGCGTGGCGCGAAACCGGCGCAAGGCCGCTATCCCGCCGTGACCTGGACTCCGGCGGAATCCACCGGCAGTTCGGAGACTACGAAACCCTCAACGCCGACCCCTGCCGGGATTATTCCGTCGGTCGTCAGCGCGAGCACTGTCGGTCCCGCGCCGGACACCGTCGCGGCCACCCCGGCGTTACGCAGATCACGTACGAGCCGGGCCGTCGCCGGATAGGCGGGGGCGCGGTAGTGCTGGTGCAGCCGGTCCGCGGTGGCGGGCAGCAGCACGGCGGGATCGCAGGTCAGGGCGTGCACGGCGAGGGCGGCACGGCCCGCGCAGAAGGCGGCGTCGGCGTACGGCACCTCGGTGGGCAGCAGGCCACGGGTGGCCGCGGTGGAGGACTTGACCGCGGGCACGGCCAGCACGGGCCGGATCGACGGGTGCACCCGGAGGCGGTCGGCGAAGAACCGGCCGTCCTCGCACCACGCGATCACGAGCCCGCCGAGCAGGCTCGCGGCCGCGTTGTCGGCGTGGCCCTCGAATTCCGCCGCGAGGTGCACCGCGTCCGGATCGAGTGGTTTCTCCGCGAGCGCATAGCCCGCGGCGACCCCGGAGACCACCGCCGCGGCCGACGAGCCCAGCCCGCGCGCGTGCGGGATCCTGTTGAAACAACGCAGGTGCAGGCCCGGCGGGCGCACCCCGAGCCGCTCACAGGTGCGCCGGATCGCGCGGACCACCAGGTGCGTCTCGTCGGTGGGCACGTCCTCGACACCGCCCGCGCCCGCGTCGATCACCTCGACCTTCAGGCCCGCCTCGATGACCTGCACCTCGATCACGTCGTGCAGGCCCAGTGCCAGCCCCAGCGCGTCGAAGCCGGGGCCCAGGTTGGCCGACGAAGCGGGCACGGTCACCTTGAACGAGGTCATGACAGGTCCAGCGCCGCCGCGACCGCACTGGGGTCGACCGCCAGCGGCTCGACCTCGACGTTGCCCTCCAGCGCGGTCGCCGGGTCCTTCAGGCCGTGGCCGGTCACGGTGCAGACCACTGTCGCGCCCTTGGGCAGCCGCCCGTCCCGGGCGGTCAGCAGAAGGCCGGCGACGCTGGTGGCCGAGGACGGCTCGACGAACACGCCCTCCTTGCGCGCCAGCAGCCGGTACGCGTCGAGGATCTGCTCGTCGGTGACCTTCTCGAACAGGCCGCCGGAGGCGTTGCGGGCGTTGACCGCGCCCTGCCACGAGGCTGGGCTGCCGATCCGGATCGCGGTGGCGATGGTGTCGGGATCCTTCACCGGCTCGCCGAGCACGAGCGGCGCGGCACCGGCGGCCTGGAAGCCGAACATCCGCGGCGTCGAATCGACGATCCCGTCCGCCGCGTATCCGGTGTAGCCGGCCCAGTAGGCAGTGATGTTTCCCGCATTCCCGACCGGCAGGCAGTGCACGTCGGGCGCCTTGCCGAGCACGTCGCACACCTCGTACGCCGCGGTGCGCTGCCCGATGAGGCGGACCGGGTTGACCGAGTTGACCAGTGTGACCGGATGGTCGATCGCGGTCTTGCGGGCGAGCTCGAGGCAGTCGTCGAAGTTGCCGTCGACCTGCAGGATCCGGGCGCCGTGCAGGACCGCCTGGGCGAGCTTGCCCATCGCGATCTTGCCCTGCGGGACGAGCACCGCGCAGGTGAGCCCGGCCCGCGCGGCGTAGGCGGCGGCCGAGGCGGAGGTGTTGCCCGTGGAGGCGCAGATGACGGCCTTGAGCCCGCTGGCCAGCGCGTGCGTGATGGCCACCGTCATCCCGCGGTCCTTGAACGAGCCGGTGGGGTTGGCGCCTTCGACCTTCAGGTGCACCTCGGCGCCGGTGAGCTCGGACAGGTGCGGCGCGGGCATCAGCGGCGTGTTTCCCTCGCCGAGGGTGACCACCTTGGCCCCCGCCGGGATCGGCACCCGGTCGGCATAGGCTTCGATGATCCCTGGCCAGCCGGGCTTTGCGTTCATCAGTCTTCGCCTTCCACGCGCATCACGCTGACCACTTCGTGCACCACGTCCATCTTCCCGATCGCCTCGATCGTCGCCTCGAGGGCCGCGTCAGGTGCGAGGTGCGTCACGATCACCAGGCTCGCCGTGGACAGCCGGTCGCGCTGACGCACCGCGGCGATGCTCACCCCGTGGTTCGCGAAGACCTGCGCGACCTGGGCCAGCACACCCGGCTTGTCGGCCACGTCGAGGCTGACGTGGTAGCGCGTCGGGGTCTGCCCCATCGGCCGCACCGGCAGGTTCGCGTGGGCCGACTCGCGGGGACCGCGGCCGCCGAGCACGCGGTTGCGCGCCACGGCGACGAGGTCGCCCAGGACCGCGCTGGCCGTCGGCGCGCCGCCGGCGCCCTGACCGTAGAACATCAGCTCGCCCGCGGCGTCCGCCTCGACGAACACCGCGTTGAAGGCACCGCCGACGCCCGCCAGCGGGTGGCTGCGCGGGATCATCACCGGATGCACGCGGGCCGAGACCGACTCGGCACCGTCGTCGGCCGTCACCCGCTCGCAGATCGCGAGGAGCTTCACCGTGCGTCCTAGGGCTTTCGCGGCCGCGATGTCGGACGCGGTGACCCTGGAGATCCCTTCGCGGTGCACGTCCGCGGCCGTCACCCGGCTGTGGAACGCCAGCGACGCGAGGATCGCGGCCTTCGAGGCCGCGTCGTAACCGTCCACATCGGCCGTCGGATCCGCCTCGGCGTAGCCGAGCCGGCTGGCCTCGTCGAGGGTCTCGGCGTAGCCGGCCCCCGTCGAGTCCATTGCGGACAGGATGAAGTTCGTGGTGCCGTTGACGATGCCCATCACCTTCGTGATGCGGTCACCGGCGAGCGACTCGCGCAGCGGGCGCAGCAGCGGGATGGCGCCGGCGACGGAGGCCTCGAAGTACAGGTCCGCACCGGCGGCGTCGGCGGCCTCGGACAGCTCCGCGGAGTACTCGGCGAGCAGCGCCTTGTTCGCCGTGACGACCGACTTCCCCTTGCGCAGCGCGGTGAGCAGCCAGGTGCGGACCGGTTCGATCCCGCCGATCAGCTCGACCACGACGTCCACATCGGACTCGACCAGCGCGGCCGCGTCCGGGGTGAGCAGGTGCTGCGGCAGCTCGGGATGCTTGTCCGGGCGGCGCACCGCGATACCGGCCAGCTCGACCGGGGCGCCGGCGCGCGCCGCGAGCTCGTCCGCCTGCTCGGTGAGCAGCCGGGCGACCTCACTGCCCACCGTGCCGCAGCCGAGCAGAGCCACCCGGACGGGTGCGGTGTTGGTTCCGGCCCCCTGGCGGGGGCCCACCCCCATCTCGGCGTCCGCTTTGGACAGTGCGGAGCTCACGACACCTCCAGGTTCAGCATGTCCTCGACGGTCTCCCGGCGCAGCAGCAACCGCGCGCTGCCGTTGCGCACCGCGACCACCGCGGGACGCGGCTGCCGGTTGTAGTTGCTGGCCATCGAATAGCAGTAGGCGCCCGTCGCGGCGAGGGCGAGCAGGTCGCCGGGGGCGAGCGTGTCGGGCAGCCAGCAGTCGCGGACGACGATGTCACCGGACTCGCAGTGCTTGCCCACCACCCGGGACAGGGCCGCGGCGACCGCGCCGTCCCCCTCGTCGGCCGAGCGGGACACCAGGCGGCAGTCGTAGGTCGCGTCGTAGAGCGCCGTGCGAATGTTGTCGCTCATCCCGCCGTCGACGCTGACGTACCGGCGGCTTTCGTCGTCCCCCAGCGAAACGTCCTTGATCGTGCCGACCTCGTACAGCGTGATCGTGCCGGGACCGGCGATCGCGCGGCCGGGCTCCCCCGCGATCCGGGGCACCGGCAGGCCCGCGAACTCGCACTCCTTGCGCACGATCTCGCGGATCTGGGTGACCATCTGCGCGGGCGGCGGCGGGTTGTCCTTGTCCGTGTAGGCGATGCCGAAGCCACCGCCCAGGTCCACCATGGACAGCTGCTCGATCAGCTCGTCGCCGTGCTCCTTGCGCAGCTCGGCGAGCAGCCCGACCACCCGGCGTGCGGCGACCTCGAAACCGTCGGAGTCGAAGATCTGCGAGCCGATGTGGCTGTGCAGGCCGACCAGCTTGAGCGAGGACGCGTTGAGCACCCGGCGCACCGCCTCCGCCGCGTCCCCGGCGGCGAGCGAGAAGCCGAACTTCTGGTCCTCGTGCGCCGTCGCGATGAACTCGTGCGTGTGCGCCTCGACGCCGACCGTGACGCGCACGAGCACGTTCTGCACGACGTCGTGACGGGCGGCGACGTCGGCGAGGCGGGCGATCTCGTAGAACGAGTCGAGCACGACGGTGCCCACGCCCGCGTCCACCGCGGCCTCCAGCTCCGCGACGGACTTGTTGTTGCCGTGGAAGGTGATCCGCTCCGCCGGGAACCCGGCGTGCAGCGCCACGGCGAGCTCTCCCCCGCTGGCGACGTCCAGGCTCAGCCCCTGCGCCGCGACCCAGCGGGCCACCTCGGTGCACAGGAAGGCCTTGGACGCGTAGTGCACCAGCGTCGGGTCGTCGAACGCCTCGGCGTACTCCGCGCACCGCGACTTGAAGTCGGCCTCGTCGACCACGAACAGCGGCGTGCCGTACGTCGCGGCGAGCTCGCGGACGTCGACCCCGGCGATGCGCACGACGCCGTCCGGCGCACGGTAGGTGTTGCGCGGCCACACCTTCGGGTACAGCCGGTCGAGCTCGTCCGCCGAAGCGGGCGGGAACCCGGACGTGTCCGCGTGCGGGCGCACATCGGCATGGCGAGGACCTGCGGGGTGGACCATGAGTTACATCCGTTCCGGGGCGGAGACACCGAGCAGCTGCAGACCGTTGGCGAAAACCTGGCGCGCGGCGTCGCACAGGGCGAGCCGGGCGAAGGTCAGCGGAGTCGCCTCCTCGTCGCCCTTCGGCAGCACCTGGGCGACCGTGTAGAACTTGTGGAACATGCTCGCCAGGCTCTCCAGGTAGCGCGCCACCCGGTGCGGCTCGCGCAGCTCGGCCGCCTTGCGCACGATCTTCGGGAACTCGTCGATCGTCCGGATCAGGTCGCCCTCCTGGGGGAGGGTGAGCAGACCCAGCTCGGCGCCGGCGTCCGGCTTCAGGCCGAGGTCCGCGGCGTTGCGCTGCAGCGAGGCCAGCCTGGCGTGCGCGTACTGCACGTAGTAGACCGGGTTTTCGTTGCTGTGCTTGCGAAGCAGGTCCAGGTCGACATCGATGCCCGAGTCCACCGAGTAGCGCGTCAGCTCGTAGCGCGCGGCGTCCACGCCGACGGCCTCGACCAGGTCCTCCATGGTGATCACGGTGCCCGCCCGCTTGCTCATCCGGACCGGCTTGCCGTCGCTGACCAGGTTCACCAGCTGGCCGATGAGCACCTCGACCACGCCGGGGTCCTGCCCCATCGCCGCCGCGGCCGCCTTGAGCCGGGCGATGTAGCCGTGGTGGTCCGCGCCGAGCATGTAGATGCACAGGTCGAAGCCGCGGCTGATCTTGTCCTGCAGGTACGCGATGTCGCCCGCGATGTACGCCGGCGCGCCGTCGCTCTTGATGACCACCCGGTCCTTGTCGTCGCCGAACTCGGTGGAGCGCAGCCACCAGGCGCCGTCGGCGAGGTAGAGCCTGCCGGACTCCTTCAGCTGCTCGACCGCGCGCTGGACCGCGCCGCTCTCGTGCAGCGAGCCCTCGTGGAAGTAGACGTCGAAGTCGGTGCCGAACTCGTGCAGGCTCTGCTTGATCTCGGTGAACATCAGCTCGATGCCGATGCGCCGGAACGTCTCGTGCCGCTCGGCTTCCGGCAGCGACAGCGCACTGGGCTCCTGACGCAGTACCTCGGCGGCGATGTCGGAGATGTAGCCGCCCGCATAACCGTCCTCGGGTGCGGGCTCGCCCTTCGCGGCGGCGATCAGGGACCGGACGAACCGGTCGATCTGCGCGCCCGCGTCGTTGAAGTAGTACTCCCGGGTCACCTCGGCGCCCTGTGCGGCGAGGATGCGGCCCAGCGCGTCACCCACCGCGGCCCAGCGGGTGCCACCGAGGTGGACCGGGCCGGTGGGGTTGGCCGATACGAACTCGAGGTTGATCCTGCGGCCGGTCAGCGCATCGCCGGTGCCGTAGCGCTCTCCCGCGGCGAGCACCTGGCGCACCTGCTCGCCCTGCGCGTCGGCGGCGAGCCGGAAGTTGAGGAAGCCGGGGCCCGCGACCTCGGCGCTCTCGACGCCGTCGGCCTTGGCGACCTCGTCGGCCAGCGCCTGGGCGAACTCGCGCGGCGGCAACCCGACTTTCTTCGCTACCTGCAGCGCCAGGTTGGTGGCGTAATCTCCGTGCTCGGGGTTGCGGGGTCGCTCGATCGTCACGACGGCGGGCAGGACGGCGTGATCGAGGTCACGCGCGGTCAGCACCTGCACGGCGGACGAGCGGACGAGTTCGGCAAGCACGGCGGGAGTCACCACGCGAGTGTATGTGGCCGTTGACATCGCTCTGACATGCAGTCCCTACACTCCACCCTGGGTTAATTCGATTTTCGACCGGATGCGGGAGCCATGGCCAGCGGCACGAAGAAGAAGGCCTCGTCGAAGAACGCCGTCAGAGCGGCACGCAGCTCGGTGGTGACCAAGCGGGGCTTCCCGTGGGGCACGGTCATCGCGGTCGTCGCCGTCGTGGCGCTCGCCGCCGTGGTCGTCACCTACTACCTGGTGCAGTCCGCGCCCAAGCGCGCGCTCGCCGACTGGGTGCCCAGCGCCTCGAACCCCGATCCGTCGCTGAAGCTCCAGGGCATCGTGACCGTCGAGTACAAGGGCAGCGTGCACGTGCTGCCGACCGAGCGCGTCGCCTACGACCACTCGCCGCCGTTCGGCGGGCCGCACGACGGGTACTGGGCCGCGTGCACCGGCATCGTCTACCCCAAGGCCGTGCGCACCGAGAACATGGTCCACTCGCTCGAACACGGCGCGGTGTGGATCGCCTACAACCCGGACCAGGTCACGGGTGACGCGCTGAACACGCTCAAGGCCAAGGTCGAGGGCAAGCCGTACACGATGATGTCGCCCTACCCCGGGCTCGACAAGCCGATCTCGCTGCAGTCCTGGGGCCACCAGCTCAAGGTGGACAGCGCCGACGACCAGCGGGTCGACGAGTTCATCACCGCGCTGCGCACCAACCAGAACACCTACCCCGAGGTCGGCGCCTCCTGCGACGCGCTCGGGCCGGGCGCGTTCGACCCGGACAACCCGCCGCCGTTCGACCCGACCCCGCCCGGACCGGACGCCAAGCCGATGAACTACCAGGGCTCGACCGGCACCCAGCAGGACATGGGCGCGGGCTCGACGGCGCCCTCCGCCCCCGCCGCCCCCGGGAGCCACACGCCCTGATGACCGAACCCGAAGAAGCTCCCGCGCAGTCGTCGTTCTCGCGCCCGGTGGTGATCGGCGCGGCAGTCGTCGCCGTGCTGCTGCTGGGCGCGGTGCTCGGGATGTTCCTGACCCAGCGGGCGCTCAACTCGTCCGAGCCGGCCACTCCCGCGGCCGGCTCGGTCGAGGTCGGGTTCGCACAGGACATGTCGGTGCACCACCTGCAGGCCGTGACCATGGCGAACTGGGAGCGGGACCACAGCACGGACCCGCAGGTCCGGCAGCTGGCCTTCGACATCCAGAGCACGCAGCTGGAGCAGGTCGGCCGGATGAAGGGTTGGCTCATGCTGTGGGGTCAGCCCGAGCAGACCACGGGCGCGTACATGACGTGGATGACGCAGTCCGGTGGGCACGACATGGCCGGGATGGGGATGCCGTCGCCGGGCGCGTCGTCGAGCGACGCGCCGATGCCCGGGATGGCGACGAACGCGGAGCTGACGAGGCTGCGGTCGCTGTCGGGCAGGGATCTGGACGTGTACTTCCTGCAGCTGATGCTGCGGCACCACCAGGGCGGCACGGCGATGGCGCAGTACGCGCACGACCACACGTCCGTCGCGGCGGTGAAGGCGCTGACGCAGAGCATCCTGGACTCGCAGGGCGCGGAGATCGTGCTGATGAAGCAGATGCTCGCCGCTCGGGACGCTCAGCCGCTGTAGCTCACCAGGACAGCTCTTCGCACCGCTTGGCCGATTCGCACGGCTCGATCTGCAGTGTGGCGTGCTTGATGTCGTAGGTGTTCGCCAGCACGTTCTGCGCCTGGGCGAGCACCTGCGCGGGTTCGGCGTGCTGCTCGACGGCGAGGTGCGCGGAGGCGACCTCCATGCCCGAGGTGAGCGTCCACACGTGCAGGTCGTGCACGTCCCGCACGCCGGCGAGCGCCGCGAGCTCCGCCGCGATGCCCTCGACGTCGACCTCCGCCGGGGCGTGCTGGAAGAGGATCCGCAGGGCGCGGCGCGCGAGCAGTGCCGTGCGTGGAAGCACGAACAGGCCGATCGCGACACCGATGATCGGGTCGGCGTAGCGCCAGCCGGTGGTGAGCGTGACCGCGCCGCTCACGAGGACGCCCACGGAACCGATGAGGTCGGCGAGCACCTCGAGGTAGGCGCCCCGGACGTTGAGGCTCTCCTTGGCGCCGGAGCGCAGGAGCGTGAACGCCGCGAGGTTGGCGAGCAGCCCGGCGACGGCCGTGGCGAGGACCGGGAGGCCCGGCACCGCGGGCGGGTCGGTGACGCGCTGGACGGCCTCGACGAGCACGTACCCGGCGACGCCGAACAGGAGGACGGCGTTGCCGAGGGCGGCCAGCACCTCCGCGCGGTAGAGGCCGAAGGTGCGACGATAGGTCGGCCCGCTGCGCCGCGCGAGGACGATCGCCGTGAGGGCCATCCCGAGGCCGAAGACGTCGGTGAGCATGTGGGCGGCGTCGGAGATCAGGGCGAGTGAGCCGGTGAGGACACCGACCACGACCTCGAGCAGGAAGAAGACGGCGCCGATCCCGAGCGCCGCGACGAGGCGGGGCAGGTACCGCCCGGAGGCACTGGGGACGCCGTGCCCGTGACCATGTCCCATGGCGCTGCCTCCTCTCGCTCAACATATAGCGACATGCGCATGTATGCAAGGCAGGCTAGCCTTACTCGCTGCGGAAGGTACCGCGCTGGGCCGTTTCGTGCATGGGGTGCCCACCACGTGGTGGCGGGGATGCGCTAGGCTTCTCACGTCGCACAGCGATGGGCCCTCGTAGCTCAGGGGATAGAGCACTGCCCTCCGGAGGCAGGTGTCGCAGGTTCGAATCCTGCCGAGGGCACAGTTTGTTTACCTGCGTATTTGCGCTCTCACCGGCCTAGACGCCGATCCATGGCGTCGTTGAGCGCCAACTGGCCTACGCGCCGAACGAGACCTGGGGCGAGGACGAGCCAGGGAGTCGCATCGGAGCAATCGCTCCGGCATGCAGCTCATCAAATCCGTCGTCAAAGACGTTGAGGCGATCGGTCTCGCAATTACCACGAAGAATCCTGTGGCCGCGAGAATGTGCCGCGTAGCTACTCGTAAAGCCCTCGAAGGAGCGGCTGGCGCGAATCAGCTCGTCCAATCGGAACTGCGGCATGCGTATCTGGACCACCTCGGGCTTGGTTCGAAGAACAGCTGACCTACAGCGTATCCGACAAACCGGTCGACCAGTGGTGGTCCTACCGACCGAAGGGACGAAAACGAGCACCGGGATGTCTGGAACGCGAAGCGCGGCTTGGTCATCTGGGCGATCGAGCAGATCCGTGACCCGGTCACGGATGAAGACCTCGAGCAGAAACTGGGCGAATGGCTGGCGGTCGACTACTGCCTGTTCTCGTTGAGCGAATTCACCGAGCCCGTGGTCGAAGAACTCCTCACCCAAATCCGCGACTGGCTTTCCGCCGTCAACAGCCAGCGGCTAGCTGAGGGACGGCTCGAACTCCGGCCATCACTCAGCTAAGTGGCGCGCCACCGCTTGACAACAACCGAGCCAGTTCCAGCGGACGAGGCAGGCGAAATTCCTCCCCCTCCCACTTTTAACTTATAACGCACCCGGGGGCTTGCGGCAAGACCCGGGTCGTGGCGCAGAATCGTCGGCCGATGCCACAACCTGCGGAAATGGGGGCACGACGTTGTTGTCGAAGTATGGGGGACGCGGTGAAGTGGAACCGGCAGTGCAGTCGCGGGCGCTCGGCGCTGAGGTGCGGGGGTGCGCGCCCGTGAGGACGTGCTCGACAAGAAGTCCGACAGAGGCGCCGGTCATTCGATCTGCCGCCCCAATACAACTGAGCATGACTGCCTCGGAGGCGTCGCAGTGATCGAGCAGTATGTTCTGGATCTTCAAGAGGTCGACGAGACCCGGGTCGCGGTCGTTGGCGGCAAGGGCGTGCACCTGGGCGGGCTGTCGCGGATCGAAGGCATCCGCGTGCCGGGTGGCTTCTGCGTGACGACGGACGCCTTCCGGCGGATCATGGTGGAAGCGCCGTCGATCGACGACCGGCTCGATCAGCTGTCGCGCGTGAACCCGGACGACCGGGAGGGGATCCGCACGCTCAGCGCGCAGATTCGCCGGACCATCGAAGACATTGCCATCCCGGGCGATCTCGCGGCCGCGATCACCCGCGCGCTCGCCCGGCTCGGCGAGCAAGCCGCCTGCGCCGTCCGATCCAGCGCGACGGCAGAGGACCTGCCGACGGCCTCCTTCGCCGGACAGCAGGACACTTATCTGAACGTCGTGGGGCCGACGGCGATCCTGCAGCACGTCAGCCGGTGCTGGGCCTCGCTGTTCACCGAGCGGGCCGTGACCTACCGCCAGCGGAACGGCATCGACCACCGCGCGGTCCGCATGGCCGTGGTCGTGCAGCGGATGGTCCTCCCGGATGCGGCCGGCATCCTGTTCACGGCCGACCCCGTCACGGGCAACCGGAAGGTCGCCACCGTGGACGCCGGGTTCGGCCTCGGCGAGGCCCTGGTCTCCGGCCTGGTGAACCCGGACGTCTTCAAGGTGCGAGACGGCGAAGTCGTCGCCAAGGCGATCGCCGCCAAACAGCGTGCCATTCACGCCCTGCCGGCCGGCGGTACGCAGGAAGTGGCGATCGACCCGCCGCAGCAGGAGCAGCCGGCGCTGACGGATGCGCAGGTCGTGCGGCTCGTGCAGCTCGGGCGCCGGATCGAGGCGCACTTCGGCCGCCCGCAGGACATCGAATGGTGCCTGGTCGGTGCTGACTTCCAGATCGTTCAGAGCCGGCCGATCACGACGCTGTTCCCCATCCCCGAGACCGGCGACCAGGAGAATCACGTCTACGTCTCCGTCGGCCACGGGCAGATGATGACCGACCCGATGAAGCCCCTGGGGATCTCCGTGTGGCAGCTGACGGCCATGGTGCCGATGCACGAGGCCGGCGGGAGACTGTTCGTCGACGTCACCCCGCGGCTGGCCACGCCCGCGGCCCGCGCCGGCCTCCTGGATGTCATGGGGAGAGGCGATCCGCTGATCAGGGACGCGCTGGAGACCGTCCTCGACCGCGACGATTTCGTCCCGTCGCTCCCGGACGCTGCTCCCGGCGGGCCGCCGCCCAGGGGCGTACGCGACCCGATCGAGACCGATCCGGCCATCGTCACCGAGCTGGTCGAGCGCAGCCGGGCGTCCATCGCCGCCCTGGAGCGCGACATCCGGACGAAGACCGGACCGGCGCTGTTCGACTTCCTGCTGGAGGCCTTCGAGGAGCACAAGCGAGTCCTCAGTGATCCGCTGAGTCTCCAGGCGATCATGGCGGGGATGGAGGCCACGTGGTGGCTCAACGACAACCTGCAGGAGTGGCTGGGCGAGAAGAACGCGGCTGACACGCTGACGCTGTCCGCGCCCGGCAACGTCACGTCGGAGATGGGACTGGCGCTGCTCGACGTCGCGGACGTGATCCGCCCGCAGCCGGAGGTGGTGGCGTTCCTGCAGGACGTCGAGGACGAGGGCTTCCTGGACGAGCTGGCGAAGGTCCCGGGCGGGACCGAAGCGCGCGACGCCATAGAGGCCTACCTCGACCGGTACGGCATGGGCTGCGTCGGCGAGATCGACATCACGAGGCCGCGTTGGCGCGAGCGCCCCAGCACGCTCGTGCCCGTCATCCTCGACAACGTCAGGAACTTCGAGCCGGGGGCCGCCCAGCGGCGCTTCGAGCAAGGCCGGCAGAAGGCGCGGAAGAAGGAACAGGAAGTGCTGTCACGCTTGCGGGCCCTGCCGGACGGGGACCGGAAAGCCGACGAGACCAAGCGGATGATCGACCGGGTCCGAACCTTCACCGGCTACCGGGAGTACCCGAAGTACGGCATCATCAGCCGCTACTTCGTCTACAAGCAGGCCTTGCTGGAGGAGGCCGGGCGCCTCGTGCGGGCCGACGTGCTTGCGGAGCAGGAGGACGTCTTCTACCTCACGTTCCAGGAGTTCCGCGACGTCGTGCGCTCGAACCAGGTGGATGACCAGCTCATCCAGCAGCGCAAGGACGCGTTCCGGTCGTACCACGCGCTCACACCGCCCCGGGTGCTCACATCCGATGGCGAGGCCGTCACCGGGGCGTACCGGCGCGACGACGTGCCGGCCGGCGCCCTGATCGGCCTGCCGGTGTCCGCCGGGACCATCGAGGGGAGGGCCCGCGTCATCCTCGACATGGCGGAGGCCGAGCTCGAGGCGGGCGACATCCTGGTCACGGCCCACACGGACCCCAGCTGGTCGCCCCTGTTCGTCGGAATCACGGGCCTGGTCACGGAGGTGGGCGGCCTGATGACCCATGGCGCGGTGATCGCCCGGGAGTACGGCTTGCCTGCCGTCGTGGGCGTGGAGCAGGCCACCCGGCTGATCCGGGACGGGCAGCGGATCCGCGTGCACGGAACCGACGGGTACGTCGAGATCCTGCCCTGACCGACCACACCGGGAAGGCCCGTCTGTAGCTTCCGGCGAGGTCCGGGCGACCCTGGTGCTTCCAGGGCCGCCCGGCCTCGAACCCCTGCCTACTGCCCGGCCTTGGCGGGTGCCGGCGTCTCGACGAGCCCGGTCAGAGCCTGCGGCAGTGGACCCTGGTGCAGGACGCCGAGACGCTGGGTGGCGCGCGTGAGGGCGACGTAGAGCTCGGCCGCGCCGCGCGGACCGTCGGCGAGGATCCGTTCCGGTTCCACGACCAGGACGGCGTCGAACTCCAGGCCCTTCGTCTCCGACGGCGCCACCGCGCCCGGCACTTCCGGTGGCCCGATCACGACGCTGGTGCCTTCGCGGCCGGCTTCGTCCCGCACGAACTCCTCGATGGCAGCGGGCAGTTCGTCTTCGGTGACCCGCCTGGACCAAGGCTGGACGCCGCACGCGCGGACCGACTCCGGCGGCCGGACCCCGGGCGCGAACTCGGCGAGCAGCGCGGCGGCGATGTCCATGATCTCCGCCGGGGTGCGGTAGTTCACCGACAGCGACCGGTAGACCCAGCGGCCGGGCACGTACGGCTCCAGCATCGTGTCCCAGGACGTCGCCCCGGCCACGGACCGGCGTTGGGCGAGGTCGCCGACCACGGTGAACGACCGGCCCGGACAGCGCCGCATCAGCACTCGCCAGTCCATTTCGGACAGTTCCTGTGCCTCGTCGACCACGACGTGGCGGTAGGTCCAGTCCCGGTCCGCCGTGGCGCGTTCGACGAGGTCCCTGGTGTCCTGCTCGACGAAGCGTTCCGCCAGGTCGTCGGCGTAGAGCAGGTCGGTGGCGAACAGGTGGTCCTCGTCGTCCATCGAGTCCTGGCGGCCGACGAGGCTGTCCAGCACGTCGGCGGCGTGCTGGGCCGCGGCCGCCCGCTCCCGCTCGGCGGTCCGGTCGGCCGACTTGTCCGAACCCAGCAGGTCGACCAGCTCGTCGAGCAGCGGCACGTCCGACACCGTCCAGGCGTCGCCGTCGGCGCGCGCCAACGCCGGGTCCCCACCGGCCGCCCGCAGCCGTTCGGGGGACGCGTACAGCCCTGCCAGCAGCGTTTCCGGTGTCAGGATCGGCCAGAGCTCGTCGAGCGCGGCGGTGAACTTCTCGTCGCCCGCGAGCTCCTTGACCAGGTCCGACCGCAGCTCTTCCCACCCCGCGCGGTCCGCCCGGGTCAGCCAGCCCCGGCCGATCCTGGCGATCGCCCGTTCGGTGAGCACGTACGTGACGATCTCGGTGAACACCGCGCGGGCCTCGTTGTGCGGCAGCCCGCTGTCGCGCGCCTCGTGCCTGGCCCACTCCGCGGTCTCGGCGTCGATCCGCACCGTGACGTCCGCCAGTGGGATGGGCAACGGCTGCGCCGGCAGCCGCTGCCGGTCGGCGACCGCCGCCGCGAGCACGTCGAGGATCTTCAGCGAGCCCTTGAGCCGCGCGGCTTCCGGCGTGTCCTCGGCGGTGACGTGCAGGCCGGGCACGAGGTCGCCGGTGGTCATGAACACCACGTCGGACTCGCCCAGCGACGGCAGCACCCGGCTGATGTGGTTCAGGAACGCCGGGTTGGGGCCGACCACGAGCGCACCGTGGCGCTCCATCCGCTCCCGCTGGGTGTAGAGCAGGTACGCGACGCGGTGCAGCGCCACCACGGTCTTCCCGGTGCCCGGACCGCCCTCGATCACCAGCACGCCAGGGTGATCGAGCCGGATGATCCGGTCCTGCTCGGCCTGGATCGTCGCCACGATGTCGCGCATCCCGTCACCGCGCGGCGCGTTGACCGCCGCGAGCAGCGCCGCGTCCCCCCGCTCGCCGCCGCCCGGACGGCCGAGCACCTCGTCGGTGAAGTCGATCACCTGGCGCCCGCGCGTATGGAACTGGCGGCGCCGGCGCATGTTCTCCGGAGTCGCGGCGGTGGCGACGTAGAACGCGCGCGACGCCGGCGCCCGCCAATCCAGCAACAGTGGTTCGTGGTCGTTCTCCTCGTCGAAAAGGCCGATCCGGCCGATGTACGAATGGTCGCCCGAAAGCGTGTCCAACCGGCCGAAACACAACCCGTCGTCCGCGACGGCCAGCCGCCTCAGCGCTTTCGCCGACGCCCGCACCTCGACATCCCGTTCCATGGGCGACGCGCCGTTTCCGCGCAACGCCGCGTTGTACTGGCCTTTCACCCGCGTGCGCTCCGCGTCGAGCCGCGTGTAGAGCCCGGCCACGTAGCTCCGTTCGGACCGCAATTCCTCTTCGTACCCCTGAGTTGACACAGGCCCCTCACCGCGTTTAAACTGATAATAGGTTCGGCGGGTTCTCCTTTGAATTACGGAGGACACGTCGATTTTTTATTGTCCCCCTCTTGTCAAGAGGCTTACCGGCGAAGTCGCGAATTCGAGCGGGCGTGCGGCGCCGGGTCAAGACCGGTCAGGAATCGAGAAGCGCCGGTCCCCGGGCCGCGCCTAGCGTTCCTGCCATGACCTCCATCGACAACATCACCCTCGAGGTGGCGGACCCCGCGGCCGCCGAACGCTTCTACACCGCCGCCTTCGGGTTGGGCACCCAGCTGCGCCTGCGCGCCTCACAGGCACCGACCACCGGCTTCCGCGGGTTCACCCTGTCACTCACGGTGTCCCAGCCGGCCGACGTCGACGCCCTACTCGGCGCCGCCCTCGACGCCGGGGCGACGACGCTCAAGGCCGCTTCGAAATCGCTGTGGGGCTACGGCGGGGTCGTCCAAGCCCCGGACGGGACGATCTGGAAGGTCGCGACCTCGGCGAAGAAGGACACCGGCCCGGCCACCCGGCAGTTCAACGACATCGTGCTCCTGCTGGGAGTCGCCGACGTGGCCGCGAGCAAACGGTTCTACGTCGACCGGGGCCTCACCGTGGCGAAAAGCTTCGGCCGCATGTACGTCGAGTTCGCCACCGAGCCGGGCGCCGTCAAACTGGCCCTGTACCGGCGTCGTGCCCTCGCCAAGGACGCCGGCGTCTCCCCCGACGGCACCGGATCGCACCGGATCGCGGTCGTCGGCGCTGCCGAGCCGTTCACCGATCCGGACGGGTTCGCCTGGGAGACCACCTCGGTGACAGCCCGCGCGCCGGAACCCGGACAGCGGTGAGCGCCGCACCAGCTCGCCTCTGAACTGCGGAAACAGTCACGCGGGCAGGTCCGGGGGCCGCGACGCGAGCGGCTCCGCGACACGGCCCGGTAATGCTCCGCCCACCTCGGACGATTCAGTTCTGGACAGGGACCGCCGTCACCGACCACCCGTTCGGGCAGGTCCTGCCGATCGTTTGGGAGAATTACCGGCGATCGGTCGAACTGGGGGAACGAGGTGCGATGGCCCACGTGCGCAAGCCCGCCGTCGGCACCGTCGTGGCCTTCGCGGTTCTCGTGGTGCTGGTCGCCGCGTGCGCGCTGACCTACCAGCATTTCGCGTACCGGCTGCCGGACCTGGACCAGCAGACGGTCGCCGCTGCCGGGGAGGAAGGCAGGCTGGCCCGCGACGGTCTGGCACTGGCCGATTTCGGCGACTCCGAGGGCTACGCCTACGTGCGCAGCTTCGACCAGGTGGTCAGCATGAAGTTCCTGAGCGACAAGGAGATCGCCGCCTTCAGGAGCGGACAGCCCGGCGCCGCGCGGGCCACCGTGGCCGACACACGGCAGGGCCGGGTGGTGGCGGTCGTGGTCAAGATGGCGGACCCGGCGACGGCGCGGGCGACGGCTGCCGCGCTCGACCAGCTGCAGCTCGACACGGGCATGCAGGAGGTGCCCAGTGCGCCGGGCGTGCATCGGGCCGAGCTGCGGACCGGGCAGGCCGCCGACGGCAGGGCGCACTACGCCGACGGTCGGCTTCTCGTGCGCGTCGACCTCGAAGCGGCGCCCGGGACCGACCTCGAGCCCGCCTTCACCCAGCTGATCGACCGTCAGCTCCGGGAGCTGCCCGCCGATGGCTGATCTGGACACCCGCACCGGAAACCGCACCGCCACCCTGCCGGGGTTGCGGGTCGTGGTCGCGATCGCCGCGCTGCTCGTGCTCTACAGCTATCTGGGCGCGCTGTGGCTGAACCGGCACGGCTACTCGCCGGCCTCGCTCGTCGCCGTGCGGGACTGGCTCGACAAACCGACCGGCATCGGCGAGGACTTCGGCGTGCTGGGCATCGCCATGCTGCTTCTGGTGGCCGGTTTCCGGGTGGCACAAGGGATCCCGGTGCGCCGGATGCTGGTGACCGTCGTGCCGGTCCTCGTCCTCGCGGTGACGGCGAGCGCCGGGGCGCTGCTTCTCGGCGCCGACCCGTACAGCAGCCCGCAGCACGCGCAGGTCACGCCGCTGGCCTATCTCAGCAACCTCTTCCTGGTCGACCGGATCACCGGGCACCCCGCGCTGGTCGCGCTGAGCTGGCCGCTGGCCGTCGCCGCGCTGTCCGCTCTCCTGATCCTCGCCACCCGGCGCCTTCCGCCGTGGGCCGGCGTCGTCGTGCAGCTGGTCGTGCTGGGCGATCTCGTGCTGTTCGGCGCGAGCGGCCCCGCGCCGCTGCACCAGCTGGGCCTGCTGGCCGGGTTCACCCCGCTGTGCCTGCTCGGCGAAGTGCTGTGGCACGTGCGATCGGGGCGCGTGCACGGGCTCGTCGGCGGCGCGCTGGGGGCGGTCGCGTTCGGCGTGCTGGTGGTGACCGAGCAGAACTACGACGAATGGCACGGCCGCTGGTATCCGGTGACCGCGCTGTACGCGCTGCTGATCGTGCTGCTCGCGGCGCCGAGCGGTCGAGTCGCGGGCGAGACGGCCGTCGTGCGGTGGCTCGCGTCCCGCGCGCTGTGGCTCATCGCGTCCGGGGCCGTGGTGGGCTGGACCGTGCTCGGGCTCGGCTACCAGCACCTGCCGTTGCCCCTGTCCGCGGTCGCCGCGCTGCTCGCGACCGTGGCCCTCGCCGAAGCGGGCTACCGGTTCGTGCAGCGGCCACTCGGAGGCGACCGATGACCGCGCAGGTGTCGGAGCAGCCGGTGGCCGTCGGCGCGCCCGCGCGGAAGCCGGAACGCCTGCACGGCCTGGACATGTTGCGCGTGCTGGCCTCGTGCCTGGTGGTGTTCGGGCACATCGCGGCCTACTTCACGCTGTCGCACCAGCACTGGTGGCTGACCGACTGGGTGGAGAACGAGCTCGTCGGCAGCCTGCACCTCAACGCCAACCTGGGCTTCCTCGGCGTCTGCACGTTCCTGATGATCAGCGGTGTGGTGGTCACCCACGTGACCGCGCGCGAAGGGCCGGGGACCTTCCTCTACCGCCGGGTCAGCAGGCTGCTCCCGCTGCTGTGGGTGATCACCCCGCTGGTCTGGCTGCTGATCGACTTCGGCCTGCAGGTCTCGTCCACGCACGACCCGCACCTGGGCTTCGGCGACCTGCTGTCCGGGATGGTGCTCACCAACTTCTTCCAGACCCCGCAGGTCGGGCTGGTCGGAGTCACCTGGACGCTGTGGATGCAGATCATCTTCTACTGCTACGTCGCCGCGGCGATCCCGTTGCTGCGGCGGATACCGTGGCTGGCCCCGACGATCATGGCAGCGATCTGCTTCGTCACGATCCTGTTCTCCACCTTGTCCCGCAACTCCACCACCGGCTCGCTGCACATGTGGGCCCACCAGCTCGGCCAGTGGGCGGTGTACCTGCCGGTGCTGTGCATCGGTCAGCTCATCTCGCTCGTGCACACGCGCGCGGTGCACCGGTACGCCGCGCTGGCCATCGGCGCGGTGCATGTGCTGCTGTTCGTCTGGGCCGACCGGATCGGCGGGTTCACGTTCCAGGGCAACGCGATGCCGCGCACCCTGCTCGTGGTGACCGCCGTCGTGCTGCTGATGATGCGCGCGAACGGCCGGATCAGCCGGTCGAAGGTGATCGCCGGGTGGTCGCGCCGGACCTACGCGATCTACCTCGTGCACCTGGCGTGCCTGTACCCGTTGATGAACGCGCTGGTGCCACGCGTCGGCCCGGAGCTCGCCGTACTGGCGGGGCTCGCGGCCACGGCGCTGGTGTCGGACCTGCTGCACCGGTTCGTCGAGATGCCCGCCGAGCGGTTCCTGCGGACGCGGCGCAAGCGCTCCTAGTCCGCCGAGAAGCGGCGCAGGCCGGGGGTCGCCCAGGCGATCGCGGCGACGGCGGCGACGCACATCAAGCCGCCCGCGACCAGTGCCGTCATGCCGGACGTCGCGCCCGCGAGCAGGCCCGCGCGCAGGTTGCCGACGTCCGGGCCCGCCTGTCCGACGATCTGCTCCGCGGCGCTCGTGCGGCCCCGCAGGGCGTCCGGGGTGTGCAGCTGCACGACCGTGCTGCGGGAGATCACCGAAACGGTGTCGGCGACGCCCGCGAGCACCAGGAAACCCAGGCCCAGCCAGGCGTTCGGCGAGATTCCGAACAACGTCAGCGACACACCCCAGCCCGCCGAGGCCACCAGCATCACCACCCCCGGGCGCGGCAGCCGGGTGAAGCTGCCCGAGAAGACCGATGCCACCACCCCGCCGACGGCGATCGCCGTCAGGAACAGGCCCAGGGTCCGCGGGTTGTCGCCGAACCGCTCGGCGTTGATCAGCGGGAACAGGCTCACCGGCATCGACAGCACCATCGAGGCGAGGTCGGTGAGCAGTGCGCCGCGCACGATGGGCGTGCGCAGCAGGAATGACAGCCCGTCGGCCACGCCACGCAGGCCCGCCCGCGGCAGTTCGCCGTCCGGGCGCATCGCGGGCAGCCCGAACGCGCCGTAGAACGCCAGCAGGAAGGTGACGGCGTCGATGGCGTAGCAGCCGCCCACGCCGAGCCAGCCGATCATCACGCCGCCCAGCGCGGGGCCCACGAGCATGGCTCCCTGGAACGAGATCCGGTTCAGCGCCAGGCCTGCGCCCAGCTGGGTCTTCGGCAGCAGCCGCGGGATGAACGTGCGGGACGTCGGGCCGCCACCCGCGACGAAGGTGGACTGCACGGCCACCACCAGCAGCAGGAGAAGTACCGGCAGATGCCCGAGAAAACCTTGCACCGCGAGCAGGAACGAGCAGACGGCCTGGCCGGTCGTCGTCCCGAGGTAGAACCTGCGGCGTTCGACGCGATCGACGAGCGAGCCCGCGAAGAGTCCGAACACGATGACCGGGAGCGCCTGGGCGAGCGCCGCCGCGCCGGTCCAGACCGTGCTTCCGGTCGCCTGCCAGACCTGGAACATCACGGCGACGATCGTCATCTCACTGCCGAAGCCCGAGAACGTGCGGCCGATCCAGAACCGGCGGAACACCGGCGAGGACCGCAGCGGCGTGATGTCGAGCAGGGCGTGCCTCACCGCCATGCCGGGTCCTCGGCGAGCTTCTCGGCGATCCGGTCGTGAAAACTCTTGTGCCGCAACGCTTCCGCCAGCTCGGTAATCGTCATCGGGCCGTGCAGGTGCAGCCGGACCAGCTCCATCACGAAGCTCGGCTTGAGCCCGTCGATCCGCGCCTCCTGGTAGAGCCGGGAGATGTCCGCGTCCATCGCGTCCTGCAGCACCCTACTGTCAAACCCCGCTCCGGTGGCCGGGCGCGCCTATAGTCCGGACCGTGGGCATGAAGATCGTCGGGCTCGTGGTGCATCCCAGCAAGCCGGTGGCGGCGTCTGTCCGGACGATCGCGGCGTACGCCGGCGCACACGGGCTGCGGGTGCTCGTGCGGCAGTCGCAGGCGGCCCGGGTGCCCGGTGTCGAGGCGGTGCCCGACGAGGAGTTCACCGAGCAGGTCGACGGGCTGATCAGCCTCGGCGGGGACGGGACGATGCTGGGCGCGATGCGGCTCGTCGTCGCGCGCCCGGTGCCGGTGCTGGGCGTCAACCACGGCAACCTCGGCTTTCTCGTCGAGGTCCAGCCCGACCACCTGGAGTCCGCGCTGGACCAGTTGCGGCGCGAGGACTTCACGGTCGAGCCGCACAGCTGCCTGGACACGACCGAGCCCGCGAAGCGCACCGCCGCGTTCAACGACATCGTGCTGACCCGGCTCGGCCGCGCCGCCGTGTCCGTGGACCTCATCGTCAACGGCCGGCAGTTCGGCTACTACAAGTGCGACGCGCTCGTCGTCGCGACGCCGACCGGTTCGACGGCCTACAACTACGCGGCCGGCGGGCCGGTGCTCTCGCCGTCCGCGCCCGCGATGGTGGTCACCCCGGTCGCGCCGATGGCCGGGGTGAGCCGCCCGGTCGTGCTGGGGCCGAACGACGAGGTGCGCCTGCACGTCACCCCGGACAGCGTCGCGGTGGGCATCGACCTGGACGGGACCGAGGCGGGCCGCCTCGTGCCGGGCCAGACCCTGAGCGCGCGCCTGCGGCAGGACGCGGCGAAGGTCGTCCGGCTGGCGGCCGGGGCGCACGCGAGCCGGAGCCGGGTCAAGCTCAGTCTGCTCGACCTGCCACTACGCCCGGACCAGCTGCTCGAGCTGATCCCGGAGCACATGCGCCGGCGACTGGACCCTCCGCCGTTTGAGTGAGCGCCGTAGCGCGGCGGGTCCGGGCTGCCTACTGTCGGCTGGCATGGTGACGAACCAGCCTTATCGGCCGTTCGGGCTCTCCACCGGCGAGGGCCTCGGGGAAACCGTGCGACGGGTGACCGGGCGGTGGTGGCTGGTCACCCTGCTGGGTGTCGCGGTCACCGTGCTCGCGGTCTGCCTGCTCGTGAACCTGGCCACCGCGGTCGGCGTGCTGGCCGTGCTCGTCGCGATCGCCCTGATCGTCGACGGGATCAACGAGCTGGTCACGGCCGACCGGCAGCGCGAGCGCTGGCCCGCCTACGTCCTCGGCGCCGTGTGGATCGTGATCGGCGTGCTCGCGCTGGCGTGGCCCGGGCTCACGCTCCTGGCGCTCGCGACGCTCGTCGGCATCGGCCTGATCATCGGCGGCGTCATGCAAACCTCGATGGCGATCACGATGCGCCGCACGCTCCCGATGTGGGGACTGTGGCTGGGGCTGGGCGTGCTGACCGTGCTCGTCGGCATCCTCGCGCTCGTCTGGCCCGGCCTGACGATCCTCACCCTGGCGATCTGGCTCGGCGTCAACCTGCTCTTCCGTGGGATCGGCACGATCTGGTTCAGCCTGCTGCTGCGCCGGGCGCACGTTTCCTAGCCGGTCGCACTCACCGTGCCGGGAGCGCCGGCCAGCACCACCCAGCTGTGGCCGGGCACCGGGCTGTCCGGGCGGTCCCCGTGCGACGGCGTACCGATCACCGAGAAACCGTTGACATCCAACGGAAAACGATAGGGCTCGTCGCCGAGGTTGAGCAGCGTCAGCACCTCGCCCTCGGCCGCCTGCGCGCGCAGCGCCACGGCCCGGTTCGTCAGGTGGTCGACCGACGTGTGGGCGTGCACGAGCCACGGGTGCCGGCGGCGCATCCCGATCAGGCGCTGGTGCAGCCGGTAGGTCGGCCAGCCGAACGGCGCGAGCTCGTCCGGGGTGCGCGGGAACGCCGGGCGGACGGCGTCGTCGCCGCCCTCGCGCTCCTCCTTCAGCCCGCGGAACGCCTGCTCGTCGCCGTAGTAGATGCTCGGGATGCCACCCAGGGTCATCAGCAGCGCGAGCGCGTGCCCGAAGTGCCGCTCGTCGGTCAGCCGGGTGGCCAGCCGGGTGACGTCGTGGTTGCCGATGAACGTCTGCGGCAGGAACGTGTCGAGCAGCGCGGCGTGCCGTTTCAGCGCCCAGGCGAGCTCGAAGAAGTTCCCGTCGTTGAGCGAGCTCCAGATCGCCTTCCACAGCTCGTACTGGGTGACCGAGTCCAGCCCGCTGCGCTCGACGTAGTCGGCGTAGTCGCCGTGCAGGACCTCGCCGAGGAACCACGACTCGGGATGCCGTTCGCGCACCGGCGGCAGGACCTTCCGCCAGAACTCCGGCTGCACGGCGTACGCCGCGTCGAGCCGCCAGCCCGCGATGCCCCTGTCCAGCCAGTGGTCGAGCACGCGGACGACGTAGTCGGCGACGGCCGGGTTGTCGTGGTCGAGCGCGACCAGGTGCTGATGCCCCTCGAAGACCTCGTACCCGCCGTCCTCGCCACGGCGGAACCAGTCGCTGCCCTGGGCGAAGCGCCGGCTGACGTGGTTGAACACCCCGTCGAGCACCACCCGCAGGCCACGCTCGTTCGCCGCGGCGAGCAGGCGGTCGAAGTCTTCGTCGTCGCCGAGCCGCGGGTCGATGCGGAAGTGGTCGACGGTGTCGTAGCCGTGCGTCTCGGCCTCGAACACCGGGCCGAGCAGCAGGCCCGAGCAGCCGAGTTCGACCGCGTAGTCCAGCCAGTCCACCAGCTGGCGCAGCCGGTGGTGACCGGGCGCGTCCGAAAAGGCCCGTGGCGCACCGGTGAACCCCAGCGGATAGACCTGCCAGAAGATCGCGTGCTCCGCCCAGCGGACCATCCGTGCTCCTCGTCTCATGCCTACCGGTAGCGCGGTCCCCGCCGGACCGCGATGCTTTACGGGTGGATCAGGACCTCTCGGACCTCACAGCCCTCGCTGCCGTGTACGGAGTGGCTACCCGGTACGAAAACTCCGAACAACGCGAAGTCGTCGTCGACGACGATGTCGTGGTCGCCGTACTCGCGCAGTTCGGGGTCGACGCGTCGACGCCGGAGGCGATCCGGCGCGAGCTCGCCGCGGTCCGTGAGACCCGCGAACGTACCGTGCTGCCCCCGACCCTAGTGCTCCGGGAGGGCACCGGGCACGACGCCGGCGGCCCGGCCGTGGTGCACCTGGAAGACGGCACGCGGCGCGAGGTCGACCGGTTCATTCCCGGCGACCTGCCGCTGGGCTGGCACCGGGTCGTCACCGCCGATCAGGACGTGGTGCTGGCGGTGGTGCCGGACCGGCTGCCCGACGTGCCGCCCGCGTGGGGCTGGATGCTGCAGCTGTACGCGTTGCGCTCGGCCGAGTCGTGGGGCGCCGGTGACTACGGTGACCTGTCGGTGCTCGCGCGCCGCTCCGCCGAGGAGCTGGGTGCGGGCGTGCTGCTGGTCAACCCGGTGCAGGCGATCAGCCCGACGCATCCCGTCGAGCGTTCGCCGTACTCCCCCTCCAGCCGCCGCTTCGCGAACCCGCTCTACCTGCGGGTCACGGACACGAAAGCGTTTGCCGAGGCGGACGAGCAGACGCGTGCGCAGGTCCGCGCGCTCCAGCCCGGCTCCGGCGAGCTGATCGACTACGACGCGGTGTGGAGCGCGAAGCTGGCCGCGCTGGAACTGCTGTGGCCTGGGGAGACCGGCGAGCTCGACCCGGCGCTGGACGGCTTCGCCACGTTCAGCGCGCTCGCCGAGAAGCACGGCCCGGACTGGCGCGAGTGGCCCGAACCGCTGCGCGACCCGAGCAGCCCCGAGGTCGCGAAGGCCCGCGAAGAGCTGGCCGACCGGATCGCCTTCCACGGCTGGCTGCAGCACCTGTGCCGCGAGCAGCTCGACGCGGCGCGACGGGCCGCCCGGGACGCCGGCATGTCGGTCGGCATCGTGCACGACATGCCGGTGGGCGTGCACCCCGGTGGCGCGGACACCTGGGCGCTCGGCGACGCGTTCGCGCCGCGGGTCACCGTCGGCGCTCCGCCGGACGCGTTCAGCCAGCAGGGACAGGACTGGAACCTGCCGCCATGGCGGCCCGACCGCCTCGCCGAGCTGGGGTACGCGCCGTTTCGCGACGTGCTGCGCGGGGTGCTGCAGTACGCCGACGGCGTGCGCATCGACCACGTCGCGGGGTTGTGGCGGCTGTGGTGGATCCCACCGGGCGAGCCGCCGTCTCGCGGCACGTACGTGCACTACGACGCCGAGGCCATGATGGGCGTCCTCGCGCTCGAAGCGCAGCGTGCGGGGGCTGTGGTCGTCGGCGAGGACCTCGGCACGGTGGAACCCGAAGTCACCGAGACGATGCACGAACGGGGTGTGCTCAGCTCCGCGGTGCTGTGGTTCCAGCGCGACTACGACACGCCAGGGCATCCGTTTGTGCCGCCGGGGAAGTGGGACCCTGAGTCCATGGCGAGCATCACCACCCACGACCTGCCCACCGTGGCGGGCTGGCTCGCCGGTGAGCACGTGCGGGTCCGCGCCGAGCTGGGACTGCTCGACGGGCCGGTGGAACGCGAGTACGAAACGGCAGGGGAGGAACGCGCGGCACTCACCGAATTCCTGAAGCAGCAAGGGATTTCCGACGGGGACATGGTGGAGGCGCTGCACACGCTGCTCGCCTCGGCCGCGTCCCGGCTGCTGCTGACCGCCCCCGCCGACGTCGTCGGCGAGCGCCGTCAGCCGAACCTGCCGGGCACCGTCGACCAGTACCCCAACTGGCGGATACCCTTGTCCGTCACTGTCGACGAGTTCTTCGCCGACCCCGGCGTACGCCGTCTGGTCGCCACCCTGCGGGCCGCGCGCCCGCTGCACAACCGCTGAGGAGACCACGTTGCCGCCCTGGCCCGGAACGCCATACCCACTCGGAGCCACCTACGACGGTGTCGGGACCAACTTCGCCCTGTTCTCCGAGGTCGCCGAATACGTGGAGCTGTGCCTGGTCGACGAGGAGGGCAAGGAGGAGCGCGTCCGGCTGCCCGAGGTCGACGGGTTCGTGCACCACGGCTACCTGCTCGGCGTCGGTCCCGGGCAGCGCTACGGCTACCGCGTGCACGGCCCGTACGAACCCGGGAAGGGCCTGCGCTGCAATCCGAACAAGCTGCTGATCGACCCGTACGCCAAGGCGATCTCCGGTGACCTCGACTGGGACGAGTCGCTGTTCGGCTACCCCTTCGGCGCCCCCGACGACCGCAACGACCAGGACTCGGCCGGGCACGTGCCGCATTCGCTGGTGGTCAGCCCGTTCTTCGACTGGGCCGACGACCGCCCGCCGCGCACGCCGTACAACGAATCGGTCATCTACGAGGCCCATGTCAAGGGCCTGACGATGAACCACCCGGCCGTGCCGCCGCGGCTTCGCGGCACGTACGCCGGGCTCGCGCACCCCGCCGTGGTCGAGCACCTCAAGCAGCTGGGCGTGACGGCGATCGAGCTGATGCCGGTGCACCAGTTCATCACCGACCACGGGCTGGCCGAGAAGGGCCTGCGCAACTACTGGGGCTACAACACGATCGGCTTCTTCGCCCCGCACGAGGGCTACGCGGCGCTGCCCGAGCAGGCCGGCCAGGTGCAGGAGTTCAAGGGCATGGTCCGCGCCCTGCACGAGGCCGACATCGAGGTCATCCTCGACGTCGTCTACAACCACACCGCCGAGGGCAACCACCTCGGCCCGACGCTGTCCATGCGCGGGATCGACAACCAGGCCTACTACCGCCTGGTCGAAGACGAGCAGCAGTACTACATGGACTACACCGGCACCGGCAACTCGCTCAACGTGCGCAACCCGCACACGCTGCAGCTGATCATGGACTCGCTGCGGTACTGGATCACCGAGATGCACGTCGACGGGTTCCGCTTCGACCTCGCCGCCACGCTGGCCCGCGAGTTCTACGACGTCGACCGGCTGTCCACGTTCTTCGACCTGGTCCAGCAGGACCCGACGGTGAGCAAGGTGAAGCTGATCGCCGAGCCGTGGGACGTCGGGCCCGGTGGCTACCAGGTCGGCAACTTCCCTCCACTGTGGACGGAGTGGAACGGCAAGTTCCGCGACACGGTCCGGGACTTCTGGCGCGGCGAGTCCGCCACGCTGGGCGAGTTCGCCTCGCGCATCACCGGCTCGTCCGATCTCTACCAGGACGACGGCCGCCGCCCGTTCGCGTCGATCAACTTCGTCACCGCGCACGACGGGTTCACGTTGCAGGACCTGGTGTCCTACAACGACAAGCACAACGAGGCCAACGGCGAGGACGGCCGGGACGGCGCGGACGACAACCGCTCGTGGAACTGCGGCGTCGAGGGCGAGACCGAGGAGCCGGAGGTGCTCGCGCTGCGCGAGCGCCAGCGCCGCAACTTCCTCGCCACGCTCCTGCTGTCCCAGGGCGTGCCGATGCTGCTGCACGGCGACGAGATGGGCCGCACCCAGCAGGGCAACAACAACGCCTACTGCCAGGACAACGAGCTGTCGTGGGTCGACTGGCGGCTGGTCGACGAGCACCCGGACCTGATCGACTTCGTCGGCAGGCTCGCGGAGTTCCGCCGCCGGCACCCGGTGTTCCGGCGGCGCCGGTACTTCCAGGGCAAACCGATCCGCAAGAGCGACGAGGTCGCCGACATCGCCTGGTTCACCCCGTCAGGCGAGGAGATGAAGGAACAGAACTGGGACGACGGCTTCGGCAAGTCGGTCGTGGTGTTCCTCAACGGCCAGGGCATCCCGGACCTCGACCCGCGTGGGATGCCGGTGCGCGACGACTCGTTCCTGATGGCGTTCAACGCGCACTACGAGGACATCGAGACGACGGTGCCCGACGGCGAGTACGGGGCCGAGTGGGCGATCATGATCGACACCGCGAAGGGCGAGATCGTCGAGGAGCCCGGTGAGCCGGACGTCGCGGCGGGCGGCAAGGTCACGCTGGCGGCCCGGTCGCTGATGGTGCTGCAGCGTGTCGAGCGGGAAGCCGAATGACCCCACCCAGCTCCACCTACCGGTTGCAGCTGCGCCCGGAGTTCACCTTCACCGACGCCGCCGACCAGGTCGACTACCTGCGGAAACTCGGTGCCGGCGCGCTGTACGCGTCGCCGGTGCTCGACGCCACGCCCGGTTCGACCCACGGCTACGACGTCGTCGACCCGACCCGGGCGCGGCCCGCGCTGGGCGGCGAGCAGGCCCGGCAGGCGCTCGCGCGGAAGCTGCGCGAGGCGGGGCTCGGGTTCGTCGTCGACATCGTGCCGAACCACATGGCGGTGGAGGTCGCCAAGGCGAACCCGTGGTGGTGGGATGTGCTGCGCAACGGCCGGTCCTCTGCCTACGCCGAGCACTTCGACATCGACTGGAGCCGCGGCAGGCTGCTGCTGCCGGTGCTGGGCGACGACGACGCGGTGGCCGAGCTGAAGGTCGAGGACTCCCCCGACGGCCCCGAGCTCGTCTACTACGACCACCGCTTCCCCGTCGCGCCCGGCACCGAGGGCGGCTCCCCGCAGGAGGTGCACGCCCGCCAGCACTACGAGCTGGTGGGCTGGCGCCGTGGCAACGCGGAGCTGAACTACCGGCGGTTCTTCGACATCACCACGCTGGCCGCCCTCCGGGTCGAGCTGCCCCAGGTGTTCGCCGAGGCACACGGCGAGGTGCTGCGCTGGGTGGCCGACGGGGACGTGACCGGGCTGCGGGTGGACCATCCGGACGGGCTCGCCGACCCGGGCGGCTACATGCGCAGGCTCCGCGAGAGTGCGCCGGGTGCGTGGCTGGTGGTCGAGAAGATCCTGCATCCGGGCGAGGACCTGCCGCAGAGCTGGCCGGTCGACGGCACGACGGGGTACGACGCGTTGCGGGAGATCTCCGGGATCTTCGTCGATCCCGCCGCCGCGCCCCGGTTCTCGCTGCTCGCGGGCTCGCCGGACTACCACGCCGTCGAGGAAGAGGCGCGGCGGCTGGTCACGGACACCATCCTGGTCGCGGAGATGCACCGGATCGGCGCGCTCGTCGAGGCGCCGGACGCGCCGGCGGCGGTCGCCGAGCTGATGATCGCGTTCCCGGTGTACCGGTCGTACCTGCCCGAGGGCGAGGCCCACTGGGCACAGGCCGTCGAGCGGGTGAAGGCGAAGCGGCCGGACCTGGCGTCCACTGTGGACGTCATCGACCGGCAGGTCCGCGCCGAGCCGCACGGCGAGCTGGCCACGCGTATCCAGCAGACGTCGGGAATGGTGGTCGCGAAGGGCACCGAGGACACGACGTTCTACCGCTACACCCGGTTCGCGGCGCTCAACGAGGTCGGCGGTTCGCCGGACCGCTTCGGCACTTCCGTGGCCGAGTTCCACGAGCTGGCCGCCGCGCGCGAGGCCGGGTGGCCGGCCGCGATGACGACCCTGACGACGCACGACACCAAGCGCTCCGAGGACGTGCGGGCGCGCCTGGCGGTGCTGTCGGAGCTGCCGGACGAGTTCGCCGAGGCGGTCGAACGCTGGACCGGGCAACACGGGATCGACGAGCCCGCGCTGAACCTGCTGGCCTGGCAGACGCTCGTCGGCGCGTGGCCGATCACCGCGGACCGCCTGCGCGAGTACCTCGACAAGGCAGCCAAGGAAGCCAAGCTCCGCACCACGTGGACCGATCACGACGAGGAGTTCGAGGCGGCCGTCGCGGCCTGGCCCGGCCAGGTGCTGGGCGACCGGGAGCTGGGCGTCGAACAGTTCGTCGAGCGCGTCAAGGGCCCTGGCTGGTCGAACGCGCTGGGGCAGAAGCTGATCCAGCTGACCGCGCCGGGCGTGCCCGACGTCTACCAGGGCACCGAGCTGTGGGACCTGTCGCTGGTCGACCCGGACAACCGGCGCCCGGTGGACTACGGCGTGCGGCGCGAGCTGCTCGACCGGATCGTCGCGGGCGAGCTGCCCGAGGTCGACGACACCGGCGCGGCGAAGCTGCTGGTCGTGCACAAGGCGCTGACGCTGCGGCGCGACCGGCCGGAGCTGTTCCACGGCTACCGGCGGCTGCGCGCGGAGGGACCGGCGGCGGAACACGCCGTCGCGTTCGAGCGCACCGGGCTGGTCGTCGTCGCCACCCGGCTGCCGGTCGGGCTCGCCGCGGCGGGCGGCTGGCGTGACACCGTGCTGCCGCTGCCGCCGGGCGATTGGACCGACGTGCTGACGGGTACCTCCGCGGTCGCCGAGTTGTCCGGTCTGCTGTCGCGGTATCCCGTGGCGTTGCTGGTTCAAGGAGATCGATGAGCTTCACCGTGTGGGCCCCGGGGCAGGACCGGGTCCGGGTGCGGGTCGACGGCGCCGACCACGACATGACCCTGCGCGACGGCGACTGGTGGTACTCCGACGCCACGGGCACGGACTACGCGTTCCTGCTGGGCGAGGACGACGAACCGTTGCCGGACCCGCGGTCGCGCCGACAGCCCGAAGGCGTGCACGGCCCGTCGCGCGTGTACGACCACTCCTCGTTCGCTTGGACGGACCAGGGCTGGACGGGCCGGGCGCTGCCCGGCGGCGTGCTGTACGAGCTGCACGTCGGCACCTTCACCGAGGGCGGCACCTTCGACTCGGCGATCGAGAAGCTGGACCACCTGGTCGAACTGGGCATCACCTTCGTCGAGGTGATGCCGGTCAACGCCTTTGACGGCACCGCTGGCTGGGGTTACGACGGCGTGCTGTGGGGCGCGGTGCACGAGCCCTACGGCGGGCCGGACGGGTTCAAGCGGTTCGTCGACGCGTGCCACCGGCGCGGCCTGGCCGTGGTGCTCGATGTCGTCTACAACCACCTCGGTCCGTCCGGCGCGTACCTCGACCGGTTCGGCCCCTACTTCGCCGGACAGAACGACTGGGGCCCGGGGCTCAACCTCGACGGCGAAGGCTCGGACGAGGTGCGCCGCTACGTCATCGACAACGCGCTGGGCTGGTTGCGCGACTTCCACGTCGACGCACTGCGCCTCGACGCGGTGCACGCGCTGGCCGACCGCCGGGCGACGCATCTGCTCGAGGAGCTCGCGGTCGAGGTGGAAGCGCTTTCCACGGCGCTGCGGCGACCGCTGACGCTGATCGCGGAGTCCGACCTCAACGACCCCAAGCTGGTCACCCCGCGCGAGGCGCACGGGTACGGCCTGCACGCGCAGTGGTCCGACGACCTGCACCACGCCCTGCACGTGGCGCTGTCCGGCGAGACGAGCGGCTACTACGCGGACTTCGCCGCGCCGGGCGCGCTCGCCCGGACGCTGCGCGAGGTGTTCTTCCACGCCGGCACCTGGTCGTCGTTCCGCGGGCGCACGCACGGGCGGCCGGTGGACACCCGGACCGTGCCGGGCCACCGTTTCCTGGCATACCTGCAGAACCACGACCAGATCGGCAACCGCGCGACCGGCGACAGGCTGTCCGCGACGGTCTCCCCCGGCCTGCTCGCCTGCGGCGCCGCGATCGTGTTCTGCTCGCCGTACACGCCGATGATCTTCATGGGCGAGGAGTGGGCGGCGAGCACCCCGTGGCAGTTCTTCGCCTCCTTCCCGGACCCCTCGCTCGCGGAGGCCGTCCGTACCGGGCGGCGGCGGGAGTTCGCGCGGCACGGCTGGGGCGAGGCCGAGGTGCCGGACCCGATCGACCCGGCGACGGTCGAGCGTTCCCGGTTGCGCTGGGCGGAGCCTGCCGAGCCCGGGCACCGCGAGATGCTGGAGCTGTACCGGTCGCTGATCGCGTTGCGCCGCGAACGGCCGTCGCTGTCGGACCCCTTCCTCGACCACCTGGAGGTCCGCGCGGAGGGATCGTGGCTCGTCCTGTACCGCGGCACCCTGCGGCTGGCGGTGAACCTCGGGCCCGAACCGGTCACCGTCCCGCTCGACGGGGAGGCCTCGCAGGTCCTGCTCTCCTGGGGCGAGGCGAGCGCCTCCGGCACGACCGCGACCCTGCCGCCGGAGAGCTTCACACTGGTGGAACTGCTCGATTGAGCGCCGGAGAGTAACGCCTGAGCTGCGGATGTGTGAAATGTCGGGGTGGGCTGAGAAGATCGAGACATGGCCATCCGACCTGCAGCCGACACACCCGTCCTCGCCGGCCGCCCGTTTCCGCTGGGTGCGCACCCGGAGGGAGGGGGCGTCCGCTTCGCCGTGACCTCGAACGTCGCGGACGCCGTCGAGGTGTGCCTCATCGGCGAGGACGGCTCGGAGCGCCGCGTCGAGCTGACCGAGCGCACCTTCGGCGTCTGGCACGGCCTGGTTCCCGGCGTTACCTCCGGGCAACGCTACGGCTACCGGGTGCACGGCCCGTACGCCCCGCAGCGGGGCCTGCGCTGCAACCCGGCCAAGCTGCTGGTCGACCCGTACGCCACGCACATCACCGGCGCGCTGACCAACCTCGACGCCGCGCTCGGCTACGCCGGCGACCCCATGCACGGCAAGCAGTCCAAAGTGGACTCCCTGGGCAGCGTCCCGCTGTCGGTCGTCGGCTCGCACGGCGGCCCCGACACCGGGGTCAAGCCCGAGGTGCCGTTCGAGGAGTCGGTGATCTACGAGCTGCACGTCAAGGGCTTCACCCAGCGGCACCCGTTCATCCCCGAGCACCTGCGCGGCACCTACCTCGGGCTCGCGCACCCGGTCGTCACCGAGCACCTGGTCCGTCTCGGCGTCACGGCCGTCGAACTGCTGCCGGTGCACTGGTTCACCGAGGAGCCGTACCTCGTCCGCACCGGCCGCCGCAACTACTGGGGCTACTCCCCGCTCGGCTACTTCGCCCCGCACGCCGGTTACGCCAGCGAACCGGGCCGCGAGGTCGAGGAGTTCCGCACGATGGTCGCCGCGCTGCACGCGGTGAACATCGAGGTCATCCTGGACGTCGTCTTCAACCACACCTGCGAAGGCGGGTTCGAGGGCCCCACGCTGAGCTTCCGCGGGCTCGACGCGCCGGCCTACTACCTGCACGGCCCGCGCGGCGGCGGCTTCGACCTCACCGGCTGCGGCAACACCCTCGAAACCGCCTCCCCCACGGTGATCCGCCTGGTCACCGACTCGCTGCGCTACTGGGCCACCGAGATGGGCGTCGACGGCTTCCGCTTCGACCTGGCCAGCACGCTGGGCCGGCCACGCGGCGGCGCCTTCGACCGCGACTCGGCGATGCTCACGGCGATCACCACCGACCCGGTCCTCTCGGGCTGCAAGCTGATCGCCGAGCCGTGGGACGTCACCGGCGAGGGCTACCGGGTCGGCGACTTCGGCGCGCAGTGGGCCGAGTGGAACGGCCGGTACCGCGACACGATGCGCGACTTCTGGCGCGGCGCGGTCCGGGTGGACGACCTCGCCTTCCGGCTGTCGGGCTCCTCGGACCTCTACGACCACAACCTGCGCCGGCCGTGGCAGTCGATCAACTTCATCACCGCGCACGACGGTTTCACACTGCGGGACCTGGTGTCCTACAACGGCAAGCACAACGAGGCCAACGGCGAGGACAACCGGGACGGCACCAACGACAACCGCTCCTGGAACCACGGCGCCGAGGGCCCGACCGACGACCCGGACATCACCGCGGTGCGTGCCCGCCAGGCCCGCAACCTGCTCGCGACGCTGCTGCTGTCCACCGGCACCCCGATGATCGTCGCGGGCGACGACATGTGGCGCACCCAGCACGGCAACAACAACGCCTACTGCCTCGACGACGAGACGTCCTGGGTGGACTGGGCGGGCGGCCCGGACGCCGAGTCGATGCTCGCCTTCGCCCGCCGCGTGATCCACCTGCGCGCGGACAGCCCGGCGCTGCGCCAGCCGCAGTTCTTCGAAGGCCGCCCCACGCCCACGGGCAAGCCGGACCTCGTCTGGCTGCGGCCCGACGCCGAGGAGATGACCGAGAAGGACTGGTTCGACGACGACCGGCGCACCCTCGGCATGTGGATCGACGGGTCCAACAGCCAGTCCCGCACCCGGGCCGGTGAGCTGATCCCGGATCACTCGTGGCTGCTGTGGCTGCACGCCGGCGACGAGCCGGTGGAGATCACGCTGCCCCGCGAGGAGTACGGGCCGTCGTTCAAACCGACGCTCGACACCAGCCGTCCCGACGGCGGACCGGTTTCCTCGGATCCGCTCAAGCCCGGCAGCACGCTCACCCTCCCCGCGCGATCGCTGCTTCTGTTGCGCGCACCCCGCTAACCGGTGACACCTGGGTTACCAGTGGGCGTGGACTCTGGACAGGAGTCGCGCGACGGCAGAAAGTGACAACCGATAGGTTTGCGCATGTCCGCAGCCGGGTATCGCCCAGCGAAGACCTGTCCGGGTCGTCAAGCTTCCGCGAATGGCTGCGGCTTCCGCGCACACACACGCACTCGAGGAGAGGGGCGCTGCCGATGACCGGCCGGCTCGGCATCGACGACGTGACCCCGATGGTGAGCTGTGGCCAGTATCCGGCCAAAGCCGTAGTCGGTGAACACGTTCCGGTTTCCGCGACGGTCTGGCGCGAGGGGCACGACGCCCTCGCCGCGACCGTGACCTGGCGAGGCCCCAACGACCGGGTCGCCCGGCGCAGCCGGATGAGCGAGCAGGGCACCGGGCTCGACCGCTTCGCCACCGTGATCGTCCCCGACTGCGAGGGCCTGTGGACCTTCCGCGTGGACGCCTGGAGCGACCCGTGGGCGACCTGGCGGCACAACGTGAAGGTCAAGGTCGCCGCCGGCCAGGGTGCCGACGAGCTGGCCAACGACCTGGAGATCGGCGCGCAGCTGCTGGACAGGGTGTCGCGCCGGCCGGACCGCCGCCGCGAGCGCGCCGTACTGGCCAGCGCGTCGGCGGCGCTGCGCGATTCGGTGCGGCTGCTGGCCGAGCGGATCGGGCCCGCGCTGTCGCAGGACGTCGAGCGCGTGATGCACGAGTACCCGGTGCGCGAGCTGGTGACCAAGGGCAAGCCGGTCAAGATCTGGGTCGACCGCGAGCGCGCCGCCTACGGCTCCTGGTACGAGTTCTTCCCCCGCTCGACCGGCGGGTGGGACGCCGAGGGCAGGCCGGTGCACGGCACGTTCGCCACCGCGACCCGCGAGCTTGACCGGATCGCGCGGATGGGCTTCGACGTGGTGTACCTGCCGCCGATCCACCCCATCGGCCGGGTGAACCGCAAGGGGCGTAACAACTCTGTGGTCGCCGACGAGAACGACGTCGGTTCGCCGTGGGCCATCGGCTCGGACGAGGGCGGGCACGACGCGGTGCACCCTCAGCTGGGCACGATCGAGGACTTCGACGCGTTCGTCGCGCGCGCGGAGGAGCTGGGCATGGAGGTCGCGCTCGACCTCGCGCTGCAGGCCGCGCCCGACCATCCGTGGGTGATGAAGAACCCGGAGTTCTTCACGACCCGGCCCGACGGGACGATCGCCTACGCGGAGAACCCGCCGAAGAAGTACCAGGACATCTTCCCGGTCAACTTCGACAACGACCCGCAGGGCATCTACAACGAGGTGCTGCGCGTGGTGCTGCACTGGGTCGAGCACGGGGTGCGGATCTTCCGGGTCGACAACCCGCACACCAAGCCGCCGGACTTCTGGGCCTGGCTGATCTCCTCGGTCAAGGACGCGCATCCGGACGTGCTGTTCCTGTCCGAGGCGTTCACCCGGCCGGCGCGGCTGTGGGGGCTGGCGAAACTCGGCTTCACCCAGAGCTACACCTACTTCACCTGGCGGACCACCAAGGAGGAGCTCGTCGAGTTCGGCGTCGACCTCGTCGAGCACTGGGACATGGGCCGCCCCAACCTGTTCGTCAACACCCCCGACATCCTGCACGAGTCGCTGCAGCGGGGCGGCCCGGGCATGTTCGCCCTGCGGGCCGCGCTCGCGGCGACGATGTCCCCGTCGTGGGGCGTCTACTCCGGCTACGAGCTGTACGAGAGCCAGCCCGTGCGCGACGGCAGCGAGGAGTACCTCGACTCCGAGAAGTACGAACTGCGCCCCCGGGACTTCGCGGGGGCGCTCGCCCAGGGCCGCTCGCTCGAACCGTGGCTGACCAAGCTCAACGCCGTCCGCCGGGCGCATCCGGCCCTGCAGCAGATGCGCACCCTGCGCTTCCAGCACGTCGACAACGGCGGCCTCATCGCCTACTCGAAACAGGACCCCGCCACCGGTGACACCGTCGTCGTCGTGGCGACCCTGAACCCCTACGGTGCCGAGGAAGGCACGCTCTGGCTGGACCTGCCGTCGCTCGGCTTCGGCTGGCACGACCGGTTGATCGCGCACGACGAGGTCACCGGCGAGACATGGGACTGGGGCCAGGCCAACTACGTGCGGCTCGAACCGTGGCGAGCGGTGGCGCACGTGGTGAGCCTGCAACGACGGCTGGCCGGCTGACAACAGGAGCGGGTCGAGTGCAGCCCCTGTGCCGGCGATGCGCACGGGGGTGGCCGGGACGTACCCGGATTCAGGGTGGGACGAGGTGGAGTGATGGACGAAGAACCCCGGCCCGATGCGGCCCTCGGGCTGGACGGTGTGCCACACACCGGCGAAGCGATGACCGCGGAAGGCATGCTGGTCGAGCCGCAGGCCGACGATTTCCGGTCGGCCGAACAGGCCCCGAGCAACCCGATGTGGTTCAAGGGCGCCGTGTTCTACGAAGTGCTGGTGCGCGCGTTCACCGACTCCAACGGTGACGGCACCGGCGACCTGCGCGGCCTGGCGGGCAGGCTGGACTACCTCGAGTGGCTCGGGGTGGACTGCCTGTGGCTGCCGCCGTTCTACGCCTCGCCGCTGCGCGACGGCGGGTACGACATCTCCGACTTCCGCGCGGTGCTGCCCGAGTTCGGCACGGTGGAGGACTTCGTCTACCTGCTCGACGAGGCGCACAAGCGGGGCATCCGGGTGATCACCGACCTGGTGCTCAACCACACCTCGGACATGCATCCGTGGTTCCAGCAGTCGCGTTCGGACCCCGACGGGCCCTACGGCGACTTCTACGTGTGGAGCGACGACGACTCCCGGTACGCCGACGCGCGCATCATCTTCGTCGACACCGAGACGTCGAACTGGACCTACGACCCGGTGCGCGGCCAGTTCTACTGGCACCGCTTCTTCACCCACCAGCCGGACCTCAACTACGAGAACCCCGCGGTGCAGGAAGCGATGATCGACGTCCTGAGGTTCTGGCTCAACCTCGGGATCGACGGCTTCCGCCTCGACGCCGTGCCCTACCTGTACGAGCAGGAAGGCACCAACTGCGAGAACCTGCCGCGCACCCACGAGTTCCTCAAGGAGTGCCGCAAGGTCGTCGACGACGAGTACCCGGGCCGGGTGCTGCTGGCCGAGGCGAACCAGTGGCCCTCCGATGTCGTGGAGTACTTCGGCGACCCGGCCACCGGCGGCGACGAGTGCCACATGGCGTTCCACTTCCCGCTGATGCCGCGCATCTTCATGGCGGTGCGCCGCGAGTCGCGGTTCCCGATCTCGGAGATCCTGGCCCAGACGCCGAAGATCCCCGACAACGCGCAGTGGGGCATCTTCCTGCGCAACCACGACGAGCTGACGCTCGAGATGGTCAGTGACGAAGAGCGCGACTACATGTACGCGGAGTACGCCAAGGACCCGCGGATGAAGGCCAACATCGGCATCCGCCGGCGCCTGGCCCCGCTGCTGGAGAACGACCGGAACCAGCTCGAGCTGTTCACGGCGATGCTGCTCTCCCTCCCGGGCTCGCCCGTCCTGTACTACGGTGACGAGATCGGTATGGGCGACAACATCTGGTTGGGAGACCGCGACGCGGTGCGAACGCCCATGCAGTGGACCCCGGACCGGAACGCGGGCTTCTCCGTCTGCGACCCGGGACGGATCTACCTGCCCGTCATCATGGACCCCATCTACGGCTACCAGGCGATCAACGTGGAGGCGCAGCGTGACAGCGCCTCCTCGCTGCTCAACTGGACCCGGCGGATGATCGAGGTGCGCAAGCAGCACCACGCCTTCGCCGAGGGCGAGTTCGTCGAGCTCGGCGGGTCCAACCCGAGCGTGCTGGCCTACAAGCGCACCTGGGTACGGCCCGACGGGCGGCTGGACGTGGTCCTCTGCGTCAACAATCTGTCCCGGTTCCCGCAGCCGGTGGAGCTGAACCTGGCCGAGCACGAAGGCTGCACACCGATGGAGCTCACCGGTGGCGTCCTGTTCCCCGACATCGGGGAGCTGCCTTACCTGCTGACGCTCCCAGGGCACGGGTTCTACTGGTTCCAGCTGCTGGACGAGGACGCGAAGGCGAGGCGAGGTGACTGACGGTGAACGATTCGGCTGAACTGATCGAATCCCTGGTACGCGAACTCCCGAGGTGGCTGCCCACCCAGCGGTGGTTCGGCGGGAAGGACCGCCCGATCACCGCGGTGCGCGCGATGAGCAGAACGACCCTGCTGGAGGGCGACCCGCTGCTCCTGCACCTGATCGTCGAGGTGCGCCAGGACGACCGGACCGCGCCCTACCAGCTGCTCGTCGCCAGCAGGGAGCAGCTGCCCGAGTACCTGGGCTCGAGCTGGCTCGGCACCGAGCAGGGCCGCCCCTGCTACGAGGCCAGCGGGGACGCCGACGTGACCGGCCGCCTGCTGGACCTCATCGCCGAGGGCGCCCAGCTGGGATCGCTGAAGTTCGAGCACGAGCCCGGCGCCGAGGTGACCGGCGGCCTGCGCGGCAGGCCGATCACCTCGGAGCAGAGCAACACCTCACTCGTCTACGGCAGCCAGTACATCCTGAAGCTGTTCCGCAAGCTCTCGCCCGGGGAGAACCCGGACGTGCGGCTGCACCGGGCGCTGCAGGAGCAGGGGTCCGAGCACATCGCGCCCCTGCTGGGCAGCATCACCGGCGAGCTGGACGGCGAGCCGACGACGGTCGGCATGCTGCAGAAGTTCGTGACCGACGCGGTGGACGGCTGGGCCATGGCCACCACCAGCGTCCGCGACCTGATGGCGGACCCGGAGCTGCCGCCGGACCAGGTGGGCGGGGACTTCGCGGGTGAGTCGCAGCGGCTGGGCCAGGCCGTCGCGACCGTGCACAACGACCTGCGGCGCGCGCTCGGCGAGCAGCTCGCGGACGCCGAGGAGCTCGACCGCACCGTGAAGGGCATGACGGACCGGCTCGACGCGGTGATCGAGGTCGTGCCGCAGCTCGGCGAGCACGCCCCGGCCCTGCGTGCCGCGTTCGAGAAGGTGCGCGAGGTCGAGGGCCCGGTCCCCATGCAGTTCATCCACGGCGACCTGCACCTGGGACAGGTGCTGCGGACCGTCACCGGCTGGCTGCTGCTGGACTTCGAGGGCGAGCCGGCCGCGCCGGTGCGCGAACGGTCGGCACTGCGCTCGCCGCTGCGGGACGTGGCGGGGATGCTGCGCTCGTTCGACTACGCCGCGCACCAGATGCTCGTCGGGCAGCCGGACGACCCGAAGCTGACCGAGCGGGCGCTGGAGTGGGCGCGGCGCAACCGCACCTCGTTCTGCGACGGCTACGCGAAGAACGCCGGCGACTCGATCGGCGACCCCCGCTCGCACGCGCACCTGCTGCGGGCGCTGGAACTGGACAAGGCGGTCTACGAGGTCGCCTACGAACACGCGAACCGGCCGGAATGGCTCAGCGTGCCGCTCGCGTCGATCGCGCGGATGAGCTCAGGAGGCGAGTAACCCGTGACCGAACTGCCCGACGGAGCCCCGGCCCCCGCGGACATCGACCGGCTGCTGGCGGGGTCGCACCACGATCCGCACTCGGTCCTCGGCATGCACACCGCCGGGGGCCAGGTGGTCGTCCGGGCGCTGCAGCCGCACGCCCGCTCGGTGACGGTCGTGGCCGCGGACCACAAGTTCGAGCTGACGCGCGTCGTGGACGGCCTGTTCTCCGGCGCGGTGCCGGAGCATCCCGGCGACTACCGCCTGGAGGTCGACCTCGACGGGCACGTCGTCGAGCTCGACGACCCGTACCGCTGGCTGCCCACGGTCGGCGAGCTGGACCTGCACCTGATCGGTGAGGGCAGGCACGAGCGGCTGTGGGACGTGCTCGGGGCACACGTGCGCAGGTACGACACCGCTCATGGCGTGGTGCAAGGAGTTTCGTTCGCGGTCTGGGCGCCGACCGCCCGCGGGGTGCGGGTGATCGGCGACTTCAACGGCTGGGACGGCCGGTCGCACATGATGCGGTCGCTCGGCTCGTCCGGGGTGTGGGAGATCTTCATCCCGGGCCTGCCCGTGGGCAGCTGCTACAAGTACCGGATCCTCGGCGCCGACGGGCACTGGCACGAGAAGGCGGACCCGCTGGCGTTCGCGACGGAGAAGCCGCCGAAGACGGCGTCGGTGGTGGCCGAGTCGTCCTACGAGTGGGGCGACGACGAGTGGCTGACCGAGCGCGCGGTCACGACCTGGACGAACGCGCCGATGAGCGTCTACGAGGTGCACCTCGGGTCGTGGCGCCAGGGGCTCGGCTACCGGGAGCTGGCCGACGAGCTGGCGGACTACGTGCAGGAGACCGGTTTCACGCACGTGGAGCTGCTGCCGATCGCCGAGCACCCGTTCGGCGGCTCGTGGGGGTACCAGGTCACGTCGTACTACGCGCCGACGTCCCGCTTCGGCTCGCCGGACGACTTCCGGTACTTCGTGGACCGGTTGCACCAGCGCGGGATCGGGGTGCTGGTCGACTGGGTACCGGCGCACTTCCCCAAGGACAGCTGGGCCCTGGCGCGCTTCGACGGCACGCCGCTGTACGAGCACGCGGACCCGCGGCGTGGCGAGCAGCCGGACTGGGGCACGTACGTGTTCGACTTCGGGCGCAACGAGGTGCGCAACTTCCTGGTGGCCAACGCGCTGTACTGGCTGGAGGAGTTCCACCTCGACGGGCTGCGCGTGGACGCGGTCGCGTCGATGCTGTACCTGGACTACTCGCGCCAGGAGGGGCAGTGGGTGCCGAACCAGTACGGCGGGCGCGAGAACCTGGATGCCGTGCGGTTCCTGCAGGAGCTGAACGCGACCGTCTACAAGCGACACCCCGGCGTCGTGATGGTGGCCGAGGAGTCGACGGCGTGGCCGGGCGTCTCGCGGCCGACGCATCTGGGCGGGCTCGGGTTCGGGTTCAAGTGGAACATGGGCTGGATGCACGACACGCTGCACTACCTGGCCCACGAGCCGGTGCACAGGTCGTACCACCACAACGAGATGACGTTCTCGCTCGTGTACGCCTGGAGCGAGAACTTCGTGCTGCCGCTGTCGCACGACGAGGTGGTGCACGGCAAGGGTTCGCTGTGGAGCCGGATGCCGGGCGACGCGTGGAACAAGGCCGCGGGGGTGCGGTCGCTGCTGGCGTTCATGTGGGCGCACCCGGGCAAGCAGCTGCTGTTCATGGGTGGCGAGTTCGGACAGGAGCAGGAGTGGTCGGAGGAGCGGTCGCTGGACTGGGGCCTGCTGGACCAGCCGCTGCACCAGGGCATCCGGCGGTTGCTGTCGGATCTGAACAGGGTGTACCGGTCGTCCCCCGCGTTGTTCAGCGCCGATACGAAGCCCGAGGGCTTCCAGTGGATCGACGCGAACGACGCGAACGGCAACGTGGTGAGCTTCCTCCGGATCGGTGAGGACGGCTCGAAACTGGCGTGTGTGGCCAACTTCGCGGGGACGCCGCACCACGACTACCGCGTGGGCCTGCCGATGGCAGGTCGCTGGCGCGAGGCGGTGAACACCGACGCCGACATCTATGGCGGTTCGGGTGTGGGCAACTACGGCATGGTGGAGGCGGCGCCGTCACCTTGGCACGGCATGCCGGCGTCCGCTGTGCTGCAGCTGCCTCCGGCGGGCGTGCTATGGCTGACGCCGGAGTGACGGGCCGGCGCCGCGGCGGATCTTGACGGTGCTGTTGGTTCTGGCAAGACTCGAACCAACAGCACTGTCAAGCGAAGGAACTCCATGGATCTCCACCTTCGGGGGAAGCGCGCGCTGGTCACCGGCGCCTCCGCCGGTATCGGCGCGGCGACGGCCGAGGCGCTGGCCGAAGAGGGCTGCGCCCTGCACCTGGCCGCGCGCGGCAAGTCCAAACTGGACGAACTCGCCGAAAAGCTGCGATCCGCGCACGAGGTGGAAGTACACGTGCACGCCGCAGACCTGCGCGACCCGGCGGACCTCGCCGGGCTCGCGGACGCGGTCCCGGAGCTGGACATCCTCGTCAACAACGCGGGCGACATCCCCGGCGGCGGCCTCGACACTGTCGACGAGGCGACGTGGCGACACGCGTGGGAGCTCAAGGTCTTCGGCTACGTCAACTTGAGCCGCCTGGTCTATGCCCGGATGAAGGAGCGCGGGCGGGGCGTCATCGTGAACAACATCGGCGCCTCCGGGGAACGGTTCGACTTCGACTACATCGCGGGCAGCAGCGGCAACGCGGCGCTGATGGCGTTCACCCGCGCGCTGGGTAGCCGCAGCCTGCGCGAGGGCGTGCGCGTCGTCGGCGTCAACCCGGGGCCGGTGGAGACCGAACGCATCGTCAAGCTGATGAAAACTCGCGCGGATAGGCAGTTCGGCGACGAGAACCGGTACGAGGAGTTCATGTCGTCCCTCCCGCTCGGCCGTCCCGCCAAGCCGCGCGAGATCGCAGATCTCATCGCCTTCCTCGCCTCCGGCCGTTCGGCTTACACGACCGGCGTGATCGTCACCGTGGACGGCGGCATCTCGGCGGGATAGCTTCAGGACCGGGAACAGCTGAGGTCCGGCTGGGCGGGCCCGTCGCCCGAAGTGCTCGCTATGAAGCCGAAACTCGTCGTGCCGTTGGCAGCGAGGACGGCGTTGTAGCCGGCATCCGTGACGGTGACGGTCGAACCGGCTCGGGTGGGGATGCCGCCCCACAGGTTGACGATCGTGTGGGTCGGGGGCAGTTGCCAGCTGACCGCCCAGCCGGTGACCCCACGGCCGTCCTCGTTGCGGACGGTCACCTCGACCTGGTACCCGTCCGGCCAGGCGTTCGTGACCCGGTAGGAGGCGGTGCAGACCGGCGCCGCGGCGGTACTCGTGCCCGCCGAGGCCCCGCTGGACTGCGCCGGATTCGGCGGTGTTGCCCGGCTCGGTGTTGCCCGGCTCGGCGGCACGCTCGGCTGCGCCGGATTCGGGGGTGTTGCCCGGCTCGGCGGCACTTGTGCGGTGGTGGCCGGCGCGGCGCCGGCACTCGCTGGGCGGTCGGCGCCGTTGATCACGCTGCCGATGAGGACACCGGCCGCGACCAGCGCCACCGCGCTGACCCCGGCGACCAGCAGCCGCCGCGACGGTCCGCGTCGCGTGGGCAGCAACAAGGTCGGATCCCGTGGCGGGGGCACGGGCTTGCCCGCCGCGACCGCCGTCAACGCCTCCCCGACCTCGTCCATCCCCGGTCGCTCGACAGGGTCCGGCCGCAGCATCCGGTTCAGCACGTCAGCGAGCAGACCGGCCTGCCGCGGCGGCCTGATCTCACCTCTCGCCACGCGTTGCAGGAGCGCGTAGGGGTTCTCGTCGCGCTCGAACGGCGGCGTGCCCTCCACGGCGGCGTACAACGTCGCCCCCAACGAGAAGACGTCGGACGCGAAGACGGCATCCGCTCCGCCCGCGACCTCCGGCGCTAGAAACGCCGGAGTGCCCGCGATGACACCACCGTCCGTGAACGTGCCCTCGCCGACCGCGCGAGAGATTCCGAAGTCGGCGAGCTTCGCCGTTCCGTTGTGCGTCACCAGGACATTGCTCGGCGTCACGTCGCGGTGCACGATTCCCTCGGCGTGCGCCGCCGCAAGGGCGGCCGCTACCTGGGCGCCGATGCCGGCCACGTACTGAGGTGACAGCCCACCGCGACCACCGCCCGGCCCTCGACGCTCGCCAGCAGACCCACCACGGTCGGTCAACGCCCCGTCGACGGCAGGCACCGCACCAGGGTCGAGGGACCGCGCCCGGTCCTCGGCAGCCAGCCCACCGGCACCGGCAGGCGACCCGCCACGGTCGGCAGGCGGGCAGCCGGGATCGACGGACCGCCCATCAGCGCCAGCAGCCAACCCACCGGGATCGGCAGCCGACCCGCCGGATCGCTGGAGGACCCACCGGACTCGCCGGAGAAGCCGGGACGTCCAGCAGACAGCGCACCAGGGTCGAGGGACCGCGCACCGCCGCCGGCAGACAGCCCACCGGGGTCGGCGAACCGCGCGCCACCGCCAGCAGCCAGCCCACCGGGGTCGACGGACCGCGCGCCACGGCCAGCAGCCAGCCCACCGGGGTCGACGGACCGCGCGCCACGGCCAGCAGCCAGCACACCAGGATCGACGGACCGCGCGCCACCACCAGCAGCCAGCACACCAGGATCGACGGACCGCGCACCACCGCCAGTAGCCAAGCCACCGCGCTCGCCCGACGTCTCAGCCTCCGCAGCCAGCGCGGCCAGGCTTTGCGACGGCAGGAACTCCATGACGAGGCACGGTTTCCCGTCGTGCTCCACCACGTCGTGCACAGTGATGGCGTGCGGATGCCGCAACCGCGCGGCAAGCCGCCCCTCGCGGACGGCGCGTCGCACCGCCTGCTGAGCGGCCTCGTCGCCCACACCGTCGCCGAGCACAAGCTCCTTGACCGCGACGATCCTGTCCAGGCGCTCGTCCCGCGCCTGCCACACGACGCCCATCGACCCACGGCCGATGCGGGACAGCAGCCGGTACCGTCCTGCGAGCAGCTCGCCTTCGCCGGTCACGTCTCCTCCGGTCCCGAGGTCCCTGAACGGACAATCTAGGTAGCCGCGGTGCGGAAGACGTGAGTTCGTCGTCGTATCCCTTCGCACACCTCCATTCTGATTCGGCACCGACCGGAAATTTGATCAAAGACTTGTGCACCGCGAGGGATCGTCACCTCGTCACGGCGGCCTGCCCCCGCAGCCGCCTACGCCGTCCGATGCAGGCGCCCGTCGCCCGAATGGACGCACCGACGGGGGTCGTGAACCCGCACCTGCCCATCCAACTGGAGAGGAACCACGCGCCGCACAACGAGATTCCTGCTGCCGAAGAACTTGCTTGACGACTACAATGGACACTTCTACTCCCTTGGCTCGTGGACTTACCGCCACTATGCCAGGAGGCACCGACAAAACGGCGAGGTCCGGAAACGTTCGCCGGAAAACGCGAGTTCCGCCTCGTTACCGGTGGAGAACGCGGGAAATGGCCTGTGCCAACGCATCCGCTTGCCCGCGTGCCAGCTTCGGGCTGCGCCAGGCGATGTAGCCGTCGGGCCGGACGAGCAGGCAGCCGTCCTCGTCGATGCCGGAGAGCCTCCCCCAGTCGCCGTACGCGTCGCGCGCACCGGCCGAGCCGATGCGGACGAAACCGATCCCGGCGTCGTCCGCGGCCTGCCGCCAGGCACCGCCCGCGACACCTGTCACCAGCGTGAACCGGCCCTTGCCCACGAGATCCAATGTGGACATCCGGCCACCGTGCTCGTTCACCAGCCACGCGTGCGGCAGCTTGGCGCCGGGCCGGGTGCTCGGCTGGTGGAACAGCTCCGGGTCGCGCACCCACTCCTCCGCCGGGCTGCCGTCGTCCAGCACCGCGGACGAGACGTAACGCTGGTTGAGCTCCACGCCGTGCGCGTTGAACTCGTAGTTCTTCAGCTGGATCGCCTCATCGAGGGCTTGCCGCCGCTTGACGCCTTCCGCGTCCTCGGCACGGCAGGCGGCCAGGCCCGCCACGATGCCTTCGTCGTCACTGCCGCCCGCGATGCCCAGCGCCTCGAAGATCGGGCCGAACTGGTCGCGGCTGAGGTTCGCGCGGTCGACGATCTGCTTGCCGACCGGCGCGCGTTCCGCCGTGTAGGTCTCCAGCAGGCCCGGCCCCGCCTCGCCGCGGACGACCATCGCGAGCTTCCACGCCAGGTTGTAGGAGTCCTGGACCGAGGTGTTGGAGCCGAGGCCGTTCGACGGCGGGTGCCGGTGCACGGCGTCCCCTGCGCAGAAGACCCGGCCCGTCGAGTATTCGGTCGCATAGCTGTGGTTGACCGTCCACAACGACGTCGAGGTGATCTCGACGTCCACCGACCGGTCCCCGACCAGGTCGTGCACGATCTCCCGGGCGGCCGCGTCGTCGACCTCCGGCGGCGCCTGGTCGATGTCGTAGCCCCAGGTCAGCAGCCACTCGTGCCACGGCCGCACCATCCGGACCAGGCCCATGCCGATGCCGCCGAGATGCGCGCCCGGCCGCATCACCCAGTACAGGACGCTCGGCCGGTGCGCCACGTGCTCGGACAGGTCGGCCTTGAAGACGATGTTCATGCTGCCGGCCTTGCCGCTCTGCCCCGCGATCGGCAGACCCAGCTGGTCGGCGACGAGACTGCGGCCGCCGTCGGCACCGATCAGGTACCGCGCGCGCACCGTGTACTCGTCGCCGCGCACGCGGTCGAGCAGCCTCGCGGTCACACCGTCGTCGTCCTGCTCCAGCGACAGGAACTCCGTGTCGAACCGCACCTTCGCACCGCGGGCGGCGGCGTTGGTCACCAGTATCGGTTCCAGATATGTCTGCGGCAGGTCGATCATGCCGCAGGGACTGGCCGACGCGTACTCGCTCAGCGAGGCGGGACCGGTCCCCCAGGTACGGATGCGCCCGATCTCCTCACCGGTGAGCGCCGTGCACAGCACCGTGTCGCCCATCAGCTCCTGCGGCGTGCCCGCGGCGAGTGCCTCCTGTTCGACGCCGAGGTCCCGCAACACCTCCAGCGTGCGCTGGTTGGTGATGTGCGCCCGCGGCGTGTTCGCGACCCAGCCGTACTTGCTGACCAGCATCGTCCGCACGCCGTACGTGGCGAGCAGGAGCGCAGCCGAGCCGCCGGCCGGGCCGCTGCCCACCACCAGGACGTCGGCGTCGTAGGTCATCGCGCTACTCCTGTGCGATCTTGAAGGTGAAGTCGAGCCGCCGCCACTCGCCGTCGATCACGCGGCCGTCCGGTGTCGCGCCCTGCTGTGGCACGAAGTCGACGACCAGCTCGTCCTTGACGCCGAACACCGTGTCCCCCCGCCCCCCGGCCGCGTCGAGGTACGGGCCACCGCGGACGAACAGCTGCGTGATCAGCTGCGAGTAGCCGGGCTTGAGGAGCATGAAGTGCAGGTGCGGGGCGCGCCACGGGTGCCGCCGGGTCGCCACGAGCATCTGGCCCACCGGGCCGTCGTCCGGGATCGGGTATTCGCTGGGCAGGATCGACCAGAACCGCAGCCTGCCCTCGCCGTCGGTGTGGAACCGGGCGCGCAGGACCGGGCCGTCCAGGTCGGGCAGCTGGACGTCGTAGAAACCGTCCTCATTGGACTGCCACACGTCGACCACGGTGTCCGGCACGGGTTTGCCCTCGGTGTCGGTGACGAGCACGTCGACCCACAGCGGGGTGCCGGGCAGCCCGCGCGCGATGTCCGTGCCGTGCTCGGCGGCGGGCGGGCCCTCGACGTAGAACGGGCCGAGCACCGCGGACGCGGTCGTGTCCGGGGTGCGGGAGTTGGTGAGCACGTCGACCGCGCTGGACACGCCGAGGACGTCCGAGAGCAGCACGAACTCCTGGCGGGTGTCGGTGGTGATGTGGCCCGTGCGGGTCAGGAGCTCGATGGCGTAGTGCCATTCCTCCTGGGTCACGTCGTTCTTGGCGAGGTAGTGGTGCAGGTGCCGCACGAGGTCGGTGACCAGCTGCTTGACCCGCTGGTCGGGCGTGCGGTCGAAGCTCGCGACCACCTGCGCGGTCAGCCAGCCGAGGTCGGGGATCGTGTGGCCGCCGCCCGGCCGGTCGCCGCGCCACGCCGCGTGCAGCAGTTCCTCGATGCCGTCGCGGGTCAGCTCGCGCGGGTTCGGGTACGGCTTCGCGGTCGCCAGCTCCGCGGCCTTCGCGATGTCGGACTCCGCGAAACCCAGCTCACGCAACGAGGTCGGGCCGCCGGCGTTCTTGATGAGGTCGAAGACGCCGCTGGGCGCGTCGGTCACGCCGAGCACTTCCGCGATACGCGCCATCGCCTCCGGCGCGGCGGACGCGTTGTACGCCATGGCGTGCGGGAGGACCACGGTGTGGGTCTCGGCGTGCGGAAGGTCGAAGGAGCCACCGAGGGTGTGGCACAGCTTGTGGTGCAGGCCCATGCCGACGCCGGCCAGGCACATCCCGGCGAGCCAAGCCGCTTCCAGCAGGTCCGTCCGTGCGTCCACATCGGACGGTTCCGCCGCGAGCACGGGCAGCGAGCGCGCGATCCGCTTGATCGCGTCCAGCGCCATGACTTCGACGACCGGGTTGGCCTGCGGCGAGTAGAGCGCTTCGACCGCGTGTGCCATGGCGTTGAGCGCGCTGGTGACCGACAGCGGGACGGGGAGGTACCTGGTGAGCTCGACGTCGTAGATGACGGTCTCGGGCAGGATCGTCTCCGACGAGCGCGTGGTCTTCCGGCCGTTCTCGGTCTCGCCGAGGACGGGGGTGACCTCGGAACCGGCATACGTCGTCGGCAGGATCACCTGCGGCAGGTCGGTGCGCGCGGCGAGGGCCTTGGCCAGGCCGGTGGTCGAGCCGCCGCCGACCGCGACGAGGCAGTCGGCCTCCTTCGCCGATTCGAGCGCCTGCTCGGTGACCTCGACGGGGGTGTGCATCACGGCACCGTCGAACTCGGCGGCCAGCAGGGGCCCGAGCGCGCTGCGCACCGGTTCGACGTTCGCCGAACGGCTGGACAGCAGCAGGACCCGGGTGGCACCGAGCCGCTCGACCTCCTCGCGCACCTTCGCCGCCGGGCCGAACACGACCCGTGCCGGGTGCGTCGAGTACACGAAGTTCCGCATCGCCTTCACTCCTTTGTGCTCTTCCCGAGTATCAGGCGGCCGCTGCCCCGGGCGCCTGCACGTTCACCGCATCCTTCTGCACGAAAGGGGCGTCAGATGCCCCTGCGGTAGGCGGCCGGCGTCGTCCCGAGCCGGGTGCGCATCACCCGCGTCAGGTGCTCCTGGTGGGTGAACCCGCAGCGCACGGCGATCTCCGGGATGCTCAGGCCCTCCGCGCGCAGCAGGCGGCAGGCCTGCTCGACGCGCAGGCGCATGAGGTAGCGATGCGGCGGTTCGCCTGTCGCGGCCTTGAACCGGCGGGTGAACTGGCTGACGCTCAGCGCCGCGGCCGCGGCGAGGTCGGTGAGCGGGATCGGCTCGGCCAGCCGCTCGGTCATGAGCTCCTTCGCCGCGGCGAGCTGGTGCTCCGACAACCGCCCGTTGTCCCGCCGCGTGCGGGCCGGGCTGTAGTGGTGCGCGAGATGTGCGGCGAACAGGCCGGTCAGATGGTCGACGTAGGTGCGCGCGGCCGGCTCCCACTGCCGGACCACGCCGTCGAGGGTGAGCATCAGCTGCTCGACGAGCGGGTCCGCGGTGCCCAGCTCCTCGTTCAGCTCCCCCGGCAGGGCCTTGGCCGAAAGGTACGCGTGCACGGTGTCGAGCGGGCCGCCCAGCTCGACGGTCAGGTCCCGGCCTGCCGGATGCATGAAGAGCCCGCCCGCCTGGATCCGGCGGACCTGGTCACGCCCGCGGCGCACGGTGACCGGGCCGCCGAGATGCAGGATGACCAGGTGTGTGCCGGCCGCGTCGAAGCTCGCCCGGTACGGGGTCTCCGACTGGGTGGAGACGTAGAGGTCGGACCAGCCGAGGCCGGCGCTGGACCGGTCGGGCCGCACCCACGGCAGGCGCAGGATGCCGTTCGTGTCGGCCAACCCCAGCTCGGCCACGTCGACCTCCTCCGCGTCGAGGTACCACGAGTCTAGAGCGCGGAAGGTGCCGAGTCAGTGTCCTCGTCCTGACCGGCCACAGAAACCCCGCACGCCCAACCACCCCGCCACGGCGACCCCGGCAACGGCAGCCAAGATGGCCGCGCCCGGCCGCCCCCTTACCCCGATTCCCGCGTCCTGAACGATGAAAGATCGGGGTGGGGCGGCCCACCTCGCGCTCCGCGCGAGGTCCCCGGCGGCAGCCCGCGAAGGTCGGCGGTTATCCGCGCCTCGTCACGGTCTTCATAGTTCACACTGCCGTTCGACCGGCCAGGGCGCCGGCGCCGGTGGTTGCGCTCGATGGCGTATCCGAGAAGGGCCAGGACCGCGAGGAAAACAATCAGGTTCGTCATGGCACCAATTGTTCGCGCACCCATTCCTGCCAACAGTGGCAGATCTGACCAACTACGATAAGATCCTGCCATGCTCAAAACAGTCGCCGTGGTGCTGGTGGACGACCTCGCGCCGTTCGAGTTCGGCGTCATCTGCGAGGTGTTCGGCATCGACCGCACCGAGGACGGCGTGCCGAGGTTCGAGTTCCGCGTCTGTGGCGAGCGCCCCGGCGAACCGCTCGCCACCTCGGTGCCCGGCGTCCAGATGACCCCGGCCTTCGGGCTGGACGGGCTCGACGGCGCGGATCTGGTCGCAGTGCCCGCCGCGACCATCCGCGAGGAGTACCCGCCCGCGGTGCTCGACGCGCTCCGGAAGGCCGCCGCCCGCGGCGCGACCCTGCTGTCGGTCTGCAGCGGCGCCTTCCTCCTCGGTGCCGCCGGCCTGCTCGACCGCCGCCACTGCACCACGCACTGGCACAGCGTCAAGGATCTCGAGGACCGCTTCCCCGAGGCGAAGATCGACCCGGACGTGCTGTTCGTCGACGAGGGCGACCTCATCACGAGCGCGGGGACGGCCGCCGGGATCGACGCCTGCCTGCATCTCGTGCGCCGGGAGCTGGGCTCCGCCGCCGCGACCGCGATCGCGCGCCGGATGGTGGTGCCGCCCCAGCGCGACGGCGGCCAGCGGCAGTTCGTGGAGCTGCCGATGCCCGAGTGCACCGGCGACAGCCTGCAACCCGTGCTCGCGTGGATGTTGGAGCACCTCCCCGACGAGCACACCGTCACCTCTCTCGCGCGCCGGGCGCAGATGTCCGAGCGCACGTTCGCCCGGAGGTTCGTCGCCGAGACGGGGACGACGCCGCACAAGTGGCTGTCGACGCAACGGGTGCTGCACGCACGCGCCCTGCTCGAGGAGACCCAGCTGAGCGTCGAGGAGATCGCGCGAGAGTGCGGTTTCGGGACCGCCGCCCTGCTCAGGCACCATTTTCACCGCGTGGTGGGCGTCTCACCGCACGACTACCGGCGGACTTTCGCCCCCGTTTGAGGCATGCTGGCGGCCGTGGCTCATGACGTGGACGCGGTACGCAAGCACTTCCCCGCGCTCGAAGAGGGCGCCGCGCACTTCGACGGCCCCGGCGGCTCCCAGGTCCCGGACGTGGTCGGCGAAGCGGTCGCCTCGGCGCTGGTCTCGGCGATCGCCAACCGGGGCAGCGTGACCAAGGCCGAGCGGCGCGCCGAGGAGGTCGTCGCTGGTGCGCGAAAGGCCGCGGCGGATCTCGTCGGCGGTGCGCCCGGCGGCATCGTGTTCGGGCGCAGCACGACCCAGCTGACCTACGACTTTTCCCGCGCACTGGCCAAGAACTGGGGGCCCGGTGACGAAGTCGTGGTGACGCGTCTGGACCACGACGCGAACATCCGGCCGTGGGTCCAGGCCGCCGAGGCCCGTGGCGCCACCGTGCGCTGGGCGGACTTCGACCCGGCCACCGGCGAACTGCCCGTCGACGCCATCGCGGGTCTGCTCACCGACCGGACGCGGCTGGTCGCGGTGACCGCCGCGTCGAACCTGCTCGGCACCCGGCCCGACCTGCCCGCGATCACGGCGAAGGCGCACGAAGCGGGCGCACTGTGCTATGTGGACGGTGTGCACCTCACGCCGCACACGCCCGTCGACGTCGCGGCGCTGGGCGCGGACTTCTTCGGCTGCTCGCCGTACAAGTTCCTCGGCCCGCACCTCGGCCTCGTCGCGGCTTCCCCGGCACTGCTGGAAACCCTGCACCCGGACAAGCTCGCGCCGTCGACGGACGCCGTGCCCGAGCGCTTCGAGCTGGGCACGCTGCCCTACGAACTGCTCGCCGGAACCACGGCGGCCATCGACTTCCTCGCCGGGCTCGCGCCGGGCGAGGGGACCCGCCGCGCGCGGCTGCTCGACTCGATGCGCGCCCTGGAGGAGTACGAGGACAGCATGCTGCGCCTGCTCGACGACGGCCTCGCCGAGATCCCCCGCGTCACGCGGTACGGCTCACCAACCCGGCGCCGCACGCCGACCGTCCTGTTCTCCGTCGAGGGCGTGCCGTCCGCGGACGTCTACCGCGGCCTCGCCGCCCGCGAGGTGAACGCGCCGGCGGGCAGCTTCTACGCGATCGAATGCTCCCGTCACCTCGGCCTCGGCGACACCGGCGCGGTCCGCGCGGGCATCGCCCCTTACACGAACGAGAACGACGTGCACCGCCTCCTCGAAGGTGTGCGACATGCATAGTCGAGACGTGAGCACTGTGCATTTCGCCCGATGACGTCCCGGGGACCGGCGGTTACGGTGGTCGGAACACTCCCCCGGATAAGGAGGTCGGCATGGCCTCGTCTGTCGGTGTCGACGACTACGCGCTCACCAGGGTGCCCGAAAGCGCCCGCTACTCCTGGTGGTCGGTCGCTGTCCAGCGGTTCGGCCAGGTCTCCGCACTGTCGCAGTTCCTGCTCGGTGCCACCGTCGGCTTCGGGATGGCCTTCTGGCAGGCGTTCCTCGCGTTCACGCTCGGCTCCGTCATCCTCGAGCTGATCATGATCCTGGTCGGCGTGATGGGCATGCGCGAGGGCCTCTCCACCTCGATGATCGCCCGCTGGACCGGGTTCGGCCGCGGCGGGTCCGCCCTGATCGGGCTGGCCATCGGGATCAGCCTCATCGGGTGGTTCGGCATCCAGTCCGCGGTGTCGGCGCAGGGCCTCGTCCAGCTCATCGGCGTACTGCCGGAATGGGCCTGGGCACTGGTGTTCGGCCTGATCGTGACGGCGATCGTGATGCGCGGCTTCCACTCCATGGCGTGGACCGCGTACCTGACCGTGCCGGCCTTCCTGATCCTGGTCGGCTGGTCGATCATCTCCGAGCTGACCCGGCACGACGTGGGCGCGCTCGTGGCGTCGGCCCCGCCCGGCCCGCAGCTGACCCTGTTGCAGGGCACCACCCTCGTCGCCGGCGGGTTCATCGTCGGCGCGGTGATCACGCCGGACATGACCCGGTTCAACCGCAGCGCGGCGGACGTCGCGAAGCAGACGCTGGTCGGCGTGACGCTCGGCGAGTACGTGATCGGGATGGCCGGCGTCCTGCTGGCCCATGCGGTGAAGTCCTCGGAGATCACCACGATCGTCACGTCCTCGGTCGGCTGGATCGGCATCCTCGTGGTCGTCGCCGGCACCATCAAGATCAACGACTGGAACCTCTACTCCGCCGGGCTCGGCGTGGTGAACTTCGTCGGCACGGTGTCGGGCAAGCGGCTCAACCGCGCGGTGGTGACCGGCGTCCTGGGCCTGGCGGGCAGCGTGCTCGCGGCGGCCGGGATCCTCGACGCGTTCACCGACTTCCTCACCGTGCTGGGCGTCGCGTTCCCGCCGATCGCCGGGATCATGGTCGCCGAGTACTTCGTGGTGAAGCGCTGGCGCGGCGACCTGGAGACCGCGCGTGCCGCGGGCACCGTGCCCAGGGACGCGCCCAGCTGGGTGCCCGCGACGATCGTCGTCTGGCTCGCCGCGGCGCTCATCGGCAGGTTCGTCGAGTGGGGCCTGCCCAGCATCAACTCGCTCGTGGTGGCGTTCGTGCTCTACGTCGTCGCCGGAAAGCTCGGCCTGGTGCGCGGGGTCGGCATGAGCCGTACCGCCGACACCGAACCGGCCGCGGCCCTGTAACCAGCAAGGAGAATCCCTGTGCGCATCGGCATCGACGTCGGCGGCACCAACACCGACGCGGTCCTGCTCGACGGCCGGGAGGTGCTGGCGGAGATCAAGACCAGCACCACCGAGGACGTCACCTCCGGCATCGTCGCCGCGATCGACGGCCTGCAACAGCAGCGGGCGTTCGATCCGGCCGCGGTGCAGGCGGTCATGATCGGCACCACGCACTTCATCAACGCGCTGGTGGAGGCCCACCGCCTGGCCCCGACCGCCGCGGTGCGCCTCAGCCTGCCCGCGGGCGCGTCCCTGCCGCCCATGGTGGACTGGCCGCAGCGCCTCGTCGACGCGATCGCCGGGCGCAGCTACCTCGCGCACGGCGGCCACGAGTTCGACGGGCGGCACATCTCCGAGCTGAACGCCGACGAGCTGCGCAGGGCGGCTGAGGACATGGGCAACGCCGGGGTGCGCAGCGTCGCGATCACCTCGGTGTTCTCGCCGGTCAACGCCGAGTTCGAGGCACAGGCCGCGGAGATCATCAGCGCCGAGCTGCCGGACGTGGCGATCTCGCTGTCGCACGAGATCGGCCGGATCGGGTTGCTGGAGCGGGAAAACGCTACGGTGATCAACGCGGCGCTGCGCGAGCTGGCCGCGCACATCGTGGACGGGCTCGCCGCGTCCGTCACCGGCGCCGGCATCACCGCGCCGCTCTACCTCAGCCAGAACGACGGCACGCTGATGGACGTCGACTTCGCGCGCCGGTACCCGGTGGCGACGTTCGCCTCCGGGCCGACCAACTCGATGCGCGGCGCCGCCGTGCTGTCCGGTCTGGACACCTGCGCGGTGGTCGACGTCGGCGGCACGACGAGCGACGTCGGCGTGCTGCGGCAGGGGTTCCCGCGAGAGGCGACCACGGATGTCAGCGTCGCGGGGATCCGCACGAACTTCCGGATGCCCGACGTGCTGTCCATCGGCATCGGCGGTGGCAGCCGGGTGCGCCCGGAAGGGGTCGGCCCCGACTCGGTCGGGTACGAGCTGACCTCGAAGGCGCTGGTGTTCGGCGGGGACACGCTCACCGCCACGGACATCGCGGTCGCCGCGGGCCGCGCCGAGATCGGCGACCCCTCGCTGGTCGCGCATCTCGGCCGCGACCTCGTGCAGGCGGCGCTCGACCGGATCGCGGGCGACGTGTCCGACGTGGTCGAGCGGATGCGGACCTCCGCCGAGCCGCTGCCGGTGGTGGCGGTCGGTGGCGGGTCCATCCTGTTGCCCGACAAGCTTTCCGGCTCCGGCGAGGTGCACCGCCCCGACCACTTCGCCGTGGCGAACGCCATCGGCGCGGCGATCGCGCAGATCGGCGGCGAGGTCGACCGGGTGTACGCGATCGAACCGGGCCGCCGCGACGCGGTGATCGACGAGGCCAAGCAGGAGGCGGTGGACCGCGCGATCGCGGCGGGTGCCAGTCCGTCCAGTGTGGACATCGTGGACTTCGACGAGGTCCCGATCCCCTACCTGCCCGGCAACGCGACCCGCATCCGCGTCAAGGCGGTCGGCGACCTGCAGCTGGGGTCGGCGTCATGAAGGAGCTGACGCATGACCATCTGGACGACGTGGCGCGAGGGGCGGCCATCCTCGGCACCGGCGGCGGTGGCGACCCGTACATCGGGCGTCTCCTGGCCGCCGCGGCGGTGCGCGAGCACGGGCCGGTTCCCCTTGTGGCGCTGGAAGAAGTCCCCGACGACGCGATGGTCCTTCCCGTCGCGATGATGGGCGCGCCCACGGTGATGGTGGAGAAGCTGCCCTCGGCCGAGCAGGTCGGGCTCGCCGCCCGGACGCTCGCCGGGTACCTGGGCAAGGAGCTGACGCACATCGCGTGCGCCGAGGCCGGCGGGGTCAACTCGCTCATCCCGGTGGTGGCGGCCGCGCAGCTGGGCCTGCCGCTGGTCGACGCCGACGGGATGGGCCGCGCGTTCCCGGAGCTGCAGATGGTGTTGCCGACGATCTACGGCGTCCGCGCGACCCCGATGGCGTACGCCGACGAGAAGGGCAACCGCGGCGTGCTCGACACGGTGGACAACCACTGGGCCGAGCGGCTCGCGCGTTCGGCGGCCATCGACATGGGTTGCTCGTCCGCGATCAGCACGTTCGCGATGTCGGGAGCACAGGCCCGAGAGTCGATGGTGCCCGGCACCTTGAGCCTGTGCGCGGAGCTGGGCAGGCTCGCCCGCTCGACGAAGTCGGTCGCGGCGGTGGTCGAGCGGCTCGGCGGGCGGACGTTGTTCACCGGGAAGGTGATCGACGTGGCGCGGCGCACCCAGACCGGCTTCGCGCGCGGCGAGGCGCGACTGTCCGGAATGGACGATGACGCGGGGCGCGAGCTGGTGCTGCGCTTCCAGAACGAGCACCTGGTCGCCGAGCGCGACGGCGTCGTGCTGGCGTCGGTGCCGGACCTGATCTGCGTGCTGCACACCGAGACCAGCGAGGCCGTGACCACGGAGCTGCTGCGGTTCGGCCAGCGGGTCACGGTGATCGCCGCGCCGGCGGACCCGCGCTGGCACACCGAGGCGGGGATCGAGCTGGCCGGCCCGCGGTACTTCGGATACGACATCGACCCGGTGGGAGTCACCGCGTGAGTTGGCAACTGACCGAAGACCACCTCGAAGACCTCGCCCGTGGCGCGGCGGTGCTGGGCACCGGCGGCGGTGGCGACCCGTACGTCGGACGGCTGCTGGTGCGGCAGGCGATCCGCGAGTTCGGCCCGGTCACCATCCTCGACCCGGCCGAGCTCGACGACGACGCGCTGGTGATCCCGACGGCGCAGATGGGCGCCCCGACCGTAGTGTTCGAGAAGCTGCCCAGCGGGCGCGAACCCGAAACGGCGTTGGCGGCACTGGAAAAGCACCTCGGCGTCAAGGCGGCGGCGACGATGCCGATCGAGTGCGGCGGGATCAACTCGATGATCCCGCTCGTCGTCGGCGCCCGGACCGGGCTGCCCGTGGTGGACGCGGACGGGATGGGCCGGGCGTTTCCCGAGCTGCAGATGGAGACCTTCGGCGTGTACGGCGTGCCGGGGTCGCCGATGGCGGTCGCGGGCGAGGGCGGCGAGGTCACCGTGATCGACACCGGCGCCGACAACCGGCGGATGGAGTGGATCGCGCGCGGGGTGACGATCCGGCTCGGCGGGGTCGCGCACATCGCGGAGTACTCGATGCGCGGCGCGGACGTCAAGCGCACCGCGATCCCGAACACGCTCACCCTGGCGCTGAAGGTCGGCCGGGCGATCCGCGAAGGACGGGGCAAGGACCCGGTCGCGCAGCTGGCGCAAGCGCTTTCCACGACCCTGTACTCGAACCTGCGGGTGCTGTTCCGCGGCAAGATCTCCGACGTCGAACGGCGCACGGAGGCCGGTTTCGCGCGTGGCCGGGCGGCGGCGGTGTCCTTCGACGGCGAGCACAAGCTGGAGCTGGAGTTCCAGAACGAGAACCTGGTGGCGCTCGTCGACGGCGAGGTGAAATGCCTCGTGCCGGACCTGATCTGCGTGCTGGAGTCGGAGTCGGCGGAGCCGATCACCACCGAGACGCTGCGCTACGGCCAGCGCGTGACGGTCGTGGGCATCTCGACCCCGGACATCATGCGCACACCCGAGGCGCTGGCGACCTTCGGCCCGGCGGCGTTCGGCCTGCCGTACGCGTTCGAGCCCGTCGAGGCTAGGTTGTGTTCATAAGCGGCCGAGCCGCTTGCGCCTGCGCCGTCAGCTTGCACCGCCGCGGGTTTGAATCGAGGCAGCCGCGCGGAGCGTGCCGGTTGAGGGTGGTGGTGGGCCGGCGGGTGGGCGGCTCATCGAGAGGACAGCGCCGACGTGGTGACCTGGCGGTCACGAAGAGGCGATCCCACAGCGAGGGGCCGCCTCAGGTTCCGCCACCCGCACCGGCCCGCAAGTCACCTCTGACAGTCCCTAGGTGAGCCAGCGATCGAACCAGGCGCACGCTCCGGTCGCGCAGGTCGAGCAGCCACAACCGGTCGGGAGCCACGTGCCGGCCGCACACCCGGATGTCCTGGTCCTCCCGGTGTTCAGGGGCGATCAGGACGACCAGATCGGGGTCGGCCAGCGGGCGGCAGTCGCTGATCCCGGCCTCCCAGCGGGTCAGCACCTCGGCCTCTCCGGTGAGCCACACCCGGTACAGCTGACCGGCCAGGACGAAGACCGACCGCGAGTCCGGCGCCCATCTCGGCGCGCGGTACCGCCCGCCGCCGGCCAGCTGCCGGGGCGGCTCGCTCCCGTCCACCGCGGCGAGCCACAGCTCGTCCTCGACGAGCAGGTAGGCGACCCACCGGCCGTCCGGGACAGCACGGGGCCGGTCGGCACGCGCCCGTCCACGATCATTTCCGCCGTCACGGACATCTGTTCGTCTACCGTCGTCACGAGTGCACTGTGCCAGGTATGAGGCGGTTCCATGAAGATCACGGCCCAGGACGTCCCCGCGCTGGAACGCGGGGTCGCGCTGCTCGGCTCGGGAGGTGGCGGCGACACGATCACCGCCGCGGCTCTGCTGCGCAAACGCTTGCCTGCCGCCGTGACCCCGGTCGGCGACCTGCCCCCCGAGGCGAAGGTCGTCCCGGTCGGGGTCGTCGGCGCCACGGCGGTGTTCACCGAGAAGCTGCCCGGCGGTGACGAGGTCGCCACCGCCGTCGCCGCGATCGAGCGGTGGACCGCGGAGCGGGCGGACGCCCTCATCTCGATCGAGGTCGGCGGCCTCAACGGGCTGCTGCCGATCGTCGCCGCGCACGAGCTGGGTCTGTCCGTTGTGGACGCCGATCTGTCGGGACGTGGCCTGCCCCGCCTCGACCAGCTGTCGGTCGCCACGGTGGGCCGCGGGCTCGCGCCCGCCGTGGTCGCGGAACCCAGCGGGCAGGTGCTCGTGCTGGCGACCGGCTCCGACGCGACGATCGAGCGCACCGCCCGCGCCTTCCTCGCCAGCTCCAGCGGCTGGGCCATCCTGGCGCTGGCCCCGATCCCCGCCTCGGCGCTGCCGGCGGCGGCGGTCCTGGACACGGTCAGCGGAGCGCTGGAGCTGGGCCGGCGGGTGCTCGCGCTCGGCGAGAGCCCGGACCCGGCGGCGCTCGCAGCGGCGATCAGGGGTGAGGTGCTCGCGACCGGCCGCGTACTGGAGGTGTCCCGGCGCGTCGGGCCCGGCGAGCACGGCCGCCCCGGCTTCGGTCGCGGCAGCGTCACGCTGACCGACCACCGCGACGGCTCGTTGCTGCGGCTGGAGATGGAGAACGAGTACCTGCTCGCGTTGCGCGACGGGCACGCGGTCGCCTCGACCCCGGACGTGCTCACGGTCGCCGACCGCCGAACGTGCGTGCCGATCAGCTGCGACGCGATCCGCGAGGGCGTGGAGGTCGCGGTGCTCCGGCTGCCGGCCGCTTCGTTCTGGACCGATCCGCGGCACCTGCCGGTGCTCGGACCACGCGCGTTCGGGATCGACACCGAGCCGGTGCTGCGATGAACCTGCGCCGCCTGCTCGCCGTTCCCGATTGGGCAAACGCCGTCCGTGTCCTCGCCGGTGGCGCGCAGCTCGACCGTCCTTTGCGGACAGTGCGGGCCACGCTCGACCCCGGGCATCTGCCGGCCCCCGGTGAGCTCGTGCTCGTCGCCGGGCCGGTGTCCGCGACCGACTGGCGGATCGACGCGCTGCTGCGGCGCAGCGCGGACGCCGGCGGTGCCGGGGTGCTGCTGCCCGGGCTCGCGCCGCTGACCGGCACGCGGCTGCTCGCCGACCGGCTCGGCATGCCGTTGCTGGTCACCGAGGCCGATCCGCTGGAGCTACTGGTGACCGCCCGGCTGCACCTCGCCGAACCGGACCTCGACCAGGCGCAGCTGGTGATGGCGACGCAGCGCGCGCTGGGCGATCGGCCGCAGTCACCGGAGGACGTGGTCACCGTGCTCCGGGACCTGCTGCGTTCCCCCGTCGCGCTGCTCGACGACCGTGGCCGGCCGTTCGCGGGCGAGCTCGCCGACGCCCGGCTCGTCCGGGTCGACGAGCCGGTGGCGCAACGGATCGACCTCGACGACGGCGTGCTGCTCGCCCATCCCGCGCTGCGTCCCCGCCCCGGCCTGTGGGTCGCCGCGGCGCTCAAGGGCACGGCGGCGGCGCGGGCGGAGATCGTGCCGCCCGCGCTGGCGGTCGCCGCCGGCGCGGTGCAACGGTGGCTGCTGGCGAACCGGCTGGAGCTGGAACGGGACGCCCGCTCGCGGGCCGCGCTGCTCGGTGACCTGCTGCGCCTGGACGCGGAGCCCGGTGCGGACCTCCGCCGCCGCGTCGCGGACGCGGGCTGGCGGCTCGGCGGATGGCACATCGGTCTCCGCATCGGTGCTTCATCCACAGTGGACACAGTCGCGCGGACCCGTGAGGTGGTACGGGCGCTCGGCGCCGAGGACACCGTGATCGTCGAGCACGGCGAGGGCTGGACCGGCTGGCTGACCCTCGACCAGGAGCCGACGGCCGCGCGGGTGCGGAAGCTCGCGGCCCGCCTGCGCGCGGCGCACCAGGGCCTCGGCCGGACACTCGGCACGCACATGGGAGTGGGGCGCCCGCACCCCCGCCCGGAGGGGCTGGCGACGACGATCGCGGAGGCGACCGATGCCGCGCGGCTCGCCGCGACCAGGCCGGAGGCCGGGCACTTCCTGCACGTCGACCAGCTGGGGATGGCGCAGCTGCTGCTCGAATGGACCCGCACCGACACCTTCGAGCCCGCGGCCCGCGCACTGGTCGCCCCGCTGCGGCAAGCGCCCGGCGACCTGGTGCGCACCCTGGCGGCCTACCTCGACGCGGAGTCCTCCCTCGCGGAGACGGCCGCGGTGCTGGGGGTGCACCGCAACACCGTCGCCGCCCGGATCGCCCGCGTCGAGCAGCTGCTGGACGTGGACCTGGGCCGCCGCGACGAACGGCTCGCGCTGCACCTGGCCTGCCGCATCGTGACGATGGGGGACTGACGTGGCCGACGAGGTCTTCGAGCATCCGCGGCTCGCCGCGATCTACGACGCGCTCGAGTCCGATCGCTCCGATCTCGACGCCTACCTGGCGATCGCCGACGAGCTGGCGGCACACGAGGTGCTCGACATCGGCTGCGGCACAGGCACGTTCGCGCTGCTGCTCGCCGACCACGGCCGGCGGGTGACCGGGGTCGAGCCGGCGAAGGGCTCGCTGGACGTGGCGCGGGCCAAGCCGGGCGCCGGCAGGGTCCGCTGGCTCCACGGCGACGCCGGCACCCTCCCGCCGATGCGGGCCGACCTCGCCACGATGACCGCGAACGTCGCACAGGCGATCGCCGAACCCGCTGCCTGGGACGCGACGCTGCGCGGCATCCACGCCGCACTCCGGCCGGGCGGGCACCTGGTGTTCGAGACCCGCGACCCGGCCTTCCGCGCCTGGGAGGGCTGGACTCGCGAGGCGTCACACCGGTTCACTGAGATCCCGGACGGAGGTGCGGTCGAGAGCTGGGTCGAACTGGTCGACCTCAGCCTCCCGCTGGTGACCTTCCGCTGGACCTACGTCTTCGCCTCGGACGGGCAGGTGCTGACGTCCGACTCGACCCTGCGCTTCCGCGACCGGGACGAGGTCGAGGCAGCACTGACCGCACAGGGGTTCGCCGTCGCGGAGGTCCGGGGCGCGCCCGACAGGCCGGGGCGGGAGCTCGTGTTCCTCGCCGCGCGGCGTTAGTCCGCCACGCGGGCCAGGATCTCGTCCAGCGCGGCCAGTTCCGCCGCGGGCAGCGCGAGCAGCGAAGCGGGCGGCCTGCCCATGATCTCCGTGGCGATGGCGGCCGCGGCGCGGCCGGTGTCCGTCGTGCTGACGATCTTCGAGCGGCGGTCGTCCGGGTGCACCGTGCGCTCCACCAGCCCGCGCTGCTCCAGGTCGTCCACCAGCACGGTCGCGTACGGGCGGTCGGTCAGCAGCTCCTCGGCCAGCTCGCGCATCGTCATCGGCCGCTTCGCCAGCAGCCGGAGCGCCTTGGTCTTCACGAAGCTCATGCCGAGCCGCTCGACGACCTCCTTGCGCCGGTCGTGCCGGTCGACCACCAGCTCACGCATCCGCTCCCACACGCGGATCGCCGTCTCGCTCACCGCTCGCCCACCGCGATCAGCTCCCCCTCGACGAACCGCGCCGCCGTCCGGCGCGCCCACGTTCCCGTCGTGACGAACCCGAGCACGAGCACCGTGATCCCGCATCCGACCATGATCCACCATGCGACCTGGCTCGCCGGGGCGAACCCGGTCGCGAGCGGACCCCGCACCCGCGACGTCACGACCGCGCCCAGCACCGCCACGCCCAGCGCACCCCCGGTCACCCGGCTCGTCGACGCGACCGCCGACGCGACCCCGGCCTGTTCCCGTGGCATCCCGGACACCGCGGTGTTGGTGATGGGCGGGTTGACCATGCCGAACCCGACGCCGAACACGAAGTACGTCACCACCAGCATCAACAGTGAGGAGTGCGCGGTCAGGGTGGTGAGCAGCAGGCCGGCGGCGATGATGCCGCCACCGCCTGCCATCAGCGGAATCCGCGCACCCCAGCTGCCGACGATCCGCCCGGACACCGGCGACAACGCGAGGATCATCGCCGCGGTCGGCAGCGTCAGCAGCCCGGCGTGCAGCGGCGAGTACCCGCGCACGTTCTGCAGGTAGATCGCGTTGAGGAACAGGAACCCGCCCATGCAGGCGAACCCGGATACCGCGATCAGCGTGGCACCGGAGAACGGGACGCTGGAGAAGAACCGCGGGTCGATGAGCGGTTCCGCCCGGCGTTTCTCGTACGGCACAAGGCAAAGCACCGCGAGCACGGCGAGCGCGAAGCAGCCGAGGGTCTGCGCGGAGCCCCAGCCCGCACGCGGCGCCTCGATGATCCCGTAGGTCAGGCTGCCGAGGATCACGATGACGAGCAGCTGCCCCACCGGGTCGACGCGGCGGGCGCGCGCCGCCCGTGACTCGGGCACGAACACCGCGGCCAGCACGAACGCGGCGATGCCGATGGGCACGTTGATCCAGAAGATCGACCGCCAGCCGATCGCGTCGACGAGCGCGCCGCCGACGACCGGCCCGAGCGCCATGCTTACCCCGAACACCGCGCCCCAGACACCGATCGCACGCGCCCGCTCCTTCGGTTCGGTGAACGTGTTGGTGACGATGGACATCGCGACCGGGTTCAGCATCGACCCGCCGACTGCCTGCACCATCCGGAAGACGACCAGCAGCCCGACGGTCGGCGCGATGCTGCACAGCAGCGAACCGATGGTGAACACCGTCAGCCCGGTCTGGAACGTCCGGCGCCTGCCGAGCCGGTCGGCGGTGGAGCCCGAGAGCATCAGCAGGCTCGCCAGCACGAGCGAGTAGGCGTCGATCGTCCACTGCAGGCTCGACACCCGTGCCGCGAACTCTCGCTGGATGGAGGGCAACGCCAGGTTGACGATCGTGTTGTCCATCGAGACGACGAACAGGCTCATGCAGCAGATCGCCAGCACCAGAAGTCTGCGGCGGTAGGTCAACTCTGGCAAGAACGCTCCAAGGTAGTTGTACGACTATAACAGTTGCTACTGTACAACTTTTCGTGCTGGACACGGAATCATCCAATGATTTAATGTTTGATGCGGCCGTATTCGAGGGAGAGGAACAGCTCGTGACCGGTGAGAGGCGTAGTGCTGCGTGGTTTGGTGCGACGGGTCGGGCGGGGATGATTTATCGGTCGTGGATGCGGAATCAGGGTTTTGGTTCTGAGGTGTTCGACGGGCGGCCGGTGATTGGTGTGGCGGTGAGTGTGTCGGAGTTGGCGCCGTGTAACGCGCATTTGGATCGGGTGGCCGAAGCGGTGCGGCGGGGGGTGTGGCAGGCGGGAGGTTTCCCGTTGGTGTTTCCGACGATGGCCACGGGTGAGACGTTGATGCGGCCGACGGCGATGTTGTACCGGAACTTGATGGCGATGGAGGTGGAGGAGCTTGTCCGGGCGAACCCGTTGGATGGGGTGGTGATGCTCTCCGGGTGTGACAAGACGACCCCGGCGATGGTGATGGCGGCGGCGAGTGTGGATGTGCCGGCGGTGTTGGTGACCGGTGGGCCGATGTTGACGGGGAAGTACCGGGGTCAGGATGTGGGGTCGGGCACGCATGTGTGGAAGTTCGAGGAGGAGCTCAAAGCGGGGCGGATGAGCCAGGAGGAGTGTTTTTTCGCGGAGGGGTGTATGGCCCGTTCGAACGGGCACTGTATGACGATGGGTACGGCGTCGACGATGGCGTGTGTCACCGAGGCGTTGGGGATGCAGTTGCCGGGGTCGGCGTCGTGGCCGGCGGTGGACGCGCGCCGGTTCGAGACCGCGCAGGCGGCGGGGCAGCGGATCGTGGCGATGGTGGAGGAGGGGCTGCGCCCGTCGCAGGTGTTGACGCGGGAGGCGTTCGAGAACGCGATCCGGGTGAATGCCGCGATCGGGGGGTCGACGAACGCGATCATCCATTTGCTGGCGATCGCCGGGCGGGTGGGTGTGGAGTTGAGCCTGGATGATTTCGATGTTCTGGCGCGGGCGGTGCCGACCCTGGTGAATGTGATGCCCTCGGGCCGGTTTCTGATGGAGGACTTCTGCTACGCCGGGGGTGTGCCGGTCGTGATGCGGGACCTGGTGGAACACGACCTGCTGCACGGCTCGGCGTTGACGGTGACCGGGAAGAGTGTCGCGGACAACGTGGCCGGGGCGGAGAACTGGAATCCGGAGGTGATCACGCCGCTGGGGGCGCCGTTCCAGCCGGCCGGGTCCGGGACGGCGGTGCTGCGGGGCAACCTGGCGCCGGGTGGGGCGGTGCTCAAACAGTCCGCCGCCACCCCCGCGTTGCTGACCCATACCGGGCCGGCGTTGGTGTTCGACACCGTGGAGGACTACCACGCGGTGGCCGATGACCCCGGGTTGGAGGTCACCGCGGACACGGTGCTGGTCATCCGCGGCGCCGGCCCGAAGGGCTACCCCGGGATGCCGGAGGTGGCCAACGTCGCCCTGCCGGCGAAACTGTTGAAGGCCGGGGTGAGGGACATGGTGCGGATCTGTGACGGGCGCATGTCCGGCACCGGATACGGCACCGTGGTGCTGCACGTCACCCCCGAGTCCGCCCTCGGCGGACCGCTGGCCCTGGTCCACACCGGAGACCGCATCACCCTCGACGTCCCCCACCGCAGCCTGACCCTGCACGTCGACGACGCCGAACTCGACCAACGCCGCCAGCACTGGCAACCCCCCGAAAACCCCTACACCAGCGGCTACACCTGGCTCTACACCCAGCACGTCCAACAAGCCGACACCGGCGCCGACTTCGACTTCCTCCACGGCACCCGCGGCCACACCATCCCCCGCGACTCCCACTAAGTCTGGTGTCCAGTCAGGACTTCAGCGCCGGCAACACCTTGCCCGACCACGCCTCGAAGAACTTCTCCTGATCCGGGCCGATCTGCTGCACGTACACCTCGTCGAAGCCGGCGTCGACGAACTGGCGCACCGCCTGCACGTGCCGCTCCGGGTCGGGGCCGCACGGGAACTGCTGCCCGACGGCGTCTTCGGTGACGAGCGACGACGCGGCCTTGAACTCGCTGGGAATCGGCAGGTTCCGGCCGAGGTTGCCGGGCAGCAGGTCGCTCGGCCACAGCCGGTGCGCCGTGCGCAGGCCCGCTTTCTCCGAGTCGGCCCAGCACACCTTGATGCCGCCCTGCACCGGCCCCTCGCCCCCGGCGTCGCGGTAGCGGCGCACCAGGTCGGCGTCCGGCATGACCGTGCACAACCCGTCCCCGCGCTCGGCGGCGCGCCGGACGGCCTTGGGCCCGAACGCGGAGATGTAGATCGGCACCGGCTGCTCGGGCAGCGTGTAGATCCGCGCCTGCTCGACGGTGTAGTGCTTGCCGCGATGGGTGACGAGCTTGCCGGTGTGCAGCTCGCGGATCACGTCGATCGCCTCGTCCAGCATGTCCAGCCGCTCGTCCGGGACCGGCCACCGGTCGCCGAGCACGTGCTCGTTCAGCGCCTCACCGCTGCCGACGCCGAGAGTGAACCCGCCCTCGCACTGCACGGCCGCGGTCGCGGCGGCCTGGGCGATGATCGCCGGGTGGATCCGGATCGTCGGGCAGGTCACGGCGGTCGTGATCGGCAGCGACGTCACCTGCGACAGCGCGCCGATCACCGACCACACGAACGGGCTCTGCCCCTGCTCGTCCAGCCACGGATGGAAGTGGTCGGAGATCCACAGCCGCTCGAACCCGGCGTCCTCGGCCATCCTCGCCTGCTCCACGAGCTCGCGGGGGCCGAACTCCTCACACGAAAGGAAGTAGCCGAAACTCACCATGCCGTCCGGCTACCCGGCGGCGCCGGGCTCAATCCCCGGCGGGTTCGGGAAGCAGCCGTGCCACCGGATCCAGCCCGGACATCTCCACCACCCGGCGCACCGGCGCGCCCACGGGCACCAGCAGGTCCAGTTTCATCTGCAGCACCCGCAGCCGCTCGGCGAGCGTGAACAGCACGCGCAGCCCCGCGCTGTCGAGGTACTCCAGCTCCGCCAGTTCGAGCACCACCCGGCTGGCGTCGTTGGTGATCATCCCGTTGATCTCGTCCTGCACCTCGGTGGCATTCGCGAGGTCGATCTCGCCTGCTATCCGGATCCGCACCGACTCGCCGTCCAGCACCGAGGTCAGGTCCGCCGTGGTCATGCTTGCGCCTCCGCTTCGAGCCTGCGGCGGATCACCACTGTGGTGCCTTCGTCGCTCCTGTCGACCTGGACGTCACCGCACTTGTTCATCAGGGTCAGGCCTCGTCCCCGGTTCTCCCCGCGCGCCGGGCGCCAGTGTCCCGTGTCCCGCACCCTGATCACGACCTCCGCACCGATCAGGTCGATCTTCAGGTGTACGGTGCCGCCGGCGGGGCCGTAGGCGTGCTCGACCGAGTTGGTGGACGCCTCCCCCACGGCCAGCAGCAGGTCCCCCGCGAGGTCTCCGCTGATTCCCGCCGACGAGAGCCACCGGCGCATCGCCGCCCGGATGTCCTTGAGGGACTCGGGCACGGCAGGCACGATCATGTCGAGCGAGTTGACCTCTTTCAGGTCCTGCCGCCGGAAGGTCAGGATGGCGACGTCGTCCTCCGAGACGTACTCGCCGATCAGCGTCGTCATGACCTGCGCGCACACCGCGTCGGCCGACGCGGCCCTCACCGTCGAGCGAAGCAGCTCCAGCCCGTCGTCGAGCGGGGCGTACCGGCGCTCGACGAGGCCGTCGGTGTAGAAGCAGGTGATCGTGCCCGGTTGCAGCTCGATCGTCGTCTTGCGGCGCCGGACCTCGCGGATCGCGCCGATCGGCGGGTCGATCGGCAGGTCGGCGAAGTGCGCCGGTTCGCCGGGGCGGGCCAGCACCGGCGCGAGGTGCCCGGCCGAGGACAGGTACAGCCGCCCGAAATCGGGTTCGAGGGTGCCGTAGAGGACGGTGGCCATCATGCCGGGCTCGAAGTGCTGGGCCTTGCGGTCGAGCCGGGTGAGCACGTCGGCGGGATCGGTGGTCTCGAGCGAGTACGCGCGCAGCGCACTGCGCAGGCGCCCCATCACGACCGCGGCGGGCAGGTCGTGGCCGACGACATCGCCGATGACGAGACCGAGCCAGCCGTTCGGCAGGGTGAACACGTCGTACCAGTCGCCGGCCACGTTCGACCCGCCGCCGGGCACGTACCGGGCGGCGAAGTCCAGCGACGGAACCTGCGGCAGCTGCGGCGGCAGCAGGCTGCGCTGCAACGCGGTGGCGGCGGCGCGGGCGGCCTGGGATTGGTGGGCGTGCACGACGAGCGCGATCCGGTCGGCGGCGGCCTGCAGGAACTCGACGTCGTCCTCGGTGAACCGGCGGGGGGTGAGGCTGCCGGCGTGCAGCACGCCCAGCACCTCGCCACTGACCAGCAGCGGGACGCCGACCAGGGTCTGGATGCCCTTCTCCCACAGGAGCTGGTTGACCACCGTGGTGCTGTCGACGCGGTCGAGCATCACCGGCGACTTCTCGGCGGCGACTCGGCCGGCGAAGCCCTTGCCGAGCGGGACGCGCACGCCCTGGCGGACCTCGGTCTCGATGCCCTGCGTGGCGGTGGCGACCAGTTCGCGACCGCCGGGTTCGACCAGCAGCACAGCCACTGTGTCGCTCTGGAGACCTTCGCGGACCCGGCCCAGCAACTCGGTGAGAACCTCGTCGCCCTCGATGTGGGCGAGCGCGCTGTCGCTCACCGATCCGAACCGGCGGAGCCGTTCTTCCGCGCTCGCCGTCGTTGCCATGATCGGTAGTTAACCAGCCTCGGGACTTGGGAAACCCACATCGTTACTCAGCACAAGGTATCCCGGCCACGCCATTCCCGCCAACCGATCAAGCCTTGCATCACCGTGCGTGCCTGACCGGTTCGCCCCGGTAACCCCGCAGCTGGGGAGGGGTGGTGGGGGCGACCGGCCAGGGCCTCAGCCACGTTCGATCAGGTGCCCGACGAAGTCCGGGCCCGGGTGCGCTGCCCCGGAGCCGTCGCGGCGGTCGACCGGCTCGGGGAGCTCCACCGGGTCGCCGTTGCACGCCGCCCCGGCGGGGCGCGGCCCGATCCACGCCACCGACAACGCGTCCTCGCCCTTGAGGAACCGGTGTGCGCGGACACCGCCGGTCGCCCGGCCCTTCGCGGGGTACTCCGCGAACGGCGTCATCTTGACCGTCGTGCCGGTGGCCGTGACCACCATCGGCTCGCCGCGTTCCGGGTCGTCCGTGCGGACCGCGCCGAAGAACACCACGTGTGCCCCGTCGGTGAGCTTGATGCCCGCCATCCCGCCGCTCTTGAGCCCCTGCGGCCGCACCAGCGACACCGACAACCTCAGCAGCGACGCGTCGGACGCCACGAACGCCAGCGTCTCGTTCCTGTTGGTCAGCCAGGTCGCACCGACCAGTTCGTCCCCGTCCTTGAGGCTGATGACCTCGAACTCGTCCGCCCGCACCGGCCACTCCGGCGCGCACACCTTCACCACGCCCTGGCGCGTGCCGAGCGCGAGCCCCGGCGAGTCCGCCGCCTGCTCGCCCAGCGGCGCGATGCCGACGACCCGCTCGCCCTTGTCCAGCGGCACCAGCTCCCGCGCGGCCATCCCGCCGCGCAGCGACACCGTGCCCGCCTGCTCCGGCAGGACCGGCAACGGCAGCACGTCGGTCTTGAAGGCGCGCCCACGGCTGCTGATCAGCAGCACCTGGCTGCGTGCGGTCGAATGCACGAGCGCCGCCACCGCGTCGTGCTTGACGCGGCCGTTGCGCCGCCGCCCTTCCGGCGCCTCCTCCGACTCCGCCGCGGTCCGCGCGACCAGGCCGGTGGCCGACAGGATCACCTGGCACGGGTCGTCGGCGACCTCGCGGGGACCAGCCGGCTGCGACGCCGCCAGCACCTCCTTGAGGTCACCGTCGATCAGCGCCGTGCGCCGCTCGGTGCGGAAGTCCTTGGCGATCTTGGCCAGCTCGTTGGACACGACCCGCTTCAGCACGCCATCGTCCTTGAGGATCTTGGTCAGCTCCGCGATCTCCTCGCGCAGCCGCTCCTGCTCCTCCTCCAGCTCGAGCTTGTCGTACTTGGTCAGCCGCCGCAGCGGGGTGTCCAGGATGTACGTCGCCTGGATCTCCGAGAGCTTGAACCGCTTCATCAGGCCTTCCTTGGCCTCGGCGGCGTTGTCGCTGTTGCGGATCAGGCGGATCACCTTGTCGATGTCCAGCAGCGCCAGCAGCAGGCCCTCGACCAGGTGCAGCCGCTCCTCGCGCTTGCGCCGGCGGTACCTGGTCCGGCGGGTGACGACCTCGTAGCGGTGGGCCAGGAACACGTCGAGCAGCTGCTTGAGCCCCAGCGTCTGCGGCTGGCCGTCGACGAGCACCAGGTTGTTGATGCCGAACGACTGCTCCAGCGGCGTGAGCCGGTACAGGTCCGCCAGCAGCGGCTGCGGGTTCACCCCGACCTTGCACTCGATGACGAGGCGGGTCCCGTTCTCGCGGTCGGTGAGGTCCTTGACGTCCGCGATCCCGGTGAGCCGCTTGGACTTGTTGACCTCGTCGGTGATCTTCTCGATCACCTTCTCCGGCCCGACGCCGTACGGCAGCTCGGTGACCGTGATGGCCTGCCGGCCGCGGCTGCCCTCCAGCGGGCCGATCTGGACCTTCGCCCGCATCCGCACCACGCCGCGGCCGGTCTCGTAGGCCTTGCGCACCTCGTCCAGGCCCAGCAGCATGCCGCCGGTCGGCAGGTCGGGGCCGGGCACGAACTCCATCAGCTTGTCCAGCGAGGCGTTCGGATGGTTGATCAGCCAGCGGGCGGCGCCGATGACCTCGCCCATGTTGTGCGGGATCATGTTCGTCGCCATCCCGACCGCGATCCCGGACGTACCGTTGACCAGCAGGTTCGGGTACGCCGCCGGCAGCACCGACGGCTCCTGCAGCGACCCGTCGTAGTTGGGCCGGAAGTCGACCGTCTCCTCGCCCAGCTCCCCGACGAGCAGCATCGCCTCGGGCGACATCCGGGCTTCGGTGTTGTGGTTCACGAACCCGCCGGCGAGGAAGGAGTGGTCGTCGGACTCGACCCGGACCGAATAGACCTCCGCCGGTTCGGCTGCCGAGACCTCGGTGACCTCCTCGAAGCGGTAGCCGGAATCCATCACCGGCAGGATCGTGGCCAGTACCTCGGTGTCCTTGATCCGGTCGATGATTCGCAGCCGCTCGGTCTCCCACCGCTCGACGCGGTCGAAATTGTGCTGGGTCAGCCACTTCCGGTCGCTGCCGCGGCGATCGAAGTCGAGCGCGCCCCGCACGTAGTCCGCGACGAACGGGACCTTGTCCTGGCTGAGCCGGTGCGGACTCAGGACCGAGCGCCGCAACAACTCGGTCACCTTCGCCCGCTTCGTCTCGAGGAAGCCGACACGCTCCACGAACGCCCGTACGTTGCGAAGCCCGGAGATCACGAGCCGGTGCTCGACTGCGCCACTCGTTCGCGTGTACCGGCAATGCCGGGCGATGACCCCGAACTCGGCAAGCAGCTCCTGAACCTCGCTGGTCAGGCGCTCGCTGTAGCTGGTGTATTGGACGTTGAAGCCGTCCACAGCGAGGCGCGGGCCGCCGTCGCCCTCGAACAGCGCCATCAGGAACGCGCGCTTGACGCCCCAGCCGCCGTGCCAGACGAACTCGGGCACGAACTTGTCCCTGGCCTGGTGACCGATCAGCTCGGCCAGCGGGCTCTCCCGGAACGCCGCCATGCCACCGGCGTAGTCCTGGATGTCCAGCTCGTGCACCTGCTTGCGGTCCCGCCGGGTGCGCCGCGCCGATACATATCGCGGCCCGCCTACGACCTGGTCGTAGGCGTGCAGGACCTCGCCGAAGAAGTGCTCGTCCGTGTTGTTGAAGCCCGCCCGGTTCTCGCTCGCCCGGCCTTCCGAAACCCACGCACCGGCGAGCACGCCGAGCATGTACTCGCGAGCCGTGGGCACTACCTGCAGCCAGGCGTTACGTGCGACGGCCACGACCGCGCCGGGCTTCAGCTCGTCCAGGCGCCGCCACTGGAACAGCGGCACTCCCAGCGGCGCCTCCAGACACAGGACCAGGTGGTTTTCGCTGCCCCGAAGCGAGAAACCCGACTTGGTGGTCGTCCGGATCGTGGGGTGGACGCCGGAGTTGAACACCTTCGTCACCCGGACCGGCTTGCCGTCCTTGTCCAGGACCTCGAAGTCCGCGGCGGCCTCGCTGTCGGCGGGCAGATCCACCACGTCGGCGATGCGCGGGCTCGAGCCGTCCGCGAGCCGGATCCGCGTGTCGCCGACGACGCAGTACCTCGAAGCCGCCGGGCCGTCGTCCGGGCTGCCGAAGTTCCCGTGCCCGTCCACGAGTGGCGCGTTCATCGAGAAGTCCTGTGCCAGGCGGACCATCGCGTCGTAGATCGCCGTGTCGCCGTGGGGGTGGTAGCGGCCCATCACGTCGCCGACGACGCGGGAGGACTTCACGTACGCGTGCGACGGGCGGTAGCCGGCCTCGTTCATCGAGAACAGGATCCGGCGGTGCACCGGCTTCAAGCCGTCCCGCGCGTCCGGCAGGGCGCGCGAGTGGATGACCGAGTACGCGTACTCGAGGTACGAGTCCTCCATCTCGGTCTTGACCGGGTTCTCGAAGACCTGGGCGCCCGCCTGGTCGAAGGCGGCGGGATCGACCCTGGTCGTGGGTGTCTTGCGGCGTGCCATGAGTTCTCCTGCGGCCTCAGATGTCGATCGCGGCCTGGTCCACCCGCGCGGCGGACTCGACCAGCCAGTTGCGCCGGGGTTCGACCTTCTCGCCCATCAACAGGTCGAGCGCGGCCTCCGCGGCTTCCACGTCGTCCAGGGTGATCCGGCGGACCGAGCGGGTGGCCGGGTTCATCGTGGTCTCCCACAGCTCGTCCGCGTCCATCTCGCCGAGGCCCTTGAACCGCGGCACCGGGGTGACGATCTGCTTGCCCGCCTGCTCCAGCTCCGCGGCCTTCGCCTCCATCTCCCGTTGGCTGAAGGTGAAGTGCGTCTCCGGGTTCCGGCCCTTGGTGGTGATCTTGTGCAGCGGCGGCATCGCCGCGTACAGCCGCCCGTCCTCGATGACCGGGCGCATGTACCGGGCGAACAGCGTGATCAGCAGCGTGCGGATGTGCGAGCCGTCGACATCGGCGTCCGCCATCAGGATGACCCGGCCGTAGCGCATCGTCGACAGGTCGAAGGTGCGCCCGGTGCCCGCGCCGAGCACCTGCACGATCGACGCGATCTCGGCGTTCTTCAGCGTGTCGCCCAGCGACGCCTTCTGCACGTTGAGGATCTTGCCGCGCAACGGCAGCAGCGCCTGGTACTCCGACACCCGCGCCATGCGAGCGCTGTTGTGCACGAAGACGCCCGCTTCGAGCGCGAAGTTGTGGTAGCCCTCGACGGTCAGGTCGTACACGTCCGCGGTCTCGGTCAGTTTCTCCACTGCGACCACTTGGTGGTTGACCAGGCTCGCTGCCTCACGCAGCCGGGCGTAGTCACCGTCGTAGTGCGCCAGCAGGCGGTCGAAGCGCAACCCCGTTCGAGCCGTGCGCAGGCGCTGGGTTTCGTATGCCTCGGCCAGTTCGGAGTCCGGCTCCGACAGCACGCCGGCCAGCCGCCTGAGCGCCGCGATGCGGCGCCCCTCGGTCTGCTGAGCGACCCGGTCCGCGCGGGGCACACTCGACACATAACGAGCGCGGCCCTCCTGAACCTTCGCAAGGTGCCCGTTTTCCGGGTCGCGCAACCGCAGCTTCATCCGCAACGAGTGCCGCAGCCCGAACTCCGGATGCTCCTGATGCCAGGCCATGACCGCCGCGCGCTGACGCTCCCGCTCGCTCGGATCGGAGAACTGTTCGGCCGTCTTGTTCGACCGCCACGCCCGCAGATCCTCGTCCTGCCACTGCTCCTTGGACCGCTCGCTCCACTCCGCCCGGCGCCCCGGCTGCGCGAAGAAGATCCGGACGCGCTCGGCAGCCTCGGCGCGGTTCTCCGAGCGCGCCCAGTACGCCGCCTGTCGCTCCCGCATGCGCTCGGCATACGCACTCAGTTCGTCATCGCTGAGCGAGGCGTACCAGTCCTGGAAGCCCTGTTCGATCCGAGCACGGAAGTCGGCATCGTCGTTCAGCCTCGCCAGCCGTGCCAGGCAAGCCTCGCGAAACGCCGGGTCCTCCCACTGAGCTGACAGCATGGCCGACTTGAACTCCAGGCCACCACGACCGAGCCACTCCCGGTAACCGTCGTGAACGTGCTGCCCCATCATCGAGGCATGCAGTGCGGCACGGTCGTCCCAGGTCATCCGCCGCAGGTTGCGGGGATCGTTGTTGCGTTTGTTCACGTCGACGTGGTGGCGGACGTTGCCGTTGTCAGCGCTGTCCAGACCCTGCCGGAGGTTGTGGGCGTCCGCCACGTAGTGGGTGTAGACCCACTCGTCGCGATCGTTCATCCAGACGCGCTCGTACCCGTCGAGCTTGTCGCCCTTCGCCTTGGACGACACGGACCGGTAGAGCGGCATCAGGGAGTCACCGGCCGTGAGTTGGTCGGCTCGCCGATAGGAGCCGTCCCGAAGCCGGAAGAGGTGGTCTGGGGTGCAGCGGACGGACTCATCGTTGTCCAAGGTCACCCGCACCAGTGGCGCATCGCGCTTCGTGAGACGCGGCTCGACCAGCGGTGCCACGACCACCCTGCCCGCCTTGTTCGTCGTATAACCGAAATGCGTGACGCCTCGTGCCCAGTCGCCGGCCAGCTCGGCGAAGGACTTACTCTCCCCCGAAGCCAGCGCGACCCTCGTGTCCGCCGTGAAACAGCCCAGCGCGCTGTCGCCCTCCACCAGGAACAGCTCGCTGCGCGCGACGCCCGTGGTGCGGCAGTCGACCAGCTTGGGCGGCATGGCCGCGCCTTCGAGCGCCGTCTTGCGGCGGGCCGCGTCCTTCTGCTGCTTCTGGGTCAGCCGCACGCGCGCGGCGTCGACCACCTTCTGCAGCACGATCTTGGCCTCGGACTTGGTCTTGCGGTCCTCGGTCCAGGCCTTGAGCTGCTTCTCCACCACCCCCTGGAGCACCCGGGTGATCCCCGCCGTGGACAGCTCGTCCTTGGTCTGCGAGGTGAACTGCGGCTCGGGGATGCGCACGTGGATGACCGCGGTCATGCCCTCGAGGACGTCGTCGACCCCCGGCATGTCCTCCTTGGGCTTGAGCAGCCCGCGGGTCTTGGAGATGGCCTCCTGCAAGGCTTTCACCGCGCCGCGGTCGAAGCCGCGGCGGTGGGTGCCGCCATGCACGTTGCGGATCGTGTTGGTGAAGCACTCCACCGTGCGCTCGTAGCCGGTGCTCCAGCGCAGCGCGACCTCGACCTCGGCCCGTCGCTCCACATTGGACTTCATCACGCCGTTCTCGTCGGCGGCGTTCTCCTTGTAGGTGCCCTCGCCGGTGATCATCAGCGTGCCGGACACCGGCTTGTCGCCGTCCGGGGTCAGGAAGTCCACCATGTCGCGTAGGCCGTTGGGGTAGGCGAACTTCTCTTCGCTGATCGCGTCCTCGGTCGCGGAGCGCAGCACGTACTCCACGCCGGGCACGAGGAACGCGGTGTTGCGCAGCTTGTCGCGGACGCCCTCGACGTCGAGCTTCGCACCGGTCTCGAAGTAGCGGGAGTCGTACCAGTACCGGATGGAGGTGCCGGTCTTCTCGCCGCGCTTCATCTTGCCCACGACCCGCAACCCGGGCTGCGGCGTGAACTTCGCCTTCGGGCCCGCGCCGTCGAACACACCCGGCACGCCGTGCGCGAAGGACATTTCGTGCACCTTGCCGTCCCGTTTGACCGTCACGTCGAAGCGGTGCGACAGCGCGTTGACCGCGGAGGCGCCGACACCGTGCAGGCCGCCGGAGGTCTTGTAGCCCGAGCCGCCGAACTTGCCGCCCGCGTGCAGCCTGGTCAGCACCAGCTCGACGCCCGAGAGCCCGGACTTGGCGTGCTTGTCGGTGGGGATGCCGCGGCCGTCGTCGTCGACCTGGACGCTGCCGTCCGCGTGCAGGGTCACCACGACGCGGCCGGCGTGACCAGCGACACCCTCGTCGGTGGAGTTGTCCACGATCTCGGTGAAGAGGTGGTTGATCCCGCGGCTGTCGGTGGACCCGATGTACATCCCGGGTCGCTTCCGGACGGCTTCCAGTCCCTCGAGGTGCGTGAGGTCGTCGGCCCCGTACAGGGGCTCAGCAGAAGCGGTCACAGGGTCTTACTCCCAGGTCGTGGCGTTATGTGGTCTCGAAGGGGCGGGCCACGATAGGACAGGGTATCGGACCGGTCGGACAGAACCGTGCTTCTCGGCGCGTGCCGTACCCTCGAGGCCGTGAGACGCAGGCCCGAAGCCCCGCTGCCGCCGCGCAACGGACTGGACCCGGCACGGATGAAACTGCCGGTCGAGGGGCCGTGGGCGACGATCCGGGACCACCTCGTCGAGCGCATCCCGCGGCTGCCGCCGGGACGGCTGGACGAGATGCTGGCGGAGGGGCGGATCGTCGGGCTGGACGGGCCGGTCACGCCGGAAACACCGTTCAAGGCCGGTGCGTACGTCTGGTTCCACCGCGACCTGCCCGACGAGGTCCCGGTGCCGTTCGAGATCTCGGTCGTGCACGCCGACGAGAACCTCGTGGTGGTCGACAAACCGCATTTCCTGGCGACCATCCCGCGCGGGCAGCACGTGCTCGAGACCGCGCTGGTCCGGCTGCGCTGCGACCTCGCGCTGCCCGAGCTGAGCCCGGCGCACCGGCTCGACCGGGTCACCGCCGGGCTGCTGATGTTCGTCACCCGCCGCGAGCACCGCGGCGCGTACCAGACGTTGTTCCGGGACCGCCGGGTGCGCAAGGAGTACGAGGCGATCGCGCGGTTCGACCCCGCGCTGGAGCTGCCGCGCACGGTGCTCAGCCGGATCGTGAAGGAACGCGGAACCGTTACGGCGGAGGAGGTTCCGGGCCCGCCGAACGCCGAGACCCACGTCGAGCTGATCGAGCACGCGGGCGGGATCGGCCGGTACCGGCTGGTGCCGGCGACCGGGCGGACGCATCAGCTGCGGGTGCACATGAGCGCACTCGGCGTCCCGATCCTGGGTGACCGCTTCTACCCCGTCGTGCGGGAAACCCCGTTGCACGACTTCAGCAGGCCACTGCAGCTGCTGGCGAAGACGCTGGAGTTCCCCGATCCGCTCACCGGCGAGCACCGCCGGTTCGAAAGCCGCCGCACCCTGCAGGCCTGGGAATCCCTCGCCGAGTGGGAATCGCGATCCCCTTTCGGCTAGCTCTTTCCGCGAAAACCCTTGCAGTGCTGGGACGTCACGCCCTCGCCTCGATCAGGAACCGCCGCGCGCACGGCGCGCACACCGGGCACTCCTCCGTGACACGGCCGTCGAACCAGGAGAAGTCCCGGCCCTCGGCCGGCAACTCCTCGAACGTGCTCACGACGTGTACCTCCACACCCGCAGCATCGCGTTCGGTTCGATCGAGTCCGGGTCCGGCTCGACGCACGAGTTCAGCGCGGCCCGCAGCGCCTCCTCGTCGAGCCCGGTGCCGATGAGCACGAGCGAAGTTCCGCCCGCCGCGCGCTCGGCGCGTTCGAAGCGCAGGAAACGGCCGACGGTGTGCAGCGTGAACCGCTCACCGAAGTCGACCGTGCCCTTCGCGCGGTAGAGCCCGGCGGGCCGCTCGTCGAGGAAGCGCAGGAACTTCCGCGGGTGCAGCACTGCCGCGGTCTCGAACGCCACCGTCTGGTACTCCGCGTGCAGATGGTCGCCGTGCTCGAGCAGCTCGTCGAACGACAGCTGCTCGACCGGCGGCCGCGGGCGCGCGACGGGGTCGAGCAGCAGCGTGACGTCGATCCCGCCGTGGCTGACCGGGAGGACCGGCCTGCCACCGCTGAGCTTTCCGGCCAGCTCCCGCACGCGCGCCACGTCCTCGGCGCCCACGCGGTCGATCTTGTTCAGCACCACCAGGTCCGCGAACGCCAAGTGCCGGTCGAGCTCCGGATGCCGCGCGCGGGTCGCCTCGAACTCGGCCGCGTCCACGACCTCGACCAGGCCGCCGTACTCGATCCCCTCGTGCTCCGCGGACAGCACCAGCCGCACCAGCTCGCGCGGCTCGGCGAGCCCGCTCGCCTCGATCACGATGAGGTCGAGCCCACCCGCCCGGGTGAGCCGGTCGAGCATCCTGTCGAGCCCACTCGCGTCGACCGCGCAGCAGAGACAGCCGTTGCCCAGCGAGACCGACGCGTCAACCTGACCGGCGACGGTGAGAGCGTCCACATTGATCGCGCCGAAGTCGTTGACCAGCACGCCGATGCGCACGCCCCGGTCGTTGTGCAGCAGGTGGTTGAGCAGGGTGGTCTTCCCCACGCCGAGGAAGCCCGCCAGCACGAGGACGGGCACCGGGGGATGCATAATCGCCAGGTTAACGGGTAACCAGAAAGGTTTCAGCAGACCACCGGAGGGGCACTCCAGACCGTGCAAAATGGAAAACTGCGGCTCGAAGACGTCAACATCGCCGACCCCGCAACGGTGCGCAGAGCCGTGGGGGCGGCCGCCGTCGGCAACATCACGGAGTGGTACGACTTCGGCGTCTACGGGTACCTCGCGACGACGATCACCAAGGTCTTCTTCTCGGGGTTGCCGCCGGCGATGGGCACGATCGCCACGTTCGGCCTGTTCGCCGTGTCCTTCCTGATCCGCCCGTTCGGCAGCCTGTTCTTCGGCCCGCTCGGCGACCGGATCGGCCGCAAACGCGTGCTCTCGATCACAGTGATCCTGATGGCCGCGGGCACGTTCGTGATCGGCGTGGTGCCCAGCTACGCGCAGATCGGCATCGCGGCGCCGCTGCTGGTGCTGCTCGCGCGGCTGATCCAGGGCGTGTCCACCGGCGGCGAGTACGGCAACGCGATGACCTTCATCGCCGAGTACGCGCCCGACAGGCGCCGCGGGTTCTTCGGCAGCTGGCTGGAGTTCGGCACGCTCACCGGCTACGCGTTCGGCGCGACGATCGCGACCGTGCTGAGCGGCGTGCTCAGCACCGACCAGCTGTTGAGCTGGGGCTGGCGGATCCCGTTCCTGATCGCCCTGCCGCTCGGCGTGGTCGGCCTCTACCTGCGGCTGAAGCTGGAGGAGACGCCCGCGTTCGCGGAGCTGATGAAGAAGGCCGGGGACGCGAACAAGCCCAAGAAGAGCGAGTACCGCACCGTCTTCGTCGACTACTGGCGGGTCATGCTGCTGTGCGGCGGGCTCGTGCTGGCCTGGAACGTCACGAACTACATGCTCACCAGCTACTTCCCGACCTACCTCACCGACACCCTGCCCAGCCACGGGCACACCGGTACCGGGGAGACCGCCGCGGAGGTCCTGCAGATCGTGATGCTGGTCGTGCTGATGGTGGTGATCACGTTCCTCGGGCGGCTGTCGGACAAGGTCGGCCGGCGGAAGGTCGTGCTGGCAGGCTGCGTCGGGCTGGTCGTGCTGTCGCTGCCGGCGGTGCTGCTGCTGCAGGCCGGCGGTGACGTCCGGACGCTCGCCGGGCTGCTCATCACGGGGCTGATCCTGATCTGCTTCTCCGCCGTGCTGCCCTCGACGCTGCCCGCGATGTTCCCGACCCACATCCGGGCAGGCGGGCTCTCGATCTCGTTCAACATCGCGGTCTCGCTGTTCGGCGGCACGACCTCGGCGGTGATGAGCGCGCTCGTCGCGGGCACCGGCGACCTCAACTGGCCCGCCTACTACCTGATGGCCGCCGGGGTCGTCGGGGCGATCTGCATCCTGCTCACCCGCGAGACCGCACGGCGGCCACTCGACGGTTCGGCGCCCATCGTGGAGAGCAGGCAGGAGGCCCGCGACGTGGTGAGCGCCCAGCGCTGAGGACGGCGCCGGCTCAGCTCGCGCTGCCCGGCTCGGACATCTTGCGGGTCATCTTGGTCGCGAGGGTGTCCGGGCTGTGCTGCGAGACCTTCGCCTGGACCTTGTTGCGGGCGCCGGTGATCACGTGGTCCTTGCCGTTCATGAGCGCCTCGTAGCCCTCCTTGCCGACCTCGGCCGCGTCGTCCTTCGGGCCGGCGCCGAGCTTGGTGTCCTCCATCCCGGCGCGGGTGAAGAACTCCGTGTCGGTCGGGCCGGGCATCAGCGCGGTCACCGTCACGCCGGTGTCCTTCAGCTCCTCGCGCAGCGCCTGGGCGAACGAGCCGACGAAGGACTTCGACGCGTGGTAGACCGACTGGAACGGGCCGGGGGTGCTGGCCGCGATCGAGGACGTGAACAGCACGCGGCCGCCACCCTGCTCGACCATCCGCGGGATGACGCGCTTGGCCAGGTGCACGGTCGACCGCACGTTGAGGTCGACGATGGTGAGCTGGTCCTCCAGCGACCCGCCGTCGGTGAAGGAGCCGCCGACCCCCACCCCGGCGTTGAGCGCCAGCGCCGTCACCGGCCGGCCGCCGACGTGACCGACCAGCTCCTCCACGCCCTCGGGCTTGGCGAGGTCGACGCGCAGGGCGTCGACCTGCGCGCCGAGCGCGGGGATCTCCCGCTTCGCGTCGTCCAGCTCCGCGTTCTCGGCCGCGATGACCAGGTCGAAGCCGTGCTCGGCGAACTGCTTAGCCAGCTCGCGCCCGATCCCCGTGGAGGCGCCGGTCACGACCGCCAGTGGTTTGCCCGTGGTGTCCGTCACGGTGGCTGGGATACCCGCCGCCGGCCGGTCAAACGCGGGCGTGCGCCGTCCAGCGGCCGTTGATCCGGTGCACGTCCAGCGCCCGCTCGAAGCACGTCGAGAGCTGCTCGCTGGTGACCGTCCGCTCGGCCGGGCACGCGGTCAGCACCTTTCCCTTGCGCAGCAACAACGCGTGCGTCGTGGTCGCCGGGATCTCCTCGAGGTGGTGGGTGACCGTGACGGTCGCCAGCTCCGGCTGCGCGCGGGCGAGGGTGTGCAGCGCTTCGAGCAGGTCCTCGCGCGAGGGCATGTCGAGCCCGGCGAACGGCTCGTCGAGGATCAGCAGGAGCGGGTCGGCCAGCAGCGCACGCGCGAGCCGGACGCGGGCGCGCTCGCCCTGCGAGCAGACGCGCACCGGACGATCGGCCAACTCGGCGCAGCCGACGAGCTCGAGCAGCTTCGTCGCACGGTCGCGCAACGGCTGGTCGTAGCGCTCCCACAGCGGGAGCACGCTGCCGCTGTGCCCGGTCAGCACGACCGTGTGCGCGATGTGGTTCTCCTCGTCCGGCAGGCGTTGTTTCGGGCTCACCAGGCCGATGTGCGTGCGCAGGTCGCGCAGGTCCACCCTGCCCATCCGCCTGCCGAGCACGACGGCGGTGCCCGCGCTGGGGAACCGCTGCGCCGCGGCGACGGACATCATCGTGGTCTTGCCGGCGCCGTTGCGGCCGAGCACGACCCAGTGCTGGCCGTACTCGACCCGCCAGTCGACGTCCTCGATGAGCGGCACCCGGCGCACGTGCACGGTGACCCCGGTCAGCCCGATCGCCGGGCCGGCCGGGTCGGGTTGCGCGAACACGGGTTTGGGCATGCGTTCTCCTTACCATCCGTCACGACGCGCCGGACACCGAATAACGCAGTGTATGCGCCGCTTCCCATCCGGCCTGGTCAGCAGGCCATGCCGGGCCGGGGGGCGGCGGATCGCTGTGCGCGTTCCGAGTTCGGTTCTACACTGGGCGGGTGGGCGAGCTGAAAGCGCTTACTCACCGGCAGCCCAGTGCCCTCCTCCCCCTCGGGGCGCTGTGGCGTCGAGCGGTCCCCGGCGGGCTCCCCTGCCCCGCCGGGGACCACCCCGTCCTCCCCGTGCGAGCGCCGCCGCGGTGCGGCAGGGTGGAGCCATGGCCGGGGAACGGATCACGGTGGAGGTGGCGGGCCGTCGGCTCACGCTGTCCAATCTGGACAAGGTGCTGTACCCGGCCGCGGAGTTCACCAAGCGCGACGTGATCGACTACTACGCCCGGATCGCGCCGGTCATGCTGCCGCATCTGCGGAAGCGGCCCGCCACGTTCCGGCGGTTCCCCGAAGGCGTGCGCGGCGAGCCGTTCTACGAGAAGGACGCCGGACGGCACGCGCCGGAGTGGGTGAAGACCGCGCGGCTGGAGAGCCGGCGCCGTGGCGAGGGCAGCAACGCCTACCCGCTGGTGAACGACATGCCGACACTGGTGTGGGCGGCGAACCTGGCGGCGCTGGAGCTGCACGTTCCACAGTGGACGGTGGGGCCGAAGGACGCCCGGCGCAACCCGGACCTGCTGGTGTTCGACCTGGACCCGGGTGAGCCCGCGACGGTCGTCGAATGCTGCCGGGTGGCGGGGTGGCTGCGCGAGGTGCTGGCCGACGACGGGCTGACGGCGTTCGCGAAGACCAGTGGCTCCAAGGGACTTCAGCTCTACTGCTCGATCCGCACCCGCCGGCCGGAGGCGCCCTCGGAGTACGCCGAGTCGCTCGCGGAGCTGCTGGCCGCCGAGCATCCCGACCTGGTCGTGGCGAAGATGGCGAAGGCGCTGCGGCCGGGGAAGGTGTTCATCGACTGGAGCCAGAACAACCCGGCGAAGACGACGGTGGCGCCGTACTCCTTGCGGGGCAGGGAGTTGCCGACCGTCTCGACGCCGGTCACCTGGGACGAGGTGCGCGCGTGCCGCCGGGTGGCGGACATGACGTTCGCGAGCGAGGAGACGCTGGAGCGGGTGGACCGCCTTGGCGACCTGTTCGCCGGGCTGCCGGACACTCGCACGGCCCTCCCCCGCCCGAGGCGCGGCTAGGGAGCGGGGCGGGAATGACGCCGAGCACGGCTCATGGCAACAGCTAGGCCGTCACCTGCGCCAGCGCGTCCGGGGCCGCGAGGCAGCCCGCGGTCGTCAGTTCGAGGTTCGCCAGCGAGGCGGCCTGCGTCGTCTCGTCGGCGGCCGTCACGCAGTCGCTCACGACGTGCACCGTGAAGCCCAGGTCGGTGGCGTGCCGGGCGGTCTGCTCGACGGTCAGGTTCGTCGCGACACCGGTGATCAGCAGCGTGTCGACGCCCTGCGACCGCAGCTCCCGCGCCAGCCCGTTGCCCGCGAGCCCGGACAACTTCTGGTTGTCCACCACCGCACTCGCCAGCCCGGCCAGCTCCGGGATCAGCTGCGCACCCGGCGCCCCGGGCCGGAACGCCTCCTGCGCCTCCCCCACCGCGCGCATGAACCCGGTGTTGCGGACCAGTTCGCCTTCCCCCTCGGGGATCGTGAAGCGGGTGAAGATCACCGGCAGTCCGGCGGCACGCGCGGCCTGGTGGAACCGGACCGCCCGGCCCACCACCCCGCTGCGGGCCACCGGCTCGCCGAGCAGCCCGCCGAAGAACCCGTCCGGGGAGATGACGTTGACCTGCCAGTGCAGGGCCAGCACGGCCCGCCCGATTGCTGTCACGGTCCGAGATTAGCGCCGACGCGAGATCACCGCGATACCGCCGACCCGGAAAATAAACAACCACCGGGGCGCCGCGGGAAATGACCTCCTGCCGGTATTACTGCCGCCATTTGCGAGAGATCGAATTAAATTCCGGCGAATACCGGCGGACCCCCGCCCGCACCGTCCGTGACCGGGAAACCGCTTTCTGTGCCTGTGCACCCTCTCGTCCCCGCCTGCTGGCACAACTAGTTGATCACCCGTCACCTACCGGAGCCGAAACGGGTCGTTCCGCCAATTCCGCACCTGCCGTTACTCCGCTTGAACGCTTGACAACGCGACCCGGTCTGCGGTTGTCTCCTACGCGATTTGGTCCATCCGGGGGGACCATTTCAATTCTGTCGGTTTTCCGTGAGTTCACGAATCGAGCGGCGTCGAATGGAACAAACCGTGCCGGCTCCGCCGCGGCCCGGCCGGGCGGCCTGGCCACCCGGCGGCTGGAGTCTCCGGACCAAGATCTCCGTCGTCCTGCTGCTGCCGGTGATCGTCGCCCTCACGCTGGCCGGCGCGCGGGTGCGCTCGGAGCTGGACCAGGCGAGCAGGCTCAGCGTGGTGCGCGACCAGCTGTCCGTCGTGCAGGGGGTGTCGGACCTGGCCGACCTGGTGGACCAGGAGATGGTGGCGATGGCTTCGGCGACCGCCGGCGCCACGCCCACGGCGGAGATCGACGCGGTCGACGCGAAGGCCGCCGCGGTCCAGCACGACGCCGACTTCGCGGGCCTGCCCGCCGGAAGCGGCCGCGCGCTGAGCACCGCGCTGGGCAGGCTGGCCGGCCTGCGGACCGCGAACGCGGGCGGTGATCCGGTCGGCGCCACCTCCGGCTACCGCGACATCGTCTACTCGCTCGCCGAGCTCGTGCCCGGTCTGATCGCGGGGGCCGGCGACAGCGCACTCGACGCGACGGCGAACACCGCGCGCTCACTGGTCCAGCTGCGGACGACACTCGCAGTGCAGGAAGCGTTGCTGCGCTCGATCAAACCGGACGGCGCGGACCAGGCCGTGCTGGCCGCCGCGGCACAGGCCGCCGCCGAGGAGTCGGTGATCCACGGCCAGGTCCAGCGCGGGCTCGGCACCGACGCCGCGGCCCGGTTCAACTCCGCGACCACCTCGGCCACCGACCGCCGCGCCGTGCTCCAGTCCTCGCTCGCGACCGACCGCAGGGCCGAGCTGAGCTCGCTGCTGCTGCCGATCGCCACCGAGAGCGCCGGGCTGGGCGACCTGGTCACCGAGACCTTCGGCTCGCTCAGCACGTCGATCTCCAGCCAGACCGACACCGCCCGCTCGACCGCGCTGCGCGACACGGCGCTGGTGATCGGCGCACTGCTCGCCGCGCTCGCGGTGGCCCTGATGATGGCGCGCTCGCTCGTCTCGCCCGTGCGGCGGCTGCACCAGGCGGCGCTCGACGCGGCGCACCGGCGGCTGCCGGACACCATCGAACGCGTGCGCAAGGGCGAGGTGGTGTCGTGGGACTCGGTCGAGCCCGTCGGTATCAACACCGAGGAGGAGATCGGCCAGCTGGCGCACGCCTTCGACGACATGCACCGCCAGGCCGTGCGCCTCGCCGGTGAGCAGGCCGAGCTGCGCAAGCAGGTCAGTGAGATGTTCATGACGCTGGCCCGGCGCAGCCAGTCGATGGTCGAGCTGCAGCTGACCGTGCTGGAGGGGCTCGAGTCCGACGAACGGGACCCGCAGCGGCTCGACGAGCTGTTCCGCCTCGACCACCTCGCGACCCGCCTGCGCCGCAACGGCGAGAACCTGCAGGTCCTCGCGGGCGGCAGCCCGGCACGCCGCGACACCGGCCCGGTCTCGATGGTCGAACTGCTGCGTGGCGCGACCTCGGAGGTCAAGGACTACCGGCGGGTCTCGCTCGTCAACGTGCCCAACGGCGCCGTGCGCTCGCAGGCCGCGGCGGACGTCGTGCACATCCTGGCCGAGCTGTTGGAGAACGCGACGAGGTTCTCCCCGCCGGAGGAGAAGGTGTACCTGACCGCGGACCGCGGCAGCGACGGCGGCCTGCTCGTGGAGGTCGTCGACAACGGGCTCGGGATGACCGGCGAGGACCTCGACGCGGCGAACCAGCGGCTCGCCTCGGGCGACATCGTGAGCCCGGAGACCGCGCGGCGGATGGGGTTGTTCGTGGTCGGCAGGCTCGCGGCCATCCACGGGGTCACGGTGCGGCTGCGCCCGACCCTGACCCGCGCGGGGCGCACCGGGGTCACCGCGAGCGTGCACCTGCCCGGCGATCTCATCATCGCCGAGGGCGCCCCGGCGCGCGTCCCGGTGACGGCCGGGGTGAACGGCTCGGCCTACAACGGCTCGGCCGTCAACGGTTCGGCGGTCAACGGCTCGGCGTACTCCGCGCCGCGCCCGTCGGTGCCGGTCCAGCCACAGGTCCGCACCCCGATCTTCGACCGCGTCGTCTCCAACTGGTTCACCGAGCACGACCCCGACGCGCCGGCGGAGACCGCGCCCACCTCGAAGAACTGGGTCACCCCGGCCGACGACGCCCGCCGTGCCGCGGAGACCGCGGTGCAGTCACCGGCGTCGAGCGTCGTCAGCTCCGCGGGCCTGCCCACCCGTACCCCGGGTGCGCAGCTCGCGCCCGGGGCCGCGCTGCCCCGCCCCGAGGGCAAGGCGCGGGTGCAACCCGGCGACTTCCGCGACCCGGCCGCGGTCCGGAACAACCTGTCCAGGCACTACAACGGAATGCGGGCGGCCAGGCAGCGCACCGCGAACGAGGAGAGATCGTGACGCACTCACCGACCGCGCCGTCCCCGAGCTGGCTGGTCTCCGCGTTCACCGAGGAGGTCGCCGGCGTCGCGCACGCCGCACTGGTCTCCGCCGACGGGCTGCTCGTGGCCGCGTCGCAGAGCCTGCCACGGGACCGCGCCGACCAGCTGTCCGCGATCGCCTCCGGGCTGTCCAGCCTCGCGCTGGGCACCTCCGAGCTGTTCACCGCGGGCCGGGTCGTGCAGTCGGTGATCGAGATGGAGGAGGGGTTCCTGCTCCTGATGAGCGTCGGCGACGGCTCGAACCTGGTCGTGCTCGCCAGCCCCGGCTGCGACATCGGCCTCGTCGGCTACGAGATGACGTTGCTGGTCGACCGGGTGGGCAAGATGGTCGACACCCCGCTGCGCCAGCTGGCAGGCCCGCCGGCGCGGGGCGCCTCCATCGGGGGCGGCAGGCGGGACCGTGAGTGACCCGGGGCCGCCCGGCGGCCGGTCCGGCCCGTCACTGGCGCGCCCCTACGCCTGGACCGAGGGCCGGACCCGGCCGACGGTCGAGCTCGCCATCGAGGCCCTGGTCCAAACGACGCCGGAGGGGCGTACGGTGCCCTTCAACCGCGCGAGCCCGCTGTCCATGGTGACCCAGTTGTGCCTGCAACCACGGTCGATGGCCGAGATCGCGGCGCACCTGACGGTGCCGCTCCAGGTGGCCAGGGTGCTCGTAGCGGATCTCCTCGGTTCCGGTTGGGTGATCGTGCGGGACACTCTCTCCGAGAACGCGTCCTGGGACGAACGACACGACCTGCTGGAAAGGGTCCTCAGTGGACTACGCACACTCTGACCCGAGGCCGGGCATCACCTCCGCGAAGATCATCGTCGCGGGCGGCTTCGGGGTCGGCAAGACCACCTTCGTCGGCGCGCTGTCGGAGATCATCCCGCTGCGCACCGAGGCCGTGATGACCGCGGCCTCGGCCGGGATCGACGAGCTGACCGCCGTGCCCGACAAGACCTCCACCACCGTCGCCATGGACTTCGGCCGGATCACGCTGGCCGACGACCTGGTGCTCTACCTGTTCGGCACGCCGGGTCAGCATCGGTTCTGGTTCATGTGGGACGACCTGGTGCGCGGCGCGATCGGCGCGGTCGTGCTGGTCGATACCAGACGGCTCGCCGACAGCTTCGCCGCCATCGACTTCTTCGAGTCGCGGCGGCTGCCGTTCCTGATCGCGATCAACAAGTTCAACGACGTCCAGCAGCACTCGGTGCAGGACGTCCGGGACGCGCTCGCCATCGGCGCCGCGGTTCCGGTGATCACCTGCGACGCCCGCTCGACCGAATCGACGAAACAGGCGCTCATCGCCGCCACCGAACACGCCATGGTCCAGCTGACCGCGGCGAACTGACTCCCCGGAGGTGGCTTCCTAATGCTGATGTCAAGCGGTGGCGGTGACCGGTACGGGTTGGTAGTAGCGCCCGTCGCGCAGGAGTGCCCACAGCACGTTGACTCGTCGTCTGGCCAACGCGAGGACGGCTTGGGTGTGATGTTTGCCTTCGGCGCGTTTTCGGTCGTAGAAGCGACGCGATTCGGGGCTGAACTGGATGCTGATCAGCGCGGAGGTGTAGAAGACCCGTTGCAGGCCACGGTGATAGCGCTGGGGCCGGTGCAGGTTGCCGCGGACGCGGCCGGAGTCGCGGGGTGCGGGTGCCAGGCCGGCGAAGCCGGCCAGGTGGTCGGCGCTGGTGAAGGCGCTCAGGTCGCCGCCGGTGGCGGCCAGGAACTCCGCGCCGAGCAAGGTGCCGATGCCGGGCAGGCTGGTGATCAGCTCGGCGTGGCGGTGGCGGCGAAACCGGCCCTCGATGAGCTTGTCGGTGTCGCGGATCTGCTCGTTGAGGGCCATCACCTCCCCGGCCAGCGTGGCGATGAGCTGAGCGGTCAACGCTTCGGCGGGCAACGTGGTGTGCTGTCCTTGGGCGGCCTGGATTGCTTTGGCGGCCAGTTCGGCGGCGCCTCGGACCTTGCGGTGGCCCAACCAGCTCTCCAGCCGGGCCTGGCCGGTCCGGCGCAGCGCGGCGGGGGTCTGGTAGCCGGTGAGCAGGACCAGTGGTCCGGTGTTGGTGACATCCAGGACGCGTTCCAGGCCGGGGAAGATGCTGGTGAGCAGTTCCCGCAGGCGGCTGATAGTGCGGGTGCGGTCGTGGACGAGGTCGGTGCGGCGGCCGGTGAGCAGCTTCAGTTCGGTGGTGATCTCGTCACCAGGACGGATCGGGTGCAGGTCGCGGCGCATCCGGGCCTGGTCTGCGATGATCGCGGCGTCGCGGGCGTCGGTCTTGCCCTCACCCCGGTAGCCACTGGCTGCGCGGTTGACCGCGCGGCCGGGGATGTAGAGCAGCCACTGGTCATGGGCTGCCAGCAGCCCGATCAGCAAAGCGGCCCCGCCGTCGGCCAGGTCCACCGCCCAGGTCACCGCGTTGTCGGTGCCAAGCGCGATGACATCGGCGATCAGGCGCAGCAACTCGGTCTCGTCGTTGAGGACCCGACGCGACATCAACCGCTGTCCTTCAGTGTCGATCACCACGCAGTGGTGATGAGTTTTCCCGGCATCCACACCGGCCCAGACCTGGGGCACGGTCACCTCCGCACACTCGATGGATTTTCCTCCCGGAGACGACCTCGCCGGCATGGCCCTACACAGCGATCTACTCGCACATCCCAATCAGCGGCCGGGTCGTCGTGGGGTGCCAGGCGGCCAAGCCACCTGAACCATCGAGGGCAGCGTCATGAAAGCCATACCCGACACCCCTGGGTGAACCGACCCTACGAACGGACTACCTCACCCACCACAGAAGGTAGGGCAGTCATGAGGAGGCGGTCCCACCGCGAGGGGCCGTCCGAGGTTCCGCCACCCGCACCGCCGGGCAACTCAGTTCCGACATCTTCCAGGAGGCTTCCCCAGTGGACATGAATCACGTCCAGCACTTCGCCATGGGCGACTGGCTGCTGGTGCTCGCCTACCTCACGTCCGCGGTCGGCTGCACCCTCGGCCTGGCGTGCACGCTGCAGGCGCGGTACGCGACCGACGCGCGCACCCGGCTGGGCTGGCTCGGGCTCGCGTCGCTGTCCCTCGGCGGGGTCGGCATCTGGGTCATGCACTTCATCGCCATGCTCGGCTTCGCGACGCCCGGGATGCCGGTGCGCTACAACATCCTGTGGACGGTGCTGTCGGCGATCATGGCGGTGGTCGCCGTGTTCTGCGGGCTGCTGGTGTTCGGGGTGCGGGCGAAGTTCGCCTGGTGGCGGCTGGTCGCGGGCGGGGTCATCACCGGTGGCGCGGTGAACCTCATGCACTACACCGGCATGCGGGCGCTGGAGATCAAGGGGACGATCGGGTACAACCCCTGGCTGGTGCTGCTGTCCGTGGTGATCGCCGTCGTCGCCGCGACGGCCGCGCTGTGGTTCACCGTCGCGGTGGACAAGCCGTTGCACCGGCTGGCGGCGGGCGTCGTCGCGGGCGTCGCGGTGACGGGCATGCACTACACCGGCATGGCGGCGATGGAGGTCCACCTGGACCTGTCCGCGCCGGACCCGTCCGGGGTCGAGGTGTTCTCGTTCCTGTTCCCGGTGTTCGTGCTGGCCGCGCTGGCGCTCGCGGTCCCCATCTGCGCCGTCCTGATGGCGCCGGCGCCCGGCTCCCGACCGGAGACGCCGGCGCCAAGGCCGACGGTGTCGCAGGTCTAGGGACTGTGTCAGAGGTGGCTTGCGGGCCGGTGCCCAGCAGCGGCCCGAGCATGAAGGTGAGCGCGGTGCTCGAGCCGACCAGCCCCGGCCACGGCTCCCTGCTCCTCGCGGGTGGCCAGCAGGGTCGGCGAGATCCTGGTCCGGGCCCACGCCAGGCGCCGCGCCGACGAGGACCGGCCGCGGTACCGCGACACCGCTTTCGCCCGGCTCGACGAGTCCCGCTTCCCGCACCTCGCGGCGCTCGGGAGCCGCTGGCCGAGCCTGGTCTCGCGGGACATCTACGCCAAGGCCTGCGCGCCTTCGTCGACGGGCTGCTCGCGCAGCGGACGCCGGCCGACTCGTGGCCGCGGGAAGCGCCTCAGCCGTCGCGGCTGGGGAGGACGCGGCCGCGCACCTCGCCGAAGCCGAGGCGGGTGCCGTCGGCAGCCGGAGCCGTCGCGGTGATCGAGACCTCGTCGCCGTCGAGCAGGAACGTGCGGGACTCGCCGCCGACCCGCACCGGTTCCTTGCCGCCCCAGGTCAGCTCGATGAACGCGCCGCGCTGATCCTTCGCAGGGCCCGAGATCGTGCCCGACGCGTACAGGTCGCCGGTGCGGGTGGCCGCCCCGTTGACCGTCAGGTGCGCCAGCATCTGCGCCGGCGACCAGTACATCTCCCGGTACGGCGGCCGCGACACCTCCTCGCCGTTCCACGTGACGGCCAGCTCGATGTCCAGTCCCCACGGCTCGCGTTCCCGCAGGTACGGCAGCGGCTCGGGGTCCTGCACCGGGGTCGGCACGCGCGCGGCCCCGAGCGCCGCCAGCGGCACCACCCACGGCGAGACCGACGTCGCGAAGCTCTTGCCGAGGAACGGCCCGAGCGGCACGTACTCCCACGCCTGGATGTCGCGTGCGGACCAGTCGTTCACCAGCACCGCGCCGAACACCCGGCTCGCGAAGTCCGAAGTGGACACTGTGCTGCCCAGGGCGGAGCCGGTGCCGACGACGAAGCCCAGCTCGGCCTCGATGTCGAGCCTGCGGCACTCGCCGAACACCGGGGACGGCTCGTCCGGCGCCTTCCGCTGGCCACGGGGGCGCACGACGTCGGTGCCCGACACCACAACCGTGCCGGCGCGGCCGTGGTAGCCGGCGGGCAGGTGCTTCCAGTTCGGCGTCAGCGGCTCGGCGTCCGGCCGGAAGAGCCGCCCGAGGTTCGACGCGTGGTGCTCGGAGGCGTAGAAGTCCACGTAGTCCGCGACCTCGACGGGCAGGTGCAGCGTGACGTCAGCCACGGCGTGCACGGCTTCGCCGGGCACCTCCGCCGACACCAGGTCGGTCAGCCGCCGCCGGACCTCGGCCCAGCGTTCGTGCCCCTGCGCCATGAACGGGTTCAGCGTCGGCGCGGCGAACACGTCGTCGCCCAGCGCGGCCGCCAGGTCGAGCACCGAGTCCCCGACGCGCACGCCGACCCGCGGCGCGGTGCCGGGCGTGGAGAACACGCCGTAGGGCAGGTTCGCGGGGCCGAACAGCGAACCTTCGGGCACGTCGATCCTCACGGGGTCACTCCTTCCGTGGCGGGCGCCGGGACCAGGCCCAGCGCCGCCGGCTCGGTCAGGGGCTCGATGATGCCGCAGGTGCCGAAGGACCGGAAGGCCGCGCGGGCCGACTCGTCCACCGTGGACGCCAGGGCCGTCCCGTCACGCAGCGCGAGCACCTCCGCCCGGCGCTCGTCGCGCGGGACCCCGACGAACACGGGCACGTCCACCGGTTCGAGCGCGGCGAAGAACTCGGCAGGCGGCATCGCCTCCGGGACCGCGACTTCCAGCGCCACCAACCGGTTCCCGCCCGGGCGAGCACGTCCGGCAGCCCCGCCGGCCCGCCCGGCGCGGTCACCGCGTCGTTCAGCGGCATCAGCCCGGGCGGGAAGACCGCCGCGTCGTCGAGCAGGCCGCGGAACAGCGCGGGGATCACGCCGGCCCCCGGGCCGCCCACGTCCACGCGTACCCCGGATCCTCCGCTGCCAGGCCGCCTTCGCCCAGCTCCAGCGGGCGGAACGTGTCGACCATGACGGCCAGCTCGTCGAAGAACCCGGCTCCGATGCTGCGCTCGTACGCGCCCGGCTGCGGGCCGTGCGAGTGCCCGCCGGGGTGCAGCGAGATCGAGCCCTGCCCGATGCCCGAGCCCTTGCGCGCCTCGTAGTCCCCGCCGCAGTAGAACATCACCTCGTCGGAGTCCACATTGGAGTGGTAGTACGGCACCGAGATGGCCAGCGGGTGGTAGTCCACCTTGCGCGGGACGAAATTGCAGATGACGAAGTTCTCGCCCTCGAACACCTGGTGCGCGGGCGGCGGCTGGTGCACGCGGCCGGTGATCGGCTCGAAGTCCTCGATGTTGAACGTGTACGGGTAGAGGCAGCCGTCCCAGCCGACGACGTCGAACGGGTGCCGCGGGTAGACGAACCTCGTGCCCACGACGCCGCGGCTGCCGCGGTGCTTGACCAGCACCTCGACGTCCTCGCCCTCGGCCTGCAGCGGTTCGGCGGGACCGTGCAGGTCACGCTCGCAGAACGGGGAGTGCTCCAGCAGCTGCCCGAACTTCGACAGGTAGCGGCGCGCGGGTGTGATGTGCGAGCTGGCCTCGATGACGTAAGCGCGCACGAGCCCGTGCGGCACCCACCGGTGCGTCGTGGCGCGCGGGAGGATCACGTAGTCACCCGCGCGGAACGGCAGCGCGCCGAACACCGTCTCGACGACGCCTTCGCCGGCCTCGACGTATACGCACTCGTCGCCGATCGCGTTGCGGTAGAGCGGGGACGCCTCCCCGGCGGCGGCGTACGAGATCCGGACGTCGCCGTTGCCCAGCACGAGCCTGCGGCCGGTCACCACGTCGTGCCGCTTCCACTCCTCGCCGGGGAACAGCTCGTGCGGCTTCAGGTGCCGCGGCTTGAGCGGATGGTTGGCCTCGGTGCCCAGGTCCGGAAGCTCCCACCGCGCCGAGTCGACGATCGCGGCGGGGAGGTGGCGGTGGTACAGCAGCGAGGAGCCGCTCGAGAAGCCTTCCTCCCCCATCAGCTCCTCGTAGTAGAGGCCGCCTTCCGGCGTGCGGTGCTGGGTGTGCCGTTTCGGCGGCACCTGCCCGACCTGGCGGTAGTACGCCATGACCTTCGCCTCCTCGCGCTCGGCCAATGTAGTCAATGTATGTACTATCTGGGCGACGAACAAGGGGTCAGTTGCGGCCGCGCACGTCGAACTGGTGCCGGTTGGTGATGAGCTTGTCCAGCAGCATCACCAGGATTCGCTGCTCGGCCTCGGTGAGCACGTTCGTCCACTCGTACTCCCGCTCGTTCTGCGCGCGGAACACCTCGACCATCTCGCGGCGCCCGTCCCCGGTCAGCGAGAGCAGCACCGAACGGCCGTCGTGCTCGCCCGGCGTCCGCGCGAGCAGGCCGTCCGCGACGAGGGTCTTGGCCAGATTGGACACCGCCGCCCGGCTCATCCCGGTGAGCTCGGCGGCCTTCTTCGCCTCCAGCGGGCCGGCCAGCCAGGTGACGAACAGCAGGCGGAACCCGGACCAGGAGCGCCCGCGTGGCCGGTGCACGCTGGCTTCGAGGTCGTAGGTCACGGTGTTCGACGCGCGGTTGAGCGTCAGCAGGACCTCGGTGGCGAGCTGGTGCCGGAAGCCGTACTCCTCGGCGAGGCGGCGGTTGGCCAGCTCGACGAAGGACCAGAAGTCGAGCTCGCCGGCAGCCATGGGAGCAGCCTAACCGCCGAGAGCGGGTAGTTCACGGATTTACTAGCTGGCTCGGAGACGGAAAATCCGGCATTCGCAGCCGTTTCGGACTCTGCGGACGTCTTGCCGCCTCACCACTGCCCGATCAGCCCGGACTCCTGTGGCCGTTGAGGCAATGTCACCGAAAGGTGTGAACCAACATCCGCCGCGGACCGTCCCATCCACGGTGTTCGCCGCCCGCCGATGCGCTGTGAATCACCGACTCCGCGGCGTGCGCGGCTCGACACGGGCCGCCCTGGCGCGGGACACTGAAGAACGAAGAGGCCACACTCACCGCCAACGCTTCACGGTGGGAAACCTGCTGTTTTGTCGAGATCTGCTCCCGGAAAGGTGACGTAAGCGTCGATGGTGTCTCGGTTCGACTTCACGCTCGGCAGCGTGGAGGCCGTCGTCGTCGGGCGCGCGGTGGGTGTGGACGTCCGCGTCTTCCCGCTGCGCATCAGTAACACGACCGTGGATCCGGTCCGCTTCGCCAAGCTGGCGCGGCAGGTCTACTTCGACCTGGAGGACCGGCGCCTGTCGGTGCAGGGCGAGCTCAACCGGCAGGTGCGGCTGGCCTTCGAGCTGCTGGGCGAGCACCGCGTCGCGGTGACGGCGAGCGGCAACGACAGCCGGTACGGCGACCTCGCGCTGTTCGCCGCGACCGATGGCGCGCAGGCGCTGGCGATCAGCCAGGCCGACGGCGAGGACGGGCTGTGGTTCTCCCTGTTCCCCGACGAGGAACTGGTCCGCACCATCGCCCAGGCGCTGCCCGCGATGGACCCCGCGCCCACCGGCCCGCTGAGCATCTCCCACCGCGAGGACAGGCCCCGCTCGGCGATGGCCGCGCGGCGCCAGGCCGAGGCGGAGTTCGACGAGGAGGAGACCGCGGCCTTCGGCAGCCTGGAGTTGCAGGAGGTCGTGCGTACCCGGGTGGCGGTGCCCGAGCGCGGCGATAGCGACGCCGAGCTTCTCGAGGAGATCTTCGCCGAGCCGCGGTTCGGCGGCGGCTACTTCACCGCGAGCGGCCGCGGCCGCCACGGCGAGCGCCGGTCCGCGCCACCACTGACCTGGCTCGACACCGAGGCCGGCCGCTACCTGGTCCAGACCTCGACCGACGGGTCGGGCACGCTCACCGCCCGGTATGTTCCAGCCGGGTTCACCGACGTCGCCGAGGGCGTCCGCACCTTGATTTCCGCCGTCTACTGAGTTCGGGAGGGCACGGGAGAATGAGCGACGACGACACCACCGCGCAGGTCAGGCAGCAGGCGACAGCGGTCACCGAGTCCCGGCGCCTGCTCAGCGGCGTCGAGCTGAAGCAGATGGCCACCACCGGCGGCTTCGCCGTCGACGAGACGACCGGCGACCGGATGATCCAGGCGCTGCAGGGCATCATCGACAGCCTCGAGGCGCGCTGGTCGGCGCTGCAGCAGTTCCAGCAGGCGCCGCCGCTGAGCACCACCGCGACGTCGAAGTGGGTGTCCGACGTGATGGTCCGGACCGCGGCCGACGACCGCGGGCTGCTCACCCAGCTCCAGCAGGCGAAGGCGGAGCTGCCCACCTACATCGAGGCGATCAAGCTCGCGAAGTCGAACTACCAGTCTCAGGACGGCGACACCGGCACCACCCTGACCCGGGTCGGCACCGAGCAGGCCTGACGCCCGAGAAGCACACGGAGGAGAACGATCGTGGCCTTGTCCGCACCGGGTAGCGCTTTCGACGACATCACCGCGGACCCCAGCTCGCCGTACTACATCGGGCCGGTCGGCTCCGAGGTCGCCTCGGGCGACGAGATCCGCGCCGAGGTCACCCGGCAGGTAGACGACGACATCGCGCACGGCTGGCTCGGCGACGTGGTCACCCCGCTGGCGCGCGACAAGGAGATCCAGAAGCGCTACGAGCAGCGGATCTCCAACGCGCGCAACCACCTCGACGAAGGCCTGGAGATACGGGACAACGGCACCGCGCCGAGCACGATGTGGGACAACGCCACGCACCCGCAGATGGTCGAGGCGATCAGCCAGAACGCGGACTCGGCGGCCGTCGCGGTCACCTCCGAGGAGTGGGTGCGGCTGGGCAACGAGCTCACCGACCACCAGCAGAACCTGGCCGGTGCCATCAGCGACAGCATGGCCGACTGGCAGGGCTCGGGCGGGGACGCGGCACGCGAGCACCTGGCCAACGTCGGCAAGTGGCTCGGCACCACGGCCAAGGGCGCAGCGCTGACCGGCCGTCAGCAGGAGATCCACTCGCAGGCGCTGAACGAGACGCAGAAGCAGATGGCGGCGAACCCGCCCGTCCAGTTCGACGTGCAGGCCGCGAACGCCCGTCTGCAGACCATCACCGACCCGGTGGTGTACGCGCAGCAGGCGCAGGTCGACCAGACGGCGCTGCGGCAGCAGGAGGCCTCGCGCCAGCAGGCCGCGCGGATCATGTCGCAGTACGACGACACGGTCGGCTCGGCGACCACGACGCCGGCGTTCCCGGCGCCGCCGAAGCTGCCGGGCTCCACGGCGAGGACGGCGACCCTGCCGTCCGGCGCGAGCCCGATGTCGTCCGGCGGTGCGGTACCGGCCTCCCCCAGGTTCGGGACGCAGCAGCTGCCCGACGCCGGAGCGGACCAGCTCACCGGCGCGGGGGCGCCCGGCGGCGCGGGCACGCCAGCCGGTCTGGCCGGCGCGGGAGCGGGTGGCGCCTCGGGCGGCGGTGCGAACCTGCCGTCGCTCGACGGCGGTTCCTCGGCGAACGGGACGCCGCTGAGCGCGTCGGGCGGCGGCAACGTGCCTGGACTCTCGGGCGGTTCACTCTCCGGCGGAGGCTCGCCCTCGGGTGGCTCGCTGAGCGGCTCGCTGCCGTCCATTCCGGACAGCACGCTGCCCTCCTCGGTCACCGGCACCGACCTCAGCTCGGCCGGCGGCGGGTCCACCCGGATGCCGACGATCGGCTACTCCGGCGGTATCAACGGCGACAGCATCGCCAGCCGCCTCGGCGGTTCCGGCTCGCCCACCGGCAACCCGCTGGGCGGGCTGGACTCGCTGGGCGGCACCAGTGGGATCAGCGGGGTCGGCGGCGCCGGGCTCGGCGGATCGAGCGGTCTCGGCGGCTCCAGCGGGCTCAAGGGCATTCCCGGCCTCGGCGGCAGCAGTGGTCTCGGTGGCGCCGGCTCGCTCAAGGGCGTCGGCGGGCTCGGCGACAGTGAGGGCGCAGGTGGCGTGAAGGGCGCCGGCGGCCTCGGCGGTGGCGGTGCTGCCGGCTCGGGCGGTGGCAAGCTCGCTGCCGGTGCCAGCTCCGGCTCGGCGGCCGCCGCCGAGGAGGGCGCGGCCGGGCGTGGTGGCACGGGAGCCGCGGGAGCCGCGGGCCGCAACGGCACGTCCGGGTCGGGCATGGGCGGTCACGGTGGCCGAGGCAAGGGCGAGGAGGACAAGGAGCACCGGGTCGCCGACTACCTCGAGGGCGATCCCGAACTCTTCGAACCGGGCCAGGTGGTCGCCCCGCCGGTCATCGGTGACTGGAAGAAGACCAAAGAGGGCAAGAAGAAGTAGAAGGGGGGCGTCATGTCTTTCGAAGTGGTTCCGGACGAGCTGCGCACGCACGCGAGCCATCTGGACGGCCTGACCGACCGGCTCAACACGGCGGTCGACGCCGCGAACTCCGTCGTCATGGACAGCTCGGCCTACGGCCTGCTGTGCGCGTTCCTGCCGCCGATCGTCAACGCGACGACGCAGCAGGACGCGACGGACGCGCTCAAGGCGGCGGTCGAGGGGATGACCACGACGGCCGACAACGTCCGCACGGCGGCGTCGAACTACGACGAGCAGGACCAGGCCAACGCCCAGCCGTTCGAGGCGCAGCTGCGGTCGGACGAGCCGGCGACGGCCTCGCCGCGGATCGGCACCCCGATGTTGCGGGAGGGCACCGTCGCCGAACCGGCCACCGTGTCGCCGCGGATCGGGACGGTGGTGTCGGAATGACCGCCCCGAACGGACTCGGCGGCCTGATGCGCGACCCCGACGAGGCGGCCAGGCAGATCGACGCGTGGGCGGAGGGCTTCGCGCAGAAGGCCGAGCGCTACCGCGCCGCGCAGGAGCGCACCGAGGAGATCCGGCTCAGCTCGAGCAACACCGACGGCTCGGTGCGGGTCACCGTGCGGGCCGACGGCAGCGTCACCGACCTGAACCTCTCGGGCCGGGCGCGCAGCATGCCACTGGAGGAGCTGTCCGCGCAGATCCTGACGACGATGCGGCGCGCGCAGTCCGGTATCGCCGAGCGGGTCTCCGAGGTGATGACCGAAGAGGTCGGCGACGAGGACCCGGAGACCCGGTCGCTGCTGGTGGACAACCTGCGCAGCCGGTTCCCCAGCCTGGATGCCGACGAGGACGAGGAGCCGGCCGACGAGCCGCCGGACGAGCCGCAGCGTCCCGCGAGCTCCGGCAACGCCGAGAACGACGACGAGGACAACAACCCCTGGTAGCGCGGTGGGGGCGGCCCGGCCGCCGGTCGAGTCTCCGCCGGCGAGGCCAGCAGCGCAGCCGCTCGGCCGCAGCTCGGGCGGGCCCACCGGCATCGACACCCCTTGAGCGCGCACAACGGAAAGCCGGCCTTTCGCCCGCCCTTCCTGGGCAAAAGGCCGGCTTTCGTCCGCCGGGGGACGTTGGTTCGGCGGGGACCGGGGGACTTGTCCGATGCATGTTGAAGCTTTCCAGGTGATTCCCTGACATCGCCGGCGCTACGCAGCTCGATCGGCGGAACTGGAGGTCACCGATCGCGATCTCTGCCGCGGAGACGGGCGACGCGAACGGTCTCACCGGGTGAACCGCGTGCAGGACATACTGGTTGCGTGACCTCACGGGGGCTGCCGGGCCGAAGCGCTCGGGCGCGTGCTCGCCTCGGACCGCCCGGATCGCCTGCGTCCGCCGCCTCCCCGTCCCGCCTGGCCCGCTTCGCGCGGCGTTCGCCCGGCTCGCCGGTGACAAGCTGGCCGACATCGTCACCCTGCGGCCGCTCGACCCGGGCGAGATCAGGACCTGCTGACCGACCTCCTGCAGGCCGAGCCCGCCGCGGAGCTCGTCGCGAAACTGCACCGCGAGACCCGCGGCGCTGCACGGCGCCGTCGCGGGTTACCAGCGCGCGGACTCGCTGCGGACCGTCGACCGGTACGCCTTCCTGACCCCACCCGACCGGCCGCCGACCGGCGCTGCGGCTGCTCGGCGAACCGGTCTGGCCGGTGGCCAAGGCGTGCGCCGTCGGCGCGCCACAGCGGGACGGCGGCGCGCTCTTGCCCATCCCCGCCGGACCGCGGACCAGCACGACGCACCCCCGGCCGGAGCGCGCGGCGGACCGCAGCGCCGACAGTTCGTCCCGACGTCCCCGAAAGCGTTCGGTTTCGCAGGAACTCCGCTTCGGCGTCAGGGGACCGAGCGAAGTCTGCCCGTTCACCCGGGCGCGGACGACCGCTCGGGCACTACGCCGTTCGGCCGAGCGGGCCCGCCGCCTACCGCTGAGTAGGTAATGAACGACTCGTTTTCCTTCGTGAAACCCTTCCGTATCAACGGTTTTCGATTATCCACAATGGAGGATCCCGGGCAGCCGGGAGAAGTGGTGGTCGTCACCACGACAGCCCTCCCAGGCCGCTACTATTGCCCCAAAAGCGATGGGAAAGGAACTGCGGTGAGCCAACGGGGACCTGATCCCTTCCCGCCGGAAGGCGTGGACCTCGACCACCCGAGCGTGGCGCGGGTCTACGACTACCTGCTGGGCGGCACGGCCAACTGGGCGATCGACCGCGTCTTCGGCGAGAAGGTGCTGACCGGGTTCCCGGTGCTGAAGTCCGTCGCGATCTCGAACCGCCTGTTCCTGCACCGCGCGGTGCGGCACCTGATGCGCCTGGGCGTGCGACAGTTCATCGACATCGGCTCCGGCATCCCGACGATGGGCAACACCCACCAGATCGCGGACGAGGTCGCCGGCGACTCGAAGGTCGTCTACATCGACAACGAGCCGGTCGCGGTCGCGCATTCGCGGTACCTGCTGGAAAAGCACGGCGACCCGAAGCGGCACGCGGTGATCCACGCGGACATGCGTGACCCGGACGGGCTGTGGGAGCGCGTCGGCGAGGCCGGCGTGATCGACTTCGACCAGCCGGTCGCGGTCCTGCTGGTGGCCGTGCTGCACATCCACCAGCCAGGACACGACGGCGCGGACGTCGGTCCGCAGTCCGTGGCCCGCTACCGCGAGCTGATGAACCCGGGCTCGTACCTGGTGGTCTCGCAGGTCAGCGACGAGGGCGTCCCGCCGGAGGTCGGGCAGAAGCTCGTCGAGGTCAAGGAGCTCTACGACGCGTCGTCGAACCCGGTGGTGTGGCGCAAGCAAAGCGAGATCCGCGCGCTGCTGGGCGACTTCGAGCTCGTCGAGCCCGGGATGACCTGGACCCCGCTGTGGCATCCGGAGGAGAGCGGCCCGAACTCGCCGGAGCTCGATTTCGCCAGCCCCGAGGAGTCGGTCATCTGGGTCGGGGTCGGGCGCAAGCCCTAGGTGTGCCCGCTCAGCCGCGCTTCCTGACCAGCACGGCCGTGATCGCGATCACCAGCAGCACCACCGGCAGCACTGGCACCGCCCAGCGCAGTACCCCGCGCAGGCCGGCGGCGGCCAGCGCGCCGAGCACCAGCGCCAGCAGCTGACGCGCCGCCGCACGACGGCCGCCCGCCTTGCCGCTGACCAGGTCGTGCAGGGCGTTGGTGAGCGCACCGGTCAGGTAGGTCGTCGCGGCGCCCAGTCGCAGCGCCGCCACGCTCTGCCCGCCCATGGCCAGCGCCGCCAGCGCGAGCAGCACCAGCGCCACGGACCTGCCCGGGTGGGTGCCCGTCGCGAGCCAGCCCGCCAGGACGCCGAGCAACAGCACCAGCTCGGCGAACAGCGGCCCCAGCAACGACCGGCGCCACACGACGGTCCACGCGATCACGCCCGCCGCGAAGGCCACGACCGCGGTCACCGACGGCAGGATCCGGGCGAGATCCGCCGTGCCGAGGCCGAACCCGGTGTTGACCAGGTTGCCGGTGACGACGCTGGCGAACGCCCCGCCGAGATCAGCGAGCGCGAGCAGGTCGACCGCCCCCGACGCGCCCGCGAGCGCGACACTGGCGACGACATCGGCGGTGCGCGCCCTCATCCCGGTCTGCCCCCAGCTCTCGCAGAAGTGCCGAAATCCTAGGCGATCGCGATTCTTGCCGCGCGCTGCCGCCTCACCGGGGCCGCGGGGGCACCGGGGATAATGGGCGGGTGAGCACCGACGACACCGCCTCCCTGCCGTTCGTCGAGGAGTACGGGCCGGCGTGGGTGCCCGGGCCGTTCGAGCGCGGGACCGACGGGCCGCAGCTCATCCTCGCCGGGGTCGACGGCTCACCCACGGCGCTGCGGGCCGGCGCCTACGCGGCGGGCCTCGCCCGGCGGCAGCGCTCCCGGCTGGTCGTGGTGTACGTGTTGTCGCCTTCGGCATGGACGGGGATGTCGCCGAGCCTGCTCGCGGCCGCACAGGAGCAGGCCCACAGCGACATGATCGACGAGCTGCGCCGGCCGATCCAGAACCTGGCCGCGGAGGCGCACATCTCGATCACCCTCGAGGTGCGCCGCGGCGACGCGTACACGGAACTGAAGCGGGTGGCGGTCACCCGCCAGGCGGACCTCGTCGTGGTCGGCGCGTCCGAGAGCGCGGGCCACCGGCTCGTCGGCTCCGTCGCGACGCGCCTCGTGCGCGCCGGGCTGTGGCCGGTCACCGTGGTGCCGTAGCCGCCGTTTCAGGCGGTCAGCTCGGAGATCACCGCACCGACCTCGCCGACGAGGTCCCGCGCGAGAAGTCCCGTCAGGCCGGTCCGCGGGATCAGCCGCTGGCCCGCCATCGCGTGCACGTGCGTCGCCCAGCAGGCGGCTTGGGCGGGGTCCGCCGCGCGGGCCAGGAAACCGCCGATGAGTCCCGCGAGCACGTCCCCGCTGCCGGAGGTCGCCAGGCCGATGTGCCCACCGCCGTCCACCCACAGGTCGCCGGCGGGTGTCGCGATCGCGCCCATCAGCGTGACCACCGCCTGGTAGCGGTCGGCGATCTCCGCCGCGGCGCGCTCGTAGTCGTCGATCTCCTCCTTCGCGCGGTCCAGCAGGAAGGCCGCCTCGACGTGGTTCGGCGAGAGCACGACGTGCCCGGCCCACGACTTGACCAGCGCGGGCTGCCTGCTGAGCGCACCGAGCGCGAACGCGTCCAGCACGAGCCGCGCGTCGGCGGACACCAGCGGGAGAACCCGTTCCAGCAACGCGAAAGTCTCGTCCGCATCGGTGAGCCCTGGCCCGATCACCACCGCGCGCGCCTGCGGCAGCACGTCGGCGAGGACGTCCGCGGCGTCCCGGGAGATCGCGCCTCCTGCGGTCTCGGGCAGGCCGAACACCGACGACTCCGGCACGGCCACGCCCAGCGCGACGGCATGCCGCTCGCTCGCGCCCAGCTGCAGCGTGCCCGCGCCCGCACGCAGCGCGGCGGTGCCGGTCAGCAGCACCGCGCCCGGAACCGTGCGCGCGCCGCCGAGGACGAAGGCGGTGCCGCGATCGTCGGCCGGGACGGGCCACTCGCGCAGGAGCGCGGAGCTGATCGGGGTGGCGTCAGGTGAGGGAGGCTGCGGCATCGTCGTCCTCGGTCGGCGGGGCGTCGGCGGCGTGCAGGTGCATCGTCTCCTGCGCTTCGGTCATGCGGTAACGGCCGTCGGCGACGTGCTGCCAGCCGGTGATCGACCCGTTCGCCACCTCGGTGCACGCGGCGATGTGCAACAACTCCGGCTCGGCGATGCCTTCGAGCAGGTAGCGCAGGGTGAAGACGGTCATCTCGTGGGCCACCAGCAGGACGCGCTTGCCCGCCGCGTCGGCCTGCAGCTCCCGCAGCAGCGACCGCACGCGCAGCACGACGTCCGCCCAGGACTCGCCGCCGGGCGGGCGGTAGTAGAACTTGCCGTGCCGCCGCTTGCGCTCGAGCTCGTCCGGCCGGCGCTCGCGAACCCCCTTGCTGGTCAACAGATCCAGCACGCCGAGCTCACGGTCGCGCAGGCGTTCGTCGACGACCGGGTGGCGTGGCACCGCCGCGCCCTGACGGGCCGCAGCGGCAAGTGCCAGTCGCGCCGTCTCGGCGGCCCGCACGTACGGCGACGCGACGACGAGGTCGACCGGGTGGCGGGCGACCCAGTCGCCCGCCGCCGCGGCCTGTTCCTCGCCGAGCCGCGTCAACGGCACGTCGGCGTCCCGCTCGGCGATATCGATCACCTGGTGGCCGTCGGCCTCGGCCTCCTCACGCGCCACGTTGCCGCTGCTCTGCCCGTGGCGCAACAGACCGACCCATTCCATCCGCATCGTCACGAACGGAGGACTACCCAGGCCCGCGAGATCGTAAAATGCGGCCCCGGCGTCAGCGCACCTCGTCGCCCGGCGCCTCGGCCGGAAGCGGGACGGCACCCGCTTCCACGACGGTCCAGTTGCCGAGCCCACCCGCCAGTTGCTCGGCGTAACGCTCCGCCGCCGCCTGCGTCGGGAACCGGATCTCCTGCTCGCGCGACCGGTGCATGATCTTGTATGCCATCTCGACTCCCCTGCGACTCCTACCCTCGCCACCCACCTTAGAACAGGCGTTCGAGAGCAGCAACCCGGCCCCTTCTCGTTGGCACGACAGGGAAATCTCGAAGGGCTAGCCCACCACGCCGACGCCGCCGACGATGACCTGCCTCGACTCGTCCTCGGGGTCCGGGACGTACGCCGGGTCCTCCGGACGCCAGTCCGGGGCGGGCACGAGGCCCGGCGGCAGCAGCGTCGTCCCGGCGAAGAACGACGTCAGCTGGTCGACCGGACGGTTGCGGTAGGTCTCGGCGACCGTGTGGTTGTACACCTGCCGCCACTCGTCCTGGATCCGCCGCCCGCGCTCGTCGGCGGGGGACGTGCCGTGGCTGATCACCAGGTGGCTGCCCGGCGCCAGCGGCTCGAGGTACCGGCGCACCAGCCGCGCCGGCCCGAGCTCCTCCGGGACGAAGTGCAGCACCGCGATCAGCAGCAGCCCCACCGGCTGCCCGAAGTCCAGCAGTTCGCGCACCTCCGGATGCGACAGGATGCCGTCGGGCTCCCGCAGGTCGCCGTGGATCGACGTGGCGTCCGGGTTGTCCGCCAGGATGCGACGGCTGACGTCGACCGTGTCCTGCTCGTAGTCGACGTACACGACACGGCTGCCCGGTGCGACCTCGTGCACGTTGCCCACGGTCGGGTAGCCGGACCCGATGTCGAGGAACTGCCGCACCCCCGCGCCGGCGACATACCGGACCGCACGTCGCAGGAACTCACGGTTGTACTTCACCACGCGTGAGGCCAGCGGGAACGACCGCTGGCTGTCGATCGCCGCCTCCCGGTCGGCGGCCACGTGGTGCCGCCCGCCGAGAAACCAGTCGTAGACCCCCGCCGCGGTGGCGGTCGTCCGTTCCTCCCCCAGCATCGCTCTCCTCGTCAGCGGAAGTCCCGGGCGACCTCGCGGAGGAACGCCCGGCTCTCGTGCGGGGACAGGGCGGCACTGCTCGCCCTGCTCCACAGGTCCTCATAGTGCTGCACCTCGTCGCTCCAGCTCAGCTCTTCGCCGACCTTCGTGAACGCGTAGTCCAGATGCCGCGGCAGCTCGCCGATCACGCCGGGTGACGCCAGCCGCAGCAGCGCGAAGCGTTCCAGGATCCCCTTGTGCGTGATCACGTTCGGCCGGGAGCGGGAGCTGAACGGCACCACCTGCACGGTGATGTTCGGCCGTTCGGACAGCGCGACCAGGTACTCGATCTGCTTGCGCATCACCACTTCGTCGCCCTGGACCCGGCGCAGCGCCGACTCGCTGAGCGCCGCGTAGAACCACGGCGGGTCCGCCCGCAGCAGCACACCCTCCTGTCTGGCCCGGCTCGCCCGCACCGTGAGGTCCTCTATCCCATCCGTCGAGTGGACGAACTCCGCCCGCACGTACGCCTCGCACTGCAGCAGCTCGGGGATCCGCTCGTTCGACACGTACCGGATGAGCTCGGCGTCCTCCTCGAGGTCGACGTAGCGCCGGTAGGACTCGGAGTAGATCGAGCGGTACCCCTGCCACCGGCCACGCTGCGAGAGGTCGCTGTTCAGCGTGGACGCGAGCCGCCGGTGGACGTCGCTCGTGTCGTACAACCGCAACAGCGCGTCGAGGTCCTCGGGCGTGATGCCGGTGTCCGCGCTCTCCAGGCGGGCGATCTTGTTCTGCACGCTGCCGGCGCTGGCGTGCGGCCACACCTCGCGCCCCGCCTCGTGCTGGGTGAGCTGCCGCTTCTCCCGCAGGTGCCGCACGAGCGCGGCCAGCTGCAGCTTGCGGCCGGTCGGCGTGCGTGCCACTGCTGGAGCGTCCACGGTCCTTCGTCCCCGATCAGGTTGCGGTCCGTCCGCATCCTTTCCCAGTGCCCGCGTCACGACAAGGGGCCGCTATTTGTCCGCGACCTCCTTGGCGTATTTGCCGGTCATGTGCTCCACCGCCGACAGCTGCGCCTTCGCGTGCCCGTCCCGGGTGCCGCGCGCCCGCTCCCTGGCGTCCGAAGTGGACTGCGCGTGGCTGCGGCCCGGCCCCTGGAAATGCGGCATCACGTGCTGTGCGATCAGCTCCAGCGACCGCCGCGTCGCCGCCGGGTTCGCCCATTCATGCGCGAGGAGCAGCATCGCGCCGAAGCCGCCCGACTGCTCCCACAGCCGCTCCACCTGGGCGCGGGCGTCCTCCGGGGTGCCGATGGCGCCGACGCCGGCCTCGTTGATGAAGTCGATCATCTCCTTGAGGTCGCCGCCCTCGACGGCCATCTGGGGGAACGCCGCGACCCGCTGGAAGTACCGGAACCACTGCTCGATGCCGTGCTCGACGTCGCGGTAGGCCTGCTCGCGGGTCTCGGCGACGTGCATCAGCCCGACCAGTCGCCAGCCCGCGCGGTCCGGCGCAGGCTGCCCGAAGTGCTCCGCGCGCTCCTCGACGACGTTCCAGTGGTGGGCGAGCGCGTCGAACCCCTCCTTGGTCAGCGTGGCGCCGATCGAGAGCAGGCCCGTGCCGTGCCGCCCGGCCAGCCGCGGGCCGGTGGGCGAGGCCACGGCCGCGACGGCGATGTCGAAGCACGGCTCGGTGTAGGGCCGCAGTTGCAGCTGCGCGTCGACGAGCCGGTGGGTCTTCGTCTCGGCCGTGACCGTCTCACCGGCCAGCAGCCGCATGATGATGTCCAGGTTGACGTCGAGCAGCTCGCGCGTGTCGGTCGGGTCGAGCCCGATCATCGCCGAGTCGGTGGGCAGCGACCCCGGCCCGACGCCGAGCATCGTCCGCCCGCGCGTGAGGTGGTCCAGCAGCACCATCCGGTCGGCCACCCACAACGGGTTGTGGTAGCTCACCGAGGTCACCCCGGTCCCGAGCCGGATGTGTTTCGTGCGCTCGGCGGCGGCCGCGATGAAGATCTCCGGCGACGCGATCAGCTCGCTGCCCGCCGAATGGTGCTCGCCGACCCACACCTCGTCGTAGCCGAGCTCGTCCATGTGCTCGATGAGCCGCAGGTCCCGCTGCAGCGCCAGCGTCGGGTTCTCCCCCGCGGGGTGGAACGGCGCGAGGAAAGCCCCGAAGCGCAACCTGGTCATGACCGCCTCCTACTCACCGTCGAGCACGCAGTGCGGTCCAGTGTTCGGCAAGCGGCGGAAAAACTCCACCGGCTGCTCCATCCGGACGCCTCTGCTCGTTCATGTCCAGACCATTGCCGCGGCCCGCGGCACTTGGGCCGATATCAGAACCGATATCGCAGGAGCATGCCGCCGGTCTTGGACAACCGGGCCGATTTCGTGCTGATGTGGCGCTCATGACGACTTTCACCAGACGGGGACTCTTCGGCGCGAGCGCGGGGGCCGCCGCCGTCCTGGCCGGCGCCCTTCCGGCCGCCGCCGCCCAGGGCAACGGCGTGAGCCTGCGCTGGTGGGGCAACAACGGCTGGGAAATCCGGTTGCCCGGCGGCAGGACGGTGCTGATCGACCCGTGGCTCACCCGGTTCAGAACCGGCACCTACACCCCGGCAGGCGCCGACCCGAAGACGCCCATCTCCGTGGACACCGCGCTGATCGACCGGTACGTCGACTCGGGTGAGCTACGGGCCGACCACATCCTGGTCACCCACGGCCACTACGACCACCTCACCGATGTTCCTTACCTGGCACGGAAAACGGGCGCGACGGTGCTGGGCACGGAGACCCACCTCAACCTGCTGGCCGCCCTCGGCGCGCCCGAGGGCCAGCTTTCGCTCGCGACCGGCGGCGAGTACCTCGACTTCGGCAGCTACACGATCCGCGTGCTGCGCGCCCTGCACTCGGAGAGCGGATCCCGTGCCACGGTGGCGTTCCCCGGCACCCGGCCCGGCTTCGGCCTGACGAAACCGCCGGTGCCGACGGAGATCCGCCACCTCGTCGAGGGTGGCACCCTCGCCTACGAGGTCGCCGGCGGCGGGGTCAGCGTGCTCGACTTCGGCGGGTCCAACTACGTCGAATCGGAACTGGCCGGGCTGCGCCCCGATGTGGTACTCATGCCCGTGGGCGGCGGCTCGATCCACGAGTACGCGGCCCGGCTGCTGCGCACGGTCGGCTTCCCGCGTTACGTGCTCCCGACGCACTGGGACGACTTCGACTACCCGCTGGACGAACCGGCCCGCGACTGGGGAGGCCTGGCGGCTCTGCGCACAGCCGTGGCGCAGGCGAGCCCGTCCAGCCGGTTCGCCGTCGTCGACCACCTGCAGACGTTCGTGCCGTGACCGGTCGCTCGACAGCCTGGCTCAGCAGGGACCGGTACCAGGCGTCCCACGGATGGTTGGTCGCCGGGTAGTTCGCGAGCGGGTCCGTCGCCAGGCTCGCCGAATCGAAGTCCCAGCCGCGCACGACGTGCCCGGCCTGGCGGGCCCCGGTGATGAACGCCGAGTGCGTCGCCGGTGCGCCCTGGCGCAGTTCCGCGCTGTCACCGTCCTGGTACGCCGTCCAGTACCAGAGCGTGCCGTTGCCGGAGTCGGGCCCGTGGGGTAGTTCGCCGCGGCGGCGGGTGCGGCGAACTTTCACGGAGATGCCGGCCCTCGTTCAGGCCCTCGCGATGGCGGCCAGCCGTTGCGCGAGCTCACCGAGCGCCACCCGCAACTCGTCCGGGCGGCGGATCGTGAACGGCCATTCCAGGGCAGCCAGCAGATGTGCCATCCCGTCGAGCCGCTCCGCCCGCGCGACCAGCAGGACCCCGTCGCCTGCCGGGGTGAGCGCGGCGACCGTCGTCGGCAGCCGGCGCGCCACCTCGGCGGGCGGGCCGTCGATCAACACCTCGACTTCCCAGCGGTACGGCGCCCGCGCGAGCGACGACGCGACCCGCGCGACCGGGTCGAACCCGGCCGGCGCCACGAACGCGCCGGACCCCGGCACCACCGACGCGATGCGGTCGATCCGGAACGTCCGCAGTGTGCCGCGCAGGTGGTCGTGGCCGGTGACGTACCACCGCCCGGCGTGGAAGACGACGCCGTAGGGATCGAGGTCGCGCTCGGTCTGTTCCCCGCGCCACGACTCGTACCGCAGGCCGACGCTCCGCCCCCGCCGCGAAGCCTGCGCGAGCGCGAGCAGCACACCTGCCTCCGGCGCCCGGCCGGTCACCGTGTGCGCGGTGAACCCCAGCGTGTCCCGCATCGCCGCGAGCGGCTCACGCAGCGCGTCGGGAAGCACCCGTTCGATCTTGGCCAGCGCCCCGGCACCGGCGGGCGCGGCGGGGTTCATGCCCAGCCGCTCCCCGGCGAGCAGCCCCAGCACGACGGCGAGCGCTTCGTCGTTGCTCAACACCAGCGGCGGCATCCGGTAGCCGCGCGCGAGCCGGTAACCGCCGTGGCGACCGCGCCCGGCCTCGACGGGAATGCCCAGCTCACGCAGGTGCGCGACGTACCGGCGCACCGTGCGGACGTCGGTGCCGAGGCGTCCGGCCAGCTCGGTGCCGGTCAGCCCGGCGTGCGCCTGCAGCAGTTCGAGGAGGGCCAGCACGCGGATCAGCGGATGCGTCACGAAATCACTCGACTCAACAGGGCGGATTCTGTCCTGTTTCGAGCATACGGTCGCCGCACAGAAGAGAACACGGAGGAACCATGACCACTTTCGTCCTCGTCCCCGGTGCCTGGCTGGGCGGTTGGGCCTGGGCCGGGACCGCCGAGGCGCTGCGGGCGCAGGGGCACGACCCACGCCCGCTGACGCTCACGGGACTCGACGGCACCCCGGCGCCGGAGGCGGACCTCGCCACCCACATCAAGGACATCGTCGCCTTCGCCGAGCAGCAGGACCTGCGCGAGTTCGCCCTGGTCGGGCACAGCTACGGCGGTATCCCGGTCACCGGCGCCGCCGCGCGGCTGGGCGACAGGCTCGCGCACGTCGTCTACGTCGACAGCGCACCGCTCACCGAGGGCATGCGGATGCTCGACCTGATGCCGCCCGAGGCGGCCGAGCAGCTGCGCTCCCAGATCACCGACGGCCTGCTGCCCATGCCGCCGTTCGAGGTCCTGGCGCAGTCGAGCAGTCTGGCCGGCCTGACCGAGGACCATCGGGAGCTCATGCGCACCCGCGCGGTGCCGCATCCGTTCGACAGCTACGAGCAGCCGTTGCCGGGGCCCGCCGAACTCGCGCCGCACGTCGGCCGGGCCATCGTCGCCTGCCACGACTTCTCGACGATGCTGGACGCCGGCGTGCCCGCGCTCGCGTCGGTCAACCGGCCACCGTGGCGCCGCGTCGACCTGGCCACGGGTCACTGGCCGATGTTCTCCGAGCCCGCCGCGCTGGCGGCGGCCCTCGCGACGGCGACGGCGTGACGCGGGGAGGTCTATCGTGGGGGGTCCCAGGTCATTCACGTAGTTGCGGAAACCGATGCGAAGTTCTCCACCCGGAGCCGAGCCGTTCGTGCACCCGGCCCTGTTCTACCGCGGTGACGACGAGTACCTGAGCGCGCTGGTCCCGTTCCTGGCCGAAGGGCTCGAGCAGGGCGGCCCGGTCGCCGTGGCGGTCCCGGGCCGCAAGCTCGAGCTCCTCCGCGCCGCGCTCGGCGGCGCCGCGGACAGCGTGTTCATGCTCGACATGTCCGAGGCGGGCCGGAACCCGGGCCGGATCATCCCCGGCGTGCTGCGCGCGTTCGCGGACAAGCACCGTGACACGCACGTCCGGATCATCGGCGAGCCGATCTGGCCCGGCCGGAGCCGGACCGAGTACCCGGCGTGCGCACAGCACGAGGCGCTGATCAACGAGGCGTTCACCGGCCGGGACGTGACGATCCTGTGCCCGTACGACAAGGACGGCCTGGACGAGGTCGCCCTGGCCGACGCGCGTGCCACGCATCCGGTGTTGTGGGAGTCGGGCGCGGAGGCGGTCAGCGAGGCCTACGCACCCGATGTGGTCGTGAGCCGCTACAACGAGCCGTTGAACAGCCCGGCGGATGCCGCGCGGTTCCTCGTGGACAAGGTCACGCTGCTGCCCGCGATGCGGCGGTTCGTCGGCGCCGGGGCGGTGCGCCACGGCCTGAGCCGCGACCGGGCCGCGGACCTGGCGCTCATCGCCACCGAGCTGGTGACCAACAGCCTCCTGCACACCCCCAGCGCCCGCGCGGAGCTGCGCCTCTGGCGCGACGGCGACCACGTGACGTGCCAGGTCCGCGACGACGGCCACGTGAGCGACCCGATGGCGGGCCGGCTCCCCCGCACGAGCTCCCAGCCCGGCGGTCGCGGTCTGCTGATGGTGAACCACCTGGCGGACCTCGTGCGCATCCACACCACCCCGTCCGGCACGACGGTCCAGGCGCTCTGCCGGATCTAGGTGTACAGCTGGGGAGCGTCCGCGAAGTCCAGGTCCGCCAGCGCCGGGGCGAGGTGTTCGAGCAGGTCCACGTCGGCGGCGAAGCCGGTCGTCGGGGGCATCAGGACCACGTGGTCCGCGCCCGCGGTCAGGTGTTCGCGCACCTTCGCCACGATCGCCGCCGCATCGCCGTGGGCCACGATCGCGTCCACGAGCCGGTCGCTCACCTCGCTGATCTCCTGGTCCGAGTAGCCCAGCCGCGCGATGCCCGCCGCGTACGACGGCATGCCGAGCCGGCCCGCCACCTTCTCCCGCGCAGTTGCTTTCGCCCGGTCGCGATCGCTGTCCACGACCACGGACAGCCCGACGACCAAGAGCTTGTCCGGACCGAGCAGCTGTCTGGCCCGCACGGTGTGTCCGGGCGGCAGCATCGCGGGAAACGCCCCATCGGCGCAGGCGGCGGCCAGCGCGAGCATCTTCGGGCCGTTCGCGCCGATGATCCGGGGGTACCTGGTCTCGGCCGCGGGCGGCCAGGTCTGGGTGGTCATCCGGTCCAGGTAGTCCCGCATCGTGGCGGGCGGGCTGCCGAACTCCCGGCCGGTGCCCGCCGCCTGCTCGCGGTAGCCGACCCCCAGGCCGAGCACGAACCGGCCGGGGTAGGCCTGCGCCAGCATCGCGGCCGCGGCGTGCGTGGTTTGCGGTTCCCTGGCCCAGATGTTGGCGATACCGGTGCCGAACGCCAACCGCTCGGTCGCCGCCAGCAGCACGGCCAGCTGCACGAGTGCGTCCTTGCCACCGACTACCTCGTTGGTCCAGACCATGCGGTAGCCCGCGTGCTCCAGCCGCTTCGCGGCGTCGCGTTGCAGGTCGACGCCCGGCGTGCTGGTCATCGAGATCGGCAGGTACACGCCGACAGGCCCCAAGGTCCGGCGACCTTCGACCACGGTCTCCATGGAGTTCCTTTCGGGAAAAGTGGAGGATCTTCTTCCACCCTGTGCCCGCGCACGGCTCCAGGTCCAATGAATGTTCCGCAAGGCGCATCTCGCTTTGCGCAACACCGCACGTCAGAGGGATACACTGAGGCATGACCCAGCCTCCGGCCGATCTCGACCTACGACTGGTGCGGTGCTTCACGGTCGTCGCCGAGCACCGGCACTTCGGCCGCGCCGCCGCGGCGCTGCACGTCACCCAGTCCTCGCTCAGCCGGCAGATCAGCCGCCTCGAACAGCAGCTGGGTGCACGCCTGCTGGACCGCACCCCGCAGGGCAGCAGGCTCACCGAGGCCGGCGAGGTCTTCCTGCCGCTCGCCACCGCGGTGCTGCGGTCCGCGGCCCAGGCCGCCGCTCGCACCCGGGCGGCGGCACAGCCCAGCCGGATCACGGTCGGCTACATCGAGAACCTGATCATCACCCCGGCCGTGCGCGACCTGCGCCATCGCCATCCCGAGGCCGACGTGCGCACGCTGCACCTGGACTGGCACGAGCCACGCGCCGCCCTGCTGGAGCACCGCGTGGACGCCGCCGTGGTCCGGCTGCCCTTCCCCACCGACCAGCTGCACGTGACGGTCCTCTACGACGAGCCACGCGCGCTCCTGGTCCCGATCGACCATCGCCTGGCGGGCAAGGAATCCGTGACGCTGGACGACATCGCCGACGAGCCGCTCCCCCGTGCGGCCGACGCCACCTGGAACGCCTTCTGGCGAGTCGACCCCCGCCCCGACGGCCGCCCCGCTCCGGACGGCCCCCTCCTGACGGCCGTCGAGGACAAGATCGAACTCATCGCGGGCGGGGACGCCGTGGCGATCATCCCGGCGTGCGCCGTCTTCGGCGGCCTTCGCCCCGACCTCGCGATGGTGCCCCTCGAAGGCGTCGAACCGAGCCACGTCGCACTCGCCACCCGCGCCGGCGAACGCAACCGGCTGGTGGCCGCCTTCCGGAAATCCGCCGAAGCCCACCTGACGGGCCCCCCGGCCGCACACCGCGTTGATCGTGAGGCCGAAGTCGGCCCAGGCGGGCGCGACTGACCGCATCAGCCCGACGGCTGGAGAGCCCGGCGGCGCGGAACGGCGCAGAGCTGACAGCCACTTCCCCCACCGCCGGTCAGCAGGAGGAGGCGAGCCAGCCCCACCACGCGGCGTTGACGACGGACTGGCCGGCGTCGTCGAGGTGGATCCCGTCGGAGTACCAGAGTCCGGCGGGGTTGGTCTTGGACGGGTAGATGAACTGGCGCATGTCGACCATGCCGGTGGGCACACTGGAGGCGACCGCGAAGATCCGGGCCGCGTACTGCGACCACGGGTACTTGGGGGTGGCCTGCGCCCAGAACTCGTTTCCCTTGGCGGGCCAGGAGATCTCTTCGTGGAGGTAGAGCATGAGGTCCACGTCGGGGCGGACGGCGCGAATGTCGGCGATCATGGTGCGGAGGTTGCTCTCGAAGACCGCGGGGTCGACCTGGCTCCAGTACTCGTTCCCGCCGAGGTCGACGATGACCAGGGTCGGCTTGGTGGTGGCCAGGTTCGCGACGGCGCCGGTGGTGGTGCTCCAGCGGCCGCCGGGCAGGTAGTCGCTGACCAGGGCGCCGTTGTGGCTGTAGTTCTCCGTGGTGGTGCCCCACGCGGCGTGCAGCAGATCGGAAAGGTGCTTGGTCCAGCCGAACTGGGTGGGGTAGTAGGTGTTGACGTTCGCGGGATAGCCGGTCGTGCCGTACCCGGTTTCCGAGCTGGCGCCCAGGATCGCCAGGTTCGCCCTGCCGCTGCCGCACCAGGTGCCCGCCGCCCCCGCCGATGCGTTCGGCGCCGTCGCGACGACGACCGAGGACGTCAGCGCGATCGCCGCGGTCATCGCCGCGAGTACTGTCTTCATCAGATTTCTCACTGAACAGTCCTCACGTCGAGAACAACAAAGGCAGCGTGACAGAGGCAAGTTATTACCGACCCCGCCGGATTCAGGTGAACGGCAACCTCCAAGTCGCAGATCGGAATCAGCGGAATTTCCGTCTGAGCCCGCGGGCCGGTTCCTGGCCTGTGGCGATTGTGTTATCGCTTGGTACTTGCGTGCCGTTAACAATCTTTACGAGGTTACTTTGAGTAGCTCGAGCCGGACGTCTTGTTGCTTTTTTTCGCTGTAGCGACCAACCCTGTCACTGTCCACAAAGACAGGCGTCGGCGAGCACCAAGATGGCCGGGCGTGCTCCTTTCCTCATTCAGGAGGACGTGACCCGCAGCAGCGGCAAGCCCGCTCCCGTCCGGTCCTCGTGCAGAACCGCTTCCAGGTCTTCCTCCGCGATGCACCGGCGCAGGTAGCCGGCCACGCGCTCGAGCTCGCCCTCCTCCGTCGCCGGGCGCGGCCGGTTGTCCGGCCCCAGCACCCAGGGGACGAAGGCCGGCCGCAGCGCCTCGCCGTCGTGCCGGAGCACGGCGACACCGGTCAGCCGGCCGTCGGCGTGAAACGGTAGCAGCGGATAGCCTTCGCGCGCGCCGATCCGGTACTCGCCGAAGCGCCGCTTGCCGGCGCGCACCGTCGCCTCGTCGCCGCGTCCGAGGTAGGCCTCGCGGGCCAGTCGGTTCTCGAAGTCCGGAAGGTCGAACACGAAGTGCCCGAGCCCGTAGAACACCGGTTTCCCTTGGTAGAACTCGATTCCCCGGAGCAGGTGGTGATGGTGCCCGAGGACCGCGTCGGCACCGGCTTCGACCGAGACCCGCGCGACGCGCCGCTCGTGATCGGTCAGCACGTACGGCCGGCTGAAATCGCCCCAGTGCACGCTGACGAGCACCACGTCCGCCTGCGTGCGCGCTTCGGCGATGTCGGAGCGCAGGGCAGCCAGATCCGCTTCGTGTGGAACCGTCGTCACGCGCGGCAGCAGCCCGGGATTCCACTCGTTCTCCTCCCACGGCGTGTACTGGCTGTACGCGCGCAGCGGGGCGAGGCCGGGCCAGCCGGGACGCGCCTCGTAACCTGCGGGAAGACCGCGCTGTAGGCGAGCACGGCGACTGTGCCGTGCGGCGTCCGCCGGATCACCGGGCGTCGTGCCGCGGCCTGGTTCTCACCGGCGCCGGCAACCGCGGCGCCCTGTTCCTCCAGCAGCTCACGCGTGCGCAGCAGCGCGGCGAAACCGCCGTCCACTGTGGTTGTTGGCCAGCGAGAACACGTTCAGCCCGGATTTCGCCAGGTGCCCGACGAACCCGGGGTCCGCGGTCAGCGGAACACCGGCGCTGGGCGCCCGCTCCCAGGATTCGGCGTAGACGCCCTCCAGGTTCGCGAACGCGAGATCGGCGTCGTGGAACAGATCCGAGACGTGGTCGAACGCCGACCCCGGCTGGTCGCGGTCGAGGAACACGTCCCCCACCGCGGTGATGGTCAGTCCGTTGCGTGCGGCCATGACGAAGCTCCTTTCCGTCGTGAACCAGGTGGCCCGCCCGGGCGAGCAGGCCGGGAACGTCGATGCCGAACGCCTGCCCGCACCCGGCCCGCCCGACGTCGCTGACGACCAGGGCAGGACGACACCGAAGGCCTCCAGCGAGGCGAGCTCGCAGTAGCGTCTTCTGCCCCTCGGCCTGACCCGGAGCAACCCTCCCTCGTGCTGTTCACCAGGTTCGACAGCGACGCTAGAGGCCCGCCTTTTCGCCCGGAGACGAAACGAGTCTTCCCCCATACGGACATACCGCGGATTCCGTATTTGCCGAAATGCGCTGCCAGGCACGCTTCGCCTGCCGGCGAAATGTTCCGGCGTTACGGTCGAATCATGAGTACGAGCCGTGAATCGATCGCCGCCGGCGGTGACATCGACTTCAGCGTGCCCGCCGAACTGATCGGGCATCCGGCCCGGTCGGCGATGCTGGTGGCCCTGCTGGACAGGCACGCTCTGCCGATGTCGATGCTCGCGAGCGAAGCAGGCGTCTCGCCGTCCACCGCGAGCGCCCACCTCACGAAACTGGTGGACGGAGGCCTGCTGCGCGTGCGCCGGCAGGGCCGGCACCGCTACTACGAACTGTCCTCCCGCAGCGTGGCCGACGCGCTCGAGGCACTAGCCCGGGTCTCCCCGATCCGGCCCGTCCGCTCGCTGCGCGCGGACACCAGGGCGCGGGCGATGCGCCTGGCCCGCAGCTGTTACGACCACCTGGCGGGACATCTCGGGGTGGCCGTCATGCAGTCCCTGCTGGACAAGGACGCCGTGCGGGGTGGGGACGGGGTGCACCGGCCGGCCCACGCCCGCCACGACCGCCTTTCCGCGCCCGGCAAGGACGTCGACTACGAACTCACCGAGCCCGGCCACGTGCTGTTCACCGAGCTGGGCGTGCACCTGCCGGCGGCCGTCGACTCGCGGAAGCGGCGGCGCCTGGTCGCGTACTGCGTCGACTGGACCGAGCAACGGCATCACCTCGGCGGAACCGCGGGAGCCGCGCTGCTGAACCGTTTCGAGGAACTGGAATGGTTGCGTCGCAAAACCAAAGGGGCGCCACGCGCACTGACCGTCACCGACGCCGGAAAACACGGATTCGCCGAGCATTTCGGCATCGACACCGACACCCTGGCGACCGCCGCCGCACCCCCGGTCACCCCGCTGCGACCGAAAAGGTGACCGGTGCCGGGCACATTTCGACGGCACGCGTAAAAACAGCCGCCTAACGTCGGCGCAAGGGCCGAGACCGGTCCTTTCCTTCGACGAGACGAGGAATCGCGGCAATGTCTTCCCAGCATGTCGACCGGTCGACGGCGGAGAAGCCCCGACCTGCGCCGCGCACCGGCAGCAGGCTGCCCCTCCTGGCGCTGTGCCTCGGTTTCTTCATGATCATGATGGACGCGACCGTGGTGAACACGGCGTTGCCCGTCATCGGCCAGGATCTGACGGCCACCGTCAGCGGACTGCAGTGGGTGACCGCCGGCTACACGCTGGTGTTCGCCTGCCTGCTGCTGTCCGCGGGCTCGCTCGGTGACCGGCTGGGCTCGCGCCGGGTGTTCCTGGCCGGGCTGGCGGTGTTCACGATCGCTTCGCTGGTGTGCGGCCTCGCGCCGCGCCTGCCGGTCCTGATCGGGGCGCGCGTGGTCCAGGGGGCGGGTGCCGCGCTGGCGCTGCCGACGTCGCTGGCCCTCATCAACGCCTCGTACCCCGACCGGGAGCAGCGCGCCCGCGCCATCGGCGTCTGGGGTGGCCTCGGCGGTGTGGCCGCGGGACTCGGGCCGGTGCTCGGCGGTGTGCTGACCAACTGGGTCGGCTGGCCCGCGCGCTGGACACCGGTCCCGCCTCGCTCTACGCCCACGTGGTCAACAAGGCCGACCTCGACGAGCTGCTCATCGGGCGGCTGTGCGCCGAGCTCGTACTACCCGAGCCGGACCCCGCGGCCTGGCGCGAGCAGATCCGCGGCGTGTGCACCCAGCTACGCGACCAGTACCTGAAATACCCGGGGATCTCCCGCGCCGCGCTCGCCATGGTCCCCACCGACCTCGAGACCGTGCGCGTCAACGAAGGAATGCTGGCGATCCTGCTCGCCGGCGGCGTCGCCCCGCAGGCCGCCGCCTGGGCCATCGACGCCCTCTTGCTGTACGTCGCCGCCTACTGCCTCGAGACGTCGATCGCGCGTCGGCGATCAGCACAGGACGACGTTGCCTGGGTCCTCGACCGCGACGAACTGCGACGCCGGTTCACCGCACTGCCCGCCGAGACCTTCCCCCACGCCGCCGAGCTCACCGCCGGCGAGGGCCACGACCGGTTCGACTTCACCCTCGCCCTGATGATCGACGGCCTCGCACCTCGCTAGCCCGACGTCGCCGAGCACCAGCTCGGCCAGGGCGACGACGCTGCCGTCCGCCCGTGACAAAATCAGCCGGGTGCTGATCGGGATGCTTGGACCGTTCGAGGTTCGCACGGACGACGGCGTCTTCGCCGACGTGCCGGGTGCCCGGTTGCGCGCGCTGTTGGTCGCCCTCGCGCTCGAACCAGGCCACGCGGTCCCGAAGGCGAGGCTCGTCGGCTGGATCTGGGGTGAGCACCCGCCCGCCGACGCGACGAATGCCTTGCAGCGCCTGGTTTCCCGGTTGCGCAAGGCGCTGCCGGAAGGGTCGGTCGAGGGGCAGCCGGACGGCTACCGGTTGACGGTGGAACCCGGTGCCGTCGACGCCGTGCGGTTCGAACGCCTCGTCGGCCAGGCCCGCAACGACGAGGACCCGCAGCGGGCGAAGCTGCTGCGGGCGGCCCTGGGATTGTGGCGCGGTGCGGCCATGCAAGACGTCGGCCTGCAGGACAGCGACGCGTTCGACGCGGCGGTCACCCGGCTCGAAGGCCTGCGCCTCGCCGCTATGGAGGACCGGTTCGAGGCAGAGATCCGGCTCGGCCGCGGCGGCGATCTGGTCGCGGAACTGACGGACTTGGTGGCCGCGCATCCGGTGCGAGAACGGCTTGTCGCCGCGCTGATGCGCGCCCTCGCCGCGGCCGGTCGCCCAACCGATGCGCTGCTCGTGTACCAGCGCACGCGAGAAGCCCTCGCCGACGCGCTGGGCGTCGACCCCTCACCGGAGCTGTCCGCATTGCACGTCACGCTGCTGCGCGGCGAGTCGGGGCGGCGGGAGGAAAACCGGAAGACCAACCTGCGTGCCGAGCTGACCAGCTTCGTCGGCAAGGACGCTGATGTCACCGCGGTCCGCGAGCTCATCGCCGAACACCGGCTCACCACACTGATCGGGCCGGGCGGCTCGGGAAAGACCAGGCTGGCCACGGAAACCACGCGCACGCTGCTCGACGACCTGCCGGACGGGGCCTGGCTGGTGGAGCTCGCGGCCATCGGCGCCGACGGTGACAAGGGCGGCGGGAACGACGTGGCGCAGGCGGCGCTCGCCGGGCTCGGCCTCCGGGACGCGCTGCTCGGCGGGGCACCGCACGCGGAGCCGGTGGACCGGCTCATCGCCGCGATCCGCGAGCGGGAGACGCTGATGATCCTGGACAACTGCGAGCACGTGATCGAGTCGGCGGCGGCGTTCGCCCATCGAGTGCTCGGGGAGTGCCGGCGGCTGCGGATCCTGGCGACGAGCAGGGAACCGCTCGGCATCACCGGTGAGGCGCTCTGGCTGGTCGAGCCGCTGGCCTTGCCGGACGGGGATGCCGGCCCCGGCGAGATCGAGTCCTCGCCTGCCGTCCGGTTGCTGCGGGACCGGGCGGGCGCGGTGCGCAAGGATCTCGCGGCCGACGCCCACACGTTGTCGACGATGGTGCGCGTCTGCCGGGCGCTGGACGGGATGCCGCTGGGGATCGAACTGGCCGCGGCCAGGTTGCGCACGATGTCCATCGACCAGCTCGCCCACCGCCTCGACGACCGGTTCCGCCTGCTGACCGGCGGTAGCCGTACCGCCTTGCCGCGGCACCGGACGTTGCGCGCGGTGGTCGACTGGAGCTGGGAACTGCTCACCGATGCCGAACGGATGGTCCTGCGCAGGCTCTCGGTGTTCTCGGGCGGGGCGAGCCTGGAAGCGGCCGAGCGGGTCTGCGCCGGGGACACCATCGAGCAGGAGCAGGTGCTCGAGTTGCTCACCGCGCTGGCCGAGAAATCGCTGGTGGTCGCCGAAGGCGACGGCGCGCCGCGCTACCGGATGCTCGGCACCATCAAGGAGTACGCCGCCCAGCGGCTCGCGGAGGCGGCGGAATCGGACCTGGCCCGCCATGCGCACCTCGCCTACTTCACCGAACTCGCCGAGACCGCGGAGCCGCGTCTTCGCCGCGCCGAGCAGTTGGAATGGCTTGCCGCACTTGAGGTCGAGCACGACAACCTCGGTGCCGCGATGCGTGCCGCGCTCGCGGCCGGCGAGGCGCCCGAGGCGATGCGACTCGCCGCGGGCGCCGGCTGGTACTGGTGGCTCGGTGGGCACAAGTCCGAAGGCATGGAGCTGCTCACCGCGACCGCCGAAACGCCGGGCGAGGTGGCCGACGAGATCCGGGCGACGGTGTACGCCCTCATCTCGATGTTCGTGGGCTCCGGGCCTGCCGACGAACACGCGGCGGCGGAATGGATCCACAAGGCGTACCGGTTCGGCCGGCGCAGTCAGCAGCATCACCCGGCACTGCGGTTGGTCGTCCCGCTGGAACGCATGTTGCGGGCGCCGGACGCGTTCCTGCCCGCATGGGAACTGTTGCTGGACGACACGGACCCCTGGGTACGCGCACTGGCGCGGCTGCACCTCGGCAAGATGCGGATCGTGCTCGGCCACGACGGACGAGAAGCGGACGCCTATCTCGAGGCGGCGCTCGCCGAGTTCCGCGCGATCGGCGAACGGTGGGGGATCTCGTTCGCCTTGAGCGAGTTGGCGGACCGGATCGCCGTACGCGGCGAGTTCACCGCTGCGTGCGAGCACTACGAACAAGCGGTCGCTGTCGTCACCGAAGCCGGCGCCATCGAGGACGTCATCCGGATGCGGTCGCGACAGGCTCAGCTGTACTGGCTGCTCGGCGACGAGGACTCCAGCGCGGCCGCCATCGCCGAGGCAGTGCACTGCGCGGAACGGGTCACCTGGCCGGACGCGCTGGCGCTGCTGGCCCTCTCGAAGGCGGAGCTCGCTCGTTGGCGCGGCGACGCCGAGGAGGCGTACGACCAACTCGGCGTCGCGACGACCATCCTGGGCGATGAAGCGGACCAGGCGAACATCCGCGCGATAACACACGATCTGCTCGGCTACCTTGCCGACGATCTCGGCGACGCCCGTGCGCATCGGGCAGCGGCCTGCGAGGCGGCGGCCGAGGCTGGGCACGCGCCCTCGATCGCACAGGTACTCGTCGGGGTCGCGGACCTGGCACTACGCCGCGAACAGTACGAACAGGCCGCCCGGCTGCTCGCGGCAGGTGCCGCTGTGCGCGGCCTGCAGGATCGCTCCCACCCGGATGTGGGCCGGATCGAGCAGGCCGCGCGGCACCGCCTCGGCGATGCACGGTTCGCCGAGGCGACGCGGGAGGGCACGCAGACGAGCTGGCGTCAGCTGATCACGGTCACGCTCGCCTGAGGGTCAGCTCGCCGCGCGTCGAATGATGACGTCGCCGTGCCGCGATCTGGCGTGGACCGTGACCTTGTCGTCGAACGTGCCCGGGTTTTCCTGCGACAGAACGGAGTCGAGCACCGACCCTCGCTTGCTGTCCGCGTCCACCAGGGCGGCGGTGCCCTCGCTGATGCCGACCTCGATGTCTCCCGAGCGGTTCGACAGCTCCGCCTGACCGCGCGTCAGCCGGCCGATCGGAATGGCACCGTCGCCTGTCTTGACGGTGACGCTGCCGTCGGCGCGGTCGATGTCGAAACCGCCGCTGCCACTGCCGAGCTCGAGAGCGGCCGCGGCGTGGCCGATCCAGATCTGCCCGCCCGAGCTCGAGAGCCTGGCGGTGCCCTCGATCTCACCGATTCGCATCGCGACCGCGCTGCCGTCGATGTCGGCGCGCCCGGCGATGTGGCCGACCGCGACCTCACCGGCCGTGATGTTCGCCCGCAGTGCGTCGACGCGGTCCAGCCGGACCCGGCCCGATGCCAGGTGCAGCTCGCACTCGCCGAACGAGCCGTCAGCCTGCAAGCCCGAGTGCACCAGGTAGGCGACCAGGCTGGAGCCGGCGGGCAACCCGATCGTGATGGCGACCGAACCGTTCTTGTCCCCGGAGACGGTGGTTTTGACCGACAGCCGGCCGCCGGCGAAGTCGACCTTGGTCTTGTCGGCGACCTTGACGTCCGACTGGTTCGCCTTGTCGATGGGTTCGACCAGCACCACGGTGTCGGTCCGGTCGCTCGCGGTGACCCGTACCCGGGCACCGGCGACGACGACGGTGGCGACAACGGGCCCTGGCGTGGCGAATGCAGGCATGGCAACTCTCCTTGTGTCTCGTGCGTGATGCGGGTGCGGGGTTTCGGGGTCGGCCAGGGAGGTCACGCTCGCTTCTTGAACGTGGAACGCGCCCACAGGTACCCGACGAGAGCGATCCCGGCGCACCAGGCGATGGCGACGATCGCGTAGCCGGCGGACGGTGTGCCGTTGAGCAACCCACGCGTGGTCTCGATGATCGGCGTGAAGGGCTGGTACTCCGCGAACTGCCGGACGCCCGGTCCCATCTTCGCCGCCGGCACGATCGCGCTGCTGAAGAACGGCAGCATGACCAGCGGCACGGCGGCCAGACCCGCCGTTTCCGGCGATTTCGCCGCCAGTCCCAAGGCGACCGTGAGCCAGCCGGCCGCGAACCCGAGCAGTACGACGATGCCGACCACGCCGAGCCAGTCGAGGAAACTCCCCGACGGGCTGAAGCCGAGCAGGAAGGCCACCCCGACGAGAGCCGCGATGGCGATCAGGTTGGTCAGCACGCTGGCGACGACGTGACCGGTCAGCACCGCACCGCGGGACACGTCCATGACCTTGAACCGGTTGATGATGCCCTTCGTCATGTCGGAGTTCACCGACGTGGCGGTGGCCCCCAGCCCGTAACAGACGGCCAACAGCATCAGTCCCGGCGTCGCGTAGTCGATGTAGTCGACACTGACGTCGAAAGCGCCGCCGAGCATGTACACGAACATGAACATGAGCACGATCGGCATCAGGACCGCGTTGAACACCGAGGTCGGGTTCCGGGCGATGTGTTTGAAGTTGCGGCGCAACATGACCATCGAATGGGACTTGGCGCTCATTTCGCGACCACCTCCGTGGTGTGGCCCGTCAGGGCGAGGAAAACGTCATCGAGGTCGGGTGTGTGGACGGAGAACCCTTCGGCGCTGAGTGAGTGCTCGTCGAACCTGTCCAGCAGGGCCCGCAGCGATTTCGTCCCACCGTCGCCGGGAACCCGCAGGGCCAGTGCTTCGTCGTCCCGCGTGGAACCGGCGAAGATCCGCGCTGCCGCGTCGAGTTCGGCGACGGTGCTGAACCGGAGCCGGACGTGGGTCCCCGGGATCTGGCGTTTGAGCTCGTCGGGGGTGCCCTGCGCGACCAGGCGGCCCTGCTCGAGTACCGCGATCCGGTCGGCGAGCTGATCGGCCTCGTCGAGGTACTGGGTGGTGAGGAAAACGGTCACCCCGCCGGCCACCAACTCGCGGATGATCGACCACATCGTGCGACGGCTGCGCGGATCCAGTCCCGTCGTCGGCTCGTCCAGGAAAATGATCCGTGGTTCGCCGACGAGCGTCATCGCCAGATCCAGCTTCCGGCGCATTCCCCCGGAATAGGTCGAGGCGGGCTGCCGCGCCGACTCCACCAGATCGAAGCGCTCCAGCAGCTCGGTGACGATCCGCTTGCCGCCGGCGGAGGCCGTCCGGTTCAGGTCCACCATCAGCTGCAGGTTCTCCTGCCCCGTCAGCAGCTCGTCGACCGCCGCGAACTGACCGGTGACCCCGATCGCCGCGCGCACGGACTCGGCCTCGGTCGCGACATCGTGCCCGGCGACGCGCGCCGTCCCACCGTCGGCCTTCATCAACGTGGTAAGCACGTGCACCGTCGTCGTCTTGCCCGCCCCGTTCGGGCCGAGCAGGGAGAAAACCGAGCCCGCAGGGACATCCAGATCGATGCCGTCGAGCACGATCCTGTCCCCAAATGCCTTTCGCAGTCCGGAAACCGCAATCGCTGAACTTCTCATGTGACCACCATCGGCGCCCGGCCTGACACGCCCCCGCCACGCCTCTGACACGGCCTCGGCGGATTCGGCCCCGGTGTCAGGGCCGTGGCGGTCGCGTGTCAGGTCCGTCGGCGATCGTGGTCGCAACACCGCCACGAAAGGAAAATCGATGACCCGAACGGTTCCCGTCCCGCACGGCCTGCCCATGGAGCGCGATGCGGGCCCCTTCGACCCGCCCCGGGAAATCAGCCGGCTGCGCGAGGCGCGCCCCGTCAGTCCCCTGGTCTTCCCCGACGGTCACGAGGGCTGGCTCGTCACCGGCTACGACGCGGTCCGCCGGCTGATGGCCGACACCCGGTTCAGCTCCCGCCAGGACATCGGCGTTCTCCACGTGCCCTACGAGACCCCCGGTATGCCCGCCGCCACCGAACCGTCGCCGCAGGTGCCAGGCCTGTTCATCGCCATGGACCCACCGGAGCACACCCGGCTGCGGAAGAGGCTCACCGGCGCCTTCACCGTCAGACGCATGAAGCAGCTCGAAGACCACATCACCGACATCGTCGAGCGGCAACTGGACGAGCTGGCGCGCCTGACCCCACCGGTGGACCTGGTCAAGGAGTTCGCGCTGCCGGTGCCCTCGCTGGTGATCTGCGAACTGCTGGGTGTCCCCTACGCGGACCGGGAGAACTTCCAGGTCAACTCCGCCAAGTTCCTGGTCAAGGACCAGTCGCTCGAGGAGAAGGTGGCCGCGTACAGCGCACTGACCACGTACCTCTCCGAGCTGGTCACGCACAAACGCGCCGCCCCGGACGAGGACATCCTGTCCGACCTGGCCCGTCACGACGACCTCACCATCGAGGAGCTGACCGGCAGCGCCTTCCTGCTGCTGCTCGCGGGCCACGAGACCACCGCCAACATGCTGGCACTGGGCACCTTCGCGCTCCTGGAGCACCCCGAGCAGCTGGCCGAACTGCGCGCCGACCCGGACCTGCTGCCCGATGCCGTCGAGGAGCTCATGCGCTACCTGTCGGTCGTCGACATCCTGTACCGCTACGCCACGGAGGACATCGAGCTCGGCGGTGAAACGATCGGCAAGGGATCGACCGTCGTCGTCTCGATGCTGGCCGCCAACCACGACCCCCAGCGCTTCGACGACCCCGACACCCTGGACATCCACCGCAAGGCCCGCGGCCACCTGTCCTTCGGCCACGGCATCCACCAGTGCCTCGGCCAGCAACTGGCCCGGATCGAGATGCGCGCCGGTTTCGAGGGACTGCTGCGCCGCTTCCCGGTTCTCGAGCTCGCCATCCCCGCCGGGGAGGTGAAACTCCGGACCGACATGAACATCTACGGCGTACACGAACTGCCGGTCACCTCGTCTGCTGAGGGTCAACGGCGGCGGCCCCGGTAGTGGTGCATCACCAGGGCGGCGCCCAGGGACAGCGTGATCACCCCGAACACGACGCTGACCACGACCAGGTTCGACACGGACGCAACCACGTTGCAGGTGGCGCTGACCACCAGCAGCAGCCACAGCACCGGGCGCGCGAAGCCACGGGACGCGGGTACCGCCTGCCGGGAAGCCGGGGCGGCGTGCGAGCCGGTGTCGGTGGTGCGGACGCTCATGATGTTCTCCACAAGGTTGTGCCAGCCGGGCCGGCCAACGGGCTGATTGCCATGCCCAACACTAGAAAGTCGTTGCGGCCCGGGCGATCCAGCGGAATGGACAGTCGAGGTACAGCAGGCTGTACCAATCCGATATGCGGCTGGTCCCCGATCGCCCCGGTGGTCTACGGTCTGTGGCCCAGGAGGTGTGGATGTCCACCCAAGCTCCCCCGCGCGCCACCCGGCCCTGGAGCCCGGCCGTTCGCGGCCGCGCCGCGCTGGACGCGCTCGACCACATCGTCGGCGGGCTGGGCACGGCGGTGCTGGCGGCGATCGCGTTGCTGTGGCTGCTGTTCGCCGGGGTGCTGTGCCTGGTCGGGGTCGGGCTGTTCCTGCTGCCGTCCGCACTGCGGCTGGTGCGCATGGTCGCCGACCGGGAACGCGCTCGGTTGTCCCGCTGGGGGCCGGAGATCCTGGGTGCGGAACCGGTGCCCGCCCAGCTGGGCGACGCGTTGCGGCAGCCCACGGTGCTGCGGGAACTGGGCTGGACCGGCTGGCACGCCACGCTCGGGATGTTGTTCAGCCTGGTCGCGCTCACCCTGCCCATCGACGGACTGCACGACCTGTTGTTCCCGGTGTGGTGGAAGCTGGCGCCGCCCAGCGCGGACGTCCCGTCCCAGAACTACTTCACGGTGCACGACTGGCCGGGCGCGTTTCTCGTCTGCCTGATCGGCTTCGCGGCGTTGGTCATCACCGTCCTGGTGCTGCCGGTCATCGCCTGGGCACAGGCGTGGTCGGGGCGCCGGCTGCTGGTGCCCGACGACGGCACCGACCTGGCGCTGCGGGTCGCCGAACTGAAGGCGACGCGAGCGGCCGCGCTGGACGCGCACGCCGCCGAACTGCGGCGCATCGAGCGGTCGCTGCACGACGGGACCCAGAACCGGCTGGTCGCGGTCACCGTGTTGATCGGCGCGGCGAACCGCGCGCTGGCCCGCGACCCGAACGACGCGCGGGAAATCCTGGACCGCGCGCAGGATGCCGCCGAGCAGGCACTGGCCGAACTGCGCGGCGTGGTGCGCAGTATCCTGCCGCCCGTGCTGACCGCGCGCAGCCTTCCCGACGCGCTCACCGGCCTCGCCGCCGACTGCGTCGTGCCCTGCGAGGTCGACGCCGAGGTGCCCGACCGGTGCGCGGCCTCGGTGGAGGCGACCTTGTACTTCGTGGTCGCGGAGGCACTGACCAACATCGCCAGGCACAGCGGCGCCGGCCACGCCACCGTCCGGCTGCGCCGCCGGGACGAACGGCTGTGTGTGGACATCACCGACGACGGGCACGGCGGCGCGGACGGGCACGGCGGGTCCGGGCTGACCGGCATCCGGCGTCGTGTCGAAGCGCATGACGGGACGTTCGCGCTGAGCAGTCCCGTCGGCGGACCAACTGTGCTGACTGCGAGCGTGCCATGCGGATTGTGATAGCCGAAGACGACCTGCTGCTGCGCGAAGGCCTCGCGCTGCTGTTGCGCGCCGAGTCTCTTGATGTCGTGGCCACAGTGGCCAACGCTGAGGACTTCCTTGTCGCGGTGGACGAGTACACGCCCGATCTGGCGATTGTGGACGTTCGGATGCCGCCGACACATACCGACGAAGGGATCGTCGCCGCGGTGGAAGCCCGGCGCCGACAGCCAGGGCTCGCCGTGGTGGTGCTGTCCGCCTACGTCGAGCAGGCGTTCGCCACCGAGCTGTTCACCGACGGCGGCTCGCGGCTGGGCTACCTTCTCAAGGAGCGGGTGGGGCGGGTCGAGGAGTTCCTGGACGCACTGCACCGGGTGGCCGGCGGCGGCACCGCCATCGACCCCGAGGTCGTGGCTCAGCTGATGGTGCGGACGCGGCCGGACAACCGGCTGGCGCGGCTGAGCGCGCGGGAACGCGATGTGCTGGCGTTGATGGCCGAGGGCCTTGGCAACAGCGCGATCGCCGAGCGGCTGGTGGTGACCGAGGGCGCGGTGCACAAGCACATCCGCAGTATTTTCGCCAAACTCGACCTGGCCCCGACCGACCGCGCCGACCGGCGCGTCACCGCGGTGCTGCACTATCTCAAGGACGAGAGCCGGCGCAGCGCCTGATGCGCTGCGCCGGCTCGCCCGGTTTCGGTCCTGGTGTCAGTCCGGCTGGGATGAGACCTCGACGTGTCGCCGGTAGCCCAGCCGGCCCCGGGTGGCGACCAGCAGGATCAGCGCCACGGCGGTCGCGCCGATCAGGAACGCGTGGATGGTGTCCGTCTGGTCCAGCGTGGGGAACATCTGGCTGAAGGCGACGGAGAAGAAGGTGTTGACGCTGGTGTGCAGCAGCATGGCCAGCGGCAGGCTTTCGCCGGTACGGTTGAACACCCAGGTCATCACGATGCTGAAGGCGATGCAGGTGCCGATGAACTCGAGCGGCATCTCCGGCGTGACGTGCGGCCCGCCCCACTGGGTCAGGAACAGCGGCAGGTGCCAGGCGCCCCACAGCGGTCCGAGGATCAGGGTGCCGCGCAGCGGACCGAACCGGCTTTGCAGGCGAGGCAGGGCGAAGTCACGCCAGCCGGGCTCCTCGGCGATGCCGGTGGTGAGCAGCTGGAGGATCAGGCCGGGCAGGTAGGCGACCATGACCGCGCCCGAGGGCGTGATGGGGTTCTGGCCGGCCACCGCGACGGTGGTCAGGGTGAGCACGGCGGGCACGCTGATCAGCACCCCGAGATACCAGCGCCAGCTGACCTTCCATTTGGCCAGCCGGCCGGTCCACTGGCGCAGCCCGGTGCGGCCGTCCGCGGCGGCGGTGACCACGAATGCCGACAAGATCGGGCCGAGGTAGGCGCCGGGCAGCACGCCGAGCAACTGGGTGGTGCCCAAGATGACCGGGAAGCCGAAGTGCAGGACGCCAAGGCCGTCCTCGGACAAGACGTAAGGTAGCCAGGCGACCCAGCTGAGCAGGAAGGACAGCGAGAAGAACCAGGTGAGCGGGCGGCGGCCGACACTGCCCCGTAATCCGGTGCGCCGTACCAGCCGACCGGCGGCGATCGCTTGGCTGTTGATGGTCATCGCGGTGCTTTTTCCCTTCGGGAGAAGGCGGTTGGCTTGATGTGAAGAGTTCACCAGCCGCCCGCTCGAAGGTCATTCCCGTGACCACCCGGAGCGGGGTACAGGAGGCTGTACCTTCCGCGTTCGGCCTTCTGTTCCGCAAAGAAATACGGCTCGAAAGCGAGGGTTGGGCTTCACCACGAATTAACTAAAGTGCTATTTGTGCGGTTTACTGTCGGGTGGGGACGCTGCACTGTTGGGAGCCAGACCTCCCAGGAAGTCACCACTCTCCAGTTGCAGCGCCTGAGCGATCTGCAGCAACGGCTGCAGGCCCGGCGACGTGACATCGCGAGCTTCCAGCGAAGCGATGTAGCGGACGGACAGGCCTGACCGGAAGGCCAGTTGTTCGACGGTCAGCCCCAGCTCGGCCCGCCGTGCACGAATACGGCGAGCCAGCACACTGGCCGCCGATTCGTGCTGGGGCGCAATCCTCGCAGGCATCGGCAACACGATGGTGCCTTCATGATCAAAAAGCCATGCTGGAGCGAGCATGCATGCTACGACATGCAGTTGAATGCATGAGCTGACCTGCAGGTTCTTCGGTAGGTTCAGGAGTGGTGTCAGCAAAGTCGCAGCTAGGAGACGTTGACGTGACGGTCGGCGGCTCCGGAGAGAGCGTGATCACAATGGTGCCCGACCTTCCGGCGAGTCCGTTGTCGATCGAGTTGAACCTGTCGCACCGCCGGTTCTGGTGGCAGATCGACGACGAGGACGAACAACCCGAACAGTGGCACGCCTCCGCCGACATCTCCCCGCTCGACGTGTGCCCCGAGGAGCTGCGGCACGTCGGGGACATCTCCCTGGTCATCGCCGACCTGACCAAGGAACGCAACCTGCTCGACTCGGTCGTGCTCGGCGAATGGGCACTGGAGTTCATCGCCGAGACCGTCATCGACCCCGACGAGGGCAAGCTGCACCCCGAGCTGGACAAGCAGATCTCCCCCGGGCCACCGCGGATGGTCATCCTGCGCCGGGTCGAGCTGGTCGAGGGCTGGCGCGGGCACGGCCTGGGCGCCGCACTGGTCGCGAGCGCGCTGCGCATCCTCGCCCCCGATGCGCGGATTGGCGCGTGCCGCGTCTCGCCGTTGGACTTCCCCTCCCCAGGCGGCCGGGTGGCGGCGGAGTTGGCGAGCGTGCGCGCCGGGGCGATGCTCGAGGGCATCGGGTTCCGCCGCTGGAACGGCGTGCACATCATCGACCTGCGCGACCCGGCACTCCTGGACGCACGGATGGAGATCCTCGACCAGTGGTGGCCCGAGTCCGACAGCAGCGAACGATGACTCGTCTCGCCAAGGCTGCTCCGGCCCGTGTGCGGCGGTTCGGCCTCACCGATGCCGGACCCCCCGGAGCAAGGGGACACGGCGTTTCGGTGGCGGAATCTCCACCGGATCGGCCAGGGGCAGCCCAAGTCCGGCAGCAACGAGCGACAATGAACGAACTCGTCCCGGCTCCCGGTCGATCACCGGCGCCAATGCAGCTCGATTTCGACCTCGACGACGGGGCCGCCTATGTCGTGGGCATCGCCATCCGCCTGTGCGGAATCACCTTTCCCATCGCCGATGTCGAGGTTCGGCGGCGCACAGACGTTCCTGCCGCTCTCTGCACCGGCTGTCTTCTCCCTCTGACCCAGCTGCCACGCCTGGTGCTGGTATGAGCGCGCGCATCAGTGGAGGCAGAGGCAAACGCAGCCCGGGCGCCCGGGTCACTGAGGAGCGGATCGTCACGGTCGCGCTCGCGCTCACCCAGCGGCACGGCCTGATGGGCTGGACCATGGACAGGCTCGCCGGCGAACTGGGTGTCGCCCGCTTCACCATCAACAACAGGCTCGGCGACATCGGCACTGTTCGCCACGCCGTCGTCGCTCGCGTCACCACGCTCATCCCCCGTATCCCTGTCGACGAGGACACGGCCTGGGACATCAGGCTGCGCAGATGGGCCGGCGCGCTGTTCGGTGTCCTATGGACCAGCCCGGGCTGCGCCGGCCCGCTGGCGGCTTGGTGTACCTCCGACACCGGGCCTGCGGCACCACTCACCCGCCAGATCACCGACCTGCTCCGCACCGCAGGCTTGACCGATGCCGAGCAACTGGCGCGGGGATTCTTCGCCACCACCTGCGGGCTCGTGGCCGCAGAGGACGAGCGATGGGACCGGGGTGAGTCCCGCTCCGCCGTGGGCAACGAAGGGTTCGTCCTGTATGGACACGTTGTCGACCTGCTCCTCGACGGCCTTCAGGTGCGCGCCCAGCAGGGACCGGACCCAGCTGACCGGCCATGGCGAGTGGTGCGCTCCGCCGATCCCCCCGACGAATACGCCTGAGCGCCAGCGAAGTCATGGATCGTTCGACCGAACGCATGCAAAAGCCCCTCCCCCAGACGGCCGACCACCCCCGCGGATGCGCCGGAATTGCTCACACCACTGCCGAGCGCAGGAACTTCTCGTCGTCCGTTGTGGACGGACGGTCCGCGTGGTGCAACGTGGAATTGGGAATTTGACCAGCGACGTCGAGCGGTGCTCCTCGCCGTGCCGCCGAGCCACTCCGCGCCGGCGGCGATTGCGGCCCCGCGACCATGGCAGCGCCGTCCGATCGCGATGTTCCTGCCGCGGCAGGAGGTCGACCGATCCGGGCTCGAACATGCCGCGCATCCTGGTCACTGCCGTATCCTTGGATCCTGCGCAGGGTCGGCATGCATGGGCGGGCAGCCGTCCTCGATGGCTTCGGGGCGCAGTTCGTAGTGCCAGGGTTCGTTGCGGTAGATCTGACACAGCCCGTACCCGGCGCCGTGCTCGGACAGCCACGCCTTGGCATCGGGGGGCCAAATGTCCACCGCCGCCCCCAACACATGAGCAGACCTGTCGGGGGTCGACACCCATCGGGCAGCTTCCTCTTCCGAGCCGTACTTCGAGACCGCCTCGCGGAGTAGTTGTTCCTGGTACTCCCGGCAACGCCAGCCACCGTTGACGAAGATCTCGACCCCGTCGTCCGCGGCATCGGTCGCAGCTCGGCGCAGGGCACCGAGCAGATCGGGATCGAGGTTGCCCACGGCCGGAATCTCGTCGTCGAAGACCGTCACGGGGTCGGGGACAGCGCCGTGTGCCTTGCCGAGGGCGCGCCGGACGGCCGAGGAGGACGAGGACGCCAGCAACCGGGTGCGACCCGCCGTTCGTGCTGGTTCGCTGTAGGACATGCCTCCCAGCCAAGGCAGCGTGGTGTTGCCAGCACGTACCTGATTTTCGATATGCCGACGATATGCGCCGGCTTGTAGCATCGGGGAGCATGCGTGTGTTGATCGTCGAGGACGAACCCTACATGGCAGAGGCCATCCGCGATGGCCTGCGCCTGGAAGCGATCGCGGCAGACATCGCCGGTGACGGCGACACCGCGCTGGAACTGCTGAGCGTCAACGGCTACGACATCGCCGTCCTCGACCGAGACATTCCCGGACCTACCGGTGACGAGGTCGCCAAAAGCATCGTCGCCTCCGGCAGCGGCATGCCGATCCTCATGCTCACCGCTGCCGACCGGCTCGACGACAAGGCCACCGGGTTCGAACTCGGTACCGACGACTACCTCACGAAGCCCTTCGAGCTTCGGGCTCGCTCTCCTGGTGGATCCTGAAGAAGCCATGAGAGAGCGCGACTCGGTCCAGCTCGCCCGTGACCAGATCCAGGTCGTTCCCCAAGATCGCACATCCGACCTCGCTGCCGACAACAGCCTCTTCGATCAACACCTTCGAGTCGTACTGTCGTGCGGTCTCCACCGCACCCGGCAGTTCTTCTTTGGGAGATACCTTGCTGACGCCGAAGGACGAACCCGAACGGGCCGGCTTGACAAAGACGGGGTAGGCGAGTTGGCCGGGATCAATATTCTCGTTCGCCGTGACGGTCCAGAACTTCGGCGTTGCGACTCCAGCGCTTCTGGCGACGACGTAAGTGAGGGACTTGTCCATGCACAGGGTAGAACTTTGCACATCGCAGCCGACGTACGGGATGCCGGAGAGCTCCAACAAGCCCTGCATCGCACCGTCCTCGCCCAGCTTGCCGTGCAGAACAGGCAACACGACGTCCAGACTGATCGTTTCGTATTGTCCCTGTTCCAGAACAAGCAGCCCGCGGACGCTGCTGTCCGGCGACAGCACGGCCGGACGGCAGTCGCCGTTTTCCCACTCTGCTCCAGGGCAGTCACAAAGCTTCCAGGAACCGCTCTTCGTAATCCCGATCCAGAACGGCTCATACTTTTCGGCGTCGAGGTTTCCTGCCACCTCTTGCGCAGACTTGACGGAGACGGGATGCTCTTCGGTAGTTCCCCCGAATATGATTCCGATCTTCAACCTATCCATGCTGCTTCCCACTTTCAAAGCTCAAGCAGTTGATCATACTGTTTTCGACGATGTCACTCAGGGCGTGGTCCGTGTAATAGGCGGTATGCGGACTGACAATCACGTTCGGCATTCTTTGCAGCCGCAACAGCGGCCCGCTTTCGAGGGGCTTGTTGCGGCAGTCGGTGTAGAAGATCCCTTCCTCTCCTTCGAGGACGTCCAACGCCGCGCCGCCCAACCTGCCACTTTCCAGCGCCGGCAGGAGGGCGCCGGTATCAAGAAGTGAACCGCGCCCGGTATTGATGACGAACGCACCGTGCTTCATCTGCGCGATACGTCGACGGTTGAGCAGGTGGTGCGTGTCCGCGTTCAGTGGGACGTGGAGCGTGACAATGTCGCTCAGCTGCAGCACTTCATCGAGAGGAAGGTAGTTGGCAGAGTTCCTGGGACGACTGTCATAGGCCAGTACGTGGCAGCCAAAGCCGCGCAACCTGTCCATGACCGCCACACCGATACGTCCTGTTCCAATTACCCCGATGGTCAGATCGCGCAGTTCTTTCCCGCGTACATCGTTCAACCTGTAATCATGAACATCCGCACGTCTGATAATGGATTTTGCGTCTCGTACCACCATCAGCATCAGCATCAGTGAGGTGATCTCAGCGACTTTCACGTGATCTTGCCGTGCTCGTACTGGGTGAGCACGAGCGAGGCTTTGACGATGTCACCGATCTTGCGTGGGCTCGCGGTGATGGGGCTCAGCGTTCGCCAGCGTCCGGTGAGCAGAGCGAAGCCGCGTTCGCCCAAACATCGCAGGCCCCGGAGCAGCGCGTTGTAGGTACGGTTGTCGATGTCAAGGACGTGACCCTCGGCGGGTTGCCGGATCGGGGTGAACACTCCGATGCCGGCGCCGGTGTAGCCGCCATCGGCCAGCGTCGGCAGATCCAGTTGCGATGCCGCCCAGTACAAGGCGCCCAGCACGTGCTGCCGGGCCGCGGTCAGATCGTGGACCGAGCCGGGCTCGACGTCACTGACCCACAACGGAAACCCGGTCGGCGCCGAGAGCGCTTGAACGTTGCCACCGTGCTGGTGAGCTTTTCCCGAGTACCACGCGTCGATCTGCTTCCCTTTCACGCTGGTGGCCTGCTCGCCAGAACGGTCGGCGGAGAAGACCGTGCCGTCCAAGATCAGGTGGGTCACGCCGTCGTCTTTGGCTTTCCGCAATGCGTCGTGCAGATCCGGCGCCTGATCGGCGAGGACGGTAATGACCTCGTCCAGGTACCGGTAGCCGGTGGCGCGCGAGATCCCGTGATCACGGGCCAGTGCGGTGACATCGACGTGGTGACGGAACCAGCGCAGGCCCAGCACCGCCTGGGCGAAGCAGCTCAACGCGCGGGTCGTCTTGCGGGTGCCACGTCGGCGGCGCTCGGCATGCAGCAGTCTGCCCAGGTACTGAGCCAGTTCACCGGGCACGTCGAGGATGGCATGATAGGTGATCACGGGGAGCTTCCTGGTCCGGACTTGATCTTCGCAAATCCAGTCTTACCAGGGGCTCCCCGCCCGTCTTCCCAGGGCTCAGCTCAGCGTCCCGCAACCCGCCCGCATAGCCTTGCCTACGCTTTTTCGGCGTCCAACACCACAACTTGATGAGATCACCTCACTGTGTAGTCAGCCACGCTGTCGGGCGAATAAGCGACGTTCTCGACGAAGATGCCAACACTCTCCGCGTATTCCACATCGAGATGGTTGTACCCGATGATTCTTGTGGCGATATACCTTACGCCGGCCCGACTGAGCGCGAGAAGAGTGGCGTTGGTGATATGAGTTTTATGACCAACGCTGATGCATTGGTTTCCGAATGCCAGTTCAATGTTGGCCTCCGATACCGCAGCGTCCGTGATGGTTGGCGTAACGCCACAGCGAGGCGCCAACTCTCGGAACAAGACGGCCTCGTCCCGGCCGCATTCGTAAATCGTGATGCCCATTGTCGGGACGGCCGAGGAGGACGCGGGCGCCGGCGATCGGCTGCGGCGGGCCGCTGTTCGTGCTGGTTCGCGGTAGGTCATGTCCCCCAGTCAAGGGAGCGTGGTGTTACCAGCACGTATCTGATTTTCGATATGCCGACGATATCCCACCGGCCGTAGCATGGTCGAGAACGAACCCTGTACTCATGGAGCCCCGCGCCGGCCGCTCGTCGAACGACCCGCCACCGATGAGTTCTGCGCACTTGTCGGGTCTATCCGGACAACAGACCCTGAGGGAGTGAGCATGAGCAAGGTGATCGCAGACATCTCGATGTCCCTGGACGGATACGTCACCGCATCCGGCGTGGACTCCGAGCACGGCCTCGGCGTCGGCGGCGAGGGGATCCACGCGTGGGTGCTCGAGGAGCCCCGCTCCCCCGTCGACGAAGCGGTGCTGGCGCGCAGCTTCGAGCAGACCGGCGCGGTAGTGATGGGGCGACGGCTGTACGACATCGTGGACGGACCGCACGGCTGGAGCGACGACGTCGGATACGGGTACGACCAGGACCAGTCGGTCGCGCCGCCGTGCTACGTCGTCACCCACGAGCCACCCACCCACGTGCGGCTCGCCTCCAGGTTCCGGTTCGTGACCGAAGGAGTAGCAGCCGCCATCGACCAAGCCCGCGCAACCGCGGACGACAAGGACGTCGCTGTGATGGGCGGCGCGAATGTCGTCGACCAGAGCCTGACGGCACGGCTGGTCGACGAGCTGCGCATCCACCTGTCACCACTGGTACTCGGCGACGGCACGCGCCTGTTCGACCTCGTCGGCCCGACGACGCTGGTCCAGCAGGAGGTCACCGAATCACCGCGGGCGACGCACCTCACCTACCAGGTCGTCAGATCCTGACCAGTTTCCCAGCGGGGGCTCGGTGGCATACGTCCACAGCGACCACCGGGTGATCAGCGGTTCAGTGCGACCACCTCGTCACCGGCCCCGTTCGCGTCGCCGCGGCCAGCACCGTCGGCAGCAAACCCGGCAGCGCCGCTTCGAGTTCGGCCTCCCGGAGCCGGGCGTTCGAACAACTTGGTTCATAGGCCTTTCCGCCGCGACGCAGCGGTGGGGGACGATTGAGGTTCCCCCGCTTTCACGGAGAGCTCCAATCCATGGTCCGATAGGACCGGAAGGAGCGCGTCAGTGGCAGCACCGAAGAAGTACCCCCGACGAGTTGCCGGCCCGCGCGGTTCGGCTGTACCGGGACTGCGACCCCAAACCGGTGATCCGCAAGCTGGCCGAACAACTCGGCGTGCATCACGAGGCGTTGCGGAACTGGATCCGCCAGGACGAAGCCGACCGCGGCGAGCGAGGCGACCGGCCCACGAGCGAGATGGCCGAGGAGAACAAGCAGCTGCGCAAGCGGGTCGCGGAGCTGGAACGCATCAATGCCAACTTGCGTGATGCGAGCGCGTGTTTCGCCTCCGAGATCGGCCAGACCCGGAGGTGATCCTGCGGTTCGCGCACGAACACCCGCAGCACCCGGTCGATCTCGTACTACGGGTTCTGGATATCGCGTCCTCGACCTTCTATGGGTGGCTCAAGCAGCGAAACAGCCTTCGGCGCGTCGGCTGGCCGACGAGCGGTTGCTGGCCGAGATCGTCGAGATCCACACCTGCTCCGGTGGCACATACGGTGCGCCGCGGGTGCACGCGATGCTGCGCCGCCGGTATCCAGCGAAATGCCCGCTGCACCAACGAGATCTCGGCCATCATGCGATCGGGATCCCCACGGGTGCGGCGCGAGCCGCCGGATGAATCCCTCGGGGTTTCGCATCTCGTCCAGATCGATCCCCGAGCTGAAGGACGCGCCATCCCCGGTGACGACCAGGCAGCGAAGTGCTGGATCCGACGAAAGCTCACGGCCAGCAGCGGCAAGTTCCGCCCACAGGGCGGGCGTCTGCGCATTGTGCCGCTCCGGTCTGCCCAGAAAGAGACGGTGCACCGCACCGTCACCCTCGACTCTGATCTGTCCCGCCATCATGACCTCCTTCCCACAACCGGCCGGTCACCGTGGCCGTCATGCAGAGCTTGCCCCCGCTGTCGGAACCGGTGACCTCGGCCAGCCCGAACGATCTGCCGACATGCACAGGCCGCGCGACGGCCGACACTTCTCCCGGCTCAGCAGCGCGCAGATAACGGACGTGCACGTGGGCTGGCCGCAGGTCTCCCCGCCGCGCGAGGACCGCCGATGCCGCTATCTCGGCCAGCGCCATCCAGATCCCACCGTGCAGCCGCCCACAAGCGTTGCTCCAGACCCGCGAGTCAGGAGATTCACCTTCGTGGTTTCGCCCTCGGTCTCCGTCCGCGCGCCGAGGTACGCGGCGAGGTCGGCGGCCGCCGGGAAGGCGGAATCATGGACGATTCCAAGAGCACTTCGTTCGCCCGGTCCGCCGGCCTTGACATACTGGAACCGGCCAGACGCTACGGCCACCAACTCGCCCCGGTCGTCCGTCACGCTGCACTGTCCGAAACCACCTGTCGGTTCAGCTCGTAACACCCTCGCCGTCGCGTGAAGCGCTGTCGTGGACCACGGCGGCGGAGTAAGGATGTCCAAAGCCAGGTCCGTTGTCAGCGACCGGCGGCGCAGCTCCCCGTCGTCGGCGGGACATCGGCTGATGCCGAATCGTTGCTCACCGCATCCAATTCTAGGACCTCGGCCACAGGCTCCGGACCGCTGTCGCCGGTGCTGGCCCCGCTGGGCGGCAGTGACATCGTGCTCCCCCGCGATGAACGGACGCTCGCCTACTTCCTCTTGATCCGGCTGTAGGCGTCGTTGATCCGGGCGACGATGTCCGGGTGCCAGATCACTTCCCGGTACGCCAGCGTCTCGTAGGTCAGCGCGTTGATCGGGTCCAGTCCGGGGGACGTCCGCGCCATCTCCTTGTTGTTGACCGCTGATTTCACCGTCGTTTCCGCGATCGACGCGGCGAGCGCGGTCGCGCGGGCGACAACCTCGCCTTTCGGTGCCGGCCGGTCGATCAACCCGATGCGCAGGGCTTCGGCCGCATCGACCTTGTCTCCCGAGAAAGTCAGCAGCTTCGCCTGGCTCAGGCCCACGATCCGCCACAACGGCGAGAAATAGGGGGTCAGGCCGAACTTGATCTGCGGGTACCCGAAGATCGCGTTGTCACTGCCGACCCGGATGTCGGTGAACACCGCTATGTCGCAGCCGCCGCCGAGTGCGGGGCCGCCGACCGCGGCGATCGTCGGCTTGCGGTAGTCCAGCAGAGTGCTGTAGGCGCGGAGACACGCGTCCGAGTAGACCGAACGGGTTTCCTGGGTGAAGCCCGATTGCAGATCCAGGTCCAGCCCCGCGCAGAAGACGTCTTCGCCGCCGGTGAGCACGACGGCCGCGACCTCGTCGTCGTATGCCCACTCGTCGAGCTGGTCACTCAGGTCCGCCATCAGCTCGACGCTGAGCGCGTTGCGCCGGTCGAGCCGGTCGAACGTGATCGTGCCGACGCCGTTCTTGACGGTCGATTTGATGTTGTCGAACTGAGTCATGAGATCGTTCCTTGTCTGTTTCGCTCGGCTACTGGACGACGACGTCGTCAACTCGCGCGAGAAGGTGTTTCTGGATCTTTCCGGCCGCGGTACGCGGAATCGCCGCGATGACGTGCCATTGGGTGGGAATCTTCTGTTTGGCGAGCTTCTCCTGTTCCAGGTGGGCGATCAGTTTTTCGGGCCCCTGCCAGGTCACGCCCGGGGCCAGGACGAGCCAGGCGCCGACACCCTCACCCAGCCGGGCATCGGGGACGGCTGTCACGGCGGCGGATTCGATGTCGGGGTGAGACGCGAGGGCGAGCTCGATGTCCATCGTCGAGAACTTCTCGCCACCGCGGTTGACGATGTCCTTGCTGCGGCCGGTCATCTGTACCCAGCCCCATCGATCGACACGGCCCACGTCGCCGGGGTAGAACCATCCGTCCTCGTCGATCTGCGACTCGGTCAGGCCCTGGTCGGTGTACCGGGTGAGCAGTTGCGGGCCCCGGATCCGGAGTTCACCTTGGCTCCCCAGCGGCAGCAGCCGGCGATTGTCGTCCACGGCCTGGATCTCCATCCCCCGCAGGACCCTGCCGTCCCAGTCACGGCGCCGATCCAGTGGGTCAGTCGCCGCCGCGATGGCGCAGACCCCGGCTGTCTCGGTCATGCCGTAGGCCCGGACCACGGACACTCCGACTTCCGCGGCTCGATCGACGAGAGCGCCGGGAATGGCAGCACCGGCGCACGCGTAGGTCGGCAGGCGGTGCCTCGGCGCCAGCCCCCGTTCGTAGCGCTCCACGAGATCGGACACGAAGACCGTCGCGCCCATCATCAGCGATACCCGCTCGTCCTCGATGAGCGAAACGGCTTCATCGGGCTTCCAGCCGCGCATGATGATCGATCTACCACCGAGGAACGCCGGGAAGATGACGCCCGCGATGAAACCACCGAGGTGCGACAGCGGAGTCGCGGCCAGTGTCACCGTTTGCTGGCCAGCACCGAGCGCTTCCTGGAAGTTGCGCATGTGTGCGTACAGCGCCTGCCCGGTCAGCAGTGCGCCTTTCGGCGCGGAAGTCGTACCCGACGTGTACAGCAGCAGCGCCGGTGCGCTCGCGGGCAACGGCTCAGGCAGTTCGAAGCCGTCGCCCGCATCCGCGGTGACCTGCTCCCAGCCGTCGCGGTGATCCCCGACGATGTAGCGGACCGCGGGCTGGTGCCCCATCTCGGCCAGCAAGCCATCGAACTCCTCGGCCGGACGGCGGGGACTGAGCTCTGCGGCGGCCACGACGGCCGCTGGCCGGCAGTCGGCGAGAATGCGGCGCATCTCGTGTTCCCGGTAGATCGGCACCACAGGAACGTCGATCGCGCCGATCCTGAACGCCGCGACCTGCAGCACCAAGGCTTCCAGGCAGTTGGGCAGCTGGACCAGCACCCGATCACCTGGCCGCACCCCGCGCCGGACAAGGTCGGCGGCGACCGCGGTGGTCCAGCCGTCGAACTCACGGTAGGTGACGCGGCGTCCCTCGAAGCAAAAAAGCTCCCGGTCGGGATACCGCGCGGCCCGCGACCTCACCAGGTCGCCGATCCTGTCTTCGGTCCACAACCCGCTCGCCCGGTAGCCGGCCTGCCGGTACTCGGCGGCCACGTTTGACATCGTGGTCATCGACGTGCTCCCTTCCGATGAAACCGTAGTCAGCATATCTAGTGCATATTCACTAGAGAACCGGCCTTGGTGGTTCCCGGCGGCGTGAGGCCATACCCTGGAAGACGGCAACGTCACGAGCGCAACCGTGCGGTCGCCTTGCTCTGTCCAGAGCGCAACGCGGCGAGCCCCTCGGACAGGCGCCGGGTGAACAGGCCCCGCTGGATCAGATCGGCAGTCACCCTCAGCTCGTACGCCGTCGCGCCGATGTGGTCCATGTTGCTCGCACGCAGGGCGACTTCCTTCAGCACCGTCGCCAGCTCCGGACCGGCTTCGGCGATATGGCGGGCCAGACGGAATCCGCTCTCCCGCACGGTGCCCACCGGAACCAATTCGTCGACGAGCCCGATGCGGAGCGCTTCCTTCGCGTCGATGGGATCCCCGGTGAACAGCATCCGACGCGCACGCTGCGCGCCGACCTTGCGCAGCATCCCGTGGTAGAACCCGTTCATCGCGTACTTCACCTGTGTCGAGCCGAACATGGCGTTCTCCGAGGCGACCGTGATGTCGCACATGTTCGCGAGATCCATGCCGTAGCCCGGCGCCACACCGGCGACCGCCGCGACGGTCGGCTTGCGGTAGTCGTACAGGGAGACCATGAGCTTGCAGGCCAGATCGTTGAACCGGATGAGGTCGTCACCCGTCACTTCCTCGAGTACGTCGAGGGCCCAGCCCGCGCAGAAATAGTCCTCATTGCCGACCAGCAGGACCGCAGCCACGCGGTCGTCCTCGGCCCACTCGCCGAGCACCGCGATGATCTCCCGGTGCAGCTCCCAGCCCAGTGCGTTGCGTTTCCGCGGATGGTTCAGCTGAATCACGCCGACACCCTCGCCGATCGACGTTATGAGGTACTGGTGGTCGCCCATGACGGATTCCTCTCTTGAACGGTTTACCGGCTCAGCCGGCCAGTCCGACCAGTTGTTCGACGGCGGCCAGCCGGCCCGCGTCGTCAGGGCCAGCAGCTGAGCCTTGATCGTCGTGACACCGGCGGCGCGCAACGCAGCCATTCGTTCCTGAACGGCTGAACGTGGGCCGATCAAGGAAACAGCTTGGATGAGTTCGTCCGGCACTGCTGCCGCGGCATCGTTCCCGCGCCCGGCGAGGTAGTGGTCCTGGACATCCCGCGCCGCCTTTTCGTATCCATAGCGTCACGTGAGATCGTGGTAGAAGTTCTTCCCGCGTGCACCCATCCCTGCGACGTACAACGCGAGCTGGGGACGCACGTCGTCGAAATACGCCGCCTGCTGCGACCTTTCGACGAAGGCGACCGGAAGGCCCGACAGCGATGTCGAGTTCTCCCAGAGCCGGATCGCGCCGGGCTTTGCCGGCAGCCACGCTCTCCGCCCGCACTTCCGCAGCCTTGTCCGGGTGGAAGAAGATCGGCTCCCGGCCCTCTGCGATCTCGGCCGCCAGCGCCACGTTCCGAGGGCCGAGCGCGGCAATGCTGATCGGGATCCGGGTACGCACGGGGCAGTCGATCAGGTTGAGGGGCTTGCCGAGGCCGGTGCCCTCCCCCGCTCGCAAAGGAATCTGGGAGTACGCACCCTGATGAGACATCGGCTCTCGGCTCCAGACCTGCCGGCAGATCTCGACGATCTCCCGGATGTGCCCGAACGGGGCATCGTAGGGAACCCCGTGAAAACCCTCGACCACCTGTGAGCCGGACGCCCCAAGGCCGAGAGTGAACCGCCCGTCCCCTCCGTAGCCCAGCTGTAGTCCGATTCTCATCCGCTCACCCCCCGTTCTTTCGGTACCGCGGTATTCAGCACGCCGCGCACGAGTGCCGTGAGCTCCGCCACGATGCCGGGCCTGGCATGCAGACCCCCTACGCGCACAACGTCGTTCACGATGCCGCGAGCCGCATGCACGAGCACTGAGCTCGTCGCCTCGCCGAGTTCGGGGCGGCTGCGCTGCAGCGCGTACCTCCATTCGGCGACGTTCGCGGCCAGTTCGCGCCGGATCCGGCGGCCGGCTTCGGGCGGCAGATTGACGGCCTCGGTGACGTACACCCCGAACAGCTGGCGCTGCTGAACTCCGAGTTCGATGTACCCGCGTACCAGGTTGTCCAGCACGGCTTCGTCGACGCCACTTGCGCGGCTGAGGGCCAGCCGCCGCGCGGCTTTGCTGAAGGCCGTCACCAGCAGGTCCGACTTCGTCGCGAAGTGGTGATAGATGCTGGGGCCTGCCAGTCCGACGGCTGCACCGATGTCATCGAGCGTGACAGCGGTGTAGCCGCGCTCATGGAACAACGAAACAGCGGTCTCGAGAAGTTGTTCGCCGCGCGTCTGAGGCACTGCCGACCGTTGACGCGACATCGCCACACGCGGTGCCGCTGCCACGGCTGGCAGGGAGACCTTGGACGCCGCGATCGCCGCGGCGGTGAGGACACGCTGATACCGCTCACGCCCGATTCGCAAACCACTCACCGCTGGGCTGGCCAGAGTCCCCAGGACCGCAACGAGAAGCAACTGTCGCTGCTCGGAATCGGCATCGGGCCGCACGGCGCGCAACCGCATGGAGAGCCGCGCGACGAAGTCGTCGAACCTCGCCTCGACCGCGTGCCGCTCCGGTTCCCCCAGATGCCGGACTTCGCGCTGCAGCAGCGCCCAGAGGTCCCGCCGGACGAGTGCGACGCCCGCGAATTCGGACAAGAGCTCGACCCACGACTCCCCTCCCGTCGTGAACGCCGCGTCGACCAAGTCGAGTCCGCTGTGCACGGTCGCGGCCAACAATGCGTTCTTGTTGCGGAAGTGACGGTAGAGCGCTGGCGCGGTGATCCCGACGTCACGGGCCACGTCGATGAGCGCCACCCCGTGAAAGCCGTACCGGTGGAACCGGCGCGCGGCCGTCTCGGTCAGCTGACGCCCGCGTTGCCGGGCCGTCAGGCGACCAACGCCTCCACTATGCCCGTTTTGCGTCGCCATCCGTCCCACGTGCGTCCCAGCTCCAGTGTCTCCCAGCCCCGGACAACCGGCGGGCTTGCCTAGTGAATATTAACTAGACTACCGTCTGGGTCAATAGCCACACGCAGAATCCATCTGGAAGGAAGCGTCAGCGATGCCCAACCCACCGTCGGTTCCGGAAGCGTTCATCTACGACGCGATCCGCACGCCCCGCGGCCGCGGCAAGAACACCGGCTCCCTGCGCACCATCAAGCCGGTATCCCTCGTGGTGGACCTGATCCACGAACTTCGCCGACGGCAACCGGATCTCGACCCCGCCGCGATCGACGACCTCGTGCTCGGGATCGTGTCGCCGGTCGGCGACCAGGGCTCCGTACTACCGCGCACCGCCGCGATTGCCGCGGGCCTGCCCGACACCGTCTCCGGGCTGCAGCTCAACCGGTTCTGCGGATCCGGCCTGGAAGCGGTCAACACCGCCGCGCAGAAAGTGCGCTCCGGCTGGGACAGGCTGGTCATCGCCGGTGGCGTCGAGTCGATGTCGCGGCTGCCGCTCGGCTCCGACGGTGGAGCGTGGATGAACGACCCCGAAACCAACTACGCGACGTCATACATCCCGCAAGGTGTCAGCGCGGACCTGATCGCCACCATCGAAGGATTCACCCGCGACACGGTCGACTCCTACGCCGAACGGTCCCAGCGTCTGGCCGCGGCGGCGTGGTCGGGTGGTTACTTCGCGAAATCCGTCGTTCCGGTGCGGGACCGCAATGGCACCTCCATGCTCGATCACGATGAGCACATGCGACCGGACACGACCGTCGCGTCGTTGGGCGGACTCAAGCCGTCCTTCGCGAAGCTCGGCGAGCAAGGTGGGTTCGACGCGGTGGCGCTGCAGCGTTATCACTGGGTAGAGCGCATCGACCACGTGCATCACGCCGGCAACTCGTCCGGCATCGTGGACGGCGCCGCGCTGGTCCTGATCGGTGCCGAGCGGGCAGGCGCCGAGTACGGCCTCACCCCTCGGGGCCGGGTCGTGGCCACCGCGACCTCGGGCGCGGATTCGACGATCATGTTGACCGGTCCCATCCCCGCCACTCGCAAGCTGCTGGACAACACCGGACTGGCCGTCGACGACATCGACCTGTTCGAGATCAATGAGGCTTTCGCCGCGATCCCCCTGAAGTACGCCAAGGATCTCGGCATTCCGCTGGACAAGGTGAACGTCAACGGCGGAGCCATCGCCATGGGGCATCCGCTGGGAGCCACCGGCGCGATGCTCATCGGCACCATGCTCGACGAGCTCGAACGCCGTCAGGCCCGCCGCGCGGTCGTCACGCTGTGTATCGGCGGCGGCATGGGCGTGGCCACCCTCATCGAACGTCTGTGAACCCTCTCGCCGAATTCGTAGGAGTTGTCGATGACTGAGCACGAACACCCGATGTTCCTTTGGGACCGTGGCGATGACGGAGTCGTCACCGTCACGATGGACGACCCCGACGGGTCGGCCAACACTATGAATGAACGCTTCCGCCGTGAATTCCCGGTTCTGGTAGAACATCTGCACGCGGAGCGGGACTCGATCACCGGGGTGATCATCGGCTCGGCCAAGAAGACGTTCTTCGCCGGCGGCGACCTCGGCATGATGATGCGCGCCACCCGGGACCAGGTCGCCGACATCACCGCGATGCTCGAAGCGGTCAAGCACTCCCTGCGGCGCCTGGAGACGCTCGGCAGGCCGGTCGTCGCGGCGATCAACGGCGCCGCGCTCGGTGGTGGTTACGAGATCGCGCTGGCCTGCCATCACCGGATCGCGGTCGACGCCTCCCACGTCAGGGTCGGGCTCCCCGAGGTGACCTTGGGCTTGCTGCCAGGTGGCGGTGGGACGACCCGGACGGTCCGGATGTTCGGTTTGCAAACCGCGCTACAGGACATCCTGCTGACAGGCAGGAAATTCCGTCCTGCCGCCGCTGTGGAACGCGGTCTGCTCGACGCCGTAGTCTCCGGCCCTGCCGAGCTGGCAACCGCGGCGCGAGAGTGGATCGCCGCGAATCCCGAACCAGCCCAGCCATGGGATCGTCCTGGCCACAAGATCCCCGGCGGAACACCGGCCAGCCCCGGCCTGGCCGCCGTGCTGCCGTCGCTGCCCGCGGTGCTGCGCAAGCAGAACCACGGCGCGCCGGCTCCGGCGCCGCACAACCTGCTGGCGGCCGCGGTCGAAGGTGCGCAGGTGGACTTCGACAACGCCCTGATCATCGAGTCCCGCTACTGCGCGGACCTCATCTGCGGGCAGGTATCGGCGAACATCATCAAGTCCATGTTCTTCGACATGCGGGCCATCGACCGCGGCGCCAGCCGCCCTGACGGCCACCCGCCGTACGAGGCGAAGAAGGTCGTCGTGCTCGGCGCGGGCATGATGGGCGCCGGCATCGCCTACGTGAGCGCCAAAGCCGGACTCGATGTCGTTCTCAAGGACGTGACGCTCGACGCCGCCGAACGCGGTAAAGGCTACAGCGCCAAGATCCTGGACAAAGCGGTGCAGCGAGGCACCACGACACCGGAGCAACGGGACGCACTCCTCGGCCGCATCACGCCGACCGCCGACGCTCCCGATGCAGACGGAGCAGACCTGCTCATCGAGGCGGTCTTCGAAGACCCCTCGCTGAAGAAAAAGGTCATCGCCGAGATCGCCGAGCACCTGACGCCCGACGCGGTGCTCGGGTCCAACACCTCGACCCTGCCCATCACCGATCTCGCCGAAGGGGTGACACGGCCCGAAGACTTCATCGGCCTGCACTTCTTCTCCCCCGTGGACAAGATGGCCCTGCTGGAGATCGTGGTCGGCGAGAAGACCAGCGACGCCACCCTGGCCAAGGCTATCGACTTCGCACGCCAGATCGGCAAAACCCCGATCGTCGTCAACGACAGCCGCGGATTCTTCACCAGCCGGGTCATCCTGGAGTTCGTCAACGAAGCCATCGCGCTGCTCGGCGAAGGTGTGCCTGCGGCGTCGATCGAACAGGCCGCGACCCAAGCGGGCTATCCGGTCGGCGCACTCGCACTTGTGGACGAGCTCGCCCTGACGCTCTTGCGCAAGATCCGCGAGGAGACCGCCGAGGGCTACCGGGCGGCCGGGGTCGACCAACCAGTGCATCCGGCAGCGGCTGTGGTGGACCGCATGATCGACGAGTTCGACCGCACCGGCCGCGCGGCCGGTGCGGGGTTCTACGACTACGACAAAGGCCGAAGGCAGGGCCTGTGGGCCGGTCTGGCCGAGGCGTTCGACGGTACCAACACCGATGTGCCGCTGATCGACATGCAGGAACGCATGCTGTTCTCCGAGGCGCTGGACACCATCCGCTGTCTCGACGAGGGTGTCCTGCGGTCCATCCCCGACGCCAACGTCGGCTCCATCCTCGGCATCGGTTTCCCCTCGTGGACAGGCGGCGTCATCCAGTACGTCAACCAGTACGAGGGCGGTCTGCCCGGTTTCGTCGCCAGGGCAAGGGAGCTGGCGGCCCGCTACGGAGAACGGTTCACCCCACCCGCGTCGCTCGTGCGCAAGTCCGAAAACGGAGAGGACTACCAGTGACCACACAGGACGGACAGTGCCCGCTGGCCGGCCGCACCATCGTGATGTCCGGCGGAAGCCGGGGCATCGGTCTGGCCATCGCTACCCGCGCGGCGCGAGACGGCGCCAATATCGTGCTGCTGGCCAAAACCGATCGGCCCGACCCCCGCTTGCCCGGCACCGTGCACACGGCGGTCGCCGAGATCGAGAAAGCCGGTGGCAAAGGCCTGGCGGTGGTCGGTGACGTGCGCCGTGAGGAGGATGTCGAACGCGTTGTCAGCCAGGCCGTGGAAACGTTCGGCGGGATCGACATCGTCGTGAACAACGCCTCGGCGATCGCGCTGGCACCGCTCGGGAAACTGGCCCTCAAGCGGTACGACCTGATGCTCGACATCAACGCACGCGGCACTTTCGCGTTGACCAGCGCAGCATTGCCACACCTCTACGACTCCGACAACCCGCACGTGCTGACGCTCTCGCCACCGCTCAACCCGGACCCGGTCTGGCTGCACCAGCACGCGCCTTACACGATCAGCAAGTACGCCATGACGATGCTGACGCTCGGCCTGGCGGGACAGGACCACCCGCGTCCGCTGGCGGCGAACTGCCTGTGGCCGCGGACGACGATCGCGACCGCCGCGGTCCAGAACATCGTGGGCGGCGACGCGGCGATGGCCGTATCGCGCAGGCCCGAGATCATGGCTGACGCTGCGCACGCCATTCTGTCCCGCAAAGCGACCGACCGCACCGGTGTCTGTTTCATCGACGACGACGTGCTGCGCGACGAAGGCGTCACCGACTTCTCGCCCTACCGCTACGGCGACGCGCTGGAGGGCGACCTCAAACCGGACCTGTTCCTGCCAGGAGGTGAACATGCCTGAGCAGATCCGCACGGTGTACGACGAGGATCACGAACTGTTCCGGCAGACCGTCCAATCGTTCATCAAGACCGAAGTCGCACCTCACGACGAGGACTGGGAACAGCGGGGCATCGTCGACCGGTCGCTGTTCAGCAAAGCGGGTGACGCAGGCCTCTTGCTGTTCGCCACACCCGAGACCCACGGCGGGGCCGGCATCGGCGACTGGCGGTTCAGCGCGATCCTCGACGAGGAATTCGGGCGGTCCGGCTACGCCTCGGCAGGACTTGCTCTGGCACTGCAGAACGACGTGGTCGGCCCCTACATCCTCGATCTGACGAACGAGGAACAGAAAGCACGCTGGCTGCCCGGCATGACCTCGGGCGAGCTGGTCGGTGCGATCGCGATGACCGAACCAGGCACGGGCAGCGACCTGTCCGGCATCGCGACTCGCGCCGTGCGCGAGGGTGACGACTACGTCCTCAACGGATCCAAGACATTCATCTCCAACGGCCAGAACGCCGACCTGGTCGTCGTCGCCGCCCGGACCTCCGAAGACAAGCACCGGGGTCTGAGCCTGGTCGTGGTCGAACGGGGGATGGCGGGTTTCGAGCGCGGACGGAACCTCGACAAGCTCGGTCTACACGGACAGGACACCAGCGAACTGCACTTTACCGACGTGCGCGTCCCCGTCGCCAACCGTCTGGGAGAGGAAGGCGAAGGCTTCTTCCAGCTCATGCGCAACCTGCCACAGGAGCGCCTGTCGCTTGCTGTCACTGCGGTGTCGGCCGCCGAGGGTGTGCTGGCGCGCACTCTGGAGTACGTGAGCGAACGACGCGCGTTCGGGAACCCGATCGGCCGTTTCCAGCACAGCCGGTTCCTACTGGCCGAACTGCGCACCGAAGTGGACATCGCGCGGGTCTTCGTCGACCACTGTGTGCACCTGCACTCCGAGGGCCGGCTCAGTCCGGTCCAGGCCGCCAAGGCGAAGTGGTGGTGCACCGAACTGCAGGTCCGGGTCGCCGACCGCTGCCTCCAGCTGCACGGCGGATACGGGTACATGCGCGAGTACCCGGTCAGCCGGGCTTTCGTCGACGCCCGGATCCAGACCATCTACGGCGGCACGACCGAAATCATGAAGGAGATCATCGGGCGGGACCTCGGCCTGTGAACGCACGAACACAGGGCCCGGTGAGCCTGGAGATCACAGACGGCCTCGCGCTGATCGGCCTCAACCGGCCCGACAACGGCAACGCGATCACCCTTCCGATGGCCCAGGCACTCCGGGACGCCGTGGCCGACGTGGTCGCGCACGCCGACGTCGGGGCCGCGGTCTTGTTCGGCCACGGCGACCAGTTCAGCGTCGGCGGAGACCTGCTCTCGTTCGCTGATGCGGACCGTCCCAGCGAGTTCCTCGCGGAACTCGCCGGGACGGCGCACCAGGCGGTGCTGGGCCTGCGCTCGCTGTCCGTGCCGGTGATCAGTGCGGTCCAGGGTGCCTGCGCCGGCGGTGGAATCGGGTTCGCACTGTCCGCGGACCTGGTGGTGGCCGAGCGCACGGCCCGGTTCGTGGTCGCCTACACCGCGGCCGGGCTTTCCCCGGACTGCGGGGTGTCCTGGACCCTGGCGCGGCTACTCGGCCCGGCCAGGGCCAACGACCTGATCCTGACCAACCGCAGGCTCGACGGTGCCGAGGCCGAACGGCTCGGGCTGGTCAGCCGGGTCGTCGACCCCGGGACGGCACTCGAGCGGGCGACCGGACTGGCACGTGCGTTCACCCGAGGCCCCAGGGCTGCGCTGGCCTCATCTGCTCGCCTGGTGCGCGACGCACCCGCACGTCCCCTCGAAGAACACCTCGACGCCGAAGCGGCGTCCATCTCCGCCCTTGTCGACACAGCGGACGGGCAGGAAGGAGTCAACGCCTTCCTGGAGCGACGTCCTCCAGTGTTCCCCTCCGGCAGTTAGGAGCCAACCCCTTGACCGAGAACCGCCCCGTAGATCCTGCGTTCCTCAGGCGTTTCGCCACCGACTGGCTGGCGGCCTGGAACTCCCACGACACCGAGCAGGTACTCGCGCTGTTGCATCAGGACATCGTCTGGGAGGACACCGTCTTCTGGACCGACGTCATCCACGGCCGGGACAACATGCACGAGTACGTGGAGCGCATTTGGAAAACCATGCCCGACGTGGAGTTCAAGGAAGTCCAGTTGTTCACCGCCCCCGAGGACGGGCGGGGACTCGTGCTGTTCCGGCAGGAAGGCAGTGGCCCGCCGCAGCTGGACCCAGACAAGCGGTTCAGCACTTACGGCTGCGACATCTTCCTGCGGTTCACCGACGGGCTGTTGTCCCGTTATCTGGCCCAGTACGAGATCACCGAGATGATGCGCCAGCTCGGCGCCCTGCCACCACGTGACGGCAAGATCGGCGGCGCGTATCTGCTGTCGTTGACCCGGACGACGCGTAGCTGACTGAGCCCCGAAACAAGGGGCCCCGGCCGCAATGTGAACTGGTCCCCGTTTGTTGGACCGGGTAATTGAGAGTCTGGGCCGCGAGGGCTTGGGTCCGGTTTTGTACCGGGCTCAGGCCCTCGAGTCTTGTGGAGATGCGGTCGGTGTTTGAGATGCCCGAAGAAGTTCGCGATTACCGCGGTTGTCGTAACAGTTTCCCTTGCGGGACATCGACCGGGTCGCTCCAGCATCGGCGAGCAGGCGCCGCCAGGACGCGTGCAGATAGGGGAATCCCTGATCGGAACGCACCATTGGTGCGCCATCGGCACCGAGTGTGGCGAGCGCTGGCAGCAGTGAACTGTTGGTCAGCGCCAGGCTCGGGGAGGCCCCGATCGAGTGGGCGATGATCTGCCGGTCGAACAGGTCCATCACAGGCGACAGGTAGAGCTTGGCCTCGCCGACGCGGAACTCGGTCACATCGGTGACCCAGTTCCGATTCGGCGCGTCGGCGGTGAAGTCCCGATCCAGCAGGTTCGGGGCGACCTAGCCGATCTCCCGTGATACGAGACGCATCGCCTCTCGCGGTGTGACCGGCAGACCAGCCCGAGCCGCCGCGTCGGCTTTCAGCACGGTCTTCTTCGCGACCTGCCAGCCGGCCTTGACCAGTTCCCAGTGGACATCGCGATGCCCGTAACGGGCGTGGTTGCTGGTGAATACATCCGTGATCACGGCCTTCAGCCCGGCTCGCGGGTCAGGCCTTCCCAAACGGGCCTGGTGATAAAAGAACGTTGACCGGGCAAGCCCGACGACCCGCAACAGCACGTCCAGTCGATGCTCGCCTTGAGGAGGCGACGGAGCGGACCTTCACCGTCTTGTTGCGCCCTAAAGACCCGCAATTTTCCCAGATACGCAACCTCGGCTCGCAACTGTTCGTTCTTGCGCCGCAACTGCTCCAGCTCACCCGCTTCACTCGGCACCGCGTCGGGCTTCAGACGTCCGCCGGGTTGCTTCGGACGTAAACCCGTCATCGCCCTCGTTGCGGTACTTCCGCGCCCACGTCTCGATCAGCTTCGGCGAGGACAGGTCGAACTCACAGGCCAGATCCAGTTCGGTCTCACCAGCCGGAAACCGCCGCACCACGTCCAGCTTGAACTCGAACGAGAACGAACGTTTCGCCGGCTTGGCCACCAGCGCTCCACCTCCACACACCCGCCACCGGTCATACAACCGGTGAACAGCAGCCGGGTTCAACCCAAACCGCTTTGCGACCACGTGCCACCCCCACCCGGCCCCGAACAACCCTACCGCCGTGACCCGCGGATGTTCAGCCAGCAAACTACGCACATGCACACAACTGCTCACCGGAAGCTGGCACTGGATTTCCAGTCCAACTTCCGGTGAGCAGTTCAAATCGCCCCAGGGCCCCTGCTCGTGGCTTGACCCGCTACGCGGCCCGACGTTGCTCGGCGAAAGCCAATGCCTCGTCCCAGCCGGCATTCTTCATGATCAGACCGCGGTACTTCATGATGACGGACTGACCGTCGATCGTCAGCGCACCGGTCAGCCGGTCGCCCTCCCGGTACAATGCCACACACCGGTGGCGGCCGGGTACGTGCTCCTCGACGACGCGGACTTCGTCCGCCTGGGGCAGTCCCACGAACTGGATGCGGCTGTCGTACCAATCGGACCAGAAGTAGGGCACCGTCGAGTACGGTCTCGCGGCAGCCGGCTCCAGCGCATTGCGGACGGCGGCGGCCCCCTGCTCCGCCGCGCTCGTCCAGTGCTCCAGGCGCATCTGCCTGCCGAAGGCCGGATTGCGCCACCGGACCACGTCACCAGCCGCGTAGACGCCCTCGACACCGGTGAACAACGTTTCGTCACACACGATCCCGTTGTCCAGCGTCAGTCCGGAGCCCTCGAGCCAGCCCGTGGCGGGCTCGGTACCGACACCGACGACCACAAGGTCCGCTTCCACGGTGGATCCGTCGGACAGCACGACACGCTCGACCCGGCCGTCCCCCTGGATCTCAGTCACACTGACCCCGCACCGCAGATCCGTGCCGTTACGCCGATGCAGCGACGCACAGACCTCCCCCATCGCCTGGCCCACCGCCCGGACCAGCGGAGTGGGCAGCGCCTCCACCACCGTGATCTCCAGGCCGCGCTTGCGGGCACCGGAAGCCACCTCCGATCCGATGAAACCCGCGCCCACCACCACAGTCCGCGCACCCGCGTCCAGCGCCGCCCGGACCGCGACCGCGTCATCGAGCGTGCGCAAGGTGTGTACGCCGCGCAGCCCCTCCGTAGCCGGCAACCTGCGCGCAGTGGCACCGGTCGCGATTACGGCGTGGTCGTAGCGGATTTCGCGATCGAAGACCTGCACCGCCTTCCGTGCCGGATGCAGAGCCAACGCCGGGTTGCCGAGCACCAGCTCGACGCCGAGCTCGTCGCGCAACGTCTCCACCGGCCGGAAGGTGGGTACGCAGGCCCCGGCCGAATCCGCACCGCGATCGAGGAAGGCTTTCGACAGCGGCGGGCGGTCGTACGGTAGGTGTTCCTCGGCGCCGACCAAGGTGATGGCTCCACCGAAACCGGCCTTGCGCGCGGTTTCCGCAGCGCGTAGTCCGGCGAGTGAGGCGCCGACCACGACCAGTCGTCCACCGTGCATCGTCGTTTCCTCCTTCCGCGCGCCGTCAGCCACGCAGCCGAAGGGCTTCCGTCGGGCATCCGGCGATCGCCGCCTCGACCTCGCCCTGCTGCCCTTCGGGAACAGTGTTGCTCTTCAACAACAGGTCGCCTTGGTCGTCCACTTCGAACACCTCGGGGGCCAGCGATTCACAGATACCGAGCGCCGTGCACCTGGCGCGGTCAACGATGATCTCCATGCTTCCTCCTCAAGAAAACGATCTAACATAGAGTAGATTATGTTGAAAGAGTTCGGCAAGACCGCGGTGAAGCGAGGTGAAACGCGTCAGCTGAAGGAAACCGTCATACTCGTCGGTCGATTCCGCCGAACACCAGCTTTTCCAGGTTCTCGTGAACCATGCCGATATCCTGCTTGCGGTACCCGGGCCATTCGACAGTCCAGTTCACCGCACCGACCACGAGCAGCCAGACCGTGGGCAAGTCGATGTCCGTGCGCAGTGCACCGGCACTGCGGGCGTCTTCGAACAAGCCGAGCATGTAGCGGCTGAATTCCCGGGCCTCGGGCTCGACCTCGTTGCGGACCTCAGCGGGCACCTGCCCGATGATCCGCACGTAAGCAGCGCTGAAGGAACCTCGCGCCAGAGCCTGGTCGAGGTATTCGGCGATCGCCCTGTGGAGCCGCGTGGATGCGCCGGCTCGGGCCGGCAGTGCGTTGACCGCGTTCTTGACCGCTGCGGAAGTCCGCTCGACACCGGCCCTCAGCAGCTCAACGACCAGCACTTCCTTCGACGGGAAGTGGTAGTACAGACTGCCCTGTCGCACTCCGACAATGCGACTGATGTCGAGCAGGGTGGCGCCACCGTATCCGTTGGCGCTGAACACCTGCGCGGCCGCGACGAGCACCCGTTCACGGGTCGACGATCGGGAACCCGGTCCAGGAACGTCGGCTTCACCAGGCACTTGCCCACCTTAACAGGGGCAACTGACGGCGCCTGAGCTCCCGATCGCTCATCCATTTTCTCTTTCGCGGCAAATCTCAGAAGAATCGGCGGATCATCCTCATTTTCCGGCCGGTGTACGGCGGATAGAGCAAGGCGATATCGGGCCGAGACGGCTTGGACACCACCGCTTTGCGGTGACTGAAGGTCTGGAACCCCCATTCACCGTGGTAACTGCCGATCCCGCTCGCCCCCACCCCACCGAACGGCAGTTGTGGCGTCATGCAATGGAACGCCAGATGATTGATGACCACGCCACCCGAGCTCGTCCTCCGCAGCACGGCATCGTGTTCGGGTTTACGGCGGCTGAAAAGATAGGTCGCAAGGGGTTTGGGCCTGGCGTTGACGAACTCGATCGCGTCTTCGAGTGTGGGCACCGTCAGCACCGGCAGGACCGGGCCGAATATCTCCTGCGCCATAAGGCCCGAACCGGGATCGGGATCGGCGATCACGGTCGGCTCGACGGTCAGACCATCCCGGTCCACCCCGCCACCGAGGACAATCTCGCCCCCAGCGCCCTCGATCAGGCCGGCGAGCCGGCCGAACTGGCGTTCGTCGACGATCCGCATACCGGTCCCGGCGTTGCCGTCGCGGAAGGTATGGACCGTGGCCACTAGGCGTTCGAGGAAAGCGTTCCGGACGGCACGTTCCACCAGGACGTAGTCGGGCGCGATGCACGTTTGTCCCGAGTTCATCAGTTTCAGCCAGGCGATCCGCCGCGCGGCGACGTCGAGGTCGGCCTGCGCGGTGACGATGACCGGACTCTTGCCGCCCAGTTCCAGCGTCACGGGTGTCAGGTGGTTCGCGGCCCCGCGCATCACATGACGGCCGATCTCGGTGCCACCCGTGAAGAACGCGTGATCGAGCCCTTGCGCGAGCAGCTCCTGGGTCACGTCGGCCTCGCCCTCGACCACCTTGACCGCCTCGGCATCGAGGTAACGGGGAAGCAGCTCCGCCAGCGCTTCGGACGAGCGCGGGGCGTGCTCGGACGGTTTGACGACGGCGCAGTTACCCGCGGCGATCGCGCCGACGAGCGGGCCGAGGGTGAGGTAGAACGGATAGTTCCACGGCCCGATCACCAACACCACGCCCAGCGGCTCGTACTGGTACCAGCCCCGTCCCGGCAGTGCCGTCAACGGAAGCCTGGTGCGGCGGGGCCGCATCCACTTGGCGACCCGCTTCCGGGCGAACGTGGTTTCGGCCTTGGTCGCGCCGATGTCACCGATGAACGCCTCGGCGGCCGGACGGCCGAGGTCGGCTGCGAGTGCCGCGACGATGGTGTCCTCGGCCTCGGTGAGCAGGCGCTCCAGCCCGGACAGCTGGGCGATCCGCCAGTCCACGGAACGGGTGCGCCCGTCTGCGAAGGTTCGCCTCAAACCGGCGATGGTTTCGCCGACGGTGGTGGCCGTATCGGTATCGACGGTCATCGTGACACTTCCTCGGGCTGCGCGGCGAAGCGTTCCTTGAGCAGTCGCTTCAGGAGTTTCCCGGTCGGGGTCCGGGGCAGCTCGTCCACGAAGGCGATACTGCGGGGCGCCTTGTAATGAGCGATACGGTCCCGCAGGTAGGCTATCAGCTCGCCTTCGAGTTCCGCGCCTCCCCCCGGCGCCGGCTGGACGATTGCCTTCACCTGCTCCCCCATCTCGGGATCGGGCACACCGATCACCGCGACGTCGGCGACCTTCGGATGCAGCGCCAGCGCGTCTTCGATCTCCCTCGGGTAGATGTTGACCCCACCCGAGATAATCATGAAATCCTTCCGGTCGGCCAGGTACAGGAAGCCTTCGTCGTCGACCGAACCGACATCGCCGACGGTCGTCCACAACGGATGTGCGGGATGCTGTGCGGCTTTGGTCTTCTCGGGATCATTGTGGTACTCGAACGGAAGCTCATCGCGTTCGAAGTACACGAGCCCGGTCTCACCGGCAGCCAACTCCGCACCCGAGTCGTCGCAGATGTGGATCCTCCCCAGCGCGCTGCGCCCCACGGAACCGGGTTTTTCCAGCCACTGCGCGGTGTCGATGAAGGTCATGCCGTTCGCCTCGGTCGACCCGTAATACTCGTGGATGATCGGTCCCCACCAGTCGATCATGGCCTTCTTCACCTCGGGCGGGCACGGCGCGGCCGCGTGCACGGCCAGTTTGAGACTCGTGACGTCGTACTGGTGGCGGGTCGCCTCCGGCAGCTTCAGCATGCGCACGAACATGGTCGGGACGACCTGGGTCACCGACACCGCGTACCGCTCGATCGCCGCGAGGAAGGGCTCGGGCTCGAACTTGTGCATCATGACAACCGTGGCACCGAGGGAATGCATGACGCCACACCAGCGCAGGGGGGCTGCGTGGTAGACCGGGGCCGGTGAAAGGTACACGTTCTCGCTCGTGATGCCATAGACACCGCGGAGCATCGCAACGATCGGGTCACCCGGCTCATCGACCGATCGTCCGGGCAGCGGTGGTTTGATTCCCTTCGGCCTGCCTGTCGTGCCTGATGAGTACAACATCTCGGCGCCGCGCGGCTGTTCCTCCAACCGAAGGCCGGCAGACCTCAGCGCGTCGCCGTAGTCGTCGTGGTTCGCGACGGTGCCACCGAACGCGTACCGGACGGCGACCCCCGGCGTCAGTTCGACGATCCCCTCAGCGGAGGCACGCAAGCTGCCTGAGGCGACCACCGCTCGTGCGTCACTGTCGTTGACGATGTAGGCGATCTCGTCAACGGCGAGATGACGGTTGATGGCCGTGATGTAGAGGCCCGAACGCAGTGCCGCCCAGTAGACGTCGAAACATTCGAGCTGGTTGTCCGACAATAGTGCGACCACGTCGCCTGAGCGCAACCCGGCGTCGTGGAACAGCCGGGCCAACCGGGCCGAGTTCTCATCGAGGTCGCCGTAGGTGCGTAGCTCTCCCGTTTCGGCGAGGATCACGGCGGGCTTCGCAGGGTTCCGCCGGGCGTGGATTCCGGGATACATCGGGCCTCCGGGATGTGTCAGGGCGCGATCGCGCCAGTGGTAATCAGCGCACGCAGACTGTCGATACCGCGGTGCTGCAGCGCCTTGATCGCGCCGGGGCTGCGTCTCATCACCGTGGACGTCTCACCGATGCTGCGTTCCTCGAAGAAGCGAAGAACGAGGCAGCGCGCCTGGTCCCCGCCGAGCCGCGCCAGGCTGCTCCGGATGGAGTCCCGGGCGTGGCCTGCCGATACCAGCTCGGCGGGATCCGGCTCAGCCACCACGAACCGGGATTCGTCGAGCATGTCCGGTAGTGGTGTCTGCCTGCGTCGGCGTGCACTCTTCATTTCGTCGGTGACCAGGTTGCGTGCGATGGTGAACAGCCACGCGCGGATCGGACGGTCTCCCGCGACGTAGGCGTCGAACGCGCGCAAGGCGCGCACGAACGTTTCGCTCGTCAGATCCTCGGCTAGATCGTGTTCGGGTGCGCGGCCGTAGAGATACGCGTAGACCGCTCCGCGGTTGTCGCGGTAGACCTGAGCGAACCGCGCCATCGTTTCCGCATTGAGCGTCACCTCAGATCTCCTTGTGCCGTTTGATAAGCGGTGTCGAAGTTCGCCGTGGATGACGCATGGTCACCCGCGGGCCGCCTGCCATCGGAATGGAATCCGTAGCGCTGCTGTTCTTCAGGGGAGAGGGAGTCGATGATCCCTTGCTGCGCCTCGGGGGGCAGCGTGCCCAGGATCTTCATGACACGGCCCTTGCGACGGTGGGCGCCCATCCGTTCCGGCATCCCGGGCGCCGGCTGCATCTGCTCCGGAATCCCGGTGATCTCCTCGACACCACCCACATGGTGCCCGGCCTCGAACATCGCCCGCTCGGCGGCGATCGTCGCGGAGTCCTTCTCCTCGCTCATCCCGATCGGCCCGTCCATCCGGCCGTTGAGGAACTGCTTGACCACCGGCTCCTCACTGGTCAGCAGCACCTCGCGCGGCCCGAACATGACCAGCTCCTTGCGGAAGAGCATGCCCAGGTTGTCCGGCACCGTACGGGCCAGGTTGATGTTGTGCGTGACGATCAGGAACGTCGCATCACTCTGAGCGTTGACATCCAGGAACAGCTGACTGATGTAAGTGGTACGAACCGGGTCCAGCCCGGAGTCCGGCTCGTCCACCAAAATGATCTCAGGATCGAGCACCAAGGCGCGAGCCAAGCCCGCACGCTTGCGCATCCCACCGGAGATCTCACCCGGAAGCTTCTTCTCCGCACCGGCCAGACCGGTCATCTCCAGCTTCTCGAACACGATCCGCCGGATCTCGGACTCGGACTTCTTCGTGTGCTCACGCAACGGGAACGCCACATTGTCGTAAAGATTCATCGACCCAAACAGCGCGCCATCCTGGAACAGCACCCCGAACAATTTCCGCGTCTCATACAGCTTGTGCTCACTACAGCGAACGATGTCCACACCATTGATCAGGCATTTTCCACCATCAGGCTTGAGCAGACCGATCATGGACTTCAGGAACACCGATTTCCCGGTCCCCGACGGACCCAGCATCACCGACACCTCACCCGGAGGCAGTGTCAGCGTCACGTCCCGCCAGATGGTCTGCCTGCCGAACGACTTCGTCAGTCCCTCGATGACCACCTCGGCACCCATCGCACCTCCTCGTGCGTAGCCGGCATCGGCGCCTCCGGCGCCGTCCGCGTCAGCGTTGCGGCGTGAAAACGCACCGCTGCTTCTTGATTCCGTTGATGAACGTGCTCGTCAAGAACTCGGCGTCGCCGTCTGCACGGATGTCGGGCAAACGGGTGAGCAACTCCGAGAAGATCGCCTTCAGCTGCGTCTTCGCCAAGTGGTTGCCGAGGCAGTAGTGTGCGCCACGCCCGCCGAAAGCCACATGGTTGCGGTTGTCCCTCGCGAGGTCGAACCGTTCGGGGTGGTCGAACGCGGTCTCGTCGCGGTTACCGGAACTGTAGAACATCACGACCTTTTCACCGGGTTCGATGAGTTGGCCCGCGAGCTCGAACCGTTCGAGCGCGGTCCTCCGGAACGTCATGACCGGCGTGGCCCAGCGCACGAATTCCTCGACCGCGGCACCGATCCGCCCGTCGAAGTCCTCGGTCAGGTAGCGCCGCTGTTCCGGATGGTTCGTCAGCGCACGCAGGGTGTGCGTCGTGGTTTGCTTGGTCGTGTCGTTTCCAGCCACGCACAGCAGGACGAAAAACGAACGTATCTCCTCGTCCGTGAGACCGAAACCGTCCACTTCGGCCTGCACGAGTGCCGTCATCAGGTCGTCGGCAGGTTTCGCCCGCCGTGCCTCGATCACGTCCTGACAGGTTCCGTGAAGAGTGGCCACGCCGTTGAGCATCGCGGTCGCCGCGTCGAGGCCGCCGGTGGCCTCGTCGTCGTCCCACGAGATCATCAAGTTGGCGGCGGCGGTCACCGACTCACGGTCTTCCTCGGGAATGCCGATCATCTCCGAGATCGTCCACATCGGAAGCCGGGCCGAAACGGACGAAACGAACTCCGCCTCACCCAGTGGCGCAATCGCGTTCACGATCTGGCGGGCCTGGTTGGCGATCTGGTCCTCGATCAACGCCACCCGCTTCGGGGTGAACGTGGAACTGATCAGGCGCCGGACGTTCGAATGCCGAGGTGCGTCCATCGTCAGGATCGAGGTAGCCAGTTCCAGCATTTCCGACGGCATATCCTCGAATGTGACCCCGCCTGTCGCGGAGGAGAACACGTCCGCACGGCGGCTCACCGTCACGATGTCCTCGTTACGGACAACCGCCCAGTATCCGGCCTCGTCCTCGTTGGTCTCTCCCATCAACGGACTGAACACCGGGCGCTGCCACGAAACCGGACGCTCGGCGCGGAGTCGGCCGAACACCTCCTCACGCTCCTCCGGCGGGCGCCCCCAGAACGCCATGTCGGAAATATCGATCGTGTCGAACTCACGCGCCGTCGCGGTCATCGCTACTTCCCGTTTTCGATCAGGAGACGACGAGGTCGTCGCGGTGGTCTTCCTTGAGCATCGCGACGTAGACCGGATACAGGTCCTTCGCGATCGGCGCGAGCTTGAGCAGCTGTGCCGCCGATCCACCAACCTTCAGCTTTCCCTTCGCCATCGCTAGCGGCAGGCTCACTTTGCCCTGCCAGTAGCGATTCGCGGTGTCGGTCGACATCGACAGCACGGCGTCCGCACCGATCACGGCGTCCTCGCCGGTGAGGATCCGCCGCTGGGGAAAGTCGATCGTCACTGTCGAGTCCGGGTCGGAGAAATCCATCCGCAGCGTCATCCCGGTCGCGACCAGCTTCGGGCCGATACCTTCGTCCTGCAAGGCTTTCTCGAAAATGCCGCCAATGTACTTGTTGACCTCGTCGACGGTCGTGAATCCAGGCATGAACTGACTCCAGAAATCTCTTGATATGGCGGGAGAAAGATGAACGAACGATCAGATCTCGGGCGCCGGGATCAATCCCGACACGACGGCTCCCCCGATCCCGCCGTCGGCACCGAGGTTCACGCCATTGATCCAGGACGACTCGCCCGATGCCAAGAACAGCACCGCGGGCGCGATATCCGCCGGGGTCGCGTGCCGACCGATGAGATCCCGGACACCGTCCAGGTTGTCTTTCCCCATCGTCTGCTCGAAATCGCCCAGGATCGGCGTTTCCACCGGCCCCGGACTGACCGCGTTCATCCGCAGCCCCCGCTCGGCCAGCGCCAGCCCCATCGTCATGACGTAAACGGTGACGGCCTCCTTCGAGAAGTTGTAAGCGTTGCCCTCGGGCCGGTTCTCCCGGAACCAGGCGAGGCCGGCGTCGAAGTCGTCGGTGGCCAGCAAATCGCGGATCTGCTCCAGCCGCTGCGGCCATCCGAAGCCGGCCATCGAAGCGACCGTGACGACGGCTCCACCGCGGTGGAGCCGGTCAAGGAACATTTCCGTAAGGTGTCGCAAACCCAGGAAGTTCACTTTCATCACTAGCTCGGCTGGCGCCGTGCCCGGCACCCCAGCGACATTGCACAGCACATCCCAGCCGGACCCCAGTTCATCGACCGCCGCTTCGATACAGGCGGGGTCGGCGAGGTCGCACTCGACGAATCGATCGACCCGAACATCGGGCGCCTTGATGTCCAGGGCCGCGACCGTAGCGCCCCCTTCGACGAGCTGCCTCGCCACTTCCGCACCGATACCAGACGCCGCGCCGGTCACGACACAACGCAAGCCCCGAACGTCCATAGTGTTGGTTCCTCTCGGCACTGTCCGGCGCGCCGAGAAGCACGGACGTGCGGCGGCGCACCATCGGCAACCCCGAGGCCCGATCGTCGACCTCAGGAATTCACCACTTCAGATCGCTGATGCCGTAATCCGGGTCACCAGCGATCTAAGCCTAACATAAATCCGATTATGCGCAACGGACGACCGCGACTGCGTCATCACACTCGGCTACAGTCACAGAACTGGGCGCAGTGACACGACAGACGTCGCTGGTCCGACGACCCACATCCGGCCACCAGGCCGGTTGTCACCGCTGCAGATAATGCCTATTATGGATTAAGTCAAGAGCGGATACCTGTGCTCACGGAGCACCACACACTCGATCGGAGCCGCGGTGCCAACGTTGGTCACCCGCCAGGAGTACTTTGACAGCGCACTCGAAATCCTTTCCACGGAAGGGTTCCGGGACCTGCAGGTCGTGAAGCTGTGCAAGGTGATGGGCATCACCACAGGCTCTTTCTACAACTACTTCAAGAACTTGCAGGATTTCGTCGCCCAGTTCTTGCAGACGTGGCGGCAGGAACTCACCAAACAGCTCATCGAAGCAGCGGAAACGGTCGACGAGCCGACGGAACGCCTGCGAAAGCTGACCACGCTGGCAATGACCGTGCCACACGGTGCCGAGGCGGCGATCCGGGCGTGGAGCAAGGTCGATCCGATGGTGCAGGCGGTTCAGCAAGAGGTCGACGAGCTTCGTCTCGGGTTGATCCGCAGAGCCGTGCATAATGCCGCGCCGCGCGATCCGGAAATCGAGCGGCTGGCGATGCTGGGCTTGAGCATCGTTGTCGGGATGCAGCAGCTGCAGTCCCCGGTCAACCTGGACGACCTCAAGTGGTCGCTGGACCAATACGTCGACATGGTCCTGAACCGGACCGGTCGCGCCACAGAAGCGGCCGCGGCGAACCAGCGGTCCGGTCCTCGGCGCTGAAGGCATGGCCCTGCCCGCCCGCACCGCCTGAGGGCGGATGGCATGTCCGAAAAGCGCGCATGCCATCCGCGTCGGGCGGCTACAGCGGCGTCAGGTGGGAGATCAGCCACCGGTCCCCCACCTTGGTCATCGTCACTTGCACTCGGCTTCCGCTGAGCTGTGGTCCCTGACTCGCCTTGCTGGTCGTGGTCTGGTTCACGAAGATCAGGGTCTCGACGCTGGCGGGCGTCGCCGAAATCACCGACGACCTGGCGACACTCGCGTTCGTCACGGTTTGTTGGTCCAGTGCGGCAGTCCGGACGGTACCGGTCATCAGATCCCGGTACTGCTGTTGAAAGTCGCCGGTGAGCAGCTCTGTCGCGTTCATGAGGTCGCGGTCGAAGGTCTGGTAGTTGTAGGACAGGATCGTGGTGATCTCGGAGCGCGCCGCGTCCGTGGCTGCGCCACGCGCGTCCATCGCTGTGGTTTGCTGCTGTCGCAGGTACGCCACGACGCCGACACCGCCCGCCAGCAGCAGAGCGATGACGCCGAGCACACAAAGGGTGAGCACGGGCTTTCGCATGAGGAGACGCGCAAAAGCGCGCACCGGCGTGGTCGGCCAGCGCAGAACGGCGCTGATCCACGACCGTCGTTCGCGGGCAGCCGGGCGCGTCGGCTCGTCTTCACCGGTCACTTCCTCCGGCGTCTCGTCCGCGTCCTCTCCCCGCGGGTTCTCATCGGGTGTCTCCTCCGGCCTCTGGTCGCGCCGGTCGTCCAATTCATCGCGTTCGTCGACTGTGGTTTCTGCGGCCATCGCTGCTACTCCTCCGGTCACGGCACGAATTCGATCTGCGAGGCCAGCCAGTGGCCCGCTTCCTTGTCCAGCTGCACCCGAATCCGGTAGTCCCGCGGCTGCGGCTGACCGGACGACGCCGTGTTGGTCACGGTCGATGTCGCCGCGACGAGCACACTGGCCTGGCTCACGGTCGACGACTCGACACCGATGGACCGGATGTCGCTGGTCGAGCTGACGTTCTGTTCCTTGACCACGTCGGCGAACACGTCCTTGCGCGAGGTGAAGTCGGTCTTGAACGCCCCGGTGGAGCCATCGATGATGTGCTGCACATCCACGTCGACCGTTTTCGGGTCGATCGTCAGGATGTTGGTGACCTCGGCCCGCGCGGCGTCGGCTGCGGCGGCCCGGTCGAGGTCTTGCTCGTGCCCGCGCCACAAGGCGAAGCCGGCCATGGCCCCGACTGCGACGAGCGCGAGGCAGATCACCAGCGTGGCTGCGATCAACCAGCCATGGAGCCTTTTTCGCGGCTTCGGCCGGGCCTGGTCCGCGTCCTCGTCCCGATCGTCCGTGGCATCCGGCGAGTCGCCCGCCTCGTCGGAAACGGACTTGCGCGGGAACGGGCTGGGGCGAGGACGAGCGGCCAGGGGACTCGTCCCGTCCACGGCCTCCTCATCCGGAGTCACGTCACCCGGCACGGTTTCCTCGTCCACGATGGTGTCGTCCGGAATCGCATCCCGCCCCGTTTCGTCGGGCTCGGTCATCGTTCCACCGGAGCGAGCAGCATTCGTTGCCATGTAAGGTCCTCCTTCGACTTTCCGTTGATTCCGATCCCACCGAGGTCGAACAACTGTCCGTCCGCGGAAACTCCTGAGCCGGTCTTCGGGTCGTACAGAGCGGAAGTCAGGTTCCCGAGCGGGCTGCCCGCCGGAAACGCGGTGTTCTTCTGTTGCGTCGGCTGGAAACCCGCGCCGGCGCACTCCTGCACGGTCGCGGCACGGCGCCCGGGAGCGTCGAGACAGGGAATGTTGCGCACACCCCGGACCTCGGTCGGGTCGTCGTGGGGCAGCTTGCAGTACAGATCGTCCGGGGTGGACACCTCACTGAGATCATCCGGCGACCGGTGCTGATCCGCAGGCAGGAACCCGGTAGTGCAAGGCGGCGGTGTCAGTGCCGTCGTCCGGAAGTCGATGGCGAGACTCTGGTCGTCTTGATGCGGCGCGGTGGCCGAAATGAGCGCGGTGGTCAAGGCCGGATAGGTGACCAGTACATCCTCGATCGCCGGGTTGTAGGTCACCAGGACCTGTTCCACGCTCGACAGGTTGGCCAGCAGGATCGGCAGCGTGGGCTTGAGGTCCTGGAACAGGCCGTCGACTTGTTGCGCCGCGGGGATCCCGCGGTCGACCAGCGATCGGATGGTGGCGTCGTCGGCATGGACCGTGTCGGTGAAGCCGGCGAGGCTGTTGACCAGAGCCCGGATCTGCGGGCTGCTCACGGTCTGGGTGTTCAGCAGCGGGCCCGCGTCCTGGATCAACTGTTGAGTAGGCCCGAAATTCTGCTGGGCATCTCCCACGAGCGCACCCGCCTGATCGAGGATGCGCTGGAGGTCAGGCCCGGTGCCGTCGAAGGCGGCCGACAGCTCTTGCAGGGATGTCCGCAGGCTGTCCGGTGGCACGGACGCGATGAGGCTGTTCGCGTTGTCCAGGAGCGTGCCGGTGGGAGTGGGCACGCTGGTACGTCCGACCGGGATGGTTGCCCCGTCGGCGAGAAACCTGGTCTGCTGGGCGCTTCCCGGCGCAAGGTCGATGTACTGCTCACCGATGGCGGACACGCTGTGCACGTTCGCGCGGGCATCACTGGGGATCCGGTAATCGCTGCTGACCGACAGTGCGGCGTTCGCCCCGTCGGGGCTGGCGGTCACGGACGTGACCCGGCCGATCTCGACCCCGTTGTAAGTGACGCGGGAGCCCACGTACAGCCCCGCCGCGTCGGTGAGCTTGACGTTGAGCGTGCGCTGGCCGATTCCCAGCAAGGTCGGCACCTGCGCGTACACCACGACCACCACGGCGATGCTCACCACGCTGACGATCGCGAAGATCAGCAGCTGAACGCGGACGAACCTGGGGATCATCGGCCACCTGCCTGTCCGCCGGTCAGCCCGCCGAGGAGGCCGTTGATCAATCCGTTGACGCTGCCGGCCGCCTGCGAGGGATCCTGATCGTTGCTCGGTGGTGGAGCGGGAAGCGGGCCAGTCCCGCCGACGCCCTCGTATTTGCCACCGACAGGTGCCTGGAGCGGATTGCCCGCGGCCCCGCCGAGCCCGGGAAGCACATTGCCCAGCGGGGTCCCCTGGAGCAGGGCGAGGTAGTACTTGCTGATCGCCGAATCGGTCAGGTCCAAAATGATCGAAAGGCTCGCGTAGTCGCCCTTGAACAGACTCCTGTTCGTCTTGAGCGGGAACAACCCCGTGGCCAGCAGCCCGGTGGAGCCGACGAGGGCGTGCCCCGAGTCCGCCAGCCCCTGCAGGACCGGCGTCAGGTTCTCCAGGTTGCGCGTCAGGGTGTCACGGAGCTCGTTGACGGTGCTGGTCGCCGAGTCCGAGAACGTCCCGAGGCTGTTCAGCGCATCGGTCAAGGTGGTTCGTTCCTGGTTCAGTGTCTGCAGTGCCGCCGGCATCTGGGTGAGCACGTCCTGGATCACCTGGTCGTGCTCTTTGGCCTGGCGTCCCAAGCGGTCGAGCCCGTCGATGGCGGCGGTGATGTCGTTGCGCTGCCGGTCGAGAGTGCTGGTCAAGGTGTCCATCTGCTGCAGCGTCTGCCGGACTTGTACGTCGCGGCCGTTTCCGAGAGCTTTGTTGAGCTCGGTCGTAATGGTCTGGACCTGCTGCAGCCCGCCGCCGTTGAGCAGCAGGGAAACGCTGGCGAGTACATCTTCGGTGTCCGGATAGTTGTGACTCTGTCCGAGCTGGATGATCGCTCCGTCGGTGAGCTTTCCTTGCGCCGCCGCTCCGGTCGGCGGATCCAGCGCGAGGTACTTCGCCCCCAACAAGGTGGTCTGGCCGACGCTGGCTTCGGCGTTGGCCGGCAGCACCACGCCCGGGTTGAGGGAGACCGTTGCTTCGGCATGCCAGTTCTGCAGCCGCACCGAGGTCACAGTGCCGACGTCGACGTTGTCGACCATGACCCGGGTATTGGGATAGATCTCGGAGGCGTTGGGGAGCTCGATCTTCGCGGTGTATGAGCCCTGATCCCGGCCTTCGGTGCCGGGTAACGGGACCGCGCCGAGACCACCCGCCATACACCCGCTGAGGGTGAGCGCGCCCACCAGGCACAGCGGAGCCAACGTGCGTACCGGTCGCATCACTTCGTCTCCTGTCCGCCGAGGAGCTGTCCGAGCGTCTTCGCCATCGCACCACCGGAATCGGGCACGACCGCCGGACTCTGCGAGGTGCCCGGGCCGGCTGGTGTACCCGGTCCGGTCGGCCGGACAGTGCCGCTGCCGGGGGTACCGGGCCGAACGATCGGATTGACCCCCACCGGCGGGTAGTTGACCTGCAGCAGGTTCAGCAGCGGCCCCAGCGTCTGCTGGCACAACTGGCCGGCTTCGACCGGAGTCGCCTTCGCCGCAGCGCCGATTCCGGAACAGACGAACAGGGCCGGATTTTGCAGGTTGGCGACCTGGAGCGAGCCGGTGAACGCGCCGCTCAGCGGGTCGTAGATGTTGTAGGCGTTCGACAGGACCGTCGGCGCCACGTGCAGGGCCTGCGCGAGAGCGTCACGCTCGTTCGCGACGACCCCGAGCAGCTCCGACAGTTTGTCGGTTCCGTCCTTGAGTTGGCCACGGTTGCTCGCCAGGAACGTCTGCACGTCCGCGGCCGCGGTGTCCAGTTGTGAGATGGCCGTGGAGAAATTGTCCCGATTGTCGTTCAGCGTCGCGGAAACACTGTCGAGCCTGCCCATGAACTGCGTGATCTGGTCGTCGCTGGCGTTCAGCGCGCTCACGAACACCGCCAGGTTTCGCACCGTGCCGAACAAGTCCGTCCTCCCGTCCGACAACGTCTGGATCGCCTGCGTCACTTGCTGGATCGTGTCGTGGAAGTCCTGTCCCTGCCCTTGGTAGCTGGCCCCGGTGTCCAGAAGCCGGGTCAGTGAACCGGACTTGTTGGCCCCGTCCGGGCCGAGGCCGGACGCCAGCTTGTTCAGCTCATCTTTGATCTGGTCGAATTCGACCGGCACCGCGGTGCGCTGTACGGGGATGGTGTCGCCGTCGGCGAGCTCTGGGCCGCCGGTGTATGCGGGCGTCAGCTCCACATATCGCGAGGAGACCAGTGCCGGGGAGACGATGGCCGCCCGCGCCTCCGCAGGGACGTGGTATTTCGAGTCGTAGTGGAAGCGGACGTGGACTCCGTCCGCGGCGGGGGTGACCTCGTCGACCGAGCCGACTTTGAGGCCGAGGATGCGGACGTCGTCGCCGGCATACAGGCTCGTCGCGGTGGGAAAAACGACGTTACCTGTCGTCCTTCCGCTCCCCAGGTAGATCACCGCACCGGCCGCCAGCAGAGCCAGCACGACGAATCCGGCGAGAATCTTGTAGGCCCAAGCCCGTTTTCCGTCGAGACGGGGCCATTTCACGCGAACCATCAGCGACCTCCGGTGGCCTGGGTGGCGGCGCCCTCGCTGCCAGGCAAGGCTGGTAAGGGAATGAGGTTGCCCGGGATCAGGTTCTGGATGTAGGCATCCCAGAACGGTCCGCTGGAGATCGCCGATCCCAGCCGCGTCGCGTAGGGACCGAGCTGCTCGAGTGCGGTCGCGATGTTGCCTTCGTTTTGCCGCAACATGTCCAGCACGGAATTCAGGTGGGTCAGCGTCGGGCCCAGTTGGGCCTGGTTGTCCTTGACCAAGCCGGACAGCTGATCGGCGACAGCACCGACGTTGACCAGCAAGTCGTGAATGGCCTGTCGGCGGGCCACGAGCTCGGACAGTAGCGAATTGCCGTCGACGAACAGTTGCGTCAGCTGCTTGTTGCGGTCGGCCAGCACACCGGTCACTCCCTCCGCGTTGGTCAGCAGCTGCTGGATCTCACCGTCGCGGGAGGAGATGGTCTGCGACAACCTGCTCAAACCCGTCAGTGCCTGCTTCATTTCCGGTGGCGAGCCGGCAAGGGCACCCGAGACCGAATCCAATGCCTGTGACAGCTGGGTGACATCGATCTGTCCCGACGTGGTGGCGAGATCGCCCAGCTGCGTCGTGAGGTCATAGGGCACCTGAGTGCGCGACACCGGGATCGCGGCGCCGGGATCAGCGGCCTTGGCCCCTCTGCCGGTGATCGCCAGGAACTTCCTTCCCAACAGGGTTTCCGTCTTGATCGCCAGCGTGCTCTCGTCGCCGATGCGGGCGTTGTCATCGGTGATGTCGAAGGTCACGACTATCTTGTCGCCGGCGAGCGTCAAGTCCCTGACCTTGCCGACCTGGACTCCGCCTATCCGCACGGCGTCGCCGGATTGCAGGCCACCCGCGTTGGCGAAATCCGCGGTGTACTCGGTCGCACCGGTCAGCTGCGGGAATGTGGTGATGTTGAACAGGATCAGCATGGCGGCCACTACCGCGACGACACCGATGACGCCGACGCGGGTGTGGTTCATCTCGCGGAAGGTCTTCATCAGTTGTCCCTGCAACGTTCGCTGCTGCTGTTCGAATCGATCCACGGCGTGTAGATCGTCTTGCCATCGGGGCCGGTCAGCTTGATCTGCAGCCCGCACAGGTAAGCGTTGGTGAAACTCCCGTACGCGCCAATCCTGCTCGCCCGGGTATAGAAGTCCACGAGATCCTTCAAGTTCTGATCCAGCTCGCCCTTGTCGGCGTCGACGTTGGTGATCGTCCGGCCGAACTGGTCCACCGTGGACCTCAACGAGGGCCTGACCTGCTCGAGCATCGTGTTGAACGACCCGGTCAGCGACGCGATGCGGTCGAGCGATGACCCGAGCACTTGCCGGTCCGCGGCGAGCCCGCTCACCAGCTGTTGTAGCCGCGAAAGCGTCACGGAGAACTCACTGCCGTGCTGGTTGACGGTGCCCAACACACTGTTCATGTTCGTGATCACGCTTCCGATGACCTGGTCACGGTCCGCGAGGGTGCTGGTCAGGGAGCCAATGTGGCCCAGCAGGTCCTGGATCGTTCCGCCTTCACCCTGCAGGACCGTGATGAGCTCCTGGGACAGCTGATTGATCTGGTCTGGCTGCAGACCCTGGAACAAGGGCTGGAAACCGTTGAGCAATGAGTCGAGATCCAATGCGGGCGACGTACGGGTGGCCGGGATCGTCGCTCCCGGGGCCAGCAGCACGATCGATTCGCCTGCTTTGGACAGCTCGAGATAGCGGTCGCCGATAAGGTTCTTGTAGCGGACCGCAGCGTGGACATCGTCGGTCATCGACACGTTCTTGTCGACTGTGAAGGTGATGCGCGGAACGCCGTCGGCCAGTGCGATGTCCTCGACTGATCCGACGCGGACACCGGCAGCCCGCACTTCGTCGCCGGCTCGCAAGCCACTGACATCGGTGAACGCCGCGGCGTAGTTGCTCTCGTCGTTGAACTGGGTGCCCGAGAGCTGAATGCCGAGCAGCGTGATGATCACGACTCCGATGACGGCGAATATGCCGACGCGGATGAGATCTCCCCGTACGGCGATCGCCGATGACCGCTTCATTTCGCTCCTTGCTGGCGCCTGGTCGGGTCAAGGAGAAGCTGCAACGGCGGGTTCCCGAGCTGGACATCGTCCGAGCCTTGTCCGGACGGAGGAACATAGCCGTTCCCGGTTATCACGATCTCCGGCGCCGGCACCGGTGTGTTCGCGAGGTTCGGCAACCCGTGACAGTCCGGACCGGATGCCGCGTTGACCTCCGGAAGGTCATTGGGGTACTGGTACGGCTCCTTGCCGGGAAGGATGTTCACCGTGAGCACGCCCGATTGCTTCTTGCCACCCAGTGCGGGTTCCAGTAGCCGACGGGCATTGTCCTCACCCTGCAGGAAGCATGAGAGCTCGGGCGAGTACTTGTCCAGCAAGGCACTCGTGGGCTCGAGTAGCCTCATCGTGTCGATCAGGTTCTGGCCGTTCTGCTTGAACAAGTCGGTGCCAGTGGCACCAAGCCTCGTCAGTTCTTGCAAGAAATCGTGTAGTGCGACCTGTTTGTCCGTCACGGTCGCGCCGATCTGGGTCGCGTTCTCCAATGTCTTGAAGAATTGAGGGGAAATGTCGGCGTAAAGGTTGCTGACATTGCTCACTTGGATCATGTCCCGGTCAAGCTCGGGCAGCAACGGATTGAACGATCCGAGATAGGAGTTGATCTCACTGAGGAATCGCCCGAGCTGGTCACCTCGCCCTTGCAACGACGACGACAGGGCCTGCAGGGTTTCATTGACCTGGCTCGGCTTGACCACCGTCAGCACGTTCATCAGATTCTGAAACACGGTGTTGATCTCCGTGCCGATATGATCGGCGATGAGCACGGTGCCGTTTCGCAGCCGCCCGGGCGCGGGAGCCCGCGGTGACTGCAATTCGATGAACTTGTTGCCGAAAGCGGTCTCCGGGCTGATCGCCGCGGTGACATTGGCCGGGATTATGGACGCCTGACTGGGATCCAGTTGCATCACGATCTTGACAATGTTCCCGTTCAGCTCCACCGAGGACACGGAGCCAACCTGCACGCCGTGGTACTTGACCCGATCCTTGGCGGCCATCATGAGACCGGCCCGGTCAGCCTGCAGGGACACAGTGGTCGTCGACGTGAACGCCCCGTTGAACATGGCCAAGACAAGAGCGACGATCCCGGCGAAGACGACCAGCATGCCGAGCCCTGACACGCGCTTGGTGATGGGGGAATCCAGGGTGACTTGAGACATCGCCGGTTCCTATCCCGAGATCCGCAGGGTGTCGTGGCCGCCGTAAACGGCGAGAGCGACGAAGAGGGTGACGGTCGTCACGCCGATCAGTGAGGTCCGGACCGCGCGGCCGACCGCCTCCCCCACACCAGCTGGACCGCCCTTCGCCGTGTATCCGTAGTAGCAGTGGACGAGGATCACCACCACAGCCATCGCCATCGCCTGTACGAAGGAATAGAGAATGTCGATCGGCTGCAGGAAAGCGTAGAAGTAATGGGTGTAACCACCCGAGGAAACCCCGTAGAACAGCACTGAAACCGCCTCGTAGCCGAGGTAGCTGAGAATCAGCGCCAGTGCGTAAAGCGGAACCACGGCGATCAGGCCCGCGATCAACCGAGTGCTGACCAGATATGGCAGCGAAGGCACGCTCATCACTTCGAGCGCGTCGATCTCCTCGCTGATCCGCATCGCCCCGAGCTGCGCCGTGATTCCCGTGCCCACGGTCGCCGCGAGCCCAGCGCCCGCGATGATCGGTGCCGCGAGGCGGGTATTGATGAACGCGGACGCGAATCCCGACAATGCAGTCAAGTCGACCTGTCGTAGTGCCTGATAACCCTGTACACCCGAGCTCGTACCGACGAAAAACGTCATAAAGCCGGTGATGGCGACCGACCCGCCGATCAGCGCCAGCGCACCACTTCCCATACCTACCTCGGCGACCAGACGGGTCTGTTCCTTCTTGTACCGGAAGATCGCCCGGTACACCCACGCGAAAACACGCAGATAGAAGGTCCCCTGGTCGCCCAGCGTCTCAAGGAGCCGGACGGGCGCGCCGGCCGCGCGCTTGAAACGCGCGAAGGGTGACACTTTGCTCGTCTCCATCGCGGATCGTCCTCTCATCACGTGGCATCACGTGCTATTTGCCGACAAGCCCGAGCTGGTAGGGCAACGCGGTCAGGAACAGGTTCGCCACGAACAACGTCATGAACGAATAGACAACGGTTTCGTTCACCGCGTTGCCGACCGCTTTTGGTCCGCCTTTCACACTCAACCCGCGGTAACAACCGACAAGCCCGGCGAGCATGCCGAACACCAGCGCCTTGCATTCACTCTGGACCAGATCGGGAACACCGATCAGGAGATTCAAGTCGGCCACGTACAGAGCAGGCGAAGCGCCCTGCAAGTACACGGAGAACACGTAGCCACCCGCCAGCCCGATCAGGATGATCAACGCGTTGAGCATGACCCCGCAAAAGATTGAGGCGAGCACCCGCGGCGCAACCAGCCGGTGCACGACGTTGATACCGAGGACCTCCATCGCGTCGATCTCTTCACGGATGGTGCGAGCCCCCAAATCAGCACAGATCGCAGTGGCTCCGGCACCCGCGACAACGAGTGTCGCCACCACCGGACCGATCTGGGTGACCGTCGCCAGTGCCGCACCCGAACCGCTCAGATCGATCGCGCCGACTTCCCGCAGCACCTCGTTGAACTGAAACGTGACCAGACAGGTGAGCGGAATACCGACGAAGATCGCGGGGCCGATCGAAACCCGGGCGATGAACCACGTCTGCTGGACAAACTCACGCCACTGCAGCGGGCGTTTGAACATCGTCCGGAACGCCTCGATCGACATGCCGAAAAAGGCACCGAGCGGTGTCACCAGCCGGGCGAACCTACTCGGCGGACGGAGGAATCCGCCCTCGAGGGTTTGGGCACGCTGCGCAGTTTCCGTCATACCAACCATCCCCGCACCGCCCCGGACAGCCGCCCCGGAAGCACGAACATCGCAGTCGCACTGACGATCCACCGGTGACTGCGCGTAAATCCATCACGACCGACAACCGAATGTGAGGTGTCCACACAGGAGCCGGCGGTCGGAGTCGCTCCTACCGAATCACACCGTAAGGCACGCACGTCCACACTGAAGTCCGTTCTCTCGGCACTCAGGTGCGCCGAGCAGCACGGCGTGCGCCGGCGCACCATCGTCGAACTCCCGGAGGCCGGCACTCTCGCGCCCCTCCGGTCAAAGTTCCAGCCGGGCGCTTCCGTGATCGGGCTCACCCAGCGCGGAGGAGCCTAACATAAACTAGATTCTAGACAACAAGGTGCCGAGAGATTCGTAGGCGAAGCTCGCTCCCGCCATCCCTCCACAACCGACAGACTTGGCCACCTTTTCACCCCAAAGATGCTGGCCAGGACGCTCTCTTGGGTCATAAAGGCAGGCGAGCCCAACAGCCGAGCTACACCCAATCGGGTGATGGCTCGGCCAGTCAGGGCGAACACCTCCTAGTATCGGCTCGCGCCGATACCCGAAGGAGACATAATCTTCCTTATGTCGCCTTACGGTGGTGAGACCGTTGTTGGGTCAACCGTAAGCACGGGTTCGAACGCTGCCCACGACGGACCAGGAACACCTCCGACCGGATCCCCGCCACAACCAGGCCGTGCGCGTGTCCGGTTTGGACGAGCCCGGTGCGGCGGTCTCCACGGAGGACGGGTCGGCGACCGCCACACTCGCATCGAGGACACGAAGCCCGGACACTCGCCGACATGAGCTCCACCGCCGGATGCCGATACCGATCGGACCAAGAAGCGGCCGAGATATCCACCACAAGCCGGTCGCTGCCTCACCGCCACGCAGCCCTCGGATGACGCAGTCAATGCGGCAAGTGTTGATCGCCGGAGGTTCAGGCGTCTTGGGTGCGCGATCGGATGCCGTGTCGTCCGGGACACCTTCGCGTACCGCAATCAGGCCGGACGTGCCGGATAGGCGGCAGCCAAGGTGCGTGCGGAGGACAGCCAAGCCGGCACAGTCCAACTTGATCTGGCCGGCGGGGCCTCCCGCTCGGTCTGCGGTGGACAGTGTCGAGGGTGGCATGGACGACATCGTCGACGCCGCCGGGACCTTCGAATCCACCGGGACACATCTCCCCCATACTCCAGCCCGGTTCGCCACCAGGGTGAACACGGACGTGGCGGACTCTTGCTCCTGGGCGAACCACGTCACCGGCGGACTCGTCGAAGGTGAAGGGACATGGGAAGAACTACTGGAACGTGGGGGCTGCGACAAGAAGATGCTGAAGGCATCGCGAGAGTCGATGCCACTCAGGCGATTCGGCGCGCCGGATGACATTGCAGAGGCCGCGGCATTCCTGATGTCGGACGCGCCCGGTGGATCACCGGCCACACGCTCGTCGCGGACGGCGGGTTCTCCGCATGAGTGGCAACGAAGAATCCTCGCTGCTCGTCACCGGCGTGAACCGCGTACGCGGGTAACCACAACCGGGCGTCCGTGCACGACGCGCAGGATGCTCGGCGAAAGCCCGGGCCGGGCAGTCGTGTTCGGCCGCGCGGGGCTCAGTTTCTGCGCGGGACACGACCTGAAGCAGGTACACGACAACGAAACGTACGCGTAATGCCGCGACGGTAGTAGGGCTCGATGAGCGGCTGGACGCTGACCAAGCGCGCGAAGCAGCTTTGGTCACGTGGATCACGAACACCGGGTCGCCCGACGACGAGGTCGAGGAGCCTGCCGGCTTGCCCGTGCCCCGCGGCCGACGGCCGCTCTGTCCAAGAGACCCTGCTCTTCACGACCCACCAGCTCAGCCAGTGGACCACGAGTGACAGAACGTCCTCGACGCACGCCTCCGGCGGTTGCGGGCGGGCGGGTCTCCAAAACCGGATTCGCAAGGCCACGCCGGCAAGTGCCGAGAGGTCCGGCCATCCTGTACCGGAATGCAACCTGGAGAATGAGGCAGTACCCGAGCAGCCGGGTATCGGGGCCGAACCGACAGGACGGGGTGGCGATGGCAGCAACGGGCGCTGCGGCAGGTGGAGCGAGACAACGACTCACCGCGGCCGAACGACGTGCTCAGCTGACGGAGGCCGCCGCACGGCGATTCGAGCGGGACGGGTACCCCCGGGTGTCGCTCGCCGACGTCGCGGCCGATGTGGGAGTGACCGCACCGGCGGTGTACCGGCACTTCAAGAACAAGCAGGATCTCCTGGTCGGTGCGATCCTGGACGGCCTCGACCTCGTCGAGCGCACACTCGCGCGGACAGCCGGCGACTCGTTGGAAGACCTAGTCGTGGCCATGGCGGACCTGATGATGGACCGACGCTACCTGTGGGCCTTGTTCCAGCGCGAGGCCAGGTTTCTCGCCCCGGAATCGCAAGCGTCGATCCGGCGGCAGTTCGACCGCGTGATCGGCAAACTGGTTCGCCGCCTCCGCCAGCACCGTCCCGAGCTCGCGCCTGACGAGGCCCGGCTGCTGATCACCGCCGCGACATCAGCGCTGGCGAGCCCGGCGATGCCGAAATCGGTGCCCCGCGCCCTCGTCAGCGGCGAACTGGCCGGCTCCGCGATGAGGATCCTCAACTTGCAGCTGGAAAAGTGCTTGGCGAAGGTCGAGACGCGGGGCGGTTCCATCACCCATGCACCGTCGCCGAACTCCCGCCGTGACGAGCTGCTGGAAAGCGCCATCGGCCTGTTCTTCCGCCGGGGCTACGCGGGTGTCAGCCTGGACGACATCGGCGCCTCGGCGGGACTCGCCGGCCCCAGTCTCTACCACCATTTCAATACGAAAACCGACATCCTGGTGGCAGCCTTTTCCCGTGCCACGGAACGCCTCACCGAGGAGTACGACCTTCGTTCGAAGGCGACGCCCACCCCCGCACTCGCCGAGCTCGTCGGAATGTACACCGACTTCTGTCTCCGTAACCGTGAACTCGTCGGGATCTACGTCTCGGACGTGTCGTATCTGCCGCCGGACCTGCAACGCCAGATCAGAGCCGTGCTCCGCCAGCGGGTCGCCGAATGGGCCGACGCCGTCACCACCGAGAACAGCGAGATCGGCCTGCGGCCGGCCCGGGTCCGCTCCCACGCGGCCCTGACGGTCATCGACGACCTCGTTCGCCTCGGTCGATTCCACGTCCGGCCAAACGTCGCAGCGGAGATCCGCGTCGTGGCCATGTCCATCCTCACCGGCAACGCGTAGGGCCGCGGCCACCGCCAGGCGTAGCGGCGCGCTGGTCTGGTGGTTCTCGTCTCCACCGAACGAGAACTGCACACTAATCGGGTCCAGCTACGCTTGAGTCCATGGCTGAACCGCCCCGGCGTGTCCGGAGACTAATTTGAGACTTCGGTGGTTGCCGGGGTCGTTTGCCGAGCGTAGTAGCGGTTCTCCATCTCGGCCGGTGGGATGTCGCCGCAGTACTCGTCGAGCCTGCGTTGGTTGAACCAATCGACCCGTTCGGCGGTGGCGACCTCGATGTGGTCGACGGTGCGCCAGGGGCCTGTGACTTGATCAGCTCGGTCTCGTGGAGCCCGTTGATCGACTCGGCCAGAGTGTTGTCGTAGGAAGCGCCGGTCGCGCCCACGCTCCCGCGGATGTCGTCAGCGGCCAGGCGCTCGCTGTAGGCCACGGAGGTGTGTCGACTGCCGCGGTCGTGATGTTGGATCACACCGGCGATCGGCCGGCCTTCGCGCTGGCGGGTCCAGATCGCATGGCCGATGGCGTCCAGTACCAGCTGGGCGGTCATCGACGTGGACGTGCGCCAGCCGATGACGCGGCGGGGTAGTCGTCGATCACGACTCTCGGCGACATTCGCGCCGTGGTCGTCGCCGCCCGGAAAGGTGGCGCGGAGCGCGAGCAACTGCTCGACGCGCTGGCCGCGCTGCGCGCGGTGCGCGATGAGCTCAGTGCGTGGGAACCGGAACTGATCAGCGCGGCCCGCTCGAACGGCACCAGCTGGGCGGCACTGGCCCCGGCGCTCGGGGTGGCTAGCTGTGCTACTAACCGGCGTCCCCCGGGACGTGCGGGCCATCCTGCGTCAGGCGAAGTCCCGTGCGCCCGTGTCCCCATCAGCGAAGAACCCGATCAGCCGCAGGTGTAGCCGTTCCCTCCTTGCGGATCCCAGAGAGGCAACGGTGGTGTGACGGACAGCAGGCGTCTGGTGGCAGGGTCGTAGGTGGGGCGCTAATTTCGGTGAAGCCAGATTCGTGCCGAGGGGTTTGTGGGCCCGAGTCACGGCTAGACTCAAGCCTCCTCAACGCGAAGACTGCCGACATTCACGTAACAGGGCGCCGGGCTCGGCGTGGTGGCGCCACAGGACGTCGGACCGATGCCGGTGCAGGTGCCCAACGGCGTGGTCGACGTGCTGGTCCCGGACGAGGCTGCCGCCGTCGCGACGGCTCGTGTCTACCTGCGCACGGTGACCGGAGTGGCCGCCCAGGACGTCGCCTGCGCGGACCAGCGCATGCTGCGGAACCTCGTCCCGGAGAACCGGGTGCGGGTCTACGACATCCGGCCCGTGCCGGAGACGTTGTTCGACACCGGCAGCGTGCTGGAGATCCGGGCTGCCTTCGGCACCGGGATCGTCACCGCCTTCGCGCGGCCGGCGGGCAGGCCGGTCGGCGTGCTGGCGAACGATCCGGGACATCTCGACGGAGCGATCGACGGTGACGCCGCCGACAAGCCGACCCGCTTCCTGCGGATCTGCGACGAGCACCGGCTGCCCGTGGTGTCGCTTGTGGACACCACGAGGTTCATGGTCGGCCAGGAGGCCGAACGCACCGCCACCGTCCGCCGGTTCGGGGAGACGTTCGTGGCCGGGGCACGGCTGTCCACGCCGCTGGTCGCGGTGGTGCTGCGCAAGGGCTACGGCGTCGGCGCCTTGGCGCCATGGCGGTGACCTGCTCGCGACCGCGCTGACCGTGGCCTGGCCGACCGGTGAGTTCGGTGGCATGGGCCTGGAAGTCGCGGTCCGGCTGGGCTACCGCACGGAACGCGACACCATCACCGATCTGCGGGCACGCCGCGACCGGTACGAGGAACTGCTGGCCGGCTACTACGAACGGGGTAAGGCGCTCAGTGTGGCCACCGTCGACGTGACCGACCCCGCGGACACCCGCGAGGTGTTGTCCAGGGCCCTCGGCTGCGCCGGACAGGTCACGGGCCGGGGACGATGCCGAAGGCCCGGATCTTGCGGTAGATGGTGGCGCGGGACATGCCGAGGTCGGCCGCGGCCCGTTCCTTGTTTCCGTCGTTGGCCGCAAGGCTGCGGACGATGGCGTCCCGTTCGATCGATTCGAGCTGGGTGAGCTGGCGCCGCATGACCGTCCGGCATTCCGCGGGCAGGTCGGCCACCTCGATCTTGCCCGAGCGGTGCCGCCGCGAGACCTCGGCCAGCATCCGGTCGAGCTGGCGGATGTTGCCCGGCCACGGCAGCCGCATGAGCTGGCGCAGGCACGCGTCCGACGGCTCCAGATCGCGGCTCTTCGCGTGGCGGGCCAGCAGATGCGGCACCAGGCGGCGCACGTCTTCGATCCGGTGCCGCAGCGGCGGTACCTCGACGGTGTGGGCGAAGAACGGCATCAGCCATCCGGCGGCATCCGGATCGCGCCGCACGTCGCTGAGGGTGACGGCCACCCACACCGGGGCGTGCGCCGGGGGCGCTCCCTGCCACATCGTGAACAGGTCGGTGAGCCGCCGCATACCCTCGGTGCCGAGCGTGTCGGCGTGGCGCAGGATGACGGCGGGCGAATGGCCCCCGGCGACCTCCTCGTCCAGCGCGGCCGCCCACTCCTCGTAGTCGTCGACGCCCTCGCAGTCCCGCACGAGCAGGGTGCCGCTCGGTGCATGGTGGCGTGCCACGGCCGTGGCCAGTGCGGTTTTGCCGGTGCCGCGCTCGCCGGTGAGCACCAGCCAGCTTCCGGCGGTGAAACTCGCCTCCGCGGCGGCGCAGGTCTGCCGCCAACCGGGACTGCCGCCGACTACCCCGGGCAGGCTCAGCTCGGGTTGCGTGGCCGTGCGCCGCGAGGCGGCCTGGTTCTTCACCCGGAACAACCCGCCGGCGAGCGTCGACCCGCTGTACACGGGCCGGTATTCCAGCCGGGCGACCATCCCGGAAGGCAGATCCGCCAGTACGGTGACCGGCTTGGACGATCCCGCGACATCGCCGCTGTGCGTGATCAGAGCCGAGCGGTCAGCCACGTCGTAGAGCTCCTGCGCCTGGTTGTTGACCATGACCACGTCCTCGTTGACGGCCAGTATCGCGCCCGATCCCCGCTGACAGGCGGCGAGGTACTCGCGCAGCAAAGCCAGTTCGCGGGCGCCGACGCCGGCGAGCATCGCCTCCTCGATCTGCTTGGCCGTGCGGCGCGCCAGCGTCAGCAGCAGCGGGCCGGGGGTGCCCGACCAGGACGTCAGATCGAGTACGCCGACCAGGTGACCGCGCACGGGGTGATGGATCGGCGCACCGGCGCATTCGAACTGGGCGAGGCCGCTGTTGAAATGCTCGAATCCGGACACCAGCACCGGCTGCTGGCATTCGAGCGTCGTGCCGATCCCGTTGGTCCCGATGGAGCTCTCGGCGTAGCTGTAGCCGGGCGCGAGCAGGATGCGGTCCAGGCCGCTGTCCAGGCTGCGATCGACGGTGGTCCTGCTGACCACGAGCCCGTCGGAGTCGGTGAGCAGGATGGCGACCGGAGGGTCGCCGAGTTCCGAGGCGAGGTTGTCCAGCACCGGCTTGGCGCTGCGGACCAGGAGACTTTCGCCGTCGGGGTCGGCGACGAAGACGGGGTCGGGCTGGTCGGTGTCGACCCGGTGTTCGAGCGCGCGGCGCCAGGACGCGGAAATGATGTCCCGCACGCCGGGGAGTTCGGGCAGGGGTCGCGAGAGAAACTTCTCCCGCAGGACGCTGATCTGCGAGTTGGCCCCGTGTCCTTGCGTCACCACCGTCTCCTTCGACGTCACGCGCTGTTCGGTGCGCTCATTGGCCCACGGCAGCCATCGTGACGGCTGCCCCGGGTTACCGCAGTCTCACAATGAGACAGAAGTTACCTGCGATCCGCAACACACTCTTCTCCGTCAGTGACGACTTCCGGCGGCCAGACCCCGGTTTCAAGGAGGCTGAATTGAGCAGGCAAAGTCTCACCAAGGCGCATAACAAGATCACCGAGTTGTCGTGGGAACCCACCTTCGCAACCCCGGCGACGCGCTTCGGCACCGACTACACGTTCGAGAAGGCGCCGAAGAAGGACCCGCTCAAGCAGATCATGCGGTCGTACTTCCCGATGGAGGAGGAAAAGGACAACCGCGTCTTCGGCGCGATGGACGGCGCGATCCGGGGCAACATGTTCCGGCAGGTGCAGCAGCGCTGGCTGGAGTGGCAGAAGCTGTTCCTGTCGATCATCCCGTTCCCGGAGATCTCCGCCGCGCGGGCGATGCCGATGGCCATCGACGCGGTGCCCAACCCCGAGATCCACAACGGCCTCGCGGTGCAGATGATCGACGAGGTACGGCACTCGACGATCCAGATGAACCTCAAAAAGCTGTACATGAACAACTACATCGACCCGGCCGGGTTCGACATCACCGAGAAGGCGTTCTCGAACAACTACGCGGGCACCATCGGCCGCCAGTTCGGTGAAGGGTTCATCACCGGTGACGCGATCACCGCGGCCAACATCTACCTGACCGTCGTCGCGGAGACCGCGTTCACCAACACGCTGTTCGTCGCGATGCCCGACGAGGCGGCCGCCAACGGCGACTACCTGCTGCCCACGGTGTTCCACTCGGTGCAGTCGGACGAGTCCCGGCACATCTCCAACGGCTACTCCATCCTGCTGATGGCGCTGGCCGACGAGCGCAACCGCCCGCTGCTGGAGCGCGATTTGCGCTACGCCTGGTGGAACAACCACTGCGTGGTGGACGCCGCGATCGGCACCTTCATCGAGTACGGCACCAAGGACCGCCGCAAGGACCGCGAGTCCTACGCCGAGATGTGGCGTCGCTGGATCTACGACGACTACTACCGCAGCTATCTCCTCCCGCTGGAGAAGTACGGCCTGGTGATCCCGCACGACCTGGTCGAGGAGGCGTGGAACCGGATCACCAACAAGTTCTACGTCCACCGGGTCGCGCAGTTCTTCGCCACCGGCTGGCCGGTGAACTACTGGCGCATCGACGGCATGACCGACGCCGACTTCGAGTGGTTCGAGGACAAGTACCCGGGCTGGTACAGCCAGTTCGGCAAGTGGTGGGAGGCCTACAACCGGCTGCGCTACCCGGGCCGGAACAAGCCGATCGCGTTCGAAGAGGTCGGCTACGAGTACCCGCACCGCTGCTGGACCTGCATGGTGCCCTGCCTCGTCCGCGAGGACCTGGTGGTCGACAAGGTCGACGACCAGTGGCGGACCTACTGCTCCGAAACCTGCGCCTGGACCGACAAGGTCGCCTTCCGCCCCGAGTACGAGGGCCGGGAGACCCCCAACATGGGCCGGCTCACCGGCAAGCGCGAGTGGGAGACGCTGCACCACGACCGCGATCTCGCCGACATCGTCAAGGACCTGGGCTACGTCCGCGACGACGGCAGGACGCTGATCCCGCAGCCGCATCTGGACCTGGACGACCCGAAGAAGCTGTGGACGCTCGACGACCTCCGGGGCATCCGGTTCGCCAGCCCGAACGTCACGCTCAACCAGATGACCGACGCCGAACGCGAGGAGTGGGCCGCGGCTTACCGCGCCAACCCCAACGTCACGGCCGCCTGACGGTCTTCTAGGCCCGCGGACGGCGGCGAACCTCGCCGCCGTCCGCCCCGAGAATCGAGAGATCAATGGCCGACAAGCATCGCATCTCCTTCGAACCGGTCGACATCGAGATGGAGGTCGGCGAGGACGAGAAGATCCTCGACGCCGCGTTCCGCCAAGGCATCCACCTCATGCACGGATGCCGCGAGGGCCAGTGCTCGGCGTGCAAGTCCTACGTACTGGACGGCGAGATCCAGATGGAGCGCTACTCCACCTTCGCCTGCAACGACGCGGAGGTCGAGGAGGGCTTCGTGCTGCTGTGCCGGGCACACGCCTTCAGCGACTGCACCATCGAGCTGCTCAACTTCGACGAGGACGAGCTGCTCAACTCCGCCCCGCTGCAGGAGATCCGGACCGAGGTCGCCGAGATCGTGCCGCACACGCACGACATCGTAGGCCTCAAGCTCAAGCCGGTCGACCCGCCGGCGTACGAGTTCAAGCCAGGCCAGTACGCGGATCTGACCATCCCCGGCACCGACGAGCACCGGTCGTTCTCGATGGCGACGACGCCGTCAACGTCGGACCACATCGAGTTCGTCATCAAGAAGTACCCGGGTGGGGTGTTCTCGTCGCTACTGGACGGGGGCATCGCGGTCGGCGACACGATCGAGCTGAAAGGGCCGTACGGCAACTTCACGCTCAAGAGCGGGCACGTCCTTCCCCTGGTGCTGATGGCGGGCGGGGCGGGGATGGCACCGGTGCTCGGCCTGCTGCGGCACCTGAGCGAAACCGGCGACACCCGCCGGATCCGCTTCTACTACGGCGCCCGCACCCCGGCGGATCTGTTCTACCTGGACGAGATCCGCGCACTGGGTGAACGGCTCGCGGACTTCGAGTTCGTCGTCGCCCTTTCCGAATCGGACGCGGGCATCGAGGACCTCGATGTCACGGCCGAGCAGGGCATGGTCACCGATGTGGCCGAGGCCCGCGAGCCGGAGCTGCACCGGACCGAGGTCTACCTGTGCGGGCCACCGCCCATGGTGGACGCCGCGCTGGAGCTGGCCGCGCGCCAGGGCGTACCCGACGACCAGGTCTTCTACGACAAGTTCACCACATCGGTTCGTGACGAGTAGATATCAGAGGAGATATCACATGGCGAGCAGCGCAACGCCTGCGCCGAAGGTGCGTAGCTTCCCCAAGGTCGAGTTCACCGACTCCGAAGCCGGTGCCCTGGACTTCCCCAGTTCGAAGAGCCGCACCTACAACTACTTCAAACCGGCCAAGCTGCGGGCGACCGTGTACGAGGACGTGACCGTCGACGTGCAGCCGGACCCCGAGCGGCACCTCAGCCAGGGCTGGATCTACGGCTTCGGCGACGGCCCCGGCGGCTACCCGCAGGAGTGGACGGCCGCGAAATCCTCCAACTGGCATGCCTTCCTCGATCCCAACGAGGAGTGGGAACAGACCATCTACCGCAACAACTCCGCGGTGGTGCGTCAGGTCGCCCTGTGCCTGGAGAACGCCAAGCGCGCGGGTGGCTACGGAAACTGGAACACCGCCTGGCAGAAGTTCATCTCGCGCAACCTCGGTGCCTGGATGCACGCCGAGAACGGGATGGCGCTGCACGTGTTCACCTCGATCCAGCGTTCCGGGCCGACGAACATGATCAACACGGCGGTGGCGGTCAACGCGGCGCACAAGATGCGCTTCGCCCAGGACCTCGCCCTGTTCAACCTGGACCTGTCCGACTCGCTCGAATCGTTCGACGGCTCGGCGCACAAGGAGGTGTGGGCCTCGGCCGAGGAGTGGCAGCCCACCCGCAAGGTCGTCGAGGAGCTGACCGCGGTCGGTGACTGGGCCGAGTTGCTGTTCGGCACCAACGTCGTGTTCGAGCAGCTGGTCGGTCAGCTGTTCCGCTCCGAGCTGGTCATGCAGATCTCGGCCAAGAACGGCGACTACATCACGCCGACCATTGTCGGCACCGGGGAGCACGACTACAGCCGAGACCTCGGCTACACCCGTGCCCTGTTCCAGCTGCTCACCCGCGACGAGAAGTTCGGCGCGAGCAACAAGGAGCTGTTCGGCCAGTGGCTCGCGAAGTGGGTGCCGCCGTGCCTGGAAGCGGCGCACGCGCTGCAGCCGATCTGGTCGCAGCCGGCTGAGAAGACGGTCACGTTCGCCGACTCGCTCGCCGCCACCACGGAGAAGTTCACCCAGCTGCTCGACGAGATCGGGCTCGACGTTCCCAAGGAGTTGACGAAGTGAGCGAAATGCAGTTCGGTTCGCATGCCGGATCCTCGAACATGTGTGGTGTCACGCTGATGAACACCCCGGTGGGGCGGGTCGTCGCCGACGTGATGGCGACCAAGGAGGGCGTCTCGCTGGTCGAGTACCCGTCCATGATCCGGGTCGACGGCACCAAGCTTCTGGAGTTCGACTACGACGAGCTGACCGAGGCACTCGGTCAGCCCTTCGACGGCTCGATCTTCGAAGAGATCAGCTCGACCCACTACGGGCGCATGGTGCACCTGGACGACCGCACGCTGCTGTTCGCCAACCCGGAGGACGCCGCCGACTACATCGGCTTCGACCTGCTCGCACACGGCTGAGGCCGGACAACCGATCCCGGTGGTGGCGGGGCCCTCGCTGGGGGAGCCCCGCCACCACCCTTCCAGTACGCACCCCACACAGCGAGAGGTTTCCATGTACGAAAAGGACGGCGAGAGCTACTACATCGTGGACGGGCACGTTCACATCTGGGACGGCCGTGCGTCGAACCACAAGAACGTGCACGGCAAGGAGTTCATCGACTGCTTCTACGACTACCACCGCAATCTCAGCCCCGAAGACGTCATCTGGGACTACGACACCTACACCTACTACGGCGCCGAGCGGTTCATGAAGGACCTTTTCGCCGAGGGTTATGTCGACCACGCGATCTTCCAGGCGACCCTGCTGTCCGACTTCTACCACAACGGGTTCGGCCAGACCGAGGAAGCGTTCGGGCTCGCCCGGCAGCACCCGGAGAGGCTGACCTACAACCACGCCTACGACCCGCGCAACGGCGAGGCCGGGCTGGAGCAGCTGCGGCGCGACGCCGAGCGGTTCAACCTCAAGGGCGTCAAGCTCTACACCGCGGAATGGCACGGTGACTCGCGCGGCTACAAGTTGGACGAACCGTGGTCGCGCCGCTACCTCGAAGAGTGCCTGGAGCTGGGCATCACCAACGTTCACGTCCACAAGGGACCGACGATCAAGCCGCTGGACCGGGACGCGTTCGATGTCGCAGACATCGACAAGGTCGCCACCGACTACCTCGACCTGAACTTCATCGTGGAGCACGTCGGGCTGCCGCGGCTGGAGGACTTCTGCTGGATCGCCACGCAGGAGTCCAATGTCTACGGCGGACTGGCGGTCGCGATGCCGTTCATCCACGCCCGGCCGCGCTACTTCGCGCAGATCATCGGTGAGCTGCTGTACTGGATCGGCGAGGATCGCATCCTCTTCGGCAGCGACTACGCGCTGTGGACGCCGAAGTGGCTGGTCGAGAAGTTCGTGGACTTCCAGATTCCCGAGGACATGCCGGAGTACCCGGCGATCACCCCGGAACAGAAGAAGAAGATCCTCGGGCTCAACGCGGCCTCGCTGTACGGCCTCGACGTGCCACGACAGTTCCGGCTGCCCGCGGCCTCGGGGGCGGGTGTGTGATGACGGCGACGGTCCAGACCGTGGAAACGGAAATCCTCTCGGCGCTGGCGACGGTGCTCGACCCCGAGCTGGACGAACCCGTGACCGAGCTGGGCTTCGTCCGGTCCGTGGCGATCGACGACGAGGGGGTGGAGGTGCACCTGCGCCTCCCCACTTCCTTCTGTGCGCCCAATTTCGCGTACCTGATGGTCGCCGACGCCTACGACGCGCTGGCGGGAGTCCCGGACACGGGGCGGGTGCGGGTGCTGCTGGACGACCACCATGACTCCGACAAGATCAACGCCGGCACCGCCGCGGGGCTGGGCTACGTCGGGACTTTCGGTGTGGAGGCCGAGGAAGGCCTCGACGAGCTGCGCCGCACGTTCCAGCGCAAAGCCCACGTGGCCGCGATGGAACGCTGCTGCCGCGCGGTACTGGCCAGTGGTGCGTGGACGCTGGAGGAACTGCCGCTGCTCGAACTTTTCGACCTGCCCGAGGACCGGCTGAAACTGGCCCTGCTCCGCCGCCGCGAGGCCATCGGCCTGCTCAACCACTCGCACGCCCGGGTGCTGGTCGGTCACGACGGCGAGCCGGTCGCGAAGTCGGATCTGAAGCTGTGGCTGCGGCTGGCGGCGACCACCCGGGTGTCCATCGAGGGCAACGCCCATTTCTGCCGGGGACTGCTCGCCACCCGCTACGCCGATCCGGTGGGCGCCGCCCCGGTCATCACCAATTCCAGGAGTCACCCATGAAAGCCGCACAGGTAACCGGCTACCACCGCAAGCTCGAACTGCGCGACGTCGACGAACCGAAGATCACCGGTCCGTTCGACGTCGTGGTCAAGATCGGTGCCGCCGGGGTGTGCCGCACCGACATCCACATCCTCGAAGGCCAGTGGGCGGAGAAGTCCGGCGTCACCCTGCCGTACACGATCGGGCACGAGAACGCGGGCTGGGTGCACGCGGTCGGCGACGCGGTGACCAACGTCGCGGTGGGGGACAAGGTGATCCTGCACCCGTTGATGACGTGCGGGCTGTGCCGCGCCTGCCGTCTCGGAGACGACGTGCACTGCGAGAACTCGCGGTTTCCCGGTATCGACACGCATGGTGGGTACGCCGAGTACCTGCTGACCTCGGCGCGTTCGTGCGTGAAGCTCGACGACAGCCTGGAGCCCGCCGATGTCGCCGCGCTCGCCGACGCCGGTCTCACCGCGCAGCACGCCGCGGCGAAGGCGGCCGGGTTCCTGCGTCCCGGTGAGGTCTGCGTGATCATCGGCGCGGGCGGCCTCGGCCACATCGGCATCCAGTGCATGAAGGCGATGAGCGCGGCCACGCTCGTCGTCGTGGACCGCAACCCCGCGGCGCTCGAACTGGCGCGGCAGGTCGGCGCCGACGTCACCGTGGTGGCCGACGGCAGCCACGTCGACGAGGTCCTCGAAGTGACGGGCGGGCACGGCGCGGAGGCCGTCATCGACTTCGTCGGCGAAGGCGGGTCAACGGCCGAAGGCGTGCGGATGCTGCGCCGTGCGGGCAACTACTACGTCGTCGGCTACGGCGAGAACATCAACGTGCCGACCATCGACGTCATCTCGACCGAGATCAACTTCATCGGCAACCTCGTCGGGTCCTACACCGATCTGCAGGACCTCATGGTGCTCGCCGCGCAGGGCAAGGTGAAGCTGCACACCGCGCGGTACGGGCTGGCGGAATTCCAGCTGGCCATCGACGACCTGAACGCGGGCAAGGTTCGCGGCCGGGCGATTCTCGTTCCCTGATCAGAAGAAAGGAAGCATCATGGCGAAGGAGCTGCGATTCAGCGTCGACGCGCGGCGCCAGCTGGAGCTGGGTGTCAACGCGCTGGCCGACGCGGTGAAGGTGACGCTGGGACCCAAGGGCCGCAACGCGGTGCTGGAGAAGCTGACGGGGCCGCCGACGATCACCAACGACGGCGTGACCATCGCCCGCGAGATCCAGTTGGCCGAACCGTTCGCCAACATGGGGGCGCAACTGGTCAAGGAAGTCGCGATGAAGACCAACGGCGCGGTCGGCGACGGCACCACCACCGCGACGGTGCTCGCGCAGGCGATGGTGCGGGAAGGGCTGGCCGCGCTCGGCGAGGGCGCGAATCCGATGCGCGTGCGCCGCGGCATCGAGGAGACCGTCGAGGCGGTCGTGGAGTGGCTGCGCAAGTCCGCGACCCAGGTGGCGGGCGAGGCGGAGCTGGAGCGGATCGCGACGCTGGCGGCGAGCGACGACGAGCGGATCGGCCGGGTCATCGGGCAGGCGCTGGCCGCGGTCGGCCGCGAAGGCGTCGTCGAGGTGGAGGAATCCGGCGAACCCGGGCTGAGCGTCGAGCTCGTCGACGGGATCGAGCTCGACCACGGCTACACCTCGCCGTACATGGTCACCGACCGCGAACGGATGGAGGCGTCCTACGACGACGCGGTCATCCTGCTGACGAACAAGAAGATCAGCCAGGTGCAGGAGCTGATGCCGACCGTGGAGGCGGCCCGCAGGCTGGACCGGCCGCTGGTGATCCTCGCGGAGCACGTCGACGGGCCGGCACTGCAGATGATCGTCAGCGGCAACGTGCACGGCACCTGCCCGGCGGTCGTGGTGCGCGCACCCGGCTTCGGGCACCGGCGGGTCGCCGAGCTGGAGGACCTGGCCGCCGCGCTCGGCGGACGGGTCGTCAGCGAGGACTCGGGCGTCACGCTGACCGAGGTCACCGAAGCCGACCTCGGCCGCTGCGAGCACATCACGATCACCGAGGAGACGACGACGATCATCGGCGGTGCCGGTGACGAGGCGCTCGTGCGGGCCCGGATCGGCCAGCTGGACAAGCAACTCCAGCGCGCGCGGATCGAGCACGATCAGGACAGCCTGAAGCTGCGCATCGCGCGGCTGTCGGGCCGCATCGCCGTCGTGCGCGTCGGTGCGGCCACGAGTGTCGAGCTCAAGGAGCGGATGCTGCGGGTCGAGGACTCGCTGGCGGCGGCCCGTGCGGCGCTGGAGGAGGGTGTGGTGGCCGGCGGCGGGGCGCCGCTGGCGCAGGCCGCGCGGTGCGTGGATCTGGTCGGCCTCGACGCAGACGCCGCGCAGGGACGCGAGATCGTGCGCCGGGCACTCGGGGAACCGCTGCGGTGGATCGCGTCCAACGCGGGCTACGACGGCGGTGAGGTCGTGGCACGGGTGTCCGAACTGGACAACGGGGGCGGGTTCGACGCGCTGACCGGCGAGTACGGCGATCTCTTCGCCGCCGGGGTGGTCGATCCGCTCAAGGTGACCCGTTCGGCGCTGGAGAGCGCGGCGTCGATCGCGGCGCTGCTGATCACCACCGAAACCGCCGTGGTGGAGCAGGTGCTGGTCAACCCGGGTGCGATCATCGCCCCGGGCACCGGCGATCTGGCCGAGGGCATGGTGCGGCCGTCGAACATCTACTAGACAAAACCGCGTCCGGTGCTTTCGCGAGCACCGGACGCGGTTTTGTCATTCACGGTGTCAGGGCCTGGATCTGCCATCCGGTGTCGAGGAGCCGGCGGCGTGCGCGCTCGAGGCAGGGCCGGTGTTCCTGGTCGGGCGCTTCGTCCTGGCTGCCTTCGCCGCGCACGACTTCGGTGTCCGCGTCGTCTTCGCGGCGGTCCGTCGGCGGCACTTCGCTCACTGTCCACATCGGCCACTCCATGTCTTCTCGGTTTCCCCAACGATCGCGCACGGCCGCGCCCCGGGCGGTCTCACTTTGAGACACGACGTTGCCCGGTTTCGTTCTAATCTCGGGAAAGTGTGCGGGCCGGATCGCCATGAGGGAGCTGTTCGATGCTTGACCTGAGCTACGACGACAGGGCGATTGTGGTCAGAATGCGCCCAGCGCCGGCACTGACTGCCGGACTGCTGGAAAGCCTGCTGGCCGCGATCGCCTACGTGGGCCCGGAACGCGCCGTCGTGCTCACCGGCACCGGGGCGGTGTTCGCGCCCGACCTCGAGCCGACGGCCGAGGCCCAGCAGTACCTGCCGCGGGCGCTGGCGGCGCTGCGTGCGCACCCGGTGGCGATCGTGGCGGCCATCAACGGCGACGCGGTGGGGGCGGGGTACGCGCTCGCGCAGGCGGCCGACACGAGGATCATTTCCGGAGGCGTCATCCGGTTCGCGGCCCGCAGTTACACCCCGTCGGCCGCCGTCGCCGCCGGGCTGGCCGAACGCAGCTGCGCGCCGGAGGAGCTGATCGAACTCGCCCTGTCGCGCTAGTTGAACTAGCGGAAGATCCACGAGTACGGGATCGTCACCCCCGGCAAGAGAGTCTGCGCTGGCCTGAAGGATCTTTCACCTGCCGGACGCCACGGCGGCCGGCCAAAACGCTCGGTGTTCGCTCGATAGGACGGCACGGCCGGGTCACCGTCGGGCACGTCACTCAACTGTCCCTCGTGCACCTGATCGTGCTCAAGCGAGGCCGCCACTCGTCTCCCCCGTTGCCCTGGGGAACGGCCGGCGCTAGCTGGTTCACCCGCGACAGCGCTCGGACTCCACTGTGGATGTCGACGACGCGGTCAACCGTGTCCACACCTCATGCTCTCCCCCTTCGCTGGCGTACGCGCCGAGGACCGCACACCAGTCACGCTCAGTGGCAAGAGCGTCCCGCCATGCCCATAGGCGCCGCGTGTAGTGGTGCAACGGGTGCTCCTGCGTGATGCCGATGGCCCCGTGCAGCTGGTGAGCCAACCTCGCGATCTCGGTGGCCGCGGCTGCGGTGGTGATTCGCGCGATGGCGACGCCAGCGGAGTCCGCGGTGCCACCCGCGCTTGCCAGCGCGGCATCGGCCTGCATGAGGTGAACTCGCATCGTCGCCAGATTCGTGGCCACTGCCGGCAATTTCAGCAGTGGTGCGTCGAACTGGCGCCGTTGCGCGACATGACTCTTCGTCAACCGGTAGGCCCCGTGTGCCGCGCCGGCAACCGCGGTCGACCACAGCAACGCGAGGCGATCCCGGATCGCCGACACCGGTGGGCTGCCCACGATCGGCGTGACGGGCGTCTGTGCGAGCACGACCGTGTCGCGCGGCTCGCCAGCGATGTTGTCTTCGGCGTGGACAATCACCGATTCGTGCCGGAGATCGACCGCCACAGCAACATCGTCAGCCATGCAGAGCACGAGCCGGTCGGCGTTGCGGGCCCACGGCACAGCGGGAAACTCGCCCGTGACTCGGTCGGCCGGCGTGGGCGACGAACTGCCGGCAAACGCGATTGTGGCCCACGAATCGTCCCGGTGTTCACCGAGTACCCAGTCCGCGACCGACGCCTCGACGATCGGTAGTCCGATTCCGTGGGTCCCCAACGTGTGCACAAGCACGAGAAGATCGCTCAGGGTGCCGCCCGATCCCCCGAATTCCTCCGGGACACCGACCTGTGGCAACCCCAGTTCGCGAGCCCGCTCCCACAGCCGCAGCGCTGCGGCCGGTGTCCCTCCATCGGTCGTCCGGGCTACCAGATCGCCAACCAGGTCACGCAGGTCGGCGGCTAGTTCACTCATGCTCGTGTCTCCTGCTTTGCGATAAGGGACAGCAGTACCTCGGCGGATCCGCCGCGAAGTCCGAATCCCGGTGAGGCCAGTAGTGCCTGCCCGAAGCTGCTGCTCATCGTCGGTTCCCGGCCCAGCTCGGTGCGACGCAGCGCTTCGATCACGTCGCGTTCGAACGCGTTGCCGAGATATTTCAGGGCCGCTGCCTGCTGCACCGGGGCCTGCCCGGAATCGAGCGCGCGCGCGACCTCCCAACACAGCTGGCGCAGCACAGCAAGGCGAGACACCAGCGACCCGACCACGACCCGCAGTTCCGAGTCGCTCTGCTGTGCGGCGTGGGCGACCATTTGCGCGAACACCGGATAGCTCGACAGTACCCGCTCGGCGCCGCCACGCTCGAATGACAGTTGCTCAACTACCTGTCGCCATCCAGCGCCGATCTCGCCGATCACCCGGTGTGCGGGGATGAACACGTCCTCGAACCGGACCTCGTTGAAATGGTGCTCCCCCGCGAGATCGACGATCGGACTGACCATGACTCCGGCGGCGCCCATGTCTACGACAAACTCGGTCAGGCCGTGGTGTTTGCGCTCGGTCCGCTCGGTGCGGGCAAGCACATAGGCGTGGGTGGCGCGATGCGCATGGCTGGTCCAGATCTTGTGCCCGTTCAAACGCCAGCCACCGTCCGCCGGCGTGGCGGTGGTCCGCACAGCCGCCAGGTCGGAACCCGCCTCCGGTTCGCTCATACCCAGGCAGAAGATCGCGTCCACGGACACGATCTGCGGCAGGATCTCCTCCTGGAGTTCGCGTGAGCCGTGCCGCAGGATCGCGGGACCGATCTGGCGATCCCCGATCCAGTGCGCCGCGACCGGCGCCCCGGCACGAAGCAGCTCCTCAGTGACGGCCAACCGCTCAACGTTGCTGCGTTCGCCGCCACCGAACTCGGCCGGCCAGGTCATGCCGATCAGCCCCCGTGCGGCGAGCTCCTTGCTGAACTCGAGATCGAACGCGCGCAGCCACGCATCGCTGCGCGGCGAGTACCGCCCCTGCGAGCGCCAGGCCGACGTGACCGACCTGACCTCGTCTCGCAACGCGGCGCAACTCTCCTGGGGCGCAAAATGATCCACAGTGACCTTCTCCCAAACAGTGACCAAGAAAGAGATTCCGGCTCCCTACTACCGCCCGACGTACGCCCCAACACGCCCGTCCTGAAATGCCGCGAATGCTTCCCGCGAATCACGGGTCGACGTGACGACCGCTTGATGCGACGAAATCAGGTCCAGGGCAGTGCGCAGGTCGTGCCGCGCACCCTGCCGAACCGCCCGCTTGATCATTTGGATCGCGACCGGAGGTCGCTTGGCGAGTCGTTCCGCGTAGGCATACACCTTGGCCATGAGGTCGGCGTCGTCGTGGAGCCCATCGATCAACCCCATGCGCAGTGCTTCCTCTGCCTCGATGAAGTCGCCGCTCCAGAGCAGTTTCAACGCCGTCGAGGTGCCGACAACCCGCGGGAGCAGCCAGCATCCCCCGTCGCCGGGCACCAGGCCGACCTTGATGTAACCCTCGCAGAACCTGGCTCCGCGCGATGCGAAACGCAAATCGCACAGCAAGGCCATGTCCATGCCCGCACCGACCGCTGGACCAGCTATCGCCGCGAGAACGGGCTTGTCGACCTCCTCCAAAACCAGCGCCACTCGATGCACTCGTCGGGTGAGCAATTCCTTCTCCGCCAAGGGATCACGCTCTTCACCCTTGAATTCGGACAGGTCAACGCCCGAGCAGAACGAGCCTCCCGATCCAGTCACCACGATCACCCGGACTTCCGGGTCCCCCTGCGCATCTACCAGGGTGGCCGCCCACGCATCGACCATCTCGAGGGTGAACGCGTTCTTGCGGTGCGGCCGGTTCAGCCGAATCGTCGCGACGTTCTCGCGCACCTCATACTCCAGATCGGCCAACGTCATTCGCTCCTCAAGTGTGCCGAGCCCGCCCTGCGGACCCGGGTGTCCAAAGTGCTCCACACCCCAACAGACGATCGAGGTCCGTAGCCGGGAAATCGGGCCCCACCAGCACCTCCACGGTGTACTCACCCCGCATTGGCGCGGGGCGCGAAGTGATCGGCGCCGTCCGGGGTGTTCACCGCGGCAGGTCCCGGTGCAGCCCGCGCCGGCAAGGACCTGACCATCGCGCTATCGATGGCCCAGACCGTTGTCACCATCGCGTTGTCGAGTATACTGATTCTATTCATTAGCAACGAGGTTGCCAAGCCTACGACCGAGTACGTCAGCCAGCCGAGCAGTTAGGGGTGCCAGCCGGTGAGGTCCTTCCCGATGGTCAAGAACATGCACGACGGCGCTCCCGTCGCCTGGCGCGGGCTCGATCGAGCAGAGGGCGACGAGCAGTGAGGGCCGCCCACGAAGCGATCGCCCGCGTCGATGTTTCCCACGAGGGCCGTGTCGCCGTCGTCACTTTGTCAAACCCGCCGGTGGGGGCGTTCTCGCTCGAACTCATCCGCGCGCTGCACGAAGCCGTCACCTTGCTCGCGCAGCAGCATCCGCCCGCCGTCGTCTTCCGCTCCGGGATCGCGCGCTATTTTGGCGCTGGCGCCGATCTAGCGGTGGTCAGGGGCGCGAGCCCGGCAGATTTCCGGGCCTACGTCGAGGCCGTCCGGGGCGCCGTCGAAGCGGTTGCCGGCCTCCCCTGCGTGACGCTCGCCGCGATTGACGGCATGGCGCTCGGGGGCGGGCTCGAGCTTGCGCTCGCCTGTGACCTCCGCTTCGCCAGCTCACGCTCGCGCCTCGGATTGCCCGAGGTCAGGCTTGGTCTCCTGCCGGGCGCCGGCGGGACGCAGCGGCTCACGCGCCTGATCGGCCGGACAACCGCCATCGAGATCATGCTCTCGGGGCGCCAGGTCGAGGCGGCTGAGGCGGCCGCCCTGGGTCTTGTCACTCGGATCGCCGACCCGGCGGACTCGGCGGCCATCGAATGGGCCTCGCGCTATTGCGAGAATTCGACACGAGCGGGGGAGGCGATCATCCGCTGCGTCGAGGCAGCCGGGTCAGACCCCGCCCTCGGGGCGGCGCAGGAGCTCGAGGAGATCGTCGCGCTATTCGCGGGGGACGAGGCGACAAAGCGGATCCGACGCTTCTTCGAGCGGCGCGACTGAGCGCGGATTCAGCGACGGACCTCGAGTGATCGTCTCTTGTAGTCCCGGCCCAGTTTTGCCCGGTCACGGCTGTCCGGCAGCTGCGGGAACCCTCGGCCGGTGCCCGGAACGCGGTTCGGCCCTGGGCCGGGCTGGGCCGGCTGAGGTGCTTCGCCGAACAGGCGCATCCACCCGGTCGGCTCAGGGCCAGCGCCTCGGCCCGCAGGCGGACGCCGCGGGCCGTGGTGGGACCTCGGTGGCGATGGTGCTGGAGCTGTCGTCGCGCCGTGGAGCCGCTGGGGCCGGTCCCCCTCGCTATGGATGGACCTTCAGCAAGCCGCATCCCCCCGATCGGGGGACACTTCCCCGGCTGGGTGCCAGCTCAGCCGAGTGCCGTGGCCCGGTGGGTGGCGGGGCGATGCCACGCCGAGCGCGGGATGATCCACTCGTCGAGCCGGCCGAGCTCCGCCATGTCCTCGCGGAAACGCTCAAGATGCCAGCGCATCGCATTGCGCGCCTTGGTAGCGTTGCCCGACGCGATCGCCTTCGCGATCTTCTCGTGAGCCGACCGGGTCTGCTCCCAGGCGTCGTCGGATAGCGCCTCGAGCGTCACATGCTGCTCGAGCACCTCGTGCAGCGACGCCACCACGATGTGGTAAAGCGCGTTCCCCGACGCTGCCGACACCTGGACGTGGAAGTCGACGCTCTCGGGGACCTCCGCGTCCCGTGGCAAGGTCGAGTCGAGGAGCACCTTGCGCTGCTCGTCGGTGATCATGGTCGCAGCCGCAGCGGCGGCGTCCGGCTCGATCGATAGCCTGAAATCGAAAAGCTGCCCGAGCGAGGCGCCGCGCAAGGCGACCATCGTCGCCAGCGACCGGCTGAAATGCGTGGGGTCGGGGTGGCGCACCGTAATACCGCCCCGCGGGCCGCGCTTGATGGTGATGAGGCCTTCTGCGTCGAGCAAGCGGAGCGCCTCGCGGACGGTCGCGCGGCTGAGGCCATGCTGCTCGACGAGCTCACGCTCAGAGGGCAGCCTCGTGCCCGCAGGGAGGGCATCACCGATGATGCTCGCGCGGATGTCGTCGGCGAGCATCTCGCCAGCCTTGGGGGGAAGGATGGACGGACGGGCGACGGAATCGGGCACCGTGCTCCCCGACATCTACGACACCACGCCAAGCACTCGGGCGCGGTCGCGAGGTATCAAAATGGTCAACGGCAGCGGGTTCTGACGGCCCGCTGCACGCCCTTGACTACTGCGCTGCGTCACGGCGTGAGCCAGGACAGGAGGAAGGGATGCGAGGCGGACGGCTCGGGACAGCCCGTGCGATTTGACGCTCAACAAAGCTTCCACGCCCCCGGAACTGTTCCTAGTCGCTGCCCAGTTAGCACCATGTTCAGCTCTCTTCGCTTGGTTGTCATCATAACTTTATTATCTCGATCATTGCCTCGACGCCTCTAGCCTCCGATGAAGCGAGGCGGGCGCTTCTCGACGAAGGCGGCGACGCCCTCCCCAAAGTCGGCTGACTCCGTCAGGCGCTGCTGGATCGAGGCCTCAAGTTCCATCTGTTCGGCCATACGCCCGAACAGCCAATGGTTCAGCTGCCGCTTGATGCCCGCGTAGGCGAGCGTCGGCCCGGCGGCCAGCCGCATGGCGAGCTCGTGTACGCAGTCGTCGAGATCGTCGTCGGCGTAGACCGCGTTGATGAGGCCGCAATCCACCGCCTCATCCGCGCCGAGGCGCTCGCCCAGCAGCGCGAGGCGTGCCCCGCGGGTGAACCCCACCCGGCTCAGGACGAACGCCGACGCCCCACCATCGGGAACTAGTCCGACGTTCACGAAAGCGAGCATGAAGTAGGCGCTCTCGCAGGCCACGACGAAGTCGCATGACAGCGCCAGCGACATGCCCACACCCACCGCGGGCCCCCGGACTGCAGCCACCACCGGCTTCGGCATCTCGCGGATGCATGCGGCCGCGGGATGAAACCGTTCACTGAGCACGTGGTAGAGGTTCGGGCCCCCGGACCGGGTCCGCACGTCGTCGTCGCGGACGCTCCTGAGATCGGCGCCCGAGGAGAACGCGCGGCCGGCGCCGGTCAGCACCACCGCGCGGACGCCGTCGTCTGCCCCGACGTGACGCAGCGCCGCGAGGAGGTCCTCCCCCAGCTGGCGATCGAACGCGTTCAGCGCCTCCGGTCGCGCGAGGCGGATTGTCGCCACCCCTGCGGACAGCTCGAGGTCGACCGTTGCGAGCCGCGGCGGGGATCCGCCCCGACTCACGACCACCGTCCGACGACCGTCGCCATTTCCCACCCGTTCCCTTCAATGCGGTGAAGACTAATTCGACTCATCATACCTATTCCATCGACAGTTCGCCCCGGGCGGCCCGCAGTCCACGGCGCGCCCAGCGCATGACGGCCTGCTCAAGGCCCGCGAACTTCGGTTGGCTCCGGTCGCCTTCCAGGTAGCGCCGGTACGAGCCTTCCATGATCGCCGCAAGCTTGAAGCCGGACAACGCGACGTACCAGGGCAGCGCGTCGACCGAGAGCCCCGTGCGCTCGGCGTAGGCCTGGGCGAGCGCTGCGCGCGGGGGGAACGGGCTGCCCGCGCGGATCGCGTGCTCTCCAAGCTCAAGGTCGTCGTGGTCGTCTCGAGTGAGAAAGAACACCAGCCACCCCAGGTCGACCAGTGGATCGCCGGCGGTGGCCAGCTCCCAGTCGAGCACGGCTGCGATCTCGAGCGGCTTGCCCGCCGAGAACATGACGTTGTCGAGCTTGAAGTCCCCATGCACGGCCGACAGGCGTTGGGTGGCCGGTCGGTTCCGCTCGAGCCACCCGGCCAGCTCCTCGACCTCTGGAATGGGCCGCGTCCTGTTGGCGGCCCACAGCTTGCGGAAAAGCGCCAGCTGGCGTTCGAGGTAGGCGCCGCCGTTACGGCGGCTCGACATCAGCTCGGGCGCGACATCGGAGAGCGCGCCGAGCGCGTCCACAAGCAGGGCGGCAGCCCGCGTGCCGTCCACCGTCGCTCTTGCCTGTTCCGGCATGTGTCGCTGCAGGACGAGCCCTTTGACGCGCTCCATCACATAGAACGGCGCCCCGATGATCGCCGCATCCTCACAGAGGGCGAGCGGCTTGGGGACGGGGATCTCCGTGTTGGCCCACATCCGTTCGAGGATGCGGAATTCGTGCGCGAAGTCGTAGGCGCGCGACGAGCTGACGGCCTGTGGTGCTCGGCGCAGGATCGCCTCCCAGCCGTCCCCACCGATCGCATACGTTAGGCACGACAGGCCACCGCTGAGCCGCTCCACCGACGCGAGCTCAGCGGCCGCAGGCATCGCGTCGCGCAGGAACTGCCGGAGGCGCTCGATCGGGACTTGGTCGTCGTCCGCCACGTGTGTCGTCGAAGCGCCTGTCAATGTCGGGCGCCGTCCACCGAGAGGCGGTCCCAGCACGCGGTCTGATCCGGAAGCGCGCGGAGCTTGAAGAGCTGGACCTTGCCCGTGGTGCTCTTGGGCAGCTGGCCGACGAAGTGGATATAGCGTGGCACCTTGAAGCTGGATAGCCGCTCCTCGCACCAGCGTACGATCTCCTCCGGCTCAAGCTCCGAGCCCGCCGTGCGTACCACGAAAGCTTTGACCTCCTCGGTCCGGATGGGATCGGGCACCCCGATCACAGCGCACTCGACCGTGGCCGGATGTGACGTGATCACGTTCTGTACCTCCTCTGCCGCGACGTTCTCGCCCGAGCGCTTGATCATGTTCTTCACGCGCCCCTCGAAGAACAGCCGGCCTTCGGAGTCGAGCCGACCAGCGTCGAGCGTGTGCAGCCAGCCGTCGCGCAGCGTAAGAGTGGTCTGCTCCGGGTCGCGCCAGTAGCCGCGCATCAGCGAGTCGTGCTGGATGCAGATTTCCCCGACCGAGTCCGGTGGCAGCTCCTCGCCGGAGGCATCGACGATCTTGAGCTTCCCGTCTCCGAGTGGCCAGCCGACAAGCTTCTCCTCATAACGGTCATAGAGCCTGCGAGTGAAAGTCCCGATCCCACTTCCCTCGCTGAGCGCCCACGTTGTCGCGATGTCCACGCCGAAGCGACCCGAGAACTTGGTATCGCGGTAGTGCGAGCAGACAAGCTTCAGCGGGTGGGAGCGGTCGTCGGGGGCCGGGGGCGGTGTGAGCAGCATCGCCATGTGCGCGGGCATCAGAAGCCCGCCTGTCGCGCCGGACTCGTCGACATCGCGCCAGAACCGGGTGACGCTGAACTTGCGCTGCAGCATCACGCCGCTCCTGGCGGCGATCGCCGGCGCAACGCAGTAGTGCAGCCCGCCGACATGGAACAGCGGGAGCACGCAAAGGACCACGTCATCCTCGCGATACTGCAGCTGCTCGGCCATCAGTCGCCCCGCGGCGGCGAAGCCGCGGTGCGGTAGCACGGCACCTTTCGGCTTGCCTGTCGTACCGGACGTGTAGAAGATGCCAAGGTCATCATCGCCGGAGACGACGACATCGGGCCGGGGACCGTCGAGATGGGCCAGCTCGTCGAGCGTCAGGCACTGGGGGCCATCGGCGCTGGCCGGAGCCCTCTGGTAGCCGGTATCGGGGTCCGGCAGCAGGAAGACGCGCCGGAATCCGCCGAGGAGCTCCGCGTTCGCGCCGCTCAGCTCCGCGAGTTGGGTGGCATCCGTGACCAGGAAGGTCGAACCGGAGTGGGTGAAGACGTACTCGATCTCGGGTGCCTTCGACCCGTCAATGATGGGCACGAACAGCGCGCCCAGACGCACGACGGCGAGGAAGGCGACGAAATAGTCTGGCGAGTTGCCCGCGAGGAAGGCGACCCGATCGCCCTTCGCGACGCCGACCTTGCTCAGCCCACCGGCCACCGCGTCGGCCCGGGTAACGACGTCGCCGTAGGTCAGCCACCTTCCCTCGAAGAAGATGAAGCGTCGCTCCGGCGATCGCTCGGCCTGTGCCGACATCCAATCCCATGCTGAATCACGGTCACGCATCGTCGCGCTCGCTCTCCCTGGTATCGGTCTTTCCGGTCCGCGTCTCTCCGAGCACCGCGAGCAGCGCCGCCGCGCGGTCCAGATGCGCGGCGAACGACTCCTCACCGGCGATGCCGACCAACGACTTCAGCCGGCTTACTCGGTCTCGCCCGTGCCCGGCGATCGCCCGGCACGTCGCTGCGACCGCCGACCGCAGCTGGTCGTCGGCGTAGACGTGGTTGAAAATGCCCCACTCGGCAAGCTGGGAAGCCGGGTGGCGTTCGCTTGAGACGAGCAGCTCCAGCGCGCGGCTCGTCCCAACGAGACGCGCGAGGTGCCACGGGGCGCCGGCGGCGGGCACCAGGCCGACATCGAGATAGCCACCGCGGACGCTCGCCGACGTAGCGGCGAACCGCAGGTCGCAGGCCAGCAGGAGGTCGAGCCCAGCGCCGACGACGGCACCCTCCACGCACGCAACCGTCAGCAGCGGGGAGTCGAGCAGGCGCCGGAACAGGGGTTGGATTCCGGTCTTCAAGTAGCGCTGCCGCTCGGCGCCGGTCCACGCATGCCAGCTGCGAAAGCGGTGGACGTCTCCCCCACCACAGAACACGCGGGGGTGGCCCTCGATGACGAGGACGGCGGCGTCCTTCCCCTGCTCGAGCTCGTCGATCCAGCCGATCAGCGCCGCGATCAGGTCGTCGGAAAGACAGTTGCCGCGCTCCGGCTGGTTCAGCCGGGCAACTGCCACGCCAGTAGTGTCTATCTCCCGCTCGAGCATCGTGATCGCACTCCGTGATTACTTGGCTCGCGTGCTCCGGATCTGGAGGTCGGCGAACTCCTCAAGGCCCCATGGCCCGAGCTCACGCCCGTTGCCACTCTGCTTGACGCCACCGACACCGCCAACATCGAAGATCGCAAAGGTATTGTGGTTGTTGACGAAGACAGTGCCCGCCTCGATCGAACGACCTAGCGCCATGCCGCGCTCGGCGTCCTCGGTCCAGACGGACGCCGCGAGCCCGAACTCGGTCGCGTTCGCGAGTCGCAGGGCCTCGTCCTCCTCGTCGAACGCGATGATCGGCACAACTGGACCAAATTGCTCGTCCGTGACGATCGGCGCATCGCTGTCGACATGGGTGATGAACGACGGGCGTACGAACCAGCCGCGCTCGAAGACCTGCGTGTCGTGGACTTTCCCGGTCTCCCTGACGGTCGTATCAGCGCCCCTGCTGCGCTCGATGAGGTTCTGAATCCGGTCACGCTGTGCCTTGGTGACGACAGGGCCGAGGTTCACCTCCGGCTCCATCCCATCCCCGACGACGTAGTAGTCGTCGGCGCAGGCGACCAGCTTCTCGACGAGCTCATCGTGGCGCGAGCGGTGGACGTAGATCCGTTTTATCAGCTGGCAGCCCTGTCCGGACGTGGAGAAGATCGCTTGCAGGATCCGGATGCACTGCCGCTTGTCCAGCGCCGCGTCAGCGAGGATCAAAGCCGGGTCGTTCCCACCGAGCTCGAGCACGACGTGTTTCAGCGACGCGGCCGCCGCGGCCATCACCTTGCGACCGGTCGCAATGCTCCCGGTGAAGGACACTGTTCGGACTGCGGGATGCGTGGTGAGGACCGAGGCAACCGAGTCGGGCCCGAACACCGCGTTGACCACCCCGGGCGGCAGCGCGCTCGCGATCGCGTGCACCACCTTCGTGACAGCGAGCGGTGCGAGCGGCGAGGCCTTGACGACGACCGTGTTCCCCATCAGCAGGGCCGGGACGAGCTTCAGCGCCAGCTGAGCGACCGGCCAGTTGAACGGGACGATCAGGGTGGTGACGCCGCGAGGGGCCCGCGAGACCACCACGTCGCCGCGCTCGTCGGAGATCCGCTCGTCGATCATCCGCTGGAAGTGCGGCTCGTACTTGCCGAGGGCCACGCCGGGAAGCGCGACCTCGGACTCGGACTCGCGGAGGTTCTTCCCCATCTCGCGCGTGATGAGGGGCGCGAGGTCGGCGGCGAACGCCTCGATTCCCGACAACGCCTGGCGAACGTGCATGAGCCGCTCGCCGCGGGGAGTAGCCGCCCAGCCGGGAAGAGCCGCGGCCGCCGCCTCAATTGCGGAGATCGCGATCGTCTCGTCGGCTTGCACAATCCTGCCGACACACTGCTCGGGATGGGCGGGGTTGCGCACCTCGTGGAGGGAGTCGGACCAATACTCCCGACCGCCTACGAGGAGCGGCGTGTCGTCCGCGACGGTGGCCGCTTGGGCTTCGACATTCACGATATGGCCGACTTCCTTCTCAATCCGGTGTTGACGTCAGCTGCCGGGGCGCAGCGGGTTCGGTACCTATGGGCGAGAGCAGCTCGAACTCCCCGTGGCCGATGCCATCGCGGGGCGAGTTGATCTCGACCAGCCAACGGTCGACGTGCGAGGGGAGCTGGCCCCTTCCGCCGCCCACCTGATGGCGCATCACCGAATGCGCGCGGCAGACGAGATCGGTTGTCGCACCGCTCGAGTCGGTAATGCGCACCGTGAACGGCACGCCGGGGGCCGGGCGCCCGCCGGCTACATCGCAGGCGATCGCGGTGACCTTCGCGGCAGCACCGTCGCGCCACACGTAGCCATCGACGGAGCTTCCCGATGCCGTCTCCGCGGCCCAGAGCGAGATGAACGCGGGGCCGCGGTCGAAGCTCGCGGTAAAGAACGTCCACCCGCGCGGGTGGCTCCAGTCGCGCGGGCCCCACGAGTGGTCGCGCGAGCCGAACGCGTCGATCTCGTACCGCGCATCGGCGATGGTCACGACGCCGGTGAAGCGCCCCGACTGCTCGACGTGGCCATCGAACAGCCGGCTCCAGGCGGGAGACGACGCATACTCATAGGCCGGTGTAGTCGGCTCGAAGCGGAGGTCCATCGCGACGTCGAGGCGAGGCAACGCCTCGTCGACGTCGATCTGTCCGACGTAGCTCCGGCCGACCGGTCCGAGAACGGGAACCTTCGCCTGGTATTCGATCGCCCAGCTTCTGTCATCCTCGTTTAGCCGGTAGCGTAGCCCGCCGCACGCGTGCTCGGTAGCCGTGCGCTCGAGCCCAGCGATATACGTCTCCGCGAGCAGGTCTTCCCGCCAAAGCGTGCAGATGTAGGCCGACCGCCCGGACACCGGCTTCTCGCCGAGGCTGTTGTACACCCCGAGCCCGCACCGCGAGTCGACGAAGCCGAAATAGAAGCTCTCGCGCCAGGCGCGATCGTCAGACGGCGGGTGGCTGCGCTCGTTGGGAGGCCCGTTGGGAGCCGAATTCATTTGTCCTCCATCTGCACTAGCCGATCATGCTGTAGCCGCCGTTAACCGGCAGCACCTGGCCGGTAATCCAGTCGGCCTTGTCCGAGAGCAAAAACGCGACCGTCGCCGCTACATCGCTCGGCTTGCCAAGTCGGCCTGCTGGATAGCGCTTCAGCAGCGCGGTCCGGATTTTCTCGTCGGAGAGCATCGACTCGGTTCGCGGGGTCTCGATCACGCCGAGGGCGACGCAATTGGCGCGGATGCCCTTGCGGCCGTAAGCCTGGGCGATCGACTTACTGAACGAAATCACAGCGCCTTTCGCGGCCGCGTAGGGAGGCGCGGTCGGGTCCCCGACGCGGGCCGCGTCGGATACAACCGACACAATCGAGCCGCCACCGCGCGCCATCATTCCCTCGATCACCGCTCGCGTGACGGTGAGGACGCCGTAGAGGTTCAGCTCGATGTCCTGCTCCCAGTCGGAGCGGTCGGACTTGTGAAAGGGTTTGACGACCCAAGCGCCCGCGTTGTTGACGAGCCCGTCGATGTCGTACCGCTCCAGGAGCTTCGCGACGGCCGTGTTGGCCTCCGACGTCGAGCGGACGTCGAACAGCGCGTCGGCAGCGTCCACCCCTGCTGCGCGCAACTCCTTGACCACGGCCGACACGCGGCCGGGGTCAACGTCATTCACAAGCACGGCGACGCCGCGCCGGCCGAGGCTGAAGGCTATCTCCCGCCCGATGCCGCCCGCTGCGCCCGTGACGAGAACGGCCGTTGGTTTTCCGACAGAGGCCCCGGTCACTGGAACGTGATCCAGCTGTCCGGCGCCTGCTCAAACAGCGCACGCGCGTCATATCCGCGCGCACCCGCGCGATCGAGCGGCTCGTAATCAACGCGATTCGGCTCGCCGACTCGGTAGACCTCGAAGTCCAGGAGCAGCCCACAGTGCGGGCAGTGGAACTCCCGGAGCTCCACATCGTCGTGCTCCTTGACGTAATACGAAGGTGAGACGCGCTTTTTCAGCTCCGTCGCCGCGAGCCGACGGGATTTCACGTGCTCCTTGTAGTTCCCACCCCATGTGCAGAACCGGCCGCCGCACTTCTCGCAGCTAAGACCGTCTTCGGGGTCGTACCGCACCGCACCGATAATGAATGGCTCCATCGCCACTACTCCTTGTCGTTGGACATGAACCCGTTCGGGATCCGCCGCAGGTGGTTGCGCACCACCTGCGGCGGGTGCTCACTCACTCCGCCCCGGCGAGCCGTTCCGCGCGCAGCGCGGAGCGACGCTCCTCGACACGGCCCGGGTTGAATTCGAACTTCCCTTCGTCCCCCTGCACCAAATCAACACCGTAGAGGCTGCTGGCCGCCTCCACCGAGACGATCCCCTCCTCGACGTCGGTTCGGACCCGCTCCGGGTCGCGCTCGAGCGGATCGCCGAATCCCCCGCCGGCGGCGAAGCTGAGGACGAGCACATCCTTGCCCTTGCGGAGCTGGCGCCGCCCCTCCCAGACCTCCTTGGCTTCGAGGATCTCGAGGTCGGTGTCGACTCCCAGGTCGTCCCAACTCGGCAGATGCCCGCGACCGACGTGGCCCTCGATGTCGACACCCTCCAGGACGCCGTAGAAGATCCCGGAACCGGGGTAGCCGCCGAAGGCTCCAGGTGTCGGGATGGCATTGCGCGCGATCGCGAACGTACCGGACTGGTCGGCCGTTTTCTCACCCCACGGCGTAATGGCCTCTTGGAAGCTCCAGCCGCCACGCCACTTCCCTGCGCCCGCTGAGTCTTGCCAGATGCGCCGGCTGATGTAGAGGTTCGGCTCGGTCAGCTCGTGCGCCTCGACGCTCGGCACGCGTCCCGCCAGGAGCACCGAGCTCCCGCGGGCGCCGTCGATACCGCGCAGCGCCCCGGAGCCCTCGCCACTCCCGTCCATGTTCAGGAACACGCTGTACTGACCGTACTGGTCGCTCGGTGTGCTGAGCACGTAGACCGGCCACGTGCCGCCCCAGCACGCCGTCGCCCGCTCCCGCAAGAACTCCGAGGGAGACGCGTCGACCGCTCGGGTCAGGATCCCGCTGACGCTGTCGATCGTGCGCCACGCGGCCATCGCGGTCGCCAACGACACCGGAGCCGGCGGCGAGCAGTCGTTGATCGTGCCGCCCTCGCTGAACACGTGCACGGGCCGCATCACACCGGCGTTGAACGGGATGTCAGGCACCAGCTGCATCAGCAGCGCGGCCATGACCGCGCCCTTGAGCCCCGAGCGGGCGCAGTTGATGAGGCTCGGCGCCTGCTTGGCGGTCCCCGAAAAGTCGAAGAACAGCTCGGAGCCACTCACCGTAAGCCGCACCCGGATCGGGTAGATCGTGTGGCTTACGAAGTCGTGCTCCTCGTAGTCGACGTATTCGTAGACGCCGTCGACGAGCTCCTCCTTTATCCGCTGCCGGGTCCGCGCCTCCGAGAAAGCCTTAACGTCCTCGACGAGCTGGAGGTAACGCTCGGTGCCGAACTCGCGCACCGTCTCTTCAACGATCTTGAGCCCGTAGTGGTTGGCGCCGACCTCGGCGGAGATGTCCTGGCCGACGCGCTCGGGCAGCCGGGTGTTGGTGAGAAACGCCCGAACGACGTCCGGCCGGTACTCTCCCCCGCTGTAGATCCGGACCGGCGTGAAGCGACACGCCTCGGCGACGACGTCGAGTGCGTTCGGGACGAAACTGCCCGGGAGCGCACCGCCGACATCCATGCAGTGCATGTCGCAGCCGGTCCAGCCAACTAGCTCGTCGTCGACGAAGATCGGCGCGAATACCCCGACGTCGTTGCTGTGCACGGCGCCGCCGGAATACGGGTCGTTGCTTAGGTACATGTCCCCTGGACGGACGTTCTCTCGGCCGAGGTTTTCGTAGATCCACGGCACCACGGACGTCATATGCCCAAGGTGGAAGCCGACCATGCTCCCGAACGCGATCGTGGCCCCGTCACGATCGAGCAGAGCGGTCGAGTAGTCTCCCGACTCCCGGCCGACGAGCGTGCCCGCGAGATTCTCGAGGGTGCTCGTCATGAGCTTCATTAGGTTCTGGATCCGGTTGCTGAAGACCTCCAGCGTCACCGGGTCGGTGCTGATCTGAGCCGTCGCCGGCGCGGTCCTGGTCATCGCCACTGACACCTTCCACTCTCTCTCCGACGTCGTCCCGTCTCTACGCTTTCTCCGCGACCGTGATGCCAAGGGCACCAGATTCGCTGATCGACCCGCGATCGCCTTCGCCGAGGAAAACGGTCGTCATCGGGTCCTCGACAATCGCGGGCCCGGTGACCTCGGCGCCCGGGGCGAGCGCCTTCATCCGGTAGACCGGTACGTCGGTCCACTCCTCGAGGTAGACCGCGCGTGTCTCGACCGGCTCGGCCGACGTTTTCGCGGTCCCGTTCGACCCACCGGCGTTTGCCTTATTGATCTTCCCGGTGCCCGTGACGTAGTAGTTCATCAGCTCCATGCCACCCTGCGGCCACGCCGCGCCGGCGCCGTAGATGCGGCGGAACTTTTCCTCCCACTGCGCCACGACACCCTCGAGGATTGCGGGAGACAGCGCCCCGCTGGGGAGGGAGATTGGCAGGCGCAGCATCTGGCCCTGGTAGCGAACGTCCACGCTGCGCTGGAAGACGCGCTGCTCCGGCGGAATGCTCTGCGCGGCGAGCGACTCGTTGAGCGTTCGCTCGACGTTGCCGAACAGCTGCTCGATGTACTCGACCGCGGACTTGCTGAAGAGTTGCCCGGGGACGCCGTTGCCCCACGGCGGAGGTGGTGCGACCGTGATCGACTGGTCGGTGAGCTGATAGGTATAGAGGATATCCGCGGTCGTCAGCCCATAGGCCGAGAGCGTCCCCGCGAGGTTCGGCACGACGAGCTCCGAGATGCCGAGGTTACGAGCAATGTTCGCGGCGTGCAGACCGCCGGCACCGCCATAGGCGATCATTGAGAACTCGCGTGCGTCATAACCGCGGCGGATGCTGACGTCCTTGATCGCGTCGCCCATCACCGCGTCGACGACACTGATGACGCCGCGAGCCGCGTCCTCGATCGACATGCCGAGCGGCTCGGCGACTTTGCGCATCGCCTCAGCCGCCGCATCGCGGTCGAGCGCCACATATCCGCCAGCAAAGTAGTCCGGGTTGATCAGACCGAGCACGACGTTTGCGTCGGTGACCGTCGGCACCAAGCCGCCGCGTCCGTAGCAGGCGGGCCCGGGGACCGCTCCCGCGCTCTCTGGGCCGACGCGCAGGATAGACCCGGCAGCCGTGGTCTCGACGGCGGCGATACTGCCACCCCCTGCTCCGACCGAGTTGACGTCGATCGCCGGAATCAGCAGCGGGTGGCGGGCGATCCGCATGTCGGTCGTGAGCTGGATTTCGCCCTGCGGGATGAGGGCAACGTCGAAGCTGGTGCCCCCCATGTCGACCGCGATCGCTCCGGGTGAGGGGCGCTTCGCGCCGTGGCCGTTGCCGCTGCCGCGGTTGGCCCAGATGTTCTGGGCCGCCATGACGCCGCCCGCCGGGCCAGACCCGATCAGGTTCACGGCCTTGTCGGCCACATCCTCGACCGGCGCGAGCCCGCCAGTCGACTGCATGATGAGCAGAGGCGTGCTAAGGCCAGCCTCCGCCAGCTTGGTCGACAGCTCGCGGCAGTACGTCTCGACCCGCTTGCCGACGTAGGCGTTGACGACACTCGTCGCGGTCCGGCTGAACTCGTCCAGCAGCCGCGTCAGATCGCTCGAGGCGGTGATGAACAGGTCCGGATACAACCCACGCGCCAGCTCCTTGACGTGCTTCTCGTGGTCTGGGAACGCCGACGACCAGAGAAAGCAGATGACAAGCGCATCGCAGCCCTGTTCCTCCACGAGCTGACGCACGACGGAGGTGGCCTGCTGATCGTCGACGCCGATAAGCACGTTGCCGAAGCAGTCGACGCGCTCCTCGATCTCAGCGATGCGCGACCGCGGAACGAGGGGCTGGAAATTCTGCGTGACGGCGTCCCGCAGGTCACGCACCCCACCTCGCGCCATCTGTGCGAGGTGGTACGTATCGCCGTGACCCTTCGTGGTCACAATGCCGACACGCGAGCCCGACCTCGTCAGCAGCGTGTTCAGGGCTACTGTCGACCCGAGGAAGAAGTGCTCAACGCCCTCGAGGAAAGCGCGGGGCTCAAGGCCGAAGTCCGCGCTTGCCACCTCGATGGCGCTCAACGTGCTCTTCGACAGATCCCGCTCGGTGAAGACTTTGTACTGACGGACATCCGCGCCGTCGTCCATGGGCCGAACAACCAAGTCCGTGAACGTCCCGCCGATGTCGATTCCACATACGAACTGCACTGGCCCTCCTCGAGACCGCACTGTCCCTCGCGCTTGAGACTCTCGCTGTTCCAGGTGTAATTAATAGCCTACTTGTTGGAGCGGGTCAAGAAGTCGTTATCACAATGACCTTGACGTGTCTGTTGTGGATGGTCGCGACTACCGGGGCAGCTGCCGTTGGTGATTGCGGTGCCTCGTTCCGGACTCGCTGTGGGAGCAGGCCACCCCGCCGTTGCCGGCTCATCGGTACCGCTACCTCGGACGTAAGCCGGTCACTGACCGCACCGCCATGGCCGCGATCGTGTTCGTGGTCAAATCCGGCCTCGCCCGGAGCCAGTTGCCCCGGCGAACTGATTGGGTGTCCCAGGGGATCTGCTGGCGACGGTCGCGGGAACTGGCCCCGGGGTCGGGTTTGGCCGGGCGTTACACGAGCTGTTGTTGGCGGTGCTTCGGGTGGCAGGGGCAGCCGGCGAGTCACCCGCCGCGCCGCGGCGCACGGCTCCGCGCTCAGCACACACCGCTGAATCGTCGAACGCGGGCTTGTGCGCCGCGAGGCGTTTTGTTCGATCTCCGACTGAGCCGAGAGGGATTTGGAGGGAAATTCTTGGCTCGAACGACCGGCCTGGATCCGAACCGGCAACGCAGGACGCTCGTTGTCCCCGCCTCCCGTCACCGCCACACCACGCCGGGCAGCCCAGCCCAACCACTCAGCAGTCGTCACCGAAGAGCGGGATCATCGGGAAACCACGACGTCCGCTTCGGCGGGATCCGCGCGGAAGGGACTCGCCCAGCAGACCCCTCGCCGCACGGTCGACCCGTCCGCCTGACTGCCACGCCTTCAAGAGGCTGCGCACCCGCCACGGACACCGCGCGCCGACATCCGCCTCGGGCTGCTCCGGCTCGCCTGCGTCCTTGATATCTATCACCGGCGCCTGGCATCGTCGTCATAAAACGATTTCCCAGTACGGACACTGCGCCTCGCCGCTACGCGGGCGAGGCGCCGGACGACGGGTCTCGATCTCCCGTCTCCCAGGCGATCGCCTCGACAGGACATAGCGAGACCGCCTCTTCGATGTCCGTGATCGGGGCTCCGTCCTGCGAGATCACACGCGCGACGCCGGCCTCCTGGTCAAGTGCGAAGACACCCGGAGCGGTGCTGCTGCACGTTGCCGACCCGACGCAAACAGAGGGATCAACTCGCACCACCCGAGCCGTCATCACGCCCCCACCTCCTGCCGGGTTGGCTGAACGGCCCGGATCTGCAGCGACTGGAGACTACGCGTGATCATGTACGGCTCCCACTGCACACTGTCGGCATTGACCTCGAAACGCGGCATGCGCGTCAGGAGCGCCCGGATGGCAACGCGGGCGGTCATGCGGGCGACCGCCGAGCCGAGGCAGAAGTGAATCCCGTGGCCGAAGCCGACGTGCGTCGGCCCCTGCCGCTCGACGTCGAGCTTGTCGGGGTCGGAAAACTGCTCGGGGTCGCGGTTCGCGGCGCCCTGCAGTAGGTAGACCCTGTCGCCCTCGCGGATGGTCCGCCCGTGGAGCGTGTGCTCCCGTGCGGCCACACGCACGGTGACCTTCAGCGGGCCCTCGAAACGGACGAACTCCTCGACGGCCTGCGGTACGAGCTCGGGCCTCGCGCGCAACTTGTCGAGCTGGTCGGGGTGATTCGAGAGCGCGAGGACGGTGTTCCCCAGCAGGCTGGCGGTCGTGTGGTCGCCTGCGGTGAGGAGCATGATGCAGGTCGCCGTGATCTCGTCGCGGTTGAGGACGCGCCCCTCTTCCTCGGCTCGGAGCAGGTGGCTGATCACATTGTCGGCCGGCCGTCCCTCGTACAGCCTGACGAGGCCTTGGAAGTACTCTTCGAGCTGCATCATCGCCGCGTGCGTGCGCTCGACCCGGTCCGGGGAGCCAAGGGCACCGAACAGCATCAGAACCAGCTCCGATGACCAGTATTCGAACTGCTCGCGGTCCTCGCGCGGGACACCGAGCATGTCGGCGATGACGTACGCCGGCAGGGGCCGCGCGAAGACCTCCATGAAGTCGATCGGCTCACCGGTGTTGAGGTCCCCGTGGAGCCTGTCCGCTAGCCCGTCGCACGCCGCATCGACCTGATCCTCAAGCCTTCGCACCACTTCCGGCGAGAAGGACTTCTGCACGAGCTTGCGCAGCCGCGTGTGCTCTGGGGGATCCATGTAGCCGAACCACTTGCTACGGATCAGGTCGAACGTGCGCTTCAGGTCCTCTTTCCGCGATGACGACTGCTTCTCGTAGACGAGCTTGATGCGGTCCGCCGTGAGGTCCGGGCTGCGGAAGGCGCCGACCACGTCGGCGTAACGGGACAAAAACCAAGCGCGGTGACGCTCGTTCCAATGCACCGGGTCGGTGCTTCGCAGCTGCGCGAAGTACGGATAGGGGTCCGAGATCAGCTCGGGCGAAAGCAGGTACTGATCTTTCATGAGGCTCCTTCGCTCACTTCGGCTACTCGTCGCCACGAGGGTCGACGTCAGCACTCCCGGGTAGACTATAAAGGGTTACTATTACACTATACATGCGCGTCAATCTTCCGCCTCTTTCCCAGCCCGCTTGGAGGGCCTCGTGACCCGTCCCTTTGCCCGCCCGGTTCCCGCCCCGATCGGAGAGCCGGTGCTACACACCGCCAGCAGCGTGACTGCCGTCGAGCGCGAGTACGAGGCTGACGTCGTGGTCGAGACCCGCGACGTGCCCGCCGAGGACGTCGTCACCCTCACCCTGCGCGAGGTCGGCGGCCGCCCGCTGCCGAGCTGGGAACCCGGCGCGCACGTCGACCTGATCCTCGCCGAAGGGCTGGTCCGGCAGTACTCGCTGTGCGGCGACCCCGCCGACCAGCACGTCTGGCGCCTCGGCGTCCTCCGCGAACCGGAGAGCCGCGGCGGGTCGGCCCAAATCCACGACCGGCTGCACCCCGGCACACGGGTGCGGGTCCGCGGGCCGCGCAACCACTTCCCGCTCCTCGCCTCGCCGCGCTACCTGTTCATCGCCGGCGGCATCGGGATCACTCCGATCCTCACCATGATCGCCGCAGTCGACGCCGCCGGTGCCGACTGGCACCTGGTCTACGGCGGCCGCAGGCGCGCCTCGATGGCCTTCCTTGACGAGCTCGCCGGCTACGGCGGCCGGATCACCGTCGCGCCGCAGGACCGGACCGGTCTGCTCGACCTCGACAGTCTGCTCGGCACCCCGCGCGCGGACACCCTCGTCTACTGCTGCGGCCCCGAGCCGCTGCTGGCCGCCGTCGAGGCGCGGTGCGAAGGCTGGCCGGCCGGCTCGCTGCACGTTGAGCGGTTCACGGCCAAGCCGCTCACCGACCCGGTGATCAGCGGGTCCTTCGAGGTCGTGCTCCGCAAGAGCGAGCTCACCCTCACCATCCCTCCTGACCGGTCCGTGCTCGAGGTCGTCGAGGAAGCCGGGGTCGACGTGTTGATGTCCTGCAGCGAGGGCACCTGCGGCACCTGTGAGACCCCGGTGCTCGAGGGGGAGCCCGACCACCGCGACTCCGTGCTCACACCCGATGAACGGGCCGCCAACCACTGCATGATGATCTGCGTCTCGCGCTCGCGGACACCCCGGCTGGTACTCGACATCTGATGCCGAGTCGAGAGGACCGAAAAATGACCGACCATGCGGGAACCGCCGCGACGACCTTGGGGATCTCGACCGCCGGGCTCGACCTGGAGGCCTCGGTCGCGCTGGCGGCCGAGGCCGATGCCGCGGGAGTCCACGCCATCTGGACAAGCGAGCTGTACTCGATGTCCGCGACCGTGTCGCTGGCCGCGATGGCGACGGGCACAAGGCGCTGCCGGCTCGGCAGTTCGATCCTCTACGGCGTCGGCCGCACCCCGCTCGTCCTCGCCGCCGAGGCCCGGAGCCTCGACAAGCTGTCGGGCGGCCGACTCGTGCTCGGTCTCGGCAACGGCACGGTACGGATGCTGCGCGATTGGCACGGGACGGATCCAAGCGCGCCTGCGGCGCGGATGGAGGAGCTCGTCACCGTAGTTCGCAAGTTGTGGCGGATCCACGAGGGGCGTGTCCACCACGACGGGCACTTCTACCACGTCGACATAACCCCGACCGGCGATGTCCGGCCCCCGCTGCGCGAGTGCATCCCCGTCTACCTCGCCGGCGTCAACCCGCGCATGATCGAAGTGGCGGGGAGGGTGGCCGACGGGCTCGTCGGCCACCCGCTCTTCACTCTCCGCTACCTCGACGAGGTCGTGCGGCCGGCGATCACCAAGGGTGCGGGGCGCATGGGACGTCGCGCGGAGAACATCCGGATCACAACAATGGTGATCGCCGCCGTCGACGAGGACGAGGAGCAGGCGAGGCGCGACGCGGCATCGCAGATCGCCTTCTACGCGTCGGTCAAGACCTACGACAGGGCGCTCGCGGTCGCCGGTTTCGCCGCCGAGGCGCGGGCCATCCGGGAGGCGTTCGCCCGCGGCGACCTGGAAGCGATGACCGCCGCCGTGCCGGACCGAATGATCGACGCGATTGCCGTAGCCGGCACGCCTCGGCAGGTGCGCGATGCGCTGCGGCGCTACGAGGGCACCGTCGACCACGTCATCCTCTACGCACCCACGCTCGGGTTGGCGGCGCCGCGCGCGGACCGCAACGTCCGGCGACTGGTCGCGATCGCCACCGCGCCTCGCGACGGAGCACGCTAAGAGCGTCCTACCTTCTGCGGTGGGTGAGGCGAGCCAGTCGTAGGGTTCGATCAGCCCAGGGGTGCCGGGCGTGGCTGTAAGAGCGTTGCCGTTGGTGGCTGGAGACACTTGGTCACCCGGTGCCCCGCGACGACTCGGCCGCTGATTGGGATGTGCGAGCAGATCGCTGTGTAGGACAACGTCGGCGAGGTCGTCGGCGGGACCACTGCTACACGACGAGCTGCAGGAGCACCATGAGCCGGATTTGGGCCGGGATCCACGCCGGCAAGACTGACCACCACTGTGTCGTCCTCGATACTGAGGGCAGAAAGCTGCTGTCCCGCAGAGTAGCCAACGACGAGCCAGAGCTGCTGGCATTGCTCGCGGACGTGACGACGCTGGGCGATAAGGTGACATGGGCGGTTGATCTAGCCGATGGTGGGGCCGCCCTTCTCATCGCGATCTTGGTCGATCACGACCAACGACTGCTCTACATTCCTGGCCGGACAGTCAACCGGGCATCAGGCAGCTACCGTGGCGAGGGCAAAACCGATGCCCGTGATGCGCTGGTGATCGCCGATCAGGCCCGTATGCGGCGTGATCTGAATCCGTTGCACCCCAGCGACGAGACCATCGTCGAGCTCAAGCTGCTGACCGCTCGACGCAGTGATCTGGTCTGTGACCGCACGCGAGCGGTCAATCGGCTGCGAGGCACGATCACCGCGATGTTCCCCGCGCTGGAGCGCGTCCTGGAATTGACCAACGCTGGACCGTTAACCCTGGTGGCGGGATACCAGACTCCCGCCGCGATTGGGGCTGCCCAGGGTCTGGTTGACACCTGATGTGTGAGGCTTCGGTCTCGCTTGGAAGGATGTCACCGTGCCCAAGCCCTATCCCCGTGAGTTCCGTGACGATGTCGTTGCCGTGGCCCGTCGTCGCGACCCGCGCGGCGTCGTCGTCCACTCCGACCGCGGCGCCCAATTTCGATCGGCAGCCTACCGGCGCCTGTTGCGTGCTCACGGGCTGACCGGGTCGATGGGCCGGGTCGGTGCGTGCGGCGACAACGCCGCGATGGAATCGTTCTTTTCCTTGCTGCAAAAGAATGTGTTGGACACGCGGCGCTGGCGCACCCGCGAGGAACTGCGGCTGGTGATCGTGTCCTGGATCGAGACGAAATATCACCGCAAACGCCGACAACGCGCCCTCGGCAAACTCACCCCGATCGAGTTTGAGACCATCTACACGACCGCACCAGCGGCCTGAAACCAGTCAGCCCACGGTGTCAACCGAAGCCTGGGCAGCCCCATTCGCCGTCTGGGAGCGGCGCGGCTGGACGCGTGGCTCCGTACACGAAAGGTACGCAATCCGGCAACGCTGGCTCAGGCCGCGGTGGGCGCTGCCGAGCAGCAGCAGACCACTGTGACTGGAGAAAAGGCCACCGCTTCGATGGTGACCATTTTGGCGCGGGAGGTGATGGCCCTCAACGACAAGGTCGCCGAGATTGACCGGCTCATCGAGGACCGCTTTCACCAGCACGCTCACGCAGAGGTGATCGTCAGCCTACCTGGCGTCGGAACGCTGCTCGGGGCCGAGTTTCTCGCGGCGACGGGCGGTGACATGAGCTTCTTCGCGACCGCTGATCGCCTCGCTGGGTTCGCGGGCTTGGCGCCGACGCCCCACGATTCTGGACGTGTGAGCGGAAATCTGCACCGGCCCAGACGCTATCACCGTGGCTTGCAGCGTGTTTTCTACACCTCGGCGTTGATCAGTATCCGATGTTGCCCGGAGTCCCGTCGTTTCTACGACCGCAAGAGGGCCGAGGGCAAACGCCATACCCACGCCGTACTCGCGCTAGCTCGCCGAAGCGTCAACGTTCTGTGGGCCCTACTTCGCGACAAACGCTGCTACGAAGTACGTCGAGCTCCGCAGCCACTTGACAAGAAGATTGGGAAGTGTCTCATGTGGGGAGTTTCTTGTAGCAGGTGATGGCCGCGCCGAGGGTGAGGAAGGCGAGGAAGTGGGTGGGTTTGCGTTCGTAGTGGATGGTGAGGCGGCGGTAGCCGAGTAGCCACGCGATGCTGCGTTCGATCACCCAGCGGTGCTTGCCGAGTTTGATGGAGGATTCGATGCCTTTGCGGGCTATGCGCGCGGTGATGCCGCGCTGCCGCAGCCAGGTGCGGAGTTCGGGGATGTCGTAGGCCTTGTCTGCGTGGAGTTTCGCCGGGCGCGTCCGGCGGGGACCTCTACGGGATCGTATGGGTGGCACGGCCATGATCAACGGTTTGAGAGCGTGGCTGTCGGGGTGTTTGGCCGCCGAGGCCTCCGACGGCCCGCGGCGGCAGCCCGGCGCGGTCGGAGAGGGCGTGGATCTTCGATCCGGGTTTGCCGCGATCCACGGGGTTTGGGCCAGTCAGAGGTCCCCCCTTTTCGCCCGCAGGGATGCTCCATCGAGCACCGCCCGGGACCAGTCGATCAGGCCGTGGCTGCCCAGTTCATCGAGCATGACCTGGTGTAGCTGGCGCCACAGTCCCACCTCGGTCCATTCGGTGAAGGTCCGATGCGCCGTCGGCACAGAGACGCGAACGATGGTGGTAGATGTCGCCACGTACAGCCGCTGGGTAACACGAACACGATCGCGGTGAACACCGCGCGGGGGTCGGCCCGCGGCCGCCCACCGCCCTGCGGACGCACTTTGGCGGACGATATCAGCGGTTCCACCAGTGCCCACAACTCGTCGGGCACCAACCGTTGCGACAGCGAGTCGATCACGGCACAAGATCATCGCAACTCACCCAATAAACTCCAAACGAGACGCTCTGAGTCGCTTTCAGCGCCGGCCGGAACCGATCGGCACCAGACGCGGCAGTATGGCGACCGAGCGCGGTCCGCCACCGGCTCTCGGAGCCGGGCTCGTCGCGCCACTCCACCGCCTTCGCATGAAGTGGTGCAGGGGTACTCGTGGATGAAGCTGAGCACCGGTGCATCTGGTTGGCGACGGCGGCTGCTTCTCAACGGGCACTGCTCGCGCGCCGATGACGACGTCCGCGGCGACCTCGGTGCGGTCGACGCAGATGGCCGGCTCCGCGTTGTCGACGAATCAAGAACATGCTCCTCGCGCCGTACGAGAAGTTCCCTTCATCCGGGCGCCGTCGACGGTGATCTCGACGGGCTTGTTCGCCAGCGCCTTGATGATGTCGCGACGGTTTGCCGGTTACCCGGCGGAGGTCGATTTGGTGTTGCCGGAGCAGCCTGCCGCGGCCGTGGTCGAGGTCGGCCCACCGGACCCGCGTCCGTGTGAACGGGCCTGGGCGGTCGTCATCCCCGCGCCCGGCGGACCGACCTCGACACACTCCAACTTCTTGCTGGACCGCCAGCTCGCGCGCGTCAAGCTGCTCGATGACCTGATCCTCGTCGACGAACTGCCCGCCGACATCGAGGGAAAGTCAATCTCGACACCGCTCCCGACCGACGTCTGGCTGACCGGTCGGGGGCGGGCGACTCCTGGGAACCGACACTCGCCGTGGTCAGGCCATTGTGAGTCCACCGCTGACCGACAGCGTCTGGCCGGTGACGTAGCCGGCCGCGCCGGAGGCAAGGAACGCCACCGCCGGCGCGATGTCGTCCGGCGTCCCGAGTCGCCGCATGGGGACCGCCTTCGTCATGGCGTTGATCACGCTGTCGGCGCGCTCGCCACTGATGATGTCACGCAGGAGCGGGGTGTCCGTAGGGCCGGGACACACCGAGTTGGCGGTGATCGCGTGCCGGGCGAACTCCCGGGCGATCGTCTTGGTGAAGGCGATCAGGCCGCCCTTGGCCCCGGAGTACACCGACTCGAGCGACGACCCGACCCGGCCGGCGTCGGAGGCCACGTTAATGACGCGCCCCCAGCGAGCCTCGACCATCGCGGGCAGGGTCGCGCGCAGCACTCGGATCGGCCCGTTGAGGTTGATCTCCAGAACCTTCGAGCTGAAGGCCTCGTCGGTCTCCAGGAAGGGCTTGAGTTCGTCCCAGCCGGCGACGTTCACCACGATCCCGGGAGCACCGAGACGTTCGGTCGTCTCGGTAACGGCCGCGGCGACCGAGTCGGGGTCGGTGACGTCCAGCGACACTCCGATGCCGCCAATGTCCGCCCCGACCTTCTCTACGGCCGGCCGGGACAGGTCGGCAACGGCAACGCTCACCCCGCTCTCGGCCAACGCACGGCAGATTGCGGTTCCGATGCCACCGGCGCCGCCGGTGACGAACGCAACCCGACGGACTTGTTCTTGCACCGCTTCGCTCATCGCCACTCCCTCAGAAGTTCGGCTGCCATGGGCCGTCTGGACGGCGACCCATGGCAGGACCTAGTATTAATGGAACTAATTATACCTCAAGGAGGTCTCATGAGCCTGGAACCGGATAAGTACGCAGACGTCCTGTACGAAGTGAAGGACTCGATCGCCCGAGTGGTGATCAATCGCCCTGAGCGACTCAACGCCTTCACCCCGCACACCGTGCGCGAGCTGACTCTGGCGGTACGCCGAGCCGGCGCTGACAGCGAAGTGGGCGTGATCGTGCTCACCGGCGCGGGCGACCGCGCGTTCTCCGCGGGCGGTGACGTGAGTGTCGAGAGCGAGGACACCTTCCGTGCCGGCGACGAGTCGTTCGACGAACTCATGAAGAAGCTCTACCGGGCGTTCCGCGAGTGCCTGAAGCCCGTGATCGCACGGGTCGACGGCTACGCCATCGGTGGCGGACACCATATGGCCTACTTCTGCGATTTCACGATCGCCTCGGAGCGCTCGATCTTCGGCCAGAACGGGCCCCGTGTCGCGAGTCCCGCCGAGGGTTGGCTCGTGAGCCACCTCTGGACGGTGGTCGGCATGAAGCGGGCAAAGGAAATCTGGATGCTCTGCCGGCGCTACAGTGCGCAGCAGGCCCTCGACTGGGGACTGGTCAACGCGGTCGTCCCGCCTGAGCAGCTCGACGCCGAGGTGGCGAAGTGGGCGCAGGAGATGCTCGCACTGAGCCCCACCGTCCTCAAGCTGGTGAAGAAGTCGTTCGACGACTCCGTCGCCGCGATCCGCGAGTCGCAGGATCGGTTCGACATCCTCAACCAGGTCAACCCCGGCTTCTTCGCCTCCGGCGAGCAGACCGAGGGGGCGGAAGCGTTCATGGAGAAGCGGACGCCGGACTTCTCGCCATGGCGATGACCGGCACCGGCGCTCTCGGGCTGGCCGCCGGCCGACCGTCACCCGGACATGGACGCATTGGGGAATGGGGTGCGGAGCTGACAAAACAGCGCGCCGCCGCGACGTTCGAGCTGCGGAGCCACTCGTGGCTCGCGCGCAGCGCCCACCAGGTTCACGGCGCGACTGGGTTCCTCCAGGAGCACCGGCTCGCGCCCGGGCAACCCTGGTCCTGGTGCGACGAGTACATCCCGACCACGCACCTGGAGTCGGCGCTCGACCGGGTGGCAATCGAGGCGAGGTGTCTCAGAACTCTGGCTAACTTTCACGCGCATGAGGTGATCGATGGACCTGTCCTACTCTGACGCCGAACGTGAGTTCCAGCTGCGGGCCAGGGCCTGGCTGGCCGCGAACGTGCCGGATCGTCCGCTCGCCCCGCCGTACACCGAGGTGGGGATCGCTGAACATCGCGACTGGGAGAAACGCCTGCACGACGCGGGCTACGCCGCCCTGCACTGGCCGGATGAGTACGGCGGGGGCGGCGCCGACCTCGTCCGGCAGGCACTCTTCGGCGAGGAGTACCTGCGCGCGGGTGCCCCCCAGCGGCTCAACCGCCTCGCCCTCGGCCTCGCCGGGCCGACGATCATCCACTACGGCACGGAGGTACAGAAGGCCCGCTGGCTGCCCGGCATGCTGACCTGTGCGGAGCTATGGTGCCAGGGCTTTTCCGAGCCGGAGGCCGGCAGCGACCTTGCGGCTGTGCGGACCCGCGCCACGCGCGATGGGCCGGACTTCGTGCTGAACGGCCAAAAGACCTGGACCTCCTTGTCGGTTTTCGCCGACTGGATGTTCGCGCTGGTCCGCACTGACCCAGACAGCAGCGGGCACCGCGGGCTGACGTTTGTCATGGTGCCCATGAGGACGCCCGGGATCGAGGTGCGCCCGATCGTCCAGATGCACGGTGCCCCGGGCTTTGCGGAAGTCTTTCTCAGCGATGTCCGCGTTCCTGCCGCTAACGTCGTTGGCGAGATCGGCAGCGGCTGGGCGGTGGCCATGACCACGCTGGGTTTCGAACGCGGCACGGGTCTCGGCGACCACGTTCGGTTCGCCCGCGACGTCGAACAACTGGTCGCCATTGCCCGGTGGGCCGGGGTCGCCAACGACCCGCTCATCCGCGACCAGATCGCGGCCCGGTACGTCGAGGTCCAGCAGTTCCGCCGGTACATGCAGCGGGTCACCACCCGGCTCGGCGCAGGCGAACGGCCAGGGCCAGAGGCGAGCATGACCAAGCTCTTCTGGTCCGAGATGGAGGCGCGGATCTTCGAGACGGCCCTGTACATCCTCGGCCCGCTCGCGGAGATGGGCGACGACGCCTGGCAAGGCGTGGCGCCCGGCCTGCACCGGCGGTACTGGCACGCGCGGGCGGCGCGGATCTTCGCGGGTACCAGCGAAGTGCAGCGCAACATCGTCGCCGAGCGGGTGCTCGGCCTACCAAGGGAGCCCCGATGCACGTCGACCTGACCGGGGACCAGCACGATCTGGCGGTCGCCGCCCGCGAGATCCTCGCCACGCTGTGCCCGCCCAACAGGGTGCGAGCGGCCTGGGACTCCGAGACCGGCCACGACGCCGACCTGTGGGCGCGGCTGGCCGAGGTCGGGTTCCTCGGCATCGCCGTACCCGATCGGTTCGGCGGTCTCGGGCTCGGCGACCTTGAAATGGCGCTGGTGCTGGAGGAGGTCGGGCGAGTTGCGTTGCCCGGGCCGCTGCTCGAAACCGCTGCCGCCGCGGTGACCCTGGCCGAGGTCGGGACACCGGAACAACAGGAGCGCTGGTTACCCGCGATCGTGGCCGGCGAGGTCGTCGCCACCGTCGCGGTCCCGGACCAGCCGCTGGTCGTCGGCGCTAACGTGGCCGACCTGATCGTCCTCAACGTGGGTGAGGAACTGCACGCCGTACCGACCGCCGGCTGCGAGTTCATCGAGCAGACCGGCTGCGACCGTTCCCGTCGGCTCGCCACCGTCCGCGCGCTCTCCACCGGTGCTACGCGCCTCGCGGGGGACGAAACCGCGGGGGCCCGGCTGCGTGATCGCCTGGCGGTGGGGAGCGCGGCGGTGTTGGTGGGTATCGGGGCGCACCTGGTCCAGACGACCGTGGACTACGTGCAGCAGCGCCGGCAGTTCGGCCGACCGGTCGGGTCGTTCCAGGCGGTGAAGCACCGGTTGGCCGACGCGCACCTAGCGGTGGAATTCGCACGGCCAGCGACCTGGGTGGCGGCGCACCTGCTCGCCATCGGCGCGCCCGAGGCGCCAGTCGCCGCCGCGGTCGCGAAGGCCGCGGCCGCGGAGGCGGAGGCGACCGCGAACGAGCACGCGCTGCAGTGCCACGGGGGGATCGGTTTCACCTGGGAACACGACCTACACCTGTGGCTCAAGCGCGGCAAGGCACTAGAGCAGGCCTACGGGCCGACGCGCGTGCACCGGGCTGCGATCGCGAACGCTCTGCTGGGCCCACCAGCCGCCGGTATCTCATCAGGGCGACGCTGCCCGGGTACGGCCCGCCCCGCTGAAGACGGTGTTGATGTTCGGTGACACCTACTCTGTCCAGTGTGGGCAGGCTTCTCTGGTGCGAGCAGGATTCATCGCCCTGCCGCTCACCGGCCACTTTGGTGACCGGCACGGCCACCAGCCCGTGGTCATCACCCGGCGGCGCGACGATCGGGGTTTTCGCGCCGATCCTGCTGGTGGCGTCGCGCTTCGTGCAGGGCATGGCGTGGGCGGGCAGCGCGGCGGCATCGTGCCGCCGCTGACCGAATCCACGAGCCCGAAGTGCCGCGGCTAAGCGCATCGGCCGCGTTCGGGTCCACTGAGGACACGGCCGTCCGACCATCACCAACCTAGAAAGCAGTTCTGCCACATGTCTGCTCGGTACAGCGTCTCCGGACGCATCGCGATCATCCGAATCGACAACCCTCCGATCAACAGCCTCGGCCACGCAACGCGGGAGGGCGTCGTGCGCAAGCTGCGACGTGCCATCGACTCCGCCGACATCGAGGCGATAGTGCTCACCGGCCGCGAGGGATTCTTCTCCGCCGGAGCCGACATCTCCGAGTTCGGGACGCCCAAGTCAGCCGCAGACCCGGTGCTCGGTTCCGTCATCGCGGCGCTTGAGGAAGCCGACAAGCCGATCGTGGCGGCGATCGACGGCAACTGTTTGGGTGGCGGACTGGAACTCGCGCTGGGCGCGCACTACCGGATCGCGACCTCGGCCAGCAAGATCGGGCTGCCGGAGGTCAACCTTGGGTTGGTGCCCGGCGCCGGTGGTACCCAGCGGCTGCCGCGTGTGGTGGGGGCAGAGGTCGCGGCGGACATCATCATCGGCGGTAGGCCGCGTACGGCGGGAGATCTCGTTGGCATCGAGGGGCAACGGCTGCTCGACCGGGTCGTGGACACCGATCTGGTGCGGGCGGCGACAGACTTCGCGACCGAGATCGCCGCGGTACGGCCGCTCCCGCGGGTTCGGGACCGCAACGTCGAGGCTGACGAGCGGAATGCGATAAGCACGCTACGAGAGGGACTCCGTCGGCGCAGCCGTGGATTTCTGGCACCGCTGGCGGCGCTGGACCTGGTCGAGAAGGCCATCACCGTGCCGTTCGAGGAGGGGCTGGCCGAGGAGCGGAGGACGTTCCTTGAGCTGGTGAGCGGCGAGCAGTCGGCCGCGCTGCGCCACGTGTTCTTCGCCGAGCGAGCCGCCCGCAAGATCCCAGACGTCCCTCGGGACACGTCGGCCCGGACGGTCGACACGGTGGCGGTCATCGGTGCCGGAACGATGGGCGGGGGCATCGCGATGAACTTCATCAACGCGGGGATTCCGGTCACCATCCTGGACAGCAGCCAGGAGGGACTCGACCGCGGGCTGGGGGTCATTCTTCGGAACTATCAAACCCGGGTGGACAAGGGAAAGCTGGCTCCGGAGCTGCTGGCGCACCGCATGGCGTTGTTGACGCCGTCCCTCGACTACGCGGACGTGTCCGACAGCGACCTGGTCATCGAAGCGGCCTTCGAGGACATCGACGTCAAGCGCTCGGTGTTCAGCCGGCTCGATGAGGTGGCGAAACCCGGCGCCATCCTGGCGTCGAACACCTCGACCCTGGACATCGACGCGATCGCCGCGGTGACCGGGCGCCCCCGAGATGTCCTGGGTATGCACTTCTTCAGCCCCGCCAACGTGATGAAGCTGTTGGAGATCGTGCGTGGTAAGGAGACCGCGGATGACGTGGTGGTCACCGCGATGGCGGTGGGCCAGCGGGTCGGGAAGGTCGGTGTGATCGCTCGGGTGTGCGACGGCTTCATCGGTAACCGGATGCTGGCCAAGTATCGGGATGCTGCGATGGATCTCCTCTATGCCGGCGCGACACCGGTCGAGATCGACTCCGCCGTCGAGGGCTTCGGGTTCGCCATGGGCCCGTTCCGGATGGGCGACCTGGCGGGTAACGACATCGGGTGGGCGGTCCGCAAGAGGCGCTATGCAGAGCAACCCGACATGCCGCGGGACGAGATCGCTGATGCCCTGTGCGAGTCGGGGCGGTTCGGCCAGAAGACCGGCGGCGGGTGGTACGACTATCAGCCCGGGAGCCGAGATGCGATCCCGAGCCCGGTCGTCGACGATCTGCTGGCCGCGTTTCTGGAGAAGCGCGGCACGGCGCGCCGCAAGTATGAGCCGGACGAGATTGTGCGGCGTCTCGTCTTCGCGCTCGTCGATGAGGGCGCCCGAATCCTCGACGAAGGCATCGCGCTCCGCGCCTCGGACATCGACGTGGTGTACGTGGCGGGATACGGATTCCCCCGGTACCGTGGCGGTCCGATGTACTACGCCGACACGGTCGGGTTAGCGAACGTACTGTCCGCGCTGCGGCGGTTCCATGGTGACGACAGCTGGGAACCGGCGCCATCGCTGGTCCGGTTGGCCACCGAGGCACGCACCTTCAACTGATGACGACCCGACAGCCGAGTAGGAAGGCCGGCGGGATGGGCACGATTCCCGGGTTTCCAACGGGAACCGCTGGAAGTCGACGCCCTGGATCGTTGGAATCAATGTGGCGCCGAACCATACCGTGCTGGAACACGCGGGACGGCACGAAAACATCCGGCTCGATCATCTGAATCAGCTCGTTTTCTTCCAACAACCAGGTGTCCCTGGGTTGCCTCGCGTCCACCTGGCCAGCGCACGCGCTCGTGGCCCATTACGAGGATGCCGCCGAGGAGGATGAGTAGGCCGTAGGCGGCTACCACGATCTCCCAGGAGTTGTTCCAGAGCTGGGAGTGTCAGCAATCTTGTGGGTGACAGTGTGATCACCTTGTCAGTGCTGCACGTCGAGCCGGTCGCCGTAATGCATGGCGAGCGTGTTCAACGCTTGTTTCCATCCTACTACTTTTCCTGTGATATTTGAACGGTTTTGAGCGGGTTTTGGATCACGAGATAGAGCACCTTCAGTGCGGCCTGCTCGTTAGGGAAATGGCCGCGGCGTCGGGCGGCTTGCCGGAACCGGGAATTCAGGCTCTCGATCGCGTTGGTCGTATATACGAGTTTCCGCAACTCCGGAGGCTACGCCAGGAAGGGAGTGAACTGTTCCCAGTTGTTGCGCCAGAGCCGGATCATCGCCAGATAGGTATCCTCCCACTCGGCACAGAAATCGGCGAATTCCGCTTCCGCCGCCTCCTGGTGGGGTGCAGTGTAGATGAGTTTGAGTCGTTTCGTGATCGCCGACCAATATTTTTTCGACGCGTACCGGAGACTCGCCCGCACCAGGTGGACCACACACAACTGGACCTCCGCGCGCGACCACAACGCGGTGATCGCATCTGGCAGGCCTTTCAGACCGTCGCAGGCGACGATCAGGATGTCCTCCACGCCCCGGTTTTTCAGATCGGACAGGTGGTTCAACCAGCCCTTGGCGCCCTCGCCACCGGTGCCGACCCGCATACCGGCACGTCCCGCTCGCCGGCAGGGTGATCCCGACGGCGACGTAGATCGGACGGTTGGCCACCTGCCCGTCGCGAATCTTGACATGAATAGCATCAATGATGCACGACCGGGTAAATTTTTGTCGAGCGGTCGCGCTTGCCACGAATTCAGATCCTCGACCCCCTTGTCCGTGATCTTCGATATCAGGTCACGGGATACCTTGGCGTCATAGATGTCGGATAGGTGGGCCTGGATCTCGCCCGTCGTGAGTCCTTTTGCGTAGAGTGAGATGACGGCGTCGTCGAATCCTTCGACCTGTCGAGAGTATTTCGGCACGATCTGCGGCGTGAAGGTGCCTTCCCGGTCACGCGGTACGTCAATGCGCACTTCGCCCACATCGGTCCGTACAGTTTTCGCCGACGACCCGTTCCGCTCGTTGGTCCCGAATTTCTCGGCCGCATCACCCTTCGCATAGCCGAGGTGCTCGTCCAGTTCGGCGTTGAGCGCCGTCTCCAGCACCGTCTTCGTCAGCTGCCGCAGCACACCATCCGGCCCGACCAGCGACACCCGGTCCGCGCGGGCCTTGTCGATGAGCTCACGCGCGACGCGGACGTCAAGACCGCCCTCAACGCCAGCTGCCTCCGCTGCCGAGTGGGGCTGCCCAGGGTCTGGTTGACACCGGGGCTGGCTGGTTTTCAGGCCGCTGGTGCGGCCGTGTAGATGGTCTCAAACTCGACCGGGGTGAGTTTCCCCAGCCCTCGTTGTCGGCGTTTGCGGTGGTATTTCGTCTCGATCCACGACACGATCGCCAGTCTCAGTTCCTCCCGGGTGCGCCAGCGCCGCGTGTCCAGGACATTCTTTTGCAGCAAGGAAAAGAACGATTCCATGGCGGCGTTGTCACCGCACGCGCCGACCCGCCCCATCGACCCGGTCAGCCCGTGGGTGCCCAGCAGACGTCGATAGCTTGTGGACCGAAATTAGGCTCCGCGGTCGGAGTGGACGACGGTACCGGATGGGTCGCGGAGCGCGATCGCGTTACGCAACGCGCTGACGGCCAGTGAGGCCCGCATGTGGGAGTCGATGGAGTAGCCGACGATCTTGCCGGAGCAGCAGTCCTTGACCGCACACAGGTAGAGTTTTCCTTCACGGGTGGGGTGTTCGGTGATGTCGATCAGCCACAGCACATTCGGTGCACTGACGGTGAAGTTTCGTCGCACCAGGTCATCGTGCACCGGTGGTCCCGCCTTCCGGTAGCGGCCTTTTCTCTTGGCATGCAACGAAAAGATCTGTTGCATCGAGCAGATCCGCCACACCCGGTTCTCCGAGGCGGTGAACCCACACGCGGCGAGTTCGTCGGCGATGAACCGGTACCCATCGCCCGGATCGTCGGCGTGAATCTCGAGAGCGACGTTGATCAGATGGGCGTCATCCCAGTCGCGCTGCGAGACCGGGGCGGATCGCCACTGGTAGTAGGCCTGCCGGGAGATGCCCAGCACCCTGCACGTCACCGCGGCCGGCACCCTGATCGGGACGCCGGCCGCGGCCAGGTCACGGACGAGCGGGAAGACTATTTTCCCGGCAGATTGCCCTGCGCCAGATACGCCGCCGCCTTGCGCAGGACCTCGTTCTCCTGCTCCAACAGACGGTTGCGCTTGCGCAGTTCCCGCAGCTCAGCGGACTCCTCCCGCGTCGCTCCGGGCCGGGTGCCGTCCTCAACCTCGGCGGCACGCAGCCAGTTGGCCAGGCACGACTCGGAAATCCCGAAATCCTTCGCGACCTGCTTCAACGGGGCCTCGCCGCGACGGGCCACGGCGACCACATCATCACGGAACTCACGGGGATAGGGCTTGGGCACGATGACATCCTTCTAAGCGAGACCGAAGCCTCACACATCAGGTGTCAACCAGAACCTGGGCACACCCGGCAGCACTACGCGACCGTCCGGTTCGCTGCCGACTTCGCCAAGCAGGTAAGGAACCACGTCGCCGAGATGATCGCCGAAGATAAGACCGCCACCCGGCTGCTACACCGGCAGCTCACCAGCGAACTCCAGGCGCTCGACGCCCGCGAGGAGAACCTCATCGACCTGGCCGCCGACGGCACACTGCCCCAAGCCAAGATCAAGGCCAAGCTCCGCGAGATCGAACACCAGCGCCAACGACTCAGCGAACGACTCACTGAGACCGGCCGCGACCTCTCCGAAGGCGCCCGCCTGATCGAGGTCTGCCTCAAGCTCCTCGAGAACCCCCGCGAGCTCTACCGCCGCTGCGACGACGAGCAACGCCGCCTGCTCAACCAGGCGATCTTCCAGGCTCTCTACCTCGAAGATGGCGGGGTCGTCAGCGCCGACCTCAACCAGCCATTCGACCGGCTCCACGCCATCCAGCACAGCCGCTACGGATCGACCTACGAGCCCAGTGCACCCTCGAACACGACGAAGGCCAGCCTGGAGGCTGGCCCGACATCGATCAACGGTGTTGAGGTCTTGCTCCAGGGCATTGATTTGGCCCCGGTTTCTAGTAAGACCCCTGATGTGGAGCTAAGGGGACTCGAACCCCTGACCCCCTCACTGCCAGTCAGGTGGACTGGACCTCTCCACCTGCACAAACGGAGAATCCGCAGGAAAAACGGTTCCGTTCAATGCGGTTCGGCGCAGTTGAATGCCGTTGTGCACGCAGGTGTGCTCCAGAATTGCTCCAGCGAAAACCGTGTGAAGGCCGATCATCGCGCGATCACTCCCTGCGATCAGGCTTCCATCGTAGTCAACCAAGACATCCGCTTCAACAGCCAACGCCCCATTCGCGGATGCGCGCGGCCGCAACATCGGTTGGCGGCAGGTGGCAAACTCGGACCGCAGCGCTCCCTCGATCGCGCTATCGGCGCGAAGGGACCCGCTCCGCAAGCCATCGTTCCCGTTGCCAGCGCATCTGGCCGTACACCGTCCGCTGCCTGCGGCTTTTCGCCGCCATCCCCGCCGAGCTTGCCTTCCTGGCCGAGGTACGTGCGCCGCACGTGCAGGTGCTGCTTCATCGCGATCGCGCTGCCCCGCCACGGCCGCACGGTCGCGGCTGCCGCCGTCGCGCTCGGCTGCCTGATCTTCGGGTTCGCGCTCAGATCTGGTGGTTGCTCGCCCTCATCGCCTGGCTCCGCCGCGACTCCCGCGCGCGCATCGCCGCGCCCACTGGGCCTTGGCGTCGTAGTCGCGCCTCTATCGTGGATCACCGCACCGCCCGGCCAGCAAGCCGTGGCGACCTCGTCCACCGGCGGCCGCCTCTCGGTCTCGTCGCCGCAGGCTCTCCCGGGACAGGTCGACATCGTTATCCACCTGTACAACCTCGGCTGGTGTTGCCGGTCGCCGGAGCCCGGGGCGTTGACCACGCACCGCGCTGACAAGACTCCGGGGAACGCGGAACCCCACCCGACAGCGCCAGTGACGACCACGATCTTGAATGGCCTGCGTCGTCCGAGCGGGCAACACGGGCCGTGTCACGCATCGTGATGTGACGTTTTCGATCAGCGCACCATCGGCGGACAGACAAGCCGCCATCCACCACGGTAGACAAGTTGGTCGGAGCCAACGGGGACAATGGGGGAACTGATGGATATCGGAGAAGCATTGAAGCGACTTTTCGAGCCGTCGCTGGTGACCATTCAATCGAGCTCCTATCTGGCAGGGAAAGTCATGAAGAAGGCGGCGAAGATCGATGTGGATCGCCGCATCAAGCAGCAGTGGGCCCTCGATCGGAAACCACGGTTGACTCCAGTGCCCAAGCAGGAACACAAGGGTGGAATGTCGATCACCCCGTGGGAGCTGCTCCACACGCTCGGCCGGGCGACCGTCCTGTCGGGACAGGGCTCCTCCCGTGCGCTCGCGCAGCATTGGAGCTGCCTCAAGTACATCAGCACTCTCCAGTCCAATTATCAGGGAAGGATGGAACTCTCGCCCGACGGTCGCGATCCGCGATATCACCGAAAGTCCGTGCAAGCCGAGGACCTGGGAATCGCGTTCGCCTTGGCCGCTGCACTCCGGATCGTGCAGGAACGACACCTCGATTATCGTTTCGACGTGGTTGACGCCGATGTCGCCCTCGAAGCCGGGTGGGCGTTGAAAGGCGCGGAAGTCAGGTCACGGGAGAACACGCTGCTGCGACCAGACTACTTTCTGATCGGCCTCAAGGAAGGCGAACCAGCTCGCCTCGTCACAGTGGAATGCAAGGGGTCCCACGGCAAGGTCAATGCGCAACACACGCAGTTGGCGAAGGCGTCAGCGCAGGTCCACGCCGTCATGATCGGAGACGCCGACAAGGAGGCCGCACCACCGCCGAGTCTGCTCATGGCCACGGCCCTGGCAGGTAACGGCGGGATCGAGATGCGGATTTTAGACCCGGAAGGTGATGGTGTTCTCGCCGTACCCGGAGAGCGCGCGCCATCGCTGAACGGACCGGTCGAGCAGTTCAACGACCTCGCCGGAATCCCCACCAAGACACCCGAAGGCCGCGATGACGCTCGACCAGGGTTCTACATTCCACCGCAGCGCTCGGAGTGGTTCTCTCGCGTCCTGGCCAGGACATCCGCGGCCAGCCTATTGACGTTCGTCGGGGACCGAACAGGGGCCCGCGAATTGTTGACGCGCCGGCAGCAAGAGCGGGTCGGCTCCGCGTACACCCTCCCCGGCACCGACGCGGTGTTCGATACTGGCATTACGTTGGGCGGCCTGTCGTTCGTAGGCACCGACCACGTCTTCCGGTTCGGCTCGCAGCGGATGGAAGCGTTCTCCGGCGTGTTGGTGGGGCTTCATCGACTCCTTGCCGAACAAGATCTCCAGGGCTACCAGCAGGCGCTGCCACAGGTGCTTTCGGCGTGGTCCCAACGACGCGGTGACGCCGAGGAAGACTGGGGCGGAGTCATCGCAATGGACAACGACGGCGCGGTGCTCGGCCTACGACCGATCAGCGCGGGACATCAAGACCTCCAATACGCGGGACCTCAATGAGCACAGTTCACTTTCGGTCAATGCGACGCCAGCCGCATCGAGCGTCGTGCGAGCATGCAGCTACGTGCGCAACTCGTACCAACCTGACGGCCTCCCTCGGTGACGCCCAACGCGCTCCGCCTGGGTTGCGACTTCGATGGGAATTTGATGTTCCCACGCTCGAACCCCCCGCCACACGGCTTGTGCCACGAACGCGGAGACGTGGGATCGGTCTCGCGCCTGATCGCGTTCGACGCTGGCGCAGCCCCTGACCTTTTGCAGCGGGTCAGGGGCTGCGCCGAGACCCGGCAACCGGAGTGAGATCGCGACGACTGGTAAGAACGGCGACATCTTTCGGGTTGGTGCTCCTGTGGAGACTCTTGAGAACAGCCTGCTGTGTCTCTGGCGTCCAGAAGATCCGCAAACGGTCACGTGCGCGGGTCACGGCCGTGTACAAAATGCTGTGTGTGATGTCATCCTCGTTGGCGTCGGTGATAACGATCTTGACGGAGTCATACTCGAGGCCCTGTGCCTTGTGGATCGAGACGGCATAGGCCACCTGGAAGGGCACAGATGTGTTGAGCGAGTCGTCGTCCTCATCGCTCGTGTCGTAGTCGTAGACGGAGAAGCGTACGGTCGAACCCTCCACCCACTCCAACTCTTCACCGACGACATCGAATTCGGTGAGTGGACGATCCAGCTCGACGTCGAACTGGATCTGGCCTGGCCGTTGGGCGATGTCGACGATCCGACCTTTGAGGTTGTTGTAGGTCACCGGCCGGAACCGCTCGGTCTCGTTAAACAACACCGGGTCGCCGACCTTGTAGGCGGAGGCACGCCAACTGATCGCCGGGTTTGGGTTGCTGCTCTGCAGGAAGCGGTTGACGTTGTTGATTCCGTAGAGACCGTCGTAGTTGAGGCACAGGATGATCTCGTCATCGCGCTGAGACTCGAACAGGGAGCTGTCGAGCACGGTGGAGTAACCGTTGCGGGCGATGACCTCGGCGATGTCGTCCTCGGTGTTCCGTACCTTGCCCCAGAAGCCGAGGAGCGGCGCGCTATTGGTCCGGAACGGGGTCGTCAGCTCGAAGACCGACGTGTCCGGGATGAACGAGCGGATGGTGCTGAACCAGTTGCCGAACTGGATCGACTCGATCTGATAGACGTCGCCGACCAGCACGAGCAGCTCGAAGGACGTCTTCTCCAGCACCTTGATCAGGTCGGCGTTGCTGACGGTGCTGCACTCATCGATGACCAGGAGGTCGTACTCCGGATCCGACGCGGTCCGGTAAATCTGGCTGCTGATCGTCCGGAAGGTCGAGTCCTGGGCGGTGACCTTGCGCTTGAGATTGTCGATCGCCGGGTTGGTATGAGCCAGGAACAGCTTCGTCTTGTCGTTGAAGTAGTTGGCAATGTGGTCGACCATCGTGGACTTGCCCGTGCCGGCCGCGCCGTAGATCACGGCAACCTTCGACTGGTTGAATAGGAGCTTCAGCGCGTTCTTCTTGGCGTCGTCATCGATGGCATGAGGGGCCTCGTCGATCCAACGCTCGACGGCCGGGGTGTAGCCGTCGATCCCGGACGCCGCGTACTCCTGGAGCTTCTCGAGGATGGCGACGGTGTCGTCCTCATACCCTCGGATGAAGACGTGGTCCTTGTCCTGCACCAGCTGACGCTCTGCCTGCTTGTAGTAGAGCGTCCTGTTGTAGTTGGCGATCAGCTTAGCGACGTCTCCGAACGTCTCAAGATCGGCTACGGGCGTGTAGAGGGTTCCATGGCGGTCGACGTTGTTCCGCACTCGCCGCGCGAGCAGCTCGTGATCCCGGTCAGTCGCATCGAGGCTCTCGACGAGATCCCAGTAGCGCGGGTTGTGTCCGGGTAGTGAGGTGCAGAAGGGCATTTGGTCGAACGGTATGCAGCCATAGAGAAGGTTCAGGTCAGACAGACGGCTGCACTCGTCCCAGTTGTACTGCGGCTTCAACGTCCGATTGTGCATCCTCAGCATGAGGTATCGGATGACGTTATGACCTGGCGCAGCCAACCGCACAATACGGCGCGCATCGTCCAGCACTGGGAAGATCTGCGGCGTGGCGATACCAGCCGTGCCCGCGGCCTTGGTCGCTTCGTACTGGTCGTCGGCCATGTCGATGAGGTCGAGTAGGCTTCCTGATCCCACGGTCAGCCCCCGCATTAGGTAGCCATACTCCGCAGAACTAGTACGGACTTTCGTCGTGATGCCTAGGAGGCGCGCGAAGTTGTCGAACTCGCACGGGCGGATCGAGACCGCCCAATCGCGGATGATCATAATCGGCATCGTCTGGTTGAGGACGTCGATCGAGTCACGCTGGAGCGTCAGCATGGCCGAGTATTTGTCGGTCATGTCGATGTCGGTGAAGGCGATGATACGGTCGAACTTGCTGACCTTGTTGATGGCCCGATAGAAGGTGACCTCGTAGTAGATGCGCCCACCAACGAAGAACGGGCGCGTCTTGTGGATATAGTAGCGATCCCGCGCGCCACTACTCGACCCTGTCGATCGCAACGCCTCGATCCGGGCGGCGATCTTATCGTGGTACTCGCGCAGCGACGGGTCGAGGTCGACCGGGAACGACTCCAGATTGCCGAGCACCTCGATTCCGCATTTGTCCTTGAGTAATGTCCGGATACGGAGGAGGTACTCGTAGTACTTGAGCATCAGGCGCTCGGAGGCGTCCCCATCCATGGTGTAGTGAGAGGCGCTCGCTTCGAGAAGTTTATGGAATCGGCTCAAGAATCCGTACTGGCCCCTGCCCTTGATGAAGGCAAGCCCGAGCCCGATCGCCGGATAATTGTAGTCAGCGTCGGCGGAACCGAGCTGAAGACGCACGGCGACACCCTCAACGAGGTTCCGGAGCTGAGCAAGGACGTTCTGGGACAGCAGCTCGCGCTGGTCAGTCAGCGATGCGATGTTCTGACAGATCGTTGCATCCGTGCTCTGGATGTGATCGCCAACCGTCGTCATGCGTGAACCTGCTCCCTCTGTCGTTCCGTTAAGTGCTTGGTGCGCTGCCCCACATCGCGTCCTCAAGGCTTTGAACTGCTTGCCCAGTTGACAGGGCCGGCGGACGGACCTGGCGTGGGCGCGGGTGTTGGTCGTCCGGACTCGACCGGGGTGACCAAAGGGGCGGTCGATACCACTGTGGTGGCCGCGGACAGCGTCCTTTCCGGCTGAGCATCGGTCGACAACCGGGCAGGTTGTGGTGGATGGATCGGGCACGATCGTTGCCGGGCCTGACTGCTCTGGCGGTCGACGTCAACCGCCTCACCTCTAGTTGTGGTCGGGCCACGCTGATCGGCTCTGGAAGTACTGTGATGCCTCCGGGGTGTCGGTGAACTCGAGTAGGTTGCCGAGCTTCTCCGCCAAGGCCGCACGAATTTCCTGCGGCGTGATGAAGAAGAACTCTCGGCGAAGGTTGACCCGGTTGAGACGACGATCGGCGAACGTCTTGTGCAGCTCGTTCTCAAGCGCGACGGCATCTTCCGAAAAGTGGAGCAGGTGAGTGTCAAAGGGGAACGGAACTGAGGCGTCACCGAGCTCCACGATCCGGTCCCGAGGTTCGAGGCGCCGAGTCATTCCGATTTTCACGACGTTCTCGCCGAAGGCACCGATGTTACTGATGACGTACACGTAGCCCGCTCGGATGTTGGCGATGCGGTAGTCGTTCTTCATTATCGCATCATCGATAGCGGCCAGGCGCCGACGAAGCTCATCGGCCTGCTCTTGCTTGTCCTGTTGATCGAGCTTCGCCAACACGTTGTTGTAGTGAGTGCGTTCCTTGTCCAGCCGCTCGCGTTCGGCCTGCAGCTCGGCCTCGGCCCGGCGCTCCTCGCGTAACCGTTCACGCTCGGCCCTGACAGCTTCTCGTTCCTCTTGCACCTTGATCTGGTAGTCACCTGTCAGCTCGATCTCACGAAGGCGAAGGAGGTGGTAGTCAGGAGCTACGCGCATCTCCATCATCTTGCCGAGTCTCGCGATCGACTCGACCGATCGGTCGAGTCGCTGCTTCGCCGAGGCAACCGTGCCCGCACGAACCGACCGGACGCAGTTGTCGGCCTCCGCGTTGTAGGCTCGCAGCATCAGTTTTGACAAATCAGCCGTCATCTTTCGGCCCTGTGCCAGCGAGTTGTTGTAGGCGAACCGTTCGGCCGCGAGGATCGCGGCGTTGCGCTTGACGAAGTCCTTGATCGCCTGGCGAACCTCGGCTAGCGCCTCCTTGTACTGCTCCGCGCTCTCCAGCGGGTGGTGGTACTCGTAGATGCCGACCTGTTGGAGCAGGATCGCATCATTGAGTTCGACGAGCTCCTGCCGCGCCTCATCGATCTGCAGTTGGATGCGCCGCAGTTCCTGTTGAGCCGAAGCGGTGGATACCTCTTGCCGGTCGCCCTCTCGCGATGTGTCGTCGATGTCGGGCTCGGCCGCGGGAACGTCGACAGGCCCCTCGGCGGTGTCCTGCCTCCCGTCGCCCGTTGGCGCGTCCGCGACCCAGAACTGCCAGCTCGGAGGCGCTGGCGGCCAAGATGGTGGCGGTTGCCACCCGGCCGGGGGCGCCCACCCAGGCGCCGGCTGCGGCCAGCCCGGGGGCGGAACGAAGCGGAACCCGCTCACCGGATCCTCTCATCGGCGTCGGAGTTCATTTACGTACTCCTTTCATGTCGCCGATCGGGGTCAGGCGATGCGGTGCCTTCGACACGACGGCACGAATGTGCTTCAGCGTTTCGGAAGGAGTAATGCGAGACAAGTCGATCTCCACAAAGTCCTCACGGCTCACTGCCAACGCCATGAGACGGACGAACACGTCCTTGCCGACAGCGGGATCGACGTGGTTGACACCGCCGACCAGTGAGATGCTGCCGATCTTTCCCGCACGGTCAGACTCCCAGACCTCGTGAACAGTCCGCAGAGTTATGTTGTGAACCAAATTGACGTACCTGGTCGTGATGTCCTTCTGTGTCAGCTTGGTTTCCGCGATCTCGTCACTCGCTCGCACGTAGCGGAAGGACTTGGTCGTCGGGATCGCGTCAGGCGGAGGGAAGACAAGCGTGATGGACAGTTCACGCAGATCAGCATCGTAGGAGAAGTCGACATCACTGTTGGCGGCGATCACGTCAGGGTAGATCGAGTTGCCGAACACGATACCGACGTACTCGTCGACCGCATCGGGTTCGGAGGCCGCGAACCGGTTGATGAGATCGTCGAGACGTTCGTTCTCCGCGTCGACGACCTGCTGACGTTCGTCGCACTCGGCGTCGTAACGCCTCCGGTCATCGGCCAACCTCCGCAACCGCTCGTTCTCCGCAGCTTGGTATTGCTGCGTGGCGGCCAGTTGCCGCTGCGGAATCTGCGCTACCACCGCCTGCCAGGACGTATGCGCTTGCGCGAACTGGGCCTGAGCGGCAGCGGTCGCCGCGGCGTGCTTCTTCTTGGCGAAGACCGCCGAGATTCCGGTGGGTGGAGCCGGTGGCTGGTAGTACGGCTCCGGCGGAGCCACGATCGGTGCAGGTGGCGGCGGCACGACCTGGTGCGGCGACTGGAACTCCGGGTGCTGCGCCACGCGGCGAAGCTTTTCCAGATCCACGTAGTCATCGACGGCTAGCGTCAACTCAAGCACGCCATCGATAGCCGCGAACTGTTCTTGCAGGTTCGCGTTCAGCGACTCGACCTTCGCTTGTTGGGCTTCAACGTGGAGGCGCTTGGCTTCGCGTTCCGCCTGTGCCGACAGCTGCGCGTTAGCACGCGCTGTGCGCTCGCGTGCCATAGCGGCCGCGGCCTCAGCGCGATGCATCTCCCTTTCGAGACGCAGCCGCTCGCGTTCAGCGGCCGCGAGTTGCCTCGCTCTTTCCTTCTGCGCCTTCGCCGCCTGATACTGCATCTCGGCGAAGAACCCCCGGCGACGACCCATCGATGTGCCTCCGACCTCAACAACCCCAGCGCTGGTGGGTATCGGTACGGCGGCCAAAATGTTTCACATTGCGAAGATCACCCATTCCGGTGACACGAGCTAACACGTCGCACCCGCCAGACTCGGACAATGCCCAGGTCAACGCGCCTACGCGGCGAAGTTCACGCGAAATGAGATGCCGCCCGACCAGGACAACAGGCGTCGATCGTTAGCGAATCGTGCCCCCGGGTCTGGGCCAGAGGTGGCCGACTCCTACGCACGGAAGCGGTCCGTGGTCCCGAAGTCGAACCGTAGAGGGCGCAGAAAGCTCCCACCGCAGTCCTCATCGACGACGCATCCGCCTTGGCGCGCGCCCGCGTACCCGACCTTCCGAACCCGTCGCCCGACACCGCGGTAGACGTGATCTACACGGCCGTGGTCCGCGCCCTGGACCCACACCAGCGGATGGCAGACGGAGGCAGCGTCCGACCTCACGACAGGTGTGTCCCCAACCATTGGCGTGACAAGGCCTGCGTTCACGCACGATAGTGACAAGGAACAGCACCGAGTTTGGTTGGATCGCGGGTGGGCAGCTCACGCCGCTGGTCCGGTATGGTTGATTGTCGCAAACTCGATGGGGCCAGGCCACCGAGCCGGGTTTGGCGCCGTCGACGGCGGTCGGTATGTTCGAGCCAGGTGACGTCAGCAAGGCCATCCTCGCCGCGCACACCCCCATCCATCGGTTCCGAATGAAGCTGATGCGCTGGCATTTCTCCGAACGGACCGCGGCCAAATACCCTGGGCGGGTAGGGCGGCACGGCTGGGGCCGCTCTACCTGAAACCCCGGCGCGCGTTGGTGCGGATCAGCAGTGCACAATCCCGTCCGTGCCGCGGTTTTCTGGCCCGATTCCGACCGACGCGAGATTCACACTCGTTGGCGAGTAGGGCTTGTCTGCGCCGTCCTCGGACGTCGCGTGCCCCGAGTACAGGATGATGTTGGCCTTGGCCGGATCCGCAGTCCAGGTCGGGTTGGCTTGCCGGACCGCCCCACCGAGCGCCGCCGAGGTGTAGGTCGATTGGCGGCATGACCCGCTGGACTTGGTCGAGTAGTCCGGGTTGACGCCGTTGAACGTCGCGACAGGCGCCGCGTCGACCGGGAGGATCGACATCGCTATCGCCAGCGCTTGCTGTTCGTTCACCTTCATGGGGAAGTAGATGTCGACGTTGATCACGGCCCCACCCCAGCCGTGACGGGCGTGTCGTCAACGCAGGCGACAGCACCGGACGCCAACGACCATGCGCGCTCAGTTCCGACGGGCGTCTCCCCCTCCTCGGTGCACAGAGACGTCGACGTTGCTTTGCGGTTTTGATCCCACCAGTTTGGCTGCTCCCACAGCCCGCGAAGCGCCGCCGCCGGCACGACCGGTGGTGGCGCGCTCGTGTGAGCCGATGACACCGAGGACGTTGGCAGTTCCGATGTGCCTGGTGAGCGAGCCGGTTGCGGTGACTGAGCGCCGGCCGGGTCCGAGACAGCGACCTGGTTCGTGGCAGGAGAGGCGGGGCCCACGATTCCGGCGACGACGATCAAAACCACGAACCCGACGGGCAGCCAAAACCACCACCGCTTCCAAATTGGTTTTCTTGGGCGCGGCGGCGTGGCGGGTAGGTCGGGGTCGTGCATTGAAGGTCTTCTCCGGTGGTGAGGCAGCTGGCCGTTGGGAGATCTTCAAACCACGGCTGTGCGTTACACCCAGCCTGTTGTCCCTGCGGTCCTCGTCACTGCGACCCCGCCGAACCGGAGCCGCCCGTGTCCGCCTCCGGTAACGGGTAGCCACTGGCCTGCGACTACCTGCTTGTGCTGCGTCTGACCCTCTTGGCTCCGATCGCGGTACTGCTCGCCCTTCTGGTCGGGTGTGACACGTCGCAAGCAGGTACTCCCATGCCGACGAGTCCAGCTGCGCCCACATCAACCAGCGCTCCCACATCCACACCAGAATCAGCACCGACATCGACGCCGCAGCCCGCGACCACTGCCCCGTCCCCGTCCTCAACCACCAAGCCGGCGATGACCCGAAGTACGGCGAGTACCACCAAGGCCGCGGCACCATCGCACAGCAGGGATGCCTGCCTACGCGACGAGAACCAGTGCTACGAACCAGGCACGAACATCAAGTGCCAGACCGGTGGTTGCGTGAACGCCGCACGCGGGCTGACCCCCAGCGACGTGAAATCAAGCCAGCAGCAATGGCTTCGGCAGCACCCGGGATGGTGTGCGGTCGGTACACAAGGAGCGGTCGCACCATGCTGAACCCCGTGTGCAAAGACACCAGGCTCCCGATGGTGACCCCGATCTCGCTACCGTGACCACGTCCATCCGGAGCCAACTCCTCAGCCCGAATCGCTGGGCGGAGTGCCCCGCGAGTAACCGGGCAAGATCGAGGCGGCCCTGCTCGACGCAGCGCTGTCGATTCGGGCGACCCACGGCCAAGAGATCACCGGCGTGCGTGGTGCGATCGACCGGTGGCGCGCGGCGCCGCAAGCCGGGGCCGGGTTGGGTCCAGCACCTCACCGCTCGGCCCGCTAGCGTGCCCACCGCCGTCACTGGATTGCTGGAAAGCACACGGTCGGGCCATAGAAGATGTGCCGACCTCGAGATCATCGCTCGCGTGTCAACCGTTAACTGCGGGTCACTGCGCCCTGCCGCCAGGCCACAGCCGCCGCGTCCACCCAGCCGCCGTCACTTTGTCACATGCTTCGTCCCGCCATCTGAAACCTGGGAGACAGGCGCTCCAGCCCCCTTCCCACGTTTCGCGGCGCGCTGCGACTTGACATCCGTCACGGCCGGACGCATCACGGAACTGACCAGCAGTCGCGCATCGGGAGGTCATCATGGCCTGGGTCGAGCAATCCGGACAACACTCCTGGCGGGTCCGCTACCGCCGCCACACCGGCACCACCGGCGCCATACCGGGCTTCCCTGACCGCAAGGTCGCCGAAACCTACGCCCGGGACATGGAAACCGACCAAAGGCGCCAGGTCTGGATCGACCCCGCCGACAGCCGCACCACACTCACCGACTGGGCCGCCCGCTGGCTGCCCGCCCAGGACCTCGACCCGCGCACCATCGACAACTACCGCAGCTACCTGCGCTGCCAGATTCTGCCCCACTTCGGCGACGCGTCTTTGGGCGAGATCACCGCGCTCGACATCGACACCTGGACCAAACAGGTTGCGGACGCTGGCTACGCCGCAGCCACCATCGCCAGCTGGGTCAAACTCCTGTCGATGATCCTCACCGACGCGGTCGACCAACACCTCATCCCCACCAACCCCGTCCGACAACGCGGTCACCGCGGCCGACGCTGCCGCACCCTCGCCCGCGAACGTGTCTGGCCCACGCCCGAGCAGGTGCTGCGCATCGCCAACCAAGCCTCCGCCCTCGGCGGCACCACCGCCCGGCTTCTGATCATCACCGCCGCGTGGACCGGCTGCCGCCGGGGCGAACTAGCCGCCCTCCACCGCGACAACCTCCACCTCGACACCGGCCATCTCACCGTTGACCCCGACCACGGCTCGCTCCACGAGTGCGGCGGACGCCGCTGGCTCGGCCCGCCGAAGACACCCTCCTCGGCCCGCACCATCACCCTGCCGCCATTCCTGGTCCGACTGCTGCGCCAGCACCTCCAGACGCACCCCTACGAGTTCGTGTTCACCAACCCGTGCGGCACCTGGCTGTGGCGCTCGTCCTTCCACCGTCGCATCCTTCGCCCCGCCATCGACGGCACCCGCAAACCGGGCGCCCGGATCTACCCGGTGTGTCCGGGACTGACCTTCCACGGGCTGCGACACAGCCACACAACCTGGCTCATCGCCGGCGGAGCCCCCGAGATCGCGCAAGCCCGCCGCCTGGGCCATCACCTGCCCAACCGGGTCGTCGAAACCTACTCCCACGTCGCCCCCGAGGTCGAAACCCGACTGCTCGCCGACCTCCAACGCCGCTGGCACAAAGCCACCCGCAGCCGTTACCCCAAACGACCCCAACAGAGAAAGCCAGCAATGAAAACCCGGCGACCTATTCCCCCGTCGCTAACCACGCGTCAACGGCCAATTCCCGCCGCCCCTCTCACCGTTGGAAAGAGGGACAACACCCGCCACGTCCAGCGGGGCAACGAAAAACAGGTCGATCCCTTATCAACGACCTGGAGTGGCACTCCCCAGAAACACCCCACCAGGGACAGCCTGACCCGATTACAAACGATCAGCCAAGATCAACCGAAGCCACAAGAAAGCCCCTCCGACCAGCCGAAACAGCCTGATCGAAGGGGGTTGATCACGAAGTGGAGCTAAGGGGACTCGAACCCCTGACCCCCTCACTGCCAGTGAGGTGCGCTACCAGCTGCGCCATAGCCCCGCGAGCGGAGTCAACCCCGCGTCGTGTCTGCGCATACGTTACATGACCTCGCCACCGGCCCGTACGCGGGGGGGCCGGGAAAGGACCCCCCGCGCGGGGTCAGGACTGGCCCACCAGCTTGGTCACCCAGTCGGGCTGGGTCCAGTCGACCTGGGCGCCGTTCTGCAGGATCGTCGGCGTGCCCTGGAAGGTCGGGTCGGCCGAGATCTTCGCCAGTGCGTCGTTCAGGGGCTGGTTGTAGGTACCCGCGTTGACGCACGTCGCGAAGGCCGGGGCGGTGATGCCCAGGTCCTGCCCCAGCTTGATCAGCTGCGCGTTGTCGTACCCGCGCTGACCCTCCTCGGGCTGCTTCGCGAACAGGCTGTCGTGGAACGAGGTGAACTTCCTCTGGTCCGCGGCGCACAGCGCGGCGTTCTCCGCGGCCAGCGAGTAGCCCGGCGGGTCCGACCGGCTGTTCAGCAGCGGGATCATGTGGTAGCTGACCTGCAGTTTCCCCGCCTCGATCTGCTGGTCGACCTGGTTACCGTAGGTCTTCTCCAGCTGGCCGCAGTACGGGCAGAGGAAGTCCTCGTAGATATCGATCTTCGCCTTGGCGTCGGCCTTACCGGTGACCACCACGGCGCCCTGGCGCACGTTCTGCGTGTCCAGCGACGCGTTCGTCGTCACCGGCGGGATCGCTTCGCCCTGGGTCTGGTTCTTCGACCGGTTCGTCCAGATGACCCCGCCGATCACCAGCGCGGCCAGCACCACCACGGCGACGACCACGACGATCGTCCGCCGGTTGCCGCCCGACGATCCGCGCGCCTGCGCCACCGCGCGGGCGCCGGACCGCTGCTGCTGTTGCCGGCGGTTACGTGCGGACCGCTCCGCTCCACCCACTTGTTCAGGTCCTTTCTGCTTCTTACACGGGGAGGTCCGAGACCTGCTGTTCCGAACGGAGCCACCCGTCCACGGCCAGGCGCGTCCGCGAACGCACGATCAGCCACCCGGCGAGCACCATGAAGCCCACGTCGCGGGCGATCTCCTGCGGGTACTGGGTCTGCCCCGCGGCGACCTGGCCACCGCCGCCGAAGCAGCCGCAGTCGATCGTGAGGCCGCGCGCCCACGACTGGGCGACGCCGGCGATGAACAGCACCAGCACGACGGCCGACACGACGGCCGCGACCCTGGTCAGCAGGCCGAACAGCAGCAGCACACCCAGCGCCAGCTCGAGCAGCGGCAGCGCGGTCGCCACCGGGTGCACCACGGCGTCGGGCAGCAGCTGGTAGGCCTTCACCGCGAGGTAGGTCTGCCCGGGATCCGCGAGCTTGATCGATCCCGAGGTGAGCCAGACCGCGGCCAGGCCGAGCCGCACCACCGTCCCGACGACGTCGAGCACGGGTTGGGAAGGTCGGAACACACGCTTAGGCTATCGGCGCGTCCTGAGAAACCTGTGAGGTCACGCCGCTCGGGCCGAAAGGAGGAGCTCGTGCCGCTCGTTCGAGTGATGGCCGTGCTTCTCCTGCTCTGCGGGCTCACGGCGTGTTCCTCCCACGACCCCGGCACCCTCCTCGGCAAGGCCGACAGCGGGCATCTCACCATCGGCATCCGCTTCGACCAGCCAGGGCTCGCCGAGCACACGCTCGACGGGCGCTTCGTGGGGTTCGACGTGGACGTCGCCGAATACGTCGCCGGGCAGCTGGGCGTCAAGCCGCCCGGCATCATCTGGCGGGAGACCACCTCGGCGACCAGGGAGACCGACCTCACCTCGGGCACCGTGGACCTGGTGATCGCCGCCTACTCCATCACCGACAAGCGCAAGCAGGTCATCTCCTTCGCCGGGCCGTACTTCGAGACCGGGCAGGACCTGCTCGTACGCCGGTCGGACAACGCGATCACCGGCCCGGAGACGCTCAACGGCCGCCGCCTCTGCTCGGTCACGGGCTCCACGCCCGCACAGGAGGTCAAGACCCGCTTCGCGCAGGCCGTGCAGCTGGTGGAGTACCCGCGCTACCCGGACTGCGTGACGGCACTGCTCGCCGGGCAGGTCGACGCGGTGACCACCGACGGCGTCATCCTCGCCGGTTACGTCACGCAGAACCCCGAGCTGCTCAAGGTGGTCGGCAAGCCGTTCTCCACCGAGCGCTACGGAATCGGCCTGCGCAAGGGCGACGCCGAAGGCCTGCACGCGCTCGACGACGCCATCCAGCAGATGGTCAGCAGCGGGAAGTGGCTGGACTCGCTGCGCGTCAACCTCGGGCCGTCCGGCTACCCGCTGCCCGCCCCACCCGCCGTGACCGAGCGATGACGACGCTGCCCGACCTGCCAGTCCGCGACGTGCTGGGCGAGCTGACCGCGGCGCTGGACGCCCACGGCAGCGCGGTGCTCGTCGCGCCGCCGGGCACCGGGAAGACGACTGTCGTCCCGCTCGCGCTCGCCGAGCACACCGATGGCCGGATCGTGGTCGCCGAGCCACGGCGGCTCGCGGCTCGCGCGGCGGCGAGCCGGATGGCAGCCCTGCTCGGCGAGCAGGTCGGCGACACCGTCGGTTACGCGGTCCGGGGCGATCGGAAGGTCTCCCGGCGCACGAGGATCGAGGTGGTGACGTCCGGTCTGCTCGTGCGGCGGGTGCAGCACGACCCCGAGCTGCCCGGGGTCGGGACGGTGCTGCTGGACGAGTGCCACGAACGCCATCTCGACGCCGACCTCCTGCTGGCGTTGCTGCTCGATGTGCGCGGCGGACTGCGCGAGGACCTGAAGCTGCTGGCCACCTCCGCGACCGTCGCCTCCGGCAGGCTCGCGGCGCTGCTCGGCGACGCGCCCGTGATCACCGCACACGTACGCACGTATCCCGTCGAGCTCGGCTACCTGCCCCCTGCCCGGAACGAGCGCGTGGAGGTCTCGGTGGCCCGCGCGATCCGCACTGCCCTGTCCGAAGTGGACGGTGACGTGCTCGCCTTCCTGCCGGGCGCCGGGGAGATCGCGAGAACGTCGTCCTTGCTGTCGGAGCTGGACGCCGATGTCCTTCCGCTGCACGGCAGGGTGACCGCCGCCCGGCAGGACGCCGCGCTGAAGCCGGGGCCCCGGCGGCGCGTCGTGCTGGCCACCGCCGTCGCCGAATCGAGCCTGACCGTGCCCGGCGTGCGGGCCGTGGTCGACTCGGGCCTGGCCCGGGTGCCGCGGGTCGACCACCGCCGCGGCCTGCCCGGACTGGCGACGGTCCGCGTCTCCGCCGCCGTCGCCGAACAGCGCGCCGGACGCGCGGGGCGTGAGGCGCCGGGCCGGGCCTACCGGTGCTGGGCGCAGTACGAGCAGGTCAGCCTGCCCGCCTACCCCGAGCCCGAGATCCGGACCGCGGACCTGACCCGGCTCGCGCTCGAGCTCGCCTGCTGGGCGACCCCGGACGGCGCCGGGCTGTCCTGGTGGGATCCGCCGCCGGACGGCCCGCTCGACGCCGGGCAGGAACTGTTGCGGACGCTCGGCGCCCTCGAGAACGGCAAGATCACCGCACGTGGCCGCAAGATGGCCGACCTCGGGCTGCACCCGCGGCTCGCGCGCGCCCTGCTGGACGGCGCCGCACAGGTCGGGCCCCGCCCGGCCGCGGAGGTCGTGGCGATGCTGGACGCGGGCGGCACGCTCACCGACGTCGAGGCCGAGTTGCGCAGGCTGCGCGACACCCGTGACGAACGCTGGCGCACGGAGGTGCGCCGCCTCGCCCGGCTGGTGCCCGGCGCACCCGAGGCGCCCGATCCGGCGCTGGTCGTGGCGCTGGCGCATCCGGAACGGCTGGCGCGGCGGCGGGAAAAGGGCTCGCCGGTCTACCTGATGGCGAGCGGCACCGCCGCCGAGCTGCCGGCGGGCAGCGGGCTCGGCGACGGGGAATGGCTGGCGGTCGCGGAAGCGACCCGGGATCCCGGCCGCGCCCACGGCATCATCAGGCTGGCCGCCCGCGCGGACGCCGAACTCGCCCTCCGTGCGGCGCCGAACCTGGTGTCCGAAGTGGACGAAGTGGGCTGGGCCGGCGACGTGGTGGCGAGATCCGTCCGTCGGCTGGGCGCGATCGTGCTGTCCGAACGCCCGCTGCGGAACCCCGACCCGGAACTGGTCCGGCAAGCGCTCCTGACCGGGTTGCACAAGGAGGGCCTCGACCTGCTGACGTGGTCGGCCGAGGCCCGCAACCTGCGGCAGCGCCTGGCGTTCCTGCATCGCGTGCACGGCGAGCCGTGGCCCAGCATGACCGACGAAGCGTTGCTGGCGAACGCCGCCGACTGGCTGGGCACGGCCCGCCGCCACGCCGACCTGGCGCGCATCGACACCGTGCACGCGCTGCGCGGCCTGCTCCCCTGGCCCGAGGCCGCCCGGCTCGACGCGCTCGCGCCCGACCGGATCGAGGTGCCGTCGGGCTCGCGGATCCGGGTCGACTACTCGACGGGCGAACCGGTGCTCGCGGTGAAGCTGCAGGAGACGTTCGGCTGGCCGGCCACCCCACGGGTGTCGGGCGTGCCGGTGGTACTGCACCTGCTGTCGCCCGCCGGACGTCCCGCCGCGGTGACGAGTGACCTGGAGTCCTTCTGGCACAACGGGTATGTGTCCGTGCGCGCGGAACTCCGCGGGCGGTACCCCAAGCATCCCTGGCCCGAGGACCCGCTCACCGCGACGGCGACCCGCCGGACCAAGCGCTCATAGCCGGGGCAGCTGCTGCAGGGTCCAGCCGTTGCCGTCGGGGTCGGTGAACGCCGCGTAGGAGACGGTCGACTTGCCCGGTGCGCTCATGTCCGCCACCTCGGCGACCTCGACCCCACGCCCGGCCAGCTCGGCCCGGGCGGCACGGATGTCGTCGACGACGAGGTGCAGGCCCTGGACCGAACCCGGCGGAGTGCCGACGACGCCGACGCCGATGACGATCGAGCAGGCCGATCCCGGCGGCGTCAGCTGTACGACGCGGAACGCCTCGTTCGGGCTGAAGTCGAGGTCGACCCCGAAACCGAGTCGGTCGGCGTAGAAGGCTTTGGCGCGGTCGACGTCGGTGACCGGGAGCGGGATCAGTTCGAGGCGATAGTCCATGACCAGTACGTCGAATGCCGACGGCTGGAATCGACAGCCGGACGAACGTTTCCCGGCAGCCCGGACTACCCGGTCGTCACGTCGATGAGCGAGAGCGCCTGCGGCCAGGACAGCGCGAACGCCTCGGCGTTGACCGGGTTGCCGTGCCGCTGGCTGCTGCTGAACCCGTGCTCGGCGTGCGGGTAGACGTGGACCATGCTCGGGCCGCTGGGGCGCGACTGGAGCGCGGTCTGCAGCCGGTTGAAGCTCTCGGCGGGCACCAGGTCGTCCGCGCCCGGGTAGAGCATCAGCACCGGTGCCTGGATCTGCGCGGTGTGCGCGACGGCGTCGACGGTGTGGTTCGGCGGCGGCGTCGCGGGGACGGTCGGGTGGTAGGCGATGACGTTGGCCAGCCGGCTGTCCTGCCCGCCGAGGATCAGCGCGAACCGGCCGCCGAGGCACCAGCCCATGACACCGGCCTTCGCACAGCCGAGCTCGCCGAGCAGGTGGTCCAGCAGCGCGCGCTGCTCGCCGAGCACCACCTCGTCGTCGAGCTGGACCATGCGCGCGTGCAGGGCGTCGTAGCTGGTGTCGTCGCTGCTCACGCCGTGCCAGGGGTCCCAGGTCAACGCGGTGACGCCGCGGCCTGCCAGCTCGTCGGCCCAGTTCCGGACCTGCTCGCCGATGCCGGTGATCATCGGCAGCAGGAGCATGCCGCGGGTGGAACCGCCCGCGGGACGGGCGAGGTAGGCGGTCAGGCCGCCGACGCCGGGGTAGGAGGTCTCGATCTCAACTGTCATGCGGGAAACCGTAATCAGGTGAGATGATCGGGCGATGAACGACCGCACTCTCGCCGCCGAGCTCGGCGGTCTGCCCGAGGGCGTCGCGGCGCTTCCGGCCGAGCACCAGCAGGATCTCGCGGACGCGTTGCACCAGGCGAGCCGGCGGCAGGCCAAGGCGCTGGCGAAGGCGGGCGACGAGGCGTTGCGGTACGTCCCGGCGCTGCTGCGCCCGGCGATCCGCAAGGCCGTGGGGCTGTAGATGGACTCGGACGCGGAGATCCTGAAGCTCGCCAGGGTGCTGGGCGTCTCCCCGGAGCGGCTGGGCTACCTGCGGGACGTCCCGGCCGCGGACCTGCGATTGCTGCGTGACCGGGTGACCAGCACGCTGTTCGATGCGCACCTCGGCGTGCTGGAGCGGATGGCCGGCGCGAGCAAGCTGCTGCCGAGCCCGCTGCTGGCCAAGATGGCGGAGCGGGTGTTCGGGCCACTGCTGTCGGCGCGGATCGCGGGCCTGGTCGACGTCGCCCGCGGGGTGGACATCGCGAAACGGCTTTCGCCGGGCTTCCTCGCGGACGTGGCGGCCGAGCTGGACCCGCGTCGCGCGGCCGGCATCATCGCCGGCATCCCCGCGCCCGTGGTGGTCGCGGTCGCCCGCGAGCTGGCCCGCAGGCGGGACTGGATCACCATCGCGCGGTTCGTCGACACGCTGCCGGAGAGCACGATCGTGTCGAGCCTGGAGGTCATCCCCGACAAGGCACTCCCCCAGGTCGCCCGCATGCTCGACGACCCGGCGCGCGTGCACTACGTCACGGATCTGCTGCCGCAGCACCGCCTGGACGCGATCGCGGACGACCTGACGACCTGACGACCTGACGACCTGAGGTGTATCAGGCTGCGATCAGGTAGATCCCGTAGCCGACAATGGCCGCGCAGACCGCGAAGCAGATGATCGCCGCCGTCAGCCCGCCGCTGCCGCTCGCGCCCGTGTCCCGCGCCGTCGTGCGGGCGGCGAGGCCGCGGACGCCGACGGCGAACACGCTCGTGATGACCCCGACCGCGACGAGGGCGATCAGGAAGACGCTGCCCAGGGCAGCCCAGTCGATCGTCATGACACTCCTCAGGCCGATGCCGCGACCGGCTCGGCCGGCGAGCTCTGGTTGACGTTGGCCGCGGTCACCGGGTTTCGCCGCGACCACAGGTAGATGACCAGCGCGACGATCACCCCGGCGACGCCCACCAGCACCGTGCCGATGCTGCCGCTGCTGGAGACCTCCGCCGCGATCGCGCCGACGACGGCGGCCGCCGGCAGCGTGCACAGCCAGGCCAGCGCCATCCGGCCCGCGACGCCCCAGCGCACCTCGGCCAGCTTGCGCCCGACGCCGGAACCGATGATCCCGCCGGAGCACACGTGCGTGGTGGACAGCGCGAACCCGAGGTGCGAGGACGCCAGGATCGTCACCGCGGCACTGGTCTCCGCCGCGAAGCCCTGCGGGGTCTGGATCTCGGTGATCTTCTTGCCCATCGTCTGGATGATCCGCCAGCCGCCCAGGTAGGTGCCGGCGGCGATCGCCGTGCCCGCGGTGAGGATGACCCACAGCGGCGGCGCGGACCCGGCCGCGAGCGAGCCGGACGAGATCAGCGTCAGCGTGATCACGCCCATGGTCTTCTGCGCGTCGTTGGTGCCGTGCGCGAGCGAGACCAGCGAAGCCGAAAGCGCTTGCGCGGTCTTGAACGTCTTGCCCACCACGTCCTGTCGCACGGACGCGGTGATCTTGTACACCAGGAACGTGCCGACCGCGGCCACCAGCCCCGCCACCAGCGGCGACGCGACGGCCGGGATGAGGATCTTCGAGACGACCGAGCCGAAGTGCACCGCGTCGGCGCCCGACGCGATCCAGGTCGCGCCGATCAGGCCGCCGAACAGTGCGTGCGAGGAGCTCGACGGCAGGCCGAACAGCCAGGTGAGCAGGTTCCAGATGATCGCGCCGACGAGCCCGGCGAACACGATCACGGGAGTCACCTTCGTGTCGTCGACGATGCCGCCGGAGATCGTCTTGGCGACCTCGATGGACAGGAATGCGCCTGCGAGGTTGAGCACCGCGGAGATCGCGACCGCGACCTTGGGCTTGAGCGCCCCGGTCGCGATGGAGGTCGCCATGGCGTTCGCGGTGTCGTGGAATCCGTTGGTGAAGTCGAAGGCCAGTGCGGCGACGACCACCACGATGACGATGAGTGAGGGGTCCACGTACTTCGACGATACCCAGCGAGTGAATCAGGCAGACGGTCTGTAGTTGAACATCCGGTGAACGCCACGCTGCCAAACGGCCCAGGTCAGCGGTACTCCGGGGCGATATGCGAGATGCGTCACGGACGGCGCCTCGAGCACCTGCACGTCGGCGCGGGCACCCGGCCGGATGACGCCGACGTCGTCCCGCCGCAGCGCCCGTGCGCCACCGGCTGTCGCGGCCCACACCGCCTCCTCGACGGACATCCGCATCTGCAGGACGGCCGTCGCGACGCAGAAGGCCATCGAGGTCGTGTACGAGCTGCCGGGGTTGGCGTTGCTGGCCAGTGCCACCACGGCGCCCGCGTCGAGCAGGCGGCGCGCGGCCGCGAGTGGCTGGCGGGTGGACAGGTCGCAGGCCGGCAGGAGGGTCGCGACCGTGTCCGACGAGGCGAGTGCGTCCACGTCGGCGTCGGTCAGGTACGTGCAGTGGTCGACGCTGGCCGCGCCGTGGCGGACCGCGAGCTGGACGCCCGGCCCGTGGCCGAGCTGGTTGCCGTGCACGCGCAGGCCGAGCCCGCGCGCGGCCGCCGCACACAGCACGCGCTCGGACTGCGCCTCGTCGAAAGCGCCTTCTTCGCAGAACACGTCGGCCCAGTGGACGGAATCCGCCACCGCGTCGAGCATCTCGCCACACACCAGGTCTACATAGGACAGCGAATCCGGCGGGATGATGTGTGCGCCGAGGAAGGTGACCTCGTCGGCCACCTCGGCGGCGATACGCGCGGACCGGACCTCGTCCACGACGGACAGCCCGTATCCGGTCTTCGTCTCCAGGCAGGTGGTGCCCTGGCGCAGGGCCTCCTCCGCGTGCCGGCGCAGGTTCGCGGCCAGCTGCTCGTCGGTGGCCGCTCGCGTCGCGTCGACCGTGACGGCGATTCCCCCGGCACTGTAAGGCTTTCCGGACATCCGGGCCTCGAACTCGGCCGTCCGGTCGCCGGCGAAGACCAGGTGCGTGTGGCTGTCCACCCAGCCGGGCAACACCGCCCTGCCCGCGACGTCGACGCGTTCGTCCGCGGCCGGTGCGGCCCTCGACGGACCCACCCACGCGATCTGCTCGCCGTCGAGAACGAGGGCCGCGTCCCGGAGCCTGCCCGTCGCACAGTTCGTGGTCAGCTCGCCGATACCATCGATCAGGATCGCCACAGCGCCTCGATCTCCTTCGCCAGCACCGTTTCCGGCCGGTCGATCAGCTGGTGGACGCGGTCGCGGACCACCCACCTGCCGCCGACCAGCACGTCCGTCACGTCGGCCGCCGACGCCGCGAGCAGCACCGCGTCCGGCTCGCATCCGGCCGTCCGCACCGACCCGAGGTCCACCACGACCAGGTCCGCCGACGCGCCCGGCATCAGCACCAGCTCACCCCAGCCGATCGCGTCGTGGTCGGTCGCAGTAGCCAGCAGCTCTGACATGGCGAACCGGCCACGCGATTCCGAAGCGAGCCGGTCGTCCAGCTCCAGCGCCCTGGCTTCCTCGAACGGGTCGACCACGGCGTGGCTGTCGCTGCCGAGACACAGGGGGACGCCCGCGTCGGCCAGCGCTCGTGCGGGCCCGATCCCGTCGCCGAGGTCCCGTTCCGTGGTCGGGCAGAAGCACACCCGCGTACCGGTCGCGGCGAGGGTGCCGATGTCGTCGTCGCTCAGGTGCGTCCCGTGCACGGCAACGCTGCGCGGCCCGAGGACACCCGCCTCGGCCAGCACTTCCGTCGGGGTCCGGCCGTAGTGTGCGAGGCACTCCTCGTTCTCCCCGCGCTGCTCGGACAGGTGGACGTGCAGCGGACCGGGCCGGTCCGCGACCACGGGCAGCTGGTCGGCGGGGACGGCACGAACCGAGTGCACCGCGGCGCCGACCCGGGTCTGCCCGTCCGGCGCGAAAGCCTCGACACGGCGCGCCCAGGCGTCGGCGTCGGCATCCGCGAAGCGCTGCTGCCGTCCGTCGAGTTCACGGCCGAAACCGCCGGTCAGATAACAGGTGTCGAGCAGTGTCAGCCGAATGCCCGAGTCCGTGGCGGCCTGCGCCAGCGCGTACCCCATCGCGTTCGGGTCGGCGTACGGGCGCCCGCCCGGCGCGTGGTGCAGGTAGTGGAACTCCCCCACACTCGTATAGCCCGACAGCGTCATCTCGGCGAACACGCCGCGCGCCAGCCGGTAGCAGGACTCGGGGTCGAGCCGTTCGGCGAGCGCGTACATCCGCTCCCGCCAGGTCCAGAACGTGCCGTGCCCGTGGTGCGTCCGGCCCCGCAGCGCCCGGTGGAACGCATGGGAGTGACCGTTGGCGAAGCCGGGCACCACGAGTCCATTGAGGACGGTCCCGGCGCGCGGCGAGCCCGGCGTGACGGTCGTCAGGACCTCCGCCTCCACGTCGATGCGGACCCCGTGGGCCACGCCGCCGGGCAGCCACGCGTAGGCACACCAATAGGTCGTCATGTCGACAAGTTCCGCAGTACGTCGGCAAGTGCTCGCGCGCCCCGCTCCACGTCGTCGTCCTCGGCGAACTCCTCCGGCGCGTGGCTGATGCCGGTCGGGTTCCGCACGTACAGCATGCCGGCGCGGACGTGCCCGGACAGGATCGCGGCATCGTGCCCGGCCCCGGTGGGCAGCTCCGGCACCCCGCCCAGCAGATCCCCCAACCGCCCCCGCAGACCGGCGTCGAACGCGACCGTGCCGCTGTAGGACTCCTCGGAGAGCTGCACCGCGCAGCCCTCCTCGGCCGCGGCTTCGCCCGCGATGCCGGCGATCTCGTCGACCAGCGGGCGGACCCGGTCCTCGCCGGTCACCCGCGCGTCCAGCCAAACGTCCACAGTGGACGCGATCACATTGGTGCCGCCGGGCCGCGGCACCAGCCTGCCGACCGTCGCCCGCGCACCCTCGACCTTCGACGCCACCCGGCGCGCGGCCGCGACGACCGCCGCTGCCGGGATCATCGGGTCGTGCCGGTCGCCCATCACCGTCGCCCCGGCATGATTTCCCTGCCCCGAGAACGAGAACCGCCACCGCCCGTGCGCGATGACCGTGCTGCCGACGGCGAGCGGCGAGCCCAGGTCGATCAGCCCCTTGCCCTGTTCGACGTGCAGTTCGAGGAACGTGCCGATCCGCGACAGCGCGAGGTCGTCCCGCCCGAACCGCTCGGGCTCGAACCCCGCCCGCGACGCCGCCTCGGCGAGCGTGACGCCGTCCGGGTCCCGCAACGCACGTGCCCTGTCGGCGTCGATCGACCCGGTGAGCAGCCGCGAACCGAGGCACGGCACGCCGAAGCGGCCGCCCTCCTCCTCGGCGAACACCAGGACCGCCAGCGGCTTGCGCGGCCGGAACCCCTCCGCGCGCAGAGCCGCCACGGCGTCGAGCGCGCTGACGACCCCGAGCGGCCCGTCGAACGCGCCGCCGCCCGGCACGGAGTCGAGGTGGCTGCCGGTCACCAGCGCGTCCGGCCCCGGTGTCCCCCACCACGCCCACAGGTTGCCGTTGCGGTCGGTCTCCACGTCGAGCCCTCGCCGTTCCGCCTGCTCGGTGAACCACGTCCGCAGCTCGCCCTCCGCCGGGTCGAAAGCGTGCCGGGAGTAACCGCCCCGGACACGATCGCGCCCCACGTCGGCGATCTCACCGAGCAACCCGAGCGCGCTCACCGCTGCTCCGCCATCGGCACCCGCACCCCGCGCTCCCGCGCCACCTCCGCGGCGCGCTCGTACCCCGCGTCGACGTGCCGCATCACGCCGGTGCCCGGGTCGTTCGTCAGCACCCGCTCGATCTTGCGGCCGGCCAGCTCGGTCCCGTCCGCCACACAGACCTGCCCGGCGTGGATCGACCGGCCCATCCCGACGCCGCCGCCGTGGTGGATCGACACCCAGCTCGCCCCGGAGGCGGTGTTGAGCAGCGCGTTCAGCAGCGGCCAGTCGGCGATCGCGTCCGAGCCGTCGGCCATCGCCTCGGTCTCGCGGTACGGGGAGGCGACGCTGCCCGAGTCGAGGTGGTCCCGGCCGATGACGACCGGAGCCGTCAGCTCGCCACTGGCGACCATCTCGTTGAACCGCAGGCCCGCCAGGTGCCGCTCGCCGTAACCGAGCCAGCAGATGCGCGCCGGAAGCCCTTGGAAGGCAACGCGTTCCCCGGCGAGCCGGATCCAGCGCGCCAGGGACTCGTTCTCCGGGAACAACTCGAGGATGGCGCGGTCGGTCGCGGCGATGTCCATGGGGTCGCCGGACAGCGCGGCCCAGCGGAACGGGCCCTTGCCCTCGCAGAACAACGGGCGGATGTAGGCGGGCACGAACCCGGGGAAGTCGAAGGCACGCTCGCAACCGCCGAGCTTCGCCTCGCCACGCAACGAGTTGCCGTAGTCGAACACCTCCGCACCCGCGTCGAGGAAACCGAGCATCGCGCCGACGTGCTCGGCCATCGAGTCCCGCGACCGGTCGGTGAACTCGTCGGGCTTCTTCGCCGCGTAGTCGTGCCAGTCCTCGACGCTCACCCCGATCGGCAGGTACGCCAGCGGATCGTGCGCCGACGTCTGGTCGGTGACGATGTCGGCCTCGGCACCCCGGCGCAGCAGCTCGGGCAGGACCTCTGCGGCATTGCCGATCACGGCGACCGACAGCGCACGACCGTCGCTCTTCGCCTTCGACACCCGCCGCACGGCGTCGTCCACATCGGACGCTATTTCGTCGAGAAAGCGCGTCTCCACGCGACGCGTGGCCCGTTCCGGATCGCACTCGACGACGAGCACGGCACCGCCGTTCATCGTGACCGCGAGCGGCTGCGCGCCACCCATCCCGCCGAGTCCGGCGGTGATCGTGAGCGTGCCCTTGAGCGAGCCGCCGAACCGCTTCGCCGCCACCGCCGCGAAGGTCTCGTACGTGCCCTGCAGGATCCCCTGCGTGCCGATGTAGATCCACGAACCGGCGGTCATCTGCCCGTACATCGTGAGCCCGAGCTGTTCGAGCCTGCGGAACTCCGGCCAGTTCGCCCACTCCCCCACCAGGTTCGAGTTCGCGAGCAGTACCCGGGGCGCCCACTCGTGGGTGCGGAACACCCCGACCGGTTTGCCCGACTGCACCAGCAGCGTCTCGTCCTCGTCCAAAGTGGTCAGACAGCGGGTGATCCCCTCGAAGCTCGCCCAGTTTCGGGCGGCCTTGCCGGTGCCGCCGTAGACGACGAGGTCCTCGGGCCGCTCGGCGACCTCGGGGTCGAGGTTGTTGTGGAACATCCGCAGCGCGGCTTCGGTCTGCCAGCTCTTCGCGGTCAACGCGGACCCGCGGGCGGCTCGCACGATCATGCTTCCTCCAGTGCTTCGAGAACGGCTCCTGACCTCGCGAGCTCCTCCACCGCAGCGATTTCCGGCGCCAGATGCCGGTCCGGCCCCGGCCCGCCGACCCGCTCACGCACGATGTCCCGCACCGCCGCCGTCACCGGCGCCGGACGCAGCGGCGCCCGCAGGTCCAGCGCCCGCGAGGCGGCCAGCAGTTCGACGGCGAGCACGGTGGTCAGCCCGTCGACCGCACGGCGCAGCTTCCGCGCGGCCGACCACCCCATGGACACGTGGTCCTCCTGCATGGCGCTGCTGGGAATCGAGTCCACCGAGGCCGGGACCGCGAGCCGCTTCAGCTCGCTCACCACCGCCGCCTGCGTGTACTGCGCGATCATGTACCCGGAGTCGACCCCCGGGTCGTCCGCCAGGAACGCGGGCAGCCCCTGCGAGCGGGTGATGTCGAGCAGCCGGTCGGTCCGGCGCTCGGCCATGCTCGCGACGTCGGCCGCCGGGATGGCCAGGAAGTCCAGCACATAGGCGATCGGCGCGCCGTGGAAGTTGCCGTTGGACTCCACGCGCCCGTCCGCCAGCACCACCGGGTTGTCGATCGCGGACGCGAGCTCCCGTTCGGCGACCAGTTCGCCGTGGCTGACGGTGTCCCGCGCCGCGCCGTGCACCTGCGGGGCGCATCGCAGCGAATACGCGTCCTGCACGCGGGTGCAGTCCGGCCCCCGGTGGCTCGCGACGATCCCGGAACCCTGGAGAGCGGCGAACATCCGGCGCGCGGACCGGGCCTGGCCGGGATGCGGGCGGAGCGCCTGCAGGTCCGCGGCGAACGCGCGATCGGTGCCCAGCAAGGCTTCCACGCTCATCGCACCGGTGAGGTCGGCGGTGTCGAGCAGCCGGTCGAGGTCCGCCAGTGCGAGCACCAGCATGCCCAGCATGCCGTCGGTCCCGTTGGTGAGCGCGAGACCTTCCTTCTCCGCCAGCGTCACGGGCCGCAAACCCGCGTCCCGCAAGGCTTCCGCGGCAGGCTTGCGGCGTCCGTCGTGGTCGGCCTCGCCCTCCCCCATCAGCGCGAGCGCGACCGCGGCCAGCGGCGCGAGGTCACCGGAGCAGCCGAGCGACCCGTACTCGTGCACCACCGGGACGATGCCGGCGTTGAGCAACCCGACCAGCGCGGCCGCGGTCTCCGGGCGCACTCCCGTGTAGCCCGTCGCGAGCGTGCGCAGGCGCAACAACATCAGCGCGCGCACGACCTCGGGTTCCACGGCCTGCCCCGCCCCCGCCGCATGCGAGCGGATCAGTGAGCGCTGCAGCGCCGTCCGCCGGTCCGGCGGGATGTGGCGGATGGCGAGCGCGCCGAACCCGGTGGACACGCCGTAGGTCGGCTCGGTCGCGTCGGCGAGTGCCTCGATGTGCTCTCGCGTCGCGGCCAGGTTCTTCAGGACCGTCTCGCCCAGCTCCACCCGGGCCGCCCCCCGGGCGACCGCGACCACCTGCTCCCGGCTCACGGACCCTGCGTCCAACCGCACTGTGCGCACCATCAGCCCATTCCACCCGCCCGGGCGGCCTCGCACACTTGACGAGCGCGTGCTTGTGTCTGGTATCCCAGACAGATGACCGACGTACCTGCTCTGCGGCGGGGGCTGGCGGTGCTGGGCGCGCTGGCGAGGCGGGCGGGCCCGGCTTCGGCCCCGGCCATCGCGCGCGAGCTCGGCCTGCCGCGGTCCACGACGTACCACCTGCTGGCCGAACTGGAGTCCGCCGGCTTCGTCGTGCACCTGCCCACGGAACGCCGCTATGGGCTCGGCATCGCCGCGTTCGAGCTGGGTTCCGCATACCTGCGCCACGACCCACTGGAGCGGCTCGCGGGACCGTTGCTGCGCAAGCTCGTCGACCAGGCCGGGCACACCGCGCAGCTGGGTGTGCTGCACGGCAACGAGCTGGTGTACCTGCTCAAGGAACGGCCGGCGAAGCCGGAGACCCTGGTGACCGACGTGGGCGTGCGGATTCCCGCGCACCTGCCCGCGTCGGGCCGCGCGATGCTGGCGCATCTGCCCGCCGCGCACGTGCGGGCGTTGTTCCCGAACGCGGCCGCGTTCGTCCGCCGGACCGACCGGGGGCCACGAGGCCTCGCCGAGCTACGTCGCGTGCTCGAGGCCGAGCGCAGGCGCGGCTGGGCGGTGGAGGACGGCTTCGTGACGGCCGGGTTCGCCTCGGTGGCGTATCCGGTCTTCGACCACGGCGGCCGCCCGATGGCGGCGATCAGCGTGACCCTGCGGCACCACTGCCCCGACGAGGCTGTGCTGTGTGGGCAGGACTGGCCAGAGCTCGCCCATCAGGTGCGGCTCACGGCCGGTGAGCTGACCACCAGGATCGGCGGCCGCCCTGGGTGATCGTCAGATCAGGACTTGTTTGCCCTGCTTGGCCTGCAGGCCCAGCATCTCGAGCAACTCCGCGCATTCGCTGGCGTCCACCGAGTGCCCGGCCACGGTCCGCGCGGCCTTGCACTCCTGGACGTCCCGGTGGACCTTCTCCTCCGCGCGAACACCTGCGAGCCAGCCCCCTTGCATAGCTTCATCGGAGCTGCTTGCACGGCTTACCCGGGCCATCTGGCACCTTCTTCCGGCTTCGCGTTTGTCATGACGAAATCCGTCACGCGCCTGTCAAGCATCGCAGCCCGGTCGCGAGCCGTCCAGTTTCGCTTCGCTCCGTCACCTGAGCGCAACGTCCTGGAAATCTGCCTGGTCACTGATTTGGTGCATTGTGGAGAGTCGAAAATGGATCGCACATCCGATCGGATAGTCGTTCCGCGTATCGTAGGATGAGCGCGTGAAATCGAGGGGTGAAACGCCATTGCGCGCGGATGCCGCACGGAACCGCGAGCGCGTGCTGCGGATCGCGCGCGAGCAGCTCGCCGCAGGTGACGACTCGCTCCAGCTCAACACTATCGCACGGCTCGCCGGCGTCGGAGTCGGTACGGTGTATCGGCATTTTCCCGGCCGTCAGGCGTTGCTGGAAGCCGTTTCGAGCGCGTCGCTGGAGAAATTGGCGGAGCGCGCGGAAAGCGCGGCCACCGGTGCGGAGCCATTGGCGGAGTTGCACGAATTACTACGCTTTGCGCTCACCCGGGCACTGAACGAACTCGGTTTCGCCGAAGTTCTGGAGTCACCGTCGGCGGCCGATGCCCGCACGACCGCACTGAAGTCCCGATTCGACAGGGCACTGGGCAAACTCCTGCGCCGGGCGACGCAGGACGGCCACGTCCGGGCCGATCTCCGCGCTTCGGACATCCGCCGCCTCCTGGGCGGCACCACCCACGCCCTCCGCTGCGGCCCCCACCCCCCACGACTGGTCAAGACCTACCTATCCACCCTAACCACCAGCCTCCGCCCAACCTGACGTCCGCACCCACCTCAGCCACCCCGGGGGCGAGGGGCGAAGCCCCACCCAACTCAGCCACGGTCGGGGGCAAGGGGCGACGCCCCAACCCACCCACCGTCACCCAACAACGCGACGCAACCACAACCGGGGGGTCCGGGGGGCGAAGCCCTCCCGGGCGGGGTCTGGGGGCTGCGCCCCCAGAAGACACGACGAGACGGACCATGCGAGCGCTTTCCGCGAGCATGGTCCGCCCATCCGTCGAGTGGAGGTGCCGGGAATTGAACCCGGGTCCTCTGGCGCCTCACCAAGGCTTCTCCGTGCGCAGCCCGCTATGCCTCTACTCGGCCCCATCGGTCACGCGGACAAGCCGATGTGACGGGCCCAGCCGCTGTAAGTGTTCCATCCGGACCCCGCGGCCAGGTCCGGACGGTGAGCCTCCTAGCTGATGCCGGCTACCGGGACGGAGGCACTCCCGGGCCGACAGACACGCACTCGCTCAGGCGGCGAGGGCGTAGTCGCGCTGACTATTAGTCTTGGCGCTTATTCAGTTGCGATGACGCTTACGGTGGTCTCTCGCCTGCACCGGCACGCTTCCCTTGACTCAACGTCCAAAGTCGAAACCGTTCACCCCCTCGGTGATCCTCGATCCACCTAGTCTAACGCCCCCGGCAAGCCGGTTTGTTCCCCCGGGGTAGGGCCTGCCCCACCCCGGAGACGCCCGGGTTCCCCATGGCCCGGGCCGGCGGCGCGACCGCATGCTGGTGCCTGTCGCATCCGAGGAAGGAACCATCATGACGTCGGCACACTCGGTCGTGGACGGGAGCAGGCCACGCCCCTCGGCGGCCGGCTCGCTGGGCTACCTGCTGCTGAACCTGCCACTCGGGATCGCCGGGTTCGTGGCCGTGGTCACGCTCGCCTCCGTGGGGATGGGCACGGTGATCGTCTGGGCCGGGGTTCCGGTGCTGGCGGCGCTGCTGCTGGGCACCCGGGCCGCCGCACGGTTCGAACGCGCCAGGGCACACGCGTTGCTGGGGACCTACATCGCCGCGCCGTACCGGCCGTTGCCGGCGCGCGGCTGGCAGGTGCGCTGGCGCGCCCGGCTGCTCGACGGCGCGACCTGGCGGGATCTCGGCTATTTCGTCCTGCTGTTCCCCGTCGGGGTGGCCGAGTTCGTCGTGCTCGTGACGTCCTGGTCGACCGGGCTGGGCCTGGCCGCGCTCCCGGTGTACTTCCGCTACCTCCCGGGCGGGGCGTTCGTCTTCTTCCGCGAGGACCAGCCGTGGTTCGTGGTCGACTCGACCGGGAAGGCCCTGCCGTGGGCCGCGCTCGGCCTGCTGGTGATCGCGCTGTCCCTGGCGCTGACCCGCACTCTGGGCGCGGGGCACGCCCGGTTCGTGCGCCTCGTGCTCGGGCCCGGCCCGCGGGCGCGCCGGCTGGCCGAAGCGGACAACGACGCCCTGAGCGCGGTGGCATGATGACCGGTATGGCCGCAGACCGGGCGCCCCTGGAGCAGCCGCGCCCGAAGGCGGTCCGCACGATCACGTACCTGATCAGCGGGTTCCCCCTGCACCTGGCGCAGTTCGTGCTGATCGTGGTCGGCATCGCGGTCGGCATCGCGACGGTCGTGATCTGGGTCGGCATCCCGATCCTGATGGCCATGACGAGTGTGGTGCGCGGCTCGGGGAACCTGGAGCGCCGTTTCGTCCGCAGCATGCTCGGCACCCCGCTGCCCGAGGTCGAGCGTGCCCCCGTCGAAGGCGGGATCCTGCGGCGCTGGCGGCTGCGGCTGGTCGATCCGACGACCTGGCGCGACTTCGGCTACCTGATGCTGTCGCTCCCGCTGAGCATCGCCGAGGCGGCGATCGGGATCGCGTCGATCGTGCTGCTGCCGATGGCCATCTGGGTGTCGCCCTGGATCGGCTGGATGCACGGCTCGCTCGCGCTGGCGCTGCTCGGCCCGAACCGCGCGAAGCGGCTCGAGGTCAAGGCGCAGCACCTGCAGGCTTCGCGGGCGCGGGGGGTCGACGCCGCCGAGGCGGAACGCAGGCGGATCGAGCGGGACCTGCACGACGGGGCGCAGCAACGGCTGGTGGCGGTGGCGATGAGCCTCGGCCGGGCGAAGAACAAGCTGGACAAGGACCCGCAGGCGGTGCGGGAACTGATCGACGAGGCCCATCTCGACGCGAAGCTCGCCGTTTCCGAACTGCGCGACCTCGCCCGCGGCATCTATCCGGCCGTACTGGGCGACCGCGGGCTCGACGCGGCATTGTCGGCGCAGGCGGCGAAATCGCCGATCCCGGTCGACGTGCGGACCGACGTGGAACCGCGCCCGCCGGCCGCGGTCGAGACCACGGCGTACTTCATCGTGGGCGAGACGCTGACCAACATCGCCAAGCACTCGGGCGCGACGGAGGCGAGCGTCAAGGTGTGGCGGACCGACGACAAGGTGATCGTCGAGATCACCGACGACGGTCACGGCGGCGCGGAGCTCCGCCCCGGCGGCGGTCTGTCCGGCCTCGCCGACCGGGCGGCCACGATCGACGGGGTGATCACGGTGGTGAGCCCGGCAGGCGGCCCGACCGTCGTGCGGGCGGACCTACCGTGTACGTGGTGAGCGGTTCGTGAGTGAATAGCGGCTGACACTCACGAACTCACCCTGGGGGCGACATGCGTGTGGTGATTGCCGAGGATGCCGTCCTGCTGCGCGCGGGGGTCCAGCGCCTGCTCGCCGACGAGGACATCGAGACCGCCGCCGCCGTCGACAACGGCGACGATCTCGTTCAGGCGGTCACCGAGCACAAGCCCGATTTGGCCATCGTGGACGTCCGGATGCCGCCGACCTTCACCGACGAGGGCCTGCGCGCGGCGCTCGCGGCCCGCGAAGCCGTGCCGGGCCTGCCGGTGCTCGTGCTTTCGCAGTACGTCGAGGAGAGCTACGCCGTCGAACTGCTGTCGGGTGGCGCCGGCGGCGTCGGCTACCTGCTCAAGGAGCGGGTGGCCGATGTCGCGGACTTCCTCGACGCGGTACGCCGGGTCGCCAGGGGCGGCACGGCGATCGACCCGGAGGTGATCGCGCAGTTGATGGCACGTGGTCGCAAGAACCCACTCGACGCACTGACCGCGCGTGAGTCCGAGGTGCTGGGCCTGATGGCGCAGGGCCTGTCGAACACCGCGATCGGCAGCAGGCTCGTCGTGTCGCAGGGCGCGGTCGAAAAGCACATCGGCAACATCTTCGCGAAGCTCGGCCTGGAGGCCAGTCCCGAGGAGCACCGCCGGGTCCGCGCCGTGCTGACCTACCTCGGCCGCACCTGAACCGCCTGGACGAGGGTCGGACGGAAACCGTTACCGGGCCCAGGGCGGGTTCACGCTGGTGCCGTTGACGACCCCGACCACTCCTTTCGAGGTGGCGACGGTGAGCCGGGCGGTCTCGGCACCGGAGTTGCGCAGGCACAGCGGCGTGTCGGGCGGCACGATCAGCGCGTCACCGGGCGCCAGCTCGTGGGTCTCGTCGCCGACCTCCGCGCGCATCCGGCCCTCCTGCAACACGAAGACCTCCTCGCGGCTGACCGTGTGTCTCTCGCTCGCCGCACCCGGTGCCGCTTCGAGTGCCCACACCGCCAGCTCCGTCGAGCCACGGCTCGGCACGGCGAGCGGGCGGAAGGTGAAGCCTAGGTTCTCGAACGTCGGCGCGTCCACCAGGGAAGCCAGAGTCATCGGAAGACCTCCAAGTAGTCAACTAGATTGACCAGAAGGACACTACGAGCGGCTCACGATATAGTCAAGCCACTTGACCAAAGGAGGCGCGATGCCGCACGGAGACCTGCCCGGCCTGCTGGCCCTCACCTTCCGCGCGGTCATGGACCAGATCCACGAGCACCTGGCGGCCGAGGGCTTCGACGACGTCCGACCCGCACACGGGTTCGCGTTCCAGTACCTCTCGCACTCGGGCGGCGCGACCGCCGTCGAACTGGCCGAGCACCTCGGCGTCACCAAGCAGGCCGCGGTGCAGCTGATCGACGAGCTGGAGAAACGCGGGTACGTCGAGCGGCGCCCGCACCCGACCGACCGGCGCGCGAGGATGGTCGGGTTGACGCAGCGTGGCTGGCAGTGCATCGAACGGGTAGTCGCGTGGTCGGTCGACGCGGAGGCCCGGTGGGCCGGACTGATCGGCGCCGGACAGCTGGACCAGCTGCGCAACGGCCTGATCGAGTTCGTGCGGGACGCGGCCCGGGAGCGGCCGGTCAAGCTACGCCCGGTGTGGTGAACTCTCACCCGATCCGAGGGCGGCAGGACCCGGGAAGCTCCCCTACCATGGTCGGACGTCGCCACATCGACAATGCTTTCGAAGGGGGCACGATGCCCGAGGTGAGCGTCCGCTTCTTCGGCGGCCCCTTGGACGGCCGGGTACAGACCCTCGGCGAGGCCGAGCCGGTCTGCGGCAGCGTGATGCGGCACGTCCACCTCCACGACGGCCCGAAGATCGAGACCCACTACCGCCTCGGCTACACGCCCGAGACCGGCTGGGAGTACCGGCTGTGCGGGCTCGCGACGCCCGAAGTGGACGAGGTCTGAGTAGGGGCTGCCCCACCACGGAACCGCCTGGAACCGGAAGTGAAGACGGCGGCTGTCCTTGCTGTTTGGAAGCCCGCGCGCGACAAGGCTTCCAGGCATGCAACGAAGCCAGCGGGACACCTTTCTCGACGTCATACGCGCCGGCGCGATCCTTGCGGTGATCTCCCAGCACTGGCTGATGCCCGTGCTGAGCTACACCGACGGCCGCCTGGCGACCGGTAACGCGCTCGCCACGCCCGGCTGGGCGGCGATCACGTGGCTTTCACAGGTCATGCCGCTGGTGTTCTTCGCCGGGGGCGCGGCCAACTTCATCTCACTGCAGCGCGCCGCCTCGGCGCGGGTCTGGCTCTCCTCGCGGATCGGCAGGCTCCTGCTGCCCGTGCTCCCACTGGCCGCCGTGTGGCTCGCCGCCCCGGTGCTGCTGCGCGACTTCGGGGCGCCGGAGCAACCGGTCGAGGTGGCGGGCGCGATCGCCGGGCAGCTGCTGTGGTTCCTGGCCGTGTACCTGCTGACCGTGCTCGTCACCCCGTTGATGGCCGCCGCGCATCGGCGCTGGGGGCCGGCGGTCCCGGCCGCGCTGGGCGTGCTGGCGGTGCTCGTGGACATCGTCCGCTTCGAGGGCTTCGGCCTGTTCGGGTACGTCAACGCCGTCTTCGTCTGGCTGGCCGTGCACCAGCTCGGGTTCCACTACGTCGAGGGCAGGCTCGGCTCGCTGACCCGGAAGTCCGCGCTCGCCCTGTCGGCGGCGGGGTTCGGGGGCACCGCGCTGATGGTCGCCTTCGGCCCGTATCCGATGAGCATGATCGGCATGCCGGGCGCGCCGGTGTCCAACATGAACCCGCCGACCGCGGTCCTGGTGGCGCTCGCCGTCGGTCAGATCGGGCTCGTGCTCGCGATCCGGCCGCAGCTGCGGACACTCGCGGCGCGCCCGGGGGCAGGCGGCGCGCTGCGGTGGATCGGAGCCCGGTTCATGAGCGTCTACCTGTGGCACATGCCCGCGCTGGTGATCGTCACCGGGGTCAGCGTCCTCGGCTTTCGTTACGCCACACCGGAACCCGGCTCGCTGCGGTGGCTGGCCGCCGCACCGTTGTGGTTCGCCGCCGCCGCTGTCGTCCTCATCGGCCTGCTGCGCGTGTTCGGCCGCTTCGAGACCCGCTCGACGCCGATGCACGCGCCCGCCCCGACGCCGATGCTGGTCACCGCGGCCATGCTCGGCTCGATCGGGCTGCTGGGACTCGCGGCCCGCGGGTTCACCACTCCCCTGGACGGCGACGTCCTCGACGGACCCGTGCCCTGGGTGACGCTGGTGTTCGGCAGCGCGTTGCTGGCGACCCGGCGCACCAGGACGCCGGTCAGAGGTTGAGCAGCTTCGCCGGGGTGTCGTGCAGCACGGCACGCAGGAACGGCGCGCCCAGGCGATCGTCGGCCGCCCAGCCGGCGATCGCCTGCAGCTGCGTGGCGTAGGAGTACGGGATGTTCGGGAAATCCGTGCCGAGCACGACCCGGTCGGCGATGCCGGCGAGCCGGGCCGTCCAGTCGCGCGGCAGCGGCATGAGCTTCTCGGTGAACGGGGTGCCGACCATCGTGGTGTCGATGTGCACCCGCGGATACCGCTCGACCAGCTCGAGCGCGGCCTCGTAGTCGGGCATCCCCGCGTGCGCGAGCACCGCGACGAGCCGCGGATGCCGTGCCAGGACCTCGCCGAACACGTCGAGCCCGGTGAACGGCCCGCGCTCGGGCCCGTGCCCGGCGTGCACGACGACCGGCACGCCCGCGTCGGCGATCGCGCCCCAGGCCGGGTCCAGCAGCGGGTCCCGCGGGTCGTAGGCGCCGACCTGCACGTGCGCCTTGAAACAGCGGGCGCCCGCGCGCAGCTCCGCGTCCACATAGGACGCCGCGGACGGCTCGGGGAAGAAGGTCGCGGTGCGCACGGCGGCGGGCACGCGCTCGGCGAACTCGGCGAGCCAGCCGTTGAGCCACTCGGCCATACCCGGTTTGTGCGGGTACGCCAGCGGCGCGTACCGCTTCACCCCGAAGGACTCCAGCAGCGCGATGCGGTCGCTCTCCGGCTGCCGGTACCAGACCGGCCACGAGGCGCCGATCCGCGTCTCGACCCGGTCGAAGTAGGCCCAGACCTTGGTCATCATCCGCTCGGGCAGGAAGTGCAGGTGCAGGTCGACCAGGCCGTCCAGGCCCAGCTCACGTACCCATTCCGCGACGTCCTCGTCCCGCTCGGGTCCTGGAACGGCGGTCAACGACGGCCCTTCAGCGCCCGGCCGAAGGCCCGGCTCATCTCGCGCTGGGCGTCGCGCTTCGCCAGGTCCTGGCGCTTGTCGTAGGCCTTCTTGCCCTTCGCGAGCGCGAGCTCGACCTTGACCTTGCCGTCCTTGAAGTACAGCGACAGCGGGACCAGGCTCAGCCCGCTCTCCTTGGTCTTGCCGATCAGCTTCTCGATCTCACCACGGTGCAGCAGCATCTTGCGGTGCCGGCGCGCCTCGTGGTTGGTCCAGGTGCCGTGCTCGTACTCGGGGATGTGCAGGTTGCGCAGCCAGACCTCGCCGTCGTCGACGGTGGCGAACGCGTCGGCCAGCGACGCCCGGCCCGCGCGCAGGCTCTTCACCTCGGTGCCCACCAGCACGAGACCGGCCTCGTAGGTGTCGAGGATCGACCAGTCGTGCCGTGCACGCCGGTTCGACACGATCACCTTGTGACCACGTTCCTTGGGCATGAGGTCCAGTTTATCGTCAGTGTCGAACGTAAAGCCGCAGCGTCACGTAGCCCGTGGTCGCGGAGATGATGATCGAGGCGAGCAGCAGCCAGGGCGAGGTCACGATGATGTCGAGTACCTCGATCTTGGGGATGATGCCGGTGGTGACCTCGAGGATCCGGTCGAGGAAGGCGAACTTCAGCGCGACCAGCCCGCCGACCGCGAGCGCCCAGCCGACGATGCCGGTCATCACCGCCTCCAGCAGGAACGGCAGCTGGGTGTACCAGCGGGTCGCGCCGACCAGGCGCATGATGCCGACCTCCGTGCGCCGGGTGAACGCGGAGATCTGGACGGTGTTGGAGATCAGCATCAGCGCCGCGAGCGCCTGGATGATGGCGATGACGAACGTGCCGTCGCGGACCGCGCCCAGCAGGCCGAAGAACTTGTCGAGGAACTGCTTCTGGTCCTCGACGCGGTCGACGCCGGGGCTCTTGCCGTACTGCTGCTGGATGATCTCGCTGCGGCTCGGGTCGTGCAGCTTGATCTGCAGTGACGCCGGCAGCGCCTCGGGCCGCGCGGACTGCACCAGGATCGGGTTGTCCTGGAAGATCTTCTTGAACCGCGCGTAGGCCTGGTCGCGGTTCTCGAACACCACGGACTCGACGGCCGGGTTGTTCTGGATCTGCTGGCGCAGGCTGCTGCACGGGTCGGCCGAGCAGTCCTTGTCGTTGGCGCTGACGTCCTGGGTGAGGTAGATCGACACCTCGACGTCGGCGAGGTAGTCGACCTGCATCTTGTCGATCGTGCGCACGATCAGCAGACCACCACCGAGCATGCCGAGCGAGACCGCGGTGGTGATGATCATCGCGATGGTCATGGTGACGTTCCGGCGTAGGCCGGTGAAGACCTCGCTGAAGACGAAGCTTGCGCGCATCGGGGAACGGATCCTTGGGTCGGGGGAAGTAGCGGGCCAGCTGGCGGGGGACCGGAGCGGGGGATCTACCGGCCTACGCCGTACACGCCGCGGGCGTCGTCGCGGATCACCTTGCCGTACTGCAGCTCGACGACACGGCGGCGCATGGAGTCCACGATGGAGTGGTCGTGGGTCGCCATCAGCACGGTCGTGCCCGTGCGGTTGATCCGCTCCAGCAGCAGCATGATGTCCTGGCTGGTGTCCGGGTCCAGGTTTCCCGTGGGCTCGTCGGCCAGCAGCACGAGCGGCCGGTTGACGAACGCCCGCGCGATCGCGACGCGCTGCTGCTCACCGCCGGAGAGCTCGTTGGGCATCCGGTCGGCCTTGCCGTCGAGGCCGACCAGCTCGAGCACCTCGGGCACCACCTTGCGGATGATGTGCTTGGGCTTGCCGATCACCTCGAGCGCGAACGCCACGTTGCCCGCGACGGTCTTGTTGCCGAGCAGCCGGAAGTCCTGGAAGACGCAGCCGATGGTCTGGCGCAGTCGGGGGATCCTGCGCCGGGCCATCTTGGCGACGTCGAAGTTGGACACGAACACCCGGCCCTTGGTGGGCACCTCCTCCCGCAGCAGCAGCCGCAGGAAGGTCGACTTCCCGGACCCCGAGGGGCCGATCAGGAAGACGAACTCGCCCTTGTCCACCTCAACGGACACGCCCTCGAGAGCGGGACGCGTCGACGTCTTGTAAACCTTGGAGACACTGTCGAGCCGGATCACGGTGGGCCATCCTACTCATGGCCGCCGTTAAGCCCTGGTAGGTATCTGTCCCCGGTTCGGAGCAAGCACTGTCACCAGGAGTGATCCGCTAGCCGACGGTGGCCTGCTTGCGCCAGCGGATGCCGGCTTCGAGGAACCCGTCGATCTCGCCGTCGAGCACCGCCGTCGGGTTGCCGACCTCGTACTCCGTGCGCAGGTCCTTGACCATCTGGTACGGGTGCAGCACGTAGGAGCGCATCTGGTTGCCCCAGCTGGAGCCGCCGTCCTTGAGCGCGTCGAGCTCGGCGCGCTCCTCCTCCTTCTTGCGCTGCAGCAGCTTGGCCTGCAGGACCTTCATCGCGGCCGCCTTGTTCTGCAGCTGCGACTTCTCGTTCTGGCAGGACACGACGATGCCGGACGGCAGGTGGGTGATGCGCACCGCCGAGTCGGTGGTGTTCACGCTCTGCCCACCGGGGCCTGACGAGCGGTACACGTCGACGCGGATGTCCTTCTCGGGGATGTCGACGTGGTCGACCTCTTCGACCTCGGGCAGGACCTCGACGTGCGCGAACGACGTCTGGCGGCGGCTCTGGTTGTCGAACGGCGAGATCCGCACCAGCCGGTGCGTGCCCTGCTCGACCGAGAGCGTGCCGTAGACGTACGGGGCACTCACCTTGAAGGTCGCCGACTTGATGCCGGCCTCTTCGGCGTAGGAGATGTCGTAGACGTCGGTGGGGTAGCCATGGCGCTCGGCCCAGCGCAGGTACATCCGCATGAGCATCTCGGCCCAGTCGGCCGCGTCGACGCCGCCGGCCTCGGAGCGGATGGTGACGACGGCGTTGCGGTCGTCGTACTCGCCGGAGAGCAGCGTGCGGACCTCGAGGGCGTCGATGTCCTTGCCGAGCTGGGTCAGCTCGGCCTCGGACTCGGTGCGGCTCGCGGCGTCGCCCTCGGCCTCGGCGAGCTCCCAGAGGACGCCGAGGTCGTCGAGACGCTGGCGCAGCTCGGTGACGCGGCGCAGCTCGGTCTGCCGATGGGAGAGCTGGCTGGTGACCTTCTGGGCCGCCTCCGGATCGTCCCAGAGGTTGGGCGCGGAGGCCTGCTTCTCCAGGTCGGCGACCTGTGCCCGCAGGGCGTCCAGGTCCATGACGGCCTCGACCTGCGCCAGCTTGCCGGCGAGGTCTTTCAGGTCGGTTTCGAACTCAGCACTCACAACCCTCAAGGCTACGGCAAGGGCCACGGCCGGTTACGGGCGAACCGGCCGTGGCGCGCCGTGCCCTGTTCAGGACTGCGGGATCGCGTCCACCAGCTTGAGCGCGGCCCTGGCGTGCGCCTGGCCGAACTCCGCCACCGCCTTGACGTACGGGTCGTTGGCGGCCTTGACCGCGGCCCTCGCCTCGTCGAGCTCCTGGCTGTAGGCGGTCCGGGCGGACTCGATCAGCGTGGCCCGCTGCTTCGCGGTGAGCGATCCGGCATGCACGAGCCGGAGGATCAGCGGACTGCGCAAGTGATCGGGACCGGCGTCGGAGCCGAGCCAGGCCTTGAAGGCCTTCTTGCCCGCGGCGGTGATGGCGTACTGCTGGCTGGAGCGGGGTCCCTGCTTGCCGAGCCGGACGAGCCCTTCCTTGGCGAGCGCGGGCAGTTCCCGGTAGACCTGGCTGCGGGTGACGCTGAAGAAGGCGCCGAAGCGCTCCTCAGCGCTCGCGACCAACTGTCCCCCGGTCGCCGGACCGTCCTGGAGCAGACCAAGCAACGCCGCTGCTGTCGCATTCAGTTCAGACACCCCATTACCGTCCCACTTTTCCGACGTTCTGTCCACAGTGGCCACCAGCTCAGTCCACAATGGTCACTGAAATGCGCCATCCGGCCCAACCTGCGGTGGGCCACCCGCACGAAAAAGGCCCGGTCCACCTGGACCGGGCCTTCCTCTGTGGTAGCGGGGACAGGATTTGAACCTGCGACCTCTGGGTTATGAGCCCAGCGAGCTACCGAACTGCTCCACCCCGCGTTGCAAAAACAACTATACACCCACGCCCCCTACCACTCCCGACACCCCCCGCCCCCCATTTTTTGTCCACTTGGGAAACCACCCCCGCCCACCCACCCAACTCGCACCAATCCCCCAACCCGCACCGCGCACGGGGGGCAAGGGGCGGAGCCCCACCGGGGGTGCAGGGGGCGGAGCCTCCCTGCCGGGGGTCTGGGGGTCCGACCCCCAGGGCAATGCGAAGGAGGCCCGGTCTGCGCTTTCCGCAGACACGGGCCTCCGACCTCTGTAGCGGGGACAGGATTTGAACCTGCGACCTCTGGGTTATGAGCCCAGCGAGCTACCGAGCTGCTCCACCCCGCGTTGTGAATACGAGTCTACGCCCTGGTTGCGGGGAGGTGCAGCGGGGGTCCGTCAGCCTCCCGGTGGGGGTGCCGTCGTGGTCGTGGTGGGTGTCGTCCCCTTCGCGGCGTCGTACTCGCGGGTGGCCGCGTCGAGCGCCGCCAGCGCCGCACCCTGCGCGGCGAAGTTACCGCTCTGCTGGGCGGAGCGGAGCTGGTCGAGCGCGGTCGTGATGTCGGTGACCGCCTTGTCGAGCGCTGGGTTGCCGCTGTTGCCGGCGGCCGGTGGCGCCGAGGGGTTCGTGCTCGGCGACGGTGGTGGCGCCGTGGTGGGCGTGGTGGGCTGGGTCGGTGACGTCGCCTGCTGGTTGGCGCCATCGCCGAACACCTGCTTCAGCGCGTCCCCGAGTGTCGAGGCGAAGCCGACCTTGGACCCGTAGGCCACCAGCACCCTGGCCAGCTGTGGATAGCTGTTCTGGTTGCGTTGCTGGATGTAGACGGGTTCGACGTAGAGGAACCCGCCTTCGAGCGGCAGCGTGATCAGGTTGCCGAAGATGACGGTGACGCTCTGGTTGCTGAACAGGGTTCTCTCCTGAGCGAAGCGCGAGTCGCTCTGGAACTTGTTCTGCACCTGGACCGGACCGTCGACCTGGCTGTTGCCCGCCGCGGTCGTGGGTAGTCGCAGGACCCTGATCGTGCCGTAGTCCTTCGGATCGCTGGAGACGGACATCCAGGCCGCGAGGTACTGCCGTTGCAGCGCGGTCAGCGAGCTCGTGAGCTGGAAGGTCGGACTGCCCTCCCCCGGCGCCTCGGCGAGCACGTAGTAGCCGGGCTGGTTGGCCAGGCCGGACGCGTCGAGGTTCGTGCCGCCTTCCTGGGTCGGGTCCTGCGGCACGTTCCAGAAGGTGTTCGTGGTGTAGAACTCCTGCGGGTCGTCGACGTGGTACTTCGCCAGCAGCTCGCGCTGCACCTTGAACAGGTCCTCGGGGTAGCGGAAGTGCGCGCGCAGGTCCGGGCTGATGTCGGAGCTGGGCTTGACGGTGCCGGGGAAGACGCTCTCCCAGGCCTTGAGCACCGGGTCCTTGTCGTCGACCGAGTACAGCGTGACGGTGCCGTCGAACGCGTCGACGGTGGCCTTCACCGAGTTGCGGATGTAGTTGATGTTGTTGTTGGCCTGCCGCGCGACACCGCTGAGCGAGTCCTCGGTGGCCTCACCGAGCTGCGTCTGCTGCGAGTACGGGTAGTTGTTCAGGGTCGTGTAGCCGTCGACGATCCACTGGATCCGCCCGTCCACGACGGCCGGGTAGGGGTCGCCGTCGACCGTAAGCCACGGCGCGACGTTCTGCACGCGCTGGCGCGGGTCCCGGTTGTACATGATCTTCGAGCCGTCGCTGATGGCGTCGGAGAACAGGATGTTGCGTTCGCCGTACTTGGCGGCGAAGGCGAGCCGGTTGAACCAGTTGTCGATCGGCACGCCGCCGGTGCCGTCGTAGCGGTAGTCGCTGCTGGCGGCGCTGTCGTACTCGCCGGGCGCCCTGCCCGCCTGGCCGCCGACGATCGCGTAGTCGTTGGTCAGTTCGCCGTAGTAGATGCGCGGCTGGCTGACCTCGATGCCGGGCGCGGCGGGGTTGTTGGGGTCGAGCCCCTTGCCGGTCGGGTTCTGGGTGTCGCTGGTGGCCGCGATCGGGTAGCCACCGTCGCTGTTGGCGCTGGAGACCGCGCGGTCGATCGTGTTGGCAGGCGCGGCGACGAACCCGTTGCCATGGGTGTAGACCATGTGCTTGTTGATCCAGTTGGTCTGGTTCCCGGTGAGGTTCGCGGTGTTGATCTCGCGCGCGGCGACGATGTAGTCCTGGGTCTTGCCGTTGATGTCGTAACGGTCGATGTCCAGTTTCGCGGGGAAGCCGTAGAAGTTCTCGCGGCCGACGCGCTGGGTGAAGGTGGGCGCGAGGACGTTCGGGTCGAGCAGCCGGATGTTGGGCACCGTCGTGGTGTCGTCGCTGATCTGCGCCGCGGTGGCCTGCCCGTTGCCGCCGTAGTCCTCGTACTGCACGTTGTTGAGGCCGAAAGCGTCCTTTGTGGCCGTCATGTTGCGGCTGATGGGAAGCGCTTCCTTCTGGTTGGCGTTGGGCTTGACCGAGAACTGCTCGAGGATCGCGGGCCAGGCCGCGCCGACCAGCACGCCGGACAGGATGAGCAGGACGAGCGCGATCGCCGGCAGCTGGATGTTGCGCAGGAAGGCGCCCGCGAAGAACGCCAGGGCGCAGATCGCCGAGATGCACAGCAGGATCAGCTTCGCCGGCAGGACCGCGTTGAGGTCGGTGTAGGAGGCGCCATAGAACAGGGGCGCATTGCGATCGGAGAACAGCAGGTTGTACCGGTCGAAGAAGTACTCGACCGCCTTGAGCAGCACGAACAACCCCGCCGTTGTGGCCAGCTGGACCCGTGCCGCCGCCGCGAGCTGCCCGCCCCGGCCCGCCAGCCGGATTCCGCCGAACAGGTAGTGCGCGATGAGCGCACCGATGAAGGAGAGCGTGATGGCGACGAACAGCCAGCCGATGAGCCACTGGTAGAAGGGCAGGCTGAAGGCGTAGAAGCCGATGTCGTTGCCGAACTCGGGGTCGGTCTGGCCGAAGCTGGTGGCGTGCAGGAACAGCTGCACCCGCTGCCAGTCGCCCTCGCCGGTGGCGCCCGCGATGAGCCCGGTGATGACCGGGATGCCGATGCCGAACAACCGGATGCGCCCGACGATCGCCGAGCGGTAGCGCGAGAGCGGGTCGTCGGCGCCGGAGATGGGGACGAACACGGGGCGCGTGCGGTAGGCGATCCACAGGCTGATCGCGAGGCTGCCGCCGACCAGCAGCCCGATCGCGAAGAACAACACGACCCGGGTGAGGACCACGGTGTTGAACACCTCGCGGGCGTGCACCTCGCCGAACCACAGCCAGTTGACATAGGTGTCCAGGAGTCTCGCGCCGAGGAGCAGCGCCAGGACGATCACGGCGGCGATGATGAGCAGGATCCGGCTGCGGCGGGACAGCTTCGGCAGGCTCACAGGGGGCCGGTTGGCCACTGCACACGCTCCTGTTGTCGCGAGTTCGGTCCGGGGCGGCGAAATCGCACGCTACCCCTGGTCACCTAACTCTACGGAGGGCGCTCCTGGTTCCCCACCCGCCCCAAATCGGACACCCGCAGGTCCCCGGCGGGCGCAACCTGACACGATGACCGAATGGCGACACCTGAGAATCAGACCTCCGGCGTGGCGGCGGTGGCCCGTGAGGTGGAGGAGTTCGTGGCTTCGGCGGGCTGGGACCAGCCGACCCAGCTGTTCGCGCTGGTGCGGACCGAGGAGCTGCTGCAGCAGGAGCCGGACCTGGCCGGTCAGCTGGATGCCGCGAGCCCGCTCACGCCCGTCGCGCAGGAAGAGTTGCCCGAAGGCGACCTGGCCGAGGCGCTGGGGCGCATCGCGTGGCCGGAGGTGGTCGTCGGGTGTGCCGTGGCGCAGGAGATCATCGTGCTGCCGCCGAGCGCGGAGGCGGAGCTGCCGGACGACGAGTCGGCGGACGCGGAGCGCCTGCGCCAGGCGGCCGCGGACCACCCGGACCGCACGGAGGCGCGCCTGGTGGCCGCCGTCCTGCGCGACGGCCCCGCGGCGTGCGTGATGCGCCTGCGGGGCTACGCGGTCGCCCCCGAGGGCGAAGACGGTGAGGCGGTCGACGAGGTGATCGAGCACCCGGACCTGGCCCCCAACCTGGTGGAAGCCCTCCGCGCGACGCTGGTCCCCTGAGGCCCTGCCGCCAGGGCGGGGTTGATGCCCCCGCTTCTGGCGGGGAGTTTCGCGGCCCGTGTCCGGCTGGGGCTGCGGGTGCCGCGGGCTGTGTCCGGCCGGGGCCGCGGGCTTTTGCGAGCTGCGTCCAGCCGGGGCCGCGGGCTTTCGCGGGCCGTGTCCAGCCGAGGCCACGGACTTTGCTGGCTGTGTCCAGCCGGGGCTGCGGGCCTTTGCGGACTGTATCTAGCCGGGGCTGCGGGTGCCGCGGGCTGTGTCCAGCCGAGAACACAGGCTTTCGCAGCCCGTGTCCGACCGAGACTGCGGGCTTTTGCGAGCTGTGTCCGGCCGACGCCACGGGCTTTGGCGGGCCGTGTCCGACCGAGGCCGCGGGCTTTTGCGGCCCGTGTCCAGCCGAGGCTGCGGGTTCGCGGCCCGCCCCCGGCCTTGGCCACCCGCCTTCCCGCCCCACCTGGCCACCAGGCCCGCCGCCCCACCTTCGGCCCGAGCGCCGGGGTTCCTGCCCACATCACCTCAGGCGCCAGGCTCCGTCGCAGCTCGCGCCTCAATCGCGGCCACGCGCGCAGCGGGCTCCGCCCTCGGGTTCCGGCCCGGTCACGAGCCTGCTTCGAGGCTCCCGTCAGCTCGCCGGCGGGTGCGGTCCGGCACGACCCCAGCAGCCAGGGCCCCAGCGGCCCCTCAGGTCACCACCCGAAAAGCCACCTCGGTGTTCGCTCTCAGCAGGAAGGCGTCGGGCGGCCGGCCTTGAGGTCGTCGAGCGCGGTCAGCGCCGAGTCCAGAGTGGTCACCTTCACGAGCTTCAGCCCATTGGGAACGGCCGCGGCCGCCTCGGCGCAGTTCTGCTCGGGCGTGAGGAACACCGTTGCCCCGGCCTCGCGGGCGCCGACGACCTTGAACGAGATGCCGCCGATCGGTCCGACGTTGCCCTTCTCGTCGATCTCCCCGGTGCCGGCGATGTGCTCCCCGGCCACCATCTCGCCCGGGGTCAGCCGGTCGACGATCGCCAGCGCGAACATCAGTCCTGCCGACGGACCGCCGACGTCCTGGAGCGACACCTTGACGTCGAACGGCACGTCCGCCCGGTCGATCGGCTGCAGGCCCATGAAGCCCTGCGGCTGCGTCGAGTCGGGGTTCGCGGCGAGCGTGAGCGTGCTCGTGCGGGGCGCGTCCGTGCCGTGCTGGAAGGTGATCGAGATGGTCTGACCGGCCTTGGTGCCGGCCAGCGCGGTGCGGACGTCGTCCTCCTGCGTGATCTGCTTGCCGTTGACGTTCAGCAGCCGGTCGCCGGCGGCGAGCACCTTGTCGGCCGGGCTCCCGCCGACGACCTCCTGCGCGAGCACCTTGATCGGGAAGCCCAGGTGCCGCAGAGCGGCGACCTCGGCGTTGCTCTGCGAGTCCTGGAACTCCTGGACGTTCTCCTGCTGGACCTGCTCGTCGCTCTCCCCCGGCTTGAAGTACTCCTCGCGGGGCGCGAGCGCGTAGCGGCCGCTGGCCCACAGGCCGAGCGCGCCGAACAGGGTGATCTGGTCGTTGAGCGACACCGTCGTCATGCGCAGCTCGCCCGCCGTCGGGTAGGTCTGCCGACCGCTGATCTGGATGACCGGGGCCCCGCCGGCCTGACCGAGCGTGTCGTAGGTGGGGCCGGGGCCGATGGCGACATAGGGCACGCGCACGAAGGCGCCGGTGAGCCCGAACGCGATCACGAGGAGCGCGCTCAGCAGGACCGTCCAGCCTCGTCTGGTGAGCCGTTTGCCCCCGCTCGGGGGTGGCGTGCGCCGTGCGTGTTTCGCGCTCTTGCCCTCGCCGGCCGCCGGGTCCGCCGGGCTGGCCGGGGCTGCACCTCGACCTGTGGTTTCCTCACGGGACTCGCTCACGCGAGACAGCGTACGGTGACCGGTCTAAGCTCTGGATCACCAGCCCTTGCCGGGCCCGGATCGGGCACCCGGCTGTTGAGGTATACGCGGGCGCGGCCGCGTACGGTGAGGATATGAGCAATCTCCCGTTCGGCTTCGGGCCCAACGATCCCGACAAGCGTGGTGAAAACGAGCCGGAAGGCGGCGGCCAGTCCGGCGCCGAGGCCTTCAACCAGTTGGGCCAGATGCTCAGCCAGCTGGGCCAGATGCTCAGCCAGGCGGGGAGTTCATCGGGGCCTGTCAACTACGACCTCGCCAAGCAGATCGCGCTGCAGAAGCTGAGCGGGTCCGCCGGCGGTCAGATCGGTTTCGCGGCGAGCGGTGACTCGGACACGGCTGTGCGCGACGCCGCTCACCTGGCGGAACTGTGGCTGGACGCGGCGACGATCCTGCCCGCGGGCGCCAATGTGACCGTCGCCTGGTCCGCGCGCGACTGGGTGCAGAAGACACTGCCGACGTGGCAGCGGTTGTGCGACCCGGTGGCGCAGCAGGTGTCCGGCGCCTGGGTCGAGGCGTTGCCGGACGAGGCCAAGCAGGCGGCGGGACCGTTGCTGCAGATGGTCGGTCAGATGGGCGGCATGGCGTTCGGCTCGCAGCTGGGCAACGCGCTCGCGCAGCTGGCGTCGGAGGTGCTGACGTCGACCGAGGTGGGGCTTCCGCTGGGTCCAGACGCCACTTCCGCTCTCCTACCAGCGAACATCGAGAAGTTCACCGAGGGGCTCGAGCTGCCCAACAGCGAGGTGCTCGTGTTCCTCGCCGCGCGGGAGGCCGCGCACCAGCGACTGTTCACTCACGTGCCGTGGCTGCGGCAGCGCCTCCTGGCGACTGTCGAAGAGTTCGCGCGCGGCATCAAGGTGGACACCTCCGCGCTCGAGCAGCTGGCCGGGCAGGTGGACCCGAGCAACCCGGCGAGCATCGAAGAGGCCATGTCCTCAGGTCTGCTCGAACCTAAGACGACGCCCGAACAGCAGGCGGCCCTCAGCCGGCTCGAGACGCTGCTCGCCCTGGTCGAGGGCTGGGTCGACGTCGTGGTGGCCGAAGCTGTCGGTGACCGGCTGCCGGGCGCGAGCGCCCTGCGCGAGACGCTGCGCCGCCGCCGCGCGACGGGTGGCCCGGCGGAGCAGACGTTCGCGACGCTGGTCGGCCTCGAGCTGCGTCCGCGCCGGATGCGGGCCGCGTCCGCGCTGTGGAAGCTGGTCGGCGACCAGCACGGTACCGAGAAGCGCGACGGCCTGTGGTCGCACCCGGACCTGATGCCGAACGCCGAGGACCTCGACGACCCGATGGAGTTCAGCGAACGCCTCGGTGGCCAGTCGGGCATCGACGACCTGGACCCCATGGCCGAGCTGGAGCGCACCCAGGAGGCCGAGGACAAGAAGGCCGCCGACAAGTCCGACCCGGCGCCGGACGCCGACCCCGGCAAGGGTGCGGATTCCGACAAGGGTGAGGACGGCGAGTCCAGCTGACCTCGCGCGGTCAGGAGTGGCGGCACCGCCGCTCCTGACCGGCCAGGCGGCGCGCGCCTTGCCCACCTGCGGCAGGCGACGTGTACCGCCCTGGGCAAGGCAGGTCGCGCACCCCCGCCACACGCCGACACGCGACACGCCGCAGCGCCACGGTGGTTAGTCCATGGGCCTGCCCGCCCGGCGGTGGACACACTGCCCTGCGCACGCAGGTCGCGCACCGCACCACCCACGCCGGCACGGGACACACCGCAGCGCTACGCGGCGTCGGCGCACCCGTCCTGCTCGCCCGGCAGATGCCGTGCACCCTCCTCGACCGGCACGTCCCGCGCCTTGCTGAACAGGCAAATGCCGCACCTTGCTGACCAGGCAGATGCCGCACCTTGCTCAACAGGCAGATGCCACGACCTTTACGCACCGGGTAGGTGCGCACCGCTCGCCCCACACCTGTGGGCGTACGGATCCCACCACAGATACCGGCCCTGCTAACCCGGTGGTCCACCTACCGCCACACACGCCCGGCAGGCGACACACCCATGCGGTCGAGCAGCGCGTGCCGCGGCTGACACCTCACCTCGCCTACGTCCAGCAACCGACGGACGGCTCCGGCCAGCAGCAAAAGCACACGCCCACGCTCACCCCGCAGGACCGGCATCACCCTGCCCGTCATCGCACCGGCAACGGTGCAGGACCCAGGCTCGCGGTCACGAACCCGACCGACACTGCCCCACGCCCGCGGCCGTCTTCGCTCCCCAAAACACCTCCCCATCGGCCATTGCTTCACTCCTCCGTGTCCAACTCACTGATCCCCCAGCCCGCCGCGGCTGACAGACCCTCCAGATACCCCATCGCGCGTTCCGTCTTGGGGTAGCGCCGCACCAGGGCCCAGAACTCCGCGTCGTGCCCGGGCACGCGCAGATGCGCGAGCTCGTGCACGAGCACGTAGTCCAGCACCCAGGACGGCACGTGCCGCAACCGTTCACTAACTCGTATCGACGCGTCGGTCGGCGTGCAGGACGCCCATCGCGTGCGCATGGGCGGCACCCAGCGCACTGTCGCCGGCAGCGCGCTCCGGTCCAGGTAGCGCGCCGACAGCTGCACGCAGCGCGCCAGCAACGCCGCATCCGACTCTCGCGCCGGCGACGCTCGCCGCGACTCGGTGCGCTGCAGCTTGCGCCCCATCTCCGCGACCCAGTGCTTCTCCTCCGCGCGGCTCATCCCGGCCGGGATGAGCACGACCAACGTGTCTCCGTCGCGGTACGCGGAGACCGTGCTCCGCCGCCGCGCGCTTCGCCTGACTTCGACTTTCTGCTGCGGGCTTTCCACCTGCTCGGTTTTGTCCCGTCCCCTCAGCGAGGGCACCCGTGCGTTCGCCACTCGTCCAAGGTAAGGGCAGCCACCGACAACTCGGGAGTGTTCTCGGCCAGACCAGCCGGGTTATCCACATCGAATTTCTCCTGTGGATAACTTCTGTGTTCAGCTGGCGGTTTCGTAGTCGAGTTGTCACCGTATGTGTCATGACCGAGCAACTGACCCGCAAGACGGGAACCCGTCTACCCAAGAGACCACGTCTGAGACCAGGTCTGGAGGTGTTCGACCGCCGTCCGGGCGAGGTCCAGATCGGTCTGGACCCACGCCACGCGATGGTGGCGAAGGAGCTGAGTCCTGACCTCGTCCGGGCCCTGCACCGCCTCGACGGACGCCTGCGGACCGACGAACTGCTCGCGCTGGCGGACGCCGAGAACACCGACTACCTGCGCGAACTGCTCACCAAGCTGACAGAGCTCGGCCTGGTCGAAGAGGCGTGGGCGCCTGCCGGCCACGGCCGCACCGCGGGCGAAGTCGGCCTCTGGTCGTTGCGAGCCCGCCAGTCCGGCGCCGACAGCTTCACCCGGCGCGCCCACAGCGCCGTCGTCCTGCACGGCACCGGACGCCTGACGATCGCCATCGCCACCCTCCTTGCCGCCTCCGGTGTCGGGCACGTCCAGGTCGAGGCCGAGGGAGTCGTGAGCGACAAGGACACCGGCAGCGGCTACCTCGACTCCGACATCGGCAGACAACGCCGGGCAGCCGCGAGCGAAGCCATCCAGCGAGCGAACCCGGCCGTCAAGCACACACGGCTGCGCGGCGATCGGCAGCCGGAGCTCGTCGTGCTCGCCGACTCGATCGTGCCCGCCCCCGAACTCGTGCTGCTCCTCCTGCAGGAGGGTGTGCCGCACCTGCCCGTGCGCGTCCGCGAAGGGGTGGGCATCGTCGGCCCGCTCGTCTATCCCGGCCGCAGCACGTGCCTGAGCTGTGCCGATCTGCACCGCAAGGCCATGGACTCGCGGTGGCCGATGGTGGCGGGCCAGCTCGCGGGCCGCAGCCAGCGGGCCGACCTGTGCAGTGTGCAGACCACCGCCGGGATGGCCGTCGGGCAGATCCTCCGAGCCCTCGACCACGGCAACGGGCCGCCGCCGGCATGGAACACCACGATCGAGATCGATACCTTCGGAGGCACTGTCGAGCATCGCCCCTGGCCACCGAACCCGGCCTGCGGATGTGGGGCCCGACCGCTGCCGGCGTGACCAGGTACGCCCACTGGAGGCTGCACGGGGGATCATCCGCAAGGCAGAATCGTCCAGGTGACCGACTTCCGCGATCGTGACGACCAAGACGGCTCCGGCATCCCGCGCCGGACCGCGGCGAGGACAGCGAAGCTGGCCAGTCTTCCCCTCGGTATCGCCGGACGGGCCGTCGGCGGCTGGGGTCGCAGGCTGACCGGGCAGAGCGCCGAGGAGGTCAACGCGACGTTGTCGGCCAAGGCCGCCGAGCAGCTGTTCGAGGTGCTGGGCTCGCTCAAGGGCGGCGCGATGAAGTTCGGCCAGGCGCTGAGCGTGTTCGAAGCGGCGGTCCCCGACGAGATGGCCGCCCCGTACCGGGACGCGCTGACCCGGCTCCAGGCGGCCGCGCCGCCGATGTCGAGCAAGCAGACGCACCGGGTCCTCGCCGAGCAGCTGGGGCGTTCGTGGCGAGACCGGTTCCGGGATTTCGACGACGAGCCCACGGCGTCGGCCAGCATCGGGCAGGTGCACCGCGCCGTATGGCACGACGGGCGCGAGGTCGCCGTCAAGGTCCAGTACCCCGGGGCCGACGAAGCGTTGCGCAGCGACCTTCGCCAGCTGCAGCGGTTCAGCAGGCTGTTCCAGGCGCTCGTGCCGGGCACCGACGTGAAACCCCTGCTCGCCGAACTGGCGGCCCGGATGGACGAGGAGTTGGACTACCGGGGCGAGGCCGAGAACCAGCGCGCGTTCGCGAGGGCCTTCGAGGGCGATACGCACGTCCGCATCCCGCGAGTGGTCGCGAGCGCGCCGAAGGCGCTGGTGACCGAGTGGATGAACGGCACCCCGCTGGCCAAGATCATCGCTGGTGGGGACAAGTCGACCCGTGACTCGGTGGGTGCACTGCTCGCCGAATTCCACTACGCCTCGCCGGCGAAAGCCGGTTTGCTGCACTCGGATCCGCATCCGGGCAATTTCCTGTTGCTCGACGACGGCAGGCTCGGCGTGATCGATTTCGGCGCCGTCGCACGGTTGCCGCATGGGATTCCACGGCATCTCGGAGAAATGACGAGGCTCGCACTGGACGGTCGCTCGACTGAACTGATGGATCTGCTTCGCGCTGCCGGTTTCGTGCGCCCGGACAGCGATTTACAAGCGGAGGACGTGCTCGCCTATCTGGCGCCGTTCACCGAGCCGTTGGCGACCGAACGATTCCATTTCACCCGGAAATGGATGCAACGCCAAGCCATGCGTGTCGGCGATTCCCGAGGTCAGGACTTTCGGGTAGGCAGGTCGCTGAACCTGCCGCCGGAATATCTGATGATCCACCGGGTGACGGCCGGATCGACCGGAATTCTCTGTCAGCTGGACGCCGAGATCCCGGCTCGCGCGATTGTCGAACGATGGCAGCCGGGCTTTGCGGACTGCGCCATTTGAGCTACAAGTTGTCCACAGGACGCTCCCTTTTCGCATGAATCGACCATTCGCTCACGGGAGTTGTCCACAATTTCCGAGATCGGGTTCCCTGATACCGGATATGGCGTCACGCTTAAGGCATGGCCCGACTGACATCCGCCGAGCTGGCAGCTCTGAGCGCGCCCGAAACGGACGACGTCGTGACGACCACCAGGTTGCGCGACGCCGGCGTGACCCCGCACGCCATCGCGTCACGGTGCCGGGCCGGCGGCCCCTGGCGCCGGCTACTGCCCGGCGTCGTCCTGCTCGACGACGGTGAGCCGAGCCGGCGGCAGAAGCTGCACGCTGCGGCGTCCTACGGGGGCGAGGGCTCGGTCGTCACCGGGATCGACGCGCTGCGGGCGCAGGGCATCCGTCTTGCGCCACCACATCAGGTGCACACCCTCGTGCCCCTGCACCGGCGGATCCACTCCCAGGATTTCGTGCACCTCGAGCGGACGTCCCGGCTGCCCGAACCGCTGCGGCACGACGACATCGCGTTCGCACCACCCGCTCGCGCCACCATCGACATCGCCCGCCGCGAGACGGTTCCCGAACGCCTCCGCCGGCTGTTGGCGCTACCGGTCTACTACGGGTTGTGCACCTCGGACGACCTCCGAGCCGAGCTCGACTCGGGTAACCAGCGCGGTACCGCGTCCGTTCGCGAGATGCTGCGCAACCTGGGCTCGATGGGCGAGACGTACCTACAGGGCGTCGCCCGCGAGTTGCTCGAAGCGGTCCCGTTGCCTCCGCCGGTGTGGAACGTGACGGTGTGCGACGTGCAGGGGCGACCGATCGGCGTGGTGGACGCGTGGTGGGACGAAGTCGCGCTCGGTTGGCAGTTCGGAGCCGGCGGCCAGGAGAACGCCGGCCCGAAGATGAACCACCTCGCTCTCGCCGCGGCGGGCGTGGTCCTGGTTCGCACCTCGCCGGACCAGCTGCGAGAGCATGTCAGACGGATCGCGCAGGAACTGACGAGCGCCTTCGCCAACGCCGCGAAACGAAGACGCCCGAAGGTCCGCGCACTCGGCTCGGTCCCGGCGACGGTGTGAAATGGCAGCTACCAGTACTCAGCCGGAAGCTTGCCTTCGATGTCGCGAACGTGCTCGCGGGCGCACCTGGGGCAAAGCCAGCGGAGCGTGCCCTGTTCGCGTTCGGACACCCAGGCGAGCAGGAGCGCCGGCTGCTCCTCCGCTTCTCGGGTTGCACCACACCGCGAACAGGTCGCGTTCACGGCTTTCGTCCGAAGTGGACCGTTCGGGTGCCGAGCACGTAGAGGTCGTCGCGGTTGCCGAGATAGTCGGGACCGCTCCGGTCCAGCAGGCGCCGTGCGGTGTCGCGGTCTTCGTCCCTGATCCGGTCGTCGACGGTCTCGACGAGCCGTTCGAGACGAGCGATCACGAACTCGCGTACAGAAGCGGTGACGGGCGCCGGGTGGTCGATGAGCGCGGTGAACGAGCTGACGTCGGCCAATCCGGCATTGCCGAGGGCAGCGCTCCAGCCGTAGGGCATGCGCACCACCCCGTCGATCGAAGCGCGCATCTCGGCGAACCACTCGTCGCCGGTGGCCATCAGCCGGCGTTCGAAACCTGGCTCGCCGACACCGAGGTCCCACGGCAGGGTTTGCGTTTCGAGCCCACCCTCGGCCACGGCCAGCACGCCCCCGGGCGCGAGCGCCGAGGCGAGACCGGCGATCCCGGCCTGCTGATCGGGCAGGTGGTGAATCATCGATGCCGCCCAGACGAGGTCGGCGGATGGGACAAGATCTCCGAGCGGACGGGCAGCCACGTCGGCGCGGACGGTTTCGATGCTGACTGTCGTGGCTCCCCCTGCGCCGACTGTCACGTCTCCTGAGCGGGGCGTGCCTGCGACATCCGCGTCGGCTGGCCCGGCCTCGGGGGCCACCCCTCCGGTGGCGGCCCCGCGCGAAGCACCGGCGACCGCCGTCTCGGCGGCGACTGTCAGCAGCTCCGGGACCGCGTCGACGAGCAGGAGAGTGCCGCCGCCGCGAGTGGCGAGCGCGGCGGCCAAGGCGGCGCTCATCCCACGGGCACCAGAGCCGACGTCGACGACGGTCGCGCCCTGGGACAGCGTGACCGTCAACCGGGCGGCGATCGTGGCGAAGGCAGCCGCGTCGAGTTCGTCGGCTCGACGCAGGTCCGGTATCCGTGACGCCCAGTCGATGTGGTCGTGCGTGTGCGCGTGTGCGGCCATGGCCTCATTCAACACGACCCGACAACGCAATAAGGGCGTTCGCCGCAGTCTCCCTACGGCGAACAACCCTTGTCACTCAGACAGGATTGGTGATGCGTCAACACAAATTGAAGTGACAATCGACGGACTTCGGCTACCGCGAGCGGTCGGCTGTCGCCACCCTGGCGGACATCCACTGCACCAGACCGGCGCGGCACGCTACCGCAGCGACGCGCGACTGCGTCCGGTTGCGACTGGCAAACCGATGCGACGTGGCCTCGGATCGGAGAGCGGGCGCACTCCCGCTGCCCGGCCCACGGCAGGCAACCCTTGCCGGGCACCGGCGCCGTTCGATCGCAGGTAACCCCTGCGGGTATCGGTGCCGGGCCGAGCCTCCACCGGAAACCCGGCCGAACACTCCCGCAACGATCGCTCCGCAGGTAACCCTTGCGGGACCGGCGCCAGCCGAACGGCGACAAGTAACCCCTGCGGGCCGACACCAACCGAACAGCGGCAAGTCATCCTTGCGGGACCGGCGGGAGCTGAGCAACGGCAGGTAACCCTTGCGGACCGGCGGCACGTAACCCCGGTGGGGCATCAATGCCGATCACCCGCCGCGGGGAACTGGCGGCACACCTGTGCCTCCGATCCCACGGCGGGTAACCGTGCAGGACACCGGCGGCGGTCTGACCCAGCGCGGAAATCGGGCAGCACTCCCGCGCCCCCGGTCCCACAGCAGGCGACCCCTGCGGAGGGCCGGCGCCTGACGACCCACGGCAAGCAATCCCCGTGGGGCACCGACACCGGCCCGACCTAGCGCAGGAACCGGGCCGTACGGTCGCGCCCCGGTGCTACGACGGCCTGCACCGGCATCGCGGTGGCGCGCCTGCTGGCTCGGCGTGCCACCGCGATCCCGTGTCAGGACTGGTGCCGGTGGGCCCGCCGGATAGCCCAGCTCGCCACCCGGTTCCACCTGCGGGCCGCGCGAGCGTGCCCGCGCTCCTGTTGCGCGCGGATGTCCCGGCGCAGGTCCTGTATTCGTGCTCTCGCCAGTTCTTCATACATCAACATCTCGGTGATCTCCTTGTTCATGACGGGTGCCGAGCTCGGTCGGACATCCGTTGGGTTTGACTTCTCGCTGGTCAGGGGGAGGACACTCACGCGGCAGCGCTCCGCTGCTCGGTCGAGTTCCGCCGCTCGATGGGCTGCTCCGCCACGGACCGCTCGACGACGGCGTGCTTCCGCGGACGTCCCCTGGGCCGCTTCCGCGCGACGACCACGCCGCGCTCGAAGATCTCGCCACCCCAGACGCCCCACGGCTCCCGCCGGGCGAGCGCACCGGCCAGGCACGACTCCCTGATCGGGCAGTCGGTACACAGGCGCTTGGCCCGCTCGAGGTCCGCGGGGGCCTCCGCGAACCACAGGTCGGCGTCCCCGGACCGGCAGGGCAGGTCCAGGTCGGGCGAGACGGCCGCGTCGAGCAGATCGCCGACACCCACGGTGCTGGGGTCGACGAACTCGGCGGGTAACGCCCCCTCTGACGCGAAGGCGATTGCCGATGACATTCCCGTTCTCCTTTGTGTAGTAACGGTTTTCGGTTGTGGATGGGTACAGCACAAAACACGAAGGCCGCGGATCCGATGTACGGTTCCGCGGCCTTCGTGAGCCTGATTCCCTGAATGGGCGTCAGGGACTTCGCTCAAGCGGAGGGTGCGGAACGTGGATCGTCGGCTGCTTGTACGTCGGCAGATCGGTGGCGGTCGGCATGCCCTCGGCACCGAAGGCGCTGCTACGGGCGGCAAGGCGGCGGAGGCGGGCCGGGATTCCGGCCGACAGCACGTTTTCCTTGGCCCAACGCAGACCGATACCCTGGCCGACGACGGCGCTCACCGGAGTGGCGCAGGACAGCGCGGTGCCAGGGTTACCGATCATCATGGTGATCTCCATTTCCGGGCACCTCCTCTCGCTGTCCAACGCTCATCGCCTTCGCGACGGGCGGATTCCCCTCGGGTGGTCATCACCCGGCCTGTGCAGGCTATTGCCCCTGGCCATACGGGGGCAACTCATTTTCCCGAAGACTCTCCGAATCGACGAAGATCTGCCTCTGGCGGTGGTTTTGCCGCACGGATCGAGCCTCCGACGCGGTCAACCGCGCCTGCCGCCGGCGGCTGCCAACAAGGCGCCGGCGGATCGTTCGATCGGCGTGATCAACTGCGCTCGATTCCGGTCTTCGTAAGTACACGATCGCCCGGCAATGCCTGCTGCGCAAGACCTGTCGATCATTACGGTGCCGACGAAGTGGGGGCCTCGGTGGTCGGCTCTCATCGACAACCAGCGGACTGGGCGATCGCGGCCAACCGCGGTGGACGGCCACGCCTCGCCAATCGGACCACGGTCCGCGCGGGCAACCAGCCGTCGACGGTCAGAGGACCGCCTCGCTCTCGCCGCCCACCACCGACAACCGAGACGACCGCTCGCTCCCGCCACCCACCACCGACAACCGAGACGACCGCTCGCTCCCGCCACCCACCACCGACAACCGAAAGAACCGCATCGCTCTCGCCGCCTAACGCCGACAGCCGAGAGGACAGCCTCGCCCCCACCGGCCCACCATCGGCAGCCGAGAGGACCGCCTCGCTCCCGCCACCCACAACCGAGACGACCGCTGCCCCCGGCCACGCCACCCAACGCCGACAACCCAGAGGACCGCCTCGCCCCCACCGGCCCACCGTTGGCAGCCGATGTGACCGTCCCGGCCCGCGCCACGCACCGTCCGCAGCCGATGCGACCGCCCCGGCCCGGTCCGCGGCGCCAATCACCCGTGGCCGCCAGCGAGCACCAACGCGTCAACCGGTGAGGGGGCGGGAGCCCGTCTCAGCCGCGCTCGGCGTTGATCACCGCCAGGACTTCGGCGCCGAAGCGTTCGACCTTGCTCGGGCCGATGCCCGAAATCGACACCAGGCTTCCCCGGTCGGCGGGCTGCTGCTCGGCGATCGCGATGAGGGTCGCGTCCGTGAACACCACGAACGGCGGCACCTTGAGCTCCTTCGCCCGGGTGATGCGCCACTCCTTCAGCCGGTCGAGCAAATCCTCGTCCAGTGTGGACGGACACCGGCCGCACCGGCCGAGCTTGATCTCCATCGTCTCCAGCAGCGGCCCGCCGCACACGCGGCACCGCGGCTTCGGGCCATTCTTCCCGGACTGCGACCGCGGGACGCGCGCCGCCGGGTGGTGCTCCGGCAGCAGCCCGTACAGGAACCTGCTGCGCCGACGGTGCCGCCGCCCGCCCGGATGCCGCGACAGTGCCCACGAAAGCCACAGGTGCTCGCGAGCCCGCGTGACGCCGACGTAGAAGAGCCGCCGCTCCTCCTCGATCGCCTCGTCATCGCCGTCCGCGTGCAGGATCGGCATGGTCCCCTCGGCGAGCCCGACCAGGAAGACGGCGTCCCACTCCAGGCCCTTCGCGGCGTGCAGCGACGCCAGCGTGACCCCCTCGACCGTCGGCGGGTGCTGCGCCGCCGCCCGCTGCTCCAGCTCTGCCACGTACCGCGGGAGGTCCGCGCCCTCGACCGTCGCCGCCAGCTCCTCGGCCACCTCGACCAGGGACAGCAGCGCGTCCCACCGCTCCTTCGCCGCGCCACCGGACGGCGGCTGATCGGTCAGGCCGACGCGGGCGAGCACGGCGCGGACCGCCGTGACGAGCTCCGTCGGAGGCGGATCCGCCGCCGCGACGCGCAGCGAACTCATCGCCTGCCGGATCTCGCGGCGGTCGAAGAACCGCTCCCCACCGCGGACCAGATACGGGATGCCCACTTCGGACAGCGCCTGCTCGTAGGCCTCCGACTGCGCGTTGATGCGGTACAGGATGGCGATCTCACTCGCCGCGACCCCGGCGTCGAGCAGGGCACGGACGCGCGCGGCGACCGCGGCGGCCTCGGTCGGCTCGTCGTCGAACTCGGCGAACCTCGGCTCCGGCCCGGGCGAGCGTTGCCCGATGAGGCGCAGCCGGGAACCGGCAGGCCGGTTGCGCGCCGCGCCGATCACCTTGTTCGCCAGCTCGACGACCTGCGGGGTCGACCGGTAGTCGCGCTCCAGCCGCACCACCGTCGCCTCCGGAAAGCGGCGGGTGAACTCGAGCAGGGGACGCGGTGAGGCGCCGCCGAACGAGTAGATCGTCTGGTTGGCGTCGCCGACGACAGTGAGGTCGTCACGGCCCCCCAGCCACGCGTCGAGCAGGCGCTGTTGCAGCGGGGTGACGTCCTGGTACTCGTCGACGATGAAGCAGCGGTACCGGTCGCGGAACTCGCGCGCGACCTCGCCGTGCTCCTCGAGGACCGCCGTCGTGTGCAGGAGGAGGTCGTCGAAGTCGAGCACCTGCGCGGAGTTCTTCACCTTCTCGTACGCGCGGTAGACCTCGGCGACCTGCTGCGGCGTTCCGGGGGTGTCCCGCTGGACGCGCACGGCTGTGGCCGGGTAGTCGTCGGGCGAGATGAGCGACGCCTTCGCCCACTCGATCTCGCTGGCGAGGTCGCGCAGGACCTCCGCCTCGATGCCGAGGCCCACCTTGTTCGCGGCCTGGCCGACGAGGCGCAGCTTGCCCTCGAGCAGGTCCCATGGCCGATCGCCGATCACGCGCGGCCAGAAGTAGCGCAGCTGCCGCCGCGCCGCGGCGTGGAAGGTCAGCGCCTGCGCCCCCTCGACGCCGAGCGTCCGCAGCCTGGTCCGCATCTCCCCCGCCGCACGGGTGGTGAACGTGACCGCCAGCACCTGCCCCGGCGAGACGTGACCCGAGCGGATCAGGTGCGCGATGCGGTGCGTGATCGTCCGCGTCTTACCCGTGCCCGCGCCGGCGAGCACGCACACCGGCCCCCGCGGCGCGACCGCGGCGGCCCGTTGCTCGGGATCGAGCCCGTCCAGCAGGCCCGGCCGGTTCGTTCGAACAGCTGCGTCAACCACCCCCGCATCCTCGCAGAGGGGGCCGACAGATTCCGCGAAGGCCACCCGGCCGTATCCTGGTGCATATGGCGGGAAAGCAGGACAAAGAAGCTGCCAAGCAGGCCAAGCGGGACAAGCGCGCGGCGGGCAAGGCTCGGCGGGGGCAGATCTTCGAAGCGTTCAAGATGCAGCGCAAAGAGGACAAGGCGCTCATCCCGTGGATGCTCGGCTCGGTCATCGTCGTCGCCGGCGTCGTGTTCGGGGTCGGGTTCTTCTTCAACGCGCAGTGGATCCTGCTTCCCCTCGGCATCGTGCTCGGCGTACTGCTGGCCGTGATCATCTTCGGCCGCCGCGTGCAGAAGACGGTGTACTCGAAGGCCGACGGGCAGCCGGGCGCGGCAGGCTGGGCGCTGGACAACATGCGCGGCAACTGGCGCGTGACGCAGACCGTGGCCGCCACCACGCAGCTCGACGCGGTGCACCGGGTGCTCGGCGCGCCGGGCGTCATCCTGGTCGGCGAGGGTGCCCCGCACCGGGTGAAGAACCTCGTCGCGCAGGAGAAGAAGCGCATCGCGCGGCTGGTCGGTGACACCCCGATCTACGAGGTGATCATCGGCAACGACGAGGGCCAGACGCCGCTGCGCCGCCTGCAGCCGCAACTGGTGAAGCTTCCGCGCAACCTCAAGCCCCCTCAGGTCGCCGCTCTCGAGGCGAAGCTGGCTGCGCTGGGTAACCGGGGCGCCGCGATGCCGAAGGGCCCGATCCCGCAGGGCGCCAAGATGCGCAACGTGCAGCGGACCATCCGCCGCCGCTGACCTTCGCGAAAACGAAAAAAGGGACGCCGCCGGGGCGTCCCTTTTTCATCTCAGCGCAACCGCACGACCACGGTGCCGGTCAGCCGGTCGAGCCAGCTGCGGCCGTCGACGTTACGGACCGCGGCCGGGATGAGCAGGAAGGTCAGCGCGCCGCGGACCAGAGCGCGCCACGCACCGACCATCGACCCGCCGTCGAGCCGGGCGACGCGGATACCGGTCGCGGCCATGCCCGGCGTGAAGCCGAAGAACGTGACCGGGACCACCGTGATGACCGCCCATACCGCCACGGACCACAGGTTGTAGGTCTGCATCACGGCGGGATCGGCGAACACCGGGCGCATGAACAGCGAGGTCAGCAGGGATGCGAGCACCAGGTCGAGGATCAGCGCCAGCAGCCGGGAGCCGCCACGGGCGACCGAGCCGGGACCGCTTTCGGGCAGGCCCAGTCGCTCTCCGCGCCAACGTGGTGGCTCACTGTCACCTCCACCGAGACCGGTAGGAGCGCTCGACAACCACTCGCCTGTCCATCTCGCCACACCATCAGGGTATGTCGCTGGCGGAAACGTGGTCCTGCCTGGTCCACTGGCCGAAATCGCGCCACCCGTTAACATCCGCGAAACATACGGGTGACGGTCGGGCAACACCGCGCTTTTAGCGTTAGCCGAAGAGAGTACTGCCCCCGGCAATACAGTTGAAGGAGTTACAGAGGGTGTCCACTACTCCAGAAGATATCCAGCGTCTCATCGCGGATGAGAACGTGCAGTTTGTCGATGTCAGGTTCTGCGACCTGCCGGGCGTCATGCAGCACTTCACCGTCCCCGCGAAGGCCTTCGACGAGGAGGCGTACGCCGAGGGCCTGGCCTTCGACGGTTCCTCCGTGCGTGGCTTCCAGTCGATCCACGAGTCGGACATGCTCCTGCTGCCCGACCCCGAGACCGCGCGGATCGACCCGTTCCGCAAGGAGAAGACGCTCTCGATCAACTTCTTCGTGCACGACCCGTTCACTCGCGAGGCGTACAGCCGGGACCCGCGCAACATCGCGCGCAAGGCCGAGCAGTACATCGCCGAGTCGGGCGTCGCGGACGCCGTGTTCTTCGGCGCCGAGGCCGAGTTCTACATCTTCGACTCCGTGCGGTTCAACTCCGCGGAGAACGGCACCTTCCACGAGATCGACTCGATCGAGGGCTGGTGGAACACCGGTCGCGAGGAAGAGGGCGGCAACCGCGGCTACAAGACCAAGTTCAAGGGCGGCTACTTCCCGGTCCCGCCGGTCGACCACTACGCCGACCTGCGTGACGAGATCAGCCAGAAACTGATCAACTCCGGCTTCGTGCTCGAGCGCGCGCACCACGAGGTGGGCACCGCGGGCCAGGCCGAGATCAACTACAAGTTCAACACGCTGCTGCACGCCGCGGACGACCTGCAGCTGTTCAAGTACATCGTGAAGAACACGGCGTGGGACGCGGGCAAGACCGCGACCTTCATGCCGAAGCCCCTCTTCGGCGACAACGGTTCGGGCATGCACTGCCACCAGTCGCTGTGGAAGGACGGCCAGCCGCTGTTCTACGACGAGTCCGGTTACGCCGGCCTGTCCGACACCGCCCGCCACTACATCGGCGGCATCCTGGCTCACGCCCCGAGCCTGCTGGCCTTCACCAACCCGACGGTGAACTCCTACCACCGCCTGGTGCCGGGCTTCGAGGCGCCGGTCAGCCTGGTGTACTCGCAGCGCAACCGCTCCGCCTGCGTGCGTATCCCGATCACGGGCACCAACGCCAAGGCCAAGCGCATCGAGTTCCGTTGCCCCGACTCCTCGGGCAACCCGTACCTGGCCTTCGCCGCCATGATGATGGCCGGCCTGGACGGCATCAAGAACAAGATCGAGCCGGCCGACCCGATCGACAAGGACCTCTACGAGCTGCCGCCCGAAGAGGCCAAGGACGTCAAGCAGGTCCCGGCCGACCTGGGCTCCGTGCTCGACAACCTGGAAGCCGACCACGACTTCCTCACCGAGGGTGGCGTGTTCACCTCGGACCTGATCGAGACCTGGATCTCGATCAAGCGTGAGGCGGAGATCGACCCGCTGCGGTTGCGCCCGCACCCGTACGAGTTCGCGCTGTACTACGACGTGTAACCCGTTCGCCGGATAACACCAGAGCACGCCGGCGGCGAGGAGCGGAAAACGCCCTCGCCGTCGGCGTTCCTTTTTCGCCTACTCGGCAGTGGACAGAACCGCCATGTCGTAGCCGGCGCGTTCGAAGCGGCCGCGCGGGTCTTCGACCAACTTGCGCCGCTCGAGGTCCATCAGGCCGACGGTGCAGGTCAGCTCGGCGGACAGGGTGCCGTCGAGCTTCCGGATGTGGTGCTCTATCTGGAAGCTCTTCCCGGTGCCGAACTTGGCGTCGCAGGTGACCTCGACGGTCTCGCCCATGCGGATCTCGCGGCGGTAGTTGATGCTCGAGGCCAGCAGCACCGGCGAGACGCGCTCGTCGTGCAGCACGGTGCTGCCCCGGGAGGCCTGCTCCATGCACTCGATGCGCGCGACCTCGGCATAGGAGTGATAGACGGCGTGGTTGAGATGGCCCAGCGGGTCCAGCTCGTACAGCCGCACCTTGATCTGCATCCGGAACGGTTCGCGCTCAGTCACCCGACCACTGTAGGTCTTGGGTCGGACATTTCCGGATGTGATGTCAGTCCTGGAAGAAGACGCGCTCCACGATCGCGTGTGCCCGGCGGGTCGTCCTGCGGTAGTAGTCCAGGAACTCGCCTGGATCGTCCTCGTCGCTGTAGCCGAGCACACGCGCGACGGCGGCGAGGTCGCGCCCGCTGCTCGGCACCTGGTCGGACGCCTTCCCGCGCACCAGCATCGTGGCGTTCCGGACCCGCGTCGCGAGCAGCCACGCCTCGGTCAGCGATGCGGCGTCCTGCGGGTCCATGAGGCCGGCGTCCACCGAGGCGCTCAGGGCGCTGGGAGTCGCGGTGGTACGCAGGGCCGGCAGTTCGTGCGCGTGCCGCAGCTGCAGCAGCTGCACGGTCCATTCGACGTCCGCGAGACCACCGCGGCCCAGCTTGGTGTTCAGGTTCGGGTCGGTGCCCCGCGGGATGCGCTCGGTCTGCACGCGTGCCTTCATCCGGCGGACCTCCCGGACGCGGGTGGCGTCGAGGCCTCCTTCGGGATAACGGATCTTGTCGATCATCTCGATGAACCGCTCGCCAAGGTCGTCGTCGCCGGCGATGTAGCGGGCACGCAGGAGGGCCTGGGCCTCCCAGACCTCGCCCCAGCGCGCGTAGTAGGCGCGATACGACTCGAGCGTGCGGACCAGCGGGCCGCCCCGGCCTTCGGGCCGCAGATCGGCGTCCACCTGCAGTGGCGGGTCTGCGCTGGGTTGCCCGAGCATCTGACGAACCGTCTCCGCGACCGACGAAGCGAAACGAACCGCTTCGCCGTCTTCGGCACCTTCGTTCGCTTCGCAGACGAAGAGAACGTCGGCGTCAGACCCGTAGCCGAGTTCCGCACCGCCGAGTCGTCCCATGCCGATGACGGCGATGTTCGCCGGTTTGCGGCCCAGCTCGGCCTGGCGCTTCCTGGTCGCCGCCGCGAGCGCACTCTGCAGGACCGCGACCCAGACGCTCGAGAGTGCTTCACAGACCGCGCGCACATCCAGCAGACCGAGCAGGTCCGCGGCCGCGACCCTGAGCATCTCGTGCCGCCGCAACGAGCGCGCCGCAGCGACCGCCGCCTTCACCCCAGGCTGGCGTCGGACCGTGGCACGCAAGGACTTCGCGACCTCGGCCGGCTCCCGGCCGGCGAGCCGCCCCGGGTCGCCGAGCAGTTGCAGGACCTCCGGTGCCCGCACCAGCAGGTCGGGCACCAGCTTGGAGGTGCCGAGCAGGAGCGCCAGGCGCTCGACGACGGCACCTTCATCCCGCAGCACCCGCAGGTACCACGGGGTTTCCTCCAGCGCCTCGGACACCTTGCGGTACGCGAGCAGGCCACCGTCCGGGTCCGGGGTGTCGGCGAGCAGGTCGAGGATCACGGGCAGAAGGGCGTGCTGGATCGAAGCCCGCCTGGACACGCCCGCGGTGAGCGCCTTGATGTGTTGCAGTGCGCCGTCCGGAGCCGCGTATCCCAGCGCGGCCAGCCGCATCGCCGCCTGCTTCGTGGTGAGCCGCAGGGCTTCCGTCGGCACGCCGGCGACGGACTGCAGCAGGGGGCGGTAGAACAGTTTCTCGTGCAGCCTGCGGATGCGTTGCGCGTACCGGCGGAAGTCCGCGACGAGGACCTCGTCCTCCCCACGACCACGCTCGGGCTTGATACCGACGGCACGGGCGAGGGTCCGCAGCTCGGCGGTCTCGGAGGCGTCGGGGAACAGGTGCGTGCGGCGCAGCCGCCGAAGCTGCAGGCGGTGCTCCACGGTGCGCAGGAACTCGTACGACGTCTCGAGGTCGGCGGCGTCGGCGAGACCGACGTAGCCGCCTTCCCCCAGTGCCTGCAGAGCGTCCATTGTGGATGCCGAGCGCAGGCTCGTGTCCGCGCGGCCGTGGACGAGCTGCAGGAGCTGCACGGCGAACTCGACGTCCCGCAACCCGCCGCGGCCGAGTTTCAGTTCGCGATCCACGAGGTCGGAGGGCACGTGCTTCTCCACGCGCCGGCGCATCTGCTGCACGTCCTCGACGAAGTTCTCGCGCTCGGCGGCGGACCACACGATGTCGTCGACCATTTCGACGTACCGCTGGCCGAGCTCCGCGTCCCCGGCGACCGCGCGGGCCTTGAGCAGCGCCTGGAACTCCCAGGTGCGAGCCCATTTCTGGTAGTACGCGGTGTGCCCTTCGAGAGTCCGGACGAGCGCACCGGCCTTGCCTTCCGGGCGCAGGGCCGCGTCGACCTCGAAACAGGCGTTGCCGACAACGCGCATGGTCGTGCTGGCTAGTCGGATGGCGAGCTGCAGGTCGCCATCGCCGACGAAGATGACGTCGACGTCGCTCACGTAGTTCAGCTCGCGCCCACCGCATTTGCCCATGGCGATGATCGCGAGCCGGGTGTCGTCGACATCCTTGGCCGCCAGTTCCGCGTGGGCGACGGTGAGACCACTGACGAGCGCCGCTTCGGCGAGCGCGGTGAGCCGGCCGGTCACCTCGGCGTAGGAGGGAGCGTCGAGCGTGGGTTCCACGACGTGTCCGAGGTCCGCGGCCGCGATCTCGAGCAGCACGCCCCGGTACGCCGCCTTCAACGCCTGCTCGGCGGCTGTCCCGGTGAGCGCGTCCGGCTGGTTCGCCTGGACCGCGGCGAGGAGCTCGTCGGCGAAGCAGTCCGTTTCGGTGCACTTGTCGCGCGCGAGCCTGCGCCACTCCCCCGGCGAGCCGACGAGGAAGTCCGCGAGTGCGCTTGAGGTGCCGAGCACCGCGATGAGCCGTCCACGGAACGCCTTGTCCTGACACAGGGCTTCCGACAGGGCAGCCCAGCCAGCCTCGTCCGCTTCCCGGATCCGGTCGAGACCGCGCAGTGCGAGATCGGGGTCGGCAGCACGCGAGAGCGCGACGAGGACGCCGCTGCTCGACTCGTCGGGCCCCGCGTCGTCCCACCATCCGGCGGCGCGCAACAGTGCGCCGGCCCGGTCGTCGGTGAAGCCGTACCGTGCGGGGGATGCGGCCCCTCGTGCTTGCTCAACCATCAGCTTCCACCGTAGCCCTCGGGAGGTTTTTCGCCGGGGATCCGGAGTCAGGCGAGGGGAAGGGTGTTCCTGGGTGTGGGAGCCGCGGTCTTGAGTGCTCCACCGGCCAGCTGGACGAACCGGGCCGCGAAGGGCTGCCAGGTGTCGGCGAGGTCTTCATGGAGTCGACTGAGAGTGGATGTCTCGAACGTCCCGGGCTTGGCGGTGGCGGCCATGTCAGGCTCGTCCTCCGCCCACGACTGGACGACTTCGGGCGTGGTCTCGATGTGGAACTGCAGGCCGTAGGCGCAGCGCCCCAGGCGGAACGCCTGGTTGACGTACTTGGGAGCTGAGGCGAGGAGTACCGCGTTCGCCGGCAGGCGGCTGATCTCGTCTTCGTGGAAGTGCAGCACGTCCGGCATCAGCGGCAGTTCCGCGAACAGCGGGTCGGTCCAGGCGGCGTCCTTCTTCGAAACCAGGTACGCGCCGACCTCCGGTCCCTTGTCGCCCTGGACCACCCGGCCACCGGTGGCGACCGCGAGGAGCTGTGCGCCGAGGCAGATGGCGAGCGTCGGCAGGCCGTTGTGCGTCGCCGTGGCCAAGAGGTCGCGGACGGGTTTCAGCCACGGGTGGGCCGAGTCGTCCTCGGCGTTCATGCCGCCGCCGAGACAGACGAGTGCCTGGTAATCGTCGAGGCCCGCCGGAAGCTCGTCGCCCGGCGGTTGCCGGATGTCGAGCTCGGCGCCGGCCGCGGTGAGCCAGTCGCCCAGCGGGCCGACCGGGTCGCTCGCGTCGGGCTGGATCACCAGAATGCGGGGCACGTTCACGAATTCAGGATACGGGCTCGGTGGGTTTACCCCGGAAATGCCTCGAGGCCCTGGGAGACCCCTTACGGGATCTCAACCAGGGCCTCGAGGACCTAAATTGAGTTCGGCGGTGTCCTACTCTCCCACACCCTGGCGGGTGCAGTACCATCGGCGCTGGTGGGCTTAGCTTCCGGGTTCGGAATGGGACCGGGCGTTTCCCCACCGCCATGACCACCGAAACACTGCGATCACACACGGCCCCACACCCACCGAAATGGTGGTGTGGGTGTGTGGTGTTTCAGAGCTGTAGAGTGGATGCGTAGCGTCTTCGTGGGCAAGTCCTCGGCCTATTAGTACCAGTCAACTCGAAAACACATTACTGTGCGTCCATTTCTGGCCTATCAACCCCATCGTCTCTAGGGGGCCTTAACCCATGAAGGGTGGGAGACCTCATCTTGGAACAGGCTTCCCGCTTAGATGCCTTCAGCGGTTATCCCTTCCGAACGTAGCTAACCAGCCATGCCACTGGCGTGACAACTGGCATACCAGAGGTTCGTCCGTCCCGGTCCTCTCGTACTAGGGACAGCCTTCCGCAAGTCTCCTACGCGCGCGGCGGATAGGGACCGAACTGTCTCACGACGTTCTAAACCCAGCTCGCGTGCCGCTTTAATGGGCGAACAGCCCAACCCTTGGGACCTACTCCGGCCCCAGGATGCGACGAGCCGACATCGAGGTGCCAAACCATGCCGTCGATATGGACTCTTGGGCAAGATCAGCCTGTTATCCCCGGGGTACCTTTTATCCGTTGAGCGACACCCCTTCCACCAGGAGGTGCCGGATCACTAGTCCCGACTTTCGTCCCTGCTCGACCTGTCAGTCTCACAGTCAAGCTCCCTTGTGCACTTACACTCACCACCTGATTGCCAACCAGGCTGAGGGAACCTTTGGGCGCCTCCGTTACTCTTTGGGAGGCAACCGCCCCAGTTAAACTACCCACCAGGCACTGTCCCTGAACCGGATCACGGTCCGAGGTTCAGATTCCCAATCCGGTCAGAGTGGTATTTCAACAACGACTCCACCCCCACTAGCGTGAGGGCTTCACAGTCTCCCACCTATCCTACACAAACCGAACCGAAAACCAATACCAAGCTATAGTAAAGGTCCCGGGGTCTTTCCGTCCTGCCGCGCGTAACGAGCATCTTTACTCGTAATGCAATTTCGCCGGGCCTGTGGTTGAGACAGCCGGAAAGTCGTTACGCCATTCGTGCAGGTCGGAACTTACCCGACAAGGAATTTCGCTACCTTAGGATGGTTATAGTTACCACCGCCGTTTACTGGCGCTTAAATTCTCAGCTTCACCCCCGAAGGGATTAACCGGTCCTCTTAACGTTCCAGCACCGGGCAGGCGTCAGTCCATATACATCGTCTTACGACTTCGCATGGACCTGTGTTTTTAGTAAACAGTCGCTTTCCGCTGGTCTCTGCGGCCAACTCACCCTAGCCCGCGAAGGGCTTCAAGTGCTTTGGCCCCCCTTCTCCCGAAGTTACGGGGGCATTTTGCCGAGTTCCTTAACCACAGTTCACCCGATCGCCTTGGTATTCTCTACCTGACCACCTGTGTCGGTTTGGGGTACGGGCCGCACATGTTCTCGCTAGAGGCTTTTCTCGGCAGCATAGGATCACTCTACTTCGCCTCAACGGCTACGCATCACGTCTCAACCTTCATGAGCGGCGGATTTACCTACCACTCGGCCTACACGCTTACACCAGTACAACCACTCACTGGCGGAGCTACCTTCCTGCGTCACCCCATCGCTTAACTACTACTGGCTCAGGCTCCACGCTCCCTCACCTCAACCCGAAGGTCTCGGCAAGTTCGGGTGGTTAGTATCACCAGCCTCGCTATGGGCGAACATACGCGGGTACGGGAATATCAACCCGTTGTCCATCGACTACGCCTGTCGGCCTCGCCTTAGGTCCCGACTCACCCTGGGCAGATTAACTTGACCCAGGAACCCTTGGTCATCCGGCGGCAGAGGTTCTCACTCTGCATTCGCTACTCATGCCTGCATTCTCACTCCCACACCCTCCACCGCTAGCTTCCGCCACGGCTTCCCCGGATGCAGGACGCTCCCCTACCCATCAACACGACTGGATGATCACTGCATGAGCGATCATCGATCTATATGTGTCAATGACACGGCTTCGGCGGTGTGCTTAAGCCCCGCTACATTGTCGGCGCAGGACCACTTGACCAGTGAGCTATTACGCACTCTTTCAAGGGTGGCTGCTTCTAAGCCAACCTCCTGGTTGTCTGGGCAATCCCACATCCTTTCCCACTGAGCACACACTTCGGGGCCTTAGCCGGTGTTCTGGGCTGTTTCCCTCTCGACGACGAAGCTTATCCCCCGCCGTCTCACTGCCGTACTCTCACATGATGGTATTCGGAGTTTGGTTGACTTCGGTAACCCGGTAAGGCCCCTAGGCCATCCAGTAGCTCTACCCCCACCATGAAACATACGACGCTGCACCTAAATGCATTTCGGGGAGAACCAGCTATCACGGAGTTTGATTGGCCTTTCACCCCTACCCACAACTCATCCCCCAGGTTTTCAACCCTGGTGGGTTCGGGCCTCCACACCGTCTTACCGGCGCTTCACCCTGGCCATGGGTAGATCACTCCGCTTCGGGTCTAGACCACGCGACTCAATCGCCCTATTCGGACTCGCTTTCGCTACGGCTACCCCACCCGGGTTAACCTCGCCACGCAGCACTAACTCGCAGGCTCATTCTTCAAAAGGCACGCCATCACCCTGTCGTCGAAACGACTGCCAGGCTCTGACGGCTTGTAGGCACACGGTTTCAGGTACTCTTTCACTCCCCTCCCGGGGTACTTTTCATCTTTCCCTCACGGTACTAGTCCGCTATCGGTCACCAGGAAGTATTTAGGCTTACCGGGTGGTCCCGGCAGATTCACAGCAAATTCCACGAGCTCGCTGCTACTCGGGAACACCACCACACAACACCCACACAGTTTTCGCGTACGGGACTCTCACCCACTCCGGTCCACCATCCCAGGCGGTTCCACTAACCATGCAGCATCATGCCAGAGATGTCAGTCTCTGGAAGATGGGTCCCACAACCCCACGCACACAACCCCTGACAGGTATCACATGCACGCGGTTTAGCCTCCTCCGCTTTCGCTCGCCACTACTCACGGAATCACTTTTGTTTTCTCTTCCTACGGGTACTGAGATGTTTCACTTCCCCGCGTTCCCTCCACACCGTCTATACATTCAACGGCGGGTAACACCTCATCACAGGTGCTGGGTTTCCCCATTCGGACACCCTCGGATCACAGCTCGGTTGACAGCTCCCCGAGGCTTATCGCAGCCTCCCACGTCCTTCATCGGCTCCTGATGCCAAGACATCCACCATGCGCCCATAACAACTTGACCACAAAGATGCTCGCATCCACTCTACAGTTCTCAAACACCACACCCAGAGGCGTGTTGCCTCAGGACCCAACAGCGTGCCAGGAACATTCCCCCACCAACCCCAACGCACCCCGTTCCACACCCCCCGAAGAGAGCAGTACTAGAAGCCGCCAGCAAGCCAGCAGACGAACCTCAACCAGTAGCTCCACAATTCCTTGAGCGTCCAGACAACACCACGAACGGATGTTCAGCCTGGCCACCCCGCCACCACCGCGACCCCAAAAGAGGGGACACGAGAATGCCGGATGTGTTGTGCTCCTTAGAAAGGAGGTGATCCAGCCGCACCTTCCGGTACGGCTACCTTGTTACGACTTCGTCCCAATCGCCAGTCCCACCTTCGACCACTCCCTCCCCTTACGGGGTTGGGCCGTGGGCTTCGGGTGTTACCGACTTTCATGACGTGACGGGCGGTGTGTACAAGGCCCGGGAACGTATTCACCGCAGCGTTGCTGATCTGCGATTACTAGCGACTCCGACTTCACGCAGTCGAGTTGCAGACTACGATCCGAACTGAGACCGGCTTTAAGGGATTCGCTCCACCTCGCGGTATCGCAACCCTCTGTACCAGCCATTGTAGCATGTGTGAAGCCCTGGACATAAGGGGCATGATGACTTGACGTCATCCCCACCTTCCTCCGAGTTGACCCCGGCAGTCTCCCGCGAGTCCCCGCCATTACGCGCTGGCAACACAGGATAAGGGTTGCGCTCGTTGCGGGACTTAACCCAACATCTCACGACACGAGCTGACGACAGCCATGCACCACCTGCACACCGGCCACAAGGGGGCCGACATCTCTGCCGGTTTCCAGTGCATGTCAAGCCCAGGTAAGGTTCTTCGCGTTGCATCGAATTAATCCACATGCTCCGCCGCTTGTGCGGGCCCCCGTCAATTCCTTTGAGTTTTAGCCTTGCGGCCGTACTCCCCAGGCGGGGCGCTTAATGCGTTAGCTACGGCACGGACAACGTGGATGTCGCCCACACCTAGCGCCCAACGTTTACAGCGTGGACTACCAGGGTATCTAATCCTGTTCGCTCCCCACGCTTTCGCTCCTCAGCGTCAGTATCGGCCCAGAGACCCGCCTTCGCCACCGGTGTTCCTCCTGATATCTGCGCATTTCACCGCTACACCAGGAATTCCAGTCTCCCCTACCGAACTCAAGTCTGCCCGTATCGACCGCAAGCTGAAGGTTAAGCCTCCAGTTTTCACGGCCGACGCAACAAACCGCCTACGAGCTCTTTACGCCCAATAATTCCGGACAACGCTCGCACCCTACGTATTACCGCGGCTGCTGGCACGTAGTTAGCCGGTGCTTCTTCTCCAGGTACCGTCACTCGCGCTTCGTCCCTGGCGAAAGAGGTTTACAACCCGAAGGCCGTCATCCCTCACGCGGCGTCGCTGCATCAGGCTTGCGCCCATTGTGCAATATTCCCCACTGCTGCCTCCCGTAGGAGTCTGGGCCGTGTCTCAGTCCCAGTGTGGCCGGTCACCCTCTCAGGCCGGCTACCCGTCGTCGCCTTGGTAGGCCATCACCCCACCAACAAGCTGATAGGCCGCGGGCTCACCCTGTACCGCCAGAACTTTCCACCACCCCAGATGCCTGAGATGGTCGTATCCGGTATTAGACCCCGTTTCCAGGGCTTATCCCAAAGTACAGGACAGATTACCCACGTGTTACTCACCCGTTCGCCACTCATCCACCACCGAAGTGGCTTCAGCGTTCGACTTGCATGTGTTAAGCACGCCGCCAGCGTTCGTCCTGAGCCAGGATCAAACTCTCCAACAATGTCAGAAAATCCGATCGACTCACCAAAAATAGTCAATCTCAAAGGAACCCAAAACGGGTTCAAAAACAAAGCTCTACTGGCTTAGTTCACTAGCACACTGTTGAGTTCTCAAACAACACACAACCGAAACCGCATTCACGCTTTTTGTTTACCCGAAGGAGGGCTGCTTCTACCGCTACTCATTCGTAGTGGTTGTTGGCGGCTCCACCTCAGGACCGTCGCAGTACATTACCCGGTTCGGTTCGCGGTGTCAACCGCCCGACCCTGGCTTCCGTCGGCCGGGGCTTTCGGCCCCGTCCGCCCGGTTTCCCTGGCGACGAAGAGAAGATTACACGCGCCGGAACACCCCTGAAACAGGGGGGTCACTTACCGGTGAAACCCCTGGTCAGAGCACAGGAAGCAGGGTTTTCAGCTCGTACGGCGTCACCGCGCTGCGGTAGTTGTCCCACTCCACCCGCTTGTTGCGGATGAAGAAGTCGTAGACGTGCTCGCCCAGCGCTTCGGGCAACAACTCGGAACGCTCCATCTCCGCGAGCGCCTCACCGAGGTTCTGCGGCAACTGCTCGTAGCCGGCCGCCTTGCGCTCGACGTCGGTCAGCGACCAGATGTTGTCCTCGGCGGGCGGTGGGAGCTCGTAGCCCTTCTCGATCCCCTTGAGCCCGGCGGCGAGCACCACCGAATAGGCCAGGTACGGGTTGCAGGCCGAGTCGATCGTGCGGATCTCCACCCGGCGCGAGCTCGCCTTGCCCGGGGAGTAGTTGGGCACCCGCACGAGCGCGGAGCGGTTGGCCCGGCCCCACGACACCGTCGTCGGCGCCTCACCTCCGCTGATCAGCCGTTTGTACGAGTTGACCCACTGGTTGGTGATCGCCGAGATCTCACGTGCGTGATAGAGCAGGCCGGCGACGAAGGCCTTGCCCGTCTCCGACAGCTCGAACGGGTCCTCCGGGTTGTGGAAGGCGTTGCGGTCGCCCTCGAACAGGGAGACGTGGGTGTGCATGCCCGAGCCCGGCTGGTTCGTGAAGGGCTTCGGCATGAAGCTCGCGTAGACCCCCTGGGTCAGCGCGACCTCCTTGATCACGTAGCGGAACGTCATCACGTTGTCGGCCATCGTCAGCGCATCGGCGTAGCGCAGGTCGATCTCCTGCTGACCCGGCGCGTTCTCGTGATGGCTGAACTCGACCGAGATGCCCATCGCCTCGAGCGTCTCGATCGCGTGCCGGCGGAAGTGCGTCGCGCGGGCGTGGCTGGCCTGGTCGAAGTACCCGCCGTTGTCCGCGGGCTCGGGTTCGCTGCCGTCGTCGCGCAGGTCGGAGAGCAGGAAGAACTCGATCTCCGGGTGCACGTAGCAGGTGAACCCGGCCTCCCCCGCCTTGGACAGCTGGCGGCGCAGGACGTGGCGCGGGTCGGCCCAGGACGGCGACCCGTCGGGCATCGCGATGTCGCAGAACATCCGCGCGGAGTAGTGGCCGCCCTCCTCGGTCTCCCAGGGCAGCACCTGGAACGTGGACGGGTCTGGCTTGGCGATCATGTCCGATTCGTAGACGCGCGCGAAGCCTTCGATGGCCGATCCGTCGAACCCGATCCCGTCACTGAACGCGCCCTCGAGCTCCGCGGGGGCGACGGCAACCGACTTGAGAAATCCCAGTACGTCGGTGAACCAGAGTCGGACGAAGCGGATGTCACGTTCTTCCAGCGTGCGCAGCACGAACTCCTGCTGGCGATCCATGGGCGCACCCTACGGCCGCTGTGTTAACGCCATGTTTCGTCGCTTTCCGCGTGCCCCGACCGAGGGAATCGCCAGTGAGAACACCGCTGCAAGGGCGCACAAACCGCCCGCCAGGTACCACGCGAGGTCGTAACTTCCGAGCTGGTCGTGGATCACCCCGGCGCCGACCGCGGCGATCGACGCGCCCACCTGGTGCGAGGCGAACACCCAGCCGAAGACGATCGGGCCGGTGAGGCCGAACCGCTCCCGGCACAGCGCGACCGTCGGCGGCACCGTGGCGACCCAGTCCAGGCCGTAGAAGATGATGAACGCCCACATCGGCGGCTGCGTCGTCGGCGCGAACAGGTGCGGCAGCAGCAGGAGCGAGATGCCGCGCAGGATGTAGTACCCGCCGAGCAGGCGGCGCGGGTCGACGCGGTCGGTGAACCAGCCCGAGGCGATGGTGCCGGCGACGTCGAAGATCCCGACCAGCGCGAGCAGCGAGGCCGCTGTCGTCGGCGGCATCCCGTGCTCGTGTGCGGCCGGCACGAAGTGGGTCCCGACCAGGCCGTTCGTCGACGCGCCGCAGATCGCGAAGCCGCCGGCGAGCAGCCAGAACACTCTCGTCTTCGCGGCGTCGCGCAGGGCGGTCAGCGCTCGGCGCGCGGTCCCGCGAGCGGGCTGCGGCTTCTCTTCCGCTTCGGTCGCGCCGTACGCCGTCGTGCCGACGTCGGCGGGGTGATCGTGCAGGAAGATCAGCGTGATGGGCACGACCGCCAGCGCGGCGAACGCCACCACCAGGGACGCCGTGCGCCAGCCGTCGTGGCCGGCCAGTGCCGCGAGCACCGGCAGGAACACCAGCTGACCGGCCGCGCCCGCCGCGGTCAGGATGCCGCTGACGAGACCGCGGTGCCGGACGAACCAGCGCGCGGTGACGGTCGCGACGAAGGCCAGCGCCATCGACCCCGTCCCGAGCCCCACGAGCACGCCCCAGCACAACAGCAGCTGCCAGCTCGCCGTCATGAACACGGTCAGCCCGCTACCCGCGGCCACCAGGACCAGCGCCCCGGTGACCACCCGGCGCATCCCGAGCCGCTCCATCAGCGCCGCGGCGAACGGCGCGGTCAGCCCGTAGAGCAGGAGGTTGATCGAGACCGCGGACGAGATCGTGGCCGTGGACCAGCCGAACTCGTCGTGCAGGGGGTCGATGAGCACGCTCGGGGTCGCCCGGAAACCGGCCGCCCCGACGAGCGCGACGAAGGCGGCGAAGGCCACCGGCCAGGCGCGGTGGAGCCGTGGTCGAGTTGTCACCCGATCAGCTTCCGAGATCACGGGCGCCTCGGCGAGTGGCCGGTGCGCCATTCTCGGCAAAGATCCGGCCATTCCGTGCCGGGTGTACCGGCGTCGTCCTGACCGGCAACGCTACGGTTATCGACATGCTCCGCCGCCGCACCGCGGGTGTCCTTCTGCTGATCCTGGCGCTCGCCAGTGGTTGCGCCACCTCGCCCGACACGCGCGGTCCCGTGCCCGACGGGGCCGAGCTGGTCACCGCCGCCGCGGCCACGCTCGGGAAGATCTCCAGCGTGCAGTTCGATTTCAGCATCAGCGGCATCATCCCCGGGCTGGACGTGCGCGAGGTCAAGGGCTGGGCGAGCCGGGCGGGCGGCCCGGCGGGGTCGGCCATCGGGCAGGCGGACATGCAGGAGTCGACCAACCGGTTCGAGCTGAAGTACGAGATCACCGGGAACCAGCTGGTGCTCACCGACCAGCACGGGACGCGGACGCAGGAGCCGGTGCCCGCCGAGTACAGCCCCGCCGCGCTGCTGGCGGAAGGGCGCGGGCTGCCGAAGCTGCTGACCAGCGCGACCGGGCTGAAGACCGAGACGAAGGAAGACGTCAAGGGCGTCGAGACGTACCGGGTGACCGGCGAGCTCGGCAAGGACGCGATCGCGAGCGTCGTACCGCAGATCCAGGCCGATGTCGACGTGAAGTTCTGGGTCACGCAGACCGAACCGCGCACGCTCGTCCGGGTGTGGATGCAGGTTCCCCCGCGCCAGCCCAACGAGGGTGCCGTGATGCTGGAGCTGGGGCTTTCCGGGGTGAACACGCCGCCGAGCAGCGCGCCCGGAAGCTGAGGACACCCCCTAGACCTGGCAGCGGGTGCCGGGCGGTGGCAGCGTGCCGTCGACCAGGTACGCGAGACCGTTGACGTCGACGCACTGGTTGCCGTGCAGGAACGCGGTGTGCTGCGCGCCCTCGTAGGTCAGCAGGCCGCCACCCATCTCGCCGGCCAGGGTCACCCCGGCCTGGTACGGCGTCGCCGGGTCGTCGACCGTCGAGATGACCAGCGGCGGCGGCACTCCGGGCAGGAACGGGCGGTGCGGCTGGGACGTGCTCGGCACCGGCCAGGACGCGCAGATGTCGGGCTCGCCCTCGTCCGGGCGGCCGCCGCCGAGGAACGGCGCGGCGGCGAGCATCCGCTGGTGGGTCGCGGTGACCGCGGCGGGCCCCTGCTCACGCGGGTTGTCGATGCAGCGAACGGCGTAGTAGGCGTCCTGCAGGGACGAGTAACGCCCGTCCGCACCACGTTCGTAGTAGCTGTCGGCGAGCTGCAGCAGCGCGCTGCCGTCGCCTGCTCTCAGCAGGTTGAGCCCGGTGTTGAGGATCGGCCAGGACTGCTGCGAGTACATCGCCTCGACGACGGATGTCATCGCGTCGTCGTAGGACAGCGTGCGGCCGCCGCCCGCCCGGGCCGGTGTGGCGAGCAGCGGGCGTGTCAGGTTGTCGAACGTGGCGACGGCTTTGGCCGGATCCTGCCCCACCGCGCAACCGGCGTGCTTCGCGCACTCGGTCGCGAAGAGGCCGAAGGCGTGGGCGAAGCCTTCGCCCTGTGCGACCAGCGAGTGTGTCTCGTCCTCGGTCGGGTCGATCGCCCCGTCCAGGAGCATGACGCGGACGTTCGCCGGAAACGCCTCCGCGTAGCTGTAGCCGATCTGCGTGCCGTACGAGTAGCCCAGGTAGCTCAGCTTCTTGTCGCCGAGCGCGGCCCGCAGGATGTCGAGGTCCTTGACCACGTCACGGGTGCCGACGTTCGCCAGCAGGTCGGCGCCGTCCTCCGTGCGCTGCACGCATTTCGCGGTGAAATCCCGCGCTTCCGCCGTCCAGGCCGCCGCCGACTCCGGCGAGATGCCGTCGCCAGGATGGTTCGCACGCTCCGCGTCGCGTTCGGCATCGGTGAGGCAGCGGACGCGTGGCTCGCTCGCGCCGACGCCTCGCGGGTCGAAGCCGACCAGGTCGAAACGCAGGCCGATCGCCGTGCTCGCGACCGTGGGCGCCAGGTGCGCGGCGGCCTCCATGCCCGAACCGCCGGGACCACCGGGGTTCATGACCAGCGAGCCGATGCGGTCCGCCGGGTCGGACGCCTTGTGCCGCAGCACACCGACCGTGATCGTTTCGCCGTGCGGCCGCGCGTAGTCCAGCGGGACCGTCAGCCGCGCGCACTCCACGCCGGGCGTGTGGAACGCGTCCTGGCTCTGCGCCCCCGTCGCGTAGGGCGCGCAGTCACCCCACGACAGCTGCTGGTCGTAGAACCGGTCCAGGGCATGGACGTCGGACACGGGCGTGGGCCCGGGCCGCGGCGGAGCCTGGACCGGCGTGCATGCGATCAGCAGGCACAGGCACAGCACCAGGCCGAGGACGGTCGGCAGCCGGCTACGACGGAAAGGCACCTGTCACATCGTGCCAGTCCCGTCACTGTCCGGCACAGCGTTTCCCGGACGGCGGGAGGGTTCCGTTCACCAGATAGTCGGTGCCGGCCTGGTCCACGCACGGAATCCCTTGCAGGAAAACGGTGTGCTGTGTGCCTTCGAACGTCAGCAGCGCCCCGTTCATCGCCTTCGCGAGGTTCACCCCGGCCTCGTACGGAGTGGCGGGATCGTTCGTGGTCGAGATCACCAGCACCGGTGGGACACCGGTGACCTTCGGCTCGTGCGGCTCCGAGGTGTTGGGCACCGGCCAGAACGCGCACGAGTCGAGCGCCGCGCCGTTGGGCCTGCCGTCGTCGAGGAACGGCGCGACCTGGTCGTACCGGTTCTCGGCGTTGAGGATCTCCGTCTTGTTCGTGATGCGCGGGTCGTCGACGCAGCGAATCGCGGTGAAGGCGTCCTGGGTGTTCGTGTAGTGGCCGCTCGAGTCGCGCTCGTTGTACTGGTCGGCCAGCGCCATCAGCGTGGTGCCGCGGCCGGACTTCAGCTCGTTGAGGCCGGAGTTCAGCGGCTGCCACAGCTGCTGGGTGTACAGCGCCTGGATCGCGCCGATCGTCGCGTCGTCGAAGGTGAGCTCGCGGCCGTCGTTCAGTCTGACCGGATTGTCGAGCAGTGGCCGGACCAGATCCTGGAACGCCTTGGTGGCGCCGGCCGGGTTCGGGCCCAGCGCACAGTCCGGGCGCGCCGCGCACCAGGCGGCGAACTGGTTGAACGCCACGCCGAATCCGGCGCCCTGCGCGACGAGGGAGTCCGTCTCGTCCTGGTTCGGGTCGAGCGCGCCGTCGAGGATCATCGCGCGGACGTTCTTGGGGAAGGCCTCGGCGTAGGTGTAGCCGATCCGCGTGCCGTAGGAGTAGCCCAGGTACGTGAGTTTCTGTTCGCCGAGGGCAGAACGCAGGACGTCCATGTCCTTGGCGACGTCACGGGTGCCGATGTTGGCCAGCATCGCCGCGCCGTGCTCGGTCCGCTGGGCGCATTTGACGGCGAAGTCCTTCGCCTCGGCCTCCTGCTTCGCGACGCCCGCGGGCGAGCCGTCGGTGTCGAGGTCCTCGGTGCGCTCGGTGTCCCGTTCCTGGTCGGTCAGGCAGGACACCTCCGGCTGGCTCGCGCCGATGCCCCGCGGGTCGAAACCGACCAGGTCGAACCGCTGCCCGAGCTCACTGCTCGAGACCTGTCCGGCCAGGCTCGCCGCGGCGACGATGCCGGACGCGCCGGGCCCGCCGGGGTTGAGCACGAGCGCGCCGATGCGGTCACCCGAAGCCTTGTGCCGGAGCACGCCTATCGTGATCGTGTCGCCCTGCGGCGCCGCGTAGTCCAGCGGCACGGTCAGCCGCGCGCACTGCAGGCCTTTGGTACTCAAGAGGGATCTGGCGTCGTCCGAAGTCGCGTAGGGTCCACAGTCGGACCAGGTCAACGGCTGCGCGTAGAACCTGTCGAGCCCGGCGGGCACCGGCCCCGCCGGTCCCTTCGTCTCGGTCTCGCTCTGCGGTTGCGGCGTGCTCGGCTGCTCGGAGGTGCACCCGGCGAGCGGAGCCAGCAGGCAGACGCCGACGAGGACAGCCACTCGCGCGGTTCGCGACCGGGCTCGCTGTAGGAAGGACACGGCGTGATCGTGCCATCCTGGCGGGGAACACGGGACCCCACCACCTCGTTGGCGGGTGGACTGCAGGAAGAGACAGGAGACCAGGGTGCCAGCACTGATCACCCGGATGGGCAAGCGACTACGCAGGCTCATGGAGCGGCCGGGCAGCGCCGAGCTGAGCCGGTACGAGGCGTTGCTGCCGGCCATCGGCGAGCTCGAGGCCGAGCTGGAAGAGCTCACCGACACCGAGCTCACCGAGCGGGCGGGCAAGCTCCGGCTCGAGGCGGAGTTCGCCGACCCCCAGCTCGTCGAGCTCTGTGCGCTGGGCCGGGAGGCCGCGCGCCGCGCTCTCGACGAGCGCGCCTTCGACGTGCAGCTGCTGGGCACGATGGGGCTGCTGACCGGGCACGTCGTGCAGATGGAGACCGGTGAGGGCAAGACGCTGGCCGGCGCGCTGGCCGCGGCGGGATACGCGCTGCAGGGCAAGCGGGTGCACGTCACGACGGTCAACGACTACCTGGCGCGGCGTGACGCCGAATGGATGAAGCCGGTGTACGACCTGCTCGGCGTGTCCGTGGGCTGGATCGAGCCGTCACTGACCCGCGGGGAGCGGCGCGAGGCGTACGCGCGGGAGATCACCTACGGCGCGGTGAGCGAGATCGGCTTCGACGTCCTGCGGGACAGGCTGGTCACCCGCGTCGAGGACCTGGTGCAGCCCGACCCCGAGGTCGCGATCGTCGACGAGGCGGACTCGGTGCTGGTGGACGAGGCACGCGTGCCGCTGGTGATGGCGGGCTCGGTGGACCACGCGGTCGCCGACGTCGAGGTCGCGAACGTGGTGCGCCGGCTGCGGCTCGGCCTGCACTACGAGACCGACTCCGACGGGCGCAACGCGTGGCTGACCACCGCGGGCGCCTCCGTGGTCGAGAAGGCGCTCGGCGGGATCGACCTGTACGGCGAGTCCGGGTCCGACCGGCTCGCGGCGGTGAACGTGGCGCTGCACGCGCACGCGCTGCTGACCCGCGACGTCGACTACCTGGTGCGCGACGGCAAGGTCCAGCTGATCAACGCCTCGCGCGGCCGGGTCGCCGAGCTGCAGCGCTGGCCGGACGGCCTGCAGGCCGCGGTCGAGGCGAAGGAGCAGCTGCCCGCGACCGACCGCGGCGAGATCCTCGACTCGATCACCGTGCAGGCACTGCTCGCGCGGTATCCGCAGGTGGCGGGCATGACCGGTACCGCGGTCGCGGTCGCCGAGCAGCTGCGCGAGTTCTACAAGCTCGAGGTCGCGGTCATCCCGCCGAACAAGCCGAACGTCCGCGAGGACCACCCGGACCGGATCTTCGCGTCGCCGTCGCAGAAGCTGCGCGCGATCGAGGCGGAGATCCGCGAGGTGCACGAGACCGGCCGGCCGATCCTCGTCGGCACCCAGGACGTCGCCGAGTCCGAGGAGCTGGCGGAGAAGCTGGCGAAGATCGACCTGCCGTGCGTGGTGCTGAACGCGCGCAACGACGCCGAGGAAGCGGGGATCATCGCCGAGGCCGGCACCTACGGCGCGGTCACCGTGTCGACCCAGATGGCCGGCCGCGGCACCGACATCCGCCTCGGCGGCGCCGACGGCAAGGACCGGGAGCGGGTCGCCGAGCTGGGCGGGCTGCACGTGATCGGCACGGCGCGGTACCCGTCGAGCCGGCTGGACGGCCAGCTCCGTGGCCGGTCCGGCCGTCAGGGCGATCCGGGCAGCGCGGTGTTCTTCGCGTCGCTGAACGACGAGCTCGTGTTGTCGAACGCGCCGGACGTGCCCGAAGGCATCGCCGCCGACGACGAGACCGGCGAGATCACCGACCCCGCGGCGCAGCGGCAGATCAACCACGCGCAGCGGGTCGCCGAGGGCGTGCACCTGGAGATCCACCGCAACACCTGGCGGTACACGCGGCTGATCGAGCACCAGCGGCGTGAGCTGCTGGCGCACCGCGACAAGCTGCTGCGGACCGCGCTCGCGGCGGAGACGCTGAAGGAAGCGGCGCCGAAGCAGTACGAGGAGCTGGCGGAGGCGCTCGACGACGAGGCGCTGGAGCAGACGTGCCGGGAGATCGTGCTCTTCCACCTGGACGAGCTGTGGTCGGACCACCTGGCGTACCTCACGGACGTGCGGGAGAGCATCCACCTGCGCGCGATCGCCCGTGAGACGCCGCTGGACGAGTTCCACCGGCTCGCGATCCCCGAGTTCCACAAGATCATCCCGGCGATCGAGGAGCGTTCGGTGAAGACGCTCGAAGAGGCGGAGATCGGCGAGAACGGGGTCGACCTGTCGGCCTCCGGCGTGCGGCGGCCCAGCTCGACCTGGACCTACCTGGTGCACGACAACCCGTTCGACTCGGACTTCGAGCAGACGCTCAAGCAGGTCCGCAGCCTGATCAAGCGCGGCAAGGACTGAGTCCCGCCCGCTCCGGGGTTGCCCTTGCGCACATTCGGCTGTGGGCCGCCCCGGGGTGGGTGAGAATGTGTTCATGCCGCAACTCAGGATCGCGCTGGCCCAGATCAACTCGACCGTGGGCGACCTCGCGGGCAACGCGCAGCTCCATGTCGACTGGGCCCGGAAGGCCGCCGAAGCGGGCGCGCACGTCGTGGTGTTCCCGGAGATGTCCCTGACCGGTTACCCGGTCGAGGACCTCGCGCTGCGCAAGACGTTCGCGCAGGGGTCCCGCCAGGCCGTCGACGACCTTGCGCGTCGGCTCGTCGAGGCCGGTTGCGGTGAGCTGCTCGTGTACCTGGGGTACCTCGACTCCGACGAGGCCGGGCCGCGCGACGCCGCCGCCGCGCTGTACGGGGGCGAAGTCGTCGGGCGGCAGTTCAAGCACCACCTGCCGAACTACGGCGTGTTCGACGAGCAGCGGTGGTTCAAGGCCGGGCAGACGCTCGACGTGGTCCGGCTGCACGGGCTCGACATCGGCATGGTGATCTGCGAGGACATCTGGCAGGACGGCGGGCCGGTCACCGCGCTGGGCGAAGCGGGCGTCGATCTCGTCGTCGCGCCGAACGCGTCGCCGTACGAGCGGTCCAAGGACGACATCCGGCTGCCGCTGGTGGCGCGGCGCGCGGCCGAGGCGAAGGCGCCGCTGGTGTACTCCAACCTCGTCGGCGGACAGGACGACCTGGTGTTCGACGGCGACTCGATCGTCGTCGGCGCGGGCGGTGAGCTGCTCGGGCGGGCGCCGCAGTTCGTCGAGCACCTGCTGGTGGTCGACCTCGACCTGCCCGCGGGCGGGCACAGCGCCGAGGGGTCGTTCTCCGGGCTGACGGTGCGCCGGCGGACGCTGGGCACCGAGCCGGTGCCGGCGTACGAGCGGATCGCGGAGGCGCCGATCTGCGAGCCGCTGTCCGACGAGGCCGAGGTGTGGTCGGCGCTGGTCGTGGGGCTGCGGGACTACGTGCAGAAGAACGGGTTCCGGTCGGTGACGTTCGGGTTCTCCGGCGGCATCGACTCGGCGATCACGGCGGCGCTCGCTGCGGACGCGCTCGGGGCGGACGCGGTGTACGGCGTCTCGATGCCGTCCGCGTACTCGTCGGAGCACTCGCGGTCGGACGCGGCGGAGCTCGCGCGGCGGCTGGGCTGCCACTTCCGGACCGAGCCGGTCGAGGACATGGTGCGGGTGTACGTCGACCAGCTGAAGCTCGCGGGGACCGGGCTCGCGGAGGAGAACATCCAGGCGCGGGTGCGCGGGATGCTGCTGATGACGCTGTCCAATTTGGACGGTCACCTGGTGCTGGCGACGGGGAACAAGACCGAGCTGGCGGTCGGCTACTCGACGATCTACGGGGACGCGGTCGGTGGGTTCGCGCCGATCAAGGACGTGTTCAAGACGCACGTGTGGGAGCTGGCGCGGTGGCGCAACGCGGAGGCGGAGAAGCGCGGCGAGACGCCGCCGATCCCGGAGAACTCGATCACGAAGCCGCCGTCGGCGGAGCTGCGCCCGGGGCAGCTGGACACCGACTCGCTGCCGGACTACCCGCTGCTGGACGACATTCTCGACGACTACGTCGAGGGCGACCGCGGGTACGCGGACCTGCTCGCGGCGGGCTTCGACGCGGAGACGATCGACCGGGTGATCCGGATGGTCGACCGGGCGGAGTACAAGCGGCGCCAGTACCCGATCGGCACGAAGATCACGTTCAAGGCCTTCGGCCGCGACCGCCGGCTGCCCATCACGAACGGCTGGCGGGAGGGCGATCAGCGGGGTTGAGGTTTGAGGGTTTTCGGGGGGTTGGGTGGGGTCGGGTCGGTGGGCCCGTGGTTTGGCGGGGCTGGGGGTTGGGTCGGTGGCGCCCGCGGTCCGGTGGGGTTGGGGCGCGGTGGGGCCCGCGGTCCGGCGGGCTGGGGCGCGCTGGGCCGGGGCTCGGGCTGGTGGCCGGTCCGGTGGGTTGGGCTCGGCGGTCTGGGGCTCGGGTCGGTGGGGCTCGCGTCCAGTGGGACCCGCGCCCGGCGGGGCTGGGGTCGGTGGGCCGGGCTCGGAATTGGTGGCCCGGTTCGGTGGGTTGGCCCGGCGGTCTGGGGCGCGGGCTTCGTGGGCGGGACTTGGTGAGGCTCGGGCTCGGTGGCACGGTTCGGTCGGTTGGGCTCGGCGGTCCAGGGCTCGGGTCGGTGGGGCTCGCGTCCAGTGGGACTCGCGCCCGGCGGGGCTGGGGTCGGTGGGCCGGGCTCGGAATTGGTGGCCCGGTTCGGTGGGTTGGCCCGGCGGTCTGGGGCTCGGGCTTCGTGGGCGGGACTTGGTGAGGCTCGGGCTCGGTGGCACGGTTCGGTCGGTTGGGCTCGGTGGTCCGCGGCTCGGTGAGCCAGGTCGCGATTGGCCGGGTTCGGTGGCCGGGGCTCAGGGAGGCGCGGTTGCGCTGGGTTGAACTCGGCGGGTTGGGCTCGGCGAGGCTCGGGCCCGGTGGCTGTGTTCGATGCGGCCGAGGCGCATTGGGTCGGGAGCTCGGTGATTCGGTTCGGTGGGCGGCTCGGGATAGGGCGAGGCCGGAACTCGCTGAGTCCGGTCCTGGTGGCCAGAAGCTCACTGGGCGGGTCTCGGCGAGGCTCGGGTCGCGGACGTTGGTGCGGCTCGGGCTCGATGAGGCAAGGCTCGCTGGGTCAGAGCTGGGTGCGGCTTAGTTCGGTGGGCCGGGGTCGGGTGTGACTCGGGTTCGGTGAGTCCCGGTGAGGCGCGGGCGCGGATGTGGCGCGGCTCGGGCTCGGGTCGCGGTGGGGTCGCGGGTGGTGGGGATTGCCGGGGCGACGGTTTAGTCGGCCGAACTGGTGGGCGCGGGCTGAGCCCGTGCCCCGCCGGAAGTTCAGTCCTGAGCCACGCAGGCCGGGACGCACCTCACGGCGCTCCCGTGAGGAGGCGGCGGAGGGCCGCGGGGGTGTGGCCGCAGTGGGTGCGGACCGTCCGGGTCAGGTGGGCCTGGTCGGCGAAGCCCAGGTCCGCAGCCAGGCCCGCCAGGTCCGGCTCGCCGTCTTCGAGGCGGTCGAGGGCGCGGCTCACCCGCACGCGGTTGCGATAGCGGGTCAGCGAGATCCCCAGCTCGCGAGAGAAAGCGCGGCTCAATCGGTACGGCGAGACAGCCAACAGCTCGGCGAGCGGGAACAGGCCGCTCGACGCCGGGTGATCGGCCTGGATCGCGGCGCGGGCTTGGGCTACGAGGACGCTGTCGGTTCTCGGGCCTCGTGTCGCCGGACGGCTCAGCGCTGTGGAGGGGAGGGCCTGGTCAGTTCCTGGGCCCGCGGTCTCGGGGCTCGGCGCCGCGGAGACCAGGGCGCGGTAAGTTCCCGGGCTGCCGGTCTCGGGAGAGCTCAGCGCTGGGACGGCGAGGGCACGGTCAGTTCCCGGACTGGCGGTCGCCGGGAGGCTCAACGCCGTGGCGGCGAGGGCCTGGTCAGTTCCCGGACTGGCGGTCCCGGGACGGCTCAACCCTGTGGTGGCGCGGGCCTCGTCGGTTCCCGGACCCGCAGTCTCTGGACGGCGCAACGCCGTGGCTACGAGGGCGAGCAGCTGTTCCGCCAGCGCGTAGTCGACATCGCCGCTTGCGGACGCTGCCAAGAACCTTCGGTGGGCGAGGTCGAGCCGCGCGTCGACGTAGAGGTTCGGCGGCGGGCGGTCGTGCGTCAGCGATTGCCACAGTTGCGGGCTGAGGCTGATCGATGTGCAGACGTCACCGCCGGCGGGGTGCGCGAAGTGCTCCTCGTCGCCGGGCAGGCTGACGTAGCCGACGGTCGGATCGACGTCGGTGCTCACGCCTGCCGCGCGGCGGCGGAAACGACCGCGGCGCACCAGGACCAGGCCGTGGCGCGTGCGGACTTCGGGCGCGGACCATCCCCGGTGGTCGTCTCGGCACGACACCGTGTGCACGGCGAACTCCGGCCGGGCAGCCAACTCGACGGCGCAACGCATACCGCGCAAGCTACGCCAGGGGGACGACGATTCCGGGCCCGCAAGAATCTTCAATACCCATCGCGCTGGGGACGGCAGGCTGTCACCCAAGCCGAACACAACAACCAGGAGTTGCCGTGGCAGCCGTACTTTCCGCCGTCGTGATCGACTGCGCCGACCCGGGCACGCTCGCCGGGTTCTATTCGAAGGTCACCGGATGGGACATCACCTCCAGCGATGCGGACACCGCTTATCTGAGCGGCAACGGAACGACCCAGCTGGGCTTCCAGCGGATCGAGAACTACCCCGCGCCGGGTTGGCCCGACGACGGCAAGCACGTCCGTCTCGACTTCAGCGTGGCCGACGTCGAGACGGCCGTTCAGGAACTGCTGGCGCTCGGAGCGGCCAGGCCCGAGTTCCAGCCGGACGGCGGCGACTGGACCGTGCTCACCGACCCCGAAGGCCACCCCTTCTGCCTCTTGCCCGAGAATTGAGCGGTCATGACGGCCCAAGGCTTCGCGGTGTTCCCCACCGCGATCGGACACTGCGAACGCGGCGTGGTGAGCGTGCCCGACAGGACTACCGGACTCACCCGCTCCTGCCCGAGAATCGAGGGCCCATGACCGCCCAAGGGTTCGCGGTGTTCCCCACCGCCATCGGACACTGCGGCATCGCCTGGAGCGAACGCGGCGTGGTGAGCGTGCGCCTGCCCGACGGGAGTGCCGGGCTCACCCGCGCGCGGTTGCTGGCGAACTTTCCCGGAGCCACCGAGACAGAGCCGCCGGAGCATGTCCAGCAGGCGATCGCCGAGATCGTCGCGTTGTTGCACGGTGAGTCGCGCGACCTGGCGGAGATCCGGCTCGACCTGAACGGCGTGCCGGACTTCCACCGCCGCGTCTACGAAGTCGCGCGGGCGATCCTGCCCGGGAAGACGCTCACCTACGGCGATGTGGCGAACCTGCTGGGCATGCCGGGTTCGGCGCAGGCAGTGGGACAAGCCCTGGGACGCAACCCCTTTCCGATTGTCGTGCCCTGCCATCGGGTGCTCGGTGCCAACGGCAGGATGGTCGGGTTCTCCGCGCCGGGCGGCGTGGAGACCAAGCGCAGGATGCTGGTGATCGAAGGCGCGCAGCCGGACGAGCCGACGCTTTTCTAGCGCTGACCGGCTCGGCTGACGTCCGCGTTGCTAGACCGGTTCTGGTTGCCAGGGCCTGATCCACGGCGACTCCGGCCAGCCCTCGGCCGCGGCCATGAGGGGGAAGGCCGTCGCACCGTCGATGTGCTCCCGGATGATGTCCGCGTGACCGGCGTGGCGGGCGGTCTCCTGGATCAGGTGCAACAGCACCCAGCGCACCGACCAGGCGTCGACGTCCGACGGGAACCACGGGACGCCCTTCGGCACGGGGACGGGCGCGCCGAGGTCCGGGATACCGGAGATGATCTCCTCCGTCTCGCGGCCGACCTGCTCGTACTCGGCGATGACCTCGGACAGGGTGTCCTGTTCGGTGAACCGGAAGTCTTCCAGGTAGGCGCTCGCTCTTTCCTCGACTGTGCCGGCAGGTTTGCGTTGCAGGACGGTGTCCATCCAGCCGCACTCGGTCTTCGCGACGTGCTTGAGCAGGCCGCCGATGCTCAGCGCGCTGCGGCTGGGCACGAGGCGGGCCTGCTCGTCGGTCAGGCCGTGCGCGGCCACGCGCAGGATGTGGCGCTGCTGGGCGAGGAAGGCGAGCAGGCCGTCGCGCTCGTCGCGGACGGGGCGGACGTTGCCGGACATCTGGTGCTCCTTCGGGGGATGCGGTTGTTGGGGACATACTCGCATCGGGTACTGACAGTTTTGGGATTTTGTTGGGGGGCAAGGAAAGTTGCCCGTCAGGGCGGCCCCGGCTCAGCGGCGGGGGCGGGTGAAGGGGAAGGGCACGGTGTGGCGGATGGGGGCGCCGGTGAGCAGCATGAGTACGCGGTCGATGCCCAGGCCCAGGCCGCCGGTTGGGGGCATGCCGTGTTCCAGCGCCTGCAGGAAGTCCTCGTCCAGTTCCATTGCTTCGACGTCCCCGCTCGCGGCCCGCAGCGACTGGGTTTCCAGGCGGCGGCGTTGCTCCAACGGGTCGGTCAGCTCGGTGTATGCCGTCCCGATTTCGGCGCCGAAGGCGACCAGGTCCCAGCGCTCGGCCAGTCGCGGGTCCCAGCGGTGTTCCCGGGTCAGCGGCGAGACGTCCCTGGGGTAGTCGGTGTAGAACGTGGGGCCGACCGTGGCCGGCTCGACGAGCTGGTCGAACGCGGCCAGGACCAGCTCGCCCCGCCCGGCGTCGTCGGCGAAGGGGACGCCCGCCGCCGCGCAGAAGGAGCGCAGTTCGGCCGATGTCGTCGACGGGGTGACCGGCTCCCCCAGGGCCTTGGCGACCGCGTCGTGCACGGTCACCACCGGCCAGTCGCCCGAGATGTCGTGCTCGCCATCCGGGCGGCGGAGCACCGGGGCGCCGTACGCGGCGATCGCGGCCTGCTGCACCAGCTCCCGGGTCAGGACCCGCATGCAGTCGTAGTCGGCGTACGCCTGGTAGGCCTCCAGCATCGTGAACTCCGGATTGTGTGTCGCGTCCACGCCCTCGTTGCGGAAGTTGCGGTTCAGCTCGAAGACCCGCTCCATGCCCGCCACGCACAGCCGTTTCAGGTACAGCTCCGGCGCGATCCGCAGGTACATCCGCATGTCGTAGGCGTTGATGTGGGTGACGAACGGCCGCGCGTTCGCACCGCCGTGCACCGCCTGCAGCATCGGGGTCTCGACCTCGAGGAAGTCCTTGTCGTGCAAGCGTTCCCGCAGCGCGCGCAGCACCGTGGCGCGCAGCCGCAGCAACTGCGGCAGGTCCGGGTCGAGGTAGCGGCGGCGCACCCGGGTCTCCGGGTCGGCGAGCCCCTTCCGCTTGTCCGGCAACGGATGCAGGCATTTCGCGGTGACGGTCCACCCGGCGACCAGCACCGACAGCTCACCGCGGCGGGAGGTCACCACCTCACCCCGCACGCCCACGTGGTCACCGAGATCGACCCCGCAGCGCCACAGCTCGTCCTCGCCCAGCATCAGCTGCAGCTCGCCGCTGACGTCCCGCAACCGCGCGAAACACACCCCGCCCAGGTCACGCAGCGCCACCACCCGGCCGGCGACCCGCACCTCGCGCCCGGTCCTGCTATCGGGAGCCAGCCCCGCGAACTCGGCGGCCACCTGCGCCAGCGTCGTGTCGCGGGCGAACCCCGCCGGATACGGGTCGATCCCCGCCGCCCGCAACCGGTCCAGCTTCGCGATCCGCACCCGCACCTGCTCGGGACGGCGCACCGGCCGCGGCTCGGTCCGGATCTCGTCGATCTCCCGCACCCGCGCGAGGAACTCCTCGCTCACACCGCCGCCCGCGATCGCGCGCCGCGCAGACCGCCAGCTCGAGGGGAGGAAGCCCTCCAGCGCACCCGCGACCAGGCCGATCCGGGCCAGCCGCCGTGCCGAGGTGTAGCAGAGGAAACGCGGCTCCCACTCCGGGCCGTACTTCGCGTTCGACCGGTACAGCGACTCCAGCTGGAAAAACCGCGACGCCACCCCCAGCACCGCGCGCCACGAACGCAGCACCGGACCTGCGCCGATGCGCTCCCCCGCCGCGAACACCGCACGGAACATGGCGAAATTCAACGAGATCCGCTGCGCGCCGAACCGCCCGGCCTGCGCCACCACCTGCGCGACCAGGTACTCGTTCAACCCGTTCTCGGCGTCCCGGTCACGACGCATCAGGTCCAGCGACAGCCCACGCCGGCCCCACGGCACGAACGACAGCAACCCCCGCAGCTCGCCCGACGCGTCGTACGCCTCAGCCATCACACAACGACCGTCGCTCGGATCGCCCAGCCGCGACAACGCCATCGAGAAACCACGTTCGGTCTCCGCGCCCCGCCACTGCTGCGCCCGCTCGAGCAGCCCGTCCATTTCCGACGAGGTGAGCTCGCTGTGCCGCCGCACACGCGCGGTATACCCGGCACGTTCGATACGGCTGACCGCCTGCCGAACCGACCGCCGTTCCGGGCCCGACAGGCTGAACTCGCGCACATCCAGCACCGCCTCATCGCCCAGCTCCAGCGCCTTCAACCCGGCCCTGGCATACGCCCGCGCACCACGCTCGCTCGCACCCAACACACCAGGCGCCCAGCCATAGGTATGCGCCTCACCCAACCAGGCCTCGATCGCCTGCGGCCACGCCTGCGGATCCCCGATCGGATCCGCGCTCGCGATGCTCGTACCCGCAAGCACCCGGTAAGTCACCGCGGCACGACCGTTCGGCGCGAAAATCACACTCTTGTCCCGCCGGGTGGCGAAGTACCCCAGCGAATCATCCTCACCATGCCCGGCCAGCAGCACCCGCAGCTTCAACTCCTCCTCATCACTGCGCCGCCGCCGACTCCGCACCCCCCGGAAGAACACCCATAACGTCGTCACCGCCACCGTGGCACCACCCAGATCCAACAGCAGATCGATCCACGCCGGACCCTCCCGCACACCCAACCGCCGCAACTGCACCAGCTCACCAGTCGCGTGATTCGCCGCCCACACGAAGCTGTCACCCAGCCCACCCAACGTGCCCGGCCAAACCACCAGCAACCCCCAACCGACAAGAGTCACCCCCACAATCCCGGACACGCCGATGACCAGCGCATGCCGCCCCGCACCGGGTGCCAGCCGAGCCGGAAAAGCAGGCCGCAACGCGAACAACAACACAATCAACCCCACCGAAACCACCTCGGCGCCGGTCAACGCCCACAACGCCACCGGAAGATGCGGATGCCGCTCCCGGACCAACACCTGCGGCGCCCACACCAAGGTCGCCTCAAACGCCACCGTCATCAGCAGACCGCCGAACTGGAACAGAATCAACGTGTCCAACGCCGCCCGCTTGCGCCGCCGCAACGCTCCGCCGAGTACGGCGAGCACCAGCGCGATCAGGATGTTCGCATCAGCCGGAATGTTGACCAGGCTGAACAACCCCACCGTCCACCGGTAGAACCCGTGGTCACCACCCCACAACAGCAGGGCGACCGACATGAGCGCGCCCAACTGGACGACCGTCGCGACCACGCCACCGGCCTTACGCCGCCATCGCGGAACCATGCTCACCACCTCGTGTGAAGCTCGTCGCAGGCGCTTGGGCAGGCCGGTCCCGCGGTGCGACGCTGGTGTTCCCAGATCCACGACCCGGGGACCCGACGAGGGCCTCGAGGGAAGGTTGGTCGACGACGATGTCCACCCCCACTGGTGAGACGGCTGCGCCCTACGGCAGCGGCCCGCAGCACACCGCGCCCGCGAAGAAGGTGCGCATTCATCATCTGCAGCAGCTCAAGGACCGCGGCGAGCCGTGGCCGATGCTCACCGCCTACGACATGTACACCGCCGAACTCTTCGACGAGGCGGGCATTCCCGTGTTGCTCGTCGGCGACTCCGCCGCGAACAACGTGTTCGGCTACGACACCTCGCTGCCGGTGACGGTGGACGAGCTGCTCCCCCTGGTGCGTGCGGTGACCCGGGCGGCCAAGCGGGCGCTCGTGGTCGCCGACCTGCCGTTCGGCTCCTACCAGCTCTCGCCGGAGCAGGCGCTCGCCACGTCCGTGCGGTTCATGAAGGAGGGCCGGGCACACGCGATCAAGCTCGAGGGCGGCCGCCGGTTCGCGCCGCACGTCGAGGCGCTGACCGGTGCCGGTGTCCCCGTGATGGGACACATCGGGTTCACCCCGCAGAGTGAGCACAACCTGGGCGGCTACCGGGTTCAGGGCCGCGGCGAAGCCGGTGCGGCGCTGATCGCGGACGCGCTCGCGCTGCAGGAGGCCGGTGCGTTCGCGGTAGTGATGGAGATGGTGCCGGCCGAGGTCGCGAAGCAGGTCACGCACGAGCTGAAGATACCCACGGTGGGCATCGGCGCCGGACCGGACTGCGACGCGCAGGTGCTGGTGTGGCAGGACATGGCGGGGTTGCGGCGCGGGAAGGCGCCGCGGTTCGTCAAGCGCTACGCCGACGTGGCGGGCGCGCTCTCCGGGGCCGCGGCGGCGTTCGCCGACGAGGTCAGGCGGGGCGAGTTCCCCGCGCCGGAGCACGCCTTCCATTAGGCCGGTCACTTCCCCACCGCCACCCTCGACGGACACCCTTCGCGCAGCTGTCATTTCCGCTTGAAACGCTGCGCCAGCTGCGGGTCGTTCTCCCACCAGAGGCCGCCCGTGTCCTCCTGCTCGTCGAGCTCGCGGTCGATCTGCTCGGCCTGCCGGTCGTCGTCGCGCATCCAGCGGGTGAACAGCGCGCCGACGAACGGCAGGCCGGCCAGGTCGCCGCCGATCCACAGGATGCCGGCGCCGACGACCTGGTCGGTGCGCAGGTCAGGGCCCCAGGCGCGGGCGAGCGCGTGGTAGTAGTCCGCGGCGCGCAACGGCCCCAGCCACAGGACGAGGCCGAGCGCCGCGTCGACGACGACTTCGGCGAAGCTGATGGCGAACGACACCAGGTGGTGGTCCTCACGTGGGGTCGGGTCGAGGCGCAGCCGGGTCCAGAAATAGCCGAACCCGCAGCAGACCAGTCCGAACCGGACGATCTCGTCGATCGCGGAATGCCGCAGGGTGAGTTCGTACAACGGGGTCAAATAGATCAGGAACGGCGGAACGATCAGCAACACGGTGATCACGAGCGGAAAGGTCAGGGTCCGCGCGACGACACCGCGGCCGAGCGCACGCAGGCGGTCCGCGAACGGCGCCGTCGCCAGCACGAGCGTCAGCGGGGCGCCCAGCGCCAGCAGCAGCGGCGTGACCATCAGCAGCGCGACGACCTGCACCGCCCGCACCCAGAACAGCACGTCGTCGTACACACCGAGGAACGAGCAGGTCAGCAGCAGGATCGTGGCGAGGCCGCCGAGGAACGCCACCGTGCGCCCGCGCGGCCAGCCCGGCACGCGCCGGGCCGCGAACAGGTAGCAGGCGCCGAGCACCAGCACGAAAACCACCGCCGGGACGTCGAGCGTCCAGGCTCCGAACACTCTTCCCCAGGAAAGTGGGACATTCATGCCAAGAAATACACCAAACTACCGATTCCGGCGATCACACAGTAGACAGCGAACGGTGTCAGCGTACGCGTCTCGAAATACGAGGTCAGGAATCGCACCGCGATATACGCCGCAATTCCCGCGACCAGGCTGCCGACGAGCGCCGGCCCGAGCGACGCGCTGTTCTCCGGGGCGAACAGCGACGGCATCTTCAGCACCCCTGCGGCCAGGATCACCGGCGTGGCAAGGAGAAACGCGAACCGGGCGGCGTCCTCGTGGTCGAGCCCGCGGCGCAGACCGGCGACCATGGTGATGCCGGACCGGCTGATTCCCGGCAACAGCGCCAGAATCTGGGCCGCGCCGATCAGCACGGCCTCCCCGACCCCGAGCTTCGACAGCCTGCGGTCGGAGGCCTCCTCGACGCTGATCGCGCGCATCGGCATGGTCACCTCGGCGGAGAAGTCGATGGTCTGCTCGGCCGCGACGGGCACCGCGGGCTCCTTGCGGACTTTGCTGAACCGCTCGACGGCCAGGAGCACGACACCGTTGAGCGCGAGGAAGATCGCCGTGGGCACGGGCTTGCCGAGGAAGTTCCGCAGTGCGCTCTCCAGCAGCAGGCCGCCGATGCCCACGGGGATGGTCGCGAGCACGAGCAGCCAGGCGAGGCGCTGGTCGGAGTCGGCGACCTCCCGGTCCCGGATCGAGGTCCACAGGCCGCGGATGATGCGCACCCAGTCGCGCCAGAAGAAGACCACCAGCGCGATCGCCGTGGCCACGTGCATCGCGACGAGCACCGCGAGGTAGGGCGAGTCCTTGCCCATGCTCAGGTCGTCGGCCCATTTCCCGCCGATCCACGCAGGCAGCAGTATGCTGTGCCCAAGACTGGACACCGGGAACAATTCAGACACGCCTTGCAAGGCGCCGACGACAATCGCCTCGAAATACGTCACAGCGGACATTGAGGACCTTTCCCTGGACGCCACGCGGTAATCCGGAGACGAAGGTACCGGACCGAAAATGAACGGACGGCAAAGCCGTCCGCGGCGCGGGGCAGGGTCAGAGCCGGCCGCCGCCGGCAGTGCCGCCCGACAGCCGTTGCACCAGGTACCGGGCCCGTGGGTCCGTGCGCGCCGCCGAACGCCGCTGCGGCGACTCGACGATCGCCCTGCTGATCACCGCAACCGGCCGAGCTCCCGGTGGGCTTCCACAAGGGACGGCCCGTACCAGGTCAGATACCGTCCGGACACGAGCACGTGCGCGACGCCGGGGAAGGCCTCGGGACCGTCCTCGGCCGTGAACAGGTACGGCTCGTCGGGCAGCACGAGCAGGTCCGCAAGGCCCTCGGCGAACCACGATCGCAGCTCGTCGAGCTTCGGGCGCGGGTACCGGTCCGCGTGGCCGCCGTACACAGTGGACACTCCGAGCCGGCGCAGCACGTCGCCGCCGAAGGTGTCCCGGCCGAGGATCACCCACGGCTTGCGCCACACCGGCACGACTGCGCGCCTGCGGACCGGCGGCATCTCCCGCCACAGCTCCTCGGCCCGCACGAGCCATTCGGGCTCGTCGGCCTCGAAGGCCTGGGTCAGCACCCGCCGCAGTGACGCGAGCGCGTGTGGCACCGTCGCCGGCGCCTCGGTCACCCACACCGGAAACCCGTTGGCGCGCAGGCGTTCCACGTCCTCGGGACGGTTCTCCTCGGAGTTCGCCAGCACGAGGTCCGGGCGCAGGTCGAGGACGCGGTCGACCTTCGGGTACTTCGAGCCGCCGACCCGCGGCACGTCCAGGGTGGCGGGATGGGTGCAGTAGTCCGTCGCGCCGACCACGACACCGGGCACCGTGGTCTCGAGCGCCTCGGTCAGCGAAGGCACGAGCGATACCACCCTTCGTGGCACGCCGCGCAACGGTACGTCCTCGCCGAGATCGTCGAACAGGGTCATTTCAGGTGCTCCAGCAGTACGTCGCCGTGACAGGCCTGGGGTGCGCACCAGCAGCCGAGCGCGCGGCCGTCGAGCTCCGGCAGCCGGGCGAGCAGGTCGGCACGGCCTTCGAGGTACTCGCGGTAGTGGCGGACCATCGCGTCCCGGTCCAGCTTCGCCTCCCGGACGAAGGGGTTCGCGAACTCCGACTCCGGCCAGGAGTGCCTGTTGCCGGCGTGGCCGATGTAGGTGAGCAGGCCGCGCTCGACCAGCCACGGCACGAGATGCTTGTGCGGCCCGGACTTCCGCACGTTGACCACGACCGTGCGGCCGGTGCGCACCCGGTCGGCCAGCTCGCGCTCCGCCTCGGTCCAGTTGTCCACGTTCACGCCCGTTCGAACGACACCTTCCGCTTCACCACGTCCACCGCCGTGAGCCGGACCGTGATCCGCTCGCCCTCCGGCAGGTTCGCGCCGACGCATCTGCCCATCACCGGTGGGTCCTCCACCAGGATCTCCGCGCGGGCCTCCTCCGCACGCAGCACCACCGCCTCGAACGTACCGCCGATCCGCTCGGCCAGCATCCACGCCTCGACCTGGTCGATGCACGCTCGCTCGACACGCGCGGCGAGCGAGTCCGACGCGCTCATCAACACGGGCAGCTCGGGCAGCGCGGCACGCACCCAGTCCGGGACATCGCTGTCGGCGCTCACCGAGAGGCAGACCTCGGCGGCGAACCGGTCCACGAGCCGCCGAATCGGCGCGGTCACGTGGGCGTAGGGCGCGCCGATGCCCGCATGTGTCGTCGACGGGGGCAGCCGGCCTTCGAAGGACGTGTAACCGGCGCCCCGCAGCAATCTCGTGGTGCAGGTGTAGAGCGCCATCGACTCGGGCAGCGCCGGGTCGAGACCGGCGAGCAGCTCCGAGACCGAGACCTCCGGCCGCCAGTCGATCCCGAGCGCCTGCGCAGACCGGCGCAACCACTCGATGGAGTCCTCGTCGGCGTCGGGAAGCGTGCGCAGCACACCGACCCCGGCCTCGATCATGATCGACGCGGCCGCCATCCCGGTCAGCAGCGAGATCTCGGCGTTCCAGGCGTCCACCTCGTTGCGCGGCCGCATCCCGAGCGCCCAGCCGTCGCCGGCGTCGCCGTTGATGGCCTGCTCCGGCAGCTGCAGCTCGACCGCACCGCGCCGCACGGCCAGCTCGCGGCGCAGCCTTCCCAGCTCCGCCAACGCCGTGATAGAGGGATGCGCGGTGCCCGCCGCCAGTGCCAACTGGACGGTCTCGTAGTCGAACTGCTCGGTGGACCGGACCAACGCGCGGCGGACCCTCGTCGCGACCGGTTCGGCGCGCGAGTCCAGGTCGATCGTCCACAGCACCGCCGGGACCGTCTCACCGGGCAGCAGGCTCGCGGCGCCTTCGGACAGCACCGGCGGATGCAACGGCACGTTGCCGTCGGGCAGGTACAGCGTCTGGCCGCGGCGGCGGGCCTCGCGGTCCACCGGACCGCCCGGCGTGACGAACGCGCCGAGGTCGGCGATCGCGTACTGCACGCGGAACCCGTCACCACGACGGGAAAGGACCATGGCCTGGTCGAGGTCCTTGGCGCCGGGCGGGTCGATCGTGACGAACGGCAGGTCGGTGGCGTCCTCGCGGTCGGCCTCGCGCGGGTCCATCCCCGCTGCTTCGGCTTCGGCGAGCACCTCCGCGCGGAAGCTCTCCGGCAGCTCGAATTCGGCGCGCAGGTGACCGAAGCCCCCGTCCGCCGAGTGTGAACCGGCCGCCAAACGAGGCACGTACTCACCCTAACGCCCCGGAGCCCTGTTGATCCCTCGTTCGTGGCTGGGCCACTCGGGTGTATCTTGCCCTACCGGTAATGAAAATCGATATCGTTTCCGAAATGGAGCTCGCCGTGAAGGTCGCCTTCGTCGGCAAGGGCGGCAGCGGGAAGACCACGCTGACCTCCCTGTTCGCCGCCCACCTCGTCGCGTCCGGGAAACCGGTGCTGGCCATCGACGCCGACATCAACCAGCACCTGGCGGCCGCGCTGGGCGCGAGCGAGGAAGAGGCGATGGCGCTGCCGACGCTCGGCGATCACCTGCCACTGATCAAGGAGCACCTGCGCGGGGACAACCCGCGCATCGCGAGTGCCGACGCGATGATCAAGACCACCCCGCCCGGCCGCGGCTCGCGGTTGCTGCGCCCCTTCGCCGACGACGACCCGGTGCTCGCGACGTGCTTCCGCACGATCGGCGGCGTGCGCCTGGGCGTCACCGGCCGGTTCACCGAGGACGACCTGGGCGTCGCCTGCTACCACTCGAAGGTCGGCGCGGCGGAGCTGCTGCTCAACCACCTGATCGACGAGCCGGGCGAATACGTCGTGCTGGACATGACCGCCGGAGCGGACGCGTTCGCCTCGGGCCTGTTCACCCGCTTCGACGTGACGTTCCTCGTGTGCGAGCCGACGTTGCGCAGCGTGGGGGTGTACCGGCAGTACGCGGACTACGCGCGCGACTTCGGGGTGCGGCTCGCGGTGGTGGGCAACAAGGTGACCGACGACGAAGACGTCGCGTTCCTGCGCGACCAGCTCGGCGACGCGCTGTCGTGCTGGCTGACCGGTTCCCGGCACGTTCGCGCGGCCGAGCGTGGCCAGGTCCGCTCGATCGACGCCCTGGAGCCGCACAACCTCGACGCGCTGGCGAAGCTGGTGTCCACTGTGGACTCGGCGGGGCGGGACTGGGCGCGGTACCACCGGCAGGCCGTCGAGTTCCACCTGCGCAACGCGCGCTCGTGGGGCAACGACCGGACCGGCCAGGACCTCGCCGCCCAGGTGGACCCGGAGTTCGTACCCGGCCCGGCCGCACTGGCGCGGGCCTGAACGAGAAGGAGAAGAAAGTGTCCCTGGATGTACCCGCCGCCCTGCTGGAGCGCGCCGAGTCCGGTGTGGTGACCGACGCGGAGTTCGTGACGTGCGTGCGGAGCTCGCTGCCGTACGCGTGGCAGGTGATCAGCGAGGTGGCCGCCGGGCTTGCCGACGGCACCGGCTTCGCCGACCACGCCACCCCGCCGCCGAGCGAGGCCGAGCGCGGACAGCTGCTGCGGGCCCTGGCCTCCGATGCGATCCGCGGCGGCCTGGAGCGGCACTTCGGCATGAAGCTGGCCTTCCAGAACTGCCACCGCGTCGCGGCGTTCCGTCCGGCCGCCGTCGACAGCGACGTGTACCGGGAGTTCGTCTCCCCCGCCGGTCAGCTCCGGAACCAGAGCCCGGAACTGCGCGACTGCTGACGCCCGACCGGTGCCCCGGCCACCACGGCCGGGGCACCGGCGTCGCCGGTTCCCACGCGTCGCCTTCGTCACCCCCGCCCGCTGCCGTTCCCGCGGAGATATAGTTAGTTAGGGTATGAAAGCAATGGGGAGTGGGTAGGCGTGGATCGTCAGGCTCGGGCCGCCGTCGCGGTGCGGAACCCTCGCTACAAGTGGATCGCGCTGTCCAACACGACCCTCGGCGTGCTGATCGCGACGATCAACTCCTCCATTCTGCTGATCGCACTGCCCGACATCTTCCGTGGTGTCCGGATCGACCCGCTCGCGCCCGGCAACACGAGCCTGCTGCTGTGGCTGATCATGGGCTACCTCGTGGTCACCGCCGTGCTCGTGGTGAGCTTCGGCCGTCTCGGCGACATGTACGGGCGTGTGCGGATGTACAACGCCGGCTTCGCGGTCTTCACCGTCTTCTCGATCCTGCTGTCGGTGACCTGGCTGCACGGCACCGCCGGCGCACTGTGGCTCATCATCATGCGGATCCTGCAGGGCGTCGGCGGCGCGCTGCTGATGGCCAACTCGACCGCGATCATCACCGACGCCTTCCCCGTCGAGCAGCGCGGGCTGGCACTCGGGCTCAACCAGGTCGCGGGGATCGCCGGGTCGTTCCTCGGACTCGTGCTCGGCGGGCTGCTCGGGCCGGTCGAATGGCACACGGTGTTCCTGGTGTCCGTGCCGATCGGGGTGTTCGGCACGATCTGGGCGTACTGGAAGCTGCACGACACCGGCATCCGCAACCCCGCGAAGCTGGACTGGTGGGGCAACCTGACCTTCGCCGTCGGACTCATCGCGGTACTCGTCGGCATCACCTACGGCATCCAGCCCTACGGCGGCCACACGATGGGCTGGACCAACCCGTGGGTGCTCGCGGCGCTGTTCGGCGGGCTCGTCGTGCTGGGGATCTTCTGCTTCATCGAGACGAAGGTGCCGGACCCGATGTTCCGGCTACGGCTGTTCCGGATCCGCGCGTTCACCGCCGGCAACCTCGCGAGCCTGCTCGCGTCGCTCGGCCGCGGCGGGCTGCAGTTCATCCTGATCATCTGGCTGCAGGGGATCTGGCTGCCCCGGCACGGCTACAGCTTCGAGTCGACCCCGCTGTGGGCCGGGATCTACATGCTGCCGGTGACGGTCGGCTTCCTGGTCGCCGGTCCGCTGTCGGGCTGGCTGTCCGACAGGTTCGGCGCCCGGCCGTTCGCGACCGGCGGCATGATCATCGCCGCGCTGAGCTTCCTGTGGTTGCTGGCGCTGCCGGTGAACTTCGCCTACTGGCAGTTCGCGCTGGCGCTGTTGCTCAACGGGCTGGGCATGGGCCTGTTCGCGTCGCCGAACCGGGCGGGGATCATGAACAGCCTGCCGCCGCACCGGCGCGGGGTCGGCGCGGGCATCAGCACGACGTTCCAGAACTCGGCCATGGTGCTCTCGATCGGCATCTTCTTCAGCCTGATGATCACCGGGATCGCCCGCAGCCTGCCGCAGACGCTCTCCGGTGGGCTCGTCGCACAGGGTGTGCCCGCTTCGAGCGCGGCCGCGCTCGCGGCGTTGCCCCCGGTCTCGGTGCTGTTCGCGTCGCTACTGGGGTACAACCCGCTGCAGACCCTGCTCGACCCGGGTGTGCTGCACCAGCTTCCCCCCGCGCGCGCCGGCTTCCTCACCGGGCGCGAGTTCTTCCCGGACCTGATCTCCGGCCCGTTCGCGACGGGACTGACCGTGGCGTTCGGGTTCGCCATCGCGGCCTGCCTCGTCGCGGCGATCGCTTCGTGGCTGCGCGGCGGGAAGTACGTCGCGGAGGAGCCGGTCAGGGCCGATAGCGGTACGGAAGCTCCGTCGGCTGCCCGGTAGGGCCGAACTGGACCGAGTCGTCCTCGGGGTACTCGTCGAACCAGCCGCGGTCCGCGGCGGGCATGCCGCGTGGCGGGGTGTCGGAGTCCGGCCGGTCCTCGGCGGCGTCGTCCTGCGGCTCGAGCCGCGCGGCGCGGTCCTTCCACGACTCGGCGGGCTGCTCGACGGCAGGCGGCGCGGGCCGCTCGGCCCAGGACTCGGCGGCCGGTGCGGCCCCTTGCTCGGCGGCAGGCGGCGGGGCCTGGTCGACGGCGGGCGGCGGGGTCGGCACCGGAAGCTCGGCAGGCGGCTGAGCCGCGCCCTCGGTCGCGGGCGGCGTGGTCCAGGCCTCGACCACACCGTCGGGAACGGCGTGGTCCACGTCCGGCCGTGGCTCGGCCGGTGGCTGCTCGGCGCCTTCCCAGGCGGCGGGCGGACTCGGCGGCGCCTGCTGCCCGCCCTCCGGCGGCTCCACCGGTGGCTGCGGGCGGACCTCCTCGCCGGTCGCGTCCTGCCGCTCCGCAGGAACCGGCTCCGCACCCTCGAAGCCCAGCGGCGGCACCCACGGCCGGTCGGGGGCCGGCCGGGTCACCGCACCCGTGGCGGCCGGAGGCTGCTTCCGCGCGGGCTCCGGTAGCGGCGGCACCTCCGCCGACGGCGTGGTCGGCGTCGTGCGCCAGACCGGGGCCGGGGGGATGTTCATCGCCGCCGCACGCGGCCGCTCCGGCGCGGGCTCGGCCGGCTCGCTGCGCCGGGCCCCGCGTGGCGGGATCGGGTCCAGCACCGACACCAGCACCCGCGTGTGCTCCGGGTCCTCGACCTTCCGGCCGCTGCGCTCGCGGTAGACCATCTCGCCGTCCGCGTCGATCTCGACCAGGTAGCCCGCCTCGGCCAGCTGCTCCTCGTCCAGGTCGACCAGGTTCTCGTACCGCGAGGGCACCACGCGGTACACCGGCCACGACAGGTTCCCGTGCACCTGGTGGAAGTGGCCGAGCAACGCGGCCATCTGCTGCTGCCACGGCAACGACATGCCCTCGGCGAGCGAACGCGGCAGCACGACGTAGTTCTCGTCCACCCCTGGCCAGTCCGGCGCCAGGTAGTCGGCCAGCGGGGTGCTCGACGCGGGGCGCGCGGCCGACCGGGCGGGTGGCGGCGGCGCCCCGAAGAGATCCCGCGGATCGTTCCCGGGATTGCGCCGTTTTCCGAACTTCTTCGCCACAGAACTCTCCGTTGGTCACACACCCGGCCGCACGGCCTGCGGCACGAGCTCGTTCTCGTCGAACGACACCGACCGCACGTGCACCGGCACGCCGGTCTGCTGGGCCTCGACTATCTTCCCATTGCCCAGGTACATCGCCACATGGTGAATCGTGTTCGGGTTCGACGGGTCCGTTGCCCAGAACAACAGGTCACCGGGCTGTGCCGTGCGGGCCGGCAACAGGGCACCGTCGTGGTACTGGTCCTGCGACACCCGGTCGAGCGTGATGCCCGCGGCCTCGTACGCCCGCAGCATCAGCCCCGAACAGTCGTAGGAGTCCGGCCCGGTGGCGCCCCACACGTACGGCTTCCCCTGCTCCCCCAGCGCGAACGCGATCGCCGTCGCCGCGGCCTGGTTCGCCGGCAGCGCCAGCCCCGCGCTCCGGCCGCAGCCGATCACGTCGGTCACCTGGCCGACGTTCTCCACCAGGTACGCCGCCATCGGCTCCCAGCGGTGGTACCGGTCCGGGAACGCCGAGCGCTCGACGTCCTGCGCCGACGAGCCGGGCCGCTGCTGGTCCCAGTTCGGCACGGCGAGCAGCACGTCGTAGAACTTGTTGATCTCGTACGCCGTGTCCTGCAGCTGGGCCACGCTGCCCCAGCCCATCGACGGGCGCATCTGGAAGATGCCGAGCGAGTCGCGGTCGCCGTAGGCGAGGTTGCGCAGCCCCGACTCGGTCATCCCGGCCTGGATCGCGACCTGCCAGGCGCGCGGCGAGAGCCCGCGCTGCTTGCCGATGGCGACGATCTGCTGCACGACCTGGCGCTGTCCGGGGTCGAGGTTGTCCGCCTGCCCCTGCGCGCTCTGCGCCTGCCCAGCGTTCGTCGGGCCGATCGCCGCGTCGCAGCCGAGGTTCTGCACCGCCTGTGCCTGCGCGGCCTGCTGGTCGGTGACCACCTTCGCCACGACCCCGGTGGTCAGCACCGCCGCGAACAGCGCGGCGATCACCACCCCGACCAGCAGCCCGACCCGCATCGTCAGCTCGCCTGGTCGTAATCGGACACCCGCCAGCCGGCGGCGGTCTGCGACACGGTGATGCTGAGCTTCGGCCCGTCGGTGGGCACGAGGACCTGGACGGAACTGGTGTAGGACTGGGTGGCCGTCGGATCACCGGTGAGCCGGCTCGCCGGGATGTTCGCCGGGTCCACACTGGACATCTGCGGCAGGAACTCGTCGGTGGTGTACGGGCGCAACGCATCCAGCCACTGCGCGTTCGTGATGCCCGCCGGGTGGTTGACCCACGCCTGCGCCCACAGCTTGGCGACGTTCACCGCCTCCGGGTCGGGCGCGGCGGACGTCGGCTGCACCAGCGGCGCGGTGAGCCGGGTCGACATCGGCACCGACGAACCGCCGGCCGGGCGCTGCCCCGCCGACGACGTCGCGTCGGGAATGCGGGCCGGGGTCACCTGGTTGCCCGGCCCCGGCCCCAGCAGCTGCGGCACCACGATCCCGATCGCGATCACGAGGATGGCGACCACGATCGCCGTGCCCGCGAGGTGCCGCGGCGAGCGCAGCGGAAAACCCCACAGCCTGCGGTAGACCGCGGCCCGCCCGCGATTGGTCCTGATCGGCATCGCTCACCTCACCGGACCACGTCGTCGGTGTCGCGCACTTCGATGCCCCGGGACGGCCGGTAGATGACGTGCACCGGCCTGCCCCCCACCAGCTCACGCTCCGCCCGCCGCGGTGGCGACACGCTCGGCACGCGTGGGGCGGCCGGGGTCGCACGCACCCGCGAGGGCACGAGGACCGAGTCCGCCTGGTCGATGTCGCGGTCGAACACCGGCGAGGTGTCGACCCGGCGGCTCTGCGGCTGCGGCGGGATCCAGCCGGCGTCGGCGCGGCGGATCGTCCCCGGCGGGGCCGAGTAGACGTAGTCGTCCGAACCACCGGCAGCGGGCGCGTAGCCCGGCCGGACGCCGGGACCACCACCCGCCGGCAGCGCGCGGCGGCTTCCGTTGCCGGGCAACGCTCCCCCGCCCGGCCAGGGCGCGCCCGACCACGCCGCGGCGGGCCGCCCGGCCATCGAACCGGCGCCGTCGAGCCGCTGCGAGTTGGCGAAGATCGTGGCCTCCGGCCGGTAGCGGCCACCGCCCGCGGTGGCGCCCATGGGACCCCGCGTCTCGAGGTCGCTGTCGTCGGAGTCGCGCACGCCCTGCCAGAACTCGTCCTGCGGCGTCGGCCCCTGCTTGCGGCGGAACCGCGAGAAGATGCTGCCGCTGGGCGCGGGGATCGAGGAGCCGACCATGCCCACGGACATCTCGACCATCTGCCACAGCCGCCGCACCGGCCGCCCCACCAGGAACAGCAGCACGGTCACCAGGCCCGCCATCACCATCTGCGTCAGCATCGACAGCGAGTTGCCCGCCGCGAAGATCGCCTGCAGCAACAGCGCGTGCACCCCGGCCAGCACCGCGAGCACGATCAGGTTGAACGCGACCCCGCCCAGCACCTTGCCCACCCGGCGGAGAATGTCGTGGTGCACCAACGCGACCAGGCCGATGAGCGGCGCGGTCAGCGCGAACAGCCGGATCAGCACCTGCGCCAGCAGCACGGACGCCTTGGCCAGCAACTGGAACAGCGCGTAGACCAGGCTCTGCAGCAGGGCGAGGAAACCGGCGCCGGTCCGGCTGCCGCCCTCGCCGGTGAAGTACGGCGTCGCGGTGCCCAGCTGGCCCGCGATGTTCTTGTACGCGGCCTTCTTCGAGTCCACCACGCCCTGGTTGGCGTCGTCGCCGTTGCGGATCTGGTCCCAGGTGAACGCCTGCGCGTCCAGCAGCGGCCTGCCGAACTGCGTCGCCTGCGCGGCGTCGGGCGCGCCGAACTCCCCACGCAGCCAGTTGTCGTAGACGACCTGGGTGTGCAGCTCCGTCGGCAGGATCTCCCGGACCACCCGGTTGCCCGAGTCGTCGACGAACCCGGCCTGGATGTTCGTGGTGGTCTGGACGATCGCCTTGTCGATGGGATCGAAGTACCGCAGCATCGCGAGCGAGGACGCGGCCAGCCACACCGCGCCGAGCCCGTAGAGCGCGCGTTTGGACACCGCGGACAGGTCGCCGCGCCAGATGTTGCGGAACATCATGATCGCCAGCAGCAACGCGGCGAGACCGAACAGCTGGGCGTAGATGTTGTTGTAGACCTTCTCCGCACCCGACTTCACCGCACCGTAGATCGGGTTGAGCAGGCCGCCCTCCATGACCGTGTAGTGCAGCGAGTTGGTGGCACCGACGATGTTCTTGCCGATGTTGAACATCTCGTTGCCGGCCCACGTGTCGATGGTCGAGTTGGGGCTCGTGATGCCCGACAGCGGGCCGCAGTCGGTCTGGTAGACGTACCAGACCATCCCGGCGTAGCTGTAGTCCAGGTACGCGCTGCCGTTCTCGCCGTGGGTCGCCGGCGGGTCGATCGCGCCGACCATGCCCGAGCCCGGCCGTTCCGGCGTGGGCGCCTCACCGCAGGCAGCGGCGGAAGCCGACGGCGCGGTCGCCACGGCCTGCAGGCCGAGCAGCAGGCCCACGGCGAACATGGTGGCCCAGCGGCCGGGTCTCCTGCCGCGGAAGCCACCCCGGCGGACGAACCCCTTGAACGCGTGCCAACCCCCGGCCAGGGCCAGCACGAGTCCCAGAGTCAGCAGCGTCATGCCGCGTCCCGGCCGTGGCCGCCCCGCTTGCCTGCGGTCGCGGGCTCGTTGTCCGGCTCGGTGCCGTTCCCGCCGGGGACCTCCTCGGCGAGCAGCTGCTCCTCGGTCAGCCCGACCTCGCGCTCGGCCGCCAGCTCCAGGTCCTGCTCCAGCTCGTCGTCCGGCGGCGGCACCGGCACGTGCTGCGCCTGCTGGGGCTCGGCCTCGCGCGCCGCGCGGTTGTCCGCGGGCAGCGCGTCCTTGGAACCGGGTGTGGTGTCCATCGCGGCACGGAGGTGTTCCAGATGCGGACCGGAGAAGTCGACCCGGATGCGCTCCACGCCGCCCGCGCCGTCGCCGAAGACGAACTGGCGCGGCTCGCGGTCGCGCTCGACGTCCCGGTGCGCGCCGGGACGACGGCCCAGCGCCGCGACGACCTGCTCGTAGCCGACGCCGACGGGCACCTTGAGCAGCCGCAACGCGTCCGCCTGCGCCTCGTCGTCGTCGAGGCGGCCGACGAACACCGAGTCCAGCAGCGCCACGAAGCCCTGGATCTTCAGGAAGTCCGCCGGGATCTGCGAGGACAGCAGCACCCGGACGTTCCACTTGCGCGAGTCACGCGCGAAGCGGTTCATCAGCACCCGACCGGTCGGCACCTCGGACAGGAAGAACGCCTCGTCGATCCAGACGCCCTTGCGCTGGTCCTTCGGCTTCTCGTAGACCGACCGCTGGGTCAGCCACGCGGCCAGGTTCAGCATCTCGACGCCGAGGGCCTCGGCGTCGGTCCAGTGCTCGCGGCCGACGCCGTCCTTGGGCAGGGTCAGCCCGGCCATGGTGAGCACCGTGAGCCGGTCGTCCCGGGTCTCGGAGTACGGGTCCGCGTCGTTCTCCGGGATGAGCAGCGACATCCGCTCGCGCATCTCGTCGAGGAAGTCCGCGACGACGACGGCGTGCTCGTGGTGCTCGCTGGAGTCACGCCGCAGCGCGTCGATGACCTGGCCCGGGTCGGCGTCGTAGCGGCCGCCGACCGCGCGCACCGCCCGCAGCAGCACGATCCGGCTCTGCGGCATCCGCGCGACCTCGTACGGCAGGATCCCGGCCAGCACGTCGAGCACGAGCCGCCGCCGGGTGGCCCCGGCCAGCGCCCGCTCGCGCCGCCACGCGCGCTCCGGGTTCTCCTCGTCCAGGAAGTGTTCGAGCAGGGGCTCGGCGACCACCCGGTACGGGTTCAGGATGCCGGGTTGTGCATTGAGCAAGTTGATGGGCCGCGCATACGGCCTGATCTCCGGAAGGTCGCACAACCTCGACAGCGGGCCCGACGGGTCGAGCAGCGTCCAGGTCGCGCCGGCGCGCAGGGTCTTGTAGACGATGCCGCCACCGAGGAAGGACTTGCCACCACCGAGGCCGGCGACCATCGCCGTCAGGCCGGAGCCGTCGCGGATCTCCTGCGCCATCCACGGGTCCCAGGCGACCGGGCGCCGCGTCGCGGTGACGGTCTCGCCGAGCAGGATGCCGCGCCTGTCCCCGACCTCCGCGGTCGCCGTCGGCACCGCCGCCGCGGCCCACACCACGGACCCGCGGCGCATGTACGCCGAGGAGGCCAGCGGCTCGCCCGGGATGAACTCCCGCGCCATCGCGTACTGCGCCTCGGGGTGCTCGATCGCGATCTTCGGCTTGTACAGGTCCAGCAGCTGCTGGGCCAGGCGCAGCGCGTCGCGCTCGGTCGGGCCGGACACCGCCAGCCGCCACCACGAGCGCACCCGGGTGGCCAGCGCGGTGAAGCCGGACGTCATCTCGTCGTCGATCTCCAGCACCCGCGAGGCCTGCCGCGCCAGCGACTGCGGCGGCTCCAGCTCGTGCTCGTCGGTGTAGTGCTTGACCTGCGAGCGCACCTTGTTCATCTGCCGTTGCAGCTCGCCGGCCACTTCCTCGGGGCGCCGCACGTAGATCCGCGCGGACCACTCCACCGCGGCCGGCAGCCGGTCGGCGTGCTGCACCCACGGGTCGTCGACCTCGGGGATCTGCAGGCCGTGCATCTGCCCGACGGTCAGCACCGCGACGTGCCGGCTGACCCCGGCGTTCGACCCCGTGCGCCCGCGCACGGTCAGCGTCGGCGCGTACGGCTCGGCGTGGAAGTCCGCGGCGTCGGTGAAGCTCGCCAGGTCCTCCGGCTCCCACTCCGTGCCCGGCACCGCGGGCAGGTTGCGGGGCGCGGGCAGGCCGAGGGAGCAGGACCGGTGCATCAGCCAGGACATCTCCTCGGCGTGCGCCGGACGGCCTTCCAGCCCGGAGGAGCCGATGACCTGGTCCAGGTGCTCGACCTCGGAGTCCAGCGCGGTCAGCTCCGCGTCCACCGCCTCGGGCAGGATCTTGCGCAACAGCGGCGCGGCGCTCTCCACCGCGCGGTCCACCATCCGGCGGGTCTGCACCTGGACCCCGATGTAGACCTCTTTCTCCGCCATCGAACGGCCCATGAGCTGCTGCTGCTCGCCGATCAGGTAGTCGTCGAACGACAGCGTGCCCGGGGTGTCCGGCGGACGGCCCACGGCGTTGTGCACGTGCGCCTCGGCCCACATCCGGATCGGGTACGGGCGGGTGGTGACGCGCAGGTGCAGCCAGCGGCCCTGCAGCTCCGCGTACTGCCCGGCGATCGCGGCGATGAGGTCTCGGCGCTGCGAGTCGGACCGGAACGACCAGCGCTGCGGCGCCAGCCGGTACCAGGCGTAGACCTCGTGGCCCGTGCGCAGCAGATGGCCGTCGATACTGCGGGCGGCAATCGAGGGGGTGTAGCTCGGGATCGCCTGCTCCCCCGGCAACCGCCGGCTCTGCTTGGGCTGGGGCCGGCTGACAGTCGACGCGCCACGGCCGGACTGCGGCTGCCACTGGGTGGCGCCGCCCGCGTCGTGCTCCCGGTCCTTACGGCGACCGAACAACAGCTACCTCCTCGCCGAGACCGCGCCGCGGCCACGGCGTGCTCGGGACCTGTCAGTGCGTTTGTTCCTGGGCAACGGACGCTGCGGGCGGACCCGGAGCTTGGCGGCGGTGACGGCGCCACCGTCACCGCGTGGTCTCTCCCGCGGTGCGTGCAGCTCCCGTAGCCACATCGTGAACACCGCGCCGAGCGGGCGCTCGTGACTGATCTTTCTCGTGATCAGCCTGGTGATCAAGATCGTGGCGATGAACGCCCACGCGGTGGAGAAGAATCCGAACCCGACGCCGAGCTGCCGCTCGACGGTCAGCACCACCAGGAAGACCGCGATGCCGACACCCCACGCGACGTACCGGGCGCGCCAGGGGAACGTCGCCTTCGGCGGGCCGAGCCACACCGCGTCGACCCGGTAGACCTCGTCATCGGTTCGAATCCGCACGAGGTCCCCGTCAGCCCGTGAACAGGCCGGCGATCCATTCGCCGACGTTCACGCCGAGCCCGCTGACGGCCAGGCCGATGATCGCCAGTGCGATCACGACGCCCGCCAGCCGGCGCATGACACCGGCGTTGTCGCCCTTACCGCCGCCCAGCCAGAGCAGCAGCAACGCGACGGCCAGCAGTACCAGCGGGATAACGTTGTCGAGCATCCACTGCTGGACGCCTCGTGTCTTGATCTCGCCCTGTGCGAGGTGCTGCACAAGCGTCATCATGGTCATCGCGTACTCCCGGGTGCGAGGAGTGTGGTCGGGTGGGTCTCGCCGGGCGGGCCCACGGGGCTGAGCTTGTCCGGTCTGGTCTACATCATCATGACGTGACTACCCGTGACGGTCAAAGTGCTCTCCGTCAAAGGCAATCGATCCTCACCAGGCACAGTACGGCCACTCTCCCTGAACTCGTCGCCCTCCATCATCGTTGCAAGGCCGCTCAGGATTAACCCCGTCCACCCGTATTTCGTAGTTTGGGTGCGAACTCACCCGTCGGCGAGCGGTCTGCTCACTCTGGGTTGGTCGAACCGCCGCTCGATTTCCGGCGGTCATAGTGTGGCATGACCCGTTCGGAGGCAAGAGTTCTACCCGACGATGACCGGCCGCCCGGCATAGTTGATCATGACTCGGTTACCGGACGCATGAACGCATCCCCGTCGTCGTCACTTTCCGTGCATCTCAGCCACGCGGCGCGGCGAAGACCCCGGAGCCCGGAAACGCGCCGGCGGCAACGGCCGCCCGGCTCAGCCCGCGGCCCAGCTCGTGCAGCCGGGCCGCCTTCTCCGCGCCGAGATGCCGCCAGGGCGCGCACGCCGCCGCGTTGGTCTGGTCCTCGACGCGCTCCCGCAGGGCGCGTCCCTGCTCGGTCAGGCCGCCCTCGGCGTCGAGCACGCCGTCGGCCCGCAGCCGCGTGCAGGCCTCGTCCCACTCTTCGTCGGACCAGCCCCGGGTGGCCTTCGCGGCGGCGGGGAGAAAGCCCTTACCGGTGGCGGTGTGGGTGATCAGCGCTTCGAGCCCGCCGACGCCGTTGACCACGAGCGCGGCGATGTGCCCGTCACCGCGGTACTCCCGCAGCAGCGTGACCGCGTGCCAGAGCACGAGATGCGGTTCGGACGGCCAGTCGAGGCCGGCGTGCGCGGCGTAGAGCGGGCGCCCCTCCGGCGTGCAGGCGTCACTGGCTTCGCGGGCGAGTTCGGCTGCCTCGGCGAGCTCGGTGGACGACACCGCGTCGCCGAGCAGGCGGCGCAGCACGGTGTCGGCCGCTTCCAGGCGCGCGTCGAGCACCTCGGCCGGGGTGGCGAGTGTCCAGGCGCGCGGGATGTGCTTCGCGACGAGGGTGGGGTTGAAGTTGTAGAAGGTGGCGGCGACCGTGCCGGCGGTGACCGCGCCCATCGGCGCCGAACGGCTGGCGAAGTACGTCATCCGCCCCGGGCGGAGCCCGGTGGTGGCGAGCCGCTCGTCGGCCTGCGGGGCGAAATAGATCGCCGAATGCAGCGGGTCGAGGACGCGGTGGCACTTGAACGCCAGCGCGCGGGCTTCTTCGCTCTCCACGCCCGTCACCTTAGGCGATGCCGTGCAGTGGCGGAGCCGCCTTTCGCGGTTCATGAAGGCGGACGAGTTGGCTTGTAAGCCGGATCCTGTCCCGCGCCGAGGCGCGGTGGCGGCCATCCATCTAGGCCTGCCGTTGCCGGCAGGCTCGAGCGGCCTACCCGCAGGCATCGGGCGGGCAGCCCTCGAACGCCTGCGCAGGCACCGTGCAGGTGCCCTCTTGGCCTTGCTCCGGGTGGGGTTTACCGAGCCACCCCGGTCGCCCGGGATGCTGGTGGTCTCTTACACCACCGTTTCACCCTTACCCCAAGCGCGCCCGCCGGCGCCAGAGGCACCGGCGGAGCTGGGGCGGTCTGTTTTCTGTGGCACTGTCCCGCGGGTCGCCCCGGGTTGCCGTTAGCAACCACCCTGCCCTGCGGAGTCCGGACTTTCCTCGAAGGCTCGCGCCCTCGCGGCCGCCCGGCCAACTCGTCCGCCCGACCAGGGTAGACGGTTCACCCGGCGGCCCGGCAGGCGTGTCGGTTAGCGTGGGCGCGTGCTGGCGGCGGGCGGGAGTCTGGGGCTCCTGGTCGCCGTGCTGGCGTTCGCCACCGCGCGCCCGCGCGGGCTGCCCGAGGCGACGCTCGCCCTGCCCGCGGCGGCGATCGTCCTGCTCGCGGGCTGGCTCTCCGTACCGGACGCCTGGCAGCAGGCCCGCACCATCCTGCCGACGCTCGGCTTCCTCGCCGCGATCCTGCTGCTCGCCCACCTGGCCGACCTCGACGGCGTGTTCTCCTGGCTCGGCGCCCGGCTGGCGGTAGCCAGCCGGGGCCGGCCGCGACGGCTGCTGGTGCTGACCTTCGCGGCGGCCGCCGCGACCACCGCGGTGCTGAGCCTCGATGCGACGGTCGTGCTGCTGACGCCGGTCGTGTTCCTGACGGCGAAACGGCTGGAGCTGCCGCCGCGGCCGCATCTCTACGCATGTGCGCACCTGTCGAACTCGGCGTCCACGCTGCTGCCCGTGTCGAACCTGACGAACCTGCTCGCGTTCTCCGCGTCCGGGCTGAGCTTCGTGGGGTTCACGGCGTTGATGGCGTTGCCGTGGCTCGTGACGATCGCCGTCGAGCTGGGGGTGTTCCTGCGGTTCTTCGCGCGCGACCTGCGCGGGCGAGCCGGCGCCGAGGCCGGGGAGATCCCGCCGACCCCGGTGTTCGCGCTGGTGGTGCTGGGGGTGACCCTGGCCGGGTTCGGGGTGGCGCCGCTGGTGCACGTCGAACCGGTGGTGATCGCGGCGATCGCGGCGGTGGTGCTCGCCGCGCGGGCCCTCTCGGCGCGGCGCGTGCGGGTGCGGACCCTCATCGTCGAGGCGAACCCGCTGCTGTGCCTGTTCGTGCTCGGGCTCGCGGTCGTGGTGGAGGCGGTTTCGCGGCACCTGCTCGGCGAGCCGCTGCGGGCGTTGCTGCCGGACGGCACGAGCCTGCCGGAGCTGCTGCTGACCGCGCTGCTCGCCGCCGTGCTGGCGAACCTGGTCAACAACCTCCCGGCCACGCTGCTGCTGTTGTCGGTGCTGGGCCCGCATCCCGCGGCGGGGACGCTGCTGGCGGTGCTGCTGGGGGTGAACCTCGGCCCGAACGCCACCTACCTGGGTTCGCTGGCGACCCTGCTGTGGCGCCGGGTCCTGACGGGCGCGGGCGAGCCTCCGCGCTGGCGCGACTTCCTGCGCCTCGGCGCCCTCACCGTCCCGGTGACGCTGGCCGCCTCCGTGGTGGCGTTGTGGCTGGTGCTGTGAGCTACCCCAGGTGGCAGGTGTCGTTGACGAGCCGCACCGAGGCGTTGCCGTCCGGGTAGAACTCCACGACCGACAGGCTCGCCAGGTCCAGGTGCAGCCGGAACAGCAGGGACGGCCCGGCGTCCAGGCCCAGCCTCAGCAGCGACTTGATCGGCGTCACGTGGCTGACCACCACCACCGTCCGCCCGGCGTAGGTCTCGACCAGCTCGTCACGCACCTTCAGCACGCGACGGTGCACCAGCTCGAAGCTCTCCCCGCCCGGCGGCGGCACGGACACGTCGCGGATCCACCGCCCGTGCAGCTCCGGATCCCGCTCGGCGGCCTCGGCGAAGGTCAGGCCCTCCCACTGGCCGAAGTCGGTCTCCAGCAAACCCTGGCTGGTCTCCAGCCGCGCGCCGATCGCGTCCGCCACCGCCTGCGCGGTCTGCTTCGTCCGCGTCAGCGGCGAGGCGATCACCGGCGCGGGCTCGCCGCCGACCACGACCTCCGGCATCGCGGCCAGCCGCTTCGCCGCGGCGGCCGCCTGCTGACGGCCCAGCTCGGTCAGCGGCACGTCGCCGCGCCCGGAGTAGCGCCGGTCGACCGACATCTCGGTCTGGCCGTGGCGCAGCAGCAACAGCCTGGTCGGCTTGCCGCGGGCACCGGTCCACCGGGCGGGCGAGCTGGGCGCGGGCGCGGCCTGCTCGTCCATCGCCTCGTTCGCCAGCCGGTCGGCATGGGAGTTCTGGGCGCGCGGGATCCACTCGTAGCGCACGCGCTCGAACCGGGACGCCAGCTCGCGCGCCTGCTCCGCGAGCGGCTGCAGCGCGGCGTGCTTGACCTTCCACCGGCCGGACATCTGCTCGACGACGAGCTTCGAGTCCATCCGGACGTCCACAGTGGACGCACCGAGCTCGGCCGCCGCGGTCAGCCCCGCGACGAGGCCGGTGTACTCGGCCACGTTGTTCGTCGTGACCCCGAGCCCTTCCTTGCGCTCCGCGAGGACCGAGCCCGACTCGGCGTCCTTGACCACCGCGCCGTACCCGCCGGGCCCCGGGTTGCCCCGCGAACCGCCGTCGGCCTCGACGATCACCTTCACAGGCCCGACTCCAGGGTGCGCACGAGGATCGCGCCACAGTTCTCGCACTGGATGACGGCGTCCTCCGGGGCGGACTTGATCTCCGAGATCGCGTTGCGGTCGATGTCGAGCTGGCAGGCACCGCAGCGGCGGGACCGCAGCAGCGCCGCGCCGATGCCCTTGTGCGCGCGCACCCGCTCGTACAGCTTCAGCAGGGGCTCGGGGAAGCGCGGCAGCAGCTTGGCCCTGTCCTCCTCGCGGCGGGCCTGCGTGGTGTCGAAGTCGGCGAAGCTCTCGTCCCGGCGGCGCTGCGCGTCGGCCAGCTCCTGCTCGGCCTTGTCGACCTCGGCACCGGTGCGCTGGGCGTCCATCCCCAGCGCCTCCCGGCGCTCCATCAGCTCCAGCAGGTCGTCCTCGAGTGCGGCCTGGCGGCGGGCGAGCGTCTCCAGCTCGTGCTGGATGTCGTTCATCTGCTTGGCCTGCACCGAGCCGGACTCCAGGAGCTTGCGGTCGCGCTCCTCGCGGGCGCGGACCGACTCGATCTCCTTCTCCTGCCGCGCTATCTCGCGGTCGAGGTCCGATGCCGCGGCCTCGGTCGAGACGAGCTTGTCCCGCAGGTTGCGGACCAGCTTCTCGGCCTCGTCGATCTGGGCCAGCTCGGGCAGCGTGCGGCGGCGGTGCTCGACACGCGACAGCTCGGCGTCCACCTTCGCGAGGTCGAGCAGCTGACGCTGGACGGCGGGGTCTGCCTTCACTGGTTGCGCTCCCTTGAGGTTCGGATGGTCCACGGATCCGTGCGACGGGTGGACACGTGGATGTCGACGTTACCCGCAAAGGCCTTCCGCAGAACCGCCGAGGCTTGCTCGCACCACGGCCATTCGCTCGCCCAGTGCGTCACGCCGACCAGGGCGGGCCCGCCGGCTTCGAGGTGCTCGCCGGCGGGGTGATGGCGCAGGTCCGCGGTCACGTAGGCGTCCACCCCCGCTTCGGTGACCGCCGCGAGGTAGCCGTCACCCGCGCCGCCGGACACCGCGACTGTCCTGATCGGACGGTCCGGGTCCCCGGCGCCGAGCACGCCCGGCTCGGTCTCCGGCAGGGCCTCCGCGACCCGCTGGACGAACACGGCGAACGGCTCCGGCTCGGGCAGCTCGCCGATCCGGCCGATCCCGGTGGTCTCGCCCTTCGGGTCCAGCGGGCGCAGCACGCGCAGCCCGATCGCCCCGGCGAGCGCGTCCGAGACGCCGGGGTCGGCGGAGTCGGCGTTGGTGTGCGCGCAGTAGAGGGCGATCCCGGCGCGGATGAGCCGGTGCACCAGGCGGCCCTTGGTCGTGTCCGCCGCGACCCCGTGCACCCCGCGCAACAGCAGCGGATGGTGCGCGACGACCAGCTGGGCGCCGCGCTCGATCGCCTCGTCGACGGTCGCCCCGACAGGATCCACGCACACCAGTACCCGGTCCACGTCCTCCGCCGGGTCACCGCAGACGAGCCCGACCGCGTCCCAGCTCTCGGCGAGCTCCGGCGGGTAGGCGTCCTCGATCACGGCGATGATCTGCGAAAGTGCGGGCATACGGGGATCTTCGCACCAGCGCGGCGCGCCGGGTCAACAGCGTGCGGGCACGTCGCACGGCCGGCGCGAAACGGACGCGGCACACTGGCGGGCGTGACCGAACCTGCCCTGCACGTCTGCTTCGTCTGTTCCGGCAACATCTGCCGCTCCCCCATGGCCGCCGTCGTGTTCCGCGAGCACCTGCGCCGCGACGGCCTCGCCGGGCAGGTACGGGTGAGCAGCGCCGGGATCGGGCCGTGGCACGTCGGCGAGCCCGCCGACGCCCGCGCGCTCGCGACGCTGGAGCAGCACGGCTACGACGGGAAGCACGTCGCCGCCCAGATCGACGGGGAGCACCTCGGCGCGGACCTGCTGCTCGCCGCCGACGCCGGGCACCTGCGCGATCTGCGCCGCAAGATCGACGACCCGTCGCGCGTGCGCCTGTTGCGCGAGTTCGACCCGTCGGCCCCGGAAGGCGCGGAGGTGCCGGACCCGTACTACGGCGGCGAAGACGGCTTCGAGGACGCGCTCGCCATGATCGAGCGCACCATGCCCGGCCTGCTCGATTGGACGCGAAGGGGCCTGGGCACACTGCACGGGTGATCAGTCACATCTGCTTCGTGTGCTGCGGCAACACGTGCCGCGCACCCATCGCGGCGCCGGTGTTCCGCCCGCAACGCCCGATGCCGGGTCTGCTCGCGCAGGTCCGGCCGTGAATGCCCGCGAAGCCGTCGAGCGGTTGCGCGGCGGGGAGATCACCGGGATCCGCCAGTGGGGCGGCTCGATCTTCCTGGTCAGCCTCGACGGCGGCGAGGCCGTGATCGCCAAGCAGGGCGTCGGCCCGCGTGCGACCGCGGCCGAGGCCGCCGGGCTGCGGTGGCTCGCCGAGTCGGGCGACGTGCCGTTGCCGCAGGTGCACGGGTACGACGACGAGTGGCTGGTCATGCAGTTCATCCCGCCCGCCTCGCCCTCCCCCGAGGCCGGGGAGACCTTCGGCCGCAGGCTCGCGAAGCTGCACCTGCGGGGTGCCGACGGGTACGGCAGTCCGCCGCCCGGCGGTCCGGCCGACGCGTGGATGGGCGTCGCGCCGATGCGCAACGAGGTCGGCCCCGACTGGCCGTCCTTCTACGCGCAGCACCGGATCCTGCCGTACCTGCGCGACTGCGTGGACCAGCAGCTGTTCAGCAAGGACGAGGCGCAGCTGTTCGAGCAGTTGTGCGACCGGCTGGGCGAGGTCGGCGGGCCGCCGGAACCGCCCGCCCGCGTGCACGGCGACGCCTGGAGCGGCAACGTGCACTGGGCGAGCGACGGGGTGTGGCTGATCGACCCGGCGGCGCACGGCGGGCACCGCGAAGGGGACCTCGCCATGCTGCAGCTGTTCGGCACCTCGCAGCTGAGCCACATCCTCGGCGGGTACGCCGAGGGCGCGCGGGACGAGGGCGCCCCGCTGGCCGACGGCTGGCGCGACCGGGTGCCGCTGCACCAGCTGTTTCCGCTGCTCATGCACGCGGCGGTGTTCGGCGGCGGATACGCCCGCCAGGCGCTCACGGCGGCCCGGGCGACCCTGCGCTGAGCGCGGCGGGCTACCGTGGATGCGTGCGGTGGAAGTTCTTGCTCCGGCCCAGCTGGCTCGCGTTGGTCGGCGGTGTGCTGGTTTTCGCTTTCGCCTGTTTCTGGCTGCTCTCGCCGTGGCAGTTCAGCCGCAACTCCGAGCGGGTGGCCCAGAACGACGCCGTGCAGGCGTCCATGACGGCCGAGCCGAAGCCGCTCGACAGCGTCCTCGCGCCCGGCGTCGCGCCCAACGAGCACACCGAGTGGACGCGGGTCACGATCACCGGCACCTACCTGCCGCAGAACGAGGTCGTCGCCCGGCTGCGCACCGTCCTCGGCGAGCCCGCCTACGAGGTGCTCACCCCGATGCGCACCACCACCGGCCAGGTCGTGCTGATCGACCGCGGGTACGTCCAGCCCGGCGAGCACAACGCGGTGCCCCCGTACGCGGCGCCGCCCGCCGGGCCGGTCGAGGTGGTGGCCAGGGTCCGGCAGGACGAGACCGACGGCAAGCACCGCGACGCGTTCGCCGATGCCTCCACCGGCGGCAAGCTGCAGAGCTACGACGTCGACTCCCGGGTCGTCGCCCGCGCAAGCGGGCTGGACATCCGGCCCGGCTACTTCCAGCTGGACCAGAACACACCCGGCGTGCTCAACGCGCTTCCGTTGCCGCAGCTCGACTCCGGCCCGTTCTTCTCCTACGCGCTGCAGTGGATCGCGTTCGGCGTGATGGCGCTGGGCGGCCTCGCGTACTTCACGATCCGCGAGCTCAAGCCCGGTGGCGTGCTCGCGGAGATGGGCGAGCGGCAGAAGGAGAAGAAGGCGCGGAAGCGGAAGTCCGTCGCGCAGATCCTGGCCGAGGACGAAGAGGACGAAGCCGACGCCGCTATGGGCGGCGACGAAGACCGGACAGAAGCGCCAGCACAGCGGAACTGACCGCGGTCAGCCAGCCCACCACCCGCGACAGCTCGACCGCCCGCGTCACGTGCCCGGCGTCGGGATTGCGCCCGTCCCCGAGCACCGGCCGTTCCTCGATCCCGTGTGGATACACCGTCCGGCCGCCGAGGCGGATCTCCAGCGCACCCGCGAAGGCAGCCTCGATCCGGCCCGCGTTCGGGCTCGGATGCGCCACGGTGTCGCGCTGCCAGGCCCGCCAGGCGCCCCGCGCGGAGCCGCCGACGACCGGCGCGCTCGTGACGGTCAGCGCCGCGGCGAACCGCGTTGGCGCGAGGTTGACGAGGTCGTCGAGCCGCCGGGTGAGCTCCGAGCCGCGGAGCAGGCTGAGCGCCCGCGCGCCGACGAGACCGGGGATCCCGGCGACGGCACCCCAGAACAGCGGCCCGACGACCGAGTCCGAGGTGTGCCGGGCGACCGATTCGACCGACGCGCGGGACAGGCCGATGACGTCGAGCCCGGCGGTGCTGCGGGTGTCGAGCGCGGCGAGCGTGCCGCGGGCCGCGTCCAGTTCGCCCTCTTCGAGGTCGCGTGCCAGCGCCGTGCCGCTCTCGGCGAGCCCGGCTCCGCCGAGCACCGCCCAGGTCGCGACGGCGGTGCCGATCGCCTGCATGACGGGACTGCGCCGGCTCACCCGCTCGGCGACGACACCGGCGACGACGAGCCCGCCGACCAGGCCGCCGGTACCGGCCACGCCCGGAAGCCTCCGTTCGAGCGCCCGAGCCGCGCCCGTGAGGAGTGCCACCGGTTCGCCTCGCCCGATCACCCCGTCGGCGGCCGCCCCCAGCAGCAGCCCGATCGCCCGCGCCGCACTCACTCGTGCCCCCCGTAGTCGACTTTCGGGGGCCGACGTTACTCGAACTGCTCGGCGACCTCGTCGCGCGCCTGCTCCATGATGCCGCGCATCGCGTGCTCGGCCCGCCCGGCGTCGCCCGCGTCCACGGCCAGCGCGACCTCGACGTGCATCGCGACGGCCCCGGGCTGGGGTTCCGGCGGCATCAGCCCGTGCTCGGTGCGGCCGGTGAGGACCTGGGCGACGACGTCGGAGAGCTGGCAGAACATCGGGTTCCCGGACGCGGCCAGCACGATGTGGTGGAAGGCGATGTCGTGCTCGAGGAACGTGCCGAGGTCCTTCGCCCTGGCCGTGGTCTCCAGCCGGCTGGCCAGCGCGCGCAGCCGCCCGCGGTCCTCGGGGCTCGCGCGCAGCGCGGCGAAGCGCGCGGCCGTGGGTTCGACGGCCCAGCGGAGCTCCATCAGCATCCGCAGCGCCTGCTCGCGGCAGTCGCCGCCGAGCTGCCAGCCGATCAGGCGCGGGTCGAAGTGGTTCCACTCGGCCGCGTCCCGCACGGTGATCCCGACGCGGCGCTTGCTGCTGGTCAGGCGCATGACCTCGAGCGCGCGGACGACCTCTCTGGCGACGGTGCGGGAGGCGCCGTACTCGTCCTGCAGCTGTTCGAGCCGCAGTACGGTGCCGGCCGGGATTCGCCCCGAAGCGATCGCGGTACCCAGTTCGTCGAGCACGCGAGCGTGCCTGCCATCAACCACGCTCGTGACCGTATACCCCTGTTTCGATTAAGTAGTACTTGTCGCTTGATTAAGTAGTACTTTTGGTGTGCACTACTGCGAGGGACAAGGGAGTCGGAGGGCGAGATGACCGTCATCGTCGTGATGGGCGTGGCCGGGTCCGGGAAGACGACGGTCGGCAACGACCTGGCCCGGCGGCTCGGCGTCGACTACGCCGAGGCCGACGCCTTCCATCCGAAGGCGAACATCGAGAAGATGTCCGCCGGCCATCCCCTGACCGACGAGGACCGCCGGCCGTGGCTGCACGCCATCGCGGACTGGGTCCGGGAGCACCAGGACACCGGCGGGGTCGTCTCCTCCTCCGCGCTCAAGCGCCGCTACCGCGACGTGCTGCGCACCGGCGGCGACGTCTGGTTCCTCCATCTCGACGGGCCGCGGGAGCTGATCGCCGAACGCATGAAGAGCCGGTCGGGGCACTTCATGCCGGTGTCCCTGCTGGGCTCCCAGCTCGCCGACCTCGAACCACTGGAAACCGACGAGCCCGGTCTCGTCGCCGACATCACCGAGGTGCCCGCGGACATCGTGCGCGCCGCCCTCGACGCACTGGCAAAGGAGCCGAAGTGACCACCCTGGCCGCCGGATGGACCGGGCACGACACCCGGTTGATCGTCGCGACGCTGGTCGCGATCGCGCTGATCGTGGTGCTGATCAGCAAGTTCAAGCTGCACGCGTTCCTCGCCCTGATCCTCGGCTCCGGCGCGCTCGGGCTCATCGCGGGCATGCCGGTCGACAAGCTGCTGAAGAGCTTCTCCAGCGGGGTCGGCTCGACGGTCGCCTCGGTGGGCGTGCTCATCGCGCTCGGCGCGATGATCGGCAAGCTGCTCGCCGATTCCGGTGGTGCGGAACAGATCGTGGACACCATCGTGTCCAGGGCCGGGCGCCGCACGCTGCCGTGGGCCATGGCGCTCGTGGCCGCGCTGATCGGGCTGCCGATGTTCTTCGAGATCGGGCTGGTGCTGCTGATCCCGATCGTGCTGCTGGTCGTCAAGCGGACAGGGCGGCCGCTGATGCTCATCGGGATTCCCGCGCTGGCCGGGCTTTCGGTGCTGCACGGCCTGGTGCCGCCGCACCCAGGCCCGCTCGCGGCGGCGGGCGCGCTGAACGCCAATGTCGGCATCGTGCTCGCGTTCGGCCTGCTCGTCGCGATCCCCACGGTGATCATCGCCGGCCCGCTGTTCGGCATGGTCGCCGCCCGCCTGTTGCCGGACGCGGCGCCGCCCGAGCGCCTCGTGCCCGCGCGCGACGAGGAGGACGAGAACGAGGTTCGTCGCCCGAGCTTCGCGGCGACCCTGTGCACGGTGCTGCTGCCGGTCGTGCTGATGCTCGCGAAAGCGCTTTCCGACCTCCTCGCCGCCAGCGGCAACGAGGTGCGCCGGGTGCTCGACTTCGTCGGTGACCCGCTGGTCGCGCTCCTGCTGACGGTGCTGCTGGGCATGTTCACGCTCGGCCGTGCGGCCGGGTTCACCCGGGACCGGCTGTCCTCGACGGTGGGCGACTCGCTCGGTCCGATCGCCGGGATCATCCTGATCGTCGCCGCGGGAGGCGGGTTCAAGCAGACCCTCGTGGACGCCGGGGTCGGCGACGTCATCACGCAGCTGGCCACCGGCGCGTCGATTCCGGCGCTGCTGCTCGGCTGGCTGGTCGCGGTCGCGATCCGGCTGGCGACCGGTTCGGCGACGGTCGCCACCGTGTCCGCGGCCGGCATCGTGTCGCCGCTGGCGGCGACCCTCGACCCGACGCACTCGGCGTTGCTGGTGCTCGCGATCGGGGCGGGCTCGCTGTTCTTCTCGCACGTCAACGACGCCGGGTTCTGGCTGGTGAAGGAGTACTTCGGGCTCTCGGTCGGGCAGACGATCAAGAGCTGGTCGCTGATGGAGACGGTGATCTCCGTGGTGGCGATCGCCCTGCTGCTGCCACTGGGCGCGATCTTCTAGCTGCGCATCCTCGGCTCAGGCTGTCGCCATCTTCTTCGCCGTCGCGTAACCCAGGTTCGCGACGGCGAGGACGGCCAGGGCCGCGCCCAGCACGGGATGCCCGGTCACGCACAACGCGGTGACCGCCGCCCCGAACCAGAGCACCTTCACCACCACCACGGCGACCCGCGGCAGCCCGAACGTGGCGCGTGGCGCCGCGAACAGCCCCCACACGACCGCCGCCAGCACGGGCGCGCCGATGCCCAGCACGAGCTTCAGCGCGATCCCGTCGCCGGTGGTGAAACCCCAGTAGGCCAGCGCGGCCAGCGCGAGCAGCTCCAGCAGGAACGCCAGGCCGTCGTTCACCAGCCGCACGTCACGCCCCGGACTCCGCGTGCGCCCAGGCTTCGAGCATGACCCGCGCGATCGAGGAGTTGCCGGGCAGCATCATGGTCGCCGCGCCGTCGCCGATCGGGGTCGGCCCGCCCTCGTTCGCGAACGCCGCCCGCACGTCGGCGCGGGACACCCACAGCGCTTCCTCGATCTCGCCGTCCGCCGGGCGCAGCGGCCGCGACGCGTCGGCCCGCGCGGCGAAGCCGAGCATGATCGAGCGCGGGAACGGCCACGGCTGGCTGCCGAGGTACCGCACGTCGCGCACCTCGGCGCCGACCTCCTCGCGGATCTCGCGCGTCACGCAGCCTTCGAGCGACTCCCCGGCCTCCACGAACCCGGCGAGCACGGAGTACCGGCCCTTCGGCCAGACCGGTTGACGTGCCAGGAGAACGTGCTCTCCGTTGACCCCGACCTCGTCGTGCACGAGACAGATGATCGCCGGGTCGGTCCGGGGGTACTCCTCGTGCCCCTTCGCTTCGCACCGGCTGGCCCAGCCGAACTGAACCCGCCGGGTCGCGCTGCCGTCCCGGGCGCAGAACCGCGCCGCCCGGTGCCAGTTGCGCAATGCCTGGGCCGTGGTGAACAGGCCCGCCGAGGTGTCGTCGAGCTTGTCGCCGTACGCACGCAGGTCGACCCACAGCTCGCCGTCGTACCGCGGGATCTCCTCGGTGAAGCCCCAGCTGCCGCCGGCCTCCAGCAGCTCCGGCTCCCCCGCGGGCTCGCCGGGCAGCGACCAGTAGTCGGCGCCCTGCCACTCGCCGAGGAACACCGCGTCGTCCGGCGGGGTGTCGCCGAAGGTCAGCGCCTTCCGCGTGGCGAGCACGTTCTCGCCCTCGCGGACGGGCGTGCGGGCCCTGGGGTCGAGCAGCACGACCTGGGCCTCCGGCCAGCGGGCGAGGAGGCGTTCCGGATTGGTGCGCAGGGTCTCCTGACGGTCCACAGTGGATCGCGACAGGGTGGGGAGGGTGCCGAGCTGAAACGGGAGGGTCATGACTGGGCGGGCTCTCCGACGGTGAAGCCGCCGAGCGCGGCCAGCCGTGGCGCGAGGCTTTCGGCGTCTCCGACCACGACGCCGGTGAAGCGCACCGGCGCGAAGTAGTCCAGCGCCGCCTGCGCGACCTCCTCGACGGTGACGGCCGCCAACCGCGCCGGGTGCTCGGCGAGCCATTCCGCGCCCAGCCCGCCGGCCGCGAGCGCGGACAGCTGACTGGCGAGCCCGGCCTGCGACGCGGTCGAGGTGAGCAGCGAGCCGACGGCGTACTGCCGCACCGACTCGACCTCCTCCTCGGTCGGCGGTACGAGCGCGAGCTTGCCCAGCTCGTAGAACGTCTCCAGCACGGCCGCGGCACTCACGTCGTTCGCCGTGTCGGCGTCCACGCCCACCGTGGCGGTGGCGCCGGTGAACTCGAAGCCGGAGTGCGCGCTGTAGGTGTATCCCTTGTCCTCGCGGATGTTCTCGACCAGGCGCGAGGAGAAGTACCCGCCGTAGGCCAGGTTCGCCAGCTGCAGCGCGGCGTAGCGCGGGTCGGTGCGCGGTAGCGCCTGGGCGATGAGCCGGATCTGCGACTGCACGGCGCCGGCGCGCGGTACCAGCAGCACGTCGCGGCCGGTCACGGCAGGCAGCGGGGGCAGTACCGCCGCCTCCGCGTCGGCCTGCCAGCCCTGCAGGGCCTTCTCGATGTCGGAGACGACGCTTTCCGGCACGATGTCACCGACGACCACCAGCACCGAACCACGCGGCAGCACCGCACGGGCGTGCAGCGCGCGGACGGCGTCCGGGGTCACCTTCGCGACGTCCTCGGCCTCCGGCATCTCGCGGGTGACCGGGTGGTCGCCGTAGACGTGCTTGAGCAGGGCCTCGCGCGCGATCACCCGCGGCTGGGTGCGCGACACCGCGAGCCGCTCGACCAGGCGGGCGGACTCCCGGCCGACCTCGTTGTCCACATAGGACGCCGAGGTGAGCACGTCGGCGAGCACGTCCAGCAGCGTCGGCAGCCCGTCGGCGAGCGCGCTGCCGTTGACCGACAGCCGCTCGGGGTCCACCGTCGCGTTCACCTCGCCGCCGATCAGCGCCAGCTCGGTGTCGATCTCGATCCGGTCGCGCCGCGCGGTGCCGGTGAGGATCGTCTCGGCCAGCACCTCGGCCATCGCCGGGTGCAGCGGGTCGGCACCGGCGAACGGGATGCGCAGGCGCAGCTCCACGAGCGGCACGTTCGCCTTGCGGACGGCGAGCACGCGCAGCCCGTTGCCGATCGTCGTGTCCACCGACGACAGGTTCCCGGCGGCGCGCTGGTCGCCCAGCAGGGGCACGGCACGCGGGCCCTTGGCCGTCCGGCCGATCTCCGCCGCGTCGCGATGCGTCGCAGTGCTCACTTGCTCTCTCCATTCTCGGGCTCGACGACCAGGACCGCGCGCGAGTCGGGCCGCAGCGCCTTGGCGGCCGCCGCGACGTCTGCCGCGGTGACCGCGGCCATCCGGTCGGCAAGCCGGTACATCAGGGACGGGTCGCCGTAGAGCAGCTCGAACGAGCCGAGGCCGAGCGTGCGCGAGACCAGCCTGTCGTGCTCCGAGTGCAGGCTCGCGGCCCAGCGTGCGGTGACCTTCTGCAGCTCCTGGGCCTCCGGCGGGTTCGCGGCCAGCTTCTCCAGCTCCTCGTCGACCGCCGAGAGCACCCTGTCCGGCGACACGTCCGGCGCGTGGATCGCGGTGATGGAGAAGGTGTCCGGGTCACGCGCCTCGAACGGGCCGAACAGCCCGGCGCCCGCGCCGATGTCGGTCACCAGCGGCTCGCGGTGCACCAGCCGCTGCTGCAGCCGGGAGCCGTCGCCGTCGGTGAGCACCCCGGCGAGCACCAGGTTCGCGAGGTAGCCGTCGAGCTCGTTGATCGGGTCCGGCATCCGGTAGCCGATCGCGAGTGCCGGCAGCGGGGCGTGCGGGTCGGTGTGGCTGTCGCGGACCTCGCCGGCGGGCGGCGGCTCGGCGAACGAGCGCTTCGGCGGCGCCGGGCGGTACGGGACGTCGCCGAAGTGCTTCTCGATCAGCTCGCGCGCCCGGTCCGGCTCGAAGTCCCCCGCCACCGTGAGCACCGCGTTCGCGGGCGAGTAGTAGGTGTCGAAGAAGGCCGCGCAGTCGTCGAGGCTCGCCTGCTCGAGGTCGGTGAAGTCGCCGTACCCGTTGTGCGCGTTGGGAAAGGTCCGGTACAGCACCGGCGGCAGGAGGATCCACGGGAACCCGCCGTAGGGCCGGTTCAGCACGTTGAGCCGGATCTCCTCCTTGACCACGTCGATCTGGTTGGCCAGGTTCTCCGGCGTCAGCTTCGGCGCGCGCATCCGGTCGGCCTCGAGGAACAGCGCCCGCTCGAGCGCCGCCGAGGGCAGCACCTCGTAGTAGTCGGTGTAGTCCGGGTGGGTCGACCCGTTGAAGGTGCCACCGCTGGACTGCACGATCTTGAAGTGCGCGAGCTTCTCGAGGCTCTCGCTGCCCTGGAACATCAGGTGCTCGAACAGGTGCGCGAACCCGGTACGCCCCTCCGGCTCGGAGCGGAAGCCGACGTCGTAGTGCACGGAGACGCCGACCACGGGCGCGGTCGGGTCGGGCGCGAGCACGACGCGTAAGCCGTTGTCCAGGGTGAAGCGCGAGTTCTCGGGCATGCGCCCACCATACGACCAACGCGCGTTACCCGGTCGGCGGATCACCGGGCTCGGCAAACCCTTCACCAGGGCGTCCCCCTCCGCGTGGACGGCGGTGCCCGCCCGGCGTCGGCCGCGTAGTTCCCGAAGAGTGCCCGGGCACCCGCGGCCACCCCCTATGCTGCAAGGCGCACGCCGACCAGCCGCGGGTGTGCCCGAGCACCGGGAGAACAGCCGGCGATGAGCCAACCTCCACCAGGCCACTGGCCGCCGCCGTGGGGTCCCTACCCGCCACGTCCGCCCGCACCGAAGAAGAAGCACACCGGCGCGATCGTCGCCGGTTCGGTCGCCGCGGTGGTCGTGCTGACGGTGACCCTGGTCGTCACGCTGACGGCCGGGTCGTCCGGCTCGAGCACCGCCGCCTCCTACGACACCATCACCTCGGCCTCGGCCACCACCCGCTCGTCCCGGTCCACGACGTCGCGCCCGCCCTCCTCGTCCAGCCGCACCACGACGACGACCACGCGGCCGGCGTCCACCGGGCCGCGCAAGGTCGTCACGCTCGCCGACCACCCGCTGCTGACCGATCCGGACGCGGGCCTGGCGAACGCGCCGTGCAACGTGCCCGGCTGGCCCAGCAGCCCGGCCGCCTCCCAGGCCTTCTTCACCGCCGCCGCGCAGTGCCTCAACGCGCGCTGGGGCGCGCTGCTCGCGTCGATGGACCTGCCCTTCCACGCGCCACAGCTCGAGTTCCCGACCGGCGCGAGCTTCACCACCGCGTGCGGCACCATCGACGTCGGGCTGGCCACCGCCGCCTACTACTGCAAGGACCACCTCTACGTGCCCTACCGCGGGCTGCAGACCGACCAGTACCGCAACAAGCCCGGCGTCTACCTCGCGCTGTTCGCGCACGAGTACGGCCACCACGTGCAGGATCTCGTCGGCCTGATGGACGCCGCGTGGGAGGTCATCTACACCGACGGCCAGGACAGCGCGGCCGGGCTGGACATGTCGCGCCGCAAGGAACTGCAGGCGCAGTGCTTCTCGGGCATGTTCCTCGGCTCGACGGCCAACCGCGGCGGCACGGTGACGCAGAGCGTGTTCGACGTGGCGTGGAACGACCAGGAGACCCGCGGCGACAACACCTCGGGCAGCCACGACCACGGCACCAACGCCCACTACGCCGCCTGGTGGCGCAAGGGTGCGCAGAGCGACCGGCTCGCCCAGTGCAACACCTTCGCCGCCCCGGCGGGCGACGTCAGCTAGCGCCCGGCCACGTCCGGTTCCGCCGCTCCGCCAGCACGGCCATCAGGTACGCCCACACCGGCACGCCCGGCGGCACCGGCGCCCCGATCCGCGCCGCGACCTCCTGCGCCAGGTTCGCGCCCAGGCTGTCGCGCGCTTCCGGGCGCAGCGACTGGTAGCGCGCCAGGAACTGCCGCAGCGCGAGCGCGAGGTCGTCGGTCAGCCCGGACAGGTCCAGCTGCGCCGCCCACGACACCAGCGGCGGCGGCATCACGATGTTCGGCGTCACCTCCGCCGGCGCCCGCTCCAGCACGACGACCGTGCCGGCGAGGAAGTCCCCCACCCGCTTGGACTTCTCCGACACCAGCGAGCAGACCACGGCCACCGCACCCCAGACGAAGACCGGCCCGAAGTCGACGATCGCGGCCGCGAGACCCCGCGCCAGCGCGTGCCGGAACCGGATGGGCCCGCCGTCGTCGCGGACCACCCGCAGGCCGAACGCCGACTTCCCCGGCGTGCGGCCGCGGCTGAGCGTCTCGAACAGCACGGGGTAGCCGACGCGCACCAGCACGAGCAGGGTCAGCAGGATCGCCGCGCGCGCGGCGCCGTCGTCGGGACCGGCGGCGACCACCACGATCAGGCCGACGACCAGGATCACCAGCTGGATGACCGCGTCGATGGCGAACGCGAGGCCGCGGCTGGCCAGCCGGGCCAGGCGCAGTTCGAGCGCCACCGCGTCGCCGGTCACCAGATCGGGTTCGGGACTCACCCGCCAACTGTAGTCTGACCGCGTGGACGTCGATCTCTTCGTCGTGGCCCATCGCGCCGAATGGGACCGGCTGGGCGAGCTGCTCGACCGCGGCCGCCGCCTGCGCGGCGCCGAGGCGGACGAGCTGATCGTGTTGTACCAGCGCACCGCCACCCACCTGTCGATGGTGCGCTCGGCCGCACCGGACCCCGCCGTCCTGTCCCGGTTGTCGTCGCTGGTCACCCGGGCGCGTTCGGCGGTTACCGGCACGCACAACCCCGCGTGGCGCGAGGTCGGGCTGTTCTTCGCCCAGCGGTTCCCGGCCGCCGTCTACCGCAGCCGTCGGTGGTGGCTGTCCACGGCGCTGGCCACGATCGTGGTGAGCGCCCTGCTCGCCGCCTGGGTCGCTTCCAGCGCACAGGTGCAGGCGAGCATCGCCGCGCCGGAGCAGGTCCGCAGGCTGACCGAGCCGGGCGGCGAGTTCGAGACGTACTACTCCTCCAACCCCGCGGGCTCCTTCGCCGCGCAGGTGTGGACGAACAACGCGTGGGTCGCCGCCACCTGCCTGTTCTTCGGCGTCCTCGCGGGGGTTCCGGTGTTCCTCGCGCTGTGGGCGAACGCGGCGAACGTCGGCGTCAGCGCCGGGCTGATGTCCGCCGCCGGACGGCTCGACATCTTCTTCGGGCTCATCACCCCGCACGGCCTGCTGGAGCTGACCGCGGTCTTCGTCGCCGCCGGCACCGGGCTGCGGCTCGGCTGGGCGGTGCTCAACCCCGGCCCGCGCAGCCGCACGGTGGCGCTCGCGCAGGAGGGCCGCGCGACGGCGGCGATGGCGCTCGGGCTCGCCTGCGTGCTGCTCGTGTCCGGGGTGATCGAGGCGTTCGTGACCCCGTCCGGGCTGCCCACATGGGCGCGGATCGGCATCGGCGTGCTGGCCGAGCTGGCGTTCCTGAGCTACGTGTTCGTGCTCGGCAGGCGGGCCGCGCGAAGGGGCGTGACCGGCGACGTCGACGCCCGCTTCGGCGGTGACGTGCGGCCGGAGGCGGGCTGAGCGACACACCTTCGCGGCTTCGGCCGACGTCGCCGCGCGACGTCGTAGGGTGACGCCATGGGGAAGCGGCTGGCACTGTCTCTGTCGGACGACACGCATGCCCAGGTGAAGGCCCGCGCCGCCGAGGCCGGGATCTCGGCGCACGCGTGGATCGTCGCCGCCGTCGAGCGCGAGGCGTTCCGCCAGCTGTGCGAGAAGGCTGACGAATGGTGGCAGGCCCACCCTGACGAGGCCCGAGCCGAGACCGCCGCGTACCACCGCCGCCAGGAGCGGCGTACCGAGAGCCGACGTGGTTCTTCGGCCGCGTAGGGGACAGCTCTGGACGGTCGCCGGACCGGACCGGCGACGAGTACTGGTCTACAGCGGCGACATGTTCAACGATCTCGACGCCGTGCCGTACGTGATCACCATGGACGTCGTCGCCGCCCCCGACCCGCTGACCGTGACCACGCCGGACGGGCTGCACATCTCCTACACCCGGCTCGACCACGTGCCCAAGACCTCGCTCGGCGAACAGGTCGGGGAGATTTCCTTGCAGCTGCTGGAAATCGTGAACACCAGGTTGTTCATGGTGCTGACCACTTCTTGACCCACTGGTCTGAACCACTTACCGTGGGAAACTCACGCACCCGCGGTGGAGGTGGTCGTCGATGACCCGCTGGAAGACCCGGATCGGACTCTGTGTAACGGCGGCGCTTGCCGCACTCGGCCTGGCGAGCCCCGCGCAGGCGGCGGTGACCTCGCCGGGGTCGGCCCCCTACCTGGACATCACGGCCAGCACACCGTCCCTTGTGGACGTTTCGAGGGCGACCGGGCAGAAGACGTTCACCCTGGCCTTCGTGCTCGCCGACAGCACCGGCTGCAACCCCTCGTGGGGCGGCACGATCCCGTTGAACGACTCCAGGATCCTCAACGACATCAAGGCCTTCCAGGCGATGGGCGGTCAGGTCGTCGTCGCCACCGGCGGGGCGGCGGGGCCGTACCTGGAGTACACCTGCTCGGACGCGACGGCGCTGGCGAACGCGTACCGCGAGATCCTGGACACGGTCGGCACGAACAGCCTGGACGTGGACGTCGAGACGACGATCCCGCAGGACACCGTGAACGCGGCGCTGGCCACGCTCCAGGCCGAGCGCGGCACGACGATCAGCTACACGATGCGGGTCCAGGGCGACGACTACGGCATGGACCCGTACTCGGTCACGGTGCTGGACAGCGCGGCCGCCCACGGCGTCGACGTGCTGGTCAACCCGATGACGATGGAGTTCGGCACCAGCCGGGCGGACTGGGGCGACGCGGTGATCGCCGCCGCGCAGAGCACGCTGGGCCAGCTGAAGCAGATCTGGCCGGGGAAGTCGGACGCGGACCTGAAGCGGCACCTCGGGGTGACGCCGATGATCGGCCGCAACTACAACGGCAAGATCTTCCAACCCGACGACGCCACCCAGCTCGTCCAGTGGGCGACGGCGAACCACATCGGGCGGCTGGCGTTCTGGTCGGCGGGCCGCGACAACGGCTCGTGCCCCGGCGGCGGTGTCTCGCCGACGTGCAGCAGCATTTCGCAGTCGCAGTACCAGTTCACGAACATCTTCGCGGGGTTCAAGGGGTAGCCGCGGCCTTCATCGCCAGGTAACGGTCCGCGAGGGCGGGCGGCAGCTCGTCGGGCACGGCGTCGACCACTTCGACGCCGTGCCTGCCGAGCAGCGCGGTGACGTGCCGGCGATCGGCGAGGGTGCGTTCGGCCGCGGCAGCATCGTAGACGGCCTCGGCGGTTCCCCGTCCCCGCGCCATTTCCGCGATGCGCGGGTCCGCGACCGAGGCGACGAGCAGCCGGTGCCGGGAGGTCAGCGAGGGCAGGACCGGCAGCAGGCCCTCTTCGAGCGGGGCGGCGTCGAGACCGGTGAGCAGCACGACCAGTGAGCGGTGCCGGGCGCGGCGGAGCACCTCGCCGACGAGGCCGCGCGCGTCGGTCTCCAGGAGGCTGGGTTCGAGTGGGGCCATCGCGTTGACGAGGGTGGCCACGTCGCGGCCGCTGACCTTCGCGCGCAGCTGCCGGTCGTAGGCGAGCAGGTCGACGCGGTCGCCCGCGCGGGTGGCCAGCGTCGCCAGCAGCAGGGCGGCTTCCATCATCGCGTCCAGGCGTGGTTCGTCGCCGACGCGGCCGGCCGAGGTGCGGCCGGTGTCGAGGACGAGCAGGACGTGCCGGTCGCGTTCGGGGCGCCAGGTGCGCACCATGACGTCGGCGGCGCGGGCGGTGGCCCGCCAGTCGATCGAGCGGACGTCGTCGCCGATCACGTACTCGCGCAGGGAGTCGAACTCGGTGCCGGCGCCGCGGACGAGCGCCGCCTGGCGGCCGTCGAGCTGTTGCAGGCGGGCGAGCCGGGACGGCAGGTGGCGGCGGCTGTGGAACGGCGGGAGCACGCGCACGGCCCACGGCACGCGGTGCGAGCCCTGGCGGGCGGCGAGTCCGAGGGGGCCGGTCGAGCGGACGGTCACCCGCGCGGCGGGTCGTTCGCCGCGGCGGGTCGGCCGGAGGGTGACGGTGATGGTGCGCCGTTCGCCGGGCGGGATGGTGGCGGGGTGGCGGTCGCGTTCGGCCCCCGCGCTGGGCGGCCAGGCGTCCCGGACCAGCCCGCGGACCGGGCGGTTGCCGGGGTTGGCGATGGTGAGGTGCACGTCGGCCGCCTCGCCGAGGCGGGTGGAGGTGGCGCCGGAGCGGGTGAAGCGGAGGCCGCGCACGGCGCCGGCCAGCGCGAGGTCGAGCAGGACCAGCAGGAGGAGCACCCCCGCCACGGCGGCGACCCCGCCCCACGACGGTGCCCCCAACCCGACGACGACCGCCCCGATGACGGCGAGGACCCCGACCCGCGCGGTTATGGCCACCGGAGGCTCCGGTGGGGGGAAAGCGCTTTCAGGGCGGCGGGGGTGGCGGGGTGCGGGCGGGTGACGACCGGGTGCGGGCGGGTGACGACCGGGTGCGGGCGGGTGACGACCGGGTGCGGGCGGGTGACGACCGGGTGCGGGCGGGTGACGACCGGGTGCGGGCGGGTGACGACCGGGTGCGGGCGGGTGACGACCGGGTGCGGGCGGGTGACGACCGGGTGCGGGCGGGTGACGACCGGGTGCGGGCGGGTGACGACCGGGTGCGGGCGGGTGACGACCGGGTGCGGGCGGGTGACGACCAGGCCCGGGCAGGTGGCGCCGAGGCGCAGACAGCTGGCACGGTTGCGCGGGCGAGTGGCGCCGGAACGCGGTCGGATCGCGCCGGAGTACGGGCAGGTGGCGACCAGGCCCGGGCAGCTGGCGCCGGAGCGCAGGCGAGTAGTGCCGGGGCGCGAGCGGCAGGTGGCGGGGTGCGGGCGAGTGGCGCCGCAGCGCAGGCAGCTGGCGCGGTGGCGCAGCCCACCACCAAACCCCGCACCACCAAACCCCGCGCCACCGGCCCGCATCCGCGGACCCTCGCTCCGCTCCCCCCTCGCCATCAGCGCGGAACCGGGACGGTCGCCAGCACGCGGTCGAGCACGCCGTCCGGGGTGGCCCCCTCCAGCTCCGCCTCCGGCCGCAGGTCCAGCCGGTGCCGCAACGCCGGGCGCGCCAACGACTTCACGTCGTCCGGGGTCGCGTAGTCGCGTCCGGCCAGCCACGCCCACGCCCGGGTCGCCGCCAGCAGGGCCGTCGCGCCGCGCGGGGACACGCCCAGCCGCACCGAGGGCAGGGCGCGCGTCGCGCGGCAGAGGTCGACGATGTAGCCCAGCACCTGCGGGTTCACCACCACCGCCGACACGGCCGCCCGGGCCGCGGCCAACTGCTCGGCCCCCGCGACCGGCCGCATCCCGGCCGCTCGCAGGTCGCGCGGGTCGAAGCCCTGCGCGTGCCGCATCAGGATGCCGATCTCGTCCTCGCGTGACGGCGTCGGCACGGTCAGTTTCAGCAGGAACCGGTCGAGCTGCGCCTCCGGCAACGCGTACGTGCCCTCGTACTCCACGGGGTTCTGCGTCGCGACCACGATGAACGGGTCCGGCAGCGGCCGCGCCCTGCCCTCGACCGACACCTGCCGCTCCTCCATCGCCTCCAGCAGCGCCGACTGGGTCTTCGGCGGCGTCCGGTTGATCTCGTCGGCCAGCAGCAGGTTCGTGAACACCGGCCCCTCGCGGAAGGAGAACTCCCCCGAGTCGTAGACGATCGAGCCCGTCACGTCGCCGGGCATCAGGTCCGGGGTGAACTGGATGCGCGCGGTGTCCACGTCGAGCGCGGTCGCCAGCGCGCGCACCAGCAACGTCTTCGCGACGCCCGGCACCCCCTCCAGCAGCACGTGCCCCCGGCACAGCAACGCGATGATCAACCCGGTGACGGCGGCGTCGTTGCCGACCACCGCTTTGCCGACCTCGGCCCGCAGCGCGAGCAGCGCCTCCCGGGCGTCCACGGCCGCCTCAGTGGTCAAGATCCTCGTACCTCTCTCTCCAACCGGTCGAGCTCGTCGGCGAGCCGGACCAGCGACGCGTCGTCCTCCGGAGCCGGACCGTACAACAGTGGCCCGGCGTCCCGGCCCGTCCTGGCGGCGACGGCACCGAGCACCGCCGCCGGTTCGGCCCCGGCACCCAGGCCCAGCACCGGCAGCAGCCGTTCGACCGCGGCGTGGCGCAACAACCCGGCGGCGTGCGCGGCCGAGCCCGACCGCCGGTACAGCCGGGCACGGCCCTCCGTCGTCTCGGCGGACCGCACCACGACGGGCAGCGGTTCGGCGACGACCGGGCCGAGCCGCCGCGCCCGCCACAGCGCGAACAGCACCGCGGCGACCGCGACCTGGATCGCGCCGAACAACCAGCCGCGCGGCAGCAGCTCGGTCAGCGACTGCTGGGTCACCGCCGCGGCCGGGTCGCCGGGCGACGGGACGTACCAGACGAGCGTCGCCTGCCGTCCCAGCAACCGCAGGGCGAGCGCGGCGTCGCCCTCGTCGTCGAGCCGGTCGTTCGTCAGCGGCGTGCCGTCCCCGAGCAGCGTCGTGCTGCCGGTGATCTGCAGCAGCGAGCCGCCGTAACAGGGCCGCCCGCGCTGGTGCCCCTCGTACTCGAGCCCGCCGAGCACCGCGTCCCCGGCGGCGACGGCGGCCGCGACCGTGCAGTCCGGTGAGCGGGTGGAGGCGTCGTTCTGCCCTCGCACCACGACACCGGGCAACAGCAGGTCGAGGACGTCCTGCCCGGGCCCGACGAACACCGCGTCGGCGGCCCGTCCGCGCAGCTGCGCCAAGTGTGCGGGCTCGACCAGGCTCGGGGCCGTGACCAGCAGCGTCGCGTTCGCCTCGGTACCGAGGGCCGACTCGGCATCCGCCAGCGTGTGAGCCGGCACGATGTGCACGCCCTGCTGGGCGAGCAACGTCGCCAGCGCGTGCGAGCCGCCGGGGTCCGTCGAGTCCGGGTCGAGCGTGCCGTGGTTGCCGTTGTCCCTGGCCAGGACGAGCAGGACGGCACCGAGGACGAGCACCACCGCGATGAAGACCGGCGCCCGCGCGGCTCGCCAGATCCGTCGCGCGTCCGGGGAAACCGTTGTCACGTAAGGACTCCCGGCCGTTCCCGAGACACCTGCTCGTCGAGCGTGGCCAGCCGGCGGTAGTCCTCGGCGGTCGCGGGCCGGTCGCCGTAGTGCACGTCGTCGAACAGCCTGGCGGCCACGGCGAGCTCCGCCCGTGAGCCGGGCAGGCGGGCACCCGCGTCACGCGCCGCTTCGTCAGCGGTGCGGCCGGACAACGCGTCGAGCACCCCACGCTCCTCCAGGCCACGCACGATCGCGCGGAACCGTTCGCGCGCCGCGGCCGCGAAGTCCCCGGCGGCGAACGCCTGCTCGGCGGCCTGCCGGTGGTCCTGGGCGGTGCGTGTCCGGTCCTCGAACACCAGGCCGGGGGCGCGGACGTTGCGGGCCAGCTTGCCGACGCGCAACCGCACCACGACGGCCACCAGCACGAGCACCGCGAGCAGCACCAGCAGGCCGAGCACCCCGCCGGGGACGGCGTTGGACGCGGCGTCGAACAGCTCGGACAGGCGCTGCCCGAGCCACATCAGCACCCGGTCGAACAGGCCGGGGTCGGCCGCGTGGTACTCGGGCTTCGACAGCTCCGCCTCGGCGGCACGCTGCGCCGCGTCCCGGTCGATGGTGACCGGGACGTCCGCACGCAGCGCCAGGATCACTGGGCCGCGCCGGCCGAACGCGCCAGCTGGATGTCCATGCCCTCCTTGCGCATCCGCTGGTCGATGTACAGCAGCGCGGTGGCGGCGGCGGTGAACGGCCCGACGATGGTCTCCGCGACCACCCCGCCCAGTGCCGCGAGCAGCTGGCTGCCGAACGACTGGTTCGCGACGTCCGCGCTGCTGGCGCTGAAGCCGAAGCCGACGCCGAACGGGATCTCGATGACCATGCTGATGATCGCGGCCGCGATCCCGGTGAGCAGCAGGATGCCGAACACCCGCCACCAGCTGCCGGACACCAGCCGCCAGGACCGCTTCATCGCCTGGCCGACCCGGCCCTGCTCCAGCACGAGCGCCGGCGCGGCCAGGTTCAGCATCGCCCAGAGCCAGATGCCGGGGATGATCAGGAAGACCGACGCGACCGCGACGATGATCGTGACCAGGACCGTCAGCCCGAGCAGCGGCAGCAGGCGCGGACGCAGCTCGGTCAGCGACTCGCGCAGCGTCGCGGGGCGGCCGAGGACGGCCTTGCCGACGACGACCGTGATGAACCCGGCCAGGAACGTGCGGATGAGCAGGGAGATCACCAGCGTCACGCCGAGGGTCGCGAGCAGCCGCCCGAACGTCTCGGACAGGAAGCGCATCTGCTCCTCCTGCGTGGCGGCCGGGCCGAGCTGCCCCGGGTCGGGCAGGTCGCTGAGGAACCAGTAGGAGCTCGCCAGGTCGAGCGCGCCCGCGACCACCGCGACGATCGCGGAGACGCCGAACACCAGTGCCGGATGCCGGCGCATCGTCTGCACCGCGCCGTCCAGGATCTCGCCGACCGACAGCGGCCGCAGGGGGATGACGCCCGGCTTGCCGTAACCACCGCCGGGGGCCGGCGCGGGAGGCGGCGGCGGGGCGGGCGGCAGGTCGCTGCGTGGCTGGTCGGGGTTGGTCCAGCCCCCGGTCTCACTCATCGAGGTCTCTCCTGGTTCTCGGGTGCACGCGCCCACTCTCGCAGAGCGGGCGGCCCCGGACCATCTCGGGCGCCCGGGTCTTTCCGAGTCGTGATCTCCGGGCCCTGACTATGCTTGCGCGCGATGACGAACTCGCCGCCGCGCCCGTCCACGGGCGCACCACGGCCGGGCCGACGACACCGGAGCTCGAAGTCGTCCTCGATGCCGTTCATGGCCTTCACGCTCAGCGCGGTGGCCGTGCTGCTGGCCGGGCTCGTGGTGTTCGTCGTGGTGAGCAGCACCGGCGGCGACGGTGCGGGTACGGCCTCCACCGGCACCTCCACATCGGCGACGTCGGACAACAGCGGCAACGCCGGGCCGGGCGCGGGCGCCGGTGGCGCGGTGGCGGGGCAGAAGATCCTCGAGCTGGCCGACCATCCCATCCTGCAGGATCCGGACGCGGGCCTGCAGAACATCGTGTGCACGCTTCCGGTGTGGCACAGCGACGAGGCTTCGGTCGAGGCGTTCTTCACGGCGGCCGACAAGTGCCTCAACGAGGCGTGGGGCCAGTTCCTCGAGGCCTACCACCTGCCGTTCATGCCGCCGGCGCTGCACTTCCCGACCGGCCGGAGCTTCGAGACCCCGTGCGGCACCATCGGGGTCGGCGTCGCGACCGCGGCGTACTACTGCGACAACAACCTGTATGTGCCGTACCGGGGGCTGCAGATCGACCAGTACGGCGACAACCCGGGCGTGTACCTGGCCCTGATCGCGCACGAGTACGGCCACCACGTGCAGGAGGTGGCGGGGATCATGGACGCGGTGTGGCAGCAGATCTACCAGGTCGGGCAGAACACCCCGGCCGGGTTGGACCTGTCGCGTCGCAAGGAGCTGCAGGCGCAGTGCTTCTCGGGGATGTTCCTGGGTGCGGTGGTCGACCGCGGGGGTTCGGTGACGCGGGACATGTACGAGAAGGCGTGGCGGGACCAGGACACCCGGGGCGACAACACGTCCGGCAGCGACGACCACGGGACGAACGCGCATTACGCGGCGTGGTGGCGCAAGGGTGCGCAGTACAACCGGATCGCCCAGTGCAACACCTTCGCGGCGTCGTCGAACGACGTCTCGTAACGCGGCAGTGTCCAGCCACCCGCGCACAGCGACCCGGCAACGGCAGCCGAGAATGCCCGCGCCCAGCCCGCTCCCTTACCCCGATCCCCGCGTCCACTCCGTGATCGGGGTGGGACGGGCGTTCCCCAGCCACCCGCGCACGGCGCGCGCCCTTGCACTTCGCGCAGGGGAAAAGATCAAGTGATGCCGCGAGTTCAGGCGACGGGATGACCACCCGACTCCGGGAGCCCCCCCCCCCCGCCTCAACTACTGGCCAGGGCCGCCGTTCGGCGTTGGACCAGGAACGCGTACGCGCCACCGCTCAGGCAGCTCAGTGCGAGCAGCGCGAGGCCCACCGGGCGCCGCAGGTCGCTGTGGCCTGCGACGACGTCGGCCAGGTGCACGTTCACCTGCCCGGGACCCGCGTCGGACGGCACGGTGATGTCCACCCGGTTGTTCCTGTCGTGCCCGCACGCGTCCAGCGAACCCGTGCGGGTCTGCCCGCCGGCCTGGAACTGCACCGTCTCCGTCGGGTTCGGGTCGGAGCAGGACGCCGGCGTGGTCACGGTGGCCTCGGTGACCGGACCGCCGTTCGACGCGACCGAGCCGAACATGCCGGGCCCGGCCCACCACACGATGACGACGACCGCGATGCCGGCGAGCACCGGGATCAGCAGGCTCTGCCAGCGCAGTCGGCGCATCATGCCGCGCCCCCGCTGGGCACCGGCCGGAATCGCTTCGAGGACCGCACGCACGCAATCGTTCCAGATGATTCCCGGGATTCACAGGGAGAGCGGTGTGGCCCCCATCTATCACTCGTTGTGGTCAGCGGGGGTCACTTTCCGCACATACAGCAGGCGGTCCCCTGGTTCGATGGCGTCGACCTGCGGCGAGTCGACCCGGTAGAGCTCCCCGTCCCGGACGACGCCGAGCACGATGTCACTCAGATGCCGAGGCGAGCCACCCTCTTCGGAGGGCTCGACAGCACGCTCCGCGATCGCCAGTCCGGACTCGGGGGTCAGCAGGTCCTCGACCATGTCGACCACGACGGGCGTCGAGGTGGCCATCCCGAGCAGCCGTCCCGCGGTCTCGCTCGACACGACCACCTGGTTCGCACCCGACTGCTTGAGCAGGTGCACGTTCTCCGCCTCCCGCACCGAGGCGACGATGTGCGCCTTGGGCGCCAGCTCCCGGGCGGTCAGCGTGGCCAGCACGGCCGAATCGTCCCGGTTCGTCGCGACCACCACCGCGCGCGCCCGCTGCACGCCCGCGACGCGAAGCACGTCCGAGCGGGTCGCGGAGCCGTGCACGGTGACCAGGCCGAGCGCCGCCGCCGAGTCCAGCGCCTGCTGGTCGGTGTCCACCACGACGACCCGGTTCGGCTCGACGTTCTCGTCGCCGAGCAACGTCTTCACCGCGGACCGGCCCTTCGTGCCGAAGCCGACGACCACCACGTGGTCCCGCACCTTGGACCTCCACTTCTGGATCCGGAACGCCTGCCGCGACCGTTCGGTGAGCACTTCCAGTGTGGTCCCGACCAGCACGATGAGGAACAGCACCCGCAGTGGCGTGATGATCAGGACGTTGATCAGCCGCGCCGCCGCGCTGACCGGGGTGATGTCGCCGTACCCGGTGGTCGAGAGCGAGACCGTGGCGTAGTAGAAACTGTCCAAAAGCGACAAACCGTCGCCGTTGACGTCGCGGTAGCCGTCACGCCCCGCGTAGACGATCAGCACCGTCGCGACGAGGGCCAGCAGGGCCCCGATGACCCGTCTGCCGATCGACCGCATCGGGCTGACCGACGGTTCCGGCATCCGGATCACGCCGACGAGCGTGTGATCGGGGCGGTCAGGGTGGCGCACGCCGCGGATCGTAAGGGATCAAGCCACCTACGGCCACCCCGCGGCCACCCTCAGCAGTCGATGACGACGATCGGGATCTCGCGCTCGGTGCGCTCCTGGTGCACCGCGACGTGCGGGTGGTCCCGGGACAGCAGCGCGAGGAACCGTTCGCGCTCGGGCCCTTCGGCGGTGACGGCGGTGCTCTCGACGCGCTCGAGATGCCCGTCCGCACCCTTGCGCTCGACCACCACCGCGGGGTTCGCGACCAGGTTCGAGTACCAGGCGGGATGCCTGGGCGCGCCGATCGCCGAAGCCCACAGCAGGACCTTGCCGTCGTCGTCGCTGAAGTCGCCGAGCGGAACCGTGTGCTCCCGGCCCGACTTCGCGCCCACGGTGGTGAGCAGGACCAGCTTCCCCCGGCGGAGCCGCTCGTCGCTGACGACCCCGTCGTTCGCCCGGAACTCCTCGATGATGGCGCGGTTGACAGCCTTGATGTCGGCCGGCATGGACATGGTTACACCTGACCTTCGGGAATCGTGCGCAACAGTTCTTTCAGGCCGTCACCGTCGAGCAGGTCGACGGGGCGGAGCGTGTGATCGTCGCGGACGTAGTGGAACGCCGCGCGCACCTTCTCCAGCGGCGTACCCGACAGCGAGGCCCACGCGAGCCGGTAGGCCGCCAGCTGCACGGCCAGCGGCTGCAGCTTCGACGACTCGGGCACCGCGCCCGTCTTCCAGTCGACGACGGTCCAGCCGCCGTCCGGATCGGCGAACACGGCGTCCATCCGGCCGCGCACGAGCACCCCGTCGACCTCCGTGGAGAACGGCACCTCCACCTCGTGCGGGGTGCGGACGGCCCAGCTGCTCGCCTCGAACGCGGCACGCAGCTCGTCGAGCGCCTCGTCGGGCGCGGCGCCCTCGTCGGCGGCGCCCGGCAGGTCGTCGATCTCGAGCAGCCGCTCACCCTCGAACCGGCGCTCGAGCCAGCCGTGGAAAGCGGTGCCCCGGCGGGCGAAGGTGTTGGGCGGCAACGGAAGCGGGCGGCGCAGGCGGCGCGCGAGCGCGCCCGGGTCGGACGCGAGCTCGACGAGCTGGCTCACCGACAGGTGGCCCGGCAGCGTGACCTGCTCCCCGGCGCCCGCCGCCGCGGCACGCTCGGCGAGCAGGACGTCGGTGTCGGCGATCCAGCCGTCCGGGTCGGCCTCGTCTTCCTCCGGGTGCTCGCCGGACGCCAGCGCGGCGAGCACCAGTTCGGCGCCCTCGGCCACGGCGGAACGGCGGCCGCCGAGCGGGTCGACCGGCCATTGCGCCGTCCGCGACTGCGTGACCAGCGGGTTCTCGTCCTCCTCCGCCGGTTCGTCGGCCCACTCGGAGAGCCGCCCGACTCCCAGTGCCGCGATCTCGGTCAGGAAGACCGACGGGCCCTTGGGGCGCGAGCTGGTCTCGTTCCACCAGTGCCCGGAGGCGATCAGGGCGCGCTCCGACCGGGTCAGCGCGACGTAGCAGAGCCGGCGTTCCTCCTCGGCCTCGCGCTCGGCGAAGCTCTCCTCGTGGATCTCGAAGGCCTCGGTGATCTCCTTGCGGTCCATGCCCATCGAGACCCGGAGCTTCGGCAGGTCCTGCGCGTCACCCCGCAGGTGCGCGGGCAGCGACGTCACCGTGCGCAGCCACGAGGACGACCTTCGCTTGTTGGGGAACACGTCCCGGGCGAGGTGCGGCACCGCGACGACCTGCCATTCCAGCCCCTTGGCCGAATGCGCGGTGAGGACCTGGACGCGGTCCGGCAGGACCTCGACCTCACCGGGCGTGAGCCCGTCCTCCGCGTGCGCCGCGGTGAGCAGGTAGTCCACGAAGGACATCAGGGTGGCGTCGGGCGAGGTCTCGGCGAAGTCGGAGACGACGTCGGCGAAGGCGTCGAGGTGGGCGCGACCGGCACCGCCGGGCCGGGCCAGCGACTCGACGTCGAGCAGCATCGTGCGTTCCACGTCGGCCACCAGCTCGGGCAACGACTGGTCGAGCCTGCGACGCAGTGCGGTCAGCTCGCTTGCCACCCGGCGGATCCGCCGGTACCCCTCCGCGGAGTAGCGCGCGGGGTCGCCCGGGTCGTCGAGCGCGTCCACGAGCCCGGTCTGCTCGGCGCGTTCGACGAACAACTCGTCCACTGTGGACTCACCGGTCGGCGGCGGGGCGGCGATCTCGTTGGCGCGCCGCCACAGTGCGGCGAGGTCGGCGGCGGCGATCCGCCAGCGGGCGCCGGTCAGCAGCCGGGCCGCCGCCGTTCCGGCGAGCGGGTCCGCCAGCACCCGCAGGGTCGCGACGAGGTCGGCGACCTCGGGCTCGTCGAGCAGGCCGCCGAGGCCGACGACCTCGACCGGCAGCCCACGCGCCCGCAGCTCGGCGGCGATCGGCGCCATGTCCGCGCGCCGCCGCACCAGCACCGCCGCCGTCGGCGGGGAGCCGGTCGCGTCCAGGTGCTCGTACCAGCGGCGGGCGAGCGCGTCGGCGACCCACTCCCGTTCGGCCCGGATGTCCGGCAGCAGCGCGTACTCGATGTCCGCGGGACCGGCGCCCTCCCGCGCCCGCAGGCGCGCCACGCCAAGGCCCCGCGCACGCAGCGGCTCGGCGATCCCGTTGGCGAGGGTGAGCACCTGCGGCGGGTTGCGGAAGCTGGTGAGCAGGCCGTACTCGCGGGCCGGGGCGAGCCTTTCCCCGTCACGGCGCGGAAAGTCGGTGGTGAAGCGCGGCAGGTTGGCCGCGCTCGCGCCGCGCCAGCCGTAGATGGCCTGCGCCGGGTCGCCGACCGCGGTCACCGGCAGCGGTGCGTTCTCGACGCCGCCGAACAGCGCACGCAGCAGGACGCGCTGGGCGTGCCCGGTGTCCTGGTACTCGTCGAGCAGCACCGCCCCGTACCGGTCGCGCTCACCGCTCGCCACCTCGGGATGGCTGGTCGCGAGCTGCGCGGCCAGTGACATCTGGTCGGCGAAGTCGAGCGCGCCCTCCGCCCGCTTGCGCCGGTGGTAGCCCTCGATGAGCGGGATGAGCGCGAGCCGGAACCGTTGTGCCGCGGCGATCTCCGCGAGCGCCTTCGGCAGTGCCGCACGCTGCCCCTTGGCCCGGGGCGCGGTCTCGACGAGCTCGCACAGCCAGGTGCTGTACTCGGCGAGCTGCTGCTCGGTGACCAGGTGCTCGCCCAGCTCGCCCGCGAGCGCCAGCACCTGGGCCGTGACGGAGGCCGGCACCCGGTCGGTGTCCAGGTCACCGTCCCAGGTGGACACCACCCGGTGTGCGAGCTGCCAGGACGACGTCTCCGACAGCAGCCGCACACCGGGCTGCACCGGCAGCCGCAGCCCGTGCTCGGACAGCAGCCGCCCGGCATACGCGTGATACGTCAGCACCGTGGGCTCGCCTGCGGCCACGGCGGCGCGACGGGCGCCGCCCGGGTCGACACGGTCGAGCAGGCCGGAGCCGGCCAGCCGGCGCAACCGCGCCCGCACCCGCTCGGCGAGCTGGCGGGCGGCCTTGCGGGTGAAGGTGAGCCCGAGGACCCGTTCCGGGGTCACCACCCCGTTGGCCACGAGCCACACGACCCGCGCGGCCATCGTCTCGGTCTTCCCCGCCCCGGCACCGGCGACGACGAGCGCGGGCTCGATCGGCGCCGCGATGACCGCCGCCTGCTCGGGCGTGGGCGGGTGCAGCCCGAGCGCGGCGGCCACCTCGGCGGGACTGACGTAGCTCATCCCCCGGTCACCTGCCGCCCTTCGGGCCGCAGCGGGCAGGAGCCCCTGGCGGGACAGCGGTCGCAGTCGGTGTTCTCGCTCGCCTGGTACCCCGGCCCTGACGCGGCCGCGGCGACCTCGCGGACGAGGTCGAGCCAGCGCTTGCCGCTCTCCTCGTCCAGCGGCTGCTGCGCCCGCTGCGTGGCGCCGGTCCTGGTGTTCGACTTGGCCAGGTACACCAGCTTCGCGCCGCCTGGCTGCTTGCCATCGCCGAACGCGCCCAGCAGCACGGAAAGCTGGTACGCGGCCAGCTGCGGGTGCAGCTCGGCGTCGGCGGAGCTGACCGGCGTCTTGCCGGTCTTGAGGTCCACCACGACCGGGCGGCCCTCCTTGTCCGACTCCAGCCGGTCGACCCGGCCGCGCAGCCGCACGAGCATCCCGTCCTCGCCCACCGGCAGCTCGACCTCGATGTCCTGCTCCACGCCCAGCTGCATCAGCTCGCCGCGGCTGGTCTCCAGCCAGGACAGGAAGTTGCGCACCATCTGCTCGACCCGGTTGCGCTCGCGCCGGGAGAACCACGGCGCGCCCGCGTCGACCTTCGCCCACGCCTCGTCGAGCGCTTCCCGCAGCTGCTGGTCGTCCATCCCGCTCGCGGCCGCCTGTGCGAGGCCGTGCACGAGGGTGCCGGTGATGGCGGCCAGCTGCGCCGGGTCGCTGCCACCGTGCCGCTCGATCAGCCAGCGCAGCGGGCACTTGTGCAGCGTTTCCACTGTGGACGGTGAGATGCGCACGACGTCGCCGCTGCCGTACAGCGGCTGGTCCGACGACACGTCGACGACGCCGTACCAGGAGTCCGGATGCGCGCCGGGGACGCCGTCCTCCGCGAGCCTCGCGAGCTGGCGTGCGGCGAGCTGCCGCCGCTCGGGGTCCGTGCGGGCGTCGCACACGGCCTTGCGCAGCTCGCCGACCAGCTCGGCGAGTACGAGCGAACGTCCCGGCGGCTTCATCCGCGAGTCGATGCCCGACTCGTCGGCGCTGTTGGGCTCGATGTCGTCGACGAACCGCGAGGGCTGCTCGTCCTCTCCCGCCACCGCGCTGACCAGCAGCGTGTGCCGGGCACGGCTGGCCGCGACGTAGAACAGCCGCCGCTCCTCGGCGAGGATCGGTGCCGTCGCCGAGACCACGTCATTGTCCACTCCGGACAGCAGGTCGACCAGCCGTTCCACGCCCAGCAGGGATCCGCGCAGCCGCAGGTCCGGCCAGCTGCCCTCCTGGACCCCCGCGACGGCGACGACCGTCCACTCGCGACCGGCCGCGCCGTGTGCGGTCAGCAGCGACACGCCCTCGCCGCGGGCCGCGACGGGCGCCAGGCTGTCCCCGGCGATGTGCTGGGACGACAGGTAGTCCGCGAAGGCGGCGACACTCGCCTTGGGCAGCCTGTCGGCATACCGTCCGGCGGCGTGGAACAGGGCGACGATCGCGTCGAGGTCCCGGTCCGCCTGGGAACCGAGCGTGCCACCACGGGCCGACTGCCGCACCAGCCGCGGCTGCAGTTCGGTCGCCTTCCACAGCTCCCACAACACCTGCTCGACGGGCGCGCCGCGGCGGATCGCCGCCGCCGTGACCGCGATCAGCCCGCCGACGCGGCGGATCGGGGCCGCCTCGGCCGCCGCCAACCCGGCGAGCTTGTCGTTGTCCCGCAACACTTCCAACAGCAGCTCGTCGCTCGAGCGCTGCCCACCACCGGCGAGCTCCAGCCTGCGCAGGCCGCGGCGCATCCGCCGCAGGCCCAGCGGATCGGCCCCGCCGAGCGAGGACGACAGCAGCATCTCGGCCAGGTCGACGTCGAGCACCTCGGGGTCGGTGGCCACCCGCAGGATCGCCAGCAATGGGCGCACCGCGGGCTGCTTCGCCAACGGCAGCTCCTCCGCGGCCGAGGCGATCGGCACCCCGGCGGCACGCAACGCCCGCTGCAGCACGGGAAACGACCGGCCCGGCGAACGCACCAGCACCGCCATCTCCGACCACGGCACGCCGTCGGTGAGGTGGGCGCGGCGCAGCTGGTCGGCGACCCAGCTCGCCTCGGCCGACGGCGTGGGCAGCAGCCGGACCCGGACCGCGCCGTACTCGGCGTCCGGCGCCGGGGAGAACGCCCGATGCCGGTTCGCGCCCGCGAGCGTGCCCGCGAGGCGGGTGACCGCGGAGTGCACCTCGGTGCTCATCCGGTGCGCGCGGGTCAGCGTGATCGTGTGGTCGCCACTGGGGTCGGCGTCGGCCAGCAGCGTCGGATCCGCGCCACGGAAGGAGAACACGGCCTGGTCCGGGTCACCGGCGACGACGAAGTCCGCCGCCGCCGAGCCGAGCAGCCGGATCAGCCGGAACTGCAGGTGGTCCAGGTGCTGGGCGTCGTCGACGAACACGTGCCGGATCCGCGCCTGCTCACGCGTGAGCAGCTCGGCGTCGCCCTCCATCTCGACGAGCGCGCTGGCGACCAGCTCCGCCGCGTCGAGCGCGGGCGCCCCGCCCGCGCCCTGCAGGATCGTGACCTCCTCGTACTGGCGCCAGAACACCCCGGCCGCGACCCACTGCGGCCGGTCGGTGCGCTTGCCGAGCTTGACCAGGTCCTCCGGGCCGAGCCCGCGCTCGGCCGCACGCAGGATCAGGTCACGCAGCTCCTCGGCGAACCCCGGCACCGGCAGCGCGGGCCGCAGCTGCTCGGGCCAGTCCTGCGCGCCCAGCTCGAGGTCACCGGCCAGCAGCTCGCGGACCACGACGTCCTGTTCCGGGCTCGACAGCAGCCGCGGCGGCGGGAGGCCCTGGGCATTTGCCTGCAGCCGCAGCAACGCGAACGCGTAGGAGTGCACCGTGCGGACGATCGGCTCGCGGATCGTGCGGCCGTCCAGGCCGGAGGTGACGCGGCGGGTGATGTCGGCGCGCAGAGCGTCCGCCGCACGGCGCGACGTCGTGAGCACCAGCAGGCGCTCGGGATCCACGCCGGCGTCGATCCGGCTCGCCACGGCCGTCGCGAGCAGCGACGTCTTGCCGGTCCCCGGCCCGCCCAGGACGCGCACGAAGCCGCCCGGCCGCTCGATCACCGCGCGGGCGGCCGGCTCCCAGTGCTGCGGGCGCAGCGGTTCGACGGGCCGGCGGACCAGCCGCGCCCGCCGGGTGGCCGTGCCCCGCGCGTTCATGCGCCGATGGAATCATGCCGGTCCGACAGAACGGTGAACCGGCACGCGGGAGGCGTAGTTTGGCCTCGTGGACGAGGAGCTGCACGAGCGGGTGCGCGACGTGATCGCATCGGTACCTGCCGGCAAAGTCGCCACCTACGGGGACATCGCGGGCGTCGCCGGCGCCCCGTCCCCCCGGATGATCGGCCGGATCCTGTCGGAGGACGGCCACGATCTGCCGTGGCACCGGATCCTGCGGGCCAACGGCACTCCGGCCCCGCATCTGGCGCACCGGCAGCTGGAGCTCCTGCGCGCGGAGGGCGTGCCGGCCGACGGGCAGAAGGTCGATCTGCGCAGGTACCGCTGGCGGGTGTGATCCGGGCTACCCTGGCCGCGCCCCAGAGTTTAGGTTAGCCTTCGTGGAGATCTCGGTGGCTCAGGTGCGGCAGGTACGCCGGCTCAGCCCGAACATGGCGCGGGTCTGCCTCGTCGGCGACGACCTGCGGCGGATGACCGCGACCTGCCCCGACGCCTACGTCAAGCTGTTCTTCCCGCTGCCCGGCCAGGACCGTCCGCGGCTGCCCGAGCTGACCGCCGGCTCCTGGTACCGCACTTATCTCGCACTGCCGGACGAAATCCGGCCGCCCATGCGCACCTACACCGTTCGCGCGCACCGCGGTGCGGAGGTGGACATCGACTTCGTCCTGCACGGCGACGCCGGGCCCGCCAGCCGCTGGGTGCTCGGCGCGCAGCCGGGCGACACCGTGGCGGTGCTGGGGCCGGGCGGGCTGCACATCGTGCCGCCGGGCACCGACTGGCAGCTGCTGATCGGCGACGAGACCGCGCTGCCCGCGATCGGCTCGATCCTCGAACGGCTCTCGCCCGGCGCGAAGGCCCACGCGTTCATCGAGGTCGACGGGCCCGCGGAGGAGCAGCGGTTTCCCACCCTCGGCGACATCCGGGTGCACTGGGTCCACCGCGGCTCCGCCCCGCACGGCGAGTCCGTGCTCAACGCCGTCCGGATGGCACGGCTGCCCGAGGGCACCCCGTACAGTTGGGTCTCGGGTGAGGCGGGCATGGTCAAGTCCGCCCGCCGGCACCTGGTGCGCGACCGCGGCTTCCCGAAGAGCGCGATCACCTTCACCGGCTACTGGCGCCTCGGCGCCACGCACGACCAGCTGAGCTGAGTCAGCCGCCCAGCTCGGCCACCAGGAGCTTGACCAGCGCGCCCAGCCGTTGCCGTTCCGGTTGCAGCGTCGGCACGCCGACGGCCGTGAGCGGCGCCGCCGTCACCGGCCCGACGCAGGCGCACACCACGTCACTCTTGAGGGCTCGCACCAGCTCGTCGTAGCTGCCGCGCCGGCGCGCGAGGCTCAGCAGGTTCGACGTCGCCGGGGCACTGGTGAACGCCAGCGCCTGCACCTGCCGGTCCAGCACGCCGTCGAGCAGGCGGTACGCCGGGGCGAGGTCGGCCGGCCACTCCCACCGGTACGGCTGCACCTCGATCAGCCGCGCGCCCGCGTCGGCGAGCGCCTGCGTCTCGGGCAGCGGCGAGCCGTGCAGCTGCACCGCGACCCGCTTGCCCTCGACCCCGGTGGCGAGCAGGTGCGCGAACAGCTCACGGTTGCTCTCCTCCGGCGCCGACCACGCCTCCGACAGGCCCCGGCCGCGCACGGCACCCTTGCCCTTCGGGCCGCGGGTGAAGATGCGCGCACGCCCGAGCGTCGCGAGCAGCCGGTCGGACAGACCCCAGCCGTCCGCCGCCTCCAGCCAGCCCCGGAAGCCGGCCCCGGTGGTCACGGCGAGCAGGTCGACGTCCTGGGCGAGCACGTCGTCCGTCGCGGCGCGCAGCCGCAGGTCGTCGGGCAGCGGCACGATGTGGATCGTCGGCGCGTGCCGCACGGTCGCGCCGTTGCGTTCCAGGGCGCCGATGAACTCGTCGGCGCGCCGCTCGGCGGTGACGCCGATGGTGACCCCGCGCAGATCACCCATAGCTCGCCCCCATCCTCGCGACCGCGGCGGCGACGTCGGCCCGCAGGTCGGCGGGTTCGAGCACCTGCAGCTCCGGCCCGAACCGCAGCAGCTCGCCGAGCGCCGGAGCCCCCGGCTCCACCGGCAACTCCACTCGCAACCACCCGTCCTCGTCCGGCTCGTCGCGGCACTCCCGCAGCGCCCGGGCACCGACCGCGCCCAGGTAGAACGGTACGAGGTCGCGACCCAGCCGCGACAGGCGCACCACCGCGACCCGCGGGTACAGCCTTCGCTCGAAACTCTCGGACCATTCGCGCCAGTACGCGGCGAGGTCGAAGTCGGCGGGCCGTTCGAACCGCTCCCCCAGCTCCGGCGTGCCGATGCGGGACACCCGGTAGGTCCGGTCGCCGCCGTCCGCGCGGGCGGCGAGGTACCAGTTGCCCGCCTTGAGGATCAGGCCCAGCGGCTCCAGCACCCGGTCGACCTCGCTGCGGTCCCAGCGGCGGTAGCGGGTGGTGATCCGGCGGCTCTCCCACACCGCGCGCGCGATGTCCGCCAGGTGCGGCAGGCTTTCGATGCCGCGGAACCAGCCGGGCACATCGAGGAAGAACCGCTGCGCGACCTGCCCCGCGCGGTCCCGCAGCTCCGCGGGCAAGGCCGCGTACAGCTTCAGCTGCGCCGCGGCGAGCACCGTGCCGAGCCCCAGCTCCGCGGCGGCGACCGGCAGCCCGGCGAGCGACAGCGACCGCGCCTCCTCCTCGGTCAGCCCGGTGAGCCTCGTGCGATAGCCGTCGACCAGCTGGTATCCACCCGCCCGGCCGCGGTCGGCGTACACCGGGACACCGGCGGCCGAGAGTGCCTCGATGTCCCGGTACACCGTCCGTACCGAGACCTCGAGCTCGGCCGCCAGCTCGTCGGCGGTCATCCGGCCGCGGTTCTGCAACAGCAGCAGCACCGACAGCAACCTGCTCGCGCGCATACGGCAATTGTCCCTCGAAAACCTGACAGGAGATGACAGGTATGGGCGGAAGGCTGTGCGCATGACCAACACGTTCACCATGAAGACCTGGGACGAAGCGATCGTCGACGGCCCCGAGCACGGTCCGCGCTTCGCCCACGCGCACTGCACGTTCGAGTACCAGGGGCTGATCGAGGGCAGCTCGGTGTGCGACTACCTGCTGTACTACCCGGGCGAGGGGCCGGCGCCGGGGTTCGAGCGGATCACCGGCAGCGTCGAGGGCCGGAAGGGCAGTTTCGTCGTCCGGCACGAGGTAGGTTATTCGGCTGACGGCGTCCGCGGCACGTTCACCGTCGTGGCGGGCTCCGGCACCGGCGAGCTGGCCGGACTCGGCGGTCACGGGACGATCGAGGGAGCGAGCGAGACGATGAACTACACCTTCGACCCCTCGTTCTGATGCTGGAAGTGGATCGCGAACAGGTCGTCGCCTACCGGATCGCGGCGCAGGGGCTGCACCGGAGCGAGCGCGACGCGGCGAAGCTCGCCGTGTTCGACCTGGGGCTGCAGAGCACGCAGCGGGACACCGCGGCGATCGCGCTGGCGGCCCGGCTGGACGGCGAGGTCACCGAAGAGTCCTTTGTGGACGACGACCGGTTCGTGCCGGCCTGGACGCACCGCGGGGCGCCGCACTTCCACCGGGCCGGCGAGCTGCCCGCGGTCACGCGGGCGCTCGTCCCGCTCGGCGAGCCGGACGCGATGGCCAGGATGGGCTGGCAGCGGCGGCAGGTCGAGGCGGCGGGGATGACCGCGACGGACGCGTTGTTCGCGGCGGCCCGCGCGATCCGGCAGGTGGTCGACCGGCCGATGACCAAGGGCGCGGTGAGCACGGAGATCACGAAGATCGTGCCGCCGGGGTTGTCCTACTGGTGCCGCGGCTGCCAGGCCACGCACGTCCTGGAGCAGGTCATGCGCCTGGCCGCGATCCACGGCGGCGCACGTCTGGAGGCCGGCGCGTTCCCCGCGACGCTGGCTCCCGTCGCCGGGCGCCCGCGCCTGCGGACGACGCCCGACGCCAAGGCCGCCACGGCGGTGGTCGCGAACTACCTGCACCTGCACGGCCCGGCGACGCCGACCGAGGCGGCGGGCTTCGTCGGCACCACGGCGAAGGCGGTGCAGGAGATGTGGCCGTCGGAGCCGGCGGAGGTCCGGTTCGAGGGCCGCAAGCGCTTCATCCCGGCGGCCGATGTGGACCTGCTGTCGAACCCGCCGGAGCCGGACCTGGTGCGGTTGTTGCCACCATGGGACCCGTACCTGCAGGCACGCGACCGGGCGACGCTCGTGCCGGAGAAGGCGCGGCAGAAGGAGGTCTGGAAGATCCTCGGCAACCCGGGCGTGGTGCTCGCCGGGGGCGAGGTGGCCGGGACCTGGCGCACGAAGGGCACCGGCCGCAAGCGGCTGGACTTCACGTTCACGCTGCTGGACCCGCTGCCCGCCGCCGCCCGCAAGGCGGCGGAGGCCGAAGCGGAGCGAGTGGCGAAAGTGAGGGGATTCGGGGATCTGCGGGTGGTGTGGGGGTAGGGGTCATTTCGCCGCGGGGCCGGGGGCTGGGCAACACCCCCGGTCACTCCGGAAACAGCAGTGCGAGCGTCACCGCCCGGTTGACCCGCACGTGCTCGAGCGCGCACGCCTTCGCCTGGTCCGGGTCACCCGTGGCGATGGCCTCGTAGAGACGGCGGTGTTCGGCCAGCAGGTCTTCCCAGTGCTCGTTCTGCCCGGTCAGCCAGGCCAACCGGCCCCCGAGTGGCTGCATCAGGGTCGACACCAGGCGATGCCCGGCCACCGCCAGGATCTCGTTGTGGAACCGGTTGTTCGCCGCCGCGATGCGCGGGCCCTGGCCGCTCTCGGTCGCCCGCCCGGCGTCCCGCAGGCACTCCGCCAGCCGGGCCAGCCCCGCCTCCCCGGCGCGCTCGGCGGCCAGCCCGCACGCCAGCACCTCCAGCGCCTCCCGCACGTCGAACAGCTCCTCGACGTCCGCCCTGGACAGTTGGCGCACCACGACCCGGCGCGGCGACGGGGTTTCCAGGAACCCCTCCGACTCCAGCGCGCGGATCGCCTCGCGCACCGGCAGCCTCGACACCCCCAGGTCCTCGGCCAGGTCACGCTCGACGAGTCGCTCCCCCGGCTTCAGCCTGCCGGTGACGATCCGCTCGCGCAGTTCGTCCACCACCCGCTGCCGTACCGCAGCCAAGGGCTTCTGGCTTAACACGAACGCAACCCGCCTCTCTCTTGACGTACGGACGTCAGTGTACGACCTTTGGGATACCAAAGTTTGGTATCCCAAACCTCCGGGAGGCGTCATCGTGACCGCCGTCGAGACCACGGCCGGAACCGAGCCCAGCACCGGTTCCCGCCTGTACAACGAAGATCTGGCACCCGCGAAAGAACGCAAGTGGAAGGTGTACGACATCTTCGCGCTCTGGATGTCGGACGTGCACAACCTCGGCAACTACACCTTCGCGGCCGGCCTGTTCGTGCTCGGGCTCTCCGCGTGGCAGGTGTTCAGCGCGCTGCTGTTCGGGTTCGTGATCATCTACGTCGGGATGAACCTGATGGGCCGGATCGGCCAGCGGACCGGGGTGCCGTTCCCGGTGGTCGCGCGGCTCAGCTTCGGCACCGCGGGCGCCAACCTGCCCGCACTCATCCGGGCCGTCATCGCGATCTTCTGGTACGGCATCCAGACCTACCTCGCGTCGGTCGCGATCACCGTCCTCGTGCTCGCCATCGACCCCGGGATGAAGTCCTGGACCGAGCACGGTTTCCTCGGCCTGCACGCGCTGGGCTGGATCTGCTTCGTGGCGCTGTGGGCGGTCCAGGCCCTCATCCTCACCCGCGGGATGGAGTCGGTGCGGAAGTTCCAGGACTGGTGCGGGCCCGCGATCTGGCTCGTGATGATCGCGCTCGCGGTGTGGATCCTCGCGGCCGGGCACTGGAGCATCTCGTTCACCGAAAGCCCGAAAGCGCTTTCCAGCGACGAGCAGTTCCGCCAGTGGTTCGGCGCCGCGGGCCTGATCCTCGCCACCTACGGCACGCTGATGCTCAACTTCTGCGACTTCTCCCGGTTCACCCCCGACCAGAAGACGGTGCGGCGCGGCAACTTCTGGGGCCTGCCGATCAACTCGACCGCCTTCGCGCTGCTGTCGGTGATCGTCACCGCGGGCAGCCTGAAGGTGTTCGGCGAGGCGATCACGGACCCGGCGGACCTGCTGGCGAAGGTGCACAACACACCGGTGCTGATCGTCGGCGCGCTGACCTTCGCGGTCGCGACGATGGGCGTGAACATCGTCGCGAACTTCGTCTCCCCCGCCTACGACCTTGCCAACATCTGGCCGAAGCGGATCAACTTCAAGACCGGCGGCCTGATCAGCGCGGTGTTCGCACTGTGCGTGATGCCGTGGAAGCTCTACTCCTCGCCCGCGGTCGTGAACTACTTCCTCGGCGGGCTGGGCGCGTTCCTCGGGCCGCTGTTCGGGATCATGATCGTCGACTACTACCTGCTCAAACGCGGCAAGGTGGCCCTCGCCGCCCTCTTCGACCCCGCGCCGGGCTCGCCCTACCACTACCGCCGCGGCGTCAACCCGCGGGCGATCGGGGTGTTCGTGCCGACCGCCGTGCTGACCGCGGTGATCGCGCTGGTCCCGGTGTTCGGGCCGGCCGCGCCCTACTCGTGGTTCATCGGCACCGCGGTGTCCGCGTGCGCGTACTACGCCGTCGGCAAGAGGCAGCTCGCGTGAAGATCCTGGTCACGAACTGCAACACCACCGAGGCCATGACGAAGGAGATCGAGGCCGGGGCCCGCGCGGCGGCCGGCCCCGGCACCGAGATCCTCGCCCGGACCCCGTCGTGGGGACCGGAGTCCGCCGAGGGCTGGCTGGACAGCTTCCTCTCCGCCGCCGCGGTGCTGGACCTGTTGCGCACCACGGAGGAGGAGTTCGACGCGGTCGTGCTCGCCGGGTTCGGTGAGCACGGTCGCGAAGGCGCCCGTGAGCTGCTCGATGTCCCCGTCGTCGACATCACCGAGGCGGCCGCGCACCTGGCCTGCCTGCTGGGCAGGCGCTACGGCGTCGTGACCACATTGGACAGAACCTGCGGGCTCATCGAGGACAGCCTGCACGCGGCGGGCGTCGGCGAGCACTGCGTGGACGTGGTCGGCTCAGGGCTCGGCGTCCTGGATCTTGCCGACGAGCTGCGGACGGCCTCGGCGCTGGTGACCGCGGCCCGACGGGTGCGGGACCGCGGCGCGGAGGTGCTGGTGCTCGGCTGCGCGGGGATGACGGGCCTGGACCGGCGGATCAGCGCCGAGCTGGGCATCCCGGTCATCGACGGGGTGGCCGCCGCGGTGCGGCTGGCGGAGTCGCTGGTCTCGCTGGGACTGCGGACGAGCCGGGTGGCCTACCCCAGACCGCTGCCGAAGTCGCGCCGGTGGGGTCCGTCCACAACGGACTGACCGCCCGGGCCCGAGCGGCTCGAGCGGTCAGCCTCCGATGGATGGGCTCAGAAAGGGCCTCCGGGCCCACCGAAGTCGCAGGGAACGGATCAGGTGCTGGAGCCGGATTGGCTCTGCCCGCTGCCGCCCTCACGCGGGAAGCCGCCTCTGCCGCCGCCGGGGCCGTAACCCCCGTAACCCCCGAAACCCGCCGTAACCGCCCGAACCGGGCGTGAACTGGCCGGTACCCGGGCCGGTCTGCGAGCTCGAACCGGTCGAGTGCCCGACGATGAACCCGACACTTCCGCCGACGACGAGCGCGACGACCGCGAGCAGGCTCGCGAGCCCGACGCTCAGCTGACGGGACTTCGCCGGGGTGGCAGGTGGGGCGGGCCGCGCCGTGGGGGGTGCGGTCGCCGTGGCCGCCCCACCCTGCCCGGTCGCGCCGGACTCGGCGGACCTGCCGGGGGTCACGAAGCTGTCCGTCGGGGCCTGGGCCGCACGCGGGTCGTGCTGGGCGGGATCGAACGTCATGGGTTCGACCTTCGTCGCAAAGGCTGGGAAGCCGGTGTGGAGAACCTGCGAGAAAGCTGTGAACCTCAGGCGGCGACGAGTCGCCGGGCCGCTTGCCGGTAGCGGCGCAGCACCAGGTCCACCACGCCGGGATGCGCGCCCAGCGGTTCGGCGACCACCTCGGCGCCGGCGGCGACCAGGCGGCGCTGGAACAGGCCCGGCGCGAGCAGCCACGACGCGATCGCGACCCGGCGGCCCCGCACGGACTGAACCGCCTCGGCCACGGAAGGCGTCGCGGTGGCGGCGTAGCCCACCCGGACCGGGAGGTCCAGCGCCGTGGCCAGTGCGTCGGCCGCCGCGCGAACTTCGGCGAGCGCACGCGGGTCGCTCGAGCCCGCTGCCGCGAGGACGACCGCGTCCCCACGGCGGTAACCGGCCGCGCCGAGCCGGTCGCACATCGCGTCGATCAGTTCCGGCGCCGGGCCGAATGCGTCGGTGAGCACGGCGTCCTGGTGCCCGCTCGCCTCGATCTGCGCCGGGACGTCGGTGCGCACGTGGTAACCCGCCGCGAGGAAGGCCGGGACCACCACGGCCGGGCCACGCACCGAACGCAGCACGGAGGTCACGTCGGGCCGGCGCACGTCGGCGTAGGCAACGCGGACCGGCACCCCGGCCGCGGCCTGCACGCGCGCGGCCAGTTCAGCGCTCACCTTCGGGCCGGCGGGATCGCGGGTGCCGTGCGCGACGAGCACGATCATCGGTCCACCGCCAGCCGGTACCCGCGCTTGACCACCGTCTGCACCAGCTTCCCCTCGCCGAGCGACGTCCGCAGCCGTCCGATCGCCGTCTCCACCGCGTGCTCCTCGCCCCCGCTCGGCAACGCGGCCGTCAGCTCCCGGCGGGACACCACCCGCCCGGGTTCGCGCGCCAGCGCCCGCAGCACCGCCATCGGCGCGGGCGCGACCTCGCACAGCTGACCGTCCACAATGGCCGCCTGTCCGCGCAGCTCGATCTGCCGCCCCGCCGCGCACAACCGCGGGGAACGCTCCATCAGCGACTGCGCGACCGTCCGGGCCAGCGCCCCGATCCGCGCCCGCTCAGGCTGCACCGTGGGAACGCCGAGCGCGGCCAGCGGGGCCGCGGTGATCGGGCCGACGCACGCCACCAGTACCCGGTGGGTCAGCGCGTTGACCAGCGGCGCGTGCCTGCTCGTGCGCTTGGCCATCGCGAGCATGCTCGCCGCCGCGGGCGCGCTGGTGAACGGCATCGCGTCGATCGCCCCGTCGAGCACGGCGTCCAGCAGCCGGTCGAGCGGCCCGGGATCGGCGGGGCCGACCCACCGGTACACCGGCACCTCGATCACCTCCGCGCCCGCCGCGCGCAGCGAGTCGACGAAGTACGGCAGCGGCTCGCCGTGCAGCTGCACCGCGACCCGCTGCCCGGCCACCCCGGAGTCCAGCAGGTGCTGCAACAGCTCCGCGTTGCTCTCCGACACCGGCGAGTACTGCTCCTGCAGCCCGGCCGCCCGGATCGCGCCGCGGGCCTTGGGACCGCGGGCCAGCAGCGTCGCCTTGCCGAGCCGGTCGAGCAGCTCCTCGCCCAGTCCCCAGCCCTCCGCCGCCTCGATCCAGCCCCGGAAGCCGATGCCGGTGGTCGCCACGACCACGTCGACCGGCTCGTCGAGCAGACCCGTGGTGGCGGCGTGCAGCTCGGTGTCGTCGGCCAGCGGGACGATCCGGATCGCGGGCCCGTACCGGACCGTGGCGCCCTTGCGCACCAGCAGCGCGCCGAGCTCGTCGGCGCGCCGGGCGGCGGTGATGCCGATCGCGTACCCGGCGAGGGTCGGGACGGGCGGCGAAGTGGTCATGGCGTGACGTGCACCATGCCGTCCACGACGTGCACCGGGTAGCTGCGGATCACGACGGACTCGTCGTCGAGACACACCCCGGTGCGCAGGTCGAACCGCTGCTTGAGCAACGGCGAGGCGACGAACGGCACCCCGCCCGTCTCCCCGACCAGACCCCGCGAGAGCACCGCCGCCCGCGCGAAGGGGTCTATGTTGGACAGTCCGTACAGCTCGCCGCCTTCGGTCCGGAAGATCGCCACCTGCCTGCCGTCGGGCAGCAGCGCGGCGACCCCGCGCCCCGGGAGCAGCAGCCCGGCCTCGCACACGGCGACGGTTCGCGTGTCCACCGCGGTCATCGGGACACCACCTCCGGAACACCCAGCAGGACAGGCACTTTCTGCTCCCGCTCGGTGCTGAACGAGATCGTCGGGTCCGGCGTGCCGGGCGCGTTCACGAAGGAGGTGAACCGGGCCAGCTTCTCCGGGTCCTCCAGCACGCCGCGCCACTCGTCGGCGTAGTTCTGCACGTGCTTGGCCATCGCCGCGTCGAGCTCGTCGCAGATGCCCAGCTTGTCCTCCACGATCACCTCGCGCAGGTGATCCAGGCCGCCGTCGAGCTCCTCGATCCAGGGCGCGGTGCGCTGCAGCCGGTCCGCGGTGCGCACGTAGAACATCAGGAACCGGTCGATGTACCGGATGAGCGATTCGGAGTCCACATCGGACACGAGCAGCTCCGCGTGCCTCGGGAGGGTGCCGCCGTTGCCGCCGACGTAGAGGTTCCAGCCCTTCTCGGTCGCGATGACGCCGAAGTCCTTGCTCCGCGCCTCCGCGCATTCGCGGGCACAACCGGACACCCCGGACTTGAGCTTGTGCGGCGAGCGCAGGCCGCGGTAGCGCAGCTCCAGCTCGACCGCCATCGCGACGCTGTCCTGCACGCCGTAGCGGCACCAGGTCGAGCCGACGCAGGACTTCACCGTCCGCAGCGCCTTGCCGTACGCGTGCCCGGACTCGAAGCCCGCGTCCACCAGCCGCTTCCAGATGTGCGGCAGCTGGTCAACCGTGGCGCCGAACATGTCGAGCCGCTGTGCGCCGGTGATCTTCGTGTACAACCCGAACTCGGCGGCCACCTCCGCGATCACCTTCAGCTTCGCCGGGGTGATCTCGCCGCCCGGCACCCGCGGCACCACCGAGTAGGTGCCGTTGCGCTGCATGTTGGCGAGGAAGTGGTCGTTGGTGTCCTGCAGGCTCGCCTGCTCGCCGTCGAGGACGTGCCCGCCGCCGCCCTCGGTGGTGCCGATGGTCGCGAGGATCGAGGCGACCGCGGGTTTGCACAGGGCGCAGCCGGCCCCGGTGCCGTGCTTGGCGATCAGCTCGCCGAACGTGGTGATCCGGGTGGCCTTGATGATCTCGAACAGCTCCCGGCGCGAGTGCGTGAAGTGCTCGCACACGGCCTTCGACTGTTCCACGCCACAGGAGCCGAGCAGCTTCGACAGCATCGGCACGCACGAACCGCACGTGGTGCCCGCCCTGGTGCAGCCCTTGATCGACGCGACGCTGTCGCAGCCGTCCGACCGGATCGCGCCGGTGATCATGCCCTTGGTGACCGCGTTGCACGAGCAGATCTGCGCCTCGTCGGGAAGCGCTTCCACGCCCACCGTGCCCGAGGCGCCCTCCGGCGCGAGCATCGCCGCCGGGTCGGCGGGCAACGGGCTGCCGACGAGCGGCCGGAGCAGGTTGTAGGCGCTCGCGTCCCCGACGAGGATGCCGCCCAGCAGCGTGCGCGGCTCGTCGCCGGAGACCACGAGCTTCTTGTAGTAGCCCGAAACCGAGTCGGCGAGCACGACCTCCAGCGCACCTTCGGTGGCGGCGTGGGCGTCGCCGAAGCTCGCCACGTCCACGCCCATCAGCTTCAGCTTCGTCGACAGGTCGGCGCCGGGGAACTCGCCCTCGCCGCCCAGCAGCTGCGCTGCGACGATCTCGGCCATCGTGTAGCCGGGCGCGACGAGCCCGTAGCACCGGCCCTCGACCGCCGCGCACTCCCCGATCGCCCACACCGCGGGATCACTGGTCCGGCAGGAGAGGTCGACGAGCACGCCGCCGCGCTCGCCCACGTCGAGCCCGGCCTCGCGGGCCAGCTCGTCGCGCGGGCGCACGCCTGCGGAGAACACGATGAGGTCCAGGTCCAGCTCGGTGCCGTTGGTGAGCTTGGCGCACAGCCGGTCGCCGTCCCGCTCGATCCGCTCCGCCGAGGTTCCCGTGTGGACGGTCAGGTCCAGCTCGGTGACCAGCCTGCGCAGCAGGCTGCCGCCACCGTCGTCGACCTGCAGGGGCATCAGCCGCGGCGCCATCTCCACCACGTGCGGCGAAAGGCCCATGTCCCGCAACGCCTTCGCCGCCTCCAGCCCGAGCAGACCGCCGCCGACGACCATCGCCGCCGCGCGGCCCCGCTTGCGCTCCTTCGCGCTCTCGACCGCGGCACGGATCGCGTCGAGGTCGTCGATCGTCCGGTAGACGAAGCAACCGGGCAGCTCGCGACCGGGCACCGGCGGCACGAACGGCCGCGAACCGGTCGCCAGGACGAGCGCGTCGTAGGACTGCGCCGACCCGCTCGCGGTGACCACCGTGCGCGCGGCGCGGTCGAGCTTCACCACGGGGTCGCCCAGGCGCAGCTCGACCTCGGTGTGCTCGCCGAGGTCGAGCGCCTGCGCATCCCAGCCGTCCACATAGGACGTGAGCGCGACCCGGTCGTACGCCGGGCGCGGCTCCTCGGCGAGCACGACCACCCGCCAGGCACCCTCGGTGTCCCCGGCGCGGACGGCCTCCACCAGCCGGTGCCCCACCATGCCGTGCCCGGCGACGACCAGCGTTCGCGTCATCTCTTCGTTCCTCCTAGCGGTTTCTCAGACTCCGGAGCCGGCCAGCGCGAGCTTCTTCTCGCCGACCTCGGATCCACGCAGGTAGACCGCCCAGGTCACCACGAAGCACAGGCCGTAGAACACGAGGAACCCGACGAAGGCGGGCACCCCGCTGCCCGCGGTCATGAACGACTGCCGGAAGGCCAGGTTGATGAACAGCCCGCCCAGCGCGCCGATCGCGCCGGCCAACCCGATCAGCGCGCCCGAGAACTTGCGCGCCTTCAGCAGTTCGAGCGTCTCGTCGGCGCCGGCCGCGATCGCCGCCTTCGCCTTGGCCCGGTAGATCGCCGGGATCATCTTGTACGTCGAGCCGTTGCCGATCCCGGTGACCACGAACAACACGATGAACGCGGTGGTGAACAACGCGAGCGAGTTCGCGTTCGACGCGATGATCAGCAGGACGGTCATCACCGCCATGCCGACGAAGTTCCAGAACGTGATCCGGCCGCCGCCGATCCGGTCGGACAGCCAGCCGCCCACCGGGCGCGCGAGCGAACCGAGCAGCGGGCCGAGGAACGTCACCGCCGCGGCCTGCAGCGGCGTGCGGCCGAACTGGTTCTGCAGCACGAGGCCGAAGGCGAAGCTGTAGCCGATGAACGAGCCGAACGTGCCGATGTAGAGGAACGACATCACCCAGGCGTGCCGGTCCTTGACGACCTCGCGCATGCCCTTGCCGTCGTTGCGCACGGACGCGATGTTGTCCATGAACAGGTACGCGCACAGCGCCGCGATGATGATCAGCGGCAGGTAGACGAACAACACGATCCGCGGTGCGCTGCTGCCGGCCGTGGCGATCACGAGGAGCCCGACCAGCTGGATCACCGCGACACCCAGGTTGCCGCCGCCCGCGTTCAGCCCGAGTGCCATCCCCTTGGCCTTCTCCGGGAAGAACGCGTTGATGTTGGTCATCGAGGACGCGAAGTTCCCGCCGCCGAAACCGCCGAGCGCGGCACACAGCAGGAAGGCCCAGAGCGGCGTGCCCGGCTCCATCACGATCGCCGCGGCGATCGTGGGCACGAGCAGCAGCAGGGCCGAGATGATCGTCCAGTTGCGACCGCCGAACTTCGCCACGGCGAAGGTGTAGGGCAGCCGGGCGATCGCGCCGAGGAGCGTCGGGGTCGAGGTCAGCAGGAACTTGTCCCCCGCGGACAGGCCGTACTTCGGGCCCATGAACAGCACCATCACCGACCACAGGGACCAGATGGAGAACCCGACGTGCTCGGAGAAGATGGAGAACCACAGGTTGCGGTTGGCGACCTTCCGGCCGGTGGCCGCCCAGAAGGTGTCGTCCTCGGGAGTCCAGTGCTCGATCCACCGGCGGCCCCGGTGGGAGGTCATCGTCGTCATTCGCTGCTCCTGTCAGGAAGTGGTCGCCAGCCAGTCGGTGATGCCGCACACCGCGTCCCGGCAGCTGCCGCAGCCGGTGGTCGCCCTGGTCGCCGACGCGAGCTCGGCCACCCCGGTCGCACCCGCCCGGAAGGCCTCGACGAGCCGGCCCTTGGTGACCGAGTTGCAGCGGCAGACGACGGCGGACGCGGGCAGGTCGGCAGGCCCCGCGGCGGCGGATGCGCCGGAGGGCAGTGCGCGGCCGAGCAGGACGGCGAGGCGGTCGTCGGGGACCGGCACGCCGCGGTCGTAGAGCTGGGTGATGGTGGCGGCCGCGTCGGGTGCGCCGAGGAGGATCGCTCCGGTGACGCGGTCTTCGCGGATCACGAGTTTCGTGTAGCGGCCGCCGGTCGGATCGGTCAGGGACAGGACCTCGGCGTCCGGGTCGTGCACGTCGGTGTGCGCCTCGCCGAGCGCGGTGAGGTCGATGCCGCGCGCCTTGAGCTTGGTGACGACCCGGGTGCCGCGGTAACGCGCGGACACCCGGGTGCCGGTGAGCAGGTCGGCGAGGACGGCCGCCTGCTGCCACGCGGGTTCGACCAGCCCGGACACGGTGCCGGGATGCTGGGCGCAGTCCCCGATCGCGCAGATCCGCCCGTCGCTGGTGCGCAGCGTGTCGTCCACGACGACACCGCGGTCGACGGTCAGCCCGGCGCGCCGGGCCAGTTCGGTCTCCGCGCGGACTCCCGCGGACACCACGACGAGATCGGCGGCGACCTTGCTGCCGTCGTCGAGCTTGAGGCCGCTTCCGGGCAGGTAGCGAGCCGCGCTCGCGTTCAGCCGGAAGTCGATGCCGTGTGTGCCGAGCAGGCGGGCCAGCACCTGGCCGCCGCCGGCGTCGAGCTGGCGTTCCATCACGTGCCCGGCCGGATGCACGACCGTCACGAGGTTTCCGCGCCCGGCCAGCCCGCGCGCGGCCTCCAGACCGAGCAGGCCACCGCCGAGCACCGCGACCGGCGCTCCGGCGCGCGCCGTGCCGAGGATGCGCTCGCAGTCCTCGAGCGTGCGGAAGGTGACCACGCCGGGTGCCAGGGTGCCGTCGTCGCGGGTCAGGCCCTCGACCGGCGGCAGCCACGGCTTGCTGCCGGTGGCGAGCACGAGCGCGTCATAGTCCACAGTGGACCCGTCGTCGAGGGTGACGACACGGCGTTCCCGGTCGATGCCGGTCGCGCCGACACCCGTGCGCAGGTCGACCTGGTGCGCCGCGGCCCAGCCGGGTTCGTGCAGCCGCACCAGCTCCGGCCGCATCGTTCCGGCGACCACGGCGGACAGCAGCACCCGGTTGTAGGCGTGCTGCGGCTCCTCGCCGATGACCGTCAGTGCGACGTCGCTGCCCTCGGGGTCGCGACGGCGTATCTCGTCCGCCAGCCGCGCGCCCGCCATGCCGTACCCGAGCACGACCACCTTGCGCGCGCTCATGATCCGGCCGCCTTGCCGAGCGCGACGGCGCAGACCTTGAACTCGGGCATCCGGCTCGACGGGTCCAGTGCGGGATTGGTCAGCAGGTTCGCGCGCTGTGCGCCCGCGAAGTGGAAGGGCAGGAAGATCAGGTCCGGCCGCATCGACGACACACACCGCACCCGCGCGGTCATCTCCCCGCGGCGCGACGCGACCCGCGCCCACTCGCCCCCGCTGACACCGCACCGGGCGGCGGTGTCGGGATGCACCTCGACGTAGGCCTCCGGCACGACGTCGTTCAGTTCGGCGACCAGCCGGGTCTGCGCGCCGGACTGGTAGTGCTGCAGCACCCGGCCGGTGGTCAGCTGCAGGGGGAACTCCTCGTCGGTCGGCTCCGCGGGGCCGCGGTGCTCGACGGGAGCGAACCGCGCGCGGCCGTCCGCGTGCGCGAACCGGTCGAGGAACATCCGCGGCGTGCCCTCGTGCCCGGGCTCCGGCACGGGCCAGTACAACGCCTCCCCCGCGCGCAGACGGTCGTAGGTGATGCCGGAGTAGTCGGCGAGGCCGCCCCTCGAAGCCTCGCGCAGCTCGGTGAACACGGCCTCGGCGTCGACCGGGAACCGGCCCACGGGCTGGCCGAGGCGACTCGCGAGTCCATTGAGGACCTGCAGGTCGGTGCGCACTCCCGGCGGCGGGGTCAACGCACGCTGCCGGAGCAGGACGCGGCCTTCGAGGTTCGTCATCGTGCCGCTCTCCTCCGCCCACTGCGTCACCGGCAGCACGACGTCGGCGAGCGCGGCGGTCTCGGACAGCACGAGGTCGGCGACCACCAGGAAGTCCAGCGCGGACAGCCGATCCGCCACGTGCGCCGACCTCGGCGCGGAGACGACCACGTTGCTGCCGAACACCATCAGCGCCTTGGGGCCGGCTTCGGTGCCGAGCGCGTCGAGCAGCTCGTACGCCGACCGGCCAGGACCGGGCAGCGACTCCGCCGGCACACCCCACACGCCCGCGACGTGCTCGCGCGCGGCGGGGTCGTCGATCTTGCGGTAGCCCGGCAGCTGGTCGGCCTTCTGGCCGTGCTCACGCCCGCCCTGGCCGTTGCCCTGCCCGGTCAGGCAGCCGTAGCCGGAGCCCGCGCGGCCCGGAAGTCCCAGCGCCAGCGCGAGGTTGATCCACCCGCTGACGGTGTCGGAGCCGCTCGCGTGCTGTTCGGTGCCGCGGGCGGTGAGGATGTAGGCGTTGCGCGCCTTCGCGAGGCGTTCGGCGGTACGGCGCTGGTCGGCGGCCGCGACCCCCGTCACCCGCTCGACCCGTTCGGGCCACCAGCGGGCGACGATCCGCCACACCGCGTCGAAACCGTGGGTTCGCTCGTCCACATAGGACCATTTGACGAGACCGTCGGCGACGACCGCGTGCAGGATGCCCGATGCCAGGGCGAGATCGGTGCCCGGCGCCGGAGCCAGGTGCAGGTTCGCCTGCTCGGCGGTCGGCGTCCGGCGCGGGTCCACCACGACGAGGCCGCCCTGGTCCGCGACCGGTCGCAGGTGCTGCATGAACGGCGGCATCGTCTCGGCCGGGTTGGCGCCGACGAGCAGCACCGCGTCGGCCCCGGCGAGGTCGGTGAGCGGGAACGGCAGGCCGCGGTCGAGCCCGAACGCCTTGTTCCCGGCGGCCGCCGCCGAGGACATGCAGAACCGGCCGTTGTAGTCGATCTGCGAGGTGCCGAGCGCCACCCGGGCGAACTTGCCGAGCAGGTAGGACTTCTCGTTGGTCAGCCCGCCGCCGCCGAACAGCGCGACGGCGTCCTTTCCGTGCTGTGCCTGGGTTTCGGTGAGCCGCCAGGCGATCAGGTCGAGCGCGTCGTCCCAGCTGGACGGCACCAGCTCGCCGTCGACGCGGACGAGCGGCGAGGTCAGCCTGGCGGGCGAGGTCAGCAGCGAGCCTGCCGTCCAGCCCTTCTGGCACAGGCCACCGCCGTTGGCGGGGAACTCGCGCGGCGCGACCGTGGTGCCGGACACGGTCATCCCGCACTGCAGCGCGCAGTACGGGCAATGGGTGGCCGTTCCGACCTCCTGGTCCACCGTCAGCGTCACTCGCACCTCCTCCGTCGACGACTTCCGACGGTAAGGAGGGCGTGTTACCTGGAAATGCCCGAATGTTTCGGGCATTTGACATTGCTCGGGAACCGGGCGTGGCAGGCGGTGAGAAGCCGCTGCTCAGAGCAGTTCGCTGACCGACGCGGCGGCGGCGCGCAGGCCGTCGAGTGCGGAAACGGTGGCACGCGGGTTGAGGGAGTTGCCCGCGAGCCGGAACAACACGGCCCGCAGGAGCAGCTGCGACCACTCGGGCAGGTGCGACCACCGTCTCAGGAACTCCAGGTCGGCGCCGCCCCAGGCGACGGCGTCCACCGCGGCTACGGCGGCGCCCCATTCGGCGGGGCGGTAGTAGGGCTCGAAGTCCAAGATCCCGGGCGGGGACGAGCCGTCGAACAACACGGCTCCGAAGAGGTCGCCGGGGACGACCTGGTCCGGCAGCCGCACGGGTCTTCGCGCCACGGCGAGCACCTCGAACCAGCGCCCGCCCTTGCGCTCCTCGACCGGCACGTCGACCTCGCCCCAGGCGATCCGGTCGGCGAGCGCGTCGGGGCCCTGGCGGCGGCCGAGGAAGTCCGGCCGCGGAAACCGCGCGGTGGCCTGGGCGAGCTTCAGCGCGGCCAGCATGGTCTCGTCGTGCCGGTGCTCGGGCCGACCGGGCAGGAACCGGCCCGCGGCCCAGCCGCCGATGATCCAGCGGCCGTCGGTGGCCCGCACGGGCCGCGCGATCCGCAGGTCCGGCACCACGAGCCGGCCCAGGACGTTCGCCAGCCACACGGCGCGTGCCTTGTCCGTCACCGGTTTCAGCACCAGCTCGGCGCAGCGCCAGGCCGAGCTGCCGGGGAGCTTCTCCGGCTCGCCCTGCGCGCCGAACGCGTTCAGCACGCGCTGAGGCACAGGGGAACCGGACACCAGCCCGAGGCTACCCACGAAAAGGGGCTCCGGAACGCACCGAAGCCCCTTTCGCGGAAACGATCAGTAGGTCGGCAGGCTCTGGTCGATCTGCTTGGCCCAGGCCAGCACGCCGCCACCGAGGTGCGTGGCGTCCTTGAAGCCCGCGCGGTGCAGTGCCGCCAGCGCCTCCGCCGAGCGCGCGCCGGACTTGCAGTGCAGCACGATCGGCTTGTCCTGCGGCAGCTCCGCCAGCGCCTCGCCCGAGAGGATCCGGTCCTTCGGGATCAGCTTCGCGCCCTTGATGTTCACGATCTCGTACTCGTGCGGCTCGCGGACGTCGATCAGCGCGAAGTTCTCGCCCGCGTCGAACTTGGCCTTCAGCTCCGCCGGGGTGATCGTGTGGTCGGCGGCGGCCTCAGCGGCGTCCTGGCTGACGACCCCGCAGAACGCGTCGTAGTCGATCAGCTCGGTGATCTTCGGGGTCTCCGGGTCCTTGCGGATCTTGACCTCGCGGTACTTCATCTCCAGCGCGTCGTAGCTGATCAGCCGGCCGAGCAGCGGCTCGCCGATCCCGGTGATGAGCTTGATCGCCTCGGTCACCATGATCGAGCCGATGGACGCGCACAGCACGCCCAGCACACCGCCCTCGGCGCAGGAGGGCACCATGCCCGGCGGCGGCGCCTCCGGGTAGAGGTCGCGGTAGTTGAGGCCCCTGCCGTCGGGCGCGTTCTCCCAGAACACGCTCACCTGGCCCTCGAACCGGAAGATCGAGCCCCAGACGTAGGGCTTGTCCAGCAGCACCGCGGCGTCGTTGACCAGGTACCGGGTGGCGAAGTTGTCCGTGCCGTCCAGGATCAGGTCGTAGCCGGAGAAGACGTCCAGCGCGTTCTCGTTGGTCAGCTGCTCGGTGTGCAGGATGACGTCGACGAACGGGTTGATCTCCGCGATCGACTCCTTGGCCGAGACCGCCTTCGGCTTGCCGACGTCGGACTGGCCGTGGATGACCTGGCGCTGCAGGTTCGACTCGTCCACGACGTCGAAGTCGATCACGCCGAGCGTGCCGACCCCGGCCGCGGCCAGGTACAGCAACGCCGGGCTGCCGAGTCCGCCGGCGCCGATGACCAGCACCTTGGCGTTCTTGAGCCGCTTCTGCCCGTCCATCCCGACATCCGGGATGATCAGGTGCCGGCTGTACCGGGCCACCTCTTCCTTGGTGAGCTCGGCGGCCGGCTCGACGAGCGGCGGCAGCGTGCCTGACATCGGTCCTCCATCTCGCGCGAAATCGCGTGTCCTGTCCCAGTATCCACAACGCGGACGAGACGCAAGGTCTTCCCAGCAGGTGGTCAGCCCGTGGGCGCGGAGTCGCCGAGGTCGAGCACCGGCCACGCATTGGGCCTGCAGACCTTGCCGTCCGAGGGCACGGCCTTGGAGTTGTAGATGTCCACCTGGTTGAGCTGGGCGACGTAGTCGTTGCTCACGCCGAAGGTCTGCTGCATCATCACCGGCGCCAGCGCGCCGTTCGCCTGGCAGCCGACGTGGCTCTTGCCGAGGGCGTGACCGACCTCATGGTTGACCGCGTACTGCCGGTAGGTGCCCATGTCCGCGCCGAACGCCAGCGCCCCGCGCACCCAGCGCGACAGGTTGATGATCACGCTGCGCTGGAACCCGCGGATGTAGCAGGACGTCGGGTACGGGATGCCGAACCCGCACAGGTCCGCCCGCGTCGCGGTGTCCGGGGTGGTCAGCCGGACCCGGAAGTCGGGGTTCGGGAAGCTCGCGTCCACCCGCTGCAGGCTCACCTTGCCGGTGCCGACCCAGCTGCGGGTGTCCGACAGGGTCGCCTCGACCGTCCTGGCGAACGAGTCGTCGCCGGCGTAGCTCGACGGGTCGATCCCGTCCTCGACCTCGACGGTGTAGTGGTACAGCCGTCCGGTCGTCCCGGCGCGCTTGCCGCTGGTGCCGTCGGCGGCCAGCGGCACCACGTGCCAGCTCATCCGGCCGCTCTGGGTGAACGCGCCGCCGTCGGGCAGCGGGGCCGTCGGGACGTTCAGGTTCGCCGGGAGCGCGGGCTTCTCGCTGAGGTCGCTGCCCGTGCCGGAACTGCTGTCGGTGCCGATCGACGCCGAGCCCCCGGCGGGCTCCGCGGGCCCGCGAGCGGTGTTGAACACCACGAGCGCCGTGATGACCACCAGGATCGGCAGCGCGTACACGCGCCAGCCGTAGGCCTTGGTGATCCGCCGGACCGGATTGCGCTCCCGGCGGGCCTGGCGGGCCTGCGCCGCGGTCTGCTCCAGCTGTCCGGGCGCCGGGCGCCACGACGCACTGAGCGGTTCACCGGCGGTGCGCCGGCGGCCCGGCTGGTAGCGGTCGCCGAGATCGTCACGCGAGCGGCGGGGAGAAGGGGGCTCCGGAGAGCGCTGCCCCTCGCTCTGCGCGCCGTTCGTCACCCGGTTCACGCGCTCAGCGTGCCACACCTCCCCGCTGCTGCGCACAGCGACCGCCCTGGTACGGGCCGGATTTTTGTCACCCGGATGGCCTACCAGGCGTTCCCTTCCTGACGCTCCCACATGCCCAATACGGCCTTCGCGACGGCGACCGGGCGCTCCATCTGCGCGACGTGCCCGGTGCGCGGCAGCACGAGCAGCCGGGCCCGCTGCAGCGCGTTCGCCGTGCGGGCCGCGCGGCGCACCGAGATCACCTTGTCCTGCGTGCCCCACACCACGAGCGCGGGCACCGACACCAGCGGCGCGACCGACCACAGCGACGCGGGCCCGCGGGCGAACCAGGTCCGGAAGATGCCCAGGGTGCTCGCCGACATCGCCGCGTTGGCCCATTTGAGCCCTGCCCGCGCGGTGTGCTCCTCGGCCAGCTCGTCGAGCCGGTGCTCGGGAAACGCGGCCGGGTCGGCGAAGCACAGCTTGATCACCTGTGCCGCCCGCTCCCGCGGGCTCAGCCCGGCCAGCCGGCGGCGCACCCCGCGCCCGATCAGCGGGAGGTAGGCCAGCGCCATCAACGGGTCCGACAGGCGGCGCGGATCGGGCCGGCGGTCGGGCATCGCGGGTGAGATCAGGGTGAGGGTGCGCACCAGGTCCGGCCGGCGGGCCGCGACCAGCAGCGCGACCGCACCGCCCATCGAGTTGCCCAGCAGGTGCACCGGCCCGGCGCCCAGCCCCTCGACGAACTTCACCAGCTCCTCGGCGTGCTCGTCGAGGCTGAACCTGAACCCGCGCACCGGTTCGGAGAAGCCGAACCCGGGCAGGTCGACCGAGATCCCGGCGGCGAACGGCGACAGCAGTGCGCCGAGGTCCGTCCAGTTGGTCGAGGAGCCGCCGAGGCCGTGCACGTACACGGCGGTCGCCTCGTCGGAGCCGGGCGTACGGCGCACGTGCAGCGTCACGCCGCCCGAGGTCTCGACGGCGCCGGGCCACGGCGGCTGGTGCGGGTCGAGGTCGGGCAGCGGGGTGTTCGAGAGCGGCACGTGGGTGACCGGCGGACGTCTGCCGGACGGGGCGTCCGCGGTGCGGGGAACTGTGTCGGTCATCGATCCAGCATGCAACTGGAGGCCCGGCCTTGGCGACTCGTGGGTACCGGCGAGTAATCTCGAACGGGTTGAACCGGGAGGGAAGCATGACGGAAATGGCGCCCGCACAGCAGCGGGGAGTGCGGCTGCCGCGCACCGAGCGGCGGGCGCAGCTGCTCGCCGCCGCGCAGCGCGTCTTCTCCGCGAACGGCTACCACGCGGCGGCTATGGACGAGATCGCCGAGCAGGCCGGGGTGTCCAAGCCCGTGCTGTACCAGCACTTCCCGGGCAAGCTCGACCTGTACATCGCGCTGCTGGAGAGCCACGTCGACGAGCTCGTCGGGCGGGTCGAGCAGGCGCTGGGTTCGACCACGGACAACAAGCTGCGCGTGCAGGCCGCGGTCGGCGCGTTCTTCGGCTTCGTGAGCAACGACGCCGGGGCGTTCCGGATGGTGTTCGAGTCGGACCTGCGTGGCGAGCCCGCGGTGCAGGAGGCGGTGGACAGGGCCACCTCGGCCAGCGTCGACGCGATCACGGAGACGATCACCGCGGACGCCGGCCTGGACGAGGCCAAGGCACGGCTGCTCGCGGTCGGGCTCGTCGGGTTGAGCCAGGTGAGCGCACGGTTCTGGCTGACCCACCACAGCACGATGAGCCAGGAGGAGGCCGTCGCCCTCACCGCGACGCTCGCCTGGCGCGGCATCGGTGCCGGCTTCCCCCTGCAGCAGCCGGGGAAGTAGCCGGCCGGCCGCCAGCAGCGCCGTTCGTAGCCCGCGCCGGGGAACAGCCGCACACCCGGCAGCTCCGCGTCATCCGGTCAAACCCTGCCTGGCGCTCCGGCCGCCGCCAGCAACGCCCGCAGCCGCGCCGCCACGCCCTGGCGCCGCTCGTAGGTCAGCTCGTGCCCCGCGCCCGGGAACAGCACGAACTCCGCCCCCGGCAGCTCCTGCGCGATCACCCGGGCGTGGTGCACGGGCGTGATGCGGTCCCGGTCGCCGACGAGGATCACACCCGGCTTACCCGCCAGCGTCGCGAGCGCCACCCGCCGGTCGTGCTGTGAGATCGAGTCCCGGAAGCCGCCGACGCTGCGCGGATGCGCTCGCAGGAACTGCTCCGTCATGGCCCGCACGTCCGCCCGGCGGACCTTCTTCCCGAACGCCAGCCACTTCGTCGCCGGCCGCGCCAGCACGGCCGGGACCGGCACGGATTCCTTGCCGTAGCGGGAAAGCATTCGCGCGAGGCGGTTGTCGGCCCGGATCGCGGCCCGGCCCGCGGCGCCCCGCAGCCCGAGCGTCAGCCGGTCCATGTTCGAACACGACGTCGCGATGAACGCGACCCCCGCGACCCGCTCCCGCACCAGGTCCGGATGCCGGTCGGCCAGCTCCATGAGCGTCATCCCGCCCAGCGAGTGCCCGGCGAGCACGATCCGCCCCTGCGGCACGCGGTCGGCGATGACCTCGGCGAGGTCGTCGGCGAGCTGCGCGATGGTGGCCGTGCCCGGCTTGGCCGGGTCCGACACGCCGTGCCCCCGGTGGTCGTGGCGGACCACCCGCACGTCCGGCGGCAGCAACGGCAGGATCGGGTCCCACTCGGTGTGGTCCTGGGTCCACGCGTGCACCAGGACCAGCGTGAGCGGAGCGTCCTCGGGCCCGCGGGTGTCCACGAACAGCCCGGTGCCGTCGCTGGTCACGAAGCGGCGCCCGGTCCCCCTGCGACCGATCGTCGCGGTCATTTCGCGACCAGGAACGACTTGCGCCACAGGTGCATACCCGGGGCGCCGACCAGCCCGGCCTCGCCCAGGAAGGCCATGATGCGCTCGCCCGACCAGCGGATCGTCTCCTGGTAGTGCGGGTTGCCCATCGCGGTCTCCCAGGCCTCTTTCGGCCGCAGACCGACGGCCTTGTAGACGCGCGGGTTGATCAGGCTGCGGCTGATCGCGAAGCTCACGCTCGCGATCAGCCACCGCTGGTACGGCAGCTCCGCCTTGGACAGCTTCGCCATCCCGCGGGTGACCTCTTCACGCGCGAACGTGACGTGCCGCGCCTCCTCCAGCACGTGGATCCGGTTGACCATGCGCACCAGCGGCTGGACGCGCTCGTCGGCCATGCTCTCGCGCTGGATGCGGTCGAGGATCTCCTCGGCGACCAGGATCGAGCCGTAGAGCGCCGGGCCGTAGCCGATGAACGGCAGCAGCTTGCCCAGCCGGTGCACGAGCTTGACCGGCCCGTACGGCGGCGCGCCGATGCGTTCGACCGAGCGCGCGAACATCGTCGAGTGACGGCATTCCTCGGCGATCTCGGTCAGCGCGTACTGCACGTGCCGGGTCGTCGGGTCGGCGCTGTAGACCTCCTTGAGCAGCATCTGCATCAGCAGCACCTCGAAGAAGATGCCGTTGCTGGCGACGCTCGCGAGCTCGTGCTTGCCCAGCTCGAGCCGCTGCTCGGGGGTCAGCCGGTCCCACAGGTGCGTGCCGTAGAGCGAGCACCGGTGCTCGAGCTGGTACGGCGCGCCCTCGGCGAGCGGCGCGTCCCAGTCGATGTCGACCTCGGGGTCGTAGAACTTGTTGGCCGAAGATTTCAGCAGCCGCTCCGCGGTTTTCTCGCGCCCCGACTCCTTGAGCGTCCGCGTCATCGCGCCCTCCCAGGTTCATGTAACTTGAGGTAACAGTTACCTTTGGTAGCATGGGTCCTGTGACGGAGCATGTCAAGCGCGGCGGCAAGGCACCCAAGGCAGGCGAACCGGCGACGGGGGACGCCCGGCGGGACCGGTGGCGCAAGCACAGGGTGGCCCGGCGGGCGGAGTTCGTCGAAGCCGCACTGAAGGCGCTCGACGAGCACGGGCCCGAGCTCGCGATGGAGGACGTCGCGGTGGCCGCCGGGGTCACAAAACCGGTGCTGTACCGGCATTTCGAGGACAAGGCGGACCTGTACGTGGCGCTCGGGCAGCGCGGCACGGAGCTGTTGTTCTCCCGGCTGGTCCCGGCGATCAACGCCGAGCTGGCGCCGGTGCCGCGGATCCGGATGGCGCTGGACGCGTTCTTCGGCGTCATCGAGGAACACCCGAACCTGTACCGCCTGCTGGCCCGCGGCTCGTTCACCGAGAAGGCGGCGGACTCGGACGTCGTCGCCGAGGACAAGGAGCTCATCGCGACGGCTTTGACCGCGTTGCTGGGCGACTACATGCGGATGTTCGGCATGGACTCCGGCGCGGCCGAGCCGTGGGCGTACGGGATCGTCGGCATGGTCCAGAACACCGGGGAATGGTGGCTCGACCGGCGGTCGATGAGCCGGGACAGCGTCGTGGAGTACCTGACGCAGATCATCTGGGCGGCGATCGACGGCCTGGCGCGGCAGAACGGCGTCACGATCGACCCCGACCTGCCCCTGGAGGAGAACAAGGTCGTGCAGCTCGCGGCGGTTACCAACAAGGAGGACTCGGATGTCGGCTGACGACGAAGACGGCTACACCGGCCCCGCGACGCTCGTCGTCGACGGGTCGGAGTTCGAGGTCCAGCTCGAGCTGCGGGGGCACTTCCAGCCCATCGACGGCTACTACCGCTGGTACGGGCGCATCGCCCGGCACGAGGCCCTGCACGACCTGCTCGACGGCCGCAGGAAGCAGGCCGAGATCCGCACCCCGGACGGCACCGCCCGCGGCGAGCTGTCGGACCCGGACCCGTGGGGCCGGTACCGGGTGCTGGGCACCAGCACGCCGCCGTTCGCGGTGCCTGCGACGCTCACCGCCGCGGAATAGCACGAGGGACGCCCGCCGGTGGCGGGCGTCCCTCGTGGCAGGACCGAAAACTACGCGCCGACGGCGAACCCGACCTTGCGCACGTCGGTCGGGGCGATCTCGACATAGGCGATGCGGTCGGACGGGATGAGGAACTTGCGCCCCTTCTCGTCGGTGAGGCGGAACACCCCGTCGGCGGCCTTCAGCGCGTCGGCGACCAGCGACTCGACCTCTTCGGCAGACTGGCCACTGGACACCACCAGCTCGCGCGGCGTGTCCTTGATGCCGATCTTGACCTCCACTTGTGACCTCCGCCTGTCTGTTCGTCACGTACCGGTGCTCAAGGCTAATCCCGCCGCGCGCAGCGCGTCCGTCGAGGGTGGCGGCGGGCCTAGCTGAGCCCCAGCTTCTGCATCCGCTTGGTGTGCCCCTGTTGCAACCGCCGGAACAGCGCCGCGATTCCCGAGAGATCACCCGAACCGGACACGATCAGCTCGGCCAGCCCGTCCCGCTCGGCCACCACGTACTGCGCCTGCGTGAGCGCCTCCCCCAGCAGCCGCCGCCCCCACAACGCCAGCCGGTCGCGCGTCTTCGGGTCCGCCTCGATCCCCGCGGCCACCTCGCGCTCGGCGAACTCCGAATGCCCGGTGTCCGCGAGCACGGTGGTCACCAGGTCCTTCGTCTCCTCGTCCAGCCAGCTGCCGACCTCGCGGTACAGGTCAGCCGCCAGCCCGTCGCCGACGTACGCCTTGACCAGCGATTCGAGCCACGACCTCGGCGCGGTCGAGGCGTGCCACGCGTCGATGTGGTCGACGAACGGCGTCATCGCGTCCTCGACGGTGAGCCCGTGCTCCGCCAGGTACCGCGACAACAGGTCGTAGTGCCCGATCTCGGCCGCCGCCATGGACGCCAGCGCGGCCCGGCCGGACAGGGTCGGCGCCGTACGGGCGTCCTCGGCCAGCCGGTCGAACGCGGACAGTTCGCCGTACGCGATGACGCCGAGCAGGTCGACGACGCCCTCGCTGATCTCGGAAGTCACAGCCTGAATCTAGCCGCGGTGCGAAGCGTCTCCGTTGAGGGTGGTGGCGGGGAAGCGGCCGGCCCCTGTCGGGTTGCTGGTGGAGACCAATCCCACTGGACACGCCGGGCCGAAATGCCAGGGCCGGGGGGTGTACCGGTACAATGGGTGGTGTATTGACGGAGCTTCCGCTCCGTGACAGTGCGCCCGTCCTCGAGGCACAGTACCTCTGAGCTGGGACGACGCCGCTGTGGGGCGGATATCGAGCCGCGTTCGCTGCGGCTCGTGAACAACAGTGTGCGTGCACGCCTTTTTTGCGGCATTCCCGCGACCAAGATCCCGCGGTCGAGTGCCGAGTTCCGACCAGGCTGTGCGCGCTGGTACGAGAGAGGCGATCACACTGACCGCAAGCACTTCCGACAACCGAACAGAGACCGACCCGGTTGCTCTCGAGCACAGCGAGAGCGGCCTTCCGGCAACCGACCCGTCCCACCCGCTGCAGGCGGGCATCGAGGTCGAGCCGGAGAACCCGACCTTCGCCGAGTTCGAGGTACGCCCGGAGATCGTCCGCGCGCTGGCCGAGGCCGGCATCGAGCGGACCTTCGCCATCCAGGCGCTGACCCTGCCGCTCGCGATGGCGGGCGAGGACCTCATCGGCCAGGCCCGCACCGGCATGGGCAAGACGCTGGGCTTCGGCGTCCCGCTGCTGCAGCGGATCACCACCCCCGGTGACGGCACCCCGCAGGCGCTGGTCGTCGTGCCGACCCGCGAGCTCTGCCTCCAGGTCACCCACGACCTCACCGACGCCGGCAAGCACCTGGGCGTGCGGACGCTCGCCATCTACGGCGGCCGCCCGTACGAGCAGCAGATCGACGCGCTGCGCAAGGGCGTCGACCTGGTGATCGGCACGCCAGGCCGGCTGCTGGACCTCGCCGAACAGCGCCACCTGGTGCTGGGCAAGGTCCAGGCGCTGGTGCTGGACGAGGCCGACGAGATGCTCGACCTGGGCTTCCTGCCCGACATCGAGCGCATCCTGACGATGGTGCCCGACGAGCGGCAGACCATGCTGTTCTCGGCGACCATGCCGGGCCCGATCATCACGCTGGCCCGCACGTTCCTGAACCGGCCGACGCACATCCGCGCCGAGGAGAACGACGCCGGCGCGATCCACGAGCGCACCACGCAGTTCGTCTACCGGGCGCACTCGCTGGACAAGCCCGAGCTGGTCGCCCGCGTGCTGCAGGCCCGTGACCGCGGCCTGACGATGGTCTTCACCCGCACCAAGCGCACCGCGCAGAAGGTGGCCGACGACCTGGCGGAGCGCGGTTTCGCCGCCGCCGCCGTGCACGGCGACCTCGGCCAGGGTGCCCGTGAGCAGGCGCTGCGCGCGTTCCGTTCCGGCAAGATCGATGTGCTGGTGGCCACCGACGTCGCCGCCCGCGGCATCGACGTGGACGACGTCACGCACGTGGTCAACTACCAGACACCCGAGGACGAGAAGACCTACATCCACCGCATCGGCCGCACCGGTCGCGCGGGCAAGACCGGTGTGGCGATCACCCTCGTCGACTGGGACGATATGGCGCGCTGGAAGCTGATCTCCGACACGCTCAACCTGGACATCCCGGAGCCGGCCGAGACGTACTCGACGTCGAAGCACCTGTTCAGCGAGCTCGACATCCCGGAGGACGCGACCGGTCGGCTGCCGCTGGGCAAGCGGACCCGCGCCGGGCTGGGCGCCGAGCCCGAGGAGAAGATGGGCGGCGGGCGCAACAAGCGTCGTTCGGACTCCCCGGCGCCGCGGAACCGCAGTCGTCGGCGCACCCGTGGTGGTGCCGGTGCGGCGGAGGCCATCGAGAAGGCGGATGCCGCGAAGGCTGCGGAGCCGTCGTCCGACGAGGAGCGTCCGCGCCGTCGTTCACGCACCCGTAGCGGCGAGACCGCGCCGTCGGCCGAGCGTGAGAACGTCGAGAGCGCCGAGCGCCCCGCCCGGCGACGTCGCCGCCGTCGTTCCGGCGCGGCAAACGCAACCGACACACCCGCTTCGGCAGACTGAGCACAAGCGCGCCGAACAACGGGAGAAGTAGCAGGTGAGCGAGCCCGTCGAGGGGACGTCGGAGCACGACGAGGGCCCGGAGCAGCAGCAAGGCCGGCAGCCGGAGGCGAGTGCCTCCGGCTCCGCCGTGTCGGGCGCCGCCCGGTCGGGTGACGCCAACACGGGTGGCGCTTCGGAGGGTGACGCTTCGACGCCCGCTGGCGGCGAGGCTTCGGTCGATGCCCCGGCCGTGCCCGACGACGCGGCGGCGGGTCATGGCCCGGCGGCCGATGGCCCGGCGGATGGCGATCCCCCCGCGGTGGGTCATGGCCCGGCGGCCGATGAAAGCGGCGCGGTTGCTGCTGACGGCCCGGCGGCTGCTGACGCGGCTCAAGCGCAGCGCGCCCCCGAGGGCACTGGCGGCACCACCGCGGGCGAAGGCCCAGCTCAAGCCTCTGCACCTGCCGAAGAGGGCAGTCCCGCACCCGCCGAGGAGGCGGTCCCGGGTACCTCGGCCACCCCGCCGCCACCCGCGTGCGCCACTCCGGCCACTCCCGAACCACCGGACAGCCCCACGCCACCATCGGCGGGCACCACGCCGCCACCCGCAGCCCCGGCCCAAGCCACCCCGCCAGCGGGCAGCCCCGCATCACCACCGGCGGCCACCTCCGACTCGGCGGCCACCTCGGCCACCACCGAGCCGGCGGTCACCACCCCGCCACCCGCAGCCCCGGCACAAACCACCCCGCCACTCACCGCCTCCGCGGTCCCGCCCGAGAGCCGGGCCGAGAGCACCGGGAGCTGGACCTTCCGGGCGGACTCGGGGCGATACACGTACGAACGCGACCCCGAGAACGGCGGCCCCGCACGGCCGCCTGTCCGGGGCGGGCGGCATCGCCGGCCGGCCGACGACTCCGAGACCACCGTGATCATCGGCGTCGAGGACGTGCTCGCGGGCGCCGGGAAGCCTCCGCTGGGGCCGCCTCGCCGGCACACCGTCGTCAAGCGGGACCGCCGGTCGCCGTGGAACCGGCCCCGCGACCGGGTGATCGCGGCGGTCATCGCGGTGATCGCCGTCGCCGCCGGGGTCACCGTCTGGGCGAACAGCGAAAGCCGCGCCACGGTCTCGCAGACCGCCGACCCCGGGCCGGCCCTGCCCGAGGCCGCGACCGCCGTCCCCGCGCAGCTCAGCGAACTCTGGCAGGCCCCCAGCGCGGCCGCCCCGGTGCCGATCGCCGAGGGCAACGCCGCTGTCACCGCCAACGGGGGCGAGCTGGACGGCCGCGACCCGCTCACCGGCCAGGTGCGCTGGCGCTACTCCCGCGACCTCCCGCTGTGCACCGCCGCCGAGGGCTGGGCCCGCGCGGTCGCCCTGTACCGCAATGACGGCGTCAACGGCGAGACCGGCTGCAGCGAGGTCGTCGCCCTCGACCCGGGCACCGGGCACCGCATGGCGCAGCGCACCGGCAGTGCCCCGCTCGGCACCGGCCTGGTCAGCGACGGCGCCTACGTCACCGCGTTCGGCACCACGCTGCTCAACACCTGGCGCGACGACCTGGTCGAGACCGCCGAGTACGGCAAGGTGCCCGCACTCGTCAACCCCGACAAGCAGCCCCGCGTCGGCTGCACCTACGGCTCCATCGCGATGGCGTCCAGCCGCGTCGGCGTCGTCGAGCGCTGCCCGAACGACCCCGGCGACCGGATCACCGTCTTCCGCGCCGCGCCCAAGGAATCCGACAGCCCCCAGGTGTCGTTCAGCGAGATCCTTCCCGGCTACCACGCCCGCATGGTCGCGATGTCCGGCGACTACGTCGCGGTCGCGATGCCCGACCAGAAGCAGCTCGTGCTCTACGGCCCGGACGGCGCCGAGCTGTCGGCGTACCCGCTCGACCTGCCGGCGAGCGACCTCGACCACGACCCGGCGGGCGGCGTCCCGGCGACGTCGTCGACCGCGGCCAACGTCTACTGGTTCACCGGCTCCAAGCTGATGGCCTTCGCGCGGGACACGCTCACTCCGAAGTGGACGCTCAGCTCGGCGCTGGGGCCGGGCGTCCTGTTCGACCACCAGCTCGTGGTGCCCATCCAGGGCGGCCTGGCCGTGCTGAACGAAGAGGACGGCTCGACGATCCGCACGATCGGCGTCGACCGCCACGGCTACACCGGTCCGGTCCGCCTTGCCGCGCTCGGCCCCGTGTTGCTGGAGCAGCGCGGCGCGACGCTGGCCGCGCTCAGATGACCGGCCCGCTCACGGTGCACGACGCGGAGCGCGCCGAGCTGCCCGGGCCGTACGGTCCGATCGCCGCACTGAGCACCAGGGGAGCCGGAAAGGCCACCGCGCTGCTGGTTCCGGGGTACACGGGTTCCAAAGAGGACTTCGCCCCGCTGCTGGACGACATCGCCGCCGACGGGTTCCGCGCGGTCGCGATCGACCTGCCGGGACAGTTCGAGTCCCCCGGCCCGGACGACGAGTCCGCCTACCTGCCCGCCGCGCTCGGCCAGGTCGTCGCCGCGACGGTCGAACACCTCGCGACAGAAGGAAAGCCGGTACTACTGCTCGGGCACTCCTACGGCGGTCTGGTCGCCCGCGCCGCCGTGCTGGCGGGAGCGGGCGTCGCCGGGCTCACCCTGATGGACACCGGCCCGTCCGCGCTCCCCGAGGGGCCGCGGCGCACCGCGCTCAGTCTCGGGGAACCGTTGCTGCGCAAGCAAGGCATCGAAGCCGCGTACGGCGTGCGTGAGCAGATGAACGAGCGGTTCCCGTCGTGGACGGCCCTTCCGGCCGAGCTCAAGGCGTTCTACCGGCACCGGTTCGTCTCGTCCAGCCCAGCCGGGCTGCTCGGCATGGCCGACGGCCTGCGCTACGAACCGGACCTCGTCGAGGCGCTGCGCGCGCGGAACGTGCCGTCCCTGGTCGTCGCGGGCGAGGGCGACGACGCGTGGAGCGTGGCTGCACAGCAGGACATGGCCGCACGGCTGAACGCGCCGTTCGCGCTCGTGCCGCACGCGGCGCACTCCCCCAACATCGAGAACCCGAAGGGCCTGCTGGGCGTCCTGCTGCCCGCCTGGCGCTCCTGGCTCTAGGGAGCGTCCTCAAAGGCTCAATCGCGCTCTCCGCGCCCAGGCGGCCCCTGGACGGCACCGGGAATTCACCCGAGTACAACCCGGTACGAGGGCGAATCCCTGGCACCACCAGGAACCACCTGGATCACGAAGCCCATCGACCAGCCTTTGAGGACACCCCCTAGCCCCACCAGAACAGCCACAACGCGGCGAGCAGCACCACGACCACCACGAGTCCGGCGAGCCCCGCGACCGGGCCTTCGCGCCGGTCGGCGAACCGCTGGGCCACCAGCGCGATCGCCGCCGCCAACGGGTGCCCGACCAGCATCGCCACCCCGGGCCCCGGCGCGCCGAGCAGCAGGCACAGCAGGCCCGCGCCCAGCACGATCACGGCCAGCCCCGCCAGACCCGCGGCGAGCGAGCCCGTCAGCCCACGCCACCACCGGCCCCGGCGGGACCGGTCCTCCTCGACGGGAGGAACCCGAAGTTCTTCCGTGCTCACGGCGCCAGCAGCTCCCAGGGCTTCGCCGCCGGCGCGGCCGCCTGCCCCTCCGGGCAGCTCGGCCGGAAGTCGCACCACGAGCAGCGCGTGCCGACGTTGACCGGAAACAGGACCTGCCCGTCTCCGCCTGCGGTCAGCGTATCCGTGGCGACGCGCAGATCCTCGGCCGTCTCCTCCGCGCGGGCGAGGTGCCGCCGCAGGCTTTCGTCGGTGTGCTCGGCGGCCGCGACCGTGCCGGTGGGCAGGTGGTGCAGCTCGACGCGGTGGCACGGGCGGCGCAGCGTCCGGGTGGCCGCGACGGCATACATGGCAAGCGCTTGCGAGCTGCGCGCCTCGTACTCGTCGGGCTGCCGCCGCCCGGTCTTGTAGTCGACGATGACCAGTTCGGCGCCGCGCTCGTCGATCCGGTCCGCGCGGCCTTCGATGATCATCGACGGCGGCTTCCCCGGCTCGGGGTTCACCGGCGCGGAAACCCAGCGCTCGAGCCCGATCGGCGTCGTGGAGACGTCGTTGTGCTCGACGTACTCCATGATCCAGGTCTTCGCCCGGTCCCGGTACGTCGCCGCCTGCTCGGCGTCCGCGAAGCCCGCGTCCTGCCAGTGCTCGCTCAGCAGCTGCGCGGCGCGGATCGGCGAGCGGCGCTCGGGCGGCAGCTCGAACAGCGCGCGCAGGGCGTTGTGCACCACCGCGCCGAGCGTGCTGTGCGCCCACGGGCCGGTGCGCGTCGGCGTGGGCCGTTGCAGGTAGGAGAGCCGGTACCGCCGCGGGCAGTCCGCGAACGTGGCCAGCCTTGCCGGGCTGACCTTGGTCAGGCGCCGCGGCTCCACCGTGAACTCGAACCCCAGTTGTTCCACCACGGCCCCCACCGTACTCAGCCGCCGGCGACGAACCCGCGCACGGAGTTCGCGATGAGCTCGACCGCGATCGCGGCCAGCAGCAGACCGGCGATCTTCGCGAGCAGCAGGATGCCGGACTCCCTGATCAGCCGGATGACCAGACCGGAGTACCGCATGCACAGGTAGATGAACAGGTGCACCACGACGATCGCCAGCGCGAGCGCGAGGTACGCGCCGAAGTGCCCGTGCGCCTCGCGCACGAACACGATGGTCGCGGCGATCGCGCCGGGACCGGCGAGCAGCGGGGTGCCCAGCGGGACCAGTGCGACGTTGACGTCCTCGACCGCTTCGGGCTCGGTACCGCCCTTGCCGGTCAGCAGATCCAGCGCGATGAGCAGCAGGAGCAGGCCGCCCGCGCCCTGCAGCGCGGGGATGCCGATGCCGAGGTAGGCGAGGATCGCCTGGCCCGCGACCGCGAACAGGGCGATGACCAGCAGCGACACCAGCACGGCTTGGCGGGCGGCGCGGGCGCGGGCGTCCGGTGACTTGCGCCCGACCAGGCTGAGGAACACCGGGACCGTGCCCGGCGGGTCCATGATCACCACCAGCGTGATCGTCGCCTCGACGAACACGCCCGCATCGAAGAACGCCACTCAGCCCACCGCGACCTGCGCGCCGGACGCCTTCTCGACGAGCGCCTCGAGCGACTCGGGCGGTGTCGTCTCGGCGCCGATCGGAATCGTCTTGTTGGTGCCGTGGTAGTCGCTGGACCCGGTCGGCACGAGGTTCAGCTCGCGGGCGAGCCCGCGCAGCTGGCCCCGGGTCTCCTCGTCGTGGTTGGGGTGGTCGACCTCGACGCCGGTCAGGCCGTGCTCGGCGAGTGCCGCGAGGGTGTCGACCGAGACGATCCGGCCACGGCTGCGGGCGAAGGGATGCGCGAAGACGGTGACCCCGCCGGCGGCGGCGATCATGTCGATCGCGTCCTCGACGGGGGTGTCCTGGCGTGGCAGGTAGTAGCCACGGCCGTTGCCCAGATACTCGGCGAAAGCCTCGTCGACGGTCGACACGAGCCCGGCGCGCACCAGCGCCTGCGCCAGGTGCGGGCGCCCGGCCGGGGAGTCGGCGGGCAGCAGGCCCATGATCTCGTCGGCGTCCACCGGCAGGCCGTCGGCGGCCATCCGGTCGGCCATCGAGCGCAGCCGGGTCCGCCGCTCGATGCGCAGCCGCTGCTGCTCGGTGACGATCGCGGGCGAGGTCGGGTCGAACAGGTAGGCCAGCAGGTGCACGCTGATCCCGCGGGGGCCGTCGTGGTGGCTCACGCAGGACAGCTCGGCGCCGGGCACCAGGGTCAGCCCGGCGGGTAGCGCGGCGGTCGCGGCGTCCCACCCGGCGGTGGTGTCGTGATCGGTCAGCGCGACGGCGTCCAGGCCGGCCTGTGCGGCCACCTGGACGAGTTCGGCTGGGCTGTCCGTGCCATCGGAGACGGTCGAATGGGTGTGCAGGTCGATGCGCATCGGACCCATTCTGTCTCATGCGACAGGAAAGGCCCCCGTCAGCCGACCATCTTCTTGCCGCGGGCAAGGCGCTGGGCCTTGATCATGGAGAAGCGCTCGCTCTGCTTCTGCTTGTCGCCGAAGACCAGTTCCGAGATGACGTCGTAGAAGTCCTCGGGATGGGGCAGGAAGTCGATCCGGTTGAGCGCCTGGATCTGCCCGGCGGACTCGACCACGACGGTGCCGTACCCGAACAGCCTGCCCCACGCGGTGCGCTCGTAGGTCAGGTCGGTGACCTTGCTGATCGGCATCATCGCGACCTTCGTGGTGAAGACGCCGCTGGTCAGCACGAACCGCTTGTCCGTGACCACCAGCCGCTCGACCCACCACTCCATGACCTTGTACGCGTAGTGCAGCACCACGAGCAACGCCGCGTACCACAACACGTTCTGCACGACGTAGAGCGACGGCGGCAGGAGGTAGGACACCATCACGCAGATCGCCAGCAGCGCGACCGCCTCGAAGGTGTCCCACGCCAGCGTCGCCCAGTGCCGTCGGATCCGGACGACGCGCCGCTCGGTGTCGAGCAGGTACTCGTCGGGATCCCGGGGGGCGAACACGGCGCCTACGAGTTGAACACGTTGCTGACGAAGGTGATCACCGCTTCGGCCGACGTGCGCAGGAAGCTGATGATGTTGCCCACGAGGTTCGCCGCCTGGCCTGGTTGGGCGATCACGAAGAACAAGACCAACGCGATACCCACGAGTCCGGCTAGTTTCTTCGCGTTCACAACGATCAATCCCGTCTCTTGCTCCGGCATCGGTCTAGCAAGCTCACCAGTAACGTTGTACCGCACTGCGCTCCGTTACGGGAGAAAAGTCCCGCGCTTGGGTCAGTGTCCGCCTGCGATCTTACCGCATGGCTACTCTCCGTGTACACCTTGCGCACTACGTCCGCGCGTTACGCTGGCGTTATGGCTTCGGTGCGCTGCGTAGGCGGCATCATCCACGACGCGGCGGGGCGACTGCTGGTGATCCAGCGGGGGCACGACCCGGGCCGGGGCCGGTGGTCGCTGCCGGGCGGGCGGGTCGAGCCCGACGAGACGGACGCACAGGCAGTGGTGCGCGAGATGCGCGAGGAGACCGGCCTGGACGTACGGCCGGGGCCGCTGGCGGGGATGGTCGTGCGCGGCCGGTACGAGATCTACGACTACGTGTGCGAGGTGCGCGGCGGCCGGCTGCGCGCGGGCGACGACGCCGCGGACGCCCGCTGGGTGGACGCCGCGGCGTTCGGCACACTCGAGCTCACCGACGGCCTCGCGGCCACCCTCCGCGGCTGGGACCGGCTGCCCCGCTGCTGACACGGCTCCCAGGGAGCGTCCTCGAAGGCTGGTCGATGGGCTTCGTGAAGAGCGCGATTGAGCCTTTGAGGACGCTCCCTAGCCCTGGATCCGGCCTTCGTGGCCTGCCCAGTCGCGTTCCCGCAGCTGGAACTTCTGGATCTTGCCCGTCGAGGTCTTGGGCAGCTCGGCGACGAACTCGACCGCCTCCGGCACCTTGTACCTGGCGATCTGCCCGCGCGCGTGCTCCTGCAGCTCCTCGGCGGACAGCGACTCGCCCGCCCGCAGCACCACGTACGCCTTGGGCCGCTCGCCCCACTTCTCGTGCGGCACCCCGACGACGGCGACCTCGAGCACCGCCGGATGCGAGTCCAGCGCCGCCTCGACCTCGATCGTCGAGATGTTCTCGCCACCCGAGACGATGATGTCCTTCGCGCGGTCGCGCAGCTGGATGTAGCCGTCGGGATGCCACACGCCGAGGTCGCCGGAGTGGAACCAGCCGCCGCGGAAGGCCTTCTCCGTCGCCTCGGGGTCGTCGAAGTAGCCCGCCATGACGTTGTTGCCCCGCATCACCACCTCGCCCATGGTGGCGCCGTCCCGCGGCACGTCGCGCATCTCCTCGTCGACCACGCGCACACCGTCGGTGACGATCATCCCGACGCCCTGGCGGGACATGACCTTGCTGCGCTCGGCGATGTCCAGCTTGAGCCAGCCATCCTGCGGCTCGCACACGCTGTACGGGCCGTACGTCTCGGTCAGGCCGTAGACGTGCGTCAGGCGGGCGCCCAGCTCCGACATCCGCCGGATGACCGTCGGCGACGGCGGCGCGCCCGCGGTGGTCACGACCACCTCGTGCGGCAGCGGGTGCGCGCCCTCGTGGCTGGCGATGGTCACCAGCACCGTCGGGGCGCCGTTGAGGTGCGTGATGCCCTCGGTCTCCAGCAGCCGCCAGATCTCCGTGGCGTCCACGGCGCGCAGGCACACGTGCGTGCCGCCGATCGCCGTCACCGCCCAGGCGGTGCACCAGCCGTTGCAGTGGAACATCGGCAGGGTCCACAGGTACCGCGACTCGGGCGTGTGCCGGGAGTGGATGATCTCGGCCAGCGAGTTCAGGTAGGCGCCGCGGTGGTGGTACATCACACCTTTGGGTTGCCCGGTCGTGCCCGAGGTGTAATTGATCGAGATCGTGCCGCGCTCGTCCGCGACCGTCCACGGCAACGGTGCGTCGTCGCCGCGGGCGAGCAGGTCCGGGTAGGAGATGCCGCCGACGGCGGGGTCGGGCGTGGCACCGGAAGCCGGGTCGGTGACGGTGACGACCTCGGCGACCGGCAGGTCCGCGGCCAGCGAGGAGTGCAGCCCGGCGTCGACTACCAGCACCTTCGCCCCGGAATGGTGGAGGATGTGGCGGACCTCGGCGGGCGCGAGCCGGGTGTTGATCGCGACCAGCACCGCGCCGGCGAGCGGCACCGCGAAGTGCGCGACCAGCATCTCCGGGATGTTCGGCAACAGATAGGCGACCCGGTCGCCCGGCTCGACGCCGGACGCGCGCAGGGCGTGTGCCACGCGGGTCGCCTCGGCCGCGAACTCGCGGTAGGTGACCCGGCGGTCGCCGTAGACGATGGCTTCCTTGTCGGGAAAGACCTCCGCCGAGCGCTCGAGGAAGGCCAGCGGGGTCAGTGGCGTGAACCAGGTGTCAGCAGTGACGGCCATGCTGGGAAACCTACGTCAGGCGGCGAGCCAGGTCATCCGGTTGCCGTACCGCGAGGTGTGCGCAAGCGCTTTCGCCTCCGGGACGCCGTCGCGCCAGGACACCAGGCCGAGCGTGCACAGGCCGGCGCCGTCGAAGAAGTTCAGCTCCGACCGGCCGGGCAGCACATACGACAGCGCCACCTCGTACGGCTCGTCGCTGACCCACCACACCGGACGGTCCGCCGCGAGTTTCGCCAGGCCTTCGACGAACTCCCCGCGCCGCTGCTCGGCCACGTGGTTGAGCACCCGGCTGGTCAGGACCACCAGCGGCAGGTCGCCGGTGCGCGCTGCCGCGGCGGCGAGGTCGTCCACGGCGTCGCCCTCGACCAGCTCGGGGGTGTCCTTGCGCTGGGCCGCGGCGGCCGCGCGCAGCAGGCGGATGCGGTCGAGCTGGTCGGCCCAGACGCACGCCTCCATCCAGGCCAGCTCGTCCTCGTCGGACACGTCGATCGGGCTGGTGTCGAGGCCGACCTTGGCGGCGACGGCGACCTTCTTGGGCACCTTCGGCAGCACCGCGCCGGAGCCGAGGCCGAGCGCGCAGTGCAGCCCCACCGCTGCCTTCGCGGGCCCGGCGAGGATCTGCTCGCCGCCGTCGCACTGGTAGCGGTAGCCGAACTTGTCCAGACCGAGCAACAGGCCCGCACTGCAGCCGACCTCCAGCAGCGCGACCTTGCCGCCGGCCTGCTTCGCGGCGAGCGCGACCGCGGGGAACAGACCCGCGGCACGGCTGACCTCGTTGGTCTCGGTGTGCCGCTCGGCGACGATCGCACGCACCTTGTCGGCCCGCTCCAGCAGGAACTCGCGGAACAGCGGCCACGTTCCGCCGTCGACGCCGTCGAACCCGCCGAGCGACGGGTAGTACCGGGACAGCGGATGGATCGGGTCGGCCTGCACGAGACGGTGTGCCGCCGCCAGCAGCAAGGGCGCGCCGGCGGTGTCGTCCGGCGCCGCCGTGAGCAGCCCGGCGACCTCGTCGTCCTCGGCCGCGTTCGTGGTGAGGTGCTCGTAGAGCGGGGACACCCCGGCCGCCTGTCCCGCCGCGAACGCGCGGAGCCGCTGCTTGACCTCGTCCAGTCCGACCGTCACCCGAGCCTCCTATTCGTGCGGAACCGGGCGGGCCGGCTGCTCGCCACCGCGTGCTTCGCCGTAGGAACGCTTGGGCACCATCACCTTGCGGCGGAAGGTGCACACGATCGTCCCGTCCTGCTTGTAGCCCCGGGTCTCGACGTACACCACGCCCCGGTCGTCCTTCGACTTCGAGGGTGTCTTGTCGAGCACCTCGGTCTCACCGTAGATCGTGTCACCGTGGAAGGTCGGCTTCACGTGCTTGAGGGACTCGACCTCCAGGTTGGCGATCGCCTTGCCCGAGACGTCCGGCACGGACATGCCCAGCAGCAGTGAGTAGATGTAGTTGCCCACCACGACGTTCTTGCCGAAGTCGGTGGTCTCGCCCGCGTAGTGCGCGTCCAGGTGCAGCGGGTGGTGGTTCATGGTGAGCAGGCAGAAGAGGTGGTCGTCGTACTCGGTGACCGTCTTGCCCGGCCAGTGCTTGTACACCGCGCCCACCTCGAACTCCTCGAAATAACGCCCGAACTGCACTGCTCACTCCTCGGAAAGCGGGTAACGCCACACCGACCGAAAACGACGTGACTGATGTTGAGGAGTACCCTCGACCAACGGAGGCCCCCGCGTCAACGCGACCGGTCTTACACACTGCCCCCGGCCGAAGGAGGTGAGGAACGCACGATGAGTAGTGGCGATAGTCCGCTCCCTAGTCAAACCAGCGTTCCCCTCTCGGCCGGTGCTCACTAGCCTGCCTTTCGGGAGACGCTGGTCACGGCCGGGCGGGCGAGCCCCGCACGGCCGTCGTAGCACGCACTACGTCAGCCAGGAGATCCCATGCCTGCGATTCCGTCGCTCGGCGGCCTGCGGGGCCGCGGTAACGGCCGCGCCCGCATCCAGCCGCCCATCCCGGTGCCACTTTCGGCCTATGTCGTCGACTGTGCCGTCTACGTCGACGGCAAGCGGCTGCCCGGCCGGTGGACCCATGCCGAGGCCATCAAGGAAGTGCGGCGGCGGCGCGAGGGTTTCGTCTGGATCGGGCTGCACGAGCCGGACGAGGAGCAGATCCAGGGCATCTCGGAGATGTACGGGCTGCACGAGCTGGCCGTCGAGGACGCGGTGCAGGCGCACCAGCGGCCCAAGCTCGAGCGTTACGACGACACGTTGTTCATGGTGCTCAAGACCTTGCGCTACGTCGAGCACGAGTCGCCCACCACCGCCAACGAGATCGTCGAGACCGGCGAGCTGATGGCCTTCCTGGGCCTGGACTTCATCATCACCGTGCGCCACGGCGCCCACTCCGGGCTCGCGCACCTGCGCCAGGACCTCGACGACGACCCGGAGCGGCTGAAGGCCGGGCCCGCGTCGGTGCTGCACGCCATCACCGACCACATCGTGGACCACTACCTCGAGGTGACCAGCGCGGTCGAGGACGACATCGAGGAGATGGAGACCCGCGTCTTCGCGCCCAGGACGATGGTCAGCGCCGAGCAGATCTACCTGATGAAGCGCGAGGTGCTCGAACTGCGGCGCGCGGTGGTGCCGCTGGCGGCGCCGGTGCGGCGGCTGGCCGAGGGCTTCACCCGGCTGGTGCCCGACGAGGTGCGCTCGTACTTCCGCGACGTCGACGACCACCTGATCACCGTCTCGGAGCGGGTGGCGAACTTCGACGAGCTGCTCAACACCCTCGTCGACGCGACGGTCGCGAAGATCTCGCTGCAGCAGAACACCGACATGCGCAAGATCACCGCCTGGGCGGCGATCATCACGGTGCCGACGATGCTCGCCGGGATCGAGGGCATGAACTTCGAGTACATGCCGGAGCTGCACTGGCAGTTCGGCTATCCGCTGGCGCTGCTGGTGATCCTCGGCGCCTGTCTCCTCCTCTACCGAATATTCAGGAAGAACAAGTGGCTGTGACGTCCCTGTCCTCCTGAACTCGCGAAAGGAGTCTTCCGGTGTCGCGTTTCCTGACGAACCTCAAGTTCTGGGCGCTGGCCTTCAGCCTGGCCTGGATCGCCACGGTCGTGTTCTTCATCGCCGACCACCCGGACCTCGCCCGGGCGGCGCACTAGGAACGGCCGCGAGCCCCCATCCGCCTTATCCTGGACCGATGCGCGTCCTGGTCGTCGCGGATGAGGTCGACGAGCGGTTGCGGGCCTGCGGGGTCCGCGCCGAGGTCGACCTCGTCCTGGCGGCGGGCGACCTGCCCTTCGACTACCTCGCCTTCCTCGCCGACGCGGTCGATCGGCCGTGCGTGTTCGTGCCCGGCAACCACGACGCCGACCTGACCGGCTTCACCCGCTCCGGCGGGCTGTGGGTGCGCGCCGGGTTCCCGCACGCCTGGCCGGGGCCGCCCGGCGGGATCAACGCCGACGGCCGCGTCGTCGACGTCGCGGGGCTGCGCATCGCCGGGCTGGGCGGCTCGGTCCGATACAACGACGGTCCGAACCAGTGGACCCAGGCCCAGCAGGCCCGCCGCGCCCGGCGGCTCGTGCGGGCCGCCGGGCGCCGCCGGCGCACGGACGGCCGCGGGGTGGACGTCCTGCTCACCCACGCCCCGCCCCGCGGCGTCGGCGACCGCGAGGACCTCCCCCACCACGGGTTCGACTGTCTACACGAGACAGTCGAGCGGCTGCGGCCGAAATGGCTGCTGCACGGGCACATCCACCCCTACGGCGAGCACCTTCCGGAGCACCGGCTCGGCGCCACCCGGGTCCGCAACGTGGTCGGCGCGCAGGTGCTCGACCTCGCAACCGAGGCGCGGGTATGAGCCCGGCCAGGGACACCGGCTTCCCCCGGGCCGACGCCGAGCACGACTTCCTGCGCGCCCGCCGCCGCCAGGTGCTGTCACGCCTGGCCAACTGGCTGCGCCGCGAACCCGACGACGTGAACATCATGCTGCCGTTCGACGAGGTCGTCGAGGCGCTCGGCTACGAGGGCGAACGGCGAATCGGCCTGCGGGTGATCCGGCTCGACTCGATCGTCGGCAGCGTCGACCGCGGGCACGACTTCGACCGCCGGTTCCGCCCCACCTCCGGGCGGGTGCGGGAACGCTGGGAGCGACTGGCGCTGGCCGCGCGCCGGGGCGAGCCGATACCGCCCATCGAGGTCTACCGGGTGGGCGACCTGCACTTCATCATCGACGGGCACCACCGGGTCTCCGTCGCGTTCGCCATGGGACTGTCCACAATAGAGGCCTACGTGACCGAGGTGCGGACGAGGCTCAAGCCCGACGGCATCCGCTACCGCGGCGACCTGATCGTCAAGGACTACCGACGGCTGTTCCTGGAACGGGTGCCGCTGACCGGCGAGGCCCGCGCGTCGGTGGTGTTGTCCGACCCGTGGCACTACGCGATGCTCGGCGAGCACGTCGAGGCCTGGGGCTTTCGGCTGATGCAGGACGAGGGCACGTTCCTCGACCGCGCGACGGTGGCGAACCGGTGGTACCGCGACGAGTACCAGCCGGTGGTCGAGATGCTGCGGCAGGCGGACCTGATCGGCAACCGCACCGAGGCCGAGGCCTACATGTGGGTGGCGGGCGAGCGCTACCGGCTGATCCGCACCCACCGCTGGGACGACGAGGTGATCGAGGCGCTGCGTTCCCACCGGCAGTGAGAACGCAGCGCACCCTCGGTCACATGTGGACTGCCGGCGTCTCGCTCTGCACGGGCGCGCCCGGCTTGAGCAGCAGCCCGCAGGCCACCGCGCCGAGCACGAAGATCCAGGCGGCCCAGGTGAACGCCGTGGTGTAGCTGTGCACCGCGGCCTCCGCCACCACCTGCGGGGTCATCGCCCTGCCCGCGGTGAACGACGACACGGCGTTCGCCGCGATGGAGCTCAGCAGCGCGGTCCCGATCGAGCCGCCGATCTGCTGCGCGGTGTTCACCGTCGCGGACGCGACCCCGGCGTCGTGCGCGCCGACGCCCGCCGTGGCGACGTTCATCGCCGGCGCCATCGACAGGCCGATCCCCAGCCCGGCGACGATCAGCGGGAACAGCACGCCGCCGGCGTAGGTGCTGCTGACGTCCAGTGCGCTGAGCCAGAACATGCCCACGGCCGCGATCAGCATGCCCAGTGCGACGAGCCACCTGGGGCCGAAGCGTGGCAGCAGCACCGCCGTCGCGGTAGTGGCAGTGAGCATCAGCGCACCGACCATCGGCAGGAACGCCAGTCCCGACGTGACCGGCGAGAAGCCGAGGTTCTGCTGCAGGTAGTAGGTCAGGAACAGGAAGATCCCGAACATCCCGATGCCGAGCAGGAACACCGACAGGTTGGCGCCGCCGCGGTTGCGGTCGAGCACGACGCGCAGCGGCAGCAGCGGATGCTCGACCCGGCTCTGCAGCACCGCGAACACGCCCAGCAGCACGACGCCGGCGGCCAGGAAGCCCCACACCAGTGCCGAGGACCAGTCGTGGGTCTCGGCGTTGGAGAAGCCGTAGACCACCGCGAACAGTCCGGCGGACGCGGCGACCGTGCCTGGGAGGTCGAGCCTCGGCCGGTGCTCGGACGGCCGGTGCCGCAGCAGCGACAGCCCGCCGGCGAGCGCGACCACGGCGATGATGATGTTCACGAACATGCACCAGCGCCAGTCGAGGTACTCGGTGAGCACGCCCCCGAGCAGCAGGCCGACCGCGGCACCCCCGCCGGCGATCGCCCCGAAGATGCCGAACGCCCGGCCGCGTTCCCTGACGTCGGTGAACGTTGTGGTCAGCAGCGAAAGCGCGGCCGGCGCGAGCAGCGCGCCGAAGACACCCTGTGCCGCGCGGGCGATGACGAGCATCTCGAACCCGTTGGCCGCACCGCCGACCGCGGACGCGACGGCGAACCCGCCGAGCCCGATCAGCAGGGCGTACTTGCGGCCGAACAGGTCGGCCACCCGGCCGCCGAGCAGCAGCAGGCTGCCGAAGGCGAGCGCGTAGGCGGTGACCACCCATTGCCGCGCGTCGCTGGAGAAGCCGAGGTCGTGCTGGGCGGTGGGCAGCGCGATGTTCACGATGGTCGCGTCGAGCACGACCATCAGCTGCGCCAGCGCGATCACCACCAGGATCAGCCAGCGGCGCGCGTGGTGTGGATCTTCGGCGGCCGCGGAACCCGTTCCGGGTTCGACGACCGCCGTGGACGAGTCAGGCATACTGGTCCTCGCAGACATATGTGGAGTAGGGACCTCCCCTTCTGCTTCCACCGTACAGGAAGTGGAGGAGTGGCCTCGACTTGTTGCTAGGATGGGATTCATGACGCGGGACACACCGCGGACCGCGCCGAAGCGGCCGCTCAGGCGCGACGCCGAACTCAACCGGCAGCGCATCATCGCCAGCGCCCGCGAGGTCTTCCGCGAACGCGGTCTGGAAACGACGCTCGACGACGTCGCCCATCACGCGGGGCTCGGCGTCGGCACCGTCTACCGCCGCTTCCGCAACAAGGAACAGCTGGTCGAGGAGATGTTCGCCGACCGGCTCGAGGGCATCGGCAGGCTGATGAGCGAGGCGCTCGACCGGCCAGACCCGTGGCAGGGCCTGCTGGACTTCCTGTGGGAGGCGACCGCGCTCATCGCCGAGGACCGCGGGCTGCACGACGTCATGCTCAGCACGGCCTTCGGGCACGACAAGGTCGCCCAGGCCCGCGACCGGCTGATCCCGCTCGCGGAGGAGCTGATCCGCCGCGCGAAGGAGGGCGGGCGGCTCCGGCCGGACTTCGAGGCCGAGGACCTGCCGATGCTGTTCAAGATGATCGGTGCGGTCGCCGAGTACACCCACGAGGTCGCCCCCGAGCAGTGGCGGCGCTACGCGGCACTGCTGTTCGACAGCCTGCACGCGGACGGCGCGAGGCCGGCACCGCTGCCGTTGCCCGCGCTCGACGTGGACCGGGTCCGCGACGCGATGGATCACTGGTGCCGCTGATGTGACTCAGGTCACAGTAATCCCCTGTCGATCCGCACCCGGCCCGGTCGTCCTTACCGGGCAAGCTGATCGAGGAGAAGGGATTCCGCCATGAAGTACCTGACCATGATCTACGTCGACGAGAGCGTCCCCGCCGACTACACCAGGATGAGCTCGGACTACGAGGACTACACGCGGCAGCTGGTCGAGGCCGGCGTGCTCAAGGACGGCGCCCGCCTGCTGGCCTCGTCCACCGCGACCACCGTGCGGGTGCGCGACGACGAGGAGCTGTTCACCGACGGCCCGTTCGCCGAAGCACGCGAGCAACTCGGCGGCTACTACGTGTTCGACTGCGCGAACCTGGACGAGGCCCTGAAGTGGGCCGCGCAGTGTCCCGGCGCGCGGGAGGGCGCCGTCGAGGTGCGGCCGCTCGCGCACTGACATGCACACCGATCCGCTGGTGGCCGTGTTCCACGCGGAGCACGGCCGCGTGCTGGCCCGGCTGATCGGTCTCCTCGGCGATTTCGACCTCGCCGAGGAGGCCCTCGCCGACGCCTACGCGATCGCCGCCGCGAAGTGGCGCGCCGACGGCGTGCCCGAGCACCCGGCGGCGTGGCTGGTGATCACGGCGCGCAATCGCGCGATCGACCGGATCCGCAGTGCGCGAAGACTCGACTCGAAGCTCGCCGCGCTCGCGGAGGAACCCGCGCCGGCGCCGGCCGAGGGGCCGGTGCTGGACGACCGGCTGCGGCTGTTCTTCACCTGCTGCCACCCGTCACTCGGGCGACAGGCCCAGGTCGCGCTGATCCTGCGCTGCCTCGGCGGGCTGTCCACCGAAGAGGTCGCGCGGCTGTTCCTGGTCAGCGAAAGCACCGTGCAGCAACGAATCGTGCGCGCGAAGCGGAAGATCCGCGGCGCCGGCATCCCGTTCCGCGTCCCCGGACAGGACGAGCTCGCACACCGGTTGCCCGCCGTCCTCGCCGTGATCTACCTGCTGTTCACCGAGGGTTACGCGGCGACCTCGGGTCCGGAGCTGATCAAGGTGGGTCTGTGCGAGGAGGCGATCCGGCTCTCCAGGGTGCTGCACGAACTGCTGCCGGAGCCCGCGGTGTCCGGGCTGCTCGCCCTGCTGTTGCTCACCGACGCCCGTCGCGCAGCGCGGGTGGATTCCGTGGGACGGCTGGTGCCGCTGGAGGAACAGGACCGCGGATCGTGGAACCAGGCCCTGATCGACGAGGGCCGGCAGCTCGTGTCCGGCAGCGCCGGACCGTACGCCGTCCAGGCGGCGATCGCGGCGGTGCACTCGGACGCGCCGACGCCGGAGGAGACCGACTGGCCGCAGATCGTGGAGCTGTACGGGATGCTCGCGCCGTCGCCGATGGTGGAGCTCAACCGGGCGATCGCGGTGGCGATGGCGTCCGGCCCGGAGGCGGGCCTGCGCCTGCTCGAGCACGTGCGCCTCGATTCGCACCTGCTTCCCGCCGCTCGTGCCGACCTGTTGCGCCGCGCGGGCAGGCAGGCCGAAGCCGTCGCGGCCTATGAACAAGCGCTCGACCTGGTGGGAAATCAGGTCGAGCGGGAGTACCTGCTGCGACGGCGGAGCGAGCTCACCACCTGATAGTGACGCACCAGCACCGAGATGCCCGCGAGCGCCGCCGCACCACACACCGCGAGCAGCGCGAGCGTCAGCGGGTGCATGGCCGGTGCCTCGCCGAGGACGGTCATCCCGAGGACCGTCGCGACCAGCGGGTTCACCATGGTCTGGCAGCCGACCACCACGTCCGGCGGGCCGCTCGCGTAGGCGAGCTGGACGAACCACGCGCCGAGGAGGAACGCCGCGACCGCGCCGCAGGCCACCAGCCACGGCAGTTCGGCCAGGCCGAGCGTCTGCACCGTGGACGCGACGTCCCGGACGAGCACCGACACCAGCCCGTAAGCCGCACCCGCGGCGGCGGACAACGCGACACAACGAACGAGGCCGCGACCGAACAGGGCGATCGTGCCCAGCACGGCCACGATCACGGTCACGATCTGCGTGGCGTCCAGGACGTCCGACGGAGGCAGCCGCGGGCTCGCGGCGGCATCGCTGGACAGGGCGACGAACACCCCGACCGCGATCGACACCGCCGCGATGGCGAGCATGCTGGTGCGGTCCCGCCGTCCGCTGAGCACTGCCACGACCGGCAGCGCGAGCACCACCAGCGGCGCCACCACGATCACCGGCGCGAGCGTCAGCGCGACGATCTGCAGCACCGTCCCGACGCCGAGCACCGCGAACCCGAGCAGCCAGCCCGGGTTGCGGCCGAGCCGCGCCAGCGAGCGCAGGTGCAGCTCGCCGTCGCGGGTCTCCGCGCGGACGCCGCCGTGCTGCAGCCGGGCGCCCAGCCCACTGGCGATCGCCGCACACAGCGCGCAGGCCACCGCCAGCCCGATCACGCGATCGCTCCGCTCAGCGCCTGCACACCTCCAGCATGCCCGCACCGGCCTGAGAACAGGTTAAGCGTGGAAGGGTGCCGCGGCTCAGTCCTCCTCGTAGGTGAGGTTCGCGCCCGAGGACGGGTCGAACAACTGCAGCTTGGTCGCGTCGAACCAGACCTCGGCCTGGCCACCGGCGGACACCGGCGACGACGCGGACAGCCGGGCGACGATCTGGGCACCGCCGCCCGGGATGTCGTCCGCGCCCGTGTCCGCGGCCAGCTCGGCCAGTTCGGAGGAGCTCGCCAGCTCCCCCTCGATCGTGAAGTAGGCGTACTTCTCCGACCCCATCGACTCGAGCACGTCCACGTGCGCGGCGAAGGTGACACCGCTGCTCCGGGCGGCCTCATCGACCAGCGCGGCGTCCTCGAAGTGCTCCGGGCGCACGCCGACGATCACCTCGCGCGGCGCCTTCGCGGCCTCGGCCAGCCGCCGCACCTTGTCCGGCAGCGCGAACGACCCGAGCGGGCTCTTGAGCTGCCCGTCCTCCAGCGTCGCCGGCAGGAAGTTCATCGACGGCGAGCCGATGAACCCGGCCACGAACAGGTTCGCGGGGTGGTCGTAGAGGAACTGCGGGCTGCCGATCTGCTGCACGTAGCCGGCCCGCAGCACGACGACGCGGTCACCGAGCGTCATCGCCTCGGTCTGGTCGTGCGTGACGTAGAGCGTGGTCGTGCCCAGTTGCTTCTGCAGCTTCGACACCGACGTGCGCATCTGGCCGCGCAGCTTGGCGTCCAGGTTGGACAGTGGCTCGTCCATCAGGAACGCCTTGGGGTTGCGCACGATCGCCCGGCCCATCGCCACCCGTTGCCGCTGCCCGCCGGAGAGGTTCGCGGGCTTGCGGTCCAGGTGCTGGGTGAGGTCCAGGATCCGCGCGGCCTCCTCGACCTTCGCCCGCACCGTCGCGTCGTCCACCTTGGCCAGCCGCAGCGGGAAGGCCATGTTCTCGCGGACGCTCATGTGCGGGTACAGGGCGTAGGACTGGAACACCATCGCGATGTCACGGTCCTTCGGCGCCCGCTCGTTCATCCGCTTACCGTCGATGCGCAGCTCACCGGAGGAGATGTCCTCCAGCCCCGCCACCATGTTCAGCGTGGTCGACTTCCCGCAGCCCGACGGCCCCACCAGGATGATGAACTCGCCGTCCCCGACCGTCAGGTCCACTTCGGACACCGCGAGCGCGCCGTCGGGATAGCGCTTGCTCACCTTGTCCAGAACGATTTCAGCCATGGCACTTACCCCTTCACGGCACCGGAGGTCAGCCCCGCGACGATACGGCGCTGGAAGAACAACACGAACACGATGATCGGAATGGTGATCACCACGGCGGCGGCCGAGATCGTCCCCGTCGGGTCCTCGAACTGCGAGGCGCCGGTGAAGAACGACAGCGCCGCCGGCACGGTGCGCGACGCGTTGGTCGACGTCAGCGAGATGGCGAACAGGAAGTCGTTCCAGCAGAAGATGAACACCAGGATCGCCGTGGTGAACACGCCCGGCGCGGCCAGCGGCGCGATCACCCGGCGGAACGCCTGGCCCGGCGTGGCCCCGTCCATCTTCGCCGCCTTCTCCAGCTCCCACGGGATCTCGCGGAAGAACGCCGAGAGCGTGTAGATCGACAGCGGCAGCGCGAAGGTGATGTAGGGGATGATCAGGCCGAGCCAGGTGTCGAACAGCCCCAGCGTCCGCTCGATGTTGAACAGCGGCGTCACCAGCGAGACCTGCGGGAACATCGCGATCAGCAGCGAGATGCCCACCAGGAACTGCTTGCCGGGGAAGTCGAGCCTGGCGATCGCGTACGCGGCCATCGTGCCGAACACCACCGCGATCGCCGTCGCGATGATCGCGATGCCGATCGAGTTGATCAGCGCCCGGATGAAGTCGCTGGTCTGGAAGATGTCCGCGTAGTTCTGGAACGTCCACGCGCGCGGGATGAAGTTGCCGTCGTCGAGGGTGTCCTTCGTCTTGAACGACAGCGACAGGATCCACAGCACCGGCACCAGCGCGTAGACCACGACGACGATGTCGACCAGCGTCCACCGCGTCCGGCGTCCGGCCGTGATCGCACCCTGCATGGCCATCAGCGCTTACCTCCCGTGTCCGAGCCCGGCGCCGCGGTGCCGAACAGTTTGATGAAGATGAACGCGAGGATCGCGACCGTGATGAAGATCAGCACGGCCATCGTCGAGCCGATGCCGAGGTTCAGACCCTTCAGCAGGTTGTTGTAGGTCTGCATGGACACCGACGACGTGTCGTTCGCGCCGGACGTGAGCACGAAGATGTTGTCGAAGATGCGGAACGCGTCGAGCGTGCGGAACAGCAGCGCCACCAGGATCGCCGGCTTCATCACCGGCACCATCACCTTGGTGAACCGCTGCCACGCGTTCGCCCCGTCCATCGCCGCCGCCTTGAGCAGGTCGTCGGGCACCAGCGCGAGCCCGGCCATCAGCAGCAGCGCCATGAACGGGGTCGTCTTCCACACCTCGGCCAGCACGATGATCAGCAGCGACGGGATGTACTGCGTCAGCGGCGCGGCGTCCGGGCCCAGCAGGTTCGCCAGGTAGCCGGTGCCCGGCGTCCACGCGTAGTACCACGAGAACGCCGCCACCACCGTCACGATGCCGTACGGGATCAGGGAAACCGTGCGGACCAGGCCGCGCCCGACGATCGTGCGATGCATGATCAGCGCGAGCAGCATGCCCAGCACCAGCTCGATCGCCACGGACACGACGGTGATCAGCATCGTGGTGCCGAAGGCGGTCCACCAGTACGAATTGGTCAGCACGGCCGCGTAGTTGGCGAAGCCGATGAACTTCTGCTGCGCCGGGAACCTCAGGTCGTAGCGCTGCAGCGAGAGCCAGACGGAGTAGAGGATCGGATAGGCAGTGACGAGCAGCATTACGATGGCCGCGGGCGCGCACAGCAGCAGCCCCAGCCGCCGCTCAGCCTTCTTGCCCTCGCTGAGCGCGGGTTTGCCCTTCTTTCCCGGTCTCGGCTGTGCCACCGGGGTTTCGGTAACGGCGGAGCTCACGGGATCACACCTTTCGACTGGAGCGCGTCGGAAAGCTGGCTGCGCAACTCGTCCGCGGTCTTCTGCGGGTCGATCTTCGACGGCGGCGAGAGCACCTTGGAGATGACCGTCGACAGGCTCTGGTAGGCCGGGGTGAGCGGCCGCACCGCCGCGTTCTTCAGCGCGGCGAGAATGGTGTCACGCATCGGGTACGCGGTCTGCATGCTCGGGTTGTCGTCCGGGTTCACCGGTTTGCTCGCGTCGAGCGGCGTGTTGTCGGTGTAGAGCGACTCGATGCTCGGCGGCACCCCGTCCTTGAGCGCGGAGAACTTCTGGTTGTCCTTGTCGCGCAAGCACAACGCGGCCTCGAACGCCTCCGGCTTGTGCTGGGAGTACGAGCTGACCGCGAGGTCGTAGCCGCCGATCGTGGTCTTCGCCGGCTGGCCGGGGTTGACCTCGGGGTAGGTCGTCCACTTGAAGTGCGGCAGGTCCGCCGGCTGTTCCTTGGCGTAGGAGGCGTAGACAAACGGCCAGTTCAGCTCGAAGGCGCCGTTGCCCCGCTGGAAGGCCTGGCGGGTTTCGTCCTCCTTCTGGTTCGTCAGCGACGGGTCGGTGATGCCGGTCGAGGTGACCTGCTTGAGGATCTCCAGCGCCTTCACCGCGCCCGCGTCCATCACCACGGACTTGCCGTCGTCGGAGAGGATGTGCCCGCCCGCGGACTCGACCAGCGTGTTGTAGACGACCACGAGGCCCTCGTACTGGGCACCGGTGAACAGCACCGCGTGCGGCTTGCCCTGGGCCTTGAGCTGCTGCGCCTGCGCCATCATCTGGTCCCAGGTCTGCGGCGGCTGCGGGGTGATCCGATCGTCGTACCAGAGCAGCTGGACGTTGGTGTTCTTCGTGGCGGCGTAGAGCTTTCCGTTCCAGGTGGCCGTTTTCAGCGGTCCCGGTAGGACACCCTGCTCGGCGGCGGCCTTGTCGGCACCCGTCCACTCCTCGGCCCAGCCGGCCTCGGCGAACTCGGGCACCCAGGTCACGTCGAGCCCCAGGATGTCCAGACCCTTGTCGCCCGCGGCGAGCCTGCGGACCATCCCCTGCCGCTGGTCGTCGGCGCCGCGCTGCAGCTTGTTGTAGACGATGTGGTAGCGGCCCCCGGCCTGGGCGTTGCAGTTGTCCACGACGCTCTGGAACGTGTCCTCGGGCGCGTAGTAGATGTTGATCGTGATGCCCTTGTCGGAACTGCACGCGGCGAGCGCGCCCGACGCCAGCATCCCTGCGCCGAGGACGGCCGCGACCCGCCTCTTGCCCTTCCCCATCAGGCCTCCTTCACCCGACGCGCACGCCGGCGGGAGACCGCACCCGCACTACGACGTGCCTGTGGATCGGTGGGAAATCAACCTATGCCGGGGGATGATCAGCCGCAAGCCACTTCGGCAACGATTCAGCTCGTTGACCCGGATGGACGCATGGCGAGCTTCGCCAGCAGAGTGCGCCCCTGCTCGGCGTTGCGCGGCTGGCAGAGCACGTCGTACCGGCCCGCGACGAGCTGGCTGGAGGAGGAGAAGTCGCGGCGGCCACGGGTGGAGGCGTAGCTGATGCCGGCGAACACGACGCCGAACAGCATGCCGGAGATCAGGCCGACGAGGACGGGCTGGTAGTGGATGCCGGGACCGCCGCCGCTGAACAGGCCGAGCAGGATGCCGACGAACAGGCCGAACCACGCCCCGGAGATCGCACCCGTGCCGAGCACCTTGCCCCAGGACAGGCGGCCGATCACACGTTCCACGAGCATCAGGTCCACGCCGACGATGGTCACGTCCTCGACCGCGAAGTCGCTGTCCGCGAGGTGCTCGACCGCGCGTTGTGCCTCCGCGTAGGTCGAGTACGAGCCGATCGGCCAGCCGCTGGGCGGCGTCGGCGTACGGGGCAGCCCCTGCGCGGGACGGCCTGACGAGGAAAACGGGCTGGTCACGGTCATCACCTGTACTGGGAGTTCGAGCGGGGTTCCATCCTGCCAATGCCTAGGAAACCACGCGACCCCGCCGCGGGGTGGACCGTGACCACCCTTTTACCCGGCGCGTCCCCCGTTCAGCCCTTCGAGCGGTACTCCCGCAGCAGGCCGCGGCTGATGATCGTCTTCTGGATCTCGCTCGTGCCCTCGCCGATCAGCAGGAACGGCGCCTCCCGCATCAGGCGCTCGATCTCGTACTCCTTCGAGTACCCGTACCCGCCGTGGATGCGGAACGCCTCCTGCGTGACCTCCGCGCAGTACTCCGACGCGATCAGCTTCGCCATCCCCGCCGCGACGTCGTTGCGCTCGCCGGTGTCCTTCAGCCTGGCCGCGTTCACCATCATCAGGTGCGCCGCCTCGACCTTCGTGGCCATCTCCGCGAGCTTGAACGCGATCGCCTGGTGCTCGGCGATCGGCTTGCCGAACGTCTTGCGCTGCTGGGCGTACTCGATCGCCAGCTCGAACGACCGGATCGCGATCCCGCACGCGCGCGCCGCCACGTTCACCCGGCCGACCTCGATGCCGTCCATCATGAACGAGAAGCCCTTGCCCGGCGCCTCGCCGAGGACCTGGGCGGCGGGGATGCGGAAGCCGTCAAACACCGCCTCCGTGGTGTCGACACCCTTGTAGCCCATCTTGTCGATCTTCCCGGGGATCGTCAGCCCCGGCACCACCTCGCCGAACCCCTCGGGCTTCTCCACCAGGAAAGTCGTGAGGTTCTGGTGGGCTTTGTCGGCGCCCTCGTCGGTCTTGACCAGCAAAGCGATCAGGTTCGAGCTGCCACCGTTGGTCAGCCACATCTTCGCGCCGTCGACCACGTAGTCGTGGCCGTCGCGCCGGGCGCGGGTCTTGATCGCCGCCACATCCGAGCCCAGGTCCGGCTCCGACATGGAAAAAGAACCGCGGATCTCCCCCGCCGCCATCTTCGGCAGGTACTTCCGCTTCTGCTCCTCGGTGCCGTGCCGGGAAATCATGTGCGCCACGATGAAATGCGTGTTGATCACACCGGACACGCTCATCCAGCCGCGCGCGATCTCCTCGACCACCAGCGCGTAGGTCAGCAGCGACTCGCCAAGCCCGCCGTACTCCTCCGGGATCGTGATCCCGAACAGGCCCATCTCCTTCATGCCCTCGACGATGTCCGCCGGGTACGCGTCCGCATGCTCCAGCTCCTGCGCGTGCGGAATGATCTCCTTGTCGACGAACGTGCGCACCGTCGACAGGATCTCCGACTGCACCTCGGAAAGACCGGCGGTCTGGGCCAGACGGGCCATTGCTGTGACTCCTATGTCTTCGCGCGGTTTATTACCGCCGAGTATGACCGTCGGTGCCCGTCATCGCATATGAATCCCCTCACGCGGGGTCGTCGGAGGCGCGCGGCAGCGGAGGCGCCTGCCCGTTGGCCGCCTCCTTCGCGGGCGCCGCTTCCTTCGGGGGCGCCGGCTCGTCCGAGGGCGTGGCCGGCTTCGTGTACTGGTCGACGAAGCGCAGCAGCTCCACCGGGAACGGCAGCACGAGCGTCGAGTTCTTCTCCGCCGACACCTGCACCACCGTCTCCAGCAGCCGCAGCTGCAGCGCGGCCGGGGTGTCGGCCATCACGGCGGCCGCCTGGGCCAGCTTCGTCGAGGCCTGGAACTCGCCGTCCGCCGAGATGACCCTGGCGCGGCGCTCACGTTCGGCCTCGGCCTGCCGCGACATGGACCGCTTCATCGTCTCGGGCAGCGCGACGTCCTTGATCTCCACCCGGTCGATGTGCACGCCCCAGTCCAGCGCCGGGCTGTCGATCATCAGCTCGAGGCCCTGGTTGAGCCGTTCGCGGTTGGACAGCAGGTCGTCGAGGTCGCTCTTGCCGATGATCGAGCGCAGCGAGGTCTGGGCCACCTGCCCGACGGCGAACCGGTAGTCCTGCACGTTCACCGCGGCCACCACCGGATCGATGACCTTGAAGTACACGACGGCGTCCACGCGGACGGTGACGTTGTCCCGCGTGATGCCCTCCTGCGCGGGCACCGGCAGGGTCACGATCTGCATGTTGACCTTCTGCAGCCGGTCCGCGACCGGCAGCAGCATCGCCAGCCCGGGCTCGCGGACCTGCGCCCGCACCCGGCCGAACCGGAACACCAGGCCGCGCTCGTACTGCTTGATCACACGCACGCTCGCGCCGAGCCAGGTCACACCTGCGACGGCGATTATGGAGACGAGTTCCACCACCATGGCCGCTCCCCGGGGGCTAGTGCCTCTGCCCGATGTTACCCCCGTCACACGGCTCCGGCGGCCAACTCGTGCGGCATCCTGGGTGGATGCGCATCCCGACGGCGTTCGCCGAGGAGATCGCCCGCCGCGAGGGCGACGCCGGGCGGGCGTGGCTGGCGGAGCTGCCCGCGCTGGCTGCGCGGTACTGCCGTGAGTGGCAGCTGAGCCCCGACGGCGAGCCGATGCACGGCTGTCTCGGCGTGGTCCTGCCGGTGACCCGCGCGGACGGCTCCCCCGCGGCTCTCAAGCTCACCCGGGTGGACGCGGAAACCCGCGGCGAGCCCGTCGCACTGTCCACTTGGCACGGTTCGGGATCCGTACTGCTGCTGGAAAGTGCGCCGGGGGTACTGCTGCTGGAGCGGCTGGATCCCACCCGGACCCTCGCCGTCGAGCCGATCGGCGCGGCGGTCGAGATCGCGGCCCGGCTGCTGCGCCGGCTCGCCGTGCCGGCGCCCGCCTCGATCCGCCGGCTCCCGGCTGCGCGGCTGGCGGAAGAGCTGCCCGCGAAGTGGCGGCGCCTTGGCGAGCCGATCCCCCGGCGACTGCTCGACGCGGCCGTCCAGGTGTGCCGGGACTCGAGGCCGGGATCCCTGCTGGTGAACGAGGATCTGCACTACGAGAACGTGCTCGCCGGAACCCGCGAGCCCTGGCTGGTGATCGACCCCAAGCCGGTCGCGGGCGATCCCGAATTCGGCGTGATTCCGCTGTTGTGGAACAGAATGACCGAGTCCACAGTGGATGCGAAGTTCGCCGTGATCGTCGCCGCGGCCGGACTCGACGCCGGCCGGGCCCGGGCGTGGACACTCGTGCGCGGGGTGCAGAACTGGCTGCGGTCACTGGAGTACGGCGGTTTCCCCGGGCCGGCGCGCCTCGCCGCCATCACCTGCTGGGCGGCGGGTTCGAACTCGCTATAACCTGGGCCCCATGCCACCCGTGAACAGGGTCTTCGCCGCCCAGCTGGCCGGGTTGCCGGTGTTCGGGCCGGACGGCGAGTCCATCGGCAAGGTCCGCGACCTCGTCGTCGGGCTGCGGCTGGACCAGCAGCCGCCGCGGGTGCTCGGGCTCGTGGTCGAGCTGTCGACCCGGCGGCGGGTGTTCGTGCCGATGCTGCGGGTCACCTCGATCGAGCCGAACGCCGTCACGCTCGCGACCGGCTCGGTCAACATGCGCCAGTTCCACCAGCGCCCCAACGAGGTCCTCGTCCTCGGCCAGCTCATCGACGCGCACGCCCAGCTGCGGGAGACCGGCGCCAGGATCACCGTCGTGGACGCCGCGATGGAGCCGCTGCGCACCCGTGACTGGGTGCTCGCCAGGCTCGCGGTCCGCGAGCGCACCGGCCGCCTCGGCCTCGGCCGCCGCCGCTCGTCCCTGCAGGTGCTGCCCTGGAACGAGGTCTCCGGCCTCGGCCTGACGGACCTGACCGGCCAGCCGCAGGGCGCGGGCCAGCTGCTGATGCTGTTCGACACGATGCGCGCGGTCGACATCGCCGCGACCGTGCGGGACCTGCCGACCAAGCGCAAGCACGAGGTCGCGGACTCGATGGACGACGAGCGCCTCGCGGACGTGCTCGAGGAGCTGCCCGAGGACGACCAGAAGGAGCTGCTGCAGCACCTGTCCGAGGACCGCGCGGCCGACATCCTCGAGGCGATGAACCCCGACGACGCCGCCGACCTGCTCGCCGAGCTGAACCCGGCCGACCAGAGCAGGCTGCTGGAGCTGATGGAGCCGGAGGAGTCCGAGCCGGTCAAGCGGCTGCTGGCCTACTCGTCGCACACCGCGGGCGGGCTCATGACGCCCGAGCCGGTGGTGGTCACCCCGGACGCGACGGTCGCCGAGGCGCTCGCGCACATCCGCAACGCCGACCTGCCCGCCGCGCTCGCGACGATGGTGTTCGTGTGCCGACCGCCGTCCGCGACGCCCACCGGGCGCTATGTCGGCGTCGTGCACTTCCAGCGCCTGCTGCGCGAACCACCCGCGGAGATGGTCGCGGCAGCGGTCGACACCGACCTGCCCGCGCTGCGGCCCGGAGCCTCCCTGTCGGAGGTGACACGCTACTTCGCGGCGTACAACCTCGCCTGCGGGCCGGTCGTGGACGCCCAGGACCACCTGCTCGGCGCCGTCACCGTCGACGACGTGCTCGACCACCTGCTGCCCGAGGACTGGCGTGAGACCGGGCTGCACGACGTGACCAACAAGGAGGAGGTGGAGCGTGCCTGAACTGCTCCCCAGGCGGCGGCTGGACCAGCCCCGCGCGTCGGGCCGCCGATTCATCGCGTTCGATCCGGACACCTTCGGCAGGCTCTCCGAGCGGCTGGCCCGGTTCCTCGGCACCGGCAAGTACCTGTTCTGGCAGACCCTCATCGTCCTGGTCTGGATCGCGCTCAACCTCGGGGCGGCCACGCTGCGCTGGGACCCGTACCCGTTCATCCTGCTCAACCTGGCCTTCTCCACGCAGGCGGCCTATGCGGCGCCGCTGATCCTGCTCGCGCAGAACCGGCAGGACGACCGTGACCGGGTCTCGCTGGAGGAGGACCGCAACCGCGCCGCCCAGACCAAGGCCGACACCGAGTACCTGGCCCGTGAGCTGGCCGCGCTGCGGCTCGCGATCGGCGAGGTCGCCACGCGCGACTACCTGCGTGGCGAGCTGGACAAGCTGCGCGAGGACCTCAACACCAGGCCCCGGAAGCCGAAACCGAACCGCCAGGCGCCGGAGCCCGTTACCGGTACGTAGCATGGGTGCATGACCAGCACGCAGCAGATCCCCAGCGTGGAGGATGTCCGCGCGGCGCTCGCGGACGTCTACGACCCGGAGATCAAGAAACCGATCACCGATCTCGGCATGGTCAAGGACGTGGCGGTCGGCACGGACGGGGTCGTCACCGTCTCGGTGTACCTGACCGTCGCGGGCTGTCCGCTGAAGGAGACCATCACCCGCGACACCACCAAGGCCGTCGGCAAGCTCGACGGCGTGCGCGAGGTGAAGGTCGAGCTCGACGTGATGAGCGACGAGCAGCGCACCGAGCTGCGGAAGTCCCTGCGCGGGGACGCGGCCGAGCCGGTGATCCCGTTCGCGCAGCCGGGGTCGCTGACGCGGGTGTACTGCGTCGCGTCCGGGAAGGGCGGGGTCGGCAAGTCCAGCGTGACGGTCAACCTGGCGGTCGCGATGGCCGAGCGCGGGCTGTCGGTGGGCGTGGTCGACGCCGACATCTACGGCCACTCGGTGCCGCGGATGCTGGGTACGACGGAGAAGCCCACCAAGGTCGACACGATGATCATGCCGCCACAGGCGCACGGCGTGAAGGTGATCTCGATCGGCATGTTCACCCCCGGGAACACCCCGGTGGTGTGGCGCGGGCCGATGCTGCACCGCGCGTTGCAGCAGTTCCTGGCGGACGTGTTCTGGGGCGATCTGGACATCCTGCTGCTCGACCTCCCGCCGGGCACCGGTGACATCGCGATCTCGGTGGCGCAGCTGATCCCGAACGCCGAGATCCTGGTGGTCACCACGCCGCAGCAGGCCGCCGCCGAGGTGGCCGAGCGCGCGGGCGCGATCGCGATGCAGACCCGGCAGCGGCTCGCGGGCGTCATCGAGAACATGTCGTGGCTGGAGACGCCGTCCGGGGAACGCATGGAGATCTTCGGCTCCGGCGGTGGCCAGACGGTCGCCGACTCGCTGTCGAAGTCGACCGGTTCGCAGGTGCCGCTGCTGGGGCAGGTGCCGCTGGACCCGCGCCTGCGCGAACAGGGCGACTCCGGGACGCCGATCGTCCTGGCGGAGCCGGCCGCGCCCGCGGCGGAAGTGCTGAAGGACGTGGCGCAGAAGCTGTCCGTCCGGGCTCGCGGCCTGGCGGGCATGATGCTGAACGTGACGCCGAAGGGCCGGTAAGCGCCCTGCACGAAGGCCCGCTGCCCCGCGAGGGGTGGCGGGCCTTTTTGTGTTCTGGGTCAGGTGGCACGCACGACGACCGGCACCGGCCGTCAACTTGTCAAGAGTCAGGTCGCGTCCGGGTCGACCGGCGGCCTCTCCCCCGGCTTGAGCGCCTCCTGCTCCGGCTTCACCGGGACGGCCGGGTAGCCGTTGGGCTTCGTGCTGCCGCCGCTGGTGCCGTTGAGGCCGAGCGGGTCGCTGTCGCCGTCGAAGAGGTGGTTCGTGATCGCGCGACGCGGGTCGAAGTTGCGCAGCTGCCGCAGGTCCTCCAGCGGCTTGCGGAAGTCCTCGAACTCCGGGCCCATCTCGTCCCGCAGCTGCTGGCGCGCACCGGAGGCGAACTCCCGCACCTTGCGCACGCTCTTCGCCAGCCACGACGCCGCCTCGGGCAGCCGCTCCGGGCCGAGGATGAACAGACCGGCGACGATGAGAACCAGAATCTCGCCCCAGCCCACGCTATCGAACACCAGCGAACCTCCTCGTGACCCTTGCCCGGTCAGCGTACCCGGCTAATCGGAACCCAGGGTTACGTCGACGACAAGAGGGCGCCCCTGCCGGACGATCTGCACGGGCACGACCTCGCCGACGTTGTGCGCCCGCACCGCGACCGTCAGCTCGGGGGCGTTGCGCACCAGCCGGTCGCCGACCTTCGTGATCACGTCGCCCTCCGCGATGCCGGCCCGGGCGGCCGGGCCGCCGTCGGCGATGTTGGCCACCACGGCGCCCTCGGCGGTGTCGGCCGAGACGGAGTTGGCGTTGACCCCGATGTCGGCGTGCTTGACGGTGCCGTTGCTGATGAGCACCTTCGCGATCTTCATCGCTTCGTCGGCCGGGATGGCGAACCCGATGCCGGTGCCGATGCTGCCCCCGGTGTCACCGGTGTCGGTCCGGATCGACGAGTTGATCCCGATCAGCGCCCCGGTCGAGTCGACGAGCGCGCCACCCGAGTTGCCCCTGTTGATCGACGCGTCGGTCTGGATCGCGTCGTAGGTGACCGGCGGGTCGCCGTTCTCGCCCGGCACCGTGACCGGCCGGTGCAGCGCGCTGACGATGCCCGCGGTGACCGTGTTCTGCAGGCCGAGCGGCGAGCCGACGGCGATCACCGAGTCGCCGGGTTCGAGGTCGGCGGACTTGCCGATCTGGATGACGACAGGGTTCGCGACCGCCACCTTGATCACCGCGAGGTCGGTCTTCGGGTCGGTGCCGACGACCTTCGCGTCGGTGCGGGTGCCGTCGCTGAACACGGCCGTCATCTTGGCCTGCGGGTCGCTGGTGGCCAGCGAGATGACGTGGTTGTTGGTGATCGCGTAGCCGTTCGGGTCGATCACCACGCCGGAACCGACGCTGCCGGAGTCACCGGACTTCACCTCGATCGAGATGACGGCGGGGGACACCCGCTGCGCGATGTTCGCGATCGAGCCCGGCGCGCGCTCCTTGCCCGCCTCGGCCTCGGCGATCGTCGCGCTCCCGGTGAGCGAGTCCCCGGTGCTCGCCACCCACCAGCCGACCAGGCCGCCCACGGCGCCGATCAGCAGGCACACGACCCCGAGCAGGCCGAGCGCGGTGGGCTTGACCCGGCGGCCGAACAGCACCTCGGGCAGCGACAGCATCGCGCCACGGGGCCGCTCGTCGTCGTCCTTCTCGTCGTCCTCGGTGTCCAGCGCCGGGCCGCCGAGCACAGCGGCCGCACCCGGGTCACGCCATGGGTCGGCGGTCTTCGACCACAGGGGCGACTCGGGCGACGTGGGCCGCCCGTTGCCGTTGTCGTCGCCGGGACGCTGGAGCTGGACGTCCTCCGCGCCGGCCGGGCGCCCGAAGGCCTCGGCCAGCGACTCCGGCGCCGGCGGCCTCGAGATGATCTTGTCGCCGTTGCGAGAGGTGGGCGTGTACACCTTGTCGAAGGCGCCCTCGACGCCACGCGGCCTGCCGAAAGTGGCGGCCTGCGCGGGATCGACCGGGGGACGGTCCAGGGGCTTGGGGGCGAGCCGAGGCTCGCCGGAGTTCTCCGCTGGAGTGTTCGGCTGACTCATCGTTCCCCGGGTTGGACGGACTTCACGGCTCGGCGCGACCCTACGCCACCTGATTCTTCCGCCTCGACGGTGAAGCCGACGTCAGCGACCCGGGGTGACCAGGGTGGTCGTCGTGGTGGTGGGCGCGGCAGGCTGGTCCTGGCCGCCGAACTGCGCACGCAGCACGCCCGGGTTGCTACCCGCGGGCTGCGGGGTGACCTGGGCCGTACCCGCACCGCCACCGGAAGTGGCGACGAGCGCCAGCGCGCTCAGCACGATGCCGGACACGACCACGCCGGCGCCCTGCGCCGCACGCCGCCGCACGGAGCCGGAGCGGTGCGCGTTGAGCACGGCGGAGCCGCTGCCCAGCGGGGTGCCGGAACCGAGCGGGGCCGAGGACCCGAGCGTGCCGGGCATGTGCCGCAGGCCCGCGACGCGGTCCGGGCGCTGGATGGCGACCAGCTGGCCGTCCTCGGTCAGCGCCAGGTTGTCCGGGGACATCGGAAGATCGGTGTGCTCGGGGATCGCCCGCAGGCTCGCCAGGAAACCGGCGGACATGCTGGGCGCCTCAGCGCGCTTGACCGCTGCCCGGGCCTGCCGTTGCGCCGCGACCTCCGCCGCACAGCACGGGCATCCGGCGATGTGCGAAGCGGCCCGGTCCCGCGCACCGAGCGAAAGCTCGCCGTCGACGAACGCGACGACCACGTCAGGCAGGAGATGCGACTCGGGAAGCAGGCCCCGGCCTCGCAGAGGCTGTGTCATGCCGGACCCCCGCACCCGGTCGGTCCTACTCGCAGCGCTGCGCGTGGTCCTCCAGTCATGCCGAAGCCTCCATCGAATCCTCTTTCAGCGCGCGCCGCCGCTCGAGCGAGGCACGCAGTGCCTGCCTGCCGCGGTGGATCCGGCTGCGCACGGTGCCCAGCTTGACGCCGAGCGTCGCGCCGATCTCCTCGTAGGACAGCCCTTCGACGTCGCACAGCACCACCGCGGCGCGGAACTCCGGCGGCAGCTCGTCGAGCGCGTCCTGCAGGTCCGGATCCAGATGGGTCTCGCTGTAGACCTGCTCCGGGCTCGGGTCGTCGCCGACGATCCGGTCGGTGTCCTCGGGCAGCCCCTCCATGCGCACCCGCGAGCGGCGGCGCGCCATGTCGAGGAAGAGGTTCGTGGTGATGCGGTGCAGCCAGCCCTCGAAGGTGCCGGGCTTGTAGGAGGCCAGGGACCGGAACACCCGGATGAAGGTCTCCTGGGTGAGGTCCTCGGCGTCGTGGGTGTTGCCCGTCAGGCGGTAGGCGAGCCGGTACACGCGGTCCGCGTGCTCCCGCACGACTTCGTCCCACGACGGCGGCGTCCACGCGGCCTCGTCCACCGTCACCGGACGGCCCTCGGTCGCGAGCTGCTCGTTCATCGGGCTCTTCTGCATCGGCGGGGAAGGCACCTCCATCAGGCTGTTCTCCCTACTGGTTGATCCAACGTGGTCCGGCCGCGCTGTGTTCCCGGCTGTGGGACACAGCTTGACGCGTCTCCTTATGGATGTAGTGAGACCGGACTGAGAGGCACCTGAGAGAAGTGTGCACGTCTTGCACGATTTTGGCGACGACCAGCGCTAACCTTTCCCGCGTGACCTCCGAGACGCACGCCGGCGTCGGTGATTACGTCGAGAGCTACCTGCCCGACGACGACGCCCTGCTGAGCGCCCGCGTGCGCGCGGAGGAACTGGGCTGCGCGCCGCTCGGTGGCGCGGCCGGCGCGGCGCTGTGCTTCCTCGCCACGAGCCTGCGCGCGCGGGCGGTCGTGGAGATCGGCACCGGCACCGGGGTCAGCGGGCTGTACCTGCTGCGCGGCATGACCCCCGAAGGCGTGCTGACCTCGATCGACCTCGAGCCCGAGTACCACCGCACCGCGCGCCGGACGTTCGCCGAGGCGGGGTTCCCGCCCGGGCGCACCCGGTTGATCATGGGCCGCGCGCTCGACGTGCTCCCCCGGCTGACCAGCGGCGGCTACGACCTGGTCTTCATCGACGCGGCGCGGGCGGAGTACCCCAGCTACTACGAACAAGGCGTGCACCTGCTGCGCCCGGGCGGGGTCATCGCGTTCCACGGGGTGCTCGCACCGCGGTCGGACCCGGCGCGGCGGGACCCGGGCGCGTTGGCCGCTCGCGAGCTGGCACGGGCGTTGCGGGACGACGAGCGGCTGGTGCCTTCGCTGCTGCCGGTCGGCGGCGGACTGCTGGTCGCGGCTCTTCGTTCCTGAAACTGTCGGTGCCCGGGGTTACGGTGGCGCTCACCGCGAGCCGAGGAGGTGCCCGGTGCGACAGGCCGTTGTCGAGGCCGCCCGCTTTCTCGCCGGTCGCTGCGGCGAGCCGATCACGTTGTGCGACGTCGCGGACCACGTCGGCTACAGCCCGTTCCACCTTTCGCGCGCGTTCGAACGGCAGCTCGGGCTGCCGCCGGGCCAGTTCCTGGCGGCGCACCGGTTCCAGCGGGCGAAGCGGCTGCTGCTGTCGACCGACGAGCGCGTGATCGACGTGTGCCACGCGGTGGGCTTCAGCTCGGTCGGCACCTTCACGGCGCGGTTCACCGCCGCGGTCGGGCAGTCGCCGGTCCGGTTCCGCCGGTTGCCCGAGGCGCTCGCCGACGCGCCGCCCGAGCCGGTGATCGTGCCCGGCGCCGCGCGCGACGGCGGGATCGTGACCGGGTCGGTCCGGCTGACGCCCGCCGCGCTGGCGCTGCTGGGCGGGACGCCGTCGGTCTACGTCGGGCTGTTCCCCCGCCGGACGGCGCGAGGCTTCCCGGTCAGCGGCACGCTGCTCGGCGAGACGAGCGACTTCCTGCTGATGGACGTGCCCGCCGGCACGTACTGGGTGCTCGCGTCGGCGCTGCCCGCCCGGGCCGGTGCGCAGGCGCAGCTCGTGCCGGGGCAGGCCGTGTCCGGGGCGGCGCGGGAGCCGGTGCGCGTGACGCGCGAGAGCCCGGCCCACCACCGCGAGGTGTGGCTCGACGTGGCGCGGGAGTGGGACGCGCCTGTCCTGGTCGCGTTGCCGCCGCTGGCTTCGGCGACCGCGGGCGGTGCCCGGGCTATCCGGCCGCGGGAACCGTCCGGAAAGGAGTACTTCCTCGCCGGGCGGTGAACGTGACGGCGACGACGGCGATCAGCAGCCAGCAGCTCGTCGCCGCGACCAGCCAGCCCCAGCCCGCGTGCGCGTACACGATGCTGCCGACCGTGCCGCCGACGCTGCTGCCCAGGTAGTAGGTGAGCGTGTAGGTGCCGGACGCCTGACCACGGGCCCCCTCGGGCGCCTCCGCGGCGGTCCAGCTGTTCGCGACCGCGTGGGCGGCGAAGAACCCGCCGGTGAGCACCAGGAACCCGAGCACGACGAGGACCAGGGAGTCCGGCAGCGTCAGCAGGATCCCGAGCACGGTGACCAGCAGGGCGCACACGGCGGTGCGCAGCCGCCCGAAGCGGCCGACGAGCTTGCCGACGGTCGCCGAGGACACCGAACCCATGGCGTAGGCGAGGAACACCAGGGAGGCGATCGCGGGCGAGAGGTCCAGCGGTGCGCCGGTGAGCCGGAAGCCCGCCGCGTTGTACATCGCCACGAACGAGCCCATGGCCAGCAGTCCGACGACGTACTGCGCCAGCAGCACCGGTTTGCCCAGCGCCGCCCCGACGCCGACGAGCACACCGCGCAGCTGTTCGCGGATCGCCGGTTTCGGCTCCCGCGCGGCGCGCCGGGACCGCGGCAGCGTGAGCACGGTCAGCACGGTGAACAGGGTGCCGACGCCGGCCACCACGATCAGTGCCCCGTGATAGCCGAGCGCCTCCGCGCTGAACCCCGCCGAGAGACGGCCGAGCATGCCGCCGACCGAGTTGCCCGCGATCATCGCGCCGACCGCGGCCGCCACGCCCGTCTTGCCGAGCTTTTCGACGAGGTAGGCCGCGGCCACCCCGGGAAAACCGGCGATCGCGGCGCCCTGGAGGGCCCGCAGCACCAGCAGCACCCCGTACGACGGGGCCAGCGGCAACAGCAGGCCCAGCACGGCGGCCGCGATGACCGAGGTGAGGATCACCGGCCGCCTGCCGACGATCTCCGACAGCGCGGCGATCGGCAGCACGGCGATCGCGAGGGCGCCGGTGGCGACGCTGATCGCGAGCGAGGCGGCACCGGGGTCGAGGTGGTACTGCGCGGCGAGCTGCGGCAGCACCGGCTGTGGCGCGTACAGCAGCGCGAACGACGAGATCCCGGCCGCGGCCACCGCGACCTTCACCCGGCGGGTATCGGTCGGCGGGGAAACGAGCAGGTCAGCGGTCACACACTCGAAGCTAAGCCTGGCTAACCGATACGTCTAATACAGCAAAGTGGCACTATCGATACGGTGACGTATGAGACCGAAGCGGAGGCCGCTGACCAGCGGTTCGTCGGGGTGCTGGCGCCCAACCTGGCCCTGTTGTCCGCTCTGCGTGAGACGCGCAACATCACCCGGGCGGCCGAGCTGCTGGAGGTTCCGCAGCCCACGTTGAGCCGCCGCCTTGCGGCGCTCGCCGAGGCGCTCGGCGCGCCGTTGACCGAGCCCGCCGGCCGCGGGATCCGGCTGACCAGGGTGGGCACGATCCTCGCCGACACGGCCGGGCGCGCGCTCACCACGGTCGAGGCGGGGGCGCGGCAGGCGCGGGAGGAGCTCGAACCGGCCACCGGGCACGTCGTGCTCGGGTTCCTGCACCTGCTCGGGCGCCGGCTGGTGCCCAGCCTGCTGGGGGGGTTCCGCGCGCAGTACCCCGGCGTCCGGTTCACCCTGGTGCAGGGCTCACGCCGGCACATCCTCGACCGGCTCGCGACGGGCGAGCTGGACCTCGCGCTCGTCGCGCCGGTGCCGGACGATCCGAACCTGGAGTCGAGCACGCTCGCCGAGCAGGACCTGCTGTTGTGCGTGCCAGCGGGGCACCGGCTCGCCCACCGGCGCCGGGTCCGCTTCGCGGAGCTGGCGGACGAGGCGTTCGTGACGCTGGAGCACGGTTACGGCGTCCGGCAGATCACCGACGCCCTGTGCGCCGAAGCCGGCTTCGAGCCGAAGATCGCCTTCGAGGGCCAGGAGTCGGACACGGTGCGCGGGCTGGTGGCGGCCGGGCTCGGGGTGGCCGTGCTGCCGGAGTTCGGTGCCAGGACGCCGGACGGGGTCGTGGAGATCCCGCTGGCGCCGAAGGTCAGCCGGACGATCTGCCTGACCTGGCCCACCGGCGACCGCTTCACCCCGGCGGTGCGCTCGTTCCGCGACTACGTCCTCGCCCAGACGTAAGCACCGCGCCGCCCTCGGCCAGCGGCTCCGGCTCGAAGCGCCCACCACATCGGCACCGACTCCCGCGCGAACATGCCGGAAGCGCCCAGACGTGAGCCACCGCGCCCGCCCGCGGCTCCGGCGTGCCGGAAGCGCTCAGGCGTAAGACGCCGCCAGTTCGACCAGGGTGCGGGCCGCGAAGCCGGTCGCACCGGGGACCACGTCCGCGTACGGCTTCTCCGCCCGGGCCGGGCCCGCGATGTCCAGGTGCGCCCACGGCACGCCGTCGACGAACTCGCGCAGGAACAGCGCCGCGGTCACCCCACCCGGCCCGCCCGGCGCCTGCCGGACGTCGGCCAGCTCACCGCGCACCGCGTCCACGTGTTCCTCCAGCAGCGGCATCCGCCACCACGCCTCACCGGCCTGCTCCCCCGCCGCCACCACCCGGGCGGCGAGCTCGTCGTCGGTCGCGAACAGGCCGCCGGTGCGCAGGCCGAGCGAGACCTTCATGGCCCCGGTCAGCGTCGCCACGTCGACGACCGCGTCGGGGCGGAACCGGCGGATGCCGTAGACCAGCGCGTCGGCCAGGACCATCCGGCCCTCGGCGTCGGTGTTGCTCACCTCGGTGGTGATCCCGCCGTAGTGGCGCACGACGTCGCCCGGCCGGTACGACCCGCCCGACACGTGGTTCTCCGCGGCCGGCACCAGCGCGGTCACCCGCACGCCGAGGCCCAGCGTCGCGATTGCGCGGATCGCGGCGATCACCGCGGCGCCACCGGCCATGTCGGTGCGCATCAGGTGCATCCCCTCGGCCGGCTTGATGGACAGGCCGCCGGTGTCGAACGTGATGCCCTTGCCGACCAGCAGCAGATGCCTGCCGGCCCCGCGCGGCCGGTAGGTCAGCTCGATCAGCCGCGGCGGGCTGGCCGAACCACCGCCGACGGCGAGGACGCCGCCGAAGCCCTGCTCGGCCAGCCATGCCTCGTCGCGGATCGTCGCGCGCAGCCCGGGCACGCCCGCGACGACGCGTTCGGCGGTCTCGGCGAGCCACGGCGGGTTCTTGATGTTCGACGGCGTGTTCGCGAGGTCGCGCGCGAGCGTCGCGGCGGCGGCCAGTTCACGGACGCGCTCGACGACCTGCTCGGCCGCGGCCGCCTCGGGCGTCACCAGTCGCAGGGTCTGCAGGCCAGGCGTGGTCTCGGCACTGACCTTGAACCGGTAGCCCCCCAGCAGCGCCCCCATCGCCAGCTCGGCGACGTTCGCCTCCGCCCCCAGCTCGACCTGCACGGCCCGGGCCGGCTTCCCATCGTCGGCCTGCGCCGCGCGGACGAGCGCCGCGCCGGCGGCACGCCAGTCCTTCGCCGCACCGGCGCCGACACCGACCAGCCAGCGGACCTCGCCGTGGCCCTCGCGCACCTCACCGGCTTGCAGGTCCGGGTCCGCCGCGGCGACCGGTGTGCTTCGGCGCCGGGAGTCGGCGACCTCGATGTCGATCAGGCGGCTGGGTACGGACGGCAGCGGAAAGCGCGCCAACGGAGGACCTCCGGGAAGGGACGGCGAAAAACCGGCTGACGATCGTCAGCCGGCGGACAGCACGAGCAGAGTCAGCTCGTCGCCTCCTGAAGGGCGACGCCCAGGTCCTTGGCCTCTTCGGCCGACAGCTCTACGACGAGTCGCCCGCCACCCTCGAGCGGCACGCGCATCACGAGGCCCCGCCCCTCCTTAGTCACCTCGAGGGGACCATCTCCGGTCCGGGGCTTCATGGCCGCCATAGCGTGCTCCCTCCGTCTCAACCGGCGCGCCCGGGTCGCGCGTGTCTGAGCCAACCGGGTGTCGAGGGCCATTCTCCCTCATCAACGCGGGCGTGCGAACGCGGACCGATCTTTTCGTGTTTGCATAGGTGCTGGTATGCGGCCCGCAGGCCGCCCAGAAGCCAGGAGGAGACCAGTGACCACCGAGGACGTGCTGCTGACCGCCGACACCGACGGCGTGCGCACCCTGACGCTGAACCGGCCGAAGGCCTACAACTCGCTCACCGTGGAGCTGAAGGAATGCCTGCTCGCGGCGCTCCGCGAGGCCGCGGCCGCGCCGGACGTGCGCGCGGTCGTGCTCACCGGCGCCGGGAAGGCGTTCTGCGCGGGCCAGGACCTGAAGGAGCACGTGGGGCTGCTGCAGGCAGACGACCCGTCGCCGCTGCGCACCGTCGCCGACCACTACAACCCGATCGTGCGCACGATCGTCGACATGCCGAAACCGGTGGTCGCCGCGATCAACGGGCCCGCCGCCGGAGCCGGTGCGGCCTTCGCCTACGCCGCCGACCTGCGCATCGCGGCCGCCTCGGCCAACTTCCTGATGGCCTTCGCCAACGTCGGGCTCGGGCCGGACTCGGGCGCGTCGTGGACGCTGCAGCGGCTGGTCGGCTACGGCCGTGCCGCCGAGCTGATGCTGCTGGCCCGCACGGTGCAGGCGGACGAGGCGAAGCAGCTGGGCCTGGTCGGCGAGGTCGTGCCGGACGAGGAGCTCGCCGGGCGCGCCCACGCCGTCGCGGCGAAGCTCGCCGCCGGCCCGACGGTCAGCTACGCGAAGATCAAGGAGGTGCTGACCGCGGCCGCGGAGAGCAGCCTCGAGGACGCGCTGCTCGCCGAGGACGCCGCACAGACCGTGCTCGGCTCGACCGCGGACCACCGCGAGGCGGTCGAAGCCTTCGTGGCGAAGCGCAAGCCCACCTTCCAGGGCAAGTAGGTCCCCGCCTCGCCACCCGCTACCGGCGGGTGGCGAGGAGCGCGGCCTGGGTGCGGGTGGCGGCAGGATCGGGGCCGACGACGCTAAGCCGCGCGGAAGCAGCCTTCGAGGTGGTCGTCGACCATGCCCGTGGCCTGCATGAGTGCGTAGCAGGTGGTGGGGCCGACGAACGCGAAGCCGCGCTTCTTCAGCTCGCGGGCCATCGCCTTCGACTCGGGCGTGGTCGCCGGAACGTCGGCCATGGCACGCGGGCGGGGGCGCGGGTCCGTGGGTGCGAAGGACCACAGCAGCTCGTCCAGCGGCCGGTCCAGCTCCGCGACCGCCCTCGCGTTGGTGATCGCCGCCCGGATCTTCGCCCGGTTGCGGATGATGGCGGCGTCGGCGAGCAGGCGCGCCACGTCGTCCTCGCCGAACTCCGCCACCTTCTCCGGCACGAACTGGGCGAACGCGCGGCGGAAGGCCTCGCGCTTGCGCAGGATCGTGATCCACGACAGGCCGGACTGGAACGCCTCCAGGCACAGCCGCTCGTACAGCGCGTCCCGGCCGTGCAGCTGCACGCCCCATTCGGTGTCGTGGTAGACCGCGTAGTCCGGGGCCGTGTTGCCCCAGGGGCACCGGGCGACGCCGTCCTCCCCCAGCACGACCGTCACACCGCCCCCATCGTGTAGTCCTCCGCGAACTCGGCGAACCGCTTGAGCGAACGCCGGATGCCGAGGGAGAACGCCGGCCGCGCGACCGGCCAGCCGAGCCGTCCGAGCAGGCCGAACGGCAGGTCGAGGCTCTCCGACCAGACGAACGTCGAGGACTGCGGCCCCTTCGCCTGCACGTGGAAGGCGCCGGTGCCGCGGACGAACTTCCCGAGGTGGCGCATGGTGCAGCGGACCGGCGGCTCCCAGGCGGTGATCTCCATCTGGTCGGTGAAGCCGGCGCCGCCGACCCCGGTGAAGGCCGCGATCCGGGAGCCGACGCTGCGCCCGTCCCCCTCGACGACCTGCACGTGCGTGCCCAGCAGCCACTCGTGCTGGCGGGGCCAGTCGGTCAGCGCCAGCCAGGTCGTGCCCGCCGGGGCCGCGACGTCGACGGAGAAGACGAGATCCGTCATCTCGAGGTCTCGCGTTGCGCTTCGAGTTCGGCGACGCGGGCGCGCAGCGAGTCGATCTCGGTGCCGAGCCTGCGCACCACCCAGTCCACTTCGGACATCTTGTAGCCGCGCAGGACCAGCTGGAACTTCACGGCCTGGACGTCCTCGCCCGTGATGTCGCGGACCGGCAGCCGCGTCGGCGAGCTGCCCGGCGGCAGGGGTGCGAGCTCTTCACCGCGGCCGAACACGACTGCGGCCAGCAGGAACACCACCGCCGCCACGAGCAGCATGACTACGAGGTAGATCAGCGCGGTCGTCACATCACGATTGTGGCAGTCCCCCGTCGAACTGGCGTTTCGTGGCCCGTCACGTCCGGCTCACCCGGGTGGCGCGCCGGCCGAGGAAGGCGCCGCAGAGGCCGACGACGCCCAAGCCCAGCACGAGAACGCCGGCGGCCTTCCGCACTTTCCGTGCCCGGTCGCACACCCGCGTGTCGGCCTGCGCCTGACTGCCCGGCGAGAAGTACCGGTCGTAGGTGCCGGCCTGCGGTACGGGCTTGGCGGGGAGGTCGGCCACGGTCCAGCCGTTCCCGCAGGCGATCGGTTGGCCGCCGGGAGGCGTGGCGTGCACGGGCAGGGAGAACAGGACGAGGAACAGCACGATGAGCACTCCGGAGACGAAGGTGACGAATGCCCACGCACGCATCCGCCGATGGTGGCACATCCCGGCGCCGTGCGCGCTCCTCCGGATGGCCGAGACGAGCGCGGTTTCCTGGTAGGCGGCATCGCGTGGTGTCATGCTGGAGCCGAAGGAGTCTGGAGGAGTCTTGCTGCAACTGTTGGTCCGGCGGGTGCTGTCGCCGTTCGCACGCCTGGTCTACCGGCCCGAGGTGCACGGCACGGAGAACGTGCCGCTGACCGGCCCGGTGATCTTCGCGTCGAACCACCGGGCGGCGGTGGACACGTTCGTGATCCCGATCGTCGCGCCGCGCCCGGTGTCGTTCCTGGCCAAGGCCGAGTACTTCACCGCCCGCGGGCCGAAGGGCCGGCTGTTCGCGGCGTTCCTGCGGGCGCTGGACTACGTGCCGGTGGAGCGCGGCAACGCGGCGGCGGGGATGGCGGCCCTGGAGGCGGCGCGCAAGGTGCTCGAAGACGGGGACGCGTTCGGGATCTACCCGGAGGGCACCCGGTCCCTCGACGGCCGGGTGCACCGCGGCCACACCGGGGTCGGCGCGCTGGCGCTGGCCACCCGCGCGAAGGTCGTGCCGGTAGCGCTGACGGGGACCGAGAAGATGCTGCCGATCGGCAAGAAGCTCCCCCGGCCGGCGAAGGTGTGCGTCCGCTTCGGCGCGCCTTTGGACTTCGCCCGGTACGAGGGCATGGAGAACTCGCCCGCCATCCGCCGCGCCATCACCGACGAGATCATGTACAAGATCCTGGAGCTGTCGGAGCTGGAGTACGTGGACCGCTATCACAAGCGTCCGGGGGAGGCGGCTTAGGTTCGGCGGGGCGGGGACCTGCAACGTGTGCTGGGTCCGGCGGGCGACGGGATGACCGCGCAACTGACCAACTGCGTCAGGCGAGATGAGGGGGTCTCGGGGACCTCGCGCGGAGCGCGAGGTGGGCCACCCCACCCCGATCTTTCATCGTTCAACGGACGCGGGGATCGGGGTAAGGGGGCGAGCGGGCGCGGCCATACCCGGCTGCCGTTGGTGGGTGGCTGGCGCTGTGAGTTCGCCTTCGCGAGCCGGCCAGCAGGAAAACCGTGATGCTACCGAACCGGTCTCCCTACTGGACCCACTTCGCCACGGTGGGGGCCTCGTACCTGGCAAAGGCATCCAGGAGCACGACCGGGTCGGCGTCCACGAAGACCAGGTCCCGGTGCTCCTGCCGCAGGAAGCCCTCCGCCACCATGTGGTCCGCGAACTCCCGCAGCGGCCGGTAGTACCCCGCCACGTCCACCAGCCCCAGCGGCTTCGAGTGCAGCCCCAGCTGCGCCCACGTCCACACCTCGGCCAGCTCCTCGAGCGTCCCCGCCCCACCGGGCAGCGCCAGGAAACCATCGGCGAGCTCGGCCATCTTCGCCTTGCGTTCGTGCATGTCGGCCGTCACGTACAGCTCCGTCAACCCCGCGTGCGCGATCTCGACGCGCTTGAGGTGCTGCGGGATCACGCCGATCACGTCACCGCCCGCCGCGAGGGCCGCGTCGGCCACCACGCCCATGATGCCGACACTCGCCCCGCCGTAGACGAGGCCGATGCCACGCTCGGCGAGCAGCTTGCCCAGCACGGCGGCTTGCTCCGCATACACCGGGTCCTTGCCCGGCGAAGAACCACAGAACACACAGATCCGGCGCACTAGTGGGTGTCCTCCCATGCCTTGTACGACTCCTGGACCACCCGCACCGCGTCGTCGATGTCGTCGGTCACGTGCAGCAGCGCCAGGTCCTTCTCCCCTACCTTGCCCTCGCCGTAGACGGTGTTCTTCACCCAGTCGTACAGCCCGCCCCAGTAGGACTGTCCGAAGAGGACGACCGGGAACTTCGTCACCTTCTTGGTCTGCACCAGCGTGAGCGCCTCGAACAGCTCGTCGAGGGTGCCGAACCCGCCTGGCAGGCAGATGAACGCCTGCGCGTACTTGATGAACATCGTCTTGCGGGTGAAGAAGTACCGGAAGTTCACCCCGAGGTCGACCCACGGGTTCAGGCCCTGCTCGAACGGCAGCTCGATGCCGAGCCCGATCGACAGGCCACCCGCCTCGGACGCGCCCCGGTTGACCGCCTCCATCGAACCCGGCCCGCCGCCGGTGATCGACGCGAACCCGGCGTGCGCGAGCGCCGCGCCGATCTTGCGGCCCAGCTCGTACTCGGGGTGGTCACGCGGGGTCCGGGCGGAGCCGAACACCGTCACCGCACGCGGGACCTCGGCCAGCGCGCCGAAGCCCTCGACGAACTCGGCCTGGATGCGCAACACGCGCCACGGGTCGGTGTGCACCCAGTCGCTGGGCCCGCGCGAGTCGAGCAGCCGCTGGTCGGTGGTGCTGTCCTCGTCGCGGCTGCCCCGGCGCAACACCACCGGCCCCCGGTGCTTCTCCCGCGGATGCTCGGGGTACTCGGCCGCTTCGTCGGTCTCGTCCATCGTCACCCCCGCAAGACTAGCGACCCCCCAGAAACTCCCGCAGGACACCGGCCACCTGGCTGATTTCGGTCGCGTGAACGAATTCTTCCCGGGTGTGCGCGAGCGTCGGGTCGCCGGGGCCGAAGTTGACCGCCGGCATGCCGAGCGCCGCGAACCGGGCGACGTCGGTCCAGCCCAGTTTCGCCGCGGCCTGCCCGCCCGCGGCCTCGACCAGCTCCGCGGCGGCCGGCGCGGACAGCCCGGGCAGCGCACCCGCCGAGCGGTCCACAACGGACAGATCGAACCCGTCGAACACCTCGCGCAGATGCTTTTCCGCCTCTTCCACGCTCCGGTCCGGGGCGAACCGGAAGTTGACCGACAGCACCGCCTCGTCCGGGACCACGTTCCCGGCGACCCCGCCCGACACGCGCACCGCCTGCAGGCCCTCGCGGTAACGCAGCCCGTCGATGTCGACGTCGCGCGGCCGGTATCCGGCCAGCCGCCGCATCGGCTCGGCGAGCGCGTGGATCGCGTTCTCGCCCATCCACGCCCGCGCCGTGTGCGCCCGCCTGCCGGTGCACCGCAGCTCGACACGCATGGTGCCCTGGCAGCCCGCCTCGATCACCGCGTTCGACGGCTCGCCGACGATCGCCAGGTCCGCCCGCAGCCACTCCGGCAGCTCCCGCTCGATGCGGCCGAGCCCGTTGCGCGTCGCCTCGACCTCTTCGCAGTCGTAGAAGACGAAGGTCACGTCGTGGCGCGGATCGAGCACCGTCGCCGCCAGGCTCAGGAAGACCGCGTCACCACCCTTCATGTCGACCGTGCCGAGGCCGTGCAGGGTCTCGCCGTCGCGGCGCAGCGGCAGGTTCTGGTTCACCGGCACCGTGTCCAGGTGCCCGGCGAGGATCACCCGCGACGGGCGGCCGAGGTTCGTGCGCGCCAGCACCGCGTCGCCGTTGCGGACCACCTCCAGGTGCCCGGCCTGCTCGGTGAGCGCGGCATGCACGGCGTCGGCGATCGCCGCCTCCTCGCCCGACACGCTGGGGATGTCCACCAGCGCGGCGGTGATGTCGACGGGGTCGGCATGCAGGTCAAGTGCCATGGGCCCGACACTATCCGGTGCGCGTACGGTGTCAGCGTGCGCACGCGAAAGACCCTGGCCGTCCTCGCCCTCGCGCTTGCGCTGGCCGGCTGTGGCGGCGAAGAAGCCGGTCCGACACCCAAGGGCGCGGGCGAGGCCACCACTCCCGACGCGCTCGCGACGAAGCTGCGGGCCTACACGGCCGACACCTGCTTCTCGGCCCCCGAGAAACAGGTGCCGAAGGGCTGCGAGAAGTACGTCACCGAACTGGGTGGCAGCGTCGGCATGGTCCGGCAGCTGGCGGGCGCGAAGCACCCCGAGCTGAACACCCTGGCCGACGGGCTCGACAAGGCCGTCGGGGCCTACCGCAGCGCACACTGCGATACCGCCACGAACCCGGGAACCCCCTGCTCAACGGCGCTGCGCGACATCGCGACCAGCCTCCGCGACATCAAGCAGGCCGTCGACACCCAGGTCGCCACCGGCTGACCGGCGGTCGGTTACCGTGGGGGCCGTGAGCGAAGAGACCCCGAACCCCGAGACCACCGGCGCGTCCGCCGTCGGCCTGGCGACCGTCGGCGGCGACGGCACCGTGCTGGACACCTGGTTCCCGCATCCCAAGCTGTGCACGCCGGGTACCGCCGGGACGGAGCGGCTCTCCCACGACCAGGCCGTCGAAGCGCTCGGCGAGGCCGCCGCGGCACTGCTCGGCCCGGACGACGACCGCGGTGTCGAGGTGATCGCGGTGCGCACCAGCATCGTGCGCCTCGCCGACTCCCCCGCCGACGCGCACGACGTCTACCTGCGCCTGCACCTGCTCTCGCACCGGCTGGTCCGGCCGCACGGGCAGAACCTGGACGGCATCTTCGGCCTGCTGGCCAACGTCGTGTGGACCAACCACGGGCCCTGCCCGGTGGAAGGCTTCGAGACGACCCGGCTGGGGCTGCGTGCCCGCGGCGCGGTGACCGTGTACAGCGTGGACAAGTTCCCGCGGATGGTCGACTACGTCACCCCCGCCGGCGTCCGCATCGGCGACGCCGACCGGGTGCGGCTCGGCGCGCACCTGGCCAGTGGCACCACCGTGATGCACGAGGGCTTCGTCAACTTCAACGCCGGCACGCTCGGCGCGTCCATGGTCGAGGGCCGGATCTCCGCGGGGGTCGTCGTGGGCGACGGCACCGACGTCGGCGGCGGCGCGTCGATCATGGGCACGCTCTCCGGTGGCGGCAAGGAGGTCATCTCGCTGGGTGAGCGCTGCCTCATCGGCGCCAACGGCGGGGTCGGCATCTCCCTCGGCGACGACTCGGTGGTCGAGGCGGGGCTGTACATCACGGCGGGCACGAAGGTCGTCCTGGAAGGCCGCTCGGTCAAGGCTCGTGAGCTGTCGGGCATCTCGAACGCGTTGTTCCGCCGCAACTCGGCGACCGGCGCGGTGGAGGTCGTCCCCCGCGCCGGTGCGACCGTCGAGCTCAACGCGGCTCTGCACGCGAACTGACGTAGCCGTCCGGGCGCACGAGGACGCTGACGCCGTCGGCTGCGTCGTAGGCGGCGAAGGCGTGCCCCTGCTCGTCGACGACGTACGTGTCCGAAGCGGTCTGGCCCGACCGAAGCACGGCATACGCGTGGGGCTCGTCGGGTGCGTCCGCACCGAAGACGAGCCTCGTCGCGTGCGGGCCACGGAACAGGTCGAAGAGCCGCAGCGCCTTGCCGTTCGCGTCGACGACGGGCGCGTCCGGGGCCCGGTCGCCCGCGACGAGCTTCCCCGTCGAGGTGCGGTAGCTGATGTCCAGCTGCAGGGTGTTCTCGCCGCGCTCGTGCGCGTCGTCGGCGCCCTCGGCGTACTTGCGCATGATGCCGGTGCTGACGCCCAGCACCCGCGCCGCGACCTCCCGGCGCTCGGCCTCGTAGCTGTCGAGCAGCTCCGGCGAGCCGTCGGCGAGCTTCCAGCCCAGGTTGTACGCGTCCTGCACGCCGGTGTTGAGGCCCTGGCCGCCGGTCGGCGGGTGCACGTGTGCCGCGTCCCCCGCGAGGAAGACCCGCCCGGCCCGGAACCGTTCGGCGAGCCGGACATTGGGGCGCCACACCGTCGACCACGCGAGCCGGGTGAGCCGCACGCCCGCTGAGCGCTCGTCCAGCTTGGCCTGCAACGTCCCCAGCGCCGCCGAGCTGTCGTCCTCGGTGAGCGGCGCGCCGAACTGGAACAGGTCGGTGCCCGGCAGCGGGCTGAGCATCACACCGGAGCGCGGGTCCAGCTCGTTCGCGAACCAGTAGCCGTAGGCCGGGTCGAGGTCGGCCGCGACATCCCCGAGCAGCATCCGGATGGACTCGTCCGTAGTGCCCTCGAAGGCGATGCCCAGGGTCTTGCGCACGACGCTGCGCCCGCCGTCGGCGCCCACCAGGTACGACGAGCGCACGACCTCGCCGGTGGACAGCGTCGTGCTGACCCCGTCGGCGTCCTGCTCGAAGGACACCACCTCGGTGGCCAGTTCGACGTGCACGCCGAACTCAGCGAGCCGGTCGCGCAGGATCCCCTCGGTCTGCGACTGCCCCAGCATCCACGGGTTCGGGTACGGCACGGCCGGGGTGGGCTCGCGCGGCGGCGCCATCCGCCGCTCCTGCACGAACTCCCCCCGCAGGTGCACCCGCATCGGGACCGGCGGCCCGCCCGCGGCCAGCACCGCGTCGAGCACGCCAAGGTCGTCGAACACCTCCAGGGTGCGCGGCTGGATCCCGTCCCCGCGGGAGCCGGCGAAGTACTCGGTCGATTTGTCGACGATGCGGACCTCGACGTCCCGTCGAGCCAGCTCGATGGCCAGTGTGAGCCCGGTCGGGCCGGCTCCGGCGATCAGCACGTTCATGATGAATCTCCATTCAGTGAATTTAAATTCAGCATGCTCGCTGCTACCGTTCCCGTCAAGGAGGTGCGGTGAATCGCAAGGAGAAGGCGGCCGAGACGGAGGCCGCGCTGAAGGACGCGGCGAAGCGGCTGTTCGCCGAGCGGGGCTACCTGAACACCAAGATCACCGACATCACCGCGGCAGCGGGACGTGCGGCCGGCTCGTTCTACAACCACTTCGCGAGCAAGGAAGAGCTGCTCGAATCCCTCATGGCGGACCTGTCGGAGCAGAGCGACGAGACCGCGGCGCTACCCGAGCACAAGAGCGACTTCAACGACCCGGACGCGATCCGCTTCCACGTCCGGGCGTACCTGGGGTTCCAGCGCGCGAACGCCGCGACGCTGCAGGCCCTGCGGCAGGCCGCACTGGTGCGCCCGGACATCGCGGCCAAGTTCGCGCGCTTCGGCGCCGACGAGACGGCCGACATCCTCGATCACCTCGACGGCATCGACCTGCCGACCGAGCCGCGTGTCGCGCTCACGATGATGTTCGCGATGGTCGACCAGTTCATCGAGATGTGGCCCGCCGTGCACCCGGAACTGTCCGAAGAGGACGTTCTGGAAGCGCTGACCCGCTTCGTGTACCGGGGTTTGACGGGTAAGGACTACTGACCGGCGAGCCGGTCGGCCGCTGCCTCGACGCGCTCGTCGGTCGCTGTCAGCGCCACCCGCACGTGCTTGCCGCCGGCCGGGCCGTAGAAGGTGCCGGGGGCGACCAGGATGCCGCGCTCGGCGAGCCACCCCACGGTCTGCCAGGAGTCCTCGCCCCTGGTGGCCCACAGGTACAGCCCGGCCTCGGAGTGGTCGATCTGGAAACCGTTGTCCAGCAACGCCTTCTGCAGCACCGTCCGCCGCCGCGCGTACCGCTCGCGCTGGGTGCGCAGCACCTCGTCGTCGGCGAGCGCGACCGTCATCGCCTCCTGGACGGGCCGCGGCACGATCATGCCGGCGTGCTTGCGGATCTCCAGCAGCCGCGCGACGAGCACCGGGTCACCGGTGACGAACCCGGCGCGGTAGCTGGCGAGGCTGGCCGACTTCGACAGCGAGTGCACGGCCAGCAGCCCCGTCGTGCTGCCGCCGTTGACCGTCGGGTGCAGGACCGAGACCGGCTCGCCCTCCCAGCCCAGCGCGAGGTAGCACTCGTCGGACACGACGACCACGTCCCGTTCGCGCGCCCACTCGACGACCTTGCGCAGGTGGTCCACACCGAGCACGCGGCCGGTCGGGTTGGACGGCGAGTTGAGCCAGATCATCGCCGGGCGCTGCGGCCCGAGCGCGACGAGGCTGTCGGAGCGCAGCACCGAGGCACCGGCCAGCAGCGCACCGACCTCGTACGTCGGATACGCCAGCTCCGGGAGCACGACCGTGTCGCCTGGACCGAAGCCGAGCAGTCTCGGCAGCCACGCGACCAGCTCCTTGGAGCCGATCGTGGGCAGCACCGCGTCCGGCTCCAGCCCGGTCACGCCGTGGCGGCGCCGCAACGCCTCGACCGCGGCGGCCCGCAGCTGCGGCGTGCCGTGCGTCTGCGGGTATCCCGGGATGTCCGACACCGAGGCCAGCGCGTCCCGGATGCCCGGCGCGACGGGGTCGACCGGGGTACCGACGGACAGGTCGACCACACCGCCCGGATGGGCGTTCGCGGTCGCCTTGGCCCCGGCGAGGGAGTCCCAGGGGAAGTCGGGCAGCGAGCTCATTCGCCCTGCGGGGGCAGGTCCTTGATCCACTGCGGGTCGTCGCTGGTCTTGCCGACCTTGGACGCGCCGCCGGGGGACCCGAGCTTGTCGAAGAAGTCCACGTTCGCCTTGGTGTAGGCCGCCCACTCGTCGGGGACGTCGTCCTCGTAGTAGATGGCTTCCACCGGGCACACCGGCTCGCAGGCGCCACAGTCCACGCACTCGTCGGGGTGGATGTAGAGCATCCGGTCACCCTCGTAGATGCAGTCGACTGGGCACTCGTCGATGCACGCCTTGTCGAGCACGTCGACGCAGGGCTCGGCGATCACGTAGGTCACTGCGCACTCCTGCTGTGTGAATGAGATCCAGCTACGACATCGGACATTACGCGTCCGAAGCCCGGCATTCCCAGATAAGGGCACCCTTAGACGGGCACAATGTCGGTGTGCACCGTACCGAGACCGTCGAACTGCTCTGCGCCGACGCCTGGCCCGCCGTCACCGAGGACAAGGTGGGTGACTGGCGGCTACGTGCGGCTTCCGGTTTCACCGGCCGTGCGAACAGCGCGCTCGCCGTCGGCGACCCGGGCCTGCCCGTCGCCGAGGCGCTGGACCGGGTGTGTGAGTTCGCCCACGCCCACGACATCCCGCCCGTCGCCCAGGCCGTGGTCGGCAGCGCGAACGAGCGGGCGATCGAGGCGGCGGGGTGGGTGCCGAAGACCGACCACGCGGCCGGGCACCTGGTGTCCGTCCTCGTCGGACCGCTGGGGACGGGCGCGGACGGGGTGTCCTTCCTGCCCGAGCCGTCGGCGGCCTGGTGGGAGCTGGCCGCGGGGACCACCGAGCCGGCGCCCGCGCAGCGGCACGTCCTGACGACCGGCGAGGTCGGGTACGCAGTGGCGGAGATCACCGCGGGCGCTGTCCGGGCCGCGGTCGCGGGTGGGCTGCTGCACGTATCCCGGCTGGCGGTCCGCCCGCAGCACCGGCGGCGGGGGCTGGCCAGGGCACTCATGGCGGCCACCGGGGAGTGGGCGGCCGGGCGTGGCGCGACCGAATGCGTGCTGCAGGTCGCGGTGGACAACGCCCCCGCGCTGGCGCTCTACGAGGCGCTCGGGTTCCGTGAGCACCATCAGTACCGGTACTGGGTTCCGGCGTGCGAGGATCGCTCCCTGTGAAGGTTGTCGTAGTTGTCGGCGGGGTGGGCGGCGCCCGGTTCCTGCTCGGCGTGAAGGCCGCACTCGGCCTGCCCCCCATCGGTCCCGGCGACGGGCCGCACGAGGTCACGGCGCTGGTGAACACCGGTGACGACGTGTGGATGCACGGGCTGCGGATCTGCCCGGACCTCGACACGTGCATGTACACCCTGGGCGGGGGGATCGACACCGAAAGAGGCTGGGGCCACCAGGGCGAGACCTGGGTGGTCAAGGAGGAGCTGGCGGCCTACGACGCCGAGCCGAGCTGGTTCGGGCTCGGCGACAAGGACGTGGCGACCCACCTGATCCGCAGCCAGATGCTGCGTGCCGGCTACCCGCTGTCCGCGGTCACCGAGGCGCTGTGCGACCGGTGGCAGCCGGGCGTGCGGTTGCTGCCGATGACCGACGACCGGGTCGAGACGCACGTCGTGGTCGACGACCCGGAGGAACCCGGCAGCCGCAAGGCGCTGCACTTCCAGGAGTGGTGGGTGCGGTACAAGGCCGAGCTGCCCGCGCACTCGATCGTGCCCGTCGGCGCGGACGAGGCCAAGCCGGCGCCGGGCGTGCTGGAGGCGATCGCCGAGGCCGACGCGGTGCTGTTCGCGCCGTCGAACCCGGTGGTGTCGGTCGGCACGGTGCTGACCGTGCCGGGTGTGCGGCAGGCGCTGCGGAAGACGGCGGCCGGGGTCGTCGGGGTGTCCCCCATCATCGGCGGGAAGGCCGTGCGCGGCATGGCCGACGCCTGCCTGACCGCGATCGGCGTGGAGACCTCCGCCGAGGCCGTCGGCCGCCACTACGGCTCGCGGCAGACCTCGGAGGACGGCCTGCTCGACGGGTGGCTCGTGGCCTCCGGCGAGACCGTGCACGTGCCCGGCGTCGCGGTGCGGGCCGTGCCGCTGCTGATGACCGATGTCGGCGCGACGGCGGCGATGGCCCGCGCGGCGCTGGAACTGTCCGGAGTGGACCTTGACTGAGCATTCCACCGACCGGTTGGAGATCCTGCCGGTCGAGGGCCTGCCGGAGTTCCGGCCGGGCGACGATCTGACCGGCGCGATCGCCGGCGCGGCCCCCTGGCTGCGCTCCGGCGACGTCGTCGTGGTGACCAGCAAGGTCGTGTCGAAGATCGAGGGCATGCTCATCCGGGTGCCCACGGACCCGCAGGCGCGGGACGAGGCGCGGCGGAAGCTGGTCGAGCAGGAGTCGGTCCGGGTGCTCGCCCGGTTCGGCCGCACCATGATCACGCAGAACCGGCTCGGGATCGTGCAGGCCGCGTCCGGCGTCGACGCGTCCAATGTGGACCAGGGTGAGATCGCCCTGCTGCCCACGGATCCCGACGGGTCCGCGCTCGCACTGCGCAACGGCCTGCGGGAGCGGCTCGGCGTCGAGGTCGCGGTGGTGGTCACCGACACGATGGGCCGCGCGTGGCGCGTCGGCCAGACGGACGCGGCGATCGGCTCGTCCGGGCTCAAGGTGCTGCACTCCTACGAGGGCGAGGTCGACGGCCAGGGCAACGAGCTGCAGGTCACCGAGATCGCCGTCGCCGACGAGGTGGCCTCGGCGGCGGACCTGGTCAAGGGCAAGCTGAAGGCGACCCCGGTCGCCGTGGTCCGTGGGCTGTCCCTTGTGGACGACGGCTCGACCGCGCGCAAGCTGGTGCGACCGGTCGAGGAGGACATGTTCTCCCTCGGCGTCACCGAGGCGATCGCGCGGGGCCGCAAGGAAGCCGTGCTCGTGCGCCGATCGGTGCGCGAGTTCGCCGACGAGCCGGTGGATCCCGAGACGATGCGGCGCTCCATCGGCGCCGCGCTGACGGCTCCGGCGCCGCACCACACGAAGCCGGTGCGGTTCGTCTGGCTGCGCGACCGCGGGTTGCGCACGAAGCTGCTGGAGGCGATGCGGGAGTCGTGGCGCGCGGACCTGCGTGCGGACGGGTTCACCGACGAGCAGATCGCGAAACGCGTCGGCCGCGGGGACATCCTGTTCGACGCGCCGGAGGTCGTGCTGCCGTTCCTGGTGGCCGAAGGCGCGCACACGTATCCCGACGCCCGCCGCAATGACTGTGAGCGCACGATGTTCACGGTCGCGGGCGGGGCCGCGGTGCAGGGCCTGCTGGTCGCGCTGGCCGCCGAGGAGCTCGGCTCGTGCTGGATCGGGTCGACGATCTTCGCCGCCGACGTGGTGCGTGAGGTGCTCGGGCTGGGCGCGCAATGGCAGCCGCTGGGCGCGGTCGCGGTCGGTCGTCCACTCGCGGCGCCCGGGCTGCGTTCACCCGGTTCGCCTGGCGACGGATTGGTGGAGCTGTGAGCCTGCATCTCGACGCGACGTCCACTTTGCACAAATGGCGACCGGCTCCGGCAGCACAGGAGGCGTTGCGCCAGGCTTTTCTGGGATTCCTGGCGGCTCGCGAGGACGCCTGCCTGCGCTCCTGTGCCGCGGGGCATCTCACGGCGTCGGCGGTGCTGCTCGACGCCGACCGTGAGCACGTGCTGCTGACCCTGCACCCGCGGGTGGGCCGGTGGCTGCAGCTCGGCGGCCACTGCGAGCCATCGGACACGTCGCTGGTTTCCGCTGCCCTGCGGGAGGCCCGGGAGGAGTCGGGGATCGCGGAGCTGCACATCGAGCCCGAGCCGGTGCAGCTGGACGTGCATCCGATCACCTGCTCGCTGGGCGTGCCGACGCGGCATTTCGATGTGCGCTTCGTGGTGCAGGCGCCGCGCGGCGCCAAGCCGGTGCGCAGCGACGAGTCCGACGACCTGCGCTGGTGGCCGGTCGACGGGCTGCCCGCCGGTTCGGAGGACCTGGCGGAACTCGTGGCGGCGGCGGGATGATCATCTCCGTCGACGCGGCCTCGCCGGTGCCGCCGTACGAGCAGGTGCGGTCCTCGCTGGCGGAACAGATCAACGACGGCAGGCTCGCGGTCGGGACGAAACTGCCGACCGTGCGCCAGCTCGCGGCGGACGTCGGCATCGCCCCGAACACGATCGCCCGCGCGTACCGGGAACTGGAGGAAGCGGGCCTGATCGAGACCCGCGGCCGCGCGGGCAGCTTCGTCGCGTCATCCGGGGACGAGTCCCGCCGGCTGGCGCAGCAGGCCGCCACCACCTACGCCACGACGTGCCGCGCACTGGGGCTTCCGCCCGAAGAAGCCCTGGCCATCGCGAAGGCGGCGCTCGGGCTCACATAGCCCGGTAGTCCCGCACCGACATGCGCGGGCCGAACCTCGGGCGCGAGAAGCCCGCCGCCTCCAGGTACCGCACCGCCCGTTGGCGTTGCGGCGCGTACGGCGCCAGCACCTCCGCCAGCCCTTCGTCGTCCAGCGGCTCGCCCAGCAGGGCGTAGCCGACGACGGTCGGGATGTGGAAGTCGCCGAAGCTGACCGCGTCCGGGTCGCCCCACGCGCGCTGCGCCACCTCCGCCGCGGTCCACACGCCGATCCCCGGCACCTTCCGCAGCAGCGCCCTGCCCTCGGCGCCCCGCAGCTCCGCCGCGCGCTCCAGCCGGTGTGCCACCTGCGCGGCGGAGATCAGCGCCCGCCGCCGGGACAGGTCCACCCCCGCCCTGTGCCACTTCCAGTCCACAATGGACATGACGGCGCGGGGTGTCGGCGGCACGCGCATGCCCGCGGGCGCCGGGCCCGGCGCGGGCTCGCCGTACCACCGGCACAGCTCACGCCACGACCGCCTGGCCTCGTAGCCGGTGACCTTCTGCTCCAGCACCGCCGGGATCAGCACGTCGAAGACGCGTCCCGAGGACCCGAGCCGCAGCCCGGGCAGCCGCCGCCGTGCCCGGGCCACCTGGTCGTGGTGCGCGACGAACTCGCCGTCGTCGTCCTCCGCGCCCAGCAGCGCCGGCACCCCGTCGAGCAGCCGGTCCGCTCCCGGGCCCCAGGCCTGCGCCTCGATCTCGCCGTCGGCGAACCGGCGGAACGCCAGCGTGCCCGGCCCGTCCGCGGTGTTGCCGGTCAGCCAGCTGACCCCCGACTCCTCCGCCCGGAAGCACGGGTCGCCCTTGCCGCGGCGCAGCGGGGAAAGCACCGCGCCGAGGTCCACAGTGAACGGTGGGCGGTAGCGCACTAGCAGTCGCTGGAGAAGCGGATCGAGGCGTCGGGCAGTGTCATGTCCGGCCAGACGCGCGCACCGTGCAGCAGCTCGCAGCCGGCACCGACGATCGCGCCGTCGCCGAGCACGACGCCGCGCAGCACCGCGCCCTTGCCCACCCGCGCACCGGCGCCCAGCACCGAGTCCTCGACGATCGCGTCCTCGGCCACCGACACGCCGTCGAACAGCACGGAACCGGCGACCTGCGCGCCGGCGGCGACATTGGAGCCGGAGCCAATGGTCGAACCACCGGTCACGCTCGCCCCGTCGGCGACCTTCGCGCCGTCGAGCACGAGCGACTCGCCCGTCGGCCCCGGCAGCGCGGAGGTCGGCGCCAGGCCACGCACGAGGTCGGCCGAACCGCGCACGAACGCCTCGGGCGTACCGACGTCCAGCCAGTACGACGCGTCCACGAACCCGTGCACGTGCGCGCCATCGGCGAGCAGGCCGGGGAACGTCTCGCGCTCGACCGACACGCGCCGGCCCGCGGGAATGGACTCGACCACCGAGCGGCGGAAGACGTAGCAGCCGGCGTTGATCTGGTCGGTCGGCGGGTTCGGCGTCTTCTCCAGGAAGGCGGTGACCCGGCCGTCGGCGTCGGTGGGCACCGAGCCGAAGCGGCTCGGGTCCTCGACCCGCTGCAGGTGCAGCGTGACGTCGGCCGCGGCGTCGCGGTGCGCCTGGACCAGCGCGCCCAGGTGCGCGCCGGAGAGGATGTCGCCGTTGAAGATCACGGCGTGCTCGGCGCGCAGCCGGTCGTAGACGTTGCGGATGGCGCCACCGGTGTCCAGCGGCTCGTCCTCCACGACGTACTCCAGCTCGAGACCGAGCTTCGCGCCGTCGCCGAAGTGCTCCTGGAAGACCTCGGCCCTGTAGGAGGTGCCGAGCACGACGTGCGCGATGCCCGCCGCGCGGATCCGCGACAGCAGGTGTGTCAGGAACGGCACGCCCGCGGTGGGCAGCATCGGCTTGGGCGCGGACAACGTGAGCGGCCGCAGGCGGGTGCCCTTGCCACCCACGAGCACCACGGCATCGACATCTTGCGTGGGCTTCACAACTTCCTCCCGTTATCGAGCACCCGCCGGGCGACAAGCCGTGCGATTTGCTGACGGCGAAGGCCCGGAGGGCCTACCCTAGACAGCACACGGGGGGCCCCGGTCGGAGAGGGCCTCGGGTCGAGTCGGGAGGCCGAGGGGATGGACCCCCGCGAGCGAGCGGACGCATTGCTGGCCCGGGCACGGGCGCGCGGCGCGTTCGTGGTGACGCCCGAAGACGCCAAGTCGCCGATGGACGCGTCGAACACCCAACAGATCCCCCGGTCGGTGGTCGACAGGATCGACCACGAGGACGATCCCGACACCACGGCCGTCGTGCCGTCCTCGGTGATCGACGCGGTGCAGGGCAGCCTGGAGGCGAAGCCGGGCACCCGCGTCGGGATGGCGCCGGTCGCGCCGGAACCCGACGAGCAAGAGGTCGGCGGCCTCATCCCCACCACCACGAAGAGCACCGGTCGTTCCGACCTTTCCCGCCGTCTCGAAGGTCTCTGACTTCCCTACCGGCCGCGCGTCTCGAGCTTGAGGCGCGCGGCGAGCCCGAGCTTGATCGCCGCGAGCACCGGCTTCCAGGCCGGCCCGCGGTGGCGGTCGGCGAGGTAGCGGTACGCGCTTTCGTGGTGCGCGGCCAGCATCTTCTTCGGCGCCCGGGAAGTCGCCTTGCCGCCGATGTGCGTTACCGCGGCGGAGGGCACGTAGACGTTCTGCCAGCCGGCGCGGCCGATGCGGTCGCCGAGGTCGACGTCCTCGAAGTACATGAAGTACCGCGAGTCGAAGCCCCGCACGGAGTCGAACGCCTCGCGGCGGAAGAGCTGGCAGGAGCCGGAAAGCCAGCCGGAGACGCGTTCCTCGGGGGCGCGTTCCTGGCGGTAGGCACGGGTCCACGGGTTGGCGGGCCAGACCTTGGCGAACACGGCGTGCCCGATCCCGCGGCCGAGTGACGGCAGCAGGCGGGCCGAGGGGTAGACGGTGCCGTCGGGTTCGCGGATGAGCGGGCCGAACGCGCCGCCGCGGGGCCAGCGCCGGGCGGCGTCGAGGAGCACGTCGAGGGAGCCGGGCTCCCATTCGAGGTCCGGGTTGGCGACGACGACCCAGCCGTAGCTGTCGTCGAGCTCCGCCACGCCCCGGTTCGCGCCGCCGCCGTAGCCGAGGTTCTCGCCGATGCGCAGCAGGTGGACGTTCTCCCGCTCGGCGGCGCGGTCGAGCGCTTCGTCGTCGGTGGAGTCGTTGTCGGCGAGGACCACGCGGACGTCGCGGGTGGACGCCTTCTCGAGCGTGTCGAGGAAACGGGCCAGGTCATCGCCGGGGAAGTAGGTCACCACGACCACGGCCACGCCGTCGCCATAACGTGTCGGCTCGGTCACCCGGGCCATTGTGCCGGGTTCGCGCAGCGTGGCGGTGAGCAGGTGGGGTCACCCCGTGGCGCGGCGCAGGCGGCGACGATCACCGACGCCGGTAGGCCAGCCATGCCTTCCCGTACGCCTCGCGATGACGCTCGGCGCTGGTGGCCCACGAGAACTCCTTCGCCCGCCGTTGGGCCGCTTCGGCGAGCGTGGCACGGCGGGCGGGGGCGTCCAGCAGCTCCGACAGGGCCGCCGCCACGTCGCCGGCTCCGACGCCGCAGTAGGCGACCGCGTCCCCGCCGACTTCCGGCAGGGACAGCCGCCGCGTGGTCAGCACGCACGCGCCGCACGCCATGGCCTCCAGCACCGGCAGGCCGAAGCCCTCCCCCAGGCTCGGATACGCCACCAGCTCCGCCCCGCCCAGGAAACCCGCCAGCGTCTCGAACGGCAGGTAACCCGCCCGGATCACCCGCAGCCGCAGCGGCGCCGCGTCCAGTGCCTTCTCCACCTGCGTGTCCCAGCCCGGCTGACCCGCGAGCACCAGCGCCGGCGGGTTCGGCCGGTGTTCGACCGCCTTCGCGAACCCCCGGATCAGGGCCGGCACGTTCTTGCGCGGCTCCAGCGCCCCCAGGAACGCGACGTACGGCGTCGACTCCAGACCGATCACCGCGCGCGCCGCCCGGACCTCGGCGGGCGACGGCGGGTGGAACCGCTCCACGTCCACCCCGTGCTCGATGATCTCCAGCGCCCGCGGCCGGGCCCGCGTCACGCGGGTCAGCTCGTTCGCCGTCGCCTGGCTCGGCACCACGCACATCGTCGCGCGGCGCAGCGCCGTCACCGTCCAGCCGCGGAAGAACCGTGCCTTGACCGACGAGTGCAGCACCGCGTCGGTGAAGAACGTCGCGTCGTGCAGGGTGACCACGGACGCGGCCGGGCCGGCGAGCGGCATCGTGTAGTGCGGCGAGTGCACGACCTGCACGTTCAGCCGCCGGGCGAGCATCGGCAGCGTGGTCTGCTCCCACGCCAGCCGCGCGGTCCTGGTGACCGTCGACGGCCCGGCAGGCACGATCCGCGAGTGGGGCGCGAGCCGGGCGTACAACGCCACGTCCCGCGGCTGGCAGACCACGCTGACCGGCGCGCCGTCGGCGTCCAGCGCCTGTGCGAGCGAATCGACATAGCGACCGACCCCACCGCGGTCCGCGGGCACGGCGGTGGCATCGATCAGGACGCTCGGTTCGCCTATTCCCACCCGTGCAGAGTACGACCGATCGAAGTCCGTTTGGTCAGGAACTCACAATCCGGACCGTTCGTGAATACTCCAGACGGCCTCCGCGGCACGCTCCCAGGAGAACTCCGCCGCCCGCGCCCTACCCACCGCGACCAGCCCCGACGCCCGTTCCGGCGAGGACAGCACCTCCCGCAATCCCGCCGCGAGCGCCCGCGCGTCCCCGCGTGGGACGCAGACGCCGGCACCCCCCGCGACCTCCACGAGCGCGGGTGCGTCCGAGTGCACGACCGGCACCCCCGATGCCATCGCCTCGAGAACAGGCAGGCCGAAGCCCTCGGCGAGACTCGGGGCCGCGAGCACGTCGGCCCCGCGCAACACGGTCGCCAGCTCCCCGTCCGAAACCCTGCCCAGCACGCGGACGTCGACCCCGTCCCGCCGCGGGTCCACACCGCCCCAGCCGGGCTGGCCGACCAGCACGAGCGGCACGTCCAGCTCCGTCATCGCGTCCAGCAGCACGTCGACACCCTTGCGCGGTTCGAGCGTGCCGACCGCCAGTACGTAACGTTTTGGCAGGTCGGCGACCTCCGCACCGGCCGAAAGAGCGGGCGCCACGCCGTGCCCGGCGATGTGCACGGGCACCCGCACCGGCACCCGCCGGCGCAGGTCGTCGGCCACGGCCCGGGTCGGCACGACCAGCCCGCGAGCCCGCTGCGCCGCCCGGCCGATCATCTTCCGATGCCAGGAGACCCCGCGCGGGGTCAGCGTCTCCGGATGGGTCCACGGCACCGTGTCGTGCACGGTCACCGAGACCGGGCCGCGCGGCGGGGCGAGCGGGGTCGGCGCGTGCACGGCGTCGCCACCGGGCCAGTAGGGCAGCCCCAGCTGCCAGGCCGCGATCAGCGCGCGCGGCGGCAGGGGCAGCATCCGCACCCCGTCCAGCCGCTGCTCGGCGTGCCGGGCGACGACACCGGTGACCTCCCAGCCCGGGGGCGCGGTCGCGGCCAGCGCGCGCAGCAGCTCGGCGGTGTAGCGGCCGGTGCCACCCGGCACGGGCGCGAGCAGCTGCTCGGCGATGACCACGAGTTCCGGCACGAGCCGTATTGTGCTCGCCGTGACCGAGGTCAGCTCGACGGTGGTGGTCGTCACCTGGCGCGGGGCCGAGCACATCACCGCCTGTCTCGACGCCCTCGCCGCCCAGGATCGTCCACATCGGACGCTCGTGGTGGACAACGCGTCCGACGACGGCACGGCAGGCCTGCTCGCGGCGCATCCGGCGAAGCCGCAGGTCGTGCGCCTTTCCCGCAACCGCGGCTACGCCGGCGCGATGGCGGCGGCGCTGTCGCTTGTGGACACCCCGCTGATGGCCTGGCTCAACGACGACGCGGCGCCGGACCCGGCCTGGCTGGGCACCCTGGAGGACGCGCTCGGCAGCGCGGCGGCCGCGAGCGCGCGGCTCGACCGGCCCGACGGGTCGCCGCAGTCGCTGGGCGTCCGGCTCACCGCAGACGGCTACGGCGCGGACGCGCTCGACACGCCGGTGTTCGGCTTCTGCGGCGGCGCGGCGCTCCTGCGCACCGAGGTCCTCCGTGCGATCGGCGGCGTCCCCGCGAGCTTCTTCTGTTACTACGAGGACACCGACACCGCGTGGCGGCTCCGGCTCGCGGGACACTACATCGTGGCCGTCCCCGAGGCGCGGGTGACTCACCGTCACGGCGTGAGCACGCGACCGGGCTCGCGGCGGTTCCACCTCTGGAACGAGCGCAACCGCCTGCTGACCCTCCTGCGCTGCGCGCCCGCCGCGGTCGCCGTCCGCGAACTGGCGCGGTTCGCCGCGATAACCGCCGTGTTGCCGCTGCGCGGGCAGGTGCCCGACGCCGCCAACTTCTCCCCGGCGCTGCGCTGCCGGGTACTGGCCGAGGTCGTCCTCCGGCTGCCCGCCACGCTGCGCGCACGCCGGGCCATCACCCGGCGCTCGACCGTGGGACGAGGGCAGATCTGGCGGAACTGGACACCCAGTAAGCTTCGGCCCATCCGCTGAGCAGGAGGTCACGCGTTGACGCAGGGGGAAACGCCCTTACCGCTGGTCTCGGTGATCGTCGTGAACTACCGCGGCGCGGCGGACACGATCACCTGCCTGCGTGCGCTGGCCGGCGACCTGGACTACCCGCGGCTCGAGGTCATCTGCGTCGACAACGCCTCCGGCGGGGACGACGTCGCCCGGATCAAGGCCGCGGCGCCGGACGTGAAGCTCGTCGAATCGGCCGAGAACCTCGGTTTCGCGGGCGGCTGCAACCTCGGCGCCCGGCACGCGCGCGGCAGCGTGCTGGCGTTCCTGAACAACGACGCCCGCCCGGACGCGAGCTGGGCACGGGCGGCCGTCGGCGCGCTGACCGCCGACCCGACCGTCGCCGCCGTCGCCAGCAAGGTCCTGGACTGGGACGGCACGGGCGTCGACTTCGTGGACGCGGGCCTGACCTGGTTCGGCATGGGCTACAAGCGGCACGCGGGCGGCCCGCTGGCCGGGCTGCCCGCGGCGGAGCACGAGAACGCCAAGGACGTGCTGTTCGCGACCGGCTCGGCGATGTTCGTGCGGGCCGGGGTGTTCGCCGAGCTGGACGGGTTCGACGAGCGGTTCTTCATGTTCTACGAGGACGTCGACCTGGGCTGGCGGCTCAACCTGCGCGGCTGGCGCGTGCGCTACGTGCCCGAGTCGATCGCCTACCACCGCCACCACGCCACGATGTCCGAAGTGGACGCTCCCGAGACCGGCCGGGAGACCTTCCTGCTGGAGCGCAACGCGCTCGCCGCGCTGTACAAGAACGTCTCCGACGAGACGCTGGCGAAGGTGCTGCCCGCGGCGCTCGCGCTGGCGATCCGCCGCGCCACCGCGCGCGGCGAGCTGGACGCGACCCAGCTCGACCTGGCGCACGGGGTCGGCCCGGTCGAGACCGGCCCGGTCGAGATCCCCCGGACCACGCTCGCGGGCGTGCTGGCGGTCGACCAGTTCGTCGAGCTGCTGCCCTCGCTCGCCGAGTCCCGCAAGATCGAGCAGGCCGCCCGGGTGCGCACCGACGCCGACCTGATCCCCTTGCTGCGCAAGGCACTGGAGCCGGCGTACCCGTTGCCGCGCTACCTCGCCGCGCACGAGGTACTGGTCGAGGCGTTCGGCATCGAGAGCGTCTTCGGACAGCGGCGCAAGGTACTGGTGATCACCGGCGACGCGATCACCGACCGGATGGCGGGCCCCGCGATCCGCGCCTGGAACATCGCCACCATCCTCGCCCCCGAGCACGACGTCCGGCTGGTCACGGTCAACCCGCTGGCCGCGCCGCCGCCCGCGCCGTTCCCGGTCAGCGCGGCCCGCAAGCGCGACCTCACCGAGCCGATCGAGTGGGCCGACATCGTCATCCTGCAGGGCCACGTGCTCGAGATGGCGCCCGCGCTCAAGGCCGAGCACTCGAGGAAGCTGGTGGTCTGCGACCTCTACGACCCGATGCACCTGGAGCTGCTCGAACAGAGCAAGAGCGCGCCGGACGACAAGCGCGCGGCGGACCTGATCGGCGTCACGAAGGTGCTCGACGCGCAACTGGAGCGCGGTGACTTCTTCCTGTGCGCCTCGCAGCGGCAGCGGCACTTCTGGCTCGGCCACCTCGCCGCGCTCGGCCGGCTGACCCCTCGGCTGTACGACGCCGACCCGACCACGCAGTCCCTGCTCGCCGTCGTCCCGTTCGGGCTCTCGGCCGAGCCGCCGGTGCGCACCGGGCCCGGCCTGCGTGCCCAGCTGGACGGCGTCGACGAGACCGACCACGTCGTGCTGTGGGCGGGCGGGGTGTACAGCTGGTTCGACCCGCTGACCCTGGTCGGCGCGATCGACCGGCTGCGCGGGCGGCAGCCGGACGTGCGGCTGGTGTTCCTGGGGATGAAGCATCCCAACCCCGAGGTCGCCGAGATGGACATCGGCGCCCGGACGATGCGGCTGGCCGACCGGCTCGGCCTGACCGGCAAGCACGTGTTCTTCAACGAGCACTGGGTGCCCTACAGCGAGCGGCAGAACTGGCTGCTCGACGCGGACTGCGGGGTCACCACGCACTTCGAGCACGTCGAGACCACCTTCGCGTTCCGCACCAGGGTGCTGGACTACCTGTGGGCCGGGCTGCCGATCGTCACCACCGACGGCGACGCGTTCGCCGACCTGGTGCGCGAGGAGCGGCTGGGCGTCGTCGTGCCCGCGGAGGACGAGGAAGCCCTGGCGGACGCGCTCGAACGCGCGATGTACGACACCGAGTTCGCCGCCGCCTGCAAGGAGCGCATCGCGAAGGTCGCGCAGCGGTACGCGTGGCCGGAGGCGCTCGCGCCGCTCGTCGAGTACTGCCGGAACCCGCGCCCGGCCGCCGACCGGCTGCCCGGCGCGACGGACCTGGTGGTCTCGGATCCGGTGCGGGGCAAGGAACTCGTCCGCCGGGATCTCGCGCTGGTGCGGGAGTACCTCGCCGACGGCGGCCCGAAGGAGCTCGTCCGCCGTGCCGCGGGCCGGGTGAAGAAGGTAGCCCGGGGCCGTGGCTGACAGACCGCTCAGAGTCCTGCTCGATGGGACGCCCCTGCTGGGCAACCGGACGGGCATCGGCCGGTACACCGCCTCGCTGGCCGAGGAGCTGGCCTCGCGGTCCGATGTGGACACTCTGGCGGTCGCGTTCACGCTGCGCGGCTGGCGGCGGCTGCGGCACGTGCTGCCGCACGGCGCCCGCGCCACCGGCATGCCCGTCGCGGCACGGCTGCTGCGCAAGGCCTGGCTGCGTTCGCCGTTCCCGCCGATCGAGCTGTTCGCCGGGCTGACGGACGTCGTGCACGGCACGAACTTCGTGCTGCCCCGGTCGCTGCGCGCCGCCGGCGTGCTGACCATCCACGATCTCGCGTTCCTCGACGCGCCCGAGGAGCTGGCGCCCAGCGACCGCGAGCTGCCGCAGCTCGTGCGGCAGGGTGCGGCCCAGGCGCGGGTCATCTGCACCCCGACGGCCGCCGTTGCGGACAGGGTGGCGGAGCGGCTGGACGCGCCGCGCGAGAAGATCGAGGTGACCCCGCTCGGCGTGGACGCCGCGTGGTTCACCGGGCGGCCGCCGAACAAGGAGATGCGGGACCGGCTCCGGCTGCCTTCGGAGTACCTGCTGTTCGTCGGCGCTTCGGGGCCGCGCAAGGGCCTCGACTGGTTGCTGAAGGCCCACGCAGCGGATCCCGAGCTGCCACCGCTGGTGCTGGTGGGCCCCGGGCCGGTCACGGTGTCCGGCCGGGCCCGGCACATCGGCTATCTGTCCGAAGTAGACCTGCGCAACGTGGTCGCGGGCGCGTCGGCGCTGGTCCTGCCCTCCCGCGACGAGGGCTTCGGGCTGCCGGTGCTCGAAGCGCTGGCGTGCGACGCACCTGTCGTGTGCACGGACATCCCGGCGCTGCGCGAGATCTCCGGCGGCTACGCGCACCTCGTGCCGTACGGCGACGTCGAGGCGCTCGCCGACGCGATGCGGGAGGCCGTGTCCGAACCGCGCGCCGCCTCGATGTCGATGGAACGCCGGGCGCACGCGGCGGGGTTCACCTGGCGCCGCTGCGCCGACGCCACCGTCGCCGCCTACCGCCGCGCCGCCGCGAAGTAGGCCGCGAGGCCATCGCGCCACGGGCGCAACGGGGTCAGCCCGGCGTCCACCCACGACTTGTTCGACAGCACCGAGTACGCCGGCCGCGGCGCCGGCCGGGGGAACTCCTCCGTCGTGCAGGGCTTCACCCGCTCCGGGTCCGCACCCAGCTCCTCGAAGATCGCGCGGGTGAAGCCGAACCAGGTCGTCTCGCCGCCGCCCGTGCAGTGCAGGATGCGCCGGGACGGACCGTGTCCTTCCACAATGGACCGGCCGAGCTCCAGCAGCCCCGAGGCGAGGTCGGCCGACCAGGTCGGCGCCCCGTGTTGGTCGTCCACCACGGACAGTGTCTCGCGCTCGCCTTCGAGGCGCACCATGGTCTTCACGAAGTTCGACCCGCTCGCGCCGTAGACCCAGGACGTGCGCACGACCCAGGCCTGGGCACCGGAACCGAGCACCGCGTCCTCACCGGCTGCCTTCGTCCGGCCGTACGCGCTGTGCGGCTCGAGGTCGTCCTCCGGCTCGTACGGCCGGTCCGCGTTCCCGGCGAACACGTAGTCCGTCGACACGTGCACCAGCGGCACCCGGCGCGAGGAGCACACCGCCGCGAGCACCCGCGGGCCGTCCACGTTGACCGCGAACGCGCGCCGCTCGTCGGTCTCCGCCGCGTCGACCGCGGTGTAGGCGGCCGCGTTGATCACCAGCGGCGTGGCGCCGGCCTCGCGGGCCCGCTCCGCCAGCGCGCTGACCGCGGCGACCACGGCGCCCGCGCTCGTCACGTCCAGCTCCGCGGACCCGGGCGCGACGACGTCGATCTCCGGCGAGGACAGCGCGGCGAGATCGCGGCCGAGCTGGCCCGTCCCGCCGGGCACCAGCAGACTCAGCATCGGCACCTCACTTCCCCACCAGCGCGGCGCGCTCCTTGAGCGGCTCCCACCACGAGCGGTTCTCGCGGTACCACCGCACAGTGTCGGCCAAGCCCTCGTCGAAGGGAACCTCGGCCCGGTAACCCAGCTCGGTACTGATCTTGGTGATGTCCACCGAGTACCGCCGGTCGTGGCCCAGCCGGTCGGGCACCTGCTCGACCCGGTCCCAGCCGGCACCCAGCGCCGCCAGCAGCCGCTCGGTCAGCTCCCGGTTGGTCAGCTCGGTCCCGCCGCCGATGTTGTAGATCTCGCCCGCGCGGCCGCCGTCGGCCACCAGCTGGATACCGCGGCAGTGATCGTCCACGTGCAGCCAGTCACGAACGTTCAGCCCGTCCCCGTACAGCGGCACCTTTGCCCCATCGAGCAGATTCGTCACGAACAAGGGAATGACCTTCTCCGGGAACTGGTACGGCCCGTAGTTGTTCGAGCACCGTGTCACGCACACCGGGAGCCCGTGGGTGCGGTGGAAGGCGCGAGCCAGCAGGTCCGAGGACGCCTTCGAGGCCGAGTAGGGGGAATTCGGCTCCAGCACGCGGTCCTCCGACCACGAGCCCTCGGCGATCGACCCGTACACCTCGTCGGTGGAGACATGCACGAACTTGCCCACCCCCGCGCCCAGCGCCGCCTGCAGCAGCGTCTGCGTGCCGAGCACGTTGGTCAGCACGAAGTCGGCCGAGCCGAGGATGGACCGGTCCACATGCGACTCGGCGGCGAAGTGCACCACCAGGTCGACCCCGGTCATCAGCTCGGAGACCAGCGCGCCGTCGCAGATATCCCCCTGCACGAAACGAAAACGCGGGTCGTCCGCGACCGGTGCCAGGTTGACCGGGTTGCCGGCGTAGGTCAGCTTGTCGAGCACCACCACCTCGGCGTCGGCCAGCGCCGGGTAGGCACCCGACACCGCCTGCCGCACGTAGTGCGACCCGATGAAACCCGCTCCCCCGGTCACCAGCACCCGCATGGTCACCCCGCCTTCCGCACGTCGGTTTGCGCAACCCGGGCAACGTAGCCCAGCCCGCACACGTCTCAGTAGAGGGAACAGTAATCTGAAAGCATTCACAAAAGATGGGGGCGGGAGGAGCTAGCGTGGCCGACGGGGTTGCCACCCGCCAGGACGCCGCGGAGGACATCGGCTGGCCCCCGCCGCCGATCCCTTGGCAGCGGCGTCACCGGCCGTGGTTCGCCGTGTTCGCACTGCGCGGCGGGAAGGCCGTCGTCAGCCTCGTCTCGGTCGCCGTGCTGGTGCTGACCTGGTACGGCTGGCAGTTCATCGGCGACCCGAACAGCGGGCTGACCACCAGCCAGGTGTTCGAGGACAACCAGCTGCACGCGGTCCCACTCGACGGCGCGGTCGACATCCTGCTGGTCGGCATGGACAGCCGCACCGACGCCCAGGGCAGCCCCCTGCCGCGCGAGGTGCTCGACATGCTGCACGCCGGGGACGCCGACGGCGAGAAGCAGACCGACACGATGATCCTCGTGCACATCCCGCAGGACGGCAGGCGCGCGGTCGCCATCTCCTTCCCGCGCGACTCGTGGGTGGAGCTCGCCGGCGGGTACGGCAAGCACAAGCTCAACGGCGCCTTCGTCTACGCCTACAACGACAAGTTCCACCAGCTGCAACAGCACGGCACGGACGTCGCGGAGGCCGACCGGCAGGCGAAGATCGCCGGCCGCAAGAACCTCGTCGCGACGCTCGAGAACTTCATGGGCAAGCCCGGCATGATCGACCGGTACGCCGAGGTGAACCTGTCCAGCTTCTACGAGGTCACCAAGGCGCTCGGCGGGGTCGACGTGTGCCTCAACGCCCCCGTGCACGAGCTCAAGTCCGGCGTCGACCTGCACGGCGGGCCGCAGACGGTCGAGGGCGTGCAGGCGCTCGCGTTCGTGCGCCAGCGCTACGACCTGCCCAACGGTGACCTCGACCGGATCGCGCGGCAGCAGGCGTTCCTGTCCGGGCTGGCCCGCAAGGTGCTCTCGCGGGACGTGCTGGCGAACCCCTCGAAGCTCTCCGACGTGCTCACGGCCGTGAAGAAGTCGGTGGTGCTCTCGGACAACTGGGACCTGGCGGAGTTCGCCGCCCAGATGCGCGGGCTCAACAGCGGCAACATCCAGTTCCGGACCATTCCCGTGGTCGGCCCGGCGGTCATCGGCGGGGCGGACGTGCTGCGGGTGGACCCCGGCCAGGTGCACCAGTTCGTCGACGGGCTCACCGCCGACCCGGGCGCCAGGACGTCGGTCACGACGACGACCACGCCCACGTCGCCGTCCGCTCCCCCGCGGAGTTCCGCCAAACGGCCGAGCACGCCTTCGACCAGCGTGCCCCTTTCACCCACCTCCAGCGTCACGCCCCCCATCACGGGTGGTGAAGTCCCCTGCGTCAACTGATGCAGGTGCCTTAACCTGAGACCGGAGCAGGGGCGACCAGGGGGAGACACGGGGTTGGACGAGGACGAGGACGGCACCGCCGAGGAGACGAGGCCGAAGCCGACGCCGTATCCCCGGACGGCAGAGCCCGAGGAGCCGCCCGAGGCGGCGCCGCGGCGGAAGCGGTCGATCCCGCGCGGGATGGCCAAAACCGTGCTCGTGCTGCTGTCGGTGGTCGCGCTCGTGGCGACCGGCTACGCCTACCTGACGTACCACCAGGTGCAGGGCGACCTGCACACCTCCGACATCCTCGGCGAGCCCGACACGCCTGACGTCAAGGCACCACCCGCGGACGACGGCGTGGAGGACATCCTGCTCGTCGGCGTCGACGCGCGGACGGACATGCAGGGCAACCCGCTGCCGCTGTCGATGCTCAAGACCCTGCGCACCGAGCAGAGCGGCACGATCAACACCGACACGCTGATCATCCTGCGGGTGCCGAAGAACGGCGGGAAGCCGACGGCGATCTCGATCCCCCGCGACACCTACCTCGACGTGCCGCGCGGCGGCCAGGCGAAGATCAACTCCGTGTTCGGCACGGCCAAGGCGGCGGCCGCGGCGCAGCTGCGCGCCCAGGGCAAGCGCGACTCGGCCGAGGTCGAGCGGGACTCCGACCAGGCGGGACGCAAGGCGCTGGTCCAGACCATCCAGGACTTCACGCAGGTGCGCATCGACCACTACGCCGAGGTGAACCTGCTCGGCTTCTACCTCATCACCGAGGCGCTCGGCGGGGTCCAGGTGTGCCTCAGCCACGCGACCGAGGACAAGGACTCCGGCGCGGACTTCTCCGCGGGCCTGCACACGGTCACCGGCGGCGAGGCGCTGTCGTTCGTGCGGCAGCGCAAGAACCTGCCGCGGGGCGACCTCGACCGGATCGTGCGGCAGCAGGTGTTCCTCGGCTCGGCGCTGCACAAGGTGCTCTCGGCAGGCGTGCTGACGAACCCGGGGAAGCTGAGCGGCCTGACCGACGCGCTGCACCGGTCGCTGGTGCTCGACCCCGACTTCGACCTGCTGCAGTTCGCGGACAAGGCGAAGGGCCTGGCCTCCGGGGACGTGGGCTTCGAGACGATCCCGGTGATCACCATCAACGGCCGCAGCCCCGACGGGCAGAGCATCGTCGAGGTGGATCCGAAGGCGGTGCAGCAGTTCATCGCCGGGCTGGCCGGACACACCGGTGGCGGTGGCGCGGCGGCGGGCGGGGTCGCGCCCGCGGCGTACTCGCAGTCCAGCATCAACGGCGTCACCTGCGTCAACTAGGTTGGTTCCGTGTCATTGACCGAACACCTCCTGCGTCCCCTGTCGCCGTCGCGCCCGCTGATCACGCACTACGACGACGCGGCGGGCACCCGGGTCGAACTGTCCGTGGCGACGGTCGCGAACTGGGCGGCGAAGACGGCGAACTGGCTGGTCGACGAGTTCGACGTCGAGCCGGGCGATCCCGTGGCCGTGGCGCTGCCCGCGCACTGGCAGACCGCCGGGGTGCTGCTGGGCGCGTGGTGGTGCGGCGCCCACGTCGTCGGCGAGCCGGACGGGGCGCGGGTGACGTTCGTCGCGCCGGGTGCGCCGGTGTCCGGGACCACCGCGGTGGTCGCGCTCGACCCGATGGGCCGCGGCCTGCCCGGCGCACCGCCGGACGGCGCGCTCGACTACCTCGGCGAGGCCCGGCTGTCCGGCGACACGTTCAGCCCGCTGGTCCCGATCGACGGCGGCACCCCCGCGCTGGCGGGAGCGAGCGTCGACGAGGTCCTCGCCCAGGCCCGCGCCGCCGAGCTCCCGGCGGGCGAGCGGGTGTTGTCCACAGTGGAATGGACCGTGCCGGACGGCGTGCTGCGCGGCTTCCTCGCCCCGCTCGCCGCCGGCGCGCACCTGGTCCAGGTGTCGAACCCCGACCCGGCGAAACTGGCCGACCGCCGGCGCGCCGAGCGCACGACGGTCGACCTGCTCGCCTGAGGAGTCACGCGGGCTGAGGCGCGCTCGCACCAGAACAGCAGGTGGTCCAGCGATGCCCGGCAGCGGCAGCGCGAGGCCGAGCATGAACGCGATCGCGCCCGCCGCCTCGACGGCGACCGGAGCGGTGGTACGCGAGTTCAGGCGTCGATGGGCTTCTCGATGAGGAAGACCAGGGCCATGAGGCCGGCGAGGAACCACCAGGCGTCGCTGTTCGCGGCGGCCGCGACGATCCCGAGCACGATCGCCGCGAACGCCAGGACGGGGGTGGCATCCTTCGCCATGGGTCCAGGGTGCCGCATCCGCCGTACGCCGGCCGTGTGGAAATGGGTGGTCGTTCACCCGGGTCGCGGCTATACCGTGAGGCGATGACCACCACGGACGACATCCGCCGCTGGGCGAGCGCGCTGCCCGAGGTCGAGGAGACCAGCCACTTCCGGTTCCGCGTCCCGGCGTTCAAGGTGCGGGGCCGGGCCTTCGCGGGCATGGGCAAGGACGAGACGACGGCGGTGTTCCGCGTGAGTGAGCACGACGCGACCGAGGCGGCGGCGAATGACCCGGCGACGTACGAGGCCGTCCGCCGCCAAGACGCGCGGCGGAGCTTCCTCGGGCTGCAGGTCGTCCTGCGCAACGTCGACGCCGAGCGGGTGCAGTCACTCGTCGAGGCGGCGTGGCGTGAGCAGGCGCCGAAGAGCCTGGTGGCCAACCAGGGCGGGCCGGTCTAGGGCTGGCCGCCCGTGAACCGCCCACCAGGTCAGCCCTTCAGCAGTGCCCTTGCCATGACCATCCGCTGGATCTGGTTGGTGCCTTCGTAGATCTGGGTGATCTTCGCGTCGCGCATCATGCGTTCCACCGGGAAGTCGCGGGTGTAGCCGGCAGCACCGAAGAGTTGCACCGCGTCGGTGGTCACCGACATCGCCACATCGCTCGCGTAGGCCTTCGCCGCCGACGCCATGAAACCCGCCCGCGAGTCACCGCGCTCGGTCGCCGCCGCGGAGGCGTACACCAGGTGCCGTGCCGCCTCGATCTTCATACCCATGTCGGCCAGCATGAACTGCACGCCCTGAAACTCCGCGACGGCCGTGCCGAACTGCGTGCGGTCCTTCACATACGCCACCGCCGCCTCCAGCGCACCCTGGGCGATGCCCAGTGCCTGCGCCCCGATCGTCGGGCGGGTGTGGTCCAGCGTGCGCAACGCCGTCTTCAGACCGGTGCCGGGCTCACCGATGATCCGGTCCACCGGGATCGTGCAGTCCTGGAAGTAGATCTCCCGCGTCGGCGAACCCTTGATACCGAGCTTGCGCTCCTTCGGCCCCACCGAAAAGCCCGGATCATCCTTGTGCACCGCGAACGCCGAGATACCGTTCGACTTCTTCGCCGCGTCCGGATCGGTCACCGCCATCACGGTGTACCAGGTGGACTCCCCCGCGTTGGTGATCCACGCCTTGGTGCCGTTGAGAACCCACACATCACCCTCGAGCCGGGCCCGGGTACGCATCGACGCGGTGTCCGAACCCGCCTCGCGCTCCGAGAGCCCGTACGAGGCCGACGCCCCGGCCGCGATATCCGGCAACACCAGCTTCTTCACCGCATCCGACGCCGAGAGGATGATCGGCTGCGTACCCAGCTTGTTCACCGCCGGAATCAACGACGCCGACGCGTCCACCCGCGCGACCTCCTCGATCACGATGCACGCCGCGACCGCGTCCGCACCCTGACCCTCGTACTCCTCCGGAACGTGCACCGCGTGGAAACCGGCCTTGACCAGCGCGTCCCGCGCCTCGGACGGGTAACGCTCCCGCTCGTCCACATCAGCCGCGTACGGGGCGATCTCCTTCTCCGCCAGCGCACGCACCGCGGCACGCAACTCCTCGTGCTCCTCGGCCAACTGGTACAGCCCCGGACCGTCAGACACCGGTGTCACCCCTCCTCGCGTCGCAAGATTCCCCTCCCAGGTTAGCGCTCGTTCACCTGCTGCCTTTGTGTCCTTGGCCGCACTTCCGCCCTATGGTGGAGTGATGCCGATCACCTTGCCCGCCGAAGTGCCTGGTTCGCTCGACTATCCCGAATTGCCCGTCGGTGCGATCGTCGCCGGGGCGGCCGCCCGCTGGGGCGACCGCGTCGCCTACCTCCACCACGACCGGCAGCTGACCTTCGCCGAGGTGTACCGCGCCGCCTGCCGGTTCGCGAACGCGCTGCGCGCACACGACATCGGTCCCGGCGACACGGTGGCCATCCACGCGCCCAACTGCCTCGCGTATCCCGTGGCGTACTACGGGATCCTGCTCGCCGGCGCGACGTTCACCCCGGCCAACCCGCTGCTGCCGCCCGCCGACCTTGCCGCCCAGCTGGCCGACTCCGGCGCCGTCGCGGCGGTGAGCTTCGGCCGGGCTGCGCAAGCGCTTGCGGCGGTGCGGGAACACACCCAGGTGCGGCTCGTCGTCGTCACCGGTGGCGAGCCCGGCCCCGGCCAGCTCGAGTTCGAGGAGTTTTCCGCCGGACAGCCCGAAACCCGCCCGGACGTGCGGATCGACGTCCGCACCCGGCTCGCGCACCTGGCTTACACCGGCGGCACCACCGGGCGGTCCAAGGGCGTCGAACTGCCGCACCGCAACGTCGTCGTCAACTCCCTGCAGTACGGGTGCTGGGGCAGCGGTTCGGTGCCGGCGCCGGACGCGGACGGGAACCTGACGCTGGACCAGGTCGGCGGCGAGGCGGAGTGGCCGGCCAGGCTGGGCACGGGCGTCGGCATCAACCTCACGCCGTGGTTCCACGCGATGGGCACGATCGGCGGGCTCAACGTGCCGATGCTGTCCGGCGGCACGATCGCGCTGCAGGACGGGTTCGACCCGGTGCGCTACCTCGCCGACGGCGAACGCCTGCGCATCACGCAGATCGGCGGCGCGCCCGCGTTGTTCGCGGCGCTGCTGGCGTGCCCGGACTTCCGGACGCGCGACCTCTCCTCGGTGCGGGCCCTGTCGTCCGGTGCGGCGCCGATGCCGCACGAGATGATCCGCGCGCTCGCCCGCCGCTTCCCGGACGCCGTGATCAACGAGGGCTACGGGCTCACCGAGGTCACCATGGGCGCCACGAGCGGGCCCGGATTCCGTTCCGGGGTGCGGAAACAGGGCACGGTCGGGGTGCCGGTGTTCGACACCGAGGTGAAGATCGTGCCCGCGGAGGGCGGCGAGGACCCGCTGCCGACCGGGGAGCAGGGCGAGGTCTGCATCCGGGGCCCGCAGGTGATGATCGGCTACCACAACCGGCCCGAGGAGACGGCCGCCGTGCTCGTCGACGGATGGCTGCACACCGGGGACATCGGCGTGCTGGACAAGGAAGGCTACTTGTCCATTGTGGACCGAAAGAAGGACATGCTGCTGTACAAGGGTTACAACGTGTACCCGCGCGAGCTGGAGGAGCTGCTGATGTCGCAGCCCGGCGTGCGCTCAGCGGCGGTGGTCGGCCGCCGGCGGACGGACGTCGGCGAGCTGCCGGTGGCCTTCGTCGTACGCGGCGACGACGCGGTCACCGAGGAGTCGCTGATGGCTGCGGTGAACGAGAACGTGTTGCCCTACAAGCGACTCCGGGAGCTGTACTTCGTCGACGAGATCCCGGTGTCGGCGGCGGGCAAGGTGCTCAAGCGGGAGCTGCGCAAGCAATTGGACTGATCGGCGAGCCGCGGGCAGGCGGCCGCTACCTGCCCAGCTTCTCCCGCAGCGCCGCGTCCTTGTCGAGCACCAGCTTCTCCAGGTCGGCCTGGAACGCGGCCATGCGCTCGCGCAGCGCCGGGTCGTGGGCGGCCAGCACGCGGACCGCCAGCAGCCCGGCGTTGCGCGCGCCGCCGATGGAGACCGTCGCGACCGGGACCCCGGCCGGCATCTGCACGATCGACAGCAGCGAGTCCATCCCGTCCAGGTACTTCAACGGCACCGGCACGCCGATCACCGGCAGCACCGTCGCCGCGGCGACCATACCCGGCAGGTGTGCCGCGCCGCCGGCCCCGGCGATGATCACCTTCAGGCCCCGGTCCGCGGCGGACGAGGCGTAGTCGAGCATCCGCTGCGGGGTCCGGTGCGCCGAGTAGACGCCGACCTCGTAGGCCACGCCGAACTCGTCCAGCGCCTGCCCGGCGGCCTCCAGCACCGGCCAGTCCGAGTCGCTGCCCATGATCACGCCCACCTGGGGGGTCGCCGAGGTCACTGTCGCTCCTTGCCGTGGGTGGTCAGTGGATTTGGTGGCCGTCGAGCCATTCCGCGTGCGAGAGCCAGTGCGCGGACAGGGTGGCGCGGGAGCGCAGCTCCGGCATGTCGCGGCCGACGAAGTTGACGTGCCCGAGCTTGCGGCCCGGCCGCTCACCCTTGCCGTAGAGGTGCACCTTCGCGTCGGGGAACCGCGCGAACAGGTGGTGCAGGCGCTCGTCCGAGCCCATCTTCGGCAGGACCGGCGCGCCGAGCACGTTCGCCATCACGGTCGGCGCCAGCAGCTCGGTCGAGCCCAGCGGGTAGTCCAGCACGGCCCGCAGATGCTGCTCGAACTGCGAGGTGCGCGAACCGTCCATCGTCCAGTGGCCGGAGTTGTGCGGGCGCATCGCGAGCTCGTTGATGACCAGTCCGCCGTCGGTGTCGAACAGCTCGACCGCGAGCACGCCGACGACGTTGAGCGCGTTCGCGATGCGCAACGCGAGATCCTGTGCCTCGTCGACCTTCCGCGCGGTCAGCCCGGGCGCGGGGGCGAGCACCTCGGTGTTGATCCCGTCCTTCTGCACGGTCTCCACGACCGGCCACGCCGCGCCCTGGCCGAACGGCGAGCGGGCCACGAGCGCGCACAGCTCCCGGCGCATCTCGACGCGCCGCTCGACCATCAGCTGGGTGCCCGCGGCCAGCAGCTCCGGCACGAGCGAGCGCGCCTCGGCGTCGGAGTCGAGCATCCAGACGCCCTTGCCGTCGTAGCCGCCGGTGGCCGCCTTGAGCACCACCGGCCACGAGTGCTCGGCGCCGAACTTCAGCACGTCGTCCACTTCGGACACTTCGGCGAACGGCGGGCACGGGTAGTCCTCGACCGAGAGCCGCTCACGCATGATCAGCTTGTTCTGCGCGAAGGCCAGCGAGTCCGGCCCGGGACGGATCGGGGTGTCGTCGTTCATCGCCAGCGCGAGCAGGTGCTCGCCGGGCACGTGCTCGTGGTCGAAGGTGAGCACGTCGACCGTCTTCGCGAACGCCAGCAGCGCCTCGAAGTCGGTGTGGTGACCGATCGTCACGTCGGCGGCGACCAGCGCCGCGGCGTCGTTCTCGTCCGCGGCGAGCACGCGGAGCGACTGGCCGAGCGCGATCGCGGCCTGATGCGTCATCCTGGCGAGCTGGCCGCCGCCCACCATGCCGACTACCGGGAGACCGGTGCGAGGATCCACGACTAGTCAGAATAGCCGGAGACGCAGGTCACGGGCCGCGAGGCCGATGATCCCGAGCGCCGCCGCGAGCACGTACGCGTTCCCCGGGATCGACCAGCCCACGCCCCAGCCGAACTCGGTGCTCCCGCCGTTGGGCACCAGCATCACGACGCAGCTCGCGAACAACGCCGTCACCAGCGCCGCCCACGCCCACCGCCGCTTCGCGACCAGCAGCGCCACCAGCGGCACCGCCCACACCCAGTGGTGCGACCACGAGACCGGCGACGCCAGCAGGCCGAGGAACGCGGTCACCAGCAGCGCCGCCAGATCCTCGCCCCGCTGGTGCAACCGCCGCACCAGCCACACCGCGGGCACCGCGAGCAGGGCCGCGACCAGCAGCGCGAGCTTCGTCGACCACGGCGCGTCGTGCGTGGCGCGGTGGAACAGGCCGTTGAGCGACTGGTTGAAGATCCAGTGCACGCCGCCGACCCGGTCGGGATCGAACGCCGCCTGCGTCCAGTAGCTCACCGCGTCGTGCGGCATCAGGGCGAACATCAGGGCCTGCAGCACGGCGAACGTGCCCAGCGCCCGCAGCCCGTCGCGGCGGCGGCCGACGACGAACAGGTGTGCCACGAAGATCAGCGGGGTCAGCTTCACCGCCGCCGCGACACCGACCAGCACCCCCGACCACCGCGGGCGGACCAGCACGTCCACCACGACCAGCGCCATCAGGATCAGGTTGATCTGCCCGAGGAACAGCGTCTTCCACACCGGTTCGAGCGCGAGCCCGAGCACCGTCAGGCCCGCCACAGCGGCCCACCGCGACGGCCGAAGGCACAGGTGCACGACGACGGCGAGCGAGACCACCGACGCCGTGGAGACGATGCCCCAGGCGAGCCCGGCGGGCAGCGCGGCCAGCGGCACGAACAGCAGCGCGGCCGCGGGCGGGTAGGTGAACGGCAGCGCGACCCAGGACGGCAGCGCCGACAGCCGCTCCCAGGTGTACAGCGAGTCGCCGCGCAGGAAGGTCAGCGCGCCGGCGCGGTACACCGCGCTGTCCGCGCCCAGCCGCCAGTCCGCGAGCCAGCCGAAGACCCCGACCGCGAGGGTGCCCAGGACGAGCAGGCCGACCAGCAGCCGTCCGGGTTCAGCCGGCAGTCGTCGCGTCGACACGGCGGTGTTTCCGCAGCAGGGCCCAGCGCGTCACCAGCACCACGGCCAGGACGAGCGGCATCAGGATGTAGGCGTTGCCCAGCACGCCCTGCCAGAACTTCCAGTGCAGCTCGATGTTGCGGCCGTTGGGCAGCACGAGCAGCACACAGCTGATGAACACCGCGATCACCGCGCCCGTACCCAGCCATCTGCGCCACGCGGTGGCGGGCGTGGTCTGCGGCAGACGCGAGATCAGCAGCACGATCAACGGCACGGCCCACACCCAGTGGTGCGACCACGAGATCGGCGACGCCAGCAACGCGAAGAACGCGCTGACCAGCAGCGCGGCGAGCGCCTGGCCGCGGCGGTGGAAGCGCAGCATGAACCAGATCGCCGGGATCGCGAGCAGCGCGCTGATGCCGATCGCGGCCTTCGACGCCCACGGCGCGAGGTCGGTGACGCGGTTCATCAGGCCGTTGAGCGACTGGTTGCCCGCCCAGTGCACCGGCCCGATCCGGCCGGTGTCGGAGATCGTCTTGGTCCAGTAGCGGATCGTGTCGCCCGGGATCAGCAGCAACATGAGCAGCTGCAGGCCGAGGAACGTGACCAGCGCACGCACCGCGTCGGCGCGCTTGCCGGTGAGGAACAGGTGCACCACGAAGATCAACGGCGTCAGCTTCACGGCCGCCGCGACGCCGACCATGATGCCGCCGCCACGGCCGCCGCGCGAGGTCACGACCAGCACGTCCAGCACGACCAGCGCCATCAGGATCAGGTTGATCTGGCCAAGGAAGATCGTCCGCCACACCGGTTCCAGGCCCAGCAGCACGACCGAGAACACCAGCGTCGCGCGTGCCGGCGAGGACCACCAGCGCGCACCGCCCGCCACCGGCTTCGGCAGCGAGCCGATCGCGACCCGGATGACCAGCGCCATCGCCAGGACGGAAACGGCCGTCAGCACACCCCAGGCGACCTGTGTGGGCACGATCGCGAGCGGCACGAACAGCAGCGCGGCCGTCGGCGGGTAGGTGAACGGCAGCAGCGCCCACCACGGCTCGGGCGGCAGCGTGCTGGCGTCGTAGAGCGGATCGCCGTGCAGCAGCGTCAGCGCGCCCGCGCGGTACACCGCGCTGTCCACGCCGAGGCGCCAGTCCACGAGCCAGCCGACGACACCGAGGGTGATGGCCAGTACCGGCACCGCGGACAACAGCAGCATCGAGCGCGGCCGCATCGACAGCCGGGCGAGGGAGGTCCGCAGGGCCAGGCGCGGCGGCGACGGGCGGGTCAACGGCTCGCTGCCGGTTACGGGCACTGACTGGGTCACCCCTTCAGGAAATCACGAATCCGCATGCCCGGGCGCACAAGCCCCGGGATCGCGCGCGCAAACCGGACTTGGGGCTCAAGAGCGGGCGAGCCTGCGCAGCAGATCGGCGGCCGCCTCGTGGGTCGCGGGCAGCCGGACGAGCCGGATCCGCGGGCCGCTCATCCCGTCGAGCTGGTCGTCCACCGACAGCCGCTCGTGCAGCACGCGGCGCAGCTCGATGGCCTTCGAGGTGATCTGGCCGTCCCGCGGCAGCACGGCGACGAGCGTGGAGGGGCCGAGCGTCGCGATGCTCTCCCCGCCGTCGAGGACCGTCCGCAGCGCCTCGGCGAGCAGGATCATCCCGGTCACCCGGTGCCATCCGGACACCGTGGACAGATCCAGGCTGACCACCAGCAGGGTGTGCTCGGCACTCACCTTCTGCCCGGCGGACTCGGCCTGGCGGTAGAGCTCGCCGAGCCGGGTGCGCAGGTAGGCCGAGTTCGGCAGGCCGGTGAGCGGGTCGACGACCTCGATCCGGGCGAGCTGGTCCATGGTCACGTCGGCCCACGCCAGCGCCGTCACCCTGAGCATCCGCGCGGGGATCGCGTCCACGTCCGGGGAGACGAACCCGTCCTCCGCCCGTGGGTCGTTGAGCACGGCGTGCAACGCCGCGAGATCGGTCAGGACCTCGGCGAGCCCGGCGCCCGCCGCCGCCCTGGCCCTGGCCAGCCCGGCCAGCGGGATCTCGGTCCCGCCGCCCCGGATCGCCGCGGCGCACACCGCGTCCACCTCGGGCAGTGCCCAGTCACTCGGAAAGCGCCAGCCCGCGGCGAGGCTCGCCGTCTGCCATCTCGCGCGCAGCTCGCGCAGGGAGCGGTCGTGGTCGGGGTCGGTGAGCACACCGCGCGGCCGCCAGCTCCGCTGGCGGGGTCCGTCCCCGCCGCCGGCCGGTACATCCACTCGCGACCGTCCTTTCGCTCCATCCGTGCGATCAGGTGACGGATCCGGCCCGCTTTCGTGACGGCATTTCCGCGCCGGATTCGGTGATCTTGTTGCACCCTTGGTGTCATCCGCGACCCCGGAGGGTGACGCGAACGCCAACGTCCGTCACACTGATCGCTGCGCGACTCAAGGATTGATAGGCGGTGTGGCGGTCACCGTTACAAATGCCTGGACAGAAGGAGACCAGTGTCCACCGTTTCCGCGGATTTCCAGGAGAACAGCGACGCCGAACTGATCGCCGCGGTGCGCAGCGGGAACCTGGCCGCCTACGGCACGCTGTACGAACGTCACGTCGGTGCCGCCTACAACCTCGCCCGGCAGCTGGCCCGTTCGAAGGCCGAGTCCGACGACCTGGTCTCCGACGCCTTCGCGAAGGTCCTCGACACGCTGCGCGCGGGCAAAGGCCCTGACAGCGCCTTCCGTGCCTACCTGCTGACCGCCCTGCGGCACACCGCCTACGACAAGACCCGCAAGGACAAGCGGCTCGACCTCAACGAGGACATGAGCACGCTCAGCGGCGCCGGCGGCCAGGCCACCGAGGCGCTGACCGTGCCGTTCTCCGACACCGCCGTCGCCGGCCTCGAGCGCACGATGGCCGCGAAGGCCTTCGCGCGGCTGCCCGAGCGCTGGCAGGCCGTGCTGTGGCACACCGAGATCGAGGGGCAGACGCCCGCCGAGGTCGCGCCCCTGCTGGGCCTGACCGCCAACGGCGTGTCGGCGCTGGCCTACCGCGCGCGTGAAGGCCTGCGGCAGGCGTACCTGCAGGTCCACCTCGCCGAGACCTCCGCCGAACGCTGCCGCGCGACGGCCGAGCGGCTGGGCGCCTGGACCCGCGACGGTCTGTCCAAACGCGAACGCGCCCAGGTCGAGACCCATCTCGACGAGTGCGACCGGTGCCGTGCGCTGGCCGCCGAGCTCGCCGACGTCAACGGCGCGCTGCGTGCCGTGGTCGCCCCGATCGTCCTGGGCGGCGCGGTGTTCGCCTACCTCGCGGCCTCCGGCGCCAAGGCCACCGCCGCGACGGCCACCGTGGCCGCGGCTTCGGCCGGTTCGGCCGGTGGCGCCGCGGGCGCGGCCGCCGCCGGGCCACGGCAGTTCCTCGGCGTCGCCGCCTCGGGCGTCGCGATCGCCGCCGCGATCGCCACGGCGCTGGCCGCCGGTGGCGGCCAGAACATCCCCACCGCGGCCTCGCTGCCTGCCCCGCCTCCCGCGGTCGCACCCGCCCCGGCGCCCCCGCCGGTGGTGCCCGCCCCCAAGCCCGTGCCCCCGCCGCCGGCGCCCGCGGTCGCACCTCCCCCGGCGCCGGTCGCCCCGCCGCCGCCGGTGCCGCCACCCGCGCCGACCCCGGCGAACCTGACCGCCCAGGCGCCGCCCGGCGGCGTCGAGCTGGACCCGAACTCGGCGACCCCGGTGGAGCTGCCGATCACCGTGCGCAACGACGGTGGCACGGTGTCCGACCCGGTGTCCGCGACCCTCAACCTGCCCGACGGCGTTCGCGCGGTCGGGCCCGGCGGTGGGGGCGGCGCCGTGGGCAGCCGCAGCTTCGCCGGCCAGGCCGGGGACCAGGACGCGACGCAGGCCGCGGACCAGAGCGGTCCGCTGAACGTCGACTGCCCGGCCGGCACCGGCACGGTCACCTGCTCGACGACGCGCGGCCTGCAGCCCGGCGAGACGGCCGTGCTGACGTTCCGCCTGATCGCCGGCTCCGACGCCAAGCCGGGTCAGGTCACCGGCTCGGTCACCGCGGGCGCCAGCATCCGGCTGGCGGTCGACGTGCCGGTGGCGGTCAAGCAGGTGCCGGACGTGGTCGCCCTGAGCGTCGAGGCGAGCTGGAACGACCCGTGGCCGTGGGCGCATCCGGCCTGGGTGAGCGTGGACGTCACGAACGCGGGCTTCAACACCAAGCCCGCGACGGTGACCATCGACCAGCCGGTGCACGCCGTGCTCGGCGGCTGGCAGGTCGGCTGCGCGCCCGGCGGCGTGGGAACCACCTGCACGAGTACCGATCCGCTGCTGCCCGGAGGCCATCTGCGGCTGTGGTTCGAGCTGGACACCTATCCCGTCGACGCGCGGTCGGTCACGGTGACGGCCACGATCGGCCTGGCCGCGCAGTCGAAGACGGTCGAGTTCGGCTGCTGGGACTGGGGCCCGTTCTGCCGGCCGCCGGCGCCGCCCGTGCCGCCGGGCCTGCTGCCGACGACGAGCCCGACCCCGACCCGCACCACGACGACGACCACGTCGCAGGAGTCGTCCGGTGCGTCGACGTCATCCACCACGCCGTCCACGACCACGACCACCACGACCTCCGGGGAACCGGCGGAAAGCACGCAACCGAGCACGACCACGACCACCACGACGACCGCGCCGGTCAGCTCCTCGAAGCCCGGACGGCCGTGGTGGTGGCTCCCGTGGCTCCCGTGGTGACCGGCAGGAGTACCCGCCGGTCTCTTCCCCACCACCACCCGCAACGGAGACGCTTCGCGCCCGGACTACATTCGACACATGGCCGCCATTGACACTCGAGGCCCGGACGCAGCGAGCGCGACGCCGGGATCGCTGCGAGGAGGACCGAACGGGTGCGGGTGTCCCGCATGAACAGGGCTCTCGGGCTGCTGCCCCGGCCCGTGCGGACGCTGCTGTTCAAGCACCGTGAGCTGCTGAAGTTCGCCATGGTGGGCGGCGCGTGCTTCGTGCTGACCAACATCGTGAACTACTCGCTGAAGCTCACCGTCCTGCGCGGCAACCCGGTGACGGCGCTGATCCTGGCCGTACTGGTGGCGACAGTCGTGTCGTACGTGCTGTCGCGCGAGTGGTCGTTCCGCACCCGCGGCGGCCGGGAACGGCAGCACGAGGCGGCGCTGTTCTTCGTGATCAGCGGGATCGCGGTCGGCCTCAACTCACTGCCACTGGCGATCTCGCGGTACGTGCTGGAGCTGCAGACCCCGCACGTCGGGCTGCTGACCCAGGAGATCGCGGACTATTTCAGCGGAATGATCCTCGGCACGCTCGTCGCGATGGTCTTTCGCTGGTGGGCGTTCAAGAAGTGGGTGTTCCCGCAGGCCGGTGCCCGGCCGCGGGTCGTACGCACCCCTGTCGTGGAATCGGACGAACCGGGCGAACGAGCTGCCTGAACTCCGGGACTATTCCTGAACTCCGTACACTGCGATTCGTGACCGTTGTGGAAAGCGTGCTTTCGCACACCCCTGAGCCGCTGCGCTCGGTGCTGATCAAACATCGGGAACTGCTGAAGTTCGGCATTGTCGGCGGCACGACGTTCGTGGTCGACAACGGTGTGTGGTACGTGCTCAAACTGAGCGTGCTCGAGGACAAGCCGACCACCTCGAAAGCGATCGCGATCATCGTCGCGACAATCGTTTCGTACATCCTCAACCGGGAATGGTCGTTCCGCACCCGCGGCGGTCGCGAACGCCATCACGAGGCGGCGTTGTTCTTCGTGATCAGCGGGCTCGCGGTGGTGGTGAACCTGATTCCGCTGTACCTCTCGCGCTACGCGTTCCACCTCGAGGTGCCACAGGTGAGCCGGTGGGTGCAGGAGACCGCCGACTTCGTCAGCGGCTCGATCATCGGCATGCTGCTGGCGATGGTGTTCCGGTTCTGGGGCTTCAAGAAGTGGGTGTTCCCGGACGACCTGGGCCAGCGACGCCGTGACACGGCGAAGGCCGAAGTGACGGAGCTGCGGCCGAAAGGCTGAGCCCTCCGTGCACACCGACTCAGCGGGGCACCCGCTCCGAGGGCCAGCGCACCTCGCGCACGTCCCCGGGGCTCGGCACGCGCAGGAACAGGCTGAACACCGCCGGCCGCCGGCTCGACAGCTCCAGCCGCCCGCCGTCGGCCTCCGCGAGCGCGCGGGCCAGTGCCAGGCCCACGCCCGTCGAGCCGCCGCCGGAGAAGCCGCGCTCGAACACGTGCGGCACCAGCTGGTCGGGGATGCCCGAACCGTTGTCGGTCACCTCGATGACCATCGTGCCCTCCGCGTCGCCCCGCCGGGCGGCGAGCGTGACCGTGCCCGCGCCGTGGCGCAGCGCGTTGTCCAGCAGCACGCCGACGACCTCGCGCAACCGCCCCGGGGTGGCCCGCGCGATGAGGCCGTCGCCGATCTTCAGGCGCAGGTTCCGGCCCTCGGCGCGCAACAGCTGCCGCCACTCCTTCGCGACCTCGGGCAGCGCGGTCGCGAGCTCCACCGGTTCGGCGTCGACCTCGCTGGCCGCGCGCGCCGCGGCCAGCAGCTCCTCCAGCGCCTCGGACAGCCTGTCGGCCTGCTCCTGCGCGGCGTGCGCCTCCTCGGCGATGTCCTTGTCGTCGACGATCGTCAGTGACTCCAGCCGCAGCTGCAGCGCGGTGAGCCTGCTGCGCAGCTGATGCGAGACGTCGCCGACGAGCTGCCGTTCCCGCTGCACGAGCTGCGCCAGCGCGGACCCAGAGGTGTCCAGCGCCTCGGCGACCATGTCCAGCTCGCCGACCCCGTACCGGCTGGGATCGGGCCGGAAGTCACCGCCACCGAGCTTCGCGGCGCGCTCGGCGACGTGCCGCAGCGGCTTGGCGAGGCGGCGAGCGGTCACCGTCGCGACGACGGTGCCGATGCTCACCGACAGCACGACCAGCAGGAGCACGGCGAGCGTGACCGTCGTCTGCCGGGACCGGGTCGGCCCCGCCGGAATGGCGAGTTCGAGGGTGCCGTCACGGGCCAGCTGCACGCGCGCGGTGACCACGTCGCCGCCCGGGTCGGATCCCTCGGCCTGCGCCGGCTGCCCCGGCAGCTCCACGGTCAGCCTGCCGCCGGGCGGGATGGCGACGGCGACGGTCGCCAGGTCGTCCTTGCTGAGCGCGCCGTCGGCGAGGTCGGTGTCGAGTGTGGCCGCGATCTGCGAGGCGCGGGCGCCGAGATCCTCCGTGGTGATGCTGTCGACGAGCTTCCAGGCCGTGATGCCCAGCGGGATGCCGAGCGCGGCCGCGGTCACCGCGACGGCCAGCAGGATGGCCAGCAGGATTCGACGGCGCACAGCGCGTTATTCGGTGTTGAAGCGGAAGCCGACGCCCCGCACCGTCGCGATGCGGCGCTCGCCGTCGCCCGAGTGCACGACCGCGCCCTTGCCGTCGCTGGTCACCGAGAGCTTCCGGCGCAGCCACGACATGTGCATGTCGAGCGTCTTCGAGGTCTTGGACTCCAGCTCGTTCCACACCTCGGCGAGGATCTCGTCGCGGCTGACCACCTGGCCGGCGCGGCTCATCAGCACCCGCAGCAGCTCGAACTCCTTGTTCGCGAGCTGGATCTCGCGGCCCTCGACCGTGACGAGCCGGGCTCCGAGGTCCATCCGGACGCCCCCGGACTCCAGGACCTCCGGCGCCCGGCGGCGCAGCAGCGCCCGGATCCGGGCGAGCAGCTCGGCGAGCCGGAACGGCTTGGCCACGTAGTCGTCGGCGCCCGCGTCGAGCCCGACGACGAAGTCGACCTCGTCGGTGCGCGCGGTGAGCATCAGGACCGGCAGCTCGGTGCCGCTCGCGCGCAGTCTGCGGCACACCTCGAGCCCGTCCATCCCGGGCAGGCCCAGGTCGAGCACCAGGAGGTCGACCCGATGCTCGCCGGTGGCGTCGAGCGCTGTCGGCCCGTCCCCGACGACCTGGACCTCGTAACCCTCCCGCTGCAGCGCACGCGACAGCGGCTCCGCGATCGCGGGATCGTCTTCGGCGAGTAGCACCATGCTCACCTGGCCAACTCTACGACCGCGGGGCGTGAAAACATCGTCGCGTGGCCAGCTACTCCGACGATCTCACTCTCGCAGGGCGTCTCGCCGACACCGCCGACGCGATCACGACCGCCCGATTCCGCGCGCGGGACCTCGAAGTGCGCAGCAAACCGGATCGCACGCCGGTGACCGACGCGGACACCGCGGTCGAGGACGCGGTGCGTGAACTGCTCGCGGCCGAGCGCCCGTCGGACGCGGTCGCGGGCGAGGAACGCGGCGGTTCCAGCTGGTCAGCGGGTCGCACCTGGGTGCTCGACCCGATCGACGGCACGAAGAACTTCCTGCGCGGCGGGCCGGTGTGGGCCACCTTGATCGCGCTCGTCGAGGACGGCACGCCCGTGGTCGGCATGGTGAGCGCGCCACTGCTCGGGCGCCGCTGGTGGGCGAGCCTCGGCGAGGGCGCGTGGCTGCGCGACTCGGCGGGCGAACGGCGGATCTCGGTGTCGGGCGTGTCCTCGCTCGGCGACGCGTACCTGTCGACGACCCACCTGAACTCGTGGGCCGAACACCACTCGCGCGACGCGTACCTGGCGCTGAACGACGCGTGCTGGGAGACCCGCGCCTTCGGCGACTTCTGGCACCACTGCCTGGTCGCGGAGGGTGCGATCGACCTCGCCGCCGAGGCGATCGTCAACCCGTGGGACGTCGCGCCGATGCAGGTCCTGGTGACCGAGGCAGGCGGCCGGTTCAGCGACCTGAGCGGCGCGGTCCGCTTCGACGGCGGCTCGGCGCTGTCGTCCAACGGGCATCTGCACGACCCGGCGCTGGCGATCCTGCAGCGCAGCTGAACGGTCCGTGCAGAAATCCGCGCTGGTCCGCCGGGCGCGGCTGGTCGATGCTGAACGCATGATCACGCCGGACACCAAGGACTGGACCTGGGTGCTGCAGCGCCCCTGCCCCGATTGCGGGCTGGACACGTCGGGCTTCGACCGCGAGGACGTCGCGGTGCTGCTGCGGGAGAACGCGGCGGCATGGCAGGCAGTGCTGGCTCGCGAGGACGTCGGCGTCCGTCCGGACGAGAACACGTGGTCGCCGTTGGAGTACGCCTGCCACGTGCGCGACGCGTGCCGTGTCTTCGCGGAACGGCTGGAGCTGATGCTGACCACCGAGAACCCGGGCTTCCCGAACTGGGACCAGGACAAGACGGCCGCGGAGGAGCGCTACGGCGAGCAGGACCCCGCGCGGGTCGCGGTCGAGCTGACCGAAACGGCGGCCACGCTGGCGGCGGGTTTCGAGGCGGTGCGCGGCGACGCGTGGTCACGCACCGGGAACCGCAGCGACGGCGCCCGGTTCACCGTCGAGAGCTTCGCGCGGTACTTCATCCACGACCCGGTGCATCACCTGCACGACGTCAAGGGGTAGGCAGGAGCCCGACCGCGCCGCGGGCGACCTGCGACCAGGCGAGCCTGCCGAACAGGTAGTGGCAGGCGACCTGTTCGTTGGTGAAGCGGGCCCAGTCGTAGCGGTTGCCCTGCTCGCGCCAGAAGACCTCCCAGACGGGCGTGCCCTCTTCGGACTCGTCGACGCGCAGGAGGCACCAGGCGTTGTCGGCCTCGGCGCCGATCGAGACGACCTCGTGCGGTACCCCGATCGACTCCAGCCAGCGCACGATCGATTCGACGTTCACTCCCCCTCCTCGAGGGCCAGGTATCCCATGGTGACCAGTTCGTCGGCGGAGTAGACCGCGCGGTAACGGATGCCGCCGCCGGACTGGCCGAACCACGGCGCCGACACGGCCGTCCACATCGGAACCTCGCGGAGCACGCGGTACCGGCGGTACTCGCCGCGCAGCGCCGACGGTGGCAGCGAGCGCTTGACGTAGAGGGTGCCGTCAGGGGCGAAGACGCGGCCGTGGACGCCGCCGAAGCGGTCGAGCAGCGTGCCTTCGGCCAGGAGCTCGGGTTCGCCCGGTTCGTGGCCGCCCTCGGGGTACAGCTCGCCGGGCGGCCAGGCGTACTCCGGGATGTCTTCGCGCATGCCGGCGAGGAATCGGCGGTCCCAGTCGCGTTCGTGCAGGCCGGCGAGCGGGTCGTAGCCCTCGGTCAGCGCCGGGGGCGGGGCCTGCGGCGGGGAGGGGAGCCGGCTGAAGCCGCCGCGGACCTTCTCGAGCGCGTCGGCGGAGTCGATCAGCGCGGAGCGCGGATGGTCGTGCGGCGGGAAGCGGAGCCCGGGGGCGTAGTCCACTTCGGACGGTGGTGTGGGGAGCTGCCGGGCCGGCCGCATCGCGGCGACGGGCAGATGGCCGATGGGGAACATGTGCACGCGGAACAGCGCGACGATGCTCTCCCGCTCCTGCCGGGGCGCGCCAAGGGGCGGGTACTGCGGCGGGTGGGCGCCGGGTGGTTGGGGGCCTGGGCTGGCAGGTGGCTGGGAGCCTGCGAGGGCGCCGGGTGGCTGGGCGCCGGGCGCGGGGCTCGCGGGTTGCTGGGCGCCGGGCGGCCTCGCCGGGGTCCCGGTGCGCGGGGTCTCCGGCGACTCGGAGCCGGCGGGCGGTTGGGCGCCGGACCCCGGGCGCGGGCTTCGGGGCTGCGCACCCGCTGGACCAGCGGGGGTTCCCGTGCGTGGGGTCTCCGGCGGCTCCGCGCCTGACGGGTTCAGAGGTGGCCGGGCCCCGGCGCCGGGGCGCGGGCTTCCGGATGGCTGGGCGCCGGGCGGGCTCGCGAGGGTTGCCCTTGGCCGGGCACCGGGAGGTTGGATCCCGCCTCCCGGTACCGAACCGGGTTGACGTGGCGGCTGGGCCCCGGCTTGCGGGGAGCGAGGTGGCCCGGCGGGAGCGACCGGGGGCGCCACCCCCAGCACTGGCGGCGCGCCGGACGGAATCCCCGGGACCGATGCGGGCGCGGCAGGTGGCGGCGGCACAACAGGCTGCGGCCCGACCACCGGCGGCGCGTAACCGGCCTGCACCACGGGCGGCGGGGTGTACGTGCCATCGGCGAAGCCCGACGCGACCGTCTCACCCGGGATGCGCGGCGTCCCGGTGGGCGGGGTCGGGACCTCGTCGAAACCTCCTGGGGCGAGCAGGCCTCCGTAGTGCCCGGTCTGGATCGGCCCGGTTCCCATATCCGCGACCTGGTCCGGCGACGGAGCCAGGCCAGGCACCGCATCGGCGCCGCCCACCACATCCCGGAGCCCTGGCGCAGCGCCACCCGCCAGGTCCGCCCCTGGCTGCGCCGACCCCGGCACGGCACTGGCCAGATCCGGCCCCGGCGCGACGTTCCCCGCCACATCCCCGAGTCCCGGCGCGACGCCACCCGCTACATCCGGCACCCCACTGGCGACATCCGCTGCCACCCCGCTCGCGACATCCGTCACCGGGCGCGCAACCTCGCCGACGCCAGAAACCGCGCCATCAGCGCCACCGCCCACCCCGGAAACCACTCCGCCGACCACGTCGTGGACCGGCCGGAGCAGGGGGCTGTCCTCGAAGGACCGGCCGTCCTCCGGGGCCGGGGTCAGCAGCTGCGCCGGCAGGCCGGTGACCGCGCCGAGCAGACCACCCTGCCCGTGCGGTGAACGGGCACCCGGGTTCGGGTCGACCAACTCCGCCGCGCCACCACCGCCCGGGCCCACGGCACCCGCCAGGCCGTGCGTCAGCGACGAAAGGTTCGCCGCCGTGCCGTGGAGGACCGTGTCCAGACCCAGCAGCGCCGACGGGTGACCTGCCGACGCCGCCGTCTGCGCGGCGTCCCTGTTCTTCGCGGCATCGACCAGCTGCCGGACCATCTCGACCTTCGCGGCCCCCACCTGCTCGGCCGCGTGCGTCAACCTGTCCGCCGCCGCACCGGCCCCCCGCGCCGCGAGCGTCAGCTTCCCGTGGTCGGGATGCACGAACTCCGACCACATCTGCCGCGCCGCGTCACTCGACGGCCCGGTCAACGCAGCTGTCGCGGCACCGGCCGCGCTGTCCGCGTCCGCGGCCAGCGCCGTCAGTTTCTCGTGCGCCGCCCGCCACGCACCCGCCTGCGCGTGCAGCTTGTCCTCGTCCGCCTGCGGCCAGGTCAGCCCGGTCGCGGCCGCGACGTCCGCGAGTTCCGGCGGCAGCTCGATACCCATCACAGTTCCTTGATCGAGTCCGCCGCGCCCGCATCGCCCGCCTGGTACCGCCGCGCCGCCTCCGCGAACGAACCGCCCGCGCGCCCCAGATCCGCGGCGAGCCCTGTCAGCCGTGTCGCTGTCTCCGAAGCGGGCTTCGCGTGCGCGGCCGCGAAGCTCCGGCCGACGACGTCGTCACCCCACGGCGCTCCCTCCAGCGCCTGCGCCAGGTCCGCGGAGATCCGCGCCGCCCGCTCCACGAGCCCGTCGAAGTCCTTGGCGTGCGCGGAAAGCCGGTCGACGTCGGCTTCGAAGCCGGTCACCGGGTGATCCAGTTCTGGTCCTCGTAGCTGTCCTCGTCGAGCGCGTGCCTGGGCCGCGACACCTCGGACCCGCCGAGGTCCGCGGTGCCGAGCAGCAACGCCTGCGGGTCGGTCCCCGCGGGCAGCGCGGGCGCCATGATGTCCCCCGCCGCGGCCAGCGCGCGGACGGTGGCGGCGGCTGTCGCACGCACGATCTGCTCCGCCAGCTCGGCCGGCCGGTACCGGCGGTACGCCTCGTCCGAGATCACCAGCCCGGTGAGCGTGCCGCGCGGGCCGACCGTGGCGGTGACGAGCCGCTCGGGATCGCTCGCCGACGCCGTCACCGCGCTCAGTTCTCGCTGCACCGAGGCGAGCTGCTCCCTGCTGCGCCGGTAGTCGGCCAGCAGCTCCTCCACCTGCGCGTGGTGCTCGCTCACGGCACCCCTCCTCGGTAGTACAGCGGACGGCTTCGAGGTCCGACGCAGTGGGAACCGACCCGGTTCCGGGGCCGCGAAAAAGGGTGCCCGATCGGATTACCCGGCGAGCGCGTTGACCACCCGCGAAGGGCTGGGCCTGCCGAGCCGCTCCGCCATCCAGGCGCTCGTCGCGACCAGCTCGTCCAGGTTCACCCCGGTCTCGACCCCGAGCCCGTCGAGCAGCCACACCAGGTCCTCGGTCGCGAGGTTGCCGGTGGCCGACTCGGCGTACGGGCAGCCGCCGAGCCCACCGGCGGACGAGTCCACAGTGGACACGCCACAACGCAGCGCGGCGAGGGTGTTCGCCAGTGCCTGGCCGTAGGTGTCGTGGAAGTGCACCGCCAGCCGCTCCGGGCCGATCCCGGCGGCGCCGAACGCGGCGAGCAGGCCTTCGACCTGCCCGGCCGTGGCGACGCCGATGGTGTCCCCGAGCGAGAGCTGCGAGCACCCGAGCTCGAACAGGCGCTGCCCGGCCGTCACGACCTGCTCGTAGCCGACCGGCCCCTCCCACGGGTCGCCGAAGCACATCGACAGGTACCCCCGCACGTCCATCCCGGCCTGCCGTGCGCCCGCGGCGACCGGGGTGAACATGTCGAACTGCTTGTCGAGCGTCGAGTTCAGGTTCCGCTGCGCGAAGGTCTCGGTGGCGCTGGCGAAGATCGCGATGTCCGTGCACCCGGCGTCGAGCGCCCGCGCCAGGCCGCGCTCGTTCGGCACCAGCACCGGGTACCGCACGCCGGGGCGGCGGGTCAGCCCGTCGAGCAGCTGTTCGGCGTCGGCGAGCTGCGGGACCCACTTCGGCGAGACGAAGCTCGTGGCCTCCAGCACGGTCAGCCCCGCCGCGGCGAGCCGGTCGAGGAACTCCAGCTTGACCTCGACGGGCACGATCGACTTCTCGTTCTGCAGCCCGTCGCGCGGCCCGACCTCCCAGATCGTGACGCGTGCCGGCAGGCCCTCGGACGCGGCCCGCTGCGGCAGGCCGAGCTCGCGGACTCCCATGTCAGCGCCTTCCCCGGGTCTCCGGGGTTCCCTCGCCCGGGAAGTCGTCGTACGGGTTGTCGTTGACCTCGCGATAGATCACCGTGTGCACACGCTCGACGCCGGGGATGTCCTCGAAGCGCAGCGGCTCGTGCGAGGCCGACTCGACGACCAGCGTGCCGCAGCCGAAGATCCGGTCGACCAGCCCGTGCTCGAACTGGACGCTGTTGATGCGGCTCATCGGGATGTCGATGCCCACGCGCTTGAGAACGCCTTCGCGGGTGATCAGCCGGTCCGTGGTGACGATGAAGTGCGTCGTGCGCCAGCGGATCAGCGGCGCGAGGAACAGCCAGCAGATCAGTACCACGCCGACCACGCCGATGGCGATCTCCGCGACCTGGCCCCAGCCCGCGGTGACGCCGTCGGTGAGGGTGAACAGCCAGATCCCGACGCCGACGGTCACGATCAGCCAGAACACCGGCCAGATCAGCATCTTGAAGTGCGGATGGCTGTGCACAATGACCTTCTCGTTCGCACTGAGCAGGTCCTCCGGGTACGCCACGTCGGCACGCTCCGATTCTCGGGTAGCTGGTGGGGTCAAGGTACCGCTCGCAGGTGGACGACGTCCCCCGCGAACACCGTGTGCCGCAGCCCGTCTTCGTCGACGACCACGAGCTGGCCCGACGGGTCCACGTCGGTCGCCGTGCCCAGCAACGACGCGTCGCCCGGCAGCAGGACGCGGACCTGCTGCCCGAGCGTCTCGCAGCGGGCACGGTAGTCCTCGAGCAGGCCCGCCGTGGACAGGTTGCCGCCCGCGGCGCGCCAACGGCTCTCCCGGCGGGCGAACGCGGACAGCAGGACGGACGCGATCTCGGTGCGGTCAGTGGTGCGGGCGCCGTGCTCGGCGAGTGACGTCGGGAGGAGCCCGCCCGCGCCGGGTTTGACCTCGGCGCCGAGCGGACGGACGTTCAACCCGATGCCGAGCACGACCGCGACCTCCTCGGCGGCGACCGACTCGGCCAGTATCCCGGCGCACTTGCCGCGGCCCGGCCCGGCGAGAACGTCGTTGGGCCACTTCAGCGCCGCGTCGACGCCGAGCTCGGCGGTGAGGTCGGTGACCGCGAGCCCGGCGACGATGGCCAGCGAGCCGAGCTCGGCGAACCCGACGCCGTGCGGCCGCAGCAGCACGCTGAGGTAGATGCCGGCGCCCTTCGGCGAACTCCAGGCACGGGCCCGGCGGCCGACGCCGGCCGTCTGTTCCTCGGCGATGAGCACGGTGCGATCAGGCGCGCCCTCGACCGAGGCCACCCGCAGGTCGGCATTGGTCGAGCCGGTGCTGCTCACCACGTCCACTGCGGCGTACGGGCCGACGAGCTCGGCACGCAGGCGGGCCGCGTTGATCGAAGTCATGCCGCGAGCCTAGTAACCGAGATCCGTTTCACTCGTTTCACTCGTTAGAGATCTTCGAAGTTCCCTAGTGTCAGGTAGGTGACCATTCGTTTCCCGAAGTGGGGCCGCGCCATCGCGGGCCGTGCCCTGATCGCCCTGATCCTGGTGGGCGCGCTGGCGACGTCTGGCTGGATCCTCGCGCGCAAGCCCCAGCAGCCACCGGCGCAGCTGGTCGCGCCTGCCGAGGCCCCCGCGGGTAACGCGGCGACGGCAGCAGGCCCGTCCGTGCTCCAGGTGAGCGCGCCCGTACAGGCGCAGGCGCCGCAGCAGCAGAGCAAGAGCGAGCTGGAGACGTGGGCGGCCGGGCTGGGCGGAGCGCTGGACATCCCTGAGCGCGCGCTCATCGGGTACGCCACCGGGGAGCTGACGCTGCGTAAGGAACAGCCAAGCTGTCACCTGTCCTGGGTCACTCTTGCGGGGATAGGCAAGGCGAGCTCCGATCACGGACGGTTCGGCGGCAATTCGCTCGACGGGAACGGCACCGTGAGGACGGCCATGGGCGCCGTGCCGCTGCAGGGCGCGGCCGGTGAGGCGGCGAGCGACCAGCGCGGCGGGCCGATGCAGCTGACGCAGCAGGAGTGGAAGCGGGTTCGCGGCGCCGGGAGCATCCAGGACATCGACGACGCGGCCATCGCGGCGGGGCGCGTGCTGTGCGCGAACGGGACCGATCTGCAGGCGGGCCTTGGCTGGTGGAAGGCGATCGCGAACTACCGCGACTCGGACCTGTTCCGCCAGCAGGTGCTCGGCAACGCCCAGCTGTACGCGGCGCTGTCGCTCGCCCCCGCGACGGCCGCGAACCCCTCGGTCCACGCGGTGCGGTTCGCGCTCGACCAGCTCGGCCTGCCCTACGTGTGGGGTGGCAACGGCCCGGACGCGGGCGCGGCCGGGTTCGACTGCTCGGGGCTGACGAAGGCCGCGTACGACAGTGCCGGGGTGTCGCTGCCGCGGACGGCGGACTCGCAGTTCCGCACGGAGCCGGCCGTGCCGGGCGACCAGCAGCCGAAGATGGGCGACCTGGTGTTCTACGGCAGCCCGGCGACCCGCATCCACCACGTCGGCCTGTACCTGGGGAACGGCCTGATGATCAACGCGCCGACGCAGGGGATGGCGGTGCAGATCGCGACCTACCACGTCGCGGGCGACGACTACGCGGGCGCGGGGCGTCCGTCGGCCTGACCGACGCCGCGGTAGTAGCGGGCTAGCGCGGTGAAGGCGGCTTTGGGTTCCCCCGGCAGGTCCGGATAGGTGTCGCCGTTGCGGTCTTCGAGAACCTTGACGATGCCGAGACTGCCCAGGTCGAGGTCACGGCGGGGGACGCCGGGGCTGTGCGGGAAGTTGTCGAGCGCGAAGAGGTACACGAAGGTCGAAGAGGGTCCAGTCGACGTGCTCGAACGGTATGCAGGCGTAGGTGACCTTCCCCCGGAAGCGCTCGCGGACCGCTGTGACGGCCTCGCCGAGGAAGTCGTTGAGGCGAGCGTCGCCGCCGCGATTCGGGTCGCACTGCGCCAATGGGTACAGCCGACGAACGAGCACGACGACACTCGCCTCAGTGACCCCGGTGCGCGCCGCCAGAGGTCCACACCGCTGAACCGGGTCAGCTCGCCGATCGAGGCCAGTTCCGGAGGAGCACGTCGAGTGCGTCCAGGGTCGCCGACCAGGAGGCGTCCGCCGGGCGGGCATGGTGCCGGAAAGCGCCCGAGGTCTCCAGGCTCACGTAGCCGTGGAAAGTGCTGCCCAGCAGCCGGATCGCGTCCGTCTGGCCCGGCTCGGACAGGTGGTAGCCCCGCAACAACGCACGCGTCATGTCCGAGTGCCGCCGGGCCGCGCTCACCGCCGCCGTCTCCGGGTCGAGCTGGAGCTGCCCCGCGGCATACCTGCCCGGATGCTGTTTCGCGTAGTCCCGGTAAGCGTTGGCGAACGCCACGAGTGCGTCCTTGCCCGCGCGGCCCGCCAGCGCGTCGGCGACCCGGTCGGCGAGCTCGGCCAGCGCCAGCAGCGCGACCCTGACCCGCAGGTCTTGGGCGCTCTTGACGTGCGAGTACAGGCTCGCGTCCTTGACGCCGAAACGCCGCGCGAGCGCCGAGACGGTCACGTTCTCGAAGCCGACCTCATCGGCCAGCTCCGCCGCCGCCTCGGTCAGGCGTTCGGCGGTCAACCCCGCGCGTGCCATTGCGTCCCCCTAAGGGCATTAAACGATTGCCTAGGTACTCTAGGATAATGCCTATGAGAACGCTGAGCGAGGGTGAGATCCGCGCTTCCTTCGTCAACTGCACCAAGGGCGAGGCGAAGCGGCTGACCGTGCCCCGGGACCTGATCGAGCAACCGTGGCCCGACCTGGACTTCTTCGGCTGGCGGGACCCCGGCGCCCGCGAGCGGGCCTACCTGGTCGCCGAGTCCGCCGACGGCCTCACCGGAGTCGCACTGCGGGTCGCCGCGCAGGCCGGGCGGGCGCGGCGCAGCATGTGCTCGTTGTGCCTGACCACGCACCCCGGAGACGGGGTCGCGCTGATGACCGCGCGCAAGGCCGGCCGGCAGGACAACTCGGTGGGCGTCTACATCTGCGCCGACCTCGCCTGCCCGCTCTACCTGCGCGGGAAGAAGAACAGCGGCCGGCGCATCGAGGAGTCGATCACCCTGGCGGAGCAGATCGACCGGACGATGGCGAACCTCGCCGCGTTCCTGGGCAAGGTGAAGAAGTGAGCAGTCAGCGCCCGAGCCGCTGCCGGGCGGTCTCGGCCCAGTGCGGCGCCCCCGCACGCCGGGCGATCGCCTCGGCTTGCCGGTAGTGCTCTTCCGCCCGGGGATCGTCGAGGGCGGTGGCCAGGTCGCCGAGGTAGAAAGCCACCGGCCGCAAGGTGACCATCCCACTTCCCGCCCCGGCGAGTTCACCCGCGGCGGGCAGCAGGTCGGCATGACACCGCTCCATCGTCGCCCGATCACTGTGTCCGATCGCGACCATCGCTTGTAGACAGATCCGGGCTTCGTAGAGCAAGTCGTGCGGGGAAGGCGGGACGGATCCGACCGGACGCCCGGTCATCAAGGGCCGGCACCAGCGCTCGTAGCCGCCGAAGTCCGCCCGCACGTCGAGCGGCTCGCCGCGCTGGACGCGGTCGCACAACAACGCCAGCCCCAGGATGCCGTTGTCCACTCCGGACATTCCCGTGCCGCTCAGCCTGGCCGCGGCGGCACGGTAGGCGGCCTCGGCGGGCGACCCGAGCACGGCCAGGCGAAGTGCTTGGTACCACTGGGTGAACACGCCCACCAGTGGGATCTGGTAGTCCTCCCCAAGTCGGTCGGCCGCGGCGGCGTGCCGGTCGGCGGCGGCGAAATCCGCCAGCGCCGAGTGCGCCTGGACCAGGATCAGATGTCCCAGCACCTCGAACGTCACCAGCGCGTGCCGGGCCGCCAGCGCCACCAGTTCCGCCCCGATCCGGGCGCGTTCCGGCGCGAGCCCGGCACGTTCGAAGGACTGGATGAACCGGGCGTCGAGAGCGAAGGCCAGCAACGTCGGCTCGTCCAGCTCACGGGCGATGACCTCGGCCTCCCGAGCCGCCGTCCGCGCGCGGTCTCCCCCGGCGTTGCGCAGTTCCAGTGCCAGCGTGGCGAGCAGCCTGCCGCGGTCGGCGCGGTTTTCCGGCGGCAGTGCCGTGAGCGTTCGCTCCGCGACGTCGGCGATCCGCCGGGCCAGCACGGGATCATCGTTCTCGGTCCAGATCGCGGGGACGTCGAAGGCGCCGATCACCCGCGCGGTCAGCAGTGGGTCGCCAAGCGTGTCGGCGAGCGCGATCGCTTCCGCACGGCGGTGCCGCGCCTGCTCCAGCCCGCCCGTGACGGCGAGCGCCCGCACCAGTCCCATCGTCAGGTCGAGCCGGGTTCGGACGTCGTCCGAGCCGTCGTGCGCGGTGAGTGCGTCCTGCCACAGCCGGGCCGCCTCGTGCGGGGCGAACCGGCGTTCGGCCTGTTCCGCCGCGGCCCGCGCATACCGCACGGCAGCGGGGCTGCCGGCCAGAAGGTAATGGTGTGCCAACGATTCGACGTCGTCCGGGCGCAGCCGCTCGATCGCGTCGGCGGTCTCCAGGTGCCAGCGGGCGCGGCGTGAACGCGACAGGTCGCCGTACACGGTGTCCTGGACCAGGGCGTGCGCGAACTGGAACCGCTGCGGCCCACGCTCCACCAGGAACCCATGTCGCACGGCGGTTTCCACCGCGTCGAGCACCTCGCCACCGGTCACCGCGGCCAGCAGGTCGAGGTCGAGCCCGGTCCCGAGCACCGCCGCCCGCCGCAGCACCACCTGGACCGGCTCGGGCAGCCGCGCGACGCGATACCGGACGACATCGCGCACGCCCGGCGGCACGGACGAGAGGTCGCGGTCCGTTTCGAGCAGGCACGCGAGTTCACGGACGAAGAACGGATTTCCCCCGCTGCGCTGGGAAATCGCGTTCACCGTGGCCTCGTCCACGTCGTCACCCGTGATCGCGCGGACCAGCTCGGCCACCGCGGGCTGCGAAAGACCGCCGAGGTAGATCCGCGTCGGCTCGGTGCGGGCCACGCGCCCCAGGAACTCGGTCAGCTGCGCGGAGACATCGGTCGTGCGATGGGTCGCGACTACCAGCACCGGCTGCGGGACGGGATCGGTCACCAGGGAAACCAGCAGCGCCAAGGTTTCCGCGCCGGCAGCGTGCAGGTCGTCGAGCACCAGCAGCAGCGGGCCCTGCTGCGCGACGCCGGCCAGGTAGGAGCCGACGCCGCGATGCCAGGAGAACCTGGCCACCACGGGGTCCTCGGCGGGCGCCGGTGCCAGCACGTCCGCGTCGGCGCCGAGTGCGCTCAGCAGCTGGGCCCACGGCCACGCCGTCGGCACGCCTTCGCGGTCGGGACTCGTGCCCCAGGCGGTGGTCCAGCCCAGCTCCGACGCCAGCGCTTCGGCGAGCGCGGTCTTGCCCCCGCCCGCGTCACCCGAGATCAGCGCGAGAGCGAGCCGGCCGCGGGCGACCGTCGTCGCGGCCGCGGCCTTCAGCCGGGCCAGTTCGTCGCCCCGTCCCACCAGCCGCTGGACCGCCGGTGCGGCGGGCACGTCGAGATCCGGCGAGTGAGCCAGGATGTCGGACTCCAGCCGCCGCAGGCCGGGAGCGGGATCGATGCCCAGCTCCGACGCCAGCACGTGCCGGGCCCGGCGGAGCGCGGCCAGCGCGTCGCCCTGCCGCCCCGACCGGTACAGCGCGAGTGCGAGCAGTCGCCAGCCGTCCTCGCGCAAGGGATGGGTGGCGACGTGCGCGTCCAGGTCCGGCACGGCTTCGGCGGCGCGGCCGAGCGCCAGCAGCGCTTCCGCGCGACGTTCCGCTGCCAGCGCGCGCAGCTCGTCGAGCCGGGCGATCTCCGAGCGCGCCCAGGCCTGGTCGTCGAACTCGGCGTACGCCGGACCGCGCCACAGGCGCAGAGCCTCGTCCACTTGCGACAGCGCGACAGCGGGCCGGTGGCCGGCGAGCGACTCGCCGCAGGCGGTCACCGCGGACTCGAAGCGCCAGGCGTCGACCCCGTCCGGCGCCGCGTGCAGTGCGTAACCGGGCGGGCTCGTCACGAGCAGCCGGGCGGGTGCCCGCGGCGCCCGGCCGGGTTCGAGCGCTCGGCGCAGCGTGGACACGAAGGTCTGGATCGCGCCGAGGGCACCGTCGGGCGGGTCTTCCCACAGGTCGTCGACCAGCCGGTCCACCGGGACCACGCGGCCCTTGGCGATCAGCAGCCGCGCCAGCACCGCGCGGTGCCGCGGCCCTTTCAGGTCCACCGGGCCACGGTCGTCCTCCGCCACGAGTGGACCGAGGACGCCGAACCGCACGCACGCACTGTAGCCGCTGAGTCGTCGCTGACCGGTTGCTGATCGGCGCCGGGCAGGCTCGGGGCCATGCAGATCTCCGGTTTCGACTACCAAAGGGTGACCGTGGCCGACGGCGTCGCACTCAACGTCGCGGTGGGCGGCTCGGGCAGCCCGGTCGTGCTCCTGCACGGCTTTCCCCAGACCCACCTGATGTGGCGGCACGTGGCCGCCGACCTCGCGGGCGACCACACCGTGCTCTGCCCGGACCTGCGCGGCTACGGCGACAGCGACAAGCCCGCCGACACCGCCGGGCAGACCTATTCGAAGCGCACCATGGCCGCCGACGTCGTGGCGCTCGCCCGTGCCTTCGGGCACGACCGGTTCGCCCTCGCCGGGCACGACCGTGGCGCGCTGGTCGCGATCCGCGCCGGACTCGACCACCCCGACGCCGTCACCCACCTGGCGTCGCTGGACGTGCTGCCCACGTTGGACATGTGGGAAGTCCTGCACGGGGCGAACGCCGCCGTCGCCTTCCACCTGTACCTGATGGCGCAGCCGCCGGGCCTGCCCGAGCAGCTGATCGGCGCGAGCGCGGACGCGTTCTTCGGTCACTTCCTGGACGCCTGGGGCACGCGCCCGGACGCCATTCCCGCCGACGTGCGTGCCGCCTACCTGGACGCGTCGCGGAACGCGGTGACCTCGATCGTCGCCGACTACCGGGCGTCGGCGGGCATCGACGTCCAGCACGACACCGCGGACCGGGGGGCGGGCAACCGGCTGCGGATGCCGGTCACGGTGCTGCAGCAGGACTGGGGCGCCGCCCTCGGCTACGACGCCGCCGCGGTGTGGCGGGCCTGGGCGCCCGACCTCGACCACCGCACCGTCTCGTCCGGTCACTTCATGGCCGAGGAGTCCCCGGCCGACGTGCTCAAGGCGCTGCGGGACCTGCTGACGCGCTGAGCGCCCGCAACAGCATCGTCGTCAGCGCGTGTTCGTCCTCGCCGAGCGCGGACACCAGCTGCTCGTCCGTGGCGCGGACGATCTCGCGCCCCTTCGCCAGCAGGGCCGCGCCCGTGCCGGTCACGTGCAGTTCGGCCGTGCGGCCGCGGCCCGGCTCGGTACGGCGCTCGATGGCGCCCATCGCCTCCAACTGCGCCAGCGTCGACTGCATGCTCTGCACGGTGATCCGCGCGCGCCGCGCCAGCTCGCTGTAGGACAGGCCGGGCCCTCCGGCGAGGTGCCCCAGCGCCGACATGTGCCGCAGCGACAGCCCCTGTTCCCGCAGCTCGGCGTCCATCCGCTCGCGCAGCCGCCTGCCGAGCAGGACGAGCAACATCGCGGGGCTGGTGGCGGGTGGCTGGGTCACGTCCTGCATCTTCGCAGAGGCCCTTCGTTTCAGCCCGGCTCAAACCTAGGTTACAGTCTGACTGAAACTAGGAGGTGGACCGTGACCAAGGTTCTGCTCAGCGTGCACGTGCTGGCGGCGATCGTGCTGATCGGGCCGGTGACCGTCGCCGCGAGCCTGTTCCCCCGGCACGCCCGCGCGAAGGAGGTCGGCGTGCTGCGGGTCCTGCACCGGATCAGCACCGGTTACGCCGTGGCGGGTCTCGCGGTGCCGGTGTTCGGGATCGCGCTCGCGGGGCAGATGCACGTACTCGGTGACGCCTGGCTGGTGATCTCCATGGCGCTGACCGCGGTCGCCGCGCTGTTGCTGGCACTGGTCATCGTGCCGGGCCAGCGGAGAGTCCTCGCGGCACTGGAGAAGGACGAGAACGCCGGCGGTCCGAACCTCGGGATGGTGACCGGGTTGTTCGCGCTGGCGTGGGCGGTCGTCGTGGTGCTGATGATCGTCCGCCCCGGCTCGACGACGGGGGTGTGAGCCTCAGCCCTGCTGTGGCGCCCCCGCGGCACTCGGTCGGCCCGCGGAAGACCCCGCCTGCGGACCCGGGCGAGCGCCAGCAACACGGCCGTCGCCGCCGCGCCCGGTCGCGTCCCGGACTTCGACGCGCTACGCGACGTGGTGCGGCGAACGCTGGCCGAGGCGGCGCACGGCAAGCCGGACAAGAACGCGCTGCTCGTCTCGCTGCGCACGGGAAAAAGCCCGGCGCCACAAGGGCGCCGGGCTCGGGTGAGAGAGTTCTGCGTCAGGCGACGGCCTTCGCCGCCGGCTCGGTGGTCCGCACGTCGAGCTGGTGCACCACCCGCTCGGTCGAAAGCTCGTGCACGGTCAGGTCCACCAGCGCGACCAGCACCACGGCCAGCGCGTCGGCGAACAGCAGCGCCGGGCTGGTGAAGACGAGGGCCGCGATCAGCGACCACAGGCCCACCAGGCCGAGTACGCCGTGCCCGATGCGGGCGGACAACCTGGTGGCGAAGACCGCACCGGCCGCCCCGATCACGGCCAGCCCGGTGAAGACACCGAAGCCGACCCACCCGGCGACCGTGGCCGTGAACGCCACGGCGGTCACCGCGAGGAACACACCAGCGAGAAGACCGAGCACGTCGACGCCGAAACGCGTGTTCAACGACATTGCCGAAACACCTCCACACCGCCACGAATGGCGGCTTCACCATTACGTGAACGAGTCGGGCAGGTCGTGCGCCGGCCTGGGCGGCTCAGGGTTCCGGGCCTGTTCCCGGGATCCATCTGGATCAACCACGCGGGCACGAGAAACCCTTCCCGTGCGGGATGTCTCGTACACCACACCGCTGGTTTGACAAATCGAGTTGCCGAAACTGCAATTGGGAGATGACGGACGAACTCGACCACGTGCTGACCGCGGTGGGCCCGCGGCTGCGGGCGCTGCGCAAGCAGAACGGCGCGACCCTGGCCTCGCTCGCGGAGGCGACGGGCATCTCGGTCAGCACCCTGTCCCGGCTCGAGTCGGGCAGCCGCAAGCCCAGCCTGGAGCTACTGCTGCCACTGGCCAGGGCGCACCGCGTGCCATTGGACGAACTGGTCGGCGCCCCGCCGACCGGTGACCCGCGCGTGCGGCTGAAGCCGGTCGAGCGCGACGGCATGACGCTGATCCCGCTCAGCCACAACCCCGGTGGCCTGCAGGCGTTCAAGCACATCCTGCCCGGCGGGCGGGCGGAGCCGGACCCGCGGGTGCACGAGGGTTACGAGTGGCTGTACGTGCTGAGCGGCCGCGTGCGCGTCGTCCTGGGCGAGCACGACATCGTGCTGCGCGCGGGCGAGGTCGCCGAGTTCGACACCCGGGTCCCGCACTGGTTCGGCAACGCCGACTCCCGCCCCGCCGAGTTCCTCAGCCTGTTCGGCCCCCAGGGCGAGCGGCTGCACGTCAAGGCGCGCAGTCGCTAGCGCGTCAGTCCGGCAGCGACGCGTAGACCGAGGTCCAGAAGTCCGTGTACACGGCCGAGAGGTCCGGGAAACCCGCCCGCTGCGTCAGCATGATCGCGGTCAGCTCCTCCTTCGGGTCCGCCTGCCACGACGTACCCAGTCCGCCGTCCCAGCCGAACCGGCCCGGTGTCTGGAAGACGTTCGTGCGCGCGGTCGCGACCGAGACGCCGAACCCCCAGCCGCGGTCGTCGAAATACCCCGGAAAGAACCCGGAAACCGCTTTCTGCGCGGGCGTGAGCTGGTCGGTCGTCATCAGCTCGACCATCGGCCGGGACAGCACGCGGACGCCCTGGTAGCGCCCCGAGTTCAGCATCATGTGCGCGAACGCCGACAGGTCGTCCACAGTGGACAGAAGTCCGCCGCCGCCGGACAGGAACGGCGGACGACGACTCCACTGGCCACCGGACGGCTCGTCGAAAACCGAGTAGTCCATCTGGTAGCTGGTCACCAGGCGGTCCACATCGGACGTACTGAACGAAGTGTCCTTCATGCCCAGCGGTTCGAAGACCCGCTCGGTCAGCACCTCGTCCAGCGGCTTCCCGCACACCCGCTCGAGCAGCACCCCCAGCACGTCGGAACCGGTGTGGTACAGCCATTTCTCGCCCGGCTGGCACATCAGCGGCAGCTCGCCCAGCCGCCGCAGCCACTCGTCGGGCGCCGGGTAGTCGAACGGCTGGGGCGGCCCCATTCCCAGCGACCGGTCGTTCGCCGCCTTCAGGATCGGGTACGCGTCCGGCTGCGCCATCAGCTGGCCGAAGCCGAGCCGGAAGGTCAGCAGATCCCGCGTCGTGATCGACCGGACCGCGGGCACGGTGTCGTCCAGCTCGCTGTCCAGGCTCTTGAGCACCCGCCGGTTCGCCAGCTCGGGCAACACGTCGTCGACCGGGGCGTCCAGCCGCAGCAAGCAGTCCTCGACGAGCGTCAGCGCGGCCACCGCGGTGATCGGCTTCGTCATCGAGCTGATCCGGAACAACGAGTCCCGCCGCAGCGGCGGCCCGTCCAGCGACCGGTTCCCGACGACATCGACCTGCACGTCGCCGCGCCTGCTCACCAGCGTGACCGCGCCGGGAACGGTGCCGCGTTCGACGTGACCGGCCATGACCTCGTGCAACCGCGACATCGTCACTCCGCAAAGTCGGGGACGGCAGCCCGGACGCTGTCCGCGCGGCCCTTGGGTTCCTCCCAGTCCTCCTGGCGCCCGAGCGCCGTGAGGTCCAGGAAATAGTAGGAGCCGCCGAGCGATTCGTCTCCCCTTCCGTACACCGAGTAGGTGTGGAAGACGTCGTCGCCCACGCGCAGGAAGCAGCTGTGCCCGGGCCGTTCGAGCGGCTGCTCTCCGTCGACGTACCCCTCGGTGCCTGCCGCGCGGTGCTCCGCAGCGGTGCGGTAGTTGTACTCGACCGGCAGCACCGACTCGTCCAGCGTGACGTGGAAGTCGTAGTTGAAGTCGCTGCCGTACGACGAGTAGAACGCGAAGTTCCAGTCACGGCTCGCCTGGTACGCCCGCACTTTCTCCCAGGGGGCGCGGGCGATCACGGCGAGCGTCGTGTCCCGCACGTTGAGGTGCTGGAGCAGGCCCGCCGAGATCTCGTCGGCCGCGGCCGTGCAGCTCGGGCAGCCCGCGTCCCAGTCCGGGCCGAACATGAAGTGCTGCACGATCAGCTGGTGCCGGCCCTCGAACAGGTCCAGCAGGGTGGCCTTCCCGGCCGCCCCCGTGAAGACGTACTCCTTGCCGAGCTCGACCATCGGGAGGCGGCGCCGGACGGCGTTGAGCTCGTCCCGCGCCCGCGTCGCGGCCTTCTCGCGCGCGAGCAGCTCCTTGCGGGCGACCAGCCACTCTTCCCGGGAAACGACCTGCGGCAGGCTCATCCTCTGCTCCTCGACTCGTCCGTCCTTTCCTGGTTGGACCCGCCCGCGGCGCGAAACTCATCGGCGTGGGCGACGATCTCGTCGACCGGCCACTGGTCGTAGGCGTGCACGCCGTGCTTGCTCGCGACCACCCGTCCGTCGGGCGCGATCAGGAAGTCGGCGGGCAGCCCGAGCCGTCCGCCCACGGGCTGCCGCGACGGCACCGGGTCGCGCCTGAGCAGCCCGGTGCACACCGCGCGCAGGATCGTGCCCCATACGCGAGGGTCGAGCAGTGCGCGCGGCGCCGAGTCCACGCCGTACTCGGCGTAGACGCGCTTGTCCGGGTCCGCGATCACCGCGAACGGCAGGTCGGCCACGTGCTTGCGCAGCTCGTCGGCCGGCGAGTGGAAGAAGACGACCTCGCGGACGCCGGCCTGGACGATCTCGTCGTGCCGCCGGAGTACCGACTGCAGGTGGAGGTTGCACACCGGGCAGCCGGCGAAGCGCCGGAACTGCAGGTGCACCAGGCAGTCCGGGTCGGGCACGGTGACCTGCTCGCCGGTGACGGTCTCGAACTTCCGCATGTTGACTCCCTCGTTAGCGTGCGGCGTACGCTAACGAAGTTACGCGTATCTTGTACGCTGTCAACCGCCATGCCACGCCCCCGCTCGCTCAACCCCGCCCAGCTCGCCGCCGCCGCACTCGCCGTCCTCGACCGCGACGGTCTCGACGGCCTTTCCATGCGCGCCGTCGGCAAGGAGCTGGGCATGAGCACGATGTCGCTGTACCGCTACGTCACCGACCGCGGGCAGCTCGAAGAGCTGGTCGTCGACCTCGTCCTCGGCCTCACCGAGTTCGAGCTGCCGGATGGCACGCCGTACGAGCGGTTGCGGATCCTCGCCGAACGGGTCCGCGAAGCCGTCGGCGCGCATTCCGCCGTCGTGCCGCTGCTGCTGATCCACCGGCACAAGTCGATCGCCTCACGGCAGTGGGGCGAGGTCGTGCTGGGCGTACTCACCGACGCGGGGTTCACCGGCAGGGCCAGGGTGATCGCGTTCCGCGCGTACCTGAGCTACGTGCTCGGCGCACTGCAGACCGGCTACCACAGCCCGCTGGCCGGAGCCGGGACGACCGCGTTGCGCGAGCAGGAGCATTTCGCGGTGCTCGCCGAAACCGCGCACGCCGCCGGGCAGGTCAGCGCGGAGGAGGAATTCCGCGAGGGGCTGGAACTCCTCCTCCGCGGTTTCAAGGATGCAACGAAAGGCCCTTGAACGCTTTGTCGACCGCGTTCCGGGGGCCGCGCACCGCGATGCCGGCCAACGCCAGCTTCTCGGTCGGCACAGCCCGCACGGCGGCGCGGTTGTCGACGTCGTTGCCGGTCACGAACAGTTCCTCGGTGTAGACGGCGACGGCGAGCTCGCGCTCGACGGCCTTCTGGTGCGCCGCGGTCAGTGCGCCGGCAGCCGCGGCGTACACCAGCACCGGCTGCCCGAACATCGGCAGGTACCGCTGCCCGGACGCGTCCTCGTACTCGACGCCGACGGTCTCTGGGAACCGCGCGGCGACGCCGCTCACCAGGAACGCCGTCACGTTGAGCCGCTGCCACGTCGCCAGGTCGTCCCGCACCACGACGGCGATCTTCGTCTTCGCTTGCATACCCGCGATCGTCGCCGGACAAGGACCGGGCCGTCTTGAACGCTGGTGCGGGATAATCGCGGCGTGACCGACTGGGCGAGCTACTGGCGGGCGGCGGACCGCCCGCTCGAAGCGATGCACGCCCATTTCGAACGGCACGTCTACCACCGGCACAGCCACGAGACCTACTCCTTCGGCGTCACCGAGGCGGGCGCGCAGGCGTTCACCTGCCGGGGCGCCGCGCGGACCAGCGCGGCCGGGATGGTGATGGCGTTCAACCCCGAGGCCCCGCACGACGGACAGGCCGCGCTCGCCGACGGCTTCACCTACCGGATCGTCCACATCGGACCGGTGCTGATCACGGATGTCCTGCGGGACACGGCAGATCGCCAGGTGGGCATGCCGCTGTTCGCCGAACCGGTGCTCGAGGACGCCGTGCTCGCCGCCGCGCTGCGCCGCCTGCACGCGGTCCTGGGCGAGAGCCGGCTGACGCAGGACGAAGCCCTGCACGCGACCGTCCGCGCACTCGTCGGCCGCGGTTCGACCCGTCCGGCGCGAACGCGGAGCCTCCCTGTCGGGGTGCGGCGGGCGCGTGACCTGCTCGAAGCCGCGTACGCGGAAGACCTCCGCGCGGACGACCTCGCCGAGGCCGCCGGCTGCAGCCGCTTCGCGCTGCATCGCGCCTTCGTCGCCGCGTACGGCCTCGCGCCCAGCGACTACCAGCGTCAGCTCCGGCTCCGCGCCGCGCGGCGGCTGCTGACCGAGGGCCACCCTCCCGCCGACGCCGCGGCGGGAGCCGGGTTCGCCGACCAGAGCCATCTGACGCGCTGGTTCAAGCGGTACTACGGCCTCACTCCGGGCCGGTTCTTGACAGATAATATTCCGAACTAGTTATATTACTGTCATGGCATCAATGTTCGAGGTGCTGGCCGAACCCCGGCGCCGCGAGATCCTCGACCTGCTGCGCGGCCGCGAACGCCCGGTCGGCGACCTGGTGGACCGGCTCTCGCTCACCCAGCCCGCGGTGTCCAAGCATCTGAAGGTCCTGCGTGAGGCGGGCCTGGTCGAGGTGCGCCAGGACGCGCAACGGCGCTGGTACCGGCTGCGCGTGCAGCCGCTCGTCGAGCTGGACGAGTGGCTCGCGCCGTACCGGCGGATGTGGGAGGCCGGCTTCGACGCCCTCGAACGCCACCTCGACAGCGAAGGGGACGACTGATGGACGCGGAGATGGACACGGTCAGCGGTGCGACCGTGCTGCGGTTCGAGCGGCGGTTCAAGCACCCCGTGGCGAAGGTGTGGCGGGCGATCACCGATCCCGCCGAGATGGCGCACTGGTTCCCGGCAACCGTCGAGACCGAGCTGAAGGTCGGCGCGCCGATGACGTTCGTCTTCCCCGGCACGGCTCCCATCGACGGCGCCCGCGACGGGGAGATCCTCGAGCTGGACCCACCGAAGGTGTACGCGTTCCGCTGGAACCACGACATCCTGCGGTTCGAGCTGGTGCCCGACGGGGACGGCTGCGTCCTGCACTTCACGCAGACGCTCGGCGGAGGCGATCTTGGCAGGCTGGCCGCGGGCCGCAACGCGGCGGGCTGGGACCACTGCCTCGGCGCGCTCGGCGCCCGCCTGGACGACCGCCTGGACGAGCCGTTCACCGACTGGCTTTCCGCGATGCGGCACTACCTCGACGTCTTCGGCCTCGCCGAGGGCACCCGCGTCGACACCGCCGAGGGGGCCGAGCTGCACTTCGGGCTCGACCTGGTGTGGAAGCCGATCGAGGAGGCCTGGCAGGTGCTCGCCGAGCGCGGACCGAAGCCGACCCGCGCCGAGGCGCCGAGGCTGCTGGAGCACGACGGCGAGCCCGGCCTGGTGCGCTGGGAGCTGTTCGCCGATCCCGACTTCGGCACCCGCGTCGAGCTGACGCACGTCCTGCCCGCCGAGTACGCGGACGCGGAGCTGGCGGCCTGGCCCGCCCGGCTCGAGGACCTCTTCACCGCCGTGCACGCCGATCGGTGAGGTTGACGCCACACGCGGGCGTACTCGACAGTCGTTAAGCTCCGGAAACATGAGCAGCGCGACGGAGCCGATCGGGACGCCCCCAGTGGAAGAACCGGACATCCACACCACGGCCGGGAAGCTCGCCGACCTGTACCTGCGCTACGACGAGGCGGTCCACGCCGGCTCGGCACGCGCGGTGGAGCGTCAGCACGCGAAGGGCAAGAAGACCGCGCGCGAACGGATCGACCTGCTGCTGGACCCGGGCTCGTTCGTCGAGCTGGACGAGCTGGCGCGGCACCGGTCCACGAACTTCGGGCAGGAGAACAACCGGCCCTACGGCGACGGCGTGGTGACCGGCTACGGCACCGTCGACGGGCGCCCGGTGTGCGTGTTCAGCCAGGACGTGACCGTGTTCGGCGGCTCGCTCGGCGAGGTCTACGGCGAGAAGATCGTCAAGGTGATGGACCTGGCGATCAAGACCGGCAGGCCGATCATCGGGATCAACGAGGGCGGCGGCGCGCGCATCCAGGAAGGCGTCGTGTCGCTCGGCCTGTACGGCGAGATCTTCCGCCGCAACGTGCAGGCCTCCGGCGTCATCCCGCAGATCTCGCTGATCATGGGCGCGAACGCGGGCGGGCACGTCTACTCCCCCGCGCTGACCGACTTCGTCGTGATGGTGGACCAGACCTCGCACATGTTCATCACCGGTCCGGACGTGGTGAAGACGGTGACCGGCGAGGAGGTCACGTTCGAGGAGCTCGGCGGCGCACGCACGCACAACACCAAGTCCGGCAACGCGCACTACCTCGGCTCGGACGAGGAGGACGCGGTCGCCTACGTCAAGGAACTGCTGTCGTTCCTGCCGTCGAACAACCTGTCCGACCCGCCGGTGTTCGAGGCGCCGGAGCCCTCGGGCGAGTCCATCGCGGACGGCGTCAGCGAGACCGACGTCGAGCTCAACACCCTCATCCCGGACTCGCCCAACCAGCCCTACGACATGCACGAGGTCATCACCCGCGTCCTCGACGACGGCGACTTCCTCGAGGTCCAGGAGCTGTTCGCGCCCAACGTGCTGGTCGGGTTCGGCCGCGTCGACGGGCACGCCGTCGGCGTCGTGGCCAACCAACCCACCCAGTTCGCTGGCTGCCTCGACATCGACGCCTCCGAGAAGGCCGCCCGCTTCGTCCGCACCTGCGACGCGTTCAACATCCCGGTACTGACCTTCGTCGACGTCCCCGGCTTCCTGCCCGGCACCGACCAGGAGTGGAACGGCATCATCCGCCGCGGCGCGAAGCTGATCTTCGCCTACGCCGAGGCCACCGTCCCGCTCGTCACGGTGATCACGCGCAAGGCGTACGGCGGCGCGTACGACGTGATGGGCTCGAAGCACCTGGGCGCGGACCTCAACCTCGCGTGGCCGACCGCGCAGGTCGCCGTCATGGGCGCGCAGGGCGCGGCGAACATCGTGCACCGCAAGACGCTCGCGAAGGCCGCCGAAGAGGGCAAGGACGTCGAAGCGCTGCGCGCCGAGCTGATCCAGGAGTACGAGGACGCGCTGCTCAACCCGTACGAAGCGGCTGAGCGCGGGTACGTCGACTCCGTCATCGTCCCGGCGCACACACGGGGTCACGTTGCGCGCGCGCTGTCGATGCTGCGGGACAAGCGCGAGACCCTGCCGCCCAAGAAGCACGGCAACATCCCGCTGTGAGGCACTCATGAGTGACGACGAGAAGCGGCCGTTCCTGCGGGTCGTGCGCGGTAACCCGGACGACGCCGAGCTGGCAGCCGTGACGGTGGTCCTGGCGGCGGCGGCCTCGACGCCGCCCGCCCCACCCAGTCCCGAGCGGCGCTCGAAGTGGGCCGACCGCGCCCGCCTGCTGCGGCGCTCCCTCCACCCGGGCGAGGGCGCCTGGCGCGCGTCCGGCCTTCCGCGCTGAGGCTCAGCCGACCGGCTCCAGCACCTCCGCGCGCCGGGGCCGGACACCGGCGTGATCGTGCAGCCTGAACAGCCGGAACGTGCCCACCAGCGCCAGCACCAGCACGACACCGAAGGCCAGCCGGTGCGCGAGGGGCGCCGCCACGCCGTGGGCGACGAGCGCGTCCAGCAGGATGCCGACCCCCAGCTCGGCGACCACGGCGAAGCAGAACCCGCCCATGTTCGCCACTCCGCTGGCGATCCCGGCCTGATGCCCGTGGTTCGACGTGCGGGCCAGGTCGAAGGCCAGCATGCTCACCCCGCCCGCCGCGCCGATCAGGAACAGCACGGGCGCGAGCACGTCCGTCGGCAGCGGGCCGGGGATCGCGACCAGCGCCACCCAGCACGCCGCGCTGACCGAAGCCGACGTCGCGACCAGCCGTGCGCGCAGTTCGGGACGACGGGAGCCCACCTGCCCCGCCATGGTGCTGACCAGCACGAACCCGATCACCACGACACTCAGCAGGCCACTCGCCGCGCCCGGCGTCCGGCCCTGCGCGCTCACCAGGTACGGCTGGCCGAGCACCGCGGTGAACGAGACGAACGTGCCCATCAACGTGTAATGCGTCCACATCGCGTGCCGGGTGCCGCGGTTGCGCCAGGCGTGCCGCAGGCTCTCGCGGAACGGCTCGTCCGTCACGACGGGTGCCACGGAGCCGGTCGGGCTTTCGCGCAGCAGCAGTCCCACCACGGCCAGCAGCACCGCGGTGACCACACCCGCCGCGAGGAAGGCCGTCGTCCAGCCGAACCCGGTGAGCAGCGCGGCGAGCGGCGCGGTCGCGATGAGCTGGCCGAGACCACCGATCATGCCGGTCAGCGCGGCCACGAGTGCGTACCGGCGGCCGGGGAACCAGTTGTGCGCCAGGCGGAGCACGTTGACGAACAGGAAGGCGTCACCCGCGCCGATCAGCGCGCGGCCGGTCATCGCGAGCGGATAGGCCGTGGCGAGGGCGAAGACGGTCGAGCCGACCGCCATCAGCGCCGTCCCGGCCAGCAGCAGCCGGCGCGGGCCGAACCGGTCGGCGGCGGCGCCGACCGGCACCTGCAGCACGGCGTAGAGCACCAGCTGGACCACGGAGAACGCGGCGAGACCGGTCGCGTCGACCGAGAAGCGTTCCTGTGCGGTGAGACCGGCCACCGACAGGCTCATCCGGTGGAAGAGCGCGGTGAGGTAGCAGAGGGCACCCAGCCCCCACATGAACCACGCCTTGCGCACAGCAGCCCTCCTCGTGTTGCATCTATCTTGTATCTATCAGGGTCGTCGTTAGGATGCGGCCATGTCAACGAGGGACCGGTCACAGGAGGCCCCGCACGAAGCGGGCGCGGCGAGGAGCGCCCGCGAAGGAGGACCGATGGTGCGCCGGAACCCCCGCAGCTCACCGGAGACCGCGAGCGAACGGGCGTACCGGTGGACGAAGGAGCGGATCCTGGACGGCCGGTTCGAAGGCGGGCGCCTGATCAGCGAGGGCGAGGTCGCCGACGAGGTCGAGCTGTCCCGGACCCCGGTGCGGGAGGCGTTCCTGCGCCTGTCCACCGAGGGCCTGCTGCGGCTGTACCCGAAGAAGGGCGCGCTGGTCGTGCCGGTGTCCGCGAGCGAGGCCGAGGACATCGCCGAGGCGCGGATCTTCCTGGAGCGGCACGCCGCGGCGAAGGTCATCGGCGGCGGCCGGCAGCAGGAGGTGGCCGCGACGATGCGTGAACTGCTGGCGGAGCAGCGTTCGCTGAGCTACCCGGACCCGCGCTTCACGTCCATCGACCGGGACTTCCACGCCGCACTGGTGCACGCCGCCGGCAACACCCTGCTCGACGAGTTCTACTCGGGCCTGCGCGACCGGCAGCTGCGAATGGTCCATACCGCGCTGCGGCGGGACAACGCCGACCGGCCCCGGATCATCATCGAGGAGCACACCCGCATCTGCGACCTGCTGGAATCCGGCGAGGGAGACGCGTTGCACGAGCTGATCGCCAACCACATCCTCGCCGTGAGCGCCCGGGTGGGCGGGGACTAGGAAACGGCCCGCGCACGCGGGTGATCGTCAGCTCCGCCTCCGGCAGCGCGTTGTGGGCGGGCGTGGTCGGTCACGTCGAACAGCTCGAAGCGCACCCCGGTGAGCGGACGCAGCCGGACCAGGTCCGTGGGCGGCTCGGCGCCGTGCACGGTCAGCTGCCGCAACGCGGGCAGCCCGGCGAGCAGGCGAAACCTCGTCGACCCCCGGAATTCCGTGCACTGTCACCTTTTTCAACCCGGCGGGCCGCTCGATCCCGTGCAGCGAACGGCGTTCCGCCCGGCCGACGATCGCGAACTTTCGGCTGCGCGATGGCCGCTGTCGGCCATGGGACCCGCGGGCGGCCAGCGGTCCCGCGGCGGTCAGCGGATCGACGCCCTGCCATCGCTCCCGCGCCCGGCCACCGGACTCCCGGCCAAGCCCTCGAACCCCGGCCACCGCACCCGCACCCGCACCCGCACCCGGCCAGCGAACCCGAAGTCTGCCATCGGCCCGTGCGCGGCCACCGGACCCGCGGCCACCCCTCGGACCGCGCCCGCCAGCAGACCCGCGCCCGGCCATGAACCCGCAGCGGACATCGCTCCGCACCCGGCCACCGGACCCGCGGCCAGCCCACCCGGCCGTGGACCCGCGGCTGCCACAGCCCCCGACCCCGCGCCCCGGCCACCGGCCCCGCGCCCACCCCTCGCTCCCGAAACCCCGGCCACCGAACCCGAACCCGAACCCGGCCACCGGCCCCGCGCCCCACCCCTCGCCCCCGAACCCAGCCACCGAACCCGCGGCCACCCCCTCGACAACCCCGCATCCCAGCCTTATAGTCCATGTGGAATATACGATCAGGACTCATCCGGAGGGAATGATTCACAGTGTCCACCGCAAAGCAGGTGCTCACTCCCCTCGCGATGGCGATCCTCGAGCTCCTGCACGAGAAGCCCATGCACCCCTACGAGATGACCCAGCTGATGCGCCACCGCCGCGTCGACTACCGGGTCAAGCTGCGGCCCGGCTCGCTCTACCACACGGTCGAGCGCCTCGAGGGCCAGGGCTTCATCGAGGTCGTGGACACCCAGCGCCAGGGGCGGCGTCCCGAGCGCACCGTCTACGCGATGACCGAGCAGGGTCGCGACACCTTCGCCGACCAGGCGCGCGACATGATCGCCACGCCGGCCCAGGAGTACCCGCAGTACCCGGTCGCGCTCTCCGCCGCCAGCGAGCTGGACCAGCACGACGTCATGGACCAGCTCCGGATGCGCGCGATCAACCTCAGGGCCCGCATCGCCGCGGACGAGGTCGTCATCGAGCAGGTGCTGAAAGAGGACCTGCCCACCATGTACTGGATCGAGCACGCCTTCACCCACCATCAGCGCAAGTCCGAACTGGACTGGACCGAGCAGCTGATCGCCGACCTCGAGTCCGGCCGCATCACCTGGCCCGACGAGCAGAAGCCGGACCAGCTCCCCCATCTCTCCATTGTGGACGAAAAGGAAAGATCCGATGGCAAGACAGCCTAACCCGTGGGCGGCGCTTTCCGCGCTGTGCCTGGGTTTCTTCATGATCCTGCTGGACACCACGATCGTGTCCATCGCCATCCCGGCCATGGTCCGGGAGCTGGGCACCACGCTCAACTCCGTGGTCTGGGTGCTCAGCGTCTACCTGCTCACCTACGCGGTCCCGATGCTGTTCACCAGCCGGCTCGGCGACCGCTTCGGCCCGAAGCGGGTGTTCCTCGCCGGGCTCACGGTGTTCACCCTGGCCTCGCTGTGGTGCGGCCTGTCGGGCAACGTCGAAATGCTCATCACCGCCCGCGCCGTGCAGGGTCTCGGCGCCGCGCTGATGACCCCGCAGACGCTCGCGTTCATCACGCACCTGTTCCCGCCCGCCAAGCGCGGCCCGGCGATGGGCCTGTGGGGTGGGGTCGCCGGGCTGGCGACCATCACCGGCCCACTGCTGGGCGGCGTCCTGGTCGACAGCCTCGGCTGGGAGTGGATCTTCTTCGTGAACGTGCCGGTAGGCGTGGTCGCGATCGTGCTGACCGCGCTGCTCGTGCCGGACTGGCAGCCGCGGCACTCGCACTCGTTCGACGTCCCCGGCATCCTGCTGTCGGCCGCCGGCCTGTTCTGCCTGGTCTTCGGCATCCAGAACGGTCAGCAGTACAGCTGGGGCAAGGTGTTCGGGCCGGTGAACATCTTCGAGATCATCGGCGCCGGTGTCCTGTTCCTCGTCGCCTTCGTGGTGTGGCAACGGTTCAACACTCGCGAGCCACTCCTGCCGCTGCGCGTGTTCAACAACCGCAACTTCTCGGCCGGCACGGCCACCGCACTGGCGATCGGCTTCGCGATCACCGGCATGTTCGTCCCGCTCGTCGTCTACATCCAGGACGTGCTGGGCATGAGCCCGACCGCGGCCGGTGTGCTGACCGCGCCGATGTCGCTGCTGTCGGGCATCGTCGCGCCGTTCATCGGCCGTCTTTCGGACCGGGTCAACGCCAAGTACCTGGTGATGTTCGGCTTCGTGGCGCTCGCCGCGGGGCTCGGCGTGATCGCCCTGCAGGCCCGGCCGGACACCAGCCCGTGGGCGCTGACCCCCGCGCTGCTGCTGTGCGGGATCGGCACCGGCTTCGTGTTCGCGCCGATGAGCAACGTGGCGATGAGCTCGGTCGACCGCACCCTCGCCGGCTCCGCCTCCGGCATCTTCAACACCGCACGGCAGGTCGGCGGCGTGCTCGGCGCTGCCGCGATCGGCGTGCTGCTGCAGGCCCGCATCAGCGCCGCGATGACGGCCGAACACGGCAACGCGCCGCTGGCGCTGACCACAGCGGCGCGCGAGACGCTGATCCTGCCCGCCGCGGTGCTGCTGCTCGGCGCGGTCGCCGCGATCGCGATGAAACGGGTCGTCCGCCCGGCTCCCGTGGCACCCCAGCCGGAGCCTGCCCTACCCTCATAGCCCGTGCGTTTCGTGCTGGCCTCTGCCTCCCCCGCCCGTCTCAGCGTGCTGCGTGCCGCCGGGATCGAACCGAGTGTCGTCGTCTCCGGCGTCGACGAGGACGCCGTCGCCGCGGCGCTGACCGACCCGAGGCCCGACGAGCTGGTCACCGCGCTCGCGGTCGCCAAGGCCGAGGCGGTGCTGGAGACGGTGGCCGGCACGCACGGCGACGCGGTGATCGTCGGCTGCGACTCGATGCTCTCGATCGAGGGCGAGATGCTCGGCAAGCCGGGCACCCCCGAGGCCGCCCGCAAGCGCTGGGCGCAGCTCGCCGGCAACACGGGTGAGCTGCTGACCGGGCACGCGGTGCTTCGGCTGGAGGGCGGCAAGGCGACCCGGCGGGCGACCGGCAGCCAGACGACCACCGTGCGCTTCGCCGATCCGTCACCGGAGGAGATCGAGGCCTACATCGGCACCGGCGAGCCACTCGCCGTGGCCGGGGCGTTCACCCTCGACGGGCTGGGCGGCTGGTTCGTCGAGGGCATCGACGGCGACCCGTCGAGCGTGATCGGCATCAGCCTGCCGCTCACCCGGCGGCTGCTCGCCCAGGTCGGCCTCACCGTCACTGACCTGTGGTCTCTCACATAGCGGGACACGGATTACCCGAAAGGGACAGGGCGTTCACACTTTCCGGCAAACGAGAAGAAATTTCACACACCGGAGCGAGCCCGTGTCCCTGTTACAGACCTACCGCAAACCCAAGGTCTTCGGCCTCGTGGTGGTCGCCGCCCTGGTCGTCGGCGCGCTGCTCGGCGTCCTGGCCCGGCAGGCACACCTCAGCTGGCTGACCACCACCCTCGACACGATCGGCACGATCTTCGCGAACCTGCTGCAGGTGACCGTGCTGCCGCTGGTCTTCACCGCGATCGTGCTCGGCATCGCCAGCCTGCGCGGCCTCGGCGGCGCCCGCACCGCGGCGCGCCTCGGCGGGAAGACCGTGCTGTGGTTCGCCACCACGTCGTTCATCGCGGTGCTCATCGGCATCGCCGTCGGCAAGATCGTGAACCCTGGCACCGGTGTGTCGCTGCGGCCGAACCAGTCCACCGTGGACAAGCTCGCCAGCCGGGACCACGGGTCGTGGCTGGACCTGGTGCAGAACCTGGTGCCCAGCAACGTGTTCGCCGCCTTCGCCGACGGCGAGATCCTGCAGGTCGTCGTCATCTCGCTGGCCGTGGGGCTGGCCGCGTACGCGCTCGGCGACCGCGCGGAGCCGTTCGTGCGGTTCAACCGGGTCGTGTTCGACCTGGTGCAGAAGGTGCTGAGCTGGATCATCCGGCTCGCCCCGATCGGCGTCCTGGGCCTGATCGGGCACGCGTTCGCCACCTACGGCGACCAGTTCGCCCGGCCGCTGCTGTCGCTGATCGTCGCCGTCTACGTCGGCACGCTGCTGGTGCTGTTCGTGGTCTACCCGCTGCTGCTGCGGTTCGTCGGCAAGGTGAGCCCGGTGCTGTTCTTCCGCAAGGCCTGGACCGCGATCCAGTTCGCCTTCGTGTCGCGTTCCTCCGGCGCGACACTGCCGCTGAGCAGGCAGACCGCGGTGAACCTCGGCGTCGACCCCGGGTACGCGAGCTTCGCGGTGCCGCTGGGCACCACGACGAAGATGGACGGCTGCGCCGCGGTCTACCCCGCCGTCGCCAGCATCTTCATCGCGAACCTGTTCGGCATCCACCTCGGCTTCGGGGACTACGTGCTGATCGTGCTGGTGGCCGTGTTCGGCGCCATCGCGACCGCCGGGGTCACGGGCTGGTTCACCATGCTCACCCTGACGCTGAGCACGCTGAACCTGCCGCCCGAGGTGATCGCCACCGGCATCGCGGTGATCTACGGGATCGACCCGATCCTGGACATGATGCGCACCGCGACGAACGTGACCGGCCAGATCGCCATCCCGACCTGGATCGCCCGCACGGAGAACCTCCTCGACGACGAGATCCTGCACTCGCAAACCGCGCCGCCGCTGCTGGAGGCGGAACCCGAGCGCGAACCCGTCAACGCGTAGGTCAGGGGCAGGACCGGGTAGCTGTACTTCCTGGTGCAGCCCACCACGCTGCCGTCAAGGGCGTAGACCCGCGCCAGCACCGGCGACGAGTCCACGACGGTGACCTCCGGCGCGTCCGTCCCGGTGACGTTGCCCAGCCCGACCACACCCGCGGCCGAGAAGTACGGCTTGTCCACCGAGCGCCAGTCGCCGTCGCGCTCGACCATCACCTCGCCGACCCGGCCGCCGCTCAGCGGCGCGCTCACCACACACGCCGGCACCGACGACTCGACGCAGGAGAGCGAGGCCGGGTCGAGCCGCGCGCCGAGCTCGGTGATGCTGGTCTGGACGACCTCGCCTGCCGAGGAGAACCGGCCGTTGCCGCCCGCGTCGTCCGCGAGCAGCTCCACCTGGTTGCCGTTGACGGTCCGGCTCGCCAGCGTGCGGCACGGCCCGTCGCCGCATTCGGCAGCGGGAGCCTGCGGGGACACCGGGGGCGCGGCGGCTTCGAGCCGCGTGGATCCGTCGCGCAGCCGCAGCGAGGCGACGCTCGCCAGCGCCGCGGCGGTGACGAGCGCGGCGACGACTGCCATCAGCAGCACGGACCGGGGAACCCGCCTCGCACCCACCCGCTCACTCCTTCCCCCGGCCTGCTCATCGCCCAGAGTAAGCGTGAGCCGCCTCTCACCGCACGGGGACACCCGGCCCGTAAACTGCGGTGAAGCCCGTGGAAGCGCTGCTAGAGGGACGCTCGCGGGTGCAGGCGGAGAATCTTCTGGAGGTAGGGCGTGCCCGAGCAGGCCACCGGCGGACCGGTCACCAAGATCCTTGTCGCGAACCGTGGCGAGATCGCGGTCCGGGTGATCAGAGCGGCCAAGGACGCGGGCCTCGCCAGCGTCGCGGTGTACGCCGATCCCGACCGCGACGCGCCCCACGTGCGGCTGGCCGACGAGGCGTTCGCCCTCGGTGGCACCACCGCGGCGGAGAGCTACCTCGTCATCGACAAGCTCATCGACGTCGCGAAGCGCGCCGGCGCGGACTCGGTGCACCCGGGCTACGGCTTCCTGTCGGAGAACTCCGACTTCGCGCAGGCGGTCATCGACGCGGGCCTGACCTGGATCGGCCCGAGCCCGCAGGCGATCCGCGACCTCGGCGACAAGGTCACCGCGCGGCACATCGCCACGAAGGCGGGCGCGCCGCTGGTGCCGGGCACCAAGGAGCCGGTGGCGGGTCCCGACGAGATCATCGCCTTCGCCAACGAGCACGGCCTGCCGGTCGCGATCAAGGCCGCGTTCGGTGGCGGCGGCCGGGGTCTGAAGGTCGCCCGGACCATCGAGGAGATCCCCGAGCTGTTCGAGTCCGCCACTCGTGAGGCCGTCTCCGCCTTCGGCCGCGGCGAGTGCTTCGTCGAGCGCTACCTGGACAAGCCGCGGCACGTCGAGGCGCAGGTGCTGGCCGACCAGCACGGCAACGCGATCGTCGTCGGCACCCGCGACTGCTCGCTGCAGCGGCGGCACCAGAAGCTCGTCGAGGAGGCGCCCGCGCCGTTCCTGACCGACGAGCAGCGCGCCACGATCCACAGCTCCGCCAAGGCGATCTGCAAGGAGGCCGGCTACTCCGGCGCCGGCACCGTCGAGTACCTCGTGGGCACCGACGGCACGATCTCGTTCCTGGAGGTCAACACCCGGTTGCAGGTCGAGCACCCGGTGTCGGAGGAGACCGCGGGCATCGACCTGGTCCGCGAGATGTTCCGCATCGCCCGCGGCGAGCGGCTCCGCTTCACCGAGGACCCGCAGCCGCGCGGTCACTCGATCGAGTTCCGCATCAACGGTGAGGACGCCGGCCGCAACTTCCTGCCGGCGCCGGGCACCGTCACCAAGCTGGTGTTCCCCGAGGGCCCCGGCGTCCGCGTCGACTCCGGCGTGCAGACCGGCAGCGTCGTCGGCGGCCAGTTCGACTCGATGCTGGCCAAGCTCATCGTCACCGGCTCCGACCGCGAGAACGCGCTCGAGCGCAGCCGTCGCGCCCTGGACGAGATGGTCGCCGACGGCATGGCGACCGTGCTGCCGTTCCACCGCGCGATCGTGCGCGACCCGGCGTTCATCGGCGACGGCGAGTCCTTCAGCGTGCACACCCGGTGGATCGAGACGGAGTTCGACAACCAGATCGAGCCGTTCACCGCGCCCGCCGACGTCGAGGAGGAGGCCGAGCCCCGGCAGACCGTGGTGGTCGAGGTCGGCGGCCGGCGGCTCGAGGTCTCGCTGCCCGGCGACCTCGCGCTCGGCGGTGGTGGCGGTGCGGCCGGCGGCGGCGCCGCGAAGGCCAAGCCCCGCAAGCGGGCCGGTGGCACGAAGGCGGCCGTCAGCGGCGACGCGGTGACGGCGCCGATGCAGGGCACCATCGTGAAGGTCGCCGTCGAGGAGGGCCAGCAGGTCGAGGCGGGCGAGCTCGTCGTCGTGCTGGAGGCCATGAAGATGGAGAACCCGGTCACCGCGCACAAGGCCGGCACGATCTCCGGTTTGTCCGTGGAGGTCGGTTCCGCCGTGACCCAGGGAGCCGCGCTCCTGGAAATCAAGGACTGACCAGGCGAACCGCTCTAATATCGGTGTCGTGAACGACGTTCCCCAACCGGGCATGCGGATCGGCGACGCCGACCGTGAGACGGCGCTGACGGCCCTCGGCGAGCACATGAGCGCCGGACGGATCGACCTGGACGAGTACGGGGAGCGATCGGCGAAGGTCACCGCCGCGAAGACCCGCGGTGAGCTCGCCGAGCTGTTCGACGACCTGCCGGTGCCGCATCCGGCGTTCGGCGCCCCGCCTGCGTCCGGCGCTCCCCCGCGGCCGAAGAGCAGCACCGCCGTCACCCCGCCGATGCCGGCTGGCCAGCTGAACTGGTCGGACCGGCCGCTGGGCCAGCGGGTCGCGGCCGCGCTCGTGCCGCTGTGCTGGATCGCCGGGTTCGCGTTGTTCTTCACCGTCGGCGGCTGGTGGTGGTTCGCGCTGCCGTTCGTGTTCACCGCGGTCGGCCGCGGGCTGTGGGGCCACGAGTGGGAACAGGCCCAGCGCGGGCACCGGGATCGGCGCCGGGATCACCGGGATTGGCGCCGGGACGACCGCGACCGGCGACGGCCGTAGGATCGACGCGTGAGCGCGGACATGCGGCTCAGCGACGCTGAGCGCAACGAGGCGATCGAGGCGCTGTCCGAGCACGTCCGCACGGGACGCCTGGACATCGACGAATACGGCACACGGTCGGCCCGGGTCACCGCGGCCACGAAGCGCAGCGAGCTGGCCCCCCTGTTCGAGGACCTGCCCGAACCCCGGCCGAGCGTGTTGAGGGCCCGGCCCGTGGCGCCCGCGCGACCCGCCGCGCCGCCCCGCCGCTTCGGGGTGGGCGCGGTCCCCATCGCGGCGATCGTCGCAGTGCTGTTGTTCCTGACCGTGGCGCGTGGGCTCTGGTTCGTGTTCCTGCTGCCCGTCGTGGTCGCGCTGATCTTCGGAGCGAGGTCCCGCTAGTCCCATGGAACCGGTGGAGATCAACGCTGGCGAGTACTACCTGCGCCAGCTGCGCGCCGATGACCTGCTCGACGACCGGCCCGCGCTGGTCGAGGCGTTCGCCGACCCCGAGCACTCGCGCTACATCGTGAACTACAACGTGCGGAACCTGGCCGAGGCCGACCTGTACGTGACGCAGCGGTCGGCGGAATGGTTCAGCGAGGACCGCTGCTCGTGGGCGGTCGCCGAGCCCACCACCGGCGCCCTGCTCGGCGAGATCGGGCTCAAGGACCTGGACCTCGAGGCCGGCCTGGCCGAGGTCGCGCTGTGGATCCACCCGGCGGCGCGCGGCCGCGGGATCAGCGTGGTGGCGGTCAACGCCGCGGTGCGGTTCGGCTTCGGGGCGCTGGAGCTGCGGGAGGTGCTGTACCGCCACCACCCGGACAACTCGGCGTCGGCCGCGGTCGCCAAGCGCTGCGGGTTCACCAAGGTCGGGCTGAGCGAGGACGCGAACCAGCCGGGGCAGGAACTGGTGACCTGGCTGCAGCGGGCGGCGTGATCCCCGGCCGTCCACTGTGGAGGTTGCAAGCCGGTGGTTAGGGTCCGGCTGGGAGGGTACTGACGGCGGTGAGAACGAGGAGACAACGCCGTGTCCACAACGCCCGAGTCGGCCGCCCCGCCGAGAATCCGGCCGCCCCCGCCGGAGTGTTTCGCCCGGCTGTGCCGGGTGACACAATTCCTTTCAGATCGCCGGATCTTGTGATGATGTGGATTCGTAACCTTGCTTCAGCGCCGAACGGGGGAATCGTGGGCGACGCCAGTCTGTTCCTGACCCGCATTCTCGACGTGCTCTGCGAGGGCGGCGACAAAATCGCCTTCGCCCACCGCAGCCGGTCGATGAGCTACCGGGAGACCTTTGACACATTGCGACGTTTGCATGCCACGCTGAAAAACGAAGGCATAGCCCCCGGGGAAACGGTCGCGATAATCGGGGGAAACATGCCGGAAACTATTCTTTTACAAATCGCGGCCCAGCTTCGTGGGGCCCGAGTCCTGCACCGCGACGACCTGTCGTGTTCCGGCGACGGGGTCGAGGCGGACCACGTGCTGTCCTCGGCGCCGGACTGCCCGTTGCTGGTGGCCGGGCGCGGGACGAAGGCCGCCGAGGACGACATCGTGATGCCGCGGTCGGTGGAGACGCTGTTCCCGGCCGACGGCGGGAAGCTCGTGTCGTGCGGCGAGGAGTACGAGGAGATGGCCCGCACGGTCGAGCCTCACCCGGACGGGCCGCAGCGGGTGCTGCTGATCGCCCCGATGTCCCACCCGATCGGGAACCGCATCACGGTGAAGGCCCTGCTCGCCGGCGACACCGTCGTGCTGCACGAACGCGCCCCGGAAACGGTGCCCAGTGCCGCCGGCTCGCCGAGCCCGCAGGGGTAAGGCCACAGGATCCCGACGAGCATTCAGGCCCAGGCCGGGAAACCGGCCCGGGCCTGCGTCGTGCCCGCGAGCGCTACCCGATCGGCTCCGTCAGCCGCGCCGCGCCGGGAAACCCGCCCGGCCAGGGCCTGCGCCGGGTTCGCCAGCGCCACCCGAACGGCTCGATCAGCCGCACCCAGACCGGCAAACCCGCCTGGCCCTACGCCGTGCCCGCGAGCGCTACCCGATCGGCTCCGTCAGCCGCGCCGCGCCGACAAAACCCGCCCACACCTGCGCGTGCCCGCCAGCGCTACCCCACCGGCCCGGTCAGCCGCACCCAGACCGGCAAACCCGCCTGGCCCTACGCCGTGCCCGCGAGCGCCACCCGAACGGCCCGGTCAGCCGCACCCGGACCGGCAAACCCGCCCACACCTGCGCCACGCCCACGGACGCCACCCAAACGGCTCCGTCAACCACGCCGTGCCGACAAACCCGCCCACACCTGCGCGTGCCCGCCAGCGCTACCCCACCGGCTCGGTCAGCCGCGCCCGGGCTTCCGGGGCCGACGCGCGCCGGGCGTCGGCTGCCTCGTCGCTGGGTTCGGTCTGCGAGTCGCGCTCGGCCGCGACCCTGGCCGTGTAGACCTCGACCTCGTGCTCGATGGTCTCGTCCGACCAGCCCAGCACCTGCCCCATCAGCATCGCGACCTGTGGCGCGCAGTCCACACCCCGGTGCGGGTACTCGATCGAGATCCGCGTCCGTCGCGCGAGCACGTCCTCCAGGTGCAGCGCACCCTCGTGGCTCGCCGCGTACACCGCCTCCACCGCGAGGTAGTCCGGCGCGCTCTCCAGCGGCCGCAGCAGTTCCGGCCTGCCCTCGGCGCACCCGAGCACCTCGTGCACCAGCGACCCGTAGCGGTCCAGCAGGTGGCGCACCCGGTACGGGTGCAACCCGTGCTGGGCGGCCAGGTGATCGGCCTGGTTGACCAGCGCGTGGTACCCGTCCGCGCCCAGCAGCGGCACCTTCTCCGTGATCGACGGCTGCGGCCGCCCCGGCAGGTCCACCACGGCGGCGTCGACGGCGTCGGCGGCCATCACGCGGTACGTCGTGTACTTGCCGCCCGCGATCGCGACCAGGCCGGGCGACACCCGCGCCACCGCGTGCTCGCGCGACAGCTTCGAGGTCTCCTCGCTCTCCCCCGCCAGCAACGGCCGCAACCCGGCGTAGACGCCCTCGATGTCCTCGTGCGTCAACGGCGTCGCCAGCACCTCGTTGACGTGCGTGAGGATGTAGTCGATGTCGTGCTTCGTCGCGGCCGGATGCGCCAGGTCGAGGTTCCAGTCGGTGTCCGTCGTCCCCACGATCCAGTGGTTGCGCCACGGGATCACGAACAGCACGGACTTCTCGGTCCGCAGGATCAGCCCGGACTCGGACACGATCCGGTCCCGCGGGACGACGATGTGCACGCCCTTGCTGGCCCGTACCCGGAACCGGCCCCTGCTCCCGGACAGCCGCTGCAGCTCGTCGGTCCACACACCGGTGCAGTTGATCACCGCATTGGCCTGGATATCGGCCTCGCGACCGTCCTCGACGTCCCGCACCCGGACCCCGGACACCCGGTCGGCCTCCCGCAGGAACCGCACGACCTGCGTCGAGGTCCGCACCACGGCGCCGTAGTGCGCGGCGGTGCGGGCAACGGTCATGGTGTGCCGCGCGTCGTCGGACTGCGCGTCGTAGTAACGGATACCGCCGATCAGCGCATTGCGCTTGAGCGCCGGCACCATCCGCAGCGCGCCGGCGCGGGTCAGGTGCTTCTGGCCCGGCACGGACCGCGCGCCGCCCATCGTGTCGTACAGGAACAGCCCGGCCGCGGTGTACGGGCGCTCCCACACGCGGTGCGTCAGCGGGTACAGGAAGCTGACCGGCTTCACCAGGTGCGGCGCGAGCGTCGTGAGCATCAGCTCGCGCTCGCGCAGCGCTTCCCGGACCAGGCCGAGCTCCAGCTGCTCCAGGTACCGCAGCCCGCCGTGGAACAGCTTGCTCGACCTGCTCGACGTGCCCGAGGCCAGGTCGCGGGCCTCCACCAAGGCCACCCGCAGACCGCGCGTCGCCGCGTCGAGTGCCGTACCGGCACCGACCACACCGCCACCGATCACCACGAGGTCGAACGTCTCCTCGGTGAGCCGCCGCCAGGATTCCTCGCGCGCGGCCGGTCCCAGCTCCGCCTCAGTCACTCCGGGCTTCCCTCCTCGCGGGTGTCATACCGTTCCCAGCATGGCACGGACCGCACGACAGGGCCTGCGGGGAACTTGTCCAACCCCTGGACGTGCAGGACCATGAAGATCCAGAGGCGACGATGCCCAGGAACCGGAGGTTGCGCCATGAGCGATCAGGTCTCTCATCGGGAGCCGGGGGTGTGGACCCGCCTACGGCAGAACACCGGTGGCGAGTTGCTCGCCGAGTTCATCGGGACCGCGATCATCATCCTGTTCGGTTGCGGTTCGGTGGCCGTCGCTTTGGCAGGCCTGCCTGGTTCGGGCAGGCAGACCGCTGACTTCGGCCCCGCCAACTGGCTGATCATCGCGTGGGGCTGGGGCCTTGCGGTGATGTTCGCGGTCTACGTCGCGGGCGGTGTGAGTGGTGCACATCTCAACCCCGCCGTGACACTCGCCCTCGCGCTCCGGCGGGGGTTCGCGTGGCGGAAAGTGGTCCCGTACTGGCTGGCGCAGGTGGTCGGCGCCTTCGCCGGCGCCGCGGTGGTGTATGCCGTCTACCACGATGCGATCGACGCCTACAACGCGGCGCAGAACCCGCCGGTGTCGCGGCCGGACTCGCTGTCGACGTTCTCGATCTTCGCCACCTTCCCGGCCAAGTACTTCGGGAACGGGGTCTGGGGGCCACTGGTCGACCAGATCGTCGGCACGGCCCTGCTCGTGGGCATCATCGCGGCACTGATCGACGCACGGAACCAGGCGCCGAAGGGAAACTTCGGACCCGTCACGGTGGGGCTGGTCGTGGTAGGCATCGGGATGTCCTTCGGCACCAACGCCGGATACGCGATCAACCCGGCCCGTGACCTCGGTCCTCGGCTGCTCACCTTCTTCGAAGGCTGGGGGAGCAAGGCGTTCCCCGGCAACGGCGACTGGTTCAGCGGCTACTTCTGGATCCCGATCGTCGGACCGCTCGTCGGCGGGGTCGTCGGGATCCTGCTCTACGACTTGTTCATCGGGCAGGTGCTGGCGGTACGGCAAGCACCGGAGGCGGCGCCGACGCCCGAGCCGGGCCGGGTTCCCCAGAACCCGGCCGCGGACCAGCCGGCCGCCGGCGACTGATCCTGGTACCCACCCACGAACGAGCCAAGGAGAGCACATGACTTCCTACGTCGCCGCCATCGACCAGGGCACCACCTCGACCCGGGCGATGATCTTCGACCACTCGGGCCGGGTGGTCGCCGCGGACCAGCGCGAACACGAACAGATCTTCCCGAGGGCCGGCTGGGTCGAGCACAACGCCGAGGAGATCTGGGAGAACACGCGCGCGGTCACCGCCGGCGCACTCGCCAAGGCCGACCTGCGGTCGGGAGACATCGCCGCGGTCGGCATCACGAACCAGCGGGAGACCGCGCTGGTGTGGGACCGCAAGACCGGCAAGCCGGTCTACAACGCGATCGTCTGGCAGGACACCCGGACGGACAAGATCGTCGACGAGCTGGGCGCGCTCGGCGGCGGGCAGGAGCGCTACCGCGACAAGACCGGTCTGCCGCTCGCCACGTACTTCTCGGGCCCGAAGGTCAAGTGGATCCTCGACAACGTCGAGGGTGTGCGCGAGCGTGCCGAGGCCGGCGAGCTGCTGTTCGGCAACATGGACACCTGGGTGCTGTGGAACATGACCGGCGGGCCGGATGGTGGGGTGCACGTCACCGACCCGACGAACGCGTCCCGGACGCTGCTGATGGACCTCGACACGCTGTCGTGGAACGAAAGCCATGCCGCCGACATGGGAATTCCGCTGTCGATGCTGCCGGAGATCCGGTCTTCGTCGGAGGAGTACGCCAAGGGCCGGGAGCGGGGTGCGCTCTCGGGGGTCCCGATCGCCGGGATCCTGGGCGACCAGCAGGCGGCGACGTTCGGGCAGGCGTGCCTGTCGCCGGGCGAGGCCAAGAACACCTACGGGACGGGCAACTTCGTGTTGCTCAACACCGGGACCGAGAAGGTCATGTCGCAGAACGGTTTGCTCACGACGGTCTGCTACAAGATCGGCTCGAACGACACCGTGTACGCGCTGGAGGGCTCGATCGCGGTCACCGGTTCGCTGGTGCAGTGGCTGCGGGACAACCTGGGCATGATCAGCACGGCCGCGGAGATCGAGGAGCACGCGCGGACCGTCGAGGACAACGGTGGCGCGTACTTCGTGCCCGCGTTCTCGGGCCTGTTCGCGCCGTATTGGCGCTCCGATGCCCGCGGCGCGATCGTCGGCCTGACGCGGTTCGTCAACAAGGGCCACCTCGCGCGCGCCGTCCTCGAGGCGACGGCTTTCCAGACGCGGGAGGTGATCGAGGCGATGAACGCGGACTCCGGCGTGCCGTTGAAGGCGCTGAAGGTGGACGGCGGGATGGTCGTGAACGAGCTGCTGATGCAGTTCCAGGCGGACATCCTCGGCGTGCCCGTGATCCGGCCGGTGGTCAACGAGACCACGGCCCTCGGCGCCGCCTACGCGGCCGGGCTGGCCGTCGGTTTCTGGGCGGGCGAGGACGACATCCGGAACAACTGGGCGCAGGACAAGGAGTGGACGCCGTCGATGGGTGAGGAAACCCGGGCGGCGCAGTACCACAACTGGAAGAAGGCCGTGACGAAGACCTTCGACTGGGTGGAGTGAGGCAGGGTTCGTTGGTGGCGGAGCCGCTTCTCGTTGTGGGGCAGAGGGTTTGGCGGATGTGGTGGCGTGTCGCTTCGGGCAAGCCGTGCGACAGCGCAGCGTGAAGCGCCCTCGTGCGCCGCGCTGTGAGGGCAAGTCCCACACCTCGGCAGGCGAAACGCCCCGCGCCCCGCACCGGGAAGCCCCGCGCGCCGCGCGAAGCGCCCCGCCACGCGAAGCGCAGCGCCCCGGGCCCGGGCCCGGGCCCGCGCATGCACGCACCACTCACCGCCGCCGGTCAAACCCCGCGCCCGGCGAACGCACCAACCCCAACGAACCCCGCCGACTCAGCCCTCCACCGAGATGACGTTGAACGGCACCCCCTGGTCGTCCGCCACCTGGGCCGAGCGGCCGTACGGCGAGTCCTGCGGCGCGCGCAGGACCGAACCGCCCAGCTCGCCCGCCTTGGCGACCGTCGCATCGGTGTCCGTCACGCCGAAATAGGTGCTCCAGTGCGCGGGCACCTCGGCAGGTACCTCCGCCGGCAGCCCGCCCATGCCACCGATGATGTTGCCGTTCACCTTCGCGATCACATAGGCGAACCCAGCACTCGAGATGTCGTCGTACTCGTACCCGAAAACGCTGCTGTAGAAGGCTTTCGCGGCCTCGAGGTCACGTGTCATGCACTCGTTCCACACCAGCGTCCCCGGCACGTTCGCGATTTCGACACCCGTCGTCTTCCCGGCCTGCCAGATGCCGAACGCCGCCCCCGTCGGGTCGGTCGCGACCGCCAGCCGGCCGGCCGCGCCCACGTCACCCGGCTCCATGATCAGCTGCCCGCCACCCTGGGTGATCTTCGCGGCGGTGGCGTCCGCGTTGTCGGTGGCCAGGTACGTCGTCCACACGGACGGCATCTGCTCCATGCCTGGCGGCTTCGGCCCCACCGCGGCCGCGGCTCTGCCGTCCACCTGGGCTATCAGGTAACCGCCGAACTCCGCGCCCTGATCGGCGAGCTCCCAGCCCAGCAGCGGGCCGTAGAACTCGGCCGCACGCTTGGTGTCGGGCACCATCACGTCGACCCAGCACGGGGTGCCTTCGGGCCAAGGGGTGTCACAAACGGTCATGGCTGAACTCCTGTCTTTCGTCGGTCTGTGGTGTCGGCCACAGTCTCGCACCACCCACCGACAAAAAAGTTCAGCCGACCGCGGCTCGGGGCACCCTCAGCCTCGCCGGACAGCCACGGGCGCTCAGTCGAGGTCGTCGTGCCGCATCAACTGGCGGCCGGCCTCCGTGATCGAACCGGAGAGCGACGGATACACCGAGAACGTCAGCGCCAGGTGCTCCACGGTCAGCTGGTTCTGCACGGCCAGCGCGATCGGCAGGATCAGCTCGCTCGCCGTCGGCGCGACCACCACGCCGCCCACGACGACACCCGTCGCCGGGCGGCAGAACAGCTTCACGAAACCGTGCCGCAGCCCCTCCATCTTCGCCCGCGCGTTGGTCGCGAGCGGCAGCATGATCGTCCGGGCCGGCACCTCGCCGGAGTCGATCGCCTGCTGCGAGATGCCCACGGTCGCGATCTCCGGATGGGTGAACACGTTCGCCGCGACCGTCTTGAGCTTGATCGGCGCGACGCCCTCGCCCAGCGCGTGCCACATCGCGATCCGGCCCTGCATGCTGGCGACCGACGCGAGCATCAGCACACCCGTGCAGTCGCCCGCCGCGTAGACCCCGGGCACGCTCGTGCGCGACACGCGGTCGACGGTGATGAACCCGCCCGGCCCCGGCTCGATGCCGACCCGCTCCAGGCCGATGTCGTGGGTGTTCGGGACAGACCCGACGGTCATCAGCGCGTGGCTGGCCTCGATGACGCGGCCGTCGGTCAGATGCACCGCCACGCCCTTCTCGGTGCGCTCGACCTTGTCCGCCCGGGCCTGCTTGGCCACGGCGGTGCCGCGCTGCGAGAAGACCTCTTCGAGCACCGCGGCGGCGTCGGCGTCCTCGTGCGGCAGCACGCGGTCACGGCTGGACACCACCGTCACCTTGACACCCATCTCGGTGTACGCGGAGGCGAACTCGGCGCCGGTGACGCCGGAGCCGATGACGGCGAGGTGCTCGGGCAGCTCGCGCAGGTCGTAGAGCTGCCGCCAGTCGAGGATCCGCTCGCCGTCGGGCACCGCGCCGGGTAGCACGCGTGGCGTGGCACCGGTCGCGATCAGCACGACGTCGGCGTCGAGCACCTCCGGCTCGCCGGAGCGCGGCGTGACCAGGACCTTGTGCTGTGCCAGGCCCGGCTCCTCGTCGTGGAAGCGCGCCTCGCCGATGATCACCCGCACACCCTCGCGCTGCACGCGGGCGCGGATGTCGGCCGACTGTGCGAGCGCGAGGCCCTTCACCCGGCCGTGCACGGTGCGCAGGTCGATGCTGGTTTCGGCCATGTCGGTGACGATGCCGAGCTCGCCGAGGCCGTGCATGCTCGCGCGGGCGCCGGAGGAGGCGATGAAGGTCTTGGACGGGACGCAGTCGTAGAGCACGCACGCACCGCCGAGCCCGTCCCGTTCGACGACCGTGACGTTCGCACCGTGCTGCGCGGCCACCAGCGCAGCCTCGTAGCCGGCGGGGCCGCCGCCCATGATCACGATCCTGGTCACGTCTGTCCCTCCTCGTACCACCGCTCATGTCCACCTTAGGAGGGCACACCTGGAGTACGTCCGTCCGGGTGAGCGCGGGACGGCTAGTCTGTGCCCGTGCCGTTGTATGCCGCGTACGGGTCCAACATGGAGCCCGCTCAGATGATGGAGCGTGCCCCCCATTCACCGATGGCGGGCACCGGCTGGCTGGAAGGCTGGCGGCTGACCTTCGGCGGCGAGGACATCGGCTGGGAAGGCGCGCTCGCCACCATCGTCGAGGACCCCGGTTCGCGGGTCTTCGTCGTGACCTACGACGTCACCCCGCTCGACGAGGCGCTGCTCGACCGCTGGGAAGGTGGCGAGCTGGGCCTGCACAACAAGATCCGGCTGCGGGTGCAGACGATGGACGGTGCCGTGGTGGCCTGGTTCTACGTCCTCGACGCCTACGAGGGCGGCCTACCATCGGCCCGCTACCTCGGCGTGCTCGCGGACGCGGCCGAGGCCGCCGGCGCGCCCCAGGACTACGTCGACGACCTGCGCACCCGGCCCTGCCGGGGCATCGCGACCTGAGACCCGCACGAAAAAGAGCCCGCCGGACGAAACCGGCGGGCTCTTTTCTATCTGGTCAGGCCAGCGCGCTCAGTGCCGTGTGGATCATGCACCGCACACCGACGGCCAGCGCCCGCTCGTCCAGTTCGAACGTCGGACGGTGCAGGTCGCGCATCTCACCCTCGCCGCTCCACACGCCGAGCCGGAAGAACGCGCCCGGCACGTGTTCGAGGTACCACGCGAAGTCCTCGCCGCCCGACGACTGTTCCGTACCGGTCAGCGCTTGCTCGCCCAGCGCCGCTTCGACGCCGGCACGCAGGATCGCGGTGCTTTCCTGGTCGCCGACGAGCGGCGGCACGCCGCGCCGGTAGTCGAGCTTGAACCCGACGCCGGTCGGCGCGAGCAACGACTCGACGGACGACGCGACGAGCGGTTCGAGCGCCTTCCACACCTCGTGCTCGGCGGTGCGCAGGGTGCCCCGCAGCGCACCGTCCTGCGGCACGGCGTTGGCCGCCTGGCCGGCGTGCACCGCACCCCAGACCAGGACGGTCCCCGAGCGGGGGTCGACGCGCCGGGACAGCAGCGACGGCAGCGACGTGATGATCACGCCCAGCGCGTGCACCAGGTCGGCCGTCAGGTGCGGCCGCGAGGTGTGCCCGCCGGGCGAGGTCAGCTGCAGCTCGATCAGGTCCGCGGCCGAGGTCAGCGCGCCGATCCGGGAGCCGACCTGGCCGACGCGCACCCGCGGGTCGCAGTGCAGCCCGAAGATGCGGTCGACGCCGTCGAGCCCGCCGGCCTCGATCACGTCGAGCGCACCGCCCGGCATGACCTCCTCGGCGGGCTGGAAGATCAGCCGGACGCGGCCCGGCAGCTCGGGCGCGGAAGCCAGCGCCAGACCGGCGCCGAGCAGGATGGCGGTGTGCGCGTCGTGCCCGCAGGCGTGCGCAGCGCCCTCCACAGTGGACGAGTAGGGCAACCCGGTCGCCTCGGTGAGCGGAAGCGCGTCGATGTCGGCCCGCAGCGCCACACAGGTGGGCCCGCTGCCGATGTCACAGATGACACCGGTGCCGCCCGGCAGGATCTGGGGGTCCAGCCCCGCCGAGCGCAACACGGCGCAGATCAGTTCGGTCGTCGCGTATTCGTGTCGGGACAGCTCCGGGTTGGCGTGCATGTGCCGTCGCCAGGCGACGACATCGGTGCCGCCCCGCTTGAGCCACGCATCCAGCCAGAACGGCCCTCTGCCCGCACCGAGGTCGTCCACGGGTGCCATGCTGACGCCGTCCGCGGTGACGAGCGCGCCCAATGCCCCGAAAGAGGCCGCGCGCTCATCGCGGTTGCGGGGAATCTCCCGCCGTGAGTCCAGCACGGTCACACCGAACCTCCAAATGCAAAAAGCGTGTAACCCATTTGACGCAATATTGCACGATGCAGGCGGCAAGAAACCCGCTCTGGTGGGGGACTCGGGACGGCCGGTAGTGGATCTGCGTTGAACGGCACCGGGGACTTCGGCCCACCTGTACTACCGGTGCCGTTTCACTTACCTTTCGCCTGGTCGGAGGACTTCTGACGCTTCTTCTTCCGGATGCTCCGTCCCCAGAGGACGATCACCAGGAGTAATGCGGCGATGACCCCGACCACGATTTTGCTCTTGGTCTTCTGCGCGTTCGCGCGTGCGTTGTCGGCCGGGTCGATGACCGGCCCGATGGGCGCGGTGGTCTGTTCGGCGACCGGTCCGGCGGAGGTGGCCACCGCGGCCGGCGCGGCGACGGCGGCGGGCGCGGCGACGGCGGTCCCGCCTGGGACGGCGAACGAGAGCAGCACGCCGAGCACCAGCGCGGCCGGCACGGCTCGCAGCTTCGTCATGTCCATCACCCTCCCTCGACAACGAATCAGTCTGCCTGCCGAGGTAGGAGAAGTCACGTTCCGAAAGCGTCCAAGATACGTTGCGCCGCCAGCGTGGCGGTCAGTTCGCCGTCCCGGACGGCCTGTTCGACCTCCGGCACGACCGCGCGGACGCCGGGATGCTCGGCGAGCCTGCCCAGCAGCTGCTCCCGCACCATCGACCACGTCCAGTCGACCTGCTGCTGCTTGCGCTTGGTGTCCAGCTCGCCCGATTCGAGTAGTTGCTCGCGGTGCCGTTCGATCTGCTGCCACACCGTGTCGAGGCCGACGTCGTTGAGCCCGCTGCAGGTCAGCACGGGTGGCGTCCACGAGGCGTCCGGCCCGTAGATCATCCGCAGCGCCCCGGAGAGCTCGCGGGCGGCCCGTTTCGCGTCGCGTTCGTGCTCGCCGTCGGCCTTGTTCACCGCGATGACGTCGGCGAGCTCCAGCACCCCCTTCTTGATGCCCTGCAGCTGGTCGCCGGTGCGGGCCAGGGTCAGGAAGAGGAAGCAGTCGACCATGTTGGCCACGGTGACCTCGGACTGGCCGACGCCGACCGTCTCGACCAGCACCACGTCGTAGCCCGCGGCCTCCATCAGCACGATCGTCTCGCGGGTCGCGCGGGCGACGCCGCCGAGCGTGCCGGAGGTCGGCGACGGGCGGATGAACGCCGCCGGGTCGACCGCCAGGCGCGCCATCCGGGTCTTGTCGCCGAGGATGCTGCCGCCGGTGCGGGTGGACGACGGGTCGACCGCGAGCACGGCGACCCGGTGCCCCGCGGTGGTGAGGTCGGTGCCGAGCTGGTCGATGAACGTCGACTTGCCGACCCCGGGCACGCCGGTGATGCCCACCCGGCGCGCCCCGCCCGCGTGCGGCAGCAGCTCGACCAGCAGCTCCTGCGCCTGCTTGCGGTGGTCGCCGCGCTGGGACTCGACGAGCGTGATCGCCTTCGACAGCGTGCCCCGGTCCCCCGCGAGCACGCCTTTGGCGTAGGCGCCGACGTCGATCGCGCGAGCCACTCAGCCTGCCTGTTGCTGCTCGAGCTGGTCCAGCAGGCCGAGCGCCGCGTCGGCGATGACCGTGCCCGGCCCGAAGATCGCCGCCGCGCCGGCCGTCCGCAGCTCCTCGTAGTCCTGCGGCGGGATGACGCCGCCGACCACGACCATGATGTCCGGGCGGTCGAGCTTCGCCAGCTCCTCGCGCAGCGCGGGCACGAGCGAGAGGTGCCCGGCCGCCAGCGAGGACACGCCGACCACGTGCACGTCGGCCTCGATGGCCTGGCGCGCGACCTCGGCCGGGGTGGAGAACAGCGGGCCCACGTCCACGTCGAAGCCCAGGTCGGCGAACGCGGTCGCGATCACCTTCTGGCCGCGGTCGTGCCCGTCCTGGCCCATCTTGGCGACCAGGATCCGGGGACGGCGCCCCTCGGCCTCGGCGAACTTCTCGACGCGCTCGCGCACCTTGTCCACGTTCTCGGTCTTCCCGACCTCGTCCCGGTACACCCCCGAGATCGTACGAATCTGGCCGGAGTGGCGCCCCCAGACCTTCTCCAGCGCCTCGGAGATCTCCCCGACGGTCGCCTTCGCCCGCGCCGCGTCCACGGCCAGTTCGAGCAGGTTGCCTCCCCCGTCGGCGGCCGCGGTGAGCCGCCGCAGGGCGTCGGCGACGGCGTCCGCGTCGCGCTCCTCGCGCAGCCGGCGCAGCTTCTCCAGCTGCTGGGCCCGCACGCCCGCGTTGTCCACCTTGAGCACCTCGACGTCCTCGTCGGAGTCGACGCGGTACTTGTTCACGCCGATCACCGGCTGGCGCCCGGAGTCGATGCGGGCCTGCGTGCGCGCCGCCGCCTCCTCGATGCGCAGCTTCGGGATGCCCGCGTCGATCGCGCGGGCCATCCCGCCCGCGGACTCGACCTCGCTGATGTGGCCCCACGCCTTGCGCGCGAGGTCGTAGGTGAGCCGCTCGACGAACGCGCTGCCGCCCCACGGGTCGATCACGCGGTTGTTGCCGGTCTCCTGCTGCAGCAGCAGCTGGGTGTTGCGGGCGATGCGCGCGGAGAAGTCGGTCGGCAGGGCCAGCGCCTCGTCGAGTGCGTTGGTGTGCAGGGACTGGGTGTGCCCCTGGGTCGCCGCCATCGCCTCGACGCAGGTGCGCACGACGTTGTTGTAGACGTCCTGCGCGGTCAGCGACCAGCCGGAGGTCTGGCAGTGCGTGCGCAGGGAGAGCGATTTCTCGTTCTGCGGCGAGAACTGCTTGACGAGCTTCGCCCACAGCAGCCGGGCGGCGCGCATCTTGGCGACTTCCATGAAGAAGTTCATGCCGATGGCCCAGAAGAACGACAGCCGCGGCGCGAACTTGTCGATGTCGAGGTTCGCGTCCAGCCCGGCCCGGAGGTACTCGACGCCGTCCGCGAGCGTGTACGCCAGCTCCAGGTCGGCGGTCGCCCCGGCCTCCTGCATGTGGTAGCCGGAGATGGAGATCGAGTTGAACCGCGGCATCCGCCGGGAGGTGTAGCCGAAGATGTCGGAGATGATCCGCATCGAGGGCTGCGGCGGGTAGATGTAGGTGTTGCGGACCATGAACTCCTTGAGGATGTCGTTCTGGATGGTCCCGGCCAGCTGCTCGGGTGCGACACCCTGTTCCTCGGCGGCGACGATGTAGAGCGCCATCACCGGCAGCACCGCGCCGTTCATCGTCATCGACACGCTCATCCGGTCCAGCGGGATGCCGTCGAAGAGCTGGCGCATGTCGTAGATCGAGTCGATCGCCACGCCCGCCATGCCGACGTCACCCGCCACCCGCGGGTGGTCGGAGTCGTAGCCGCGGTGGGTGGCCAGGTCGAACGCGACGGAAAGCCCTTTCTGCCCGGCCGCGAGGTTGCGCCGGTAGAAGGCGTTGGACTCGCTCGCGGTGGAGAACCCGGCGTACTGCCGGATGGTCCACGGCTGGGTGGTGTACATCGTCGGGTACGGGCCGCGCAGGAACGGCGCGACACCGGGGTAGGTGCCGAGGAAGTCCACATCGGACAGATCATCGGCGGTGTAGACCGGCTGCACGCCGATGCCCTCGGGGGTCTCCCAGCTCAGCGCGTCGGGACCCTTGCCGGTGCTCGCGTGCAGCGCCTCGGCCCAGTCGGCCTGGCTCGCCGGGTCCGGGATGCCGAGCTCGATTCCCGCGAAGTCGGGGATGGCCATCACTTCACTCCCAGCGTTTCCAGTGTGCTGGTCAGCACGGCGAGCGCGTCGCAGCCGGTGTGCGCGAACCCGCTGATCCCACGGTAGGACTCGTCCGGCCTGCCCGCCAGGAGCACGGCTTTCGCCCCCGCCGCACGCAGTCCGGCCGCGACCTCGTTCGCCTGCTCGCCGTAGGACTTGTCGCTGCCGCACAGGCAGGCGACCGTGGCGCCGCTCGCCTTGAAGGCCTCGACCGGGTCGTCGACCGCGCCCGGGTTGACCGGCTCGATGCCGCCGGCCTGGAACAGGTTCGACGCGAACATGGCTCGTGCGGTGTGCGAGGCCAGCGGCCCGAGCGTCGCGAGGAAGATCGTCGGCCGTTCGCCGTGCTCGGCCAGGTGCGCGTCCGAGCGGTCCCGCAGCTGTTCGAACGGCTGGGCGTACCGGCGTTTCGGCAGCCCGCCGCCCTCCACAATGGACGGCAGCGGTTCGCGGACGACCGGTTTCTCCGCCAGGTGCGGGAACTCGCTGACGCCGGTGATCGGGTCCTTGCGGGTGGCCAGCCGTTTGGCCCGCTTCTCCCAGGTCTGGGCGAGCCGGTCGCGCAGGAAACCGGACTCCAGCGCGGCCTCGATCCCGCCGTGGCGCTCCACCTCGGTGAACTCGCGCCACGCGGCGTTGGCCAGCGCGTCGGTCAGGTTCTCCACGTACCAGGAGCCGCCCGCCGGGTCGATCACGCCCGCGAGCCGCGACTCCTCGATCAGGATCGCCTGCGTGTTGCGCGCGATGCGGCGGGAGAACGCCTCGGGCTGGCCGATCGCCGCGTCGAACGGCAGGACGGTGACCGCGTCCGCGCCACCGACGCCGGCGGCGAAGCAGGCGACGGTCGTGCGCAGCATGTTCACCCACGGGTCGCGCTGGGTCAGCATCGCCGTCGAGGTGACGGCGTGCTGCCGCATCCCGTGCGGGGTGGCGCCGGAGACCTCGGTGACCCGCGACCACAGGCGGCGCGCCGCGCGCAGCTTCGCGATGGTCAGGAACTGGTCGGCGGTCGCGGCGAAGCGGAACTCCAGCTGCGCGGCCGCGTCGTCGACGCTCAGCCCGGCGGCGGTCAGCGCCCGCAGATACGCGACGCCCGCCGCGACGGCCGCGCCGAGCTCTTGGGCGTCCGAGCCGCCGGCCTCGTGGTAGGGCAGCCCGTCGACGACGATCGTGCGCAGCTTCGGGTGCTTCGCGGCGAGCCGGGCGGCCAGTTCGGCGGCAGGAGTCAGGTCGTGCGCGGTGCCGGTGCGGGCGCGCACGGTGATCGGGTCGGCACCGATGGTGCCGATGACCTCGCTGTCGGGGATGTTCCGTTCGGCCAGCAGCCGGAGCAGGGCGCTCGCCGCGGCCTCGTACTCCGCTCCGGGCTCGAGCACCACCGGGGCGAGGTCGAGGTACACCTCGTTGAGCGCGTCGGCCAGCGACGACGGCGGCAGCGAGTCTCCGCCGACTCGCAGCCACAGCGAGCTCGCGCCGTTCTCGAGGTCGGCCAGAATCGCCTTGTTCGCGGCGACCGGGTCGGCGTTCGCGTGCAGGACGCGCACGTCCCAGCCGGTGCCGACGGCGCCTTCCGGCTTGCCGCCGCGCACGAACGGCGCGAGGCCGGGGAACCCGGCGGGCACGGTCTCGTCCTCCGCCGTGTAGAGCGGCCGGATGTCGATGCCGTCGTAGGTTCTGGTGGTCAGCAGGCTCTCGGGAGCGCCGTCGAAGTCCTCCGGCAGCCTCCCGCTCTTGCGGAGCACCCCGGCGACGAGCTCCTGCCAGTCGGCCCGCGCCGGCGCGGCGAACTCGGCGGCCAGCGCCAGCTCATCGGGCTCCGTTGTCCCTGCCTGAGTCATACCTAACGATGGTAGGGGCCTGTCCGGAAGGGCAAGTGTGAGCCTGCTCGCGGTCGCCCCCGCCCGCATCCGCCACAATGTCTCCGTGCCCACCGACAGCGAGGACCCCCGCGTCGTCGCCGGACGCTACCGGCTGCGGTCCGTGCTGGGTTCTGGCTCCATGGGTACCGTCTGGTCGGCCTACGACGAGTTCCTGCAACGCCCCGTAGCCGTCAAGGAGATCCGGCTGCCCCCGGGCGTGACCACCGGACAGGCCGAGGAGCTGCGGGAACGCACGCTGCGCGAGGCCCGCGCCATCGCCGTGCTGTCTCACCCGAACGTGATCGTCCTGCACGACGTCGCCCGGCAGGACGGCGAGCCGTTCGTCGTGATGGAACTGCTGCCGTCACACAGCCTCGCCGAGCTGATCCGGGAGCACGGGCCGCTGACGGTGGAACAAGCCGCCGCCGTGGGCGACGCCGTCGCCGCCGCGCTGGAGGCCGCGCACGCCGCGGGCATCACCCACCGCGACGTCAAGCCGGGCAACGTGCTCGTCGCCGACGACGGGCGGATCAAGCTCACCGACTTCGGGATCGCGCGCAACGTCTCCGAGGCGACGATGACCCGCACGGGCATGACCCTGGGCTCCCCCGCCTACATCGCGCCGGAGATCGCCTCGGGCAAGGCCGTCACGCCGGGCGCGGACCTGTGGGGCCTGGGCGCGACGCTGTTCAACGCCCTGGAAGGCCATCCGCCCTACGACGCCGACGGCGACCCGCTGGAGACGATCGGCAAGGTCGTCAAGGGCGAGGTGCCCCGGCCGACGCCTGGCCCGCTCGCACCGGTCATCACCGCGCTGATGGCCAAGGAGCCGCGGGACCGGATCTCGCTGCGCGAGGTTCGCCGGCAGCTGTACCCGCTGCTCACCAAGGCCCCGCGGGTGCTGTTCAGCCCCGAGATGTTCCAGCAGGCGGCGGGCCGCCGCGCCGAGGCGACCGACACCCGCGAGATGACGCCGGCGGCCAGGCCCGAGCCGGAGCCCGAGCCCGCCGCGGAGAAGCCGGCCGAGGTGAGCCAGGAGCTGGCGGTGGACCCGGGCCCGCTCCCGTTCACGTCCTCCCCCGCGCCGAAGGCCGCGCCGGCGGGCCGCAGCGTCACCGCGACGGCCGTGCTGACCAGCGTCGCGATCCTGCTGTTCCTCGTCTCGGCCGCGGGCGGTTTCGTCGCGGCCCGGGTGATCGGCGCCGAGCCGGTGACTCCGCCGGCCCGCGGCGGCAGCTCCGCGACCGTCGAACCGCCGCCGACGAAGTTCGAGCGGCGCACCGGTGACGCGTCGAGCGTGCGCGGCCAGGACGCGACGTTCTCGGTCGAGGTGCCGCAGGACTGGACGCGCTTCACCGGCTCGGGCGTCGGGGACGGCCTGCCGCCGTCGACGCTGGTGGAATGGGTTTCGCCGGACGGGTCGCAGATGCTCGCGGTCGACCACATCGCCGGCTTCTTCCCGAACTACACGATCGACCAGTACCTCAAGGGACTGTCCACGAGCCGTGGGTCCGGCGAGTTCAACCCGGTGCGCCCGCCCGAGCCGCTGACGGACGGCCGGGAGGGCTACACGATGGCCTACCGCACGTTCGACAAGGGCAGCAACAGCCCCGACCAGGTCAGCCGCACCACGTTCGCGGAGATCTTCCGGCACAACTCGAGCCTGTGGGCGGTGAGCGTGACAGTGCCCACCGAGCAGGAGGACACCGCGCGCACCGAGCTGTACCAGCGGATCGTGCCGACCTTCTCGATCACGGGGTGAACCACCCTGGCGCTTCGCGCACTGAGACGATATGGCCATGAGTGAACAGGACCTGGCCGAAGCCGCGGCGGCCACCATCGCCGAGCGCACGGGCCACGCCAAGCACGACATCGCGGTGGTCCTCGGCTCCGGCTGGCGCCCGGCCGCCGACGTGATCGGCGAGGGCGACGCGGAGATCCCGCTCGCCGAGCTGCCCGGTTTCGAGAAGCCCGAGGCCGTCGGGCACGGCGGCACGGTCCGGTCGGTCGCCGTGGACGGAAAGCGCGCGCTGGTACTCCTCGGCCGCACGCACCTGTACGAGGGCAAGGGCATCGGCCGGGTCGTGCACAACGTCCGTACCGCGGCGGCCGCGGGCGTCCGGTCGGTCCTGCTGACCAACGCCGCGGGTGGCCTGCGTGCGGGCTTCCAGGTCGGCCAGCCCGTGCTGATCTGCGACCACCTCAACATGACCGCGACGTCACCGATCACCGGCGCCAACTTCGTGGACCTGGTGGACCTGTACTCGCACCGGCTGCGCGACCTCGCCAGGGAGATCGACCCGGGCCTCGAAGAGGGCGTGTACGCGGGTCTGCCCGGGCCACATTTCGAGACGCCCGCGGAGATCCGGATGCTGCGCACTCTCGGGGCGGACCTGGTGGGCATGTCCACGGTGCTGGAGGCGATCGCGGCTCGCGCGGCGGGAGTCGAGGTGTTCGGGCTGTCGCTCGTGACGAACCTGGCCGCCGGGATGACCGGTGAGCCGCTCGACCACGTCGAGGTGCTCGAGGCCGGTCGCGCGGCCGCCCACCGGATGGGCACTCTGCTCCGGGAACTGGTGGCACGCGCATAGAAAAGTACGCTTAGCCGGTGAGTGAACGGGACCGGCTGCCGCGGGAACTGCGGAACAGAGCCTTCGCCTGGATTACCGAGGATGTCGACGCCGAGTCCAGGGAAGAGCTGGAAGCGGTGCTGGCGCGCGCGATGCGCGGCGAGCCCGGCGCGACGGCCGATCTCGCCGACCGGATGGCCGGCTCGCTCGAGTTCGGCACGGCCGGCCTGCGCGGGCCGGTTCGCGCCGGTCCCAACGGGATGAACACCTCGGTGGTCGTCCGGACCACCGCCGGTGTGGCCGCGTGGCTCGCCCGGCACGGCAAGACCGGTGAGCCGGTCGTCATCGGCCGGGACGCCCGCCACGGCTCGGAGCGGTTCGCGATGACCGCCGCCGAAGTGCTCTACGCCGCCGGGTTCGACGCCCGCCTCCTGCCCGGCCCGTTGCCGACGCCGGTGCTCGCGTTCGCCGTGAAGCACCTGGGCGCGGCGGCGGGTGTGCAGATCACCGCGTCGCACAATCCCCCCGCCGACAACGGGTACAAGCTCTACGACGACAGCGGGTCGCAGATCGTGCCACCGTCGGACGGCGAGATCGAGGCGGCGATCGAGGCGGCGCCCGGTGCCACCGCGGTGACCCGCATGCCCGGGGTGCCGGTGCTCGGCGACGAGATCGTGGAGGAGTACCTGGCCCGAGTCGCCGCGCTCCCCGTCGGGTCGTCCCGCAGGCTGCGGGTGGCGGCGACGGCACTGCACGGCGTGGGCGCGGACGTGCTGAGCCGCGCGCTGGCCCTGGCGGGGTTCACGGATGTGCACCTCGTGGCGGACCAGGCGAAGCCGGACCCGGACTTTCCGACGGTGTCGTTCCCGAACCCGGAGGAGCCGGGCGCGACGGACCTGTTGCTCGCGCTGGCGCAAGAGGTCGACGCCGACGTGGCGATCGCATTGGACCCGGACGCGGACCGGTGCGCGCTGGGGCTGCGCGACCGGGACGGCTCGTGGCGGATGCTGCGCGGCGACGAGACGGGCGTCCTGCTCGGCGAACACGTCCTGTCGACGACGAACGCCGCTGATCCGCTGGTCGCGACGACGATCGTGTCGTCGTCGATGCTGGGCCGGATCGCGGAGGCCCGTGGTGCGCGGTATGCGGAGACGCTGACGGGGTTCAAGTGGCTCACCCGTGCCGGCGAGGGCTTGGTCTTCGCCTACGAGGAGGCGCTCGGGCTGTGCGTGAACCCGGACTTCGTGCGGGACAAGGACGGCATCGCGGCGGCTGTGATGGCATGCGACCTCGCCGCGACGCTGAAGTCCTCGGGTCGCTCGCCGCTCGATGTCCTGGATGACCTGGCTGCCCGGCACGGCGTGCACCTGACGGACCAGGTGTCGCTACGGGTGACGGACCTCAGTGTGCGCACCAAGGTCCTGGACGCCATCCGCAACGCCCCGCCCACGACGCTGGCCGGCATCCCCGTGACGGCCGAGGACCTGAGTCCGACCACGGACGCGGTTCGTATTTCCGGTGGCGGCCTGCGCGTGGTCATCCGCCCGTCGGGCACCGAGCCGAAGCTGAAGACGTACCTCCAGGTGGTCGAGCCGGTGCCGGACACCGTCACGGGCTCGCAGAAGGAGGCGCTGGCGAAGGCACGGTCCATCGCCGCCACCCGGCTGGCGGCCCTCCGCGAAGAGGTCGAGGCCCTGCTCTCGACGCAGCCGTAGGAAGACGCCGAGCTACGACACCCGGCCGCAGGCAAACCGCTGCGGCCGTTCCTTGATCGCGCGCAGAAGCTGGCGATGTGATGGCGGAAATAGAAAAGCCCCGGGGCTTCGGGAGAATTCTTTGATTCTCGACCGAAGCCCCGGGGCTTCTCAAATTGAGTTCGGCGGTGTCCTACTCTCCCACACCCTGGCGGGTGCAGTACCATCGGCGCTGGTGGGCTTAGCTTCCGGGTTCGGAATGGGACCGGGCGTTTCCCCACCGCCATGACCACCGAAACACTGCGATCACACACGGCCCCACACCCACCACGGTAATGGTGGTGGTGTGGGTGTGTGGTGTTTCAGAGCTGTAGAGTGGATGCGTAGCGTCTTCGTGGGCAAGTCCTCGGCCTATTAGTACCAGTCAACTCGAAAACACATTACTGTGCGTCCATTTCTGGCCTATCAACCCCATCGTCTCTAGGGGGCCTTAACCCATGAAGGGTGGGAGACCTCATCTTGGAACAGGCTTCCCGCTTAGATGCCTTCAGCGGTTATCCCTTCCGAACGTAGCTAACCAGCCATGCCACTGGCGTGACAACTGGCATACCAGAGGTTCGTCCGTCCCGGTCCTCTCGTACTAGGGACAGCCTTCCGCAAGTCTCCTACGCGCGCGGCGGATAGGGACCGAACTGTCTCACGACGTTCTAAACCCAGCTCGCGTGCCGCTTTAATGGGCGAACAGCCCAACCCTTGGGACCTACTCCGGCCCCAGGATGCGACGAGCCGACATCGAGGTGCCAAACCATGCCGTCGATATGGACTCTTGGGCAAGATCAGCCTGTTATCCCCGGGGTACCTTTTATCCGTTGAGCGACACCCCTTCCACCAGGAGGTGCCGGATCACTAGTCCCGACTTTCGTCCCTGCTCGACCTGTCAGTCTCACAGTCAAGCTCCCTTGTGCACTTACACTCACCACCTGATTGCCAACCAGGCTGAGGGAACCTTTGGGCGCCTCCGTTACTCTTTGGGAGGCAACCGCCCCAGTTAAACTACCCACCAGGCACTGTCCCTGAACCGGATCACGGTCCGAGGTTCAGATTCCCAATCCGGTCAGAGTGGTATTTCAACAACGACTCCACCCCCACTAGCGTGAGGGCTTCACAGTCTCCCACCTATCCTACACAAACCGAACCGAAAACCAATACCAAGCTATAGTAAAGGTCCCGGGGTCTTTCCGTCCTGCCGCGCGTAACGAGCATCTTTACTCGTAATGCAATTTCGCCGGGCCTGTGGTTGAGACAGCCGGAAAGTCGTTACGCCATTCGTGCAGGTCGGAACTTACCCGACAAGGAATTTCGCTACCTTAGGATGGTTATAGTTACCACCGCCGTTTACTGGCGCTTAAATTCTCAGCTTCACCCCCGAAGGGATTAACCGGTCCTCTTAACGTTCCAGCACCGGGCAGGCGTCAGTCCATATACATCGTCTTACGACTTCGCATGGACCTGTGTTTTTAGTAAACAGTCGCTTTCCGCTGGTCTCTGCGGCCAACTCACCCTAGCCCGCGAAGGGCTTCAAGTGCTTTGGCCCCCCTTCTCCCGAAGTTACGGGGGCATTTTGCCGAGTTCCTTAACCACAGTTCACCCGATCGCCTTGGTATTCTCTACCTGACCACCTGTGTCGGTTTGGGGTACGGGCCGCACATGTTCTCGCTAGAGGCTTTTCTCGGCAGCATAGGATCACTCTACTTCGCCTCAACGGCTACGCATCACGTCTCAACCTTCATGAGCGGCGGATTTACCTACCACTCGGCCTACACGCTTACACCAGTACAACCACTCACTGGCGGAGCTACCTTCCTGCGTCACCCCATCGCTTAACTACTACTGGCTCAGGCTCCACGCTCCCTCACCTCAACCCGAAGGTCTCGGCAAGTTCGGGTGGTTAGTATCACCAGCCTCGCTATGGGCGAACATACGCGGGTACGGGAATATCAACCCGTTGTCCATCGACTACGCCTGTCGGCCTCGCCTTAGGTCCCGACTCACCCTGGGCAGATTAACTTGACCCAGGAACCCTTGGTCATCCGGCGGCAGAGGTTCTCACTCTGCATTCGCTACTCATGCCTGCATTCTCACTCCCACACCCTCCACCGCTAGCTTCCGCCACGGCTTCCCCGGATGCAGGACGCTCCCCTACCCATCAACACGACTGGATGATCACTGCATGAGCGATCATCGATCTATATGTGTCAATGACACGGCTTCGGCGGTGTGCTTAAGCCCCGCTACATTGTCGGCGCAGGACCACTTGACCAGTGAGCTATTACGCACTCTTTCAAGGGTGGCTGCTTCTAAGCCAACCTCCTGGTTGTCTGGGCAATCCCACATCCTTTCCCACTGAGCACACACTTCGGGGCCTTAGCCGGTGTTCTGGGCTGTTTCCCTCTCGACGACGAAGCTTATCCCCCGCCGTCTCACTGCCGTACTCTCACATGATGGTATTCGGAGTTTGGTTGACTTCGGTAACCCGGTAAGGCCCCTAGGCCATCCAGTAGCTCTACCCCCACCATGAAACATACGACGCTGCACCTAAATGCATTTCGGGGAGAACCAGCTATCACGGAGTTTGATTGGCCTTTCACCCCTACCCACAACTCATCCCCCAGGTTTTCAACCCTGGTGGGTTCGGGCCTCCACACCGTCTTACCGGCGCTTCACCCTGGCCATGGGTAGATCACTCCGCTTCGGGTCTAGACCACGCGACTCAATCGCCCTATTCGGACTCGCTTTCGCTACGGCTACCCCACCCGGGTTAACCTCGCCACGCAGCACTAACTCGCAGGCTCATTCTTCAAAAGGCACGCCATCACCCTGTCGTCGAAACGACTGCCAGGCTCTGACGGCTTGTAGGCACACGGTTTCAGGTACTCTTTCACTCCCCTCCCGGGGTACTTTTCATCTTTCCCTCACGGTACTAGTCCGCTATCGGTCACCAGGAAGTATTTAGGCTTACCGGGTGGTCCCGGCAGATTCACAGCAAATTCCACGAGCTCGCTGCTACTCGGGAACACCACCACACAACACCCACACAGTTTTCGCGTACGGGACTCTCACCCACTCCGGTCCACCATCCCAGGCGGTTCCACTAACCATGCAGCATCATGCCAGAGATGTCAGTCTCTGGAAGATGGGTCCCACAACCCCACGCACACAACCCCTGACAGGTATCACATGCACGCGGTTTAGCCTCCTCCGCTTTCGCTCGCCACTACTCACGGAATCACTTTTGTTTTCTCTTCCTACGGGTACTGAGATGTTTCACTTCCCCGCGTTCCCTCCACACCGTCTATACATTCAACGGCGGGTAACACCTCATCACAGGTGCTGGGTTTCCCCATTCGGACACCCTCGGATCACAGCTCGGTTGACAGCTCCCCGAGGCTTATCGCAGCCTCCCACGTCCTTCATCGGCTCCTGATGCCAAGACATCCACCATGCGCCCATAACAACTTGACCACAAAGATGCTCGCATCCACTCTACAGTTCTCAAACACCACACCCAGAGGCGTGTTGCCTCAGGACCCAACAGCGTGCCAGGAACATTCCCCCACCAACCCCAACGCACCCCGTTCCACACCCCCCGAAGAGAGCAGTACTAGAAGCCGCCAGCAAGCCAGCAGACGAACCTCAACCAGTAGCTCCACAATTCCTTGAGCGTCCAGACAACACCACGAACGGATGTTCAGCCTGGCCACCCCGCCACCACCGCGACCCCAAAAGAGGGGACACGAGAATGCCGGATGTGTTGTGCTCCTTAGAAAGGAGGTGATCCAGCCGCACCTTCCGGTACGGCTACCTTGTTACGACTTCGTCCCAATCGCCAGTCCCACCTTCGACCACTCCCTCCCCTTACGGGGTTGGGCCGTGGGCTTCGGGTGTTACCGACTTTCATGACGTGACGGGCGGTGTGTACAAGGCCCGGGAACGTATTCACCGCAGCGTTGCTGATCTGCGATTACTAGCGACTCCGACTTCACGCAGTCGAGTTGCAGACTACGATCCGAACTGAGACCGGCTTTAAGGGATTCGCTCCACCTCGCGGTATCGCAACCCTCTGTACCAGCCATTGTAGCATGTGTGAAGCCCTGGACATAAGGGGCATGATGACTTGACGTCATCCCCACCTTCCTCCGAGTTGACCCCGGCAGTCTCCCGCGAGTCCCCGCCATTACGCGCTGGCAACACAGGATAAGGGTTGCGCTCGTTGCGGGACTTAACCCAACATCTCACGACACGAGCTGACGACAGCCATGCACCACCTGCACACCGGCCACAAGGGGGCCGACATCTCTGCCGGTTTCCAGTGCATGTCAAGCCCAGGTAAGGTTCTTCGCGTTGCATCGAATTAATCCACATGCTCCGCCGCTTGTGCGGGCCCCCGTCAATTCCTTTGAGTTTTAGCCTTGCGGCCGTACTCCCCAGGCGGGGCGCTTAATGCGTTAGCTACGGCACGGACAACGTGGATGTCGCCCACACCTAGCGCCCAACGTTTACAGCGTGGACTACCAGGGTATCTAATCCTGTTCGCTCCCCACGCTTTCGCTCCTCAGCGTCAGTATCGGCCCAGAGACCCGCCTTCGCCACCGGTGTTCCTCCTGATATCTGCGCATTTCACCGCTACACCAGGAATTCCAGTCTCCCCTACCGAACTCAAGTCTGCCCGTATCGACCGCAAGCTGAAGGTTAAGCCTCCAGTTTTCACGGCCGACGCAACAAACCGCCTACGAGCTCTTTACGCCCAATAATTCCGGACAACGCTCGCACCCTACGTATTACCGCGGCTGCTGGCACGTAGTTAGCCGGTGCTTCTTCTCCAGGTACCGTCACTCGCGCTTCGTCCCTGGCGAAAGAGGTTTACAACCCGAAGGCCGTCATCCCTCACGCGGCGTCGCTGCATCAGGCTTGCGCCCATTGTGCAATATTCCCCACTGCTGCCTCCCGTAGGAGTCTGGGCCGTGTCTCAGTCCCAGTGTGGCCGGTCACCCTCTCAGGCCGGCTACCCGTCGTCGCCTTGGTAGGCCATCACCCCACCAACAAGCTGATAGGCCGCGGGCTCACCCTGTACCGCCAGAACTTTCCACCACCCCAGATGCCTGAGATGGTCGTATCCGGTATTAGACCCCGTTTCCAGGGCTTATCCCAAAGTACAGGACAGATTACCCACGTGTTACTCACCCGTTCGCCACTCATCCACCACCGAAGTGGCTTCAGCGTTCGACTTGCATGTGTTAAGCACGCCGCCAGCGTTCGTCCTGAGCCAGGATCAAACTCTCCAACAATGTCAGAAAATCCGATCGACTCACCAAAATAGTCAATCTCAAAGGAACCCAAAACGGGTTCAAAAACAAAGCTCTACTGGCTTAGTTCACTAGCACACTGTTGAGTTCTCAAACAACACACAACCGAAACCGCATTCACGCTTTTTGTTTGCCGGGCGAACACTACCCCACCGGAAATCCGGAGATAAACTCGGGGGATGTACATCCGTCCAGACCAGGACCACCCACTCTACCACAACCCGTGGGAGCTTGGTTCGTGATCCCCGCGCCGCCCGGTCTCCCTGGCGACGAAGAGAAGATTACATCCGCCGGAAACCGTGCTGCGCAGGGGGGTCACTTAAGATCGTTTCCGCAGTTCAGCGGCCTAACAGGGGATGATCCCGGCCGCGCCGGCCAACTCGCCCGCCGGAGCGTCCTCGCCGAGCAGGGCCGCTTTCACCGCCGCGAGCAGCCTCGGCCGCTCCGGCGGCGCCTCGACCGCGAGCACGAGCGACCCGAGCTCGCTCGACACGTTCACGATGCGCGACGCGGCCGCCGCAGCAGCAGCGGGACGAACGCGTTGGTCACGCGTGGCAGGCGAGCCTTAGGCGCCTCCGCGGGGACCGCCCCAGGCTGTGGGACTACTGCTGGTCTCCGAGCGCGACCAGCACATCGTGCTGTTCGCGGCCGAGCCCGGCTCGTCCGGGCACGAGGCGATGCAGCTGCTGAAGGTCGTCGGCACGCAGGACCTGGGACAGCCGAGCCGGTAGGTTCGCCCTCCATGGCGACTCTGCTGATCGTGCACCACACACCTTCGCCGAACGTGCAGGCCATGTTCGAGGCTGTCGTCGCCGGGGCGAGCACCGACGAGATCGAAGGCGTGACCCTCGTCCGGCGCCCGGCACTCGCCGCGACCGTCACGGACGTGCTCGAGGCCGACGGCTACCTGCTGGGCACCCCCGCCAACCTCGGATACATGTCAGGCGCGCTCAAGCACTTCTTCGACCAGGTCTATTACCCCTGCCTCGACGCGACCCGCGGCCGTCCGTTCGGCTACTACGTGCACGGCGGCAGCGACGTCGCCGGGACGGTGCGCGGGATCGAGTCGATCACCACCGGGCTGGGCTGGGAGAAGGCCGCCGCGCCCGTCACCATCACAGGTGAACCGGGCAAGGACGACCTCGAATCGTGCTGGGAGCTGGGCGCCACCGTGGCCGCCGGGCTAATGGCGTGACGCTCTTATAAAACACTGTTACCAGAAGGGTACGACACTCTCTGGTCCTATCCAGCTGTTCAGCGTCATCGCACTGGTGTCCCTGCCGGCCGTGATGTTCGGCGGGTACTCGCTGCTCGGTTTGCTGCGCCAGCGGAAGCTCACCGAGCAGCAGCGCTCCTTCTTCCGCGCCGGCCACGCGCACGCCGGCGTGCTGCTCGTCCTCGCCCTGGTCGCTCTGCAGCTGCTCGGTCAGGGCGGGCTCGGCGAGGCCGCGCGCTGGGTCACCTGCTTCCTGCTGCTGTTCGGCGTCCTCGCGCAGTCCGGCGGGCTGTTCCTGCACCTGCTCCCCCGCCGCGGTCTCGCGCACGGGTGACGGCCGGCCGCGGCGCGCTGCTCGGCGCGGCCATCCTGATGACCGTCTGGGGTGTGGCCGTGGCCTAGCTGGATAAACTGGGGAAACGCTTCCGTTTCCGACCGTGAGGATCGTCGTGCCCGAGTACCTGCCGACCGCGCCCTACCGGGGGACCAGGGACTTCCTGCCCCCGGAGATGTCCGTCCGGACGCAGGTGTTCGGCCATCTCTACGACGTCCTCGAGCGCTACGGCTACCAGCGCTACGACGGGCCGGTCCTCGAGTCCGCCGAGATCTACGAGAAGAAGTCCGGGCAGGAGATCGCCGACCAGCAGCTCTACACGCTGACCGACCGGGGCGGCCGCCGGCTCGCGCTGCGGCCGGAGATGACCCCGTCGGTCGCCCGGATGATCGCCGGGAACGCGGGCTCGCTGCAGTTCCCGGTGCGCTGGTACAGCCACCCGAACTGCCACCGCTACGAGCGGCCCCAGCGTGGTCGGGTCCGCGAGCACTGGCAGATCAACGCGGACGTCTTCGGGTCCGACAGCGCGAACTGCGAGATCGAGATCTTCGAGCTGATCCACGACCTGATGCGCGGGGTCGGCGCGACCGACGACATGTTCGTGGTGCGCGCGAACGACCGCAACCTGCTCTCCTCCGCGCTGACCGACCTGGTCGGCGTCACCGGCGAGCAGCTGCCGCAGGTGTTCGCGCTCGTCGACCGCTGGGAGAAGTACGACCGCGACAAGCTCGCCGAGCAGGCCGACGAGATCGGGCTGACCGACAAGCAGTTCGAGAAGCTGGGCGACGTGCTCGGCGCCGGGACGGCGCTGCTGGACGAGCTGCCCGCCACGGTGAAGGAGTCGTCGAACCTGGTGCGCGTGCTCTCCAGCGAGGCCGCGAGCCTGGTCCGCTTCGACCCGATGATCGTGCGGGGCCTGGCCTACTACACGTCCACGGTGTTCGAGGTCTTCGACACCTCCCCGGAGAACAACCGCGCGCTCTTCGGCGGCGGCCGCTACAGCGACCTGGCCGGCATGTTCACCTCGCAGCAGATCCCGGGCATCGGGTTCGGCATGGGCGACGTGACCCTGATGGACTTCCTCGACACGCACGGCCTGACGCCGAAGCCACGCAGCGAGGTCGACGTGGCGGTCATCCCGGTGACCGAGGAGCTGGCCGGCGCGGCACGCAAGGTCGCGACCGAGCTGCGCGGGGCGGGGCTGCGCACGTCCACCCCGATCGAGCTGCGCAAGCTGGGCAAGGAGCTGAGCCGGGCCGACAAGGCCGGCGCCCGGGCGGTCGTCATCGTCGGCCAGGAGGACTGGGCGGCGGGCAACGTGACCGTGCGCTCGCTCGCGACCCGGGAGCAGCGCGTGGTCGCGCTGACCGAGGCCGCGGCCGCCGTGGCGGAACTGGTGGCCTGACAAGCGAAAGCGCCGCTCCCGGACAGGAGCGGCGCTTCCGGTCAGCGGCCCACGTTGCGGGCGATGCTCGCGGGGTAGCGCTCGCCGGCGACGGCCGAGGCCGGAGCGGCGGCCTCGATCCGCTCGATGTCCTCTTCGGACAGTTCGAGCGTCGCGGCGGCGACGTTCTCCTCCAGGTACGTGCGCCGCTTCGTGCCCGGGATCGGCACCACGTCCTCGCCCTTGTGCTGCACCCACGCGAGCGCCAGCTGCCCCGCCGTCACGCCCTTCTCGGCCGCGAGCTTGCGCAGCGCCTCCACGATCGCGAGGTTGCTGGCGAGGTTGCCCTCCTCGAAGCGCGGCATGCCGCGGCGCATGTCGTCGGCCGGCAGGTCGTCGGTCGAGGTCACCGTCCCGGTCAGGAAGCCGCGGCCGAGCGGTGAGAACGGCACGATGCCGATGCCCAGCTCGCGACAGGTGGGAACGACCTCGTCCTCGATCCCGCGCGTCCAGAGGCTCCATTCGCTCTGCAGGGCGGTGACCGGGTGGACCGCGTTCGCGCGGCGGATGCTCTCCGCGGACGCCTCCGAGATCCCGAGGTGGCGCACCTTGCCCTCGGCGACGAGCTCGGCGAGCGCGCCCCAGGTCTCCTCGATCGGCACGTCCGGGGCGACGCGGTGCTGGTAGTAGAGGTCGATGTGGTCGACGCCGAGTCGGCGAAGCGACTCCTCGCAGGACTGCTTGACGTACGCGGCGTCGCCCCGGACCGACCGGCCTTCGTCGGTGAAGACGATGCCGAACTTGGTCGCCAGCACCACCTGGTCGCGGCGGCCGGCGATGGCGCGGCCGACGAGCTCCTCGTTGGCGCCCCGGCCGTAGACGTTCGCCGTGTCGATCAGGGTCACACCCAGTTCGAGTGCGCGGTGGATGGTCGCGATCGACTCGTCGTCGTTGTCGCGCACGCCGTAGGCCTGGCTCATCCCCATGCAGCCGAGCCCCTGGGCGCCGACCTCCAGGCCGCGCAGCTTCTTCGTCGGGATCACGCGGAAATCTCCTCCACGGTCGCACCGGCACCCGCGAGGTCCCGGCAGATCCGGTCGTAGTTGTCGATCTTGTAGTCGAGAATGTCCATACAGGACTGCAGTTCCGCGATCCGGGCGCGTACCGAGTTCCGCTGCTCCATCAGGATGCCCATTCGGCGGCCGGCGCTCGCGTCGCCGTGGCGGCGCAGTTGGGCGTACTCCCGCATCATCTTGATGGGCATGCCGGTGGTCCGCAGGTGCGTCAGGAACACCAGCCACGCCAGGTCGTCGTCGGAGTAGGCCCGGCGGCCCGCCGTGTCGCGCGCCGGCGGGTCCACCAGCTTGATGCGCTCGTAGTACCGGAGCGTGTCGATCGAGAGCCCGCTCCGGCGGGCGGCTTCCGCTATCGAGTAGCTCATGGCATCCGACACTACGACCTGGAGTGCACTCCAGGTCAAATCCTCGCGCGGGTTTGGTAACAGTGTTGCGATACGCTGACGACATGGCCCGTCCCCGAACGCACGACGAAGCGCTCCGGCTGCGCCTGCTCGACCGCGCCGGTGAACTGCTGTCGACCGAGGGCGCGAAGGCGCTCAGCCTGCGCAAGCTCGCCGCCGACGCCGGCACTTCGACGACGGCTGTCTACTCGCTGTTCGGAGGCAAGCCGGGTCTGGTGAACGCGCTGTACGCGGAGGGGTTCAAGCGGTTCGGGGCGCGGATGCGGGCGGTGCCGAGGAGCGGTGACGCGGTCGAGGACCTGGTCCGGCTCGGGCTGGCCTACCGGCAGAGCGCGCTCGCGGACCCGCACCTGTACTCGATCATGTTCACCAAGGCGGTGCTTGGCTTCGAGCCGGGCGCGGAAGCGACCGAACTGGGCCGCCGGACGTTGTCGCCACTGGTGGAGGTGGTGCGGGCGGGGATCGAGTCCGGCCAGTTCGCGCCGGTCGCGGCGGAGACGATCGCGGTCGGCGCGTGGGGCATCGTGCACGGCTTGGTGTCGCTGGAGCTGAACGGGAACCTGCCGCCGGCGTTCGACATGGGCGCCTCGTACGAGGCGGCGCTGCGGGCGCAGGCGAGGGGCTGGGGGCAGTAGCCCGGGGGGCTGGGGAACGCTCCCGACTCGACCACGTCGAGAAGGTGAGATGAGCGGGCTTTTCCTGGCTCATCTTTGAGCCTGCCCGTCCGGCGAGGACTCTCTTGATCTTTTGTCCCCGCGCAGCGCGGGGCGCCGGGTGGCGGCCAACGACCCCGGCTACCGCGCCCCGTACTGCCGGTCCCCCGCATCCCCGAGGCCGGGGACGATGAAGCCCGAGTCGTTGAGCCGCTCGTCGATGCTCGCGGTCACCACGCGCACCGGCAGGCCGGACTCCTCCAGGTGCTTCAGGCCCTCCGGCGCGGCCAGCGCACAGATCGCCGTCACGTCCGTCGCCCCGCGCTCGGTCAGCAGGCGGATCGTGTAGACCATCGAACCGCCCGTCGCGAGCATCGGGTCCAGCACGAACACCGGCCGGTCCGCCAGGCTCTCCGGCAACGACTCCATGTACGGCGTCGGCTGCAGGGTCTCCTCGTCGCGCGCCAGGCCGACGAACCCCATCTGCGCGTCCGGGATGAGCTTGTGCGCCTGGTCGGCCATGCCCAGCCCCGCCCGCAGCACCGGCACCAGCAGCGGCGGGTTCGCCAGCCGGTAACCCTCCGTCCGCGCCACCGGGGTGTGGATCCGCTCGGCCCGCACCGGCGCGTCACGGGTCGCCTCGTAGATCAGCATCACGGTCAGCTCGTGCAGGGCGGCACGGAAGGCCGCGCTGTCGGTACGGGCGTCCCGCATGGTCGACAGCCGGTCCCTGGCCAGAGGGTGATCGACGACGAGCGTGTCCATGAGGTCCAAAAGTACCCGCAAGCCACCGTCCACCCGGCTACGCTCTGCGCTGTGACGGAAGAGACGCCCGAACGGCCTCCGATGCGAGCCTCCAACGACGATCGCGAGCGGGTCGCGCAGATCCTGCACAACGCGCTCTCCGAGGGCCGGATCACCGTGGCGGAGCTGGAGCAACGGCTCGACACCGTCTACGCCGCGAAGACGCTCGCCGAACTCGAGCCGCCCATCGCGGACCTGCCCGGCGTCACCCTCAGCGGGGCGCTGCAGCCTGCCCAGCCACGCGCGGTCGACACCCGCATCGGCGGGATCCCCGGTTCGCAGAACTCGATCGCCGTGATGTCCGGCGCGAGCCGCAAGGGCAACTGGGTCGTGCCGCCGAACCACAACAGCTTCGCGTTCTGGGGCGGGGTCGACATGGACCTGCGCAACGCCCGCTTCGCCGAACGGCATTCGACCATCACGGCGGTCGCGATCATGGGCGGGATCGACATCATCGTGCCGGACGACGTCGTGGTCGACGTGAACGGCATCGGGTTCATGGGCGCGTTCGAGACCGAGGACCGCAACGGCGCGAGTGCCATCCCGCCGCCCGGCGCGCCGGTCCTCAAGATCACCGGGTTCGCGTTCTGGGGCGCGGTCACGGTCATCCGCAAACCGCGCGAGCAACAGCCGCACCTTCCCGGGGGACGCGCGGCCTAAACTCGGGTGGTGAGCACATCCACTCTCCCCGCGGGGCTCGACGACGCGACCCGCGACGACGCCTCCCTGCGCCGGTTCCTGCACGGCCTGCCGGGCGTCGACCAGGTCGGCGTCGAAGCCAGGGCCGCCTCGCTCGCCACGCGCAGCATCAAGAAGGCGGCCAAACTCTGGGCCATCGACACCGCGATCTCGATGGTCGACCTGACCACCCTCGAAGGCGCGGACACCCGCGGCAAGGTCCGTGCGCTGGCCGCGAAGGCCAAGCGCCCCGACCCCGACCGGCCCGACACCCCGCAGGTCGCCGCGGTCTGCGTGTACCCCGACCTCGCCGCCACGGCGGTGGAGAACCTCAAGGGCACGGGGATCGGCGTCGCCAGCGTCGCGACCGCGTTCCCGTCCGGTCGCTCCAGCCGCCAGGTCAAGCTCGCCGACGTCACGCTCGCCGTGGAGTCCGGTGCGACCGAGGTCGACATGGTGATCGACCGCGGCGCGTTCCTCGAAGGCCGCTACGGGCAGGTCTTCGAGGAGGTCCAGGCGGTCAAGGCCGCCTGCGGCGAGGCGCATCTGAAGGTCATCCTCGAGACCGGCGAGCTCGCCACCTACGACAACGTGCGGCGTGCGTCCTGGCTCGCGCTGCTCGCGGGCGGCGACTTCATCAAGACCTCCACCGGCAAGATCTCCCCCGCCGCGACGCTGCCGGTCACGCACGTGATGCTGCAGGCGGTCCGCGACTGGTTCACCACGACGGGCGAGCTGCGCGGCGTCAAAGCGGCGGGCGGCATCCGCACGACCAAGGACGCGATCCGCTACCTGGTCGCGGTGCACGAGGTCGCCGGTGAGCAGTGGCTGACCTCGAAGCTGTTCCGCTTCGGCGCGTCGAGCCTGCTCAACGACCTCGTGCTGCAGCGGCGCACCCAGCTCGACGGCCACTACAGTGGCCCTGACTACGTGACGGTGGACTAGTGCCTGTCTTCGAATACGCGCCCGCGCCCGAGTCGCGCGACCTGGCGAACCTCAAACCGAGCTACCGGCCGTTCATCGGCGGCGAGTTCGTGGACGGCTCCGGCGAGCCGCTCAAGACGACCAACCCCGCCACCGAGGAGGTGCTCGCCGAGGTCGGCACCGCGTCGGAGTCCGATGTCGACACCGCGGTGAAGGCCGCGCGCCGCGCCTACGAGAAGGTCTGGCGGCCGATGCCGGGCGCCGAGCGGGCGAAGTACCTGTTCCGCATCGCGCGGCTGATCCAGGAGCGCTCGCGGGAGCTGGCGGTGCTGGAGACGCTCGACAACGGCAAGCCGATCAAGGAGTCCCGCGACTCCGACCTGCCGACCGTCGCCGCACACTTCTTCTACCACGCGGGCTGGGCCGACAAACTGGACTACGCGGGGTTCGGGCCGGACCCGAAGCCGCTGGGCGTGGCCGGGCAGATCATCCCGTGGAACTTCCCGCTGCTGATGCTGGCGTGGAAGATCGCGCCCGCGCTCGCGACCGGGAACACCGTGGTGCTCAAGCCCGCGGAGACCACGCCGCTGACGGCGCTGGTGTTCGCCGAGATCTGCCAGCAGGCCGAGCTGCCGCCGGGTGTGGTCAACATCCTGCCCGGCGCCGGTGACGTCGGCCAGCAGCTCGTGCGGCACGAGGGCATCGACAAGATCGCGTTCACCGGGTCCACCGAGGTCGGCAAGCTGATCCAGCGCGAGGTCGCCGGCACGGCGAAGCGGCTGACGCTGGAGCTGGGCGGCAAGGCGGCGAACATCGTCTTCGACGACGCCCCGCTGGACCAGGCCGTCGAGGGTGTCGTCAACGGCATCTTCTTCAACCAGGGCCACGTGTGCTGCGCCGGGTCGCGGCTGCTCGTGCAGGAGTCCATTGTGGACGAGCTGCTGGACAAGCTGCGGTACCGGGTGTCCACGTTGCGCCTCGGCGACCCGCTGGACAAGAACACCGACCTCGGCGCGATCAACTCGGCCGAGCAGCTGACGAAGATCCGCGACCTTGTCGAGGCCGGCGAGGCCGAGGGCGCACACCGCTGGACCAGCTCGTGCCCGGTGCCCGACCGCGGGTTCTTCTTCGCGCCCACGGTCTTCTCCGACGTGCACCAGTCGATGCGGATCGCGCGCGAGGAGATCTTCGGCCCGGTGCTGTCGGTGCTGACGTTCCGCACCCCGGACGAGGCTGTCGCGAAGGCGAACAACACCCCGTACGGCTTGTCGGCCGGAATCTGGACCGACAAGGGCTCGCGGATCCTCTCGATCGCGAACCGGCTGCGCGCCGGGGTCGTCTGGGCGAACACGTTCAACCGCTTCGATCCGGCCGCACCGTTCGGCGGATACCAGGAATCGGGCTTCGGCCGTGAAGGTGGCCGCATCGGCCTGGAGGGATACCTCGATGTCTGACCGGATCTCCGTCGCCAAGACCTATAAGCTCTACATCGGCGGGAAGTTCCCCCGCTCCGAGTCCGGCCGGGTGTACCCGGTGCAGGACGGCAAGGGCCAGTTCCTCGCCAACGCCGCGCACGCCTCGCGCAAGGACGTGCGGGACGCGGTTTCCGCCGCCCGCAAGGCTTTTCCGGGCTGGTCCGGCGCGACGGCGTACAACCGCGGTCAGGTGCTCTACCGGGTCGCGGAGATGCTCGAAGGCCGCCGGGACCAGTTCGTCGCCGAGGTCACCGCGTCCGAGGGCGGTCGCCGCGCCGCGTCCATCGTGGACGCAGCGATCGACCGCTGGGTGTGGTACGCGGGCTGGACCGACAAGATCGCGAGTGTGCTCGGCGCGGCGAACCCGGTGGCCGGGCCGTACTTCTCGTTCACCGTGCCGGAGCCGACCGGCGTCGTGGGCGTGCTGGCGCCACAGAAGTCCTCGCTACTGGGGCTGGTGAGCGTGCTCGCCCCGGTGCTCGCGACCGGCTGCACGGCCGTCGTGGTGAGCAGCGGGGAGCGGCCCTTGCCCGCGATCACGTTGTCGGAGGTGCTCGCGACGTCCGACCTGCCGGGCGGGGTGGCGAACATCCTCACCGGGCGCGCGGCCGAACTGGGCCCGTGGCTCGCGTCGCACGGCGACGTCAACGCGCTCGACCCGACCGGAGCCGAGGACCGCGCCGCGCTGGCACGCGAAGCGGCCGGGACCGTGAAGCGCGTGCTGTCCGTGCCGGCCGAGGAGCCCGACTGGACGCAGCGCCCGGACATCTCGCGGCTGCGCCGGTACCTCGAGGCGAAGACCGTGTGGCACCCGATGGGCGACTAGGCCAAGAACAACCGCCGTTCGGCGCTACCGCGTCGGTGCTTCACGGCAATACGCTGCCGCGATGTCGTTCACCAGCAAGGGACGCGCGGGGCTGCTGGCGCTGCTCGCCGCCGCCGTCGTGGTCGTCGCTCCGTCCGGCCCGGCGGCGGCCCCGTCCGGCGCACTGGGTCAGGACCTCGACGCGCTGCTCGCCACGAACTCGCTGAAGGGCGCGGACGTCGGCTTGGTAGTGCGCAAGGCCGACACCGGCGAAGTGCTGTACTCCAGCCAGAGCGCCCGCCGCCGACAGCCCGCGTCCAACGCGAAGGTGCTCACGACGGCGGCGGCGCTCGACCTGCTCGGCACGCAGTACCGGTTCCACACGTCCGTCCAGTCGCCCGGCAGGCGTGCGGGATCGCTGTTGGCCGGTGACCTGTACCTGCGCGGCGGCGGCGACCCGACGATGCTGGCGAGCGACTACGACGCGCTCGCCGCGCAGGTCGCCGCGTCGGGCGTGCGCACGGTCAGCGGCTCGCTGGTCGCGGACGACGGCTTCTTCGACAAGACCAGGCTCGCCCCGGGCTGGGCGTGGGACGACGAGCCGTACTACTACGACGCGCAGACCTCGGCGCTGACCATCGCGCCGGACACGGACTACGACGCCGGTTCGGTCATCGTGACGGTCAAGCCGGGTGCGGCCGGTGCCGCTCCGACGGTGACCCTCACCCCGCCCAACAGCTATGTGCACGTGGTCAACACCGCGGTCACCGGTCCCGGTTCGCTGACCGTCGACCGGGCGCACGGCGGCAACACCATCACGGTCAGCGGCTCGATCCCGGTGGGCGCGGCGCCCGACCAGGAATGGATGGCGGTGTGGGAGCCGACCGGCCTGGCCGCGTCGGTGTTCCGGGACGCGCTGGCGCGTCACGGCGTCCGCGTGCTCGGCGGGACCCGCTTCGCGGCGACTCCCGCGGGGGCGGCGAGCCTCGCCGGGCACGACTCGATCACCGTCGGCGAGCTGCTCACGCCGTTCCTCAAGCGCTCCAACAACATGCACGCCGAGGCGCTCGTGAAGACGACTGGCGGCGGCAGCTGGGCGACGGGGCTGACGAAGCTGCGGCAGGACTTTCCGACGTTCGGCGTCGATCCCGCCCAGCTGCTGATGGTGGACGGCTCCGGACTGTCGCGAATGGACGAGGTGTCACCGGACGAGCTGGCGGACGCACTGCTGGCCGTCCGGGGAAAGCCGTGGTTCCAGGAGTTCTACAACGCATTGCCGGTCGCGGGGAACCCGGACCGGATGGTCGGCGGGACGCTGAGCACGCGCATGGTGGGCACGCCCGCGGCGGGCAAGGTGCACGCCAAGACGGGGTCGATGACCGGGGTCAGCGCGCTGTCGGGTTACGTCACCGCGGCCGACGGCGAGCAACTGGTGTTCTCGATGGTCAGCAACCAGACCCTCGGCAGCCCGCGCGCCGTCGAGGACGCCGTCGCGATCCGGCTGGCGCAGTACGACGGCACGGCCGACGTGCGTCAGGCCGCCGCTCCCGCCGTCCGCTCCGCGGCTGCGGACCCGTCGCAGCTCGAGTGCAGCTGGGCGCGGACTTGCTAGCGGTCCCGCAGGTCCGCGGCCGTGAGGACCCGTCCGGGCAAGGGGCTGCCCGGACGGGCGCGCAGGCCGTCGAGCATGAGGGCGAGGACACGGTCGGTCACCACGTCGGCCGTGTCCTTCGGCGCCGGCACCCGCTTCAGCAGCAGCGAGACGAGCACGGCCACATCTCCCGCGCCCACGTCGGACCGGAGCTGGCCTTCGCGCTGCGCGCCCGCCACGATCCGGTCGAGCACGTCCATGATCTCGTCGCGGAAATGCTGGGTCTGCGGGTCTTCGCGGATGGTCGCCCAGGCCTGGGGCGAGAGCAGCGCCAGGTGGACGCTCAGCCGCAGCGCGCGCGACCGGCTCAGCAGCCGGACGAGCGCCTCCCACGCCGTCGGCTCCTCCCCCTCCGCGGCCTCGGCTTCGGCGAGCACCTGCGCGAAGTTGTCCTGCGCGACAGCCTTGATCAGCGCGTCCCGATCCGGGAAGCGGCGGTAGAGCGTGCCGACGCCGACCCCGGCACGCCGGGCGATCTCCTCCATCGGCACGTCAGGGCCTTCCTCGGCGAACATCGCCTTGGCGGCCGCGAGGATCTGGTCGCGGTTGCGCCGCGCATCGGCGCGCAGGCGCACGTCCGGATCAGCGGTCATGCCCTGATTGTCGCATCCGAAGGCAGGTGGACGAATACCTTCCGCTTCGGTAGCGTCGGAAGAGAAGTGGAAGGTATTCGTCCGCATACTTAGAGTACGGATCGGGGTGGAACCGTGACCACTGTTTCGACGCTTCCCATCACCAGGAGTTGTCCCTACGCGCCGCCGGACGAGCACGTCCGGCTGCGCGAGGAGGCACCGATCTCCAGGGTGACGCTGCCCAGCGGTGGCGAGGTCTGGGCGCTCGCCCGGCACGAGCACATCCGCACGATGCTGGCCGATCCGCGGTTCAGCTCGGACCGGGCCAATCCCGGCTTTCCCCTGCTGCTGTTCAGCCAGCGCCGGGTCACGAACTTCCGCGCCTCGCTGATCAGCATGGACCCACCCGAGCACGGGCCTGCCCGCCGCGCGGTGGTCGGGGAGTTCACCGTCAAGCGGATGGCCGCGCTGCGCCCGCGGATCCAGCAGATCGTCGACGAGCACCTGGACGCGATGCTCGCCGGCCCGAAGCCGGCCGACCTCGTGCAAGCCCTTTCCCTGCCGGTCCCCTCGCTCGTGATCTGCGAGCTGCTCGGCGTGCCCTACGCCGACCACGAGTTCTTCCAGACGCGCTCGTCCACGCTGCTGCGCCGGACCACCCCGGGCGACGAACGCGTGGCGGCGGTCGACGAGCTGCGGAGCTACCTGGACGCCCTGATCACCCGCAAGGAGCAGGAGCCGGGCGACGACCTGCTCAGCCGGCAGCTCGAGCGGACCACCGCCCGCGAGGAGCTGGTCAGCCTCGCGTTCCTGCTGCTCATCGCCGGGCACGAGACCACCGCGAACATGATCTCGCTGGGCACGGTGGCGCTGCTGGAGCATCCCGAGGCACTGGCGGCGATCCGCGAGGACCCGGCGAAGACGCCGAGCGCGGTCGAGGAACTGTTGCGGTACTTCACCATCGCGGAGTTCGCGACCTCGCGCGTCGCCACCGAGGACATCGAGCTGGGCGGGGTGCTGATCCGCAAGGGCGAGGGCGTGATCGCGCTGGGCAACACCGCGAACCGGGATCCGGAGGCGTTCGAGCAACCCGACGACCTCGACGTCGAGCGGGGCGCGCGACACCACATCGCGTTCGGCTTCGGGGCGCACCAGTGCCTCGGCCAGAACCTCGCGCGGATGGAGCTGCAGATCGTGTTCGACACGTTGTTCCGGAAGGTGCCGGGGCTCCGGCTCGCCAAGCCGTCCGCGGAGCTGCCGTTCAAGGACGACGCCAACATCTACGGCTTGTACGAGCTCCCGGTGACCTGGTAGGGAAAGCCATGCGAATCATCGCCGATACCGACGTCTGCGTCGGCGCGGGCCAGTGCGTGCTGACCGATCCCGAGACCTTCGACCAGAGCGAGGAGGACGGGACGGTCATCGTGCTCGCCGAGCATCCGGCGGACGAGCGCAAGGCCAGGGAAGCGGTGCACATCTGCCCGAGCCAGGCGCTGTCCATCGAGGAGTGACGGTGCGGGGACCCCGGAGCCCGGGGTCCCCTCGCCGCTACTTGACCGCGCCCATCGACAGGCCGCGCACCAGGTGGTTCTGCGCGATCCAGCCGACGATCATCACCGGCAGCGACGCGAGCAGCGCAGCCGCCGACAGCTGCGCCCAGTACAGGCCCTCACTGGTGATGAACCCGACGAGGAACACCGGCACCGTGCCGGCCCGCGCCGCGGTCAGGTTCACCGCGTAGAAGAACTCCGTCCACGAGAAGATCACGCAGATCAGCGCCGTCGCCGCGATCCCGGGCGCGACCACCGGGAGGATCACCCTGGACAGCAGCAACGGCAGCTTCGCGCCGTCGACGCGGCCGGCCTCGATCATCTCCGTCGGCACCTCGAGGAAGAACGAGCGCATCATCCAGATCGCCAGCGGCAGGTTCATCGCCGTGTAGAGGATGATCAGCGCCCACACGTTGTCCAGCAGCTGCGTCTTCTGCGAGATCACGTACAGCGGGATGATCGCCGCGACGATCGGCAGCATCTTCGTGGACAGGAAGAAGCCGAGCACGTTGCTGGTCTTCGGCACCGGCGCGAGCGAGAGCGCGTACGCCGCGGGCACGCCGACCAGCAGCACGATCAGCGTGGACACGACCGTCACGAACGCCGAGTTGGCCAGGTAGGGCAGGAAACCTCGGTCGAGGATGCTCGCGAACTGCGAGAGCGTCGGGCCGAACGCCAGCTTCGGCGGGTCGGTGTAGGCGTCGGCCTCCTGCTTGAACGAGGTCAGGATCATCCACAGCAGGGGGAACACGAACAGGATCGCGATCACCCAGGTGACGACGGTCAGCGACGCGCGCCCGAACCGGCGCTGTGTGTGCGTGGTCATTTCACACCCCTGCTCACGTCGAAGGTGCGGAACATCAGCCGCAGCGCGAAGGTCGCCACGATCAGCGTCATGATCACCACGATGACGCCCATCGCCGAGGACTGGCCGACGTCGAAGCCCTGGAAGGCGCGCTGGTAGATGTAGTACGGCAGGTTCGTGCTCGCGGTGCCGGGGCCGCCCTGCGTCATCAGGAAGATCGCGTCGAAGCTGTTCACGATGTAGATCGCGCCCAGCAGCACCGACAGCTGGATGTACCGCGACAGGTGCGGCAGCGTGATCGAGGCGAACGTGCGCCACCGGCCGGCACCGTCCACAGAGGCCGCCTCCAGCACGTCCTTCGGCTGGCTCTGCAAGCCGGCCAGTAGCAGCAGCATCATGAACGGCGTCCACTGCCAGATGATCTGCACCATCACCGAGCTCAGCGGAAACTCCGAGAGCCAGTCGGTGTCCCCGCCGAACACGAAGTTCAGCAGCCCGTAGGTCGGGTCGAACATCGTGGTCTTCCACAGCAGCGCACCCGCCGCCGGCAGGATGAGGAACGGCGTGATCAGCAGCGTCCGCACCACGCCCCGGCCGAGGAACTTGCGGTCCAGCAGGATCGCCAGCCCCAGGCCCAGCAGCAGTGCGATCAGCACGCAGACCACGGTGATGAGCACCGTGTTGAGCAGTGCCACCCGGAACTGGCTGTCGGTGAAGACGTCGACGTAGTTCTGCACCCCCACGAAATGGGACGAGCCGGGCCGGACGAGGTTCCAGGACTGGAACGAGTAGACCACCGTGACGATGAACGGGATCTGCGTCACCACGATGGTGAACAGCAGCGCGGGCAGCAACGGCGCCCGCCTGGCCCAGGCCGCGCCCTTGGGCTTCGCGGTCGTCCTGGTCCGGGATGTCCGTCCTGTTTGGAGAGAGGGCGCGACCGCAGTCATTTCGTCTCCCGATAGGAATCGCCGACGGTTTGCGCGTACTTCTGGGACTGGTCGAGTGCCTCGTCGACACTGATCTGCCCGGCGATCGCGGCGGAGAGCTCCTGGCTCACCCTGGTGCCGAGATCCTGGAACTCCGGGATGCCGACGAACTGGATGCCGCTGTAGGGCACCGGCTGGACGCGCACGTTCGCCGACTGCGCGGCGTCGATGCTGTCGAGGGTCGGCTGTGCGTAGGCCTTCGCGGCCTGCTGGTACTCGGGTATCCGGTAGGTCGAGAGCCGGCAGCCCGGCGGCACCGCGTTCCAGCCGTCGGTCTTGCCCACCAGCTGGACGAACTCCTTGTCGGTCATCCAGTTCAGGAAGCTCCACGCGGCCTGCTTGTCCTTGGCCACCTTGGGGATCGCGAGCGACCAGGTGTAGAGCCAGCCGCTGGCCTTGGTCTGCTCCACCGGCGCGGCCACGTAGCCGGACTTGCCGACGACCTCGCTGCTGGACGGGTCCTCGTTGGTGCCGGCCATGACTGTCGAGTCGTACCACATCGCGGCCTGGCCCTGGGCGTAGCGCGTGCCGCACTCGGAGAACCCGGCGCTGGACGCGCCGACCTCGCCGTGCTGGCGGACCAGGTTCACGTAGAAGTTCGCGGCCGCCTTGAACTGCGGGGAGGTCAGCTGCGCGTTCCAGTTCTGGTCGAACCACGAGGCGCCGAAGGTGTTCGCGACCGTGTCGAACGGCGCGAGGTTCTCGCCCCAGCCCGGCTTTCCGCGCAGGCAGATCCCGGAGACACCGGCGTTCTTGTCGTCGAGCTTCGCGGCGAAGTCCGCGATCTGCTGCCAGGTGGGATGCGCGGGCATCGTCAGCCCGGCCTTCTCGAACAGATCCTTGCGGTAGGCCAGGAACGACGACTCGCCGTAGAACGGCACCGCGTACATCGACCCCTGGTACGACAGGGAGTCGCGGATGCTCGGGACGAAGTCGTTCGGGTCGTAACCGGGGGTGCCGTCGACGTAGGGCTGCAGGTTCTCCAGCCAGCCGTTGGCCGCCCACTGCGGGGTCTCGTAGTTGCTGATCATCACCACGTCGAACTCGCCGCCCTGGGTCGCGGTCGAGGCGGTGATCTTCGCGCGTGCCTCGTTCTCCGGCAGCGACACGAACTTGAGCTTGACGCCCGGGTTCGCTGCCTCGAACTGGTCGGACAGCGCGACGGCGTCGTTCATCTGGGGGTTGGACACGATCGCGATCACGAGCGTCCGGCCGCCCGCGCCGATCGCCCCCGCCCCGGCACAGCCGGTGAGGGTGAGCAGCGCGGCGACGGCCAGTAGCGCGAGGCGTTTACCCATTGGTCGCTCCCGGGAGTACCTGCACCTTCAACCCGGCGCCGCTGCGCATCAGCTCCAGCGCCTCCGGGAACTTCTCGAGCGGGAGCGCATCGGTGAGCAGTGCGTGCGTGTCGACCGCGCCCGTTGCGACCAGGTCGAGGGCCGCACCGTAGCTGTGCAGCACCGCCATCGACCCGACCACGGTGATCTCGTCGTTGTAGATGCGGAACGGAGAAAGCGCTATCCGCGCCTCGGCGGGTGCGACGCCGAAGACCAGGAATCGGCCGCCGCGCCGGAGCGCGTCGAAGGCCGCCTCCATCGCGGGCACCGCGCCGGTGCAGTCGACGGAGGCGTCGAACCGCTCACCGTCCAGTTCGGACACATCGCCGGCGACGGCGTGCGCGCCGAGGTCCTTGGCACGCGGCAGGCGTGCGGTGTTGCGGTCGACCATCGTCACGCGGGCACCCGCACGCTGCAGCAGCTGCTGCATGATCAGGCCCATCGTGCCGGCGCCGACGACGAGAAAGCGCTCTCCCGCTTCGACGCCGATCCGCCGCACGCCGTGCACCGCACAGGAGACCGGCTCGACGAGCGCACCCTCCTGCCAGCTCAGGTGGCCCGGCAGGCGGTAGCAGTTGGCCGACGGGACCGAGACGTACTCGGCGAAGGCGCCGTCGACGGTGTCGCCGGTCGCACCCCAGTTCTCGCAGAGGTTGCCGTGCCCGGCCCGGCAGGGGTCGCAGTACCCGCAGAACAGCGACGGGTCGACCGCGACGCGGTCGCCGACCTGCCAGCCGCCCGGCACGTCCGGCCCGAGCTCGACGATCTCGCCCGCGAACTCGTGGCCAGGCACGATCGGGTAAGGGGTGGGCGGGAAGTGCCCGTCGGCGATGTGCAGATCCGTGCCGCAGATCCCGGTGGCACCGACCTTGATCACCACCTGGCGCTCCCCGGGGGTGGGATCGGGCACCTCACCGACCCGAATCGAACCCGGTTGGTCAACGATCGCGGCCCGCACTTCGGCTCACCTCTCCTCGCGCTCAAATGAGCGCTTCACGACGCTGTGTTCAGATGCACGCAGCAGCATTAGAGGTCTTTCGTCCATATCTCGTCAACCGTCTTCACGCTATATTGCTCAGATGAGCACCAGAAGGAGCCTCAGCGACACGATGACCTCGGCGGTCATCGCCCACCGGTTCTACGTCGCGGGCCGGTCCAAGATCGAGATCGCCGAGGAGTTCGGCATCAGCCGCTTCAAGGTGGCGCGGGTGCTCGACTGGGCACGCGAGAGCGGCCTGGTGCAAATCGACTTCGACCTGCCGGTGCCGGTGGACGTGCAGCTGTCCGACGACGTGCGGTCGGCCTACGGGCTCGACCAGTGCTTCGTGCTGGACCGCACGGCCAGCGATGGCGATCGCCCTGAGGTCCGGCGGCGCATCGGCGCGGTCGCGGCGCGGCTGCTGTCGGAGATCGTGACGGAGAACGACGTGCTCGGGCTGTCGTGGGCGCGTTCGGTGAACGTCACCACCGAGGCCGTGCGGAAGCTCGCGAAGTGCCCGGTGGTGCAGCTGTGCGGGGTGCAGGCGGGCATCGACACGCGTGACCGGTCGGTGGAGACGGTCAGCCGGCTCGCCGCCACCTCCGGCGCGGAGGCCTACCCCATCTACGGCCCGCTCGTGCTGCCCGACCGCCGCACGACCGAGATCCTGCGGCGGCAGCCCGGGATCGCCGAGACGTTCGGGCAGTTCAAGCATCTGACGAAGGCCGTGGTCAGCATCGGCGCGTGGTTGCCGGGAGAGTCCACTGTGTACGACTCGGTGCACCCCGACGAGCGCGAGGCGATCACCGCGCGGGGCGCGAAGGCGGAGGTGGCGGCGCGGCTGTTCGACGGTGAGGGCAAGCCGCTGTCGACCGGGCTCGCCCACCACGTGCTCGCGATCAGCACCGAGGAGCTGCTGCGCGTGCCCGAGGTCATCGCGCTCGGCTACACTGCGCCGAAGGCGGAGGCGATCGACGCGGTGCTGCGCTCGGGCCTGGTCTCGACGCTGATCACCGACACCCCGGCCGCCGAACGGCTGCGGCGGCTAGCGCGTTAGCCGCACCGGCAGCGTGTCGACCCCGTAGACGACGGACGTCTGCCGGTAGGAAAGGTCCTCGGGCGCGACGGCCAGGTGCATCTCGGGAAAGCGCCGGACCAGGGCGGGATACGCCGCACGCAGCTCCATCCGCGCGAGCTCCGCGCCGATGCACCGGTGCACGCCCCAGCCGAACGCCAGATGCGACGACGAGTCCCGCTTCGGGTCGAAGCCCTCCATGTTCTCGCCCAGCTTGGCGTCCCGGTTCGCGCCGCTGAGCGACACGAACACGATGTCGCCCTCGGCGATACGGGCGTCGCCGATCTGGACGTCCTCCTTGGCGAACCGCGGGAACGCCGCCTGCACCACGGTCAGGTAGCGCAGCAGCTCCTCGACGAACTTGTTGATCGACTCGTCGTCGTCGCGCACCAGCTCGAAGGTCTCGCGGTCCCGCAGCAGGACGATCGCGCCGAGCGCGAGCATGCTCGCGGTGGTCTCGAGGCCGCCGGTGAGCACGCCGTCGGCCAGCCCGGCCAGCTCGACGTCGGAGATCTCGTCGCCGTGCTCCTTGATGAGCATGCCGAGCAGCCCGTCACCAGGCGATTCCCGCTGCTTCTTGACGATGTCCATGAGGTAGGCCAGCGACTCGGAGATCGCCCCGAACGAGGCGCCCGCGCCGGCGAACAGGTCGAACCGCACCGTGCTCAGCCGCTGGAAGTCCGCGCGGTCCTCGTAGGAGACGCCGAGCAGCTCGCAGATCGTCAGCGACGGGATCGGCAGCGCGAAGGACTGCATCAGGTCCACCGGGCCCTCGCTCGCGGCCATCGCCTTGAGCTGGTCCTCGATGATCTCCGCGATGCGCGGGGTGAGGCGGCTGAGCCTGCGCATGGTGAACTCGGGCGTCAGCAGCTTGCGCAGGCGCGTGTGGTCCGGCGGATCGGCGAAGCCGAGGCCACCGGGGTTCTGGTCGGCCGACATCGCCGCGGTGCCGACGAGATTGGTGTAGTCGTTGCTGAACTTGCCCGCGGCGGCGAGCACTTCCTTGGCCTCGTCGTAGCCGGTGACCAGCCACGCGCGCAGCCCGAACGGCAGCTTCAGCCGCGTGACGGGTTCGGTCTCGCGCTTGGCGCCCAGCTCCGCGACCGGGTCGAGCTCGGTGCGGCGCAACGGCATCAGGGTGGACTCGGGCAGCAGTGAAAGCAGATCGACGCCCTTCTTCTGCTTTCTTTCGATGTATTTACGCCCCACCCACCCGATCACCCGGGAGCGAAGATCGGTCATGCCCGGATGCTACACGCGCGTAGCCGCAGCTCGGGCGTGGTTTGTACTTCGGCCCACAGGTTTCACCTGGGGTGAGGCGTCGCTCACACGTGTGGCTTCAGGCACTCACAAAGGTGACGAAGGCGTCTTTCACGGCACGCCCGGGTAATCGTGGCCGGGTGCCCGGGGACCAGCCCCGGCGTGCGGTGGAGGAGTGCCATGAACGTTCGCAGGTGGATGGCGGCGGCGATACTGGGTGTGGTCCTGCCGCTCGGACCGGTGGTCGCGGAGGCGGCGCCGCTGCACGCGGCGGTGCCCGTGGTGCAGTACGCCGGGACGCAGCCGGAGCCGCAGCAGAACGACCAGCAGCAGGACCAGGGCAGCACGAACGACAACAAGGGGATGTGGGGGCTGCTGGGCCTGTTCGGGCTGCTCGGCCTGCTGGGCCTGGTCCGGCGCGCACCGAAGCCGCCGAAGTCCGATGTGGTCCCCGAACCGCGCCCGGCCCGCCGTCCGTCCCGCCCGGAGGGGTACGAGGATCCGGCGTATTCGGCGCAGTCGCCCGCCGACGCCGCCACTCCGCTGAACAACCCGGTGATCTATCCGAACGCGACGGCTGGTGGTTATCCGCCGCCGGAACAGGCGGTGGCAGGCAACTACCCGCCGCCGGAACAGACCGCGCCGCCGACCGGCGCCGCGCCCGAGGGGAGGCGCCGCCGGTTCTGAGGGTGGCAGTATGCCGGTTCCTGCCCTGCCCCGACGGGGCAGGAACCGGCTTCTTTTTTGCCCGGAAACCCCCAGAGTCGGGTGGTCATCCCGTGGCGTGAACTCGCGGGATCACTTCGGGGTGGAGCCGCAAGCTTTTGCTTTCGGGCAGCGACGACGCAAGCTTTCTCTTGATCTTCAAAGCCGCGCTGCGCGCAGGTGGCTGGGGAACGCCCCATCCCACCCCGATCGCGGAGTGTTCAACGGTCGGCCCACCGGGTCAAGGCGGGAAAGATGCCTTGACCCGGCGTGCCGACCGCTGAAGGACGCGGGGATCGGGGTTAGGGAGCGGGCTGCGCGCGGGCATTCTCGGCTGCCGTTGCCGGGTCGCCTTCGCGAAGTGGTTGAGCGGGCTCCCTACAACTGGTCCACCGCCGTGACGCGCACGACTGCTGCGCCTGCCTCGTCCGACTCGGCGAGGTCCACCTCCGCGCTGATGCCCCAGTCGTGGTTTCCCTCGGGATCGTCGAAGATCTGCCGCACGCGCCAGATCTCCGCCTCCTTCTCGATGATCAGCAGCGCCGGGCCCCGTGCGTCCGGGCCGATGCCCAGCTCGTCGTACTCCTCGAAGTACGCCTCGAGCGCCGCCTCCCACTCGATCGCGTCCCAGCCCGAGGCCCCGTCCAGCGCACCGAGCTCCTCGTACGCACGCCGGGCCGCCAGCTCCACGCGCCGGAAGAGCTCGTTCCGCACCAGCACCCGGAAGGCCCGCTCGTTCCGGGTGACCGGCGGCGGCCCCTCGGGCAGTGAAGGCGCGTGTGCCGACGGATCCCCGGGGTGCCGCAACGCCTCCCACTCGTCCAGCAGGCTCGAGTCCACCTGCCGCACCAGCTCGCCCAGCCACGCGATCAGATCCTGCAGCGGCTCGGTCTTCGCCTCGTCCGGCACGGTGTGGCGCAAGGCGTCGTACCCGTCCGCGAGATAGCGGAGCACCAAGCCCTCCGACCTGGCGAGTGAATAGAAGCTGATGTACTCCACGAAATTCATCGCGCGCTCGTACATGTCGCGCACGACGGACTTCGGCGACAACGAATAGTCAGCCACCCAGGGATGCCCGCGCCGGTAGGTCTCGTACGCCGCGTTGAGCAGCTCCTCCAGCGGCTTCGGGTACGTGACCTCGTCGAGCAGCGCCATCCGCTCGTCGTACTCCATGCCCTCGGCCTTCATCGCCGCCACGGCCTCGCCCCGCGCCTTGAACAGCTGCTGCGACAACACCGGCCGGGGGTCGTCCACAGTGGACTCGATGATGGACACGACGTCGAGCGGGTACGACGGCGACTCCACGTCCAGCAGGTCGATCGCCGCGAGCGCGAACGGCGACAACGGCTGGTTCAACGCGAAGTCGAACTGCAGGTCCACGGTGAGCCTGACAGTGCGGCCCTCCTCGTCGGGCTCGTCCAGCCGCTCGACGACGCCCGCCGCCAGCAGCGCGCGGTAGATCGCGATCGCGCGCAGGATGTGCCTGCGCTGCGCCGGCCGGTCCTCGTGGTTGTCCTCCAGCAGATGCCGCATGTGCTCGAAAGCGTTGCCCGGCCGCGAGATCACGTTCAACAGCATCGAGTGGCTCACCCGGAAACTGGACGTCAGCGGCTCCGGCTGCGACGCGATCAGCCGGTCGAACGTGCTCTCCGTCCAGTTGACGAACCCCTCGGGCGCCTTCTTGCGGACGATCTTGCGCTTCTTCTTCGGGTCGTCGCCCGCCTTCTCCAGCAGCTTCGCGTTCTCGACCACGTGGTCCGGCGCCTGCACGACGACGTAACCGTCGGTGTCGAACCCCGCGCGACCCGCGCGCCCGGCGATCTGGTGGAACTCGCGCGCCTTGAGGTGGCGCTGGCGCACCCCGTCGTACTTCGTGAGCGCCGAGAACACCACCGTCCGGATCGGCACGTTGATGCCCACGCCGAGGGTGTCCGTCCCGCAGATCACCTTGAGCAGCCCCGACTGCGCGAGCTGCTCGACCAGCCGCCGGTACTTCGGCAGCATCCCCGCGTGGTGCACACCGATGCCGTGGCGCACCAGCCGGGACAGCGTCTTGCCGAACCCGGCCGAGAACCGGAAGTCGCCGATGACCTCCGCGATCGCGTCCTTCTCGGCACGCGTGGTCACGTTGATGCTCATCAGCGCCTGCGCCCGCTCGACGGCCGCGGCCTGCGAGAAGTGCACGACGTAGACCGGCGCCTGCCCGCCGTGCAGCAGGTCGGACATCGTCTCGTGCAACGGCGTCAGCGCGTACCGGTAGGTCAGCGGGACCGGCCGTTCCGCCGAGGTCACCACCGCCGTCGGGCGGCCCGTCCGCCTCGTCAGGTCCTTCTCGAAGAAGGACACGTCGCCGAGCGTGGCCGACATGAGCACGAACTGTGCGTGCCGCAGCTCGATCAGCGGCACCTGCCAGGCCCAGCCGCGGTCCGGTTCGGAGTAGAAGTGGAACTCGTCCGCCACGACCTGCCCGACGGGCGCGTCCGCACCGAACCGCAACGCGATGTTCGCCAGGATTTCCGCGGTGCAGCAGATGATGGGCGCGTCCGGGTTGACGCTGGAGTCACCCGTCATCATCCCGACGTTGTCCGCGCCGAAGATCTCGATCAGCGAGAAGAACTTCTCCGAAACCAGTGCCTTGATCGGCGCTGTGTAATAAGACCGCTTACCGTGCGCCATCGCCGTGAAATGGGCACCCACCGCGACCAGGCTCTTTCCGGAACCGGTGGGCGTGGAGAGGATGACGTTGGCGCCCGAGACGACCTCGATCAGCGCCTCCTCCTGTGCGGGATACAACTCGATGCCGCGCTCGGCCGTCCAGGAGGAGAACGCTTCGAACAACGCGTCGGGATCAGGATCCGCTGGTAGGAGATCTGCGAGTGTCATTATGTGTCCCATCGTGCCATCCCCGGCGCCCAGGTCATGGGGCCCATCGCGGCTTCACCCGCAAACCCGTAGGCTTCGCTGCACACAGGTGGTAAACCGGAGGCTTGGCATGGCACAGGACATCGTCCCGATTGAACTCGGGCTGCCGCAGGGGGACCTGGTCACCCTCTGGGCCCCGCGCTGGCGGGAGGACGGTGAGGAATGGGAGGCCTTCCTCGGCGACGACGAGGACCTGTACGCCTTCCCCGATGCCGCGCACCTGGCGGCGTTCGTCCGCACGGCCGAGCAGCACGACCTGATCGACCACCCGGCGTGGTCGGTCGTGCCCGCGCTGAACGTGCCCGAGCTGATCCCCGACGACGACCACTCCTACGACCTGGTCGGCGTGCCCGAGCTGGTCGCCGAGGAGCCGGACTCGTGGACGATCAGCGAGCTGGCGGAGATCGTCGGCATCGTGCGGTCGCTCGCGGACGTCTGCGAGCTCGACGAGGTGCACGAGGTGCTCGACGCGACCGAGGGCTTCTCGCTGCTGGACCAGGGCCGGCTGCCGTTCACCGGCCGCGAGGGCGAGCGCTTGTGGACAGACCTGTCCGAGGCGGTGTCGGAGAAGTGGGACACCGTGCTCGACGCGATCGACAGCCTCGTGAAGGTGCCCGACGTCGACGCCGCGATCCTGGACCAGACCGCCGAGGAGCTCGCCGCGTTCCTCGAGGAGTCCGCCGAGGCGGAGGCCGGGGTCGAGGCGGAGGACGAGGACCTCGACACCGTCGGCGAGGACGTCGAGGAAGAGGACGAAGAGGAAGAGCCGACGGGTTTCTGGGCCGAGGTCGGCATCGACCCGATCAAGATCGTCACGTCCGACAGCGAGTACTACACGCTGCGTTGTTACCTCGACGACGAGCCGGTGTTCCTCGGCAGCGAGGGCCGGATCGACGTGTACGGCTCGACCAAGGCGCTGGGCAGGGCGCTGGCGGACAGCGGCGAGCTGACCGACACCGACCTCGCGCAGGTGTCCACTTGGGACGAAGTGCTGACGAAGGCGGCGGCGGGCGAGCTGGAGATCGACGTCGACTCCGACAACACCTACGTGCTCGCCGGGCTGGCCGAGGACCTCGCCGAGGGCACCGACTCCATCGACCCGACGCAGCTCGAGCTGGCCGTGGAACTGCTGACCGACGCCGGCGACTGGGCCGACGACGACACGGTGGCCACCGCACTGTCCTCTTCGGAGAGTCTGGGCTGGCTGGTGTCCTTCGTGCTCCGGCCCGACCCGAACCGGCTCGCGCCGAGCGCGCCGTTCGACACCGAGCAGAGCGAGTGGCGCAAGCTGGTCGAGTCCTTCGAGAACCGCCTGCGGGTGCACGGGAAGTAACGCTAGCCCCGTTCCGCGCGGACCGGGGTCAGGCCGATCGCCAGCAACGGGAAGACCGCGACCACGCAGAACGCCAGCGCGTAACGGGAATCGCCGATGACGAGCCCCAGCAGGGGCGGGGTCAGCGATGATGCCACGTTCTGCGCGGTGTTCTGCGCGCCCATCGCGCGGCCCGCCCAGTCGATGCCGGCCAGCTCCGCGGAGGCCGTGAAGCCCAGCCCGTTGTCCGCGACGGTGATGACCGCCGCGAGCACCAGCGCCAGCAGCACCAGCCACAGCCACGTCACGTCGCCCAGTGCGACGAGCAACATCACCGCCGCGCTCAACACCGCCAGCTGCCGCATCGGGCGCAGGCGACTGCCGACGCGGTCGGACCACCAGCCCGAAGCCAGCCGTCCCGCCGCGCCCAGGGCCTGCACCGCGGCGAGGAACCACCCGGCGGCCAGCGGGCTCCAGTGGTGCGCGGTGACCAGGTACACCGGCGCGAACGCCGAGACCGCGAACTGCGGCACCACCAGTAGCGAGCTGGCGCCGTGCAGCCGCCACAACGTCGGCCGGCGGTAGGGCGAGAGCGCCTTCGCCGCGCCGGCCTTCTTCGCGGGCCGCGGCGGGTCGAGGACGAGCCACGCGACCAGGCCGGCGACGAGCAGCGCGAAGCACGCGGGAAACAGCATCGCGGTGTGGAAGCCCCAGTGCTGCGCCAGCGGCGGCAGCGCCAGCGCCGCGACGCCCACGCCGAGGGGTTGCGCGGTCTGCCGGATGCCCATCGCGACCCCGCGTTCGGACGGCGCGAACCAGCCCATGACCGCCCGGCCACTGGCGGCGTTGACCGACGCCGTGCTCGCGCCCGCGAGCAGGAACAGCCCGAACATCACCCCGAGCGACGGGCTGGTGAGCCCGACCGCGAGCAACAGCAGCCCGGACACCCCGAGCCCGATGGCCATCACGAGCCGCTCGCCGTAGCGGTCCGCGAGCGCACCCCAGGCGATCAGGGTGAACAACAACCCGATGCTCGGCGCGGCGACGACCGTGCCCGCCTGCGCGAGCGACAGGCCGTCGGCCGCGCGCATCTGGGGGACGAGGAACGGGATCCCGTAGAGGAACGAGCAACTGGCGGTCTGAGCGGCGAGCCCGAGCGCGAGGATGCCCCAGCGTCGTTTGCTCTCCGTGCCCAGTGTCGCGGTGTCGCTCATCGTTGTCCCGTATGGTGAGATGGTTTTCTTACATTTTGGACTTTAGTTACTGGTGCTAAGTACCGCAAGGGTTTTCGGGTGTGGCGGTGCTGCTGAGGTGGGCGATGGGTGGTCGCGATGGTGGCCGGCCGAGATGCGGCTCAGGCGGGAGGCGGCGGCGGTCGCGGGGTGGCGGCGGGCGATGAGGGCGACGGGTGGCGCTGGGACGGCACCGCGCCCCGCGGGAGCGGGCGGATTGAGCTGGCCGGGGTGAGCGGAGCCGGGCCGGGCAGGGCGAACGGAGCCAGGCGGGCGGGCATGGCCATTCACACGGGCGAGGGGCGAACCGCCGCCGGATGGGCCGCCGGTAGCCGGTCGAGCCGGGTCTGCGACTCGACAGGAACCGAGCCGACCCGCGACTCACCAGCCGCCGCTCGCCACCACCGGCCCACCGCCACCGATCCGCAGGCTCACCAGCCGCCGCTCGCCACCCCCCGAACCACCACCGCCGACGCGCCACCGCCGACGCGCCACCACCGGCCCACCACCGCCGACCCACCGCCACCGATCCGCAGGCTCACCAGCCGCCGCTCGCCACCACCGGCCCACCACCACCGGCCCGCCATCACCGGCAAACCAAGCCCCGGTCACCACGGCCGACCCGCCACGGGCACGCCGAGCTCGGCTCACCGGCACCGGTCACCGTCGACCCATTACCACCCACCCACCGCGACCCACCAGCCCCCGCCACCACCACGCGCCCGCCGTCCCCTAACCCGCCGTGACGTCGCTGCCCTGTCGCGCTGCGTGCAGGGCTGCGGCGGGAAAGGAAAATGCCCGAAGGGGTCAGACCAGGGCGGCGTACCCGGGTTTGATCACGTTGTTGATCAGGTCCAGGCGCTGGTCGAAATCGATGAACGCCGACTTCATCGCGTTGATCGTGAACCACTGCAGATCGGCCCAGCCGTAGCCGAACGCCTCCGCGAGGGCGGCGAACTCACTCGACACCGTGCAGCCGCTCATCAGCCGGTTGTCCGTGTTGACGGTCACCCGGAAGCGCAGCTGGGTCAGTAACCCGATGGGGTGGTCGGCGATGGACGTGGCGGCGCCGGTCTGCACGTTCGAGGACGGGCAGATCTCCAGCGGGATCCGGCGGTCGCGGACGTACGCGGCCAGCCGGCCGAGCTCGACCGAGCCGTCCGGAGCGGACTTCAGGTCGTCCACGATGCGCACGCCGTGCCCGAGTCGTTCCGCGCCGCAATGCTGAATCGCTTCCCAAATGGACGCGAGTCCGAACGCCTCACCGGCATGAATGGTGAAATGCGCATTATTGGTCCGCAGATATTCGAATGCGTCGAGATTACGAGTGGGCGGAAATCCGGCTTCGGGTCCCGCGATGTCGAACCCGACCACTCCGGCGTCGCGGTAACGTACCGCAACCTCGGCGATCTCCTGCGCGCGAGCGTGCTGACGCATCGCACACAGAAGAGTACCCATTCGGATGTTTTTCCCCTGATCAGCGGCTCGACGCTCACCCTCCGCAAACCCTGTCTGGACTGCCTGCACAACGGCGTCCAGGGACAGCCCGCGCTCGGCGAACAGCTCGGGCGCATACCGCACCTCGGCGTAGACCACACCGTCGGCCGCCAGGTCCTCCGCGCACTCGGCGGCGACCCTGACCAGCGCTTCCTCGGTCTGCATGACGCCGCAGGTGTGCGCGAAGGTCTCGAGGTAGGACTCCAGCGAGCCGGAGTCGGCCGCGTCCCGGAACCAGTGGCCCAGCTCTTCGACGTCGGTGCTGGGCAGTGCGTCGTAGCCGACGGCCTCGGCGAGCTCGATCACGGTCTCCGGGCGCAGGCCACCGTCCAGGTGATCATGGAGTAACACCTTGGGCACGCTCCGGATGGAGTCCAAGGTCAGCGGCGGGATGACAGCAGACATGCCCTCACCGTACCGAGGCCGTTTCACCCCGATGGCCGCGCAACTCTCCACCTCGACCTAACCCTCAGCTCCCGCGCGACGCCCGGGAATGGGCCAACTGAGTAGACCGGCTTCCGGCGGCCTTTACGGGGGCGATACCCACAGCAATTTTCTCACGGTTAAGCTTCGGCCCAACGTCCCTTCTTTCCCCGCCGACGAAGGACATCGATAGTGACCACTGACAATCACATTGGAGCGCCGTCCTTCGACCGGATGCGCAACATGCTGGTGCGTGCGGCCGAAGTCCGTGAGAGCGAGCAGCAACAGATCTTCGACGCGCTCGACGACATCTACGCCCGGCTGGCGCCCGTGGACTCGCTCGGTGCCGTGCGCAAGCGTCTGTCCGAGCTGCCCGACCGCACCGAGGTCAGCGTGCTGGCCGAGCGGCTCGACGAGGCCATGTCCAAGCTCGAGGCGCAGGACAACGCGATCGCGGACGTGGCCCGCGCGGTGGAGAGCATCGTCGACAAGCTGGCCAAGCCCTTCGCCCAGCTCGACGGCAGGCTCGACGGGGTCGCGGCCCGGTTCGAGGGCGTCGCGGGGCGCATGGACGGCCTCGAGGACAAGCTCCAGAACATCCACCGCCGGATCGACGAGCTGGGTGGGCACCTGGACAAGCAGGACGCGAAGCTCGACTCGCTGCCCCAGTCGGTGCACGGCCCGGTCACCGAGCGCATCGAGCGCGCCGAGTCGACGCTGCGCGAGCGCGTCGAGACCGGTGCCGCCGACCTCCGCGAGCGGATCGAGTCCGGCGACGCCGACCTCCGCACCCGCGTCGAGAACCTGGACAACGCCACCCGCGAGCGCATCGAGTCGACCGGCCAGGCGCTGCGCACCGCGCTCGAGGAGACCGGCGAGATGGTGGACTCCTCGGAGCGCCTCGACGGGGTGTCGGGCCGCCTGGAGACCATCACCAACCGGCTCGACGACCTCGCCAGCCGCATCGACAAGGTCGAGGACGGGGTCAACGCCCAGTTCGGCGACCTCGGCGGCTCGGTCAAGACCGGCTTCTCGCGCGTCGAGGGCACGCTGGCCAGCCGTCCGGACACCGACAACGTGTCGAACCTCGTGCGCCAGCACAACGAGGAGTCCGAGCGCCGCATCGGCGGCCAGCTGGACGAGGCGATGGCGACCTTCGCGGAGCTGATGCTCGGTGGCGGCCCGGCCGTCCCGCAGATCGCCCCGCCGCCGCCGGCCCCGCGTCAGCCGCGCCGCGCGCGCAACGGCCGGGCGCCCAAGGGCACGGAGATCAAGCCCAAGCCCGAGTCGGACGAGCCCAGCGAGAACTGAGTCAAAGCCCCCTCGCCCGCGAAGGTGAGGGGGCTTCTTCATGCCCGGACGGTCTCGAGGATCAGCGGCCGCGTGGGTGCGCGGTCCCCGACCTCCACGGCGTCGGCGAGGGCGTCCAACGCGCCCGCAACCGCGCCCGGGGTGTCGGTGTGCAGCTCCAGCAACGGCTGGCCCGCCGACACCTGCTCCCCCGGCTTCGCGTGCAACAGGATGCCCGCCGCGTGCTGCACGGCGTCCTCGCGACGCGCGCGGCCGGCGCCGAGCCGCCACGCCGCGACGCCGACTGCATAAGCGTCCAGCCGCGACAGGAGGCCGTCCCGCGGCGCTTCCACCACGTGGACGTGCGCGGGCCTGGGCAACGCCGCCTCGGGGTCGCCGCCCTGGGCGCTGATCATGCGACACCAAGTCTCGTACGCCTTGCCGGACGCCAGCACCCGTGCCGGGTCCACCTCGGCCAGCCCGGCGAGCGCGAGCATCTCCCGGGCCAGCACGATCGTCAGCTCGACGACGTCTTCCGGTCCCCCGCCGCGCAACACCTCGACGGCTTCGGCGACCTCGACGGCATTTCCCACCGCACGGCCGAGCGGCGTGCTCATGTCGGTCAGCAGGGCCGTGGTCGCCACACCGTGCGCGGCGCCGATGTCGACGAGCGTCCGCGCCAGCTCGCGCGCCTGCTCGGGGGTCTTCATGAACGCGCCGGAGCCGGTCTTGACGTCGAGCACGAGCCCGGCCGAGCCCTCCGCGATCTTCTTGCTCATGATCGAGCTGGCGATGAGCGGGATCGACTCGACGGTGCTCGTGACGTCCCGCAGCGCGTAGAGCTTCCGGTCCGCGGGCGCGAGCCCTTCGGTCGCCGCGCACACCACGGCGCCGACCTCGTTGAGCTGACGGGTGATCTCCTCGGTCGACAGGGCCGCGCGCCAGCCGGGGATGGACTCGAGCTTGTCGAGCGTGCCGCCGGTGTGCCCGAGGCCGCGCCCGGACAGCTGCGGCACGGCGGCTCCGCACGCGGCGACGAGCGGGGCCAGCGGCAGGGTGATCTTGTCGCCGACACCGCCCGTCGAGTGCTTGTCCACGGTCGGCCGGTCCACCGCGAGGGAGAGCCGCGAACCCGAGTCGATCATCGCCCCGGTCCAGGTCGCGATCTCGCCCGCGTCCATGCCGCGCAGGAAGATCGCCATGGCCAGCGCGGCCATCTGCTCCTCGGCCACGGTCCCCCGGGTGTACGCGCCGACCACCCAGTTGATCTGCTCGTCGGTGAGCCGCTCGCCGTCCCGCTTCGCGCGGATGACGTCCACCGCGGCGATCACGGCAGGTCGTCCGGGCCGAACGCGTCGGGCAGCACGGCGGACATCGCCACGATCCCGGACGGGGTGTCGACCAGGCAGTCCGGCCCGCCGTGCTCGTAGAGCAGCTGGCGGCAGCGGCCGCACGGCATCAGCAGGTCACCGTCGCCGGAACGGCAGGCGACCGCCACCAGGCGGCCGCCGCCGGAGAGCCGCAGCTGCCCCACCATCGTGCACTCGGCACACAGGCCGAGCCCGTAGGAGGCGTTTTCCACGTTGCAGCCCTGCACGATCCGGCCGTCGTCGGTCAGGCCGGCGACGCCGACGAGGAGCTTCGAGTACGGGGCGTACGCGCTCTGGGCCACCCGGACCGCCTCCGCCCGCAACGCGTCCCAGTCCACAGTGGACACAGTGGGCCCGCTCAATCCCCTTCACCCCGCCGATAAGGTGCCCCGTCCGCCTTGGGCATCCGTAGTCGTTGCGACGCCACCGCGAGCACGATCAGCGTGACCACGTGGGGCGTGTACGGGATCAGGTCGCCGGGCAGCGAGTCGTTCGCCCAGTAGATCCAGTACAGGACGCCCGCCGCGACCACGCCGAGCGCGGCACCGAGCCACTTCCGCCGGAACAGCTGCACCACCACGATGACGCCGAGCAGCAGCACCGCGCCGTACAGCAGCGCCAGCACCGCCTTGCCACCGCCGGCGAGCTGAAGGCCGTCGGAGTAGCCGAACAGCGCGGCACCGCCGAGCAGGCCGCCCGGGCGCCAGTTGCCGAAGATCATCGCGGCGAGGCCGATGTAGCCGCGGCCGTTGGTCTGGTTCTCCAGGTAACCGCCGCCGCCCTGCAGCAGCACCAGCGCGGCACCGCCCAGACCGGCCAGCGCGCCCGAGAGCAGCACGCCCGTGTACTTGTAGGCGTAGACGTTCACGCCCAGGGACTCCGCCGCGACCGGGTTCTCGCCGCACGAGCGCAGTCGCAGGCCGAACCGCGTCCGCCACAGCACCAGGTAGCTCACCGGCACCAGCAGGATCGCGATGATCGTCAGCGGCGAGACGCCCGTGACGAGCCCGTTGATCAGGCCCGCCGCGTCCGAGATGCCCACCCGTTGCTGACGTTCCAGGTCGCCGAGCCAGTTGGACAGGAACGTCGCCGAGTAGGTGTCGAACGTCGGCACCGTCGGCGACTGACGCGGGTTTCCCGACAGGGGCTGGAAGATCAGGGTCGCGAGGTACTTCGCCACCCCGAGGCCCAGCAGGTTGATCGCCACCCCGGAGACGATGTGGTTGACGTTGAAGGTCACCGTCGCGATCGCGTGCAGCAGCCCGCCGAGCGCACCGAACACCATCGCCGCGACGATGCCGAGCCACGGCCCACCGTGGTAGGCACCCCAGGCGGCGCCCCAGGTGCCGAGGATCATCATGCCCTCGAGGCCGATGTTCACGATGCCCGCGCGCTCCGACCACAGCCCGCCGAGCGCGGCCAGCAGGATCGGCAGCGCCAGCCGCAGGGCCGTCTGCGCGGTGTTCGTCGAGGTCAACGTGTTGACGCCGGTCAGGTAGGACGCGGTGGAGAGCACGGCGATCACGCCGATGGCCCACAGCACGCCCTTCGCCCAGCCGGGCAGCCGCCGCCGCGACGACGGGGTCGGCATCGTCATCGCGTCGCCGGTCTGGCTGGCCGTTCCGAGCGCCATCAGATCGCACCGCCTTCCGCGACCGAAGCCGGTTTGCCGTTCGACAGCGCACGCCCGACGCGCCGTTGCGCCGCGGCCAGGTCGGCTCGTTTCACGACCTGGTAGGCCACCACGACCGACAGCACGATCGCGCCCTGCATGATCGTCGCGATCTCCTTCGGCACGTTCACCTGTTCCAGCGAGACGGCGGACTTGTCCAGGAACGCCCACAGCAGCGCGCCCAGCGCGATGCCGCCGGGGTGGTTGCGGCCCAGCAGGGCGACCGCGATGCCGGTGAAGCCGTAGCCCTGGGTCGAGGTGATCGCGTAGTCGAAGTCGCGCCCGAGCAGCTCCGGCAGCGCGACCATGCCCGCGACCCCGCCGGACAGCAGCATCGCGATCAGGGTCATCTTCTTCGCGTTGACGCCACCGGCGGCGGCCGCGGTCGTCGACTCGCCGCTGGCCCGCAGCTCGAAGCCGAACCGGGTGCGGTTGAGCAGGAACCAGTAGGCCGCACCGACGACCGCGACGATGATCACGAACCCGAACAGGCTCGCGCCGCCGATCGGAATGCCCGGGATCCGGCCCGACGGGTCGATGATCTGCGTGCGCAGGTTGTTGCCGGTCAGCACGCCGAACTGGTCGGGGTTGATCAGGAACGCCACGATGCCGCCGACGATCGAGTTGAGCATGATCGTCGAGATGACCTCGCTGACGCCCCGGGTCACCTTCAGGATCGCGGGGATCGCCGCGTAGACCACGCCGGCGAGCACCGCGACGACGATGATCACCAGCGCGTGCAGCACGGGCGGCAGGTGCAGCGCCCCGCCGACGATCGCGGCCCAGACACCGGCGAACCGGTACTGGCCCTCGACCCCGATGTTGAACAGGTTCATCTGGAAGCCGATCGCGACCGCCAGCGCCGAGAGGTAGTACACGGTCGCGAGGTTCACGGTGTCGACCGCGGTGCTGCCCTGGCCCAGCTGCCGCAGCATCGTCCAGTACGCCTGCAGCGGGTCCGAGCCGGAGATCAGCAACGCGATCGAGCAGATGAGCAGCGAGAAGACGATCGCCAGCAGCGGCGGGAGAATTCTGGTACGCCAGGAAGTCACGCTGCGGCCTCCGCCCCGGTCATCGCGCTGCCCAGCTCCTGCGGCGTCACAGTCGCGGGGTCGGCTTCGCTCACCAGGCGGCCGCGCAGCATCACGCGGATGGTGTCCGAGAGGCCGATCAGCTCGTCCAGATCCGCGGAGATCAGCAGCACCGCGAGACCGTCGTGCCGCGCGACGCGGATCTGTTCCCAGATCAGCGCTTGCGCGCCGACGTCCACACCGCGCGTCGGGTGGGACGCGATCAGCAGCACCGGGTTGCCGGACAGCTCCCGGCCCACCACCAGCTTCTGCTGGTTGCCGCCGGACAACGCGGCGGCCGGAACCTCGATGCCCGGCGTGCGCACGTCGTAGTCCTTGACGATGCGCTCGGTGTCCCGGCGGGCGCCGGAGATGTCGAGCAACTGTCCCCTGGAGACCGGCGGCCGGGTCTGGTGGCCGAGAATTCTGTTGGCCCACAACGGTTGGGTGAGCAGCAGCCCGTGACGCGTGCGGTCCTCGGGGATGTAGCCGATGCCGGCTTCGCGGCGCGCCAGCGTGCCGAGCCTCGTCAGGTCGCGGGCCCTGCCCCCGGCGTCGACCAGTTCGATCCGGCCCGCCGACGCCCGGCGCATCCCGATGATCGTCTCGACCAGCTCGGTCTGCCCGTTGCCCTCGACGCCCGCGATGCCGAGCACCTCGCCCGCCCGCAGGGAGAACGAGATGTCGTCGAGCACCGCGCGCTCGCTGCCACCGGCGTCGAGCCGCAGGCCACTCACCCGCAGCACGTCCCGCGCGGTCACGGTCGACTCGCGGGTCTCGGGGCTGGGCAGCTCGGAGCCGACCATCATCTCGGCGAGCTCGCGCGAGCTGACCTTCTTCGGGTCCGCGGTGCCGACCGTGGTGCCGCGCCGGATGACCGTCACCGTGTCGGCGATCGCACGCACCTCGTCGAGCTTGTGCGAGATGAACAGGAAGGTGAAGCCCTGCTGCTGCATCGAGCGCACCGTGTCGAACAGCGCGTCGACCTCCTGCGGCACCAGCACCGCGGTCGGCTCGTCCAGGATGACGATCCTGGCGCCGCGGTAGAGCACCTTGATGATCTCCACGCGCTGCCGGTCGGCGACGCCGAGGCTCTCCATCAGCGCGTCCTGCGAGGCGTTGAGCCCGGTCCGCTCGGACAGCTCGGCGATCGCGGCCCTGGCCTTGCGGCCGATGCCGTGCAGGTTCTCCGCGCCCAGCAGCACGTTCTCCCGGACGGTCAGGTTGTCGGCGAGCATGAAGTGCTGGTGCACCATGCCGATACCGGCGGCGATCGCGTCCTGCGGGTTGCGCAGGCGGACCCGTTCGCCGTTGATCGAGATCGTGCCCTCGTCGGGCTGCTGCATCCCGTACAGGATCTTCATCAGGGTGGACTTGCCCGCGCCGTTCTCGCCGCAGACCGCGTGCACCTCGCCCGCGCGGACCGTCAGGTTCACGTCGGAGTTGGCGACCACGCCGGGAAACCGCTTGGTGATTCCCCGCAGCTCCACCACCGGTTGTGGCTCAGTCATAGAGGAGGACTCCCGGAAAGGCGTGAGGGGCTCGGGAGAGGGTCGCCCTCCCGAGCCCCGCACGCGGAGTGGTTCTTACTTCGCCGGTGTGGTCGGCACCGTGATCTGACCGGAGATGATCGCCTGCTTGTAGCCGTTCAGCACCGGGACGATGTCGTCGACCTTGCCGCCGGAAGTGGCGTAGCCGACGCCGTCGACCTTGAGGTCGAACCGCTGGGGCAGCGACGACAGGTTGTTCTGGGCCACGGCCTGGATGTAGTCGTAGACCGCGACGTCGACCCGCTTGAGCATGGACGTCATGATCACGTCCTTGTACTCGGCCACCGTCGTCTGGTTGTACTGGTCGGAGTCGACGCCGATGGCCAGCGCGTTGCCCGCCTTCGCGGCCTGGAACACGCCCTTACCGGAGGCACCGGCGGCGTGGTAGATGACGTCCGCGCCCGCGGCGATCTCCGCCCCGGCCTTCGCGTTGCCCTTCGTCGGGTCCTGGAACCCGGTGTTGTCACCGGCCGGGGTCAGGTACTGGTCCTCGATCTGGACCTTGCTGGACGCGGCCTTGGCACCGGCGAGGTAGCCCGCCTCGAACTTCTGGATCAGCGGGGTGTTCACGCCGCCGATGAAGCCGATGTGGCAGTTCTTGCTCTTGTAGACCGCGGCAACGCCGGCCAGGAACGAGCCCTGCTCCTCGGCGAACACCAGCGGGGTGACGTTCGGCGCCTTGACCGAGTCGTCGTCGATGATCGCGATCTTGGTGTTCGGGAACTTCGGCGCGACCGCGCCGACGGCCTCCGCGTAGGCGAAGCCGACCGCGACGATCGGGTTGTAGCCGTTGGTCGCGAGCTGGGTGAGCCGCTGCTCCTTGGCCGCCTCGTCCTCGGTGGGCGACGCCGTGCTCTCCGACACGTCCTTCACGCCCATGTCGGTCTTGGCCTTGTCCACGCCGGCGGCCGCCGCGTCGTTGAACGAGGCGTCACCGCGACCGCCGATGTCGTAGGCGAGACCGATCCGCAGCCGGCTCGCGTCCACCTTGGCGCCGGCGGCGCTCGAGGACGTCGCGGCGGCCGGTGCGGCCGGCGGCTGTGCGGTCACGCAGGACCCCGCGGTCCCGGACGCGTTGTTGTTGCTGTTGCCGCTGCCGCCGGAGTCCTTCGCACATCCGGCCAGCGCGAGCACACCGACCATCGCGGTAGCGGTCAGCATGGCGGCACGCGTTCTACGCACGCTCCCTCTCCCTCCCCGCCGTGGTACGACGGTCCCGAGAACGGCCCGGCGCAGCGCCGGGCTCGACTGGCGAACCGTACCGGCCTGTGAACGAAACGCCATACGGAAGCCACAGCCCGTAACCTAAATGTTTGCTTGCGCCCCGGCATCGCGATCGTCCTGCTACCCGCCGTGAGCACCACCTGGACGAGTGACGGCCACCACGCGCTCGGTGTCTGGTCGATCACACAGAACAACCCGAGGGTGAGTGCGTCCCGCCGTGCGGGTTTAGCATCCGTTTATCCAAGCTCGTTGACGTTTGCATGCCACGGGCACAGTCCAACCACGACGTTGGAGGCCGTTCACCGATGTCCACCACGGCTACGCCCGCCGCCGGCAGCACCGCGGCGCAGGCGAGCGATCGGGCGGGTGCCTCACGCCGGAAGGGGACCTTCTACCGGGGCGACCCCGGCATGTGGTCCTGGGTCCTGCATCGGATCACCGGGGTACTCACCTTCTTCTTCCTGTTCGTCCACGTGCTCGACACCGCGCTGGTCCGGGTCTCGCCCGAGACCTACGACTCGGTGATCGAGACCTACAAGACCCCGATCGTGAACCTGATGGAGGTCGGGCTCGTCGGCGCGGTGCTCTACCACGCGCTCAACGGCATCCGGGTCATGCTCCTCGACTTCTGGTCGAAGGGCACGAAGTACCAGAAGCCGATGCTGTGGACGATCGTGGTGATCTGGGTGGTCGTGATGGTGCCCGGGGCGGTCGCCATGCTCTGGCGCACCGCGTCGATCATGTTCGGAGGAGACGCGTCGTGACCAGCTCCGAATCCCTGACGCTCGACAAGCCGCGCTCGCCGCGCCGCCCCGCCGCCCGGCGGAGCAACTTCGAGCTCTACAGCTGGGTGTTCATGCGGATCTCCGGCATCCTGCTGATCTTCCTGGTGCTCGGCCACCTGCTGATCATGAACATCCTCGACGGCGGTGTGCACCGGATCAACTTCGGGTTCGTCGCCGGCCGGTGGGCCTCGCCGTTCTGGCAGGCCTGGGACCTGCTGATGCTGTGGCTGGCCGAGATCCACGGCGGCAACGGGCTGCGCACGATCATCGACGACTACGCCCGCAAGGACGTCACCCGGTTCTGGCTGAAGATGGTGCTCTACGTGGCGATGGTGATCGTCCTGTTCGTCGGCACCCTGGTCATCTTCACGTTCGACCCCAACATCAACAGCTGACTCCACCACCACCAAGGAAGCGGATATGCAGTTCCACAAGTACGACGTGGTGATCGTCGGCGCGGGCGGCGCGGGTATGCGCGCCGCCATCGAGTCGGGGCAGCGGGCCCGCACGGCGGTGCTCACGAAGCTCTACCCGACGCGTTCGCACACCGGTGCCGCACAGGGCGGCATGTGTGCCGCGCTCGCCAACGTCGAAGAGGACAACTGGGAGTGGCACACCTTCGACACCGTCAAGGGCGGTGACTACCTGACCGACCAGGACGCGGCCGAGATCATGGCGAAGGAAGCCATCGACGCGGTGCTCGACCTGGAGAAGATGGGCCTGCCGTTCAACCGGACGCCCGAGGGCAAGATCGACCAGCGGCGCTTCGGCGGGCACACCCGCGACCACGGCAAGGCCGCGGTGCGCCGGGCCTGCTACGCCGCGGACCGCACCGGGCACATGATCCTGCAGACGCTGTACCAGAACTGCGTCAAGCACGGGATCGAGTTCTTCAACGAGTTCTACGTCCTCGACATCGCACTCACCGAGACCGAGGACGGCCCGGTTGCCTCCGGCGCGATCGCGTACGAGCTCGCAACCGGTGAAATCCATGTCTTCCAGGCGAAGTCGATCGTGTTCGCCACCGGCGGCTTCGGCAAGGTCTTCAAGACCACGTCGAACGCGCACACGCTGACCGGCGACGGCATGGGCATCTACTACCGCAAGGGGCTGCCGCTGGAGGACATCGAGTTCTACCAGTTCCACCCGACCGGCCTCGCGGGCCTGGGCATCCTGCTAACCGAGGGCGCCCGTGGCGAGGGCGCGATCCTGCGCAACGCCGACGGCGAGCGGTTCATGGAGCGCTACGCCCCCACCATCAAGGACCTCGCGCCGCGCGACATCGTCGCCCGGTCGATGGTGCTGGAGGTGCTGGAGGGCCGCGGCGCGGGCCCGCACAAGGACTACGTGTACCTCGACTGCACCCACCTCGGTGCCGAGGTGCTGGAGAGCAAGCTGCCGGACATCACCGAGTTCGCCCGCACCTACCTCGGCGTGGACCCGGTGAAGGAGCCGGTGCCGGTGTACCCGACCGCGCACTACGCGATGGGTGGCATCCCGACGAACGTGCACGGCGAAGCCCTGCAGGACAACGACAAGGTCATCCCGGGCCTGTACGCGGCCGGTGAGGTCGCCTGCGTGTCGGTGCACGGCGCGAACCGGCTGGGCACCAACTCGCTGCTGGACATCAACGTGTTCGGCCGGCGCGCGGGCATCGCCGCCGCCGACTACGCCCGGGGCCACGAGCACGTGGACCTGCCGGAGAACCCGGCGACCCTGGTCGAGGGCATGGTCGAACACCTGCGCACGGCGCACGGTGGCGAGCGGGTGGCCGACATCCGCACCGAGCTGCAGCAGACCATGGACACCAACGCGGCGGTGTACCGCACCGAGGACACACTGAAGACGGCGCTGACCGACGTGCAGCGGCTCAAGGAGCGGTACGGCCGGATCGCGGTGCAGGACAAGGGCAAGCGGTACAACACCGACCTGCTCGAGGCGATCGAGCTGGGCTTCCTGCTCGACCTGGCCGAGGCGCTGGTCAACGCGGCGCTCGCGCGCAAGGAGTCCCGTGGCGGGCACGCCCGCGAGGACTACCCGAACCGCGACGACGTCAACTTCATGCGGCACTCGATGTCGTACAAGATGCTGCCGGAGAAGGCCGATCCCGACGCGCCGCTGGGCCTGACCGGGTTCCTCGCCGACATCCGGCTGGACTACAAGCCGGTGGTCTTCACCCGGTACGAGCCGATGGAGCGGAAGTACTGATGACAGCGGTAGCAGAAACCCGGGAACAAGGTGCCGTCCACGACACCTCCCAAGTTCCCGCGCCCGAGGGCTCGGTCACGATCACGATGAAGATCCTCCGGTTCAACCCGGAGGTCGACACCGAGGCGCACTGGGAGTCCTACGACGTCCCGGCGCTGCCGACCGACCGCGTGCTCAACGTGCTGATGAGCATCAAGAACTACGTGGACGGCACGCTGACGTTCCGGCGTTCCTGCGCGCACGGCATCTGCGGCTCGGACGCCATGCAGATCAACGGGATCAACCGGCTCGCCTGCAAGGTCCTGGTCAAGGACCTGCTGGCGGGCAAGAACCCCGGCAGCAAGCCCACGGTGATCACGATCGCGCCGATCAAGGGCCTGCCCACGATGAAGGACCTCTATGTCGACATGGAGCCCTTCTTCGAGGCCTACCGCGCCGTGAAGCCGTACCTGATCGCGTACGGCAACGAGCCGACGCGCGAGCGGATCCAGTCGCAGGCCGACCGGGAGCGCTTCGACGACACGACGAAGTGCATCCTGTGCGCCGCCTGCACGTCCTCCTGCCCGGTGTACTGGAACGACGGGTCGTACTTCGGCCCGGCCGCGATCGTCAACGCGCACCGGTTCATCTTCGACTCCCGGGACGAGGGTTCGGAGGAGCGGCTGGACATCCTCAACGACGCCGAGGGTGTGTGGCGCTGCCGCACGACCTTCAACTGCACCGACGCGTGCCCGCGTGGCATCCAGGTGACGAAGGCGATCCAGGAGGTCAAGCGCGCGCTACTGTTCAAGCGCGTCTGACCTGCTCAGTCGAGAAGGGGCCCGGCTTTTTGTTTCGGCCGGGCCCTTTTTCCTGCCCGCCGGGCAACAGGCGCGCGGTGAGGTTCCGGGTCGCCAGGCCGAGCCTCGTCCTGGGCACGAGCAACGCCGCCGATCGTTTGACGGCACGCTGTTTCGGCACGACGCGGGCGCGGTGGACGGTCTCGTACCGGGCGAAGGCGGCGGCGTGGTCGGCCGGGTGTCCGGCGAGTGCCGTGGCAAGGGTGCGCGCCCGCGATCGCGAGGCTGGAGCCGTCGCCGAGCAGGGATACGCAGGATGCGGCGTCGCCGGCCAGCGCGACGCGGCCCTGTGACCACGTCGAAAGGTCGACCACGCTGACCGCGTCGAAGTAGAGGTCGTCGGTGGCCTGGAGCCGTTCGAGCAGTTGCGGGACGCGCCAGCCGGCGCCGGTGTACGCCTCGGTGACGATCCGCTTGTGCTGGTCGGTGTCGCCGTGGTCGATGCCGGTGCGGGTTTCGTCGCGGAAGATGAACGCCACCAGGGCCTTGTCGCGGGCGGGGTGGATGGAGACCAGGCGGCCCGGGGTGTTGTGGATGAGCACGTCCTGCGGGTGGTCGACGGGCTCACCGAGCGGCATGGTGGCGACGTAGATGCCGGCGGGGCGCACGAATTCGCGCTCGGGACCGAAGGCGAGCCGCCGGACCGCCGAGTGCAGCCCGTCCGCGCCGATCACCAGGTCGAAGCGGCGGGGCACGGCGCGGTCGAACGTGACCTCGACGCCATGTTCGTCCTGCTCCAGTGCGGTGATCGTGTCATCGAAGAGGAACTCGGCGTCGTCGCGAGCCGCCTCGTACAGCACCCCGGCGAGGTCGGCACGCGGCACCTCGATCTCGTTGCCGCGTGCCGCGGGCATGCCCACCGTGGCCACCTGACGGCCGTCGGCGCCCAGCAACCGCATCCTGGTCGTCCGGGTGGCGGCCGCCCGCAAGCCGGGTACGACGCCCATCGCCTCGGCCACCGGCAGGGCCGGACCTCGCACGTCGACAGGGTTTCCGCTGGAGCGCAGGCCCTGGGACCGCTCCACGACGGTGGGCCGGAAGCCGTGGCGGGCCAGCCAGTAGGCGAGGGTCGAGCCCGCCACGCCGGCACCGGAGACCAACACGTTCTTCATGCTTTTCGACATTATCGCAGTGACTGCAATTTTGCAATGACTGCTGATTTGCAGCGAGTGCCGTATGCTGTGGTCATGTCCCTTCGTGACCGCAAGCGAGCTCGCACCCGCCAGGCACTGATCGACGCGGCGACGGATCTTTTCGCGCGCAAGGGTTATGACGAGACCACGGTCGCCGACATCGCCGCGGCGGCCGAGATCGGCGCCCGCACGTTCTTCAGCTACTTCGCCAGCAAGGAAGAACTGCTGTTCCCGGAATCCGACACCCGCGTGCGCGCGACCCTCGACGCCATCGCCACCCGCTCCCCCGGCGAGGGCCCGGCCGAGGTGTTGCTGCGGGCGCTGAGCGACACCGCCGAAGCCAGCGACGAAATAATCAGCCCGCTGGCGGAGCTGCGGCTCCGGCTGATCCAGACCGTGCCCGCCGTACGCGGACGCGCGCTGCAGGTCCAGCTCGATGCCCAGCGGCAGATCGCGGAGCACCTGACCGAGGCGTTCCCCGACCAACTGGATGCCGTGCGCGCGGCAGCGCTGACCGGCGCTTTCATCGGCGCGGTCAGCGGAGCGCTCCAGGCCCTGCTCGACGGCGCCGACAGGGCCGACCCCGCCGCGCTGAAGACCGCCGTCAAAACCGCCACCGAGGTCGCACTCACCCCGTGGCGGGGGCGTTAGGCGTTCGTCTTCTGCTTCGCGCGCAGGCCACGCCAGCCGATGACGCCGATGATCGTGCCCAGCACGAACGACACGATGGCCAGGATCAGGTGCACCACGAAGAACGCGGTCGCCGAGCCGTCCGGGGTCCAGGACTGGTCGCTGGCCCACAGGTTCTTCACGAAGGTGATCCAGATGATCCAGGACCACACGCCGAAGGCCAGCAGGAACAGCGCCACACGTCGAGACATGAGCCGAGTATCCCCCGATCGAATGCCCCGTTTTCACCGGAGTCCCCACACGGTGTGAACTAGTCTTTTTCAGTGCGTAGCGGTGGGTTTCTGGGTGTCGTGTTGATCCTGTTGTCCGGTCTCGTGTTCGGTGCCGGATCTGTGTCGGCGGCCCCGTCCTGCCCGGACCGGCAGGCCCCGCCGCCGCCGGTGGACACCTCCGAACAGGCGCCGCCCGGCCAGCTCTCCCCCGCCCCGCTCCCGGTGCCGGCGGAGCCCGTCGGCGGCGCGCGGATGGGCGAGTGCGGGCTGGTGTACCCGGTGGGCGCATCCACCCCGCCGGAAACGACCGCGACGTCGTGGGTGCTGCAGGACCTCGACACCGGCGCCGTGCTGGCCGCGAAGGACCCGCACGCGCGGGAGCGGCCCGCGTCGCTGATCAAGACGTTGCTGGCACTGGTGGTGATCAACGAGTTCAAGCCGACCGACGTGATCCGGCCGACGGCCGAGGACGCGAGCCAGGAGTGCACCTGCGTCGGCCTCGTCGCCGGCGGCTCGTACACGGTGGACGAGCTGTTGCACGGGTTGCTGATGCACTCGGGCAACGACGTGGCGCACGCGTTCGCGACCGCGCTCGGCGGCGTCCCGGCCACCGTGGGGAAGATGAACGCGATGGCCGCGTCGCTCGGCGCGAAGGACACCCGCGCGGCGACGCCGTCGGGGCTCGACGGTCCCGGGATGTCGACGTCGGCGTACGACCTGAGCCTGATCTTCCACGCGGCCATGCAGCAGCCCGAGTTCTCGACGGCGGTCGCGACGAAGGGGTACCAGATTCCGGCGCAGCCGGGGAAGCCCGCGTTCGGAATCGTCAACGACAACAAGCTGCTCGGCTCGTACCCCGGGTTCCTGGGCGGCAAGACAGGCTTCACGGACGACGCCCGGCACACCTACGTCGGCGGCGCGGCCCAAGACGGCCGGCGGCTCGCGGTGGTCATGATGCGCGCCGAACAACGGCCGACGCTGGTCGTGCAACAGGCGGCGCAACTGCTCGACTACGGCTTCCGGCTGACGAAGGCGGGCGTGGGTTCGGTGGGTCAGCTGGTGCAGCCGGCCGCAGCGCCGAACGCGGGGCCGACGGAGGCCACCGAGGCGACCCCGAGCAAGGCGACGGCCAGCACGGAGGGGCGGCAGCGGGACGCCTTCGGCACGACCGGCTGGGTGGTGACGCTCGTCGTGGCGCTGCTCATCGTGGCGGGCTTCGTCCTGGGCCGCTACCGCCGCCGGATGCGGTAAGGGGAAGCGCTTACAGGCGCGGCTTGGCTTTGGGGTGGGTGGTGTGAGCGCCGCGCTCCCGCACCCCGCCAGCGGCGGGGCGTGGTGTCCGGGGGCGTGGTGTCCGGGGGCATGGTGTCCGGCGGCATGGTCGGGACCATCGCTTCACGGGCGATGCGGGTGGACCACCGGCGATGTGGGGGCCCAGTGCCGCTCGGCGGCCACCACGACGCTCCGCCGCCGATGCGGGTGGGCCACGGCCTCCCGTAGCCGCCACGATGCTTCCCGCCGATGCGGGTGGTGCCGCTGCCCCTCCGCGCACCCGCCCGGCACCACGCCGCTCCGGCTCCGCACCTCACCGCTCCGCGGCGCGGTCACCGGCGGCGCTTCCCCAGCCAGGCCAGCACCGCGCCCGCGCCGAAGGCGCCCACCACCGAACCCGCGCCCGGACCGCGGCGGACCGTCACCGCCGGGCGGATCACCGCCGGCGGCGGGGGGTCGACCACCGTGACCATGTTCTCCCTGGCCGTCGCCGTCCAGGCGGTCACGAACAGCAGGAACCGCGACACCAGGTTCGCGAACACGAGCAGACCGATGATCGGCCCGAAGATCGCGCCACTGGGCGAGCTGGTGACGCTCGACAGGTACACCGTCGCGACCTGCTTCAGGATCTCGAACCCGACCGCGGCGATGGCGGCGCCCTTCAGGGCACTGCGCACGCCGACCTTCTCCCGCGGCAGCCGCGAGAGCACCCACAGGAACACGAGCATGTTCGCCAGCAGCGACAACACCACCGTCGCCACCTTGAGCAGGAACAGCGCCCACCCCTGGTCGTCCAGGCCGACCAGCCGCAGCAGCCACTTCCCGATCCCGCCGCCGACGGCGGTGAGCCCGAACGACACCACCAGCGCCAGCCCGAGCCCCACCAGCGACGCGAGGTCCTTGAGCGTGGTGGAGACCAGTGGCAGGTTCTTCTTCTCCTGTCCCCACTGCGCGGTCAGGGCGTCCCGTAGGTTGGTCATCCAGCCGATCCCCGAGTACAGCGCCAGCAGCAGACCGAGGATCCCGGTACCGCCCCGCGCCGCGAGCGCCGAGTCGACGAGCGTCGTGAACAGGCTGCCGAGGCCCTGCGGCGCCGAGGACAGGATCCCGGTGCGCAGCTCGTTGATCGCGGTCTGGTTCCCCGCCAGCACGAACCCGGCGACCGAGAACCCGACCATCAGCAACGGGAACAGCGACAGCACGCTGAAGTACGTGATCGCGGCGGCGTAGTGGTTGCCGTAGCGCTCGCCGAACGCTTCGTTGGCCCGGAACACGTGATCGAGCCACGCATACTTCCGGCGCAGCCTCGGAATCAGCTTTTCCTTCTCATCCGCCACGGACAGACACTAACCAGCCCCAGCTCCGCTCGCACTCCGAACCCGTCCACAGTAGACTCTTGCTGTTTGTACCTACTGGTATGTACAGTCGTGTCGTGTACGCGATGCAGTACCACCTCACACTGCCGGCCGACCACGACATGGGGATCATCCGACGCCGGGTCGAGACGCGCGGCCATCGCACCGACGACTTCCCCGGCCTCGGTCTCAAGGCCTACCTGATCCGCGAGCGCGGCGAAGGCTCGCCGGTCAACCAGTACGCGCCGTTCTACCTGTGGCACGACGTGGGCGGCATGAGCCGGTTCCTCGTCGGCGGCGGGGGTTTCCAGGGCATCGTCGACGACTTCGGACGGCCACCCGTGTGGCACTGGACCGGCATCGCCATCGAACGCGGCCGCGGCGAAGTCCCGCGGTCGGCGACGCGCGAGACCACGGCATTGCTCGAGGACGTCGACGCCGCCGTCGAGGCGCTCCACGAACTGGCGCGGGACGAACGGGTGCACACCGCCGCCCTCGCCTTCGACCCGACGGGCTGGCAGCTCGTCCGGTTCGTGCTGTGGACCGACGAGGCGCCCGGCCGGTACCAGGTGCTGCACGTGTCCGCGCCGTCCCTGCGGGAGATTCCGCAGGGACGGCACTGGTGATGTTCAGCCCCGCCGCTGCCCGCCACCGCCGGCACCGCCGACGAGACCGCGCGCGCCGGTCGTGTTGCCGGTCGGCAGGGGCTGGCTCAGGTCGGCGAGCACGACCTGGTCCCCCGCGCTGAGCCCGGACTTGATCTCGGTGACGGACGCGCCGACGACCCCGACGGTGACCCGCTTCGTCTGCGTCTGACCGCCGGAAAGCGTTGTCACGGAAGCGTTTCCGCCGATGAGGTGCACGGCTGAGGTCGGTACCGTCACCGCCGCGTTCGCGGTGCTGGTGATGATCGAGACCGACGCGGTCGCGCCCGGGAACAACTCGCCACCCGAGGGCAGCGAGATGGTCACCGGATAGCTGGGCGAACCGGACGACGTCGTGCTGGCGAGCAGCCCGATGGACGTGACCTGCCCGGTGATCGGCTTGCCGCTGCCGTCAGGCGTCACCGTGGCCTGCTGACCCGGCCTGATCCGCCCGGCTTGGAGGTCGCTGACGGCGGTGGTCACCTGGTTCGCGCCGGGTCCGAACACCACGATGTGCTGCTGACTGGACGCCGGCTGCCCCTGCGTGAAGCCGATCTCGCCGACGGTACCGGCGATCGGGCTGACCAGGGTCGCGGCGGCCAGGTTCTGCTGGGCGACGGCCACCTGCGCGTCCGCCGCGTCGATCGATGCCTGGTCCGCCGCCAGTTGCTCGGCCGACGCGGGCGCGCTCGCCTTTCCACCGCCCGCAAGACTCTTGCCCGAGGAACTCTCACCCGAAGAACTCTTGCTCGGAAGACTCTTGCCCGAGGACGTCTTGCCGGACGAACTCTCACCCGACGAACTCTTGCCGGAGGAACTCTCGCCCGACGGATTCTCGCCCGAAGGCGGGGCCGGCGGTTCGGTGCTCTGCGTCGACGCGTCCTTGGCGAGCGTCGCCGACAACGCGCTCTCCGCGTCGGCCAGCTTCTGCTCGTCGGCGCCCGTGGTGTGCTGGGCGTCCTGCGCCTCCTGGATCGCCGTCGTGCACGCGTCGACGTCGTCCTGGCTCTGCGCCTGGTGCTTCGCGTCCGGGTCGACGATCGTCTCGCACGCCTTCTGCTGCGCGGCCACCGCCGCCGCGGCCGCGGTCAGGTCCAGATCCACCTGGTGCTGCGCGGAAGTCACCGCATCCTGCTGGGACTTGAGATCCGACGGCGCCGACGAAGCCGTCAGGTACAGCGCCGGCGTCACGCGGCCGGCCGACGCGCTCGTCGTCTGACCGGCCTGGTCCGCGGCCAGCTTCGCCTGTGCCGTGGCCAAAGTGGACTGTGCGGACGCGACCTGGCTCGCCAGCGACGTGGTGTCCAGCTGCGCGAGCGTCTGGCCAGCGGTCACCTGCTGCCCGACCGCCACCGGCAGCGACGCCACCTGGCCGCTGGCCGGGAACCCGAGCGTCGCGCTGGTGACCGGTTCGATGGTGCCCGTCGTGTCCAGCGTCGCGGTGACGGACGCCGGACCGGCGACAGCCGTGCGGTAGCCCGGCGACGACGAAGCCGACGTCGCCCAGATCACCGCGCCGGCGGCGACCACCACGACCACACCGGCGACCGTGACGATCCGTCTGGTTCGCTCAGCCATTCCCGCCCCCGTTGCGCTGCCGGCCGCCACCGAAGGTCTGGCAGCCGTTCGGCCCGGCCTGGCTCAGGGAGATGGTCTTCGCCGTCACCGCACCGGTGTCGTCCGCCTGCCCGGTCGCGGTCGCGCACTCGCCCACCTTGAGCGCGCTGGAGTTCGCGGACCCGGACTTCGTGTAGGTCGTGGTCGCGTCCACGCTCACCTGCACGCTCGTGGTCGCGCCCGTCTGCCGGTTGTCCTGTTCGACGGTGAACCCGCTGCCGCTGACCGCGGTCACCTTGCCGAACGTGCCGCGGCCCTGGCCGTTCGCGCCCGACGGCCGGGCGGCACCCGAGGGCCGCGACGGCCTGCTGCTGCCGGTGCCGTTCTGCGGCCGCATCCCCGCGCCTCCCGCGGCGCAGGTGCCGCTGTCGGTGGCACTGATCTCCACAGTCTTCGCGGCGACCGGGGTACCCGTGCCGGTGACCGCCACGCAGGAGCCGACGGTGACGTCGGAAAGCGCCGCGGAAACCCGGTTGGTGAACGTCGTGCTGCTGGAGAAGTTCACGGTGACCTGGCCGCTGCTCGGGTTCTGCACCTCGATGCTGGACGCGGCCACCGCGGCTATCGTGCCGGAGGCCGCGGGCCCACGGGCGGCGTTGTTGGCACCGGACGCGGGGGCCTGGGCGGCAGGCGTGGCGGCCGTGCCGCCGCCGGACGAGCCACAGGCGGCCAGCGTCAGCGCGAGCGCGCCACCCGCGACGGCGAGCAGGGTACGTCGGATCATGGTTGTTCCTCCGGGTTCATTCGCTGCGCAGGGCGTCGATGGGAGCGAGCCGGGCGGCGCGGCTCGCCGGGTAGACGCCGAAGACGAGGCCGATCGCGATCGCGGTGAGGATCGCGACCACCGTGGCCGACGGGGAGACGGCGATCTGGATCGCCACGAGGTGGGGCAGCAGGAGCGCGCCGACGATGCCCAGCAACGCCCCGAGCAGGCCGCCCGCGAGCCCCAGCACGGACGCCTCGACCATGAACTGGCGGCGGATCACCACCGGGCTCGCCCCGACCGCCTTGCGCAGCCCGATCTCGCGGATCCGCTCGGTGACCGAGACGAGCATGATGTTCATGACCCCGATTCCGCCCACCAGCAAGGAAATCGCGGCGACCCCGCCGAGCAGGAGCGTCAGTGTCTGGCTCACCGAACTCGCCGTGCTCAGCAGCGACTCCTGGCTGGCGATGGTGAAGTCCGCCGCGGCCGGGTTCGTGATGTGGTGCATCGCCAGCAGTTCCTGGTTCGCCTCCTGGTAGGCCGCGGACAGCGTGCCCGAGGTCGTGGCCTCCAGGTAGATCGACTGCACCGAGGTACGGGTGCTGCCGCCGATGAGCCGGTCCGCCGCGGTGCTGATCGGCACGACCGCCTGGTCGTCCTGGTTCTGGGTGGACGACGCGCCCGCGGAGGCGAGAACCCCGACGACGGAGAACGGGGTGGTGCCGATCGTGACCGTCCGGCCCACCGCGTTGGTGGTGCCGAACAGTTCTTCGGCGGTACTGGCGCCGAGGACGGTCACGGCCGCTTCGCCCGTCTCGTCCGCGTCGGTGAGGAAACGCCCTTCCGCCAACGTGCGCGCCCGCACGCTCAACCACGCCGGGGTCGTGCCGACGACCGAGGTGGTCCACGTCGTCGAGCCGGCCGCGAGCGACGAGCTCTTGCTGGTGGTCGCAGCGACGGCGGCGACGTCCGGGGCCACGCCCGGCGCGCTGAGCGCGTTCGCGTCCTGCACGGTCAGCGTCGTGGCCGAACCGCTTCCGCCGCGCACGCCCGTCGTGGTGCTCGTGCTGCTGCCCGGCGAGACGACGAGCAGGTTCGTGCCGAGGGAGTTGATCGCCGAGGCGACCTGGGCCTGCGCGCCCTCACCGAGCCCGACGGTGAGGATCACCGCCGCGATGCCGATCAGGATGCCCAGCATCGTCAGTCCGGAGCGCAGCCGGTGGGAGCGGATCGCCTCCAGGCTCGTGCGCAAGGTTTCCAGCCAACTCATGCGATCACCCCGGTGCCGGCGAGCGCGGTGTCCGACTCGATCAGCCCGTCGCGCAGCCGCACCACGCGGTTGGCGTGCGCGGCGACATCCTCCTCGTGCGTGATCAGCACGATGGTGTGGCCGGCCTCGTTGAGCTCGCGGAACACCGACAGCACCTCCGCGGTGGCGGTCGAGTCCAGCGCTCCGGTCGGCTCGTCGGCCAGCACCATCGACGGCCGGTTCACCAGGGCGCGGGCCAGCGCCACCCGCGACTGCTGACCGCCGGACAGCTCGTTCGGCCGATGCTCGGTCCGCTCGGCCAGGCCGACCCGCGCCAGCAGCTCGAGCGCCCTCGCCTTGCGCTCGGCGCGCTTGACTCCCGCGTAGCACAACGGAAGTTCGACGTTGCGCCACGCCGTCAGCCCCGCCAGCAGGTTGAACTGCTGGAACACGAAACCGATGCGGCGGTTGCGGATCGTCGCCAGCTCCAGCTCGGACATCCCGCTCACGTCCTCCCCCGCCAGCACGTACCGTCCGGTGCTGAGCAGGTCGAGGCAGCCCAGGATGTGCATCAGCGTGGACTTCCCGGACCCCGACGGGCCCATGATGGCGACGTACTCGCCTTCCTCGACGCGCAGCGAAACCCCGCGCAGCGCCTCGACTTCCACCACGCCGGTCGAGTAGACCTTGCGCACGTCCGTGACGTCGATGACGGGGGCGCTCATCCGCCGAACCCGCCCCTGCCACCGAGACCACCGGCCCGGTTGCCGCCGCCGAAGCCGCCGCCACCGAACCCGCCCGTCCCGCCGGTGCGCGTCCCGCCGCCGGTCCGGCCGGTGCCGCCGGCACCACCCGTGCCCGCGGGCGTCGCGACCATCACCTCGTCCCCTTCGGACAGTCCACTGAGGACCTGGATCACGCCGTTCGAGGACTGACCGAGCTGCACGGGCCTGCTGGTCTGCTTGCCGCCGACCATCTGGTCGACCGTCGCCTGCCCGCCGTTGTAGTGCACGGCGGTGGCGGGGATCGTGAGCACGTCGGTCAGCTGCTTCACCACGATCGACACGCTCGCGCTCGCGCCGGCGAACAACCCGGTGGGGCTGCCGGTCACGCCGATCGTGACCGGGTAGCTGGGCACCGAGGACGAGCCGGTGGCCATCACCGCGACCGAGGTGACCGTGCCGTACACCGGCGTCGTCGAGCCGTCGGGGGTGATGACGGCCTGCTCGCCGGTCTTGAGCTGGCCGATCTCGGTGTCGTCCACGCTCGCGTTCACGACGTAGGAACCGGTGGAGATGACCACGATCTGCGCGGTCCCGGAGCTGGACGACGACGATGACGAGGCCGTCGAAGATGAGGACGAGCCGCTGTTGTTCTGGCCGCCCGACTGCCCGCCGGACCCGCTGCCGGAGGAGGACGAGGAGCTGGCGCTGCCCGATCCGCCGGCCGAAACCTGTTGTCCCACAGTCAGGTTCACCGCCGCGACGGTGCCCGCGGTGGGCGAGGTCAGCGTCGCTTCCGACAACGCGGTCTGCGCGTTGGACAGCTGGTTCTGCGCCGCGGTGATGGCGGCCTCGTCCGCCGAAACCTGCGCCGACGACGCGCCGTTCGACTCATCCGAGGACAGCTTCGACTGGTCCGAAGCCAGTGCTGACTGCGCCTGAGCGACGCCGGCGGACAACGACGCCGACTGGACGGTGGCGAGCGCCTGTCCCGCGGTGACCTGCTGGCCGACCGCCACGTTCACCGCGGTCACCTGACCGGAGACACCGAAGTCGAGATCGCTCTGCTGCGCCGGCTCGATGGTGCCCGACGAGGACACCGTCTGTTTGAGGGTGGTGGTGCTCGCGGCGACAAGCCGGTACGAGGGGGCGGTCGCGGGCCGGGTGACACCCCAGACCGTGACCCCCGCCGCCACCAAGACGACTACGGCGACGGTCGCGTAGACCCACCGTCTTTTCCTGCGGAGCCTGGACAGCACGACGACCTTCTCTCTGTGCCACGAGAACCAGCGGCGAAAGCTTCGCCGGTGATTCTGAAAAGCATCTGAGAAAAAGCGTTTTTTAGCTGTGAATCAGGTATGTGTTCAGCGAAAAACGGTAAAGAACGGCTTTACCGGGCCGGCGGCAGGAAACCGATCCGGTCATATACGACAGAAAGCGTCTCCGCCGCGGCGACCCTGGCCCGCTCCGCCCCGCGCGCCAGCACCTTGTCCAACTCGGCGATATCGTCCAGATACGACTTCACCCGCTCCTGGAAAGGAGTGACGAACTCGACGAGTACTTCGGCGACATCTTTCTTCAGGTCGCCGTAGCCCTTGCCCTCGTAGGCGTTCTCCAGTTCCGAAATACTCCGGCCGGACAACGCCGAGTGGATCGTCAGCAGGTTCGACACCCCCGCCTTCTGCTCCGGGTCGAAGACGACCTCGCGGCCGGTGTCGGTGACGGCGGAGCGGATCTTCTTCGCCGAGCGCTTCGGGTCGTCGAGCAGCTCGATCAGGCCGTTGGGCGAAGAGGCCGACTTGCTCATCTTCGCCGTCGGTTCCTGCAGGTCGTAGATCTTCGCCGTGTCCTTGACGATGTACGGCTCCGGCACGGTGAACGTCTTGCCGTAGCGCCGGTTGAACCGCTGCGCGAGGTTGCGCGAGAGCTCCAGGTGCTGGCGCTGGTCCTCCCCTACCGGCACCGCGTTCGCCTGGTAGATCAGGATGTCCGCGGCCTGCAGGATCGGGTAGGTGAACAGGCCGACGCTCGCGTGGTCGGTGCCCTGCTTCGCGGCCTTGTCCTTGAACTGGGTCATCCGGCCGGCTTCGCCGAACCCGGTCTGGCACTCCAGCACCCAGGACAGCTGGGCGTGCTCGGGCACGTGGCTCTGCACGAACAGCGCGCTGCGGTCGGGATCGACGCCGAGCGCGAGCAGCTGGGCCGCCGAGACGCGCGTGCGCCGGCGCAGCACCTTCGGGTCCTGCTCGACCGTGATGGCGTGCAGGTCGACCACCATGTAGTAGGTCTCGTGCGTGTCCTGCAGCAACACCCACTGGCGCAGTGCGCCGAGGTAGTTGCCGAGGTGGAACGAGTCCGCGGTCGGCTGGATGCCGGACAGCACGCGCAGCCGGGCTGGGGTTTCCTGAGCGGTTTCTTCAGCGCTGGACACGCCCTCGATTGTTTCAGGCCCCGCGAGCGGCGATGGCGGCGAGGTCCGCCGCGGGCCCGCGCAGCGACTGGCCGACGGGCCAGACCACGCGCAGCACGCGGCGCAGGTCGGTGCCGGAGATCTCCAGCCCAACGAGCGTGCCCGCTGCCAGCTCGGTCGCGACGGTGTGCGCGCCCAGCACCGCAGGCGCGATGCCCTCCATGACGGCGGCCTTGATCGCGGTCGTGGAGGACAGTTCGAGCAGCGGTTCGGCGAGCTGGTGCGGCGAGAGCGCCAGCTCGAGCGCCCGGCGGGTGCCCGAGCCCTGCTCGCGGGCGATCAGCGGGGTGGCCGCCAGCTCCTCGGGCCGGGTGCGGCGGCGGCGCTGCGCCCACGGATGCCCCGGTGCGACGACCAGTCTGAGCTCGTCCGTCGCCACCGTCTCGGCTCGCAGGCCGCTCGGCAGCTCCGGCCCCTCGATGAACCCGAGGTCCGCGTCACCGGTCAGCACCCGCTGGGCGACCTCGGCGGAGTTGCCGGAGGTCAGCGCGACGACGGTCCCGGGAGCGAGGGTGTGCATGGCGGCGAGCCATTTCGGCAGCAGGTACTCGGCCACGGTGAGACTGGCCGCGACGCGCAGCTGGCCGTCCCGCTCGACGCGCAGCGCCGCGATGCCCGCCTCCAGGTCCGCGGCGGCTTCGACCACCGGCCGCGCCCAGTCGGCGACCAGCCCGCCCGCCTTGCTCAGCCGTGATCCGCGCGGCGAGCGCTCGACCAGCGCGACGCCGATCCGGGCCTCCAGCTGCTGGATCCGGGCGCTGGCCGCGGGCTGGGAGATGCCGTGCGCCCGGGCCGCCGCCCCGATCCCGCCCAGTCTCGCCACCGAAAGCAACAGGTCGAACCCGGCCAGCTCGGTGACACGCGACGGCAAGGGCATAAGGCCAGGTTATGAGCTGATCGGCATTCGGTGTCTACTCTTTTCCGAGATATAGCCCGAACGTGTAAGCATGTACGCCACCGGCTCGCTGCCCCGCGCGGGCACCACCCCCAACTGGTTCGCTTCGGTGATGGGCACCGGCATCGTGGCCAATGCTGTGCCTTTGCTGCCCGTGCATCCCCCTGGGTCACGCAACGCCGCGACGGTCATCTGGGCGGGCGCAGCGGTGTGGCTGATGGTGTTGTGCCTGGCCATGTGCCGGGACTGGTGGCGCGACACGCCCGGTCAGCTGGCCCACCTGCGCGACCCCGTGCTCTCGCATTTCTGGGGTGCGCCACCGATGGCCTTGCTGACGGTCGGGGCCGGGACCCTCGCGCTGGGCCGCGACTGGATCGGCCTGGACGCGGCGCTCGCGGTGGCGTGGACGCTGTGGGCGCTCGGCACCGCACTCGGCCTGCTGACGACGGTCGGCCTGCCGTACCTGATGATCACGGGGAAGGTGAAGGACTGCGAGCCGTTCGGCGGTTGGCTCATGCCCGTCGTGCCGCCGATGGTCTCGGCGGCCACGGGCGCCGCGCTGCTCCCGTACCTGCCGGCGGGGCAGCCGCGGCTGACCATGCTGTTCGGCTGCTACGCACTGTTCGGCATCAGCCTGTTCGCGACGCTGGCGTTGCTGCCGCTGATCTGGCACCGGCTGGTGCGCGGCGGCCCGGACCTGGCGCCGACGATGTGGATCGTGCTCGGCCCGCTCGGCCAGTCGATCACCGCGGCGAACCTGCTGGGCGCCGACGAGGGCGCCACCGGGCGGATCGCCGGGCTGGTCTACAGCCTGCCGACGTGGGGGTTCGCGATGCTGTGGCTCGTGCTCGCGGCGGCCGTGGTGCTGCGAGCTGGGGAGGCGTTCTCGCTGACGTGGTGGAGCTTCACGTTCCCGCTGGGCACGTGCGTCACCGGCACCAGCGCACTCGCGGCGGTCACGCACGCGGACTTGTTCAGTGTCGCCGCCGTCGTGCTCTACGTGCTGCTCGCGGTGCTGTGGCTGACGGTCGCGGTCCGGACGGTCGCCGCGACTCGGCGGAAGGAGTTCAGACGGTCGGACGACGGGAGGGGGTGAGGGTCGGGCGGGTGGCGTCCTCGGAGACCTGGGCTGCGGGCTCGGCCGGGGCCTGCGCGGCCTTGCGGCGCTGCCGGACGACGCCGAGCGCCATGCCGACGATGCCGAGGACGACGGCCGCCAGGCCGACGGGTCCCAGCAGCCCGAACGACGATGCGTCCGTCGTGGGGGCGATCTGTGCTTCGGCCGCGTTGGCGACGCCGGTGCCGGTGGCCAGGAAGGCCAGCAGGACCGCGCCGATGGCTCGAGTACTTCGGTTACGCACCGGGGTACCTCCCGCGACGAGATGCCGTTCTGGAAACCGCTGTCACCCTAATGGGCGGGTATTGCCTCATGAAAACTACCGAGCGTGTCAAGCCCGATCGTTTTCGATCAACTCGGGGGCAGACACTAGCGCCCATCCGAGTGCCCGCGACACGGGGTCCGGTGAAGGAGCCCGGCGGCGTGGATGACCAGGGACGACGCGCTCGGGGGTGTCGGGGGGTGCGTGGCGGGGATCGGGGTCGTGGGCGGGGCCGACCGCGGCTCGGGCCGTCCGGGCCGACTCGGGGGTCGACCGCGGCTCGGACCGTCGTGCGCGGCTCGGGGTCGTGCGCGGCTCGGACCGTCGTGCGCAGCTCGGGGTCGTGCGCGGCTCGGACCGTCGTGCGCGGCTCGGGGTCGTGCGCGGCTCGGACCGTCGTGCGCAGCTCGGGGTCGTGCGCGGGTCGGGCCGTCGTGCGCAGCTCGGGGTCGTGCGAGGGTCGGGGGTCGGCCCGCTGTCGGGGCCAGCCGACGCGCGCCGGGGCCGCCCGTCGTCCATGGGGAGGCGCGGTCTCGGCCCGCCACGGATCGCCGCGCTGCCGCACCCCGCGAGAGGCCGCCGCCCACCCGCGCATCTCCGCGCGCCCCACAGGGACCACGCCCACCCGCGGATCACCGCGCCGTCCGACTGCCCTCGTGCCGCCCTGCGCCCCGCGTCCACGCGCTCGCCCCGCCACCACCCGACCTCCGCACCACCGCCTCCGGCACGCCAGCACCGAACACAAACGCTGTCTTGACAAACTTATTTGTCGGTGCGAGAGTTCTTCCATGCTCGAAGTCGCAGTGATCGAAGACCCGGCCGCGGCCGAGGTCTCGCTCGATCCGGTCCGCGCGAAGCTGCTGGCCGCCCTCGCCGAACCCGGCTCGGCCACCACGCTCGCCGCGCAGGTCGGCCTCGCCCGGCAGAAGGTCAACTACCACCTGCGGGCGCTCGAACGGCACGGGCTGATCGAGCTGGTCGAAGAACGCAAGAAGGGCAACGTCACCGAGCGGGTCATGCAGGCCACCGCGGCCTCGTACGTCATCTCCCCGACCGCGCTCGCCGACGTCGCGCCGAACCCCGACCGCGCGCCGGACCAGCTGTCGGCCCGGTGGCTGCTCGCGCTGGCCGCCCGCCTCGTGCGGGAGCTCGGCGAGCTCATCGCCGGCGCCACCGCGGCCCGGCAGCGGCTGGCGACCTACGCCATCGACGCCGAAGTCCGGTTCGCCACGGCGGCGGACCGGGCCGCGTTCGCCGAGGAACTCGGCGAACGCGTGAAGAACCTCGTCGGGAAGTACCACGATGAGCAGGCGCCCGGCGGGCGCAAGCACCGTCTCGTCGTCGCCCTGCATCCCAGCCTCAAGAACAAGGAGAAGTGACATGGGCAAGGAATTCGCGATCGAGCGGGAAGTCGTGCTGCCGGCCACGCCGGAGGAGGTCTTCGCCGCCGTCACCACCGGCACCGCGAACTGGATGTTCCCGACGCCCGCACCCGAACCAGGCAGCCCGCTCGTCAAGAACTGGGAGCCGCCGGACAGGGTCACCATCAGACAGGACGGCCCGGACGGCTGGTTCAACGCGCTGGACTTCATCATCGAGGCCCGCGACGGTGGCACGGCCGCGCTGCGGTATGTCCACAGTGGAATCTTCACCGACGACTGGGACAACCAGTACGACGGCGCGAGCAAGCACACCGACTTCTACCACCACACGCTCGGCCAGTACCTGCGCTACTTCGGCGGCCGCTCGGCCACCTACGCCGAGGTCGCGGGGCCGGCGGCCTCGGCGTTACCGACCGCCCTGGAGTCGCTGAAGAAGTCGCTGGGGGTGTCGGCCATCGACGAGACCGTACGGCTCGAACTGCCCGGGCTGGCGCCCGTCGACGCGGTGGTGGACTATCTGAACCCGTACTTCATCGGCCTGCGCACGCCGGACGCGCTGCACCGGGTCTTCGGCCGGAACAACTTCGGCGGCACCGTCGACGCGACGGCGCACCTGTTCGGCGAGGACGCGGACAAGGAGCAGACGGAACAGGCGTGGCGCACTTTCCTGAACGGGGTGTTCGCTGCGTGACTGCTCGGCGAAGCGCGGGAATCCTGTTGTATCGCAAGGCGAACGGCGAGCTGGAAGTCCTGCTGGGACACATGGGCGGCCCGTTCTGGGCACGCAAGGACGCGGGCGGGTGGTCGCTGCCGAAGGGCGAGCACGAGCCGGACGAGGAGCCGGAAGCGGCCGCCCGCCGCGAGTTCGCCGAGGAGCTCGGTCTGCCCGTCCCGCAGGGGAACCTCGCCGAGCTGGGCGCGGTGCGGCAGTCGGGCGGCAAGGTCGTGACGGGGTGGGCGCTGGAAGGCGACCTCGATCCGGCGCAGGTCGTGCCCGGCACGTTCGAGATGGAGTGGCCGAAGGGGTCCGGCCGCATGCAGGAGTTCCCGGAGATGGACCGCTTCGCGTGGTTCCCGCTGACCGAGGCCAGGGCGAAGCTGCTGAAAGGCCAGCAGCCCTTCCTGGACCGGCTCGTGGCACTGGCGGGCTCGTAGCGCGGCCGCCCGGCTAGCCCGGCGACTCCCAGTCGTAGGTGACGGTGAGCGGCGCGTGGTCCGACCAGCGTTCGGCGTACGTCGCGGCGCGTTCCACCCGGGCGGAGATCGCGCGCCGCGCCAGGCCCGGGGTCGCGACCTGGAGGTCGATCCGCCACCCGGCGTCGTTGTCGAACGCCTTGCCGCGGTAGGACCACCACGTGTACGGGCCCGGACCCTCCGGGTCGAGCTCGCGCTGCACGTCCACGTACCCGGCCTCGTCGTACACGCGGCCCAGCCACGCTCGCTCCTCGGGCAGGAAGCCGGAGTTCTTCCGGTTCGTCTTCCAGTTCTTCAGGTCCACCTCGCGGTGCGCGATGTTCCAGTCGCCCAGCACGACGACCTCCGACCCCGCGGCCCCGGCCTTCGCCCGCAGCTCGACCAGGTAGGGCAGGAACGCGGCCATGAAGCGCTCCTTCTCCTCCTGCCGCACGGTTCCCACGTCACCGCTGGGCAGGTACAGGCTCGCCACGACCAGCCCGGGCAGGTGCACCTCCAGATACCGGCCGCTGTCCTCGAACTCCGGCTCACCGAAGCCGACGCGCACCTCCTGCGGCTCGGCCCTGGTGTACACCGACACCCCGTTGCGGCCCTTGACCGAACACGCGGCGTGCTGCGCGTGCCAGCCCAGCGGGGCGACGACGCTCTCGGGCAGCTGGCTCGACTCGGCCCGGACCTCCTGACAGGCGATCACGTCGGACCCGCTCGCGGCGAGCCAGTCGACGAAGCCCTTCTTGGCGGCGGCACGCATGCCGTTGACGTTCACGGTGGAGATGGTCAGCACGCAGCGCACGTTACCGGCGACCACCGACAGAATCCCTGCCACACTGTCCCGATGACCCGCCTCACAGTCCTGGGCAGCTGTGGCGCGTGGCCCGAACACGGCCGCGCCTGCAGCGGCTTCCTGCTGGAGCACGACGGCTTCCGCCTCGTGCTGGACCTCGGGTACGGCACCGCCGCACGGCTCGAACCCGCGGTCGACGCCGTGCTCGTCACGCACGCGCACCCCGACCACTGCGTGGACGTCAGCGCCCTCGGCCGGCGCCACCACCACACCGGCGAGGGCCTGTTGCCGCTGTACTGCCCGCCGGGCGTGCTGCGGGTGCTCGAAGCGCTCGAACCCCGTCCACATCCGACGACCGTGTTCGACGTGCACGACCTCGCCGAGGCCACGACCGTCGGCCCGTTCCGCCTCCAGGCCCGGCCGTTGCCGCACCACGTGCCGAGCTTCGGGGTCCGGCTGAGCGCGCCCGGCGTGACAGTGGCCTACACCGGCGACACCGGTCCCACCCCGGAACTGGCCGAACTGGCCCGGGACGCCGACCTGTTCATCGCGGACGCGACCCTGCAGGGCACGCCGCCGTCGACCGGGCCGCGCTATCTCCTGACCGCGGGGGAAGCCGGGGCCTGGGCCGCGCGCGCGAACGCGAAACGCGTGCTGCTCACCCACTTCTGGCCAGGCAGTGACCGCGCGGTCTCCATCGCCGAGGCGCGGGCCGCCTTCAACGGTGAGCTGCTCGCCGCGTCCGAAGGGCTCGAGGTCGCTTTCTAGCCGCAGGCGGTGCCGGCGACCGGCGCGAGGAAGTCCGTCTTGGCCCACTTGCTGTCGGTGAGCTTGCGGAACCCGTTCTGCACCACAGGTTCGGCGCCGGTCTGCGCGTTCTGGTTGAACTTGCCCACGATCTGCGCGTTCGGGTCGGGCGCGGCCCGCACGTTGAGCACGTCGGCGGTGACGGTGACCTTGCAGCCGCCCGGGCCGCCGGTCGCGCCCTCGGACGAACGCTTGTCCACGCCCATCACGTAGATGATCCCGATGCCGACCAGGACGGCGACGATGATCAGGACCCGTTTCGGAATTCCCAGGATCACGGGGCTCTCCTCGCCACTGTGTGAAACGTGCGAGGTAAGGGTACCCACACAAAGTTGACCGCCGACAGGTCAAGAGGGCGAAACCACCCGTAGGCCGCAACGAGGGTGATCAGGCCATTACGTTTAGTGACGAATGGGCCGGGACTCGGCGCGCCGGCCACAGCGGCACGGCGAGCATCGCTCCCCCGCCGCGACCCGGAACCGGGCCGACCGGTGAACCTACGAGAAAGGGCGCGCCCGGCGAACCGGTACGCGCCCTTTTCCCTGCGAAGGTCAGCCCTGGTTGATCTTCCTGGCCAGGTTCTCGTCCAGCGTCCCGAGGAACTCCTCGGTGGTCTGGAACGGCTGCTCCTTGCCGACCAGCAGCGCGAGGTCCTTGGTCATCTTGCCGCTCTCGACGGTCTCGATGACGACCTGCTCCAGCTTGTTCGCGAAGCCGATCAGCTCCGAGTTGCCGTCCAGCTTGCCGCGGTGCTCCAGGCCCCGGGTCCACGCGAAGATCGACGCGATCGGGTTGGTGGAGGTCGGCTTGCCCTGCTGGTGCTGGCGGTAGTGCCGGGTCACGGTGCCGTGCGCGGCCTCGGCCTCGACGGTCCTGCCGTCCGGCGTGCGCAGCACCGAGGTCATCAGGCCGAGCGAGCCGAAGCCCTGCGCGACGGTGTCGGACTGGACGTCACCGTCGTAGTTCTTGGTGGCCCAGACGTAGCCGCCCTCCCACTTCAGCGACGCGGCGACCATGTCGTCGATCAGCCGGTGCTCGTAGGTCAGGCCCTTGGCGTCGAAGTCCGCCTTGAACTCGTTGTCGAAGATCTCCTGGAACACGTCCTTGAACATGCCGTCGTAGGCCTTGAGGATCGTGTTCTTGGTGGAGAGGTACACCGGGTAGCCGCGGTCGAGGCCGTAGCGCAGCGAGGCGCGGGCGAAGTCCTCGATCGACTTCCGGAAGTTGTACATACCGATCGCGACGCCGCCGCCCTCCGGGTACCTGGCGACCTCGAACTCCATCGGCTCGGACTCGTCGTCCGGCGTGTAGGTGATCGTCAGCGTGCCGGGGCCGGGGACCTTGAAGTCGGTGGCCTTGTACTGGTCGCCGTGCGCGTGCCGGCCGATGATGATCGGCTTCGTCCAGCCGGGTACCAGCCGCGGGATGTTGGAGATGATGATCGGCTCGCGGAAGACCACGCCGCCGAGGATGTTCCGGATGGTGCCGTTGGGGCTCCGCCACATCTTCTTGAGGCCGAACTCCTCGACGCGCGCCTCGTCGGGCGTGATCGTGGCGCACTTGACCCCGACGCCGTGCTCCTTGATGGCGTTCGCCGCGTCGATGGTGATCTGGTCGTCGGTGCGGTCCCGCTCCTCGATGCCCAGGTCGTAGTAGGCCAGGTTGACATCCAGATACGGATGGATGAGCTTGTCCTTGATGAACTGCCAGATGATGCGGGTCATCTCATCGCCGTCGAGCTCGACGACGGTGCCCTCGACCTTGATTTTGGCCATGAGCAGCGGTGCTCCTCTCGCGGATCCTCGCGGTTCAGTTTTCTCAGCGCCGTGGTATGCGGTACAAGCGTACTGCTATAAAGACGGCGGCGCCCCAAGTGGTGACGAACGCCCAGTCTCGCAGTTTCCGGCCGTGGCCCTGGTCACCGGGTTCGGCGTAGGTTTCCCCTCGACGGGCACCCCATGCGAACGGGAGACGGCGCGATGCGGTTCGGGATCAAGACCAGGCCGGAGCACACGACCTGGCCGGAGATGCGGGACGTCTGGGTCGCCGCGGACGACATCGAGCTGTTCGAGTCGGCGTGGAACTGGGACCACTTCTACCCGCTCTCGGGCGACCTGGCCGGGCCGAACTACGAGGGCTGGTCGATGCTCGCCGCGCTGGCACAGGCGACCCGCCGGATCCGGCTCGGCTGCCAGGTCAGCGGCATGATCTACCGGCACCCCGCGGTGCTGGCGAACATGGCCGCGACGATCGACGTCATCGCCGAGGGGCGCCTGGACGTCGGTATCGGCGCGGGCTGGAACCAGCAGGAGTGCGACGCCTACGGCATCGAGCTGCCTCCGTTGCGGGAGCGGTTCGACCTGTTCGACGAGGGCGTGCAGGTGATCGTCGGGCTGCTGTCGCAGGAGACCACGGACTTCGACGGCAAGTACTTCAAGCTCACCGACGCCCGCTGCGAGCCCAAAGGCGTGCAGCGCCCGCACCCGCCGATCGTCATCGGCGGCCGCGGTCCCCGGCGGACGTTGCGGGCGGTCGCGTTGTGGGCGCAGCAGTGGAACGCGATCGTGCAGAGCCCGGCAGACTGGAAGGCGCTCAAGCAGACGCTGCTCGTGCGCTGCGACGAGGTGGGCCGCAACCCGGCGGAGATCGTGTGCTCGGTCAACGTCGTCGTCGACCCCGAGACCGGCATCGGGCCCGCGGCCGAGAAGGTCGCCGAGTACAAGGAAGCGGGCGTGGACCTGATCGTGCTGAACCTGCCGCACCGCGCGAAGCCCGGCATCCTCGAGCCGTTGGCCGAGGCGCTCGCCCCGCTCGCGTGATGCCTCGCCGGATCGTGCCGGCCGGAGACCCGCACGCCTCCCCCGGGCGTGAGATGCTCCTGACATCCCTGACGCAGGAAGATGATCGCCATGCCCAAGAAGTTGCGCCTGACCGGCGACGCCGAGGCCGACAAGCTGCTCAGCAACGATCCGTTCGCGCTGCTCACCGGGCTTCTCCTCGATCAGCAGTTCCCGATGGAACATGCCTTCATGGGGCCGCGGAAGATCGCGGACCGGATGGACGGCTTCAGCATCACCAAGATCGCCGACGCCCCGCTCGAGGAGTTCGTGGAGCTGTGCGTGCAGCCGCCCGCCATCCACCGCTACGGCGGCTCGATGGCGCGGCGGGTGCACGCCTTGGCGCACCACATCCTGGAGCACTACGACGGTAAGACGGACAAGATCTGGAAGTCCGGCAAGCCGGACGGCAAGGAAGTACTCCGGCGGGTGAAGGCCCTGCCCGGCTACGGCGACCAGAAGGCACGGATCTTCGTGGCGCTTCTCGGCAAGCAGCTGGGCGTGACCCCGGACGGTTGGCGCGAAGCCGCGGGAGCGTACGGCGAGGAAGGTTCCCGGCGCTCCATCGCCGATGTCACCAGCTCGGAAACCCTCGCCGAGGTCCGCGCGTTCAAGAAGGCCGCGAAGGCGGCGGCCAAGGCACCGTAACCGCGTCCTCTGTGGACCACGCCCGTCGGTCCATGATCGTATTTTCGTTGCGGTTTCACCAATCCACGAGGTCTCGACGAGGCGCGCGGGCGGAACTACCCTGGTCGGTGCGGAGGTGTCAACGATGCACGCAACCGTGGGAGACCGGATACTCGTGCACGGCCGGACGGTGGGCGCCGGCGAACAACACGGGGAGATCGTCGAGGTGCGGGGTGAGGACGGCAGGCCGCCCTACCTCGTGCGCTTCGAGGACGGCCATGAAGGCCTGGTCTTCCCGGGCTCCGACTGCGAGGTCGGCATCGCGGAGGACTGACGGCGGGCAGAGGGCGCGGCGCGGATTGCACGCGCCGCCGACAGCCAGCTGACCAGCGGCGTTACGTAACGATCGTCACCCGCCCGGCGGGATGACAACCGCGCCCTCCGCCGTTCACACTTGATGCGGGACAGCCCGAAGCGCCGCGACGCGCGTTGGCTGTCCTTCTTTCATGCTCCCGGTCTGTATCGATGCAGTTCTCGTCCCGGAAAGGAGAACCGTGCCCATCGCGCTTCTCGCGCTGGCCATCGGTGCCTTCGGAATCGGCACCACCGAGTTCGTCATGATGGGGGTGCTCCCGCAGGCGGCCGCCGACTTCGGAGTCTCGATCCCCTCGGCGGGCTACCTGATCACGGGCTACGCGCTCGGCGTCGTCGTCGGCGCGCCCCTGCTCACCGCGGTCGCCGTCCGGCTGCCGCGCAAGACCATGTTGCTGGCGATGATGGCGTTGTTCACGCTCGGCAACCTGCTCTTCTCGCTCTCGCCGAACCAGGAGTTCGGCGTGTTCTTCCGCTTCGTCGCCGGCCTGCCGCACGGCGCGTTCTTCGGCGCCGGGGCCGTGGTCGCGTCCAGCCTGGTCGAGCCCGGCAACCGGGCCAAGGCCGTGTCGATGATGTTCCTCGGGCTGACCCTGGCCAACGTCGTCGGCGTGCCGCTCGGCACGCTGCTGGGCCAGCAGGTCGGCTGGCGCGCGACCTTCGGCGTCGTCGCGCTGATCGGCGTGCTCGCGCTCGCCGCGATCGCCAAGCTCGTCCCGCACCAGGGCCGTCCGGCCGAGGCCTCGCTCCGCGGCGAACTGGGTGCCTTCCGGCGCCCGCAGGTGTGGTTCGCGCTCGCCATCGTCACCGTCGGCATGGGCGGGGTGTTCGCATCGCTGTCCTACGTGACGCCGATGCTCACCGACGTCGCCGGCTACTCGCCGCACAACGTGACGCTGCTGCTCGCGCTCGCCGGCGTCGGCATGACGATCGGCAACCTGCTGGGCGGGCGGCTGGCCGACAAGGCGCTGATGCCGAGCCTGTACGTCGCGCTGTTCGCGCTGGCCGCGGTGCTCGCGGTCTTCACGCTCACCGCGCACAGCAAGATCGGCGCGGCGATCACGATCTTCGCGGTCGGCATCGCCGGGTTCATGATCGGCCCGATGATGCAGACGCGGATCATGCAGAAGGCCGGCGGCACCCCGTCGCTGGTCTCGGCCGCGGTCCAGTCGGCGTTCAACATCGCCAACTCGATCGGCGCCTACCTCGGCGGCCTGGTCATCGCGGGCGGGCTCGGCCTGGTCGCGCCCAACATGGTCGGCGCGATCCTGTCGGTGCTCGGCCTGTCCATCGCCGCCGTCTCGGGCGCGCTCGACCGTCGCCAGACCACCCTCGCGACGGCCTGAGTCAGGTGCCGAACGGCCCGTCGGTGATGGTGAACGCCAGGAACAGCACGAGGACGCCGAGGCCGGAGTAGGTCAGCACGTCGACCGGGCGGCCGCGGATCGCCAGCAGGCCCGCCCGGACACCGGGCAGCACCGCCCGGAACACCGCCGCGACGAGCAGGGCGCCGCCGATGATGACGGCGCCCTGCCGCCAGTGGTACTGCAGGATGCGCACCGCGGCGACCGCCACCAGCGCGAGCACCAGCGCGAACGGCACCTGCTCCAAGACCGCCGGACGGCGGCTACCGCGAGGCAACGACACGTTCGGCCGCCTCCACCACGTTGGTGACGAGCATCGCCCTGGTCATCGGGCCGACGCCGCCGGGGTTCGGCGAGAGCCAGCCCGCGACCTCCTCGACCCCGGGCGCGACGTCCCCGGTCAGCTTGCCGTCGACGTGGGAGACGCCCACGTCCAGCACGGCCGCGCCGGGCTTGACCATCTCGGGCGTGATGATGCCGGGCACCCCGGCCGCGGAGACCACGATGTCCGCGCGGCGCACCTCGGCGGCCAGGTCGCGGGTGCCGGTGTGGCACAGCGTCACGGTGGCGTTCTCGCTGCGGCGGGTGAGCAGCAGCCCGAGCGCCCTGCCGACGGTGATGCCACGGCCGACCACGGTCACGTTGGCCCCGGCGATCGGCACCTCGTAGCGGCGCAGCAGCTGGACGATGCCGTAGGGCGTGCACGGCAGCGGGCCCGGCTGGTTGAGCACGAGCCGCCCGAGGCTGACCGGGGCCAGCCCGTCGGCGTCCTTGGCCGGGTGGATGCGCTCCAGGATGCGGCCGGTGTCCAGGTGCCTGGGCAGCGGCAGCTGCACGATGTAGCCGTGGCACGCGGGGTCGGCGTTGAGCTCGTCGATGACCGACTCGAGCTTCTCCTGGCTGATGTCGGCAGGCAGGTCGCGGCGGATCGAGTTGACACCCACCTTGGCGCTGTCGGCGTGCTTCATCCGCACGTACGAGTGCGAGCCGGGGTCGTCGCCGACGAGCACCGTGCCGAGCCCGGGCACGACCCCCTGTTCCGCGAGTGCGGCCACCCGGGGTCCGAGCTCCGCGTAGATGGCGTCCTTGGTCGCTTTGCCGTCGAGAACCTTCGCCGTCACGCCACCCATTCTGACAGAGACCACTTTGCGTAGTGCGGCTTCGACGCTCTGTACCGCATCCGAGGTATATGTACAGGTCAATGGAGGTAAAGGTGCGGGTGGTGTGCAATCGCCGAGCCCACCCGTCAAAATGAGTTGGTGGCTCAACCGACGACGCAGCTGAACGCGACCGAGCAGGACACTCTGGTCAAGCAGATCGGACTGGCCCTGCTCCGGGCCGCTCCACGAGACTGGCGCCGCGTAAGCGCGCAGTACCGGGCCGTGGGCAGATACCACGAGCTGACCGGGGAGGTCCTCACCGAGGACGGCAGTGTCGGCGAGTGGATGGCCACCCACGACATCGCGACGCTCTTCGGCCGGCTGCGGGCGGGCATGTACCGCGAGGGCCGGGGCACCTGGTTCAACGCCCGGTACCAGCTGGACCACCCATCGAGTTACAACCTGGAGTACGACCGGGAGGAGCCGCGCTGGGACCTGCAGCCACCGCCGCAGGCCTACGCCGACGAGCTGCGCATGTTCCCGCGGTCGGAGGAGAACGTGCCGGAGTGGCTGATGCGCCGGATGTCCGGCCTCGGCCCCGAGCAGCCCGGCCCGCGCTTCCGGCTCGCCCGGATCTTCGACGGGCAGGGCCCCGACGGCCGCCCGGTGCTCAACCGGCCCGAGCTGGACCCCGACGAGCTGGACCGGCTGTACGAGTACCTCAACGGCGCGCCCGTGGTGCTGTCCGAGCGCGGTCTGGACCTCGACCGGCTGGCCGCGCCGCCGACGCCGAAGGTGCCCGTCGCGTTCCACACCGACGGGACCTGGATCTGGCCCGCCGCCGTGAACTACTACCTGCAGGAGTACGGCATCGCCCCCGAGGGCGAGCTGGTCGCGCACATCCAGCAGACCGGGTACCGGCAGCCGGAGGTGCCCGAGCAGACGCTGCAGGCCGCCAACGCGCAGCTGACGCGCGGGAACCAGCCGCCGCCCCCGCCGCCGCGACCGCAGCGGCCGATGCCGGAGCAGGTCGCCCCGCCGCAGCAGCCGCCCGCGCCGCCGGAGCCGGAGCCCGAACCCGCCTTCGAGGAGCAGGCGGAGCACGCGCAGGCCGAGGAGCCCCAGGAGCCGCCGCGGGCCGACGCGCCCACGACGTTCACCCCGATGCCCGACCTCGACGACGGCCCGCCGACGATGATCCAGGCTCCCGTGGCGGTGCGCCAGGAGCCCGAGCCCGAGCCGGAGCGGACGCCGGAACCGCAGCCGGACAACGGCCCGTCGGCCACCCGGATCGTCTCGCCCGCGGCACCGCCACAGCCGGAACCGCAGCCGCAGGCCCAGCCCGAACCGGCGCTGGACGCGCTGCGCAGCAGGCTGAAGGACCTGGGCGTGCCCGACTCGGTGTACGGCATCGGCGAGCCGGTCGAGCACGGCTGGAGCATGGAGCAGGTCGAGTCCGGCTGGCGGGTCGGCTGGTACGACGAGGAGCTGGCCAACCCCGCGGTGTTCGGCGACGCCCAGGACGCGGCGGCGTTCATGCTCGGCAAGCTGCTGCTCGCCCCGCGCGGCCAGGAGGCGCCCTCGGCACCGACGCTGTCCCCGGCGCCGCCGCCGAACCAGCTGGACGACACCGTGCCCGTCAACGGCGGCCCGAGCGCCGACCGGCATCGCGAGAGCCTCGCCGCGGAGGCGCGCGAGGGCCGCGGTGAGCACCGCGAGGGCGGAGCCTGGGAAAACCTGGCCGAGGAGCAGGGCGCCCCGGAGCGCTCGGCGCGTCAGGACCTGCCGTCGCGTGGGGAAGGGCGGCCCGACCTGCCCGGGCGCGGCGAAGGGCGGCCGGACCTGCCCTCGCGCGGCGAGTCGCCGGCACGGCCGGACCTGCCTGCGCGCGGGGAGATGCCGTCCCGGCCGGAGGCGCCGGCCCGCACGGAGCCGCCGTCACCGCCCGCGGGCGAGCCGCGGCTGGAGGAGACCATGGTCGACGCGCCGCCGACCATGCTGGCTGCGCCTGTGGCGCCGCCCGCGGCACGCCGGGAGCCCACGCCACCCCCACCCTCGCCGCAGCCACAGCAGCCGCCTCAGCGCCGCGAACCGGCCCGGCCTGCCGCCCAGCAGAGCGGCAACGGTGGCGGGAACCAGCAGTGGCGGATCCAGCCGATGCCCGGGGAGCCGCCGCTGACCCTGTTCCGCGGCAAGGAGATGCGGGAGCTGCCCGCGGGCAGCGAGCTCGACCGGTTCGGCGGCCCGAACGGCAACCTGACCTACGCGGCGGGCACGCCGTTCGAGGAGCGGTCGCTGGTGCCGGAGTGGGTCAGCAGGCCGTACCACGTCTACCGCGTCCAGCGGCCGATCGAGGCGCTGGCCGGGGTGGCGATCCCGTGGTTCAACCAGCCCGGCGGCGGCGCCGCGTACCTGCTGCCCGCCTCGATCGAGGAGCTGGTGGCCGAGGGCGACCTGATCGAGCTCGACCCGGGCGAACCGCCCATCGAGTGAGCCATCCGAACGCAGCCGGCTTCCCCGCGGGGAGGCCGGCTGCGTTCGCGTTCAGGACACGACGAGGCCGTGAGCGGCGGCGAAGGCGATGGCGGTGTCGAGATCGACCTGGGCGCCCGTGAGCTTCGCCTGGACCAAGCCGTTGGCGTCGAGCTTCGCGCCCCGCAGATCGGCCCCGGACAGGTTCGCGCCGAGCAGCCGGGCGCCGCGCAGGTCCGCGTCCCGCAGGCTCGCGTCCGTCAGGTTCGCTTCGACGAGGTTCGCCTCGCGGAAGCGCAGGCCGGACAGGTCGAGCTTGCGCAGGTCCGTCCGGCCGAGGCCGACCAGCGTGAAGTCGGTGTCCCGCGCGGTGACCGAGCGCATTCGGCAGTCCACAAAGGACGAACCCAGCAGTGAGCAGCCGCGCCAGGACACCTGCGCGAGCACGGTGCGGTCGAAGGTGCACGAGCGGAACGCGGACGACTCGTGCCTGGACTCCCCGAGGTCGGTGCGGGTGAAGTCGCACTCGTCGAAGGTGCAGCCCTGGGTGACCAGGCCCCGCAGGTCCGCCTCGGTGAAGTCGCACCGGACGAACCGCCGCTTCTCCCAGCGCGCGCCCGGCAGCACCGCGTCCTGGTAGTCCTCCCCGATTTCGGCGTCGTCCATGGGGCGAGACTGCCACAATGGCTCGCATGGCCCACGAGCCGATGCTGTCCCCCGAGGACGTCGACCGCATCCACCGCTGGCACGAGGAGGCCGACCGGGGCAGCCGCGACGAAAGCCCGCGGACCTTCTCCTACCTCGGGCACACGCTCGTGGTGCCGCCACAGGTCATGCCGATCTCCGGCACCTCGGCGCTGCTCGGCGAGGCGGTGCTCGAGGAGGTCCGCGAGGACGACCGGGTGCTCGACATGGGCACCGGCAGCGGCGTCAACGCGATCCTCGCGGCCTCGAGGTCACGGGACGTGCTCGCCGTCGACATCAACCCGCACGCGCTGGCGGCGGCCCGGGACAACGCCGAGCGCAACGGGGTCGGCGACCGCGTCACCGTGCTGCACAGCGACGTCTTCAGCGCGGTCAAGGGCCGGTTCGACCTCATCGTGTTCGACCCGCCGTTCCGCTGGTTCGCCCCGCGCGACCTGTTCGAGGCCGCGATCACCGACGAGGACTACCGGGCGATGAAGGCCTTCTTCCGCGACGCCCGCGCGCACCTCACCCCGCGCGGCCGGCTGCTGGTCTTCTTCGGCACCAGCGGTGACCTGCCGTTCCTGAAGCGGCTGGCGGCCGAAGCCGGGTTCACCAGCGAGGTCCTCGGCCGGCAGGAGCTGACCAGGGACGGCTGGCGCGTCGAGTACTTCACGTTCCGGATGTCCTGAGGGCTCACCGGAAGTCCCGCGACTTCGACGGGATCCGCATCGGCAGGTTCTGCAACCGGTCGGCGAGGATGCTCACCACCCCCTCGGCCCGCTCCACGACCCCGCGGATCAGCATCGCCGAGCTGCCGCGGGCGATCCGGTGGTAGCGGCCCCACAGCCCGGCGGTGCAGATGACGTTCACCATGCCCGTCTCGTCCTCGATGTTGAGGAACGTGATGCCGCCCGCGGTCGCCGGCCGCTGCCGGTGGGTGACCGCGCCGCCGATGAGCACCCGCTTGCCGTTCTCCACGTCGGCGAGCTTCGCCGCCGGGACCACGCCGAGCGCGTCGAGCCGGTCGCGGATGAACTGCGTGGGGAAGCTGTCCGGGGACATGCCGGTGGCCCAGACGTCGGCGACCGCGAGGTCGATCTCGTCCATCCCGGGCAGGGTGGGGGCGCTGGTGCCGACGACGCTGCCCGGCAGCTTCTCCGGCCGTTCCTCGGCGACGGCGCCGGCCGCCCACAGCGCTCGCCGCCGGTCGCCGGCGACCTCCGGGAAACAGCCGAAGGCGCCCGCGGTGGCCAGCGCCTCGACCTGCGGCCTGGTCAGCCGCACCCGCCGCGCCACATCGGCCATGTCGCGGAACGGGCCGCCGCTTTCCCGTTCCGCGACAAGGTTTTCGGCGAGCGTCTGGCCGATCAGCCGCACCGTCGCGAGCCCCACGCGCACCGCGTGCTTCCCCGCCCCGTCGGGTTCGAGGGTGGCGTACGGCAGGCTGGCGTTGACGTCCGGGCCGCGCACGGTGACCCCGTGCCGCCGCGCGTCGGCGACGAGCGACTGCGGCGAATAGAACCCCATCGGCTGCGCGCGCAGCAGTCCCGCGCAGAACGCGTCCGGGTGGTAGTACTTGAAATGGGCGCTGGCGAAGACGAGATAGGCGAAGCTCAGCGCGTGGCTTTCCGGGAAACCGAAGTTCGAGAACGCCTTCATCTTCTGGAAGATGCGCCCGGCGAGCTCCTCCCCGATGCCTTTCTTCGCGGCCCCGTCGTAAAAGCGGCGGCGCAGCCGTTCCATTTTCTTCGTGGACCTCTTGGAGCCCATCGCGTGCCGGAGCTCGTCGGCCTCGGCGGCGGTGAAATCGGCGACGTCCAGCGCGATCTGCATCATCTGCTCCTGGAACAGCGGCACCCCGTAGGTCTTGCCGAGCGCGTTCTTCAGCAGCGGATGGTCGAAGTCCCATTTCTCCACCTCGTTCTTGCGGCGGATGTAGGGATGCACCGAACCGCCCTGGATCGGACCGGGCCGGATCAGCGCGACCTCGATCGCGAGGTCGTAGAACTCCTCGGGTTTGAGCCTGGGCAACGTCGCCATCTGCGCCCGGCTCTCCACCTGGAAAACGCCGATCGCGTCGGCCCGCTGCAGCATTTCGTAGATGTTCCGGTCGTCCAGGTCCAGCTTGCCCAGATCTATTTCGACGCCCTTGTGCTCGGCCACCATTTCGAGCATGTAGCGCAGCGCGGAGAGCATGCCGAGGCCGAGCAGGTCGAACTTGACCAGGCCCGCGGACGCGCAGTCGTCCTTCTCCCACTGCAGCACGCTGCGGTTCTCCATGCGCGCCCATTCGATCGGGCACACCTCGCTCACCGGCCGGTCGCAGATCACCATGCCGCCGGAGTGGATGCCGAGGTGCCGCGGGAAGTCCTCCAGCGCGCCCGCCAGTTCCAGCACCGGCACCGGGATGTCGTGGTCGTGGTCGTCCTTGGTGATTCGCAGCGGCCCCCAGCGGTCGATCTGCTTGCTCCACGCGTCCTGCTGGCCCGGCGAGTGACCCAGCGCGCGGGCGGCGTCGCGCACCGCGGACTTCGCACGGTAGGTGATCACGTTCGCCACCTGGGCCGCGCGCAGGCGCCCGTGTTTGGCGTAGACGTACTGGATGGCCTCCTCGCGGCGGTCGGACTCGATGTCCAGGTCGATGTCGGGGTAGCCGTCGCGGTCCGGCGCGAGGAACCGTTCGAACAGCAGGTTCCACTTCACCGAGTCGACCTTGGTGATGCCCAGCGCGTAGCAGACCGCGGAGTTCGCCGCGGATCCCCGGCCCTGGCAGAGGATCCCGTTCTCGCGGCAGAACTTCGCGATGTCCCAGACGATGAGGAAGTAGCCGGGGAAGTTCAGCTTCTCGATGATCTCCAGCTCGTGCTCGATCTGCGCGTACGCGTCCGGGCGCTCCTCCCGTGTGCCGTACTCCTTGCGCGCCCCCGCGTACACCTCCTCGCGCAGGAAGGTCGCCTCGGTGTGCCCCTCGGGGATGTCGAACGGCGGCAGGTCCGGCGCCATCAGCTTCAGGTCGAAGGCGCATTCCAGGCCCAGCACCGCCGCGCGCTGCACGGCACCCGGGTAACGCGCGAACCGCTGCGCCATCTCCTCGCCCGAGTGCAGGAACGCCATCCCGGCGGCGGGCAGCCAGCCCTCCATCTCGTCGAGCCCGCGCCGCGCGCGGATCGCCGCCATCGCCCCGGCGAGCCTGCTGCGGTCGGGGGTCGCGTAATGCACGGCGTTGGTGGCGACCGTCAGCACCCCCAGGCTTTCGGCGAGCGCGGCCAGGACGTCGTTGTGCGTGCTGTCCTCGGGATGACCGTGGTCCAGCAGCTCGACGAACACCTGCTCGGGCCCGAACAGCTCCATCAGCCGCCGGATCTCCCTGGCCGCCCCGGCCGGCCCCTCCCGCAGCAACGCCCGGCGCACCGAGCCCTTGCGGCAGCCGGTGAGCACCACGACCTGCTCGCGCACCTCCGCGGCCACGGCCGCCAGGTCGTACACCGGACGGCCCTTCTCCGCCCGCTGCGCCTTGGGCAGCTCCACGTCGTGCCCGTGCAACTGGCCCGCGGTGATCGCCCGGCACAGCGCGGCGTACCCGTCTTCCCGCTTGGCGAGCAGCAGCAGATGCTCGCCCTCCGGATCGGCGACCCCGTTCTGCGGCCCGGAAAGGCCGAAGCTCAGCTCGGTGCCGAACACCGTCTTGACGCCGAGCTCCCGTGCCGCGTCGGCGAACCGCACCACGCCGTACATGCCGTCGTGGTCGGTGAGCGCGATCGCGTCCAGCTCCAGCCGCGCCGCCTCCTCCACGAGCTCCTCGGGATCGCTGGCGCCGTCGAGGAAACTGAAGTTGGAGTGGCAGTGCAGCTCGGCGTACGACACGCGCTCACGGCCGCCGGACAGGTCGTTCGCGCGCAGGGCCGGGAAGTCCGTCGGCCGCAGGTAGCCCTCCCGCTTCCGGCTCCACGCCGGGCTGTCGCCGCCGTCGACGGGCGCCGGATCGCCGCTGAGCGTCCGTTCCAGCTGCCGCCACGGGACGGCGGGGTTGTTCCAGCCCACGGGTCAGTCCAGCGGGAGCCGGGGCAGCGGGATCTCCGGTTCCACGGGCTCCAGCGCCTGGTCCACGCGCAGCAGCCACAGCCGGATGTCGCGGAGAAACTCGTCTTCCATCAGTCGTACATCCCTTCGACGGTCCATTTCTCGTCGGTTCTGGTGAGCAACACGGCCAGTGCCGGCTCGCCGGCCAGCAGCACCTGGATCCGGACCTGACTGCCGGTGCCGCCCCAGCGGGGCTCGACCACCCACGGGCCGGCCCAGTCCAGGACCTGCCGCGGCTTGGTGCCGGGCAGTGCGACCACGGACGGCGGGGCGGTGAGCTCGCGGCGGCGGGTGAGCGAGACCTCTTCGCCTGCCGCGTCCTTCACCCGCGCCGGCACCGGCTCGGCGAACACCGTCGCCGGGGACGGTTGCGGCAACCGGCCCGGCCACGCCGTCTCCGGCGGGCTCGTCGCCTCTCGCTGGTCGCCCCACGGCACCAGCCGGACCCGTTCGGCGGGGCCGCGGCCGCCGTCGAGCACGGCGGTGAACACGCTTTCCGGGCCCAGCAAGCCCTGTACGCGGACGAGCGCCCGGCCCGCCCGCTCGTCCTGCTCGTCGGACATGCCGTGTGCGCCGCCGCGCCAGAGACCGAGCTGCAGGGAATTGCCCTCGACGGTCTCCTCCGGTTCGAGCCGCAGCCTGGCGACCCCGGCGGTGGGCCGGTCGCGGACGTCGGCGCGCAGCCAGCCTTCGAACTGCCAGCGGACCCGGTCGGCGATGCCTTGCGGGGTCAGCGGTTCCGCGCAGCGCCACACCCGGCTCAGCTCCTCGCCGTTTTCGGTGGTGGCGTAGATGCCGAGGCGGGTGCAGGCAAGGCCGTGTGCGGCGAGCCCGGCGTGGAACCGCTCGGCGAGGGTCCTGGCCATGAACGCGGCGGCGTCCACCCGGTCCAGCGGGGGGTCGAACTCCTTGGGGACGGACAGTTCCGGCGGCGGGCGGCGGCGGTGCGGCGGGCGTTCGGACAGGCCGCCCGCGAGGCGGTGTGCGAGCAGGCCGGGATTGCCGAAGCGGGAGACCACGTCCCGCTCGGTGAGCGCAGCGAACGCGCCGAGGGTGCGCAAACCCAGGCGGCGCAACAGGTCCACGAGCTCGGCGCGGTCGGACTCCGGCTGGTCGAGCTCGGTGATGCCCAGCGGGGCGAGGAAGTCCTTTGTGGATCCCCGGTCGACGATGGCCGAGCGGTGCGCGGCGAGCGTGGCGCCGAACAGCCCGTCGGCGACGCCGATCTGGCACTCGACACCCGCGCGGCCGGACACCTGGTCCATGAGTAGTTCGGCGAGGGCCTGCTCGCCGCCGAAGTAGCCGGCCGCCCCGTCGACCGGTACGGCCAGCAGGCCCGGCCGCACCACCTCGACGCCGACGGCGAGCTCCTCCACGGCGGCCGCGACGGGCTCGAACAGCCGCGCGTCCCGCCCCTCGTCCGTGGCGAAGACCGTGAGTTCGGGACAGCGGGACTGCGCGTCGCGGCGCCGCATGCCACGCCGGACCCCGGCGGCGCGCGCGGGGGCGGAGCAGGCGACGACGCGGTTGGCGGAGAACACCGCGGCGGGCAGGTGCGCCGGTACGGCGGCGGCAAGCCCCGCGGCGACCGCCGGCCAGTCCGGACACCACACGACGAGCATGCGCACGGGGAGGTTCATCCCACCCCCTCCTCGGCCCAGAGGCCGTCGTTTTCCCAGGCGGGGTGGGGTGCGGCGGTGGCGGAGTCCCAGGCGGGGCGGGGTGCGGGGTCCCAGCCATCGCCGCACCGGGCTTCGGTGGCGTCCCAGCCGTCTCGCGCGGTGGGGATGGCGCCTTCCGGCCACGCGGCTTCGGCCGTGGGCAGCTCGGCGGGGTGGGAAGCCGCACGGACTTCCCACCCCGAGGCAGCCCCACGACCAGAGGCAGCCTCCGCCCAGCCGGGCCCGGCAGCCACGGCGGCCTCGCCCATCCCGCCGGCCCCGGCAGCCGAGGCGGGCTCCTGCACCGAGGCCGGCTCGATCATCCAGGCGAAGCGGGGAGCCGGGGCGCGGTGGTCGGTCGCTTCCGCCGGCCCCGGCAGCATCAGTTCGGCGTAGCGCGGGCGTGCCGCGGAGCCCCGGCCGGCGACGCGGATGTCAGCCTGCCTGGCCCGCAGATGCCCCGCCCCCGAGGCGAGGCCCGTCCACTCCCCGGTCTCGTAGCCGAGCTCCAGGTCCGCGCCCGGCCACGGTCCCAGCGACAACAGCACGGCCCCCCGGTGTCGCGCCCGCGCCGAAAGCCGCCGCGCCACCGAGGAAGCCGTGCCGCCCGGGACGACCGCGACGAGGTCCATGCCGTCGAGCAGCGCTGCGGTCACCGAGGCGAGCTCCACCCCGGGCCGTGGCACCAGCGCCAGCCGACCGACCTCGACCCCGAGCTCTCCCGCTGCCACCAGGCCGAGGTCCGGCATCCCCACCGCGGCCGCCCAAGACCCCGTCGCGGTGGCCTCGGCCAGCAACGCGAGCAGCAGTGAGGTCGAGCCGCGCACCGCGACCGTGCTGCCACGGCGAAGGCCGCCTTCGGGCAACAGGTCCCGCAGTTCCCGCCGGACGGGGAGCACCCGCCCCGTCACCTGCGCCCTCGCCCGGGCGACGGCCACCCCGCTGGCCGTGCTGACACCCGGCAAGGCCGCCAGTTCAACGGCGGTGACCGCTCCCGACCGACCACCGGATCGCCGTGAGGCCCCGGAAAAAGCCGAGATCGACGAACCTGCTCGTTCGGTGACCAGGCCGATCCCCGAAGCCGCTGCATGTTCCGGGAGGCCGGTGCGCACCACGGAACCGCTCGATCCCGACGCCGGAGCCGCACCACTCACCCGAGCCGAGGAAAACGCCGTCAGGTCCCCGCCCGGGTGGACAGCATCCTCAGCAACGGCCCGCGAACCCCTCGGCAGCCCAGCGCCGCTCGCAGCCGCCAGGCCGCCGCCCGGCGCCACACGATCAGCCGCAACCGCCGGATCCCCATCCGGCAACAGAGCACCGCCCGCAACCGCCAGGCCTCCGCCCGGCGCCACGCGCTCGGCAACACCGCCCCCGATCGACGGCGCCACACCATCCGGCAGACCAGCCGCCAGGCCCCCGCCCGGCGCCGCAAACCCGTTTCCAGCCGCAACTACCGGATCCCCATCCGGCAAACCAGCCCCCGAGCCCCCGCCTGGCGCCACACGATCAACCGCAACCGCCGGATCCCCATCCAACAGCCCGGCACCGAGGGAACCCGAAGCGTCCCGGCTTCTGGGCGTGCGCCCGGCCAACTCGCTCGCTCTGCGTACCCCGGGCAAAGCCGCCAGCTTCGCGACCGACACGCACTCCACCTCCCCACGAGGACGCCTCCCGACCCGTCGCGGGCAGGCCGCGCAAGGGTGGGAAATGGTCACCGCGGGGAAGGCGGTGAGTCGAACACCAGTTCGACTCACTCAGTCTGCAACGCCCTCAGCCCACTGTCAAGCCGAAGCGGAGACACGACGGCGCCGCGCGGAAAACCCGCGCGGCGCCAGGGAAAAACTCAGTGCGTGAAGTGGCGGGTACCAGTCAGGTACAGGGTCACGCCGGCCTCCTCGGCAGCGGCGATGACCTCCGGGTCGCGGATCGACCCGCCCGGCTGCACGACCGCCCGCACCCCGGCCTCGAGCAGCACCTCGAGCCCGTCCGGGAACGGGAAGTAGGCATCCGAGGCCCCGACCGAGCCCTTGGCCCGCTCACCGGCCCGCTGCACCGCCAGCCGCGACGAGTCGACCCGGTTGACCTGCCCCATGCCGACCCCGACCGTCGCGCGGCCGTTGGCGAGCAGGATCGCGTTCGACTTCACCGCGCGCAGCGCCCGCCAGGCGAACTCCAGGTCGGCGAGCGTCTCCTCGTCCGCCGCCTCGCCGGTGGCCAGCGTCCAGTTCGCCGGGTCGTCACCGGGGGCGTCGATCCGGTCGACGGTCTGCACGAGCATGCCGCCGGAGATCGGCCGGAACTCGACCGGGTCCGGGTTGCGCAGTTCCGGCAGCCGCAGCAGACGGATGTTCTTCTTGCGCTGCAACACTTCCAGCGCGTCTTCGTCGAAGGACGGGGCGAGCACCACCTCGGTGAACACCTCGGCGATCTGCTCGGCCGCCGCCAGGGTGACCGGCCGGTTGCTGGCGATCACCCCGCCGTACGCGGACACCGGGTCGCACGCGTGCGCCTTCCGGTGCGCCTCCGCGACATCGGCGCCGACCGCGATACCGCACGGGTTGGCGTGCTTGATGATCGCGACCGCGGGCTCGGCGAAGTCCGCGGCGGCCCGGCGCGCGGCATCGGTGTCGACGTAGTTGTTGTAGGACATGGCCTTGCCGTGCAGCTGCTCGGCGTGCGCCAGCCCGTCCCGCCAGTGCGTGTACACCGCGGCCTTCTGGTGCGGGTTCTCCCCGTAGCGCAGGATCTCCCCGCGCTCCCAGGTCGCACCGGTGACGTCCGGGAACCCGGAGTCGTCCGCGGGCGCGTAGACGTTGGCGAACCAGGCGGACACGGCCATGTCATAGGCGGCCGTGTGCGCGTAGGCCTGCGCCGCGAGCCGCTTGCGGTCCTCGAAGTCGAACCCGCCGTCGCGCACGCGCTCCAGCACCCAGTCGTAACGCTTCGGGTCGACGACGACAGCGACGCTGCCGTGGTTCTTCGCCGCCGCGCGAACCATCGCCGGGCCGCCGATGTCGATGTTCTCGACGCAGTCCTCCGGGCTCGCACCGGACGCGACCGTCTCCCGGAACGGGTAGAGGTTCACCACCAGCAGGTCGAACGGCGCGATGTCCAGCTCGCGCAGCTGCTCGACGTGCTCGGGCCGGTCCCGGTCTGCCAGCAGGCCGGCGTGCACGCGCGGGTGCAGCGTCTTCACCCGGCCGTCGAAGGACTCCGGGAACCCGGTGACCTGCTCGACCGGGGTGACCGGCACCCCGGCGTCGGCCAGCGTCCTGGCCGTGCCGCCGGTGGACACGATCTCCACCCCCGCGGCGTGCAGGCCGGTGCCGAGCTCCAGCAGGCCCGCCTTGTCCGAAACACCGATCAGGGCCCGCTTGACCGCCCGCCGTCCAGTCACCGGAAAATCACCTTTCGTCCGTCCACAGTGCATCCTCCCCGGCCCAGCCGCTCCACCACTTCGACGAGCAGTCGCCGCTCGACCACCTTGATCCGTTCGTGCAGCCGGGCCTCGTCGTCGTCGGTCTCGACCACGACGGCCTCCTGCGCGATGATCGGGCCGGTGTCCATTCCCGCGTCCACGAAGTGCACCGTGGACCCGCTCACCTTGACCCCCATGGCCAGTGCGTCGGCCACCGCGTGCATGCCGGGGAACGACGGCAGCAGCGCGGGATGCGTGTTGATCACCCGGTTGGCGAAACGAGCGAGGAAGTCGTTGCCCAGCAGCTTCATGAAGCCCGCGGACACCACGAGATCGGGCTCGTAGGCGCCGACCGCCTCGGCGAGCGCCTTGTCCCAGGCGGCGCGGTCGGGATGGTCGCTCAGCCGCACGCTGAAATGGGGCACGTCCGCGCGTTCGGCCTTGGTCAGCGCTTCGGCACCGGCGCGATCGGTGCCGACGGCGACCACGTCGGCCGGATATCCCGGCCGACGGGTGGCTTCGATGAGTGCCTGCATGAGCGTGCCCGAACCGGACGCGAGCACGACCACCTTCACCGGCGTGGGCAGGTCCAACCGATTGGACTCCAACGCCTCTCCTTCACCCGCGGGTACGTCCACCCCAGCCTAGCTGGGCTGTTCGGGCTCCTCGGAGGTGGGCGGGGACTCCTCGGCGGCGTCGTCGCCTTCGTCTTCTTCGGGCTCTTCGGCCTCTTCCGGCTCGTCGGCTTCGTCGCTCTCGTCGGCTTCTTCAGGCTCCTCGGCCTCGTCGACGTCCTCGAGTTCCGCCGGCTCCTCAAGCTCCTCGGAGTCGTCGAAGTCCTCGGGTTCGGGTTCCTCTACGACGACCGGCGCGGGGACACGATGCGGGCCGGCGAGCCAGGCCACCAGCCCTCCGGGCACGACGATCCAGCCGAACGCGGCCACCGACAGGAGCCCGACCGGCACCGAGACCGGGTTGAAGCTGCCGGCACCGAGCCTGCCGCCCGCGAGCATGCCGAGCAGGACGCAGCCGAACCCGATCAGCGCACCGGCGATGCCGACCGTGCGCAGCCGGGCCCGCGGGTCCTCGTCGCTGTGCCGCAGCGACCAGCCGACGAACACCCCGACCGCTGCGGGCAGCAGCATCAACACCGGCCACCACCGCGCGGCGTGCTCGGGCATCCCCGCGAGCAAGGGCAGCCCGGGCACGTTCCCGCCCTGGTAGGCGAACGGGGTCAGCGAGACCGAACCCAGGGAGAACCCCGGCCCCGCGACGAACGAGAGCGTGGCCACGATGGCGTTGGGCAGGTAGCCAACGGACAGCAGCAGCATGCCGACGCCACTGCCGAACCCGGGAGAGTTGCTCGAGAACAGGGTCGCGGCCGTGTGCACGGAGGCACCGAGACCGACCGTGAACACCAGCGCCCCGACCGCGAACAGGCCCACCATCCCGAGCGCTCCCGCCCGCAGCCCGCGCAGTGCGACCGGGTCCAGGTAGTCACGTGCGGCCGCCGCGATGCCACAACGCCTCGCGACACCCGCCGTCGCGGCCACGGCGGCGACGAACCCGGGCACCAGGAACGCGGTGAGGGGTTCGATGCTGACCCGCACGGTGTCGACGGTGAGCGCGACCGTGATCCCGGCCAGTGCGTGCGTCGCGGCGATGGGCGCCACCACGTTCACCGCCTGCCCCGGCTCGCGATAACGGAGACGGCCGGCGGCGTGCGCGGCCGAACCGGCGACCAGCGCACCGACGCCGACGGTGGCGAGCAGCGGCAGCACTCCCAGGTTGCTGCCCGCGATCGTGACCGGCACCTGATAGGCCGCGAGCAGTCCGGGGGCCGCGGCGCGCAGGACGCCGAGGACGGAGAAGCGCGCGATCGACGCGAGCGCCGTGACCAGCGCGAACAGCGCGACGACGAGGGCATAGCCGGCGATCAGCGGCCCGAACGCGGCCGCGATGACGACCTTCGCGCGTGCCGCGCCGCTCAGCTCACCCGTGTCGCGCAGGTCGTTCACCTCTTCCTCGGCAGGGGAAGGCGGGGTGAGCAACTGCATGCTTCGCACCTTCGCATTTGCACTGCGCCGTCCGGGTGAGGCACGCCGCCCGCGTCACGTGGGCCCCCGCACACGTCACCCGGAGGAGTTATTCCCGTTCAGGATGCCGTGAAGGGCACCGCCACTGTCGTGGTGGTGCCCTTCGGCCTGCTTCTTCGGGTAACCGGCCGGCGTCAGCTCTGCTGACCGAACCCACCGGGCGGGGTACCGGTGCCCGGCTGCTGCTGTTGCTGCTGGGGCCCGGACTCCGGCTGCTGCGGCTGGTAGAACTGGCCGTGCTGCGGGGCGTAGACCGTCGACTGCGGCGCCACCGGCGGGACGAACTGCGTGCCCTGCGGGCCGCCCTGCTGCTCCGGGCCCTGTTGCGGCTGACCGTACGGGCCGGGCTGGCCGTAGGGCGGGTAGGCGGGGCGCTGACCGGTGGCAGGCAGCTTGAGCACGTTGTACTCGAACAGCAGCGCGGCCACCGCGACCAGCAGCTGCAGGATGCCCAGGATCAGGATGACGGTCATGATGCCGGGCGTGTCGGCGCCGGAGGGCACGCGGACGACCGACAGGATCGCGTAGAGCCCGCCGAGCACGCTGAACAGCACCGCGAACGGGAGCGCCTTCGGCCCGCGCGGGAGCATCGAAAGGCCTGCGAGCAGGCCGCCGACCAGCAGGAACAGCAGCGCCTGGTCGGAGCCGGAGGCTTCCTCGGAGAAGCCGATGAAGTAGTTGACGATGCCGAGCACCGCCACGACCAGGGTGAGCACCATGGGCAGGTTGATCGACGACAGGCTGGGCGCTCCCTGCTGCTGCGGGAAGCCACCGGGGCCGGGGGCCTGGGGATTGGGTTGTGCGCCGCCACCCTGCTGGGGGTAACCCGGCCCACCACTGGGGAAGGTCATGCCGTGCTCTCCTGTCGTGTTGCCCGAAAAGGTAGGTGACCGATATGTCCGGAAAACGCTAGCGCACCGGAACGTCCTGGCCACCCCTCGGCTATCCGACGTGCGGCAGTGGCAAACGGTTGCGTCGAGTTGGCTGTGAACCGCAGGCCAGTGCTGCTTCGAACAGTGAAACGGCCGGGCGCCCTTGTGCGGGCGCCCGGCCGTTTCACATCAACCGCAGATCAGTGCAGGTTGTTGTACAGCTCTCGGGCGAGGTCGGCGGTTTCGGAGGGTGTTTTGCCGACTTTGACGCCTGCGGCTTCGAGGGCTTCTTTTTTGGCTTGGGCGGTGCCGGCGGAGCCGGAGACGATGGCGCCGGCGTGGCCCATGGTTTTGCCTTCGGGGGCGGTGAAGCCCGCGACGTATCCGACGACGGGTTTGGTCACGTTCTGGTTGATGTAGGTGGCGGCGCGTTCTTCGGCGTCGCCGCCGATCTCGCCGATCATGACGATGACCTCGGTGTCGGGGTCGTTCTGGAAGGCTTCGAGGGCGTCGATGTGGGTGGTGCCGATGACCGGGTCCCCGCCGATCCCGACCGCGGTGGAGAACCCGATGTCACGTAGTTCGTACATCATCTGGTAGGTCAGGGTGCCGGACTTGGACACCAGGCCGATCTTGCCGGGGCCGGTGATGTCGGCTGGGATGATGCCGGCGTTGGACTTGCCGGGGGAGATGACGCCGGGGCAGTTCGGGCCGATGATGCGGGTGGTGTTGCCCTTCGCCACGGCGTGCGCCCAGAAGTAGGCGGAGTCGTGCACCGGGATGCCCTCGGTGATCACCACGGCCAGCGGGATCTCGGCGTCGATGGCCTCGATCACGGCGTCCTTGGCGAACTTCGGCGGCACGAAAATGACCGACACGTCGGCGCCGGTCTCCTTGATGGCTTCCTCGACCGTGCCGAACACGGTGAGGTCCTTACCGGCGATGGTGACGGTCTGCCCGGCCTTGCGGGCGTTCACCCCGCCGACGATGTTCGCCCCGGCCTGCAGCATCTTGGTCGCGTGTTTGGTGCCCTCGGACCCGGTGATGCCCTGCACGATGATCTTGCTGTGGGAGTCAAGGAAAATCGACATTGTCTTACGCTCCTGCCGCCGCGAGCTCGGCAGCCTTGTCCGCCGCGTTGTCCATGGTGTCCACCTGGGTGACCAGCGGGTGGTTGGCGTCGTTGAGGATCCGGCGGCCTTCGTCGACGTTGTTGCCATCGAGCCGGACGACCAACGGTTTGGTGGCCTCGTCACCCAGGATCTTCAACGCCTCCACAATGCCGGTCGCGACCGCGTCACAAGCGGTGATACCGCCGAACACGTTCACGAACACGCTCTTCACGGCCGGGTCGTTGAGGATGACGTCCAGCCCCGCGGCCATCACCTCCGCCGACGCACCGCCACCGATGTCGAGGAAGTTCGCCGGCTTCACCCCACCATGGCGCTCCCCGGCGTAGGCGACCACATCCAGAGTGGACATCACCAGCCCGGCACCGTTACCGATGATGCCGACCTCACCGTCGAGCTTGACATAGTTGAGGTCCTTCGCCTTGGCCTTGGCCTCCAACGGGTCCTCGGCCTGCTTGTCCACCAACTCCTCGTGCCCCGGGTGGCGGAAGGAAGCGTTCTCATCCAGGGTGACCTTGCCATCCAGGGCGACGATCCTGTCCTGCGGATCGCGGACCAGCGGGTTGACCTCCACCAGAGTGGCGTCCTCGGCGACGAAGGTCTCCCACAGCTTCACCACCGCGTCCGCGGCCCGCTCCTTGATCACCTCAGGGAAGCGGCCCTCGGTCAGGATCTCCAACGCCTTCGCCTTATCCACCCCCGCGATCGGGTCGACCGGGACCTTCGCGAGCGCGTCCGGCCGCTCCACAGCCAACTGCTCGATCTCCATACCCCCCTCGGCCGAGGCCATCGCCAGGAAGGTGCGGTTCGTGCGGTCCAGCAGGAAGGAAAAGTAATACTCCTCCGCAATATCGGACGCCTCGGTCACCAACACACGGCGCGTGATATGGCCCTTGATGTCCAACCCGAGGATGGCATCCGCCTTCTCCCTCGCCTCGACCGGATCCTTGGCCAGCTTCACACCACCAGCCTTACCCCGACCCCCAGTCTTCACCTGAGCCTTCACCACAACCTGACCACCGATCCTCTCGGCAGCAGCCTGCGCTTCTTCCGGGGTACTCGCAACGGCACCGGGCAAAACCGGCACACCATGGGCGGCGAAGAGATCCTTCGCCTGGTACTCGTAGAGGTCCACTACTCCAGTCTCCTGACGACACACGCCACTGTGTTGACCCGGGCGGGGTGAGCCCAGATGCGTGTTGTTGCAAACCATGCTGCCGGACGAGACGACCCTAGCGACCTGGGAAGAAGCGCGGGGCGCCACATCCGGTGAACTCTGTCACCGTATGGATCCAGAGCGTGTTTTGGGGGTGTGAATCGTCCCACGCGGGGCCAGGACCGTCGCGATCGCGAGAGCCACGACACAGCCGAGCGCGAGCCACCAGCCGACGCCGGCGTGGGCCCCGGGGATCTGGTTCCCGGTCAGCGGCAGCTCGAGCAGCCGCAGCGCCGCGAGACACGTTGCGCCGGCGAGGAGCGCGGTCGCTCGTGCGGGCCGGCTCCGCGGCGCGAGGAAACAAGCGCCGAGGACGGTCAGCAGGGCGAGCAGCAGCCCCCACGAGGGCGTGCCGAAGTTCGACCACAGCGCGGGCTCGACGTAGTCCGGCGCCACGATCGACGGCGTGCCGAACCCGCCGATGGCGAGGATGCCGCCTGCGACGAGGGGCGTGATCATGTTCGGCCCCGGTGCCACGTCGGATATTTCTTCGCTGTCATCGCGTTCGACCATGCCCGCGACAACCGAGAAACAGGCCGTCGCGACCGCCGCGGCAACCGCCACGGACGTCCACAGCACGCCCTGCCCGGGTGACAGCCCGGCATCGAGCTCCGTCGCCGTGATCGCGATGGTCAGCACGGCCGTCGCGGCGAGCGGCACGCCCGCCCAGGCGACCGACAGCACTGGACGCACCGTCGGGGCGAGCCCGGGCACGAACATCGCCGCGCCCAGCAGTCCGACGAGCAGCCCGGCGACCAGCAGCAGCCAGCGCGACGGGCTTTCCGGCCCCGGCAGGTCCCCGGGGACGACCACCTGCTCGGTGAACGTGCCCGCGATCGCGGCGAGCATCGTCACCAGGCCCAGCGCGCCGGTGGTCATCCGCAGGCGGGGCGAGCCGGGAAGGCTCGCCTCGCCTGCCTCGTCGTCGGCGACCTCGGCCGGAGTGCTCTCCTGCGGCAGGAAGGCGACGACCACGAATCCGAGCGCCCCGACCAGCACGACGACAGGCCCGGCCGACAGGCCGATGCCGGTGACCGCGAGCCCGGACACCAGCTCGGGCAGCGCGACCGTCGCCGCGGCGAGGCCGAGCCCCAGCAGGCCGCCCGTGCTCAGCCCGCCGGTACCGGAGCTGATCGCGAGCCCGGCCGCCGCGGGTAACGCGAAGGCCAGCAGCAGGCATCCGGTCAGCACCAGGGCGGGCCGTTCGAAGGCGCTGCCCACGGGCATGAACGCGTCGTCACCGGAGAACGGCGCCATCATCACGCCGATCGCGGCGACGCCCGCGGCCACCAGCCCGATCGGCAGCAGCCCGCGCCCGACCGAACCCGGCTCGGGCCGTGACCCGATGGCGCGCACGGCGACCACCCCGGCGGCGATCGTCAAGGCGTGCCCGGCGAGCAGCAACCACAGCCCGGCGCCCGGCCCGGGGAGCGCGAACTCCAGCGGCCGGTACAGCTCGGGCCGGGAGACCGCCGACGGGTCGGCCAGGAACTGCAGGTCGAATACCGCGCGCCCCGGCGCGAGCGCGGCGACCCCGGCCAGCACCCCGACCGCGGCGGCCTGCCGTCCGCGGAGCACGAAGGCGCCCGCCAGCACCATGGGAGCCACCGCGAGCACGATCAGCAGGGGCGCGCTCGCGTAACCGCGGGCGGCGCCGGTCACCACCGGGAGCACGGCTCCCAGCGCCAGTAGCAGGGCCGCGAGAGTGCCGAGAACGAGGGCGGCGAGCAGCGTCGTGGCCGAAGGCACGTCGAGGGCGTCCGGCGAACGCGGATCGGTCCGCGAGAGCCGGTCGGCGACAGTCCAGCGAGTCCGGGTCATTGCCACGGAACGCTAGCAAGGTCCGCCTTGGTTCACCGGTTCAGCCCGGGGCGGCGGTGCCCGCCCCACCTTGGAAGCAAACGTAATCCACCTCACACAAATGGGGTAATCATTCTTCCACGCTCGGTCATCAGTCCTGCTAGAGCGCTTGCGCTGCTCACACGTTCAGCCCAGAAACCGGCGGCATCTTGCCCAGAAGGACCTCCCTTCGTTACTGTCCCCCGGTCCCCATTACGGTCAGGTCACGAAGCGAACATCGAGCCAACCACCCCCGAGGTCGGCTCACCGGGTCCCCGCCCGGGTTCGCGATTTGACTCCCCTGAGTAACGGAAGGCCTCGTCTTGGCTCGACACCGCTCCCCCAGCGGCGAAGCCCCTTCCCCGGAGCTCGATGACGCACTGGACGGTGCGGTCGTCCGTGTCCGGGGTGGACACCGATTTCCGGCGCCGCCGTCGGCCCTGCGTGGCCGGGTCGTGGTCGCCGCTGTCGCCGCGGGCGCTTTCGCCGCCGCAGCGGCAGGTCAGACCCTGCAGTCCTTCGGCTCCACCGACTCCGAGGGCGTGACGCCGCTGGCCAACGCCGCGGACGCCAGCGCCTCGTTCGCCCTGGGTGGTGACGCCCCTGCCGGCGCCCCCGAGCTCGTGCCGGCCGCGCACTACACCGACGCGTCCGCCGAGGTGCAGAAGCTCAACAACAGCCTCCAGGTGACGCAGGATCGCGAAGCGCGCGACGCCGCCGCCGCGAAGACCGCCGCCGAAGAGGCCGCCCGCCCGAAGACCTGCCTGCCCGCGCACGGCACGTTCACCTCCGGCTTCGGTGCCCGGTGGGGCACGACCCACCTCGGCATCGACATCGCCAACTCGATCGGCACGCCGATCTACGCCGCGTCGGACGGCACCGTGATCGACGCCGGGCCGGCCAGCGGTTTCGGCCTGTGGGTGCGGATCCAGCTCGCCGACGGGACCATTCAGGTCTACGGGCACATGAACACCTTCTCCGTGCACGAGGGCCAGAAGGTCAAGTGCGGGCAGCAGATCGCCGAGATCGGCGAGCGCGGCCAGGCGACCGGGCCGCACCTGCACTTCGAGGTGTGGCAGAACGGGACGAAGAAGATCGACCCGCGGCCGTGGCTCGCCGCGCGAGGCGTGTACGTGTAGGGAAGTCCCGTCTGGAGGGTGTCGCGCGCAGCGTCTCAGGCGTGCGGAGACAGCCTCGCTGTCTGGCGGCGGGTGGGGTCTCAGGCCCCCGGCGTCCGGCAGCGTGCGGGTATCCGGCGGAGACCCGTGTTCGTGGCGCGAGGCGTGCGCCTGTAGGGAAGTCCCGCGTGGAGGCTGCCGTGGGCGGCTTCTCATGCGCGCGGAGGCGGCCTCTCCGACGTCTGGGGGAGCCTGGCGCCCGACGCGATGCGACCGCACACCGGAAACCGCTTTCAACACCCGTGCGCCAAGGCGCAGGAGCCGGCGCCAGGGCGAGCGTGACTCGATGATCGCTGGCATGGGAACCCCTCCTCCTGGTCGAACTCGTGTTCGAGATCAGGTATAGCGGAGGGGTCCGACAATTTTCGGGCTCAGGTGCTCACGGACGCGTTCAGGTGGCTGGATCCGTGGACCAGGAGCAAAAAGAACGCCTCGGTGCCTCATGACAGGCCGGGGCGCTCCGCGGGAACCGGAAGCCGTTGCGGCCGAGGTGCTCCGCGCAACTGGCGCCGGAACAGAAGCCGCTACAGCGCTCCGCGGGAACCGGAAAGCCGCAACCCAAAACCGCTGCGGCCGAGGCGCTCCGCCGGAACCGGTGCCGGAACGGAAGCCGCCACAGCCGAGTCGCTCCGCGGGAACCGGAAAGCCGCAACCGGAACCGGCTACAGCCGAGGCGCTCCGCCGGAACGGAACCCGCCACCGCCGGGGTGCCCCGCCGGAAGCCGGAACCCGCCACCACCGGCGGGGCGCCCCGCCGGGGACGCTCCCCGCCACAACCGGCGCCGCAACCGGAACCCGCTACAGCTTCACCATCGGGACGCTGCCGATCAGCATCAGCTTCACCTTGCCCGCCGCGCCGAAGTCGATCGTCGCCGTGGCTCGGGGGCCTTCGCCCTGGGCTTCGACCACCGTGCCGAGGCCGTACTTGTCGTGGCTGACCCTGTCCCCGACATCGAGCTTCAGCGCCACCGTGTTCTGCCAGCCCTTGGTCGGCGCCGGACGTGTGGAAGCCGAGTCACCGCCGAACGACCGGCGGCCCCACGTGGTAGCCGCCCGTGGCGAGCCGTACGAGCCCGCGGACGACACCGGCTCCTCACGACGCCAGTCGATCAGCTCTGCCGGGATCTCGTCGAAGAACCGCGAAGCCGGGTTGGTCATCGGCTGCCCCCACGCCGAGCGCGTGATCGCCCTCGACAGGTACAGCCGCTCCCGCGCCCTGGTGATCGCCACGTACGCCAGGCGCCGCTCCTCGGCCAGCTCCGCCGGCTCGCCCAGCGCCCGCATGTGCGGGAAGACACCGTCCTCCCACCCGGTGCAGAACACCACCGGATACTCCAGGCCCTTCGCCGTGTGCACGGTCATCAACGTGACCACGCCGGCGTCCTCCTCCTCGTCCTCGCCGTCGGGCGACGGGATCGAGTCCGCGTCCGCCACCAGCGACACGCGCTCCAGGAACGCCGGCAACGAACCGGGCTCCGGCGCCCCAGCGTCCACGTCCTCGGACGGGGGCAGCTCCGCCGCCGCCTCGGTGAACTCACGCGCGACGGTCACGAGCTCCGTCAGGTTCTCCACCCGGGACGCGTCCTGCGGGTCGTCCGACTCCTCCAGCTCCGCCCGGTAGCCCGTGCGGTCCAGCACCGCCTCCAGGACGTCGGCCACCTCGGTGCCCTCGTCGGCCAGCTCGCGCAGGCCGTCCAGCAGCTCGACGAACCCGGTGATCGCCTTCGCCGACCGCGGGTTGAGCAGCGTGACCTTGCCCTCGACCGCCTCCCGCAGCGCCGCGTTGAACGAGATCCGCTCGCGCTCTGCGTGCGTGGCGATGACGGCCTCCGCCCTGTCCCCGATACCGCGCTTGGGCACGTTCAGGATCCGGCGCAGGCTCACCGTGTCCTCGGAGTTGGCGATGACCCGCAGGTACGCCAGCATGTCCCGCACCTCGCGCCGCTCGTAGAAGCGGACCCCGCCGACCACCCGGTACGGCAGGCCGAGCCGGATGAAGATCTCCTCGAACACCCGCGACTGGTTGTTGGTGCGGTAGAACACGGCCACGTCCGAGTACTGGGCCTCGCCCTTGTCGGCCAGCGCGTCGATCTCGCCCGCGACGAACGCGGCCTCGTCGTGCTCGTTGTCCGCGACGTAGCCACCGATGCGCTCGCCGTCGCCCGAGTCCGTCCACAGCCGCTTGTCGCGCCGGTTCGGGTTCCGCGAGATGACCGCGTTCGCGGCCGACAGGATGGTCTGCGTGGACCGGTAGTTCTGCTCCAGCAGGATCGTGCGGGCGTTGGGGAAGTCCCGCTCGAACTCCTCGATGTTGCGGATCGTGGCGCCGCGGAAGGCGTAGATCGACTGGTCCGCGTCACCCACCACGCACAGCTCGGCGGGCTCGACGCCGGACTCGCTGCGCTCGGTGCCCACCAGCTCGCGGACCAGCGTGTACTGCGCGTGGTTGGTGTCCTGGTACTCGTCGACCAGCACGTGCCGGAACCGGCGCCGGTAATGCTCGGCCACGTCAGGGAAGACCTGCAGCAGCTCGACCGTGCGCATGATCAGGTCGTCGAAGTCCATCGCGTTGGCCAGCGACAGCCGCCGCTGGTACTCCGCGTACACCTCGGCGACCCGGCGCTCCAGGTCGTTGGTCGCCTTGTCCTTCGCGCCCTCGGCGTCGACCAGTTCGTTCTTCAGGTTCGAGATGTGCACCGCGAGCGTGCGGGCCGGGTAACGCTTCGGGTCGATGTCCAGGTCCCTGGCCACCAGCGTGATCAGGCGCTTGGTGTCGTCGGAGTCGTAGATGGAGAAGTTCGAGGACATGCCCAGCGTCTTGGCCTCGCGCCGGAGCAACCGCACGCACATCGAGTGGAACGTGGAGACCCACATCGCGTTGGCGCGGCGGCCAACCAGCTCGCCGACCCTGTCCCGCATCTCGGCGGCGGCCTTGTTCGTGAAGGTGATGGCCACGATCTGCCCCGGCTGGGCGCCGCGCTGGGCGAGCAGCCAGGCGATCCGCCGGGTCAGCACCCTCGTCTTGCCCGAACCGGCACCCGCCACGACCAGCAGCGGAACTCCGGCGTGGGTCACCGCGTCGCGCTGGGCCGGGTTCAGGTCCGCGAGCAGGTCGGCATGGCGGCCGGTGGGGGCGGCCGCGGGCTTTTCGGCAGGGAGATCGAAGAGGGTGCTCATCGGGGATCCACGCTACTCGGGGGCACCGACGGTCTACCGCACAGGACGTAGCCGGGAATGTCGCCCGGCAGCCGATGCCGCGCCTTCCTCCGGCGCGGAAGATCGGGTCCATGACCACCCAAACCCGGATCCGCGCCTCGGACACCGAGCGCGAGCGGATCGCCGCCCGTGTCCAGCAAGCCAGTGCCGAGGGCCGTCTCACCCTCGCTGAAACAGAACAACGCCTCGGCGACGTCTATGCCGCAACCTACGTCGACGAGCTGGCCGGCTTCGTGGCCGACCTGCCCGCCGCACCCGTGCCGCAGCGGCGCTTCCCGCCCCCGCTGCGCGTGCACGCCGCCGTCGTCGCGCTCCTCGGGGCGCTGCTGGTCGTGGCGTGGGCCGCGTCGGGCGCACCGTTCTTCTGGCCGGTCGTGCCGCTGTTCTGGCTCACGATGAGCCTCGTCGGGCACGCGGGACTGCGGTACCGGCGGTCGGTTGTGCAATACTGACCGTATGCGGCACCACGCGTACCGATTTTTCTACGGGACCCGGACTCCGGCTCCCGTGATCGCGTAGTGTCCGACCGCAATCACCGCCAAGCCCCGGAGTCCACGGACCCGGGGCTTTCGTCGGCTCTGGGACCAGGTGGGAGTCCGGACCGACCGGAGGTCCAGATGAACGCACAGACACACGAAACGCCAGATCAGGTCTCCTCCGCGGAGCCGGTCGCCTCGGCCGAGGAGATCGGCGAGCTGCGCAAGGAGATCGACTGGCTGGACGCCGAGATCCTGCGCCTCGTCAAACGCCGGGTCGAGGTCTCCCAGACCATCGGTCGCGCCCGGATGGCCGCCGGCGGCACCCGGATCGTCTACAACCGCGAGATGGACGTGCTGGCGCGCTACCGCGACCTCGGCCCGGACGGCAGGCAGCTGGCGATGGCGCTGCTCAACCTGGGCCGCGGGCGTCTGGGCCGCTGAATAATTTCAGGGTGTTTCCCCGACCCCGGACGGGCCGCACGCGGGCACACTGGAGACATGATTAATTTCATCGCGGTCGTGATCGCGATAGCCAGTGTGCTCGCCGCGCTCGGCCATGTCGGCTATCTGGCGCTGCTCAACAACGCGGCGAACAAGCGGGCCGGGGGCACCCCGGTCGCCGAGTACGTCCGTAGCCGGTGGGCGGTCGCCGGCGGCACCACCGCCGCGTCGTTGCTCGCCTGGTTGTTCACGGCCGGGGGAACCGGGATGGACATCATCGCCATCCTCGTCGCCGCCGGTAGTGGCGCGGTAGCCGTCAAGGCGCTGCAGTCGACCCAGGCGAAGTACCGCAGCGGCGGCTGAACACCGCGAACTACCGCGGTTACACACTGCAAGTCGCACTTTCTCGCGCGGCTTAACCCCGACAGGGTGAACTTGGGAGCCCGTGCTCCCGTTGCCGACGAAGCCTTTTACCCTTGGGGGGTGGACGTTCGCACGATCAAGGGCACTCGCGCGCCAACTCGGCGTGCGCGTGCAGATGAACGTGCATCTTCACGTGTGCAGGTTGCTCCGTTCGGCTTAACCGCCCTCCCGGCGACGTCACGCGGCACGGGGAGAGGGGTCCACCCGGCATGACAGGTGGGGCCGATTCGACCGAACAGCTTCCTCTCACAACCGGCAGGCACCGGCGCGGCGCGGGCACCTGGACACCCATGGTGCCCCCGCGCCCGGCCGCCGGCCGGCACTCCTCGTTCGCGCCGGGGCCGTTGGATCCGCCGGCCCGCGGTTCGCTTCCGCTGATCTCCCAGATCCTCGAAGAGGGCACCCCCGCGTTCCCCGCCGCCCGCGGCGAACTGCCCGTGCCACCGTCCGCCCCGGCGCCGCGCGCGAAGCCGCCACGGCGGACGAAGGTCAAGCTGACCCCGCCGACCTGCCACGACGAGAACGGCGAGGACGACGACGTGCGCGTGTACATCGCGCCGCCGGAGACCGGGCTGGGCTCGTTCGACCTCGGCAGCGTCCCCGCGTCGGTCACCCCGCCCCGCACCTGGCGCAAGGCCGCGTGGTTCGCCACCGCCTCCTCCGGCGGCGTCGTCGTCGCGCTGCTGTTCGCCGGGTCCGCGCTCGTCGGCAAGCCCGCGCCCGACCAGGCCGGTGACGCCTGGATCCCCGGGCTCGGCGGCGGCCTGCCCACGGTCGAGGGCGAGCGCGTCGTGCCCGGCCCGGCCGGCCGCTCCAGCGACACGGTCACCAGCGGGCGGCACGCGGCGCCCGACCCCAGCACCTCGAGCGACCCCTCCCGCCGTCCCGACAGCCTCCGCGCTCCCGACGGCACGACCACCGAAGGCACCGCCGGCACCACGATCGTCCCGACGGACAGCACCGGCAGCGGCCCCAGCTCGGCACCGACGCCCACGACGACGCCGATCCCGGCCAAGCCGCAGCCCACCCCGGCGCCGTACGACGCCGACCCGTGGCGCTTCCAGTTCGCCGAGGCCGACCCGCAGACGCTGGCCAAGGACTCGCAGACCTTCCTGGACTCCGTCACCGAGGATCCGCAGGCCGCGTACGCGATGACCACCGGTGAGCTGCAGCAGGAAGGCACCCAGGGCCTCGAACGCAAGTACGCCGACGTAGCCTATTTCCAGGTCGAGCACGTACAGGTGCACCAGTACGACGGCAAGACGGTCTGCACGGTGAAGCTGGTCCGCAAGAACGGCTCCGCGAGCACCGAGCAGCGCACGCTGACCTTCCAGCGCGGCAAGATCGCCAGCGACGGCTCCTGATCCCTCGCGCGGTCGTTGCTCCGGTTGGGTGACGTTACTGCCGTTCGTCGTGTCCTGGTGGCTGTCCACCGATCGAGGGTGGCCGGTAACGACTCGCCACGGTTCGCTGATGAACGAACAGACAACACGATCAACCGGGACAGAGGCCATGAGAGTCGTGCACGATCGGCGGCGGTACCGGCAGACGCCGGACGCCCTCACCGTCGAGGACCTCCTGTCGGCACAGGAGCTCGACTTCGAGCTGGTCGAAGACACCTACCTCACCGAACCGGCGCACGAGCCGAGCAAGTTCCTGCCGCCGCCCCGGGTGCGCGCCAAGGGCACCGTCGTGCCCACGCGCGAGCCGGAGAGCACGCTGTCGAAGGTGGCGAAGCTCGCCGGTCTCACGACTGCCGCGTCGCTGCTGGTCGGCGCCGTCGTCGCGTCCTCGATGCTGACCCGGGAGCGGCCCGACAAGGCGGGCGAAGCGAGCCCTGCTCCCCCGCAGATCACCGGTGCCGCCGCGCTCGGCGGTTTCGTGCCCAACGCCACCGACGTCGCGCGCCAGGGCCAGACCGGGGCATCGGCGCCCAGCGCCGTCGCGACCTCCCAGGTCCCGGTCGCCCAGACCCAGCCCGCCGGCGGCGACGCCGCCGTGGCGGGCCAGACCACCACCTCGACCCAGGCACAGGCCACCGACAACGAGAAGGTGGCCTTGGTCAAACAGTTCTACCAGCGCATGACGCAACGTCCGGAGGACGCGCTGGCCATGCTCACCCCGGACCTGGCCGGGGACGAACCCGGCGACCTGGTCCGGGCGTGGAGCTCGATGGCCGAGGTGGACGTGGACGAGGTCGTGGTGCAGTCGGACGGCACGGTGCGCGCGGTGGTCACCATGCTTCAGCAGGACGGCACCCGGCTGCGGGTCACGCAGGTGCTCAGCCTGACCAAGGGCAAGAGCGCTGTCATCTCGCGGGCGGTGCTGCTGTCCGCGGAGCAGCTCTAGCTTCGCCATAGCAGGCAACCTCGAATCGCCCCGAAGCGTGCCGAGTGTATGTGCGCAGAGTGAGCGCCCTAGCCTTGTCACGAGCTCGACTCGGCTGAACCGGCCTGCGGGCCGCGATATGTGCATACGCTCCGGGCGTGCGGCCACGGGTCGCGCCCTGCAAGCAGCCCCGAAGGAGGTCGCGTGAGCGACGAGGGTCGCCTGGTCGCCGGCCGGTACCGTGTGGTCCGGCGGATCGGCACCGGTGCCATGGGCGCGGTCTGGCAGGCGCACGACGAGGTGCTCGCACGCACCGTCGCGATCAAGCAGCTCCTGCTCCAGCCCGGTCTCGACCAGCACGAGGCCGAGGACGCCAAGCAACGCACCATGCGTGAGGGCCGGATCGCGGCCCGGCTGCACCACCCCAACGCGATCACGGTGTTCGACGTCGTCACCGACGACAACGACCATCCGTGCCTGGTGATGGAGTACCTGCAGTCCACGAGCCTGGCCGAGGTGCTGCGCGACCGGAAGACGCTGCCACCGCAGGAGGTGGCGCGGATCGGCGCGCAGATCGCGGCGGCGCTCAAGGAGGCGCACGCGGTCGGCATCGTGCACCGCGACATCAAGCCCGGCAACATCCTGCTCGCCGACAGCGGGCTGGTGAAGATCACCGACTTCGGCATCTCCCGCGCCAAGGACGACGTCACGGTCACCAAGACCGGGATGATCGCCGGCACGCCCGCCTACCTGGCGCCCGAGGTGGCGATCGGCGGCGAGCCCGGCCCCGAGGCCGACGTGTTCTCGCTCGGTTCGACGCTGTACGCGGCCTGTGAGGGCCAGCCCCCGTTCGGCCTCAGCGAGAACACGCTGAGCCTGCTGCACGCGGTGGCCGCCGGGCAGATCAACCCGCCCCGGCAGTCCGGCCCGCTGGCGAGCGTGCTCGCGGTCCTGCTGCACCCCGAGGTGAGCCACCGGCCGACCGCCGCCGAGGCGGAGGAGCTGCTGGACGCGGTCGGTCGCGGCGAGACCCCGCTGGGCGGGCCGGCCGACCCGACGCAGATCGCCTCCCCTGGAATGCTCGGCGCGGCCGCGGCGGGTGCGGCGGCCGGAGCGGGTGCCACGCGGGCGTTCAGCGGGAGCCTCGGCAACAACCGGCCGGACGACTTCTACGACGACTACGAGGACGACTACGCCGACGACGGCACCACCGCGGCGTACCCGACCGAGGACTACGACGGTCGCACCCGTGCCGTCCCGGCCGGTTACGCGGGGTACGACGACGAGGACCCGGCCGCGACGGCCGAGGACGAGGACGAGAAGCCCGGGAAGTGGAAGGTGCCGGCCGCGATCGGCGGCGTCGTCGTGATCGGGCTGATCGCACTGGGCGTCTGGCTGTTCAACGGGCCGGACAGGGGCAGCAGCAACATCACCGACAACCAGCCCGTCGTGCCGCCGCCCGCGACCACCAGCTCGTTGGTGCAGACGACGGAGAGCGCCACGGAGACCGGGAGCACGGAGTCCAGCGTGACGAGGTCGACGAGGAGCTCCTCCAGGCGAAGCAGCGCGGTCGAGGAAACGACGGAGAACTCGGCGAGCAGCTCGAGGCGGTCGACGCCGAGTTCGCCGAGTTCGAAGCCGAGCTCGCCGCCGCCCAGCGATACGGCATCACCGACCGGGACTCCGTAAGTTCTCAGGCTGGATCAGTAGGGTGGACGGTAACTATCCGACCGTCGGCGCGACGAGAGGTTGCTTTGGGAACTGAGGGCGCAGTCGTCGGCGGCCGGTACCGGTTGGATCAGCCGATCGGCCGTGGCCGTGCCGGGATCGTGTGGCTGGCGTACGACACGCTGCTGCATCGCACCGTCGCCGCGAAGCGGGTGTTCGTCCAGCCCGGCCTCGATCCCGCGCGGACCGAGCACATGATCAACCTCGCCCTCCAGGAGGGCCGCGCCGCGACCCGCGTGCTGCACAACAGCGCGATCACCGTGTACGACGTGGTGCGGGACGGGCCCGACCCGTGGCTGGTCATGGAGTACGTGCCGTCGCGCAGCATGGCGCACTTCCTCACCGAGCACGGCACGCTGACACCCGAGCAGGCCGCGTTCCTGGGCATCCAGCTGGCGTCCGCGCTGTCGGCCGCGCACCGGGCCGGGATCCTGCACCGCGGGCTCGAACCGGGCAACGTGCTGCTCGCCGACGACGGTGGCGTGAAGATCACCGACATCGGCATCACCGGCCCCGGGCAGAACCCGGCGTTCCGCGCCCCGGAGATCCTGCACGGCGCCCCGCCGGACCACGCCGCCGACGCGTTCTCCCTCGGCGCGACGCTGTACCAGGCGGTCGAGGGCGTGCCGCCCTACGGCGAGAACGGCACCGGCCCGCTGCGCCAGCCGCGGCGGGCGGGCCAGCTGACCGGTGCGCTGATGAAGCTGCTGCGCGTGGACCCGATGACGCGGCCGACGCTGGCGGACAGCATCATCGCGTTCCAGGCGATCACCCAGGGCCGTCAGTCGGCGTTCATCCCGCCGACCGCACCGGCGCTGCCGACGATCCCCGTCGCGTGGCCGGTGGGACAGCCGTTGCCGCAGCCGGTCGCCACCAAGGCGCCGCTGATCCAGCTGACGCCCGCGCGCGTGCGGGCGCTGATCCTCACCGTGCTCGCCGTGCTGTGCGCGGCCGCGATCGGCGTCGGGATCACGCAGGTCCTGTTCCTCTAGGCGGCAGCGGGCGCCGCTGCGCGCAGGGTGTCCAGCAAGTGCCGGACCGCGGGCCTGCCCTTCGCCCGGGTGGCCACCGCGGCGTGGATCGACCGGATCGGCTCCGGCCTGCGGATGCGCTTGATCGCCACGCCGGGATGCGGTGAGCCCAGGCCCAGCGCCGGCACCAGGCTGATGCCGAGCCCGGCGGCCACGAACCCCTGTGCGGTCTGGTAGTCCTCGCAGTCCACCACGAAGTTCGGCACGAAGCCCGCGGCGCCGCACGCGGCGAGGAGCACGTCCCGGCAGGGGCCGGGCGTGCCCTCGTTGCCGACCCACGGTTCGTCGCGCAGGTCGGACAGGTCCAGCACCCGCTTGTGGGCGAGGGGATGCGTGCGCGGCAGCGTCGCGCGGTACGGGTCGTCGAGCAGGTGCACCAGCTCGGCCGTCTTGATCCGCCACTCCCCGCGCCACACGACGATCGCCACGTCGACCTCGCCCGCCTCGACCTCCCGGATCGAGTCGAGCGGCTCGCGCAGCTTCAGGTCCAGCTGGATGCCGGGGAACTCGCGCCCGATCGCCGCGATCGCGGGCGGGACGAGCGCCGCACCGGCGGTGGCGAAGTAGCGGACCGCGAGCCGGCCCGTGCGGCCCGCCTTGAGGTCGGCCAGCTCGGACTCGGCCTTCGACAGCTGACCGCTGAGCACCTCCGCGTGCTCGGACAGCAGGGCGCCGGCGGCGGTCGGCCGGACGCCGCGGCCGACCCGCTCCAGCAGTTCCACGCCCGCCTCGCGCTCGAGCGTCGCCAGCTGCTGGCTGATCGCGGACGGCGTGTACCCGAGGTTGCGCGCGGCGGCGGTGATCGAACCGCTGCTGATCACCGCCCGCAGGACCTGCATTCGGCGGGTGTCGAGCATGGTCCGATCGTACAGTTCTGCTGAACGCGGCATGTAGTTTATTTCGCTTGTCCTTACAGGTCAGGGACGGGAACCTGGCAGCGTGGGAGAGACGAAAACGCTGCTGCGCCTGGGCGCGCTGGCGCTGATGTGGGGGTCGAGCTTCCTGTGGATGAAGCTCGCGCTGGAGGCGTTCACCCCGGTGCAGCTGGTGCTGATCCGCATCGTGCTGGGCGCCGTGGTGCTGCTGGTCATCGGTTACTTCCAGCGCGGCCGCCTGCCGTCGGACCGGCGGGTGTGGCTGCACCTGGCGATGGCCGCGCTGTTCCACAACGCGCTGCCGTTCCTGCTGTTCGCCGTCGGCGAGGAGACCGTCAGCTCCGGCATCACCGGCGTGCTCAACGCGACGACTCCACTGTGGACACTCGTGGTCGCGCTCGCCTTCCGCGTCGACCGCGACCTGGGCCTGCCCCGGCTCGCCGGGCTCGTCCTCGGCCTGGCGGGCATCCTGGTGATCTTCGCGCCGTGGCACGCCGACGGCCTGCTCAGCTGGGGCGCGCTCGCCTGCGTCGCGGCGGCGGTCAGCTACGGCTTCATCTACACCTACGAGGGCAGGTTCCTGTCGGCCACCGGCTCCTCGCCGGTCGCGCTCGCGGGCGCGCAGATGATGGTGGCCAGCGGGTTCGTGTTGTTCGCGATGCCGGCCGGGGGCACCCGGCCCGTGCACCTGAGCCTCGTGCCGGTCCTCGCCGTGGTCGTGCTGGGCGTGTTCTGCACGGGTATCGCCTTCGCGCTGAACTACCGGCTGCTCGCGACCGAAAGCGCGGTGGCGGTGTCGACGGTCGGCTACCTGATCCCCGTGGTCTCGGTCCTGCTCGGCACGGTGTTCCTGCACGAGGAGCTGAACCCGCGGGTGCTGGTCGGCATGGTGATCGTGCTCGCGGGCGTCGCGCTCACCCGGCTGCGCCGCCGCGCGCGGGTCGAGACGCTGAGTTCTGTTGCATAAGCGGCGGATGGCATTCATGAGGAGGCGATCCCACAGCGAGAGGGCGTCTGAGGTTCCACCACCCGCACCGCTACGCAAACGACTCTCGAAAAGCTCTCTAGACGAGGCGGCGGTCTGAGGCCCAGCGGGAGAGCTCGTACCGGTTGGACAGCTGCGTCTTGCGCAGGACGCTCGACACGTGCGTCTCGACCGTCTTCACCGAGATGAACAGCTCCGACGCGATCTCCTTGTACGCGTAGCCACGCGCCAGCAGCCGCAGCACGTCCCGCTCGCGCGGGGTGAGCAGGTCCAGCTCCGGGTCGCTGATCGGCGCCGAGCCGGGCCGGTCGGCGAACGCGTCGAGCACGAACCCGGCCAGCCGGGGCGAGAACACCGCGTCCCCGTCGGCGACGCGGGTGATCGCGCGGACCAGCTCCTTCGACGAGATCGTCTTCGTGACGTAGCCCCGCGCGCCCGCGCGGATCACGGCGATCACGTCCTCCGCGGCGTCGGACACCGACAGCGCGAGGAACACGACGTCCGGCAGCTCGGGCCGCAACCGGCGCAGCACCTCGGCGCCACCGCCGTCGGGCATGTGCACGTCCAGCAGGACGACCTGCGGCTTCGTCCGGACGATGCCGGCGACCGACTCCGCGACCGAGCCCGCCTCGCCGACCACCCGCACCTCGTCGGTGATCGAGTCCAGCTCCGTCCGCACCCCGGCGTGGAACAACGCGTGGTCGTCGACCAGGAAAACGGTCACCGGTGTCTCACTCATGCGGCACTCCCCGTCTTGATCGGCATCGCCAACTGCACTTCCGTCCCGTCGCCGGGCGCGGTGCGCAGCCGCACCGTACCGCCGTTGCGTTCCATCCTGCCCCGGATCGAGTCCGCGAGACCGTGCCGGTCGCCCGACACGGTGTCCGGGTCGAAGCCCTTGCCCCGGTCCCGCACGAACACCGTGACCGCGGTGGGCTCGACCTCGGCGTACACGCTGACCTCCTCAACGTCCGCGTGCTTGGCCGCGTTGACCATCGCCTCCCTGGCAGCCTGCACCAGCGCTGTCAGCGGCTCGTCCAGCTCCGCGTCCCCCACCACGACCTGCGAGACCGAGATGGCGAACGAGTCCTCCACCTCGCCGCACACCGCCGCGATCGCGGCGGACAGCTGCCCGCCCCCGTCGGTGATCTCCTTGCCGCCGTAGCCCGACGGCCCGTACAACCAGCCGCGCAGCTCCCGCTCCTGGCCGCGCGCCAGCCGCGCGACCTCCTTGGGCGCTTCGGCCTGCTTCTGGATCAGCGCCAGCGTCTGCAGCACCGAGTCGTGCAGGTGCGCGGCGATCTCGGCACGTTCCTCGGTGCGGATCCGGGCCCGGCGCTCCTCCCCCAGGTCCCGCACCATCCGCAGCCAGAACGGCACGGTCAGCACGGCGACCCCGACCAGCGTGGCGAACACCGCGATCAGCGCGAACTGCACCTGGTCGAAACTGCCGCTGCGGATGACCATCACGCCGATGCCGGTGACGACCAGCGCGACACCGGCGAGGATCCGCACGGCCGCCGACCAGCCACCGCCCCCGAGGACGACGCCCGCGACACCCGAGCGCGCCCCGGTGCGCCACCGGCGTCGCTGTGACTCGTCGGCCTCGCGCCACACCACCGCTGCGCCGACCAGCGCGACCGCCAGCGGCACGGCGACCCAGCCGCTGATCACGCCGGTGATCGTGCTGCCACCGACGGCGAGGCCGATGCCCAGCACGAGCAGCCCGATCGCCTGCTGACGTTCCTTGGGCGAGCTCGGCTGGGACGCGTCCTCCCCCGACCGCTGCGGCACGAACACCCACAGCAGGCCGTACGCCAGCAGCCCCGCCCCGCCGAACGCGGCGAGCACGGCGAAGGTCGCGCGCACCCAGATCACGCGTACGCCGAGGTGGTCGGCCAAGCCCGCGGAGACCCCCGCGACCGCGCGGCCGGCCCGGTGCCGGTAGAGCTTCGGTGGCCCGTCCGGCTCCGCGAGTGCGCTCGACGGCACTCGGCTGACGGCCGTCTCGCGGGCCCTTTCCTGCACGTCTTCCATGGTTCTTCCATGCTCACACGGCCGCAAGCCCGATTCATCAGGGAAACTCCCTGATCGTGAATCTCAGGGACGTTCCCCGATGTGCCCGCCGCGTGCGTGCCCGATATTCGATGGCATGAGTGGCGCAGCAGACCGGACCAGGGCACACGGCCTCGGCGGGTTCGAGGAGACGCTGAAGGACTTCTGGGTGAGCAGGCCCCGGCGGCCTGCCCGTGGCCGGAAGATCGCCGGGGTCGCCGCCGGGATCGGCGAGCGGTACGGCATCGATCCGGTGATCGTGCGAGTGGCCTTCGTGGTCGCGACCGTGTTCGGGGGCATGGGCCTGGCGCTGTACGTGCTGGGCTGGCTGTTCTTCCCCGGCGAGGACGACCAGGTCTCCCCCGTCGAGGCGCTGATCGGTCGTGGCCGCAGCACGATGTCGAAGGGCTTCACGATCGTCCTCGTGATCGCCTTCTTCCCGCTGGTGAGCCTGGGCTTCGGCAGCGGCTGGGGCTGGTTCAACGGCGGCGGCATCGTCGCACTGGCACTGCTGGTGACCGCGCTCTACCTGCTGCATCGAAGCCGCGGCCACGAGAACCGGCCGGTCGCACACGCGGAGGAGACCATGACGTACCCGATGTCCACGCCCGGTGCGGCCGCCGGGACGGACCCGCTCGGCGCACCGCCGCTGGCGTGGGACCTGCCGGACCCCGAGCCCGCCTACGCCCCGCCACCGGTGGCCCCGGTGCACGAGCCGCGGCGGCCGCGGTCCAAGGTCGGGGCGGCGACCTTCGGCGCGGCCCTGCTGGTCGCCGGCGCGGGCGCGGCCTGCGCGTCCATGGGCATCGCCTGGTTCTCCGCGCAGCACGTCATCGGCCTGGTGCTCGCCGTGCTCGGCGTCGGCCTGGTCGCCGGGGCGTTCGCCAGGGGCGGCCGCAGCCTGATCTGGCTGGCGGTGCCGCTGTCGATCGCCGGCGCGGTGCTCACGTCCGTGCCGGTGTCGAACTACTCGGGCGGCTTCGGGGACATCGACGCCACGCCCACGACGGCCGCCCAGGTGCAGCCGGTGTACTCGCACACCGCGGGTGACATGCGGCTGGACCTGACGCAGCTGCCCCCGACCGCGCCGGTCACGACCGAGGTCCGCGCCGGGGCCGGGCAGACGACGATCATCGTGCCGCAGACCGCGGACGTGCAGTACATCTGCCAGGTCGACGCGGGGAACGTGAACTGCCTCGGTGAGCAGACCGACGGAGTCGGCCGCCCGGCGGTCACCGGCCGGGACCTGGGCACCGACGGTGCGGGCGGACTGCAGGTGAACGTGAACGTTTCACAGGGAGCGGGAGAGATCGAGGTGCGCCGTGGCTGAGTACGACTACGACGAGACGACGACCGAGCAGCGGCCGCGCCGCCGCGGGGTCGACGTCTTCACCCTGCTGATCGGGATCGCGACCCTGTTCGTGTCGGCCTACACGCTGACCGACGGCGTGACCTGGCTGCCCGAGTTCGACCTGCGCTGGCTGCTCGCCGGTGGCGCGGTCCTGTTCGGGGTCCTGATGCTGGGCGCGTCCCTGCGTGGCGGGCGCAAGAGCTGAGGCCGAGAACAGGGAAGACCTCCGGCACCATTCGCCGGAGGTCTTCCCGCGTCCGCGGTCAGCCCATGCTCTTCGCCCCGTCGAGGGACTCGCGGATGATATCGGCGTGGCCGGAGTGCTGCGCTGTCTCGGCGATGATGTGCATCAGCACCCGCCGCGCCGACCACGCCGCTTCCGGCTCGAACCACGGGGCCTTCGGCAGCGGCTGGGTGGCGTTCAGGTCCGGCAACGTCACCACCAGCTCGTCGGTCCGCCGGGCCACCTCGGCGTAGTCGGCCAGCACGCCGGCCAGCGTCTCCCCCGGCAGCATCCGGAACTCGTCGGCCCGCTTGGCGAAGTCCTCCTCAGTCATCGCCGTGAAGTCCGGCATCGCCGAGGGGCCCCGCACGATGAACTCCGCCCAGCCCCGCTCCACCGACGCCACGTGCTTGACCAAACCGCCGAGACACAGCTCGCTGACCGTGGTGCGCCGCCCGGCCTGCTCGTCGGTGAGGTCGCGGGTGGTGAAGCGCAGGAAATGACGGTGCTTCGCGAGCATCTCGAGCAGGTCGGCACGCTCGCCGGTCGTGGTCAGCTCGGTCGTGGTCATGTTCTCGGCCTTTCGTTCCCGTTCCTTCGGTCGAAACTCACGCTACAAGTCACAGCGGCCACTTCCTGACCTCAATTGCGGGACAATTCAGAACATGGCGAACACGAGCTCCCGCACGCTGCGTCTGCTCTCCCTGTTGCAGAGTCACCGGTACTGGCCGGGCACGGAACTGGCCGAGCGGCTCGGCGTCTCGGCCCGCACCCTGCGCCGCGACATCGACCGGCTGCGCGAGCTGGGCTACCCGGTCGAGGCGCAGCGCGGCGTCGAAGGCGGCTACCAGCTCGCGGCGGGCGCGGCGCTGCCGCCGCTGGTCGTCGACGACGAGGAGGCGGTCGCGCTGGTGGTCGGGCTCCAGGCCGCCGCCCAGGGCGCGGTGGACGGCATCGCCGAGTCCTCGGTGCGGGTGCTGACCAAGGTGGTGCAGGTGATGCCGGCCAGGCTCCGCCGCCGGGTGGACGCGCTACGGGCGATGACCGTGCCGGCCGGCTGGGGTGCGCCGGCCACGCCGCCCACGGACTCCGGAGTGCTCACCACCATCGCGCTCGCCTGCCGCGACAGCGAGCGCCTCCGCTTCTCCTACACCGCCGCCGCCGGCGTCCGCACCGAGCGGCACGTCGAGCCCCACCGGCTGGTCTCCGTCGGCCACCGGTGGTACCTGGTCGCCTACGACCTCACCCGGCACGACTGGCGCAACTTCCGTGCCGACCGGGTTCTCTCCCCCGCCACGACCGGAGCCCGGTTCCGTGACCGCGAGCTGCCCGCCGCCGACGCGGCCGCGTTCGTCCGCGCGGGCCTGGAGAACGTCCCCCGCCCGTACGAGGTGGAGGCGCTGGCCGACGCCCCGGCCGCGGAAGTGCGCGAGCGGATCGGCCGGTGGAGCACGGTCGACGAGGTGGACGCCGGGCACTGCCGGGTGCGCATGACGGTCGACCAGCTGGACTGGGCCCTCATGGCGCTCGGCGTGATGGCGGCCGACTTCCACGTGGTCCGCCCGCCCGAGCTGCACGAGCGGCTGCGCGACTGGGGCACGAGGTTCGCCAGGGCCGCGGCGCACCCCTAGCGGACGATGCCCACCACGGTGAGCGCGAGACCGGCGACGAACGCGACGATCACGCCGACCGCGAAGAGCTTGTGCCGCCGGGTGCGATCGGCCCGCAGCTCCTGCTCGGTCTTCGCCGCGACGAGGAAGTGCCCCTTCTCCCGGGGCTTCCCGATCACCAGCGGGCCGATGACGTCGTGCACCTCGCCCAGGACGTAGAGCCGGGTGCCGGGGCGGATCAGCCACTCCTTGTACTCGAAGCCGATCGTCGAATCCCGGTTGCCCGCGAGGAACCCCGGCAGCCGGATGCCGAACAGCTCGAACGACTGGTCACCGCCGCGGTAGGGCTCGAACCGGTTCACCGTCTGCTCGACGCCCTCGGGCTTCGTGCCGTCCGGGGCGACCCCGATGGTGCGGCCCTGCTCGTCGATCAGCGCGTAGCCCTCCGACGAGGTGTGCTCGGCGACCTTCTCCGTGCGCTTGGACCGGTAGCGGCGGCCGTCGCGGTACTGGACGTGCTCGTACTGCCGTTCGACCTGGTAGCGGTACCAGACGCACGGGGTCTTGCTGATCTCCGCGGTCAGCGGGCCCTCTGGGCGCGGGTACGCGGCGCCCACGACTTCCGCGGTCTTGCGGAAGCCGCCGCGCGCGCCGAGCTCGTCGGAGATCCGCCGCAGGTCCTCCAGTTCGGGGATCGACAGCGTCTCCGTGCCGATCATGGCGTGCAGCTCGCGTTTGGTGGCCTGCATCCAGAAGAACCCGGCGACCGCGGCGGCGATCAGCACCAGGCCGATGACCCACATGTCACTCCCACTCGATGGTGCCCGGCGGCTTGCTGGTCACGTCCAGCACCACGCGGTTCACCTCGGCCACCTCGTTGGTGATCCGGGTCGAGATGCGCTCGAGCACTTCGTAGGGCAGGCGGGTCCAGTCCGCGGTCATCGCGTCCTCACTGGACACCGGGCGCAGCACCACGGGATGGCCGTAGGTGCGCCCGTCGCCCTGGACGCCGACGCTGCGCACGTCCGCGAGCAGCACCACCGGGCACTGCCAGATGTCGCGGTCCAGGCCCGCCGCCGTCAGCTCCTCGCGCGCGATGGCGTCCGCGGCACGCAGGGTCTCCAGCCGGTCGTGCGTGACCTCGCCGATGATCCGGATGCCGAGGCCGGGGCCGGGGAAGGGCTGGCGGTGCACGATCGTCTCGGGCAGGCCCAGCTCCAGCCCGACCCGGCGCACCTCGTCCTTGAACAACAGCCGCAACGGCTCGACGAGTTCGAACTGCAGGTCCTCGGGCAGGCCGCCGACGTTGTGGTGGCTCTTGATGTTCGAGGCGCCGGAGCCGCCGCCGGACTCGACGACGTCCGGGTACAGCGTGCCCTGCACGAGGAACCGGTAGTCGCCCTCCGCCTTGAGGTCGCGCTCGGCCTGCTCGAACACGCGGATGAACTCGCGGCCGATGATCTTGCGCTTCTCCTCGGGGTCGGTCACCCCGGCCAGCGCGTCGAGGAACCGCTCGCGGGCGTCGACGGTGACCAGGTTGACCCCGGTGGCGGCGACGAAGTCCCGCTCGACCTGGGCGCGCTCGCCTGCCCGCAGCAGGCCGTGGTCGACGAACACGCAGGTGAGCCGGTCGCCGATGGCGCGCTGCACGAGCGCCGCCGCGACGGCCGAGTCCACGCCACCGGACAGCCCGCAGATCGCGCGGCCGTCGCCGATCTGCTCGCGGATCGCGGCGATCTGCTCGTCCACAATGGACGCGGTCGTCCAGTCGGGACGGATGCCCGCGATGTCGCGCAGGAAGCGGCGAAGCACCTCCTGGCCGTGCGGCGAGTGCAGCACCTCGGGGTGGTACTGCACCCCGGCGTAGCGCTCGTCGGGGTTCTCGTAGGCGGCGACGGGCGCGCCTTCGGAGGTGGCGGTGACCGCGGCGCCGGGGGGCGCCTTGGTGACGCTGTCGCCGTGGCTCATCCACACCTGGTGCCGCGCGGGCAGCTCGCGGTGCAGGACACCGCCGTCCTCGCACAGCTTGACCTCGGTGCGGCCGTACTCGCGGGCACCGGTCGCCTCGACCGTCCCGCCCAGTGCCTGGGCCAGCACGTGGAAGCCGTAGCAGATGCCGAACACGGGGACGCCCTGCTTGGCCAGCTCGGGATCCATCCCAGGGGCACCCGGGGAGTAGGCGCTCGCGGGGCCGCCGGAGAGGATGACCGCGGCGGGGTCCTTCGCCATGATCTCCTCGACCGTCGCGGTGTGCGGCACCACCTCGGAGTACACCTGGGCCTCGCGGACCCGGCGCGCGATCAGCTGCGCGTACTGCGCGCCGAAGTCCACCACGATGACCGGGCCGCTCGGACTGGGCACCCGCACCTCCTCGGGAAGCGAAAGTCGATACGCCTATCGTCCCAGGTGAGCTGCACCACGCCGCCCCCGGCCCAGCAGCAGCCAGCCCAGCGCCATCCCGAACAGCGCGGGCAGGCCGTGGTTGTCGCCCAGAGCCGTGTCGACCACGGCGAGGGCGGGCACGGCGAGCGCGGCGAACCGGTTGGGCGCCTGCGAGCACAGCACCGCCGTGGCGAGCGCCCCGACCAGTCCGGCGACGGCCATCGAGTTCCCGGCGCCGACCGGCTGCAGCCACAGATAGCTCATCACGTTGCCGAACAGCGCGGCAGCGAAGTACAGCACCGGCCAGCGCCAGTGCCCGAACACCCGCTCGGCGCGCAGCCCGACCACGGCCAGGATGAACAGGTTGAAGATCGTGCCGAGCAGCCAGCCGTCCTGGAAGAACGACGCGGTGACCAGCCGCCACCACTCGCCGTGCGCGATCGCCGGGTCGCGCTGGAACCGGCCCAGCAGCGGGTGGTCGACGAGCTGGGCGATGCTCGTCGCCGCCGTGACGGCGAAGACGACCCCGGTGACGACCGGGCGCCGCTTCGGGTCGCCGAGCGTGTCGAGGGTGGCGAGTACCGGGTGCGTCTTCATGATCCGAATGTAGGAACACCCGGCCCGCGGTGTTTCTGCCATTCGTCACGGTCTCCCTCGGCGAAGTGTCACGCCCGCCGCGCCTTACCTTTAGGGCATGGACACCTTCACTCCGGAGCCACGCCCCGCGTGGATCGCCGGCCGGGCGGAGCAGGGGAGCAGCACGCTCGAGGTCACCCACCCGTTCGACGGCAGCGAGGTCGCGACCGTCGCCGTGCCCGGGCCCGACCAGGTGGAACGCGCCGTCGCCGCGGCGGCGGCGGTGGCACCCGCGTTCCGCCGCTCGCCCGCACACGTCCGGGCCGCCGCACTGGAGCACGTCTCCCGCGGGCTCGCCGAACGCGCCGAGGAGCTGGCCGAGGTGATCACGGCGGAGAACGGCAAGCCGTTCAAGTGGGCCGAGATCGAGGTCAAGCGGGCGATCTCGGTGTTCCGGATCGCCGCCGAGGAGGCCCGGCGGTTCACCGGCGACCTCCAGCGACTCGACACCGACGCCGGTGGCGAGGGCAGGCTCGCGCTGGTCCGCCGGGTGCCCCGCGGGCCGGTGCTGGGCATCGCGCCGTTCAACTTCCCGTTGAACCTGGTCGCGCACAAGGTCGCGCCGTCACTCGCGGTCGGCGCACCGATCCTGGTCAAGCCCGCGCCGCGCACGCCGCTCTCGGCGCTCATCCTCGGCGAGCTCCTGGCCGAGACCGACCTGCCGGAGGGCGCGTTCTCGGTGCTGCCGCTGGGCAACGCCGACACCGCCGCGCTGGTGGCCGACCCGCGGCTGCCGGTCGTGTCGTTCACCGGTTCCGGACCCGTCGGCTGGTCGCTCGCGGAAGCCGTGCCCCGCAAGCACATCGTGCTGGAGCTGGGCGGCAACGCGGCTGCGGTCGTGCTCGGCGACTGGCCGGACCTGCCGGGCGCGGCCGCGCGCATCGCGACGTTCGGCAACTACCAGGCCGGCCAGTCGTGCATCGCGGTGCAGCGGGTGCTCGTCGAGCGCTCGGTCGCGGGCGAGTTCGTCCCGGCGCTGCTCGACGCCGTGCGCGCGCAGAAGACCGGGGACCCGTACGACACGACTGTCGACGTGGGACCGGTGGTGGACGAGGCGGCCGCCGAGCGGATCGTCGCCTGGGTCGACGAGGCCGTGTCCGGCGGCGCGAAGGTGCTCACCGGCGGCGGACGGGACGGCGCGAGCGTCGAGCCGACGCTGCTGACGGACGTGCCCGCGGACGCCAAGGCGTGGTCGGAGGAGATCTTCGGCCCGGTGCTCGCGGTGTCCATCGTGGACAGTGCGGACGAGGCGTTCGCGGCCGTCAACGCGTCGGCGTACGGCCTGCAGGCAGGCGTGTTCACGCGCGACGTCCAGCTCGCCTTCCGCGCCTCGGCCGAGCTGGAGGTCGGCGGCGTGATCGTCGGCGACGTGCCGTCCTACCGCGCCGACCAGATGCCCTACGGCGGGGTCAAGGGGTCGGGCGTGGGCCGCGAGGGTGTCCCCGCGGCCATGCACGACCTCACCGAGGAGCGGGTCACGGTCTTCACCGGGATCTCGTTGTGAGACGCAGCGCCGCGGGAGCCTCGGCCGGGACGGCGGGGTTCTTCGGCGCGACCGGGTCCAGGCGGCGGTAGGCCGCCGCCTGGACCGGCCGCTGGTCCGCCTCGCCCTTGTTGGGCCACAAGGAGAACGCCCGCTCGGCCTGGGCGGTGATGGTCAGCGACGGGTTCACCCCGAGGTTCGCGGTCACCGCCGTGCCGTCCACAATAGACAGATTCGGGTAGTTGAACACCCGGTGGTACGGATCGATCACGCCCTCGTCCGCGGTCGTCCCGATCGGGGCGCCGCCGATGAAGTGCGCGGTCAGCGGGATGTCGAAGATCTCGCCCCAGGTGCCGCCCGCGACGCCGCCGATGTGCTCGGCCGTGCGCAGGTTCGCCTCGTGCCCGGCCGGGATGAACGACGGGTTCGGCTCGCCGTGCCCCTGCTTCGAGGTGTACCTGCGCCGCCCGAACAGCCCGCGCTTGGTGAACGTCGTGATCGAGTTGTCCAGGCTCTGCATCACCAGCAGGATCACGGTCCGCTCGCTCCAGCGGTAGCCGTTGAGCAGCTTGAGCGACTGGACCGGCTTCCGCACGATCGTCTTGACCGCCTGCAGCCAGCGCGGCGTGGACAGCGAGCCGTCGGTCGCGATCGTCTGCAGCAGGCTCATCGCGTTGCTGCCCTTGCCGTAGCGCACGGGCTCGATGTGGGTGTTCTCGTCGGGGTGGATCGACGACGTGATCGCGACGCCCTTGCTGAAGTCGTGCTCGGGGTCCACCTTGAGCCGCCCGGCGCCGATGATCGCCTCGGAGTTGGTGCGGGTCAGCTCGCCGAACCGGTACGACAGCTGCGGCAGCACGCCGGTGTCGCGCATCCGGTGCAGCAGCTGCTGGGTGCCCCAGGTGCCGGCGGCGAGCACGACCTGGTCCGCGGTCAGGCTGTGCCGGAACCGCTTGCCCGTCTTGTGGATATCGACCACGAAGGAGCCGTCGGCCTGCGGCCGCACCGCGTCCACGGTGGTCATGGGGACGACCTTCGCGCCGCCTTGCTCGGCGAGGTACAGGTAGTTCTTGACCAGCGTGTTCTTCGCCCCGACCCGGCAGCCGGTCATGCACGCGCCGCACTCCGTGCAGCCGGTGCGCTGCGGGCCCGCCCCGCCGAAGTACGGGTCGGCCACCCGCTCGCCCGGCTTGCCGAAATGCACCCCGACGGGCGTGGCGTGGAAGGTGCGCTCGACGCCCATGTCCGCGGCGACCTTGCGCATCACCTCGTCCGACGGCGTCACCGTCGGGTTGGTGACCACCCCGAGCATCCGGCTGGCCTGGTCGTAGTGCGGCGCGAGCTCGGCCTCCCAGTCGGTGATGTGCGCCCACTGCGGATCGCGGTAGAACGGCTTGAGCGGCCGGTACAACGTGTTCGCGTAGACCAGCGAGCCCCCGCCGACCCCGGCGCCCGCGAGCACCATGACGTCGTTGAGCAGGTGGATGCGCTGGATGCCGAAGCAGCCCAGCGCCGGTGCCCACAGGTACCGCTTGAGATCCCAGGATGTCTTGGCGAACTCGTCGTCGGCGAACCGCCTGCCCGCCTCGAGCACGGCGACCCGGTAGCCCTTCTCCGTGAGCCGGAGGGCCGCGACGCTGCCGCCGAAGCCCGACCCGACCACGATCACGTCATAGTCAGCTGCACTGCTGTTACTCGCGGTCACACGTAAAACTGTAGCGCCGGGACGAGCTTCTGACCAGGAGTAAGTTACTGACGGGTTCGACCGGGTGACCTCAGCGGCGGACCGACAGCCCGACGCGCTGGAACTCCTTGAGGTCGGAGTACCCGGTCTTCGCCATCGCCCGGCGCAGCGCACCGAACAGGTTGACCGCTCCTTCGGCATCCGACGACGGACCGTACAGCAGCGTCTTCAGATCGGTCTCGAAGTCCGGGCCCGCGGCCACCCGCGAACGCGGCAGCGACGGGTGCGCGGCAGCCGCCGTCCAGTACAGCCCGTGCCCGGGAGCGGCCGAGGAGGCGGCGAGGGGCGCGCCCAGCACGACGGCGTCCGCCCCGCAGGCGATCGCCTTCGCGATGTCGCCGGAGGAGGTCATGCCACCGTCTGCCAGGACGTGCACGTAGCGGCCGCCGGTCTCGTCGAGGTAGTCACGCCGCGCCGCCGCCGCGTCGATGATCGCGGTGGCCATCGGCACGCCGATGCCCAGCACGCGGTCCGTGCTCGTGATGCCGGGCGTGTAGCCGTGCCCGACGATCACGCCCGCCGCGCCGGTGCGCATCAGGTGCATCGCCGTGCGGTAGTCGGCCGTGCCGCCCGCGATCACCGGCACGTCGAGCCCGCCGATGAACTCCTTGAGGTCGAGCGGGTCGGCGTCGCCGGACACGTGCTCGGCCGAGATGATCGTGCCCTGCACGACCAGGATCTCCACGCCGGCCGCGATCAGGTGCGGGGTCAGCTCCGCCGCCCGCTGCGGGCTCACCCGCGCCGCCACCGTCACGCCGGACTCACGCACCGTCCGCAGCGCCTCGGCCAGCAGCTCCGGCCGCACCGGCGCCGAGTGCAGCTCCTGCAGCACCCGCACCAGCGCGGTCGGGTCCTCGTCCTTCATCGTGTCGACAAGGCGCTGCATCGCCTCCTCGACGTTGGCGTGCCGCGCCCACAGGCCCTCGGCGTTGAGCACGCCGAGCCCGCCGAGCTTGCCGATCTCGACCGCGCTGGCCGGCGACACGATCGCGTCGCTCGGATGCGTGACGAGGGGCAGGTCGAAGCGGTAGGCGTCGATCTGCCAGGCGGTGGACACCACCGCGGACGAACGCGTCCGGCGCGACGGGACGATCTCCACGTCGTCGAGGTCGTACGCGCGCCGCGCGGTACGTCCCATGCCGATCTCGACCAGATCCCGCACGTGCGGATCCCCTCTCGTGTGCTGCTGCCCGTCAGCGGGCGGTGTAGTTGGGCGCCTCGACCGTCATGGTGATGTCGTGCGGGTGACTCTCCTTCAGACCCGCCGCGGTGATCCGCACCAGCTGCGCGTGCTGCAGCTGCGCGACCGTCTCCGCGCCGGCGTAGCCCATGCCCGAGCGGAGCCCGCCCACGAGCTGGTGCACGACGTTGACCAGCGGCCCGCGGAACGCGATCCGGCCCTCGATGCCCTCGGGGACGAGCTTGTCCTCGCTGAGCACGTCGTCCTGCGCGTAGCGGTCCTTCGAGTAGGACTTGCGGCCGTCGCGCGACTGCATGGCGCCCAGCGAGCCCATGCCGCGGTAGGTCTTGAACTGCTTGCCGTTGACCAGGATCAGGTCGCCCGGCGACTCGGCGGTGCCCGCGAGGAGGCTGCCGAGCATCACGCTCGAGGCGCCCGCGGTGATCGCCTTGGCGATGTCGCCGGAGTACTGGATGCCGCCGTCGCCGATGACCGGCACCCCGGCCGGGCGGCAGGCCTTGTCGGCCTCGTAGATCGCCGAGATCTGCGGCACCCCGACGCCGGCGACGATGCGGGTGGTGCAGATCGAGCCCGGACCGACACCCACCTTCACCCCGTCGGCACCCGCGTCGACCAGTGCCTGCGCCCCGGCGCGGGTCGCGACGTTGCCGCCCACGACGTCGACGGTGTCGCCGAACTCCTTCTTCAGCGTCGTGACCATGTCGACGACGGCGCGCGAGTGCCCGTGCGCGGTGTCGACCATCAGCACGTCCACGCCCGCGTCGGCCAGCGCCATCGCGCGCTGGTGGCCCGAGGGGCCGACGCCGACGGCCGCGCCGACCAGCAGCCGGCCGTCCGGGTCCTTGGTGGCGTTGGGGTACTGCTCGGTCTTGACGAAGTCCTTGACCGTGATCAGCCCGCGCAGCTTGCCCGCGCCGTCCACGATCGGCAGCTTCTCGATCTTGTGCCGGCGCAGCAGCCCGAGCGCCGCGTCCGCGGTGACCCCCACCTGCGCGGTGATGAGGTTCTCGCTGGTCATCACCTCGCTGACCGGGCGGCTGTAGTCCACCTCGAAGCGCATGTCGCGGTTGGTGATGATGCCCACGAGCTGGCCGGCCGCGTCGGTGACCGGCACGCCGGAGATGCGGAAGCGGGCGCACAGCGCGTCGACCTCGGCGAGGGTGTCGTCCGGGGAGCAGGTCACCGGGTCGGTCACCATGCCGGCCTCGGACCGCTTGACCACCTCGACCGCCGCCGCCTGCTCGTCGACCGGCATGTTGCGGTGCAGCACGCCCATCCCGCCCTGGCGGGCCATCGCGATGGCCATCCTGGCCTCGGTCACGGTGTCCATCGCCGCGGAGACCAGCGGGATGCGCAGGGTGACGTTGCGGGAGAGCCGGGTGCTGGTGTCGACGCTGCTGGGCACCACGTCCGACTCCGCCGGTAACAGCAGTACGTCGTCGAAGGTCAGGCCCAGCATCGCGAACTTGTCTTCCTGGGTGAACTCGCTCGTCATGGCTGGTGACTGACCTTCCTCGGCATTTCGGAGAACTCCTTGCCGATGGTATCTGGACAGCTCCCCACCCCCGCCCGGTACCGTGCAGGCCGTGCCGCACGACGTGTTGCCCCCGGACCCGTTCGCCGACGACCCCGACGACCCCGCCAAGGACCTGGCCGCTTTCGGCGATGACCTGGATGAACCCATGGACTCGCAGGCCCGCACCGAGTTGCTGGCGGACCTGTCCGACCTGGCCGTCTACCAGGCTTTGCTGGAGCCGCGCGGGGTTCGTGGCATTGTCGTCGACTGCGGCGAGTGTGACCAGCCGCACTACCACGACTGGCACCTGCTGCGCGCCAGCCTCGAACAGCTGCTCGCCGACGGGCGGATGCGCCCGCACGAGCCCGCTTACGACCCGGCCCCGGCCGACTACGTCAGCTGGGATTACTGCCGTGGTTTCGCTGACGGCGTAACGGCCACCGAGAGCGCCTACTGAGAGCACCGCCCGCATGAGAAAAGGCCCGGCTTCGCAGCCGGGCCCTTCTCATGGGCTTCGTCAGTTGCCGCCGGTACCCACCTGCGCCGGCGCCTCGCCGCCGGAGTCGGTCGAGTCGTAGCGGATCGTGTTGTCGCCGCTGTTGGTGCCCGCCGCGGACACCGAGCTGCTGTCCGTGGACGGCGGCGTCGTGGTCGAGGTGTCGGGCGGGGACGTCGTGCTCGAGGTCGGCGGCGGGCTGGTCGTGGTCGAGGTCGGCGGCGGGGACGTCGTGGTCGAGGTCACCGGCACGCTCGGCGAGGACTGCTGCGACGAGCTCGGCGGCGACTGGGGCGACGCCGGGTTCTGCAGCATCGCGGTGAGCTGCTGGTGCTCCTGCATCAGCTGCGCCAGGTTGTCCTCCGTGGACACCTGCTGCAGCTTCGCGGCCGCCTCGGCCAGCGCCTGCTGCGCCTCGGCGATCCGGCCCTGGGACAGCGCGATGCTCGCCTGCTGCAGGTCGGTGCGCGCCGCGGAGGCGGCCTCGACCGAGCGGGCGTGGTCGGCGTAGAGGACCTTGGTCAGACCCCACAGCGTGTCCCCGGGCTGCGCGTCACGTGCGGCGATGCCGGTGCCGCTGAAGGCGATGGCCAGCACGGCGGCGGCGACCGCCACCGGGACCAGGATGCGGCGCTTGCGCGCCTTCTGGCCGTGCCTGCGGGCCAGTGCCGCCGTCTTGACCGTGGTGACGGCGGTGTCGGTGTCCACCAGCTCGGCGAGCGGCTCGCTGTCGATGTCCCGCCGCCAGGCCAGCAGCAGCGCGTTGAGCTCCTGGTCGCCGAGCCCGTCGGCGACCTTGGGGTCGGAACCGCCGAGCGCGTCCAGCAGCGCGTCGTCGGCGTGCACCGCGGAGAGGTCGGCCTCGAACGCGGCCTTGGACGCGCTCATGCTGTCGTCGAACGGGAACTCACCGAGCTCGCGTCTGACCTCGTCGCGGCTGTCGCGGTCGGTCACTCAGGCCACCTCCTCGGACGCCAGCGCCTTGCGGAGCCGCGCGAGAGCCCGGTGCTGAGCGACCCGGACCGCGCCCGGCGTCGAATCGACCGCTTCCGCGGTCTCCTCAGCGGAAAGCCCCACGACCACTCGCAGCACCACGATTTCGCGTTGTTTGTCCGGCAGCACCCGCAGCAACTGGGCCATGCGCTCGTTCAACTCCCCTTGCAAGGCGTGCTGCTCCGGACCGATGTCACCCTCGATCTCGTCGGGGATCTCGGCCACGGGCTCGGCCCGGTTGCGAGCGGCAGCGCGATGCGCGTCGGCCACCTTGTGCTGGGCGATGCCGTACACGAATGCCAGGAACGGGCGTCCTTGGTCACGGTACGAGGGCAGGGCCGTGAGCACCGCGAGACACACCTCCTGAGCTACGTCGTCTGCTGAAGCGAACGAACGCTCCTGCCGTCCTACTCGGGCGCGGCAGTACCGCACCACCAAGGGACGAATGGCGGCCAGCAGCCGCTCGACCGCCTGAGGATCTCCCTCGACAGCGGCGGCGACCGACTCCTCCAGTCCGTCCCCCACATTGGCCATCGCAGACAACAGTCCCAGCGTTACGTGTAGGCGTACAAAATGACGGCGCGCGAGATAGACATCCCTCGCACCGGTGATGCCCACCGTACCGTCCGGCATCGACATCGCTCGTGCACGGTCGCCTTCGGCGCGCCCCGGAAACCGGGACGCGCCGGCGAGCGGTCACATCAAGGTGTTCAAGAATTCAACGACTTGCGCAGCTTACAAGATGAAAGATGCTCAGAAAAGCACTTTCTGAATCAGGACACCAACCCGCGGCGGAAACCGTGGGCGACCGCCTGCGCGCGGTCCCGCACGCCGAGCTTGCGGAACAGCCGTCGGGCGTGGGTTTTCACGGTGTCCTCCGACAGGTAGAGCTCGCGGCCGATCTGGCCGTTGCTCTTGCCCTGGCTCATACCACGCAGTACCTGCAGCTCGCGCTCGGTGAGCTGGACGCCGGGGTCGGCGGGCTGGCGCGGCGCGGGCACCGAGGTGCTCGCGAGGGTGTGCGCCAGTGCGGCCACGAGTTCGGGGCGAGAGGCGTCCCACCTCAGGTAACCGCGGGCGCCACCGGCGATCGCGGCGGCGATGCTGCTGGCATCGTCGGGCGCGCCGAAGACGATCACGTTCGCCTGGGGATTGGCGGACACCAGCCGCCGAGTCGCCTCCACCCCGGCCGGCATCGCGCGCTGGGTGCCGACGAGGACGACGTCCACCGGCTGGCGCGAATACCTGGCCAGCAACTCGTCACCGTGCGCTACGCAGTCGATGCGACTGACGCCAGGGACAGCAGACATCACGCGAGTGAGCCCTTCGCGGACACTGCGTCGGTCGTCGCAGATCAAGACCGTAGTCACGGGGTTTCCTTCCTGCAGCCGGGTGACCTTCCATATCCCCTATCGGACGCTTTAGGCCGCACCTTGACACGATCCGGTGGCTTTTTTTGGAAGATCTTCGCCCGGATGTCGGTATGGCCGCCTCGACTGCTCCAACCGGCGTCACACCGGGACCCAGGGCGAATCACGCGCCAGCCGCCTCCCCTCCGGGTCAGACCGTAGTAACACAGCGTGCAGCACCGCGTCGACCCTGAATCGATCCCGGCCATACAGGTCGGAACCGTGCTCGGCGGCGAGCAGCCCGGCGGGCCAACCAAGCGAGCGTAGTGCGTATTTGTCCGACACGCCGAGGGCTTCGTCCACGAGGTGCACCGCTCGTTCCCGCTCCCCTGTCGCCCCCAGCGCGGCGGCCAGGACCAGCTGCGACTTCACGACGTGCCGGAGCGCGCCGGACGCCGTCGCGAGGCCCAGCGCGGCCTCCGCCGGCGCTACGGCGGCCCTCGCCTGGCCGTCGGCCAGTTCGATCTCCGCGGTGACCCAGCCGCGACGGACCTGGGAGCGCCAGCTCTCCGCCCGCACGCGGGCCAGCAGCCGGCGGGCGACCGCCAGGCGGCCGACGCCGAGGTTGTCCGCGGCCAGCCCGAGCAGCGCGTCGGCCCGCGCCCCCGCGGCGTCGATCCCGTCGGGTTCCGCATGGCCGGACAGCCCGGCCACGAGCCGCAGCGCGGCGCCGTCCGGCCCGAAGGCCGCGCGGTGCCCGCCGAGCTGGCGGCGGTGCGAGGCGAACGCCGAGAGGGCCAATGCGGCGAGCACCGGGTCTCGTCCCTTGGCGACCTCGCCGAGCAGGGACGCCGCGCCGGCGTAGCGGCCCTGGGCGCCGAGCACGATGGCGGTCAGCAACTTCGCCCGTGGCGACCGGGGCGCGCCGACGGGGACCACCGGCGCGTCGCCGAAGGCCGCCTGCCGCAGCTCGTCCGTGGACACGTCCGAAACCCTAGCGACCCAGTAGGACATATTCGATGCGATCGACGGCCGTGCGCAGGCCGGGCAGCAACTCGACCTTCTCGGGCAACGGGGTGTGGACCCAGCCCGGCCCCCAGGCGAACACCCGGCTGCGCTGTCGGCCACGCGAGACGCGCGGGAACAGCCTGCCGTCGGCGACCGTGCTCCGCTGCGCCCGCAGCACGACGGCGGCCGGGGCGCTGCGGCGGACGGCGACGGCGAGGACCTCGGCCGGCGGCGGCGTTCCGAAGAGCTGGGCGGCGATACCCCGCTCGGCCAGGCAGGCGGCGAGTGCGTAGAGGGGCAGATTGACCCGCTCGTCCGGCACCCCGCTCAGCAGCACCGGCCGGGAGTTGCGCGGCTCGTCGAGCAGCGGCGTCGCGCGGATCAGTGCGCCGAGCACGCACTCGGTCAGCAGGTACTCCGCCTCCACGCCGGAGTGCGCCCCGTGCCAGCCGGCGCCGAACGCCGTCAGCACCGGCTCGATGACGTTCTCCCAGGCGGCCAGCACGCCGGCGTCGGCGATCGCCTCGGCCAGCAGCCGCTGCGTCGCGGCGGCGTCCATGGCGAGCGCCGCGCCGCGTAGCCGCCGCGCGACCGAGCGGTCCGGCTCGGCGCGTACGGGCTGGGCGGTTTCGGCGGGGGCGTCGGTGACGGGTGCTGCGAGCGCGAAGCGGGCGGCTTCGGCCGTCGAGGCACCTCTGAGCAGGGCTCGTTGCATCAGCTCGAGGCGGCGGATGTCGGCGGCGCCGTAGCGGCGGTGCTTGCCACCGGTGTGCCTGCTCGGGCCGAGCCCGTAGCGCCTGTCCCAGGTCCGGAGCGTCGCGGGGGCGACACCGAGCCGGCGGGCCACTGCGGCCACCGGCATCGTCGGCTCTGCCTCCCGTGCACGATCCATTCGCTCCAATATTGCGGAGGTCTGACTACCCAGCAACCTGGAAGTTATGCCCCACGACCTGCGAAACATCTGATTCTCACGCTTGCGGGGGATATCCAAAGGATGAATCCGGACGATTCCCTTGAACAACTATTGGCGCGCTTCTAACGTTACCGCCGTTGCACCAAATGGAGTAGTCGCAGTGCGACAACGAGGGGATCCGACCGAATAACGGAGGCGGTCACGATGGCAGACACGCGCAGGCTTCCAGGCCCCAATGCGGACATCTGGGACTGGCAGCTGGAGGGGTCCTGCCGAGGGATGGACAGTGCGGCTTTCTTCCATCCCGACGGGGAGCGCGGACCGGCCAGGGCACGACGGGAGGCCCGGGCGAAAGCGATTTGCCAGTCCTGCCCGGTCCTGCGCTTGTGCCGCGCGCACGCACTGGCCGTGCACGAACCCTACGGAATTTGGGGCGGCCTTTCCGAGGCCGAGCGGGAGAACATCCTCAAGACCGGCAAGCGCCAACTGAGTCTTTCCGGCCAGTGAGGGGGAGGAAAAAGGGGTGACGTCGCAGGGGCGTCACCCCTTTTTTCATGCGTGAATTCCGGACTGCGGTGCACGACTGTGCACCGAATGCGGAAAGGGCGGTATCCCGTTTCCGGGACACCGCCCCTCCCAGGCGCTGAACGCGAGCGTCAGTGCGCGTGCCCGTGACCGTGGCCGGTCGCGGACTCGTCCTCCTCGACGGGCTTCTCGACCACGGAGCTCTCCGTGGTGAGCACCAGGCGGGCGATCGACGCGGCGTTGGCCACCGCGGAGCGGGTGACCTTCACCGGGTCGACGATGCCGGCCGCGAGCAGGTCGGTGATCTCACCCGTGGCGGCGTTGAGACCGTGGCCCCAGCCCTGCTCCTGCACCTTGGACACGATGACCGCGCCCTCGAGGCCGGCGTTGCTGGCGATCCAGAACAGCGGCGCGGACAGCGCGTCGCGGACGATCTTCACGCCGGTCGCCTCGTCGCCGGTGAGGCCGAGGCCGTCCTCGAGCTCCCTGACCGCGTGCACGAGCGCCGACCCACCACCGGGGACGATGCCCTCCTCGACGGCCGCCTTGGTCGAAGCCACGGCGTCCTCGATGCGGTGCTTGCGCTCGTTGAGCTCGGTCTCGGTGGCCGCGCCGACCTTGATGACGGCGACGCCGCCACCCAGCTTGGCCAGCCGCTCCTGCAGCTTCTCGCGGTCCCAGTCGGAGTCGGTGGTCTCGATCTCCTTGCGGATCTGGGCCATCCGCGCGGCGATGTCCTCCTTGGTGGCAGCCCCGTCCACGATCGTCGTGGTGTCCTTGGTGACCTCGATGCGGCGGGCCGAGCCCAGCGCGTCGAGCCCGATCTCGGACAGCTTCATGCCGATCTCGGCCGAGACGACCTGGCCACCGGTGACGACGGCGAGGTCGTCCAGGAACGCCTTGCGGCGGTCTCCGAAGAACGGCGCCTTCACCGCGACCGCGGTGATCGTCTTGCGCAGGGAGTTGACCACCAGGGTGGACAGCGCCTCGCCCTCGACGTCCTCGGCGATGATCAGCAGCGGCCGCTTGGCCTCGACGACCTTCTCCAGCACCGGGAGCAGGTCCGCGAGCGCGGAGATCTTCTCGCGGTGCAGCAGCACGTAGGCGTTCTCGAGGATCGCCCGCTGCTCCTCCGGGTTGGTCGCGAAATGCGCCGACAGGTAGCCCTTGTCGAACTGCACGCCCTCGGTGATCTCGAGCTCGGTGGCCATCGTGGAGGACTCCTCCACGGTGATCACGCCGTCCTCGCCGACCTTCTCCACGGCCTCGCCGAGCAGCGCGCCGATCGTGGCGTCACGGGAGGTGACGGTGCCGACCTGGGCGATGCTCTCGCGGCCCTTGACCGGGGTCGCCTTGCTCTTGAGCACCTCGATGACCTTGTCCGCGGCCGCCTCGATGCCCCGGCCGAGCGCGGTCGGGTTGGCGCCGGCGGCGACGTTGCGAAGGCCGACCTTCACCAGGGACTGCGCCAGCACGGTGGCCGTGGTGGTGCCGTCGCCGGCGACGTCGTTGGTCTTCGTGGCGACGTTCTTCGCGAGCTGGGCGCCCAGGTTCTCGAACGGGTCGTCCAGCTCGATCTCACGGGCCACCGTCACGCCGTCGAGCGTGATGGTGGGGCCGCCGAACTTCTTGTCGAGCACGACGTGCCGGCCACGCGGGCCGAGGGTGACCTTGACCGCGTCGGCGAGCTTGTTCACCCCGCGCTCGAGGGCTCGACGAGCGTCCTCGTCGAAGTTGATCTGCTTAGGCATTTGAGTCCTCTCAGTGCGAAATGCCCCGGTCCCCGGCTAATGCGGGGCCCGGGGCATCAAGCGCAGGTACCGACGTCAGTTGACGACGGCCAGCACGTCGCGAGCGGACAGGATCAAGTAGTCCTCACCGTTGTACTTGACCTCGGTGCCGCCGTACTTGGAGTAGATGACGACGTCGCCGACACTGACATCCACGGGAATGCGGTTGCCCTTGTCGTCCACGCGGCCCGGGCCCACGGCCAGAACCTTGCCCTCCTGGGGCTTTTCCTTAGCGGTGTCAGGGATGACGAGACCGGAAGCCGTCGTCTCCTCGGCCTCGCTCGTCTGGACAACGATCTTGTCCTCGAGCGGTTTGATGTTCACGCTCACCGGGTTGACCTCCACGGGTCGTCGAAAGCGTTGGCAGGTACTTACAGGTTTTGGCGCCTACCACCCCCGCCGTCGCGGGTGCCGGGGCGTGTGCGGTGCCGTGCAATTAGCACTCTAGCCACGCGAGTGCTAGCCGCGCAAGGAGGGTCGGTTTTGGCCGGGGCCGCCGCCCTGAAGTGGGGGTTCGAGCTGCCGTCCGCACGCCATACTCGGCGCATGAGGATCCTCCACGAGCACGCCGGGCTCGTGCACGCGCCCGTGCAGCAGGTCCGTGACGCCGTGCTCAGCGTGCAGCACGGCCCCTTCCGCACCACGCCGATACCGCTGCGCGTCGACGTCGACCTCGAGCAGGGGTGGATCGAGGCCCGCGGGCAGTGGTGGTGGTGCGGTCGGTTCGAGGTCCGCGACGACCCCGCCGGTGCGCGGATCGTGTATCGGACGTACAACCTCGCCCGTGGCGTCTCCGGCCGGCTCGTGCCGTTCACCGTTGGTCGCGGGCACCGCCGGGGCGGGCGTGAGGCACTGCGGAAGGTGCTCGAGGAACTGGGCGACCAGTTCTCCTGCGAGACCGAGCTGCTGTGACAGGACGTAATGGCACTGTCACTCATTGGGCGGTTTCCCGTCATTCCATCGCCTCCCTAGCTTGGGACACGGCCCGGGCCGAACCCGAAGGGATGGTGTCTCCACATGAGTGGATGCAACTGCTGCAGCTCGTGCTCCGGCTCCAACTGCGGTTGCTGCGGCAAGTGCTGACCGGCTGAATCGACGGGCCCCTGGTCCCCCGCCGGGACCAGGGGCCCGATCTTCGGAAACTACGAAAGGCGCTCCCGGAGTACGCAGGCGGTGTGTAGGTTTCTCGCATCATCGGCATGCGAGGAGAGTTCATGGATCCGTTCACTCGCCGCACCGCTCTGCGCGTCGCCGCAGCCGGCACGGCCGGGCTCGCCGTCACCGTTCCCGGCATCGCGGGCGCGAGCGTCGCCGCCGACCAGGCGCGGCAGCGCGCCTTCGCCGCCGCCGCCGCGGAGTTCGGGGTGCCGGAGCAGGTGCTGCTCGGGGTCTCGTACCTGAAGTCCCGCTGGGACTACAACGCGGGCACGCCGAGCACGGGCGCCGGGTTCGGACCCATGCACCTCACCGACCTTCGTGCCGTCGCCGCCGGCGGCAGTCACCACGACAAGGGTTCCGAGGACCCGCGCGGCGACCTCGCCCGCGCCACGCTGCACCCCGCCGAGCCGCAGCAGGCCGCCCCGGCGCCCACCCTGCAGACCGTCGACCTCGCCGCCGAACTGACCGGCGCGAACCCGGCCGCGCTGCGCACGGACCCCACCCAGAACATCCGCGGTGGTGCGGCGGTTCTGGCTCAGTACCAACGAGAGCTCGGCATCACCAGCGACAACCCGGCCGACTGGTACGGCGCGGTCGCCCGCTACAGCGGAGCGACGGACTCCACCGCCGCCGCGTTCTTCGCCGACGAGGTCTTCGGCACGATCACCGGCGGCGCCGGCCGCGTCACCGACGACGGCCAGTCCGTGCGCCTGGACGCCCAGCAGGTCTCGCCCGCGCGGGGTCAGCTGCGGTCCCTCGGCCTGCCTGCCGCCGCACGCGGCGACGTCGAAGCGCCGCCGGACGTGTCCGCCGAGTGGATTCCCGCGCCGTACCAGCAGACCGGTGACGGCGCCGGCGACTACGGCAACTACGACAAGGCCGAGCGCCCGCAGAGCCAGCAGGTCACGCACATCGTCATCCACGACACCGAGTGCAGCTACGACGCGGCGCTGGCCCTGGTGCAGGACCCGACGTACCTCGGCTGGCACTACACGCTGCGCTCGAGCGACGGGCACATCGCCCAGCACATCCAGACCAAGGACGTCGGCTGGCACGCCGGGAACTGGTACGTCAACGCGAAGTCCATCGGCGTCGAGCACGAGGGCTTCGGGGCGCAGGGCACCTGGTACACCGAGGCGATGTACCGCACCTCGGCGAAGCTGGTGCGTTACCTGGCCGACAGGTACGGCATTCCGCTGGACCGCCGGCACATCATCGGGCACGACAACGTGCCGGGCACGATCCCCTCGACGGTGGCGGGCATGCACTGGGACCCGGGCCCGTACTGGGACTGGGGCCACTACTTCGACCTGCTCGGCGCGCCGCTGCGCAGCTGGGCACGGCAGAACACCGGGCTGGTCATGATCAAGCCGGACTTCGCCACCAACCGGCCGGGCTTCACCGACTGCGACACCGCCGGCGCCGCCTGCACGCTGCGTGGGTCGTCCGCCGTCATCCTGCACACCGAACCGCGCGACGACGCGCCGCTGCTGCAGGACCTGGGCCTGCACCCGGACGGCTCGCCGTCGACGATGGGCGTTTCCGACGTGGGCAGCCGCGCCTCGACCGGGCAGCAGTACGCGGTGGCCGAGGTCCGCGGGGACTGGACGGCGATCTGGTACCTGGGCCAGAAGGGCTGGTTCCGCAGCTCGGCCGCGGTGCCCGCGCTCGGCCAGGTCGTCACGCCGAAGCCGGGCCTGGCCACGGTTCCGGTCTACGGCCGGGCGTATCCCGAAGCGGAGGCGTACCCGGCGAACATCCCGCCGCAGGACCTCACGCCGCTGCAATACACGTTCGCCGCGGGCCAGAAGTACGTGGCCGGGCCGGTGCTGCCGGGCGAGTACTACTGGGCGACGACGTTCGACCCGTCGACCCACGTCGTGGTGCGCGGGAAGACGGAGTACGTCCAGATCCAGTTCGGGCACCGCGTCGCCTACGTGAAGGCGGACGACGTGGTGGTCGGCCGGCCCTGACGAGTTGTCCACAGCACCCCGGTTGTCCACAGCCGGGCGGTTTCGGGATTCAGTTCCGGACCGCCCGCGTGTGAACTGGGATGCGTGAAGAGGTCAAACCGAGACGACGTGCACCGGCAGGGCCGGGTTCGCGGAGATGTCCAAAGAGGACTCACGGGCACCGGCCGCCACTACATGCGCCCCGAGCGCGGCGATCATCGCGCCGTTGTCGGTGCACAGCCTGGGCCGCGGCACCCGCAGTTCGATACCGGCGGCTTCGCAGCGCTCGCGCGCCAGCTCCGAAAGCCGCGAGTTGGCCGCGACCCCACCGGAGATGACCAGGGTGCCGATGCCGTACTCCTTGGCCGCGCGCACCGCCTTCGCGGTCAGCACGTCGGCCACGGCCTCCTGGAACGAGGCCGCGACGTCGTTCACCGGGATCTCCTCGCCGCGACGTTCGGCACCTTCGACCCAGCGCGCCACGGCCGTCTTCAGGCCGGAGAAGGAGAAGTCGAACTTCGCGTCGCGGGGGCCGGTCATGCCGCGCGGGAAGGCGATGGCCGACGGGTTGCCGAGCTTCGCGGCCTTGTCGATCGGCGGGCCGCCCGGATAGGGCAGGCCGAGCACGCGTGCGACCTTGTCGTAGGCCTCACCGGCCGCGTCGTCCACAGTAGACCCGAGTTCAGTGATGCTCGTGGCGACGTCGTCGACCCGCAGCAGCTGCGTGTGGCCACCGGAGACGAGCAGGGCCAGGCACGGCTTCGGCAGCGGTCCGTGCTGCAGCGTGTCGACGGCGATGTGGCCGGCCAGGTGGTTCACCCCGTACAGCGGCACCCCGAGCGAGGCGGCATAGGCCTTGGCCGCGGAGACCCCGACGAGCAGCGCGCCCGCGAGGCCGGGCCCGGCGGTGACGGCGATGGCGTCCACATCGGACAGCTTGAGGTCGGCCTTCTCGAAGGCGCGGTTCGCCGTCGGCACCATGGCTTCCAGGTGTGCACGGCTCGCGACCTCGGGCACCACGCCGCCGAAGCGCGCGTGCTGCTCGACGCTGGAGGCGACCTCGTCGGCGAGCAGCTCCACGGCGCCGTCGTCGTGCAGCCGGACCAGGCCGACGCCCGTCTCGTCGCAGGAACTCTCGATGCCCATGATGATCCGTGACATCAGCCGACCTCCTGTTCGGAGCGGGCGGGGCGCTTCATGGTGTAGGCGTCGGCACCCGAGGGTTGGTAGTAGCGCTTGCGGACCCCGATCCGGGTGAAACCGTGCCGGGCGTACAGCTCGAGGGCGCGCTCGTTGTCGGTGCGGACCTCGAGGAAGACGGGCGCGTGCAGCTCGTCGGCGCGAGCCAGCAGGGCGCGCAGCAGCGCGGTGCCGATGCCCTGCCCCTGGTAGTCCTCGTCGACGCCGATGGTGTGCACGCTGGACTCGAAGTCGCCGGGCCGTCCGACGGTCGCGAGGCCGGCATAGCCGACCAGCTCGTCCTCGTCGGTGTACACGCCGATGTAGTAGCCACCGGCGTCGAGCTCGGATTGAAACGCGCGGGCGCTCCACGGGTCGTCACCCGCGAAGAGCTGCCTCTCGATCTCCACGCAGCGCGGGATGTCCTTACGACGAAGCGGTGCGAGCTTCACACCGTCACCCGCTTCCGGACAGTCGGCCCCGCGGCGTCAGGCCGACGCAGATACCACGGCGTCAACGCGGCCGGCTCGACTTGGAACACGCGGGCGCCCCACCGGTCGTCACCCGCGAAGAGCTGCCTCTCGATCTCCACGCGGCGCGCAATGTCCTCAGGGCCAAGCAGGGCAAGCTTCACGCCGTCACCCGCTTCCGAGCCGCGGGCTCCACAGCGTCGGGCCGACGCAGATACAACGGCGTCAACGCCGCCGGCTCGGCGTCAAAGGCGCCACGGGCGGCGGTGACCAGGCCGGCGACGGTCGGGTAGTGCGGCTCGAGCACGCGGACGCCGAGCTTCTCGGCGTACAGACGAGCCCCATCCCCGGCGGCGACGGACAAGCCGAGCGACTCCGGCGGCTGCACGTGCGGGCCGTCGGTCCGCGCGCCCTTCGCGTCATAGGAGGCCCAGTAGACCTCGCGGCGCCGGGCATCGGTGACGACGAGGAACGGTTCGGTGGCGTCGGTGGCTGCCGCGATCGCGTCGAGGCTGCACACCGGGTACGCGTCGATGCCGAGCCCGTGCCCAAGCGCCGCGGCGGTGGCCATCCCGGCGCGAAGCCCGGTGAACGGTCCGGGGCCAACGCCGCAAACGATTGCGCCCACCTCGCGCAACGTCACGCCCGCTTCCTTCGCGGCGTCGAGCACGTGCGGGGTGATCAACTCCCCGTGCGCGCGAGGACTGACGGTGACACGCTCGGCGAGCACCGTGACGTCGGCACCCGCCAGCGTCGCCAGCCCCGCGGTGACCGCAGGCGTAGAAGTGTCGATGGCGAGTACCAGCACGGTGTACCAGGGTATGCCCTCCACACGGCGCCCCTCCCCCGTGGGCCGCTCAACGCGCCGCACCACTGGAAGCCGTCTCGCCCACGAGCCCCCGACGTCACTCACCCGCCGGGCACCCCTCACGAACGCCACCTCACCCGCCACCCGCCGGACGCCCCAGCCGCGCCCCTCGGAAGCAGCGTCATCCGCCGCCGCAAGCCGTCTCACCGGCATGGTCGACCATCCGCTCTCCCCCTCGCATGCCCGCCGGAAGCCCTTCCCCACCCCGCGCTCACCGACAGCACTCCCACGTCGCCGCAAGCTCTCACTCATCACGACCCACGTGCGCCACTCCCGGCCCCGCATCCGCCACCCACAGAGGCCCGTCCGCCCCATACCGCCGCAACCGTCCTGACGCGCCCGCCGCGGCCCATTCCGTCGCGCCTGCGAAAGCCGTGCCGGCCGGCCACCGGAGTCCATCCCATCGTGCCCACAGAAATCCCTCCCGACATGCCCGCCGAAACCCGTCCCGACATGCCCCTGCGGCCCAACCCGACGTGCCTGCCGCGAGCCGTCCCGACATGCCCGCCGCTAGCCATCCAGCCTTCCAGCCTTCCAGCCTTCCCGAGCTTCAGCCGGCGGAGCCGCCCCTGCCTTCCCCAGCCCCGGTCGACGGAAGCCATCCAGCCCTCCCCCAGCCCCAGTCGGCGGAGCCATCCAGCCCTCCCGAGCCCCAGCCGGCGGAGCCACCCAGCCCTCCCCAGCCTCGGTCGCGGAGCCACCCAGCCCTCCCCAGGCCCAGCCGGCGGAGCCACCCCAGCCTTCCCGCACCACACCCACCACGCCATCCACCCGTCGCCCCCGCGAAGCCGTCCGCCCGCCGGCCCATTCCGTCCAACGCCGCCAAAAGCCCGCGCTTGACAGCGGCCGCCCTGGAGCCGCAAAGTGGTTCAGCCACTTAGCCAATTTCCGCCCGAGGAGGCATGACGTGGCCGAACGGTTGTTCCCTGCGCTGGCGACGAAGCCCGACAAGGAGGCGCTGCGCTTCGGCGAGGTCTCGCTCAGCTACACCGAGCTGGCCGCCGTCGCCGGAAAGGTGGCGCGGGAGCTGCGCGAGGCCGAGCCGCTCCGCGTCGCCGTCTGGGCGACGCCGACCATCCACACGAGCATCGCCGTGATCGGGGCGCTGCTGGCCGGCGTGGCCGCCGTGCCCATCAACCCCAAGATCGGCGAGCGCGAGCTCGGGCACATCGTCTCCGACAGCACCCCCTCACTCGTGCTCGCCGAAGCGGGCGTCACCCTTCCGGACGCCCTGGCCGCGCTCCCCCGCACCGACATCGAGCTCACCGGCGAGCCCACCGCCCACCCCGGCGACCTGCCGGACGAGCCGGAGGCTGAAGCGCCAGCGCTGATCGTCTACACCTCCGGCACGACCGGCCCGCCCAAGGGCGTCGTCCTGCCGCGACGCGCCATTTCCACCACCCTGGACGCTCTCGAAGACGCGTGGCAGTGGACCGGCGACGACGTGCTCGTCCACGGGCTGCCGCTGTTCCATGTGCACGGGCTGATCCTCGGCATCCTCGGTCCGCTGCGCCGCGGCGGCAGTGTCCGCCACCTGGGCCGGTTCTCCGTCGAAGCCGCCGCCGACGAACTCACGGGCGGGGCGACCATGATGTTCGGCGTTCCGACGATGTACCACCGGATCGCGGGCGAGGTCACCGAGAACCCCGGGCTCGCGAAGGCATTCGGGCACGCGCGGCTCCTGGTCTCCGGCTCGGCGGCACTGCCGGTGCACGACCACCAGCGCATCACGGCCGCGACCGGGCAGCAGGTCGTCGAGCGGTACGGCATGACCGAGACCTTGATGAACACCAGCGTCCGCGCCGACGGCGAGCGCAAGCCGGGGACGGTGGGCGTGCCGCTGCGCGGCGTCGAGGTACGGCTGGTCGAGGAGTCCGGCGCGGTCATCTCGGGCGGCGACGGGGAGACGGTCGGCGAGATCCAGGTGCGGGGCACGAACCTGTTCACCGAGTACCTCAACCGCCCTGACGCGACGGCTGACGTGTTCACCGACGGGTGGTTCCGCACGGGCGACATGGCCACCCGCGACGCCGACGGCTACCTGCGGATCGTCGGGCGCAAGGCCACCGACCTGATCAAGAGCGGCGGCTACAAGATCGGCGCCGGCGAGATCGAGAACGCGCTGCTGGAGCATCCCGGCGTCGCCGAGGCCGCGGTCACCGGCGAACCCGACCCGGATCTCGGCGAGCGCATCGTGGCTTGGATCGTCCCCGCCGGGCCGCCGCCCGGCGAGCAGGAGCTGGCCGATCACGTGGCGCGGTTGCTCTCGCCGCACAAACGGCCCCGCGTCGTGCGGTACCTGGATGCGTTGCCCCGCAACGACATGGGCAAGGTGATGAAGCGGGCGCTGAATGCGTGAACTGATCGAGTCCGTCTGCTCGGGCTTCACCGAGTTCGACGTACCACTGTCGGAGTCCGATGTGGACGGACCGATCGACTGGCTTGGCTACGGTTCCGCGCTGGAACGAGCCGAGGAGCGCACCGGCGAGCGAGAGTCGGTGATCTGCGGCGCGGGCAAGATCGGTGATGTCGAGGCGACGCTGATCGTGTTCGAGTTCGGCTTCCTGGGTGGTTCGCTGGGGCGGCGAACCGGTGACCGGATCGAGGCCGCCTTCACCCGGGCGCGTGAGCTGCGCACCCCGGTGGTGTCCCTGATCGCGACCGGTGGCAGCCGGATGCAGGAGGGCATGGCCGCGCTGTCCCAGCTCCAGCGCATCGCCCGGCAGGCCGCCCTCACCCGGGCGGCCGGAATTCCGCTGCTCTCGGTTCTGCGTGATCCGACGACCGGCGGCGGCTGGGCGACCCTCGGCGCGGGCGCGGATGTCGTGCTCGCCTTGCCGGGCGCGCAGGTCGGGTTCGCCGGCTCCCGGGTGCGGCCCGCGGGTGACGCTTCGGCCTACACCGCGGAGTCGCAGCTCGCGTCCGGTCACGTGGACCAGATCGTCGAGGATCTCCCCGGCACGCTGGCACGCTGGCTCACCCTCCTGACGAACGCCTCCGGGACCGCGCCGGAACCGCCTGCCGCGCTTGGTACTTCGAATCTGCCGGCTACGAGCTGGGACGCGGTGCGGGCCGCGCGCGCCCCGGACCGTCCGCACGCGGACGACTACCTCGACGCGTATTTCGACTGGCGCGAGAACATCAGCGGCGACCGGTGCGGCGGCGTGGACGACGGCGTTCGCTGCGGTTTCGGTTCCCGCGACGGCGTCACGATCGCCTACGCCGCCCAGTGCGGCACGGCGACGCTTCCCTCCGGCTTCCGGACGGCGGCGAGGTTGATCCGGCTCGCGGACCGTCTCGGCATTCCCGTGCTGACCCTCGTCGACACCCCTGGCGCGGCGAACGACGGCGCGGCGGAACGGGCCGGCGCCGGGGCGGCCATCGCGGAGGTCTTCGCCGCGGTGGCGGGCGCTTCGGTGCCGGTGACCACGCTGGTCATCGGGGAAGGCGGATCGGGTGGCGCGCTGGCGTTCGCCGCGCCGGGCCGGACGTGGGTGACGCCGGACAGCTACTTCTCGGTGACGTCACCGGAGGCCGCCACGGCGATCCTGAAGCGCGGCCCCGAGGAAGTCCCGGCGACGGCGAACCAGCTTCGGCTGCGGCCGCAGGATCTGGTGGAACTCGGCGTCGCAGAAGGAATCGTGTAGGCCCAAGGCGGTGGCGAGCAATTCGGGCGGCCGGGTCGCCTGGTACGAAAGCAAAACAGCGCCCCCGCGGCGGGGGGACTCTGGACGCCGCAGCCCACGTACCAACGCGAGACATCTGCCCAGGCAGCGGCAAACAGACTTGGCACGCCGCAACTTCCCGACCACGCGAAACACCAGCCGTGGCGGCGAACACTCCGGATGCCGCGGCTCACGCACAACGCGAGACATCAGCCCAGGCAGCGGCAAGCGACCCCATGCAGCCGGAACCTCTCGGGAACAGAGCACCAGCCCAGATGGCAGCACCCGGGCTCAGCCTGTCGCACCCTCCCGATCTACGCGAAAACCACGGCGGCGAACGCCCAGAAGCCGCAACTCGCCTAGTACGCGAAATACCGGCGCGGGTGGGAGCACCCGGCTCGGACGACGGCAGCTTCGCGACCCGAGCACACCAGCCACAGCGATGAGCTCACCCAAGCCCCAACCCCAAGGCAAGACCCACCACTCAGGGGTGCAGCAGCACCTTCCCCACGATTGTGGCCAGTGCGTCTTCCGCGTTCTCCAGGGCGAACTCGTGCGTGATGAGGGGCGCCGGGTCGAGGAGGCCGGTCGCGAAGGCTCGGACGGCGTGCGTCCACGCCGCCGAGGAGGCGCCGAAGACCGTGTGCACCGTGACCGCCGCGGCGACCAGGTCCGCGGGTACCAGTGGCACGGTTTCCGTACCCGCCAGACCGGTCAGCACCGTCCGGCCGCCGCGTTTGGTCAGGCCCACCGCCAGGCTGCCCGTCCCCGGGGCACCCGCCGCCTCGACGACCGCGTCGAACGGGTCCAGGTCGTCCTCCGGGGCGGCCGACGTGGCACCGAACCGCCGGGCCAGCTCGAGCCTGTCCCGCCGCGGGTCGACCACCACCAGCGAACCCGGGCTGCTCGCCGCCAGCAACTGCACCGCGAGCATCCCCAGCGTCCCGCCACCGACGACGGCCACGCGCTCGCCCGGCACGACGTTCGCCGTCAGCGCCGCCGCGGCCATGCACGCCGCGGGTTCGAGCAGCGCCGCCGCGCGTAGGTCGGCGTCCGCGGGCAGCTCGTGCAGCAACCGCGCCGGCAGGCGGAGCTCGTCCGCCCACGCGCCGGGCCGCGTGAAACCCGTCTCGTCGTACGCGGCCTCGCACAGGTTCGTGTCACCACGGCGGCACGCGTCGCAGCGGGCGCAGTTGCGGAAACCCTCGCCCACCACCTGCTTCCCCAGCAGCGACTGGTCCGTGCCGGGGCCCAGCTCGACCACGGTGCCCGACCACTCGTGCCCCGGCGTCACCGGATACCGGACGTACCCCTCGGCCCGCGTGCCCGCGAACACCTCGCGGTCGGACCCGCAGATGCCCGACCACGCCACGCGCACGACGGCCTCGCCGTGCCCCGGCAGCTGCGGTTCGATGCGCACCAGCCGCAGCTCACGCGGGCGTTCGATCACGACGGCCCGGCTCATACCCGCTCTTTCCACGCGCCGTGCGGCTCCAGCGTCGCGACCCGGACGTCGTCCTCGCGCCGCTCGAGCCGCACCACCAGGTAGTCCGCCGACAACCGTTCCGCCGAGCCCTCGCCCCACTCGACGACGACCGCGGACGCCTCCAGATCGGTGTCCAGGTCCAGGTCGTCGAGCTGGGCCAGGTCGCCGCCCAGCCGGTAGGCGTCCACGTGCACCAGCGGCACCCCGCGCGCACCCGCGGGATGCACCCGCGCGAGCACGAACGTGGGCGAGCTGACCCGCCCCAACACGCCGAGTCCAGCGGCGATACCCCTGGTCAGCACCGTCTTACCGGCGCCGAGCGGCCCGGCGAGCAACACCAGGTCGCCCGCGCGCAGCTGCTCGCCGAGTGACTCGCCGAAGGCGACCGTGTCCCGCTCCGCGGGCAGTTCGACTACTTGTTCAGCCATCGCCAGATCCGTTGTGAGGAACTCATGTCGTCCACTCCAGCACACTTCTGCAGCAGGTCGATCAGGTGGCTGTTCACCAGCTCGGGTTGTTCGAGCTGGACCATGTGCCCCGCCCCGCGCACGCGCGCCAGCTCCGCGTCCGGCAGCTCGGCGGCGATCCGCTCCGCATGCGAGAACGGGGTGAGCCGGTCTGCGTCGCCGTGCACGACCAGCACGTGCGCGTGCTTCAGACCCGCCAAGGCCGCGTACCGGTTGTGACTGCCGAGGGTGTCGATGTAGTTCACCAGCCCCCGCACGGGCGTCACGGCCAGCATCTCCAGCAGGAAGTCGACGACCTTCGGATGCACGTCCCGCGACCCGAACGACAGCCGCCGCACGGCCGGGCGCGTCAACTGGCCGCCGGCGGCGCGCACGAACTCCACCAGGCCCGGCTGCCATCCGGCCAGCTCACCGACGCCCCGGGTCAGCGGGTTGTACTTCGACAGCAGGCTGCGCGGCAGGCCGCGGGCGCCCACCTCGCCGGCGGCGGTCGCGATCAACGCGACCCCGCACACCCGCTCGGCGAACAGCTCCGGGTTCTGCTGCGCCAGCTCCATGAGGACCATGCCGCCCATGGAGTGGCCCAGCAGCACGATCGGCCCGTCCGGTGCGACGGCCCGCAGCACGGCGTCGAGGTCCCTGGCCAGCTGCTCGATGGTGCTGGTCTCGGCGTTCGCGGCACCGGAAAGCCCGTGGCCGCGGTGGTCGTAGTAGATCTGCCGCACGCGCGGCAGCGTCAGCGACGACAGGTCGCGGCGCTGGAAGTACCAGCTGCGCTGGGAGAGCGCGAAGCCGTGCACGCCGACGACGGTGAGCTCCGGCTTGCCGTCGTCGGGGTCGATCTCGGACACCGCGAGCGGCGTCCCGTCGTCCGCGGCGACCGTCGAGACCCGGTCCGGCCGCAGCTCGCCGAGCTGCTCCCCCGGCTGGACGACCTCAGCGCCCTTCCGGGCGGTGACGGCGATACCCGCCGCGGCCGCGCCGGTCACGAGCGCGACGGCACCGCCGACGACGGTGAGCAGTCGGCGGGACGGCATCATCACTCTCCCTCGTACCGCCGCCGGACCCGCGGCCGGTACATGCCGGTGACGATCTCGTAGTCGATGGTGCCGATGGTGTCCGCCCATTCGCGCGCCGTGGGCTCGCCGTTCGCACCCGCGCCGAACAGGACGACCTCGCTGCCGACGGCAGGCTCGTCGTCCCCGCAGTCGACCACCAGCTGGTCCATGCAGACCCGGCCGACGACCGGGCGCCGCCTGCCGCCGAGCCACACCTCCATCCGGCCGGACAACGTCCGCGGCACGCCGTCGGCGTAGCCCGCCGGGACCAGGGCCAGCGTGGTGTCCCGCGCGGCCGTCCAGGTCTGTCCATAGGAGACGGACTCGCCGGCCTCGATCCGTTTGGTCAGCACGACCTGCGCCCGGAACGTCATGGCGGGACGCAGATCTTCCTGCTGCGGCACGGGGTTCAGCCCGTAGATCGCGATACCGGGGCGGACCAGGTCGAAGTGCAGGTCCGGCCGGGTCAGCGTCGCGGCCGAGTTCGCTATGTGACGCAACGGGTTCAGCCCGGCTTCGCGCGCGATGTCGTACGCCGTCTGGAAACGCTGCGCCTGCTGGTCGATCGACGTGTGCCCGGGCTCGTCCGCGCAGGCCAGGTGGGACCAGATCGCGACCACTTCGATGCCGGGCTCGGCCGCGGCGGCCTTCACCAGCGTCGGCCAGGCGTAGGCGGGCGCGCCACTGCGGGAGAGCCCGGTGTCGATCTTCAGGTGCACGCGGGCGCGCTTGCCCGCGCGGTGCGCCGCGTCGGCGACCCTCGCGAGCTCATCGGCCGAGCTGGCCGACAGGTCGATGTCCGCGGTGATGCCGGGCGTGAAGTCGACGTCCGGCGCGTCCAGCCAGGTGAACACCGGCGCGGTGATTCCCGCCTCCCGAAGCGCCAGCCCCTCGGCGAGCGAGCACGCTCCGAGCCAGGTCGCGCCCCCGTCGAGGGCGGCCCTGGCCACCGGCACGGCACCGTGGCCGTACCCGTCCGCCTTGACCACCGCCATCGTCGCGGCGTGCGCGGGCCGCTCGGCCAGCAGGCGGACGTTGTGGCGGATCGCCGCGAGGTCGATCACGACCTCGGTGCGGAAGGATTCGGGGCTCATCGCCGTCGATTTTCCCACAACACGCGGGTGGCCGGGCTCGCGGTCGACCCCGGCCACGCGCGTGCGGTGTGTGAGTGTCAGTCCAGCCGGAGGCCGGTGCTGGTGGAGAACACGTGGAGCTCGTCGGGGCGGATGCGCAGGCGCAGGGTCTCGCCCATGGCGGGGGTCTTGCGCGGGTCGACCCGCGCCACGACGTTCGTGTCCTTGGCGATCCCGTCGGCGGCGATCTTGCCGTAGACGTAGGCGTCGGAACCCAGTTCCTCGACCAGCTCGACCTTCACCGCGATGCCGCCCTCGTCGGCCAGCTCCAGCGACTCCGGGCGGAAACCGAGCGTGACGTCCTCACCACCGGCCGCGGACACCGTCTCCCGCGAGAGCGGCACCGTGATCCCGCCCAGGGTCGCACCACCATCGCTCATTCGCGCCGACGCCAGGTTCATCGCCGGGGAACCGATGAACCCCGCCACGAACACGTTCGCCGGGCGCTCGTACAACGCCCGCGGCGTGTCGCACTGCTGCAGCAGCCCGTCCTTGAGCACCGCCACCCGGTCGCCCATCGTCATCGCCTCGACCTGGTCGTGCGTGACGTAGACAGTGGTGGTGCCCAGCCGCCGCTGCAGCGCGGCGATCTGAGTGCGGGTCGACACCCGCAGCTTCGCGTCCAAGTTGGACAGTGGCTCGTCCATCAGGAACACCTGCGGCTCCCGCACGATCGCCCGCCCCATCGCGACCCGCTGCCGCTGACCACCCGAGAGCGCCTTGGGCTTGCGGTCGAGGTAGTCCTCCAGGTCCAGCAGCTTCGCCGCGTCCGCGACCCGCTGCTTGATCTCACTCTTCGGCTTGCCCGCGATCTTCAGCGCGAACCCCATGTTCTGCCCCACCGTCATGTGCGGGTACAGCGCGTAGTTCTGGAACACCATCGCGATGTCCCGCGACCGCGGCGGCAGCTGCGTCACATCCCGGTCCCCGATCCACACCGAGCCGTCGTCGACATCCTCCAGGCCCGCGAGCATGCGCAGGCTCGTCGACTTGCCGCAGCCGGAAGGGCCCACCAGCACGAGGAACTCACCATCGGCGATCTCGAGATCGAGTGCGTCGACGGCCGGACGGTCGGAACCGGGATAACGCCGGGACGCCTTGTCATAGGTGATCGTGGCCATCAGGTGTCCTCTCCTGTTTTGACTGCTACGTGATGCACGAGTTCGCGGGTGTCGAGGTGCCGCTGACGGAGCTCCTCGCCGGTGGCGGTGTCCCCGGCGGCCAGCTCGAGACTGCTGTTTCCCGCCCACGCGGGTGGTTCCTCCGTGCCGGCCAGCACCCAGGCGGCCTGGCGGGCCGCGCCGAGCGCGACGTGCTCGGCCGGTGCGGGCACCGCGACCGGCAGGCCGAACACCGTCGGCGCGACCGCGCGCACCGCCGCGGACTGCGCGGCACCGCCGATGAGCAGGACGCGGCGCGCGGTGATCCCGTGTGCCTGCACGGCATCCAGCCCGGCGGCCAGCCCGCTCAGCATGCCTTCGACAGCGGCGCGGGCCAGGTTCTGCGGGGTCATGTTTGCGCGGCGCATGCCGTGCAGCGAACCGGCCGCGTCGGGCAGGTTCGGCGTGCGCTCGCCGTCGAGGTAGGGCAACAGGGTCAGCCCGCCCGCACCCGGCCGCGCGTCGAGCGCGAGCCGGTCCAGCCCGGCCAGGTCGACGCCGAGCATGTTCGCGGTCGCGGTGAGCACGCGGGCGGCGTTGAGCGTGCACGCCAGCGGCAGGAACCGGCCGGTCGCGTCGGCGAACCCGGCCACGATGCCGGTCGGGTCCGCGGCCGCCGTCTCGGAGACACCGAACACCGTGCCGCTGGTGCCCAGCGACACGACGACGTCGCCTTCGCCCAGTTCGAGCGCGAGCGCGGCGGCCATGTTGTCACCGGTGCCGGCGGACACCAGCATCCCGTCCGCCGTGCGGCCCGCGGCCTCGCGCGGCCCCAGCACCCGGGGCAGCCGAGGGTTCCGGCCGCCGAAGGCGCGGGCGAGGATGTCCTCGCGGTAGACGTTTTCCGCCGGAGAGAAGTAACCCGTGCCGGACGCGTCTCCGCGGTCGGTGACGGCCTCGCCGGTCAGCTGCCAGGTGAGCCAGTCGTGCGGCAGCAGGACGCTCGCCACGCGGTCGGCGAGCTCCGGTTCGTGCTCGGCCAGCCAGCGGAGCTTGGTCACGGTGAAGCTGGCGACCGGCACCGAACCGACGGCCTCCGCCCAGACGTGTGGGCCGCCGAGCTCGGTCACGAGGTTGTCGGCGGCCTTGCCGGAGCGGGTGTCGTTCCACAGCAGGGCGGGCCGGACGACCTCGCCGGCCTCGTCGAGGGTGACCATGCCGTGCTGCTGGCCACCGACACCGATGGCCTGCACCCCGTCGAGCAGCCCCGCGCTCGCCTCGGTGAACGCCTGCCACCAGACCCGCGGATCCACCTCGGTGGTGTCCGGGTGCGCGGCCCGGCCCTCGCGCACGACGGCGCCGGTGCCCGCATCGCACACGACGACCTTCGTCGACTGGGTGGAGGAGTCGACACCGGCGACCAACGGCCCTGTTGTCATCCCTGGGAACCTCCGTGATCCGCGCGCGGATGGCCCGGCTTGGCCAGCCGGACCTTGGTGTCCATCGCCGCGAGCTCGTCGCCCGGCGTCTCCTCGTCGGTGATCACCAGGTCGTAGTCGCTCACGTCGCCGTAGGCGTAGGTCGCGGTCCGGCCGAACTTCGAGTGGTCCACGACCAGCACGTTGCGGTCCGCGACGCGCAGCGCCGTCGTCTTGAGCTCGGCGTACTCGCGATCCGGGTGGTACAGCCTGCCGCAGGCCACCGCGGTCGCCGAAACGAAGCCGACGTCCGCGCGCATCCGGCTCAGCGCGTCGATGGTGTCCGGGCCGACGCACGAGTCGAAGTCGGTGTAGCGACCGCCGAGCAGCCGCACCTCGATCCCGTCGGCGTCGCCGAGGATCCGCGCCACCTCGAGCGAGTTCGTGATCACCACCTGCGGGCCGATCAGCTTGCGTGCCAGGGGGAACAGCGTGGTCGAGTCGTCCAGGAACAGGGTCTGGCCGGGCGCAACCTCGCGGCTCGCGGCCTCCGCCAAGGCCTCCTTGACGTCGACGTGCTCGGTCTCGCGGAAGCGTTTCGCGGTCTCGATGGTGAGCGCCGGATACGCCTCGACCCGGCCGCGCAGCTTGCGCAGCAGCCTGCGCTCGGCGAGGTCGTCGAGGTCGCGGTGCATCGTCATCAGACTGACGCCGAACTGCTCGGTCAGCTGGTCGATGCGCACCTCGCCGTGCTCGATCACGTAGCTCAGGACGTCCTGCCTGCGCTGCTCGACCTCGGCCTCGGATGGTCTGGGCATGGTCAGGGCACCACCACGGCCTTGATCACCGTGTCGTCCTTGGCCGCCACCGTGAGCGCCTCCTCGACCTGGTCCAGACCGAACCGGTGGGTCACCAGCCGGTCCAGGTCGACCTCGCCGCCGGCGGCGAGCGCGATCGCGGTCGGCCAGGTGTTGGCGTAGCGGAAGGTGCCGGTCACCTCGATCTCGAAGTTCTGGACGTGCGCGAGCGGCAGCGGGATCTCGTCACCGCCCATGCCGATCAGCACGATCCGGCCCGCGCGGCCGACCTTGCGGATGGCCTGGCCGGCGGCCGCCGGCACGCCCGAGCATTCGAGCAGCACGTCGGGGTCGAAGTCGGTGTCCGTAAGGCTCTCCTCGGACACGTCGACCGTCGCCGTCGCGCCCAGCTCCTTCGCGACCTCCAGCCGTCGCGGGTTCACGTCGGTCACCACGACCTCGCTCGCGCCGAACGCCCGCGCGGTCTGGGTCGCGACCAGGCCGATCGGCCCCGCACCGGTGATCAGCACCCGGCTACCGGGCGCGGTGCGCGCCTTGCGGTTCGCCCACACGCCGACCGACAGCGGCTCCAGCAGACCGGCCGCGTCATCGCTGAGGGAATCCGGGACGGGGTGCGCGAAATCCTCCCGCAGCACGACGTACTCGCAGAACGCGCCGTCGATCGGCGGGGTACCGAAGAACCGCATCCGCGGGCACAGGTTGTACCGGCCCGCCTTGCACTGCGCGCACACCGAGCACGGCACGCCCGGCTCGATCGCGACCCGCTGCCCGACCTCGTGCAGCCGCGCCTCGCTGCCGCGCGCCACCACGACGCCGCTCGGCTCGTGCCCCAGGACCAGCGGCTGTTCGACCACGAAGTCGCCGATGCGGCCGTGCTCGTAGTAGTGCACGTCGGAGCCGCAGGTGCCCACGGACCGCACCTGGATCAGGACCTCACCGGGACCGGGCTGCGGCACCGGCCGCTCCTCCAGCCGCACGTCGTGCACACCGTGCAGGACCGCGACCCTCATAGCTTCGCTCACCAGCAACCGCTCCCGAGGTAGCACCCTTGACGGCTTCATTCTTACCAGAGGAAGACGCGGTTGTTAACACATAACTCGATAAGTTCTTGCGCGAGCTAGCAGAACTTGCGGACCCGGCGGATCGCGTCCGGAATCGCGGCCTCGACCGCGCCTGCCGGCACCGGGACGCCCCGGGCGGCCAGATCCGCGGCCAGCGAGTGCACGTACGCGGCCGCCCCCGCCGCCAGCCACGGGTCCAGCCCGGCGGCCAGCAACGACCCGACCAGCCCCGACAGCACGTCGCCCGAACCGGCCGTCGCGAGCCAGGAGCCGCGGGCCACGTTCGCCAGCACACGTCCGTCGGGCGCGGCGATCAGCGTCGTGTTGCCCTTGAGCAGCACCACGGCGTCGAACCGGCGCGCGGCCGCCTTCACCGCGCCGACCCTGTCCTCGCCGGGTGCGGCGCCGGTCAGCCGCTCGAACTCCCCGGCGTGCGGCGTCAGCACCAGCGGCGTGCCCGGGTCGCGCGCGTCGAGCACGTCCGGATACCGCGACATCAGCGTGGTCGCGTCCGCGTCGGCGCACACCGGCACCCCCGCGGACAGCACGTGCCGCAGCACGCTGCGCCCGTCGTTGCCGGTGCCGATCCCCGGCCCGACGACCCACGCCTGCACCCGGCCGGCATCGGTCACCGAACCCGTCGCGATCACCTCCGGCCACCGCGCCCGCACCGCGTCGGCGGCCGGACCCGCATACCGCACCATGCCCGAGGTCGCCAGCACGGCGGACCCGGTGGCCAGCACCGCCGCGCCCGGGTAGGTCGCCGAACCGGCCGCGATCCCGGTGACGCCCTGGCTGTACTTGTTGTCCTGGGGCCCCGGCACCGGCCAGGCCGCGCCGACTTCCACGGCGTCCAGCTGCCGCAGGTCGGGTTCGCCCAGCTCCGGCCCGAGCCCGATGTCGATCAACACGACCTCGCCGCAGCGGTCGGGGTTGAGCACGTGCAACGGTTTCCGCGCGCCGAACGTCACCGTGCGGGTCGCCGTGATCGCCGGCCCGTCCACCTTGCCGTTGTCCGGGTCGACACCGCTGGGCAGGTCGACGGCCAGCACCGGTGCGCTGATGTGGTCGAGCAGGCTCGCGGCGTCCTCGCGGAGCGGCCCACGCGCGGACAGGCCGACGATCCCATCGATCACGAGATCAGCCGCTTCGAGTACACGCGGCGCGTCCTCGAGAGTCACGACTCGACCAGCCGCGCGGCGCAGCGCGGCGAGACCGGCCGGATGTGCCTTCTCGGGCTTGAGCAGCACCGCCGTCACGCCGACGCCGCGCTTGCGCAGGAAACTGCCCGCCCACAACGCGTCGCCGCCGTTGTTGCCCGCGCCCACCAGGAGCACGACCCGACTCGCGGCGACCCGCCCGGTGTGCTGGCTCAGCAGATCGGCCGCCTGCACCGCCACCCCGAACGCGGCGCGCTGCATGAGCGCGCCCTCCGGAGTCGCGGCGAGCAGCCGCTCCTCAGCCTTGCGAATTCGGTCCGTCGTCCAGATTCCCTGCCGCACCGGGCCTTGTCTACTCCACGGTCACGGACTTCGCCAGGTTGCGCGGCTTGTCGACGTCGTAACCACGCGTGCGGGCGATTTCCGCGGCCAGCACCTGCAACGGGATGCTCGACACCAGCGGCTGCAGCAGGGTCGGCACCGCCGGCACCTCGACCAGCTCGTCGGCGAAGGGGCGCACGGTGTCGTCACCCTCCTCGGCGATCACGATCGTGCGGGCGCCACGGGCCTGGATCTCGCTGATGTTCGACACGAGCTTCGCGTGCAGCACCGCGCGCCCCTTGGGCGAGGGCATCACGACGACCACCGGCAGCCCGCTCTCGATCAGCGCGATCGGACCGTGCTTCAGCTCGCCGGCCGCGAAACCCTCGGCGTGCATGTACGCCAGTTCCTTCAGCTTGAGCGCACCTTCCAGCGCCACCGGGAAACCGACGTGCCTGCCGAGGAACAGCACGGCCTTCGAGTCGGCCATGTCCCGCCCGAGCTCCCGCACTCGTTCCACAGTGGACAGTGCTTTCTGGACGGCCGCGGACATCGCCTCCAGCTCGGCGAACTCCCGCGCCACCTCGTCCGGGTACTTCGTCCCGCGCGCCTGCGCGAGCGCGAGGCCCACGAGGTAGTTGGCGGCGATCTGCGAGGTGAACGTCTTCGTCGCGGCGACACCGACCTCGGGCCCGGCGTGCGTGTACAGCACCGCGTCGGACTCGCGCGGGATCTGCGCGCCGTTGGTGTTGCAGATCGCGAGCACCCGCGCCTTCTGGCCGCGCGCGTGCCGGACGGCTTCCAGCGTGTCCGCCGTCTCGCCGGACTGCGAGATCGCGACCACCAGGGTGTCGCGGTCCAGCACCGGGTCCCGGTACCGGAACTCGCTCGCCAGCTCGACCTCGACCGGCAACCGGGTCCAGTGCTCGATGGCGTACTTGGCGATCAGGCCGGAGTGGTAGGCGGTCCCGCAGGCGACGACGAACACCTTGTCGACGTCGCGCAGGTCCTGGTCGGACATCCGCTGCTCGTCGAGCACGATGCGGCCGCTGTCGAAGTGCCCGCGCAGGGTGTTGGCCAGCGCCTCCGGCTGCTCCTCGATCTCCTTGAGCATGAAGTAGTCGTGCCCGCCCTTTTCGGCGGCCGACAGGTCCCACGCGACGGTGAACGGTTTGGCCTGCGCGGGCTCACCCGCGAAGTCGGTGACCTCGTAGCCGTCGCGGCTGATCACCACGAGCTGGTCCTGCCCCAGCTCCACCGCCTCGCGGGTGTGCTCGATGAACGCGGCCACGTCGGAGGCGACGAACGTCTCCCCCGCGCCGACCCCGACCACCAGCGGCGACGACCGGCGTGCCGCGACGATCAGGTCCGGCTCGTCGGCATGCGTCACGACCAGGGTGAACGCGCCTTCGAGGCGGCGGCAGACCGTGCGGACGCTGGCCGGCAGGTCACCCGCGGTCGGGCCTTCGGTGTACGCGCGGGCGACCAGGTGCGCCGCGGTCTCGGTGTCGGTGTCGCTGCTCAGCTCGACCCCGTCGGCCTCCAGCTCGGCACGCAGGACGGCGAAGTTCTCGATGATGCCGTTGTGCACGACGGCGACCCGCTCGCTCGCGTCGCGGTGGGGATGGGAGTTGCGGTCGACCGGGGCGCCGTGCGTCGCCCAGCGGGTATGGCCCATCCCGGCCGTGCCGGCGAAGCGGTCACGCCCGGTGATCTCCAGCTCGTTCTCCAGGTTCGCCAACCGGCCCGCCTTGCGCTCGACGGTCAGCGCCCCGGCGCCGTCCAGCACCGCGACGCCCGCCGAGTCGTAGCCCCGGTACTCCATCCGCCGGAGCCCGCCCAGCACGACGTCGAGTGCCGGCCGGTGACCGACGTATCCCACGATTCCGCACACCCGAGCGAGACTACTGCGGCGCGAAGCGTCTCCCTCGAGGGTGGTGGTGGGGAAGCGGCTGGCCCTGACGAGGTACACCGCGTCCCCTCGTCCGGCTCACTTCCGCCTCCCCGCGCCGGTCGGACCGGTCCGCTAGGCTCCCGGCCATGGCCAGCAAGCCCAAGGATCTGCTCGAGGAGCTGTCGCACCGCGGACCGCACGAGGTCGTGCGCGGCAACCTCGCCCTCGCCGGACTGCCCGGCGTGGTGTTCACCCCGCGCAGTGGCCTTGGCCTGCCGGGCATCGCGTTCGGGCACGGCTGGCTGCAGCCGCCGGGGCGCTACCGCGAGCTGTTGAGTCACCTGGCGAGCTGGGGCGTCGTGGCGGCCGCGCCGTCGACGCAACGTGGTCCGCTGCCGTCGCACCGGATCTTCGCGGCGGACCTGCGCTCGACACTGGACGTCGTCACCGGGGTGCGGCTCGGGGCGGGTGGGCTGAGCGTCGACCCCGCGAAGCTGGGCCTGGCGGGGCACTCGGTGGGCGGCGGTGCGGCGGTGCTCGCCGCGGCGGACGACCCGAGGATCAAGGCGGTCGCCACGATCGCCGCCGCACAGACCATGCCGCCCGCCACGAAGGCGGCGCGCGGGATCAGCGTTCCCGGCCTGCACCTGGCCGCGAAGGGCGACCTGGTCGCCCCGGCGATCGGCAACGCCGAGGCCATCGCCAAGGCCTGGGGCGGCCCGGTCCAGCTGCGCATCCTCGACAAGTCGACACACCTCGCGGTGACCGAGGGCAGTCACTGGAGCCAGCGGCTCCTGCAGGGCAAACCGCAGCGACGCACGCAGCGCCTGGTGCGCGCGCTGTTCACGGCGTTCTTCCTCACCCACCTGACCGGCACGGACAAGTACCGCCCGCTGCTGGACGCGGACGTCAAACGCGCCGCGATCGAGTTCGACCCGAGCCTGGAAGAAGAGGCTGCCTGACCTCGGCTCGCCGGCCTCAGCCGAGCCAGCTGTTGTTCGAGAAGTCGTCCTCGTCGAAGTCGTCCTTGCGGGTGTGACGACCCTGGCGCGGCGCCGGCGTGCGTTCCGTCGTCTCGGGCGGCGGGCTGGGGATCGACTCCGTCGTGGGGGCCGAATACGGCTCCGGCGCACGGCGTCCGGCCTCGTCGCCCTCCGGGCCGAAGCCCATCACGGTGTTCTTCTCCGCCAGCGTCTTCTCGGTGCCCCAGCCGCCGGCCTCCCGCTCGCGGCGCCCCAGCTCGCGCCGGTGCTGGACGTACCGCTCCGCGGCCTGGACCTGCTTGGTCATGTACTCCTGCGACTTGGCCTTGATCTCCTCGCCCTGCCGCTCGAGCATCGCCCGCCGGTCCGCCTGCTCGCGGACCAGCCCGTCCATCTTGGCCTTCAACCGCTGGATCTCGTCCGAGACCATCTGCCCCTCCTAGCCCCGCGGCTCACCGCTGGGTGACCGACCGGTCCCCTTCGTCGTCCAGCGAACCGCTGATGCGCCCGCCGGACCCGCTGGAGTTGAAGATGCCGCCGTCGATGCGGTACGCCCGCGAACTGCGCTCCTGGTCCTCGCCGCCGCCACCGCCGCCGGCACCCATGCCGCCCATCATCCCGCCCATGCTGCCCATGCTCCCGGAGCTCGCGGGCTGCTGCGCCACCATCCCGTCGGCCCCGCCGATCGGCTGGGCCCCGAGTGCGGCGCTCGCGGGCTGGTGCACCGCCGAGCCCGTCTGCGCGCCCGTGCCCAGCGACGCCCCGTCGCCGAGGGAAGCCGAGTCACCGAGCGAGCCGCTGACCGCACCACCGCCGGCGACGCCGGAACCCACCGAGCTCAAGCCGTCCGAACCGGTGCTCGTGGCGGGTGTCGTCGCGTCGCCGGGTGCCGCACCGTCGGGGGTCAGGCCGTCGGCAGCCGCGGGCTGGATCGAGACGTCCGACCCCGCGTCGCCGCCGAGACCGTCGCCCACGGCACCACCACCGCCCACAGCACCACCAGCACCACCAGCACCGCCACCGAGACCGTCGCCGACAGCACCACCAGCGCCGCCGTCAACGGCCGCGCCGCTGGGATCGGTCGTGACCCCGTCCGGCCGCGGGGCCGAGCCGTCGTCCGTGCCGACCAGGCTCTGCGCGTCGGAAGCGCCCGAAGCGCCGTCCTTCGCGTCGCCCAGGGTGTACGTGGTCGGCGTGCCGGTGCCGTCGTCGACCGTGACGACCGTGGGGCCGTCGGGACCGTGGGGCCGCTCCGCGGTGATCTTGACGTCGCCGTCCTGGATGTGGATCTTGCCGTCCGGCCCCGGCTTGTACGTGCCGTCCGCCCCCGGCTGGCCCGCCGCCTGCGAACCCTGTGGACCGAACCCCGCGTCCTGACCCGTGCCGTCCTGACCCGTACCGCTCTGGTCGGCGCCGGCCCCCGGACCGTCCTTGCCGTCGCCCCAGTCGAGCTTGTAGTCCTTGGGCTGCCCGCTGGCGTCGTCGACCTTGATGTCCATCTTGCCGTCTTTGTCCGGCTCGGACATCTCGATCGTGTGGTCGCCCTGCTGGACCTTCAGCGTCTCCTGCTCGTCGCCCGCGTCCTTGACCGCCTCGCCCGTCTTCGGGTCGATCGGATACGGCTCGCCGGTCTCCGGGTCCACCTCCACGGGCTTGCCGGTGTAGGGGTTGATCCCGTCGGACGCCTCCTTCTTGGCGGCGTCCGCCACGGCGGCCGGGTCCTCGGTGGACGCGGACGGCTCGGTCGCCGACGGCGTGGACGGCATCGACCCGCCACCACCGCCACCACCGGTGCCGCTCCCGGTCCCCGTACCGGTACCCGTTCCCGTCCCGGTGCCCGTTCCCGTCCCGGTGCCGGTCCCCGTGCCCGTCCCGCTCGGCTGGGTGCTGCCCGACGGCTCGGTCGCGCCCTCGAACTCGTTCTTGATCTTGCCCATGACGTCGTCGAGCGAGTCGTAGGCCTGGTTGACCAGGTCCTTCGTGTTCGTGCAGGTCTTGTCGAACCCCTTGTACAGCCGGTCCCACATGTCCGGGTTGAAGTGGTTCTGGATCCACTGCTTGGCCAGGTCCTGGCCCTGCTGCTTGATGTCGTCGTCGTCGCAGCAGCCGTCGTCGTTGAGCGTCTCGACGAGGTTGGTGCCGAAGTTCAGGTCCATCCAGCCGGCGATGGCCTGCAGGTCGTCCTTGCCGCCGTGCTCGCCGTTCGCGACGCCGATGACCTTCTGGGCCATGTTGTAGTCGGCCTTGCCGACCTCGTCGGTGTACATGTTGACGATCGCGTCGGCCTTGCCCTTGCACAGCTGGAAGACCGTGGTGACCGCCGTCGTGGTCGCCTCGCTCGCGTCCTCGAGCGTCTGGGACAGCTTGGCGGCCTTGGGCTTGATCTTGTCGTTGTAGTGGTCCGACGCCGCGTCCGCGCCCGAGCCGCTCCAGGTGTGGAACAGCGTGCCCAGCGCCGTGCCGGTGTCCTTGACCGTGCCGTCCACTGTGGTCGAACCGGTCTTGAAGTGGTCGGCGTCGTCGAGGAAGTTCTCGAAGCTGATCCCGCGCTGCTCGTCGAACCGCTTCTTGATGTCGTTGTTGTAGTCCAGCGCACGGGTGTTGCCGCGGCAGTCGTCCGGGATCTTCGCCAGCAGCGAGCCGAAGGTCTGGAACAGCTTCAGGGCCGGTTCGGCCGCGTCGAACAGCTCGTCGGACGTCTTGGTGCCGCCGCCCGACGACGGCGGCTGCTTGCCGTCGAGCTGCGTCTTGCCGTCGTCGACGGCCTTCTTCTCTTCGTGCTCGTTGTAGCCGGCCTGGTCGCCGGACTTCTTCGCCGCGTCGTACGCGCTGTCGACCGGCTGGAAGCCCAGCATCGGGGTCGCGTGGTACGCGTCCGCGTACTTCTGGACCTCTTCCTGCTGCTGTTGGACCGGCTTGGACATGTTCAGCGACTCGGGCCACCCCGGCGGCGGGTGCTCGCGCTGCCAGCTGCTGATCAGCATGCCCTTCTGGTCCGGCGGCACGCTCGGATCGTCGAGGAGCGCCTTCACCTCGGCCCAGGTCTTCGCCATTACTGACTCCCCGCCTTGCTGACCGCGGACGACTGCGCGTGGTCCGTCTCGCTGTAGGCCTTGCCGCCGGTGCCGATGTTGGTGCCGTACGCCTTGAGCGTGTTGCTGTACCCGCTCAGGGCCTGCCAGAGCGTCTGGACGCCGGTCGTGTACTTCTCGGCGTGGTCACCGTGCGCCTGGCCGAAGCCCTGGGCGTTCACCGGCGTGCTCGCGAGGTCGGTGTTCTTGTCCGGCAGGTCCTCCGCCAGCTGCGTGATCGTCTTCGAAGCCGTGGACATCGCCTCGGTGCTCGCGGTGTACCCGCCGCTCATTCGAGTCCCCCTCACCAGGTGCTGACAGACCTACGACGCGCCCCGCTCGCGTTCGGTGCCGTTACATGTGCAACTGAATGTACTCAACCGGGCAATCACGACGCAGCGGTTTCGCCCGGTTTGTGCCGCAGCGCCTCGGCGAGCACCTGCGCGACGGCGGCGATGTCGGTCAGCCGGTCGCGCTCGTCGAGGTCGATCGTCACCTCGTAGAACACCTCGAGCGTGGCGAGCAGCCGGATCCGGCCCTTCGAGTCGATGCCCAGCTCCTCCAGCGGGGTGTCCGGCTGCACCAGCGCGGGATCGAGCAGGAAGGTGTCGCTCACGATCTTCCGGATGTCCGCGAGGGACGGCTCACTCATGCCCGTCACCGTAACGCGTCCGGGCCGCCGACCTGGCCACCTTCCCGCTGGAGGTCCGGGGCAGCGCACCGGGCGGGACCAGTCGGAACGACCGCAACGCGACCTCGTGCTCGCGCCCGACCGCCCGCAGCACCGCGCGCGAGACCTCCTTCGGGTCCACTTCGGTCTCACGCGCCTGCTCGGCGACCACGACGACACCCTCGCCGCGCGCGTCGCGCACGCCGAACGCGGCGACCCGGTCCCGGCGGATCGCCGGATGCGCCTGGGCGGCCGTCGCCTCGATGTCCTGCGGGTAGTGGTTGCGGCCGTCGATCACGATGACGTCCTTGATCCGGCCGGTGATGTACAGCTCGCCGCGGTGGAACACGCCGAGGTCACCCGTGCGCAGCCAGCCGCCGAGCCCGTCGAGCCGCGCGCCGAACGCGTCGTCCTCGCGCCGCCAGTAACCCGCCGCGACGTGCGGCCCGTGCACCCAGATCTCGCCCATCGCGCCCTCGGGCTGCTCGCGCCCCTCGTGCACGATGGCCACCCGCTGCCCGAGCGGCCGCCCGACCGACACCAGCTCCTGCCGGTCTTCGAAGTCCGGGCCGACCTCGACGGCGCGCCCCCGGGCCAGCGCGGAACGGTCGAACGCGGTGGTCGTCGGCCCTTCGGGTCCCGCGCTCGCGACGTACACGGTCGCCTCGGCCAGGCCGTAGGACGGACGGTGCGCCTCGCGGCGGAACCCGTACGGCCCGAACGCCTTCTGGAACTCCTCCACCGTCCGCGGCCGCACCGGTTCGCTGCCGTTGAGCGCGACCCGGACACCCGAGAGGTCCAGACCTTCCCGCGACGCGGCCTCCACGGCCAGGTCGAAGGCGAAGTTCGGGGCCGCCGTGAAGACGTTCGGGAACTCCGACATCTGCCGCAGCCAGCGCTCCGGCCGCCGCACGAACTCGACCGGTGCCATGAACACCGACCGGGCGCCCCCGAAGACCGGCAGGCAGAGCAGCTGGATGAGGCCCATGTCGTGGAAGAACGGGATCCAGCCCACGCAGGTCACGCCTTCGTCCACTTCGTACGCACGGCTGGTCTGCCAGCAGCTGGCGACCAGCGCGCGATGCGTGATGATCGCGCCCGCGGGCTCCCTTGTGGACCCCGACGTGTACTGCAGGTACGCGGGCGCGTCCATCGCGACCGGCACCGGATCGATGCCATCGCCGTCGATCTCGTCGAGCACGAGGAGATGTGCGGGGTCGCCCAGCTCGCGGACGCGATCGAGCGCGCGGGCCGAGGTCAGCCAGACGTCGGCGCCACAGTCCCGCAGCGCGCCGGCCAGGCGGCCCCGATGCGCCCTGCTCGCCGGGTCGAACAGCGGAACCGCGATCAGCCCCGCCGCGAGCACGCCGAAGAACGCGACCGGGTACGACAGCTCCTGCGGCGCGACGATCGCGACCCGGTCGCCGGGCGCGGCGACCTCCCGCAGCCGCCCCGCGACCGCCCGGACCCGGGCGGCGAGCTGTGCCCAGGACAGCGTGTGCTCCTCGCCCGCCGGAAAGTCCTGGAACGTGAAGACCGGGCGCTCGTCGGACGCCCGCGCGAAGAGCCGGTCGAGCAGCGGGGTGCGCAGGACCTCTTCGGGCACGGTCATGCGCCCACCGTACTGAGCCGCGGCCTCAGGAAACCGAGGACACGACCCCGGCCAGCCGGTCGGCGGCGGTCTGGGCGATCTCGTGGGACTGCGCCTCGACCATGACCCGGACCAGCTGCTCGGTGCCGGACTGCCGCAGCAGCACCCGGCCCTGCTCGCCCAGCTCGCTCTCGACGGACTGCACGGCCTCGGTGACCGCATCCGAGGCCACCACGGCGGCCTTGTCCGCGACGCGCACGTTGATCAGCACCTGCGGCAGCCGCCGCATCACGCCGGCCAGCTCCGCCAGCGGCTTGCCCGTCGCGGCGACCCGGCTCATCAGCCGCAATGCCGTCAGCAGCCCGTCGCCGGTGGTGGCGTGCGCCGGGAACACCACGTGCCCGGACTGCTCGCCGCCCAGGGCGTAACCGCCGGCCCGCAGCTCCTCCAGCACGTAGCGGTCACCGACCGCGGTGGTGCGCAGCTGCACGCCGTTGTCCCGCATGGCCAGGTGCAGGCCCAGGTTGCTCATCACGGTCGCGACGAGGGTGCCGTGCACCAGCTCCCCGGCCTCGGCCATGGCCAGCGCGAGTACCGCCATGATCTGGTCGCCGTCGACGAGCTCGCCGGACGCGTCCACCGCCAGGCAGCGGTCGGCGTCACCGTCGTGGGCGATGCCCAGGTCCGCCCGGTGCTCGCGGACGGCGGCCTGCAGCTTGTCGATGTGCGTCGAGCCGCAGTCCTCGTTGATGTTGATGCCGTCGGGCTCGGCGTGGATGGCGATGACCTCCGCGCCGGCCTTGCGGTAGACCTCGGGCGCGGCGAACGAGGCGGCGCCGTTCGCGCAGTCCACGACGACGCGCAGTCCGGTCAGCGGATGCGGGATGGCGCCGAGCAGGTGCTCGGTGTACCGGTCGAGGGCGTCTTCGACGTCGGAGACGCGGCCGATCTCGGCTCCGGTCGGCCGGACGGCGTCGCCGTCCAGACCCGCCTCGATCTCGTCCTCGATCCCGTCGGGCAGCTTGTGCCCGCCCGCGGCGAACAGCTTGATCCCGTTGTCGGGCATCGGGTTGTGCGAGGCGGAGATCATCACGCCGAGATCCGCCTTCAGCGCGCCGACCAGATGCGCCACGGCGGGCGTGGGCTGCACGCCGACCCGCAGCACGTCGGCGCCGGCGGAGGCGAGCCCGGCGACGACCGCGGCCTCGAGCATCTCGCCACTGGCCCGCGGATCCCGGCCGACGACGGCGACGGGGCGGTGCGAGCGGTCGTGCGCGGCGAGCACCCGGGCGGCGCTGGCCGCGACGGCGAGCGCGAGCTCCGGCGTCAGGTCCCCGTTCGCGAGACCACGAACCCCGTCGGTGCCGAACAGCCGAGCCATCTGATCTTCTCCTCGAACCTCTGCGACGCGGACAACCTAGCGCCCTCGCCTCCGACGTTAGCCCGTACCCGGGGCTACGCCCGCGGGTGTGCCTTCTGCCCGTCAAGACGCCGCGCACGGCTCCGGCATTACGGAACCGGAAACGACGAAGGCGCCCATCCGGAGTGAGGACGGGCGCCTTCGCGCGGGTGTTGCTTGATCAGCGCTTGCTGTACTGCGGGGCCTTGCGGGCCTTCTTGAGGCCGTACTTCTTGCGCTCGGTGGCGCGGGCGTCCCGGGTCAGGAAGCCGGCCTTCTTCAGCGCGGGACGGTCCTCGGAATCGACCTCGACGAGCGCGCGGGCGATCGCCAGGCGCAGCGCACCGGCCTGGCCGGAGATGCCGCCGCCCGTGAGGTTGCCGAAGATGTCGAACGACTCCGGCTTCTCGGTGAGCACCAGGGGCTCACGGATGAGCTGCTGGTGGACCTTGTTCGGGAAGTACTGCTCGAGGGTCTTGCCGTTGAGCTTGAACTCACCCGTACCGGGGACGAGCCGCACGCGGACGACGGCCTCCTTGCGGCGGCCGACGGTCTGGGCGGAGCCACCGGCGGCACGCGACGGGCGCGGCGCGGCGGGGGTCTCGCTGGTGACCACGCCGTCGGTGGCCTCGGGGGCCGCGGCGACCTCGGGAGCGGCGACGGCCTCGGGGGCCGCGGCGGCTTCGGGGGTCTCGGTGGCCTCAGGGGCCGCGGCGGCCTCGGGGAGGTCCGCGGCCTCGTTCTCGGTGCTGGTCACAGACTGTTCCTCACTCACTGGGCGACCTGCGCGATCTTGGTGATCTCGTACGGCTGCGGCTGCTGGGCGCCGTGCGGGTGCTGCGGGCCGGCGTAGACCTTGAGCTTCTTCGCCTGGGCGCGGCCGAGCTTGTTCTTCGGCAGCATGCCCTTCACGACCTTCTCGAGCAGCCGCTCGGGCCTGCTGTCCAGCAGCTCGCCGAACGAGCGTTTGCGCAGGCCACCGGGGTAGCCGCTGTGCCGGTACGCGAACTTCTGCTCGCGCTTGTTACCGGTGAGCGCGACCTTCTCGGCGTTCACGATGATGACGAAGTCACCGGTGTCCACATGAGGTGCAAAGGTCGGCTTGTGCTTGCCGCGCAGCAGCGTGGCGACCTCGGTCGCGAGCCGGCCGAGCACGACATCCTCGGCGTCGATCACGTGCCAGGCACGGGTGACATCGCCAGGCTTGGGGCTGTACGTGGGCAAGGGTCTACCTCGTCGTCAACTTGCGTGTGGGGTCAGTGCGGGCCTAGCGCGGTTAACGCGCCGCAGCGCACAACGACATATGAAGATACCCCCTCACTCCGATCGTCCGGAAAGCGGGGGTACCGGGCAACGTCCATACTACTGTGGCCCGGTGAACGCGCGCACCGGTAGCCAGCTCACCGCTCTGTTCGCGTGTCTCGCGCTGCTCGTCGCCGGGTGCGCCGGGGCCACGCCGGGCACGCCGGTGCCGAACGGGGCCGAGGCGGCGGCGTACGTGAGCGCCAAGTTCTCCGGCACGCTGGACAAGCTCGGCGACCAGCTCAACGGGACCGACAGCAAGAAGAGCGCGCTCGACACGTTCGCCCGGTTCGACACGAAGAAGATCAACAGCACGGTGACGGCGGTGCAGCTGGGGCGGCCGCCGGCACGGTTGTCGAAGAACCATTCGAACCTGGACTCCAACGAGTACCTCGACTCGTTCCACCCGGCGAACAGCCCGGTGGAGTACATGCTCCTCGGGCCGGTGTACGCGAGCCTCGCGCCGACACACTGGGTGTCCATGCCGTACACGGCGGGTGATCTGAACGAGTGCTTCTGGGCCGGGTCGCAGGATTTGTGCAAGATGCTCGGTGCGGTGTCGGATTCCGTGGACCAGGGGCACGCCAAGAAGGCGACCAGCAAGGCCGACGGTGGGCTGGAGCTGACGGCGGACGTGACGCTGGCGGCGTTCCTCGACAACCGGGTGGTGGTGTTCCCGCAGTCGATCCTGGACCAGATCAGCACGGAGATGAAGGCGCAGACGCTGCAGGCGCGGATCGTGCTCGACCCGGCGGGGAAGCTGACCGAGATCCAGCTGGGCGGCACGATCAGGGGCGATGGGCACGAGGTGGAGTTGAGCGAGCACTACCACCTGGACGGGGTCCCGACGGAGAACGACCTGCCGAAGGTGCCCGATCCGGCGGATGTGACGGTGCTGCCGGACAGCGCCGCGGTGAGCGACTTCTACGCCCGCATGGGCGAGATCCAGGGCCGGTGATCGAGGTGGGTGCTGCTTCGGAGGAGCCGCGTGGCGGTGCGGTGGGTGAGCCGGGCGGTGGCGAGCCGAGCGGCGGCGTGGGCGGTAGTGAGCCGAGTGGCGGCGCTGTAGCGGGCGGCGGGGCGCACGGTGACCCCGCGGTGGGCGGCGATGAGCCGGACGGTGGTGAGCCGGGTAGCGAGACCGCGGCGGGTGGCGAGGGAGCCTCGGCCCCGGCAGCAGGCTCGCCGGGCGCTTCGGCAGAGGGCGCTCAGCCCAACACGACGGCACCTGGCAGCGCGCCGGGAGGCGACGTCCCGCTTGGCGGGGCCACTGGCGGCAGCGAGGGAGCCTCTGCCGTCTCGTCGGACCGCGGCGAGGCGGGCGGCGATGCGCCGCGCGACAGCTCCGAAGGCCACGGCAGCTCGCCTCAGGCAGGCTCGCCGGACGCGGCCAGCGGCGGCGAGCCCGAGTCAGCGGCTACGCCGAGCAGCGTGACCGGCATTGACGGGCCTGCGCCCGCTTCGGCACCGACGAGTGCTGGAGGCCCGCAAGCGCTTGCGGACCCGAGTCCTGAGGGTGCGTCGGACTCGCCAAGCCCGACGGAGGCGCAGCCGCCCGGCTGGACGCCCTCTCCCCCGCCCCCAGGGCCGGCGCCCTCTCCCCAGCCTGGTCCCGCACCCCAGCCCCCGGGCGGCGTGGCCCCTGGCGGGTGGGTCCCGAGTGGGCCGATCCAGCCCCAGGTGCCAGGTGGCGCTTTCCCCTACCAGCAGCCTCCTGCGCCGGCACCGCAGTGGCAGGGCCACCCGGCTCCCCCTGCTGCTTGGCCGCCCGGCTACCCCACGCAGCAGGGCCATGGCGGCCAGCCCCCGCAGGCCGCGGGTGGGCAGTGGCAGTCGGGTCATCCCGGCCCCGGTGGCCAGCCACCCCAGACCGCGGGTGGGCAGTGGCACCCGGGCCACCCCAGTCCCGGTAGCCAGGCCCCGCAGAGCACGGGTAGCCCTTGGCAGTCGGGCTATCCCGGGGGCCAGCCACCCCAGGCCACGGGCGGGCCCTGGCAGCCGAGCCACCCCGATCCCGGCGGCCAGCCACCCCAGACCACAGGCGGGCCCTGGCAGCCGAGCCAACCCGGTGGCCAGCCACCCCAGAGCGCGGGTGGGCCGTGGCAGTCGGGGTACGCCGGTGGCCAACCCCCACAAACCACGGGCGGACCGTGGCAGCCAGATCATCTCAGCCACGGTGGCGAGTCACCGCAAGCTACAGGCGGGCCCTGGCAGCCGAACCAACCCGGTGGCCAGCCACCCCAGAGCGCGGGTGGGCCGTGGCAGTCGGGGTACGCCGGTGGCCGGCCGGCCCAGGCTGCGGGCGGGCAGTGGCAATCGAGCGCGCCCGGTCCGGGCGGGCAGATGCAGCCGGGTCTTCCGGCTCAGAGTCAGCCGGGCTATGCCGCGCAGGGGCCCTCCGGGTACGGAGTGCAGGGCGGGCAACCTGGCCACCTCGCGCAGCCGCCCGGTGGCCCGACGCAATTACAGGGCCCGCCAGCGCCGCAAGGCGGTTATCAGGTCGCGCCGCAAGGCGGTTACCAGGTCGCACCGCAGCCCGGCTACCCCTCGGCTCAACCCGGCTATCGCGCGCCGCAGCAGGGGTACTCCGGGCCCGGCAGCGGGTCTCAGCAGCAGGCGTATCCCGCTCAGGCGGGCGGAGCGGCACCGCACTCGGCTTCAGCGGGCGGAGCACCCCAGCAGGGCTACCCCGCCGCACAAGCCGGTGATGCTGCGCCGCTCTCGACCCCAGCGAGCGGGACACCCCAGGCGGGCTACTCCGCCACTCAGGCCGGTACTGCGCCGCGTACAACCCCCGACGGTGGAGCACCCCAGCAGGGCTACCCCACGGCCGGTGGTGCGGCACCGCTCTCGACCCCAGCGGGCGGAAGGCCTCAGCAGGGTTACCCCGCCACCCCGGCCGGTGGTGCGGCGCCGCCGTCAACCCCGGCGAGCGGGGTTTATCCACCGGCACCCTGGGGCGCCAGTGGATACGCCGACGACCCCGCCTCGCAGCCGGTTCCCGTGCAAGCGCCGGCGACGCCTGCGGGGGGCGGGGAAACCGGGGAAACCGGCACACAGAACACGCAGAAGGACCTCGACCCGGGCCATCAGTTCGGGGCACCGGGTTCGACCTACGGCGGCTTCGGGGCGTTCGAGGACGCCAAGCCCAAGCGGCCCAAGCGGTCGAAGAAGCCGTGGATCATCGGGGCCGCCGTGGTCGTCGTGCTCGCGGGAGGCAGCGTCGCCGCCTGGTTGCTCGGCGCGTTCAAGGGCGAGGTGCTCGCCCAGCAGTCCGTTCAGGACGGTGTCCAGAAGATCCTCCGCGAGGACTTCGGCGAGGGCGACGTGAAGAACGTCAGCTGCCCCAAGGACCAGCCCGTCAAGAGCGGAACCACGTTCGACTGCACGCTCACCGTTGCGGGACAACCCAAAAAGGTCACCGTGCGGGTGCTGAACGATCAAGCACAATACGAGGTCGGCGCTCCGAAATGAAGGCACGCAAAAAGGGTTCCGGCGCCGCCGGAACCCTTTTTGCGATTGACGCGAAGATCAGCCGCCGAACATGTTCATGATGTCCTTGTCGGTCTTCTGGTAACCGTCGGCGATCTCCGGCAGAGCGATGGCGATCCGGGCGAGGAGCGCCTTCATCTCGTTGAGGGAGTCGTTCCACTCCTTCTGCCGGTCCTGCCACTGGTTCTGCGCGTCACCGGTCCAGTTGTGGGTGAGCGGCTGCAGGTCGTGCACCAGCTGCTCGAAGCGGTTCTCCATCTCGCTGCCGGCGGTCTTGCAGTGATCCGCCGCCTCGTGGATGGTCCCGTAATCGACCTTCATCGCACCATCGGACATTTTTGTTCTCCCCTAGAAAAGATTTTGTGGTTTACGGCTGGAGATCGGGCTTACAGGCCCTCGAGCACCTGCGAGAGCTGGCTGATCTGCGACTTGACGTCGTCGTCCTGCGTCTGGTACGCGACGCCGGAGTTCTTCAGCATCTCGCCGATGTCGGCCAGCGCCTTGTTCAGCTTGGTCGACTTCTCGCCGAACGCGTCCATGACCTGCTGGAACACGCCGGCCGCCGGGCCGGTCCAGCCCGCACGCGTCGCCTCGATCTGGTCGGCGAGCTTCTTCAGGTTCTGGTCCATCGCGAGCTGGCATTCGTCGACCTTGGTCTGCGCGTTGGCGAAGTCCTGCGGATCTCCGGTAAAGCCGTTAGCCATGAGGGATGCCCCCTTCGTCTGTGGTGGTGGCCCGTCTTACTGGGTACGGACCTACGACGAAGACCTTGCCATGGTTGGTTCCCCCTTGTCGCGGTTTGCCCGGAAGTAGTTGCGAGAGTGAATGCCCGACCACGGAACCGTCCCGAAAAACACTCATCCACCTCGGAAAACACGCCGAATTCGCAGTTGCGAAAGACCGTCACCCCAACGGGTTCCGGTGGACTCAACCAGTGATCTGAAGGGAACGCACGACCTGGTCGCAGGCCGCCGCCACCCTTCCGTGCGCCGGTTGCGTCGCGTACTGACACGCGATGTTCACCTGAACCTCGCCCTGGGCCAGCACATACCAGTCGATCGGGCCGGAGTTCCCGGCCTGCCGGTAATAGATGACCTTTCGGTCCGCGAAAGTCGCGTTGGCGTCGAAGCCTGAGTACACCGAACCCGCCTGCTGCGCCTGCTGCCGCAGGTTGTCCGCCAGCTGCTGCGGGTTCGCCGTCGCGTCGTAGTTGAGCTCGTACTCCTGAACGGAGATCGCGTCGTTCTGGTTCACCGCGTCGCCCGGCTTCATCAGGGTTTCGCGGAACTGCGGCTGCCCACCCGTCTGTGTCCAGTCCTGCGGCGCCGAGAACTGGTAGTGGTACTGCGCGACGACCTTCCCCTGCGGCGTGCTGTCGTCCTGGTTGAACCACAGCAGCAGACCGGCTGTGACGGCCGCGACGACGACCACCGCGCCACCGATGAGCCACGGCAGCTTCCGCTTGCGGCGCGGCGGCTCGGGCGCCGTCGTGACGGGCAGGCCGTGCGGCGGCGACACCGGCGGCGCGGGCGGGCGCTGCGGCGGCTGCGCCGGGAAGCCGGCCGGGGGACGCGCCGGTGGCCTCGCCGCGAAGGCCGGCCGTGGCAGGCTGCGGACGAGTTCCGTGCGCTGGTCCGCGATCGGCCGCGGCGCGGGCGGCCGGGCGGCCTCCGTGCGCACGGCGAGCAGGGCCCCGCGCGCCACAACGGTTTCCGGTTGGTCCAAAGTGGTCGGGACTACGCCGGTGCGCTCGTGCACCAGGCGGGAGATCATCGGGATCCGGCTGGAACCGCCGACGAGGAAGATCGCGGCGAGTTGTTTCGGCCGCAGGCCGGCTTCCTCGATCGCGGCGCAGGTGAGCTCGACCGCGCGGCTCAGCGGCGCCGCGATGAGTTTCTCCAGGTCCTCCCGCGTCACGTGGGCGTCGGCGAACGGCGGCGGCATCGGGACGTCGGTGTACGTGTGCCGGGACAGGGTTTCCTTGGCACCACGGACATCCTGCCGCAGCACGCGACGGCGACGGCGGTCCGCCAGCTCACGCCCTTCGACGAGCTCTCGCCACGCCTCGGGGTCGGCCGACGAGACGAGGCCGCCGACATGCTCCAGCAACGCCTGATCGACGTCCGCGCCGCCGAAGCTCGGATCACCCCTGGTCGCGAGGACCTGGAAGCCCCGGCGGCCGGTGTTCGCCGGCGGACGGCTCACGACGCTCACGTCGACGGTGCCGCCGCCCAGATCGAGCACGGCCAGGGTCTCCCCTGGCCGTTTGCTGACCTCCACCGTCCGGTCCCGGTTGACCTCCAGCGGCGCGAACGTCGCCGCGTGGAAGACAGCGGCGGCGACCGGCTCCGGCACGAGCGTGACCTCGCGAGCGAGGCCGCCCGCGGCCTGCCGCAGCAGCCTGGTCCGGACCGCGCCCCAGTCGGCCGGATGGGTCAGGACCAGCAGGTCGACCTCGGCACCGCCCGCGAGCCTGCGTGCTTCGGACACGGCACGCGACAGGACGGCGCGGACGACGTCGGTCACCCGGAGGACCGTGTCGCCGAGGAGCAGCTCACCCTCGTCGATGCGGCGCTTCGGGTTGGGCTCGTAGCGCGAAGGGTCCATCGCGGCCTGGCGCTCGGCCTCCTGCCCGACGAACAACGTGCCGTCGGCGGCGGCGTACACGGCCGAGGACATCAGCGGCTGGCCGTCGATCACCGCCACCTGCGGCTCGCGGCCGTTGATCGCCGCCACGACGCAGGTGCTCGACGTGCCGAAGTCCACCGCGACCCGGACCGTCATGGCACACCTCGCGTGAGGTAGCCGGTGACCTGTGCGTGGACGGCCGGGTGGGGCACGACCAGACGACATCCGGACGAGACGCCACCGCCCCGGAACGAGCGCGCCGAAGCACGCACAGGCCGATCAGCGGCGAGCGCAGGCTGCCCGGGCCGGCGGCACGGCACACCGATCGAGACGGCGGCGGGCCGGGCAGCCTGCGGGACGCTCACTCCGGCTGGATCCACGACACCTGCATGAGCTGCTTGCCGACCTTGCGGCTGACCAGCACACCTCGGCCCGGCGGCATCGGGCCGGGCTTGACGTTGCCGATCAGCTGTCCCTCGTCCTTGCTGCCGTTCATCACCAGGCCCGGTGCCGCGATCTCCTTGAGCTTGCCGATGATCGGGTCGTAGGACGCCCGCGAGGCACCACCGGTGCGCCGCGCGACGATCACGTGCAGCCCGACGTCCTTGGCCTGGGCGAGGAACTCCGCGAGCGGCTTGAGCGGGTTGGACGTCTGGGTCGACACCAGGTCGTAGTCGTCGACCAGGACGAACAGCTCCGGGCCCTTCCACCACGACCTGTTGCGCAGCTGCTCCTGCGTGACGTCCGGACCGGGCAGCCGCCGCGTCATCGACCCGGCGACGTCCTTGATCATCCCGTCCAGCTGGTTCGCCGACACGGCATACCCGAGCAGGTGCGCGCCCTCGACGAAGCCGAGCATCGTGCGCCGGTAGTCCACCAGCACGATGACCGCTTCCTTCGCGGTGTACCGCTCGGTGATCCCGCGCGCGATCTGCCGCAGCAGGTTCGTCTTGCCCGACTCGCCGTCGGCGAAGGCGAAGAAGTGCGGGTCGGCGTCGAAGTCGAGGTACACCGGGGCCAGCTCGTCCTCGTTGATGCCGATCGGCACCAGCTTGGTGTGCCGCTGCTTGTCCATCGACAGGACCTCGTCGTAGGAGACCGTCTCCGGCAGCAGCCGCACCTGCGGCGCGATCCGGCCGGGCCAGGCCGCCTGGATCTTGGCCACCGCGTCGGCCACCCCGCTCGCGAGCGTCTCCGCGTCACTGCTGCCGTCGATCCGCGGCAGACCGGTCAGCATGTGCAGCCGGTCGCGGGTCAGGCCGCGGCCGGGCCGCCCCTCCGGCACGTTCACCGCGATGCGGCGGTCGATGTCGGACTCGCTCGGGTCACCGAGCCGCAGCTCGAACCGGGTGCCGATCATGTCCTTGATCGCCGGGCGGATGTCGGCCCACCGGTTCGCCGAGACGACCACGTGGATGCCGTACGCCAGGCCACGCTGCGCGAGCGCGGTGATCTGCGGCTCCAGCTCCTCGAAGTCGTCGCGCAGGGCACGCCAGCCGTCGACGATCAGGAACGCGTCGCCGAACGGGTCCTGCTCCGCCGTGATCTCACCTCGGCGCTTGCGGTTGCGGAACTCGCTCATCGAGTCGATGCCCAGCGCCCCGAACCGGCCTTCACGCTCGTTCGCCAGCGTGTTGAGCTCGGCGATGATGCGGCGCGCCTTGTCCGGCTCGCGCCGGGCGACCGCGACGCCACCGACGTGCGGCAGGCCGGCGAGGCCGGCGAGCGTGCCACCACCGAGGTCGACGCAGTAGAACTGTGCCTCTTCGGGGGTGTTCGCCAGCGCCAGCGACATGATCAGCGTGCGCAGCAGGGTCGACTTGCCCGACTGCGGACCGCCGACGATGACACCGTGGCCGGCGGCACCGGAGAAGTCCGCCCACAGCGGGTCACGCCGCTGCTCGAACGGCCGGTCCACGATCCCGATCGGGACCTGCAGCTTGCCGTTGCCGAAGAAGCCGACCGGCGAGAGCCCGCGGTCCTCGGTCGGGTTCAGGTTGGGCAGCAACGTGTCCAGCGAGTTCGGCTCGTCCAGCGGCGGCAGCCACACCTCGTGCGCGGGCGGCCCCTGGCCGATCAGCCTGTCCACGATCACCTCGAGCTCACTGGGCTCGGTGATCTCCTCGGACTGCTTCTGCTGCGGCACCGCCTCGATCGGCTCGGGCTCGGGTTCGGGCTCCGGCGGCAGCTCCACGAAGTCCGGCACGAACAGCTGCGGCCGCTTGTCCGCGCGGACCACACTGGACACCGGGCCCGCCGCCTTGATACCCGCCGGCCGGTAGGGACCGGACACATAGGACGCCTTGAAGCGGACCATCGTCGAGGTGTCGTACTTGAGGTACCCCGAACCCGGGATGGACGGCAGCTCGAACGCGTCCGGCACGCCGATCGCGGCGCGGGACTCCGCCGCGGAGAACGTCTTCAGTCCGATCCGGTAGGACAGGAACGTGTCCAGACCACGCAGCTTGCCCTCTTCCAGCCGCTGCGAGGCGAGCAGCATGTGCATCTGCAGCGACCGGCCGACACGGCCGATCTGCAGGAAGATGTCGATGAAGTCGGGCTTCGCGGTGAGCATCTCGGAGAACTCGTCGATGCAGATGAACAGTGCGGGCAGCGGGTCGAGGTCGGCGCCGTTCTCGCGGGCCTTCTCGTAGTCCCACACGTTCTTGTAGTTGCCCTTGGCCAGCACCTCCTGGCGCCGGGCCACCTCACCCGCGATGGCGTCCTTCATCCGGTCGACCAGCGTCAGGTCGCCCGCGAGGTTGGTGATCGTGGCGGCGACGTGCGGGGCCTTGTCCAGGCCGAGGAACGTCGCACCCCCCTTGAAGTCGACGAGGATCATGTTCAGCGCGGTGCTCGAATGCGTCGCGAGCAGACCGAGCACGAGCGTGCGCAGGAACTCCGACTTACCGGAACCGGTCGCGCCGATGCACAGCCCGTGCGGGCCCATGCCCTCCATCGCGGCTTCCTTGATGTCGAGCTCGACCTGCTGGCCGAACTCGCCGACCCCGAACGGCACCCGGTAGCGGTCCCGCACCGGGCGCGGCCGCCACGCCTGCTGGACGTCGAACGTCATCGGGTCGCCCGGGATGCCGAGCAGCTCCAGCAGCGTCGGGTTGGACAGCAGCGGCTCGTCCGAGCTGGCCTCCTCCGCCGCGGACCCGACCCGGTACGGCGAGATCTTGCGCGCGAGCGCCTCGCACTCCACGACACTGAGGGAGTCCGGCTTGCCGAACCACTCGACCCCGCCCGCGCTGCGCGCACCGACCCTGGTCGGCTCGACCACCAGACGGAGACCGCGGCGGGCGGCGAGGTTGCCCAGCGAGTCCGACAGGTCGATCAGCGTGACGCCGACCAGGCCCTCCTCGAGGATGATCTGCTCCTCGCGGGTGACCTCGGCGTCGTCGATGACGATCACGACGTGCGGCTGGTCGGGGTTCGGCGTGGCGTTGCGGGAGAACCGCGGCCGGTCCCGCAACTCGCCATCGAGCCACTGCTCGATCTGGCTGAGCGAGCCCGCCATCGAGCGCAGCTGGCCGATGCCGTCGGACAGCTCGGGATGCTGCACGTGCGGCAGCCACTTCGCCCACTCCCACTCGGCCTTCGCGCGCCCGGCCGTGGCGAACGCGATCAGCACGTCGTCACAACTGTGGAAGGTGACCAGCTGGGCGAGCATCGCGCGGGTGAGGCCGCGGGTGAGCTCGCGGTCGCCCTCCAGGCTCACCGCGGCGAACCCGCGCAGGGTGATCTGGGTAGGCAGATCGGGCACGATCGAGTGCGCGCGCACGAACCGGCGCAACGCCAACGTGGCGATCGGCTCCAGCTCGTCGACCGGGCCGGTCTGCGGCGGCACCAGCCGGGTGGCCAGCCGGTGGGAGCTGCGGCCGACGCGCAGGTGCAGGAAGTCCTGGTCGTTCTGGCGGCGCTCCCACATGCGGCGGCTCGCGGCGAGCGACCACAGGGCTTGCGGGTCCGGATGCACCCATTCGAGTGCCGCCCGCTGGTCGGCCATCGCCTCCCGGGCACGCTCCCGCATCTGGCCGAGGTAACGCAGGTAGTCCTTGCGGTCCTCGTTCATCTCGGCCTTCTTGGCCCCGCCCGACTTTCCGCCGCCGGCGAACATGCCCCCCATCGACATGACCATCATCAGTGGGAACATCAGGGTCAGCGGGCTGCGCGCGGCCGAACCGCCGGTGGTGAACATCACCACGACCATGCCCACCGTTGCCACGATCATGACCACGGGCATCATCTTCTGAACGACGTTGCCCGGGATGGTCCGCGGCACCTCGGGCGGCGGCTCGAGGTGTACCTCTCCCCCCGGTGGGCGCGGCGCCGCCAGGCGTGGCGTTTTCTTGAACTGGAGCGTGCTCACCGAAGGACCCCTCTTCAACTCGACGCCCGGACTACCTGCCTGGTCCAGGGCCGTCCCACACGTTAGCGAACCTGGACCCCGCGGCGGGGCGAGACCGCCCAACCCGGCCCCCCAATCACCGAAACGACCCCACGGCAGGCCCTCGGTGCGCTAATACTAGGACCGCCCACCGACAGTCCGGAGCGTTTCGGCGGGTGGCGGGCTACGAACAGCGTCGCCGGTTCGGTATAAGTAGCCCGCAGCATTCTCTTTCTTAGGGGGCACGCAGGTGGCAACGGGCACGACGGTATTCAGCAGGGTCACGGTGGTGGCGCCGCGCACCCGGATCGACGTCGCGCTGCCCGCCGACGTCGCGGTCGCCGACCTGCTGCCGATGCTGCTGGACATGGCCAAGGAGACCGCGCCGGACGGCGGCGCCCGGCACGGCGGCTGGTCGCTGGCGAAGCTCGGCGACGCGCCGCTGGACCCGAGCCGCACGCTCGCCTCGCTCGGCGTGGTCGACGGCGAACTGCTCCAGCTGCGCCGTCGCAACGAGAACCCGCCGCCCCCGCTGTACGACGACGTCGTGGACGCGATCGCGGACGCGGAGCCGGACAGCTTCCGGCCATGGACCAAGGAGACCGCGCGCCGGATCGGGCACATCGCGGGCGGGCTCGCGCTGGTCACCGCCGCCTTCGCGTTGTTCATGGGCGGCCCGCTCTTCGGCGGGAACGGCCTGATCGCGGCGCTGGCCGCGGGCGTCGCGGCCATCGCGTGCCTGGCCGTCGGCGCGACCATCGCCAACGCCTACCAGGCGAAGGGCACGGGCGTGGTGATCGCCGCCGCCGGTGGCCTGCCGTTCGCGTTCGTCGCCGGGTTCTACGCGGTGCCGGGCCTGACCGTGCGCGCGAACCTGCTGCTGGCCAGCGGTCTCGTGGTGATCCTCGCCGCCGTGGCGATCATGATCATGGGCGCGGGCATCACGACGTTCATCGCCGCCGCCACCGCCGGGGTCATCGGCGTGCTCGCGTTCACCGTGGCGACCCTGATCGCGCAGCCGGCGCCGGGGATCGCGGCCGGGACCGCGGCGGTCTCGCTCGCGGCGATCTCGGTGCTGCCCAGGGCCACGATCTGGCTCGCGAAGCTCCCGCTCCCGCACGTGCCGGGCACGGCGGAGGAGCTCAAGGAGGACGCCTCCTACCCCGACTACACGGCCATCGAGCGGCGCACCGCGGTCGCTCACAACTACATGACCGGCCTGCTCGTCGGCTGCGGCAGCGCGACCGCGATCGCGGCGATCATCACCGCCACCGCGCCGGGCGTGTTCGGCATCGTCACCGCCGTCGTCGCCACCCTGGTCCTGCTGCTGCGGGCACGCTCCTACGCCAACGGCGCGCAGGCCGTCGCGCTGCTGACCACGGGCATGGTCTCCGGCGCGGGCATCCTGATCGGCTGGATCTTCTCGCAGAGCCCCACGGGCAGGCTGCTGTGGGTGTTCGGGGCGCTGGTGCTGGTGGCCGCGGCCGCGCTGGTGGTCGGCGTGATCTTCCCGAAGCAGCGGTTCTCGCCCCCGCTGCGCCGGACCGTCGAGGTCTTCGAGGCGATCTGCATCGCCACCGTGCTGCCGCTCGCGCTCGCGGTCATGGACCTGTACACGACGCTGCGCCACGTCTCGTTCGGCTGAGAGGGGCCACGCGCATGCGTACGTTGGGGGTTCCCGGCCGGTCCGTGGTCGTGCTGCTCGCTGGGGCCCTCGGGGTGCTCAGCCCGCTGACCGCACTCGCGCAGGACACGTCGACGGTGAACCAGCCGTGGGCGCCGCCGCCGGCGAGTACCAGCCACGTGGACGACGGGGGCGGGCAGCAACACGAGATCCAGTACCAGAAGTCGACCGCCTGCGTGCAGCGCGACCTGGACAACAACATCGTCCTCCAGGAAAAGCCCTGGGGACAGCAGTACATGCAGATCGAGCAGGCGCAGAAGCTGGCCGTCGCGGCGCGCGGCAGTGCCGGCGGCGGGATGAAGGTCGCGGTGATCGACACCGGCGTGACCAACCACCCGTACCTGAAGTTCGGCGTGGTGGGCGGTGGCGACTACGTCGACGCGTCGAAGAACGGCCTCGAAGACTGCGACGGCCACGGCACCGAGGTCGCGGGCATCATCGCCGCCGACACCCCGCCGGACATCGGTTTCAAGGGTGTCGCGCCGGACGCGCAGATCGTCTCGATCCGGCAGTCGAGCCAGAACTACTCGGTGCCCAACCAGACGTCGAACCCCGGCGGTGGCGGCGGCCAGTCCGGCGGCGCCAACGGCGGCGGCAGCCGGGAGCAGGGGCAGGGCGCGGGCAACACGCACACGCTCGCCGAGGCCGTGGTCCGCGCGGCGAACCTCAACGTCAACGTGATCAACATGTCGGTGGACAACTGCCGTCCGGCCGACGGGTCGATCAACAGCGGTGAGCGCGAGCTGCAGGCGGCGATCCACTACGCGGTCACGGTCAAGAACGTCGTGGTCGTGGCGGCGGCCGGGAACACGTCGGACACCTGCAAGCAGAACGACCAGCCGGACCCGGAGAAGCCGCAGTCGATCGTCAGCCCGCCCTGGTTCTCCGACGACGTGCTCTCGGTCGCGGCGATCGACGAGACCGGTGGCGTGGCGTCGTTCAGCATGAACGGCCCATGGGTCAGCGTGGGGGCGCCCGGCACGAACATCACCTCGCTCGACCCGTCGCCCGGCACGGACGCGCTGGCCAACCAGGTCGTCGAGGACAACAAGCAGCAGGCCATCCAGGGCACCAGCTTCGCTGCGCCGTACGTGGCCGGGGTGGCGGCGCTGGTGCGGGCGCAGTTCCCGAACCTCGACCCGCACCAGGTCATGCACCGCATCGAGGCGACGGCGCAGCACCCGGGCGCGCCGGGCGGGCATGACAACTACATCGGGTACGGCGTGATCAACCCGGTCGCCGCCCTGACGGCGATCGTGCCGTCCGAGGAGGGCATCGCGCCGGCGAAGGCGGAGCAGCTGCCGTCCGGCCTGCCGCCTGCCGCGCACAAGAACTGGACGCCGATGGTCGTGGCGCTGGCGGGGACCGGTGGTGGCCTGCTGGTGCTGCTGGTGACGCTCTTCGTGGTCCATACCATCCGGCGGAACCGGCCGGCTTAGGTTCTTGTCGGTGTTTCCGCCCGGTGTCCTGGTTGGACACCGGGTCTTTTTTTGGTTTTTGTGCGGTGGTGTGGGTTGGTGGCGGGGTGGCGGCACGGCTGGGTGGCGCCGGTGGGGGTCGGTGTCGGGCTTTCGGCGCGACTGGGCCAGTGGTGCGGGTTGGGGGTGCCGTCGGCCCGGCGGCGCGGGTCCGGGGTGGCCATTGGACCGATGATGCGCCGATTCCGGCACGGCTGGGCCACTGGCGCCACTACGGGCGCACGGTTGGCCCAACGACGCAGCCGTGTGAGTCGCGATTGGACCGGTGGCACACGAATTCCGGCACGGTTGGGCCAGTGATGCCGCTGCGGTGCGCGCGACTCGCCCACTGACGGCTGAGCGGGATCGCCGTTGGCGAAATGGTGCGAAAATCCCGGCTGATTCGCTGCCCCAGCGGCCCATCGCCAGCGCATCCCACCGGCATGGCACACCTGTCCTCCGGCGGGGGGCACGCCACCTGAAGGCAGCTACATCAACACGAAAGCGCACAAGTCACGGCACGACCGGGTCAAGTACGCCCGAAAGACCCCGGCAAAAGCCCGGCCCCATCGCCAGGACCGAAGTCCCCGGCAACCCGCTAGGACCGAACTGCCCGGCGCCAACAGCCCGGCAACCCCCGCCAGGAACGAAGTTCCCGGCAACCCCGCCCGCGCCGAACGCCCGCCACCGAAATGCCCGGCATCGAACTGCCTAGCCCCATCGCCAGGACCGAACTGCCCGGCCCCACCGCCAGGACCGAACGCCCGCCACCGAACTGCCCGACACCCCAACCGGGGCACCGAAACGTCAGCCGCCGCCGGTGGGTTGGGTTGCGGCTTGGCTTTGGGGCGGCGGGAAGGTGCCGGCGTTCGGGCTGACCGGGATGTCGTCGTAGCTCTTCCGTGCGTCGGTCGCGTTCAACGAAGACCCGCTGGGCAGCAGCTGGAGGATCGTGTCCGGCGCCGGCCTCGGGCCCGGGTTCGCCAGGCCGAGGCCCTGCAGCGTGTTCGCGTTCGGAATGCCGTAGAACAGCCCGTTGTCGGTCACCAGCCCCATCGGGCCCTTGCCGAAGGACTCGGCCGTCGTGGCGGACTGGACCACGGCCGCGCGACCCGGGGGCATGTAGAAGTGGTCGATCTTGAGTCCGGTCGGCCCCGGCTTGCCGATGTCGATCAGCTTCGCGTTCGCCGGGGTGGGCAGCTGCGCACCGACGGAAACCACCGTGTGCGGCTGGTTGTTCACGATGTTCCAGCCGAGGCACGTCGTCGGGAACTTCAGCGGGTCGAGGATCGTCGGCACGACCGACGGCATCGTGGTGACCTGCAGCGCACCGGCGTCGGTGGGCTGGATCTGCGTGATGCCGTTGATCTCATCCGGGCTGAGCAGCGGGATGTTCTTGCTGCCCGACTGCGACGCGCGGATCAGGTCACCGACCGCCGGCGACACCTTCTGGATGCCGTTCGACAGCACGACGAACACGTCCTGCGCCCCACTCGTGCTGTTCACCTTGAAAACGCTGCCGACGCGCAACCCCTCGGACTGCAGCTGCGAGAAGCTCGACGGGGCCCCCTGGTTCGGCGCCGTCGGCGGCGCGAGCGGCGCCACCTCGGGGATCGAGTTCAGCAGGCCGATCGAAATGGACCGGACCTGCTGCGGGCTCAGGTGGAACACCGACAGCACCGCGGCCTCGAACGGGTTGACCTCGGCCCGCACCGTGTTCGCGTTGGGATCGTTCGGATTGTTGGGCAGCCGGTAGATCAGGTAGAACTTCTGGTTGTCCGCCTTGGCGAGCACGGCCGAATCGGTCGACAGCTCGGCGCCGAGGTTCGGCACTCCCGCGTAGACCGTGGTCTCCAGCTTCGCCTGCTGCAGCTGCACCGAGTCCGGCAGATCCTTGTTGAGCGCGAGGTTGTCACACACGCCCCAGTCGTCACTGGTGCGCTGGCTCGCGGTGGGCAGCAGCTGCGGACCGTCGACGATGCCAGTGCGCCGGTTGTGCGGGATGTCCTTCAGCGAGTCGTCGGGCACGACGACCGGGTCGGCGGCCTGCGCGGCGCCGCCCTGGGCCTGGGACATCAGCAACAGCCGCGCCGAGGCGAGGTTGAACGTCGGGGTCAGCGACCTGGGGTTGCCGGAGACGACGTAGATCGTGCCGGACTCCTTGCCGATCACGATGCCCGAGTCCGGCACCGCGGGCGACGGGCTGATGAGGCCGAAGATCACGAACCCGACCACGCCCAGCAACCCGAGGATGAACCCGACGAGTGTCGCCCGGCCGTGCGTCCGCATCGGATCGTGGAGCATGACCGAATCGCGCCGGACCAGGGCGGACTGCATGCGGCGCAGGACGAACCGGTAGGCCTGCACCTGAGATTTGGTTGTCGGTGTTGACGGCATTCTCGACCTACAGCTCCCCGAGTCGCGGTACGGTTCCGCAGGATAACCGTAGGAGAACCGTACTGGTGCGGGTTTCGGGGAACTTGGGCCGGGCCAGCCGCTAGTGTCGGATTCGCTTTCGGCAGCAGTACTACGAGGGGAAGAGAAAGCGCGGATGTCCGTCACCACGCCGCCACGACCGGGCGGGCCGCCTGGCTCGCCGCCGCCCCGGCGACCGGCGGGTCCGCCACCCCGGCAAGGCGGGCCGGGTGGCCCCGCGGGTGGCCCGCCGCCGCGCGGACCCGGCGGACCAGGAGGCCCCGGTGGGCCCGGCGGACCGGGAGGGCCTGGCGGACCCGGTGGTCCTCCCCCGGCGCGGCCGCCGCAGCCGGCAGGCGGAGCGACCCCGGCACCGATCGCGCCGCCCGCGCGCCGTCGGCGTACCGGCGCGAGCCTCGGGCCGCTGCCGGTGGTCAACCTGGTCGTGCTCGAGGTGGGCCTCGCGATCGGGCTGGTCCTGCTCGCGATCAACAAGTCCCTCTTGTACGTCGGCGTCGGCATCGCCGGGGCCGCGCTGCTGATCGCGATCATCCGCTGGCGTGGCAAGTGGTTCACCCAGTGGTTCGGGCTGACCCTGCGCTACCTGTTCCGTTCACACGACCGGGTGGCGACCCCGGCCCCGCCGAAGGTCGAGCCGAACCAGGACGAGACGGTCACCGGCCCCGAGGACGCGCGGGTCAGCCTGCTGCGCCTCGTCGTGCCGGACCTCGTGGTGGCGCACGGCACCGACCACGAACGCCAGCAGGTCGGCCTCGCCTGGCACGACGGCACCTGGACCGCGGTACTGCTGGTCGAGCCGGCCCCGGCGCTGATCACCCAGGCCGGTGGCGCGCCCAGCCTGCCGCTCTCGGCGCTCGCGCCGTGTCTCGAGGATCGTGGCGTGGTGCTCGACTCCATCCAGGTCATCTGGCACACCTACCCGGGCAGTGCGGCGCTGCCGTCGGAGTCGCCCGCGCTCAGCTCGTACATGGAGGTGCTCGGCCCGCTGCCCGCGGCCGCCCGGCGCACCACGTGGGTGGCGATCCGGCTGGACCCGCGGCGCTGCCCGGCGGCGGTGCGGGAGCGGGGCGGCGGCGTGGTCGGCGCACACCGCGCGTTGATCGGCGCCCTGTCCCGCGTGCGCAACGCCCTGGAGTCCCGCGGCGTGCCGACGCGACCGCTGGACCCGGACGAGCTGCTGCGCGCGGGCATCTCCGCAGCCGAGCTGACCGCCGTCGCGGGCAGCGACGCCAGGACCAGCCTGCGCGAGCACTGGACGAGCGCGACCGCGGCGGGCATCGGCCATGCCAGCTACGCGATCACGAGCTGGCCGAAGGGCAAGATCACGAGCAGCCTCAACGCGCTGACGAGCGTGCGGGCGCTGTCCGCGACGGTGGCGCTGTCGATCTCCCCCGCCGACGACGAAGGCCAGATCGGGCTGCGTGGCGTCGTCCGGATGAGCGCACGCAACCCGCGTGAGCTGGACGCGGCCGACGACAGGCTCTCGACGCTGGCCGGCAGGGTCGGTGTCTCGCTGACGCCGCTGCGGGGCCTGCAGGTCGAAGGGCTCGCGGCGACCTTGCCGATAGGAGGGACGGCATGAGCACTGACGACCGCAGGGAGGAAGCGCTCCCATCGACACAGCGCCGTCGTGCCTCATGGGCGTCGTCGCGAACCGAGGTACGAGGGAAGCGAGGACGCCCATGAGCCTCCGACTGCGGGACCCGGGCCGGAACAACGGTGTCGCGCCGGAGTTCACTGTGGACCCGAAGCTGCTCGACGCGGTCAGCCCGTCGGGTGACCGCGGCGGGATCGTGGTGGGTTCCGGGCTCAACGGCGAACCGCTGACGATCTCCGCGTTGCGCGCGATGCCCACCCGCATCGTGCTCGTCGGTGGTCTCTACCTCGCGCGGCAGGTGGCGCTGCGCGCCATGGCGGTCGGGGCGTGGGTGGTCATCGCGACCGGGCGCCCGGCGGCGTGGCAGGTGCTGCCGCAGGCCGCGGGCACCGGACCGAACGGGCGGCCGTCGCCGCTGGCACAGATCCGGCGGCTCTCGCCCGTCGAGCTGCCGCGGCCCTCGGAGGACGCGCCGCTGCTCGTGGTAACCGACGGCGGCCCGACGCCGCAGGACCTGTTCCCCCCGCGCTCGCCATGGCAGACGACGGTCTACGTGCTGCCGTACCTGCACCCGCAGGCCACGACCATCGCGAACGCGGCGGACATCGTGCTGATGCAGCGGCTGCCGGTCGGCCAGGCGGAGCTCGCGGCCCGGATCTGGCGGCTGCCGCCGCAGATGATGCGCCAGCTGACCACGCTCAAGGACGACCAGGTGGTGGCGCTGGGCGCGAACCTGTGGCGCCCGCTGCGCCTGGTCACGACGGCGAAGGAACAGCAACTGCTGGGCCCGGTCCGCCGCGGGGACTGAGCGAGCGACACCGAAACGGGGGCCTGCGGGCCCCCGTTTCGGGTTTCAGAGCGCGTCGGAGGCGGGTCGCACGGCGCGGGTCTGCTCGGCCCGCGCCGCCAATTCCTCGTCCGGGGGGTAGTCCACGGCGACGAGCGTCAGGCCGTGCGGTGGCGCCACGGCGCTGCCACGGACATGGCTGCGCAGCACGGACGCGGGCCAGTCCGGCGCCCGGCGCCCGTCGCCGACGAGCAGGAGCGCGCCCACCAGGCTGCGCACCATCGAGTGGCAGAAGGCATCGGCGGAGACCTCGGCCTCCACGAGATGCGTGTCCAGCCGGCGCCAGGCGAAGCGCTGCAGCTCGCGGATGGTGGTGCTGCCCTCGCGTTGCTTGCAGAACGCCGCGAAGTCCCGCAGTCCCAGCAGAGCCTCGGAAGCCTGGTTCAGCGCGTCCACGGACAGCGACCGCCCCCACCCCAGGGTGTCCCGGCGCAGCAACGGATCCACGCCCCACGGGGCGTCTGAGATGCGGTAACGGTAATGCCGCCGCACGGCCGAGAAGCGCGCGTCGAAACCCGGCGGCGCCACGCGTGCCGAGAGCACCCGGATGTCGCCCGGCAGGTACCGGTTCCACCGGTGGCACATCCGCTGCAGGTCCGGAACCCCGTGCTCGTCCACCGCCAGCCGCCCGGACGGACCCGCCAGCGGCACCACGTCGACGTGCACGACCTGGCCGCTTGCGTGCACCCCGGCGTCGGTCCGCCCGGCCACCACCACCGACCTGGGCACCGACTGCCCCGGCGGCTGCTTGGCCAGCGCGTCCTCGAGCAACCCCTGCACGGTGCGCCGCCCCGGCTGACGGGCCCAGCCGGAGAAGTCCGTACCGTCGTAGCTGACGTCCAGGCGCAGACGAACGAGCCCGCCCTCCCCGGGGGGAGAAGCGGGCTCGTTGCCTGAAGCGAACTCTGCCGTCAGGACTCGTCCTTCTTGGAAGACGCGGCCTCGGCGTCCGACGCCTCGTCGGCACCCTCGGCCGGCTCCGCGGTGGCCTCGGTGGTCGCGGAGGTGGGGGCCTCGGCGTCCTGGTCCGGGGTCTCCTCGGCGACGGTGGTCTCCTCGGCGGGAGCCTCCGTCTTGGCCTCGTCCTTGGCGAACCGGGTGCTGCGTGCCTTCTCGGCCTCCGCGGTCACGGTCTTCTCGGCCACCAGCTCGATGACCGCCATCGGGGCGTTGTCGCCCTTGCGCGGGATCGTCTTGGTGATCCGGGTGTAACCGCCGGCGCGCTCGGCGAAGAACGGGCCGATCTCGACCAGCAGCTTGTGCACCACATCCTTGTCGCGGATGACCCGCTGGATCTGGCGCCGGTTGTGCAGGTCGCCGCGCTTGGCCTTGGTGATCAGCTTCTCGGCGAGCGGACGCATCCGGCGAGCCTTGGCCTCGGTGGTGGTGATCTTGCCGTGCTCGAACAGCGACGTGGCCAGGTTCGCCAGCATCAACCGCTCGTGGGCCGGCGATCCACCGAGACGGGGGCCCTTCGTGGGGGTGGGCATTGCTTCTCCTCGTTCAGCTTCGCGGCTGGCCGCGCCCGTCCACTATGGAAGATCCACAGTGGACGAACGGGTTACAGCTGCTCCGTCTCTGCGTAGTCCTGGCCGTCGTCGTGGCCAGCATCGGAAATACCGTCGACGCTGTCGGACCAGCCTTCGCCGTCGTAGCTGGCGGCGGCGGCCGTCGGGTCGAACCCGGGCGGGCTGTCCTTGAGCGACAGGCCCAGACCCACCAGCTTCAGCTTGACCTCGTCGATCGACTTGGCGCCGAAGTTGCGGATGTCGAGCAGGTCCGCCTCGCTGCGCGAGACCAGCTCGCCCACCGTGTGGATGCCCTCGCGCTTGAGGCAGTTGTACGACCGGACCGTGAGGTCCAGGTCCTCGATCGGCATCGCGTAGGCGGCGATGGTGTCCGCCTCCTGCGGCGACGGGCCGATCTCGATGCCCTCGGCGTCGACGTTCAGCTCGCGAGCGAGACCGAACAGCTCCACCAGCGTCTTACCGGCCGACGCGACCGCGTCCCGGGGCGTGATCGACGGCTTGGTCTCCACGTCCAGGATCAGCTTGTCGAAGTCGGTGCGCTGCTCGACACGAGTCGCCTCGACCTTGTAGGTGACCTTGAGCACCGGCGAGTAGATCGAGTCGACCGGGATCCGGCCGATCTCGGCGCCGGCCTGCTTGTTCTGCAGGGCGGGCACGTAGCCGCGGCCGCGCTCGACGACCAGCTCGATCTCCAGCTTGCCCTTGCCGTTCAGCGCCGCGATGTGCAGATCCTGGTTGTGCACGGTGACGCCCGCCGGCGGCACGATGTCCGCCGCGGTGACCTCACCAGGGCCCTGCTTGCGCAGGTACATGGTGACCGGCTCGTCCTCCTCGGAGGACACGACCAGCTCCTTGAGGTTCAGGATGATGTCGGTGACATCCTCCTTCACCCCCGGGACGGTGGTGAACTCGTGCAACACCCCGTCGATGCGGATGCTCGTGACCGCCGCGCCCGGGATGGACGACAGCAGCGTGCGCCGCAGCGAGTTGCCGAGGGTGTAGCCGAAGCCCGGCTCCAGCGGTTCGATGGTGAACCGGGACCGGGTCTCGTTGATCGGCTCCTCGCCGAGGGCCGGTCGCTGTGAAATCAGCACTTTCCTGTTTCCTTTCCTGCCGGCGCCCGCCATATGACGCCGAAAGGGGTGGCGAAGCGGCGGCGCGCGGGATGCGCGCCGCCGCGGTCGATCACTTCGAGTAGAACTCGACGATCAGCTGTTCCTGCACCGGAACCTCGATCTGGGCACGCTCGGGGAGCTGGTGCACCAGGACGCGGAGGTTCGACTGCACGACCTGCAGCCAGGCCGGGATCGGGCGGTCGCCGAAGGACTCCTTGGCGGCCACGAACGGCAGCATCTGCAGCGACTTGGGCCGCACGTCGATGATGTCGAACTTCTCGACCTGGTAGCTGGGGATGTTCACCTTGACGCCGTTGACCAGGAAGTGGCCGTGGGAGACCAGCTGCCGGGCCTGACGGCGGGTGCGGGCGATGCCCGCGCGGTAGATCACGTTGTCCAGGCGGGACTCGAGGATCTGCAGCAGGTTCTCACCGGTCTTGCCCTGACGGCGAGCGGCTTCCTTGTAGTAGCGACTGAACTGCCGCTCGAGGATGCCGTAGGTGTGCCGGGCCTTCTGCTTCTCCTGCAGCTGGAGCAGGTATTCGCTCTCCTTGACCCGGCCGCGGCCGTGCTGGCCGGGCGGGTAGGGGCGACGCTCGAAAGCCTGGTCGCCGCCGATGAGGTCGACCTTGAGACGCCGCGAGATACGAGTCGCGGGGCCGGTGTAGCGAGCCATGTGTTCTTACTCCTCCCCGTTCCTCAGACCCGGCGCCGCTTGGGCGGGCGGCAGCCGTTGTGCGGCTGCGGGGTCACGTCCTGGATGGTGCCGACCTCGAGACCGGCGGCCTGCAGCGAGCGGATCGCCGTCTCGCGGCCCGAGCCCGGGCCCTTGACGAAGACGTCGACCTTCTTCATGCCGTGCTCGGCCGCCTTGCGGGCGGCGTTCTCGGCGGCCATCTGGGCGGCGAACGGGGTGGACTTGCGGGAGCCCTTGAACCCGACGTGGCCGGAAGAGGCCCAGGCGATCACCGCACCGGTCGGGTCGGTGATCGACACGATCGTGTTGTTGAAGGTGCTCTTGATGTGCGCGTGACCGTGCGCGATGTTCTTCTTTTCCTTCCGCCGGACCTTCTTGGTCCCGGCGGTACGAGACTTCGGTGGCATGTGTGGGTGCTTCTCCTCGTTAGCGCGAGTTGTCGGTTCGCTCGGCGGCGGCGGCGATGCGCGCTTCCTGCTGACCGCGCCGGATCACGGAACCGGCGTCGGTGTACAGGTCGCGCAGGGCCATCGGGCGGGCGTAGAGAGCCTTCGGCGATACACATGAGGTCCGCGAGAGGCGCTGACCGCCCATCTGCACGACCTTCTTGCCATGAACGCTCACTTCTTGCCAGCCTTCTTCTTGCCGGCGACCGTCTTCTTCGGCCCCTTGCGGGTACGGGCGTTGGTCTTCGTCCGCTGGCCGCGCACGGGCAGCCCGCGGCGCCAGCGAAGGCCCTGGTAGGTGCCGATCTCGATCTTCCGCCGGATGTCGGCGTTCACCTCGCGGCGAAGGTCACCCTCGACCTTGAAGTTCTCTTCGATGTAGTCCCGCAGCTTGACGAGGTCGTCGTCGGAGAGGTCCCGCACCCGGGTGTCCGGGTTCAGGGCCGCCGCCGAGACGAGCTGCTTCGAGCGGGTACGGCCGATGCCGTAGATGTAGGTCAGCGCGATCTCCAACCGCTTTTCGCGGGGGAGGTCTACGCCGGCGAGTCGTGCCATGGGCGCTGATGCTCCTTCGTGGTTTCTTCTCGCTCCAGGTGTGCTCCCCGCCCGGTTCCGGGACCGACTCGCTGTCGTGCCACCCGCTTGCGCGGTTGGTGTCCCGGCCCCGGCCTGGAGTCCGGGGGTGTGCCGTGCCGCTCGCGCGGCCCGGCAGGTGCGGGGAGGGTTTTCTCGCTGTCAGTCCGCTCTGCGCGGAGTGCTCGCGATCAGCCCTGACGCTGCTTGTGCCGCAGGTTCTCGCAGATCACCATGATCCGGCCGTGGCGGCGGATCACCTTGCACTTGTCGCAGATCTTCTTGACGCTCGGCTGAACCTTCACGTCTCCTGCTTCCTTATGCGTTGCTCACCGTCATCACTTGTAGCGGTAGACGATGCGACCACGGGACAAGTCGTAGGGCGAGAGCTCCACGACGACCCGGTCCTCCGGCAGGATGCGGATGTAGTGCTGCCGCATCTTGCCGCTGATGTGCGCCAGGACCTTGTGGCCGTTCTCCAACTCGACTCGAAACATCGCGTTGGGGAGTGGCTCGACCACGCGACCCTCGACCTCGATGGCCCCGTCTTTCTTAGCCATGTCCTCCGCGTTTCGTGATATTGGTTGAGCACCGAATGCCTGCCTTGGTGGTGCCGGCACACACGCCACCCCGACTCCAAAGCCGCAAACATTTTCACGAGCGCGCTGGAACCGGCGTGATGAGTACGCCGACTAGACAGTCTACGCACTCCGTGTCGCGCCGTGCGAGGCGGGGGGAGGTGTGTTAAGCGGACCGCCACCAGGCGGTCATCTCAGGCCGTTTCGGGCCCGGTGAGCACGCGGGGGCCGTCGGCGGTGATGGCGACGGTGTGCTCCCAGTGCGCGGCACGGGACCCGTCGGCGGTGACGACGGTCCAGCCGTCCTCGAGCTCGACGGTCTCGCTGGTGCCGCCGGTCAGCATGGGCTCGATGGCCAGCGCCATGCCCACTTCGAGCCGCGGGCCCTTGCCCGGCTTGCCGATGTTCGGCAGGAACGGGTCCATGTGCATCTCGCGGCCGATGCCGTGCCCGCCGTACTCGACGATCTGGCCGTACTCGACCCCGTCGGCGGCCGATGCGGCGTCCGCGGCGGTCTGCACGGCGTGCGAGATGTCGGTGAGCTTGGCGCCGGGGACGGCGGCCTTGATCCCGGCCCACATGGCCGCCTCGGTGGCCGCGGACAGCGCCAGGTCCGCCTCGCTGACCGAGCCGATCGCGAGCGTGACGGCGGAGTCGCCGTGCCAGCCGTCGAGGATCGCACCGCAGTCGATCGAGATCAGGTCACCGTCGCCCAGGACCGTGCTCTTCGCCGGGATGCCGTGCACGATCTGGTCGTTCACCGACGCGCAGATCGAGGCGGGGAAGCCGTGGTAACCCTTGAAAGAGGGCACCGCGCCGGCGTCCCGGATGGTCTGCTCGGCGAGCTCGTCGAGCTCGGCGGTGCTCATCCCGGGCTTGGCCGTCTCGGCCAGCAGGGCGAGGGTGCGCCACACCACCAGACCCGCGGCCCGCATCGCCTCCAGCTGGGCCGGGGTCTTGACCTCGATCGAGTTTCGCCTTCGCAGCAGTCTCAACACCTGAAACGCTTTCCAGCTCACCGGCGCTCGCGCAGGGCGTCGAGCACCCGGCCGGAGACCTCGTCGACCGAGCCGACGCCGTCGACCTTGATCAGGATGTCCTTGTAGTAGTCCAGCAGCGGGGCGGTCTCCGAGACGTACACCTGCTGGCGGCGCCGGATGACGTCCTCGGTGTCGTCCGAACGGCCGCGCGAGAGCAGCCTGTTCACCACGACGTCCTCGGGCACCTCGAGCTGGATGACGGCGTCGAGCTTCTGGTTCGACTCCCCGAGCAGATGGCCCAGCACCTCGGCCTGCTTGGTGGTGCGCGGGAACCCGTCGAGCAGGAAACCGTGCTCGGCATCGGGCTCGGCGAGCCGCTCGCGCACCATCTCGTTGGTCACCGTGTCGGGCACGAGCTCGCCCGAGTCCAGGTACCGCCTGGCTTCCTCACCCAGCGGGGTGCGCTCGGAGACGTGCGCGCGGAACAGGTCGCCGGTGGAGATGTGCGGCACCCCGAGCTTCTCCGAGAGGGCGACCGCCTGGGTACCCTTCCCCGCTCCGGGCGGGCCGACAAGAACCAGGCGCGTCATCGCAGAAACCCTTCGTAGTTGCGCTGCATCAGCTGGCTTTCGATCTGCTTCACGGTGTCGAGCCCGACACCGACCATGATCAGCACAGCTGTCCCGCCGAACGGGAAGCTCTGGTTGTTCCCCTGCTGGGTCATCGACAGGAAGAAGTTCGGCAGGATCGCGATGACGCCGAGGTAGATCGACCCGGGAAGGGTGATCCGGCCCAGTACGAAGCTCAGGTACTCGGCGGTCGGCCTGCCCGGGCGGATGCCCGGGATGAAGCCGCCGAACTTCTTCATCTCCTCCGCACGCTCGTCCACGTTGAACGTGATCGTGATGTAGAAGTACGTGAAGAAGATGATCAGGGCGAAGTACAGCAGGATGTGCACCCAGCTGCCCTGGTTGACCACGTAGTTCTGGAGGAAGACCTGCCAGCCGGAGGAGCTGGTCGGGTTGCCCACCAGCCGGCTGATCAGGTCCGGCAGGTACAGCAGCGAGGAAGCGAAGATGACCGGGATGACACCGGCCTGATTGACCTTGATCGGCAGGTAGGTCGAGGTCCCGCCGTACATCCGGCGGCCGATCATGCGCTTGGCGTACTGCACCGGGATCCGGCGCTGGCCCTGCTCCACGAAGATGACGCTCGCGATGATCAGCAGGCCGAACACGCAGACGAAGGCGAAGACGAGGCCGCCCTGGCTGTTGAGGATGTTGATGCCCTCGGCCGGGATGCGGGCCGCGATGTTCAGGAAGATCAGCACCGACATGCCGTTGCCGACGCCGCGCTCGGTGATGAGCTCGCCCAGCCACATCATCACGGCCGTGCCCGCGGTCATCGTGATGACGATGATGGCCAGCGACCAGATGCTGTTGTCCGGGATGATCGACGCGGTGCAGTTCGGGAACAGCTGGCCGCGGTCGGCGAGCGCGACGACGCCGGTGGCCTGCAGGATCGCCAGCGCGATCGTCAGGTACCGGGTGTACTGCGTCAGCTTGTTCTGACCGGACTGGCCTTCCTTCTTCAGCTCCTCGAAGCGCGGGATCACGACCGTGAGCAGCTGGACGATGATGCTCGCCGTGATGTACGGCATGATGCCGGTGGAGAAGATCGACAGCTGCAGGAGCGCGCCGCCGCTGAAGAGGTTCAGCAGCGAGTAGATGCCCGATGAGTCGGCCTGCGCGCCACACGTCTGCACGTTGGGGTAGGAGATCCCGGGTGCCGGCGTGACCGCACCGATCCGGTAGACGGCCACGATCAGCAACGTGAACAGGATCTTCTTGCGCAGGTCCGGCGTAGCGAGAGCCGAGCGGAAGGCGCTGAGCACGCGGGGGACCTCCTCGGCGTCGCCGACGGGTGTCGCCGGCGATCGGCTTGGCCGGCACGGTGGCCGGCAGGAACACAACTGCCTGGCGGGCAAGCCAGGAACGCTTCAGGACAGACTTGTCCCGCAGCGTGTTGCCGACTCTAACAGCCGGGCGCCCACCCACTTCACCGCAGGTTGCCTTTGGCGGCCGCCGACCTGCCCGGCAGTACCAGCGGGGCGGCGCGGTCCGGGGCGGACGGGCGTCAGGGTTGCGGCGGGGACGGCGGGAAGTCGTTGTGCGGGGTGGTCATCTCGGGTGCCGGCCGGCGCGGCGGCAGCGCGAACAACACCGCCGCGGCGATGGCCAGCAGAGCCGCGACGAGCTCGAGCCAGAATCCCGCCGCGGGGCCCGCGGCGGCGCCGTAGCCGGCATTGCCGGCCGCCGTGCCCGTCGGCCGGATCGTTTCCGACAGGTTGACCACCTGCGCCGCGACGGTGACGACCGTACCGGTCAGGAAGGCCGCCGCGACGGAGCCGGCCAGGACGGCGGCCGACCGCGCCCAGGCGGGCGCGAACCGCGGGGCGGCGAGGATGCCCACGATGGCAGCCACGACCAGCAGGCAGCCCGCGATGGTCAGCGGGATGCCGTTCTGCGCCGTCCCGCCCGGGGTCGCCACCGGCGTGGGCTCCCCGGCGGGCGCGTGGGCGTCGAGGTCCCAGCCGGTGACCGCCAGTGTCATCACCGGACGGCCGAGGTAGGTCAGCTCCCCGGACACCAGCGACAGGAACGAGCCGACGATCGCCAGCACCGCGGCCACCACCGCCGCGAGCACGCCCAGCAACCGCGCGACCAGCCACGAGGACTGTCTGCGAGCAGGAACGTCCTCGGCCGGCACCGCCCCCTCCGTCATCACCCGATCCTGACACCGCGGATGCCCCGGCCCCAGCACGGCGCCGTCACGATCATCCGGCGCCGGAAAAGCGAAACGGCCCGCCGGGGTGCACCCGGCGGGCCGTTCCTATCGGTAAAGCGTCAGGCCGTGGTGGCGGTGCCACCGGCGGCTTCGAGCTTCTCCTTGGCCGAGGCGGAGAAGGCGTCGGCGGTGACGTTCAGCTTGACGCTGACGTCCCCGTTGCCCAGCACCTTCACCAGCTTGCCCTTGCGGACGAGGCCGCGAGTGGCCAGGTCCTCCTTCGACACGGCGCCACCGTCGGTGAACACCCGGGCGATGTCGCCCACGTTCACCGGCTGGTACTCCGTGCGGAACCGGTTCTTGAAGCCACGCAGCTTCGGCAGCCGCATGTGGATGGGCATCTGCCCACCCTCGAACCCGGCGGGCACGTTCTTGCGAGCCTTGGTGCCCTTGGTACCGCGGCCCGCGGTCTTGCCCTTCGAGCCCTCACCACGGCCGACCCGGATCTTGTCGCGCTTGGCGCCGGGCGCCGGGCGCAGGTGGTGGATCTTGATGGCGGTCATGCCTGCACCTCCTCAACTGTCACGAGGTGACGCACCGTGTGGATCAGGCCACGGACCTGGGGGGTGTCCTCCCGGACCACGGACTGCCGGATCTTGTGCAGGCCGAGGGTCCGCAGCGATTCCCGGTGGTTCTGCTTCGTGCCGATCTTGCTCTTGACCTGGGTGACCTTGACCTGAGCCATGTCAGACCCCCTGTCCCGCACGCTGGCGCAGCATCCGGGCCGGCGCGACGTCCTCGAGCGGCAGGCCACGGCGGGCCGCCACCTCCTCGGGACGCTGCAGGCCCTTCAGGGCCGCCACGGTCGCGTGCACGATGTTGATCGCGTTGTCACTGCCGAGCGACTTGGACAGCACGTCGTGCACGCCCGCGCACTCCAGCACCGCGCGCACCGGGCCACCGGCGATCACACCGGTACCGGCGCTGGCCGGACGGAGCAGGACCACACCGGCGGCGTCCTCACCCTGGATCGGGTGCGGGATGGTGCCGGCGATCCGAGGAACGCGGAAGAAGTTCTTCTTCGCCTCCTCGACGCCCTTGGCGATCGCCGCGGGCACCTCCTTGGCCTTGCCGTAGCCGACGCCGACCTGACCGTCGCCGTCGCCGACGACCACCAGTGCGGTGAAGCTGAAGCGACGGCCACCCTTGACCACCTTGGCGACGCGGTTGATCGCGACCACGCGCTCGAGGTGCGGGGTCTTCTCCTGGCCGGCCCCGCCACGGCCACTGTCGCGACGGTCCCTGCGGTCCCGGCGGTCACCGCGGTCGTTGCCGCCCTGACCGCCCGGTCCGCCCTGCCCGCCGCCGAATTGCCGTGTACGTCCCGGCATCAGGCTTTCCTTCCATTCACGTGCTCGTGCATCGGACTAGAACTCCAACCCGCCCTCACGGGCGGCGTCGGCCAGCGCCGCGATGCGACCGTGGTAGCCGTTGCCACCGTGGTCGAACACGACACCCGAGATGCCCGCGTTCTTCGCACGGGCGGCGACCAGCTCGCCGGCCTTGGCGGCCTTGGCCTTCTTGTCGCCTTCCACGGCGCGCACATCGGCCTCCATGGTCGACGCCGCGGCCAGCGTGTGGCCGGTCAGGTCGTCGATCACCTGGACGTAGATGTGCCGCGAGGACCGCTTGACCGAGAGCCGCGGCCGCTGCGCGGTGCCGCTGATCTTCTTGCGGAGCCGGAAGTGCCGACGCGTCTTCGCGACGCGGCGCCGGGTCGAAACGTCCTTGCCGATCGGCTTCCGCGTAGTTGCTGCCGTTTCAGTCATGGCCTACTTACCCGTCTTTCCGACCTTGCGACGGATGCGCTCACCCTCGTAGCGCAGCCCCTTGCCCTTGTACGGGTCGGGGCGGCGCAGGCGACGGATCACCGCGGCCGTCTGGCCGACCTGCTGCTTGTCGATGCCGGACACCGAGAACCGGGTCGGGGTCTCCACCTTGAAGGTGATGCCCTCCGGGGCCTCGATCAGCACCGGGTGGCTGTAGCCGAGGGCGAACTCGAGGTCCTTGCCCTTGGCCTGCACGCGGTAACCGACACCGTGGATCTCGAGCTTCTTCTCGTACCCGTCGGTCACGCCCACCACCAGGTTGTTCACCAGGGTGCGGGTGAGGCCGTGCAGTGCCTTGCTCTCGCGCTCGTCGTCAGGCCGCTTCACCTGCAACGTGCCGTCCTCGTCGCGCTCGACGATGATCGGCTCGGCGATGGTGTGCGACAGGGTGCCCTTGGGCCCCTTGACCGCGATGTGCTGGCCGTCGATGGTCACCTCGACCCCGGAAGGGACGGGAATCGGCAGCTTTCCGATACGTGACATGCCTACTCTCCCTTCCTCACCAGACGTAGGCGAGGACTTCCCCGCCCACGCCGTTGCGCTTGGCCTGCCGGTCGGTCTGCAGACCGCCGGACGTCGAGATGATCGCGATGCCGAGGCCGCCGAGCACGCTGGGCAGCTCGGTGGACTTGGCGTACACCCGAAGCCCCGGCTTGGACACCCGGCGCAGACCCGCGATGCTGCGCTCGCGGTTGCGGCCGTACTTCAGTTCGACGACGAGGTTCTTGTGCTTCTCGCCCGGCTCGGAGCGGTAGCTCGCGATGTAACCCTCGCGCTTGAGGATCTCCGCGATGTTCGCCTTGAGCTTCGAGTGGGGCAGCACGACCTCGTCGTGGTACGCCGAGTTGGCGTTGCGCAGACGAGTCAAGAAGTCTGCGATCGGGTCGGTCATCGTCATGGTGACCTGTCAACCTTTCTCGCCTGGTTCCCGCGGACGGACCGTGGGCCTGTGGCGAAGTGGGAGCCTGAAAGTTCTTGGATTACCAGCTGGACTTGGACACGCCGGGCAGTTCGCCCGCGTGCGCCATCTCGCGCAGGCACACCCGGCACAGTCCGAACTTGCGGAAGACCGAGTGCGGCCGGCCACAGCGGTTGCAACGGGTGTAGGCGCGCACCTTGAACTTCGGCTTGCGCGCGGCCTTGGCGATCAGTGCCTTCTTGGCCATGGCTTAGGCCTCCCTGAACGGAAAGCCGAGCTTGCGAAGCAACGCGCGGCCCTCGTCATCGGTGGTAGCGGTGGTCACAACGGTGACGTCCATGCCGCGGGGGCGGTCGATGGCGTCGGGGTCGATCTCGTGGAACATCGACTGCTCGTTGAGACCGAAGGTGTAGTTGCCGTTGCCGTCGAACTGCTTCGGCGAAAGCCCGCGGAAGTCACGGATACGCGGCAGCGCGATGCTCAGCAGCCGGTCCAGGAACTCCCACATGCGGTCCCCGCGCAGCGTGACGCGGGCGCCGATGGGCTGGCCCTCGCGCAGCTTGAACTGCGCGATGGACTTGCGCGCCTTGCGCACCTCGGGCTTCTGCCCGGTGATGGTGGCCAGGTCGCGGATGGCGCCCTCGATCAGCTTGCTGTCCCGCGCGGCGTCGCCGACGCCCATGTTGACGACGACCTTCACCACGCCAGGGATCTGGTGCACGTTGGCGTAGCTGAACTCCTTCTGGAGGTCGCTCTTGATCTGCTCGCGGTAGCGGGTCTTCAACCGCGGCACGATTTTCTCTGCGGTCGTCATCAGATGTCCTTACCGGTCCTGCGCGCGACGCGAACCTTCTTGCCGTCCTCGCCGACGCGGTAGCCCACGCGGGTCGGCTTGCCGTCCGAGTCGACGACCATCACGTTCGACACGTGGATCGCCGCCTCCTGGGTGACGATGCCGCCCGACTGCGCGCCCCGCTGGGTCTGGGTGATCCGGGTGTGCTTCTTGATCCGGTTCACGCCCTCGACCAGCACGCGCTGCCGCTCCGGGTAGGCCTGGATGACCTTGCCCTTGGCGCCCTTGTCCTTGCCCGAGATGACGACGACCGTGTCGCCCTTCTTGACCTTCATGTTCAGAGCACCTCCGGAGCCAGCGAGATGATCTTCATGAACTTCCGGTCGCGCAGTTCACGGCCGACCGGACCGAAGATACGGGTCCCACGCGGCTCGTTGTCGTTCTTGATGAGCACCGCGGCGTTCTCGTCGAACCGGATGTAGGAGCCGTCCGGGCGACGCCGCTCCTTCACCGTGCGGACGACGACGGCCTTGACCACGTCACCCTTCTTCACCCCGGCAGCCGGGATGGCGTCCTTAACGGTGGCGACGATGATGTCGCCGATACCCGCGTAGCGCCGCCCCGAACCGCCGAGCACGCGGATGCAGAGGATCTCCTTGGCACCCGTGTTGTCGGCGACTCGCAGTCGCGACTCCTGCTGGATCACGTCAACTCCTGTATGTCTCGCCGGTTCTCGCTCTGGCGAGCCTGGCGGAACGGATAGGGAACGAGCCCCTGCTTACTTGGCCTTCTCCACGACTCGCACGAGCCGCCACCGCTTGGTGGCCGACAGCGGGCGGGTCTCCATGAGAATCACGCGGTCGCCTTCGCCGGCGGTGTTCTCCTCGTCGTGCGCCTTCACCTTGCTGGTGGAGCGGACGACCTTGGCGTACCGGCGGTGCTTCTTGCGGTCCTCGAGCTCGACCACGATGGTCTTGTCCATCTTGTCCGAGACCACGTAGCCCTCGCGGACCTTGCGGTAGTTACGACCGCTCTCCGCGCTCTGCACCGGCTGCTTCGCGAGCTCTTCGGTCTGCTCACCCATCAGGCAGCACCCTCTTCATCTTCGCCGTCGGGGGAGACGGACAGGCCGAGCTCCCGCTCACGCATGATCGTGTAGATCCGCGCGATGTCGGTGCGCACGGTGCGCAGCCGACGGTTGTTGTCCAACTGCCCGGTGGCCATCTGGAAGCGGAGGTTGAACAGCTCCTCCTTGGCCTCCTTCAGGCGCAGCACGAGCTCCTCGTTGGTGAGCTCGCGCAGCTCCGAGGGAGCGACTCCGGCTTTCGCCATCAGAACTCACCACCTTCACGGGTCACGATGCGGCACTTCATGGGCAGCTTGTGGATCGCGCGACGCAACGCCTCGCGGGCGGTCTGCTCGTTCGGGAAGCTCATCTCGAACATCACGCGGCCCGGCTTGACGTTGGCGATCCACCACTCCGGCGAACCCTTACCGGAACCCATGCGGGTTTCGGCCGGCTTCTTGGTCAGCGGGCGGTCCGGGAAGATGTTGATCCAGATCTTGCCGCCACGCTTGATGTGCCGGGTCATGGCGATACGAGCGGACTCGATCTGCCGGTTGGTCACGTAAGCGTGTTCAAGCGCCTGAATGCCGTACTCGCCGAAGGTCACCTTCGTGCCGCCCGTGGCGGCACCGGTGCGCTTCGGGTGGTGCTGCTTGCGGTGCTTGACCTTGCGTGGGACGAGCACGCCTCAGCCCTCCGTCTTCTCGGCCGCGTCCGGCTTGCCCTGCGCAGGGGCTTCGCTGGTCGCGACGTCCATGTCAGTCTTGGCGGCGGCCGCGGCCCGGCCGGCCTCGGTGGAGGTCGGCGTGGTGCCCGAGGAGCCGGAGCGACGCGGGCGGGACGGACGGTCGCGGCGCGGCGCGCGCTCGGCGGCCGCGGCGTTGTCGCGCTCCGCCTTGGCCTTCAGGCCACCGACGATGTCGCCCTTGTAGATCCACACCTTCACGCCGATCCGGCCGAAGGTGGTGCGGGCCTCGAAGAAGCCGTAGTCGATGTCCGCACGCAGCGTGTGCAGCGGGACCCGGCCGTCGCGGTAGTGCTCGGAACGGGACATCTCGGCGCCGCCGAGACGACCGCCGCACTGCACGCGGATGCCCTTGACCTGCGGCGAACGCATGGAGGTCTGGATCGCCTTGCGCATCGCGCGGCGGAACGCCACGCGGTTGGACAGCTGCTCCGCGACACCCTGCGCGACGAGCTGGGCGTCGGCCTCGGGGTTCTTCACCTCGAGGATGTTCAGCTGCACCTGCTTCTTGGTCAGCTTCTCCAGCGCGCCACGGATGCGGTCGGCCTCCGCGCCGCGGCGGCCGATGACGATGCCCGGCCGGGCGGTGTGGATGTCGACGCGGACGCGGTCACGGGTGCGCTCGATCTCGACCTTGGAGATGCCGGCGCGCTCCATGCCCGTGGAGAGCAGCTTGCGGATCTTGACGTCCTCGGCCACGTACTCCGCGTACTGCTTGTCGGCGTACCAACGGGACTTCCAGTCCGTGGTGATCCCGAGCCGGAAGCCGTGCGGGTTGATCTTCTGGCCCACTACCGGCCACCCTTCTTCTTACCGCTCTTCTTGGCCTCAGGGCGGGACTCGACCTCGACCGTGATGTGGCTCGTCCGCTTGCGGATCCGGTACGCACGCCCCTGGGCACGCGGGCGGATGCGCTTGAGCGTCGGACCCTCGTCGGCGTAGGCGTTCTTCACCCACAGCGTCTCGGGGTCCAGGTCCAGGTTGTTCTCCGCGTTGGCCATGGCGCTCGCGAGCACCTTCGCCACCGGCTCGCTGGCGGCCTGCGGCGCGAACCGCAGGATCGCCAGCGCCTCCTGGGCGTTACGACCCTTGATCAGCTCGATCACCCGGCGCACCTTCATCGGCGAGTCCCGGACGAAGCGAGCCCGCGCGTGGGCCACAGGCAGAGCCTCGGCCGTAGCGTCTTTCTGGGCACTCATTCGTTAGTTCCTCTTCTCGGTGCGCGCTCAGCGACGGCGCGACTTGCGGTCGTCCTTGATGTGGCCCTTGAAGGTCCGCGTCGGGGCGAACTCGCCCAGCTTGTGACCCACCATCGCCTCGGTGACGAACACCGGGACGTGCTTGCGGCCGTCGTGCACGGCGATCGTGTGCCCCAGCATGTCGGGGATGATCGTGGACCGGCGGGACCACGTCTTGATCACCGTCTTCTTGCCCGACTCGTTGAGGGCGTCCACCTTCTTGAGCAGGTGGTCGTCCACGAACGGGCCTTTTTTCAGGCTGCGCGGCATATTCTTCTACCTCCCTGCTCAGCGCTTCTTGCCGGTACGCCGGCGGCGGACGATCAGTTGGTCGGACGGCTTGCGACGACGGGTACGACCCTCGGGCTTGCCGTTCGGGTTCACCGGGTGGCGGCCACCGGAGGTCTTGCCCTCACCACCACCGTGCGGGTGGTCGACCGGGTTCATCACGACACCACGGACGGTCGGGCGCTTGCCGCGCCAGCGGTTGCGGCCCGCCTTGCCCCAGTTGATGTTGGCGTGGTCGGAGTTGCCGACCTCGCCGATCGTGGCGCGGTTGCGCACGTCCACGTTGCGGATCTCGCCCGAGGGCATCCGCAGCTGGGCGTACGGCCCGTCCTTGGCCACCAGCTGCACCCGGGCGCCGGCGGAGCGGGCGATCTTCGCGCCGCCACCGGGGCGGAGCTCGATCGCGTGCACCACGGTGCCGACCGGGATGTTGCGCAGCGGCAGGTTGTTGCCCGGCTTGATGTCGGCGCGGGGGCCGCTCTCCACCTTGTCGCCCTGCTTGAGCTTCTCCGGCGCGATGATGTAGCGCTTCTCGCCGTCGACGTAGTGCAGCAGTGCGATCCGGGCGGACCGGTTGGGGTCGTACTCGATGTGCGCGACCTTGGCCGGGATGCCGTCCTTGTCGTTGCGCCGGAAGTCGATGATCCGGTAGGCCCGCTTGTGGCCGCCACCCTTGTGCCGGGTGGTGATCTTGCCGGACGCGTTGCGGCCACCGCTCTTGCTCAGCGGGCGCAGCAGCGACTTCTCCGGCGTCGACCGGGTGATCTCGGCGAAGTCCGACACACTCGAGCCACGACGGCCCGGCGTCGTCGGCTTGTACTTGCGAATACCCATTGTCAGCTCAGTCCCTTACGCGGCGGGTCCGCCGAAGATCTCGATCGGCTTGCTCTCGGCGGACAGCGTCACGATGGCGCGCTTGGTGTCCTTGCGCTTGCCGAAGCCGTAGCGGGTGCGCTTGCGCTTGCCCGTCCGGTTCAGCGTGTTGACGCTGACGACCTTGACGCCGAACACCTGCTCGACCGCGATCTTGATCTGGGTCTTGTTGGCGTCCGGCCGGACGACGAACGTGTACTTGTGGTCCTCGAGCAGTCCGTAGGACTTCTCGGAGATCACCGGCGCGAGCAGGATGTCACGCGGGTCGGGGATCGCCACGCTGCTCACTGGTCACTCCCTTCGACCTCAGTGGACGTCGCGGAGGCCTTCACGCTCTTGCCCTTGACCGGGCCGGCGATGAAGACGTCGTACGCCGCCTTGGTGAACACCACGTCGTCGTTGACCAGCACGTCGTAGGTGTTGAGCTGGTCCGCCCAGATGAGGTGGATGTTCGGCAGGTTCCGTGCCGACAACCAGGTCAGCTCGTCGTCGCGGTGCAGCACCACGAGGACCCGCTTGGCGGGGGTCACCGCGGCGAGCGCCGTCTTGACGGCCTTGGTGGAGGGCTTCTCGCCCGTCACCAGCTCGGTCACCACGTGCAGCTGGCCCGCGCGCGCCCGGTCGGAGAGGGCGCCACGCAGAGCGGCGGCCTTCATCTTCTTCGGGGTGCGCTGGGTGTAGTCGCGCGGCGTGGGGCCGTGCACGGTGCCACCACCGGCGAACTGCGGCGCCCGGGTCGAACCCTGGCGGGCGCGGCCGGTGCCCTTCTGCCGGTACGGCTTCTTGCCGCCACCGGAGACCTCACCGCGGGTCTTGGTGTCGTGGGTGCCCTGACGGGCGGCGGCCAGCTGGCCGACCACGACCTGGTGCATCAGCGGCACGTTGGCCTGCACGTCGAAGATCTCGGGCGGGAGCTCCAGGCTGCCTGCGGAATCACTGCCGCTGCCGGCCGGGTTCTTCAGCTCGACGCTGGTCATGCGGTGGCACCACCCTTCGCGGCGGTCTTGACGAACACGAGGCTGCCGTTGGCGCCGGGCACGGCGCCCTTGATCAGCAGCAGGCCGTCCTCGGCGCGCACGTCGTGCACGGTGAGGCCCTGGGTCGTGGTCTTGACGTGGCCCATCCGGCCGGCCATCCGCACGCCCTTGAAGACGCGGCCGGGGGTGGCACAGCCACCGATCGAACCCGGCTTGCGGTGCACGGCCTGCGCACCGTGGCTGGCGCCCTGGCCCTTGAAGCCGTGCCGCTTCATGACACCGGCGTAGCCCTTGCCCTTGCTGGTCCCGGTGACGTCCACGCGCGAACCGGCGGGGAACACCTCGGCGGTGATCTCCTGGCCGATCTCGTAGCTGGCCGCGTCGGTGGTACGCAGCTCGGCGAGGTATCGCCGCGGCGTCACGCCCGCCTTGTCGTAGTGGCCGGTTTCGGGCTTGTTGACCCTGCGGGGGTCCACGGCGCCGAACGCCAGCTGCACGGCCTCGTAGCCGTCGTTGTCCTTCGTACGCACCTGGGTGACGACATTCGGCCCGGCCTGCACGACGGTCACCGGGACGATCCGGTTGCCCTCGCCGAAGACCTGCGTCATGCCGAGCTTCTTGCCCAGAATGCCCTTCATTTGCCTGTCAGACATGAGTCTCTTATCTCCGCCGCTCGCCCAACGCTTACTGGATGTTGACGTCGACGCTCGCCGGCAGGTCGATGCGCATCAGCGCGTCGACCGTCTTCGGCGTCGGGTCGAGGATGTCGATCAGACGCTTGTGCGTGCGCATCTCGAAGTGCTCGCGCGAGTCCTTGTACTTGTGCGGCGAGCGGATGACGCAGTAAACGTTCTTCTCGGTGGGCAGCGGCACAGGTCCGACGACCGAGGCTCCGGTGCGCGTCACCGTCTCCACGATCTTGCGCGCGCTGGCGTCGATCGCCTCGTGGTCATAGGCCTTGAGCCTGATGCGGATCTTCTGTCCCGCCATGGTTGCAGCTCGTCCTTACCGTCTTGTGCCGCTATTTCCGCACGTCAACTGGCTTCTGCCCGGTCCACGCGGTCGGGCGTGTCGCGCCCGATGTGCAGACTGATCCCGTAGGGATCGTTGTCGTGCCGGTTGGTCTGGATTCCTGCCGGAGAAGCCCGGCCCCAGGCCACTCGCGCCAGGGCGGCCGAATCTGCGATGAGAATCGGCCGCCCTGCGACGAGCAACCCAAATAGTGTCGCACACGTGCTTTCGCAACCCAGCCCCGGGGGTGTATAGGCCCCCGGGACTGGGAGGAAATCACTTGATGATCTTGGTAACCTGGCCCGCGCCGACGGTCCGGCCACCCTCACGGATGGCGAACCGCAGACCCTCGTCCATGGCGACCGGCTGGATCAGCGACACCGAGATCTCGGTGTTGTCGCCCGGCATGACCATCTCGGTGCCCTCGGGGAGGGTCACCACGCCGGTCACGTCCGTGGTGCGGAAGTAGAACTGCGGGCGGTAGTTGTTGAAGAACGGCGTGTGCCGGCCACCCTCGTCCTTGGACAGGATGTAGACCGAGCCCTCGAACTCCGTGTGCGGAGTGGTGGTGCCGGGCTTCACGACGACCTGGCCGCGCTCGACGTCCTCACGCTTGATGCCACGCAGCAGCAGACCGACGTTGTCACCGGCCTGGCCCGAGTCGAGCAGCTTGCGGAACATCTCGACACCGGTGACAGTCGTCTTCTGCGACTTCTCCTTGATGCCGACGATCTCGACCTCTTCGTTGACGTTGACCTGGCCGCGCTCCACACGACCGGTCACGACGGTGCCGCGGCCGGTGATGGTGAAGACGTCCTCGATCGGCATCAGGAAGGGGCGGTCGAGGTCACGCACCGGGTCCGGCACGTTGTCGTCCACAGCCTGCATGAGCTCGAGCACCGACTCGGCCCACTTCTCGTCGCCCTCGAGCGCCTTGAGGCCCGAGACCTTGACCACGGGGGCGTCGTCGCCGGGGAACTCCTGCGAGGACAGCAGCTCACGAACCTCCAGCTCGACGAGCTCGAGGATCTCCTCGTCGTCGACCATGTCGGCCTTGTTCAGCGCCACCACGATGTAGGGCACACCCACCTGACGGGCGAGCAGCACGTGCTCACGGGTCTGCGGCATCGGGCCGTCGGTCGCGGCGACCACCAGGATCGCGCCGTCCATCTGGGCGGCACCGGTGATCATGTTCTTGATGTAGTCCGCGTGACCGGGGGCGTCCACGTGCGCGTAGTGACGCTTCTCGGTCTGGTACTCGACGTGCGAGATGTTGATCGTGATACCGCGCTGCTTCTCCTCCGGCGCGTTGTCGATCTGGTCGAACGCACGGGACTCGTTGAGCTCCGGGTACTTGTCGTGCAGAACCTTGGTGATCGCCGCGGTCAGAGTGGTCTTCCCGTGGTCGACGTGACCGATGGTTCCGATGTTGACGTGCGGCTTGCTCCGCTCGAACTTCGCCTTCGCCACTGGAATGTCCTCCTGGACTGTTGCTTGCTCACCGGCCGACGTGGCTTAGTCGGACAGCGACTCGTTCTGGTCAGTTGTGCGGACCTTAGGGGAGGCCCCTTTCGCGCCCGCGTTGGGTGCTACGGGATTACTCCCCCGTCGCCTTCGCGATGATCTCCTTCGCGACGTTCGCCGGAACCTCGGCGTAGGAGTCGAACTGCATGGAGTAGTTCGCACGACCCTGGGTGCGAGACCGCAGGTCGCCCACGTACCCGAACATCTCCGAGAGCGGAACCAGCGCCTTCACGACGCGGGTACCCGCCCGCTCCTCCATGGCCTGGATCTGGCCACGGCGGGAGTTGAGGTCGCCGATGACGTCACCCATGTAATCCTCGGGCGTGGTCACCTCGACCGCCATCATCGGCTCCAGCAGTGCCGGGCTCGCCTTCTTCGCGGCTTCCTTGAGCGCCATGGAACCGGCGATCTTGAACGCCATCTCCGAAGAGTCGACCTCGTGGTAGGCACCGTCCAACAGGGTCAGCTTCAACCCGACGAGCGGGTAGCCGGCCAGCACGCCGTACTGCATGGCGTCCTGCGCGCCCGCGTCCACCGAGGGGATGTACTCCCGGGGGATGCGGCCACCGGTGACCTTGTTGTCGAACTCGTAGAGCGCACCGTCCGTCGTCGCCAAGGGCTCGAGCTTGATGATCACCTTGGCGAACTGACCGGAGCCACCGGTCTGCTTCTTGTGCACGTAGTCGAGCTTGTCGACCGTCTTGCGGATCGTCTCGCGGTAGGCGACCTGCGGCTTGCCGATGTTCGCCTCGACCTTGTAGTCGGACTTCATCCGGTTCACCAGCACCTCGAGGTGCAGCTCACCCATGCCGGCGATGATCGTCTGCCCGGTCTCCTCGTCCTGGTTGACCTGGAAGGTGGGGTCCTCCTCGGCCAGCCGCTGGATCGCGACGGACAGCTTCTCCTGGTCGGCCTTGGTCTTCGGCTCGATGGCAACCCGGATGACCGGCTCCGGGAAGGTCATCGACTCCAGCACGATCGGGTGCTGCGGGTCGCACAGGGTGTCACCGGTCGTGGTGTCCTTCAGGCCGATGACCGCGTAGATGTGGCCGGCCTGGGCGTCGTCGACCGGGTTCTCCTTGTTGGAGTGCATCTGGAAGATCTTGCCGATGCGCTCCTTGCGCTCCTTGGTCGAGTTGATGACCTGGGCGCCGGCGGAGACCTTGCCCGAGTACACCCGGATGTAGGTCAGCTTGCCGAAGAAGGGGTGCGCGGCGATCTTGAAGGCGAGCGCGGCGAACGGCTCCTCGGTCGAGGGCTTCCGGATGGCCTTGGTCTCGCCGTCGGGCAGCAGGCCCTCGACGGCGGGGACGTCCAGCGGCGAGGGCAGGTAGTCGATCACGGCGTCGAGCATGGGCTGCACGCCCTTGTTCTTGAACGCCGAACCGGCCAGCATCGGGAACGCCTGGCGGGTGACGGTGAGCTTGCGGATGCCGGACTTGATCTCGGCCTCGGTCAGCTCCTCGCCCTCGAGGAACTTCTCCATCAGCGTGTCGTCGGTCTCCGCGACCGCCTCGACCAGCTTCTCCCGGTACTCCGCGGCCTTGTCGGCGAGCGCGGCCGGGATGTCCTCGATCGAGTAGTCCTCGCCCTTCTTGACGTCGCCGCGCCAGGTCAGCGCCTTCATGCGGACCAGGTCGACGACGCCCTCGAACTCGCTCTCCGAGCCGATCGGGAGCTGGATGACCAGCGGGCGCACGCCGAGACGATCCTCGACGGTCTTCACCGTGAAGTAGAAGTCCGCGCCCAGCTTGTCCATCTTGTTGACGAAGCAGATGCGGGGGACGTCGTACTTGTCGGCCTGGCGCCAGACCTGCTCGGACTGGGGCTCGACGCCCTCCTTGCCGTCGAACACCGCGACAGCACCGTCGAGCACCCGCAGGTTGCGCTCCACCTCGACGGTGAAGTCGACGTGACCCGGGGTGTCGATGATGTTGATCTGGTGGTCGGCCCAGAAGGTGGTGGTGGCAGCCGAGGTGATGGTGATACCCCGCTTCTGCTCCTCCTCCATCCAGTCCATCGTCGCGGCGCCGTCGTGCACCTCGCCGATCTTGTAGTTGATCCCGGTGTAGAACAGGATCCGCTCGGTCGTCGTGGTCTTACCGGCGTCGATGTGGGCCATGATGCCGATGTTGCGGACCTTGTTCAGGTCTGTCAGCACGTCGCGTGCCACTGCAATGTTCCCCTGTCTGGAAGCGTGGGGCCCGGCCTGGCTTATCTCGGCAGCCGGGCGGCGATCACCAACGGTAGTGGGCGAAAGCCTTGTTCGATTCGGCCATCTTGTGGGTGTCCTCGCGGCGCTTCACGCTGGCCCCGAGGCCGTTGCTCGCATCGAGCAGCTCGTTCTGCAGGCGCTCGATCATGGTCTTCTCGCGGCGGGCCTGCGAGAAGGACACGAGCCAGCGCAGCGCAAGGGTGGTCGAGCGGCCGGGCTTGACCTCGATCGGCACCTGGTAGGTGGCGCCACCGACACGGCGGCTCTTCACCTCGATGGCGGGCTTCACGTTGTCGAGCGCACGCTTGAGCGTGACGACCGGGTCGGTGCCGGTCTTCTCCCGGGCGCCCTCGAGCGCGCCGTAGACGATGCGCTCGGCCAGCGAGCGCTTCCCGTCCTTGAGCACCTTGTTCACCAGCTGGGTGACCAGCGGCGAGGCGTAGACCGGGTCGGAGATCAGTGGCCGCTTCGGGGCCGGACCCTTGCGGGGCATTAGCTCTTCTCCTTCTTCGCGCCGTACCGGCTGCGCGCCTGCTTGCGGTTCTTCACACCCTGGGTGTCCAGGGAACCGCGAATGATCTTGTAGCGGACGCCGGGGAGGTCCTTCACACGACCACCACGCACGAGCACCATCGAGTGCTCCTGCAGGTTGTGGCCCTCGCCCGGGATGTAGGCGGTGACCTCGATGCCGCTGGTCAGCTTCACACGCGCGACCTTGCGCAGCGCCGAGTTCGGCTTCTTGGGGGTGGTGGTGTACACGCGGGTGCACACGCCACGCCGCTGCGGGCTCCCCTTGAGCGCCGCGGTCTTCTGCTTGGCAGCCTTGTCCTGGCGGCCCTTGCGGACCAGCTGCTGGATCGTGGGCAATGGACCAGCTTTCTGTCGCGTCTTGCTTGTTCGTCTTCAGTCCCCGGCCCCCGAGGTCGGGCGTGTCGGCCCGCGTCTAAGCCTTGCGGCCGGTAACGTTCCCTCGGATTTCCGCGGAGCCCCGCTGCACCGGAACAGCCGACGGGGGTGCCGGAGGCTCCCCCGCGCGAGCCGGATGGCGCGCAGAGCGGCCCAGCATGTGCCGGGCACAGTCGTCAAAGATACCCGCCCGTTTTGGGGCCTACCACATCGGGGTGGCTTTAGGGGCACACAACGCGGGGACGGGTCGCTTGACCGTTGAGCTTAGCGGAATCCCGAGCGGCGACCGGAGCGATTTCCGGGCGGGGACGGCTCCCGCCGACCTGTGCAACGCACGGTAGCCCCTGGTCATTCCCGGCCCTCGGACGAGTGACCGAGATCGGCTATTTCGTCCGTTCCGCCCCCGCATCGCCCGCTTTCGGACATCATGAGGTGCACGTCAGTCAGCAGCCGGAAGAGGAGATCAGGAGGCGGTCGTGTCGGCCGAGTTCGACCAGCTCGTGACCCAGTTCGAGCAGTTCCAGGCAAGGCTCCGGCACGTCGACGAGCAGTTCGCCGACGTGGCCGCGATGCAGGCCGAGCTGACCGCCCTCGAGGCGACGGCGACCTCACCGGACCGGTCGGTCACGGTCGTCGCCGGGCCCGGCGGCGCGGTCAAGGACATCCGGTTCACCGACGCGGCGCTCCGCCAGTCCGCGCCTGCTCTCTCCGCGGCCGTGCTCGCCACGCTGCGGCAGGCGGTCGCCGAGGCGGCACGCCGGCAGGCCGGCATCGTCGAGGCGCACGTCGGCGACGACATGCACCTGATGGACCAGGTGCTCGAGACGCAGGCCGAGCTGTTCGGCACCACCCCGGAGGAGCTGCGGGCCTCGATGGCGGAGCAGCCCGCCCGGCCCGCGGCCGACGAGCCGCACGACGACCACGACGACTACGGGCAGGGCAGCGTCCTGCGCCGGGAGGAACCGCAGTCAAGGGCTGCCCCGCCTGCCCGCGGGAACGACCCGTCCGGGAACCGCTTCCTCAACCTCTACGACGAGGAGGACCGCTGATGGCGGGCGGACACGCGGTCGTGGTCGCGGCCCTGCGCCAGTACTCGGGCCGGCTCGCGGAGGACATCGCCGTGCCACAGGAGATCTCCGGTCTCGTCGGCTCCTCCGACGTCGGGGACAAGTCGTGGGGCCTGGTGGGCCTCGTCGTCAAGGACGACTACACGCGGATGCTCGGCGACCTGCGGGACCTGCTGACCGAGATGGCGAACGGACTGCAGGCGGCCGGCGAGAAGTTCGCCGCCGCCGCGAACTCCTACGACCGGCACGAGGACGACAGCAAGCAACTGCTGGGCGAGGTCCTCAAGGAACTGTCGGACCCGGCGCCCTCACGCACCCCGAGCGTGGGCCCTGCCCCGAAGGAGCGCTGAGCCGTGGCCGACGAGAAGGTGACCGGGCAGCGGAGCCACATCACCATCACCGAGCCCGGCGACCCCGGCTTCGTCAACACCGATCCGGACAAGCTGCTGTCCTCCCTGCCCGGCCCGCTGGGCAGCGGCTACAGCACCTTCACCACGGTCAAGGGCGCGCTGTCCGACGGCAAGGTGAGCGGCGGCGAGGTCGCGGGCATCGCCGCGAGCGGTGCGGGGTTCGTGAGCTCGTGCATGAGCGTGTCGAGCATCGCCACCGACCCCATCGGCTGGCTGGTCGGACAGGGCCTGAACTTCCTGATGAGCATCGTCCAGCCGCTGCAGGACGCGATCCACTTCGTCAGCGGCGACGGTCCGGCGCTGGCCGCGGCGGCGGGCAACTTCGGCGCCATCGGCCAGGGGCTGGCGGACTACAGCCAGAAGTTCGTCCAGGACGCACAGGCCTCGCTGGCGAACTGGGACGGCGAGGCCGCCGACGCGGCGGCGAAGAAGCTCGCGCAGTTCTCCCAGGGCATCAACGGCGTCGCGGGCCAGGCCGGCGACATCGCCCAGCTGCTGCAGATCTCCAGCATGGTCATGCAGGTGATCGAGGAGTTCATCAAGGCCGTGCTCACCGAGCTGATCACCTGGCTGATCATGATCTGGATCCCGGCGCTGGCCGCGGCCGTGCCGACCTGCGGTGGCTCCACCGCCGCCGCGGGCACCGCCACCACCGTCCGGGCCACGCAGACCGGCTCGAAGGTCAGCCGCTACATCCAGAAGCTCAAGGAGATCCTCGACAAGATCCGGCAGTTCCTGGTGAAGATGAAGGACTTCTTCGTGCAGTGGAAGGGGAACTTCAAGCAGGTCATGGACACCAAGGCGATGCGGAGCGGGCTCGCGAAGCTCGAGTCACAGAGCGCCAAGGCCGCCGGGACGAAGACCGACTGGGGCACCCGCCTGCAGGACGCCGAGAGCGGCATGGTCGGCAAGCGGGTGTACACCGGCGCGGGCGAAACGCTCGGCACGACCGCGAAGAAGTCGGGGATGGGCTCGGTCGGGCTCGGCGGGCTGATCAACAAGGAGGGGAAGTTCGAGGTCCCCAGCACGGCCAAGGGGCGGACGCAGCTGGGTGTCGACGTCGCGGGCAAGGGCGGGAAGTACGCCTCCGGCGGTGAGAAGGCCGCCGGCTACGGCGACACCGGCGAGGACCAGTCGCCCGAGGAGACGAGCGAGGACCTGGACTTCTGATGAGCTTCGACGTCAGCGGTGTGGTCGGTGCGATCGTCGTCGTGCCGTTGGTCCTGTGGGTCGGCTACCTCCTGCTGTCCCCGGTGGTCTTCCGGCGCCTGCTGCTCCCCCAGCTGGCCAGGCAGCACGGCTGGCGCGTTCGCAAGGGCCGCTCGCGGGCTCCACGCGACCTGCCGGGCGATGGCGGGCAGAGCTGGGAGGTGCCGCTGCCCGACACGGTGTGCGAGTTCCTCGGCCGCTATCGGGGACGACCGGTGCACGGCGTCCAGGTCAGCGTCACCCGAGGAGACGGCTACGACACGACGACCGGGACCTGGTCGGCGAACTCCACGAGCTATTCCGTCGTCACGGTGGCGACGGGCGACCGGCCGTTCGCCGGGTTCCACGACCGGAACCGGGCCACCGCGGTCAACGGCGACCCCATCGCGCTCTACCCCGACTTCACCGAGTGGGCCCGCAACCGCAAGCCGGAGACCCGCACCGACGTGCGGCAGGAGGGGCACGGCTTCCGGTCCGTCAGCTGGCGCGGCGGCCTCAAGCGCAAGCGGCTGCTGCGCGCACTCGACGAACTGACCGCGTGACGAGGACAAAATCGGAGGGCCCCGGACGGGAAAGTCCGGGGCCCTTTTCGATCAATCGTCGTCGTCGGGTTTCGCGTGATCCGGTTTGCCCGGATTCGGATCCCGAGTCAGATCGATGGCCGGATGACGCGGCGCGCCTTCCGGGGCCGCGTGGCGGCCTGTCGGAGCTTCCTCCTGGTCAGCACCGTGTTCCACGTTCACAACGCCCTCCTCGCCTCGCAATCGGTGTGAACGGTCTTCGACACGCTAACCCAAGCCCGCGGGCAAAAGCACGAAAGGGGCCCCAGTGCGAATGATTCGCACCGAAGCCCCTTTTCGTGGTTATTCGGGACTACGTCAGCGGAAGTCACGCCCGAAGTCGTAGTCGTCCAGCGGGACCGCCGCACCGGTGCCGGTGCCGAACACGTCCGGGGTGTAGTAGCCGTCGTCGTAGGACGGGATGGCGTACGCGGCCACCCTGGCCTCCTCGGTCGGCTGCACCTGGATGTTGCGGTACCGGTTGATGCCCGTGCCGGCCGGGATCAGCTTGCCGATGATCACGTTCTCCTTGAGGCCCACGAGCTTGTCGCTGCGGCCGTTGATCGCCGCGTCGGTCAGGACACGCGTGGTCTCCTGGAACGACGCCGCGGACAGCCACGAGTCCGTGGTCAGCGAGGCCTTCGTGATACCCATCAGCACCGGGCGACCCGAGGCGGGCTCGCCGCCCTCGGCGACCGCGGCCCGGTTCGTCGCCTCGAACTTGGTGCGCTCGGGGAGCTCACCAGGCAGGAAGTCGGTCGAACCGGAGTCGATGATCGTGACCCGGCGCAGCATCTGCCGGACGATCACCTCGATGTGCTTGTCGTGGATCGACACACCCTGCGCCCGGTACACCTTCTGGACCTCGTCCACCAGGTGCATCTGCGCCTCGCGCGGGCCCATCACACGCAGCACCTCGTGCGGGTCCGGCGTGCCCTCGAGCAGCGGCTGGCCGACCGACACGTGGTCGCCGTCCGCCAGCGGCCCGGTCGGGGTGTTGGCGAGGCGCTGACGCTTCGACAGCTTGTCGAAGACGATCTCCTCGCTGCCGTCGTCCGGGATCAGCGTGATCTTCCAGAACCGCTCGCTCTCCTCGATGCGCACGCGGCCATCGACGTCGGCGATCGGCGCCTTGCCCTTCGGCACCCGGGCCTCGAACAGCTCGGTGACACGGGGCAGACCCGTGGTGATGTCGTCACCGGCGACACCACCCTGGTGGAAGGTACGCATCGTCAGCTGGGTACCAGGCTCGCCGATCGACTGGGCGGCGACGATGCCGACGGCCTCGCCGACGTCCACCAGCTGACCGGTCGCCATCGAGCGGCCGTAGCAGGTGGCGCACACCCCGACGGTGGACTCGCAGGTCAGCACGCTGCGGACCTTGACCCTGGTGATCCCGCTGGTGATCAGCTTCTCGATCGCGGGGTCGCCGAGGTCGTCGCCACCGTTGAGCACCACGTTGCCCTCGGCGTCCGTGGCGTCGGTGGCCAGGGTCCGGGCGTAGGCGCTGGTCTCGACGTGCTGCGCACGCACGATCCGGCCGTCGCCGAGGTCCTCGCCGATCGGCATGTTGATGCCGCGGGTGGTGCCACAGTCGGTCTCGCGGACGATGACGTCCTGCGACACGTCCACCAGACGCCGGGTCAGGTAACCCGAGTCGGCGGTCCGCAGCGCGGTGTCGGCCAGGCCCTTCCGGGCACCGTGGGTGGCGATGAAGTACTCGGCCACCGACAGGCCCTCACGGAAGTTCGCCTTGATCGGGCGCGGGATGTACTCACCCTTCGGGTTCGACACCAGACCACGCATACCGGCCAGCGAACGGACCTGGGTCATGTTGCCCGCCGCCCCCGACTTCACGATCACGGAGATCGGGTTGTCGTCGGGGAAGGCGTCCTCCATGACCTTGGCGACGTCGTCGGTCGCCTGGCTCCACACCTTGACCAGCTCGTTGTTGCGCTCGGTGTGCGAGAGCTGACCGCGCTGGTAGCGCTTCTCGACCTGGTCGGCCTTGGCCTCGTACTGGTCGAGGATCTCCTTCTTCTCCTTGGGCACGACCACGTCGGAGATGGCGACGGTGACGCCAGAGCGGGTCGCCCAGTAGAAGCCGGCGTCCTTGAGCCGGTCCAGGGTCTGCGCGACCTGCGTCATCGAGTACCGCTCCGCCAGGTCGTTCACGATCGCGGCCTGCCGCTTCTTCGGCATCGGCTCGTTCACGAACGGGTAGTCCGGCGGCAGCAGCTCGTTGAACAGCACCCGGCCGAGGCTGGTCTCGGCGAGCCACATCTGACCCGGCTCCCAGCCCTTCTCGGCCAGGCGGGCCTCGTCGGCCTTGCTCGGCTGCCGGTCGGTGATCCGGATCTTGATCGGGGCGTGCAGGCTCAGCGCCTTGCGGTCGTAGGCCATGATCGCCTCGGCGGGCGAGGAGTACGCCTGCCCGGCACCGGTCGCGTTCTCGTCCAGGCGGGTCAGGTGGAACAGACCCGTGACCATGTCCAGCCGGGGCATGGCCAGCGGACGGCCCGAGGCCGGCGACAGGATGTTGTTCGCCGAGAGCATCAGGATCCGGGCCTCGGCCTGCGCCTCGGCCGACAGCGGCAGGTGCACCGCCATCTGGTCACCGTCGAAGTCCGCGTTGAACGCCTCGCAGACCAGCGGGTGCAGCTGGATGGCCTTGCCTTCCACCAGCTGCGGCTCGAAGGCCTGGATGCCGAGGCGGTGCAGGGTCGGCGCACGGTTGAGCAGCACCGGGTGCCCGGTGATGACCTCTTCCAGCACGTCCCACACGGCCGGGCGGGCCCGCTCGACCATCCGCTTGGCGGACTTGATGTTCTGCGCGTGGTTCAGGTCGACCAGCCGCTTCATCACGAACGGCTTGAACAGCTCCAGCGCCATGTCCTTGGGCAGACCGCACTGGTGCAGCTTCAGCTGCGGGCCGACGATGATGACCGAACGGCCCGAGTAGTCGACGCGCTTGCCGAGCAGGTTCTGGCGGAACCGGCCCTGCTTGCCCTTGAGCAGGTCGGACAGCGACTTCAGCGGCCGGTTGCCAGGGCCGGTGACCGGACGGCCACGGCGGCCGTTGTCGAACAGCGCGTCGACGGCCTCCTGCAGCATCCGCTTCTCGTTGTTGACGATGATCTCGGGCGCGCCGAGGTCGATCAGTCGCTTGAGGCGGTTGTTCCGGTTGATCACCCGGCGGTACAGGTCGTTGAGGTCCGAGGTCGCGAACCGGCCACCGTCGAGCTGCACCATCGGGCGCAGGTCCGGCGGGATGACCGGGACGGCGTCGAGCACCATGCCACGCGGGTCGTTGCCGGTGGCCTGGAACGCCGCGACGACCTTCAGCCGCTTGAGAGCGCGGAGCTTCTTCTGCCCCTTGCCGTTGCGGATGGTGTCGCGCAGGTTGTCGGCCTCCGCGGCGACGTCGAACTCGGTGGCCAGCTTCTGGATGGCCTCCGCGCCCATGCCGCCGGTGAAGTACTCGCCGTAGCGGTCGAACAGCTCGCGGTAGAGCATCTCGTCCGCGATCAGCTGCCGCGGCTCGAGCTTGCTGAACGTCGTCCAGATCTCCTCGAGCCGGTCCAGCTCGCGCTGGGCCCGGTCGCGGAGCTGGCGCATCTCGCGCTCGCCGCCCTCCTTGACCTTGCGGCGCACGTCGGACTTGGCACCCTCGGCCTCGAGCTGCGCCAGGTCGGCCTCGAGCTTCTGCGCCCGCGCCTCGATGTCGGCGTCGCGCTTGGTCTCGATGTTCTTGCGCTCGACGCCGATCTCGTTCTCCAGCGTCGGCAGGTCGTTGTGCCGCAGCTCGGTGTTCACCGCGGTGATCACGTAGGCCGCGAAGTAGATGATCTTCTCGAGATCCTTCGGGGCCAGGTCCAGCAGGTAGCCCAGCCGCGACGGCACGCCCTTGAAGTACCAGATGTGGGTGACCGGGGCGGCCAGCTCGATGTGGCCCATCCGCTCACGCCGCACCTTGGCACGGGTCACCTCGACACCACAGCGCTCGCAGATGATGCCCTTGAAGCGGACCCGCTTGTACTTGCCGCAGTAGCACTCCCAGTCCCGGGTGGGGCCGAAGATCTTCTCGCAGAAGAGGCCGTCCTTCTCGGGCTTGAGCGTGCGGTAGTTGATGGTCTCCGGCTTCTTCACCTCGCCGAAGGACCACTGGCGGATGTCGTCAGCGGTGGCCAGGCCGATCCTGAGCTCATCGAAGTAGTTGACGTCCAGCACGTCGTTGCATCCCCTTGGGGTAGATGTGGCTAGAGGGGTCGGCTATCCGGGGAGTCCGCGCGGGAGGAGCGGACTCCCCGGATGGCTGGGCTATTGCACGACGTCGTCCACCGAGGGCGACTCGTTGCGGGACAGGTTGATGCCGAGGTTCGCCGCGGCGCGTTCGAGGTCCTCGTCGTCGGTGTCGCGCATCTCGATCGCCGCACCGTCGGAGGAGAGGACCTCCACGTTGAGGCAGAGCGACTGCAGTTCCTTCAACAGCACCTTGAACGACTCGGGGATCCCCGGGTCCGGGATGTTCTCGCCCTTGACGATGGCCTCGTACACCTTCACCCGGCCGACCACGTCGTCCGACTTGATCGTCAGGAGCTCCTGCAGCGTGTAGGCCGCGCCGTAGGCCTGCATCGCCCAGCACTCCATCTCACCGAAGCGCTGGCCACCGAACTGCGCCTTACCACCCAGCGGCTGCTGGGTGATCATCGAGTACGGACCGGTGGAGCGGGCGTGGATCTTGTCGTCCACCAGGTGGTGCAGCTTGAGGATGTACATGTAGCCCACGGCGACGGGGTACGGGAACGGCTCGCCGGAACGGCCGTCCAGCAGCACCGCCTTGCCGTCCGGCTGGACCAGGCGCTCACCGTCACGGTTCGGCTTGGTCGAGGACAGCAGGCCGGTGAGCTCCTCCTCCTTCGCGCCGTCGAACACCGGAGTCGCGGTGTTCGTGCCGGCGTCGACGTCGTAGAGCTCCTCGGGCAGGTTCGTCGCCCAGTCGGGGCTGCCCTCGACCTTCCAGCCCTGTGAGGCCAGCCAGCCCAGGTGCAGCTCGAGGATCTGGCCGATGTTCATCCGTCGCGGCACACCGTGGGTGTTCAGCACGATGTCGACCGGGGTGCCGTCCTCCATGAACGGCATGTCCTCGGCGGCCAGGATCTTGCCGATGACGCCCTTGTTGCCGTGCCGGCCGGCGAGCTTGTCGCCCGGCTGGATCTTCCGCTTCTGGGCCACGTACACCCGGACCAGCTCGTTCACGCCCGGGGGCAGCTCGTCGTCGTCCTCGCGGGAGAACACCCGGATGCCGATGACCTTGCCGGTCTCGCCGTGCGGCACCTTCAGTGAGGTGTCGCGGACCTCGCGGGCCTTCTCGCCGAAGATCGCGCGGAGCAGGCGCTCCTCCGGGGTCAGCTCGGTCTCGCCCTTCGGCGTGACCTTGCCGACCAGGATGTCGCCGTCGCGGACCTCGGCACCGATCCGGATGATGCCGCGCTCGTCCAGGTCGGCCAGCACCTCTTCGGAGACGTTCGGGATGTCCCGGGTGATCTCCTCGGCGCCGAGCTTGGTGTCGCGCGCGTCGATCTCGTGCTCCTCGATGTGGATCGAGGTGAGCACGTCGTCCTGCACGAGCCGCTCGGAGAGGATGATCGCGTCCTCGTAGTTGTGGCCCTCCCACGGCATGACGGCGACGAGCAGGTTCTTGCCCAGCGCCATCTCGCCGTTCTCCGTGGACGGCCCGTCCGCGATGACCTGGCCCTTCTCCACCCGGTCGCCCTCGTTCACGATCGGCCGGTGGTTGAAGCAGGTGCCGTGGTTGGTGCGGCGGAACTTGTACAGCCCGTAGCTCTTGCGGGTGCCGTCGTCGTGCATGATCGTGATCAGGTCGGCGGAGAGCTCCTCCACCACACCGGCCTGCTCGGCGACCAGCACGTCACCGGCGTCGACCGCGGCCCGCAGCTCCACCCCGGTGCCGACCAGCGGCGCCTGGTTGCGCAGCAGCGGCACGGCCTGGCGCTGCATGTTCGCGCCCATCAGCGCGCGGTTCGCGTCGTCGTGCTCGAGGAACGGGATCATCGCCGTGGCGACCGACACCATCTGGCGCGGCGACACGTCCATGTAGTCCACGTCCATCGGGTCGATCAGCTCGACCTCGCCACCCTTCCGGCGGACCAGGACGCGGTCCTCGGCGAAGTAGCCGTCGTCGTTCAGCGGGGCGTTGGCCTGCGCCTTGACGAACCGGTCCTCCTCGTCCGCGGTCAGGTAGTCGACCTGGTCGGTGACCTGGCCCTCGACGACCTTGCGGTACGGGGTTTCGATGAAGCCGAACGGGTTGACCCTCGCGTACGAGCACAGCGAGCCGATCAGGCCGATGTTCGGGCCTTCCGGGGTCTCGATCGGGCACATCCGGCCGTAGTGGCTCGGGTGCACGTCGCGGACCTCCATGCCGGCGCGCTCACGGGACAGACCACCGGGGCCCAGCGCCGAGAGGCGGCGCTTGTGGGTCAGGCCCGACAGCGGGTTGTTCTGGTCCATGAACTGCGACAGCTGCGAAGTGCCGAAGAACTCCTTGATCGCCGCCACGACGGGCCGGATGTTGATCAGGGTCTGCGGCGTGATCGCCTCGACGTCCTGGGTGGTCATCCGCTCCTTGACCACGCGCTCCATGCGGGAGAGGCCGACCCGGATCTGGTTCTGGATCAGCTCGCCCACGGTGCGCAGACGGCGGTTGCCGAAGTGGTCGATGTCGTCGACCTCGACCGGGATCTCCTGGCCGTTCATCGTCATCTTGTCCTCGCCGGCGTGCAGCCGGACCAGGTACTCGATGGTGGTGACGATGTCCTCTTCGGTGAGCGTGCCGGTCTCGTACGGCAGCTCCAGGCCCAGCTTCTTGTTGACCTTGTAGCGGCCGACCTTGGCCAGGTCGTAGCGCTTGTCCTTGAAGAACAGGTTCTCCAGGAGGGTCTGCGCGCTCTCCTTCGTCGGCGGCTCGCCCGGGCGCAGCTTGCGGTAGATGTCCAGCAGCGCCTCGTCGGTGCCGGCGGTGTGGTCCTTCTCCAGCGTGGCCAGCAGCGTCTCCGAGAAGTGGAACCGCTCGCGGATCTGCTCGGTGGTCCAGCCCAGGGCCTTCAGCAGCACGGTGACCGGCTGGCGGCGCTTGCGGTCGATCCGGACGCCGACGGTGTCGCGCTTGTCCACGTCGAACTCGAGCCACGCGCCGCGGCTCGGGATGATCTTGACGCTGAAGACGTCCTTGTCGGTGGTCTTGTCGATCGCCTGGTCGAAGTACACCCCGGGCGAGCGGACGAGCTGGGACACCACGACACGCTCGGTGCCGTTGATGATGAAGGTGCCCTTGTCGGTCATCACGGGGAAGTCGCCCATGAAGACCGTCTGGCTCTTGATCTCGCCGGTGTTGTTGTTGACGAACTCCGCGGTGACGAACAGCGGAGCCGCGTAGGTCATGTCCTTGTCTTTGCACTCCTCGACGGAGGCCTTGACCTCATCGAAGCGGGGGTCGGAGAAGGACAGCGACATCGAGCCCTGAAAGTCCTCGATGGGCGAGATCTCGTTGAGGACCTCTTCGAGCCCGCCGACCGGGTTCTCTTCTCCTTCTTCGACGCGGCGCTCGAACCACTTCTCGTCACCGGTGAACCATTCGAACGACCGGATCTGCACGTCCAGCAGATTGGGTGTGGCGAGCGGTTCGCGGATCTTCGCGAAGGAGACCCGCTTGGGGGCTCCGGGGATTCCCGTGATGTTCGAGTCAGATACAGCCGTGTTGGTCGCAGCAGTGGCCTGGTTCGCGGGAGAGACTGCCAAGATGCGTCCTTCCGGGGACAATGAGCGGTGAGCAGCCGCGTTAGCAACAACTAATACGACTGTCAAGGGTGCCGTGGTGCCCACTATCCTAACTGCCGTGCCCGGGCAGCCTGAAAGAGGGCAGCGCAAAGAAGCAGTCTAGCCTGAACGACGGGTTCTGTCGAGGGCGCTCCCGATGGGGCCCAGATCTCGATCACTCCGTCTTCAGGTATGCCTCCCAGCTACGCCCTCCCGCAGGGCGTTGCCGTCGGGAGTAAGCGTGACCCCCCGGGCCGTCTGAGTCAAGATGCCACGCCTTCAACCCGCCGGTTGGCGCAATGTGGTCCCAGGGTGTACGCGACGTGATATCACGCCGCCGACCTGCGGGTTCATGCCGACTCGGGAGTGGGCTGGAGCGGCTCGATGATCTGCTCACGAAGCCATCCACGCCCGCCCGTCGGAGGCCTCGCCGGGGTCCGGGACGGCGTCCACGAGCTCGCCCGGCGACCAGGCGCGCAGCCCCGTTCGATGGCGACCGTCACCTCCGGCGCGACCGTGCCGGGCAGGTGGCGGTGCGGCCGGCCGCAGAGGTGGAGAACGCCCCCGGCGGCAGGCGGCAGGCGGCAGGCCGCCGGGAGCCCGGGCGCGGCGGGAGTGCGCTCGCCGAGGCGGCGCGTCCACAGCACCGCGTCCCGGCGCCGGTCGAGCGGGCCGGGCTCACCGGGCCGCTGCTCGTGCTCGGCGAGCCCGTGCAGGCCATCGACGTGGATCCGGAGCAGCCCGAGGTCGGCCGGGTGGCAGCCGCCGATGCGGTCGTCCTCGCGGCCGGGACTCACCGGACCCGGCGGGTCAGCGTGACGAGGGCGGGGCCTGGGTGGTCGGGGCCGGGGCCTGGCTCGGGGCCGGGGCGGCGGGCTGCTCGGAGTTGTAGGTGTTCAGCTGGGCCACCTTCCACTTCCCGTCCACCTTCTGCATGTTCAGCCACAGCTGAGCACTGCCGCTGGAGGTCTGGTTCTGGTCGGTGCGCGTCGCGGTCTGGTCGACGAACACCATGACCCGGGCGCGGTCGCCGTTGAGCATGATCACCGCGCTGCGGCTCGCCTTGACCGTGACCACGATCTTCTGCTGCGGCGCCAGGCGCTCGACCTCGCCCATCAGGTTGTTGTACGTCGCCTTGACCTCGTCGTTGAGCAGCAGGTCCTTGGCCGCGTTCTGGGTCTTGGCGATGTTGTTGTAGTCGTAGGAGAACAGCGTCTCCGCGGCGCTGGTCGCCGCCTGGTTGACCTGCGAGGTGCCGGCGACGTCGAGCAGCGCGGTGTTCTCCGTCGCCGCGCTGACCTTGTTGTCCTCGATCTTGAACCAGGTCGCGAACCCGGCGAGCACGATCGCCAGCCCGAACAACGCCCCCGCGACGATGTAGGGGTTCCGCCGCCGGCGCTCGGCCCTCGGCTCGGGGTCGGACTCGGCGTCGGCGTCGCTCAGCGCCGCCTCGGCCTCCTCGAAGTCCGACGGCTTCGCCGTGCCCGCGTCACGGCTCTTGCGCCGCGGGCTCGGCTTGGACGGAGCCGCGAAGAGGTTCTCCTCGGTCTCCGGGGCCTCGACGTCCTGGGGCGGCTCGTCCTGCGGCCGCTCGTCCTGCGGGCGCGGGCTCGGCGAGGGACGACGCAGGCCCGCCACCTTGGGCCGCCGCATCGGCTGCTGCGGACGGCCGGGGTTGCTCGATGGCACAACGAACTCCGTTCCTGCGACGCTTACTGACCGCTGCTCACGAGCGGCACCGAACTGATCCCGGACACCTTCCAGTCCTGCCCGACCCTGGTCATCTGGACCTCGAGGCGCAGCGGCTTGGCGACCGGCTGCTGCCCGTTCTGGGTCACGAGCGTGCTGATGGCCGCCAGGAAGCTGGCCTTGCCCGCGTGGTCGTCGAGCTCCTCGACGCCGATGTCCTGCACGGTCGTGGTGACCTTGGTCTTGGCCTGGGCCAGCGACTGCCGGTAGTTGTCCTCCGACTGCTTCATCAGCGTCTGCATGTCGCTGGTGGAGACGTTGATGACGTTCTGGAAGAACGCGTCCGGGTTGGTGTAGTCCAGCTCCGTGTACGCCTTGACCGCGGTCGTGCCCTGCTTGACGATGTCGTCCCGGGACTGGGCGAGGGTCAGGTTGTCGTTACCCGAGGCCGTCCACCACTGGATGCCGAACACGGCCGCCACGATCAGCGCCGCGGCAGCCAGCGCGCCCGTGCCGAGCACGAGGTAGCGGCCCGTCGAGCCGTCGTCCGTCCGGACGGCCACCGGCTCGGGAGTCTCCTCGGCGGAAATCTCCTGGTACTCGGAACTCATAACTCTCCAGAGTAGATAGACGCTGTGTCGTCCCGGTCAGCCGGGCAGCGCGAGCAGCGACGAGAGGCTGTTGATGCTCACCGCGGGGGAGCCGGCGACGCCGGGCATGCCGGCCAGCTCGGCCAGCTGCTGCTGCGGCCGGTCGGCGTTCTGGGCCAGCTGCTGCTGGTCCGGCGCCACCGGCACGCCGTTGTACGGCGCGTTCTGCGCGCCGCGGACGTCGATCGGACTGCCCGTCGGCTCGGCACAGTAGGCGTTGAAGTCCGGCGTACGGGGAGTGGTGTCGGAACCCGTCCGGTACTGCGACGGGTCCTGGTAGCCCTTCGTACACGGTGGCGGGTCGAACAGGTTGAGCACCAGGCCCAGGTGCGCGGTGCCGTCGCCGGGCACGACGCTGCGGGCGCCGACGGCGAGGGCCGGGTAGCTCACCAGTACCTGCTCGATGCCGTCCTGCCGGGTCAGCAGCAGGTTCGACGTGGTGAGCAGGTTCGCGAACAGCTCGGCGAGCCCCGGGCCCGTGTCGCTGATCAGCTGGTTGAGCGACTGCGCGGCACCCGGCGCGGTCTCGATCAGCTTGCGCAGGTCGCCGTCGGAGCTCTTCAACGTCGCCGACAGCTGGTCCAGGTTCTTGCTGAACTCGGCCATGTTCGACGCCTCGGCGTTCTGCGTGTCGAGCACTTTGCCGCCCGCGTTGAGCAGCTGCACCGTCTGCGGCAGGTTGTCCTGCGCGGATTTGGTGAAGTCGCGCAGCGTGTCCAGGAGCACCTGCAGGTCGTTCCCGGTGCCGTTGAAGGCGTTGTACGACTCGTCGACCACGGTGCGCAGCGCGTCGGTGGGCACCGACTGCGCCAGCCCGTCGAGGTCGCTGACGACCTGCTCGGTGGGGATCGGCGTCTTGGTCTTGTCGGCCGGGATCACCGAGCCCGCCTTCAGGAACGGGCCTGCCTCGTTCGCCGGGCGCAGGTCGACGAACTGCTCCCCGACGGCCGACCGGTCGGCGACGACCGCCTGCAGGTCGGTGGGCACGTTCGGGGTGTCCGGGTCGATGTTCAGGTCGGCTTCGAGCCCGGTAGCGGTCAGCCGCAGCGGCCCGACCCGGCCGATGTTGTAGCCGCGGTAGGTGACCTCGGCGCCGGTGAAGATGCCACCGGACTGGTTCAGCTCGAGCTTGACCGTGTAGCCGTTCTGCCCGAACACCTGGCCGAGCCCGGCGAACCGGATCAGGGCGTAGACGATCGCGACGACGGAGATCACCAGGAAGGCGATGAGCTGGAGCCTCGTCCTGCGTACCAGCATCAGGAACCTCCCCCCGAGAGCAGCCCGAACAGGCCGGGCAGGCCCGACTGCGACTGCTGTGTGCCGTTCGTGCCACCGGACGTGCCGGGCACGGCACCGCCGGGCGAACCGGTGTTCAGCGGCAGCGGTGGCGTGGTGTTGCCTGGGTTCGACGGCTGGCCGCCGGTCAGGTTCAGGTTGTCGGGCAGGATCCCGGACAACGGGTTGTCGCGGCTGCGCCCGAGGTTCTGCAGGACGTCCTGCAGGTTCAGGTCGACCTTCGCGTACAGGTTGAAGTAGTCACCCTTCGCGCCCTTGAGCGCCGCGTCCGTGAACGGGTACGTCAGCAGCAGCTCCAGCGACTTCGGCAGATCGGAGCCGGCCTCGCCGAGCTTCTGCAGCGTCGGCAGGAGCGCCTGCAGGTCGGCCACGATGTCGGCCTGGCTCTTGTGGATCGTGTCGACGGTGACACCCGACAGGTTCTGCAACGCCTGCAGCATCGTCACCAGCTGCGTGCGCTGCTGTTCCAGTACGGCGAGGCCAGGGCCGAGGTTGTCGATGGCGCCGGCGAGCTGGTCCTTCTGCGTGACCAGCGTCGAGGACAGCCGGTTGAGCCCGTCGAGGGCGCGGGTGATGTCACCCGACTGCTTGTCCAGCGTGCTCACCAGCTGGTTCGCGTTGTCCAGCAGGTTCCGGATGTCGGGCTCACGGCCCGAGGTCGCGGAGTTGAGCTCCTTGGTGATCGTGTTGAGCTGCTCGACCCCGCCGCCGTTGAGCAGCATCGACAGCGCGCCGAGCACCTCTTCGACGTCGACGCTGCGGTTGGTGCGCTCCAGCGGGATCTCGGCGTTGTTCGCCAGCGTGCCCTGGGCCAGGTCCTGGCCCGGCGAGGCCAGCTCGACGTACTTCTCGCCGAGCAGGCTCGACTGGCGGATGTTGGCCAGCGCGTTGGCGGGCAGCTTCACGTCGCCGTTGACCTCCATGGTCACCTCGGCGTGCCAGCCGTCCGGGGTGAGGCCGATGGACTCGACGCGGCCGACCGCGACCTCGTTGACCTTCACGCCCGACTTCGGCACGAGGTCGAGCACGTCGCGGAACTGCGCCTTCACGGTGTACGGGTGGTCGCCGAGGTCGGCGCCGCCCGGCAGCGGGACGCTGTAGATCCCACCGAACCCGCAGCTGGTCAGTGTCAGCGCGGTCGCGGCGCCGACGGCGATGAGGGCGAGTCGTTTCACTGCGAAGTCCCCGTCCCGAACAGGTCGACAAACGGCAACGGCAGCGGCGGGAGCTGGCCGTGCTGGAACGCGTACACCGTCTGCGCCAGCGAAGGCAGCTTCGCGGTGCCGTCCAGGATCCCGGCGACCGAATCGCACAGGTGGCCGACCTGTTTCAGCGCGTCCGGCGTCTCCTTCAGCAGCCCGCAGATCATCACCAGCGGCGGCTGCGTCAGCTCGTTGATGTTCGACCGTGCGTCCAGGGTGCCCGAGGAGCCGTTGTAGGCGTTGACCACGTTGCCGAGGCCGACCGGCGCCACGTCGAGGATCTCCGCGAGCGCACTGCGCTGGTCCACCAGCACCTTCGTCACGCTCGCCAGGTTGTCGACGTTGGACCGCAGCTTGTCGTGGTGCTTGTCGATGAAGTCCTGCACCAGCCCGAGCGTGGTGCCGAGCTGTTGCACCGTCGCGGCGAGGTTGTCCTTCTCCCCCGCCAGGTACCCGCTCACGTCCGCCAGCTGCGACTCGAACCGGCGCACCTGGCTGTCGGAGTTCGCGAGCGTCTGCGAGAAGTCGGCCAGGTTCTGGATGGTGGCGAACAGGTCGTTCTTGTTGCCCGACAAGGTGGTCGACAGCTGGCTGAGCTTGGTGATCGTGTCGTGCAGCGACTGGCCGTTGCCGTCGACGTTCTTCGCCAGTGTGGTCAGCAGGTCCGACAGCGAGCCGTTCGCGTTGACCCCGTTGGGCCCGAGCGACTGGCTGATCTTGTCCAGGCTCGCGTACAGGTCGTCGACCTCGATCGGCACCGCGGTGCGGTCGAGCGGGATCGACGCGCCGTCGTCGATGATCTTGCCGCCGGTGTAGGCCGGGGCGAGCTGCACGTACCGGTCGCTGACCAGCGACGGGGCGACGATGGCGGCCTGCGCGTCGGCCGGGAGCGCGATGGAGCGGTCGTACTCCATCTCGACCCGGACCTGGTTGCCCATCGGCTGGACGCCGGTCACGATGCCCATGTCCACGCCGAGCACGCGCACGCTGTTGCCGACGTAGAGCCCGATCGCGCTCGGGAAGTATGCGGTGAGGTGCTTCTTGTTGGCGTCCTTGAGGGTCCACCACAGCACCCCGGCGACGACGAGCCCCAGCACGCAGGCGATGGCCACGCCCCGTGCGAGCGACTGTCCGAAGCGGGTGTCCGTCATTTCTGGTTACACCCCTCCTGGTTCAGCAGGCTGGTCGACGGGAGGATCAGGCCGCAGATGTAGTTGTCGAACCAGTGCCCGTTGCCGACGGTGTTGGTGAACACCCGGATGTAGGGCGCGAACCGCGCGATGCCCTGCGCCAGGGAGTCCTGGTTGCGCTGCAGCATCGAGGTCAGCTGGTCCAGCGAGTCCAGCACCGGGGTCAGCTGCGCGTCGTTGTCGTTCACCAGGCCCTGCAGCTGCCTGGACAGCTCCTGCGAACCGCTCAGCAGGGTCGAGATCGCCTGCTCCCGCTGGGAGATCTCGTCGAGCACCTGGTTGCCGTCGCTGAGGATCTTGGTCAGCTCCGTGTCGCGGTCGGCGAGGGTCTGGCTGATCTGACGGGTGTTCGCCAGCAGCTGCGACAGCTGGGTGTCCCGCTTCGCGATCGTGTCCGACAGCTGCTGCAGACCCGACAGCGCGCCCTTGACCTCCGTCGGCGTGCCGGACAGCGTCTGGGACAGCGTGTCGAAGCTCTGCGCGAGCTGCTGGGTGTTGATCTGGTCCACTGTGGACGACAGGTCGCGGAACGCGTCGAGCACGTCGTAGGGCGCGAGCGTGCGTTCCTTCGGGATCGCCGTGCCCGGGTCCAGCGTCTTGTCCCCCACCGGGTCCAGCGCCAGGTACTTCTGGCCGAGCAGGGTCTTGATCTTGATCGCGGCGCTGGTCTTGTCGCCCAGCCACGCGTCCTTGACCTTGAACGACACCTTCACCTGCGGGCCGTCGAGCGCGACGTCGGTGACCTTGCCGACCTTCACCCCGGCGACGCGGACCTCGTCGTCGGCCTTGAGCCCGGCCGCCTCGGTGAAGTCCGCGGTGTAGGTGGTGCCGGCGCCGATGATCGGCAGGTCGTCGGCGTTGAGCGCCACGATGAGGCCCAGCACCATCAGCACCAGGCCGACGACGGCGATGGGCACGGGATTGCGCTGCTGGAAGCTTTTCACGCGTGGCACCGCCCGTTCGCGGACGTGGAGAGCGGAACGTTGATCGCACCGACCACCGGCACCGACACGTCACCCTCGGTGGAGCACAGGAAGAAGTTGAACCAGGAGCCGTAGTCGGCGGTGCTGGTCAGCGTCGTCACCTTCTGCGGCAGGTACTGGATGAAGTGCTCGACCAGCGCCTGGTTGTCGTTGAGGTTGTTGCTCAGCACCCCGAGCGCCGCGATGTCGTTCTTCAGCGGGTCCCGGGCCTTGTCGAGCAGGCCGGCGGTGGTGTTCGCCAGCCCGCCCAGCGCGTCGATCGCGTCGCCGATCGGCTTGCGGTCCTGCGCGAGGCCGGACACCAGCTGCTGCAGGTTGACGATCAGGCTGTTGAGCTGCGGGGTGTGCGCGTTGACCGTGTCGAGCACGCCGTTGAGGTTGTCGATCACCTGGCCGATGACCTGGTCCTTCTGCGCGATCGTGGTGGTCAGGGTTGCGGTGTGCGCGAGCAGGCTGTCGATGGTGCCGCCCTCGCCCTGCAGCACCTGGATGATCTCGTAGGACAGCTTGTTGACGTCGTCCGGGTTCAGCGCCGCGAACAGCGGCTTGAAGCCGTTGAACAGCTCGTCGAGGTCCAGCGCCGGGGTCGTGTGGTCCAGCGGGATCGTCGCGCCGGGCTTGAGCGGCCCGGTGTCGCCGCCGGTGCCCTGGGTGAGCGAGAGGTAGCGCTGGCCCACCAGGTTCCGGTACCTGATCGTCGCGTTCACGTCGGCGGGCAGCGTCCGGTCCGAGTCCACCTCGAAGTCGATCTGCGCCTGCCGGCGGTCGACGACCTTGACGTCGGTGACCTGCCCGATCTTGACGCCCGCGATGCGCACGTCGTCGCCGGGCAGCACCAGCGTCGCATCGGTGAAGCGGGCGCTGTACCCCTTGGTGGAGCCGGTGTTGATGTTGGCGATGCTGATGCCGAGCACCGCCGTGAACACGACGGTGACCACGATGAAGACGACCAGCTTGATCAGCGGCGAGAGCAGGCCCCTCATTTGATGGTCACCTCCGCTCCCCGGTACAGCGGCCCGATCAGCAGCCCGCTCCAGCCGGGCATCTGCTGCGCGCTCAGCCCGACCTGCGGGCCGACGAGCTGGTCCAGGAAGTCCTGCTCGGCCGGGGTGTTCGCGGGGTTGCCCGCGGTGGTGCCGCCGCCGTTGTAGCCACCCGCGTTCGCCGCGGTGTTGGCAGGGACGAGGCCGTCACTGGCGACCCGCGAGCCCGGCGTCGGCTGGCTGCCGTCCTTGATCGGGCCGTCCGGCGGGTACTGCGGGAACGGCTGCGGGAAGTCCTTCATGTCGTAGCAGCGCGGCCCGCGCTTGTCCTCGAACCGCGGCTCGTCCCGGCCGGGCTCGTACGGCCCGCGGTTGACGACGATCTCGATCGTCGCGTGCAGGCCGGGCTGGCTCGTGCCCTTGCCCATGGCCTGGTCGATCAGCGGCACGAGGTCGGCCATCCCGCCGAACAGGCACGGGTACTCCGGCGAGTACTTGGCCAGCAGCTCCGCGGTCGGCCGGGAGCTCCGCGCCAGGCTGATCAGGTTGCTGGAGTTCGTGCGCACGAAGGACTCCAGGGTCTGCGACGCGGTCGTCACGTCGGCGTAGAGGGACTGCAGGTTCTGTTGTTCGTCCACAATGGTCTTGCTCGTGGTCGACAGGTTGTCCAGGGTCTGCACCAGGTCCGGCGCGGTGTTGCTGAGGTTGTTCGAGAACTTCGCCAGCGCCTGCAGGTTGTGCTGCAGCTCCGGCAGGTGCGGGTTCAGCCCGTCGAGGTAGTTCCCCAGGTCCGACAGTGTCTGGCCGAGCTCGTCGCCGCGGCCCTGCAGTGCGGTGGAGATCGCGGTCAGCGTCGCCGAGAGCTTCTGCGGCTGCACGGCCTGCAACACCGGCAGCAGGTCGTCGAGCGCCTTGGACAGCTGCACCGCGCCCTGCGTCCGGTCCTCGGGGATCACGTCGCCGTTGCGCAGGGTCCGGGTCGAGGCGTCCTGTGGGATCTCGAGCGAGACGTACCGCTCGCCGAACAACGTCTTCGGCAGGAAGCGCGCGGAGACGTTGGCCGGGATCATCTTCGCCGACGCCGGGTCCAGCGCGAGACTCAGCTCGGCGCCGTCCTGGGTCGCGGAGATCGACTTCACCGAGCCGACGATCAGCCCGCGCACCTTCACGTCGGACTGCTCGAGCAGCTGGTTGCCGATGTCGCTCGCCTCCAGCTTCACGTTCACGTACGAGGTGAAGGCGTTGTTGTACAGCGCGATGCTCAGCGTGACCCCGCCGACCAGCACGGCGATCAGGAGCAGGCCGAGGAGCCTGCGGCGCAGCGTCCTCATCCCGCGATCCTCACCGTCGTCGAGGTGCCCCAGATGGCGAAGCCGATGAAGAAGTTGATGATCGCGACGGTCACGATGCTCAGCCGGACCGCGCGGCCCACCGCCACGCCCACGCCGGCCGGACCGCCGGAGGCCCGGTAGCCGAAGTAGCAGTGGGTCAGGATGATCACGACGCTGAAGATCAGCACCTTGACGAACGAGTAGAAGACGTCCTGTGGTGGCAGGAAGAGATCGAAGTAGTGGTCGTAGGTGCCCGCCGACTGGCCGTAGATGTAGATGACCACGAGTCTCGAGGCGAGATAGGACGACAGCAGCCCGATGATGTAGAGCGGGATGACCGCGACGAAACCGGCGATGATCCGGGTGGTGACCAGGTACGGCAGGCTCGGCACCGCCATCACCTCGAGCGCGTCGATCTCCTCGGAGATCCGCATCGCGCCCAGCTGCGCGGTGAAGCCCGCGCCGACCGTCGCCGAGAGCGCCAGCCCCGCGACCAGCGGCGCGATCTCGCGGGTGTTGAAGAACGCGGTCAGGAAGCCGGTGAACGCCGAGGTGCCGATCGAGTTCAGCGCCGAGTAGCCCTGCAGGCCCACCAGCACGCCGGTGAACAGGGTCAGCCCGATCATCACGCCGACCGTGCCGCCGATCACCGCCAGCGAGCCGGAGCCGAAGCTCACCTCGGCCAGCAGCCGCAGGACTTCCTTGGTGTAGCGGCGGATCGTCCGCGGGGTCCACGCCAGCGCCCTGGCGTAGAACGACATCTGGTCGCCGAAGTTGTCCAGAACCTCGAGGGGCCGATTCGCGATGCGTTTCGCGTTCTGGCCGAACGTCGCCATGCTCAGCTCAACTTTCCGGGCACGATCTGCAGGTAGACCAGGGTGATCACGAAGTTCACGACGAACAGCAGCAGGAACGTGATGACCACGGACTGGTTGACCGCGTCGCCAACGCCCTTCGGGCCGCCGGACGGGTGCAGCCCGCGGTAGGCCGCGACCACGGCGGCGATGAACCCGAAGATCAGCGCTTTCAGCTCACCGACCCACAGGTCGGGCAGCTGCGCCAGCGCCGAGAAGCTCGCCAGGTACGCACCCGGGGTCCCGCCCTGCAGGACCACGTTGAAGAAGTAACCGCCGAGCACGCCGATCACGCTGACCATGCCGTTGAGCAGGAGCGCGACCAGCATCGACGCGAGCACGCGCGGCACGATCAGCCGCTGCACCGCGGAGACGCCGAGCACCTCCATCGCGTCGATCTCCTCGCGGATGGTGCGGGCACCGATGTCGGCGCAGATGGCGCTGCCGCCCGCCCCCGCGACCAGCAGCGCGGTCACCAGCGGGCTGGCCTGCTGCACGGTGGCCAGCACGCTGCCGGCACCGGTGTAGGACTGTGCGCCGAGCTGGCGGGCGAGCGAACCGAACTGCAGCGAGATGACCGCACCGAAGGGGATCGCCACCAGCGCGGTCGGCAGGATCGTGACGCTCGCGATGAACCAGGACTGCTGGATGAACTCCCGCAGCTGGAACGGCCGCTGGAAGAACCCGCGGATGATGTCCAGCCCGAGAGCGAACAGTTTCCCGGTCTCCCGCAGCATCCCGGCGCCCGGGATCTTCGCCGGAGAGGCCGAGGACGTCATGCCCCACCCGATCCCGGGTTGTGCAGCCGGTGGGAGCCCTCGGCCCTCGACGCGCCGGGGATCCGCGCCACCTCGTCGCTGGGCAGCTCACCGCGGTGGCGCTGCGGCACCGGGGTCGTCTGGACGGTCTGCTCCGCCGGGTGCTGCGCGCTTCGCGGGCGGACACCGTAGTGCTGCTGCTCCTCCGGCGACAGGGACTCGATGATCCCCTCCTGCGCGGCCGCCGGCAGCTTGTGCATGATCTGCATCACGCGGTCCTTGCGGCGGATGGCGCCCTGGCGAATCGGCAGACCCGGCGCGGGCTGCATCTGCGGCGGGATGCCGACGACCTCCTCGACGCCACCGGCGTGGTGCCCCGCCTCGAACATCGCCCGCTCGGCGGCGATCGTCGCCGAGTCCTTCTCCTCGCTCATCCCGATCGGCCCGTCCATCCGGCCGTTGAGGAACTGCTTGACCACCGGCTCCTCGCTGGTCAGCAGCACCTCGCGCGGCCCGAACATGACCAGCTCCTTGCGGAAGAGCATGCCCAGGTTGTCCGGCACCGTGCGGGCCAGGTTGATGTTGTGCGTGACGATCAGGAACGTCGCGTCGATCTGCGCGTTCACGTCCAGGAACAACTGGGAGATGTAGGTCGTGCGCACCGGGTCCAGACCCGAGTCCGGCTCGTCGACCAGGATGATCTCCGGGTCCAGCACCAGCGCCCGCGCCAGGCCGGCCCGCTTGCGCATACCACCGGAGATCTCACCGGGCAGCTTCTTCTCCGCCCCCGCCAGACCGGTCATCTCCAACTTCTCGAAGACGATCCGGCGGATCTCCGACTCGGACTTCTTCGTGTGCTCGCGCAGCGGGAACGCGACGTTGTCGTACAGGTTCATCGAACCGAACAACGCGCCGTCCTGGAACAGCACCCCGAACAACTTCCGCGTCTCGTACAGCTTGTGCTCGCTGCAGCGGACGATGTCCACCCCGTTGATCACGCAGGTGCCACGGTCGGGCTTGAGCAGCCCGATCATCGACTTGAGGAACACGGACTTACCGGTTCCCGACGGACCGAGCATCACCGAAACCTCACCAGGAGGCAGGGTCAGCGTCACGTCCCGCCAGATGGTCTGCCTTCCGAACGACTTCGTCAGCCCTTCGATGACCACCTCGGCACCCATCGCACCTCCCGGAGCTCCCTACGGTGACGGCTCACACACCCTAAACAGGTTGCGCACAGTGAGCGCATCCGCGTCACGTGCTCCAACGAGCAGGGCTGCGTGGAGGTTACTCACGAGTTTCGCAATCCACAAACCAGGTGAAGAAAAAAGACGGGGACCCTTCACAGAGTGTCCGCCCGATTCCTCCGGTTCAGCCCTCGATGAGCCGCCGATCCGGGCGCGCCTGTCCCGATTCTCCTGCGCCACTCACACAACCGCCGACATGAAAAAGGACGGGCACCCGTGCGGGGTGCCCGTCCGATTTTCCGGAGTACGGAGAACTACTTGATGCTGATCTTGGCGCCGGCAGCCTCGAGCTTCTCCTTGGCGGCCTCGGCGGCGTCCTTGTCGACCTTCTCCAGCAGGGCCTTCGGCGCGCTCTCGACGAGGTCCTTGGCCTCCTTCAGGCCCAGGCCCGAGACGACCTCGCGGACGACCTTGATGACCTGGATCTTCTTGTCGCCGGCACTCTCGAGGACGACGTCGAACTCGTCCTTCTCCTCCTCGGCCGGGGCGGCGGCAGCACCGGGGGCGGCGGCCGCGACGGCGACCGGGGCGGCGGCGGTGACGTCGAAGGTCTCCTCGAACTTCTTCACGAAGTCCGAGAGCTCGAGCAGGGTGAGCTCCTTGAAAGCGTCGAGCAGTTCGTCAGTGCTCAGCTTCGCCATGATGGCGTCCTTTCCTAGCGAATTTGGGGGTTGGTGAACGATCAGCTCTCGGCCGGTGCTTCGCCGGACTCGTCCTTGCGCTTGTCCTCCAGCGCAGCGGCGAGGCGAGCGACCTGGGCAGCCGGCGCCTGGAACAGCGCGGCGGCCTGGGACAGCTTCGCCTTGAACGCGCCTGCCGCCTTGGCGAGCAGGACCTCACGGCTGTCGAGATCGGCCAGCTGGTTGATCTCGGTGACGGTGAGGGCGCGGCCATCCATGTAGCCGCCCTTGATGACAAGCGCGTTGTTGTCCTTCGCGAAGTCACGAAGCGCCTTGGCGGCGTCGACCGGTTCACCCTCGACGAAGGCGATGGCGGTCGGACCGATGAAAAGCTCTTCGAGACCCTCGATACCGGCGTCCTCAGCGGCACGCTTCACGAGGGTGTTCTTCGCGACCCGGTACTTGGCACTGGTGCCGAGAGCGCGGCGCAGCTGACTCAGCTGGGACACGGAGAGGCCGTTGTACTGGGTGACGACGGTAGCCGAGCTGTTGCGGAACCGGTCCGCGATCTCGGTAACGGCAGACACCTTGTCGGGCTTCGCCATTCCTCGCCTCCTCTCTTGGCTGGTGACCGCCAGCCGGTGAAGGCGTCCGAAACGACGAAACGCCCCGGCGCAGCAGGCGCGGGGCGTCAGACGATGCTCTTACAGCATCGGGGAAGTGCCTCGTTCCTCCTGCGCGGGCCGCCCGGCTGTTGCGGGGCCTTCGTTCCTCACGCCGTGGGGCGCTCGGAAGACCAGCGGTCTTCGGTAGAACCGTCAGCCAGGATACACAACCGCTCCCGGTGGTCAGCGACGGGAGGGGCCGGGCATCATGGGCGGGTGCCCGAGCAGCGACCTGGTGACGAGTCCGAGGACCGAGGCGAGCTGGAACGCGCGCGGCCCGCGGAGCCGGAGCGGCCGCCGCCGATGGATCCCGAGCAGCTGCGCCAGTTCCAGCAGTTCCAGCAGTTCCAGGACTACCTGCGGTTCACCGAGGCGCAGCGCCAGGACGGCCAGGTGGTCCCCACACAGCCGGGCGGGCCACCGGTGCCGCCTCCACCGCCCGGCGGGGCCGTGCAGGTGGCCCCGCCGCCGCGCCGGCCGCCCAGGCCGAAGATGCCGAGGTTCGTCAAGCGGATCCTCGCCTCGGTCCTGTCGGCGCTGATCTTCCTCGCCGTGCTGGGTGTCGCGGGCAAGCTCCTCTACGACCACTTCTTCCCGCCCCAGAACGACGACAAGCCCGCATCGGAGACCGGTGGCGGGACCTACCATGCCAACAAGATCCTCTCCACAGAGCCGTACGAGGCCGTGCGGAAGGTGTACCAGCAGATCGCCCAGGGCCGGCCGGACCTGGCCTGCGGCTACTTCGACATCCCGGTACAGCAGACGTTCGCCACCGACCTCGGCTACGCCGACTGTCAGCAGGCCGTGCTGGACCTGAAGACGAAGGTCACGAACGTCAACGACTACGCCGAGTCGATCCCCAGCTCGGTGTCGGAGCAGTACGGCGACAGCGTCACCGTCGACTCGTGCCGGTTCACCGTCAGCGGCGGCCCCGCGCTCGGGGTCTTCACCGTGACGAAGGTCGACAAGGGCCAGTGGCTCATCACCGGGCACGCGCCCGGGCCGCGCACCTGCGCTCCCCCGGCCACCCCTACCTCCTGACGAGGAAAGCCGGCCCCCGCGAACGGGAGCCGGCTTTCTTCGTGCCGTGCGTGGGTCAGACGTTCGCGTCCTCGGCGAGCAGGTTGCGGGTGCGCGCCGGGTCGACGGGGATGCCCGGGCCCATGGTGGTGGAGAAGGTGATCTTCTTCAGGTACCGGCCCTTCGCGGCGGACGGCTTGGCCCGCAGGATCTCGTCCAGGGCCGCGGCGTAGTTCTCGACGAGCTTCTCGGGGTCGAACGAAGCCTTGCCGATCACCAGGTGCAGGTTGGCCTGCTTGTCGACCCGGAAGTTGATCTTGCCGCCCTTGATGTCGGCGACGGCCTTCGCGACCGCGGGGGTCACGGTGCCGGTCTTCGGGTTCGGCATCAGGCCACGCGGGCCGAGGATGCGGGCGATGCGCCCGACCTTCGCCATCTGGTCCGGCGTCGCGATCGCGGCGTCGAAGTCGAGCCAGCCACCCTGGATGCGCTCGATCAGGTCGTCGCTGCCGACCGCGTCCGCACCGGCGGCCTCGGCCTCGGCGGCCTTGTCACCGACGGCGAACACGATCACGCGGGCGGTCTTGCCCGTACCGTGCGGCAGGTTCACGGTGCCGCGGACCATCTGGTCGGCCTTGCGGGGGTCGACCCCGAGACGCACGGCCACCTCGACCGTGGCGTCCATCTTGACCTTGGAAGTCTCCTTGGCGAGCTTCGCCGCCTCGAGCGGTGCGTACAGCCGCTCGTGGTCGATCAGCTCGGCGGCCTCACGATAGGCCTTGCTGCGCTTAGCCATGCTCTGTCCTTTGGATCAGTGTGGTGACGGGCCAGCGCTTGGCCCTCCCACGGGTGTTCTGGTTGCTTATTCGACCGTGATGCCCATCGACCGGGCGGTGCCGGCGATGATCTTGATTGACACTGCGCGGCCTGGTCGATGTCGTTATTCGACCGTGATGCCCATCGACCGGGCGGTGCCGGCGATCGTCTTGATTGACACTGCGCGGCCTGGTCGATGTCGTTATTCGACCGTGATGCCCATCGACCGGGCGGTGCCGGCGATGATCTTGGCTGCCTGGTCGATGTCGTGTGCGTTCAGGTCGCTCTTCTTGGTCTCGGCGATCTCGCGCACCTGGTCCCAGGTCACCTTGGCGACCTTGGTCTTGTGCGGCTCGCCGGAGCCCTTCTCGACACCGGCGGCCTTCAGCAGCAGCCTCGCGGCCGGCGGGGTCTTGAGCTTGAAGTCGAACGACCGGTCTTCATACACGGAGATCTCGACCGGCACCACGTTGCCGCGCTGCGACTCGGTGGCGGCGTTGTAGGCCTTGCAGAACTCCATGATGTTGACGCCGTGCTGACCCAGCGCGGGGCCGACCGGCGGAGCCGGGTTCGCGGCACCCGCCTGAATCTGCAGCTTGATGATCGCTGCAAGCTTCTTCTTCTTGGGTGGCATTTCTTTTCCTATTCACCTACCGATTCCCTCGCGCGCCTGCCTGCACGCAAGGGCCGACGATCCAGTGTAGGGGGACCGTCAGATCTTGGAGACCTGGGTGAACGACAGCTCGACCGGGGTCTCCCGGCCGAAGATCGACACCAGGACCTTCAGCTTCTGCCCGTCGGCGTTGACCTCGCTGATCGTCGCGGGCAGGGTCGCGAACGGGCCGTCCATGACGGTGACCGACTCGCCGACCTCGAAGTCCACCTCGACCGGGGTACCGCCCAGGCTCGCCTCGGCCGACGCCGCGTCGCCCTTGGCCTTCGCCGCGACGGGCTTCTCGACCTTCGGCGCCAGGAACTTCAGCACCTCGTCGATGGTCAGCGGCGAGGGCTTGGACGTGGCGCCGACGAACCCGGTGACACCGGGGGTGTTGCGCACCGCGCTCCACGAGGCGTCGTTGAGCTCCATCCGGACCAGGATGTAGCCGGGCAGCACCTTGCGCTGCACCTGCTTGCGCTGGCCGTTCTTGATCTCGGTGACCTCCTCGGTGGGCACCTCGATCTGGAAGATGAAGTCCTCGACGTCCAGGGTCTGGGTCCGGGTCTCGAGGTTGTTCTTGACCTTGTTCTCGTAGCCGGCGTACGAGTGCACGACGTACCACTCGCCGGGCAGGGCTTGCAGCTCCGCGCGGAGCTTGGCCACCGGGTCCTCGTCGTCGGCCCCGGGCTCCGTCTCGGCGACGGGGTCGGCCTCGGCCACGGCGTCGGCCACGGGCTCGGTCTCGGCGACGGGGTCGGCCTCGGCCACGGCGTCGGCCACGGGCTCGGTCTCGGCGACGGCGGCGTCCTCCGCGGCGGGCTCGAGGTCGGCCTGCGCCTCGGCGGTGTCCTCGCCTGCCTCGTTCGCGGGCTCCACCGGCTCGTCAAACTCGTCGCCGGCTGTCACACCGTTCTCGGAGGTCACGTTCCGTCCTCTCAGTTGATCGCTTGTCGTGCTGGTGCCGGCCCGTCGCGTCTGGCGCGCCTCAGCCGAACAGCCAGAACACGCCCTTGCGGAACACGAAGTCCAGCAAGTAGACCAACGCGACCATGAAAGCCACGAAGACCAGCACCACGGAGGTGTAGGTGACCATCTGGTTGCGCGTCGGCCAGATGACCTTGCGCAGCTCGGCCCACACCTCGCGGGCGAACCGCACCAGCCTCGCCACCAGCGAGGGCTTCTTCTCCTTGCGGTCCCGTTTCGGGGTCGCCCGGCCCTTCTTGACCTCGGCCTTCGTCGCGCCGTCGGTCGAGGACGCGGCCTTCGCGGGGCGCGCCTTGTCGGCGTCCTTGGCCGCGGCCTTGCCCGCCGGGCGTGCGGAGGCGCGCCGCTCACGCCGAGCCGCGGCGGTGACCGGGCGAGGAGTCGGCTTGGACTCCTGTTCCTGCTCGCCGCCGGCGTCGCTGTCGCTCACGACTTCTCCTCCGCGTTGGACCACCTATGTCGACGCAGGGGTGACAGGACTTGAACCTGCAACCTGCGGTTTTGGAGACCGCTGCTCTGCCATTTGAGCTACACCCCTTCGAGCTGAACCACCGCTCGCTGGACGTCCTTCACCAACCCCGCATCCCGTACGGGGCCAGGCGCCGGACGTTCCAAGTTCGGCAGTCTACGGCAAGCTTGGAACAGGCCCGCAACCGAGCCCTCCGACGACCTCCCCTGCGTGTTTGATCACAACCCGCGCGTGCCACCATGGAGGCCATGACCTCTCCCGCAACCGCCACCCGCCCGCGCATCTCGGCCCGCATCGCCGGCATCACGCCGTCGGCGACCCTCGCGGTGGATGCGAAGGTCAAGGCGCTCAAGGCCGAGGGCCGCCCGGTGATCGGCTTCGGCGCGGGACAGCCCGACTTCCCCACGCCGGACTACGTCGTCGAGGCCGCCGCCGCCGCCGTGCGCGACCGGGCCAACCACGGCTACACCGCCGCCGCCGGCCTCCCCGAGTTCCGCGAGGCGCTGGCGGCGAAGACGCTGCGCGACTCCGGTTTGTCGGCCGAGCCGTCCCAGATCCTCGTGACCAACGGTGGCAAGCAGGCCGTTTATTCCGCGTTCGCCACGCTGCTCGACCCGGGCGACGAGGTGCTGCTGCTCGCCCCGTACTGGACCACCTACCCCGAGTCGATCAAGCTCGCCGGCGGCATCCCGGTGCAGGTCACCGCGGACGAGTCCACCGACTACCTGGTCTCGGTCGAGCAGCTCGAGGCCGCGCGCACCGAGCGCACGAAGGTGCTGCTGTTCAACTCGCCGTCGAACCCGACCGGGTCGGTCTACCCGCGCGAGCTGATCGAGGAGATCGGCAAGTGGGCCTACGAGCACGGCATCTGGGTCGTCACCGACGAGATCTACGAGCACCTGGTCTACGACGACGCGAAGAACTACTCGCTGCCGGTCGTGGTGCCCGAGATGGCCGACCGGACCCTGGTGCTCAACGGCGTCGCGAAGACCTACTCGATGACCGGCTGGCGCGTCGGCTGGATCATCGGGCCGCAGGACGTGATCAAGGCCGCGTCGAGCTACCAGACGCACCTGTGCGGCAACGTGGCGAACGTGGCACAGCGCGCCGCGCTGGCCGCCGTCGCCGGGCCGCTGGACATCGTGCACGAGATGCGTGCCGCGTTCGACGTGCGCCGCAAGAAGATCGTGTCGATGCTCTCGGAGATCCCCGGCTTCGAGTGCCCGACGCCGAAGGGCGCGTTCTACGCGTACCCGTCGGTGAAGGGCGTGCTGGGCAAGGAGATCCGCGGCGAGCGGCCGAAGGACACGCTCGAGCTGGCGGATCTGATCCTGCGCGCGGCCGAGGTCGCGGTCGTGCCGGGTGAGGCGTTCGGCACCCCCGGCTACTTCCGGTTCTCCTACGCGCTGGCCGAGTCGGACCTGGTCGAGGGCGTGCAGCGGGTCGGCAACCTGCTGGCCGAGGCGAAGTAGTCCTGGGCAGGAAGCTCGCGGTCGGCCTGGTCCTGCTGGTGCTCGTCGCCGGCGGGATCGGGTTCGGCTACTACCGGTCGCAACAGGGCTCGTCGACGACTGCACCGGCGCCTTCCGCCCCGGTGGAGTCGGGCCGGTACGTCGCGCTCGGCGACTCCTACACCTCGGCGCCCGGCACGGGTAACCCGGCGGGCGGCCCGCCCGGCTGCGCCCGCTCCGACAACAACTACCCGCACCTGGTCGCCGCCCGGCTGCACGCCGCGTCGTTCGCCGACGTGAGCTGCAGCGGCGCGACCACGGCGGATCTGACCCGGGCGCAGCGGACGGACAACGGGGTCAACCCGCCGCAGCTCGACGCGGTCACCCCGGACACGACACTGGTGACCGTGGGCATCGGCGGCAACGACCTGGGGTTCATCGGGTTGCTGCAGCAGTGCGGCACCCAGGACCCGAACGCGGCGCCGTGCCGGAACCGGTTCACCACGGGCGGTCGCGACCGGCTGGCGGAGCGGATCGACGCGACGGCGCCGAAGATCGCCGAGGTGCTCGCGGCCGTTCACCAGAAGGCGCCCAAGGCGCAGGTCCTGCTGGTCGGCTACCCGACTGTGCTGCCCGACGGCGACGGTTGCTGGCCGTTCCTGCCGCTGGTGCCCGCGGACGTCGCGTACGTGCGCGAGATCGCGACCCGGTTCAACGCGATGTTGGCGGCGCAGGCGAAGGCGCACCAGGCGGGGTACGTCGACACCGCCGCGCCCAGCAAGGGGCACGACCTGTGCCAGAAGGCGGCGACGAAGTGGGTCGAGGACCTCGTGCCGTCCTCCCCCGCCGCCGCACTGCACCCGAACGCGCGGGGCGAGCAGGGCATGGCCGAGGCGGTGCTGCGGGTGGTGGAGTGAGCGCGGGTCCCGCGCAGCTTCGCCCCCGTTGACCACAGCCCTCAGCGCACGACCGCAGTCGCCTTGCCCAGCACCGTCTTCCCGTCGAACCTCGCCGTGATGTCGACGCGAACCGTGCCGTCGTCGCGGACCTCGCCGACCTTGCCGGTGAACTCGACCAGCGCACCCTTGTCGTCATCGGGAACCACGACCGGGCGGGTGAACCGGCAGCCGTACTCGAGCAGGCGCGACGGGTCGCCCAGCCAGTCCGTCACCAGCCTGCCCCCGAGCGCCATCGTCAGCATCCCGTGCGCGATCACGTCCGGCAGGCCCACCTGCTTCGCGAAGCGCTCGTTCCAGTGGATCGGGTTGAAGTCCAGCGCCGCCCCGGCGTAGCGGACCAGCCGTTCCCGCGTCACCTGCACCTGCAGCGGCGGCAGCTCGTCACCCACGGCCCAGCTCATCAGGCACCTTCCCCTCGGACGACGAGCTGCGCGCGCGTCGTGCACACCGGCTCGCCCTCGGCGTCGGTGATCTCCCCGCGCACGGTCAGGAAGTCGTTCCCGGCGCGGGTCATGATGTCCTCGACGAACGTCGTCAGCTGGAGCCGGTCGCCCGCACGCACGGGGCGGGTGTGCCGGAAGCTCTGGTCGCCGTGCACCATCCGCGAGTAGTCCAGACCCAGCTCGGGGTCGTCGACGATGGTGTTGATGGCGGCCAGGTTGATGACCGTCAGGAACGTCGGCGGCGCGATCACGTCCGGGTGCCCGGCCGCCCTGGCCGCCTCGGGGTCGCGGTAGAGCGGGTTGCCGTCGCCGATGGCGTCGGCGAACTCGCGGATCTTCTCCCGCCCGACCTCGTAGGTGCTGGTCGGCGGATAGCTGCGCCCGATGAACGACTGGTCCAGTGCCACGCCCAGCAGATTACCCAGTGAGGGCGATCGCCCCGCGCAGGGCGCCGTCGTCCGCGAAGCGGGCGGCCACCACATCCGGCGGGAACGGCACGGCCTGCGCGAGCCGCTGCCGCAGCGCCGGCAGGATGACGTCGTTCGAGCCCGCGAACCCACCGCCGACGGCGACCCGCCGCGGATCGAGCGCGATGGCCAGGTTCGCCACGTGCAGCGACAGCTCGTCGAGCGCCCGCGACACCAGCTCCTTCGCCGCCGGATCCCGCCGCGCCAGCGCGAACAGCTCCGCCGCGGTGACGGGACGGCCGAGCGCGGCGCTCGCGCGCAGTCCCAGCCCCCGCCCGCCGACGGTTTCCTCCAGGGGCGCCGCGCCCGCCGCGAAACCCTCGTCGCCGTCGCCGACCAGGTTGTACCCGATCTCCCCCGCCGCGCCGTTCGCGCCGGTCAGCACCCGGCCGCCGACGAGGATCGCCGCCGCGACACCGGTGCCCAGCGACAGGAACACCGCCGGGTCCGCGTCCACCAGCGCCCCCCACCTCGCCTCGGCGAGTCCGGCCGCCTTGACGTCCGTGCCCACCGCGATGGGTGCGCCGAACTCCGCGGCGACCAGCTCGCGCAGCCGCAGGTGCTGCCACCCCGGCACGTTCGGCGCGAGCAGGATCTCCTCCGGCAGCACGATCCCGGGGCTCACCACCCCGACCGCCGCGGGTTCGCGCCCGTCGAGCAGGTCGCGCGCGGCGGTCAACGCCCGCGACACGACCTGCTCCGCCCCGAGTGCGGCCTCGGTGTCCAGCCGGACCTGGCGCAGGAGGCTGCCGGCCCGGTCCGCGACCCCGATCGCGACCTTCGTGCCGCCGAAGTCGATGCCCAGAACGAGTTCGCTCACCCGGCCACCGTGACCGCCGGCGTGTTGAACCCGGCCACGCTCACCTGCGGATGCGCCACCGGGTCGTAGGTCGCGGTGAGCGTCTGCGACTCGCCGGGCCACAACGTGATGTCGTTGTCGTCCCAGGTCGCCGACGGCACCTGCGCGCCACCCGTCCGGACGTCGGCACGCAGGAAGAACGCGACCTTGTCCGAGGTGTTGGTCAGGGTCACCGTCGTGACGCCCGGTCGCGGCGTGCTCGCCAGGGCCCGCACGGACGTCTTCGGCAACGCCTGCAGGGCCGAGAAGTCGGCGTACTGGGTCATCGTCGCCTGCGGGTTCCCCATGGTGGCGGCCCAGTCGACGACGTCCGGCTTGGTCGAGCGCCAGTAGGTGTTCCGGTCGACGACCTGGCCGCGCCGGCTCAGCACCAGCTCGACGAAGTACACCGAGCCGGTGGTGGGCAGCTTCGGCTGCAGCACACCGTTGCGCACCTCCTGGCCGGCGAGCGACAGATCGCCCGCCTGCTGGTCGTCGACCAGCTTGCCGCCCAGGTCGTAGACCTTGGCCTCGACGCTCAGGTCGCGCTGGGTGCCGGCGCCGAGGTTGTCCACGGTGACCTTGTTGTCGTCGTAGCCGAGCAGCGCGTGCAGGGGCTTGTTGGCCTTCTGCGCGCCGTAGTAGGAGCCCGGCTGGTCGCCGTCGTAGTTGTAGAGCGACCACAACAGCGTCGGCCAGCCCTTGTTGAGCTGCCAGTACACGATTCCCGTCGCCGGGTTCGCCTTGTCCGTCGAGTGGTCCAGGAACGCCTCGAACTGCGACCGGGTGTTCTCGTAGTTCTGCACCTGCGCCAGCTGGACGTAGTTGTCCAAAGAGGACCAGTTGCCGTAGCGGGCCTTCAGCGCGGTGTCGAACGTGTAGAGCGTGCCGAAGGCGTAGCCACCGTGCCCGGACTCGAAGTTCGCGTGGTACTGGTTGTACGCCGGGTCCTGCCAGAGCTCGGCCTGCTCCTCGGGCGAGAGAAAGCGCTTTATCGAGTCCAGCGTGGGCACCGTGTCCCCGGCGCTCTGCTCGCTCGCGAAGCCCCACGAGCCGCCGACGTTCGTCCGGCTCGGGTCGTCGGGGTCGAAGTGGCTGGTGTCGTACCAGTACGACGGCGGAACCCAGTCGTACGGGCCCTCCTTCTCCCCCGCCTGGCCGAGCGTCGGGGTGCTCTTGTACTCGGCCGAGGCGATGATCGGCACCTGGAAGTCGGCCTCGGCGAACCCCGCGAGCGACTCCTGCTCCTGACGCGGCAACGGTTCGTTGTCGCTCCAGCCGTAGGTGATGACGCTGGGGTGGTTGCGCTCGCGCTCGCCGATGCTGCGCGCCGAGTCGTGCATGATCGCGAAGTCGCGGTCGGTCAGGTTCGCCTCGCTGTCCGGCTGCCAGGCGTCGCAGCACAGGAAACCGCCCAGCACGAGAAGCCCGGCGCGGTCCATCTGCTCGTAGAAGTCCTGCGGCATGTCGTGGCCCTCGAGCCGGACGCCGGTGAGGCCCATGTTCTTGATCAGCTGGACCTGGTGCGCCACGTCGGACTTCGAGTAGCGCAGGAACAGGTCCGGCGCGTACCCGCCGCCGCGGAACACGAACTCCTTGCCGTTGACCGCGAAGATCCGTGCCCCGTCCGGCAGCTGTGGCGAGCCGCCGACCAGGCGGGTGGTGACGGTTCGGATGCCGAAGGTGTCGCTCGACGTGGTGGAGACCTTGCCGTTCTGGGCGACCGCGGTGCTCAGCGTGTACAGCGGCTGGCCGCCCATCGAGTAGGGCCACCAGAGCTTCGGGTGCGTGATCGTCACCGGCGCGAAGGTGACCGTCTTCGTGCTGTCTGCCGGCACGCTCACCGTCTGCCGCACGACGATCGGCTTGCCGCCGCCGGGCGGGGTGATCGTCGCGGTGACGTCGCCCCGCTGCTCACGGCCCGCGTTGTTGGTGACGTCGAGCTTCGCGGTCAGCGTCGAGCTGGACAGGTCGGCGGCGTTCTGCTGGGTCACGTGCGCGTTCGACCCGGTGAGCGCGTCGGAGATCTGCAGCTGGATCGGGTACTGGATGCCGGTGTTGTTGTCCGGCGGGAACTGGTTCCAGTCGACCTGGTCGAGCGTGTACATCTTGGCCGGGTCGTTCGGGTACATCTTGACCGCCAGCGAGTTCTTGCCCTGGCGGACGAACCGCGTGATGTCGAAGGTGTGCCCGGCGAAGGCGCCGCTGACCACGTCCCGGCCGGCGACCTGCTTGCCGTCGACCCACAGGTCGGCCTCGCCGACGACGCCCGGGATGGTCATCTTCACGTCCTGCCCCGGCTTGGCGTTCAGGGTGAAGTCGGTGCGGAACCACCACGGCACGGCGAACCTCGGCACCGTGACCGGGCCGAGCTTGTCCACGTAGCCGAAGCATTTGCGCATGTTGTCGGAGTAGAAGACGTCCGGGCAGGCGCCGTTCTGCACGAGCGCGTTGATCTCGGTGCCGGGCGCGCCCGCGTCGTCGGGCTTGACCGGCAGCCAGTTCGTCGTGCGGTAGGCGGGGTTGGAGATGTCCTCGGCCGAACCGTTCGCGACCGCGCTGCTCTGCACCTGCCAGCCCTGCGTGCCGACCGTGATCAGGCCGGTCGGCGCGGGTTGTGCCTGCGCAGGCGGGCTGAGCAGGGCGGTCGCCGCCAGGACCACGGCTCCCAGTGCGAGCTTCATGCGGCGTACGCCTCCCGGATCTCCTTCTCACCGAAGGGCCAGGTCCGCTCGACCTTGGCCCAGACCAGGTACGCGACGACCCCGACGGCGATCCACCCCAGGGAGAGCCAGATCGACAGCCAGGTCGCCGAGACGTAGATGTAGACCCAGCCGGCCAGTGCCACGATCGTCGGCACGGGATAGAGCCACTGCCGGTACGGCCGCTTGAGGTTCGGCTGCCGGCGCCGGAGCACGACGATCGCGGCGACCTGCGCCACCGACTGCACGATCACGAGCACCGCGAGCGCCATGTTGATCACATCGGTCAGCGTGAACAGCGAGCCCACCGCGGTGATCAGGCCCATCGCGAGCAGGCCGACGGTCGGGAAGTTCAGCCGCGGGTGCAGCCGGGCGAACCACGGCAGGAACACCTTGTCCCTGGCGGCTTCGAACGGCACCCGCGAGCCGCCGAGCAGCCCGGCGAACACCGAGCCGAACGCGGTGATCACGATCGCGACGGTGATGACCTTGGCGGTCACCCCGCCCCAGGTCCGTTCCAGTACCAGCGAGGCGATCGACGTCGAGTTCTCCACCTCCTGCCACGGCACCGCGCCGAGCACGCCCACCTGCAGCAGGAAGTACAGGCCCATGATGCCCAGCACCGAGTAGACGATGGAGCGCGGCAGCGTCCGGCCCGGGTTGCGCAGTTCCGCGCCGAGGTAGGCGGTGGTGTTGTAGCCGAGGTAGTCGTAGATCGCGATCACGAGGCCCGCGCCGAGACCGGTCCAGAACGCGCCTCCCGAGCCGAAGGCGCCGGGCGTGAAGCCGAAGGCCAGACTGCTGTGGAAGTGCGAGAAGGCGGCGACGATGACCGCGAGCACGGAGAACAGCATCACGCCGAACAGGACGGTGGTCAGCTTGCCGACGTCGCCGATCTTCCGCCACAGCGCGAAGACGACGACCACCACGATCGCGATGCCGATGACGTGGCCCAGCACGGTCGTCCGGCCGTCGGCGTCGACCACGCCCGGCACCAGGTAGCCCAGGTAGCTGACGAGCCCGATCACGCCGGTGGACATGATCAGCGGGATGAACAGGACGGCGCTCCACGCGAACAGGAACGGCATCAGCCGGCCGGTCCGGTACTGGAACGCCTCGCGCAGGTAGATGTAGGTGCCGCCGGCGCCCGGCATCGCCGCGCCCAGCTCGGCCCAGATCAGGCCGTCGGCGAGGGCGATGATCGCGCCGACGACCCAGCCGAACATCGCCTGCGGACCCTGCATCGTCGCGACCATGGCCGGGATGGTCACGAAGGGGCCGATCCCGCACATCTGCGTCATGTTGATCGCGGTCGCCTGCACGGGACCGATCTGCCGCTGCAGACCCGCGGCCTCGGTCCCCGATCGGGTGGGTGAGCTCACGGCGCGCCTCCATCCGTTTGTTAAGAAGGTTTCTTAACATAGACCTGACGCTGGTGGAAGGGGTTCTCCGTAAACTGGTGATTACGGCGGCCAGGAGGGGCTCCGGACGGCGGAGCGCTTACGGGGTTACGCGGGCGGTCCGACGTCGACGAAGGCAGGGGTGGAACTTGGAGGTCGGTACTCCGGCGAGCATGCGCGAGCTGAACCAGCGCGCGGTGCTGGAACGGCTGCGCCGCCACGGCGCCGCGACCCGGCCGCGGCTCGCCGCCGACACCGGCCTGTCCAAGCCGACCGTCGGCCAGGCCCTGCTGGACCTGGAACAGGACGGGCTGGTGCGCACCGCCGGCCGCACGATCTCCGGTCCCGGCCGGTCCGCCGTCGTCTACGAGGTGAACCCGGGCGCCGGGCACGTGCTGGGCGTCGACATCGGGCGCGGGCTCGTGCGGGTGGCCGTGGCGGACCTGTCCGGCACCGTGGTGGCGCGAGTCGACGAGCGGAACAGGGCGCGGTCGGCCGGCGCGCTGATGCGATCGGTGCGCTCCTCGGTCGAGGCCGCGGTCACGCAGGCGGGGCTACGGCTCGACGACATCGTCGCGACGGTGGTCGGCACGCCGGGCGTGCCGGATCACCGCTCGGCGACCCTGCGGCGCGCGCCGAACCTGCCGGGCTGGGAACGCAAGGGGTTGCTGAACGAGCTGTCCTCCGTGCTGGGCACGGAGCTGGTGGTCGAGAACGACGCGAACCTCGCGGCCGTGGGCGAGCACGAGGCCGGGGCGGCGCGGGGCGTGGACGTGTTCGTGTGCGCGACGGTCGGGACCGGCATCGGGATGGGCATCGTGGTCAACGGGGCGCTCTTCCGCGGTGCGCACGGGGCGGCGGGCGAGGTCGGGTACCTGCCGTATGGATGGCCGCCGCCCTCGCAGCCGCCGCGGGAGGGGATGCTCGAGTCGGCCGCGGGGGCACATTCCGTGGTGGAGATGGCCGCGGCGCGGGGGCTGGTCGTGCACACCGCGAAGGACGTCTTCCGCCTGGCCCGCGAGCGCGACGCGCGGGCGATGAGCGCGGTCGAGGAGGAGGCGACGCGGCTGGCGTTCATGGTCGCCTCGGTGGCGGCGGTGATCGACCCGGCGCTGGTCGTGCTCGGAGGCGGGATCGGGAAGAACACGGACCTGCTGTCGGAGCCGCTGACCAGGGCGCTGGCACACGCGACGCCGCTGCGTCCGAAGATCGTCCCGGGCGAGCTCGGCGAGGACGCCGCCCTGACGGGCGCGATCGCCACGGCCCTGCGGACGGCGCGGGACGTGGTGTTCACCCGCCGCGGCGGCCGGGTGGCGTCGCAGTAGCGGCGGCGCCCCGGAAAGCAAAACCGCCCCGGCGGGAGGGCCAGGGCGGTTTCGAAGGGTACTGAGGGCTAGCGGGTTTCCTTGTGCACCCGGTGCGTACCGCAGTTCGGGCAGAACTTCTTCATCTCCAAGCGGTCCGGGTCGTTACGCCGGTTCTTCTTGGTGATGTAGTTGCGGTGCTTGCACTCCTCGCACGCCAGGGTGATCTTCGGTCGCACGTCGGTGGAAGCCACGGCTACGCCTTTCTCTACAAAACTCGAATCCCGGTAGCGGTGGCCGGACTTGAACCGGCGACACAGCGATTATGAGCCGCTTGCTCTGCCAACTGAGCTACACCGCCCTGTCCGCGCCCGGCCCTCCGAACCCCGCCACCAGCGGGGGGTCCAGGGGACTTGCCCCCCTGGCGGGGGTCTGGGGGCCAGGCCCCCAGAGGACACTGCGAAGCGAGTCAGGTCCACGCTTCCCGTGGACAGACTACACCCACTCGCGAGCCCCTTTACGGAATCGAACCGTAGACCTTCTCCTTACCATGGAGACGCTCTGCCGACTGAGCTAAAGGGGCGGATCAACGCCTGAACGTTGAAGCCTCGAAGAGATTACACAATCGGCGGACACCGGTGCGCACCGGGGGTGCCTACGTCAGCAGCGTCAGGATCGTCTCCCGCTGCCGGCCCGCTGACCTCGCCGTTCGCGCCTGGAGCCAGGCCTCCAGCCGGTCCTCGGCGAGCGGGCGGGAGATGAGGTACCCCTGCGCCACGTCGCAACCCATCGCCTCGAGCTGGTCCCGCGCGATGTCTTCTTCGACACCCTCCGCGACCACCGTGAGCCCCAGCGAGTGGCCCAGCTCCACGATGGACCGGACCACCGCGAGGTCCCCGAGGTCGGTCCCCATGCCGAGGACGAAGCTCTTGTCGATCTTGACCTCGTCCACCGGCAGCCGCCGCAGGTAGGCCAGCGACGAGTACCCGGTGCCGAAGTCGTCGACGGCCAGCACGATGCCCCGCGCGTGCAGCTCCTGCAGGATCGGCAGCGCCTTCTGCGGGTCGGCCATCACCCCGGACTCGGTCAGCTCGAACGTCAGCAGCTCCGGCGGCACGTCGAAGCGCCGCAGCGCCTCGACGACCTTCGCCGGGAAGTCGACGTCGGCGAGGTTGCGCACGGACAGGTTGACCGCCACGGAGATCCGCAGCCCCTCGTCCATCCACTTGCGCACCCGGATCAGCGACTGCTCCAGCACGAACCCGGTCAGCACGCCGATCAGCCCGGCCGCCTCGACGGCGGGCACGAACTCGTCCGGGTCGAGCTTGCCGAACTCCGGGTGCACCCACCGCACGAGCGCCTCGACGCCGAGCAGCTGCTTGCTCGGCAACGAGATCTTCGGCTGGTAGTGCACGCTCAGCTGGCCTTCCTCCAGGGCCTGCCGGAACTGGGTGACCATCTGGAACCGGCGCAGGAAGATCTGCCCCATGCTCGGCACGTACCCGCGGACCTCCTCGCCGCCGCGGGTGGCCCGCACGGCGACGTCGGCCCGTTGCAGGAGGGCGTCGATGTCGGTGCTCTCGGCGCTGTCCTCGATCGAGGGGGTGGCGTAGCCGACCATGGCGTTCGCTTCGACGGTGAGCCGGTCGACCGGGTACGGCGCCGAAAGCTGCGCGCGCAGCCGCTCGGCCACGTCGTGGATCTGGGTGCTGTGGTACCCGACGAGCAGCGCCGCGAAGGACGCGCCCTCCAGCCGGGCCAGCGGGACGTCCGGCCCGAGCGCGTCGCGGATCCGCCGCCCGGCGGCGATCACCATCCGGTCCGCCCAGGTGTAGCCGAGTGCGTCGCTGACGGTCGAGAACACGTCGAGGTCCACCCGCAGCACCGCCGAGTCCAGCCGGTCGCGCAACGGCTGGCGCGCGACCTGGCGGAAGCCCGGCCGGTTGAGCAGCCCGGTCAGCGGGTCGTGGTAGGCGTCGTGGCGCAGGGTGGCGAGCAGCCGGCGGTTGTCCAGCGCCGTGGCGAGGTGGCTGGCCATCGTGCCGAGCAACTGCACGTCGTACTTGCCGAACCCGCGCCACCGCGACAGCCGGTCGTGCGCCTCGACGACGCCCAGCAGCTGGTTGGCGCTGCACAGCGGCACGACGAGCGCCTCCTGCGCGTCGCGGTCGAGCAGCGCGGAGGAGACCTCGGCGTTCGCCTCGGTGATGCGGAAGTGACGCACGTGCGAGCCGGGCAGCCGGACCAGCGCGTCCTCGCCCACCATCTCGCCCGCCGGCAACGGTTCCCCGGCGACGACGGTGGTCATGGCGGCGGTCGGTTCGAGCCGCAGCCGCAGCACGACCCGCGCGGCGGAGAGCTGGTCCTTGATGCGCTCGGCGATCGTGGACCAGTCGCTGGCGTTGACCCCGCCGGTGAGGTCGTCGACCCGGCTGGCCGGGCGGGCGGCCGCCTGCTGACCCGACCTGGCGACCATCAGGCTGACGTCGGAAAGCGCTTCCATGTCGCGCTGTTCGCGCAGCAGATCCGAATAAGCCCAGTACAGCGCGGAAAGTCCGAGGAAGACGGCGACCACGAGCGGCCAGGCGTTGCTCGTGCCGACGATCACGAGGTAGCCGCTCAGGCCGACCGAGGCGTTGACGAACCCGACCACGAGGATCCGCCCGGTCAGCCGCAGCGCGGTGCCGATGCGCATCCGCCGCCGCAGCACGCGAACCGCCGCGAGGGCGAGCAGGGTGCTGGCCAGCGGCGCGGTCAGGGTGCCCGCGAGCGCGGCGGGCCAGGTCATCCCGGTGCTGCCCATCGCGTGCTGGACGAGTCCGGCCACCGCGAACCCGCTGGTGATCTCGAGCAGGAACGCGCCGGCGTTGTAGAGCACCCGGCCGGACACCCGGCGCACCAGCAGGGTGCTGATTCCCGCGACGAGGTGGGCGATCAGCACGACCTCGAACGGAGCCACGAAGAAGCCGATGACCAGTGGTATCTCGGTGAAGGAGATCGTCCACGAGATGCCGCTGCGGACGTCGACGTTGATGCCGAGCTGCTCGGCGAGCAGGAACGACAACGCGAGCACGGGACCGATCCACCACAGCTGCGGCGTGCCCTCGAAGGGGAGCCAGAGCAGGGAGACCACGATCGCGGCCAGGATGCCGAAGGTGAGCACTGTGAGCGTGTAGAGCCGGAACCGCCGCTCGTCGCCACGCGCGTCGACCGACGGCGGGCGGGCATCGGTGCCGGCCACCACCGGAACGGAAGCATCCGGCGAGCCGCCAGTGCCCGGCATGCAACCTCCTTCCCCGCCCAAGGCCCCACTGCGCCTGCACCCAGCACTCGTAATGATCACCGCACGAATGAGGGTGCCACTGTACCCCGGAGGGCGTACTTCAGCCTCTTTCCGGCCCCATCAGATCACCCCATAGTTAACAACGTGCCAACTGCGGTGAGCTGCGGTGACTACCGGGTGAAACCGGCGCCCATTCCGCTTTCTTTTTCGATGACGAGCGGTAACCGGCCCTGCTGTCACCTTGATCGAGTAAGGGGTCTTCAATACGCGCATGAATAGGGAGGCGCTCGCAACGGCGCACGCCACCAGGTTGAACAGTGCGGACTCACTCCTGCCCTCGTCAGACCCCTTCGCCGGGAACGGCGAGCACGTCGGCCGGTTCCGGGCGGAGAACGGGGACTCGGCCGCGGACGGTTTCGCGACGCGAAGCGAGGTGGGCGAGCGGTCCCGTGACTCTCTGTGGCGGGCGCTCGTGGAGTACCGGCTCACGGTACATCTCGCCGGACCCGCACCTGGCGAATCCCTGGCCGAGATTCTCACGCGATGGGATGAACACCTCGCTGACGTGGCGCCCCCTGGGGATTGGGACACCGCCGCCGTCATCCCCCGGCCCAGCCGTGACTCCGCGGGCTCGGCCGAGCTGCTGCGGCACGGCTTCGCGCCGGTACGGGTGCTGGCCGTCCGTCCTGCCGACCGGTTGAGCACGCCCGGGCCCGCCACCGAACCGGGCGTGCGGATCCGGCCGGCCGAGGCGGGCGATCTCGGCACGGCCGTCGAGCTGTACACCGAGCTGCAGCGGTACGACGCGCAGTTCGGCCTCGTCACCTTGCGCGGCAACGCCGACGAACTGCTCGCCGCGGACCTGGCGGACCAGCTCGACCGGACCGAGCCGACGGTGTGGATCGCCGAGCTCTACGGTCGCCCGCTCGGCCTGCTGCAGCTGCAGTTCCCGCCGGTAACGAGCTGGGTCTCGCCGTACGTCTCGGCCGGCCGCGTCGGCTACCTCTCTTCTCTGCACGTCGCCGAGGCCGCCCGGTCCTCCGGCGTGGGCACCGCGCTGGCGGCACACGCGCACCAGCTGTTCGACGAGGTCAGCGTCGACGCCGTGCTCCTGCACCACGCGCTCGCGAACCCGCGATCCACCCCGTTCTGGTACTCGCAGGGGTACCGGCCGTTGTGGACCTACTGGTACAGACGACCCGCTGTGCCCCCACCCGTCACCCACCGCCCTCAAACACCGCGCTCCGCGTGACGGCCGTGATTCAATCACTCGTGTGAGTGAAGGTCGAAAATCCGCGCCGAAGGCTCCCGCCGGGGTCGACACCGAGAAGCCGTCCGCGGCCCGGATCTACGACTGGTATCTCGGGGGCAGCCAGAACTGGGCGGTGGACCGGGAGTTCGGCAAGCGCGCGGTCGAAGTGTTCCCGCACGCTCGTGAGCTGGCCCGGCAGAACCGGGACTTCCTCGGCCGACTGGTGCAGGCCGCGCTGGACGCGGGGATCCGGCAGTTCCTCGACCTGGGCTCGGGCGTGCCGACCGTGGGCAACGTGCACGAGATCGTCCGCGACAACCTGCCGGCGGGCGAGCGGGCGTCCGTGGTGTACGTCGACTACGAGCCGGTCGCGGTCGCGCACTCGACCGTGTTGCTGGAGCAGGACGGCGCGACCGACTGGGCCGGGCTGGTGCAGGCCGACCTGCGGCACGTCGACGCCGTGCTCAAGCACCGGACGACCAGGCAGCTGCTCGACTTCGGGCAGCCGGTGTGCCTGCTGCTGATCGGGGTGCTGCACTTCATCGGCGGCGACGACCGTCCCGAGGAGATCGTCGCGCGCTACCGGGGCCGCCTCGCGCCCGGCAGCTGGCTCGCGGTCTCGCACTTCACGGACGAGAACCTGCCGCCGGAGGACGCGGCCGCCGTGCACGAGCTCGCCGAGGCCTACCAGCGCACCAGCAACCCGCTGTGGGTGCGGCGGCGCGCGGAGATCGAGTCCTGGTTCGGCGGCTGGCCGATGGTCGAGCCGGGCCTGGTGCCGCCCGCGGACTGGCGCGCGGACCGGCCGCTGAACCGCGCCGAGCGCCGCGCACGGCCGTTCGGCTGGTGCGGAGCGGCCGAACGACCGCGCTGATCTTATTCCCGGATGGCTGCTCGCTCATAGCGAACTACCTGCGGAAACAAATCGGGACGCGACGAAGTTGAGCAGAGCAGACTCAACTACGAAGGAGCGTCCCGATGACCGAAATCAGGCTCCTGCCCCTGCTTCCCCTCGACGACGACGTCGTGTTACCCGGCATGATCGTCCCGCTCGAGCTCGACGTCGCCGAGACCCGCGCCGCGGTGGAGTCCGCGCAGGCCAAGGCACCGAGCACGCCGTCGTTCCCGGGCATCCGCTCGCTTCCGGCCGCCAAGGCCGAGGTCCTGATCGTCCCGCGCGTGCACGGCGAGTACGCCGAGCTGGGCACGGTGGCGACCATCGAGCGGATCGGCCGGATCCCCGGCGGCAAGGCCGCCGTCCTGCTGCGCGGCACCGGCCGTGCGGTGGTCGGCGAGACCGGCGACGGGCCGGGCGCGGCCCGCTGGGTGCGTACCGAGGAGGCCCCGGAGCTGAGCGACGAGCGCGCGAAGACGCTCGCCGCCGAGTACAAGACCGTGGTGATCTCGATCCTGCAGCAGCGTGGCGGCTGGCAGATGATCGACGCCGTCCAGGAGCTCGAGGAGCCGTCGGCGATCGCCGACCTGGCGGGCAACGCGCCGTACCTGGACCTGGACCAGAAGCTGGAACTGCTGCGCGCGCTCGACGTCGCGGCCCGGCTGGAGCGCGCGCTCGAATGGAGCCGCGAGTACCTGGCCGAGCTGGAGGTCACCGACACGATCCGCAAGGACGTGGCCGAGGGCATGGAGAAGCAGCAGAAGGAGTTCCTGCTGCGCCGCCAGCTCGAGGCGATCCGCAAGGAGCTGGGCGAGCTGGACGGTTCGGCCGACGACGAGGACGACTACCGCGCCCGCGTCGAGAAGGCCGACCTGCCCGAGCACGTCCGCAAGGCCGCGCTGGCCGAGGTGGACAAGCTGGAGCGGACCTCCGACCAGTCCCCGGAAGGCGGCTGGATCCGGACCTGGCTGGACACGGTGCTGGAGATGCCGTGGCAGACCCGGACCGACGACGTGCACGACATCGCGGGCGCGCGGGCGGTGCTCGACGCCGACCACGCGGGCCTGGACGACGTGAAGGAACGCATCATCGAGTACCTGGCGGTGCGCAACCGCCGGACCGAGGCCGGGCTGGGCCAGGTCGGCGGGCGGCGCTCCGGCGCCGTGCTCGCGCTGGTCGGCCCTCCGGGCGTCGGCAAGACGTCGCTCGGTGAGTCGGTCGCCAAGGCGATGGGCCGCAATTTCGTCCGCGTCGCACTCGGCGGCGTGCGGGACGAGGCGGAGATCCGCGGGCACCGGCGCACCTATGTCGGCGCGATGCCGGGCCGGATCGTCCGCGCCATCAAGGAAGCCGGTTCGATGAACCCGGTCGTCCTGCTCGACGAGGTCGACAAGGTGGGCGCCGACTACCGCGGCGACCCGACCGCGGCCCTGCTCGAGGTGCTGGACCCGGAGCAGAACCACACGTTCCGGGACCACTACCTGGAGGTCGAGCTCGACCTGTCGGACGTGGTGTTCCTGGCGACGGCGAACGCGCTGGAGACGATCCCCGGCCCGCTGCTGGACCGGATGGAGCTGGTCACCCTCGACGGCTACACCGAGCACGAGAAGGTGATCATCGGGCGCGACCACCTACTGCCGCGTGAGCTGGAGCGGGCGGGTCTCGGCACGGACGACGTGCGGTTCACCGAAGCCGCGCTGAGCCGGATCGCAGCGGAGTACACCCGTGAGGCCGGCGTCCGCAACGCCAACCGGACCATCGCGAAGGTGCTGCGCAAGATCGCGACCCGGGTCGCACTGGACGAGGTGTCGCTGCCGATCACCGTGGACACGGAGGACCTGCAGGGCTACCTCGGCCGGCCTCGGCACCTGCCGGAGTCATCGCTGCCCGTTTCGACGCAGCGGACCTCCACTCCGGGCGTGGCCACAGGCCTGGCGGTGACCGGCGCCGGTGGTGACGTGCTCTACGTGGAGGCGTCGCTGGCGGACCCGGAGTCCAGCGGCACCGGGCTGACCCTGACCGGTCAGCTCGGCGACGTGATGAAGGAGTCGGCGCAGATCGCGCTGTCCTACCTGCGTTCGCACGGCGCGGAGCTGGAGCTGCCGGTCGGCGACCTGAAGGAGCGCGGCATCCACGTGCACGTGCCCGCGGGCGCGGTGCCCAAGGACGGCCCGTCGGCCGGGGTCACGATGACCACGGCGCTGGCGTCGCTGTTGTCGGGCCGCGTGGTGCGGGCGGACGTGGCGATGACCGGCGAGGTGTCGCTGACCGGGCGGGTGCTGCCGATCGGTGGCGTCAAGCAGAAGCTGCTGGCGGCGCACCGGGCGGGGATGAAGACGGTGATCATCCCGCAGCGCAACGAGCCCGACCTCGACGACGTGCCCGCGGAGGTGCTGGCCGAGCTCGACGTGCACCCGGTGGCCAACGTCCGCGAGGTGCTGGACCTGGCGCTGACCCCGGCGTCGAGCCCGGTTGCCCAGGCGGCATAACGGTTTTCGAGCGACAGTGCCCTCTCGCCCTGGCGGTGAGGGGGCACCGTCGCGTGTCAGTCAGGCACGGCTTCGGCCGGGGACACCCACTGCGCCACCTCGGACGGGATCCCGTTGGCGAACTTCACCCGCTGCAGGCGCGGGGACCGGCTGAAGGTGACGCCACGGAACCCGGCCTCCCCGTCGAACGCCGCACCACGGAACTCCGTGTCGCGGGAGAAGATCGCCTCGATGAACCGCACGTCCCCGCTGAAGACGGCTCCGCTGAAATCGGCGTCCATGGCGAAGGCGGCGCCGCGGAACCCGGCTTCCTGGCGGAAAGCCGCTCCGCAGAACAGCGCGGTCATCGTGAAGGCCGCCTCCCGGAAGACGGCGTTCCGGGTGAAGGTGGCGCCGCGGAAGTCGGAGTTCCCGGCGAAGGACGCCTTGCCGAACCAGGCGTCGCCGCTGAAGGTCGTCCCGGAGAACTGGGCGGTCTTGGCGACCGTGGCCTCCCGGAAATCCGCGTTGCCGGTGAAGGTCGCTTTGCCGAACCAGGCGTTCTTGGCGAAGCCGCCCCCTCGGAACACGGCGTCCGCGGGAAAGGTCACCCCGCGGAACAGCGCGTTCCTCGCGAAGGCCGCCTTCTCGAACCCGGCCTTTCCGGTGAAGACCACTCCGTCGAACCAGGCGTTCCTCGTGAAGGTGGCGTTGTCGAAGCGGGCCTCCGCCGTGAAGGTCACGTCCTCGAACCGCGCGTCGCCGAGAAAGGTCGTCTCGTCGAAACCGGCGGGTCCGGCGAACGTCACGCCGCCGAGCCGGGGCGCGCGCAGCCGGCAGTGGCTGAAGTCGGCGTCGACGAGGGTGGCGCCGGTGAGATCGAGGTCGACGTCGGGCCAGAAGGTCTCGGCGGGGTGTTCGCTGTCGAAGCCGGGACGTTGGTGGTGGGCCAGGATGCGCTGCGCGGTCAGGCGGACCTCACGTTCCTGGGTGCCGCCGACCTCGTCGGGCATCCGCAGGTACGCGCAGAGCAGGTTGACGATGGTCTGCCGCTGGCTCTCGGTGCCCTGGGCAAGGCGTTCGAGCGCGTACAGGCCCGCGAGGCGAACGGGGGCCTTGCCGGAGCCGAGCTGTTCGGCGGCCTTGGTGTAGAGCTCGGTGATCCGCCGCTCGAGCGCGTCGGCCTGGTTGTCGAGGGCGACTTCCTGCTGGTGAGCGAGAGTGTCCTCGGTGGAGCGCTGCCGCCGCCAGGCCAGGTAGAGGGCCAGCAGGCCACCGCTGCCGACCCCGACGCTCAACCCGATCTTCAGGGCGTCGAACCGCGCGGTCACCAGCTGGTCGCCGGTCAGGCCACGGGTGCCTGCCCACCACAGGGCCGTCACGATCGCGGCGGTGAGCACCACGATCGACACCGCGATCCAGAGCAGCGTCCGGCCGGTCAGCGGCGGCATCGCCGCACGCGCCGGTTGCCGAGGAGAGTCGCCCACGAAGTGCCATCTTGCCGGATTCCAGGCCCGCAGCCGGCCGGAATCAGGCGCGACGGCGCCACTGGTGCACCAGCAGCCACGCGAGGTACAGCCCGCCGACCGCGCCGGTGACCACGCCGACCGGCAGCCGCGAGCCGAACAGCCGCTGGACCACGAAGTCACTCGTCACCAGCAGGAACGCACCCATGAGCGCGGAGGTCGCCAGTGCCGGGCCCGCCGTGCCCGACAGCCGCCGCGCGACCTGCGGGGCGGCGAGCGCGAGGAACGCGATCGGTCCCGCCACGGCGACCGTGAACGCCGCGAGCGCGACACTCACCGCCAGCAGCACGAGCCGGGTCCGCTCGGTCCGCACGCCCAGCGCCTGCGCTTTGTCGTCCCCCAGCTCCAGCAGCGACAGCCGGCGCCCGAACGCCAGCGCGATCGGCAGCAGCACGGCGAGGGTGAGGCCGGCGACCGTGACGTGGCCCCATTCGCGGCCGTTGAGACCGCCGACCTGCCAGGACCGGGCGACGATCGCGTCCTGCAGCGACGCGCGCGTGATGAGGTAGGAGTTGATCGCGAGCAGCATCGCGCTGACCCCGATGCCCATCAGGATCAACCGCAGCCCCTGCACCCCGCCGCGGTAGGACAGCAGGTACAGCACGACCGCGGTGACGACACCGCCGACGAGCGCGCCGGCCGAGACGGCGAGCATGCCGCCGTCCAGCACGAGGATGACGAAGAACGCGCCGACGGCCGAACCCTGGGTGAATCCGATGACGTCCGGGCTGCCGAGCGCGTTGCCGGAGACACTCTGCAGGATCCCGCCGCTCACGCCGAGTGCGGCGCCGACGAACAGCCCGGTCAGCAGGCGCGGCAGGCGCAACGTCGTCACGACGAAGCCGGCGCCGGGCGGGCCGTCGCCGAAAAGGGTCCTGACCACGTCCGGGATCGAGAGCGGGTAGTCGCCGGTCGTCAGCGCGACCACGCTCATCGCGAAGGTCGCGACCGCCAGCGCGATCGCGACCACGACGGCACGCGGGTGCAGGCGGACGGACAGCCGCCCGGCACGCAGCGCGGTCACAGCCGGGCCAGCTTCCGGCGGCGGCACAGCAGCACGAACACCGGGGCGCCGATGATCGCGGTGACGATGCCGACCTCGACCTCCTCGGCCCCGCCGATGACCCGGCCGACGATGTCCGAGCCGATCAGCAGGATGGGCGCGAGGACCATCGAATACGGCAGCACCCACCGCTGGTCCGGGCCCACGAGCAGGCGTGCCGCGTGCGGCACGGCGAGTCCGACGAACGTGATCGGCCCGGCTGCCGCCGTCGCCGCGCCGCACAGCAGGGTCACCGCGACCGCGACGAGCGCGCGGGTGCGGCCGAGGTGCGCGCCCAGCGCCTTGCCCGCCTGATCGCCGAGGGCGAGCGCGTTGAGCGCACGGGCCTGCGACAGCGCGAGGACGACGCCGGCCACGATGAAGGGCGCGACCTGCGCGACGACGTCCATCCGGCGGGAGGCGAGCGAGCCGACGTCCCAGAACCGGAACTGGTTGAAGGTCAACGGGTTCAGCAGCAGCACCGCCTGCACGAACGCGAACAGCACGGCGGTCACGGCGGCGCCGGCGAGCACGAGCCGTTCCGGGGCGGCCGAGCCGTGGCCCGCGGTGCCGAGGAGGTAGGCGAGCACCGCGGCGACGGCCGCCCCGGCGAGGGCGAACCACAGGTAGCCGGTGAGGGTGGTGATCTCGAGGAACCCGATCGCGACGACCACCGCGGCCGAGGCGCCCATGTTCACGCCGAGCAGCCCGGGGTCGGCCAGGGGGTTGCGAGTCAGCGCCTGCATGAGCGCGCCGCCCAGCCCGAGCCCGGCGCCGACGAGCAGGCCGAGGAGCGTGCGCGGGACGCGCAGGTCGTGGATGATCACCGCTTCACTGGAGCCGTCGTTGTGCCAGAGCAGGTCCCAGGTGGCGGTGAACGGGATGCCCTTGGCGCCGACCCACAGGCTGGCCAGGCAGGCGAAGGCGAGCAGCGCGAGCCCGACGACCAGGCCGAACGCCCGCGACGACGAGCGCTGCCCGGAAGCTTGCGGAGTGCTCACGGCCACGAACTTAGACTAGCCTTACCTTTGTGAGCAGAACGCGGGTGGGCGCTCGCGCGAGCAGCGGGCCCATAACGACCTGGTCACGGCGGGGTGACCGGAAGCGCCAGGTCGGGTCCGGTTCGTCCGGCTCCGTGAGCTATCGCGCCTTGACTAGAAACTTTGGGTAGGCAAACCTAACCAGCATGACCTCTTTCCTCCCGCGTCGGCGGGCGGTGCTGGCCGGTGCACTGGTCTCGGCGTTACTCGCCGTGGCCGGATGCGGCGGCGACGACACCGCTCAGCAACCGCAGGGCGCCGCCGGTGGCGCTTATCCCGTCACGATCGCGCACAAGTACGGCAGCACGACTGTCGACTCCGCCCCGAAACGCGTCGTCACCGTCGGCCTGACCGACCAGGACGCGCTGCTCGCCCTCGGCGTGGTGCCCGTCGGCACCACCGAATGGCTCGGCAACTTCCCCGGCGCGATCGGGCCGTGGGCGCAGGACAAGCTCGGCACCGCCGCGAAGCCGGAAGTGCTGTCCAACACCGACGGCCCGCAGTACGAGAAGATCGCCGCGCTCCGGCCGGACCTCATCCTCGGCCTGTACTCCGCGCTCACGCAGGAGCAGTACGACACGCTGTCGAAGATCGCCCCGACGATCGCACAGCCCAAGGAGTACGCCGACTACGGCATCCCGTGGCAGGACTCGGTGCGCACTGTCGGCAAGGTGCTGGGCAGGTCCGCGGACGCCGACAAGCTCGTGTCCGATGTGGAGGGACAGTTCACCAAGGCCCGCACCGACAACCCGCAGTTCGTGGGTGCGACAGCCCTCGTGGCCACCGTCTACCAGGGCTACTTCGTCTACGGCAGCGAGGATCCGCGCTCGCGGGTGCTGGCCGCGCTCGGTTTCGCCCTTCCCCCCGACCTCGACCAGGTCATCGGCAACAAGTTCGGCGCCAACATCTCCGCCGAGCGCGCGGATCTGCTCGACGTCAAGGCGCTCGTGTGGCTCGCGGGCCCCGACACGCGTGCCACCCTCGACGCCGACAAGCTCTACTCGGGCCTCGACGTCGCCAAGCAGAAGCGCGAGGTCCTCGTCCCCGACGACAGCGAGTTCGGCAGCGCGATGTCCTTCGTGTCCGTGCTGAGCCTGCCGTACTTGCTCGACCAGCTCGTCCCCCAGCTCGCCAAGGCCGTCGACGGCAACCCCGCAACCTGACCCGAAGGACGTCTTCCCATGTCCCGTAGGAGAATTCTCGGTGCACTGCTGCTGGCGGGCGCCGTGTCGTTCGGCCTCGTCGCATGCGGCGACGTGCAGGACAGCTCGTCGTCCGCGGCGGCGCCGGCGTCGGCCGACCCGGCCGCCTTCCCCGTGACGATCACCCACAAGTTCGGCACCACCACGATCGACAAGGCGCCCTCGCGGGTCGTCGTCATCGGCACCTCCAGCGACGACCTCGACGCGGCGCTCGCGCTGGGCGTCACGCCGGTGGCGTACTTCGACAAGTCCGGCTCCGCGGGCGTGCCGTCGTACCTGCGAGGCAAGCTCGACCCGGCCAAGACCAAGATCGTGAACGCGGCCAACGGCGTCAACGCCGAGGAGGTCGGCGCGCTCACCCCGGACCTGATCCTGGCCACCGCCGACTACGGCCTCGACCAGGAGTACGCGAACCTGTCGAAGATCGCGCCGACCGTCGGCTACGCCACCGAGTGGGGCGCGCAGACCTGGCAGGAGCACGTGCAGGTCACGGCGAAGGCGCTGGGCAAGACCGGCGAGGCGCAGAACGTCATCAGCACCACGCAGGCCGCCATCGACAAGGTGAAGGCCGACTACCCGAAGGCGGCGGGCAAGACGTTCACCGCTTCGGTCGGCAACACCGCGGGCAAGGTCTTCACCCTGGTGTCGCAGCAGGACTTCGCCGTGCGGACGATCCAGTCGCTGGGCCTGAAGCTGAGCCGGTCGGTCGCCGGCCTCGGCCAGAACGACTCGGGCAGCCCCACCGGCTCGCTGTCCCCGGAGCAGTACGACAAGCTGGCCGCGGACCTCGTGGTCATCGCGTTCACCTCGCCGGACCTGCAGCAGGCCTTCGAGAGCAACCAGCTCGTGGCGAAGGTCAAGTCGGGTGACTACCTGGTGCTCGACATGGAGACCATCTCGGCCCTGCGCTACCCGACGGTCTACGACATCCCGTGGGTCCTGGAGAAGCTGAGGCCCGGCCTCGCCAAGCTCTGAGCAACACCGTGGCCCCCTTCCCACCCGGGAAGGGGGCCACGGTCGTTTCAGGACAGTTGGGCGTCCACATCGGACTCCGTCAGCGCGTCGACCTCCAGGTAGATCTCGGCGACCTGGGCGAGCCTGCCGGGCGTGGTCTCCTCGGCGAGCAGCCGGGCGGCCATCGCGCCCACGGTGAGGGTCGCGAACAACGTCCGGACCGAGACCTCGCTGGTGTCCAGCGCTTCGCGCAGGCGCCCGATGATCATCGTCGCCAGCACGGAGTCCCCGCCCAGCGCGAAGAAGGGGTCCTCGACGCCGACGCGTTCGGCTTCGAGCACCTCCGCCCACACCTTCGCGATGACCTTCTCCAGCGGTGTTTCCGGCGCGACGTAGGAGTCCGCCTCGGCGGCCCAGTGCGTGGCGACCGCGCGCCGGTCCACCTTGCCGTTGGCGGTCAGCGGCAGCTCGCCGAGCACCACCACCCGCGCCGGCACCATGTGCGGCGGCAGCATCGTGCGCGCGAACTCACGCACGTCCTCCGGTTCGACCTCGCCCGAGACGGCCGCGACCAGCTGGTTGCCCGCGACCCCGGCGACGCCGCGGCGCACCGCGGGATGCTCCGCCAGCGCCGCCTCCACCTCGCCGAGCTCGATCCGCACCCCCCGCACCTTGACCTGGTGGTCGCGGCGGCCGAGGAATTCCAGCGTGCCGTCCGGCCAGTACCGCGCCAGGTCGCCGGTGCGGTACCAGCGGCGGCCCTCGTACTCGACGAACCGGTCGGCCGTGCGAGCCGGGTCGGCGCGGTAGCCGTGGGCGACGCCGTCGCCGCCGATCCACAGTTCGCCGCCGACCCAGTCCGGGCAGTCGCGGCCACGGGCGTCGACCACCCGGCAGGCGACGTTGCGCAGCGGGGTCCCGTAGGGCACCGAACGCCACTGCGCGGGCACGCCGTGGACCTCGCAGACGGTGGAGTGGATCGCCGTTTCGGTGGTGCCGCCGAGCCCGGCGAACCGGCAGCGCGGCGCGTGCGCGGCGACCCGGCCGGGCAGGTCGGTGCCCACCCAGTCGCCGCCGAGCAGCACCGTCCGCAGACCGGTCAGCTCACCAGGCCGGGCCGAGACCAGCAGCATGTCGAGCAGCGCGGGCACGCAGTTGACCAGCGTGACCCCCTGTGCGGCAACGAGTTCGGCCCACGCCCGGGCGTCGCGGCGGTCGCCCTCCTCGACGAGCACGACCGCGCCACCGGCGCCGAGCAGGCCGAAGACGTCGTACACGGACAGGTCGAAGTCCAGTGCGGACACGGCGAGGCAGCGGTCGGACCCGCCGACCCCGAACCGTTCGTTGAGGTCTTCGATCGTGTTCATCGCCGCACGGTGCGGTACCTCGACGCCCTTCGGCTCGCCGGTCGAACCGGAGGTGAACAGCACGTACGCGACCGACTCCTCGGCCACGCGCACCGGCTCGGCCAGGGGTTCGGCGGTCGCCTCGGCGCTGCTCAGCACGGTCCGCAGGCCCGCGATCCGGCGGATGCGCTCCGCCCGGACCTCGGGCTGGTCCACGCCGATGGGCACGTATGCGGCGCCGACCGCGAGGACGCCGAGCACGGCCGCGATCTGGTCCGGCCCCTTCGGCAGGCGCACGCCGACGGTGTCACCCGGGGAGACCTCCAGCGACGCGGCGATCCGGAGTGCCCGGTCGGCCAGCTCGCCGTAGCTCAGCTCGCCGCTGGACCACACCAGCGCCGGCGCGTCCGGCTGCTGCCGGGCCCGCTCGAAGAACCCGTCGTGCAGGAGCTTGCCGCTGCGCGGGCCGGCGGTGTCGTTGACCTCCGCCCGGACCGCGGCCTGCGTGGCAGGCAGCGCGCCGCCGACCGGCTGGTCCCAGGCGTCGTCATGCTGCCCGAGCCGGGTGATCAGGCTGTGGAAGGCGGCGAACATCTCGTCGATCAGGTCGGCCGGGAAAGCGTTCTCACGCACGTCCCAGTTGATGAGCAGGCCCTCGTTGACCTCGGTGACCTGCGCGTCCAGCAGCACCTGCGGGCCCTGGGAGATGATCCACACCGCCTCGCCGAACAGCCGGCGGACGTCGGCGTCGAACAGCTCGCCCAGGTTCAGCGCGCTGGTGAACACGACCGGCGCGAGCACCTGCTCGCCCTGGTGCCGGGACAGGTCGCGTAGCACCTCGACCCCGGAGTACGCGGCGTGCGCGGCGTCGGCGTGCATCCGGTCCTGCAGCGTCCGCGCGTGGTCCGCAAAGGACGCCTTGGTGGACAGGTCGACGTCCAGCAGCACGGAGCCGGTGAAGTCGCCGACGAGCTGGTCGGCCTCGGGGTGCATGCTCTCCCGGTCGAACATCGGCAGGTTGAGCAGGAACCGCGGTTGCCCGCTCCACGACGCGAGCGACTCCGCGAAGGCCGTCGCCACGACCATCGCCGGGGTCAGGCCGTGTTCGTGCGCCCGCGACGCGAGCCGCTTGCGGTCCTCCGGGGCGAGCCAGTGGTGCCGGCGCGTGACGCGGGTGGCGTCGCCGCGCTCGCTTTCGGGCACCAGCGGCAGCTCCGGCGCGGCGGGCAGCTCGGGGACCCGCTGCTGCCACCATTCGCGGGCGCGCCCGCGGTCGGCCTGCCGGGCGGGTTCGCGTTCGGCCAGGTAGCGCGGGTAGCTGTAGCCGATCGGCTCGACCTCCGGGTGCTCGTAGCACCGCGCGAGGTCGGCCAGCAGGACGCGGTAGCTCAGCGCGTCGGCGGCGAGCATGTCGACGTCGACGTGCAGCCGGGTCCGGCCGTCGGGCAGCCGGCTGAGCTGGATCGAGAACACCTCGCCCTCGGCGACGTTCAGCCGCGCGTGCGAGGACCGGTCCCGGATGCGTTCGAGTTCCTGCTCGTCGTCGACGTCGTGCACGACGAGGGCGGGCTGAGCCCGTTCGGGCAGGATCTGCTGGCGGCCGTCGTCGGTGAACTTCGCGCGCAGCATCCCGTGCCGCCGCACCAGGGCTTCGACCGCGCGCTCCAGCTTCGCGGCGTCGACGCCGTGGCCGTCGAACTCGACGTAGAGGTGCGCGGCGACCGAGCCGAGCGTGGTCTCCTCGTCGCGGCCGATCCAGTACGCGTGCTGCATGAGGGCGAGCGGGAACGGTTCGCTCTCGTCGACCTCGACCGTCACCGCGGGTTCGGGCGCGACCCCGGCCGCCTCGGTCAGCACCTCGCGCCAGCCCGCGAGCGTCGGGCGCTTCGCCAGTTGCGCGAAGCCGACCTTGATCCCGCGACGCCGCCATTTGTTGGCGACCTGCATGAGCTGGATCGAGTCCAGGCCCCATTCGATCAGGCTGTCCTCCTCCGACAGCTCGGCCGCCTCGGGCCCCAGCAGGTCGGTGACCTCCCGCAGGAGCTCACCCGCCGTCGGTTGCTGACTCACCACGTGCCCAGCTCCTCTTCGAACTCGTCGATCTCGTCCTGTTCGATCTGCACCAGGTCCGGCGCCGGGCCGGTACTCGCCAGTGCCTGCCGCAGGCGCCGCACCACCGCGGGGTCCTGCGCCGCCACGCTCACCCGCAGGTCCTCGCCCAACGCGGCGGCGTTCACCTCCAGCGCCCAGTCCGGCGGGCGGCCCGGTCGCCGCGGGACACGCAGCATCGGCGCTTCGGGCGCGACCGACCACGGGGAACCGTCGCCGAGGTCGACGCGGCCCAGGTAGTTGAGCACCACCGTCGGCTCGGGCAGGTCCAACGGTGGCAGCAGGCCGTAGCCGAGACCGTTGTCGGGCAGGTCCTGGACCCGCATGCCCGGGCGCAGCGGGAAGATCGTGGTGAACCAGCCGACGGTGGCGGACAGGTCCACACCCGGCGCGATCTGCTCCGCACGGCCGTGCCCCTCCACCGCGATCACCGCGTGCGGCGCGGCGAGCGCCTCGCCCAGTGCCGTGATCAGCGCCTGCTGCACGTTGCCGCCGGGCAGCGGGACCGTGAACTCGGTGACCGCCGGCTCGTGCGCCGTCAGCGGTAGCACCGGGTCGGCGCCGTCGAGGATGTCGCGCCACAGGTCCCGTTCGCCGCTGCGGTCCTGTTCGGCGAGCAGTTCGCTCCAGCGGCGGAAAGACGTGCCCCTGCGGGAAAGCTCGTGCCCCCGCCACGCTTCGGCGAGGTCGTCGAGCAGGATCCGCCAGGACACGCCGTCGACGACGAGGTGGTCGGCGACGATCAGCACCCGCTCGGGGAACCGGACCACCCGCAGCAGGCGGTCGGCGGTGATCCGGTCGCGGGCGGCGAGCAGCTCGTCGTCGAGGGAGCCGGTCGCATTGGTGAGTATTTCCTCGACGGGGAAGGAACCCTCCGGCACGACCAGGGTTTCGCCGTCCCAGCGGGCACGCAGCACGTCGTGCCGGTCGAGGACCGCCTGCAGCGTGCGCGTCAAGTCCTTTTCGGACAGATCGACGGGCGTGACGAGGAGCATCGCCTGGAACAGGCTGCGGTAACGCATGATCGGTGTCGGCTCGACCCGTCCGTGCGGGACGTCGGCGTGCACGGCGAACTCCCCTGCCGCGGCCAGTCCGGCCGGCGTGCGTTGTTCGAAGACCTGCCGCGGGGTCAGCGTGATGCCCGCCTTACGGGCGCGGCTGACCAGCTGCACCGAGACGATGCTGTCGCCGCCGAGTTCGAAGAAGCTGTCGTGCACGCCGACTCGCGGTAGCCGCAGGACGTCGGCGAACAGCCCGCAGAGCGTGCGTTCCCGCTCGTCGCGGGGTTCGTCGTCGCCGGCGAGCGCCCCGAAGTCCGGCTCCGGAAGCGCTTTCCGGTCGAGCTTGCCACTGGGGGTCAACGGCAGCTCCGCGAGCGGGACGACCGCGGCGGGCACCATGTGCTCCGGCAGGGTCGCGGCGACCTCGTTCTGGACGTCGCCTGCCTCGCCGACGACATAGGCGATCAGCCGCTCGTCCCGCACGACGACCGCCGCCTGCCGCACCCCGGGCACGCCGGCGATGGCGGCCTCGATCTCGCCGAGTTCGACGCGGAAGCCGCGGATCTTGACCTGGTCGTCGGTGCGGCCCAGGTAGTGCAGGACACCGTTGTGCCGACGCACGAGATCGCCGGTGCGGTACAGGCGCTCGCCGTCCGGACCGGCGACGAACCGTTCTGCGGTGAGCCCCGGGCGGTCGAGGTAACCCCGTGCGAGCTGGACGCCGCCGAGGTACAGCTCGCCGGGCACGCCGGGCGGCACCGGGCGCAGGTAGCGGTCGAGGACATGGGTCTGCGTGTTCCACACCGGCCGCCCGATCGCCACCTCATCCGTCACCGTCCAATGCGTAACATCCACCGCGGCTTCAGTCGGACCATAGAGATTGTGCATCCCCGGCCTCGCGATATCCGCAGAAAGCGCTTCCCCACTGGTAATCACCCGCTTCGGCAACGGACGATCACCATAAGCACGCAGCATCGACGGAACGAAATGGACAGTCGTCACCTGGCCCATCAACCCAGCCAGATAATCCGGATCCTTGTGACCACCCGGCCTCGCCAGGACCAACTTCGCACCAGTGATCAACGGCCAGAAAAACTCCCACACCGACACATCAAAACTCGACGGCGTCTTCTGCAACACCACGTCTTGCTGCGTCAGTTGATATTCATGCTGCATCCACAACAGACGATTCACAATCGCCCGGTGCGTGATGACCACACCCTTCGGGCGACCCGTCGAACCCGACGTATAGATCACATACGCCGCATTGTCCGGAGTCGGCTTCCTGACGTCAGCCTCACCATCCAGCGCGCACGGCAACACCACCATCGGCCGAGCATCCTCGATCATCAAGTCGAGACGTTCCGCCGGATAGGACGGGTCGAGCGGCAGGTAGGCACCGCCCGCCTTGAGCACCGCGACCAGCGAGATGACCAGGTCCAGCGAGCGATCCTGCCGGATACCGACGATCCGATCCGGGCCCACGCCCGCCGCCGCGAGTTGCGACGCGAGCGCCGACGCTCGCGCGTCCAGCTCCGCGTACGTCAGCGACTCACCCTCGAAGACGACCGCAGTGACCTCGGGGGTGCGCGCGACCTGCGCCTCGATCAGCTCCGTGAGCGTCGTCGGCGGGACCGGGTGCGCGGGGAAGGTCACCGCACGCTCGGCGTCGGTGAGCACGGTCGTCACCGACAGCGGCCGGTCCGGGGCCCCCGCCATCGACTCGACGAGCCGGACGAACCGGCCCACCAGATCGTCCATCATGGACCTGTCGAACAGGTCCTTGCTGTAGACCAGCCAGCCGTCGATCCCGTCCACGCCCTCGAACAGGTGGCACGAGAGGTCCATGCGCGCCGCGTAGAAGTCGACGTGCTCCTCGCGCAGCGAGGCTGCGCCGAACGGCGCGGGCGCGGCCGGCGCCTGCTGATAGGCCAGCATCACCTGGAACAACGGGTGCCGCCCCATGGCGCGACCCGGGTTCACCGCCTCCACCAGCCGCTCGAACGGCAGGTCCTGGTGAGCGAACGCGTCGAGGTCGGTCCGGCGGACCCGCTCGACGAGCTGGCGGAACGTGGGGTCACCGCTGACGTCGGTGCGCAGCACCAGCGTGTTCACGAAGAACCCGACGAGCCCGTCGAGCGCGTCGTCCGTGCGGCCGGCGACCGGGGTGCCGAGCGGGATGTCCGGGCCCGCGCCGAGCTGGTCGAGCAGCGCGGCGAGTGCGGCCTGCACGGTCATGAACACCGTCGAGCCAGTGTCCCGCGCAAGCGTGGCGAGCGCGGCGCGGGTCTCGGACGACAGGCGAAAACGGACGGCATCGCCCTCGAAGCTCGGCACCGCGGGACGCGGCCGGTCGGCGGGAAGGCGCAGTTCCTCGGGCAGTTCGGCCAGCTGTTCGCGCCAGTACGCGAGCTGGATGGCGGACAGGCTCTCCGGGTCCGCGTCGTTGCCGAGCAGGTCACGTTGCCAGAGCGCGTAGTCGGCATACTGCACGGGCAGTGGCGACCAGTCCGGGCGCCGGCCGTGCATGCGTGCCGCGTACGCCGTGCTCAGGTCGGCCAGCAGGCGCTCGCCGGACCAGCCGTCGGTCGCGATGTGGTGCGTGAGCAGCGACAGCACCTGGCCGTCGAGCAACCGCGCCTCGAACGGCGGCTCACGGTCGAGCTCGAACGCGCGCCGGGCGGCCTCCTCGGGGGTGCCACCGAACCGCAGCGCCGGTGTCCGATCGAGCACCTGCTGATACGGCCGCCCCTCGAACTCGGGGTAGACGGTCCGCAGGACCTCGTGGCGTCCGACCACATCGGACAGTGCCGCCTGCAGCGCCTCGACGTCCAGTGGCCCGTCGATGCGCACGGCCAGGGACACGTTGTACGTCGGGGTCGCGCCCTCCAGCCGGTAGAGGAACCACAGCCGCTGTTGCGCGAAGGACAGCGGGATGCGCCGCGGGCGCGGCATCGGCGTGAGTGCGGGCCGCTTGTGGGCGCCGTCGTCCAGCACGGCGGCCAGGCGCGCCACGGTGGGCGCGTCGAAGACCGTGCCGATGGCGAGTTCGATGCCGAGTTCCGCGCGGACGCGCCCGACGAGCTTCGTCGCCAGCAGGGAATGGCCGCCGAGCGCGAAGAAGTCGTCGTGCACGCCGACACGGTCGAGTTCGAGCAGGTCGGCGAACAGCCGGGCGAGCGCGTGTTCCCACTCGGTGCTCGGCTCCGCATCGGTGACGGTGACCGTCGGCTCGGGCAGCGCCTTGCGGTCGAGCTTACCGCTCTGGGTCAGCGGCAGCGCGTCCAGCTCGACGATGACCGAGGGCACCATGTGCTCCGGCAGCGACTTCGCGAGTGCGCGCCGGGCGTCTCGCACATCGCCGACGACGTAACCGACGAGCTGCTGTTGTTCCGGCCGCGCGACGACAGCCGCGCTCGTCACGCCGGGCAACGTGGTCAGGGCGGTCTCGATCTCGCCGAGCTCGACGCGGAAACCGCGGATCTTGACCTGGTCGTCGGTGCGTCCCAGGTATTCGAGCACGCCGTCCTCGCGCCATCGCACGAGGTCGCCGGTGCGGTAGAGGCGGCCGTTCTCGTGCGCGACGAACCGTTCGGCGGTGAGGCCGGGGCGGTTGAGGTAACCCCGTGCGAGCTGGACGCCGCCGAGGTACAGCTCGCCGGGCACGCCGGGCGGCACCGGGCGCAGGTAGCGGTCGAGGACATGGGTCTGCGTGTTCCACACCGGCCGCCCGATCGCCACCTCATCCGTCACCGTCCAATGCGTAACATCCACCGCGGCTTCAGTCGGACCATAGAGGTTGTGCATCCCCGGCCTCGCGATATCCGCAGAAAGCGCTTCCCCACTGGTAATCACCCGCTTCGGCAACGGACGATCACCATAAGCACGCAGCATCGACGGAACGAAATGGACAGTCGTCACCTGGCCCATCAACCCAGCCAGATAATCCGGATCCTTGTGACCACCCGGCCTCGCCAGGACCAACTTCGCACCAGTGATCAACGGCCAGAAAAACTCCCACACCGACACATCAAAACTCGACGGCGTCTTCTGCAACACCACGTCTTGCTGCGTCAGTTGATATTCATGCTGCATCCACAACAGACGATTCACAATCGCCCGATGCGTGATGACCACACCCTTCGGACGACCCGTCGAACCCGACGTGTAGATCACATACGCCGCATTGTCAGGCCCAGCCCTGCGCACCTCACCCTCACCATCCAGCGCGCACGGCAACACCACCATCGGCCGAGCATCCTCGATCATCAAATCCAGCCGCTCCACCGGATACGACGGATCCAACGGCAAATACGCACCACCCGCCTTCAACACCGCCAGCAACGACACAACCAAATCCAACGACCGATCCTGCCGAACCCCCACAATCCGATCCGGACCCACACCCACCGCCGCAAGCCGCGACGCCAGCACCGACGCCCGCGCATCCAACTCCGCATACGACAACGACTCACCCTCGAACACCACCGCCGCCGCACCCGGCGTACACGCCACCTGCGCCTCGAACAACTCCGCCAACGTCGTAACCGGAACCTCGACGGCAGTGTCGTTCGGCAGGCGCGACGAGTGGTAGTCCAGCCGCCCGATGCCCTGCTCCGGGGAATCGAGCGCGGCGGCGAGCAGGGACTCCAGGTGTGTGAGGAACCGGTCGATCGTGCCGCCGCGGAACAGGTCCGTCGAGTATGTCGCCTCGACCCGCAGTCGGCGGTCGGTGAGGAACGCCTCCAGCGCCAGGTCGAACTGGGTCGTTTCGTTGTGCACCGTCTCCCAGCTCGCGCGCACCCCCGGCAGGTCGAGGCCCTGCAGCCCCTGGGTCAGGAACAGCAGCATCACGTCGAACAGCACCGAGCGGCCGGCCGTCCGCGGCGGCCGCAACCGCTCGACGAGCAGGTCGAACGGCAGGTCCTGGTGTGCGTAACCCTCGGTGCACACCCGTTGTATGCGCTCGACGAGCTGGGCGAACGACGGGTCGCCGGTCAGGTCGGCGCGCAGCACGAGGGTGTTGCCGAAGTTCCCGATGAGCCGCTCGACCTCGCCGGCGTCGCGGTTCATCGAAGCCGAACCGATCGGCACATCGGTCGCACCCGTATAGCGGTGCAGCAGTGCGGCGTACGCGGCGAAGACGACCATGAACGGCGTGACCCCGCGGGACTGCGCGAACGTCGTCGTCCGTTCGGTCAGCGTCGCCTCGAATGTCCGGAAGCGACGGTCGCCACGGCTGGACCGCAGCGGAGGCCGGGGGAAGTCCGTGGGCAGTGGCAGGTTCTCCGGCATCGGATCGAGCACGCCGCGCCAGTAGCCGAGGTCGCCGCTCAGCCGCTCGTCCGTCAGGGTTTTCCGCTGCCACAGGGCGAAGTCGGCGTACTGCACCGGCAGCGGCTCCAGCCCCGACGGGCGGCCGGTGGTGTCCTCGCGGTAGAGCGCGGACAGGTCGTGCGACAGCGCGTTGAAGGTGAAACCGTCCCACGCGATGTGGTGCACGGTCATCACGAGCACGCGGTCGTCGTCGCCGCGGCGGAGCATCCGCAGGCGAAGTGGGTACTCCCGTTCGAGGTCGAAGGCGTGTGCGGACTCCTGGCGGGAAAGCGCTTCCACGGCGCGCGCCCGGTCGTCCTCGGACAGCGCACGCAGGTCCGTCTCGGCCATGGTCACCACCGCGAACGGGTCCACGACCTGCCGCGGCTCGCCGTCGGCACCGGGCACGTAGCGGGTGCGCAGGAGCTCGTGCCGTTCGACGAGCCGTTGGAAAGACCGGTGCAGGGCGGCGGCGTCCAGGTCGCCGCGCAGGGTGATCGCGAGGCACACGTTGTACGCGGCACTGTCCGGTTCGAGCTGCTGCAGGAACCACATGCGTGACTGCGCGTAGGACAGCGGCAGGTCGTCCTCGCGGTCGCGCCGGGGGATCTGGCCGGTGCTCGCGAGCCCGGCCTGCGCCAGCCTGCGGCGCAGCAGCTCGCGCTTGCGGGCGGCGAGGTCACTCATCGGAAATGTCCTTCAGCGCGGCGAACCACGCACACGACAGCTCGTGGACGCGGTCCTCGGTGAAGATCCCGCCGGCCCACTGCCAGTCGGCTTCCAGCGCCGGCCCGCGGACGAGCGCGTTGAGCACGAGGGGATACGGCGCGGGCATGTCGTCGTCCACACCGCCGCCCATGGCGCCGACCTCGGGCGCGCCGGACCAGGGTTCGCCGCCGGTCTCGCCCACGGTGAGGCGGCCGAGGTAGTTGAACTCGACCTGCGGCTCGGGCAGGCGCGCCAGCTCCGCCGCCGTGTCCGGGTTCGAGTACCGCAGCAGGCCGTAGCCGATGCCCCGGTCCGGCAGCGCCAGCTGCTCGGCGACCTTGCGCACGTCGGCCGGGTCCACGCGCACGGGATGGACGCTGGTGAACCAGCCGACCGTGCCGGACAGGTCCGCGCCGGGCACGACCTGTTCCTCCCGGCCGTGCCCCTCCAGCGCGATGAGCACGGCCCCGTCCTCGCCACGCCAGCGGGCGACAGCCCGGGCGAAGGCCGTGAGCAGCACGTCGTTGATCGTCACGCCGAGCCGCTCGGGCACTGTTGTCAGCAGCTTTCCGGTGAGCTCGGCGTCGAGGACCGTGCGGGTCGTGCGCATGGTGGCCCGGGTGTCCGTCGCCGGGTCCAGCCTGCGCGTGCCGAGCACCGGGTCGGGGCCGGACAGGACGTCCCGCCACAAATCCAGCTCCGAGGCCTTCGCCCGCGCGACTTCGGGAAGCGCTTTCGCCCACTCGCGGAAAGACGTGCCGACCGGCGACAGCTCGCGTCCCTGCCACAGCTCGGCCAGCTCCGGCACCAGGATCCCCCAGGACGCCCCGTCGACCACGAGGTGGTGCAGCAGGATCAGCAGCCGGCCGTCGTTTTCCGGGCCGCCGTCGAACCACACGAACCGCGCCAGCTCGCCGCGGGCCGGGTCCAGCTCGCGAAGTTCCGCTTCCAGCACGTCCGGCAGCTGCGCGGCGACCTCCGCGAGCTCGACGCGACGGACCGGCGCGCGCACCTCGCCGCGAGGCCGGACGGTGAAGGCACCGTCGAAAGTGGACCGCAGGACATCGTGCCGGTCGAGCAGGGTCTGCACGAGTTCCTCGAGACGGCGGAGGTCGAGGCCGCGCGGCGTGCACAACAGCCGCGCCTGGCTGAGCCGGTCGTACGGCCTGTTCTCGGTGAGCCAGCTCAGCATCGGCGTCAGCGGCACGTCACCGATCCCCGCGTCCGGGTCGGCGGATCGCCGCGCCGTGCCCGCCACCAGTGCGAGTTCGGCGACGGTACGGCGCTCGAACACATCGCGCGGGCTGAAGCCGAAACCCGCCGCGCGGGCCTTGGCGACCAGGCGCATCGAGACGATGCTGTCGCCGCCGAGGGCGAAGAAGCTGTCGTCCGCGCCGACCTGGGACACCCCGAGTACCTCGGCGAACAGCTCGGCGAGCCGCACCTCGGTATCGGTGCGCGCGGCTCGGGTGGTGCCGCGGCAGTCCGGCTTCGGAAGCGCTTTCACATCCAGTTTGTCGTTACGTGTCAGGGGAAAGCTGTCGACCGCGACGATCGCGGCCGGGACCATGTGCTCCGGCAGGCTCGCCGTGGCCAGCTCCCGTAGCCCCTCGACGCCGCCGTCGCGCAGGACGACGTAGGCGACCAGGCGGCGAACACCGGGGATGTCCTCGCGCGGCACGACGACCGCCCGCTCGATCCGGCCGTCGCGCGCCAGCACGGCCTCGATCTCCCCCGGTTCGATCCGGTAGCCACGGATCTTGACCTGGTCGTCGACCCGGCCCAGGCACTCGATGCGGCCGTCCGCGGTCCAGCGTGCGATGTCCCCGGTCCGGTAGACCCGGGCACCGTCAGGACCCGCCACGAAACGCTCGGCCGTGGTGCCGGGGCGGCCCAGGTAGCCACGGGCCAGCCCGGCGCCGGCGAAGTACAGCTCGCCCTCGACACCGACGGGGCAGGGCCGCAGCCGCCGGTCGAGGATGTACGCGCGGGCATTGCCGACCGGCGATGCGATCGACGGCGACTCGCTGTCGGCGAAGTCCGCGGCGGCCGAGTCCACCGTGCACTCGGTGGGTCCGTACAGGTTGTATACAGCGAGATCGTCCTGCTCACGCAGCATGCGCCACAGCTGACCGGGAACGGCCTCGCCGCCCACGCCGAGCACCTTGAGCGAACCGCGCCACGGCTCGCTCGCGACCTGCGCGAGCAACGACGGCGACAGCTCGACGAACTCGATCTCGTGCTCGGCGAGGAAGCCCCGCAGCAGGGCGGCGTCGCGGCGGACGTCCGGCGGGACAAGGTGCAGCTCGTGCCCGGCGAACATCCACAGCACCGGCTGCCAGGAGGCGTCGAACGCCATCGGCCACGCGTGCGCCACGCGCAGTGGCCGCCCGACCCGTGCTGCCGCCGGCTCGAACAGGTCCGTGCGATGACTGACCAGCAGGTTCGCGATCGACCGGTGGGTGACCACGACCGCCTTCGGCGTCCCGGTCGAGCCGGAGGTGTAGATGACGTACGCCGGGTTCTCGGGCAGCGCGCGCTGCTCGAAGTCCTCGGCCACGCCTTCGGGTACCTCGGTCAGGACGACGACCGGCCGCGCGTCGGCGAGCATCAGGTCGAGCCGCTCGGCGGGCCACTCCGGGTCGAGCGGCAAATAGGCCGCACCGGCCTTGAACACCGCGAGCAGCGCGATGATCATCTTCGGCCCCGGCGGCAGTTTCAGCGCGACGATCCGCTCTGGTCCGGCGCCCTGCTCGACGAGCAGCCGGGCGACGTGGTTCGCGCGCCTGTTCACCTGCGCGAAGGTCAGCCGCAAGGCGCCGCCAACCAGAGCGATGGCGTCCGGCGTCCGGCGGGCCTGCTCCTCGAAGACCTCGGACATCGTGGTCGGCCAGGTCGCCAGCCGCTTGCCGGTGCCGAACTCGGCCAGCTGCCGGTGCTCCCCGGGTGAGAGCAGGTCCAGCGGCCGACCGTCGGCGAAGCTCTCCACGGCACGGGTGAAGTAGCGGGTCATCGCCTCGACCTGCGTGCGGGCGAAGACGTCGGGCCGGTACTCGAAGGTGACGGAAAGCGCATCCTCGGCGGCGACCGCCAGGGTCAGCGGGTAGTGGGTGGCGTCGTCGACCTCGACCTGGCTGATCCTGATCCCCGCGCGGCTTTCGCTCTCCCCCACCGCGTCCGAGTCGATGGGGTAGTTCTCGAAGACGATCAACGTGTCGAAGAGGTCACCGGCACCGGCGGCGCGCTGGATCTCGGTGAGCCCGAGGTACTGGTGCTCCATCAGGCGTGACTGCTCGGCCTGCAGCTCCCGCAGCGGCGCGTCGGCCCGCACCCGCACCGGAACCGTGTGGATGAACAGGCCCACCATCGAGTCCACCCCGGGCAGGTCGGCGGGGCGGCCGGACACGGTGGCGCCGAAGACCACGTCGTCACGGCCGGTCAGCCGCGCGAGCACCTGTCCCCACAGCCCCTGCACGACCGTGTTGACCGTGAGCCCTTCCTCGCGTGCCCGGCCGTAGAGCCGTTCGGCGGGCAGGTCGAACCGGATCTTGCCGGGACGCGTCGGCACCCGGGATGCGGCGGGCGCGAGCAAGGTCGGTTCCGCGCCGTCGAGCGCGTCCCGCCATGCGGCGGCCGACGCCGCACTGTCGCGTGTGGACAGCCAGCCGAGGTAGTCGCGATACGGCCGCGGGCGGGGCGGCTCGACGCCGCCGTAGAGGGCGAGCAGCTCGCTGACCAGCAGCGGCAGCGACCAGCCGTCCAGCAGGATGTGGTGGTTCGTCAGCACCAGCCGGTGGTCGGCCTCGCCGAGCCTGACCAGCGTCATCCGCAGCAGCGGCGGCTCGGCCAGGTCGAACCGCGCGCGGCGGTCCCGTTCCAGCACCCCGGCCAGATCGCCCTCGACCTCGGTCCACGGCAGCTCGACCTCGTCCAGTACCAGCTGCACCGGGTCCTCGAGGTCCTCGTGCACGAAGGCCGCGCGGAGGTTCGGATGCCTGGTCAACAGCGTTTCCGCGGCCGTGCGCAAACGTTTGCTGTCGATCTCGCCGTCGAGGCCGAGTACGAACTGGACGGTGTAGACGTCGGTCGCGTCCCGGTCGAACAGGGCGTGGAACAGCATGCCCTGCTGCAGCGGCGAGAGCGGCAGGATGTCCTCGATCACTTCTTCCCCCACTTCGCCGCGAGCTTGTCGAGCTGCCCCTGGTTCAGCGACACGAGCGGGACGTCCGACGGCGTCAGGCCGGCCTCGGTGTCGCCGGAAAGCGCTTGCAGCCACGCCTGCGCGAGTTCGCGTACCCCGGCCTCGCTGTGCTCGTCCGTCCACGACCAGGTCGCCTTGAGCACCGGGCCGTCCTCGGTGCGTGCGTTGATCTCCAGCGGACGGTGCTGCGTCGCTGGCTCCGGCAGCTTCTCCGGGCCGGGCGTCCAGTAGCCCGCACCGAGGTCGAACCGGCCGAGGTAGTTGAAGCTCACGTCGGTGTCGGGCACGTCCATGCCGAACCCGTTGTCCGGGATCGCCCGCAGCTGCTGCTTGACCTCGTTCAGCGTGGGCCGGTCCAGCTCGACCGGGAACACCGTGGTGAACCAGCCGACCGTCCGCGACAGATCGGCGCCCGGCACGAGATGCTCCTCGCGGCCGTGCCCTTCGAGCGCGACGACGGTCGGCCCGAGCGCCTGACCCAGCGCGAACACGAGCACTTCGTTGACGCGGGAATGCTTGCCCTCCAGCACCTTCCGGGTCTCGGCCACGCCCAGTTCGACGGTCAGCCTGCCCGCGACCGGCTCCGCCTTCCGCGCCTGCACCGGCGTCGGGCGTGCGGTCGCGAGGGCCCAGGTCCGGAACGACGTCGGCACCGGCGCGAGCGCGGGCGGGCGACCGGCGGCGCGCGCGGTCCAGGCTTCGGCCAGGTCCTCGGCGAGGATGCGCCACGACACGCCGTCGACGACCAGGTGGTGCAGCACGAGCAGCAGGCGGCCGTTGAAGACCACCGCTCGCAGCATCGACTCACGCGGATCGAGGGCAGCGACCACTTCGTCGTACTTCTCCGGCCGGTACGGGCCTTCGACGTGCTCCACCACGGCACCCAGCGAGCCCGGCGGCGGGACGTGCAGGACCTCGTCGCCCAACCGCGCACGCAGCAGGTCGTGCTGGTCGAGCACGTCCTGCAGCACCTGCTCGAACGCGTCCGGCGCGAACGGCTCGGGCACCCGCAGCAGCGCGGCCTGGTGCATCGCGTCGTCGCCGGTCCCGGCCCACCAGCGCATGATCGGCGTGAGCGGCACCTCGCCCGTGCCGTCGTCGTGCACGGTGACCGACGCCGCCTCCACCGCACGAGCAAGCGCGGCCGCGGTCTGGTGCTCGAACACCTGCCGTGGCGAGATCGCCAGCCCGGCTGCGCGGGCCTTGCTCACGAACCGGATGGACAGGATGCTGTCCCCGCCGAGGGCGAAGAAGCTGTCCTCGGCCCCGACCTCCGGCAGCCGCAGCAGGTCAGCCATCAGTCCACAAAGGACTTTTTCCGGCTCGGTGACCGGCGCCCGGGTGGTCGTCTCCGCAGGTGGTTCGGGCAGCGCCCCGCGGTTCACCTTGCCCGAGGGCAGCAACGGGAACTCGTCGAGGAAGACGAACCGCTTGGGCACCATGTGCTCGGGCAGCCGCTGGCGCAACCAGTCGCCGACGCCGTCGTGCTCCGAGCCGAGGCAGTAGCCGACGAGGCCCTGCTCGCGCACCAGCACGACCGCTCGACGGACCTGTTCGTGCTGTTCGAGCACGGCCTCGATCTCTTCCAGCTCGACCCGCATCCCGCGGATCTTGACCTGGTTGTCGGCGCGGCCCAGGAACTCCAGGCTGCCGTCCGGCTGCCACCGCGCGAGGTCGCCGGTGCGGTAGAGGCGGGAACCTGGTGGCCCGAACGGGTCCGCGACGAAGTGATCGGCGGTGCGCTTCGGGTCGTTGAGGTAGCCGCGGCCGAGGTAGACCCCGCCCGCGTACAGCTCGCCAGGCACCCCGACGGGCACCGGCAGCAGGTTCCGGTCCAGCACGTACAGCCGGGTGTTGCCGTTGGGCATGCCGATCGACACCGCGCCGCGGATCGCCTCGGGGTCGCGGTACACGACATGGCTCACGCCGATCGTCGCCTCCGCGGGCCCGTAACCGTGGTACATCACCGCGTCGCTGCTGCGGCGGAACCGCTGGAACAGCTCCGGTGTCAGCACCTCGCCGCCACACCAGACGTGCTTGAGCGAGCCGCCCCGGTCCGGAAAGCCGTCGAGCTGCAGCAGCAGGTCGAGGATCGAGGACGGCAGGTAGGTGAAGGTGACCGCGTGCCGCTCGATCAGCCCCAGGAGGTAGTCGATGTCGCGCTCGCCGCCGGGCTCGGCGACGACCACCTTGCCGCCGGTGACCAGCGGCAGGAAGATCTCGTTGATCGAGATGTCGAACCCGAGCGGCGCCTTGAACAACGCCGCGTCGCCGGAGCCGAAGCCGAGCATCTCCCGCTGCCAGAGCAGCCGGTGCGTGATCGCGCGGTGCCGGATCATCGCGCCCTTCGGCGTCCCGGTCGAGCCGGAGGTGTAGATGACGTACGCCAGGCTTTCCGGTTCGATGCGCAGGTTCAGCCGGTCCGCAGTGGACCCGTCGAGGTGTACCAGTGGTGTGCCGAGGGCTCGCACGGGTTCGTCGTGCTGCTCGCCGGTCAGGATCGCCGTCAGGCCGGCGTTCGCGCAGACCTCGGCGATGCGGCGCCGCGGCCACGACGGCTCCAGCGGCACGAAGGCGGCTCCGGCCTTTTCGACGCCGAGCAGGCCGACGATCATCTCGACCGACCGTTCCCAGTGCATGCCGACGGTCTTCTCCGGCCCGGCGCCCAGCTCGCGCAACGTGCGCGCGACGTGGTTGGCGCGTGCGTCGAGTTCCGCGTAGGTGAGCCGCTGGTCGTGGAACTCGACGGCGATCGCGTCCGGAGTGCGGGTGACCTGCTCTTCGACCATCTCCGTCAGGGTGGTCACCGGGCGGGACTCGGCGGTGTCGTTGAACTTCCGCAGCTGCGCGTGCTCGGCCGGGTCGAGGAGGTCGACCGACCCGACGGGCCGGTTCGGGTCCTCCGTGAAGGCCTCTAGTAACCGGGCAAGTCGCTGTCCGAAGACGTCCACTGTGGACTCATCGAACAGGTCGGCGCTGTAGGAGATGGTGCATTCGCCGGGGGCGAAGTGGAAGGCCAGGTCGAACTTGGCGCCGGTCACGCCCGGGTCGAGCGGCGTTGTGGTGATACCCGGCAGCGTGAGCTCGGCGGTGGCCGGGTCCTGGTGCGACACCATCGTCTGGAACAGCGGGTGCCGTGCGGGCGAGCGCGCCGGGTTGAGCGCTTCCACGAGCCGTTCGAACGGCAGATCCTGGTGGGAGTACGCGTCGAGGTTGGTCTCACGCACTCTCGACAGCAGTTCCCGGAACGTCGGGTTGCCGGACAGGTCGGTGCGCAGCACCAGCGTGTTGACGAAGAAGCCCACCAGGTCGTCGAGGGCCTCGTCGGCGCGACCCGCGGTCGGCGTGCCGAGCGGGATGTCCTCGCCCGCACCGAGCCGGTGCAGCAGGACGGCCACCGCGGCCTGGCCGACCATGAGGTCGGTGACGCCGAGCTTGCGGGCCCGCCAGCGGGTGTCCGGCAGCTTCAGCCGGACACTGCCACCCCGGTGGCTCGGCGTACGGGGACGGGGGCGGTCAGTGGGCAGCGGCAGTTCCTCGGGCAGGCCGTCGAGCTGCTGTAGCCAGAAGTCCTTGTCGTCACCGGCGTTCTCGAGCTGCCAGAGCGTGTAGTCCGCGTACTGCACGGGAAGCGGTTCCCAGTCGGGCGCTTTCCCTTCCACGCGCGCGGCATACGCGACGCCGAGGTCGCGCAGCAGCGGCCGCGCGGACCACTCGTCGGCCGCGATGTGGTGCACGACGAGGACGAACTCGTACTCGTTCTCGGCGACCCGGTGAAGCTCGTAGCGGATCGGCGGTTCCTCGTCGAGCCGGAAGCAATGGCCGGCACTGCCGGGTAGCACTTCCCGCGGTTCGAGGATCTCCTGACGTGGTTCGGCACCGGGGAAGATCGTGCGCAGCGACTCGTGCCGTTCGACGACGTCCCGCAGCGCGGTGTCCAGCGCGTCGGTGTCGAGCGGCCCGGTCAGGCGTGCGGCGAAGGGAATGTTGTACGTCGGGTTCGGGCCTTCGAGGCGGTAGAGGAACCACAGACTGCGCTGCGCCGGAGAAAGCGGTATCTCAGCCGGCCTCTGTCGTTTCGTGAGGGCGGGCCTGCGCACGCCGCCGTCGAGGAGTTGGGCTAGACGTGCGGCGGTGGGCGCGTCGAACACCGCGCGCAGTTGCAGGTCCACGCCGAAGGTCCGGCGCACCCGGCTGACCAGCTTCGTCGCGAGCAGCGAGTGCCCGCCGAGGGCGAAGAAGTCGTCGCGGGGGCCGACGGTGTCCAGGCCGAGCACGTCGGCGAACAGCTCGCAGAGGATCTCTTCGCGCGGGTCCCGTGCCTGACCGGTGCCGGTTTCGACCTGCGGTTCGGGCAGGGCTTTGCGGTCGAGCTTTCCACTTGGCGTCAGGGGAAGCGTGTCGAGGGTGACGATCGCGGACGGGGTCAGGTGCTCCGGCAGGCGCAGCGCGGAGGTGTCGACCGCATGCTCGGCCACGACGTAGCCGATCAGTTGCTGCCGCTCGGTCTGCACGGCGGCCGCCGCCTGCCGCACCCCGGGCAGCGCGGCGAGCGCCGCTTCGACCTCGCCGAGTTCGACGCGGAAGCCGCGGATCTTGACCTGGTCGTCGGTGCGGCCCAGGTAGTGCAGGACACCGTTGTGCCGACGCACGAGATCGCCGGTGCGGTACAGGCGCTCGCCGTCCGGACCGGCGACGAACCGTTCTGCGGTGAGCCCCGGGCGGTCGAGATATCCGCGGGCGAGCTGGACACCCCCGAGGTACAGCTCACCCTGCACGGCCGGGCGCAGGAACCGGTCGAGGACGTGAACTTGGGTGTTCCACACCGGCCGCCCGATCGCCACCTCATCCGTCACCGTCCAATGCGTAACATCCACCGCGGCTTCAGTCGGACCATAGAGGTTGTGCATCCCCGGCCTCGCGATATCCGCAGAAAGCGCTTCCCCACTGGTAATCACCCGCTTCGGCAACGGACGATCACCATAAGCACGCAGCATCGACGGAACGAAATGGACAGTCGTCACCTGGCCCATCAACCCAGCCAGATAATCCGGATCCTTGTGACCACCCGGCCTCGCCAGGACCAACTTCGCACCAGTGATCAACGGCCAGAAAAACTCCCACACCGACACATCAAAACTCGACGGCGTCTTCTGCAACACCACGTCTTGCTGCGTCAGTTGATATTCATGCTGCATCCACAACAGACGATTCACAATCGCCCGATGCGTGATGACCACACCCTTCGGACGACCCGTCGAACCCGACGTGTAGATCACATACGCCGCATTGTCAGGCCCAGCCCTGCGCACCTCACCCTCACCATCCAGCGCGCACGGCAACACCACCATCGGCCGAGCATCCTCGATCATCAAATCCAGCCGCTCCACCGGATACGACGGATCCAACGGCAAATACGCACCACCCGCCTTCAACACCGCCAGCAACGACACAACCAAATCCAACGACCGATCCTGCCGAACCCCCACAATCCGATCCGGACCCACACCCACCGCCGCAAGCCGCGACGCCAGCACCGACGCCCGCGCATCCAACTCCGCATACGACAACGACTCACCCTCGAACACCACCGCCGCCGCACCCGGCGTACACGCCACCTGCGCCTCGAACAACTCCGCCAACGTCGTAACCGGAACCTCGACGGGCTCGGCAGGAGCGTCCGGAACGACCAGTTCGAGCTGCCCCACCTGCGTCTCCGGGGCGGTCACGAACCGGGCCAGGACTTCCTGGAACCACTCCGCGATCCGGGACACGTCAGGGAACTGCGCCGGGTCGTGGTCGATCCGCAGCACGAGTTCCTCCCCGGGCACGACCAGCAGCGCGAGCGGATAGTGCGTCGCGTCGCGGACGGAAACCTCGGCCAGCAACGGAATCTCGCCATCCATCGGATAACTCTCGAAGACGACCAGGGTGTCGAACAGACTCGGGTGCCCGCTGGCGCGCTGAATGTCGGCGAGGCCGAGGTGCTGATGTTCCAGTAACCGCGCCTGCTCCGCCTGCACGCGTGCGAACAACCCGGCGAGCGACTCGCGGGGTGCCAGCCGCACCCGCACGGGCACGGTGTTGATGAACATGCCGACCATCGACTCGACACCCGGCACCTCGGCGCTACGGCCCGACACCGTCGCGCCGAACACGAGGTCGTCGCGACCGGTCAGGGCCGACAGCGTCAGCGCCCAGGCCCCCTGGACGACGGCGTTCACCGTCACACCATGCTTCCGCGCCGCTTGTTCCAGCGCGTGGACGTCGAGGCTGAACTCCGCGCGACGGGGAAAGCCGGCGGCCGGGCTGCCGACGAGAGTGGGTTCGTCGAGGCCGGAGAGTGCTTCCGCCCACGCCCGTTCCGCCGCCGGCTTGTCCTGTTCGGACAGCCAGGCCAGGTACTCGCGGTACGGGCGCACCGGCGGCAGGGCCTCCCCGCGGTACAGCGCCAGCAGCTCGCGGACCAGGATCGGCGCGGACCAGCCGTCCCACAGCAGGTGGTGCGCGGTGAGCACCAGAGTTCGCTTGCCTGCCAAGGTGAACCGCAGCAGCGGCGGGCGCGCGAGGTCGAACGGCTCGGCGCGCTCGGCGTCGAGGTCCACCTCGTCGGTCACCCGGAAGGGCAAGTCGACGGCACGCCGGACAACCTGCACGAACTGTCCCGACGACTGCGTGCGGAACGCCACCCGCAGGTTCGCGTACCTGCACACCAGCGCCTCCGCCGCGCCGCGCATCCGGTCCGGGTCGACGTCTTCGGCGAGTGCGAGCACCGTCTGCACGGTGTAGACGTCCACCCGGTCCCCGAGCAGGGCGTGGAACACCATGCCCTGCTGCAGCGGGGTGAGCGGGAGGACGTCCTCGACGCTCGAAGCCACCCTCAGGACCCGGATTCCATCGTGCGGACCAGGCTGCGGGGCCGCATGTCCGTCCAGTTCGCCTCGATGTGGTCGAGGCAGGCCTGCCGCGAGTCCTCGCCGAACACGACCCGCCAGCCCGAGGGCACCTCGGCGAAGGTGGGCCACAGGGAGTACTGGCCCTCGTCGTTGGTCAGGGCGTAGAACCGGCCGCTGTCGTCGTCGAAGGGGTTCGTCACGTAAGCCTCCCATGCGTCGTTAGCTGAGGCTTACCTTAGTAAGGGGAGACTAAGAGTGTCTACCCGCGAAAAAGGTGACGAGTGCGGCGTTGACCGCGTGCGGCCGCTCCAGGTAGCCGTAGTGGCCGCAGTCCGCCAGCTCCAGGTACTCGGCGGACGGGATCGCGTCGGCGACCTCCCGTGCCAGGTGCGCCGGCAGGCGCAGGTCGTCGGCGAACCCGATGACCAGGCACGGAACCTTGATCGCCCGGTACGCGGGCAGCCGGTTTCCGGTGATGTCCAGGCACAGCTGGGCGCGCAGGCCCGGGGTCCAGATCGTGGGCGAGAGCGCGAACAGGTCGAGCCAGTCCCGCATCGCCGCGTCGTCGTTCAGCGTGCGCGGCGAGAGATTCTGCACCGCCCGCACCACGGCTTCGTACCGCGCGGGCAGCTCCACCGCGCTCTCCCGCAGCTCGCGTTCGGCCGCACCCATCGCGGCGCGCAGGACGTCCGCGCGGCCTCGCGTCGCCATCATGACCGCCTGCGTGACCAACTCGGGATGCGCGAGCGCCAGCTCGGTCACGACCTGCGCGCCCATCGACGTGCCGACCAGCCGGCACGGCCCCAGCTCCAGGTACTCGATCAGCTCGGCCGTGTCGGCGACCAGGTCGTCGATCGTGAATTCCGTGTCCTCGCCGGAAATCCCGCGGTTGTCGAAGGTGATCACGCGGTAGCCGGCGTCGACGAGCGCGGGCACCTGGTGCAGGTGCCACACCCGGCCGGTCGCGGCGGTGCCCATCACGAGCACCACCGGCTCGCCGGAACCCGTGTCGGCGTAGGAGATCTTCACGCCGTTGACGGCAGCGAGGGGCATCGCTCTCCTTGCAGGCTCGCCCGGCGCAGCCGGGGCATCGTCGCGGCGACCAGGCAGACGCCCAGCACGCACACCAGCCCGCCGCCGACCACCGCGCCCGAGCCGCCGAGCAGGCGCGCGGCCAGACCGGCCTCGGCGTTGCCGACCGCCGCCCCGCTGGTGGCCTGCGCGAGCCAGAGACTCGAGACGCGGCCCTGCAGGTGGTCCAGGGTGTAGTGCTGCAACAGGGCGCGGCGCAGGATTTCCGAGGTCGTGTCGCCGAGGCCCGCGATCGCCAGGCACAGCAGCCCGAGCCACAGGTGCCCGGACAGGCCGAACCCGGTGATCGCCAGACCCCACACGAGCACCGACGCGATCAGCGCGCGACCACTGTGCCGCGCACGCCCGGTCCAGCCGCTGGCCAGCGCGCCGATGAACGCCCCGACCGCGGGCGCGGTGTAGAGGAGGCCGACCGTCGACGGCCCGCCGCCGAACACTTCCTTCGCCAGTTGCGGGAAAAGCGCGTACGGCATCGCGAACACCATGGCCCACACGTCGATCAGCAGCAGCCCCGCGACGACCTGGTTGCCTCGCACGAAACGGAAACCCTCGGCGAGGGAACGCAAGGGGTGCTGCGGCTCCCGCTCGGCGCGCAGCGGTGGAATGAACCACATCAGCGCGATACCGACGAGATATCCGGCCGCGTCGATCGCGAAACAGGTGGCGACGCCAGGGCCCGCCGCGATGAACCCGGCGATCGTCGGCCCGACCATCGCGCCGAACTGGCTGGTCACGGTGAACAACGCACCCGCGGCGGTCAGCTGGGCGGGCGTGACGAGCGCCGGGATCGCGGCCATCAGCGCGGATCCGCCGAGGCCGTTGATCCCGCCCGCCGGCACGGCCGCGAGGTACACGATGCCCAGCAGCGGCTGCGGCATCGCCGCGTTGACCGCGAGCCCGGCGAGGACGAGCGCGACCAGCGAACGGGTGCCGAGGATGAGGCGGCGGCGGTCGAGCCGGTCGGCGAGCACGCCGCCCGCGAGCAGCCCCGCGAGCAGTGCGAGCCCGAACACCAGGCTGACCAGGCCGACCTGGACCGAGGAACCGGTGAGCTGGTAGACGTGCAGGTTGATGGCGACATTGGTGAGCGCTGTGGTCAGCACCGTGAGGGTCTGCGCGGCGAACACCCGCCGGTAGGCCGGACTGGTCCGCAGCGGTGTGACGTCGATGACCAGTTCCCCGAGCCGCACGAGCTACCTTCCCTCGAAGTATGTCGGCTAGCCTAACCTAACTTCGTCGCCTGACCCAAGGAGCTGCGGATGCTGGAGGGGTGCGTGCCCTGGCCGGAGGAGCTGGCCGAGCGCTACCGGGCCGAGGGTTACTGGACCGGGGAACCGCTGGACCAGCTGCTGCGTGACGGCGTCGAGCGGCACCCGGACCGCGTCGCGCTCGTCGGCGCCGACGGATCCCGGTGGACCTACGCCGAGCTCGACGCGTGGGTGGCGCGGGTCGCGTCCGGCCTGTCATCGCTGGTCTCCCCACGCGAGCGGGTCGTGGTGCAGGTGCCCAACATCCCGGAGTTCGTGGCGCTGTTCTTCGCGCTGCTGCGCGTGGGCGCCCTGCCCGTGCTCGCCCTACCCGCCCACCGCGAGGCCGAGATCGTGCCGCTGTGCGAACTGAGCGAAGCGGTCGCGTACTTCATCACCGACGAGTACCGCGATCTCGCGCAGATCGTCTGCAAGGCGGTGCCGGGCGTGCGGCAGGTCGTCGTGGTGGACGAAGAGCTGCCGACCGCGGAACCCGTGGAACTGCCCGAGCCCGACCCGTCGGACGTGGCACTTTTCCTGCTGTCAGGCGGAACCACCGGCACGCCGAAGCTGATTCCCCGCACCCACAACGACTATCTGTACAACGCACGCGCGAGCGCGAAGGTCGCCGGCTTCGGCGAGAACACGGTGTACCTGGTCGCACTGCCAGCCGCACACAACTTCGCACTGTCGTCTCCCGGCCTGCTGGGCGCGTTCGCGGCGGGCGGCACCGTGGTGCTCGCGACCGATCCCAGCCCCGACACGGCTTTCGCGTTGATCGAGCGGGAGAAGGTCACGGGGACCGCGGTGGTGCCACCCGTCGCTCTACTGTGGATGGACGCGGCGGAGTTCGCCGACGAAGATCTCACCAGCCTGGAGCTGTTGCAGGTGGGCGGCGCGAAGTTGAGCGCGGAACCCGCGAGCCGGGTGCGCGAGTCGTTGGGCTGCGCGCTCCAGCAGGTGTTCGGCATGGCCGAGGGCCTGCTGAACTTCACCCGCCTCGACGACCCGCAGGAGCTGGTCGTCACCACGCAGGGCAGGCCGCTGTGCCCGGCCGACGAGGTGCGCGTGCTCGAGAACGGCGAGCTGCTGACGCGCGGCCCGTACACGCTGCGCGGCTACTACCGGGCGGAGGAGCACAACGCGCGATCGTTCACCGAGGACGGGTTCTACCGCAGCGGGGACGTCGTGCGGCAGCTGCCGTCCGGGCACCTGATCGTCGAAGGCCGGATCAAGGACCAGATCAACCGCGGCGGCGAGAAGATCCCGGCCGAGGAGCTGGAGAACCACCTGCTCGCGCATCCCGCGGTGCACGACGCGGCGGTCGTCGGCATGGCGGACGAGGTGATGGGCGAGCGCACCTGCGCGTTCCTCGTCGTCCGCGGCGCGCCGCCGAAGCTGCGGGAGGTCGCCGCGTTCCTGCGCGAGCGCGGGGTCGCCGAGTACAAGCTGCCCGACCGGATCGAGGTGCTCGAGGAGTTCCCGCTCACGAAGGTCGGCAAGGTCAGCAAGACCGAGCTCGCCCGGCGCCTCGCCGGTGGCGCGGAGTGAGGTCGCGCACCACCGGCCTCGTTTTCGCCCTGGTCCTGCTGGTCGTCGTGTCGCTGCTGTCCATCGCGGTGGGCGCGCGCTCGATCCCACTGTCCACAGTGGTCCACCTGTTGTTCGAACGGGACGGTTCGGACGCCTCGTTCGTGGTGTGGGACCTGCGGATCCCGCGCACGCTGATCGGCATCGCGGTCGGCGCCTCGCTGGGCGTCGCGGGGGCGGTGATGCAGGCGCTGACGCGCAACCCGCTCGCCGACCCGGGCCTGCTGGGCGTCAACGCCGGCGCCTCGGCCGCGGCCGCGCTGTCGGTGAGCGTCCTGGGGCTGACTGATCTGCGGGCGTTCGTGTGGTTCGCGTTCGCGGGCGCCGCGATCGCCGGGACGGTGCTGTACTTCATCGCCGGGCGGGGAGGCGCTTCGCCGGTCCGGCTCGCCCTCGCCGGCACCGCGGTGTCGGCCGCGCTCACCGGGCTCACCCAGTGCCTGACCCTGCTGAACCAGCAGACGCTCGACCAGATGCGATTCTGGACGGTGGGTTCGCTGCAGCGGGCGGACGACGCGACGCTCGTACGGGTCGCGCCGTTCCTCGGCGCAGGCTTGATCCTGGCCCTGCTGCTGGCACGACCGTTGAACGCGCTGGCCCTCGGCGACGACGCCGGCACCTCCCTCGGCGCGCATCTGGGCCGGACGCGCCTGTTGTCGCTGCTGGCGGTCACGTTGCTGGCCGGTGCGGCGACGGCAGCGGTGGGGCCGCTGGTGTTCGTCGGGCTCGCCGTGCCGCACATGGTGCGCGCGCTGACCGGGCCGGACCAGCGGTGGGTGCTGCCCTACTGCGCCGTCCTCGCGCCCGCGTTGCTGCTGGCCGCGGACGTGCTCGGCCGGGTCATCGCCCGAGCGGAGATCGACGTGGGGGTGGTGACGGCGTTGCTGGGGGCGCCGGTGTTCATCTGGCTGGTGCGACGGAGCAAGGCGGCGAGGGCATGACCCGGCGGGCGATGACGGTGTCGGCGGGCCTGGTCGTGGCGATCCTGGTGGTCGCGGTCCTCGCACTCGGGGTCGGCTCGATCTCCGTGGCACCGTTGGACGTGGTGCGGACGCTGTTGGGCAACGGCAGCAGGCTGACCGACTTCGCGGTGCTCGACCTGCGGCTGCCGCGCGTGCTGATCGCGCTGTGCGTGGGCGCGGCGCTGGGGATGAGCGGGGCGGTGTTCCAGAGCCTGTCGCGGAACCCGCTCGGCAGCCCGGACATCATCGGGTTCAACTACGGCGCCACGACCGGCGGGTTGCTGATGATCCTGGTGTTCGGCGGCAGCCTGCTCGCGGTGTCCCTCGGCGCGATCGCCGGTGGCCTCGCGACGGCGCTCGCGGTGTACCTGCTGGCGTGGCAACGAGGAGTGCGCGGTACGCGGCTGGTATTGGTGGGCATCGGCGTCAGCGCGATCCTGCAGGCGGTCAACTTCTACCTGATCGTCAACGCGAAACTGGCGGACGTCGCGCGGGCGACGGTGTGGATCACCGGGAGCCTGAACAACCTGGGCTGGGAGCACGTGTGGCCGGCGCTGATCGCGCTCGCGGTGGTCGTGCCGTTGGTGCTGGTGGGCGTACGGTGGCTGGACATCCTGGAGATGGGCGACGACTCGGCCGCGGCGCTGGGGGTGCGCGTCGAGCCGAGCCGGTTGTACCTGATCGTCGTGGGCACGGCGGCCTGCGCGGCGGCGACTGCCGTCGCCGGGCCGATCGCCTTCGTGTCGCTCACCGCGCCCCAACTGGCGAAGCGGCTGACGCGAGCGCCCGGCGCGGGGATCCTGCCCGCGGCGTGGATGGGCGCACTGCTCGTCCTGGCGGCGGACTTCGTGGCGCAGCGGGTGGCCGGCAGCGGCACCCTCCCGGTCGGCGTCGCAACCGCCGCCCTCGGCGGCGCGTATCTCGCCTGGCTGCTACGCCGCACCCGACGGTAGGGCGGGCGCGCGGAACGGCCAGTACGGAAAGCGAACCCGGCAACGCAGCCACCCCGCGAAGGCGAACCCGGCAACGGCAGCCGAATGCCCGCACCCACCCCGCTCCCCGCGCCCTTCAGCGGTCGGCACGCCGGGTCAAGGCATCTTTCCCGCCTTGACGCGGTGGGCCGACCGTTGAACACTCCACGATCGGGGTGGGACGGGCGTTCCCCAGTTGTCCGGCGCGCTGCGCGCGCCGGCGCAGTCGCACCCCGCCATCCCCTACGCAGGCACCACGAACGGCGCCACGCTGCTCAACTTCTCGCACGTCTCCTCGAACTCACGCTCCGGTGTGGAGTCCGCGACGATGCCCGCCCCCGCACGCAGCCACGTCACGCCCGCCTCCTGGTACACCGCCCGCAGCACGAGCGCCGCGTCCAGGGAGCCGTCGTGCGAGGCCGCCAGCACCGCGCCCGAGTACAACCTCCGCGCCTCGTCCATCCGCGCGATCGCGTCCAGCGACTCCCGCTTCGGGATGCCCGACGCCGTCACCGCCGGGAACACCGCCTCCAGCGCGTCCCACGCCGTGCGCCCCTCGGCGAGGTCGCCGCACACCAGCGAAGCCAGGTGCTGCACGCTCCCCCGCTCCTTGACCCCCATGAAGTCTCCCACCCGCACCGACTCCGGGCGGCACACGCGCCGCAGCTCCTCCTGCGCCGTTCGCACCGACACCGCGTGCTCGAAGATCTCCTTCGGATTCGACTCCAGGTCCGTGCGCGCCGCGGCGTCCTCGTCCGCTCCCCGGCCGAACGCCCGCGTGCCCGCCAGCGGCTGCGTCGCGACGGCACCGTCCGGGGAGACCGTCACGATCACCTCGGGGCTGAACCCCGCGGCCTCCGCGCCCCCGAGCCGCATCAGGAACGAGCGTGCCGGCGTGTTGCCGCGCCGCCCCACCTCGTACGTCGCGACCAGGTCCGCGGCGAACGGGATCCGCACCGACCGGGACAGGATGACCTTCTGGTACTGCCCCTGCCGGATCTCCTTGATCGCCTGCGCGACCCGCTCGCGGTAGCCCGCCCCGTCCACCCGGACGTCGATCGGGCGCGGCCGCGGCGCGGCGCCGGTCATCGGCTCGCGCAGGATCTCCCGTACCCGGTCCTGCTCCTCGCCGCGGATCGTCACCTCGCCCCCGGCGATCGTCACCTCGGTGCGCGGCACCAGCAACCGCACCAGGTCACCGGCCGGCGCCGCCACGCCACGCAGTCCCAGCCCGGGCAGCAAGCCCGAGAATCCAAAGTGGACACTGCCGTACGCTCGCCATCCCGGTACCGGCAACGAATCCAGCGCGGCACGCAAGGCCGCCCCCGGTGAACCCGACCACTCGGTGTCGGATTCGACCACGCTCCGCACCCGCACGTGCGTCGCGTCGAGCGTGACCGTGGCGAGCGAACCGCCCGCGAACGTCCACGTGCCGTCGTTCTCGTACACCACGTAGTCGTCGAACCCGGCGCGAGCCAGCGCCGCCATCAGTTCCAGACTCACGCCCACTCCTTCACGGCGTATTCGGCCGACCAGTCCAGCGCGGGCCGGCGTTCGAGGATCGAGGCCAGGATTTCGCCGACGCGGACGGCGGTGTTGGACAGCAGCGACGACGTGATCCCGTGCGTGTGCTCGGTGCCGCCCTGCAGGTAGATGCCGCCACGCACGTCCGGCGCGACGAGCCGGTAGTCCCGTTCCACGCGCAGCCTGCCACGCTCGTCCCGGCGGCACCGCTCCCCGACCTCGCCGAGCAGCGACGTCGGATCCGCGGGCCGGTATCCGGTGGCGTAGACGACGAGATCGGCGTCCAGCACCGTTTTCTCGCCGGTGGTCAGCGACTCGACGGTGACCCGCACCAGTTCGTCCTCCGTGATGTCGACCGGTCGCGAGGTGTTGAAGATGCGCAGCCGCTGCCTGCCCTGGACCTTCTCGCGGTAGACGCGGCGGTACAGGTCGTCGATCAGGTCGAGGTCCACGGCCGAGTAGTTCGTGTTGCCGTGGTAGTTCATCAGGCGCTGCTTGACGTCCTCGGGCGCGGAGTAGAACGCGTCGACCCCGTCCGGGTCGAAGATCCGGTTCGCGAACGAGCTGTCGTCCGACGGGCTGTAGCCGTAGCGGGCGAACACCGAGCACACCTCGGCCGCCGGGAACCGGTCGTGCAGGAACGCGGTGACCTCGGCGGCGCTCTGCCCGGCACCGACGACGACGCACCGCACGGGCTCCTCGACGTCGTCGATGCGGTACAGCAGCTGGTGGTTGTGCCAGATGCGGTCGCTGATCTCGGCCCCTTCGGGAAGGTTCGGGCGCAGTCCGGTGCCCACCACGAGGTCGCGCGCGCGGTAGACGTCCCCGTCCGCCGTGCGCACCTCGAAGTACGGGTCGCCCCCGCGCACGGACACCACGTCGTGGCCGTAGGAAACCCGGTCGTCGACCTTGGCGGCGGCCCATTCGAAGTAGTCGTGGAACTCCACCCGCAGCGGGAACAGGTTCTTGTGGTTGATGAAGTCGACCAGCCTGCCCTGGCTGTGCAGGTAGGACAGGAAGCTGAACCCGCTGGCCGGGTTCCGCATCGTGACCAGGTCCTTCAGGAACGACACCTGCATCGTCGCGTCCTCGAGCAGCATCCCGCGGTGCCAGCCGAACCGCGGCTGGCGTTCCAGGAAGTGGGCGGTCACCGGCTCGGCGGTCGTGGCGTTGTGCTCGGCGACGGCGATCGCCAGCGCGAGGTTGGAGGGCCCGAAACCCACCCCGATCAGGTCGAACTCCGGCGGTACTGGCATGCCCGTCCCCTCTGTCGATGTACAACAGAGGCAACCCTAACCTAAGTTAGGTGAGCCTCAACTACTACATTCGGGCGTGATGTTGATCCCTGGCCGAGGAGGACCGATGCGGGTCGCGATGTTCGGGTACCAGACCTGGGGGCACCGCACGCTGCGGGCGCTGCTGGACTCGGAGCACGACGTGGTCCTGGTGGTGACCCATCCCAAGAGCGACCACGCGTACGAGAAGATCTGGTCCGACTCGGTCGCCGACCTCGCCGAGGAGCACGGCGTGCCGGTGCTGCTGCGCAACCGGCCGGACGACCTGGTCACCCGGCTCAAGGAGGCCGAGCCGGACATCATCGTCGCCAACAACTGGCGCACCTGGCTCCCGCCGGAGATCTTCGCCCTGCCGCCACACGGCACGCTCAACGTGCACGACTCGCTGCTGCCCGCCTACGCCGGGTTCTCCCCGCTGATCTGGGCACTGATCAACGGCGAGCCGGAGGTCGGCGTCACGGCCCACCTGATGGATGACGAGCTCGACGCCGGGGACATCGTGCTGCAGCGCTCGGTGCCCGTCGGGCCGCGCGACACCAGCACGGACCTGTTCCACAGGACGGTCGACCTCATCGCGCCCGTGGTGACCGAGGCGCTCGGGCTGATCGCCTCGGGCCGCACGGACTGGACGCCGCAGGACCGGTCGAAGGCCAGCTTCTTCCACAAGCGGTCCATTGAGGACAGTCGCATCGACTGGACCTGGCCGGCGGAGGACATCGACCGCCTGGTGCGCGCGCAGGCCGACCCGTACCCGAACGCCTTCACCTTCCACCGCGGGGAGCGCCTGCGGATCGTGCGGGCGTCGGTTTCGCGGGCGCGCTACGGCGGGACCCCGGGGCGGATCTTCATCAAGGAGGGCGACGGCGTGGTGATCGTCGCCGGCGCGGACGCGCGGTACGGCCGCGACCACGGCCTCGTCGTGGAGCGGGTCCGCACGGACGACGGCACGGAGCTCGCGGCGACCGACTACTTTCCCGCGATGGGCGGCTACCTCACGGCTGAGCCTTCTTCGCGCGGCTAGGCGCCACGCGCGGCGGTTCGTTGGGCATCTTCGGATAGACCGGCGGCCACGGCGCGTCCATCAACCCGCTTTCGAGGTCACGGCGGGACATCTCCAGCAGCGGCTCGAGCGACTGCGGCCGGATGTCCGCCCACGGGTCCCCGCGTTCGGCGACGAGCGCGGGGACCGTGGCGATGGTCAGCTCCGCGGGTTCCACCGTCGCCAGCTCGTCCCAGCCGATGGGCGCCGACACCTGGGCGCCCACCCGTGGCCGCACGCACCACGCGCCGAACACCGTCTTGTGCGGGGCGTTCTGGTTGAAGTCCACGAACACCCGGGCGCCCCGCTCCTCCTTCCACCACTGGGCGGTCATCAGGTCCGGATGCCGCCGCTCCAGCTCCCTGGCCAGCGCCACCGCCGCCGCGCGCACCTGGTAGCCGTCCCAGTTCGGCTCCAGCGCAGCGTAGACGTGCAGACCGCGGGAGCCGGTGGTCTTCAGGTGCGCCTCGATGCCCAGCTCCTCGAGCAGCGCGCGGGTCAGCCCCGCCGCCTCCCGCACCTGCGGAAACCCGATACCCGGCGACGGGTCGAGGTCCACCCGCAGCTCGTCGGTCACCTCGGGGGTGGCCGCGTGGACGGGCCACACGTGGAAGCCGATGCAGCCGAGGTTCACCGCCCACAGGATGTGCGCGAGGTCCGCCGCGACGAGCGCGTCACTGGTCGTGCCGTTCGGTGTGGCGACGACCGTGGTGGTGACCCAGTCAGGCGTCGACTTCGGCACCCGCTTCTGGAACCACGACTTCCCGCTCGCGCCGTCGGGATGGCGTTCGAGCAACAACGGCCTGCCGCCGAGCCGGGCGAGCAGCGGGCCCGCCACCGACTCGTAGTACCGGACCAGGTCGAGCTTGGTCTCGCCGCGCTCGGTGAAGTACACCTTCTCCGGGTGCGAGATCTCCACGCCGCCGACGTTCACGACCGCGCCTCACTGAACAAAGTGGACAGTTCGGCCGGCGCGATCTCCTCCAGCTGGGCGTAGGTGCACGACTCCGGCTGCCGGTCCGGCCGGAACCGCACCAGCCGCGTGCCGTGCCGGAACCGGCCGGACTGCACGTGCTCGTAGCGCACCTCCGCGACCAGCTCGGGCCGGATCGGCTCCCACGAGAGGTCCTTGCCGACGCTCCACCGGCTCTGCGCCCCCGGCATCCGCCCGCCTGCCTCCGTCTGCGCTTCGGCCCAGCGACGCCAAGGATGCGACTCCAACGCGTTCTCCCGCAACGGCGCCAGCTCGTCGACGAGCTCCTTCCGCCGGGCCGCGGTGAAACTGCTCGCGACACCGACGTGGTGCAGCGTGCCCGCGTCGTCGTACAACCCCAGCAACAACGAGCCGATGCCTTTTCCGTCCTTGTGCAGGCGGAAGCCCGCGACGACGCAGTCGGCCGTGCGCTCGTGCTTGACCTTCCACATCACCCGCCTGTCCTGTTCGTAGGGCTGGTCCGCGGGCTTCGCCATCACACCGTCGAACCCCGCGCCCTCGAACCGGTTGAACCAGTCCTGCGCGACTTCCGGGTCCTCCGACATCGGCGTCAGATGCACCCGGGCGAATTCACGGCCGACGGTTGTTTCCAGTAACCGCCGCCGTTCCGCGAAAGGCTCGTTCGTCAAATCGCGATCTGCAAGCGCCAGCAGGTCGAAGACGACGAAGCTCGCGGGTGTTTCCGCCGCGAGCTTGCGCACCCGGGACGCGGCCGGATGCAGCCGCAACTGCAGGCTCTCGAAATCGAGACCGTGCTCGGTCACGATGACGATTTCGCCGTCCACCACGCAGCGCGCCGGCAGCGCGTCCTTGACCAGGTCGACGAGCTCGGGAAAGTACCGCGTCAGCGGCCGGTCGTTGCGGGAGCCCAGTTCGACCTCGTCGCCGTCGCGGAACACCACGCACCGGAAGCCGTCCCATTTCGGTTCGTACCGCAGCCCGGGCGCGCGCGGCACCTCGTGCACGGCCTTGGCCAGCATCGGTTTGACCGGTGGCATCACGGGAAGGTCCACGGCACCGATGTTAGGCGATCGGTTCCCGTTCGGAACCACACTCGAACGAGTGACCCCGGCTTGTGCTGATCCCCAGGTCGAAGCATTGTCGGTTACTGGTTTTCCGTTTTCGAAGTGTGGAAGGAGAAGAGCGGGGGAACCCGCCGTTGACGCCCGGTCGGGAAGGGAGAAAGCAGTGTCCACAACTCATCTGGCAGCTGTCGACTTTGGACAAGGCGTGTCCAACGCCTGGAGCTCCGTCGCCACGTTCGTGCCGAAGCTGGTCGCCTTCCTGGTGATCATGGTGATCGGCTGGTTCGTGGCGAAGGCGCTCGCGAAGATCGTCGGCAAGGTGCTCGAGAAGGTCGGCTTCAACCGCGTGGTCGAGCGTGGCGGGATCAAACAGATGCTGTCCCGCAGCAAGTACGACGCCACCGACATCATCGGCAAACTGGTCTACTACGCGATCCTGCTGATCGCGCTGCAGATCGCGTTCGGCGTCTGGGGCCCGAACCCGGTGAGCTCGATGCTCACGGGCATCGTCGCGTGGCTGCCGAAGGCCGCGGTCGCGATCATCATCGTCGTCGTCGCCGGCGCGATCGCCCGTGCGGTCAAGGACCTGATCAGCGGCGCGCTGGGCGGGCTGTCCTACGGCAAGGTGCTCGCCACGGTCGCCTCGGTGTTCATCTGGGGCCTGGGCATCATCGCCGCGCTGAACCAGATCGGCGTCGCCACCACGGTGACCACGCCGGTGCTGATCGCCGTGCTCGCCACCATCGCCGGTGTCGTGATCGTCGGGATGGGCGGCGGCCTCGTCCGGCCTATGCAGCAGCGCTGGGAGAGCTGGCTCGGCCGCGCCGAGAACGAGCTGCCCTCGGCGAAGGCGCACGCGGACGCCTACCAGCGCGGCCGCGAGGACGCGACGCGGCGGAGCGAGGCGCCCACCGAGCAGCTGGGCGCGCAGCAGCCGTCGGCCGCCACGCGCAGCTCCCAGGGTCCGGGGCCGATGCCCCCGACCGGGGGCCAGGGGTGACTCCACCCACCGAGAAACTGGAGCGGCCGGTCCTCACGGGGACCGGCCGTTTCAGCTTTCCAGGGCGAGCCGGCGGTAGCCGGGCTCGTCGAAGTGCTTGGCCAGCGCGCAGACGGCCAGCAGGCGTGCGGTGAACCAGTCGGCCGTGTTCCAGTCGGCGGGCGAGGCGAACCGCCAGCCGAGCTCCTTGGCCTGGTCGAGCAGGCCACTGGCGTAGCCGGCGAGCAGGACGGCCCCGGCGACGGCGGCCGAGCCCTCCACCCCGAGGGTCACGATGTCGCGGACCGCGGCGGAATGCTGGTCGATCGCCGCCAGCAGGCCCGGCGCCGCGGCCGCGGCCAGCAGCCCGGCGCCCAGCTGCTCGTGCAGCCGCTCCAGAGTCCTGCGGGCCGAGAACTCGGCCCACAGGGCCGCCCAACTTGCCATGCACTCACGGTAACTCCTGCGATCACCCTTTCGCGCTGCCCTCCGCGCAGATGTGACGTATCATGCCGCCCCGATCGCGCCAAAAACGCTGGTTGACCTGGTGAACGAGGGGGTAGCTCACGTTCAGGACGAATCGGAGCGGGTGGGAGTCGACCGTGAACGAAAAGACCGGCAAGGTGAAGGCCGAACTCGATCGGGTGGACCAGTTCCAGCAGCGCCACGAGGCGGTGGGGATCCCGGTGGCGGTGTTCAAGAAGTTCGCCGAGGACCAGTCGACGAACCTCGCGGCGATGATCGCGTTCTGGGCGTTCTTCTCGATCTTCCCGCTGTTCCTGGTGTTCATCACGCTGCTGGGCTTCTTCCTGCCCGACAGCGTGAAGGACCGGGTGCTCGGCGACGTGGGGACCATGTTCCCGCTGCTCGACCCGTCGACCATGCACGGGCTGAGCGGTTCGTGGTGGGCGCTGCTCATCGGGCTGGTGAGCGCGCTGTGGAGCGGGCTGTCGGTGGTGCGCACGACGCAGTTCGCGTTCAACTCGGTGTGGGAGCTGCCGTACGTGGCACGGCCGAAGATCACCGAGCAGATCGGGCGGAGCGTCGGGGTGCTGGCGAGCATCGGGCTCGGGCTGGTGCTGAGCACGCTGATCAGCGGGTTCGTCTCCAGCGGCAGCAATGCCGTGCACCTGGGCTGGGCCGGGCACCTACTGGGTTACGTCATCGCGATCGCGCTGGACGTGGGCCTGTTCGTCGCCGCGTTCCGCATCCTGACCGACCGGGAGATCACCACCCGCGACGTGCTGCCCGGTGCGGTGCTCTCGGGCGTGCTGTTCTGGGTCCTGCAGTCGCTGTCGTCGCTGATCATCAGCAACTACCTGCACAAGGCGCAGAGCACCTACGGCACGTTCGCCACCGTCATCACCCTGCTGTGGTGGTTCTACCTGCAGAGCATCATCACGCTGCTGGGCGCGCAGCTGAACGTGGTGCTGAAGGAGCGCCTGCACCCGCGGGCGATCACCGACGCGCCGGAGACCGAGGCCGACCACCGGGCGTACGACGCGTATGCGCAGGAACGGTCCTACCACGAGGACGAAGAGGTCAGCGCGGAGTTTCCGCCGCACGAACGTCGAGGGTGAATCTCCTTACAGCGTAGGCACTCCCTCGTGTGGTTACGTCTTTTCGGAAGGCGTAACCACACGAGAAGGAGTCGACGCTTGCCCTCCGCCAGAGCCCTGCTGGACCCGTTGCTCGGAATCGTCGGCATCGTGCTCGGCGCACTGCTGCTGAGATGGCTGGTGCGCCGGCTGATCACGCGGATGACCAGCGGGGTCGCCGACGGCCGGATGCCCACGATGCTGCGCCCGCTGTCCCACCGCGGTGGTTCGGCGGCGTCGGCGCGGCGGGCGCAACGGGCACGGACGGTGGGATCGCTGCTGCGCAGCGTCGCGTCGTTCGTGATCTACGGTGTCGCTTTCGTGCTCGTGCTGAGCAAACTGGGCATCAACATCGCGCCGATCCTCGCCTCGGCCGGTGTCGTCGGGGTGGCCGTCGGGTTCGGCGCGCAGAACCTGATCAAGGACTTCCTCTCGGGGATCTTCATGATGCTGGAGGACCAGTACGGCGTGGGTGACGTGGTGGACCTGGGGGACGCGACCGGCACCGTGGAGATGGTGGGGTTGCGGATCACGACGGTCCGGGACGTGAACGGCACGGTCTGGTACGTGCGGAACGGGACGATCAGCGCGGTGGGCAACTCGACGCAGCGCTTCGGTGTCGCGGTGGTCGACATGCCGATCGGCTACACGGCGGACGTCGACCAGGCGGCGGAGATCGCCGGCGAGGCGGCTCGCCAGGCCGTGGCCAGGGCGCCGCTGTCGGACGACGTGCTCGGCGAAGTCGAGACGCTCGGTGCGCAGGACCTGACCCAGACGGGCATCACGCTGCGGCTGACGGTGAAGACCAAACCGGGCAGGCAGTGGGCCGTGCGCCGGGCCCTGACGGCGGACGTGAAGATGGCCCTGGACACCGCGGGCATCACCGCCACCGCGGCGGCCTGAGCGGTCGCACCCGGGAGCCGACCGGCGGAGTCCGACATCCGCCGATGACTTCCCGGCCGGCGCGTGGTCTGCACCGGTATGACAACTCTCATCAACGGCATCACGACCGTGGCGATCCCCGTCGCCGACCAGGAGCGGGCGCTCGAGTTCTACGTGGGCACCCTCGGGTTCGAGAAGCGCCGCGACGGCACGTTCGGCGGCGGCACGCGCTGGCTCGAGGTCGCGCCGCCGGGGTCGGCGACGTCGGTCGCCCTGGTCGCCGGGCAGGGCGGGGTCGACACCGGCATCCGCTTCACCAGTTCCGATGCCGGCGCCGACCACGAGGCCCTGACTGCCGCCGGGGTCGACGTGGACGCGGAAGTCCTTCGCTGGCAAGGAGTTCCGCCCATGTTCACGTTCCGCGACCCCGACGGCAACCAGCTCGTGCTCGTCGAGATCTAGGGAGCGTCCGCAAAGGCTCAATCACGCTCTCCGCGCCCAGATGGCCCCTGGACGGCACCGAGAATTCACCCGAGTACAACCCCCCGGCACCACCAGGAACCACCTGGATCACGAAGCCCATCGACCAGCCTTTGCGGCACCCCCTAGCCGACCCTGGCCTCCTCGCGGGCACGCTCGATGTCGGGCCCGCGGTAGAGGCGCTCGGGGATCTGCGCGAGCGTCGAGGAGTGCACGCGCGGGCCGAGCCCGTACAGGTGCTGGAAGCTCATGATCAGCGGGCGCCAGCGGTCCGGGTCGATGCGGTCGGCCGTACCCGGCACGCGGATGTCCTCGTGGACGTGCACGCGCAGGATCCGCACCTCGAAGGTCAGCGTCGCGCCGCCCTCGCCGATCGGATGCACCGCTTCGAGGACGGCCTCGAGGTTGACCGGGCACTCGGCCACGCGCGGCGGCGAAACGGCCTCGGCCGCGACCGGGGTCAGCCTGGCGCGGCCGAACTTGTCGCCCTCGTGCCGGTAGCCACGCTCGGCCTTGCGCGCCGGGACGGGGTTCGAGCCGGTGGTCAGCGCGAGCCGGTCGACCTGGGACGCGAGCGCGTCGGAGGGCAGGTTCAGCACGCATTCGCCGGTCCGCAGCAGGTTCTGCGACGTCTTCGAGCGCGCGCCCAGCCCGAGCACGCCCCGCCAGCCGAGCCAGAACGCCGACGACATCGGTGCGAGGTTCGGCGAGCCGTCCTCGTTGCGGGTCGAGATCAGCACCACCGGGGTGCCGAAGTACAGGATGCCGGGTTCGATTCGGGTGTGCGTCATACCGCCAGTCTCGTCACGGAAAACGGTGGAAGCTGGCGGCAATCGGACACGTCGCTGATCAGCCGCAGCCGAACAGCCCGCCGTCCACCGGAAGCACCGCGCCGGTGAGGTACGCGCCCGCGGCCGAGGAGAGGAAGATCGCCGTACCAGCGATGTCGTCCTGCCCGCCGAGCCGGCCCAGCGGGACGGTTCCCTCGATCGCCTGCTGCCCACCGGGTTCGGCGAGCAGGAACCCCGTCATGTCACTGGGGAAGAACCCGGGCGCGATCGCGTTGACGGTGATCGCCTCGCCTGCGAGCCGCTTGGCGAGGTGCCGGGTCAGCATGTGCACCGCGGCCTTGCTCGCCGAGTACGAATAGTTCTCGAACGGCGGTACCCGCAGCCCGTCGACCGAGCCGATGTTGATCACCCGGGCGGGCTTGTCCCCGGCGGCCCGCAGCGCCGGCAGCAGCGCCTTGGTCAGCTCGAAGACCCCGGTCACGTTGGTGGAGAGGACCTTTTCCCACCCCTTGGCCGGGAACTCCTCCAGCGGCGCGCCCCAGGTGGTGCCGGCGTTGTTGACCAGCACGTCGAGCTTGCCGCCGAAGTGCTCGCCGACCGCTTCGGCCAGCTTCGCGATGTCCTCGCCCGAGGTCAGGTCGGCCTGCAGCGCGTGGCATTCGCCGGTCTTCGACAGCTCGGCGGCCACGGCTGCCGCGGCGCCGGGCTTGCGGGAGCAGATGAGGACCCGCGCGCCCGCGTCGAGCATGCCGCGGGCGATCATCTCGCCGATGCCGCGCGAACCACCGGTCACCAGGATTGTCTTGCCCGCCACGGAAAAGAGTTCAGCCATGGCCGGAGCCTAGCCCCGCGCCGGCGCGAGCTGCTCGAGCAGGATGTCCACGAACTTCTCGAACACCGGTGGCATCTCCCGGTCCCGGTCGAGCAGCCATTGGATCTGCAGCCCGTCCATCACCGCCAGCAGCAGCGAGGCGAACACCGCCGGGTCCACATCGGACCGGAACTCGCCGGTGTCCTGCCCCTGTTGCACCGCCCGCTTGATGCCCTGGCGCAGCCGCGCACAGCGGTCCGCGAAGTACTCGTGCGCCGGATGGCTCTCCGAAACGCCTTCGCCGACGAGCACGGTGAACAGCTGCACCAGCTCGGGCGTGGTGGCGTTGTGCGCGACCAGGGAGACCAGGGTGCGCAGCGCGGCGCTGCCGCCGTCGTACCACGTTTCGCTCATCCACCGGATGTTCTCGCGGTCGCGCTCCTCGAGCACCGCCATCAGCAGGTGCTCCTTCGACGGGAAGTGGTGCAGCAGGCCGGGCTGGGTGAGCCGGGCCGCGTCCGCGACCGACGCCAGCGGCGCTCCGCGGTAGCCGTGGCGGGCGAACAGCGGGATCGCGGCGGCCAGGATCGCGGAGCGGGTACGCTCGCCGCGCCTGGTCGGCTTCCGAGGGGTCATGACCTCACTCTAAGAAGTTCCCGACCGAGTGCTCGGTAGGAACTCCTCGACGAATCGATACTCTGACCAGGCTCTTTATCGATCCGTTACTACCTACCGACCACTAGGTCTTCCGTTCCACCCGGTTCGCCCAATATGTTGTGCGTCACACCAAATCACCCGCCGACCAACGACGAGAGGCGGTGGTACTCATATTGGATCTGAACCGTCGAGCCCTGCTCCTCGCCACCGCCGCGGTTGCCCTCTCCCCCGCCGTCCCGGCCTTCGCATCGGGCGGACGCGACGTCGACGAGCCCGTCCGGGCCATGACGCTCGAGGAAAAGGTCGCGATGCTGCATGGCGCGACCGACCCGGCCTCCCCGGGGCAGGCCGGCTACCTCCCCGGCGTGCCGCGGCTCGGCATTCCCGAGGTGCGCCTGTCCGACGGCCCGGCGGGAGTCCGGGTCGCCCGGCACGCGACCGCGCTCCCGGCGCCGGTCGCACTGGCCGCCACGTTCGATCCCGACACCGCCCGGCAGTACGGGCAGGTCGTCGGCGAGGAGGGGCGCGCACTCGGCCAGGACGTGCTGCTCGCGCCGATGACGAACCTCGTCCGCGTCCCGCAGGCGGGCCGGAACTTCGAGACCCTCGGCGAAGACCCGTTGCTGGCCGGCGATCTGTTCGCCGCGGAGGTGCGCGGCATCCAGGAAACCGGGGTCATCGCCACTGTGAAGCACTACGCGGCCAACAACTTCGAGAACGGCCGTCAGACGGTCAGCGCCGACCTCGACGAGCGCACGCTGCGGGAGATCTACCTGCCTGCTTTCGAGGCCGCGGTCAGGGCCGGCGTGGGCGCCGTGATGGCGTCGTACAACCGGGTCAACGGCGTGTACGCGTCGGAGAACCCCTACCTGCTGACCGAGATCCTGCGCGCGGACTGGAAGTTCACCGGGTTCGTGATGTCCGATTGGGGCGCCACGCAGGGTGCCGAGCCCGCGATCCGAGCCGGGCTCGACCTCGAAATGCCCAGCGGCGCGAACTACGCGAGCCTGGTCGCGACCGTGCGGGAAGGCAGCCTGCCCGAGTCCGTTGTGGACACTTCGGTCCGCCGGATCCTCGGTCCGGCACTCGATTCGGCCCGGCACGCGGCGGCCGCCCGCCGGATCGCACTGGCGGGTGCGGTCCTGCTCCGCAACGAAGGTGACACGCTGCCGCTGGCCGACCTGCGCTCGGTGGTGGTGACCGGTCCGACCGCGCGGAGCCCGCTGGTCGGTGGCGGCGGCAGCGCACACGTCATACCGGCCTCCGCGGAGAGCCCGCTCGACGCACTGGCCCGCCGTGCGGGCCGCGACCTGCCGTACGCCACGGGCGTCGATCTCGACGGCGCCGCCGTCCCGGCCTCGGCCCTGTCGACCGGTGCGATCGACTACACGGGCACGAACGCCCTGCCTGCCGGGACGACGCGCACCTGGACCGGCACGATCACCGCACCCGAGACCGGCGACTACGACCTGCGCATCCAGGGCGCAGGCGCCGTCCAGTCGTTCCAGGGCGGGATCTCACTGACGCTCGACGGCACGCTGATCGACTCGGTCGGGGCCATCTTCGGTGGCAACAGCAGGTTGCTCAGCACAGCCGACGGCCTCGGAAACGCGGGTGCCGTGGTCCACCTCGTCGCCGGGCGGCCGCGGCGGTTCGCCGTCACGGCGACCGGGGCGGCGGACACGCCCGTGCAGGTCCGGCTGGCCTGGGTGACCCCGGCGCGGCGACAGCAGGCGGTCGACGATGCCGTCCGGCTGGCGAAGTCCGCGCGGACCGTGCTGGCCTTCGCCTTCAACGAGGGCACCGAGGGCACCGAGGGCCAGGACAGAACCGGCCTCGCGCTGCCCGACAACCAGGACGTGCTGCTGACCGCGGTCACGACGGCGAACCCGCGGACGGTCGTCGTGCTCAACACCGGCGACCCGATCACGATGCCGTGGCTGCCGGGGACCGCCGCTGTGCTGCAGATGTGGTACCCCGGACAGGAAGGCGCCGACGCGACCGCCGCGCTGCTGCTGGGTGAGGCGAACCCCGGCGGCAAGCTGCCGGAGACGTACCCGAAACGGCCGGAGGACGCGCCGACCGCACCGCCCGAGCGCTACCCCGGCGTCGACGAGCACGCCCAGTACAGCGAGAGCATCTTCGTCGGCTACCGCTACTACGACGCGATGAACGTCGCGCCACTCTTCCCGTTCGGCCACGGCTTGTCCTACACGCGGTTCCACTACAGCGACCTTTCCGTCAACTGCCGGCAGGTCGAGTTCGTGCTGCGCAACAGCGGAGACCGCACGGGCGCCGAGGTCGCGCAGGTCTACGTCGGGCCGCCCGCGGCCGCCCCGGTACCGATGGCCCGGCAGCTCGCGGCCTTCGTGCGCGTCGAGCTGCGGCCCGGTGAGTCCCGGAAGGTCCGGCTGGAGATCCCGGACCGGGCGCTGTCGTACTGGTCGGACGGCTGGCGGATGGTGGCGGGAAAGCGTTCGGTCGAGGTCGGTTCGTCGTCGCGGGACGTGCGCCGGCGGGATTCGGTGGTGGTCCGGTGAAGAAGGTCGTTGCCCTGCTGATCGCGTTCTTGCTGCTCGCCACGGGCACGGCGACCGCGGCTGCCGCCCCGGTCGCCCGGACCGCTTCCGGCGTCGTCCGTGGCAGCTCGTCGTCCGGTGTCGACAGCTTCCTGGGCATTCCGTACGCCGCGCCGCCGATCGGTGACCTGCGCTGGCGGCCGCCCGCGGCGCCCGCCTCGTGGACCGGAGTCCGCGACGCCGTCGCCTACGGCAACCGCTGCCCGGCGCAGGCGAGCACCAACGGGCCGCGTTCGGAGGACGAGGACTGCCTGTACCTCAACGTCCAGCGCCCGATCGCGGCGGACAAGTTGCCGGTGTTCGTCTGGATCCACGGCGGCGGCCTGGTCAACGGCAGCTCCAACCAGCACGACGGCAGCCTGATCGCGAAGACGAACGGCGTCGTCGTGGTGACGCTGAACTACCGCCTCGGCCTGTTCGGGTTCCTCGCGCATCCGGGGCTGACGGCCGAGGCGGGTCAGTCGGGCGACTACGGGTTCATGGACCAGCAGGCCGCACTGCGCTGGGTCCGGCAGAACATCAGCGCCTTCGGCGGTGACCCGGCCCAGGTGACCCTCGGCGGCGAGTCCGCGGGTGGCTTCTCCACCTGCGCGCATCTGGCGTCCCCTTCCTCGCGCGGGCTCTTCCAGCGCGCGATCATCCAAAGTGGATCGTGCATCAGCACGCCGTTGCCGCAGGCCGAACAGGCCGGGGTGACGGTCGCGCAGTCGCTCGGTTGCGCCGACGTCGCCTGCCTGCGTGCGCTGCCCGCTTCCCGGCTGGTCGATGCGTCGACCTCGGCGTCGCTGGTCAGCAGGGTGCCGGTGTTGCCGCGACCGCCGGACACCGCCGTCCGCACGGGCGACTTCGGCCGCGTGCCCCTGATGGTCGGGGCGAACCGCGACGAGGGGAGGACGTTCGCCCAGGGGTTCGTCGGCGCCACCCGCGAGCAGTACGAATCCTGGGTGACCTCGACCTTCGACGAGCGGGTGCTGTCGCGTTATCCCTGGCCTTCGCACGCCGACCAGTTCACCGCGGCCTACCTGATCGGCGCGATCATGACCGACTCCGGCCTGGTCGGCGGCATCGGCGGATGCAGCACGAGTGATCTGGTGACCACCTTCGCCGGCTGGACCCGCACCTACGCCTACCAGTTCGACCATCGCACGGGCCCCGGTCTCGCGCCCACCCCTGGTTACGTGTGGGGCGCCGGGCATGCGGCGGAACTCGCCTACCTGTGGCCGAGCTTCGACAACGGCACCCCGATCGCGCCCACGTTCGACGCCTCGGAACGGCGGTTGTCGGCGGATATGGTGCGGTACTGGGGTTCCTTCATCCGCTCCGGCCGGCCGTTCGCGCCCGGCTCATCGCCGTGGCCCGCTTACAACGGAGCGAAGCTGACCCTGTCACTGCGAGCGGGCGGCGCGTCGGTGCCGATCTCGTACCGGCAGCTGGGCGCCGAGCACAACTGCGATCTCTGGCGGAGCTTGCCGCAGGCCGGAGGTGCCGGTTAGGTTGACTCCGACAGTTCGAGGAGACACTCATTTCCGCCAAGTTCAACCACACCATCATCGCGGCCAAGGACAGGCACGAGTCGGCCCGGTTCTTCCGGGAGCTGTTCGAGGCCGAGGAAGCCCCGTCGTGGGGTGTGTTCACGAACATCCTGCTCGACGACGGTGTCCTGCTGCAGTTCGCCGAGCCGCCGGTGGAGATCCAGATGCAGCACTACGCCTTCCTGGTGGACGACGAGCTGTTCGACCGCGCGTACGCCCGCATCCGTGACCGGGGTATCGAGCATTGGGCGGACCCGCACCTGAAGCGTTCCGGCGAAACGAACACCGAACACGGCGGGCGAGGGGTCTACTTCAAGGACCCGTCTGGCCACGGGATCGAGATGATCACGCGGCCGTATCTGTAGTCCGGCCTCGATGCCGGCCGGCCGGTCGCCGGCCGGCATCTGGAGTGCCCGTGGCAGCTACGGCGTCCAGGTACCGGCGGCCAGCATCTGCTCCTCGAAGCCGCCGCCGTTGATCGGCAGGGTCAGCGTGCAGTTCGGCGCCTTCGCGTTCGCCGGGTCGAGGGCGTTCAGCACGTCCCGCAGCGCGATCGCGTCGAAGGAGATGCCGAGGTGCTCGCTCGTGTCGGTCACGCACTGGTCCTGCAGCAGGATGTTCGTGACGTTCGGGCCGGTGAGGAACGCCGAGGTGTACGGCGTGACGACCTCGTCGTAGCGGCTCTCGATGACGGTGTAGGTCACGCCGGGCACGGTGTCGCCGCCCGCGTTGAGGTCCCGCAGGAAGTCCGAGCCCGCGATCTGGTCCTGCACCGCCGGCCCGAGCCCGGTGGTCAGCAGGTACGGCACGCCAGGCAGCTTCGCCAGCCCGTCAACGGTGGTGCCGTGGTTGGACGGTGCGAGCGCGACCAGCTTGTCGACCTTCGCGGCGCCGCCGAGGTACTTGAGGTAGTAGCGGGGCATCATGCCGCCCTGCGAATGCCCGACGATGTCCACTTTGGACGCCCCGGTCGCGTCGAGCACCTTGTCCACGAAGGCGTCGAGCTCATTGGCGGCACCGGCGACCGCAGCCGCGCCGTAGGTGTGCAGCGAGCCGGGCAGGCCGACGTGGAGGCCGGAGAGCTCGCCGTAGTTGAGGGCGAAGACGCAGTAGCCGGCGTTCCGCAGTAGGGGCGAAAGGGTGTACCAGTTGTACGTCTTGTTCTCGATCGTGCCGTGCACGAGGACGATCGGCCGCGGATGCGCCGCGGAGGGGCGACAGCTCCAGTCGTTGGCGCCTGCCGGGTCGGTGTCGGGCCGCAGCGCGCCGTTGGCGAGGGACGCGAGCCCCGAGTACACGACGGTTTCCTGCGCGCTGGCCGTGGTCGGTACCAAGGCCAGCATGGCCGCGAGTACCAACCCGCCACACCGCAATGCGACACGCTTCAATGCGTCTCCTAAAGACCACGACCAGTCAGATCTGAAGCACCCTACTCACTAGTAGGCAGAAGGGGAAGCACCCCGATCCGGTGTTTCTGTTCGGCCGGCGGGCGTGTGACCCGACGGAGGTCGTCAAGATCAGCGCGTCGACCACGCCCGCGGCGCGCCGTGCCAGTGCACGACGGGCTCAACCGCGCATAGTTCCACCCGCCGGGCCGGCATGACGATGGCGTGGTTGGTCAACCCGGATCAAAATTCATGCGAACCTCCAGCTCAGCGAGCCTGAGGCGACACTACGGCCGGGATACGACAGTTTCGGCGTTGCTGCGCACAGCCCGCTGCCCCTGGATCCACCCGGCCGCGGCACGCCGCCACCGCCCGAAAAGCGGCCACACGGGGTGGCGCATGCTCGAACTCGCCAGCCCCCTTTCGGAACGATCACACTGCTGGCGGGCCCTTCCTGGGCGTTCCACCCGGAGCGCCCAGGAAGGCACCCACATCCGAGGGATGCCCCGGCCGTTCGGGCTCCAGGAACCCCTCGTCCTCGGGCACCATGCCGTGCCGCCCGATGGCAACAGGCCCGCAGGTTGCCCTCCCCGCCGCCCGACGGGGCACCGTTCCCTTGCCACGGCGTCCTTCCCCGCGCGCCAACCGCGTACTTACTGCGAGCACACCATCGGGCGGGTCTACCGCGAACTTGGCTTCACGAAACAAATCACCCCCGCGTCCTGCTTCCGCAGGCCACGGGGGTGATGAGACTGGTGTGGCGGGTAGAGGATTCGAACCTCTGAAGGCAGTGCCGTCTGATTTACAGAGCGGCGGGCGAACCGGCCCCGAGCAGCATATTTGTCGCGTCAACGCGATGCGTTACCGGGCTATTGCCGGGCACGAAGCAGCGGAGCCAAGGTTAGGACGACCGCGTGCCGGCACCAGGCTGTGTGACGGCCCCATCGCACATCACCGACTGACGCTTAACCAGCTTGTGTGCGGTGCCAGGCATGCAGGATGCTGCTTGACGCAGTCGTCGCGATGCCGCCTTAGGGCCGGCGACGCCCAGGCAGAAGGAGTTTTCGTGAACGACTCACCCGACTACGCGCAGACCCCGGACGAGGTGGAGTTGTTCCTCCAACTCGGAGCGATTCGGGACTTTGCCACAGGCTGCCGCGAGCTAGTCAACGTGGCAGAAGACATCGACAGGCGAACGGCCGACAGCTCCCCGATCGACGTCGCCGCCCAGGTGGCAACGCAAGCGGGCGTTACACGGGATGTACAGCATCGGGTGCATGAAGTCTTCGCCGAAGCTGAGCAACAGGCGAGTGCGCTCGTTGTTAGCGTTCTCGGCGAGAGCGATGTCGCCGCGGAAGAATGGACGGCCGACCCGTTCGCGCTGATCGCCCGAACTCTCTATCCCCAGTCGATCGTCGCACAAGTCACAAATCGCTTACAGGCCGAGTTCGAAAATCAGCCAGGTCTCGCGATGTACTTACCGGCCTATGCGGCGGCCAACTTCAGGCGCCCACGCAAGCCGCTGCTACTGCGAGCGTTACTCGCAGTAATTTGCGGTCAAGTAGAGGTCTGCATCGTACGGATACTCCGGCGGAATCTGCTGACTAACCGAAGTTATCCTGGCATCAATGACGAGCAGTTAGAGAGCGATGTTCGGAAGCTAATGATGGGCAGCGGATTGGAAGGCTGGCGTAAGCAAATAAACGATCGCCTGGGCATCGACATTAAGACTGGTAACACGGAATGGCCGGCGGTTGTCGAGTTATTCGAGCGCCGACACGTCCTTGTCCATCGAGAAGGCCTAGTGGATCATCGCTACCTCAGGCGAGTACCTGATGCTCCCCCACTTGGGACCCCGCTTGAGCCTACGTCCGATTACCTGCGACAAGCGGTCGACTTATGCGAGGTCCTCACGATTGGCCTCGTCTTTCAACTTCTTGCCCGCTTGCACCCAGAGTTGACCGACGGATTTTCAGTGGTGGCCTCGACGTGGGCGGAAGAAGCCGTCACGGAAGGTCGCCAGCTCGGCGCCGAAGGCTATCATCGCCTTCTCGGTGCGCTAACGACCAATTCATTGGAGGTCGAGCGTAGTCGCGTAGAACAGTGGCTCGACCGCCAGCAACGCCTAGGGACAGATGCAATCCACGATGAGGTCGCCGCCTGGGACACCGAATCACTCCCCCAGGAATACAAACTCGCGCGGTTGATCCTGTTGGGCGAGGACGACGCCGGCCTGCGGTTGCTAGCACAACTTCGCCGCGACGGAGACATCAGCGACTCCGATGTCGGCAGTTGGCGCCTCTTCCGTCGGTGGCGTGATCAGGACGTCATAAGATCGACAAAACCAGCATAGTCACTAGAAGTGGCCACGCCCGCTCAGTTCGTCGGTAGCGTGGACGATGATGCGCTCACCGGGGTCCGCGCCGAACTACAGCTCCTGGACCTACGACGGAGACGAGACCGCTCTCACGACGCGTTGCCAAGCCACTGCACCATGACCCCAGTGGTGGCGCGCCACACCACTCGCCCCAGCTTGCATTCCCCAACTGCTTACCTCAAGGATGCGCAGGATAACGCGTGACAATCGCGCCATAACCAACTCCGCGCGACAGCATCGGCAGCTGACCACCGTGGCGATCGGTAACCAACGGGCCGGAGATGCAACTGAGTCTAGCGCGCTGACCAGGAAAAATGGTAAAATCACACGCGCGCCCGGCGACCAATCCGGCTACGCTCCGTCGACGTAATGGCGCAAAGCGGTCGGAGCGTAGCCGGATTGGTCGCCGGGCTCAACGCGACACACCGCTCTACAGTAGAGATTTTCATCACGCCCCCTCCAGGTCAAGCAGCCTTTCGGCGTGTCGCATGCCCAGGTCAGGAAGGGCCCAGGCGCGAGTCCTCGAACGCTGGCATCATCGAGAGGGAGATCCATGAGATCCCGTGTTGGGCGGCAAGCCCGCTCGGACAATCGGGTGATCTTTGTGTCGTGAGTAACATTGAGGGGCAGCAGCTGTATGAAACTGTCGTCCCCCACCGGATGATAGGCATGTGGCCGAGGAGGAGATGTGAGCACGAGAACTGACAGCAAGGTCGAGGTCGTGCCCGTCTCCGACGACGACGCCTATGAGATGTTTGACCAGGTCACGCGCGAGCAGATGGGCATCCCCGCTGCCGAGTTCCTGGCACGATGGGACGCTGGCGAGTTCGAAGGGATCGACTTCGACTCCGTACCCGGCCTGGTGGAAGTCTGGATGTACCTTCCGTTCGTCCGCTGACCTCGATGCCCGGAAGGACTCCGAACGAAGCGGTAGACGTCTTCCTCGAGCCCCTACGAACGGCGATCAACGTCCTAGCGGACTACTCAAAGATCGTCACCAGCCGGCGGAGCGGCTACAAGAAGGGGGACACCTACTCCTGGGTACTCAACGGGCCCAGTGGCATGAGGTTGACGGGTATTGGTTGGTTCTTCGCGGAAATGCGGTTTCAGATCGTGGACGCCGACCAGAAGAAACACGACGGCCCGATCCGTGTCAGCACACGTGGCTACCGCTACCGGCTCCGACGGGAAGGCCGCAGCGAGGATGAATGGCTCATACATTGGCACCCCACGGGCAACAGCCCTTACAAAGAGCCCCACGTGCACATCCCGCCAGACCTCGGTCGCCATCTCCCAACCGGCCGAATCACCTTCGAGAAAGTCATCGCCTGGTGCATTGAGTATGGGGCTAGGACGAAAGACACCGAGGCTCAAGCACTGCAGCAACTCGCTCTCTGCGAAGCGCCTCACTTGCTTTATCGCTCATGGAGCGACTCTCCTCAGCAGGCCGGACTCAGCATCTGATCCGCGCAGGCTCACTGTCCGCCGCTCGTGACGACCGGCCTGAGGTGCGCTTAGTTCCGCCCGCGCTTTCGCTGGCCAGAGGGCTTCAGGCCACGCATCAGCTCGCCTGGGTCGACGTTCACCCTGTCGGCGATGGTGAGGATGACGTCGAACGTCGGGTTGGCGAGGCCGCGCTCAAGGTTCGAGTAGTAGCTGGTCGTCACGCCGCTCGCGTGCGCCATCCGCTCCTGAGTCAAGCCGTCGATGCGCTCGCGAGCCGCGCGCACGCGGGCGCCGAACTCCTCGGACTCTGGCGTCTTCACCACCACGTCGGTAACCATGCTGAGTCCTGGAACTAAAGACCATAGTTGTGAGTACTTGCTCTATATAACATGCTCTATGTAGCATCTTCCGTTGGCGGCTCCGCGCAACGTCGCAGGTCAGGCGTAGGCGTACCGCGGTACATCCAACGACCACGGAAGGTGCATGAGCCAGATGGGCGACGACGCAACCGACGATGTCTTTCCCGAGTTCGACCCGACGATCGAGGGGCCGGCCTACCTCTACGAGAGGCTGGCCGACTACCTCGGCGAGATGATCACCAAAAGCCGGTTCCGGCTGCACCAGCGCTTCCCCGGTGAGCAGCAGCTCGCCAGGACCTACGGCGTAGCACTGGGCACCGCACGCCACGCCACCAGCCTTCTTCGTGCGCGCGGTCTGGTCACGACGGTGAAGTCCAAGGGAACGTACGTCACTTACGACATCGAAACCGGCAGTGCCGAGAGCCCACCCAACGACGACCGCTGGTCACCCGGCGACGCCCAGTCGAGCCCGCCCGACACTGCGCACGGTCGCTCCCAGACGTGGTAGGTCGCGGCGGGGCGGAAGTGTCGACGCCCCTCCTGCAAGGCCTGCGCTTGGATCTGTCCGGCTACCGAGCCCACAACGGGCCGGCGGGAGTAGCGGCCCTCGAAGGAGAAGACCAGTGGCGAACGTCGAGACAGATCCCCCAGCGTGGCGCGAGTTCCCAAGTGGTCTGGTACCTCCCGTCGACGGGCCAGTCCGATGCGTGAACTGTGGAGGTCCAGCGCAGCTTTACGTGCTCGACTTGCGGGAAGACATGTGGCTCACCTGCCTCGATCACCACGCAGCCGTCGTACTCGACCTCCTGAGCGGCAAGCTCGATGATCAACAGCCGCCCGAAGTCAGTCAGGCAGAGAAGCTAGACGCCGCCCCTGCCGACCAGGACATCCAGGACCGACTTCAGGCTTGGCGCGAGGTGTTGGCCTTCCGCGCGCAAGCTGCACGGTTACGCGCCTTGACGGACCAGCTCCGGTTTGCCATCTACGCCTTGGACGAGACCTCCGCGCCTTTGCGGGAGGTGATCGACACCGACGCACACCTTGCCGAACGGGGCGACCGCGAGGTGCGCGAATTACCTCACAGCCTCGAAACCGCCGCTCGATCAGCCCGTGCAGTCGAACGCATCATCCTTGGTTTCATTCGGGCTCTCCCCTCCGAATCGCCCAGCTAACCCACTGACCGGCCAAGCCGAAGTGACGCTGGAACTGGAACACCTCGACGCGGTGATCGACAGCATCACCATCCCGTTGGCAAACCGCCAGGAAGCCGCCGAGACAGCCACCGGCGATCTGTTGTGGCTCGGCTGTCATCTGCTGTCACTCGGCGAGAAAGCCCTCGCGGCCAATGGCCTACCTCGACCAGACCTCGCCGCCGCCGTCGCGACCGCTGAAACGCTCGTCGTAGGGCGCTCAGCTGGGATGACCCCCTCACTCAGCCCGGTCGTCAACACGCAGGTGGAGCAGCTGCGGACGGTTCGCGCTGCCATCGTCGACAAGGCGACCGAACGCGATCACGGCACGCACCGCTACGCGGCCGTCCTGGTATCGCTCGATTCCGTGTTCGCCGCTTTGACCGGCCTCCAGGCGCTGTTAAAGCTTGCGCCTGCGCTCCTGCCCACCGACTAGCCATCCGCGCTGACGGGCTGAACCAATGACGCCGCGCGTGGGAGACTGAGCACGCGGGACGGGACATCATCTCCAGGGGATGAAGGGGAAGCTAGTTGACGAAGGCATCGGCCTTGACAGAGGAGACCGCACACCGGACGTTGGTGGCTGTCTGCGAACAAGTGGGCCTCGATCCCGCCGGCGCCGAGCTGATCCGCATTGGCTCGAACGCCGTCTACCGCCTCGCGAAGCCCGTCATTGTCCGTATCAGCCGCGACAGCGAGACCGTCGAGAACGCCCGCCGGCAGGTCGCGGTCGCGCGCTGGCTTGCCAGCAAGAGCTACCCGGCAACAAGGGCGCTCGACGTCGACCAGCCGATCGAACTTGGCGGACATGTAACGACCTTGTGGGAGTCCGCCTCGGAGCGGGAGGAGTACGCGCCGCTTACGCAGGTCGCCGAGCTGATTCGCCGACTCCACGACCTTGATGCGCCCGCGTCGCTCGCACTCCCCCAGAGCCAGCCGTTCGCCAAGCTGGACGAGTACCTACCGGACCTCGAGCTCGTCGACCTCTCCGACGCCGTGTTCATGCGCGAGCGGATTGGCCAGCTGCGGAGCAGGTACGACGCGCTGGACTTCGCGCTCAAGCCGGGCGTCATCCATGGCGACGCCAATGTAGGCAACGTTATTCTCGATCGTGACGGCGACCCGCTCTTGATCGACCTCGACAGCTTCTGCCTCGGCCCGCGCGAGTGGGACTTGGTGCAGACCGCGCTGTTCTTCGAGCGATTCGGCTGGCACACCGAGGACGAGTACCGCGCGTTCGTCGAGGTCTACGGCTTCGACATCATGACCTGGCCCGGCTACCCGGTGCTAGCCGAGTACCGGGAAATCTCGATGACCCTGTGGTTGAGCCAGAAAGGCGTTTCCGATGAACGCGCCGCGGCCGAAGTGCACAAGCGGATTGAGGCGATCAGGACAGGGGGAAGCCGCCGCGACTGGGCGCCCTTCTAGCGTCGTCCGGCGTCCAGAGCTGGATTGTCGAGGCTTGCTCGACGAAGTCCGCAACAGCGGCGGTTCTGCCGACGCGCGACAGTCGTGCGCGGAACTCCTCCACGTAGGCGCCGCACCTCGCTGACTTAAGCCGTTCGCCGATCTGCAGCGCCTCCAGCGCGATCTCGCAGGCTTGCTCGGCCTCGCCCTGGTCCAAGTAGGCGTCGGCGAGGACCATCGTCGCAAAGAAATCGCTTCGCACGTATCCGCTGGCCGTAGGCCCGAGCGACTGGGTGGCGTAGGTCGACGCGTCGACTGCTCGTCCGAGGTCGCGGTTACAGTGCCCCAGTTCGGCAGCGAGCTCCGACTCGTTGAAGTACCCGAACCAGGCCGCCGGATCGTTGTCGGGGTTCCGTCGCTCGAACTCGCGGACCGCGCCGGCCATCGCTCGATCGCACTCGGTGGCCTCGCCGAGCCGGGCGAGCGCCCGCGCTTCCATGGCGTAGAAGTGCGCGAGCGCGCTGGCCGATCCGGCGGTCTCGGTGCCCATCCGCGCCGCGCGAGCGAGATTCGCCGCTTCCCGGTACCTGCCGAGAAACGTCGCTTGGTGGCTCATCGCGTCCAATATGGACGCGCCGAGCAGACGATCCCCTATCGACTGTGCAAGCCGTAGTGCCTGGGTGAAGTACCGCTGGGCGAGCCCGTGGAGGCCGGCGTCATACGACATCCATGCGCCAAGCAGCGTCGCCTGTGCAGCCTCCGTGTACAGCTCGCGGCCGATCTCTTCCGGATACATGCCCGCGAGCAGCGCGGCGACATCACTCCGCAGAAACTCGACAAGCGCCCGGCGGGCGTGGCCGCCACCATGCTGACCATCGAGGCGGTCGAACATCGCCGTGGTATCGCGAAGGCCGACGATGTCCGCAGGGCCGACCCGCCGTTTCCCTGCACCGTTGATCATGTCCTGACGGTTGTTGACCAGCCAGGACAGCGACGTCTCACTCCAGGCTGAGATGTTGGCGGGCGCCGTCAGCAATGCTGAAACGTTGTCCAGGTCGGCCTGCCAAAGCCCGGTCAGAGTGGCGATTCCTTCCGTCACCTCGTCCGGATAGGCCAGCCCAAGATCCGGCGAAATCCTCCGAGGGCCGCCGAAACCGACCTCACGCTGATCTACCGGCCTGCCGAGCCGCTCGGCGAGGGCCGCAGTGATGGCCCGTCGAGCCTGCTCGTCGCGCGGCACCATTCCACCGAGCCACCGCCGAATGTAAGTGTGGGTGAACGTGCGACCCGCCTGGCGGCCGACTGCGCGCGCGAAGACCTTCAGGCCGACCGATCCGTCGTCCTTCAGGAATCCCGCCTCGCGCATCAGGGCAGCGAGCTGTTCGTTGCCCTCCATCGCCACCTCCAACTGTGCCCCGACTGTTCGAGTGTGCCCCCAAGTGTGCCCTGTTTGCGCTGGTCAGCGGACGCTTTCATAGAGGCATGACACAGAACAGCGCACTCCGGAGCCAGCCGGATCACCCGTTTGACTCCCCCTCCAGCCGGTCCAGCCGCTCCTCGATAACGGAGACTGCGGTCCGCAGTTCGACCACCGCGCGCCGCAGGTCGCTCAAGGTCACGGCCGGCCGGTCCTTCGGTGGGTCGTCCGAGACGTACACCCCCACCGACGCCCGCGGTACCAGCCAGCCTTCTTCCTGGAGCAGAGCCACCGCCTTCTGGAGCGTCGGCAGGGAGACCCCATGCTGCTGCGCCAAGTCCCGGTTTCCAGGCAAGCGCGACCCCGGCCCCAGCTCGCCGCTCGCGACGGCTGCCCGGATTGACGCGGCGACCCGTTCGTATGCCGCTAGCCCCGCGGCTTCGCTACTCACGGCGTCGAGCATAGCCAGCTGACCAACCCCGACCAATTTTCACACGGATGGACCAACGACAGTCTGACCAATGCTGACTAATGTCAGCATTGGTCGCGAGATCGGATCGATGAAGGGATTCACATGAGGTCCGCACACATGAGCCGCCGGCAGGCCGAAGCGCACTTCGACGGCTTGGACATCGACTACGACGAAGTTTTCGCTGCTCAGGCGCAGCGCTCCGATGCTGAGGAGTTGGCCGACGCGTACGCGCTGCTCGACGACTTTGACGCGGAGCTGGAGGCGACAGGACTGGCCGCGCTTGTCCGTGTGCCGCGGTTCCTCGACTCCCGGCGCGCTGGTCGCTCACGTCGGCGGGCCGACCGGACCGCGCTGCGGTCGCTGCCGAACCGGCTTGACGTAACCGACCTGATCGAGGGGGACGCCGCTTGATGCCCGGACCCATGATCACTGACCCCGACGCGGCGCATCCCGCCAAGAACGCCGCCGCGCCGGGACTCCCCAACCAGCCAACAAACCGTTCGGAGAGAGGCCCCATGGTAGGCACTTCTACCCAGCGCGCGCGCTATGCCGGGGATGGCCGCTGATGCTGCCCCTGAACCTGAATCTGACGATGTGGGCGGAGTGGGAGGACACCTCCGGCGAGGTGATCGAACTGCGCCCGGTGCAGGTGAAGTTCCGATACCGCTCCGACGACCCGTTCGCGGTGCTGCTGGACTTCGCCGTGGGCGCAGAGCAGTGGGTCCGTTGGGAGATCGCTCGCGATTTGCTGGCCGCCGGCCTGATGCGGGACTCGGGGGATGGCGATGTGTACGTCGCCCCAGACTCCGACCTGCCCTGGCGGGTGTGGCTGACCGTCTCGTCTCCAACCGGCGTTGCGCTGTTCGCCTTCCATCGACCGGACCTCGAATCGGCGCTGGCTCAGACCGAAATGCTCGTGCCCTCGGGAAGCGAGTCAGCGCAGATCGACTGGAACCGTGAGCTGCACCTGCTCGGGGGCGAGGCCGCATGATGTCGCACCCAGTTCTGTACGTCCTCGCCGGGCTTGCCGTCGTCGGCCTGTTCGCGACCTGGCGGTCCGGGCGCAAGTCCGCCCTCAGAGCACGCAACGGCGTCCGTGAAGTCACTCGTATGACCGGGAACGCCGTCCGGACCTTGGTCACGGCGGCATTGATCGTTGGCGTGCAGTGGCTCGTCATTCGGTTCTGGAACAACACAACCGCGCTGTTCATCGTGCTCATCGTCCCGGCGATGTTCGCCGGCGCGGCCGTTGCACGCCTGCTCGCGGTGACCGAAATCGTCACGACAAGGGGGAACCGATGACCGAAGCCGTTGCCCTGTCGACCGCGGACAAGCTGAGGCAGAATGCCGCGACCGCGGCGCAGGTGCGGGCACTGTCGAACAACCCGGATGTGATCGCGCTTCGCGCGGAGAAGGTCCGATCCTTCGTGGACGCCCTTGTGTGGGTCGGGATCTTCCTCGGGCTGGCGTTCACGATGGTCAACGTCCAGACCTTCGCGGCCGCGGGCGCGACCGTCTGGTCGTTGCCGTGGTTCGCCGCCTGGTTGCTGGACCCGATGGTCTCGCTCGTGCTGGTGGCTGTCCTGCGAGCGGAGCAGATCACCGCTCGCTACCAGGTCCACATAGGAGCGTGGGCGCATCGGACGAAGTGGTTCGCCTTCCTGGCCACGTACACCATGAACACCTGGCGATCGTGGACGCGCTTCGACGTCGCGGGGGTGGTGCTGCACTCGGTGCCGCCGGTACTGGTGTTCCTCGCCGCCGAGACCGCCCCGGTGCTCCGCGACCGGTTGACGGAGGCGGTCAATCGTTCAGCGGCACCGGCGTTCACGAGCAATGCCGAAGCCGTTCAGGTGCCCGCCGTTCATGACAAGCCTGTCCGACGAACCTCGCGCAAGCCGAAGGCGGAGACGAAGCCTACGCGGAAATTGCGCGGTGAGTACCTGGCTGAGGCTCGCGCCGGCTGGACGCCGGGAATCGAGATCACCCCGGCATGGGTGCGCTCGGTTTGCCCGGAGATCTCGCGCGGGACCAGCAAGAACGTGGCCGACGAGTTGCGCGCCGAGACGAGCCCGGCCACGTCGCGGGCTACTGACCCGACTGTCGATGCCGCCCCGGAGCCGCCTGATGCCCGCCTCGACCCACCCGCCCCACGACGACGAACCGAAGCGTGAGGAGTTCATGAACACCCCAGAACCAGAGCCGGTGAACGGCAAGGTGTTGCCGTTCACGCTGCACCCCGACAGCGCCTCGACGTCCGAGGAGATCCCCGGTCAGGCGCGCCGCGACGAAGCTCTCGACGACGCGGAGGAGGTGCGCCACCCGATTCCGGTCGACCCGCGGGTTCCGCGCAAGCCGTCGTGGTGGGAGACCACCCGCAAGGCCAAGATTCGCCCACTGTTGCCCGAGTGGGCGCGCTCACGGCAGGAACTCAACGACCGGGTGAAGTGGCTGGCGCTCTACGCCGGGCACACCAGCGCCTACCACGTCCTGCGCAGCCCGCAGTACGCCGGAATCTTGCTCGTCCGCTCGCCCCGCGGCTTGTGGCGAGTGCTGGTGGCGACGCATCGGTGGATCTACGACGCGGAGGGCAAGCCGCTGCGGGCGGCCGCGGTGACCGCGAGCGAGTACGACAAGTACTTCAAGCTGGCCGAGGTCCGCTCCGAGCGCATTCGCAAGCGTGGCCTGGTCGCGTTCCTGACCCTGCTCGTCGCGGCCGCCGGCGTCTACCTGCTCGTCTCGTACAGCGAGGCTCTGGCCTGCGTGGCCGCCGCGGTGGCGGTCGGGTTGCTGGGCAAGATCGGCACGCCGGCGGATAAGCCCGTCCTTGGTCGAGCCGTGGTCACCTCGAAGGCACCGAAGCTCACCAGCGACGTCGTGGTCCGTGCCCTGGCAGCGCTCGGGATTTCCGGGATCAACCAGGCCGTAGCCAAGGGACCGGGCATCACCTTCCCGGCGCCGATCACCCGGGACGGCCCCGGCTGGCGGGCGGAGGTGGACCTGCCGCACGGCGTCACGGTCACGGACGTGATGGAGCGACGGGACAAGCTGGCCTCCGGGCTGCGCCGCCCGCTGGGCTGTGTGTGGCCGGAGCCGGTCACTGAGGAGCACGCGGGCCGGTTGGTGATCTGGGTAGGAGACCAGGACATGTCCAGGGCAAAGCCCGCGAGCTGGCCCCTGGCCAAGGCTGGCGAAGCAGACCTGTTCAAGCCGGTGCCGTTCGGCACCGATCAGCGCGGCCGCCCGGTGGGCGTCGACCTGATGTTCGCGAACATGGTCATCGGCGCCATGCCCCGCATGGGCAAGACCTTCTCCCTGCGTGTGCTCGTGCTGGCCGCGGCGCTGGACCCTTGGGTCGAACTCGTGCTGTGGGAGCTCAAGGGCACCGGCGACCTCGGCATGTTCGAGCGGGTCGCGCACGAGTACGGCTCCGGCGCCGACGACGAAACGTTGGACGGCGCCATGAACAGCCTGCGTCGGCTGTACAAGGAGCTGGAGCGTCGCTCGAAGATCATCACCCGCATTGCCAAGGAGAACCGGGCGCTGTGCCCGGAGAACAAGGTCACCCCGCAGCTCTCGCGGAACCGCAAGCTCGGGCTGCATCCGATCTTCGCCGCGATCGACGAGTGTCAGGAGCTGTTCTCGCACGAGGACTACAAGGACGAGGCCAAGCGTCTCGCGGAAGGGATCATCAAACGTGGCCCGGCGATGGGCATCATCCTGGTCCTGGCCACGCAGCGCCCGGACGCCCAGTCGCTGCCTCCGGGGGTTTCGGCGAACGCCGGCCTGCGGTTCTGCCTGCGGGTCATGGGGCAGGTGGAAAACGACATGGTGCTTGGCACGTCGAGCTACAAGAACGGCATCCGGGCGACGACGTTCGGCGCGAAGGACAAGGGCATCGGCTACCTCGTCGGCGCGACTGACGACCCGCAGATCGTCCGCTCCTACTACATCGACGGGCCAGCGGCCGAGAAGATCGTGGAGCGTGCCTACGACCTTCGGGAGGGACACGGCACGGTCACCGGGCACGCGGCCGGGGAGTCCATTGCGGACGATGTTGCTCGCCCCTCGTACTCGCTCGTCGCCGATGTCGCGTCGGTGATCCGGGCGGACGAGGCGAAGATCTGGTCCGAGACGGTGGTGGATCGCCTCGCCGAGCTACGCCCGGAGGTCTACGGCTCGTGGGCGGAGCTGGACGGGCGAGCGAAAGCCAACCAGCTCGCGGCGGGCCTCAAGCCGTTCGGTGTCGAGACGTTGCAGGTTTACGGGCGCACCGAGGACGGCAAGGCCGCCAACCGCCGCGGCGTCGAGCGTGCCGAGATCCTGTCCGCCACACGATTCCGCAATCACAACAGAGAGTGATCGGACGGGGCGCTAGCGGTTCCGGACTCGCTAGCGTCACGCGATGCTAGATCTAGCATCGCCGCTAGCGCTCCGCAGTGTCTCTGAGCTGCGGTCTAGCTCCTAGCGTCCACCAGTGCAAACGTCCCAAGAATTCCTGAAACCCCGGCCTGGAGACACTTCCCGTGCGGTGCCAGAACAGGACCGCAAAGCCCCGACTCAACTACAAGGCGTCACGACTGTAGTGATCATTCGGTCCATTCTCCTTGTCCTGGCGACGCCCTCGTCGCACCCGCATCGAGTGGAACCAGGCGATGTAGGCCAACGCGACGGCCCCGGACAGGCCGCGCCACGCCGGGGACACGACGAAGGCCACCACCAGCATCCCGAACGCGGCAACCACCGCCACGACCGCCGTGACCTGTGATGTCCGAATCTGCCTCGGTGTCAGCCGCTGAAACCGATCCGCCATCCCCAACTCCCTCACGCCAGCCCTCAACAGAACGCCTGCCGAAGAGGTGATCGATGACCACCGCGAATTCGCTACCTGGATGCGACTTTCCGGCTCAAACCACCACACCCAGCTACCAAGGAGATTCGGACATGGCTACCGCCGCCGACGCCCTGATCGACCCCGAACGTGCCTTCCTCGGCTGCCTCCTGCACCTGCCCGCCACCCTCGCGCGCCGCGTCCTCGCCGGGATGCGCGCCGATGACCTCGCCGGCGCGCTCGCCGCTCCCGCCCTCCAACTGGTGATCGAGCTGGTGGCGGCAGGCACGGCCCCCGCGCCGGTCGCCGTTTACGCCCATGCTGTCGCGACCGGTCGGGCAGCAGGAGAGAAGCGGCGAGAGTGGCTGTCCGGCTGGCTGATCGACACCTACCGCGACGCACCACCCCCGGCCCTCGCGGACCACCTCAAGACGGTGGTGCTGGAAGCCGCCTGGCGACGCGCGCTGCTCGTCCACGCCCACCGGATCGAGCAGGCGATAGACACCACCGACACCGCCGCCCTGCGTGAGCTGGCCGACGACGGCCACGCCGGCGCCGCGGAACTGTGGAGCCGCTACCAGGCAGCACTGGGCGATTCGCAGAGCGACATCTCTTCCGCCCTAGAGGTGGCTGCCTGATGCGACGCCGCACCAACGCTCTGACTTCTGTGTTCGGCGCCGGCCGCCGCAGCGCGCCGTCCTGGGGCGACTTCGGGCTCACCGGGGACGACCTCGCCTGGCACGAAGACGCCGCCTGCGTCGGCACGGATCCCGACAGCTTCTATCCCGAACCCAGCCCCGGCGTCCGGGCCGACATCGCCGCCGCCAAGCGGGTCTGCCTCCGCTGCCCGGTGCGCTCCGGCTGCCTGACCTATGCGCTGGCACACGATGAGCGACACGGCATCTGGGGCGGCACGACACCTCAGGAACGACGCGGGCACAACAAGATCGGCCGCCCGCGCGAGCACGACGTCGCGATCGCCCGACTCAGCCGAGAAGGGAAGAGCATCCGCGAGATCGCCGACGCGCTCGCGATTACGCCACGCACTGTCGCCCGGGCGCGAGCCCGCTGGCGCGAACAGGGCGACGCCGCCTGAGCGGCGTCGCCACGGAAAGGACGTGCCGATGACCTCTCACGCCCGCCCACTGCGGGTCGTGCCCGCCGCCCGCGCGCCTGGCGCCACGGCCGCGACCGGCGCCGTTGTCCTCGACGAGATCGGAGGATTCGTGTCCCGCTTCAACGCCTTCCCCGACCGGCACTGCGTTCCCACGCTCGCGCTCTGGTACGCCCACACGCACGCAGCCGAGCACTTCTACGTGACCCCGCGGCTGATCCTGTCCAGCGCCGAACCCGGCTCCGGTAAGACCCGCGTCCTGGAGGTGGCCCAGTACCTCGTGCACGCCCCGGAGATGACCATCTCGGCGAGCACGGCTGCGCTGTTCCGGATGGTCAACGCCGCTCCCATCACGGTCCTGTTCGACGAGGTAGACGCGATCTTCAACCCGAAGAACGGAGGCAACTACGAAGACCTGCGCGCGATGCTCAACGCCGGCTACAAGCGCTCGGCGACCATCGCCCGATGCGTCGGCGACGCAAAGGCGATGAATGTGCAGCGCTTCGCCGTCTACGCCCCGGTCGCGCTCGCAGGGATCGCCGGACACATGCCCGACACCATCACCACCCGCGCCATCACCATCCACATGCGACGCCGCGCTCCCGATGAGCGGGTCGAGCCATTCAAGACCCGCCGGATCGAGACCGAGGCCGAACCCTTGCGGGACAATCTCGCCGCGTGGATGGACAGCATCGCTGACAACCTCGACGACGCCGAACCCGACATGCCCGAAGGAGTCACCGACCGGTCAGCGGAGATCTGGGAACCGCTGATCGCCATCGCCGATGCGGCCGGCGCACACTGGCCGGAGACCGCGCGGGCCGCCTGCACACACTTCGTAGCCAACAACGACCCGCACAAAGGCAGCCTCGGCATCCGCCTGCTCGCCGACCTCCGGGACCTGTACATCGAGCGCGGCACCGACCGACTCGCGACGGCGGCAATCCTGGAAGCGCTCCACGCCAACGAAGAAGCTCCTTGGGCGAACCTCTACGGCAAGCCGCTCGACGCGCGCCGGCTCGCTCGCGAGCTGGACCGCTACGGCGTGAAGCCCACTGTCTACAAGGCCGATGGCAAGCCCACCCGCGGTTACCTCGCCGCCGGCGAGACCGGCCTCGCGGACGCCTGGAAACGCTATCTACCCGCCGACCCCGGCTCTGCCACGTAACCGCCGTAACTCTCGTAACCCCGCAGGCCAGGCGGTTACGGCAGCACGCCCGGTTACGGATCCATCCGTAACCGGGGGACCAGCCGTAACCCGCTGACCAGGCCCGTTACGCCGGTTACGCCAGTTGCACGAGATAGCCGCCCCACCCGAAGGAGGACCCCGTGCCCGCAGACGCAGCCACGACTCGTTCTGCCTCCGAGAGGACCACACACGCATGGGCTCGCCCCGCCAGTACCTCACCATCCGGGCTCTTTGCGAGGAGCTCGAAGTAGCCAAGTCCACCTTCTACGACTGGTGCGCCAAGGGCCGCGCACCACGTTGCATCAAGCTTCCGAACGGGGAGATTCGCATTCGCCGCACCGACTTCGAACGCTGGCTCGAGTCGCGCGAGGTGGCTGCCTGATGACCACCACGCACAACGTCCGCATCTGGGCCGTCAAGAAGCACAAGGGGAAGACCAAGACGACCTACCGCGTGCGATGGGTCGCCGCTGGCCGGGAGTTCGGGGAGTCGTTCCAAACCTCGGCCCTCGCCGACAGTTTCCGGGCCGAACTCCTCACTGCGGCGCGGAAGGGCGAGGCGTTCGACGTCGAGAGCGGCCTGCCCGTATCCAAGAAACGCGAGCAGCCCTCGATGACGGTTTTCGAGCTGGCATGCTCCTACGCGGACATGAAGTGGCCGGACTCATCCCCGCGCCATCGCAGCTCGACGGCAGAGTCGCTGACGCGGATCGTCCTCGCGATGCTGCGAGACAACGCGTCTCTTCCCGAGGGGAAGACGACGCGGAAGGCGCTCATGATCGCCTTCAACACGAAGCACAGGTCCGGACCGCATCCCGAGAGCATCACGGACGCCATTCAGGCCGTCGCGCGGAAGAGCCGAGACGTGACGGACCTGGCCAAGCCGGACCAACTGCGTGCCGTGTTGCACGAGCTGGACCGCAACCTCGACGGAGCGCGCGCAGCCTCCAACACTGGTCGACTTCGTCGCGTCACGCTCAGCGGCCTCCTCGACTTCGCGGTCGAGAAGACGCCGTTGGAGAGCAACCCCCTGCACGAGGTCAAAACCAAGAAGCGGACCTACGAAGTGACCGAGGTCGATCCGCGGTCGGTGGTCAACCCGATTCAGGCACGCACCCTCCTCGACGCCGTGTCAACGGTCGGCAAGCCTGGGCCACCACTCCTCGCGTTCTTCGGACTCATGTACTACGCCGCGCTACGCCCCGAGGAAGGTGCCAGCCTCCGACGCAACGACATCGCCATACCGCAACCGCAACTCAACGCCGAGACGGGCGAGTATGAGTACGGTTGGGGAGACCTCATGCTCCGCGGGGCGCGGCCAGAGATCGGCGAGCAGTGGACCGACACGGGCGAAGCAAGCGAGGAGCGGTCCCTGAAGCACCGGGCGGACAAGGCTGTACGGATCGTCCCCTGCCCGCCGGTACTCACCAAGCTCCTACACGAGCACCTGCAGCGGTTCGGCACAGCCCGCGACGGCCGACTGTTCCGCGGCGCTCGCGATGGAGGCCGGATCGGAAGCACCACCTACGGCCGGGTGTGGGCGAAGACCCGGGAGATTGTGTTTACGCCAGAGGTGGCGGCAAGCCCGTTGGCCAAGCGCCCGTACGACCTCCGGCACGCCTGCGTCTCAACCTGGCTGACCGGGGGCGTCGAGCCCACGCGGGTGGCCAAGTGGGCTGGGCACAGTCTGGCCGTGCTGCTCCGGGTCTACGCCAAGTGTCTCGATGGAGGCGAGAAGGCGGCACGGGAACGGGCAGAACGGGCCCTGAGCGGTTGGTGACGTGCTAGCCGTGATCACATGCAGAGGGACGCGTGCGAACGAGCGCCGTTTGAGGCTTGGAACCACTCGCGTGACGAGCGCCACACAGCGTTCCCGACTAAGGTTCAGTTCGACCAAGCTGCAGGAGTTAGCGATTGGAGATGCAATGCGCGACTACGATGTCCGCCAGCAACTCATTCGTGACCTGAAGATTTGGCACCCCGAGAGCGACACGCTCTTCATCAACGAGTTCGATCTCGCTGGTCTCGTGCGCGTAGACGTGGCGGCTATCAACGGCGCGTTATGGGGTTACGAGATCAAGAGTTTACGTGACAATCTTCGCCGCCTACCAACACAGGTTGACGTATACTCGCAAGTTTTTGACTACGCTGCTCTTGTTGTTGCCGAAAAACACCACGAGCATGCTTTCAATCTACTGCCCGACTGGTGGCATGTATACATAGCACGGAGCAACGGAGTTGAAGGGGTCACGCTCCAACTGACAAGGGAAGGTCGACGAAACGAATCGGTTAACCCATTCCGCCTGGCTCAACTCCTCTGGCGCGACGAAGCACTAGAAGAACTGAGCCAGCGCGGACTGGACCGAGGAGTTCGAACTAAACCCCGACGCCTTATCTGGCAACGGCTGGCTGATAGTGTTCCCCTCGACGAACTTCAAGATTCCGTCAGGTCAAGACTGAAGTCTCGCCAGAATTGGCGAGAGTCTCGGTGACGAATACGAGATGGTGATTTGTAGCGATTCGGCGCCATTTTTCAGGATTTCCACCGGAAGTCAATCCGTGAGCTACGTCGGAAATCCAGGCGTCCCCCACTGAGTAACTTGGTCCGCAGTACTCCGATGCCTCGCAGATCATCTGCGCAACGGGAACGATTGCGTCTCCGCCACTTCCCGAGCCGCCCCTACCCTTGAAAAGCTCACCTTTGGCGGCGAGCCAATGCGAAGAAGCCGTGTAGCGAATGGCTGCGCTTATGCTCAGGAACCGCGGGTCAACCATGACACGAGGATCCGGATGCGCCACACCGTAGTCTCCGAAGTCGGGTAGACGCCATCCTTCGATGCGAGCCTCGTTCTCAATATCTCGCCATAGGTCCCACTCAAGGCGAGGAATACGACTAACAGTGTTGCGCGAAAAGGCGCTTAAATCCTTGGGGAAAGGTCCACCCGAGAGCACGAGGGAACGCCAATCCTGGGCGAACGGCAGGTTGGACAAGGCGGCGAAAGCCAGAGCCCTGACAGCTTCGTTTTCAACGTCGCCTCCCGCGTCCAAGACGAGATCAACCTGCCCTGGCTCCAAGCTGAGGTCCGCCAGCAGCTTCTCAAGCTCAGAAATGGCCGGCGGGTTTGCAGGCCAGTGGATCGGTGACAACCTGACGCACACGCCGAGGCCACGCGACTGGTGTACCTGCGTGAGCGCTTGATTGTAGCTCGGGTGCCGCCCAGGCGCGACGACGGGGACAAGCTGCAAACCATTATCCGCCGCTTCGTCAATTACCGTAACGAGCGGATGCGACTGTGCCTCCTCCCATTCGGCATCCTCGACGAGAAGAGCAGGATCAAAATAGGCCCTCCTAGACTCGAAGACCCTGGCCAGCTTTTGGCCGAGGCCGCGAACATGCTCGACAACCGATTTGGCAGGAGCATCCGTCTCATAGTTCCAATCGACAGGATGGGCAACAAAGAGAGGCGTGAACCTATCTTTGGTTTCGGGCGGTAGATCGTTAATAGCACCGAGTTCGCCTCGCTTCGTCACCAAGATCGGAACATAGTGCGCGCGGACAGAGGACAACATCGACCTCCTTGTGGTGTTGATCAGAACACGCTAAGTAGTCGATGTCGGAGGTCCAGACGTAACAACGTTCAACGGCGACCACTCGGATGGCCTAGCGCCTTGAGCTCAATCCTGACCAAGGCCGTTGCCGCGGATTTGCCGCGAGCACCCACCATGACACGGACCTTGCCGGACGAAGCCGGACAAGACAAGATCACCCCCGTGTCCTGCTTCCGCAGGTCACGGGGGTGATTGGGCTGGTGTGGCGGGTGAGGGATTCGAACCCCCGTAGGCATAGCCGTCTGATTTACAGTCAGATCCCTTTGGCCGCTCGGGCAACCCGCCGTGGCCGGGGTGAACCAGCCGAGAGACAGCGTACCGAACGGGCCGACGGCGGAGACAACCGGGGGGAGCGACGGCGCTATGGTGTGGTTCAGCCGACAACGCGAACGTACGAGGTAGGGACACGTGGCGGATCCGTCTTTCGACGTGGTGAGCAAGGTCGATCGCCAGGAGGTGGACAACGCCCTGAACCAGGCGGCCAAGGAGTTGTCCACCCGGTTCGACTTCCGGGGTGTCAACGCGAAGGTCGCCTGGTCGGGCGAGGAGGCGATCAACATCGAGGCCGAGACCGAGGAGCGCGCGCTCGCGGCGGTCGAGGTCTTCAAGGAGAAGCTGATCAAACGGGGCATCTCGCTGAAGGCCTTCGAGGCCGACGAGCCCGCGGTGTCCGGCAAGATCTACAAGGTCAACGGCAAGATCATCCAGGGCATCGCCTCGGACAAGGCCAAGCAGATCGCGAAGTACATCCGCGACGAGGGCCCGAAGGGTGTCCAGGCCCAGATCCAGGGCGACCAGCTGCGCGTCTCCGGTAAGAAGAAGGACCACCTGCAGGACGTCATCGCCCTGCTCAAGGGCAAGGACTTCGACATCGCGCTGCAGTTCACGAACTACCGCTGACCTGCTGGTTCACGCCTTGATCGGCTCCAGGGAGAGCTCCCGGAACCGCTCGGCCGCGGCCGGGTCCAGGGCATGCGGGCAGACGCCGTCTTCCTGGTCAGGATCGGTGGTCCTGACCGCCTTGGCGCAGTCCTCGAATTGGCGTCCGGTGACACCGGAGACGCGGCGGGCAGAACGAGGTCGCCACGCGCTGCTCGACGGACTTCAAGGGGTAGTTGTCGAAGATCTGCTGGATCTCCAGCGTCGTGCTCGCCTCTTGGTGGCGCTGCAGCCCAGCCACGAGCGCATCTGCGGTCTCGACGCCGATACCTGAAGCACCGTCAGTGATCACGAACAGGCAGGCCGGCTGATCGAGATGATGCTGAGCGGGCTACGCCATCATCCCGCGTGAACTCGTAGCCGCGGAGAGTTTCGAACCGCCCGCGTCATAAGGCGACCAAACGATTACGGCGTGGTGTAATTCCAGCACTCAGCGTGAGAGGAACCGCGAATGCGCCGTGGGCGGAAGTGTGCCGTGCTGTTGCTGGCTGCGTTGCTGGTGGCCGGAATGGCCCCGCCTGCGCGGGCGGCGGGCCGGCAGCGCCTTGCCGTCGGGTCGTATCCCCGGCTCGTGCGGCTGGAGCACAGCGCCTACAAAGGACGCATCGTCGCTGCGGTGAGCGGGTGGGACAACAACGGGCCGTTCGCGCCCGTTTTCGAGAGCACGGACGAGGGCGCGACCTTCCGCGAGATCGGCCAGATCCGCGACTCCGAGGACACGCAGGGTGAGTGCTGTGGCACTCTGTTCGAGCTCCCGAGAAGAGTCGGTGACCTCAGCGCAGGCACGCTGCTCTGGGCCGCGAGCTACGGGCAGGACGCCGGCGCGGAACGGCGGATGGCGATCAAGATCTGGGCGAGCCACGACGGTGGCCGCCACTGGTCGTTCCTCTCCGAGGCCGCCCGCTCCCACAACCATGACGGCGTATGGGAGCCGGAGTTCGACGTGGACGCAGGCGGCACCCTGTGGTTGCACTTCGCCGACGAGACCGAGGCCCCTCGTTATTCCCAGGTGCTCAACCGCGTCGGTTCCACCGACGGGATCAACTGGGGGACCAAGCAGAGCACCCTCGCGATCCCGCCCGACCGAGTGCGACCGGGGATGCCCCTGGTACGGCAGCTGCCCAACGGCAGCTATTACTTCGGGTACGAGATCTGCAACTACGGCGAGCTGTACTGCAATCCCTACTTCAAGATCTCCTCCGATGGCGCGAACTTCGGCGACCCCGGCGCGCCGGGAACGCGTGTCGTGACGGCCAATGGCAACTACTTCCAGCACGCGCAGACTGTGACCCTGTTCCCGGGCGGCGCCAACGGAACCCGCCTGCTGATGGTCGGGCAGATCTACACGAACACCAAGGGCACGCCGCTCTCGTCGAACGGCCAGGTCCTGCTCGCCAACGACAACTTCGGAACGGGGCTTTGGTATGAGCTCCCGGCTCCGGTGCAGGTCCCCTCCGCCTACAACGACTTCTGCCCGAACTACAGCTCGACGCTGCTGCCGGTCGACGGCGGCCGGAACGTGCTGGAGATCGCCGCCGACTACGAGAACGGCGTCTGCACGACTTACTTCGGCAAGGGTCCGGCCAGCTGAGTCCCGGCGGACCTAGCTCTCGAAGGCCCTGGTCAGCGCGGCCGTGAAGGTCTCCGTCGACTGGGCACCCGATACGCCGTACCGGTCGTCCAGCACGAAGAACGGCACCCCGTTCGCCCCCAAGGCACGTGCCTGCTCGATGTCCGCACGGACGTCGTCGACGTAGGTGCCCTCTTCCAGGACACGACGCACGTCCTCACCGTCCAAGCCCGCGTCGACCGCGATCTCCGTCAGCGAGTCCTCGTCGAACAGTGACCGCCGCTCGGTGAAGTACGCCTGGAAGAACCGCTCGGTCACCGCCGCCTGCATGCCGCACTCCTTCGCGAGGTGCAGCACACGATGAGCGTCAAAGGTGTTCCCGATCAGACCTCCTTCGAGGTTGTACTCGAGGCCGTCCTGAGCAGCGACCTTCTCGAGCTGCGCTTCCATCTCGCGGACATCGGCTTCGCTCCTGCCGAGCTTCGCCGCGAGCAGTGGCACTTTCGGCCGGCCCTCACCGCGGGGCATCCGAGGATCGAGTTCGAACGACCGGTACACGACCTCGACCTCGTCCCGGCGATCGAACTCCGCGAGCGCACGCTCGAAGCGCCGCTTGCCCAGGTAACACCACGGGCAGACCACATCGGACCAGATATCAACGCGCACGATGACCCGAACGTGCACTCATTCGGCCCTATTCCCCGCCAGCAGCCCCGCGAACCAAAGACCGAGCACCTGTTGGACGTCGGAGCGGGTCGCCGCCGGGTCCTCGGCCGCGGCGATCATCCGCGCCGCCTCTGTCACCGCGCTAAGCACGAGCTGCGCGAGTGCCCGGACCGGTTGCGCCACGATCAGCCCGTCCGCGATCGCCTGCTCCAGGGTGCGCATCAGCACCCCGAGGCCGTAGTGCGCTTCGAGCTCCCGCCACACGGTCCAGCCGAGCACGGCCGGCCCATCAGTCAGCGAGATCTGGCGGACGTCATCCCGCAGGCACGCGGTCAGAAACACGTCGAGCGCGCTCATCATGCCGCTCACCGGGTCCGGCGCGGCGTCAAAGGCAGCCTCGATCTCGGTCATGATCTCCATCTCGAGCGACTCCACCACCGCGCGGAACAGGCCCTGCTTGTCCCGGTAGTGGTGGTAGAGCGCGCCGCGTGTCACCCCCGCGGCCCGCACGATCTCGTCGGCGGGCACGGCCTGGTAGCCACGGGCGGCGAACAACTCGCGCGCAGCCGCCATCAGCGCCGATCTGGTGCTGTTCGAACGGTCTTCCTGGGTGCGTCGCACAGCCCTAAATCTGCCATGAACTCCAAGATGTGCCGCACCAGCACCTCGGGCTGGTCTTCGGAGATGAACGTGTACGTGTCCGGCACCGTGATCAGCCGGGCGTTCGGCAGCACTTCGACGAGCCTGTGTGCGAGCTTGAGAGGGAAGAGCTTCTCCTCGCTCCCCCACACCAGCAGTACCGGTCGATGCAGTCCACGCAGTTTCTCCGCAGCCGCGAGAGTGTGCCGCGGATGCACCCCACGGAGCAGTTTCCGAAGGTCACGCCGGACGCCGGCGGAGCGGCCGAGCGGCCACAGGTACGACCTGGCGATGTCGTCCGGGAGCGGGTGTTTGGCCACCCAGCCGAAGAAGATCGGCAGTGGGCGAAGCGCTTTGACCCGCAGTAGCAAGGCCAGCAGGACCATCGCGCCGGGCAGATGGGCCAACGTCAACAGTGGTTTGAAGATCGGCGGGAAGAAGTACTCGAAGCTGTCCGACGGTGTCAGCACGACCTGGCCGACCCGTTCAGGACGGCGCGACAGCATGATCTGGGTGAGTGCGCCGCCGGTGTCGTTCGCCACGAGTGTCACCTCCCGCAGGTCCAGGGCTTCGAGGAAGTCGGCGATGAGCTCGGCTTGACCGACCGGCGACAGGTCGGCCCCGGGGTTCATCGACAGCTCGTGCGACCCGAGCGGCCAGTCAGGCGCGATGCAGCGGAACCCGGCCTCGGCGAGGCCGGGCACGACTTTTCGCCACAGGTTGGCGTTGGTCAGCACCCCGTGAACGAAGACGACGGGGCGGCCGGATCCCAGTTCGTGGTAGCGCAACTCGCCTTGAGGAAGGGCGACTCGGCGTTCTTGTCCTGTTTCTTTCACGGTTGCCATCCTTACATACGTACTGTATGTATGTAAATAGAGCCGCTAGGGTGGCTCCACGAAAGACTGACTCGACGAGGGGGATGCGATGAAGGGCATCGTGCTGGCGGGCGGCAGTGGGTCGCGCCTGCACCCGATCACACAGGCGGTGTCCAAACAGCTGCTGCCGGTCTACGACAAGCCGATGATCTACTACCCGATCTCGGTGCTCATGCTCGCCGGCATCCGCGAGATCCTGATCATTTCGACGCCGACGGACCTGCCGAGCTTCCAGCGCCTGCTGGGTTCCGGGGACCAGTTCGGGCTGCGGCTGAGCTACGCGGAGCAGGCAGCACCCAACGGGCTCGCCGAGGCGTTCGTCATCGGCGCGGACTTCATCGGTGGCGACGATGTCGCGCTCGTGCTCGGCGACAACATCTTCTACGGGCAGGGCTTCTCGAGCCGAATGCAGCAGGAAGTGTCTACTTTGGATGGCTGTGTCCTGTTCGGATACCCGGTGAAGGATCCGCAGCGCTACGGCGTGGGCGAGACGGACGGGAACGGGCGGCTGGTCTCGATCGAGGAGAAGCCGAAGCAGCCGAAATCGAACAAGGCCATTACCGGGCTGTACTTCTACGACAACCAGGTGGTCGAGATCTCGCGCGAGTTGAAGCCGTCGGCGCGCGGCGAGCTGGAGATCACCGACGTCAACCTGACGTATCTGCGGGAGGGGCGCGCGAAGCTGGTCGACCTTGGGCGCGGCTTCGCTTGGCTCGACACCGGGACGCACGACTCGCTGCTGGAGGCGGGGCAGTTCGTGCAGGTGCTCGAGCACCGGACGGGGGTGCGGATCGCCTGTCTGGAGGAGGTCGCGCTGCGGATGGGCTTCATCGACGCGGACGAGTGCCTTGCGCTGGGGTTGAAGCTGTCGAAGTCCGGCTACGGCGACTACGTGACAGCCGTCGCTCGGGCCGCAGGTGGGGGGCAGTAGAAGGAGGTCCAGCCGCGCCAGCGGCAACGCCGCGCCAGCGGCAACGCCGCGCCAGCGGCAACGCCGCGCCAGCGGCAACGCCGCGCCAGCGGCAACGCCGCGCCAGCGGCAACGCCGCGCCAGCGGCAACGCCGCGCCAGCGGCAACGCCGCGCCAGCGGCAACGCCGCGCCAGCGGCAACGCCGCGCCAGCGGCGGCACTCGGCGGATGAGGCGGCTGTAGAGCGCCAGCGAGTGGTCCGGAGAGCTGCAGCGCCGGAGCCGACGTCACGGCGGTAGGCGGCCAGCCGGACGTGGCGGCAACCGGGCGTCGCCGTGGTGCCGGTTGGCGGAGCAGTGCAGGGTGGTCGGCGCCGGAGGAGGCATGCCATCCCCGTAGGCACCCGGGCGGGAGCAGGCAGCTACCCGGGTTGGGCACGCGGACCGGAGCAACGCAGGCTGGGGGCGGCCAGGGTTGGCAGCAGAGGACTGCAGGCGCGGCGGGCGGGAAGGGACCAATCGCGGCAGGGTTGCCGAGGCTAGGCCGATTGAGCCAGAGCCAGCAATGGCCGCTCAGCCAGGCCAGCAGGACATAGGCCGCCGAAAAGGCTGGACCCCCAGGCAAGAGGCCGGGGCGGCCCGAGCCAAGGACGCAATGCCGCCTGAGCAAAAAGCCGGACTGCCGCTTGATCAGGAGCCGGGGCTTGGGCAGGGGCCGGGGCCGGGGCCGGGGCCGCTCGAGTAAAAGCCGCCGGAGGAGGGCTCCGCGCCAGAAGGGGCAGCCACCGAGGGAGGGCCGCCGCCCCCGGAGGAGGGCTCCGGGCCCGAAAACCCGCGACCACGTGAGGGCGGCCGCCACCACCGGCAATGGAGCGCCAAGCGAGACGCCGACGCCGCCGCTGGAGGGCCGCCCCGCCGAAGAAGAAGAGCGCGCGCTTAAGGCCCACCCGACCGCGACGGCCCACGCCACCAGCGGAAAGAGAGCGTCATCACCGAAGGAGTTCGCGCTTGGAAGGCCCACGCCACCGCGACCGGCCACGCCAACACCGGAAGAAGAGCGCGCGCCCACAGGGCCCACGCCACCGCGACCGCCCACGTCACCAGCGGAAAGAGAGCGCCATCGCCGATGGAGTGCACGCCTAAAGGCCCACGCCACCGCGACCGCGACCGCCACCACCAGAAGAAGAGCGCCTGGAGGGCCCGCGCCGCCGGAGGGACCGCCGACGACGACGGCGTGCGCGCCCCCGGAGGGCCCACGCCACCACCGAAGGAGAGCCGCCCGCCCGGAGGGCCCACGCCACCGCCGAAGGGGAGACGGCACGCCCCGAGGGCCCATGCCACCATGGTCCACGCGACCCCCGAAGGAGAGAGCACACCGGGAGGGGCGCACAGCACCGCCCGGAGGGGTCCACCGCGGGAGGGGCCCACAGCACCGCGGGAGGTCCACCGCCCGCGGGAGGCCCACCACTGTGGGAGGGCGCACAGCACCGCGGGAGGGCCCACCGCCGCGCCCGGAGGGGCCCCGCCGCGCGAAGGTCAGAAGCGGCGCTTGGCCATTTCCTCCAGACGGGCGATGCGGTCGGCCATCGGGGGGTGCGTCGAGAACAGGCGGGAGAACGACTCGCCGGGCCGGAAGGGGTTCGCGATCATCAGGTGCGACTGCGACACCAGCTGCGGCTCAGGCACCAGCGGCGCCCGCCGGGTGCCGATCTCCAGTTTCCGCAGTGCGGACGCCAGCGCGAGCGGGTCCCCGGTCAGCTCGGCGCCCGAAGCATCGGCCTGGTACTCCCGCGAACGGCTCACCGCCAGCCGAATGACCGCCGCCGCGATGGGGCCCACCAGGATCAACAGTAACGACACCAGCGGGTTGCCGCCCTCACGGTCGTTCCCCCCGCCGAACACGCCCGCGAACATCGCCAGGTTCGCCAGCACACTGACCATGCTCGCCAGCGCCCCGGCGACACACGAGATCAAGATATCCCGGTTGTACACGTGCGACAGCTCATGCCCGAGCACCGCGCGCAGCTCGCGCTCGTTGAGCAGAGCCAGGATGCCCAGCGTGCAGCAGACCGCCGCATGGCGAGGGTTGCGGCCGGTCGCGAAGGCGTTCGGCGCCGCGGTCGGGCTGACGTACAGGCTCGGCATCGGCTGCCGCGCCGAGGTGGCCAGCTCACGAACTATCCGGTACATCGCGGGCTGCTCCGCCTCGGACACCGGCCGCGCCCGCATGGCACGCAGTGCCAGCGTGTCCGACTTGAAGTAGGCATAGGCGTTCATCCCCAGCGCGAGCACCAGCCCGACGAACAACGCCGTCCGCCCGAACAGCGAACTGATCGCGATGATGATGGCACTGAGCAGGCCGAGCAGCACCGCTGTCTTCAACCCGTTCTGATGCCTGTGCACTGGCCCTCCGCCTCCTTCCCATCCGACAGGTGAACGCGTGGGCGGTCCGTGAAAGTTCCACCGTAACGGTGCTCCTACCCTCGACCGGCCGACATCACACCTCCGCCGCGTTAGGGTTTCACCAGGGAGGTCCGATGTTCGGCAGGCGTGCACTGTTCACCCTCGTGGCGGGCATCGGCGCCCTGACCGTCGCCCCCGCGAGCGCCTCACCGCGCGTCACCGCCGTCCAGGTCGGGGCGGGCCCCGGCCCCGGCCCCGTCGCGATCAACTCCGGCTCCGGCGCCATCTACGTCGGGAACGGCGACAGCACCGTCTCCGTCGTCGGTGGCAGCGACCTCCGCGTCGGCGGCGAGCCCACCGACCTGGTCGTCGACGAGAGCAGCGGCCTGGTCTACGTCGCAAGCCAGGATGCGGGCACGGTCACCGTCCTCCAGGCGGGCGGCCGGCTCCACAGCGTGGTCGCCGGCGGGCCCGGGGCCCGGGTACTCGACCTCGACCCCGGCGACAACCGGCTCTACGTCGGCAGCGGAACCACCGGCTCGGTCGCCGTGGTCGACACCGTCGCGGGCGCGCTCACCCGGCTGGTCGACGGTCCGGGACAAGGGTTCGGCGGCCTCAGGGTCGACGGGCAGCGGGGCGTCGCCTACCTGTCGAGCGTGTACACCGACACCGTCGAGGTTCTCGACCTCACGGCGAGTAAGTTCGTGGCGAGCATCTCAGTCGGCCAGTCACCCACGGGTTTGGCGCTGCACGAAACGAGCAACACCCTGTACGTGGCCAATTCGGCAATTCACCACCTGTCGGTCGTCGACGGTGCTACCCGCGCGCAGCGCGCGACGATCCTCCTGCGCAGCGAGGCCTCGTCGGTCGCGGTGCACCAGGCCAGCCACACCGTCTACGCCAACGGCGGCCCCGACGGAATCGTCAAGATCGATGGCGTGGCCGGAAAGATCGTCGACCAACTCTCGCTCGGGATCAACCCCGGCGGAATCGCCGTCGACCAGCGCACCGGCACCGTCTGTGTGACCGACCCGCTGCACGATCAGTTGTACGTGATCAGCGGGTTCTGAACCTGGAGCCACTCCGGGTATACGTTCGATCGCGGAGGTATTTTCCATGAAACTCGGACTGCAGATTCCCAATTTCACCTGGCCCAACGGGCCCACCAAGCTGGGGACCGAACTCGCCGAAGTGGCACACGCCGCGGACGAGGCGGGGTTCGAATACCTCGCGGTGATGGACCACTTCTTCCAGATCAAGGTGGTCGGGCCGAGCGAGAACGACATGCTCGAGGCGTACACCACACTCGGCTACCTGGCCGCGCACACCGAGCGGGCCAAGCTGCTCACCGTGATCACCGGCGTGATCTACCGCCAGCCGGGCGTGCTCGCGAAGGCGGTGACCACTCTGGACGTCCTCTCCGGCGGCCGCGCGATGCTCGGCATCGGCGCCGGCTGGAACGAGGAGGAGTCCCGCGGCCTCGGTTTTCCGTTCCCCTCCACCAAGGAACGGTTCGAAATGCTCGAAGAGACGCTGCGCTACGTGCACCAGATGTTCTCCGACGACGACGGCCCCTTCGAAGGCAACTACATCCACGCCGAGCGGCTGATGAACGTGCCGCAGGCACTCAGCAAACCGCACCCGCCCATCATGATCGGCGGTGGCGGCGAGCAGAAAACACTGCGGTTCGTCGCGAAATACGGCGACGCCTGCAACATTTTCAACGGCCCCGAACTGGAACACAAACTCGACGTGCTGCGCGGCCATTGCGAAAAGGAGGGCCGCGACTACGACGAGATCACCAAGACCGTTTACCAGCCGCTGGACGTCGGCGCCAACGGCGAGAAGACCGAGGAGCTGCTGACCGAGCTGCGCCGCCTGGCCTCGCTCGGTGTGGACGCGGCGATCGGTGGCTGCCCGACGGTCCCCGATCTCAAGCCGTTCGAGATCTTCGCCAAGGACGTCATTCCCGAGGCGGCGAATTTCTGATTTCGCCGGCGGCGGGGCACTAATTCACGAAGTGCCCCGCCTGTAACGGCATCCCGCCGCAGCCCGACCTCTCGGGCAGTCGGATGCGGCGGGAGTTCTTTCATGAAGATAAGTGTCTTCGGGCTCGGCTATGTGGGCTGTGTGTCCGCCGCGTGCCTCGCGAGTCGTGGCCACGACGTGATCGGGGTCGACGTCAACCCGATCAAGATCGGCCTCGTGCGCAGCGGGCGCGCACCAGTGGTCGAGGAGCGGATCGGCGAGCTGACCGAAGAGGTCGTGCGGACCGGTGCGCTGCGCGCCACGGACGACGTCGCGGAGGCGATCGCGCACAGCGAGGTGTCGCTGATCTGCGTCGGCACCCCATCGGAGCCCAACGGCAGCCTCTCCACGACGTACCTCGAGCGCGTGACCGAGGAGATCGGTGAGGCGCTCAAGGAGCAGGACCACCGGCACACCATCGTCTTCCGCAGCACGATGCTGCCGGGCACCTGCCTCGAACTGCTGGTGCCGATCCTCGAGAAGGCCTCGGGCCTGATGGCGGGCGTCGACTTCGGCGTCGCGGTCAACCCGGAGTTCCTGCGTGAGGGCACCAGCGTGCGGGACTTCTTCGAGCCGCCCAAGACGGTCATCGGCGAGATCGACACCGCCAGCGGTGACGCCGTCGCCGCACTGTACGAGGGCCTGCCCGGTGACGTGTTCCGCGTGCCGATCCCGGTGGCGGAGATGGCGAAGTACGCCGACAACGCCTTCCACGGCTTGAAAATCGGCTTCGCGAACGAGCTCGGCGCCATCTGCCGCGCCATCGGCCTGGACTCGCACCGCGTGATGGACGTGTTCCTCGCCGACCGCAAGCTCAACATCAGCCCCGCCTACCTGCGGCCCGGTTTCGCCTTCGGTGGCTCGTGCCTGCCCAAGGACCTGCGGGGGCTCGTGCACGCCGCGCAGCGCGCCGACGTCGCGGTGCCGATCCTCGCGCACATCCTGCCGTCCAACGAGGAGCACCTGCGCCGGGCGTTCGACCTGGTCGCGCGCACCGGCAAGCGCAAGGTCGGGCTGTTCGGCCTGTCCTTCAAGCCCGGCACCGACGACCTGCGGGAGAGCCCGCTCGTCGAGCTGGCGGAACGCTTGCTGGGCAAGGGATACGACCTGCGCATCTACGACGCGAACGTGAGCCTGTCGCGGCTGATGGGCGCCAACCGCGAGTACATCGAGGGCAGGCTGCCGCATCTGGGGCAACTGCTGGCCGGCTCGGTGGAAGAGGTGCTCGAACACGCCGACGTCTGTCTCGTCGGCTCGACCGACCCGTCGGTGCTGGCCGCGCTGCCGCACGGCGGCGAGCACGTCCTGATCGACCTCGTCCGCCTTCCGGACGCCGAGGTGCGCCGGACCGAAGAGGGATACGTTGGCCTTGCCTGGTAAAGCGCTGATCCTCGTCGAGAACCTCTCCGTTCCGTTCGACCGGCGTGTGTGGCAGGAATGCACCACGCTGCGCGACGCGGGCTGGGAGGTGCACGTCATCTGTCCACAAGGGACGAAGCGGGACACCGAGCCCGAAGCCGTGATCGGCGAGGTGCGCATCCACCGGTACCCGCTGAAGGCGGCCACCGGCGGCCCCGCCGGCTACCTCCAGGAGTACGGCAGCGCGCTGTGGCACACCTTCCGGCTGGCCCGCAGGGTCGGTCCGGTCGACGTCGTGCACGCGTGCAACCCGCCGGACCTGCTGTTCCTCGTCGCCCGGATGCTCAAGCGCCGGGGTGCGAAGTTCGTCTTCGACCAGCACGACCTCGTGCCGGAGCTGTACCTGTCGCGCTTCGACCGCGGCGAGGACCTGCTCTACCGCGGCGTGTGCGCGCTGGAGCGGGAGACCTACCGCGCCGCCGACGTGGTCATCGCGACCAACGAGAGCTACCGGGACGTCGCGATCAGCCGTGGCGGCAAGCGGCCTGAGGACGTGTACGTGGTGCGCAGCGCGCCCGCCGTCGAGCGGTTCCGGCAGGTGCCCCCCGAGCCGGAGCTCAAGCGCGGCAAGCCGCACCTGCTCTGCTACCTCGGTGTCATGGGGCCGCAGGACGGAGTCGACTACGCTCTGCGATCGCTCGCGCTCCTGCGGGAACGACGGACGGACTGGCACGCGGTTTTCGTCGGCGCCGGGGACACTTTCGACGCGATGGTGGAGCTCTCCGGGAAAATCGGGCTCACCGAGCACGTGGAATTCACCGGCCGTATTCCGGACGACGACCTGGTTCGCTATCTGTCGACCGCCGACGTCTGCCTGTCACCGGATCCGCTGAATCCACTGAACGACGTGTCGACCATGAACAAGATCATGGAGTACATGGCCATGGCCAAACCGATCGTCTCCTTCGACCTCAAGGAGGCGCGCGTTTCGGCCGGGGAAGCCGCGCTGTACGCGCCGGCGAACGACGAGCAGGTCTTTTCCGAGCTCATCGGCCAGCTGCTCGACGACCCCGAAGAGCGGTCCCGGATGGGAAAACTCGGCCAGGCGCGGGTCGAAGGGCCGTTGGCGTGGCGGGAGTCCACGAAGGCGTTGCTGGCCGCATACGACGGTTTCAACCCGTCCGGAAACCATTCCGGGCAATAAGCAACGATCGCGTTTTGAACAAGACGCGGACAGCCCTGTAACCAATGCGGTAATCGCGGCGACGAGTTGGTGAAAGCCCATCCACGCGATGGGCCGCATTTCTTTCGAGGGGAGAAAGCCGCGTTGAGTGACGAAACAGTGCGCCTGTCCGCGGTGGGACAGCTCGCGCGCCGCCGCTGGCGGTTACTCGCCGTGCTCGCCGTGCTCGGCGCGCTCGTGGGTGCCGGTGCCTCGCTGGTGTTCTCCCCCGGCTACGAGACCACCTCCAGCGTGCTGCTGCAGGGGCCGCGGCAGGCCGACGAGCTGCTCACCGAGGCACAGGTCGCGACCAGCTCCGTGGTGCTCGACCGGGCCGCGGCGGGGTTGAGCTGGCAGACCACGGGCGCCGACCTCAAGGACGAGGTGTCCTCGTCGGTCGCCAACGGCAACGTCGTGACGATCAGCGCGTCCGCCGGCACCCCGGAGCACGCGCAGCAGCTGGCGGACAAGGTGGCGGCCGAGTTCGTCCGCTACTCGACCCAGCTGATCAGCGGCTCGACCGACGCCGCCGCACAGATCGCGCAGGAGCAGCGGGAGTCGCTGCGCCAGCAGGTCACCCTCACCACGCAACGGGTCAGCGAGCTCGCGCAGCAGGTGGGCGGTGGCCTGACGGTGGAAAGCGTGCAGGTGCGCACGCAGCTCGAAGGACTGCGGACGTCACTGGAGCAGGCGATCAACAACCTCAACCAGGCGGACGCGGCGACCAGCTCGGCGAACATGGTCGTGCTCGGCTCGGCCGAGCGGCCGACCAGCCCGGCTGCGCCCACGATGACCCAGCTGATCGCCGGTGGCGCGGTGCTGTTCCTGCTGATCGGCGTCTTCGGCCACCTCCTCGCGGCCCGCGCGGACAAGCGGCTGCGCGACGAGCCGGAGATCGCCGCGGCGCTGAACGCCACGGTGCTCGGCAGTGTCGACATCCCGGAGCAGGCGCCGGAAGCGGCGAGGGGCTGGCGTGCCCGGCTGCGCCGGCTGGTGCAGGCGGACCGGCCGTGGGACCTGCCGCAGCTGTCCGTCTCGGCCGACGAGCTCAGCCGCGACGCGCGCTACCGCCGGGTGCTCAACCGGCTGCGCACGTCCGGGCGCCGGTTGCTGGTGCTCGTGCCGGAAGGCGACGCACCCGCGCACCGGGCGGTCACCCAGCTCGCCGCGGCGGCCGGGTCGCGCACCTCGCTGCGCGTCGTCGACGTTTCGCCCGGCAGGCCGGCGGTCCCCGACGACCCGGACGCCGCGGGCGTGCTCGTCGTGCTCACCGTCGGCACCAGGACGGCCTGGGAGCTCGTCGGGATCGCCGAGGCGTGCGCCGACGCGGACCACGACGTGCTCGGCGTCGTGCTCACCCAGCCCGTTCGCCCCACCACCACCCAGCAGCCCGAGGTCGCCAGCGACCGTGACGCGATGGCAGGTTCAGCGTGACGACGACCAACCCCTCCCCGCCGCTGGTCGATCTGCAGCGGCTCGTGGTGGCCATCCGCCGGCGCCGCCGGATGTGGCTGGCCGCCGGGCTGCTCGGCCTGCTCGCGGGCCTCGCGCTCGCCGTCGTGATCCCGGCGCCGCCGACCGCGGTGACGAAGCTGCTGGTGATCCACCAGGACGACTCGCCGACCGACAGCGGGACGCTGATGCGCACCGACGTTGCCGTGCTGGGCACCACGAAGATCGCCGACGCGGCACTGAAGTCCTTGCACAGCACGGAGTCCGCCGAGGACTTCATGAAGGAGTACCAGGGCCTCGGGCTGACCAACAACGTCCTGCAGATCACCGTGGAGGGCAAGACCGCGGCGGACGCGACGGCGAAGGCCAAGGCGCTGGGCGACGCGTTCATCGCCGACCACGTGCAGCGCAACCAGGCCGCGGCCGACGCCGAGGCGCAGGCGCTGATCAACCAGCGCGACCAGGCGCAGGGCGACCTGAACCAGGTCGACCAGCAGATCGCGACGGAGTCCGCGCGGGGCAGCCGGGCCAACGCGACGACGCTCGAGACCCTCTACGGCCGCCGGGCCGAGCTGGCCTCGAAGGTCTCCGACTTCGAGGGGCAGGCGCAGCAGGCCGGTATCGGCTCACCGCAGATCGCGGCAGGCACCCAGATCGTGGACGCGCCGAGGGTCACCCCGCACTCGTTCCTCAAGACCGGGGCCACCAACGGCGGGATCGGGCTGGTGCTGGGGCTCGCGCTCGGGCTCGCGCTGGCCGCGGTGACCGCCGTGGTGCGGGACCGGCCGGTGCTGCGGCGCGAGGTCGCCGCGAACCTCGGCGCCTCGGTCATCGCGCAGCTGGCGCCACGCCGGCGCGGGCTCGCCCGGTTGTGGCGGCCGAAGAAGGCCGCCGCTGAACGCAGGCGGGTGGCCGCGACGCTGGCGCGTATGGTTCGCGCCGAGGGCGGCACGGTGTCGCTGCTGGACCTCGGCGCCCCCAAGGTCACCGCCGCGCTTGCCCTCGACCTGGCCGGGGACCTGGCGGACTCGGTGCCGACCGTGCTGATCGACGACCTGCCGAGGCAAGACCTGACCACCGCCGCCCGGGACGTGAAGTTCCGGATCGTGGACGCGAGCGAGATGCCGGCACCGGGGCAGCTGCGGCTCGGCGTGGGCGCGGTCGAGCCCGGCACGGCCTGGACCGACCTGGCGCATCTGGGCACCGAGACCGTGCTCGTCGTGCGCAGCGGCCACGCGAGCACCGCCTGGCTGCACACCGTCGCGCGGCAGCTGGCCGACTGCCAGATCACCGTCATCGGCGTCGTGCTGGTCGATCCGGACCCGAAGGACCGCACCGACGGCACGCTGTGGGACGGGCTGCACGTGGCCCTGCGCGCCCGCACGAGCCGGGCGGCGAAGTCCGACGAGACCAGGAAGTTCGTGCCGGTCAACGGAAACGGCCACGGCAGCGTGAACGGCGAGCTGCCGACCCGGCGGTTCGCGCCCGTCGGCCCGCAGGAGGACTGACCCATGTGCGGAATCGCGGGCGCGCTCCGCTGGCCGGACGGCGGGCCGCTGACCGACCGGCTGACCAAGACGCTCGCCCATCGCGGCCCGGACGGGCAGGGCCGGTACGACTCCGGCGAAGTCCACTTGGGACACCGCCGGCTCTCGATCATCGACCTGTCCGAGACCGGGGCGCAGCCCATGGTGTCCGACGGGCTCGCACTGACCTACAACGGCGAGCTGTACAACGCACCGGAGCTGCGGGCCGAGCTGCAGTCGGCGGGCGTGCGGTTCCGCGGCACCTCCGACACCGAGGTGCTGCTGGAGGCGTGGCGGCGCTGGGGCACGGACTGCCTGCCCCGGCTGCGCGGGATGTTCGCGTTCGCGGTGTTCGACGAGCGCACCGGTGACCTGGTGCTGGTGCGCGACCAGCTGGGGATCAAGCCGCTGTTCTTCGTCCGCCGGGGCGCGGGGATCGTGTTCGCGTCGGAGCTGAAGGCCCTGGCCAACGAGCTGAGTGGTTCGCTGCACGTCGACGAGGCCGCGATGATCGCCTCGCTGCTCTACTACTGGGTGCCCGACGCCCGCTGCGCGTTCCGCGAGGCCGAGAAGCTGCCGCCGGGTTCATGGCTGCGGATGCGCCGGGACGGCCGGGTCGAGCAGGGCCGGTTCTGGTCCATCCGGGACGTCGCGGCCGACGCGCAGGAGGCGCCGTTCCCGGACCTGGACGCGGTGATCGAGGACTCGACGCGCAGGCACCTGCTCGCCGACGTCCCGGTCGCGACGTTCCTGTCCGGCGGGCTCGACTCGAGTTACCTGACCGCGCTCGCCGCGAAGCACCAACCCGGGATCTCGGCCTACACCATCGGCTTCCGCGCCGAGGACGCCAAGTTCGAGGCCATGCCGGACGACCTGCGCTACGCCCGGCAGGTCGCCGCGAAGTTCGGCGTGGACCTGCACGAGATCGAGATCGCGCCGCAGGTGCTCGACCTGCTGCCGCGGATGACCTACCACCTCGACGAGCCCATCGGCGACCCCGCCGCGATCAACACGTTCCTCATCTGCACTGCGGCCCGCGAGGCCGGGGTGAAGGTGATGCTGTCCGGGATGGGTGCGGACGAGCTGTTCGCCGGTTACCGCAAGCACCTGGCGAACCTGCTGGCCCTGCGTTACCAACGGGTGCCCGGCATCGCGCGCAGGCCCGTCGAGTCCCTTGTGGACAGACTTCCGGTGGCGACGGCGAAGCGCGGGTACCGGTCGGTCCGGTTCGCCAAGCGCTTCCTGTCCTTCGCGCAGCTGCCCGAGGAGACCGCCTTCCGCCGCAGCTACACCATGTACGACCAGGCCGAGCTCGTGGGCCTGGTCAACCCCGATCTCGCACCGGTGGTCGACGACGTGCTGACCGAGCACGCCGACACCTACCACGACAACCGGCTGGACGACTTCGTCAACCGCATGTGCCTGGCCGACGCGCGGATGTTCCTGCCCGGCCTCAACCTCGCCTACACCGACCGCGCCAGCATGGCGGCGTCCACGGAGGTACGTGTGCCGTTCGTCGACGTCGAGGTCGTCAAGGCCGCGTTCGCGATCCCCGGCAACCGCAAGATCGTGCGGCGGCAGGGGAAAGCGGCGCTGAAGGAAGCGGCGTCGGGCCTCCTGCCGCGCGAGATCGTGTACCGGCCGAAGGGCCTGTTCAGCGCACCGCTGCGGGCGTGGATGAGCCGGGACCTGGCGCCGCTGATGCGCGAGGTCGTCAACGACGGCGTCCTCGTGCGGTCGGGCTTCCTGCGCCAGGACGCGTTGCAGCGGCTCGTCGACGAGGACGCCTCCGGCCGGCAGGACCGGTCGAAGCACCTCTGGCACATCTTGACCCTCGAGTACTGGTACCGGAGCGCAACGTCACAAGGAGCGTCGTGAAGCAGGTAGTGCAGAACTACAAGAGCGGGGAGCTGGCGCTCCTCGACGTGGCGGCGCCGGCGTGCAAGCCCGGTGGCGTGCTGGTGCGGACCGCCTTCTCGCTGATCTCCACGGGCACCGAGCTGATGAAGGTGTCCGAGGCGAGCATGTCGATGGTCGGCAAGGCCCGCTCGCGCCCGGACCAGGTCGCGAAGGTCATGCAGAGCGTGGCCACGAACGGCGTCGGCGCGACCTATCGCAAGGTGATGAACAAGCTGGACTCCTATACGCCGCTGGGTTACTCGCTCGCCGGTGTGGTGGAAGAGGTCGGTGCCGGCATCGAGGACGTGGCGGTCGGCGACCTCGTCGCGTGCGCGGGCAACGAGCACGCGCTGCACTCGGAGCTGAACTGGGTGCCCAAGCACCTCTACGCGCGGGTGCCCGCCGGGCTGGACCCGCGGCACGCGGCGTTCGGCACCGTCGGCTCGATCGCGATGCAGGGCGTCCGCCGGGGCGAGCCGCAGCTGGGCGACATCGCGCTGGTGATCGGGCTCGGCCTGATCGGACAGCTCGTCGTGCAACTGCTCACCGCGTCCGGCGTGCGCGTCCTCGGCGTCGATCCCGACCCGGGCCGCTGCGAGCTGGCCGGGCGGCTCGGCGCACTCGTGTGCAGCACGCCGGGTTCGGGGATCGTGGACACCGCGGTCGGCGAGCTGACCGACGGGCACGGCGTGGACCAGGTGTACCTGGCGGCGGGCGGCAGCACGAACGAGCCGGTGGAGCTGGCCGCGCGGCTGTCCCGCGACCGCGGGCGGGTGATCGACATCGGCAAGTGCCGGCTCGACCTGCCGTGGAACGCGTACTACGAGAAGGAACTGGACGTCCGGTTCTCCCGCTCCTACGGTCCGGGCCGCTACGACCCGTCGTACGAGCTCGAAGGCCGCGACTACCCCATCGGCTACGTGCGCTGGACCGAGCGCCGCAACATCGAGTGCTTCCTCGACCTGGCGGCGCGCGGGCGCGTCGACGTCGAGCCGCTGATCACGCACGTCGCCGGCTTCTCGACCGCGGTGGAGACGTACCAGCGGCTCAACGACGGTGAGCTGAAGGCCGTCGCCGTGTTGTTCCGGTATCCGCAGGAGGCGCCGGCCGTGACGGAACCGGTGCTGGCCTCGGCCCCGGTGCCCTCCCCCGTGCGCACCGCGCATCCGATGGGCCGGGTCCGGGTCGGGTTCGTCGGCGCGGGCAACTACGCCTCGTCGATGCTGCTGCCGCACCTGGCCGAGCGGGGCGACGTCGAGCTGAAGCAGGTCGCCACCACCTCCGCGCTCTCGGGGGCCAACGCGCGCCGCAAGTTCGGCTTCGCCGAAGCGACCACGGACGTCGACGGGTTGCTCGACGACGACTCGATCGACGCGGTATTCGTGGTGACGCGGCACAGTTCGCACGCCGAGCTGACCCGCCGGGCGTTGCTCGCCGGCAAAGCCGTCTTCGTCGAGAAACCGCTCGCGCTGTCCGAGGCCGAGGTCGGCAAGATCCTCGCCGCGATCGAGGAGTCCGGCAACGACCGGCTGCAGGTCGGGTTCAACCGCCGCTTCGCACCACTGCTGAACGAGGCGAAGACGCAGTTCGGCAAGCGCATCGGGCCGGCCTCCGTGCGGTACCTGGTCAACGCCGGTCGGCTGGAGGCGGGCAGCTGGTACAACCAGGCCGACACCGAGGGCACCCGGTTCGCGGGCGAGGGCGGGCACTTCGTCGACACGGTGAGCTGGCTGCTCGGCGAGGACCCGGTGTCGGTCTACGCCTGCGGCACGCCGGGACAGCAGGACCTGCAGATCGTCCTGCGCTACCCGGACGGCTCGACCGCGACGATCTCCTACGCCACCAGCGGTTCCACGGGCTTCCAGAAGGAGACCCTCGACCTGCTGGCGGACGGCAAGGTGCTCAGGTTCGACGACTTCCTGCGCACGTCGGTGTTCTCGCGCAAGAAGTGGTCGAGCCCGCGCATCCCCAAGGGTCGTGACAAGGGCCAGAAGTCCGAAGTGGACGCGTTCGTCGACGCCGTCGCCTCCGGCGGCCCGATGCCCGTGCCACTGGACTCCCTGGTGTCGACCACCCTGGCCACGCTGGCGGTGAACACCAGCCTCGCCACGGGTGTTCCGGTGCGAATCGAGGTGCCGTCATGATGGGTCCCGGCTGGTATCTGCGACGGCTGTCCCGGATGGGACCGCAGGAGATCCGCGGCCGCGCCGCCGACGTCGTGCGCAAGCGGCGGTGGCGCCGCATCGCCGACGCCCCGAGCGAAGCGGCCTGGCTGGGCCAGCGCGACTTCACCACGGCACTGCCCCCGGACGCGCTCGGCACCGTGCCGCGCGAGGCCGCGGACGCGGTGATCGCGGCGGCCGACCGGCTGTTCGACGGGCACGCCGAGTACTTCGGCGTCAGCCGCGACGACATGGTCGGCCCGGACTGGTCGTTCGACCCGAAGACCGGCCGCCGCGCGCCGACCGACCTGTACTCCTTCGACATCGCCTACCGCAGCGAGGACACGGTCGGCGACATCAAGCAGATCTGGGAGCCCTCGCGGCACCAGCACCTCACCGTGCTCGCCGCCGCGTACGCGTCGACCGGCGAGGACCACTACGCCGAACGCGTCGCCGACCACCTGAAGTCGTGGTGGGCGGCCAACCCGCCGCTGCGCGGGGTGCACTGGGTCAGCGGGATCGAACTGGGCATCCGGCTGCTGTCCTGGGTGTGGACGCGCCGGCTGCTCGACGGCTGGGCCGGCGCGCCCGGGCTGTTCGAGGACAATCCCGAGGCCCTGCACCAGATCTGGCACCACCAGCGCTGGCTGGCCGCGTTTCCCAGCCGGGGCTCGTCGGCGAACAACCACGCGATCGCCGAGGCCGCCGGACAGCTCGCGGCCGCCTGCGCGTTCCCGTGGTTCCCCGAGTCGATGCTCTGGCGCACCCAGGCGACGAGCTCGCTCGACGAGCACCTGGCCCGCAACACCTTCGAGTCCGGGCTCAACCGCGAGCTGGCGACCGAGTACCACGGCCTCGTGCTGGAGCTGGGCCTGGCCGCGGCACTGGAGGCGGAGGCGGCGGGCACACCGGTGCCCGAGTCGACGTGGCAGCTGCTGCTGCGGATGACCGACGCGCTCGCGTCCATTGTGGACGACAAGTCGCGCCCGCCGAGGCAGGGGGATGCCGACGACGGGTACGGCCTGATCGTCGACGGCGCGGGAGCGGACCGCTGGGCCTCCCTGCTGGCGACCGGCGCCGCGTTGTTCGGCCGCCTGGACTGGTGGCCCGTAACGCCGCGGCCGGACGTCCGGACCAGCCTGCTCGCGGCGCTCGCGGAAAGCCCCAAGGTGACCGTGGCCCGGCCCGAGCGACGCCCGAGCCACTTCGCCGACGCCGGGCTCACCATCCTGCGCGACGGCGAGATCTGGTGCCGGTGCGACGGCGGCCCGCACGGGTTCCTGTCGATCGCCGCGCACGCCCACGCGGACGCGCTCTCGGTCGAGGTGCGGCACAACGGGGTCGACATCCTCGCCGATCCCGGCACCTTCTGCTACCACGGCCAGCCGGCGTGGCGCTCCTACTTCCGGTCCACCCTCGGGCACAACACCCTGCAGCTCGACGACCGGGACCAGTCCGCGTCGGGCGGGCCGTTCATGTGGACCCGGCACGCGCAGACCCGGGTGCTCACCGCGGGCCCGGAGACCTGGTCCGCCGAGCACGACGGTTACGCCCCCGCCGTGCACCGCCGGTGGGTGCAGCTCGCGGAGTCCGAGCTGCACATCGCCGACGAGGTGGTCGGCCCCCGGCGGCATCGCACGCGGCTCGCCTTCCACCTCGGCCCCGCCGTGTCGGTGGAGCTCGACGGAAGCACGGCGCGGCTGAGCTGGGACGGCGGAACCGGTGTGCTCCAGCTGCCGGACCAGCTGAACTGGTCGCTGCACCGCGGCGAAACCGAGCCACCGCTGGGCTGGTACTCGCCGGGCTTCGGCCGCAAGGAACCCGCCACCACGCTCATCGGCACCGGCCACGCGCGCGTGCTGTCCACCGTGCTCCGCTTCGGCGGCCAGGAGGTTCGCCCACTGTGAAGATCCGCTGGGCACTCCTCGGCGTGCTGAGCCCGCTGCTGCTGGTTGCCTGCAGTCCATCGACCACACAGGACAAACCCTCCGCGGCAGCCGCCGCGGCCCCGGCTTCGGCTTCGACGGCCGCCGTGTGCGACAAGGAGCGCGCGGGCCCGGCAGCCGCGCCTGCCGGCGCGGTCGCCGTGGACCCGAACGTCGTCGGCGACCTCATCGCCAAGACGAAGGCCGGCCCGGCCGGCACCACGTTCTGGCTCGCCCCCGGCACCCACCGGCTCGGCAGCGGGAACTACGACCAGGTCATGCCCAAGGACGGCGACGTCTACGTGGGGGCGCCGGGCGCGATCGTCGACGGCGGGCACGTCAACCAGTACGCCTTCACCGGGCACGCGCAGAACGTGCGCATCCAGCACCTGACCGTGCAGGACTTCGACGCCCCGCACGACGAGGGCGTGGTCAACCACGACTCCGGCGACGGCTGGGTGATCGAGGACAACACGGTGCAGCACAACAGCGGCGCCGCGCTGATGGCCGGTGCCCGTCAGCAGGTGATCGGCAACTGCCTGCGCGAGAACGGCCAGTACGGCATGAACGCCTACAAGGGCGACGGCACCATCACCGGGCTCGTCGTCCAGGGCAACGAGATCGCCGGCAACAACACCGACGACTGGGAGACCAAGAGCCCCGGCTGCGGCTGCAGCGGCGGCATCAAGTTCTGGGCCGTCAACGGCGCCGACGTGCGCGGCAACTGGGTGCACGACAACCGCGGCGTCGCCCTGTGGGCGGACACGAACAACAACGACTTCCTCATCGAGGGCAACGTCATCGAGAACAACGACAGCGCCGCGATCGAGTACGAGACCAGCTACAACGCGACCATCCGCGACAACACGATCCGCCGGAACAACTGGGTCGACGGCCGCAAGTACGCCGACCGCGGCGACAGCTTCCCCATCGCCACCATCTACATCTCCGAGTCCGGCGGCGAGCCCCGCGTCCCCGCCCGCACGGCGAGCCTCGACATCGAGGGCAACGTGCTGCAGGACAACTGGTCCGGGATCACACTGTGGGAGAACGCCGACCGGTTCTGCAACAGTCCCGCGAACACCTCGTCCGGCACCTGCACCCTCGTCCAGCCCGACGCGGCGAAATGCGCGCAGCCCGGTATCGCGACGGAGCCGCTGTACAGCGACTGCCGGTGGAAGACGAAGAACGTGGACATCCACGACAACCGGTTCGAGCTCGATCCCGCCGTCGTGAACTGCCAGGTGACCTGCGGGCGGATGGCGCTGCTGTCGAACTACGGCACCTACCCGGACTGGTCCCCGTACCAGGGCGACGTGGTCCAGGAGGCCATCACGTCGAACCAGCACAACCAGTGGCACGACAACACCTACAGCGGCCCGTGGACCTTCGTCAGCTCCGACACGAGCCAGATCCTGGACTCCTTCCAGTGGCAGGGGGCCCAGCAGCAGGACCAGGGCAGCACGTTCACCAAGGGGGGCTGAGATGGCGCTGACACAGCTCGCACCACAGGTCACCGCCACCGAGCGCACGCCACGCGCGGTCGCGGTGGCGTGGGGACTGCTGATCCTCAACACGCTGGGCTCCACCGGCGCCCAGACCGTCATCCCGCTGCCGCGCTCGGTCATCCAGCTGGTCACGATGGGCGCACTGATCACCGCGTTCGCGCTGGCGCTCGTGGTGAACCTCAAGCTGCGCATCCGGCCGAGCGCGTACCTGCTGCTGCTCAGCCTGCTGCTGGTGGTCGGCATCCTCTCCAGCGCGCACCTGGAGGCCGGGCTCGGCGCGCTCTTCCGGTGTTTCCGGCTCGCGGTGTTCGTCGGCACCCTGTGGCTGCTCACCCGGTGGTGGAACGGCAGCACGAACTTCGTCCGGTTCCACATCAAGGCCTACGGCGTGGTGCTGCTGACCGTCGCGGTCGGCCTCGCGATCGCCCCGGGCAAGGCGTTGCCGGGCATCTACGGCGGGCGGCTCGCGGGCGCGATCTGGCCGCTCACCCCGCCGCAGATCGGCCAGTACGCGGCGGTCATCTCGGGGCTGGCGCTGTTGCTGTGGCTGGGCAAGCGGATCGACCGGCGCAGCGCGCTGATCATCTCGATCCCGGCGATCGCGTTGCTGATGCTGACGCACACCCGGACCGCCACCCTCGGCCTGATCATCGGGCTGCTCGTCGCGCTGCTGTCGCTCGGGCTGACCAGCGCCCGGGCGCGGCGGGTGTTCGCGTGGTTCGGGCTGATCGCGGCGTTCTCGGTGATCGCGCTGGGCTCGCTGCTGCAGGCGTGGTTCCTGCGCGGGCAGTCCGAGGACAACTTCTCGACGCTCACCGGTCGCGCGAAGGTGTGGGACGCCCTGCTGAACGCGCCACGGACCGTCGGGGAGAACCTCTTCGGCATCGGCCTCGGCGACAAGTCCTACGACGGCCTGCCGATCGACAACAGCTGGCTCGCCGTGTTCCACGAGCAGGGTCTGGTCGGGTGCGCACTGGTCGCGGCGTTCCTGCTGGTGCTGGCCGGGGTCGCGGCCCTGCGGCCGCCGTCGCTGGAGCGGGCGTGCGCGATCTTCCTGATCGTCTACTGCATCTCGGCGTCCTACACCGAGGCCGGGCTGGGCGACGCGTCGCCGTACCTGCTGCACCTGGCCGTGGCGGGTTCGCTGCTGGCCCGTCCCGCCCGTCCGGAGGTTTCGTGAAGGTCCTCGTCGTCCACAACCGGTACCGCTCGGAGCAGCCGAGCGGGGAGAACAACGTCGTCGACCAGGAGGTCGGGCTGCTGCGCTCGGCCGGGCACGACGTGCGGTTGTTCGAGCGGCGCAGCGACGACATCGCGTCGATGTCGTTCGTCGGGAAGGCGACCGTGCCGTTGCGCGTGCCGTGGAACTCGGCGGTGCGCACGTACCTGGTGGAGCAGCTGAGGGCCGATCGGCCGGACGTCGTGCACATCCACAACACGTTCCCGCTGCTGTCGCCGTCGGTCGTAGCCGCGTGTTCGGACGCGCGGGTGCCCGCGGTCGCGACCCTGCACAACTACGGCATGGTCTGCCCGCCGGGGACGCTGTACCGCGACGGGCACGTGTGCACGTCGTGCGTCGGCGGGCAGCCGGTGCCGGCGGTCCGGCACGGCTGTTACCGCGGCTCACGCGTGGCGACGCTGCCGATGGCGTTGTCGACCGCGGTCAACCGGCGCCGCTGGTGGTCGGGGATCTCGCGGTTCTTCTGCATCTCCGGGGCGCAGCGGGAGCTGCTGGTCTCGGCCGGGATGCCCGGCGAGTCCCTGGTGGTGAAGCACAACTTCGTCGACGATCCCGCGCTGCGCCGGGAACTGCCCGGCGAGCACGTGCTGTACCTGGGGCGGATGACGGAGGAGAAGGGCGTCCGGCTGCTGATGGACGCCTGGTCGGTGGCGGACGTCGGCATGCCGCTGGTCCTGGCCGGCACCGGCCCGCTGTCCGACGAGGTGGCTTCGTGGGCCGCCGGTCGCGCCGACGTCCAGTACCTGGGCCTGCGCACGAAGGCGGAGTGCCAGGCGCTGCTGGCCCGCGCGTCGGCGGTGGTGGCGCCGTCGGTGTGGCTGGAGGCGTTCGGCCTGGTGGTCGTCGAGGCGATGGCCGCCGGGGTGCCCGCGGTCGCCCCCGCGCACGGCGCGTTCCCGGAACTGGTCGACGACGAGGTCACCGGCCTGCTGCACCCGCCAGGCGACGCGCCCGCGCTGGCGGCGGCCCTGCGCCGCGTCGTGGCGCCGGCCCGCAACCGCGAGCTGGGTGACGCGGCCCGCCTCCGGTACGAAAAGGAGTTCACCCCGTCCGTCGGCCTGGACCGGTTGTTGTCGGGATACCGGGCAGCGATCGGCTGAGCTTCGGGAGACCGAGTCAGGTCCCGCCCGTCGAAACGAAGCGCGCCTCCCCCGCGACTTCCCCAGGTGACCCTCGTATCCGCGCCACCGGCGTTGACCCGTGCCCTGCGGTTGCCGCTCGCGGTCGGGGCGGTCGTCGCCGCACTCGTGGTGCTCGTCCAGGCGCTGGCCTACGCCGGGGACAGCAGTGGCGAGTGGGTCGCGCCGGTGGACGGGCTGGGCGGGTCACTGCGGGACATCGCGCTCGGCATCGACTTCCTCGGCGAGCCCGTCGGGTCCGTGCTCCTGCTCGTGGTGCTCACCGGCGGCTGCTGGCTGGCCGGGCGGCGCAGGTCGGCCGTGCTGGTGCTGGTCGCGTCCGGCGTCACGGTCGGCGTGACGACCCTGCTCAAACCCGTCGTCGACCGCACGATCCACGGCGGCTACCTGTCCTTCCCGAGCGGCCACACGGCTTTCGCCACCGCGCTGGCGCTGGTACTGGCGCTGATCGCCGCCGACCGGCTGCAACTCGGCCCGGTGGCCGGGACCGCGCTGGTCCTGGGCGTGGCGCTCCTCGCGGGCGCGGTCATGGGCTGGACCGAGGTCGCCCTCAGCGCGCACTACCCGACCGACGCGATCGGCGGCTTCTGCACCGCGCTGGCGGTGGTGCCGCCGACCGCCTGGGCGGTCGACAGGGTTCCTTCCACGCGGATGTAGCGCGAGCGCACCGGTCGGACGCCGTCGGCTGACGTCTGTCGCGGATCTCGGCCAGTACCTCAGACGTAGCGGCGGAAGACCGGCTGCACCGGGCGCCCGCCCAGCCAAGTCGTCGGGTCGCCGGAGTCGAGCGCCTTGCGGTACACGACACACGCCTGCGCGACCACGTCGACCGTGCGGTCGATGTCCTCGTCCGACAGAGCGCTGCTGACCACGAACGACGGCCCGAGCACCCCGCCGCTGATCAGCTGCCGCATGAACAACGTCCGGTAGAGCGGCGACGGTTGCAGGTTCTCGTCCAGCGTCGCGAACACCAGGTTGCTCGCGCGCCCGCGCACCAGCACGTGCTCCCCGACGCCGATACCCACGGCGGCCGCACGCACCCCGTCGGCGAGCCGGGTGCCGAGCGCGTGCAGCCGCGCCGAGATGCCTTCCTCGACGTAGGTCTCCATCACGGCCATCGCCGCGGCGAGCGAGTGCGTTTCGGCGCCGTGCGTGCTGGACAGCAGGAACACGCGTTCGCGCGAGTCACGCAGCCCGCCCTGCTCCATCACCTCGCGGCGACCGGCCAGTGCCGACACCGCGAACCCGTTGCCGAGCGCCTTGCCGAACGTCGACAGGTCCGGCTGCACCCCGTACAGCCCCTGCGCACCCAAGTCCGACCAGCGGAAGCCGGTGATCATCTCGTCGAAGATCAGCAGCGAGCCGTACCTGTGCGCGAGGTCGCGCAGACCCGCGAGGTAGCCGGGCGCGGGCTCGGCGTGCGTCGCGGCTTCGAGGATCAGGCACGCGACATCGCCGCCGCGCAGGACCTCCTCGGTCGCCGCGAGGTCGCCGTAGGGGAACTTGACCGTCATATCCGTGGTCCGCGCGGGAATGCCGGCGTTCATCGGCGTGGTCCCGATGAACCAGTCGTCGGTGGAGAAGAACGGGTGGTCCTGGCACACGGCCACCAGCCGCCGCCCGGTCGCCGCCCGCGCCAGCCGCACCGCCGCGGTGGTCACGTCCGAGCCGTTCTTGGCGAACTTCACCATCTCCGCGGTCGGCACGGTCGCGAGGAACCGTTCCGCCGCTTCGATCTCCAGGAAGCTCGGGCGCACGAAGTTGGAACCACGCACCAGCTCACGCCCGACGGCCTCGATCACCCGCGGATGGGCATGCCCGAGGCTGACGGACCTGAGCCCTGCGCCGTACTCGATGTACTCGTTCCCGTCGACATCCCACACGTGCGCGCCCTTGCCGTGCGAGATGACGGGCGCCATGCCTTCGGGGAACTGGTCGTCGCCCTTGGCGTAGGTGTGGGCGCCACCGGGGATCAGGAAGTGCAGCCGCTGGTTCGCCTTGCGCGACCGCGGCAACGGATGAGCCGTGTCCATGGCAGTTACCTCGACATCTTCAGTGCTTCGGCGAGCGTCGGCGCCTGCTTGTCGCGCTCGGAGATCAACGTGATCGGGACGGGCCACGGGATGGCCAGTTCGGGGTCGTCGAAGGCGATCGTGACGTCTTCGGACTTCTCGTGCGGCCGGTCGATCCGGTAGGAGACGTCGGCGGGATCGGTCAGGGCCTGGAAGCCGTGCGCGCAGCCCGCGGGGATGTAGAGCGAGACCTGCGTGCGCCCGGACAGCTCGAAGTACTCCTGGTTCCGGTAGGTCGGGGAACCGGGGCGGAGGTCGACCACGACGTCGAACACCTCGCCGTAGGAGCAGCGGACGAGCTTGGCCTCGCCCGCACCCGAGCGCAGGTGCATCCCGCGCACGACGCCCTTGGTGGAGCGGGAAAGGCTGTCCTGGGCGAACGAGTCCGGGTCGATGCCCGCCGACCGGACCACCTCGCGGTCGAACGTGCGGCTGAAGAAGCCGCGCTCGTCCACGTGCGGGGTGGGTTCGAACAGGTACGCGCCGGCGATCGCCGGCACCGGGACGGCTCTCATCGCACCTCCCCGGGGAAGACCGCGGACAGGGCCGCGAGCTGGTGCTTGACCCGTTGCTCGGACGCGGCGTTGCGCTCGGCGAGGGTCGCGCCCAGCTCGTCCGACCGGGTCTCCAGCGAGGTGAACTGCGCGGTGAGCCGGTCGAAGTCGATGTGCCGCGCGGGATGGCAGTACTCGCCGAGGCCCATCCCGGCCATCAGCGCCTCGTTCTTCGCGGCGTACCCGACGGAGATCGTCGGCTTGCACACCTTCAGCGCGCACAGCACGTTGTGGTAGCGCGTCGCCACGACGACGTCCACAGCGGCCATCTCCCGCATGATGGCGTCCAAAGAGGACGCGGCCGAAGCGCTCACCAGCGGGCCGCACTCGGCGAGGATCTCGTCGACCACCGGCGCGTCCACCTGGTCGCCGGTGAACAGCCACACCGGACGGCCGCGGTCGACCAGCCAGTGCACGAACCGCTTCATACCGTCCACATAGGACCGATAGATCTCCTCGGCCCGCGCGCGCTCGTCGTTCCCGCCGCGGAAGGCCATCACCCCGACGCCGACGGTGCCGGGCGCGCGCTCCGCGGACGGCACCGGCAGCGCGAACGCGAGGTCGGGGTAGACCTCGTCCGCCGAGGTGTCGACGCCCATCTCGGCCATCGCGTCGCGGGAACCGGCATCCCGGTAGGACCGGTAGGAGGCCAGGCTCCCGGCCGTCTTCACGATGCCGCGCGTCACCCGGTGACCGATCACGTTCGCCCCGACGCTCACCAGCGCGACCTTCGTGCCCAGCAGCCGGCCGGCCACGGTCAGCAACAGCAGCGAGTACGGGAAACCCCAGGGCCGCAACGGAAGCGTCGCCTCCAGCACCCCCATGCCCGGCACGATCACCACGTCCTGGCGCCGGACCCAGGCGGCCGTGCGCCAGACGTCGACGAACTTGCCGAGCCCCTTCAACGCGATCGCCCGCACGCCCGAAGCCGTCCGGTACTCGCCGCCGAACCAGTGCAGCGGGGTCGCGTCGATGCCGTAGCGGGCGGACACGAGGTCCGGCCCGCCGCAGAACGCGCTCAGCCGCGCGTCCGGGTGCTCCGAGCGCAGGAACCGCAGCACGGCCTCCAGCGAGCCGTCGTTGCCGAGGTTGCCCGAGCCGAGCAACCCGAACAGGCCGACCCGGATCATCGGACTCTCCCCTGTCTTCCCGGCACGACCGCGTCGAGGTCGAAGTCGGTGAAGTCGACGGGCGGCCGGTCCTCGATGCGCTCGCCGGAACCCGGCCGGGCCCGCGCGGTGAGCCATTCGCCCAGGTGGCGGTAGCACTCGCGGCGGTCCGCGGCCGACAGCGGCGCCCGCTGGACCGCGCCGACGAACCCGAGCACGTACTCGCCGAGCAGCCGCACCATCGGATGCCGCCGCTTGTCCGCCCGCCTGGGGTCGAGGTTCGCGCACCGCTTGCGCAGCGTCGGGTTGGCCCGTTCCGCACGCGCGGGATGGTCGCGACGGAAGTACAACAGCTCGGGGACCTGGTAGAACGGCCCGTGCAGGGCGATGTCCGCGACGAACACCCGGTCGGCGTGGTGGTAGCTGTCGTGCGGCTTGACCCGGCGCAGCACGTCGGAGCGGATCACCCCGTAGAAGTCGTCCCCACCGGGCTCGAGCAGCAGGCTCCGAAACCGGATCGGCGCGCGCGGCGAGTCCGTGGCGAGGGTGTAGTCGAAGGGCTGGGTGACCCGGCTGTGCTCGTCGATGATCGCGTTCCAGCTGTGCGCCAGGACGATGTCCGGCCGCTCGTCAAGCGCTTCCACGCAGCGCAGCAGCAGGTCGCGGCCGTAGAGGTCGTCGTGCGAAGCCCATTTGAACAGCTCGCCCCGGGCTTCGGCGAACACGAAGTTGTGGTTCGGCCCGGCCCCGATGTTCTCGGCCAGCCGTACGTACCGGATGCGCGAGTCCTTGGCCAGGTAGGTGCGGCAGATCTCTTCCGTGCCATCGGTGGAGGCGTTGTCGGAGATGATCAGCTCGAAGTCCTCGAAGCTCTGCCCGAGCAGGGCGTCCAGGGACTCCGCCAGATACTCCTCGCCGTTGTAGACGGGCAAGCCCAGGCTCAACCGCGGGGTCGTCATATCGGCCTCATTTCGACGGTGGACAGATGAGAGTGCTCGCGCATCCCGGCGCGCAGCTGCACCCACCAGATCGCGGAGCCGGTGGTCGTGGCGATCGCGACGCCCCACGCCGAGCCGACCGCACCGGCGACGGCCGCGCCGATGAGGCCGCCGACGAGGTAGCAGGCGGACACGATGACCTGCGAGCGCAGGCTGCGCCGGGCGAGCCCGAGCGCGCGCAGCCCGGAGGCGGCGCCGGTCGAGAAGCTGGCGCCCATCACCGAGATCGTGGCCGGCAGGATCAGCGCCTGTGCCCCGGACCAGATGGAGCCGAGCAGGTGCACCCCGATGACGTCGGGCAGCAGGAACAGCAGTGCGAGCCCCCAGGCGAGCGCGGCCACGGCCTGTCCCGCGCCGAGCAGCAGGCAGAACAGCGGCAGCCGGTGCGGCGCCCGGCGCAGCACCCTGGCCGCCTCCGCGACCGTGACCAGGGACAGTCCCATCAGCACCGCCTGGAACGGTCCCTGCAGCAGTTCGGCACCCCGCACGGTGCCGACCGCGGCGAGCCCGGCGATCGCGCCGAGCCCGTACGCGCGCAGCTGGGAGGCACCGCTGTTGCTGACGTTCTCGATCAGGTAGCGGGTGCCGAGGTCCCGCTGGTCGCGCAGCCAGCCGCGAACCGCCGACGGCCGCGGCAGGATGCCGGTCTGGAAGCAGCCGAAGAGTGCGGCGACCCCACCCGAGAGTCCCCAGGCCAGCACGAAGCCGAGCACGCTGCCGTGCTTGGCGGCGAAGATCATCGCGGGCGCGAGCGCGACCCCCCACACCACGTCGTTGAGGAACGCCCTGTGCCCCTGACCGGCGGCGAAGAACCCGAACCGCCACGAGTCCTGCAGCGTCAGGAACGGCAGCACGATGCCCAGCCCGACGAACGCGAGCCCGACCTGCCCGCCGATCGCCAGGCCGACGAGCACGCTGAGCGCCCCGGTGCCGACCCCGACCGCGAGCGCCGTACCCGCGGCCCGCGCCGTGGCGGCCCGCCAGATCTGCGTCGCGACCCCGCTGAACCGGACCATGAGCGGGTCGGTGCCGAGGCCGCGGGAGATGTTGATGATCACCCCGTAGGTCACCCACGCGAGGCTGAACACACCGAACGCCGTGGCCCCGAGCGAGCGCGCGACGTACAGCCCGACGGCGAAGTTGGTGAGGCTGGACACCGCCTGGTCCCCGAGCCCCCAGCCGAGCCGCCCGGCCATCGCGCGCAACGGCGAGCCCGGCCTTTCGGCGCGGTGCCTGCCGCGGCGCGGAGTCCCTTCGGTGACCGCGGACATCGCCCCTACTCCTTGATCAGTTCGGCGCGGTGCAGCGCGTGCGCGGCACCGGCGACGGAGTCGAAGGGCAGGCCGGACCGTTCGGCGACGTCGAGCAGGCTGTGCTCGCCGTCGGCGAGGTTGAGCACCCACAGCATCGCCAGCTGCGCCTGCTTGGCGTCACTGCGGCCACCGAGCGAGTCGTACAACCCGCGCTTGCCGAGCTGCGGCTCGCCGTACGGGCTCAGGTTCAGGTAACGGCGGTTGCGGTCGAGCACGGCGAACGCGTCGCGACAGACAGCGAGGGTGTCCTCCATCGCCTCCGGCAGCACGAAGGCGGGGTTGTCGCCGGAGGTGTGGTATTCGGGGTAACGCGCGTACGGGGTCCGCGAGAGCGACCCGACGCCGAGGTTGAAGCCGGGCGAGCAGAACTGGCGCTCGTCGTAGCCGTACGGCGAGAACTCGACGACCTCATGCGTGCGCCCGCGCAAGACGTACTGCAGCACGCGGTCGATCTCCGCGTCCCCGCGGCGGCTCTTCTTGTACGTCAGCTGCCCGGAGTCGCCCGCGCAGGCGAGCACCAGGCCGTGCTTGACCTTGTCGATCCGCTCGGCGTTGCGCGACAGCCAGGTGATCGCGCCGATCGTGCCCGGCATGAACAGGAAGCGGTAGGTGTACCAAGGGTTCTTCAGCTCCCGCGCCAGGAACGCCGCAACCGCGATGCCGGCCAGGTTGTCGTTGGCCAGCGACGGATGACAGGTGTGGCATGAGACGATCACCTCGTCGGTGACCTGTCCCGGCACGACGTGCTCCGCGTAGGTCAGCTGCCCATCGTCCACAGTGGAGTCGATGCGGACGTCGTATTCGCCGTCGGGCAGCCGGTCCAGCGCCTCCTGGGCGAGGCAGAACCCCCAACTCGGGGAGTAGTAGCTGGTCCGGTACGGCACCAGGGACGGCTGCTCGGGCAGCGTGTGCAGGTGCGGGCGCAGCTGTTCGAGCGTCATCCGGGCGTCGACCGGCGTGCTGTAGCCGACGACGTGCAGGTTCGACTCGCGGAAGTCGACGACCCGCCTGCCGCTCGCGTCCGCGATGTAGGCGTCGCGGATGTTCCACTCCTGCGGCACGGTCCAGTCGAAGACCTCGGTGCCGGTCGGCACCTCGAAGGTCTCCAGCGGGAGGTACTCGGAGACGATCTCCAGCGTGCGGCGCACCCCGTCGCCCGTGATGCTGCGGCACAACGGGTACAGCCGCTCCACCAGAGCGTGCATCTCCTCGCCGGCGGTCATCGGCGCCGCAGGGTCTCGTCGACGGGAACGCCGTGCTTCAGCCACGCCAGGCGGGTGAAGCGGTCCTCGAAGTCCTTCTGCGTCAGGCCGAACTTCTGGTACGCCTCGACCAGCTCCAGCGCGCCGGCCTTGACGGTCCACTCGCAACCGAACCCGGGAACCGCCGCACGGAAACGAGAGAAGTCCACCCGGTACGAGCGCGGGTCGGCACCGGCCTCGCCGGTGATCACCAGCCGCGAGCCGGGCACCGCCTCGGCCACCTCGCCGGCGATCTCGGCGACGGTCACGTTGTTGCGCTCGGTGCCGATGTTGAACGCCTTGTCGTGCACGGCTTCCTTCGGCGCGACCAGTGCCGCGGCGAAGGCGTGCGCGATGTCCCTGGCGTGCACGAGCGGCCGCCACGGCGTGCCGTCGGAGAGCACCCGCACCTCGCCGGTCAGGATCGCGTGGCCGACGAGGTTGTTCAGCACGATGTCCGCCCGCAGCCGCGGTGAGTAGCCGAACGCGGTGGCGTTGCGGAGGTAGACGGGCGTGAAGTGGTCGTCGGCGAGCTGGTGCACGTCGTCCTCTACCCGGACCTTCGACTCCGCGTACGGCGTGACCGGGCGTAGCGGCGCGTCCTCGGTGACCAGTCCGTCCCCGCCCGAAGCGCCGTAGACCGAGCAGGTCGAGGCGTAGAGAAAGCGCCGCACCCCGACATCCCGAGCCAGCCGGGCCAGCCGGACGGCCGCGCGGTGGTTGATGTCGTAGGTCAGCTCCGGCGCGAGCGCGCCGAGCGGGTCGTTCGACAGGGCGGCGAGGTGGATCACCGCGTCCACCCCGGACACGTGCTCGTGCGTGACGTCGCGCAGGTCGATCTCGTGGCCCGGCGGGTCCTGCGGCCGTGGCCCCAGCAGGCAGCCCGCGAAGAGCCCCGCGTCCAGGCCGACCACCTCGTGCCCGGCCTGCGCCAGCACCGGCGCCATCACCGTGCCCAGATACCCCTGGTGTCCCGTGAGCAGAACGCGCATCGGTCAGCCCTCCTCTAGTCCGAGAGTCAGCTTGGAAAGGTGGAAGGCCTCGGCGTAGCGCGAGTTGCACTCGATCCCGCGGATCCTGGCCAGTCCGAGGAAGGCCTCGCGGTCGTACCAGGGCCGGTGGCGCTGCGAGCCGTAGTGCTCCTGCAGCAGGTCGGCCTTCTGCTCGGCCAGCACCGGCGTGAGCGGCTGGTAGGCGTTCGGCCTCGCCAGGTCGCCGTCCCACTTGACGATCTCGTAGCCGAGCACCAGGTGGTCGCGGAACGCGGTCGGCACCAGCTTCACCAGCCCGCGGTGATCCTGGTGCAGGTCGTCGGCGCGTGGCGCGAACAGCACATCCGGGTCGGTCCGCCCGCGCAGCTCCTCCAGCGCGGACTTCGCGTCGTCCCAGTGCGCGGGAAACCGGCCGTCGGGCAGTTTGAGCACGGTCACCGACAGCCGGGCATCCGGGCAGAAGGCAGCGAGCGCGGCGCGTTCCTCGTCTTCCCGCTCGCTGCCACCGCCCGATAGCACCAATGCGTCCACCCGCAGGCCCGGCCGGGCGGAGCAGATCGTCAGCAGGGTGCCGCCCGCGCCGATCGCGATGTCGTCGCAGTGCGCCCCCAGCACCGCCAGACTGCGCAGGCGGCCGGCCCCCAGGCTGATCACGCGATGCTCGCCACGACTCGGTCGTTCTCCCACAACGCCCACGGCCGCTCGCCACGCGTATAGCCCTCGTCGAGCGCGAAGCGCTCCTTCACCGTGTCAGTCGGCTTCCAGAAGCCGCGGTACGGATAGGCCAGCAGGCGCCCGCGCTTGGCGAGCTCGCCGCAGCCGTCCGCGACCAGGTCGCCGTTCTCCGGGATGTGGTCGAAGACCTCCTGGCGGAGCACGAAGTACCCGCCGTTCTCCCACAGCGGCATCTCGCTGACCGCGGTGATCGAGCCGACCAGGCCGCCCTCGTCCATCTCCACGCAGTGGAAGGACGACTGCGGCGGCACGACCATCATCGACGCACCCGCGTCGGCCTTCTCGAACCGTTCGATCATGGTCGCCAACGGCGCGTCGGTGAGCACGTCGGCGTAGTTGGCGAGGAACATCTCGTCGCCGTCGAGGTACTCGCGCACCCGCCGCAACCGCTCCCCGATCGGCGACTCGATTCCGGTCTGCACGAACGAGATCGACCAGTCGGAGATGTCCGTCGACAACAGCCGCGCCTTGCCCCCGCGCAGCACGAAGTCGTTGGACGTGGTCTCCTCGTAGTTGAGGAAGAAGTCCTTGATGTGGTGCGCGCCGTAGCCGAGGCACAGGATGAACTCCCGGTGGCCGAAATGCGCGTAGTAACGCATCACGTGCCAGATGAGCGGCCTGGGCCCGACCATGGCCATGGGCTTCGGGACGTCGGAGGCGCTACCGCTGCGCATCCGCATGCCGTATCCCCCGCAGAACAGGACGACCTTCACGACGATTTCCCCTCGACGATCTCCAGGTGCGGGATGGGAAACACCAGCTTCCCGCCCCACTCCTCCACATAGGACAGTTGCTGGGACAGCTCCGCCCGGAGGTTCCAGGGCAGGACCAGCACGTAGTCGGGCCGGTCGGCGGCGATGCGCTCCGGCGGCAGCACGGGAATCCGGGTGCCGGGGGTGTACCGGCCGTGCTTGTACGGGTTGCGGTCGACCGTGTAGGCGAGCAGGTCCGGCCGGATGCCGCAGTGGTTGAGCAGCGTGTTGCCCTTGCCCGGCGCCCCGTAGCCGACGACCGTCTTGCCCTCCTCGGCGGCCGCGACCAGGAACTTCAGCAGGTCACGGCGCACCCGGGCGACCCTGGCGGCGAACTCGGTGTAGCCGGCGAGCTCGTGCAGCCCGGCCGCCTTCTCCGCGGCCAGCGCGTCGACCATCCGCGGCGAGGGCGCACCGGCGACCTCCGCAGGCCGCGCCCACAGCCGGATCGACCCGCCGTGCGTCGGCAGCAGCTCGACGTCCACAAGCGACAGACCGCCGGTCGCCAGCGCCTGCCGCGCCGATTCCACCGTGTAGTACTGGAAGTGCTCGTGGTAGATGGTGTCGTACTGGGTCTTCTCGATCAGCGTGAGCAGGTGCTGCACCTCGATCGAGACCCAGCCGTCGTCGGCCACCAGCGCACGCAGGCCCTGCGTGAACCCGATCACGTCGGGAATGTGCGCGTAGACGTTGTTGGCGACGACGAGGTTCGCCGGGCCGTGTTCCGCGCGGACGGCCGCGCCGGTCTCCGGACTGAGGAACGCGGTCAGCGTCGGCACCCCGCCGTCGCGGGCCGCCTGCCCGACGTTCACCGAAGGTTCGACGCCCAGGCAGGGAATCCCCTGTGCCACAACGTGCCGGAGCAGATACCCGTCGTTGCTGGCGACCTCGACGACGAACGAGCTCTCGTCGAGTCCGACCCGTTCGGCCGCGTCCCGCACGAACCTGCGCGCGTGCTCGACCCAGGATTCCGAAAAGGACGAGAAGTACGCGTACTCGGTGAAGGTGTCCTCGGGCGTGATCAGCGGCGGGATCTGCGCCAGCCAGCAGTCGGTACAGACCTGCAAATGCAACGGATACGTGATCTCCGGCTCGGCCAGCTGCTCTACAGTGAGGAATCGCTCACAGGGCGGAGTCGCGCCCAGATCGACGACACTTTCCATGTTCGTCGAACCGCAGAGTCGGCAGGTGGTCATCGGCAATCGGCTCCTCGGCTCCCGGACGCGGCGTGCGTACACCCCTGATTCGGGGAGTTCAGGAGTGTTGTTACAAAGCCGGACCGAGCCGAACAGCTCCGATCTCGAAATGAGACATCGTCTTCGGCTTGGCCGAAAACCCTTGTGGCACGAGGGAAATTATTCGACCAACCCGAACGTCATCTCGTTACTTGCGAATCTCCAGCGTGCAGCACTTAGGACCGCCGCCTGCCTTGCGCAGCTCGGAGATGTCGGCGAACACGGGTTCGTAGCCCCGCTCGGCGAGCCGCTTCGCGAGCGCGGTCGCCTCGACCGGCAACACCACGTTGCGCCCGTCGGACACCCCGTTCAGCCCGAAGCACTCCGCGTCCGCCGCACCGGCGAGCACGGCGTCGGGGAACAGGCGCGCCAGAACCCGTTGTGAGCCAACGGAAAAGGCTTCCGGATAGTACGCGATCTGGGCGGCTGCGGACTCGGTCGCCTCGCTCAGCACGAACAGCGCCGTGTCGAGGTGGTAGTAGCGCGGGTCCACCAGACGCAGTGACAACACGGGCACGCCGAGGATCTCCTGCGCCTCCCCGTGTGCCTCGGGGTCGGTCCGGAAGCCGGTGCCGGCGAGGATCATCCGACCCGTCCACGCGAAGTCACCCTCGGCCTCGTTGATCCGCGACGGCATCACCACGTCGCGGTAGCCGTGCTCGACGAACCACCGGCGGTAGTGATCGGCCTCGGGCACGCGCTGCGGCGCGCGGAACCGGGAGCCGAGGACCCGTCCGTCGATCACGGTGCCGGAGTTCGCGGCGAAGACCATGTCGGGCAGGCCGGGCTGCGGCTCGATCTCCTCCACGGTGTGCCCGAGGCGGCGGTAGGTGTCGCGCAGCGCGGTCCACTGCGCCAGCGCGCGCTGCACGTCGACCGGGCGACTCGGGTCCATCCAGGGGTTGATCGCGTAGTCGACCGCGAAGTACCGCGGCGGGCACATGAGGTAGCGGCGGGTCAGCGGCACCCGAGGAGTCATGAACCTACGGTATGGCTCGATTCAGCGACAATCAATCGCGGCTCCTTGCGCTCATACCTGCTAAACATTGCGTGTGAACCCGTTAGATCAGCGAATCGTTTCGTGCCTGGTGACCAACGCGCGGTCCAGCTACGCCGAGATCGGCAAGGTGGTCGGCCTGTCCGCGCCCGCGGTGAAACGGCGGGTGGACCGCCTGCTCGAGACCGGGGTGCTGCGCGGCTTCACCGCGGTGGTCGACCCGGAGGCGCTGGGCCGGGGCACGGAGGCGTTCGTCGAGGTCCACTGCCGCGGCAACGTGCCGCCCGCGCGCATCCGCGCCCGGCTGGAACCGCTGCCCGAGGTGGTGGCCGCCTACACGGTGACGGGCGCGGCGGACGCGATCGTGCACCTGCGGGCCGCCGACATCCACCAGCTCGAGACGGCGCTGGAACGGCTGCGCGGGCTGGAGATCATCGACCGGACCGTGTCCACCGTCGTGCTGTCGAGGCTGCTGGAGCGCCCGCCGACGCCAGGGACATGATGGTCGGCATGACCGAACAGATTCTGGCCGAACGCGTGGGCAAGGTCGCCGTGATCACCGTCGACGCTCCCGGACGGCGCAACTCGCTCACCCTCGCGCTGTCGGCGGACCTGGCGAGCGCGGTGGCCGACGCCGAGCAGGACAGCGACGTCCACGCGCTGATCGTGACCGGTACGCCGCCGGCGTTCTGCGCGGGCGCGGACCTGAGTGCGCTGGGCGAGGCACGGGAACAAGGGCTTCGCGCGGTCTACGCGGGCTTCCTCGCGGTGGCGCGGTGCGCGCTGCCGACGATCGCCGCGGTGGGCGGGGCAGCCGTGGGCGCCGGTCTGAACCTCGCGCTCGCCGCGGACGTCCGCCTCGCCGGGCCGAGGGCGAAGTTCATCCCCCGGTTCCTCGAGCTCGGATTGCACCCGGGCGGGGGCATGACCTGGATGCTGCAGCGCGCGGTCGGGGTACAGCGGGCACGGGCGATGACCTTGTTCGGCCAGTCGCTCGACGCCGCCGGGGCGGAGCAGGCCGGTCTCACCATGCGGACAGTCGATGGTACTCACGAAGAGTTACTGGCCGCCGCGCTCGAACTGGCCGCGCCGGCTGCGGCCGCACCCCGGGATCTGGTACTCACGACGAAGCGGTCGATGCGGCTGACCTTGCCTCTTACCGAGCACGCGGATGCGGTGGAGACTGAGCTCGGGCCCCAGGTGGAGTCACTCGCATCGCCGGAGTTCAGCCACCGGCTGAGTGCGATGCAGGCCAGGATCAGCAGCGGAAAGTAACCGTTACCATCGAGTAGCAGGTAAGCCGGGTCACACCATGGGACGGCCGCCCAAAATGCAAAGTAAGGTAGAGGTATCGGCAGAGGTGCGCCCGGCGGAAGGTGTCATCGCAGACACGGCAGGCCTGGAGAGAGGGATTCCCTGACCTATGAGCACGAGTGCCAATGGCAACGGTGCGTTGTCGGCAACCCGTCAGACCGAGATCTCCAAGCTGGACCGGGTGGTGATTCGCTTCGCCGGTGACTCCGGTGACGGCATGCAGTTGACGGGTGATCGGTTCACCTCGGAGGCTGCCGCGTTCGGGAACGACCTGGCCACGCTGCCGAACTTCCCGGCTGAGATCCGCGCGCCTCAGGGCACGATCCCTGGTGTGTCGTCCTTCCAGGTCCATTTCGCGGACTACGACATCCTGACCCCGGGCGACCGGCCGGACGTGCTGGTGGCGATGAACCCGGCGGCGTTGAAGGCGAACCTGGCGGACCTGCCCCACCAGGGGACGCTGATCGTGAACACCGACGAGTTCAGCAAGCGGAACCTGACGAAGGTCGGCTATGACGCCAATCCGCTGGAGGACGAGTCGCTCTCGGCGTATCAGGTGCACGAGGTCGCGATGTCGACGCTGACCCAGGGTGCGCTGGCGGACACTGGTCTGGGCAAGAAGGACGCCGAGCGGTGTAAGAACATGTTCGCGCTGGGGCTGTTGTCGTGGATGTACCACCGGCCGACCGAGGGCACCGAGGCGTTCCTGCGGGAGAAGTTCGCGAAGAAGCCCGACATCGCCGAGGCGAACATCCTGGCGTTCCGCGCGGGCTGGAACTACGGCGAGACGACCGAGTCGTTCGTGACGACGTTCGAGGTGGCCCCGGCCAAGCTGGCGCCGGGCACGTACCGGCAGATCACCGGCAACACCGCGCTCGCCTACGGAATCGTGGCGGCGGGACAGCAGTCGGGGTTGAAGGTGCTGCTGGGGACCTATCCGATCACCCCGGCCTCGGACATCCTGCACGAGCTGTCCCGGCACAAGAACTTCGGCGTGCTCACCTTCCAGGCGGAGGACGAGATCGCCGGGATCGGTGCGGCGCTGGGCGCCTCCTACGGCGGTGCGCTGGGTGTCACGTCGACCTCGGGTCCGGGGATCGCGCTGAAGTCGGAGACCATCGGTCTGGGTGTGATGCTGGAGCTGCCGCTGATCGTGATCGACGTGCAGCGCGGCGGCCCGTCGACGGGGTTGCCGACCAAGACCGAGCAGGCCGACCTGCTGCAGGCGATGTTCGGGCGCAACTCCGAGTCGCCGGTGCCGATCGTCGCGCCCCAGTCGCCGGGTGACTGCTTCGGCGCCGCGCTGGAAGCGGTCGGGATCGCGTTGAAGTACCGCACCCCGGTGCTGATCCTGTCCGACGGGGCGAACGCGAACGGTTCCGAGCCGTGGCTGATCCCGGACATCTCGACGTTGCCGGACCTGCGGGTGGAGTTCGCGTCGAAGCCGAACGCGCAGGACGGGTCGGACGAGTTCTGGCCGTATGTGCGGGACCCGGAGACGTTGGCCCGCGAGTGGGCCATCCCGGGCACGCCGGGGCTGCAGCACCGCATCGGCGGGCTGGAGAAGGCCGACGGCAAGGGCAACATCTCCTACGACCCGGACAACCACGACCACATGGTCCGGCTGCGCCAACGCAAGATCGACAACATCGAGGTGCCCGACCTGGTGGTCGATGACCCCTCCGGTGGCAAGGCGCGCGTGCTGGCGCTGGGCTGGGGCTCGACGTTCGGCCCGATCGGCGCCGCGTGCCGCCGGGTGCGCAAGGCCGGGATGCCGATCGCGCAGGCGCATCTGCGCAACCTCAACCCGTTCCCCAAGAACCTGGGGGCGATCCTGGCCTCCTACGACAAGGTCGTGGTGCCGGAGATGAACCTCGGCCAGCTGGCGATGCTGCTGCGCGCGAAGTACCTGACCGACGTCCAGTCCTACACCAAGGTGGCCGGCCTGCCGTTCAAGGCCGAAGAGCTGCAACACGTGTTCACCGACATCATCGAAGGGGTTGTGCCCGCATGACCGCCACCGACCTCGGACTGCCGGTACCTGGTGGCCTCGACCTCGTCCCGCACACGGACGAGACGCAGAAGGCCAAGGAGTACAAGTCTGATCAGGAAGTCCGCTGGTGCCCCGGCTGCGGCGACTACGTCGTGCTCAACACCGTCCAGTCGTTCCTGCCGACACTCGGGCTCAAGCGCGAGAACATCGTGTTCGTCTCCGGCATCGGCTGCTCCTCGCGGTTCCCGTACTACCTCAACACCTATGGGATGCACTCCATCCACGGCCGCGCCCCCGCGATCGCCACCGGCCTGGCCACCACCCGGCCGGACCTGTCGGTATGGGTCGTCACCGGCGACGGCGACGCACTGTCCATCGGCGGCAACCATCTGATCCATGCGTTGCGCCGCAACGTGAACATCAAGATCCTGCTGTTCAACAACCGGATCTACGGGTTGACCAAGGGCCAGTACTCGCCCACCTCCGGGCAGGGCATGGTCACCAAGTCCACCCCGATGGGCTCGGTCGACACCCCGTTCAACCCGGTGTCCCTCGCCCTGGGCGCCGAGGCCACGTTCGTCGGCCGCGCCCTCGACAGCGACAAAGCCGGGCTCACGGAGGTGCTCACCGCCGCGGCGCAACACCGCGGTTCCGCAGTCGTCGAGATCTACCAGAACTGCCCCATCTTCAACGACGGCGCCTTCGACGTCCTCAAGGACAAGGACGAAGCCGCCACCCGGCTCATCCCACTGCGCGCGGGCGAGCCGATCCGCTTCGGCCCGGAGCAGGAGTTCGGCGTCACGACCACCGGCTGGGGCGGCTTCGAGGTCGGCAAGGTGTCCGAGATCGGCGAGGACAACGTGATCGTCCACGACCCGGGCATCACCGATACCGCCTACGCCTTCGCGTTGTCCCGGCTGGGCGACCAGAACCTCAACCACACCCCGACGGGCATCTTCCGCCAAGTGGCCCGCCCCACCTACGACGACCAGGCCCGCGCCCAGGTCGAGGACGCCCGCACCGCGAAGGCGCCGAACCTGCAGTCCCTGCTCACCGGCAAGGACACCTGGACAGTCATCGCCTGACCCAGGCAGCGACAGCCGGCCCACCCACGCGGGGGGCCGGCTTTCGTCGTTTTTGTTGCAGGGGCCGGTTCACGTGTTTCGCGACGGCGGCCGGACTCCGACGTCTTCACGATGGGGCTAGTGTCCCGCGGCCGTCCCGTCGTCGTCCCGTCGGCTTCCACAGTGGACAGACCCCCGACGTCCTTCAGGCCCGCGGCCGTCCCGTCGGCTTCCACAGTGGACAGATCCCCGACGTCCTTCACAGGGCCGGTCCGCACGTCTTTCCGAACGGGACCGTTCCCCCAACACCCTTCACCACGGCGGCCAGTCCCCCAGGCCTTTCAAGGCGGCGGGCCGGTCCCCCACATCTTCCAGAACGGGGACCGACCCAACCTCCACGACGGCGGTCAGCCCCACCCGTCCTTCACAACAGCGGCCGGGCCCCATCGCCTTCCACCACAATGGACAGACGCAAAGTCCGTCTCCCAGTTCTTTCAAATCCGCGGCCGGACCCCACGTCTGTCAGAGCACCGGTCAGTCTCCCCAGTTCCTTCAAGTCCGCGGCCGGACTCCGTCTGTCAGAGCACCGGTCAGTCCGACCTTCCAGCACCGCCCGTCTCGTCCACGCCTCGGGCCAGAACCCGCTCCCCGCCGTTCAGGAGCCCCCTCCGATCCCCTCCAGGACCCGGACCGGCGGCTTCCAAACTGGGCCGAAATCCCAGTGTCAGCCCAGCGGCCGGAATCCAACGCGCTCGGCGTCCGCAGCGGAGCGGAACCACACCTCGGCCACCATCCGGTTGAACTGCGGCGATTCCTCGGTGCAGTAACGCAGAGCCGTCACGCTCGCCTTGACCTCGAACTCGTCGGACGGGCGGCCGCCTCCCGGACGCGGCATCGCCGACCCCGGGCCGAAGGGCCCAGGCGGGACGCTGCGGTCAGACACGTGGGCGCGGGCAGGCGGCGGAGGAGCTGGCGCCGGCTCGGGCGCGGCATGGGAGCCCGGGGCAGTGTTGCGGCGCACGGTGGGTTCGAACAGCGAACCACTGCGGCCACCTTCGTCCACCACGGGCTCGCGACGCTCGATCGACCGCATCGAGGGACGCGGCGGCTCGAAGCTGCTGGGCGGCGTCGAGCGCGGCTGGCGCTTGGGCAGAACGGCGGTCGTCTCGGTGGCCTTCTCCTCCTCGACCGGCGACTCGGGTTCTCCACCACCGAACGCGTAAGCCGGCGGCTCGTCTTCGGCAGCCGCGTGCGAGCCGTAAGTTTGCTCGGCCTCGGGCTCGGGCGCGTACCGGTGGCCACGTTCAGCCCCAGCCTGCTGCCCGAACACCAAGCCGCTTTGCTCCTGCTCAGCACCTCGCCCGAACGAAGCATCCTCGGGCGCGCTTTGCTGCGCGAAAGACGTCCCCTCGACCGGTGCGCCCCGCGTATGGGAGACATCTCCGGCCTCGGTGCCCTGTCCGAAAGACACGTCGTCAGCCTCGGGGCCCCGCGCGAAAGACGTATCGCCGGCCCCAGCCCCCTGTCCGAAAGGCGCGTCAGCGGCCTCGGTTCCCTCCGCGAATGCCGCATCGCCGGCCCCGGTTCCCTGCGCGAATGCCGCACGGCCGGTTCCCTGTGCGAAAGGTGCATCGTCGGTCTCGGCACCCTGCCCGAACGCCGCATGCTCGCCCCGCTGGGCAAACGACGCATCCTCGGCCCCGGCTCCCTGCCCGAGCAACGCCCCGCGCTCGGACTCTGCTTGCTGTCCGAACAGCGACCCACGCTCGACCTCGGTCTCCTGCCCGAAGGCGGCCGCACGCTCGGGCTCTACCTTCTGCCCGAAGGAGGCCCCATGGTCCGGCCCAGCGCCCTGCCCGAACGGCGTCCCGTGCTCAGGTTCCGCCTGCTCCCCGAGCAATGCCCCGCGCTCGAGCCCACCTTCCTGCCCCAACAGCGAGCCACGCTCGACCTCGGCCTCCGGCTCGGGCGCATACCGATGCCCGCGCTCCGGCTCAGCCTCCTGCCCGAACAGCGAACGGTGCTGCTCCTGCTCGCCGTCCGCCTCAGCTGCGTATCGATGCCCGCGCCCGTCAGCGGTCTCCTGGCCGAACTGCGACCCGTGCTCCGGCTCGGCCTCAGGTGCGTACCGATGCCCGCGCCCGGCCTCGGCCTCCTGCCCGAACAGCGAGCCACGCTCGGCCGGCCCGTTCGGATCGAAGGGTGCCCCCCGTTCGACCTCCGCGTCCGCGTCGAACAAGGCTCCCCGCTCGACCTCCGCGTTCGAGTCGAACAATGCCCCGCGCTCGATTTCAGCGTTCGAGTCGAACAACGAGCCGTGCTCGGGCATCTGGTGCGGCCTGAAAATTGAAGTCTTCTCGGCGTCCGACTCCGGCTCGAACGAGGACTCGTCGGGCATCCGCCCATCGAAGCTGTCCCGGTCGTACCAGTTCGGCTCGGACGCAGCGACGGGCCCGGGTTCCTCGAGCGGCCGAAGGTGCTCGGTCACGGGTGTGGGCTCGTGCAGCCGCGCGGCCGAGTCGTTGCCGAAGGTGCGCGTCGGCATGGCGTTCGCGGACTGGCGCTCCGAGGCGGCAGCCTGTGCCGCCTCGAGCCGGCGCTGGAGAGCACGGCTCCGCGCCTGTGCAGGCCGGACGAGCAGCAACCAGGTCAGCAGTACACCGACCACGAAGGCCGCGGCGCTCCACAGCCACACCTGCCCGAAGATGGACATCCGCGCTGTCCTTTCTTTCCCAACCGCACCACTACCACTGTCAGTGACACCCAAGCGGCGCACTCATGACGCGGCGGAGTCAGATCAACGCGTCCGCGCGACGAGATAGTCGGCGACGGACTCACACGCGTCGCGCGCGACCGAAGCGGGCAGCGCGGACAACTCCACCCTCGCGCGACGAGCGTAGTCGGAGAGCGTCACCATGGCGCGGTCGAGCCCGCTGGAGGCCCGCAGCAGGTCGAGGGCCTCTTCGACCAGGGCATCTTCGGCGATCGGGCCGGCCAGCAGCTCCACCAGCCGCGGGTCGGTGTCGGGGTCGGCCAGCGCGAGGAGCATCGGCAGGGTGCGCACGCCCTCCCGCAGGTCGGTGCCCGGGGTCTTGCCGGACTCGTCCGACGGGGAGGCGATGTCGATGATGTCGTCCGAGATCTGGAAGGCGGTCCCGATGATGTCGCCGAAGCGAGTGAGCGCCTCGATGTACTCGGGTTTCGCATCCGAGACCATGCCGCCGAAGCGACCCGCGGTCGCGATGAGCGAGCCGGTCTTCTGCGCGATCACGCTCAGGTAGTGCTCGACGGGGTCCTCGCCGACATCAGGACCGACCGTCTCCCGCATCTGGCCGGTGACCAGCTCACCGAAGGTCTCGGCGATGATCCGCGCTGCGTCGGTGCCCAGGTAGGAGACGAGCCGTGACGCGTGCGCGAACAGGAAGTCCCCGGTCAGGATCGCAACGGTGTTGTCCCAGCGCGCGTTCACGCTCTGCGCACCGCGGCGCATCGTGGCCTCGTCCATGACGTCGTCGTGGTACAGCGTGGCCAGGTGGACCAGCTCGACGGCCGCGGCCGCGGTCACGACCCCTTTGTGGTTGCCCTCGCCGAACTCGGCGGCGAGCAGGGTGAACATCGGACGAAAACGTTTGCCACCCGCCTCGACCAGGTGCGATGCGGCGTCGTTCACGGCCTTGACCTCGCTGCGGGCGGTCTCGCGCAGGAGGTTCTCGACATCGGCGAGCCCGCCGGCGAGCGTGCGCAGCAGTTGCTCATCGGCGATCCGGAGGCCCACGCTCGCGCGCAGATCCTCGATGGTGCCACTCTGAACCGACACGTTCCCCTGCCCTCTCGCACTCCGTTGCGGTCTTCACCAGCGTAATGGCAAGCCAGGACGGCACCGAGAGCCGCTGGGCAAGGGCCTGGGTGACGAACGTGACAACTCGGCGCCCACCATCGGGTGAGGAGCCCGTCCGACGGGGTTGCGCGCCATTAGCCTTCCGGCTGTGACCAGCAGGAAGAGGCAGAACACCATCGTCGCGGCGATCATGCTCGGGATGCTGTTGGCTGCGCTCGACCAGACCATCGTCTCGACCGCGCTACCGACGATCGTCGCTGATCTGGGCGGCGCGAACCATCTGTCCTGGGTGGTCACGGCGTACCTGCTCGCCGAGACGATCATGACAGTGCTGATCGGCAAGTTCGGGGACCTGTTCGGTCGCAAGAAGGCCTTTCTCGCAAGCGTCTTGTTGTTCCTGGTGGGCTCCTTCTTCTCCGGCTGGGCCGACTCGATGGTCTGGCTGATCGCGTTTCGGGCCGTACAGGGCCTCGGTGGCGGCGGCCTGATGGTCACATCGTCAGCCGTGATCGCCGACGTCGTGCCGCTGCGGGAACGAGGCAAGTACCAGGGCGCGATCGGCGCCATGTTCGGTGTCGCGACGGTCGCCGGCCCCCTGCTGGGCGGGCTGTTCGTGGACCAGCTCAGCTGGCGGTGGGCGTTCTATGTGAACATCCCGCTCGGCGTCGTCGTCGTGCTGATCGCCGCGGCCGCCCTGCCGGCCGTCAAGAGCACGACCCGCCCGCGAATCGACTACCTGGGCATCCTGCTGATCGCACTGGCGGCGACCGGCCTGACACTGGTCACCAGCTGGGGCGGGACCGAGTACCCGTGGACGTCCCCGACGATCATCGGGATGGCCGTCGGTTCGATCGTGCTGCTGGTGCTGTTCGTGCTGGTCGAGCTCCGTGCCGAGGAACCGATGCTGCCGATGCGCCTGTTCCGCGGCCGGGTGTTCACGGTGGCGAGTGTGCTGAGTTTTGTCGTGGGCTTCGCAATGCTGGGCGGCATCACGTATCTGCCGACCTACCTGCAGCGGGTACAGGGCGCGAGCGCGACCGAGTCCGGGTTGCGGATGCTGCCGCTCGTCGTCGGGCTGCTCATCACGGCGATGCTCAGCGGCAACGTGATCAGTCGCACCGGCCGGTACAAGATCTTCCCGGTAGTGGGCTCGCTGATCATGACGGCCGGCCTGTTCCTGATGTCCACGCTCGATGTCGGAACGAGCTTCTGGGTCACCTCCGGGTACATGATCGTGCTCGGACTGGGGCTCGGATGCTGCATGCAAGTGCCGACGATCGTCGTGCAGAACACCAGCGACTACGAGGACCTGGGCGTCGCGACCTCTGGAGTGAGCTTCCTGCGAACCTTGGGAAGTTCGTTCGGCGTCGCGGTGTTCGGCACTATCTTCACCAGCCGACTACCCGTGGTACCAACGGTTCCATCCTATGTGGACGCTATTCACACAATGTTCCTCCTAGCCGCCCCAATCGGCATCCTTTCGTTTGTCGTGGCCCTGTTCCTGAAGGAGATCCCACTACGCGACGCGACGAAGGCGGTGGCCTCCAGCAACAGCGGCTTCTCCGAACCCGGTACCGGCGACTCGCGCCAGGAGCTCGAGAAGGTGGTCGCGAGCCTGTGGCGCCAGCAAAAGGGTGACCCCGGCCCGGCGATCCTCGCTCGCTCCGGGGTGCAGCTGACCTATGCACAGGGCTGGCTGCTGGTGCAGATCTACCGCAACAGCGTCGACGACGGAAACGCCACACTGCAGGAGATCGCGGAGGAAACCATCGTCCCTGCAGGCATTTTCGAGCCCACCGCAACCCACCTGTTGACTCTCGGCTATCTGTCCGAAGCGGACGGGCATTACCGGTTCACCGGTCTAGGCACCGACACGTTCACCCGCCTGGTCGGGGCATGGCGGTCCTGGCTGCTCGACTCCCTGGCGGAGGAGTCCACCGACTCCACCCTCACCGCTTGTGTAGACGAAATCGCGGAAGAGCTGATCAGCAACAGCCGCGAAATGTCCACCGGCCGTCACACCATCGCCTCGACACCCGTCGCTTCCTAGCACTCCACGCTACCTAGCTATCACCACCTCCTTTCGGACCCGCTTTCCCAGCCTCCGCGTGCACGGCTTGCCTGGCGACACCTTCCTCGCAGCCAGCGATCTTGACGTCTTTTCGACCACCCGCATTCTCGGAATCAACCGGCAATATTCCTGCCACACCATGGTTTCCCACAATCGAATGCCCGTCGGCATCCGCTTGTGTCGGCCGCCGGCCACCACCGGCCCGGCCGTCCACTCACGTTCGCAACCCCACCACCGACCCGAATCCGACCTTCCCGCAAACCGCAGCTTTCCGCAAGCATCAACCTCGCCGAACACCGAGGTTGTCCACATGCCTCTCTGTTATCCCCAGAATTCAATTCGGTTCCCCACGCCTGTCGCCGCCGGGGCACGCTCGAGCTGTGACTCTCGAGCACGCAGAACCGAAGGGAGAACCAACCGATGACTGAACCGTCGATAATGGGCCGTCGTGCTCAGAACCGGCTCGTCCGACTCGAACTGAACGAGGCCCGCAGCCACGGGATCGCGCAGCGCCACGCGCTGAAGCTGCGTCGCCTCCGCGCAGCTGTCGGAGAAAGCTGCCAATGCGAGGTGCAGTCAGTGCATCGTCACGCCTGCTCGTATGACGACGTGATCTGTCTGCTCAGTGCGTCCATTCCGGAACCGGGCGGGCCGAAGCCTCCCCCATGATGGCAAACGGGTGTCCACCCCGGCGATAACCGGCGTGGACACCCGTTGCGCAGGCGTCCGAGCGATCAGAAGGCGAACGTGCCCGCCCCGGCCCATCCGAGTGCGAATGACGGGACCACGCCGAGCAGCAGTGTGATGATCACGCCGAGCGTGATCGCCGCTGTCGTGAACGCGCCGGGCACGCTCACTGTCGGGCCGTCCGTCGCCGGCTGCGAGAAGTACATCAGCACGACCACTCGCAGGTAGAAGAACGCCGCGACCGCACTGAACACCAGCGCGATCACCACCAGCGGTGCCATCCCGTCCTGCAGCGCAGCCGAGAACACCACGAACTTCCCGACGAACCCACTGGTCAATGGAATGCCGGCGAGGGCGAGCAACAGGAACGTGAACACGCCCGCCAGCACCGGCGAACGTTTCGCCAGGCCGGCCCAGGCCGAGAGGTGTGTCGCCTCACCGGACGAGTCGCGCACCAGCGACACCACACCGAACGCGGCGAGTGTCGTGAACCCGTAGGCGAGGAGGTAGAACAACGTCCCCGAAAGCCCCTGCTCGGTCATCGCGATCGTGCCCACGAGCAGGAACCCGGCGTGCGCGATGGACGAGTAGGCGATCATGCGTTTCACGTCGGTCTGCGTCAGGCCGAGGATCGCGCCGATGACCATCGAGACGATTGCGACCGCCCACAGCACCCCGCGCCATTCCCAGCTCGTCGACTCGAAGCCGACTGTGAGCACCCGCAGGATCCCACCGAACGCGGCCACCTTCGTGCAAGCCGCCATGAATGCGGTCACCGGCGTCGGCGCGCCCTGATAGACGTCCGGCGTCCAGGTGTGGAAGGGCCCGACCGACCCCTTGAACAGCAGGCCCACCACGAGCAGGCCCATCCCGGCGAACAACAGCGTGTCCGAGCGGTCCGACCCCGCCGCAGCGTTGGCAATATCGGCCAGCTTGACCGAGTTCGCATAGCCGTAGAGCAAAGCGAGGCCGTAGAGGAAGAACGCCGAGGAGAAGGCACCGAGCAGGAAGTACTTGACCGCCGATTCCTGGGAAAGGAGGCGACGACGCCGTGCGAGACCACACATGAGGTAGAGCGGCAGGCTCAGCACCTCGAGCGCGATGAACATTGTCAGAAGGTCGTTCGCCGCGCAGAAGGTCATCATGCCGCCGAGGGCGAACAACGTCAGCGGGAAGACCTCGGTCTGCATCCCGGTCGACCCGACCTGCGCACGGTCCTGGAACGTGCCGGGACGGATCGACGCCTGTGCCACGAAGGCACCACCGGGCTCGACAGAACGATCGGCGATCAGCAACACCGCGCCGAGCGCCAGTGCGAGCAGCGTGCCCCACAGGAACAGGGCGGGCTTGTCGACCGAGATCGCGCCTGCCAGGGTCGTGAGCCCTGCCTTGGGGGAGCCACTGACGTAGACGGCCAGCGAGATGCCGGCGGCGACGAGCGCCAGCAGGCTCAGCACGACCTGTCCGGGCCAGCGCATGTGCCGTGGCAAGAACGCCTCGAACAGCACGCTGACGCACCCCGCCGCGAGCACGATCAGCACCGGCAGGATCGCGGCGTACTCGACCTGCGGCATAGCGATCTGCCCTTGCTGGGCCAGCACGTGGATCACTTTCAGTGCCCTCCTTGCACGGCCGAAAGCGTGGCCTGCACCGACGGTCCGACCGTGTCGAGCACCGGTTTCGGATAGAACCCGAGGCCGATGATCAGCACGACCATGGGAACCAGGATCGCGAGCTCCTTGGCTCCCAGATCCCGGATGGTCTTCTTCGCGCCGAGCTCGGGCGCGATGGCCGTGCCCGGTCCTCCGCCGGCGCCGACGAGCGCGTTGCCCCGGACAGGTCCGGTCATGACGCGCTGGTACAGCCACAGCACGTAGGCCGCGGCGAGCACCATGCCGACCGACGCGAGGATCGCGTAGACCGGCTGGGTCTCGAACGAGCCCAGCAGCACCAGGAACTCACTGACGAAGGAGTTGGTACCCGGCAAGGACAACGTGGACAGACCCGCGATGAGCAGCATGCCGCCCAGCAGAGGAGTCACCTTGTACATACCGCCGTAGTCCGAGATCCGCGTCGAGCCGCCGCGCGCGATGACCAGGCCGAGCACGACGATCAGCATCCCGGTCGCGAGGCTGTGGTTGAGCATGTAGGTCACCGAGCCGACGGTGGCCTGCTGGGTGAACGCGAAGATGCCGAGCGCGATGAACCCGAAGTGCGCGATCGACACGTAAGCCACGAAACGCTTCATGTCCTGCTGTCCCGCCGCGAGGATCGAGCCGTAGAGCACGCCGATCACGGCCAGGATCAGCACCAGCGGCGCCAGCGTCTTGCTGGCTGCGGGGAACATCGGCAGGCAGTAGCGCAGGAACCCGAAGGTGCCGACCTTGTCCAGCACGCCCACGATCAGCACCGCGACCCCGATCGGAGCCTCACCGGCCGCGTCCGGCAGCCAGGTGTGGAATGGCACGAGCGGCGCCTTGATCGCGAACGCGAGGAAGAAGCCGAGGAACAGCCAGATCTGCGTGCCGGTCGGCGCGTCCCGGACGACCGTGACCAGCGTGGCCCAGTCGAACGTGCCCTTGCCCAGCTTGTCCGAGGAGATCGAGTACGCGCCGATCGCCGACGCGAGCATGATCAGACCGCCGAGGAAGGAGTACAGGAAGAACTTGACCGCCGCGTACTGCCGGTTCGCGCCGCCGTAGCCGCCGATGAGGAAGTACATAGGGATCAGCATGATCTCGAACAGCACGTAGAACAGGAACACGTCGATCGCCGCGAACACCGCGATGGTCAGCGCCTGCTGCACCAGGATCAATGCGAGGTAACCGCCGACGCTGCGGCCCTCGGGCAACTTGTCCGCGGTGCCCAGGGCGCCGATCACAATGGGCACCAGGAAGGTGATCACCGCGATCATGATCAACGCGATGCCGTCGATGCCGAATGCGATGTGGATGCCGAAGGTCGGGATCCAGTCCATCGACGTCGTCTGCTGCAGGCGGTCGCCGCTGGGGTGGTAGGTCGCCCACATCGGGATCATCAGCAGGAACTCGACGATCGAGAACGCCAGCCCGACGGCCATCGCCGTGCGGTCGTTCTTCCGCAGGCCACACAGGACCAGCGCGCCGACCAGCGGCAACAGGATGAGCGCCAGTACCCAGGTCATGAGAACCTCACCAACAGCAGGGCCGCGACCAGCACGAACGAACCGGCCAACATCGAAAGTGCGTAGGAGCGGACGAAACCGGTCTGCAGGCGCCTGAGCCGTCCTGACCCGCCACCGAGTGCGGCGGCCAGGCCGTTGACAGCGCCGTCCACGCCGCGGCTGTCCAGGTAGACCGAGAACCGGGTGAGCCACATCCCGGGTGTCGCGACCAGCGACTCGTTCAGCGCGTTCCCGTACAGGTCGCGACGGGCCGCCCGGACCACGGCGGACACGTTCTCCGGCCGCTCGACCGGGGTGTCGCGCCGCCCGACCACCAGCCATGCCACGAGCACGCCGAGTGCGGAAAGGAGGACCGTGATCCATGGGATCAGCGAGTGCGGGATCGCGGTGTGCTCGGCCTCGCCGAGCTCACCCAGGGAGGGCATGAGCCACGTCGAGAGCCGGTCTCCGAGGGAGAAGAAGGCGCCGGCTGCGACCGAGCCGATCGCCAGGATGATCATCGGAACGGTCATCACGGCGGGCGACTCGTGCGGGTGGAAGTCCCGGCCGTCGGTGGACTTGATGTCCTTCCAGCGTTCCTTGCCGAAGAAGGTCATCAGCACCAGTCGCGTCATGTAGAACGCGGTCAGCGCCGCGCCCAGCATGGCGGCGAGGCCGAACACCCAGCCGCGCCAGCCTTCCTGGCCGAACGCGGCCTCGATGATCGCGTCCTTGGAGAAGTAGCCCGAGAGGAAGGGGAACCCGATGAGTGCGAGGTAGCCGAGCCCGAAGGTGACGAAGGTGATCGGCATCCGCTTGTAGAGCCCGCCGAACTTCCGCATGTCGACCTCGTCGTTCATGCCGTGCATGACCGACCCGGCGCCGAGGAAGAGTCCTGCCTTGAAGAAGCCGTGTGTCAGCAGGTGCATGATGCCCAGCGCGTAGCCGAACGGGCCGAGCCCGACGGCCAGCATCATGTAACCGATCTGGCTCACCGTGGAGTAGGCGAGCACCTTCTTGATGTCGTCGTAGGCGCAGCCGATGATGGACCCGATCAACAGCGTGACCGCGCCGACTAGGGTGACGATCAGCCGTCCGCTCGCGGTCTCGTTGAAGATCGGGTTGGACCGGGCCACCAGGTAGACCCCGGCGGTCACCATCGTCGCGGCGTGGATCAGGGCCGACACCGGAGTGGGGCCTTCCATCGCGTCCGGAAGCCACGCCTGCAGCGGGAACTGGCCGGACTTACCGCACGCACCGAGCAGCAGCAGGATCGCGATCGCGGTGATCACGCCGGGCGGGGCGCTACCGATGTTGGCGAACACACCGGCGTAGCTGACCGTGCCGAGGTACTTGAACATCAGGAAGATCGCCACGGCCAGGCCGACGTCGCCGACCCGGTTCATCAGGAACGCCTTCTTCGCGGCGGTCGCGGCCGACGGCCGGTCGGTGTACCACCCGATGAGCAGGTAGGACGCCAGACCGACGCCTTCCCAGCCGAGGTAGAGGGCGATGAAGTTGTTGCCGAGCACCAGAACCAGCATCGAGGCGACGAAGAGGTTCAGGTAGCCGAAGAACTTGCGGCGGTTGGGGTCGTCGGCCATGTAGCCGATCGAGTAGATGTGGATCAGCGAGCCGACACCGGTGATCAGCAGTATGAAGACCAGCGAAAGCGCGTCGATCCGGAAGCCGAAGTCGATCGACAGGTTGCCGACAGGGAACCACGAATAGATCTTCGTGTCGGCGGGCTTGCCGTCACTGCCGAAGAACAGCACCAGCCCGTACACGAAGGACGCGATGACGGTGAGACAACCGAGTAGGTGCCCCCACGCATCCGTCCGCCTGCCGCCGGCCAGCAGGATCAGCGCGCCCAGAGCTGGGAACGCGACCAGCAGCCACGATGATGCAGTCACTCTCTAGCTCCTAGCCCTCAGTACTTGAGCAGGTTCGTGTCGTCGACCGAGGCCGAGCGCCGGGTCCGGAAGATGGACATGATGATCGCCAGGCCCACGACGACCTCGGCAGCGGCCACGACCATGACGAAGAACGCCATCACCTGCCCGTCGAGGCTCCCGTTGATGCGGGAGAACGTGACCAGCGACAGGTTCACGGCGTTGAGCATCAGTTCGATGCACATGAACACGACGATCGCGTTCCGCCGCACCAGCACGCCGACGGCGCCGATGGAGAACAGCAGGGCCGACAACAGCAGGTAGTAGGTGGGAGTCACTTCTTCTCCTCCGAACCGGTCAGCGCGTGCGCGTCCGGGTGTGGCTCCTTGCCCTCCACGAACTTCCGCTCCGCTTCGAGCTGGGCGGTCGGCGTGGACTCGATGATCGCGGACAGCGAGTCCTGCGCGACCGTGCCGTCGGGCAGCAGGGCGGGAGTCGTCACCGAGTGCGAGGTCGCGAAGACACCGGGGCCTGGCTTCGGCGAGATCCGCTCGTACTCGCCGCGGAACCGGGCCTCGACCAGCTCCTTCTGCGTGCGACGGCCGCGCTTCTCGTTGAACGCCAGCACCATCGCGCCGAGCGCGGCGGTGATCAGCAGCGCCGAGGTGAGCTCGAACGGGAACAGGTAGGTGGTGAAGACCAGCCGGCCGAGACCGCCCGCGGTGCCGTTGGGCGCGGGTGCCGGGCTGACGTTCGACAGCGCGTTCAGCAGCCCGGTGACGATCAGCCCCGCGATGCCGATGCCGAGGATGCCGGCCCAGAGCCGCTGTCCACGAAGGACTTCGACCACCGAGTCGGAGCTTTCCCTGCCGACGAGCATCAGCACGAACAGGAACAGCATCATGATCGCGCCGGTGTAGACGATGATCTGGGTGAAGCCCAGGAACGGCGCCTGCTGGACCATGTACAGCACGGCGAGCGAGAACATCGTCATCGCGAGGAACAGTGCCGAGTGGACCGCGCTGCGGGCGAAGATCAGCCCGAGCGCGCCGAGGAGGGCGATGGGCCCGAGGATCCAGAAGGCGACCGCCTCTCCGGTCGACGTGCTCTGGTCGATCGCCTGTGCGAGAACCAGTGAGGTCAGCATCCGGCCACCTCCATCTGGGTGCCGGCGGCGGTCGCCACCGACGACGCGGGTGCGCCGACGACTGCGGGAGGCGGAGCGGCTACCACGGGGGACGTTTCGGAGCCACGCGTCGCTCGCGCGATCAGGGCCTGCGTGCCACCGGATGCCGCGGTGACCGCCGCGGGCCAGCCGCCGCGAACCAGCGCGATCCCGGCACCTGAGCCAGCGGGGGGCACAGCGAGCGGGCCACGAACTCGGGGAACACCCGAGCCAGCGGCGATGACAGCCAGCGGGTCACGAGCCCGGGACACGCCGGCCACGCCAGCGGGGGGCACCGCGAGCGAGCCACGAGCCCCGGAAACACCCGAGCCAGCGGCGGTAACAGCCAGCGGGTCACGAGCCCGGGACACGCCGGCCACACCAGCGGGGGGCACCGCGAGCGAGCCGCGAGCCCGGGAAGCACCCGAGTCAGCGGCGGTGACAGCGAGCGAGCCGGGAGCCCCGGACACACCCGAGCCAGCGGCGGGCACAACCAGCGACCCGCGCCCCCGGGAAACACCGCCCCCGCCACTGGCAGCCATAGCGAACGAGCTGGTCATCCGATGACCTCCTCGTGGGCCGTCTCGACTGTCTCGCCTGTGGGGACCCCTCGGCCACGAGCCAGTTCCGGGCCGTTGACGTAGTAGTCCTGCTCGCTGTTGCCCAGGCGCATGGGGTGCGGGGGCTGCTCCATGCCCGGCAGCAGCGGGGCCAGCAGGTCCTCCTTGGTGTAGATCAGCCGCTGGCGGTCGTCGTCGGCGATCTCGTAGAAGTTGATCATCGTCAGGGAGCGCGTGGGGCAGGCTTCGACGCACAGGCCGCAGCCGATGCACCTCAGGTAGTTGATCTGGTAGTCCATGCCGTACCGCTCGCCCGGCGAGTACCGCGCGTCCTCGGTGTTGTCACCGCCCTCGACGAAGATCGCGTCCGCCGGGCAGGCCCACGCACACAGCTCGCAGCCGACGCACTTCTCCAGCCCGTCCGGGTGCCGGTTGAGCTGGTGCCGCCCGTGGTAGCGCGGCGCGGCAGGCGCACCGATCTCCGGATACTCCTCCGTCGCCACCTTCTTGAACATCATCGAGAAAGTGACCCCGAAACCCTTGAGGGGATCAAACATTCCCATCGGAACTCCCAACCTGCGCAGGTTCTGTGGCGGCCGGAACCGCACGCCGGCCCTTCCGTTTCGCGGCGGCGGCGCGGTCCGGCACCTGCGGCACGTGCAAGTCCAGCGGCGGCAGCGGGAAGCCGCCACCGGTGATCGGCACGCGGTCGTCCTCGGGCGGGCGCCGGTCCGGCACGAGCAGCGCGACGGCGATCGCGACGACGGCCACGATGACCACGCCGATCACGACCTGGGACGTGGACAGCCCGCCATTCTGCCGGATCGCGCGGAACGCCACGACCACGACGATCCACACCAGGTTCGCCGGCACCAGGACCTTCCAGCCCAGCTTCATGAACTGGTCGTACCGGAACCGCGGCAGCGTGCCGCGCAGCCAGATGAACCCGAACAGCAGCGCGAACAGCTTGACGGCGAACCAGATCAGCGGCAGCCACCCCTGGTTCAGCGGCGAGTCCAGCCCGACGAACGGGAACATCCAGCCGCCGAGGAACAGCGTCGTGCAGAACGCCGAGACGATCACCATGTTGACGTACTCGGCGAGGAAGAACATCGCGAACTTCATCGACGAGTACTCGGTGTGGAACCCGCCGACCAGCTCCGACTCCGCCTCCGGCAGGTCGAACGGCGCCCGGTTCGTCTCGCCGACCATCGAGATCAGGTAGATCACGAAGCTCGGGATCGTCAGGTAGAAGTACCAGCCGTGCGCCTGCGCGTTCACGATGTCCCCGGTGGACATCGACTGCGCGTACAGCACCACCGCGACGATCGACAGGCCCATCGCGATCTCGTAGGAGATCACCTGCGCCGCCGAGCGCAACCCGCCCAGCAGCGGGTACGGCGAGCCCGAGGACCAGCCCGCGAGCACGATCCCGTAGACCCCGACCGACGAGCAGGCCAGGATCACCAGCACCCCGACCGGCAGGTCGACCAGCTGCAGCACCGTGCGCTGTCCGAAGATCGACACCTCGGGCCCGAACGGGATCGCCGCCAGCGCGATCAGCGAAGGCACCACCGCGATCACCGGCGCGAGGAAGTACACCTTGCGGTCGGCGGTGTCCGGGATGATCTGTTCCTTGAACGGCAGCTTGATCGCGTCCGCGAGGGACTGCAGGTAGCCGTTCGGGCCGACGCGGTTGGGGCCGGGACGGTTCTGCATCCGCCCGACCGCCTTGCGCTCCCAGACGATCAGCAGGATCGTCAGGATCGGCCCGATCAGCAGGATCACGACGGCCTTGATCAGGATCAGCCACCACGGGTCGTCGGCCAGCAGCTCCGCCCTGGTCAGCTGTTCCTGCGCGAGTAACGGTGTCATCGCTCGCCTCCCGCCTCGATGGAAACCTCTGCCCCGTGCCCGGCGCCGAGTGTGGCCCGCACGCGGGAACCGTCGGAGTCGGCGGGCAGCCAGACGACCCCGTCCGGCACGTCGGCCGCCTCGACCGGCAGCGTGATCGAACCCCGCTCGTTGGACACCGTGACCGTCTCGCCCAGCTCGCGCGCCGCGACCGGCGACACCCGCGCCACCGCGCGACGCGCCGTCCCGGCCAGGTGCGGCTCGCCGGCCTGCAGCGATCCGTTGTCCAGCAGCTGCCGCCAGGTCGCCAGCCGGACCTGCCCGCGGTCGAGCTCCCGCCCGGCGGGCGAAGCGGCGACCGGCACGAACGGCGGGCGCGTCACCCAAAGCGGCAACCGGGCCAGATCGCCGTACGCGGCGGCCGAGGTCTGGGTGAACAGGTCCGCGTCCATCTCGACGGCCAGGGTGTCGAGCACCCGGCAGTCGGGCAGCGCCCCGGTGTTCTCCAGCGTGATGTCGAACGGGCGGCGGCGGCCCTCCCAGTTCAGGTAGCTGCCCGCCTTCTCGACGTCCGGCGCGATCGGCAGGACCACGTCGGCGCGCTCCGTGACGTCGCTGGGCCGCAGCTCCAGGCTCACCACGAAATCGGCTTGCTCCAGCGCACGTCGCGCCAGCCCGGGATCCGGCAGGTCGTTCGGATCGACGCCGCCGACAAGGACGCCGCTCAGCGAACCGTCCGCGAGCGCCGCGACGATGCCGCTGGTGTCGCGGCCCGGTTCGGCGGGAACCGAGACGCCCCAGGAGCTTTCGACCTCCGCGCGAGCCGCCGCGTCGGTGACCGGACGGCCACCGGGCAGCAGCGTCGGCGCGGCGCCGGCCTCCAGCGCACCCCGCTCGCCGGCGCGCCGCGGGATCCACGCGACCCTGGCGCCCGTCCGCGCGGCCAGCTCGTGCACGGCGGAGAACAGGCCCGGCACCTCGGCGGCACGCTCGCCGACGAGGATCACCGCGCCCTCGGCGGTCAGTGCCGCGTCCAGGTCGGGCGCATGCGACGCGAGGGCCGCCAGCGCGGCGGGCTCCCCGCCGGGCGGGCAGGCCAGCAGCTCACCGAAGGTCTTGCGGACCGAGGACGTCGTCCACTGTCCCAGGTGGACGATCTTCGCGGTGCGCTTGCGGGCCGCCTTGCGCAGCCGCAGGAACACGATCGGCGCCTCGTCCTCCGGCTCGAAGGCCACGCACAGCACCGTCGGCGCCTTCTCGAGCGCCGCGAAGGTCACCCCGTCGTCCTGGGGGGTGCCCACGACCTGGGTGGCGAGGAACGACAGCTCCTCGTCCGAATGCGCGCGGGCCCGGAAGTCGATGTCGTTGGTGCGCAAGGCAACCCGCGCGAACTTCGAGTACGCGTACGCGTCCTCCAAGGTCAGCCGGCCACCGGCCAGCACACCTACCCCGCGCGCGTCACGCGCCTTCGCCAGGCCGGTAGCGGCCACGCGCAGCGCCTCGGTCCACGAGGCCTCGCGAAGCACACCGGACGAGTCCCGCACGAGCGGGCGGCGAATCCGGTCCTCGGCCTGCGCGTACCGGAACGCGAACCGGCCCTTGTCGCAGATCCACTCCTCGTTGACCTCCGGGTCGTTGCCGGCGAGCTTGCGCATCACCTTGCCGCGCCGGAAGTCCGTCCGCTCCGCGCAACCCGACGAGCAGTGCTCGCACACGCTCGGCGAGGACACCAGGTCGAACGGCCGCGAGCGGAACCGGTACTGCGCGCTGGTCAGCGCGCCGACCGGGCAGATCTGGATGGTGTTGCCCGAGAAGTAGGACTGGAACGGCTTGCCCGACGAGGTCCGCGAGGCCATGTCCAGCACGTCCGCGGTCTCCGCCGTGCCGATCTGCTGGTGCGCCCCGCGTTCGAGCAGCTCGATGAACGGGTCGCCGGCGATCTGCGCGGAGAAGCGGGTGCACCGCTGGCACAGCACGCACCGCTCACGGTCGAGCAGCACCTGCGTCGAGATCGGCAGCGGCTTCGGGAACGTCCGCTTCGTGTCGACGAACCGGGACTCCGCGCGCCCGTGCGCCATGGCCTGGTTCTGCAGCGGGCACTCGCCGCCCTTGTCGCACACCGGGCAGTCCAGCGGGTGGTTGATGAGCAGCAGCTCCATCACACCCTGCTGCGCCTTGTCCGCCACCGGCGAGGTCAGCTGCGTCTTGACGACCATGCCGTCCGCGACGGTCATCGTGCAGGAGGCCTGCGGCTTGGGCATCGGGCGCCCGCCCATCTCGACCTCGACCAGGCACTGACGGCAGGCGCCCGCCGGGTCGAGCAGCGGGTGGTCGCAGAACCGCGGGATCACGGTCCCCAGCCGCTCGGCGGTACGGATCAGCAGCTCGCCCTTGGGCGCGATGACCTCTTCGCCGTCGATCGTGAGCTTGACGTGCCCCTCCGGAACCGGGGTCTCCGTCTTGGGCTCTTCTGGCGCCATCGTCATGCCTGTGCTCCCACCAGCTCGCGCTTGTTGCTCTCGCACAGAGCGAGGAACTCGTCGCGGAAGTACTTGATGCCGCTCTGGATCGGGCTGACCGCACCGTCGCCGAGCGCGCAGAACGAGCGGCCGAGGATGTTGTCGCAGACGTCGAGCAGGGTGTCGATGTCCTGCGGCGTCCCCCGGCCCTCGACCATGCGCTCGAGGATCTGCGCGAGCCAGTAGGTGCCCTCACGGCACGGCGTGCACTTCCCGCAGGACTCGTGCTCGTAGAACTGCGTCCACTTCATCACGGCCCAGGGCACCGACACGGTCTCGTTGAACACCTGGACCGCCGTCGTGCCGAGCATCGAGCCGGCCTCCGCGGCGCCCTCGAAGTCCAGCGGGATGTCGAGGTGCTCGGCGGTGAACATCGGCGTCGACGAGCCGCCTGGCGTCCAGAACTTCAGCGGGATGCCGTCCTTCATGCCCCCGCACAGCTCCAGCAGCTCACGCAGGCTGGTGCCCAGCGGCGCCTCGTACTGGCCGGGCTGCTCGACGTGGCCGGAGATCGAGTAGATCTTCGGCCCCGGCGACTTCTCGCGGCCCATCTTGCGGAACCAGTCGGACCCGGCGTTGACGATGAAGGGCGCGCTGGCGATCGTCTCGACGTTGTTCACCGTCGTCGGCGCCGCGTAGAGCCCGGCGGCGGCGGGGAACGGCGGCTTCAGCCGGGGCTGGCCGCGCCGTCCTTCGAGCGAGTCCAGCAGCGCCGTCTCCTCGCCGCAGATGTAGGCGCCGGCGCCGGCGTGCACGGTGATCTCCAGGTCGAAGCCCGAACCGAGGATGTTCTCGCCGAGGTAGCCGGCGCCGTAGGCCTCACGCACCGCCGCGTTGAGCCGGCGGACGCAGTGCAGCGCCTCGCCACGGACGTAGATGAAGCAGTGGTGCGAGCGCATCGCGTACGCGGCGATGATGCAGCCCTCGATCAACGAGTGCGGGTCCGCCATCATCAGCGGGATGTCCTTGCAGGTCCCCGGCTCGCCCTCGTCGGCGTTGATCACCAGGTAGTGCGGCTTGTCCTCGTTCGGCGGCATGAACGACCACTTCACCCCCGCCGGGAACCCGGCGCCGCCGCGGCCGCGCAGGCCCGCGTCCTTGACCAGCTGCACGAGCTGCTCGGGCGTGCCCGCGAGCGCCTTGCGGATCGCGGTGTAGCCCTCGAGCTGCTCGTAGGTCTCCAGCCGCCACGAGTTCGGCGAAAGCCAGCGCTTGGTCAGTACCGGCGTCAGCGGATCTGTCATTTCTTCTCCACCTCCGGCAGCGGAACGTCTTCCATCACGGGTGCCGTCCAGCCGCGGTCCGCGGCCATCCTGGCCCCGCGCAGGGTTTCCACCGCCTGCGACGGACCGTCCACATGGGACCGGTACGTTTCCTCGTCCTCCGGGAAGAAGCCTGCGAGCTGAAGCTCCGCCCCCTTGAAGTCGGTCAGCGGCGCGCCACGGCTGGGCGCCGGCTTTTCCCCGCGTTGCAACGCCTGCACGAGCTCGAGAGCCGACTCCGGGGTCTGGTTGTCGTAGTACTCGTAGTTGACCTGCAGCACCGGCCCGAGGTCGCACGCGGCCAGGCACTCCGCGTGCTCCAGCATGATCGAACCGGGGGCGCCGGGCTCGCCGGCCACCTCCTCGTGCCCGACGCCGAGGTGCTCGCCCAGCTGCTTGTAGATCGCGTCCCCGCCGAGCGCCGCGCACAGCGTGTTCGTGCAGACGCTCACCAGGTGCTCGCCGCACGGCCGCCGCTTGTACATCGTGTAGAACGTGACGACCGCGCTGACCTCGGCCTCGGACAGGCCCAGCTGCTGGGCGCAGAAGTCGATGCCCTCCTGGCTGACGTGCCCCTGGACCGACTGCACGAGGTGCAGCATCGGCAGCAGCGCCGAGCGCGACTGCGGATACCGGTTGATCAGGTTCTGCGCCTTGGCAACGATTTCGGCGTCGAAGATCTGTGCCTGAGGCTCTGTACGCTGTGTCGTCATCGGTCCACTCCCCCCATCACGGGGTCGATCGAGGCGACGGCGGCGATCACGTCCGCCACCAGCCCGCCTTCGGACATCGCGGGCATCGACTGCAGGTTGACGAAGCTCGGTTCCCGCACGTGCACCCGCATCGGCCTGGTGCCGCCGTCGGACACGACGTGGAAGCCCAGCTCCCCGCGAGGTGACTCGACCGGCGCGTACACCTGGCCCGGCGGCACCTTGAAGCCCTCGGTGACCAGCTTGAAGTGGTGGATCAGCGACTCCATCGACTGGCCCATGATCTTCTTGACGTGCTCGAGCGAGTTGCCCATCCCGTCGCTGGAGATCGACAGCTGCGCCGGCCACGCGATCTTCTTGTCCTCGACCATGACAGGGCCCGGCTCGTCGAGCCGCTTGAGCGCCTGCTTGATGATCCGCAGCGACTGGTGCATCTCCTCGACCCGGCACAGGTACCGCGCCCAGCAGTCGGCGTCGGTCGAGGTCGGGATGTCGAACTCGAACTCGTCGTAGGAGGAGTACGGCTCGACCTTCCGCAGGTCCCACGGCAGCCCGGCCGACCGCAGCACCGGACCCGTCACGCCGAGCGCGAGGCAGGCGTCCACGGGCAGGTAGCCCACGCCCTTGAGCCGGTTGCGCCAGATCGGCTGACCGGTGAACAGCTTGTCGTACAAGGGAAGCCGCTTGTCCATCACCTTGACGAACTCGCTGATCTTCGCGTGCGCGTCCGTCGGCAGGTCCTGTGCGACCCCGCCCGGCCGGATGAACGCGTGGTTCATCCGCAGCCCGGTCAGGTACTCGAGCAGGTGCAGGACCTCCTCGCGCTCGCGGAAGCCGAGCGTCATCGCGGTCGTCGCGCCCAGCTCCATGCCGCCGGTGGCGATGTAGACCAGGTGCGAGCCGATGCGGTTGATCTCGCAGAGCAACACCCGGATCAGCTGCGCCCGCTTCGGCGCCTCGACGCCCAGCAGCTTCTCCACGGCCAGGCAGTAGCCCAGCTCGTTGAACAGCGGCGACAGGTAGTCCATGCGCGTCACGAAGGTGACGCCCTGGGTCCACGTCCGGTACTCGGTGTTCTTCTCGATGCCGGTGTGCAGGTAGCCGATGACCGACCGCAGCTGGGTGACGGTCTCGCCCTCCAGCTCCAGCACGAGCCGGAGCACGCCGTGCGTCGACGGGTGCTGCGGGCCCATGTTGATGACCATGCGCTCGTCGTGGTCGGCGTCGGACAGCACGTCGTCCCAGTCGCCGCCGCTGACGTGGAAGATGCGGCCTTCGGTGGTCTCGCGGGAGTCCGCGTAGTTCACGTCGTCGCTGCTGTCCGAGCCGGGCGCCGTGGTGTCCGTTCCGGTCGTGACGTCCGAGAGTCGTTCAGTGGTCACGAGTACGACCTCCGCTGGTCCGGCGGCGGGATCTCCGCGCCCTTGTACTCCACCGGGATGCCGCCCAGCGGGTAGTCCTTGCGCTGCGGGAACCCGTCCCAGTCGTCGGGCATGAGGATGCGGGTCAGCGCCGGATGTCCGTCGTAGACGATGCCGAACATGTCGTAGGCCTCCCGCTCCTGCCAGTCGGCGGTCGGGTACACCTCCACCACCGACGGCAGGTGCGGGTCCCCGACCTCGACGGCGACCTCGAGCCTGATCCGCCGCCGGTAGGTCATCGAGGTCAGGTGGTACACCGAGTGCAGCCGCTGCGGCACGTCCGGGCCGTAGTCCACTCCGGACACCGAGCTGCACAGCTCGAACCGCAGCCCGGGGTCGTCGCGCAGGATCCGGCACGTCTGCAAGAGGTACTGCCTGTCCAGGTACAGGGTGATCTCACCGCGGTCGACCGAGACCTGCTGGACCGCCTCGGTGGGCACGCCGTTCTCGCCCAGCGCGGCGAAGAACTGGTCGGCGAACTCGTCGAACCAGCCGCCGTAGGGCCGTTCGGCCGGCGCCGGGGTGTAGGCGGGCAGCCGCAGGCCACCGTAGCCGGAGGTGTCGCCACTGTCGGACACGCCGAACATGCCGGCGCGGGCCCGGCCCGCGACCACCGGCTGCGCCGGGCGCACGCCCTGGGCCTCCAGCCCGGTCTCGGGCCGCTGGGCGCTGGACTGCTCGCCGCCCGTCTGGGGTTTCTCTTCAGGCACCTGGGATCACTTCTTCGCGTACTTGATCGACGAGGGGATCAGCTCGGTGCGCTTGCCCGCCCTGAGCGCGGCGCGGCGCGGGCCCATCGGCTCGTCCTGGATCTTGGCGTGCAGCTTGAGGATCGCGTCGAGCAGCATCTCCGGCCGCGGCGGACAGCCGGGCAGGTACATGTCGACCGGCACGACGTGGTCGACGCCCTGCACCACGGCGTAGTTGTTGAACATGCCGCCGGAGGAGGCGCAGACGCCCATCGCTAGCACCCAGCGCGGCTCGGCCATCTGGTCGTAGATCTGACGCAGCACCGGCGCCATCTTCTGGGTCACCCGGCCCGCGACGATCATCAGGTCCGCCTGCCGCGGGGTCGCGCTGAACCGCTCCATGCCGAACCGCGCGATGTCGTACCGGGACCCGCCCGTCGTCATCATCTCGATGGCGCAGCAGGCCAGGCCGAAGGTGGCAGGCCACAGGGAGTTCTTGCGCGCCCAGTTGACCAGGCCTTCCAGGCTGGCCAGCAGGATGCCGTTGGGGAGCTTCTCTTCGAGACCCATCTTCAGTTCCAATCCAGCCCGCCGCGCCGCCACACGTACGCGTAGGCGAAGCCGACCGTGGCGATGAACAACACGATCTCCACCAGCCCGAACAGGCCGAGCGAGTCCGCGGAGACCGCGAACGGGTAGAGGAAGACCATCTCGATGTCGAACAGGATGAACAGCATCGCGGTGATGTAGTAAGCCACCGGCATCCGGCCGCCGCCGACCAGTGGCTGCGGTGACGGTTCGATCCCGCACTCGTAGGCCTGCAGCTTCGCCTTGTTGTAGCGGCTCGGGCCCATCAGCGGACCGAGCAGCACCGAGAGCACGGCGAAAGCCGCCGCCAGCACGAACAACAGGACCAGCGGCACGTACATCGCCGGACTCGCTGACGCGCTCTGCGCTAACACCACGTGTCACACCCCTTCCGCAGCGTCGCGGTGATTGTGAAATTGTTCACAAGCCTTCCGACGAAGTTGTGAACGGGTTCACAAAGCATGGGGGCAGTGTAGGACGCGGCTCACACCGTTGTCGCGGGGTCCTTGGTTTAAGGCAGACCTAACTCGCCGAGGGCCGCGAAAGTGCCCGAGCGGCCCCGACCTGGGACAAAAGGAGCAAGATCGTCAGCAGCATCCGTGTTCACGGAGAGTCAATGTGACGTAACCCACGCGGGATGTTTCACGCGCTGGGCGTAACCCGGGCCGCGAGAGCGATCATCCGGTCCACCGAGTCGCCGCCCTTGGCGTCGTAACAGCCGGAAAGACCCTTGTAGATCAGCGGAATGAGGGGGTTGACACGCAGCCCGTACTTGGTCGCGACTCGCATCACCTTCGGGTGCCCGATGGCCTTGGCGAACACGTTGCCGAGGCGGTAGTACCCGCCCATCAGCTCCTTCAGTGCCAGTGGGTAACCGTGCAGCGCCCGTTCGCGGGACGGCCCTTCGGGGCGGGCCAGCGCCTGCACGACGAACTCGGCGGCCAGCTGCGCCGACTCCATGGCCGAGGAGATGCCCTCGCCGTTGAACGGGCTCACCATGCCGCCGGCGTCGCCGAGCAGCAGCAGCCCGTCGCGGTAGTGCGGGGTGCGGTTGAAGCCCATCGGGAGCCCGGCGCCGCCGATCCGGCCGACGGCGTTCTCCTCGCGGTAGCCCCACTCCCCGGGCGTCGAGTCCAGCCACGACCGCAGCAGTGCGCGGTAGTCGGTGTTGCGGAAGGCCTTCGTCGTCGACAGCATGCCGAGGCCGACGTTGACGGTGCCGTCGCCGAGCGGGAACGCCCAGCCGTAGCCGGGCAGCAGCTTCGGGTTCCGCGGGTCGCTGCGGTCCCACAGCTCGAGGTGGCCCTCGATGAACGGGTCGTCGTGGCGCGGGCTCTTGTAGTACCGGCGCACCGCGACACCCATGGGCCGCTTGTCGTCGGTCTCGATGCCGACCGACCTGGCCAGCCGCGCGGACACCCCGTCGCAGGCCAGCACGAGCGGCGCCCGGTAACTGACCGGCGTCTTCTCCGGGCCTGTCTTCGCCTCGACACCGACCACGCGCCCGGTGCGCTCGTCGGTGATCGCGCCGGTCACCGTGGTCCGCTCCTGCAGGCGCGCGCCGGCCTTGACCGCGATCTTCGCCAGCAGGTCGTCGAAGTCGTGCCGGGTGCGCGAAACCCCGTACGGCGGGTAGCTCGTCAGATCCGGCCAGTCGAGTTCGAGGGTGAGGTCGCCGGTCAGGATGCGCAGCCCGCGGCTGTGCACCCAGCCCGCCTCCTGGCTGGTGTCGATGCCCAGGTCGATCAGTTGCTTGACGCCGCGCGGGGTCAGGCCGTCGCCGCACACCTTCTCGCGCGGGAACTCCGTCTTCTCCAGCAGCAGGACGTCGACCCCCGCGCGCGCCAGGTAGGTGGCCACGGTCGACCCGGCCGGGCCTGCCCCGACGACGATTACCTGGGCGTCAGCTGTCATGCCTCCGAGTCTAGAGGTGGCTTGATCGCGCGATGGATGGCGACGACGCCGAACGTGAGGTTCATCCATTCCACGCTGCGCCAGCCGGCGGACGCGATCGTCTGCGCGAGCGTGCGCTGGTCGGGCCAGGCCGCCATCGACTCGGCGAGATAGGAGTAGGCCTCGGGGTTGGTCGAGGAGAAGCGGCCCACCAGTGTCATCGCGCGCAGGATGAACCTGCGGTAGAGGAACCGGATCGGCGGGAACGGCGGGGTCGACACCTCGCAGATCACCAGCCGCCCCCCGGGCTTGACCACGCGCGCGATCTCGACCAGCGCGGCCTTGGTGTCGACGAAGTTGCGGATGCCGAAGGTGATCGTCGCGGCGTCGAAGCTCTCGTCGGCGAACGGCAGGTGCAGTGCGTCCGCGGCGACCATCGGTACCCCGCGGTGCTTGCCGCTGCGAAGCATGCCGAGCGAGAAGTCGGCGGCGAGGCACCAGGCGCCGCCCCGGGCGTACTCGGCGGTGGAGACTCCCGTGCCGGCGGCGAGGTCGAGCACCCGCTCGCCGGGCGAGGCGTCGAGCGCCCGCGCGGTGGTGGTCCGCCAGCGCCGGTCGAAGCCGAACGTCATGAAGGAGTTCGCGCGGTCGTAGCCGCCCGCGACGCCGTCGAACATGGCGGCGACCTCGTGCGGGTCCTTGTCGAGGTTCGCTCGGGACATAGCTAGAAACTAGCTGTGGGGGTTCCGGCTGGTCACCGGAGGGCGGCGTCCCGCTACTTCTATCGGGCGAAGCCACCGTCAGCAGGTGTGAAGTTTTCACGAACTGGGCACCTGGATGATGCGGTGAACAGGCAGTGACGGAGGGGGCACGATCCGTGGGTGGCGAGCGGGTGAGTGGAAAGGTCGGCCGTCGGGCGTTCCTCCTCCTGGCCGTCGGCGGTCTGGCGAGTGCCTGCGCCGGCCCGATGGTGACCGTCGCCGGGCGCGCGAACCCAGTCTCGGTTCCGTCGCCGAAGCCCGTGCCGGTCCCGCCGCCGCCCACCCCCTCGGTCTCCCTCGCGTCGCCCTCCCCGCTCGCGGTCGCCCGGTCGACCGCGGACACCCCGCTACGGATCGGGTTCTGCGGTGGCCCCAACGCCCCCGCCCTCGGCCGCATGACGGGGAACCTCGAGAGCGCGGGCGACCAGCTGACCCGCCAGATCGCCGAGTACCACACCGGCCACCCGATCCAGCCGGTCGTCGAGCTCATCGCGACCCGGGTGGTCTCCACCCCGGGCGCCGACGGGATGTACCGCAGCCGCGAGAGCGACAACACCATCCAGTCCTATCTGGACGAGGCGCGCAGGCTGAAAGGTATGCTGCTGCTCAACATCCAACCGGGTCACGCCGACTTCCCGACCGAGGTCCGCGCCTTCGAGAGATGGCTGAACGAACCCGACGTCGGGCTGGCGCTCGATCCGGAGTGGGCGGTGGACCCCGGCGTGCGGCCGGGCCAGAAGTTCGGGCACGTCTCGGGCGCCGTGCTGGACCAGGTCTCCAGCTACGTCTCGGATCTGGTGCGCCGGAACAACCTGCCGCCCAAGATGATGATCTACCACCAGGTGGCCACGTCCGTCGTCCGCGACGAAGGCGACCTGAAGCCGCACGACGGCGTGGTGCCGATCAAGGTCGTCGACGGCATCGGCAGCGCGGCGGCGAAGATCGCGACCTGGAACCTCGTGATGAAGCAGAAACCCGACCACGTGCAGGCCGGGTTCAAGCTCTTCTACGACGAGGACACCCGGCACGGAACTCCCTTGATGAAGCCAGAAGAGGTGCTGGCACTGCGTCCCGCGCCGACGTACGTCGTCTACGAGTGAGGTCATGAAGAAGAGCCGGCTGCGGGCCCTGTCCGTGGCGGCGGTGGCTGCCCTGCTCACCACCGGTGCCGCGCGCGTCGATCCCGTCACCCCGAAACTGCTGATCAACCAGGACTTCCCGGATCCGGCCGTGCTGCAGACGACCGGCGGCTACTTCGCCTACGGCACCAGCACCAGTTCCGCGAAGATCCCCTACGCCCTCGCCAGGGACCCGGACGGCCCGTGGGCGGTGCAGCGCGACGCGCTCGCCCGCGCGCCCCGCTGGGCGAAGCCCGACGGGGCCTTCTGGGCGCCCGACGTGGGACGCACCGACGACGGCCAGTACCGCATGTACTTCTCCGGCCAGCTCCCGTCGAACAACCAGATGTGCATCGGCACCGCGACGGCCCGGTCGCCCGCCGGGCCGTTCCAGCCGGCGGACGACGCCCCGCTGATCTGCCCGCCGGAGGACAACGGCGACATCGACCCACAGTCCTTCGTAGATTCCGATGGGACGCACTATCTGCTCTACAAGAGCAACGCGATGCCGACGACGATCTGGTTGCAGGAGATCGCCACCGACGGCACCACCCTCGTCGGTGGCCGCGTGCCACTCCTGCACGCCGACCGCGACACCGAGGCCAACGACACCGAAGCGCCGTCGCTGGTGCGGATCGGCTCCGGTTATGTGCTGTTCTACTCCGCGGACACCTACGAAAGCCCGAACTACCACACCGGCTACGCGACGTCGACCACGCTGAAAGGCCCGTACACGAAGGCAGACCAGCCGCTGCTCAGCACCGCGGGGCTGGGCAACCAGGTCAACGGTCCCGGTGGGGCGGACGTCGTGGCGGACCACATCTTCTTCCACGGCTGGCTGACCGCGGACCACAAAGGACGGGGCATGTACTCGCTGCCCGTCCGGTTCGAGAACGGCAAGCCGCAACTGGGCTGAAATACGATGCGGGGCCCGGACCTGTAGGTCCGGGCCCCGCATCCCTCCACCCACCGGCAGGCGCGCGAACGGGGAACCTTCGTTCGGCAGCCGGGAGCCTGGATCAGTTGTCCTGCGAGGTGCCGCCGTCCGCCACGCCCGAGGAGGCGCAGTTGTACGGGTTCTCGCCGGCCCCGGTGTTGTGGCCCGGCGACAGGACCGGCACGTTGAGGCCGTTGGCCACGTGCTGCACCGGCACCTGGACACCCAGCACGTTCACGTTGTCGTTGCAGATGCCGGGGGTGACGTTGACGTTGTGCGCCAGGTCCAGGTTGTTCAGGTTCGCGAGCGCGGCCTGGTCGGTGTCACCGTCGTAGTGGTGGCCGTACTCGGAAGCGGACGCGGTGCCGCTGAACAGGACCGCACCAGCGGCGATGGCGAATGCGGCGAAGCCAACCTTCTTAAGCACTGAATAACTCCTTGAAGATGTCGACGATCAGAAACAGAAGTGAGATACAACCAATGGGCGCGAGGTGGGGCGGGCACACGATCGAGTGATCATGCGGCCCAGTCCCACCTCGCGTCATCGACCAAGGAGGTCACGGTTCGGGCGGACCGTCACCCCGGGAAACGGTCTGGAGTCAGTTGTCCTGGCTCGTGCCGCCGTCTTCAACCCCGCCGGAGGCGCAGTTGTCGGGGTTCTCCCCCGCGGCGCCGTTGTGGCCCGGCGACAGGATCGGCACGCCGATGCCGTTGGCCGAGTCCTGCACCGGCACCTGGACACCGAGCACGTTCACGTTGTTGTGGCAGAAGCCGACCGTGGCGTTGACGTTGTGCAGCGCGTCGAGGTTGTTCACGTTGACGAGGCCGACCTGGTGGTCGTCGTCGCCGCCCCGGTAGTGGTGGGATTCGCTCGCCGACGCGACGCCGCCCAGCAACAGCATGCCAGCGGCCGCGGACGCGGCCACAAAACCCATCTTCTTCAACACAAGGAACTCCTCAAGAAGTTTCGGATTCAGGGACACCGGGCTTGTTCTTTCGAGAGATCATTTTCCCCGCCCGTGCAGCAAAAGTACCCACCATCACCGCACCCATCCACCGGGCGCCACCATCGTGTCGGCCCGCAAGGCTCTGACCGGGTATTTCGTCACCCGTTGGGGTGCATGCACTTTTACGCTTGGCTCGAAGACGATCTTTGTGCTACCCCGATTCCGTTGTCCTCCGAGGAGAAACCTTTGGTGGGGAAAGGGGTTGGCTGCGGCGTGTCGAGTTCCGGTCCCGCTGTCGTCCACAGTACGCTCGTGCCCGCCGCGTTGGAAGGAGTCCGTTCGTGTTGCCAGGCAGCGCTGAAAAGAGCTCTGCGCCGGCACGAAGCCGACGCAGAGCCCGGTCCACAACAGAAGGTTTCGCGATCAGTTCCAGCGGCGGTCAGTCGTCGCCGAACGCACCACTGGAGTTGGTGTAGCTCGCGGCGCCATCGTGACCAGCCGCAGAGCTGTCCACGTGGTACACCGCGCTGTCTTCGTCCGCGGCACTGAACTGCTGCCACGCACTCGCACCCTCGGGTCCGGCCGAGTAGCTCCACTTGTGGTAACGGGAGTGATCGCCGGTGGCCAGCGCGCCGGTGCCGTGAGAGCTGGCACCGCCAGGGCCGGCCGCGGTGGCCGAATCGTGGTGCACCGAGACGGTGTCGGGGACATCGGCCTCGTGGTGCACAACGTTTTCGTGTTCATCGTTGGCGTCGTGGTGCACAACGGCTTCATCGTGAGCCGGCTCGTGCTGCACGGCGTGGTGTTCGTTGTCGTCGGTGTCGTGGCAGCCACAGCCGGATGACTCGTGGTACACGACGGTGGCGTCCTGGTCGTTGTCGTCCGCGTCGTGACAGCCGCCGCCGCACTTCGGCGTCTCGGCGGCCTTGTGCCGGCCCGCCGGTTCGGCCTTGCGGTCGTGACCGCCGTAACCGAACCATTCGGTGTCGGCCCACGAGTTGCCGTGGTCACTGTCCTCGTGGCTGCTGGATGCGAGGTCGAAGACACCGGCGCCGCCGATGCCCGCCCACGAACCGTCGGCCGAGTACGAGGCGCCGTCGTCATCGGCGCTCGAACTCTGGTCGAACGTGGCGGCACCTCCCAACCCGGCATAGGAACCCGAGACACCGAAGGAGCTTCCGCCCCAGTCGTGCCAGGTGTCGGCGCCGGCTGTGCCGGTGCCGCTCATGAACAGGAACAAGGGGGCTACGAGCACCCCGGCTCCCACCACCTTTTTGCGCAGAGACATGGTTGTTCTGTCTCCCTTTCAACAGTGAAAGGCGGCCTGCAGTACTGTCAATCGTCGAAGTCCGCCTGTTGCCGGTTGATCGTTTCGAGGCCTCGAACCGAAGATACCCAACGGAAATCGAATCAACAGTGTTCGTTTTGCCGGGGGCACTCGATAGGGGGGACGGCTGTAACGCCAGCGCGCCCGATGCCCAGAGAGAGGCTGTAGCGGCAGCTTCACTGTTCCACTCGAACTGGTGGTCCGAACCTGTCAGCCGACGGCGGGCCAGGCTTCCGCCTCGACCGAGAGGGCGGTGGCGACGTCCAGCTCGCCGCTGCGCACCTGCGCGGCCAGGGAATCCGGCTCCGCGGGCAGGAAGAGCCAGCCCCGCACGTGCTCGTCCGAGTAGCGCGGCGGCTCACCGTCGCCGAACCCGAGCGCATCGAAATGGTCGCGCGCGGCCAGTGTCTGCGGCACCCAGCTCCTCCCCCAGCGCAGCACGATGCGGGCCAGGTCGTTGGGCACGTCGGCGGGGTGGATGAGCCGGTCGCCCGTGATCGGGATGAGGTGGGGCGTGTAGGTCGCGCCCGGTGCGGTGACAGTCAGGTAGTCAGCCATGTCTCGTGCCTCGGTCCAGGTCTCGTTCAGCTCTGTTCGTGCGCGCGGGCACGGGGGTGGTCCGCGCGCACGAAGTGTGCGGCCCGGGACGAACCCGGCCGCCGAATAGCGTCCGACTACGGAGCGCCAAGATCTTCGGAGTTTTCGAAATCCAAACCACACTATTAGGTGGTTTGGATTTCTGATTCGTCACTATCTCAGCCCCCACCGGAAACACCTCCACGGATTTCCGCTCCACAATTCCGACCCGCCCGATCTATTGAACCGCCAACACCGTTGAAACGCAGGAAGCGCTTCACGGCGGTACGGCCGGGCTGGAAGTCCCAGCTCGGCAACTCTTCCCTGGCTACGCTTCTGAACCGAAGCGAGATGTTAGCGAAAGGGACGAGCGCCTCACAAGCGGGTGGTCAATGCGGCATGACGGAGAGCATTCCGCGCACCGACTCGGGCCAGGTGAATTCTTCGGCGCGGGCCCGTGCCGCCGCTCGGCGCGCTTCTTCCGGGCTTTCCAGCAAACCGGTAACCGCGCTCGCGAACGCCACCGAAAGATCAGGAACGGCGGCGCCGCAGCCGGGACCGACTATTTCACGCAAGGCCGAAGAAGCGGATACGACGACCGGGGTACCCGAGGCCAGCGCCTCCAGCGCGGCCAGCCCGAAGGTTTCGTGCGGCCCGGGCGCGAGCGACACGTCGGCGCTCGCGAGCAGCCGGGCCACCTCGGTGCGACTGGACACATAGCCCAGGAATGTCACAGGTAGGCCGCGCGCCCGCCGTTCCAAGGCGCGTCGTCGTGGCCCGTCCCCCGCGATGACCAGCCGCACCCGGTCGCCCGACTCGGTCAGCTCGGCGACGGTGTCCACACTTCGTTCGACGTGCTTCTCGGGCGATAGACGTCCGCAGTGGACCAGCAACGCGTCGGCGCCGCCGGCCAGGGCGGTCCGCCAGCCCTCGTCCCGGCGCCGGGGCGCGAACGCGGCGAGGTCGACCCCGAGCGGGACCCGCTGCACGTTCGGGACGCCGATCCGGTCGAACTCCTCGCGGGCGAACGCGGTGGTGCAGACGACCTTGTCGTAGCTGCTCGCCATCCGGCGGTTCGCGGCGTCCGCGACGCGGCGGGCCAGCGGGGTCGGCAGCAGGAACTGCTCGAGCAGCCGGTCGAGCCGCTCGTGTGAGATCACCACGCTCGGCACCCCGTGGCGGCTCGCCCAGCCACCCATCCCGCGCAGGGTGAGCCGGTCGGACACCTCCAGCCGGTCGGGCCGCAGCTCGCGCAGCAGCGCCTGCACGCGGAACGGGTCCACCGCGCGGTAACCGCCCGTCGCCGGGATCTTCGGCGCGGGCAGGGAAAACCGGCGCACGCCGGTGGGCAGCCACTCCTCGCGATAGCTACTCCCGGGTACGACGAGGGTCACCTGATGCCCGCTCGCGACGTACCCGGCGCCGAGGTGGTGCAGCGCGGTGCGCAGGCCGCCGGATCGTGGTCCGTAGAAGTTGGCCAGCTGAACGATGTGCATCGCTCACGCCGCGCGTGCGACGCGGCCGGTCACGGCCTCGTAGTGCCCGACGAGCTCCGCGCACACCGCGGGCCAGGTCCGTCCGAGCACCACCTTGCGGGCCTTCCGCCCGAGCCGCGCCCGCAGCGCCGGGTCGCGCAGGTCGTTCACCCTGGCGACCAGCTCGCGCTCGAAGCCGGGCCGGTCCGCAGGGAGCAGGTAGCCGGTGCGACCGGGCAGTACGAGGTCCTTGGGACCGCCGGCATCCGGCGCCAGCACGGGCAAACCGGAGGCCATCGCCTCCTGCACCGCCTGGCAGAACGTCTCGTACGGACCTGTGTGGACGAACACGTCGAGGCTCGCGTACGCCGCGGAAAGCTCGCCGCCGTACCGGGCGCCGAGGAAGGCCGCGTCGGGGATGCGTTCGCGCAGCAGCTCGAGTTCGGGCCCGTCGCCGACCACGACCACGCGGACGCCCTCGACGCCGGCCAGCGCGATGAGCCGGTCGACCTCCTTCTCGGGCGCGAGCCTGCCGACGAACCCGACGAGCAGCTCCCCGTTCGGCGCGAGTTCGGCGCGGAGCGCCGGATCGGCGTGTCCAGGCGCGAACCGGTCCACGTCGACACCTCTGCCCCACTTGTACACGCGCGGTATGCCGTGTGTACGCAGGTTGTCTACGGCGTCGGTGGAAGGTGCCAGGGTCCGGTCCGCCTTGCAGTGCAGCCGCCGGACCCAGCGCCACGCGGCCCGGGCGCCGAGGCCGAGGCCGTACGCGGTGGCGAAGCCGGCGATGTCGGTCTGGTAGACCGCGACGGAGGGCACCCGCAGCCGCCGGGCGGCGGCCAGTCCGCGCGCGCCCACCACGAACGGCGACGCCAGGTGCACCACGTCGGGGCGGAACCCGGCCAGCGCGGTCAGCACGGTCCTGGTCGGCAGCCCGATCGGCAGCGAGTTGACCACGGGCAGGTCAACGGCGGGGATCCGGACCACCGGCGCGCCCCGGTACTCGGCGGGGCCGGTCAGCCCAGGGGCGACCACGAGCACCTCGTGACCGCGCTCGCGCAGGTGCTCCACGATTCGCAGTACGGAGTTGGTCACGCCGTTCACCTGCGGGAGGAAGCTTTCGGTGACGATGGCGACTCGCACCCGGTCAACGTCTCACGGCGTCCGGTTCGTCCGGGGAAGGCCGTGTAACTGCCACTTGAACGGTGCCGGAACTTCTCGGAGCTACGCCTTCCGGAGTAGACACTTCATCTCGTCGTAGCGTCCCGGCCACTCAGCGCGGCCACACTAAACCGGCGTGACCCTTTTATCCGCCCGCCCGTCCCAGCCGGTCGAGCCCGGCCTGCTGTCACGGGCGCTCGAGGTCGCCGGACGGCTCGCCAACGACGCCACCGACGTGATCACCGCGACCGCGGGCCGGGGCGCCCACCCCGACACCAGGGACTCGCCCTTCGACTGGGTCACCGACACCGACCGGATCCTGGAGCGGCACACCCGCCGCGTGCTGACCGCCGAGTTCCCCGGAATTCCGGTGGTCGGCGAGGAGTTCGGCGCGGACCACGGCGCCGAGGACGCGCCGTACCGCTGGGTCGTCGACCCGGTCGACGGAACCGCGAACTACGTCGCCGGGGTGCCGTGGTGCGCCTACAGCCTCGCGTTGATCGACGCGTCCGGACCGGTCGTGGGGGTCGTCGCCGACCCGTACCGCGCGCAGATCTACGCCGCCGCGCGTGGCCGTGGCACCCGCGCGAACGGCAAGCCGGTGCGGTTGATCGACCGCGGGATCACCGAAGGCGCGATCGTGTGCACCGAGCTCGCGCGGCGCGGACCGTGGCCGGGCATGGGCGAGTTCATCGAACGGGCTGCCGCCGCGCACGCCGGCGTCCGGGTGCTCGGGTCGGCGGCGCTGTCGATCGCGCAGGTCGCACTCGGGCACGCGTCGGCCGCGGTGCTGCACAGCTATCACGAATGCGACGTCGCGGGTTCGGTCGCGCTGGCGCTCGAAGCAGGTGCGTCGGTGCTCGACCGCCGCGGCGAGGGCACCGCGCTGCCGGGCGACGGGCTGCTGGTCGCGGCACCGAGCGCGGCCGAGGAAGTGCTGTCCTGGTGGCAGGAGACGGCCGGGGTGAACTGAATGGATCTTGCTGGGCCGGTCGTGCGTCTACAGGGTCGTTCCCCACCGGTCGGAGTGACCTGGTGATCATCTACGGCTGGCGTCGCTATGTGCGCGACCTGGCGATCTGTGCGGGCGTTGCGGCAACCCGAGCGCACACGTCCTGCGGCGCGTGGTCACGAAGGTGATGCAGGGCCAGGCTCAGCCGCCGATGCCCCCTGCTCCTGCTCCGCAGGCGCCTGGGCAGCAGCCGTACCCGGGCAACTGACTACTTGCCCGTGAGTGCGGGCGCGGGCTCGGCGACCGCGGGCGTGGCACGGCGGCTGCGGTAGCGGATCCACCACAGCAGTCCGCCTGCCACCACCCAGGTGACCAGGGTCGTCGTGCCCAGCGGGAGCAGTGTCAGCGTCGCGGTGCGGCCGGCGACGCGGGCCAGCTCCGGGTTGGCCGTGTCGTACTCGACCCGCACCAGGTCCCCCGCCACCAGGCCGCCGGGATAGAGGACGCCGTTCGCCGGGATGTGCACGATGCCGTCCGGGGTGTCGAACCGGATGATCGTGCGGTCCCACGAGACCGAGTCCACCTCGGCGTTGGCGGCGCCGAGGTGGCTCGTGATGGCCTCGTCGTTGCGGATCGCGGCGAGGAGCAGGCCGACGCACAGCACCGTGATCAGTACCGCGGCGCCGAGCACGACGCGTCGTGCGATGCGCTGCCGCTGGGTGCTCCTCACCCCTCCAGGGTAGCCAGGACGTCAGTACTGGTGGGCGGCCGCCAGTAGTTCGTGCGTCTGCTGGATCTTCGCGTACGACTTGGGCGCTGTGGGCGCCTGTGCCGTGCGGAAGGTGCTCGCACCGTTCGGGCCGATGGCCGGCTTGCCCTTGGTGAACAGCCACGTGGTGAACAGGTCCTGCAGCGGCTTGCCGGAGATCTGCTCGGCCAGCGCGATGAACTGCTGGATGCGTGCGTCGCCGCCCTTGTGCTGGGCCACCCAGGTCCTGAGGATCGTGAAGAACGCGTCGTCGCCGACCTCGGTGCGCAGCGCCTGCAGGGTCAGCGCGCCGCGGTCGTACACGGCGTCGTCGAATTGGTTGGCCGCTCCAGGGTCGCCCGGCAGCACCTGCCACAGCGCGTCGTTCGCGGGGTGCGAGTCGTAGACGTACTGGGCGAGCTCGGCGGGGGTGCCTTCGCCTTCGTGCCCGGACCAGAGGTACTCGGCGTAGGAGGCGAAGCCCTCGTTGAGCCAGATGTCGCTCCAGCGGCCGAGCGAAACGGCGTCGCCGAACCACTGGTGGGTGTTCTCGTGCGCGATGACCGAGGTGTTGCTGCCGGACCGGAAGAACGCCGCGCCGTAGACCGGCCGGGTCTGCGCTTCGAGCGCGAAGTTGAGGCCTGTGGAGACGACGCCGCCCTGCGCCTCGAACGGGTAAGGCCCGAACTGCGTCGCGAGGAACGCGTCGATCTCGGGCGTGCGCTCGACGCTCGCCTTCGCCGCGTCGAGCGATTCGCCTGCCGCCGGGTCGTAGGCGGTGATGAACGGCTTGCCGTCCGGGGTGGTCGACTGGTTGACCTCGAAGGCGCCGACCTCGAGGGTCGTGAGGTACGTCGCCTGGGGCTGAGTGCTGCGCCAGTTCCAGCGGGTCCAGCCGGGGCGCTGCTTCGTGGTGCGGACGAGTGTGCCGTTGGAGAGGGCGGAGACGTTGTCGGGAACCTCGACCGAGACGTCGTAGGTGGCCTTGTCGGTGGGGTGGTCGTTGGCGGGGAACCACCACTGGGAGTTCTGCGGCTCGTCCACGGCGAGTGCGCCGTCGGGGGTCTTCTTCCAGGCCGTGTAGCCGTCGATGACGACCTTCGAGGGGGTGTCGGCGTAGTTGACGACGACGGTCAGGCTCTGGTTCTTGTTCAGCGCCTTGCCCGGGGTGACGACGAGCTCGCCGTTCTCGTTCGGGTCGGCGTGGAAGGTCGCGGGGACGTTGTTGACCAGGACGGAGTTGACGTGCAGCCCGAAGTCGAGGTCGAAGCTGGACAGGTCCTGGGTGGCCTTGGCGAGGATCGTCGTCGTGCCGGACAGGAGGTCGGTGGCGGGCTGGTAGGTCAGGCGGATGTCGTAGTGGGAGACGTCGTAGCCGCCGTTGCCCGCGTAGGGGTAGTAGGGGTCGCCGACGCCCGACGCACCCGCCGCGGGGGCGGCGCTGGCTGTGGCGGTGAGCAGAGTGGTCGCGATGCCGGTGGCGACAGCCCCCAGGCCCGCTCGAGTTCGCAGACGCATGGCGGCGAAATTAGCGAGAAAACGGACAACGGGATACGGCCTTAAGGAGGGTCTTACTGTCCGGGACGCACTCCGGGCGGTTTTTGCCCGAGTGGACAGGTGGGGTGGTCCGGGTGGTCGGGCGTTGGGGGTGAGGCGGGTGCGGGGTGGGACGGGGGTCTGGGGTGCGACGGGGGTCTGGGCGGGCTGGGTGGGGACGGGGGGCTGGGGTGGGTGGCGGGGTCGGGGCACGGGTGGGCGAGTGGTGGGTTCATGGCTGGGCAAGTCGCGGGCCACGGGGGGGCGTGCGGTGGGTTCGGGGATGGGCAAGTCGCGGGCCACGAGTGGCCAAGTCGTGCGCCGCCAGTGGGCACCTCGCACGGCACCAGTGGGCACCTGGCACCGCATCGGTGGGCACCTGGCACCGCATCGGTGGGCATCTCGCACGGCGCAGCACCCTAGGCATCTCGCGCGCCATCGGTAGGCATCTCGTGCGGGCACCGCTAGGCGCCTCGCGCCCGACCAGTGGGCATCTCGCAGGCACCAGTGGGCACCTCGTGCAGCACGGCACCGCTGGGCACCTCGCGCGGGCACCACTAGGCATCTCGCACGCCACCAGTGGGCACCTCGCGCAACGCCCCAACGCTGGCCACCTCACCCGCCACCCGGCAGCCAACTCACCCGCCAGCCCGCCTCACCCCAAGGCCGACGACACAGCCTCCCGCACCCGGGCGTGCAAGTCGCGATGCCGCGACCTGTCCACTCGCACCTCCACGACTCGCAGGCCCGGCGCCGGCCGTAGCGCGGAGCGGAACTCGGCCACGCTGGAGACCAGCTGGTGCGGCACGTTGAACCCCGCACACAAAGCCCCCAGGTCGGCGCCGTGCGGGGTGCCGAAGACCCGCTCGAACGAGTCCCGGTGCTCGGGCGCGCCCTGCTCCAGCAGCGAGAAGATCCCGCCGCCGTCGTCGTTGAGCACCACGATTGTCAAGTCGGGGCGGTCGTCCGCCAAGAGGGCATTGACGTCGTGCAGGAAGGTCAGGTCTCCGAGCAGCGCGTACGACTGGCCGCGGTGCACACTCGCCGCGCCGATGGCCGTCGACACCGTGCCGTCGATGCCCGCCACCCCGCGGTTGCGGTGCACCAGCACGTCCGGCCGCATCCGGCCGGCCAGCGCCACATCCCGCGTCGGGTTCGAGGAGCCGACCACCAGCAACGCGTCCGGCGGCACCGCGTCGATCAACTCCGTCGCGATCCGCAAGCCGCTCGGCCACTGCTCGCGCCCCAAGGCCTCCCGAACCGCCGCCCCCGCCGCCCGATCCGCGCGCTGCCAGCTCGCCAGCCACTCGGGGTCAGCCGGCTTCGTCGGCTCGTCGAACCACTGCCCGACCTGCCGCACGTTGTGCGCGGGCGCCGGCCAGTCCGAATCCGGCCGGACCAGCAACACCTCCACGTCGGCATCCGACAACAGCGCCTGCACCTGCCGGAACACCGTCGGCCGCCCGATGCACAGCACCTGCTCGGGCTTGTGCGCCGCGATGAACTCCGCCGCCCCCAGCAACCACACGCCGCTCGCGATACCCGTCGAACCGGACAACCCGAGCCCGCCGGTCTCCGAGACCACCGGCCAGCCGTGCTGCTCCGCCCACTCGCTCGCCGCGCGCACCCCGCTGTCACAGGCGATCACGAGGCCGCACCGCGCCGAGGGCACCACGAACGACGGCAACGCGCCGAAGTCCGGCAACTCCGTCCACCGCGCCCCGCCCGGCCGCCCGTCCAGCGACTCGTACCACTCGTCCGAGCCGTCGGGCACCAGCGGTTCGCGGAACGGGATGTTCAGGTGCACCGGGCCGCACCGCCACTCGCCGTAGGCCGCGTTCCACGCCCGGCAGATCTGGCTGCGCCAGTACGCGTTCTGCCCGGCACGGCGCTCGGCCACGGCGAGCTCGTCGAAGTACCGCACCGCATTGCCGTAGAGCCGCTGCTGCTCGACGACCTGGTTCGCCCCCGCAGCACGCAGCTCCGGCGGCCGGTCCGCGGTCAGCACGATCAGCGGCACCCCGGCGCGGTCGGCCTCTAGCACCGCCGGGTGGAAGTTCGCAGCCGCCGTGCCCGAGGTGCAGATCACCGCGACCGGGCGCCCGGTGCGCGCGGCGATGCCCAGCGCGAGGAACGCGGCACCTCGCTCGTCGATCCGGACGTGCAGCTGCAGCCGGCCGGCCGCCGCGGCGTCGTGCAGGGCCAGCGACAGCGGCGCGTTGCGCGAACCGGGACACAGCACGACGTGGGAAACGGTGTTGCGGACGAGTTCGTCGACGAGGACTCTGGCCTGCGCGGTCGACGGGTTCACCAGGTCCTCCCTGGTGTGTCGTCCATCATCTCGGCCACAGGTCCTATTCTCCCAAACGTGCATGACGCCCAGGTTTCCGAGCTGTTCGACCCCGCCGCGTGGACCGAGGTCGAGGGTTTCGGCTTCACCGACATCACTTACCACCGCTCCGCAGAAGCACGCTCCGGAAAGCGTGTAGTGCGCATCGCGTTCGACCGTCCCGAGGTCCGCAACGCCTTCCGGCCACACACCGTGGACGAGCTCTACCGCGCACTCGATCACGCGCGGATGAGCTCGGACGTCGGCTGCGTCCTGCTCACCGGGAACGGCCCGTCGCCCAAGGACGGCGGGTGGGCTTTTTGTTCCGGTGGTGACCAGCGTATTCGCGGTCGGTCCGGCTATCAGTACGCGAGCGGCGAGACCTCCGACACGGTGGACCCCGCGCGGGCCGGCCGCCTGCACATTCTCGAGGTCCAACGCCTGATCAGGTTCATGCCGAAGGTCGTGATCTGCGTGATCCCGGGCTGGGCCGCGGGCGGCGGCCACTCGCTGCACGCCGTGTGCGACCTCACGCTGGCCTCCGCCGAGCACGCCCGGTTCAAGCAGACCGACGCCGACGTGGGCTCCTTCGACGGCGGGTTCGGGTCGGCGTACCTGGCGCGCCAGGTCGGGCAGAAGTTCGCCCGGGAGATCTTCTTCCTCGGCCGCGAGTACACCGCCGAGCAGATGCACCAGATGGGCGCGGTCAACGCCGCCGTCCCGCACGAGTCGCTCGAGGCCGAGGCGCTGCAGTGGGCGTGGGAGATCAACGGCAAGTCGCCCACGGCCCAGCGCATGCTCAAGTACTCGTTCAACCTGATCGACGACGGCCTGGTCGGCCAACAGCTGTTCGCAGGCGAGACGACGCGACTGGCGTACATGCAGGACGAAGCCGTCGAGGGGCGTGACGCGTTCCTCGAGAAGCGCTCGCCCGACTGGTCGAACTTCCCTTACTACTACTGAGGTCCCCCGTTGCGCGTAGTAGAGATCAAAGGCCCGGTCGACGAGCTGCGGAACGCGTTGGCCGACGCGCTCGACGGCGGGCCGGCTGTGTTGCCGCTGGCGCCGGGTTCGGAGCAGCTGCGGGATGCGATGACGCCGTCGGAGGCCGCCGAGCCGGACACGGCCGTGATCATCGCCACGTCCGGCTCGACCGGCGAGCCCAAGGGCGTGCTGCTGTCCGCGGACGCCTTGCGGGCCTCGGCGACGGCGACCCACAAGCGCCTCGGCGGCCCGGGGCACTGGCTGCTCGCGACGCCGGCGAACTACATCGGCGGCCTGCAGGTCATCGTCCGCTCGTTGCTCGCGGGCACGACCTGTGCTGCGCTGCCGGCGGGTCATTTCACCGGGGATCTGTTCGCGGAAGCCGCGGCGCCCGTCCTTCGCGAGGACGGACCGCGCTACACCGCGCTGGTGCCCACCCAGCTCACTCGCATCCTCGACAGCGGCAGTGCGGGGCTGGCCGCGGCCCGCGCGTTCGACGCGATCATCATCGGTGCCGCGGCGACCTCGGCGGGACTGCGCGAGCGGGCGTCAGGGGCGGGAGTGAGGATCGTGCCTGCGTACGGCATGAGCGAGACCGCGAGCGGATGCGTGTACGACGGTGTGCCCCTCGACGGCGTCGAGGTGCGCATCGGGCCGGACGAGCGGGTGCTGATCTCCGGCGCCGTGCTCACCCACGGGTACCGGTTACGGCCGGATCTCACCGCCGACGCCCTGGTCGACGGCTGGTTCCGCACTGGCGACCGTGGACGGCTGGTCGACGGCAGGCTCGAGGTGCTCGGCCGCCTGGACGACGTGATCAACACCGGCGGCGTCAAGGTCCCGGCGGCCGCCGTCGAGCGCGCCCTGGCTGCGTGCGCGGGCGTGCGGGACTCGTGCGTCGTGGGCTTGCCGGACGCGGAATGGGGCCAGATCGTCGCCGCAGCGGTGGTCGCCGACAGTCCGGTCGCCGTCGACGACCTGCGGGCGGCCGTGCGTGCCTCGGCGGGTGCGGCGGCGGTGCCGAAGCGATTCGAGTTCGTCGACGCCCTGCCGTTGCGTGGTCCCGGGAAGATCGACCGAGCGGCCGTGGCGGCGCGAGTTTTCCCCACAGTTGGTTGACAACTTGCGAGTAACCGGTTTTCACTCGGCTGCATGAAACGCTTCGTCTTCGCCGCCCTGGCCTTCCTGACCCTGGCGATCGCCGGCGCGCCCGCGGCGTCGGCTGCCACGGCCACGGACGAACCGGGCAGCGGCACGCTCACCTGGTCCCTCCCGACCAACGCGGAGTAGTGGCCGTTCGCCAGAATAGGTGACATGGCGACAGTCGCAGAGTGGATCGAGGGGGCCCGCCCCCGGACGCTGCCCAACGCGGTGGCCCCGGTCGTGGCAGGTGTGGGAGCGACCATCCAGCTGGGCGCCTTCTCGTGGTGGCAGTCGCTGCTCGCCCTCCTCGTCGCGCTGTCGCTGATCATCGGCGTCAACTTCGCCAACGACTACTCCGACGGCATCCGCGGCACCGACGAGAACCGCGTCGGACCGCTGCGGCTGGTCGGCTCCGGCGTCGCCGCGCCCAAGCTGGTGCTGACCGCCGCCTTGACCTGCCTGGGCGTGGCGGGGGTCCTCGGCCTGGTGCTCGTGATCGCGACCGGCCGCTGGTGGCTGCTGGTGATGGGGGCGGTCTGCATCCTCGGCGCGTGGTTCTACACCGGCGGGAAGAAGCCCTACGGATACGTCGGCCTCGGCGAGATCGCGGTGTTCGTGTTCTTCGGGCTGGCGGCCGTGCTGGGGACGGTCTACGTGCAGGCGGACCGGCTCAGCTGGGCGGCGCTCGGGGCCGCGGTCGCCGTGGGCTGCTTCTCGACGGCCGTGCTGACGGCGAACAACCTGCGCGACATCCCCACCGACCGCGAGGTGGGCAAGAACACCCTGGCGGTCCGCCTGGGCGACACCGGCACCCGGCGGTTCTACCTGACGCTCGTCGCGATCCCTTACGTGATCACGATTCTGCTCGGCGTGTTCCACCCGCTGGTGCTCATCGCCCTGATCACCGCGGTGCTCCTGCGCGCCCCGCTGAAGGCCATCCTCAGCGGCGGTACCGGACCGGGGCTGATCCCCGTGCTGCGGGACACCGGCCTGGTGATGCTGGGGTGGTCCGTCCTCAGTGGAATCGCACTCGCACTGAGCTGATCACTCGGCGATTCTCGTCCGCTGGTCCCAGACGAAAACCGGTACGTCACGACCATCGTGCAGGTCGTGATGATCCAGCACGAAATGGTCGTAGCCATTTCCGGACTGAATCTTCAGCTCTGTCTGCGCCACAACGGATTCTTCGACGCTCAGTTCGAGCACCTGCTTGTGCGCGCCGATGATTTTGATTTCCACCATGACATGAGGATCAGGCACGGGGAACTGTGCAAACAGGGCACGACTTCACCCGGCAGGCCACTGCCCCGTCGCCAGGAAGTCCTCCATGACCGCCTGCTCCGCCTCGACGGCAAGGCCCTGCTCAGTGACCCACTCGTCGTTGTAGTACGTGTGCGCGTAACGCTCCCCGCCGTCGCAGAGGAGGGTCACCACCGAACCCGTCTGACCAACCGCCAGCATGCGCGCGATCAGCTGGAACGCGCCGTACAAGCTCGTTCCCGTGGAGCCGCCCGCCCAGTGGCCCGTACGCTCACGCAACAGCCGGATCGCGGCGATGGACGCGGCGTCCGGGACCTGGATCATCTCGTCGATGACCCCGGGGATGAACGACGGCTCCACCCGCGGCCGGCCGATGCCCTCGATCCGCGAGGGCATCCCGGTCGTGTAGTCCATCGCGCCCGTCTGCCAGGCACCGTAGAACGACGAGTTCTCCGGGTCCACCACACAGATCTTCGTGGTGTGCCGCCGATACCGCACGTACCTGCCGAAGGTCGCGCTGGTGCCACCGGTACCCGCGCCGACCACGATCCACGCCGGCACCGGGTGGCGCTCCAGGCGCATCTGCGCGAACACCGACTCCGCGATGTTGTTGTTCCCCCGCCAGTCCGTCGCCCGCTCGGCATACGTGAACTGGTCCAGGTAACGCCCACCGCACTCGGCGGCGAGCCGCTCGGCCTCGGTGTAGACCTCCGGCGGGCGGTCGACGAAGTGGCACCGACCACCGTAGAACTCGATCAGCTGCACCTTCTCCGGACTGGTCTTGCGCGGCATCACCGCGATGAACTCCAGCCCCAGCATCCGGGCGAAGTACGCCTCCGACACCGCGGTCGACCCACTCGACGCCTCGATCAGCGTCGTGTCCGGGCCGATCTCGCCGTTGACCAGCGCGTACAGCATCAGCGACCGGGCCAGCCGGTGCTTGAGCGAGCCGGTCGGATGCACCGACTCGTCCTTCAGGTACAGGTCGATGCCCCACTCGGCGGGCAGCGGGAAGACGTGCAGGTGCGTGTCGGCACTGCGGTTGGCGTCGGCCTCGATCAGGCGGACCGCCTCCCGCACCCAGGCGCGGTTCATTCAGCTTCGCGCAGCTCGGCCCGCAGCTTCGCCCGCTCGCGCGCACGACGCTCGTTGCGGACGGCCAGGCCTGCCGTGACCCGGGAGTTCAGCCCGCGGAACGCGAGCAACCCGATCGGCAGCCCGACGACGATCCCGACCGCGAGCGCGACCAGCAGCGGCACCTTGACCAGGATCAGCACGACGGCCACGACTGCGATCAGACCGAAGCGCGCCAGAAGGTAAAGAGTCAGGTCGCGGCCCAGTGTCTGTCGTTCGCTCACGGCCACCAAGGTTACGCGCCGCTCAGCTCGCTGTTGTTGGGTCGCCCCTCGAACCGGGTGGACAGCACGACCGTCGTCCGCGTGCGCGCCACCCCGTGGATGCGCCGCAGCCCGCCGAGCGTCTGCTCCAGGTCGTCCACCGTGGACACCCTCACCTTCACCACGAACGCCTCGTCCCCGGCGACGGCGTAACAGCTCTCGACCTCCGGCAGGTCCGCCAGGGCCTCCGCGAGCTCGTCGTTCTCCGCGGTGTCGGTGGGGTGGATGCCGACCAGCGCGGTCACGCCGAGGCCGACCGTGCCGGGGTTGACGACCGCGTGATATCCAGTGATGACGCCCGCCGCCTCGAGCTTGCCGACCCGCTCGTGGACCGATGACGCGGACAGTCCGACCGTTCTGCTGAGCTCCGCGTAGGTCGCTCTCCCGTTCATCCGGAGCGCGGCGATGATCTTGCGGTCCAGTGCGTCCACACTGGTCACCCTAGCGCTGTCCGGACTGGGCGATTCGTCCCTTACTACCTCTTTACTCTTCGACAACCGTTCGAGTACCTGCCGGGTGAAGTGCAACGATTGCCGTGTTGTCATCCGAAGCGTCCGACGCTTTCGGTATAGCAGTGCAGGCGTTAAGGAGGCGGAAAATGACCGCGACCGTAGGTGGGCGGCTGCTCACTCCCGGCGAAGTCGCCGCGTTGTTCCGGGTGGACCCGAAGACCGTGACCCGCTGGGCGACCGCGGGCCGGATCGGCTCCATCCGCACCCCCGGTGGTCACCGGCGGTTCCGGGAGTCCGAGGTCAACGAGCTGCTCGCCGAGCTGACCACGGACGCCAGCGAACCGACGCGCGGCTGAGTTCCGGACAGACCCGCGGCCCGGCGGGGCGAACCGCCGGGAGCCGCGGGCCAGTGGTGCCGCGCCCGCGTGAACCGTAAAGGGACTACCCTCGTGTCAGCATTAGGCGGCACCACGGTTTCGGAAGGGAGCGGGGCATGATCTACCTGCTCGCATTGATCGGGGCGCTCACCGTCGCCGTCCTGCTGTGGCGGGCGTTCGGACCGGAGCGGGTCGGCGTGCCCTCCCGTCGCGCGCCGGTGGCGCCCGACGACGATCCGGACTTCTTGCGCAAGCTCGGCGAGCAGCAGCGCCGCCGCCCCGAGGACGACGGCAGCTAGCCCTACAGACCCTTCAGGGGGAACGCGTCGGCCATCGCGGCCGCGAGTTCCAGCAGCGCCAGCCGGGTCGCCGGCTGCAGGCGGTCGAGTTCGATCTCGGCGCCTTCCTCCAGATGCGGATCGAACGGGATCTGACACACCGCTCGCGCACGGGCGCTGAAGTGCGCCGCCAGCTTCTCCAGGTCGACCGAACCCGCCTTCGGGCGCACCGAGTTGATCGCGACGATCGAGCGTTTGACCAGGTCGCCGTAGCCGTGCGCCTCGAGCCAGTCGATCGTCGCCGAGGCGCTCGTGGCCCCGTCCACCGAGCCAGAGGCCACCACGACGAGCGCGTCGGCCGAGTCGAGGACACCCTTCATCGCCGAGTGCATGAGGCCGGTGCCGCAGTCGGTGAGCACGATGTTGTAGTAGTGCTCCAGCAGGCTGACCGCCCGCAGGTAGTCCGTCTCCGAGAACGCCTCCGACACGGCGGGGTCCTGCTCGCTGGCGAGGATCTCCAGCCGCGACGCGCCCTGGGACGTGTACGCGCGCACATCGCTGTACCGGGTGATCTTGTCCGCGTCCCGCAGCAGGTGGCGCACTGTCGCCGTGGTCTCGATCGGGATCTTCTGCGACAGCGTCCCGCGGTCGGGGTTCGCGTCCACCGCGATCACCCGGTCACCGCGCAGCGATGCGAACGTCGAGCCGAGGGTGGTCGTGATCGTGGTCTTGCCCACACCGCCCTTGAGACTCATCATCGCGATCTTGAAGCAGCCACGCAGCGGCTGGTTCACCCGCGCGACCAGCTCGCGCTGCCGCCGCTCCGCCGGGCTCTCCCCCGGGTTGATCAGCTTGCCGCTGCCCACGTAGACGGCCTTGCGCCAGCCCGAGCGCGGCGTGCGCTTCGGGGGCCGCACCACGGGCGCGCCGGGCATCTCCGGCCGCGACCGGGACGGCTGCGGCAGTGGGGGGTACGGGGAGGCCGGCGGCTGCAACGGCGGCAGGTTCGGGTCGTAGCCCTGGGGAAACGGCGGCCGCTGCCCGCGCCGCGCGGGGTGGGACGTGGAGTCCGTGCGCTCCTCGGAGAACTCGCGAGGATCCGTCATCAGCCGACCCCGGCGTACGAATGCAAGCCCGTCGTGACCAGGTTGACGAAGAACAGGTTGAACACCATCACCGCGAAGCCCACGATGTTGATCGCGGCGGCGCGGGTGCCGCGCCAGCCGGCCGTGGCCCGCGAATGCAGGTACGCCGCGTAGACCACCCACGCCACGAAAGCCGTGGTCTCCTTGGGGTCCCAGCCCCAGAACCGGCCCCAGGCCGACTCCGCCCAGACGGCACCACAGAGCACGCCGAAGGTGAAGAGCGGGAACGCGAGCACGGTCGCGCGGTAGGCGATCCGGTCGAGCACGTCGGCGGCGGGAAGCTTGGGCGCGAACCTCGCGAAGCGCTGCGGGTTCCGTTCATGGGCATTGCGCACCAGGTAGAAGATGCTGGCCACCCCGGGGACCATGAACACGCCGGAGGAGATGATCGCCGCCGTGACGTGGATCCACAGCCAGTACGACTGCAGCGCCGGCACCACCGGGGCCGCGACCGTGTACAGCGCGGTACCGCCGATGAACATCAGGATCACGATCGGCAGCAGCATGAACCCGGACAGGTGGCGGACCGGGAACTTGCGGATCACGTACAGCCACGTCACCACGGCGATGAACGTCACCGCCATGATGTATTCGTACATGTTGCCCCACGGCACGCGATGCGTCGCGAGCCCGCGCAGCACCAGGGCGGAGAGGTGGAGCAGCACGCCGAGGACCGTGAGCGCGGCGCCCATCCGGCCGATCCGCTCGGCCCGGCCCCGCCGGGCGGGGGGCACGTCCGTCGTGACCTCGGCCACGTCGACCGGGGCGCCGGCGCCGACCAGCTGGCGGGCCCTGGTGCGTTCCGCGGCACTGCGGCCCTTGGCACCGAAGGACTGCTCGATGAGGAAGAAGACCAGCGCGAGTACGTAGATCGCCGTCGCTGTGGTGTAGGACCAGTCGCTGTACTGGGACAACGTCTCGTTGACAGGCACTTTCTACTTCCTCTTTCCACCTGTGAGCAGTTCGTCCGCGATACGGGTGAACTCCTCGCCGTAGCCCGCCTGGTCGGTGCGGGCCAGTCCGCCCACCTGCACCACGGTACCGTTTCCGGGCTCGTCCGCAGGTCGTACCCGCAGCCACACCCGCCGCCGCTTGACCAGCAGCGACGAGGCCAGCCCGAGCAGCATGGCGATCGCGAAGACGAGCACGTAGTCCTGCGTCGGGTCGTGCGAAACCTGCAGCGACACCCACTGCTGGACGCCGTCGAAGCTGATCTTCGTCCCGTCGTCGAGGGCCAGCGACTGGCCGACCGCGAGGTTCTGCCGGGCGACCTGCTTCAGCCTGCCGTCGTCCACCATGGACTGATCGATGTCGAAGATCGACTGCCCCTGGCCGGAGTCGAGGCCGAGGTCCCCGCGCATCACGTCGATGGCCACCATCGGGTTGTCCAGCCCCGGCGCGGTCGAGGTCAGCACCCCGCCGTGCAGGAACGACGTCGGCGCGAACAGGCCGGTGATCGCGAGCTGCTTCGTCCGCCGCTCCGCCGCGTCGGTGATGCCCGGCGGGTCGAACTTCGTCGCGCCGTCCGACAGGTACGTCGTCTGGTTCTCCGGGCGCCACTGGGTGGCCTGCGTCCGCTTCTCGCTGTTCGGGTAGGTGACGGTGAAGATCGGCGTGTAGCCGTGCCCGAGCAGGTAGACGCGGTCGCCCGCGGTCCGCAGCGGCGAGTTGACCTCGAGCAGGTACGGCTGCCAAGTGCCGGACTGCAGGCTCGCCCCGGACTGGTACTGGATGTTCGAGGAGTAGTGCGTGGGTTCACCGGATGCGGTGTACTGCGCCGAGAAGTCGCCGACCTTCACGCAGAACGGGTCGAGGTCGGTGCCGTCGACGCGCAGGCCCGGGTTGAACGAGTCGTAGGCGTAGATGCCGGAGTTGCAGAACACCGAGTCCTGGCCGCCGGTGGCCTGGACGATCACCTGGCCGTCGTAGCTGTACATCTTGCCCAGCGCGAACGCGATGATCAGCCCGAGCATGGCGAAGTGGAAGATCAGGTTGCCGGTCTCGCGCAGGTAGCCGCGCTCGGCGCTGATGCTGCGGACGCCGTCACCCTCGTCACGCTCGACGGTCCGCCAGCCCCGGAACCGCGACCGGGCATCGGCCAGCACGTCGTCGGCGCCGCGCTCGACCGTCGCCTCGCGGAAGTGCGGCATCCGCGACAGGTTGCGCGGGGTCAGCACCGGCTTGGCCCGCATCGACCGGAAGTAGTCGAAGGTGCGCGGGGTGAGGCAGCCCACCAGCGACACCATCAGCAGCAGGTAGATCGCCGAGAACCAGACGCTGGAGTAGACGTTGAAGAACTGCAGCCGGTCGAGCAGCGTGCCCCACCAGCCGTGGTCGGTGATGTACTGCGCGGTCTTCGGCGGGTTGAGCGCCCGCTGCGGCAGCAGCGCGCCGGGCAGCGCGGCCAGCGCGAGCAGGAACAGCAGGATCAGCGCGGTGCGCATCGCGGTGAGGCCGCGCCAGGTGTTGCGGAGGAAGCCCAGCACCCGCTTCGCGGGGCTCGGCCGGTACTGCGGCCTCGGCGGCGTCTCGGTGGCGGTCACAGCGGCAGCACCGTGTCGGTGACGACCGCATCGCGGAGCCAGCTGACCAGGTCCCCCCACAGCCCGGTGACCAGCAGGATGCCCACCACCAGCAGCAGCGTGCCGCCGAAGATCTGCACGCGGCGGCCGTTGCGCCGCAGCCAGTCGGTCGCGCGGACCGCCCAGCGCGCGCCGATCGCGATCAGCAGGAACGGCAGGCCAAGGCCGAGGCAGTAGACCAGGACCAGCAGGAACCCGCGGGCCCCTTCGCCGCCCGTCGCGGTCGCGATGGCCAGCACACCGGACAGCGTCGGGCCGATGCACGGCGTCCAGCCGAGGCCGAACACCGCGCCCAGCAGCGGCGCGCCGAGCAGCCCGCCGCGCGGTACGCGGTGCGAGCGGATGTCCTTCTGCAGGGCCGGGATGAGCCCGAGGAACACCAGTGCCATGGCGATGGTCACCACGCCGCCGATGCGCTGCAGCAGGTCCTGGTTGCCCAGGACCGCGTCGGCGAGCCAGACCAGCGTGCCGAGCCCGGCGACGAACACCACGGTGAACCCGAGGACGAACAGCGCGGCCGCGCCGACGACGGCGTAGCGGCCCTTCTTGCGCTCCTCGCCCGCGGTGACCGCCGGCGCGTCCGCGCCGACCAGGGCCGCGAGGTACGCGAGGTAGCCGGGGACGAGCGGCACGACGCACGGCGAGGCGAACGAGATGGCGCCGGCGACGAGGGCGACTCCGGCAGCGAGGAGCAGCGGCCCGGAGGTCGCCAGCTCGGTCACGGAGTTCACTCTGCTGAGGGTAAGCAGTGAGTTCGGTGTGAGCTTTTCGGGGCGGCGCTACTCCGCGGCGAGCTTCTGCACCAGCGGCTGGATGTCGCCGGCGAGCAGGCTGCGCAGGTAGACGGCCGCGACGCGCTGCTGCTTGTCGAGCACGATCGTCGACGGCACGACGTTGACCGGGTACCCCTTCAGCTGCAGCAGGCCCCGGCCCGGCGGGTCGTAGATCGACGGGTAGGTCAGCCCGCGGTCGCGCACGAAGTCCTGCGGCGCCGAGCGGTCGTAGTCACGCACGTCGAAGCCGAGCACCTGCACGCCCTTGGCCTGTTCGCTCTGGTAGAGCCGCTCCATCTCGGGCGACTCGGTACGGCACGGCGCGCACCACTGGCCCCAGACGTTGAGCACGACGACCTTGCCCTTGAACTGGGCGAGCGAGAGCTGCTTGCCCTCGTTCATCAGGTCGTCGCCGGAGAGGTTCGGGATCGGCTTGCGGTCGCTCACGTCGTAGGTGATGTCCGTCTTGCCGCCGGGCGCGACGAACTCGAAGCTGCTGCCCTGCGAAACCGCGTCCTTGCCGGTCGAGCAGCCGGCCACCAGCACGAGCACGAGCAGGCCGAGGAGCGCGCGCCTCATGCCCCGGTCACCTTCGGGTCGGTCGCCCCGGCCGGCTCGCTGTACACGATGTCGACCAGTGCCTCGCCGTCGAACACCAGGCTGGTCAGCGAGGCCAGCGAACACTGCCGCCTGCGTGGGTCGTGCCACAGCGGCTTCGCCTCGAGGAACCGGCGCAGCGTCCAGATCGGCAGCTGGTGTGAGACGCACAACGCCTCGTGCCCGTCCGCCGCGGCACGCGCCCGGTAGACGGCGCCGAGCATGCGGCGCGCGATGTCGAGGTACGGCTCGCCCCAGGACGGCAGGAGCGGGTTGCGCAGCTTCGGCCAGTGCTGGGGGTTGCGCAGGGCGCCGTCGCCGACGGCGACCCGCTTGCCCTCGAACTCATTGCCCGCCTCGATCAGCCGCTCGTCGGTGTGCACATCGAGCCGGTGCGCACCCGCGATGGGCGCGGCCGTCTCCTGCGCACGCTGCAGCGGAGAGGCGACGACGTGAGCGATGTCGTGGCCCGCCAGGGCCTCGGCCACGGTGAGCGCCTGGCGCTGGCCGCGCTCGGAGAGCCGGAACCCGGGCAGGCGGCCGTAGAGGATCTGGTCCGGGTTGTGCACTTCGCCGTGCCGGAGCAGATGCACGATCGTGCTCACTGGCGTGCCTCCGAGGCCGCCACGGCCGCGACAGGCAGGGCCGCTTCGATGACCTCGAACGCCGCGTCGTCCATGGCCGCGTTGACGAACCACGCCTCGTACGGGCTCGGCGGCGGGTAGACGCCGCGGTCGAGCAGTGCGTGGAAGAAGGCCGGGAAACGCCAGGTCTCCGCGTTGGTGGCGTCGTGGTAGTTGCGCACGGGCTCCTCGGTGAAGAACACGCTGACGAGGTTGCCCGCGTACGCGACGTGGTGAGCCACGCCGGCGGCGGTGAGCGCCTCGGTGAAGAGGGCGCCGAGACGCTGGGAGTTCGAGTCGAGCGCCCGGTACACGTCGTCGTCCGCCGCACGCAACGTCGCCAGACCCGAGGCCACCGCGACCGGGTTTCCGGAGAGGGTGCCCGCCTGGTAGACGGGACCGCCGGGGGCGAGCTTGGCCATCACGTCGGTGCGGCCGCCGAACGCCGCGGCGGGTAACCCGCCGGACATGACCTTGCCGAAGGTGTAGAGGTCGCCGGGCACCGCTTCGAGGCCGTACCAGCCCGCGCGCGATACGCGGAAGCCGGTCATGACCTCGTCCATGATGAGCAGCGCGCCGTTCTCGTGGGCGAGCTCGAGCAGTCCGGCGTTGAAGCCCTCGACCGGCGCGACGGCCCCCATGTTGCCGGCGGCGGCCTCGGTGATGACCGCCGCGATCTGCCCTGCATTGTCCGCAAAGGACCGACGTACGGCCTCGATGTCGTTGTAGGGCAGGACGATCGTGTCGGCGGCCTGAGCGCCCGTAACACCGGGCGAGGTCGGCAGGCCGAGCGTCGCGACGCCGGAGCCCGCCTGCGCGAGCAGTGCGTCGACGTGCCCGTGGTAGCAGCCGGCGAACTTGATGATCTTGCTACGGCCGGTGAAGCCGCGGGCGAGGCGGATGGCGCTCATCGTCGCCTCGGTGCCGGAGTTGACCAGCCGCACCTGGTGGACGGGGTCGACGCGGGAGATGATCTCCTCGGCGAGCTCGACCTCACCGATGGTGGGAGTGCCGAACGACAGGCCACTGGCGGCCGCCTTCCGCGCGGCCTCGACGACGGTGGGGTGGGCGTGGCCGAGGATCATCGGGCCCCACGAGGAGACCAGGTCGACGTAGCGGTTCCCGTCGACGTCCCACAGGTACGGGCCCTCGCCGCGGACCATGAACCGTGGGGTACCGCCGACCGAGTTGAACGCGCGTACCGGCGAGTTCACGCCACCGGGTGTCGCGGCCGTTGCCCGTTCGAACCATGCCTTGGACTGATCGACTCCGTGGGTCACGACTGCCAGTCTTGCAAAGGCCCTGTCAGGCCTCGTTCAGGTGGCCCTCGAAGAAGCCCTCGGGGTCCTGCTCGCGGGGCTTGGCGCGGTGTTTCGCGTGCACCGCGAGCAGCAGCTCACGGATGGCGTCGACCAGCAGCAGCGCCGCGAGCAGGCCGAGGCCGATGGCGGCGGCCATCCAGCTGCCGATGTAGCGGGTGGAGGTGAGCACGACGCCGTCGGTCAGGTTGACCGTGAGCGTCTTCAGGCCCATCGCCCACAGCGGGAAGGCGAGCCAGACGGCGACGGCCGCGAGGATGATCTCGGCGAGCGCGACCAGTGCGCGCCACGGCCGGTGCAGCTTCGGCTGAGTGTTCAAGTCATGCTCCCTCGATCGCGGCACGCAACGCGTGGACATCCTTCGCCCAGGCAAGGACCACTGTGCCGTCCTTCAGGCGAATCGGCAGCTCGTCGTACTTGCGCGGGGTGCTCCAGCCGCCGCCCAGCACCCGCGCGCCGGTGGGCGCGCCGACGTCCTGCGTCTCGGCTATCTCGGCCAGCGGCAACGACTCCCGACCCTCCCACAGCTCGGTGCCGGTGACCCGGACGGTGAGGAACCGGCGGCGCGCGTACACCCAGGGGGCGGTGATCGCCGCGAGCCCGAGCCCGACGAGCACCCACGCGACGGCGTGCGTGGCACCGGTCGCGAGCTCCGCCAGGTACCCGAACACGGCGAAGAACGGCCCGTAGAGCAGGGCCGTCCACTTCGCGCCGGACTCGAGGTACCGCGTCTCGCTCACGACTTCCTGCGGCCGACCTTCGGGAAGTACGGCGCGACCTTCGGCAGGTACATCAGCACCAGCGCGACCAGGCCGATCAGGGTCGCCAGCAGCGTGACGAAGCTCGCGAACTGCAGGATCAGCTGGAACACCAGCGTGATCACCATCAGGACGGTGAGCACCGTGCGGGCCGAGCGGGTGCCCTGGCGCGCCTTGTACGCGAACAGGACGTACAGGGCCGCGAAGGAGACCGCGCCGACCAGGAGGACGGCGAGCAGGACGGTGGTGCCGGAGCGGATCTGGTCCGCCTTCACCGCGCCGTTGGTGTTGGCCTGGATCAGCTGGTCGATGATCCTGTCACGCGCGAAGAAGATGATCGCGTAGCCGACGACGAACACGATCCCGGACGCGATCCAGAGCCAGAACGACACCTGCACCGGCCCGGGCGGATCCACCTGCTCCGGCTCCTCGCCGGGCAGCAGGGGCGCGGGCGGCAGGCCCTTGGCTCGGCGCTCGTCGTCCGATTCGGCTGCGGTCACGCGCGGAGTTTACTTCGCCCGTTCGTGGCTCAGTCCAGCCAGGCGGCTGCTTCCGTCGCCCAGTAGGTCAGGACCATGTCGGCGCCCGCGCGGCGGATCGAGGTGAGGACCTCGAGGATGGTGCGTTCGCGGTCCAGCCAGCCGTTCGCCGCGGCGGCCTCGACCATGGCGTACTCACCGGAGATGTTGTACGCCGCGACCGGCACCGGCGAGACCTCCGCCGCCGCCCGCAGGACGTCCAGGTACGACAGCGCGGGCTTGATCATGATGGCGTCCGCGCCCTCGGCGACGTCCAGCTCGATCTCGCGCAGCGCTTCGCGGGCGTTGCCCGGGTCCTGCTGGTAGGACTTGCGGTCGCCCTTGAGCTGCGAGTCGACGGCCTCTCGGAAGGGGCCGTAGAACGCGCTCGCGTACTTGGCGGAGTAGGCCAGGATGCCGGTGTCCTGGTGGCCGGCGTCGTCGAGCGCCTGGCGGATGACGCCGACCTGGCCGTCCATCATGCCGCTGGGCCCGAGCAGGTGCGCCCCGGCTTCGGCCTGCGCGACACCCATCTCGGCGTACACCTTGAGGGTCGCGTCGTTGTCCACGCCGCCGTCGGCGTCGAGGAGGCCGCAGTGACCGTGGTCGGTGAACTCGTCGAGGCAGGTGTCCGCCATCAGCACGGTGTCGTCGCCCAGCTCGCTGCGCAGGTCCCGGAGCGCGACGTTGAGGATGCCGTTCTCGTCGGTCGCCCCGGAGCCGACGGCGTCCCGCGTCGCCGGGACCCCGAAGAGCATGAGCCCGCCGACGCCGGCCTGCACCGCGTCCACGGCGGCCTTGCGCAGCGACTCCCGGGTGTGCTGGACGACACCCGGCATGCTGGCGATGGGCCGCGGTTGCGCAGCCCCCTCGGCGACGAACATGGGCAGGATCAACTGACGCGGGCGGAGCGTGGTCTCACTGACCAGGCGCCGCATCGCCGGAGTGGTACGCAACCGGCGGGGACGATGCTCGGGAAACACGTCATCGACGGTACTCCGCACGAAAAAGGCCCTCCTTCGAAGGTGAAGGAGGGCACTCTTCCGATAGATCACATCACGAACGTCGCGTGCGCTTGGCCTTCCGGGGCGGCGGCAACGCGCCCTCGGCGCGGAGCTTCGCCGCGTGGGCGGCCAGGGCGTCGACCAGGTGAGGGATGTCCGCCTTCTCCGGCTGGACGTCCACCCGCAGGCCGAACTCCACCGCGGTCTCCGCGGTCTTCGGGCCGATGCACGCCACGAGGGTGCGCGTGTGCGGCTTGCCCGCGATGCCGACCAGGTTCCGCACCGTCGACGACGATGTGAAGCACACCGCGTCGAAACCGCCGGTCTTGATCATCTCGCGGGTCTCCGCCGGTGGCGGGGCCGCTCGCACGGTCCGGTACGCCGTGACGTCGTCGACTTCCCAGCCTCGGTCGATCAGGCCTGCCGACAGCGTCTCCGTGGCGATGTCGGCCCGCGGCAGCAGCACCCGGTTCACCGGATCAAGGATGTCGTCGTACGGCGGGAACTCCGCCAGCAATCCGTCACTGGACTGCTCGCCCTTCGGCACCAGCTCCGGGTTGATGCCGAACGCCCGCACGCGCTCCGCCGTGGCCTCGCCGACACAGGCGATCTTCACGCCCGAGAACGCCCTGGCGTCCAGGCCGAACTCGTCGAACTTCTCCCACACCGCGCGCACCGCGTTGGCCGAGGTGAAGACGATCCACTGGTACCGCCCGTCGACCAGGCCCTTCACCGAGCGCTCCATCTGCGCGGGGCTGCGCGGCGGCTCGACCGAGATCGTGGGCACCTCGTGCGAAGTCGCACCGTGCTGGCGCAGGCGCTCGGCCATCTCGCCCGCCTGCTCCTTCGTGCGCGGCACCAGCACCTTCCAGCCGTACAGCGCCCGCGACTCCCACCACGACAGCTTCGCGCGGTGCCCGGCCGCCTCACCGATGGTCACCACCAGCGGGCCGACGAGCTCGCCGGCGTCCTGCGCCAGCGTGGCGAGGGTGCTGTCGAGGGTGCGCTGCGTGTTGATCGTCCCGTTCGACGTCACCGCGACGGGCGTCTGCGACGTGAGGCCGTGCTCGACGAGCGCGCCGGCCGCCTCGGCGAGGTGCGCCGAGGTCGCGTGCAGCACGATCGGGCCCGGCGTGCCGGCCAGCCCGGCCCAGTTCACGTCGCCGCGGACGTCGACCTCGGTGTGCGTGCCGCCGAGTGCGATACCGGCGTACGCCGGCACCGCGGCACCCGGCGACACACCGGGCACGATCTCGAACACGGCGCTGGTCTTGGCCACCGCCTGCACCTCGGCGACGACGGCGGGCAGGGTCAGCGGGTCGCCGCCGACCAGGCGCAGCGCGAGCCGCCCGGCCTTCGCCTCACCGGCCAGGTCCTTGGCCACCTCGCCCGGTTCGCCGACGGCGGGACGCACCTCGGCGTCCGCGCTGGCAGTGGCGAGCACACCGGCAGGCACGTCGGGGTCGGTCACCACGACCTCGGCCTTGGCCAGCAGTTCCTGGGCACGAACGGTCAGCAATCCGGCGTCGCCGGGGCCTGAGCCCACGAACGCGACGCGCCCAGCGGTGTTCCGCGCGGGGGTCATTGTCTTTCTTTCTCCAGTACCGAATATCTCTGTCAACGTCAGTTGCGGCCGGGGCCGGACAACGCGCCGGCGCCCAGGTCGAGCAGCTCCGCGGCCAGGTCACGGCCGAGTCGCTCCGCTTCGCCCTTGTCCGCGAGTGCCGAGGCGCGGATCAGTTCCACGGACTCGCCGTCGAGCCCGGCGGCGGCGACCCCGCGCAGCGAGATCCGCTCGAGCACCGAGCCGTCCGCGTCGAGGTCCTCCACCACTTCGGCCAGCGCCCCGACGGGTGCACTGCACCCACCTTCGAGCGCGGCCAGCATGGCACGTTCCGCCGTCACGGCGGCCCGTGTCGCTTCGTCGTCCACAGTGGACCGAAGCAGGTGTTCGATGTCCACGTCGTCGACGCGGCTCTCCACCGCCAGCGCACCCTGGGCGGGCGCGGGCAGCATCTGGATCGGGTCCAGGGTCTCGGTGATCTCGCCCGCCCGGCCGAGCCGGGCGAGACCGGCTCGCGCCAGCACGACGGCGTCGAGCTCGCCGTCGGTAACCTTGCGCAACCGGGTGTCTATATTGCCTCGGATCGGCACGATTTCCAAACCGAGCCCGAGCGCACGCAGCTGCGCCATTCGCCGCGCCGCACCGGTGCCCACCGTGGAACCCGGCGGCAGCTCACCCAGAGTCAGGCCGTCGCGGGCGATCAGCGCGTCCCGCGGGTCCTCCCGCTGTGGCACGGCGGCCAGCACGATGCCGGGCTCGGGCGCGGTCGGCAGGTCCTTGTACGAGTGGATGGCGACGTCGACCTGCTTGGCCAGCAGGGCTTCGCGCAGCGCGGAGGTGAACACGCCCACGCCGATCTCGGCGATCGGGGCGTGTGACCGGTCACCGGGCGTGGAGACCTTGACGATCTCGACGTTCTCGCCCGCCCGGCGCAGCGCGTCGGCGATGATGCCGGTCTGGGCGAGGGCGAGCGCGCTGCCTCTCGTACCGATCCTGATGGTTCTCGTCACTTGCTTTCACCGTCTGTGTTGGGTTGGGGAGAGGGGCTGGCGACCACGGCGGGCGAGGCGGGGTCCAACTCGAAGAGTTCCCGCAACGCGTTCGCGTAATCGGTGCCCTGCGCGTCGGCGGCCAGCTGCTTGACGCGCACCGTCGGCGCGTGCAGCAGCTTGTCGACCACCCGGCGCACGGTGCGCGCGAACTCGTCGCGCACGCCCGGCTCGAGCTCGGGCAGCCGGTGGTCCAGGCGGAGCAGCTCTGCGTCGACCACCTCGGCGGCCCGCTTGCGCAACGCGGTGACGGTCGGGGTGACCGCCGCGCTGCGCTGACCGGCCAGGTACTCGCGCACCTCGTCGAGCACGATCCCGGTGGCACGGGCGATCTGCTTCGCCGACGAAGTGCCGCCGGTGTCGTCCATGCGCCGCCGCACGGTTTCCAGGTCGACGACCCGGACGCCCGGCACCGCCGCGACCGACGGGTCGACGTCCCGCGGCAGCCCGAGGTCGCAGATCACCAGCTCACGCCCGTTGCGCGGCAGGATGTGCTCCGCCGCCAGCACCACGTCCTGGGCGCCGGTGCAGCTCACCGCCAGGTCGGCCTCGGCGAGCCGCACGGTCAGCTCGGCCATCCCGACGCCCACCGCGGGCACGCCCAGCTCGCGGACGTTCGCCGCCAGCCGCTGCGCGTTCTCCGGCGTCCGGTTCACCACGGTGATCCGGCCGACCCCGGCCTTGCGCAGCTGGCTCGCGGACAGCGCCCCCATCGAGCCCGCGCCGACGATCACCGCGTGCTTGCCCTCGAGGCCGGACGTCTCGCCCAGCGCCTCGGACACGACCGACGCACCGAGCGTGTCCAGCCCGGTCTCGGTGTGCACGCGCTTGCCGACGCGCAGTGTGGTCTGGATCAGCTCGTGCAGCGTGCGGCCGACGGTGCCGGCCGCACGGGCGACGGCGTAGGAGTTGCGGACCTGACCGAGGATCTGGGTCTCGCCGACGACCATCGAGTCCAGGCCCGAGGCCACCGAGAAGATGTGCTCGACCGCGGCGCCCGCGTAGTGCACGTAGAGGTTGTCGTAGAGGTCGGCGGCGGCACATCCGGCGTGCCGCGCCAGCACCTCGGACACGTCCGCCAGCCCGCCGTGGAAGGTCTCGACGACCGCGTATACCTCGATCCGGTTGCACGTCGAGACGAGCATCGCCTCGTCGACGTGCTCGGACTGCTGCAGCTGGTGCAGGACCTTGTCCAGCTCAGCGGCGCCGATGGCGGCACGCTCGAGGGTGCGCAGGTCCGCGGTGCGATACGACAGCCCGACGGCCAGGACAGACACTTACCGCACCACCATTCCGTTGCCCACCGGGTGGGAGCTATTCGTTTCCTCGGCGCGCCGGGCGACGTGGAAGGACAGGATCTGCAGCTCCACCGCGAGATCCACCTTGCGAACCTCGATCTGCTCGGGCACCTGCAGCACCACGGGCGCGAAGTTCAGGATGCACTGCACACCCCCGGCGACCAACCGGTCGCACACCGACTGCGCCGCCGTCGGTGGCGTCGCGATCACGCCGATGGAGATGCCGCGCTCGGCGCACACCGCCGGAATGTCTTCCAGGTGCGACACCGGGATCCCGCCCACGGGCACGCCGATCAGGTCCGCGTCCACGTCGAACAGCGCTTCGACGGGAAACCCCCGGCCGGGGAACCCGCCGTAGTTAGCCAACGCATGGCCCAGGTTGCCGATTCCCACCACGGCCACCTTGTGCTGCCGGGTGAGCCCGAGCGTGCGCTCGATCTGACCGACGAGCACCTGCACCTCGTAGCCGACACCACGGGTGCCGTAGGAGCCCAGGTACGACAAGTCCTTGCGCAGCTTGGCGGAGTTGACGCCCGCCGCGGCGGAGAGCTCCTCGCTCGCGACGGTGGTCGCGCCCTGCTCGGCCATCGCGGAGAGCACCCGCAGGTAGACGGCGAGGCGCGCGACGGCGGCCTCGGGGATGGCTTTCACCCGGACCGGGTCGGGGGCGGCGCCGGTGACGGCCGGCATCTCGGCGGTGGGTGCGTTGTCGGCGTCGAGCTTGACTTCGGCGCCGTTCCGCCGGCCACGCCGTGCCACCACGCTGGCCTCCTCGTCAGACACCGTCAACACGCTTCGCTACCGCTCCGAAAACTTCCCCTTGACCCGGCGGACGAAGTCCGGTTTGATACCCGGCCCGCGCGGAGGGTCTGGCAATACGGTAGCCACTTGTGAACGCAGGCACAAAGTCGCTGGTCGGAGGGCATGACCAGAGACACACTGCGATTTTTACCGCGTACTGAACGTGATCGTGTGCCAGCCGGTCGCGCCGTCGGGCACGACGTCGGCGATCTGGTCGGTCTGGGTGTAGCCGGTGCGGTCGGTCGCGCGGACGGTCGCGGTGTGGTGGCCCGGGGTGGCGTCGACCTCGGCCCACCACATGCGCCAGGCGTCGGTGGTGACCTCCGTCGAGAGCACGGCCCGCTGCCACGGCCCGCCGTCCACCTGCACCTCGACCTTGTCGATCCCGGTGTGCTGCGCCCACGCGATACCCGCCACCCGGACCTTGCCCGCGGCCACGCTGCCGGTGGGCGCGTCGATGCGGGACTCCGTCTTGATCGGGCCCTGCTCGGACCAGCCGCGTTCCAGCCAGTAGGACTGCTTCGCGTCCCACGTCGTCAGTTCCAGCTCGGTGACCCATTTCGTCGCCGACACGTAGCCGTAGAGGCCCGGCACGAGCAGTCGTGCGGGAAAGCCGTGCTCGATCGGCAGCGGCTCGCCGTTCATGCCGATGGCGAGCATCGCCCCACGCCCCGGCTCCATGATCGTCGACACCGGCGTGCCCGCCGTGAAGCCGTCCGTGCTGGTCGAGTACAGCTGCTCGGCGCCCTGCTGGACGCCTGCCTCGCCGAGCAGCTCGGCGAGGTCGACACCCAGGAACCGGGCGGTGGAGATGTACGGGCCGCCAACCGGGTTCGACACGCAGCACAGGGTCACGATGCGTTCGACCAGCGGCCGGTTGCGGATGTCGTCGTAGCTGAACGTCAGCTCGCGGTCGACCATGCCGTGGATGCGCAGGCTCCAGTCCTCGGCCGGCACCTGCGGCACCACCAACGCGGTGTCGATGCGGTAGAAGTCGCTGTTCGGGGTGATGAACGTCGGGGTGCCCAGCTTCGCGAAGTCGGCGTCGGCGGGGACCGGCGGCGCGGGCCGGGCGGGCGTGAGCGGCCCGACTGCGGCACGGGACCCGGTCGCGTCCTTGCGCGAACCCACCCACTGCCCCACCACGCCCGCGACCCCGGCCGCCACCGCGACGACGAGGAACTGCCGGCGGCTCGCGGAGACGCCCTGCGACAGCGCGGCGCGGTGCAGCAGGCGGAACGCGAAAACCCCGGCCAGCAGGCTCGCGGCCGGTGCGGCCAGCGCGAGCTGCCCCAGGTCCGAACGGCCGTAGACCGCGGCGATGCCGACCGCGCCGAACACCACGATGACGATCTGGCCCGGCAGCGGACGGCTCCGCGAGATCAGCCCGGCGAGGATCGCCAGCAGCACCATCACCACGGCCATGCCGCCCAGCAGCACCGGCTTGTCGTTCGTGCCGAAGCTGCTGACCGCGAAGTCCTTGAGCCAGGTCGGCGTGAGGTCGATCGCGGCGTTGCCGACCGCGAGGTACGGCGAAGCGCCCGCCCCGACGAAGGCGGCGACCAGGTGCCCGGCGGCCAGCGCGGCGGCGAGTGACAGCACGCCGATCAGACCGGCGACGGCCGCGCTGAGCCTCGGCGGCGCGTCGGCGGGGGCTGGGCTCAGCAGGTCGGTGCTCACGGGTTCATTCTTCGCCCGAGTACCGCGAAAACACCGTCAGGTGCTGGTTACGAGTGCCTTACGGAGCCGGTCCTCCTCGACCTTCCAGTACCCGTGCTCGACCCCGTCGACGAGGATCACCGGCACCCGGTCGCCGTACTCGGCGCGCCATTCGGGGTCCGAGTCGACATCGGCCGTCGTCCACCCGACACCCAGCTCGCCGCAGATCCGCTCGACGTCCTGTTCGGCCTGCTCACAGGCGTGACAACCCTCGCGACTCATCACCGTCACCTGTGCTTTCGCGGTGTTCCGCACCCGTCCGGTCCTCCTCCGCGGGACATTCCTCCGTCGCGCCCGCTTCGTGCGGTCCTCGATCCTACGACCGCAAACGTGTCCGCCGCAGCTTCCCGGTCGCGGAATGCGGCAGGGCCTCGGCGAACTCGACCGTGCGGGGCACCTTGTACCCGGCCAGCTTCTCCGCGCAGTGGTCCACGACCTGCTGTTCCGACAGCGACGCCCCGGGCGCGGGGACGACGACCGCCTTGACCGACTCGCCGCTGCGCTCGTCGATCACGCCGACCACCGCGACCTCCGCGACCTCCGGCAGCGCGACGATGACCTCCTCGACCTCATGCGGGAAGACGTTGAAGCCGTTGACGATGATCAGGTCGTTCGCGCGGTCGACCAGGTGCAGGTCGCCGTCGACGTCGAGGTAGCCGACGTCGCCGGTGCGGAACCAGCCCTCTTCGTCCGGGCCGTGGGCGCCCTCGGGCCAGTAGCCGGAGAACAGGTTCGCCCCGCGCACCGACACCAGCCCGGCGCCCGCGTCGTCCTCCACGAACGCGTCGTCGAGGTCGTCGGGGTCCAGCGGCACCGGCTCGGCCAGCCCGTCCGACTCGACCAGCCGGAGCTCGACCCCGGGCACCGGCCGGCCGACCGAGCCCGGCTTCGCGTAGCCGGTGACCAGCGTCGAGGTCACCACCGGCGCTGTCTCGGTCAGCCCGTAGCCCTCGAAGATCGCGAGCCCGGTCTTCTCCCGGATCGTCGCGAGCACCTTGGGATGCAGCGGCGCGGCGCCCGAGCTGAGCAGCCGGACCGTGGCCAGCCCCTCGCCCAGCTCGTGGGCGGGCATCCGGGCGAACTCGGCGTACATCGCGGGCACCCCGCCGATCACCGTGACCCGCTGCGCCGCGCACACCTCCAGCGCCTTGACCACGTCGAAGCGCTCGGCCAGCACCACCGTCGCGCCGACCGACGTCGCGTGCAGCAGGCCGGGGCCGAGGCCGTAGACGTGGAACAGCGGGATTGCGATGAACACCCGGTCGAGGTGCCCCAGCGTGCCCGGCACGGCGCCGACCTGCTCGAGGTTCGCCAGCAGCGCCCGGTGGGACAGCATCACGCCACGGGACGGGCCGGTCGTGCCCGAGGTGTAGGACACGACGGCGATGTCCTCGTCGCCGCCGATCGCGTCCACTGGCTCCCCCGGCTCGGCCGACGGCGTGAGCACCGGCACCTCCGGCCGCGCGTCGCCGGGGCTGCGGCTGAAGACGAACCGGGCGCCGCTGTGCTCGACGACGGTCGCGAGCTCGGGCTCGGGCGCCAAGGGGGAGATCGGCACCGCGACGGCGCCGGCGCGAGCGGTCGCGAAGAGCGCGATGGCGAAGTCGGCGGAGGTCGGCAACCTGAGCACGATCCGATCACCCGGGCGCACTCCGTGCTCCGCCAGCTTGCGTACCTGGCCGTCGACCGCAGAATTGAGCTGTGCCCAGGTGACGGCCGTCCCCGCGGTGGTGTCGGTGAGCGCCCCGGCATCCGGCCACCGCGCGGCGGCCCCGGCGAGCAGATCGGCGATGTTGCCCATGACCCCAGTGTCCCCTCTCCTCCCCCATCCTGGGAAAGCTCGCGGATCGTCGCACTTCCGCAACCGGGACCACTACCTACTTCCGGGTAACAACACGTATGCTGCTCTAGCGCCGGAGTGGTGATGGTCACTCGAGGCCGGGACAGAGGAGCAGACGTGACGAACTGGCTTGCTGCACGCCCCCCGGGGCTGCACGTGGGCACGCTCGCGCGCCCGATGGACCCGCCGGACGAGCAGCCCGAGTCCTGGGACCTCGTGCACGCCGCGCAGAAGGGCGACAGCATCGCCTTCGGCACGCTCTACGACCGCTACGTGGACGTCGTGTACCGGTACGTGTTCTTCCGGCTCGGCGACCGGGAGCTGGCCGAGGACATCACGAGCGAGACCTTCCTGCGTGCGCTGCGCCGGATCACGTCGGTGAGCTACCAGGGCCGCGACGTCGGCGCGTGGTTCATCACCATCGCCCGCAACATCGTGTTCGACCACGTGAAGTCGAGCCGTTACAAGCTCGAGATCGTGACCGATGAGGTCTCCGAGTCCGGCTCCGCCCCGTTCGCCGGGCAGAGCACGGGCGAAGGCACCGGCCCCGAGCAGCAGGCGATGACCGGCGCCACCCGGGAGGCACTGCTCAAGTGCATCGCCGATCTGGGCGATGACCAGCGCGAATGCATCGTGCTCCGGTTCATCCAGGGCCTCTCGCTGACCGAGACCGCGCAGATCATGAAGCGCAACGAGGGCGCGATCAAGGCACTGCAGCACCGCGCCGTGCGCAAGCTGGCCCAGTTGCTCCCGCCAACCTGGCGCTGAGGACCGTAACGGACCTGGTCATCGTTCGTTCACTGGACGTGGACGTACCCGGGTGGACAGGGCGCGACCTGGAAGTCATCTCCGGGCTGCGGCAACTCGGCGACGCCGCGAAACCGGACGCCGCCACCCGCGAACGCATCCACACCGGCATTCTCGAGCGGCTCACCGAGCAGGAACGGCGCAGGCCGGGCCGGCGGCGGCGGATCGTCGCCGAGGTGCTGGCGGCCGCGGTCGCACTGGCGATCGCGCTCGGCGGGGTCGGGATGCTGCTGTCCAAGGACGCGCTGCCCGGCGACGCCCTCTACGGGATCAAGCGCGCCGGCGAGTCCGCCGAGCTGGGGCTCGCGTTCGGCGACTCCGCCAAGGCCCAGAAGCACCTGGAGTTCGCGGCGAACCGGCTGGACGAGCTGAAGGAGCTCGGCACGGCTAACCCGCGCGCCTACGAGTCGACGCTGGCCGACTTCCAGCGGGAGGCGCGGGCGGGCACCGCGGAGCTGACCGGGGCCGCGACACAGGGCAGCGGCCAGCCGCTGGACCAGCTGCGGTCGTGGTCGCTCGACCAGCGCGCGAAACTGCTGGCGACCCGGTCCGCGATCCCCCAGGCGGCACTGACCCAGTTCACCTCTTCGGCGGAACTCCTGTCCCGGATCGAGGCCCGGGCGCAGACGCTGCTGGCCCGGCTCAACTGCCAGCAGATCACCACCGGCGAGACCGACGACCTCGGCGCGGTCCCGCAGTCCGGCTCCTGCGAACCGCCGACGGACGCGGTCCGGGGGCAGCAGCCGCTGCTGCCGCTGCCCGCCCCGCCCCGCAGCGAACCGGCGCCGGCACAGCAAATGACCAGTTCGGTGACCCCTATCGCACCGTCGACCCCTTCGCCGACCAGCCCGCTGCCGCCGTCGACCGGCGGCCAGGCGCCGCCCGTGTTCAGCCCGCCGGTGCTGGCTCCGACCAGCCCGCGCCTGCCCACGCCCACCGTTCCGCAGCCGCCGCTGATCTCGATTCCGCCCCTGCTCCCGGGCCTTCCCGGGGTAGGGATCGGCTGAGCGCGCTCGCTACCCTTGGCTCAGACACCCGAGTCAGGAGGCGGTCTGCGTGTGGCGCGGCAGGGGCAAGGGCCCGGAACTCGAACGACTCGCCACGCTGGCCGGCGAAGCGTCGGCCGATGCCGCGGTCGCGATGGAGACCGCGCAGCTCGACGGCGTCGAGCTGCCGCCGCCGCCCGTCACCCCCGACCTGACCGCGGCCGCGTTCTTCGACGTCGACAACACCATGATGATGGGCGCGTCGATCTTCCACTTCGCCCGCGGGCTCGCCGCGCGCAAGTACTTCACCACCTCCGACCTGGCCGGGTTCGCCTGGCGCCAGGTGAAGTTCCGGATCGGCGGCCGGGAGACCTCCGACACCGTCAAGTCCAGCCGCGAGCAGGCACTGTCCTTTGTGGCCGGTAAGACCGTGCAGGAGATGACCGAGGTCGGCGAGGAGATCTACGACGAGCTGATGGCCGACAAGATCTGGTCGGGCACGCGCGCGCTCGCGCAATTGCACCTCGACGCCGGGCAGCGGGTGTGGCTCGTGACGGCGACGCCGGTCGAGCTGGCGGCGATCATCTCGCGGCGGCTGGGGCTGACGGGCGCGCTGGGTACCGTCGCCGAGCACGTCGACGGCGTGTACACCGGGCGGCTGGTCGGCGATCTGCTGCACGGCCGCGCGAAGGCGCACGCGGTGCGCGCACTCGCCGCGCGGGAAGGGCTCAACCTGCGGCGCTGCACGGCGTACTCGGACTCGTCGAACGACGTGCCGATGCTGTCGGTGGTGGGCACCGCGGTCGCGGTGAACCCGGACGCGGGCCTGCGGGAGATCTCGCGCGCCCGCGGCTGGGAGATCCGCGACTTCCGCACCGGCCGCAAGGCGGCGAAGATCGGCGTGCCCTCGGTGCTCGGCGCGGGAGCCCTGGCCGGCGCGGTCGCGGCGGGGGTGGCCTACCGGCGGCGCTAGCTAGGTGAAGTCGGTCCCTCCCCGTGCCCCGTCCGGCAGCACCAGAGTTTACTGCCATGAGCCTGTTGACGGATCCTTCGGCCCGTCCGTTCAGATTCGGAGTCGGTCTGGCGATTTCGGATTCACGGCAGGATTGGGTGGGCAAGTGCACGAAGGCTGAGGACCTCGGCTACGACGTCCTCTCCGTAGCCGACCACCTGGGCAATCCGGCCCCGTTCTCGGCGCTGGTAGCAGCCGCCGAAGCGACCACCCATCCTCGCCTTGCTACCGCAGTGCTGAACGCTGGCTTCTACAATCCAACTCTGCTGGCCAGAGACGTCGCGACGGCGGATCAGCTGACTGGCGGCCGCCTCGAACTCGGGCTCGGTGCGGGCTACGTAAAATCGGAGTTCGATGAAGCTGGCCTGCCGTTCTTGCGAGCAAAGGAGCGAGTGGATCATCTCGATCGAATGACAACGAGATTGCGTGAGCTGTTCTCCGACCCCGGCTACAAGCCGCGTCCCGTGCAACCATCTGGACCACCGCTATGGCTCGCGGGGCACGGCAACAGAATTCTGACGATGGCTGCGCAAAAGGCTGACATCGTGGGATTTACCGGGTTCACCACCAGCCGCGACGGCAGTAGCTCCTACCTCGACAACCTCGACGCTGTCACGGAGCGAGTGTTGTTCGCCCGCGGACTCTTGGGCGAACGCCTTGCGAAAGTCGAACTGAACATCCTGGTCTGGCGAGTTCTGATTACCGAGGACAGGGTGGAAGAAGCACGTCGGCTGGAGCCGCTACGTTCCTTGTCCGCCGACGAAATGCTGCGGGTGCCCTCTGTGCTCATCGGCACTCCGAAAGAGATAGCGGAACAGTTGCTCGAGCACCGCGAGCGGCTTGGAATCACCTACGTCACCGTCGTCGAGCGCAGTATGGCCGCCTTCGCAGCGGTGATCGAGCTGCTGAAATAGCTCCGCCCGCCCCTGTCATCAGGGCCTACCGGCGGCGCTAGCTAGCCCTTGAAAACGCTTTCCCGCTGCGCCAGGTGGCGGTACAGCGTCTGCTGGATCGACTCGCGCACCTGGTCGGTCAGGCTGAACACCAGCATCGGGTCGTCGGCCTCGTCCGGGTCGAGGGCGTCCGTGCGGATGGGCTCGCCGAACTCGATGGTCCACTTCGTCGGCAGCGGGACCGCGCCCAGCGGCCCCAGCAGCGGGAACAACGGGGTCACCGGGAAGTACGGCAGCCCGAGCAACCGCGCCAGCGGCTTCAGGTTCGCGATCTTCGGGTAGATCTCCTCCGCGCCCACGATGGAGCACGGCACGATCGGCACCCCGGTCCGCAGCGCCGCCGACACGAAGCCGCCCCGGCCGAAGCGCTGCAGCTTGTACCGCGACGAGAACGGCTTCCCGATGCCCTTGAAGCCCTCCGGCCACACGCCGACCAGCTCGCCCGAGGAGAGCAGCCGCTCGGCGTCGGGGTGGCACGCGAGCGTCTGGCCCGACTTGCGGGCGAGCGCGCTCAGCAGCGGCGTGCGGAACACCAGGTCCGCGCCCAGCATCCGCAGGTGCCGGCGCGCGGGATGCTCGTCGTGCACCGCCACCGCCGTCATCACGGCGTCCAGCGGCAGGGTGCCCGAGTGGTTGCACACGATCAGCGCGCCGCCGTCCTTGGGCACGTTGTCGATGCCGTGCGTGGTGACGCGGAACCACTTCTCGTACAGCAGGCGCAGCGGCGGCAGCAGCAGTGTCTCCGTCAGCTCGCGGTCGAAGCCGAACTCGTCCACCTCGTACTCGCCGGTGAGCCGGTTACGCAGGAAGGTCAGCGCATTGGTCACCGGATCGGGCTGCGGCGGCACGGGCGGCCGCGCCACCGCTGCCTCGACGGGCCGGGGCGGCGCGGTGGGCTTCTCCCGCGTTCGGCGGAGGGGGATGACCTGGGCTTCTACGGTGGTGGTCACTCGTGACGCTCCTGGTTCCGGGTTCATCTGGTCTGGCCGGTCGCCGCGGCGGTCACGACCTTGTCCGCCATCGCGGCGAGCTGCTCGCCGTCGACGACGGGCGTAGTCCGCGGCCGCGCACGTAATCGTCGAACGCCGCAGCCGTGGTCCACCGCGGCCGGAAGCCGAAGGCCTCCTTCAGCCGCGAGGTGTCCACGACCCGGCCGTAGTTCAACAGGCGCACCTGGTCGTGCGAGAAGTCGACCACGCGTGCGCCCCGCAGCATCTTGGCGACCGACGGAATCACCGCGCGCGGAACCGGAAGCTCGAGGCGGCCCGCCCGCCGGATCGCCTGAGACAACGTGAGTACCCCGTCCGCGCCCACGTTGAACACGCCGGGCCTGTCCTCCAGCGTCGCCAGCTCCAGCACGGCGAGCGCGTCCGAGGAGTGCAGCAGCTGCAGCCGGGCGTCGTAGCCGAGCACCGTGGGCACCACCGGCAGCGCGAAGTAGCGGGCCAGGACGGTGTCCACGTCGGGCCCGATGACGTTGGCGAACCGCGCCAGGGTGATGGTGAGGTCGGGCCGGCGGCGTGCCAGGCCCCGCACGTAGCCCTCCATCTCGACGGCGTCCTTCGCGTAGCCGTCGGCGGAGGCGGGGATCAGCTCGGAGTCCTCGGTGAACACCGCGGGCGAGCGCGCGCCGGCACCGTAGACGGCGGCCGTGGACTTGACGACGAGCTTGCGCACCGATGCCGACCGCTGGCACGCGGCGAGCAGGCGCATCGTGCCGATGACGTTGACTTCCTTGAGCGCGCCCCGGCGGGCGGGAGCCGCGGGATGACAGGTGGTGGCGGCGTGCACCACGGTGTCGACGTGGGCGTCCGCGATGACCTTGGCGATCAGCGGGTTGCGGATGTCGGCGCGGACGAACTCGGCCCGGCCGAGCCTGCGCAGCACGTGCTTGCCCGGGGGCGTGGTGTCCACGCCAAGGACGCGGTCGAACTCCGGGTTGGTGCCGAGGCGGGCGAGGAGCCTGCCTCCGAGCTCACCCCCGACCCCGGTGACGAGCACGACGTTGGACGGCATTGAACCCCCTGCGACAGGGTTGGTTTCCGGCGGCGCAGGCGATGCTACCCCCGCCGCCGCGGCGAAGTCAGGACCAATTACACGCTATTAACGCAGGTCAACGCGGTCACCCAAATGGGTGCGACCCGCCCGGGTAACCGGACGGGTCGCGGAAAGATGCCGTTCGCCTGGGCGTTACTTGCCCTGCTTCCGACGCTGCATCCGCGTGCGGCGAAGCAGCTTGCGGTGCTTCTTCTTCGACATGCGCTTGCGGCGCTTCTTGATCACTGAGCCCACGGGTGCTCCTTCACGTTTCGTCTGGTCGACGCTGCCTCGCGCAGCGTCCAGCGGAATGGAGCGCATCAGGCGCGAGCGGTCTCCCAGACTACCCGCGGGTCCGTGCGGGGGCGCGGGCCCCCCTTCTTAGCCGACGTCGAAATAGGCGCCTTCCAGATATTCGTGCACAGCCTTCTCCGGCACCCGGAACGACTTGCCGACCCGTACGGCCGGCAGCTCGCCCGAGTGCACGAGGCGGTAGACGGTCATCTTGGAGACCCGCATCAGCGAGGCCACCTCGGCGACCGTCAGGAACTGGACCTGCCCGACAGCGGGCACGTCCTTCTTGTTCGACGGCATACGTCACCGTGCCCTTCGACACGCGTCGTGCCGCTCGGCTTCCCCACCGGCGGTTCGACACGCACGTGCTTCATCCCTGAGAGTAGCGGGACTGGTGGGACCAGTGCGACGTCTGACGCCAGAATTGGTCCAACCGGGCGCGCCGACCAGCACATTGTCGACTTCCGGACGGACAAATAGCCTGTTATTGCTTCGGTTGGCGCAGCGCGCTGTGGATCGGTGTTCGACGGAGAGTCACCGGCCGAGTTCGGCGGACCGGTCGCGGGCGGCCTCGATCGCGTCGAGCAGGGCCGCGCGGACGCCGTGCTTCTCCAGTTCGCGGATCGCGTTGATGGTCGTGCCGGCGGGCGAGGTCACCGCCTCGCGCAGGATCACCGGGTGCTCGGTGCTCTCGGCGAGCATCTTCGCGGCGCCCACCGCCGACTGGACGATCAGCTTCTCCGCGACCGCGCGCGGCAGGCCGAGCAGTATCCCGGCGTCGATCATGGCCTCGACCAGGTAGAAGAAGTAGGCAGGCCCGGAGCCCGACAGCGCGGTGACGGCGTCCTGCTGCGACTCGGGGACCTCGATCACCTGGCCCACCGCCGACAGCAGGTCCTTGACCAGCGCGACGTGCTCCGGGGTGGCGTGCGTGCCGGGTGAGATGGCACTCATCGCCTCGCCGACGACCATCGGGGTGTTCGGCATCACCCGGACGACGGGCACGCCCTCGGGCAGCCGGCGCTCGTACAGCGCCGTCGGCAGCCCCGCGCACAGGGACACGACCAGCGAGGACGGGCCGACCACGGGGGCCAGCTCCGCGAGCACCGGCTCGATGTCCTGCGGCTTCACCGCGACGACCAGCACGTCGGCCCGCTTGGCGGCCTCGTCGACCTCGACCCCCGCGACGCCGTACCGCGCGGTCAGCTCGGCCGCGCGCTCCGGGTGCCGTTCGGTGAACAGCAGTTCCTCCGCGCCACGGCCGCCTTGCAGCAGGCCCCCCAGCAGCGCCTCACCGATCTTTCCCGCACCCAGCACAGCAATCGTGGTCATACCCCTGAGATTAGGGCGCGGGCGCCAGCGCCAGCTGCCGGGCCTGGCAGACCAGCCGGCCTGCCGAGTCGATCACCGTCGCGTCCGAGTCGAACCACGACTCGTGCATCGAGCGGCACTCGACCTGCACCCGCAGCCAGCCCGTCGCCGGGCGGGCCCGCAGCATCGCGGTCAGCTGCACCGTCGGCGCCCAGCCGAACCGGCCCAGGTTGAACACCACCGGCGGGTTGATGTCCCCGGCCAGCAGCACGAAGTACGGGTCCGGCAGGCCGTGTCGCGGCCGGACCCACAACCGGAGCCGCGGCGGATCGCCCGTGCGGCCGGTCAGGTATCCGGCGGTGGCCGGGTCCAGCCGGACGTCACAGCCCTTGGCGAGGTTGAACGCCCCCTCCGCGGTGTCCCCGCCGAGCGGGATCGCCCGCGGCGGCGGCTCGGCGGGCATCGGGTTCAGATCGGTCCACTCCGGCCGCCGGATCGGCAGCCGGCCCGCGGTCACCGTTGCCTCGACGCAGCTGCGGCCGCGCTGCTCCAGCCGCACGGCGACGACCGTCGCGCGGCGGCCGACCTTGCGCAGGTCCGTGCGCAGCAGCACCGGCCCGATCGCCGGCGGGCGGAGGAACTCCGCGCTGACGACCAGCGGTTCCGCGGCCGGGTCGCCGTGCTCGGCCAGCACGGCGACGGCGGCCTTCGCGATGAGCGACAACAGGAACCCACCGTGCGGATGGTGACCGATCGACCACTCTTGGCGAAGGTCCGCGGTCAGCGTGCCGTCTCCCAGTGACCGCACCGCGCATGCCACCTCGAAGGCCGCGGGGTCCTGGGCTTCCACCGTGCTCACGAACGGCTGACCAGTGCGCGCAGGAAGAAGGCCAGGTTGGCCGGCCGTTCGGCCAGCCGCCGCATCAGGTAGCCGTAGGAGTTCGCGCCGAAGGGCACGTAGACGCGCACGGTCTCGCCCTCGGCGGCGAGTCGTCGTTGCTCGTCCGGCCGGACGCCGTAGAGCATCTGGTACTCGTAGCTGCCCTGCTTGCGGCCGTACCACCGCACCCGCTCGTGCAGCAGCGTGATCAACCGAGGGTCGTGCGTCGCGAACATGGGGTAACCATCCCCGGCCAGCAGGGTGTTCGCCGCCCGGACGTAGCTCAGATCGACGTGATGGCCACTCCGGTGGGCGACATCGGACGTCGCGGCGTAGGCGCCCTTGCACAACCTGACCCGGGAGTCGGGTGCGGCGAGCGCGGCCGCGTCGCCCTGGGTTCGTTTCAGGTACGACTGCAGCACGGCGCCGACCCAGGGCCAGGTGTGCCGCAGTTCCGCCAGCACCCGCAGGGTCGCCTCGACGGTGTCGTGCTCCTCCATGTCGAGGGTCACGGTCGTGGCGTTCTGTTCCGCGGCGGCGCAGATCCGCCAGGCGTTGTCCAGCGCCAGCTTCTCGTCGAGCCGCAGCCCCACCGCGGACAGCTTGAGACTCACCTCGGTGCGCGTGGACAGCCCTTCGGTGTGCAGCCGGTCGAGCAGTTCCAGGTACGCCTGCACCGCCCGCTCCGCCTGCCGCGCGCCGGTGGTGTTCTCGCCGAGGTGGTCCAGGCTCACGTACAGGCCGTCGTCGACCAGGCGGCCCACCGTGGTCACGGCGTCGGCCACGGTCTCTCCCGCGATGAACCTCTCGACGACACCCCTGGTCCCGGGAGAGGCAGTCACGACACGACGGATCGCGTCGCTTCCGGCGGCAGCGAGGATCAACGAGCGCAGCGGGTTCACGTCGGAAACTTTACGTGTTCACATATCGGAAGCCCATGCTCCTCGCCGCACGGTGAGAGTGAAGTTGATCTTGTTGACGGTTCAGTGCCCGAGGTGGAACCGGGCGAACAACAACGCCTCCGCCAGGTCCTTCATCCGGTGGGCGGAGCTTGGTGCTCGCCGGGTGTTCACTTCGAGCACGATCTGTCCGCCGAAGCCGCTCGTGGTGAGCTTTTCGAGCAGTTCCGCGCACGGCTGGCCACCCCGGCCGGGCACGAGGTGCTCGTCCTTCGGCACCCCGGTGCCATCCGCGAGGTGCACGTGGGTGAGCCCGGACCCCATCCGCCCGGCCAGCTCGAGTGCGTCCATTTGAGCGGCGGCGGAATGCGACAGGTCCAGCGTGTAGTGCCGGTAGCCGACGTCGGTCGGGTCGATGGACGGCCGGAACGCCGACATCCGCGCGTCCCGCTTACCGCCCGGCGGCCGGACCTTGAACATGTTCTCGACCGCGATCTCGACGCCGCTCTCGTCCTCCAGCTCGGCGAGGAGGTCGGCGAACCCGTCGCCGTAGCGCCGCTGCCACCGGAACGGCGGGTGCACGACGACCGTGCGGGCCTCCAGGTCGAGCGCGGCCTCGACACTGCGGCGCAGCCGGACGACCGGGTCGGGCGACCACACCCGCTGGGTGATCAGCAGCGACGGCGAGTGCACCGACAGCACCGGCATGCCGGTGCGGCGCGACCAGCGGCGCAGCTCCGGCACGCTCTGGCTCACCGGGTCGACCCACACCATGACCTCGACCCCGTCGTAGCCGAGGTCCGCGGCCAGCTCGAAGCCCGTGCCGGCCCGCAACGGCCACACCGAAGCGGTCGACAGACCGACCGGGATCAACGCGAGAGCAGCAGCAGGGCCGCGGGCGAGACGGTGACCACGAGGCCGACCAGCACCGCCAGCACCATCGTCTGGATGTCGTCCGCGCGGCGGATCTTCCGCACGATCCAGACCAGGCCGACGATGACGACGAGCGCCACCACGAGCGCGGCCGCCGGGAGCTGACCCCACAGCCAGTTGAAGCCGAGCCACACCGCGGCGCCGCCGACGACGCCCAGCGCGAGCTGGGCGGCCATGGACAGCCACTGCCTGGCCGGGCTGGCCTCGCCCTCGGGCTCCTCTTCGTCCTCGTAGTCCTCGGCCTGCGCGGCTTCGGGCTCGTAGTCGTACCCGGCGCCGAGCCGCTCGGGCTCGGCCTCGCCGAAGTCGCCGAACTCGTCGACCTCTTCGTCGTCGTCGGCGAAGGGGTCGTGGAAGCCGGTCGCCTCGAGGTGCTCGTCCGGCGCCTGCGGCCCGCGCGCGAAACCCGATGGGTGCGCGGGGGCGTCCTGCTCGCCACGCACCGGCGGCATCACGCCGATCTCGGTGTCCTCGGAGCTGACCTGCTCACGCTGGCGGCGCCAGCGCGACAGGCCGGCCGGCGGCGCCTCGGGCGGGACGGCCGCCTCCGGGGGCCGCTTGCCGTTGACCGCCCGGAACTGCTCGGTGTGCGGCTCCTGCTCGGCCGGGCGCCGCGCCGGTGGGCGGCGCGGACGGCGCGGCGGGGCCGGGAAGGCGCCGCTGGGCATGCCGCCCGGCGGCGGGCCGGGGTCCGGGGTGTCCTCGGGGGCGGGGACATCGAGCCCGTCCAGGCGCGCGGCCAGCCCACCGGGCTGGGCACGGCGCAGCGGCGGCACCTGACGCGTCTCCTCGGGACCACGGGCCGGTGGCCGTGGCCCGTCCTTCGGCCCCTGGTCGGGCAGCGGCAGCCCGCCGGAGTCCTGCGGCGGGCGGCGCATCGGCGCCGAATCCTGCGGCGGTCTGCGGCCGGGCAGCCCACCCGGACCGCTGGGACGCGGGAATCCGCCCGACTCCGGCGACGGCGCGTTCGGCCGCGGGAACCCGCCCGAGTCGGGGGCGCCACCGGGGCGCTGGAAGGTGCCGGACTCCTGCGGGGGCCGCGGGAACGCACCGGACTCCGGCTGCGCGGGCGGCGGGTTGAGGTTCGGCTTGGGGAACGCGCCCGACGCAGGCGGGGCGGGCGGCGGGACCGCGCCGTTGGGGCGGCCGAAGGTGCCCGACGGGTGCTGCGGCGGTGCGCCGTTCGCGCGAGGCGGCAACGGCGGCGGGTCCTGCCGCGGCGCGGCGGGCGGGACCGGCGGCGCCGCGGGCGCCTCGTCCTCGGGCAGTGCCCGCCGGCCGCCGTTGCGGCGGCCGTTGGGCGGCGGCGGGTTGTCCCCGCGGACCCGGTCGATGATGGCCTGCGGGCCGGTGTCGGTGACGCCGCGAGCACGCCGCGGCGCGTCGGTGCCGTTCGCCGAGCCGTTCTGGCCCGGGTTCGGCTGCTGCTCGTCCTCCTCGTCGGCGGCACGACGGTGCCGCCGCCTGCCCTCGACGTTGCCGCCGTGCAGCGCGAGCAGCTCGGCGACCGTCTTCTGGGAACGGTCCTGACCGCTTTCTCGACTCATCAGCGTTTCACCCCAACCGCACGTGCGTCATCGCGTAGCCTCCGAGCGCGGCAACGGACACGGCACGCGCGCACCACCTCACGCATCCCTTCCACCTTTCCACCGTGCCCTCACCGCGTCGCTCCCGTCTACCGGGGTGCTGTCATCGGTCCGTTCGCGCGGCGAACTGCGCCACGCTCCCGGTGCAGTTTCGTCCTCACCGTTCGAACGGTCCAGTCGCCGCAGGATCAGCCCCTCTCGCAGCGCCCAGGGGCAGATCTCCAGCTCGTGCAGCGACAGCGCCCGCATCGCGGCCTGCGCGACCAGCGCGCCGCCGACCAGCTGGTGCGACCGGCTCGCGCTGACTCCCTCGAGCTCGGCCAGGTCGGCCGCCGTCATCCGGGAGATGAAGGCGATGAGCTGCCGCAGTGCGGTGTCGGACAGGGTACGGCGTACCCGTGGTCCCGCGGCGGAGGGAGCCGCCCCGGCCAGCCTGGCCAGGGAGCGGAACGTCTTGGACGTGGCCACCACCCGGTCGGGTCTGCCCAGCTCGGTGACCTTGTGCGCGAGCGGCGCCAGCTGCTCCTCGAGCCACGCCGACGTCGCGACCAGCTCCGAGCGGCTCGGCGGATCGTGCGAGAACCGGGTCCGGGTGATCCGCCCGGCGCCGAGCGGCAGCGACTCGGCCAGCAGCGGCTCCTCGTCGATGCCCATCGCGACCTCGAGCGAGCCGCCACCGATGTCGAGCACCAGCAGCTGCCCTGCCGACCAGCCGAGCCAGCGGCGCACGGCCAGGAACGTCATCCGCGCCTCGTCCGGCCCGGAAAGCGCTCTCAGCTCGATGCCCGTCTCCTCGACGACCTTGCGCAGCACCTTCGGCGAGTTCGTCGCCTCGCGCACCGCCGAGGTCGCGAAGGCCATGACCTCCGCGCAGCCCAGCTCGGCCGCGGACTTCTTCGCCGTGCGTACGGCCTCGACCAGCGCATCCGCCCCGGATTTGGCCAACTCGCCGTGCTTGGTGATCTGTTCGGCGAGTCGCAGCACGATCTTCTCCGAATGCATCGGCGTCGGATGGGCACCACGATGCGCGTCCACCACCAGCAGATGCACGGTGTTGGACCCCACGTCGAGTACCCCTAGGCGCACAAAGCCCTACGCTACCCGGAAGGCGGCTTAAGTCTCGAACTTGTAACCAAGACCGCGCACCGTCACCAGGTGCCGCGGCGAGCCCGGGTCGGGCTCGATCTTCGATCGCAGCCGTTTGACGTGCACATCCAGGGTCTTGGTGTCGCCGACGTAGTCCGCGCCCCACACCCTGTCGATCAGCTGGCCGCGGGTCAGTACCCGGCCGACGTTGCGCAGCAGGTACTCCAGCAGGTCGAACTCCTTGAGCGGCAGCGAGACCTCGGCGCCGTCCACGGTCACCACGTGCCGCTCGACGTCCATCCGCACGGGTCCGGCCGCCAGCACCAACGGCGCGAGCTCGCCCTCCCCGCCGTTCTCGCCGCCGCGGCGCAGCACCGCGCGCACCCGCGCGATCAGCTCGCGGGCCGAGTAGGGCTTGGTGACGTAGTCGTCGGCGCCCAGCTCCAGGCCGACCACCTTGTCGATCTCGCTGTCCCGCGCGGTCACCATGATCACCGGAACGGCCGAGCGCTGCCGCAGCTGCTTGCACACGTCGGTGCCGCTCATCCCGGGCAGCATCAGGTCCAGCAGCACTATGTCGGCGCCGTTGCGGTCGAACTCCTCCAGCGCCTGCTGGCCGTTGCCTGCCACGGCGGCGGTGAAGCCCTCCTTGCGCAGGAGGAAGGCCAACGGGTCGGCGAACGACTCCTCGTCCTCGACGATGAGCACCCTCGTCACTGTTTTCCTCCCTGTTCCGGACTGGTCACCACGAGCCGGGGTATCCGCTCGGGGGTTTCGGGGGCAGTGCTGTGGGCGCTACCGTTGCCGCTCGCGCCCTGGTAGACCGGCAGCCGCAGGGTGAACGTCGAACCGGTGCCCTGCAGGCTCCACAACTTGACCTCGCCACCGTGGTTCGCGGCGACGTGCTTGACGATCGCCAGGCCCAGCCCGGTGCCGCCGGTGGCGCGCGAGCGCGCCTTGTCCGCCCGGTAGAAGCGCTCGAAGACCCGCTGCTGGTCCTCCTCGCCGATGCCGATGCCGCGGTCGGTCACCGCGATCTCGACCATGTCGTCGGCGCGCCGCCTGCTGACCGACACCGGGCTGCCCGCGGGCGAGTACGCGATGGCGTTCTCGAGCAGGTTGGACAGCGCGGTGACCAGCAGCGTCCGGTCGCCCTCGATGAGCAGCCCGCTCGGCGCGTCGGCGGTCACCTGGATGTCCGCGGACTCGGCGGACAGCTTCGTGCGGCCGAGTGCCTCCCGGACGACGGCGTCCACCTCGACGACGTTGAGGTCCGGCAGCCGCTCGGCGCCCTGCAGCCGGGACAGCGCGATGAGCTCGGTGACGAGGGTGCCGAGCCGGGTCGACTCGTGCAGGATCTTGCCGCCGAACCGGCGCACCTCCTCGACGTCCTCAGCGGCGTCCAGCACCGCCTCGGTGAGCAACGCGATCGCGCCGACGGGGGTCTTGAGCTCGTGGCTGACGTTGGCGACGAAGTCGCGGCGGACCGCCTCCAGCCGTGCCGCCTCGGAGTGGTCGACCGCCTCGACCACGGTGAACCCGTCGCCGAGCGGCCGGACGTGCCCGACCACGGCCTCGGGCTGGCGGCCGCGGGCCTCCAGCGGCGAGAGGTCGACCTCGACGCCCTCGTCGGTCTCGATGACCTGTTCGCTGGCCTGGCGGGCCCGGTTGTCCGCGCGGTTGTCCCGGACCAGCCCGAGCGTCTCGGCGCGGTTGTTGTGCAACACCATGTCGCCGAAGCGGTTGAGGACGACGACCCCGTTGTTGGAGGAGCGCACCAGGCGCAACAGCAGCTCCGCCACTGTCGGCCCGGCCGGGCGACGGTCCGCCCGCCGGTGCCGGCCCCGCGCGACCAGGGAGCCGGTGACCGTGCCGACGACCAGGCAGCCGACAGCCAGGGCGAGTGCAGCACTCACGCTCACGGTTGAATCGTAAGCACGAAGATGTCCGTTTGACCTAGCCTTGGCAGGCCAGTCGTGACGCCTCTGACACCTCCAGGGGAACTGTTGGCCCCGGGTTAAGGCCCTGTTCACGCACCCGCCGCCCGGCCGTGACTGCCACCGTCACCGGATCGGGTCGAGTTGGCGCAGCTCCTCTTCGGACAGTCGCAGCGCGCCGGCGGCGATGTTCTCCTCGAGGTGTGCGGGATTTCCGGTGCCCGGAATGGCGAGCACATGTGCCCCCTGGTGCAAGGTCCAGACCAGCCGGAGCTGCGCGGCGGTCACGCCGTGTGCCCGTGCGAGTGCCAGCACGGCCTCGTCCTCGTGCCCGTGCGCGACGGAGAAGAACGGCACGAACGCGATGCCCTGCTCGCCGCAGAGCCGCAGCAGCTCGTCGTCCTCGCGCCGGACGCCGAGGCCGTACTGGTTCTGCACGCAGACGACCGGCGCGACCGCCTGTGCCTCGGCCAGGTGCTCCGGTCCGACGTTCGAGATGCCCAGATGCCGGATCAAGCCCTCTTCGCGCAGTTCGGCGAGCACCCCGAAGCGCTCGGCGAGGGAGCCGGTGCCGCGCTCGAGCCCCTGGCCTATGCGCAGGTTGACCACGTCGAGGTGGTCGCGGCCCAGCTGGCGCAGGTTCTCCTCGACCTGGCCGCGCAGCTGCTCCGGGCGCGCGGTGAGGAACTCGCCCGACGGGTCGCGGCCGGGGCCGACCTTGGAGGTGATCACCAGGTCTTCGGGGTACGGCCGGAGCGCGGCGTTGATCAGCTCGTTGGCCGAGAGCTGGGGCGAGAAGTAGAAGGCGGCGGTGTCGATGTGGTTGACACCGAGCTCGACCGCCCGGCGCAGCACCGCGATGGAGCGGTCGCGGTCGGGGGGCGTGCCGGTGAGCCGCATGGCGCCGAAGCCCATCCGGTTGACGGTGCGGTCGCCCAGCTGCCAGGTACCCGCCGCGGCGGCGGTGATCGTTTCCGTTGTCATGCGCCCAGCTTGCGTCGGTGCTTCGCGGCACGCCCGCCCTTGGCAACTTGCTGCCACACTGGAGTCATGGAGGTCACCGGAGAGGTCGTGACGGTACGCGGCGAGGCCGAGCTGTTCGCCCGCACGGCGCATCTGTTCGCGGCCGCCGGTGACGTCGCCTGCGCCGCCAACGACATGCACACCTGGACGGCGTCCCGGCAGGTGGCGGAGTCCGAGGCGACCGACCGGACGGTCCGCAAGCTGTACCGGCCGGCGGTGCTGCTCGACCCCGGGCAGGTCCAGCACCTGCGGGAGCGCAAGCGGTTCGGCGCGCAGATCCGGATCACGTCGGACGAGATCAACGAGACGATCATCCTCGACCGGCGGCTCGCGATCCTCGCCGGTGACCTTTCGGCCGGCGAGCGGAGCTACAGCGTCGTGACGCGGCCCGAGGTCGTGCAGAGCGTGACTTCGCTGTTCAACGCGGCCTGGCGCGCGGCGACCGAGCTCGAGGTGTTCGAGATGCGGTTCGCCGAGATCCGCGTGCTGGCACCGCGGATACTCGAGGTGCTGGCGTCGGGGTGCAAGGACGAGACCGCCGCACGCACGCTGGGCCTCGGGCTGCGGACGTACCGGCGCCGGGTGGCCGAGCTGATGGCGGCGCTGGGCGCGACGTCCCGCTTCCAGGCCGGCGCCAGGGCGCGGGAGCTGGGCCTGGTCTGAGGCTGTGCGGCGGGGGCTCACCCCCGCCGCAGGCCGTCAGCGTCCTTGGGCGGCGACCGCCGCGGCGGCTTCCTTCGCCGCGGTCGGGTCGAGGTAGGTGCCGCCGGCGGTGACCGGCTTCAGGTCCTCGGTGAGGTCGTAGCGCAGCGGGATCCCGGTCGGGATGTTCAGCCCGGCGATCGCGTCGTCGGAGATGCCGTCGAGGTGCTTCACCAGCGCGCGCAGCGAGTTGCCGTGCGCGGCGACCAGCACTGTCCGGCCCGCGCGCAGGTCCGGCACGATGGCCGACTCCCAGTAGGGCAGCAGCCGCGCGACGACGTCCTTGAGGCATTCGGTCAGCGGTGCCGTGTCGCCGAGGTCGGCGTAGCGCGCGTCGCCGTCCTGGCTGAACTCGCTGCCGCGCTCGATCGGGGGCGGCGGCACGTCGTACGAGCGGCGCCAGAGCATGAACTGGTCCTCGCCGAACTCGTCGCGCACCTGCTTCTTGTTCTTGCCCTGCAGTGCGCCGTAGTGCCGCTCGTTGAGCCGCCAGCTGCGGCGGACGTCGATCCAGTGCCGGTCGGCGACGTCGAGCGCGATGTTCGCGGTGGAGATCGCCCGGCGGAGCAGGGAGGTGTGCACCACGTCGGGCAGCAGGCCGGTCTCCGCGAGCAGTTCGCCGCCGCGCCGCGCCTCGGCTTCGCCCTGCCCGGACAGGGGCACATCGACCCAGCCGGTGAACAGGTTCTCCGCGTTCCAGGTGCTCTGCCCGTGCCGGAGCAGCACCAACGTCCCAAGTTCGGCCATGCGCCAAGCGTGCCAGAACGTCACCCGGACCGGCACCAGGGGCCGCCCCACAGGGTGCTCTACACACAGTGCGTTACCAATCGGTAACGGGATCGATCGGCGCGGGGAAACGCCCCCCAGAAGCAGCGCGGGAAGTGACACTTGCTGCGTTCTGTTAACACACGTTATGAAGTTCACTCGAATGGAGTATCGAGTAGTCTTGTGATTACTGGTGGATATCTGACAAGTTGACTTACGTCCCGCACCGCTGGATTCCACGCACTCCCCAGCGGTGACGGGGTACGACCGCAGCTCGTCTCCCCCCTGCCGAGCTGCGGCCCCGCCGGCCCCGTTGGCACTCCCCCTCGCCACCGGGTCCACAGCGGCGGGAGCGTCAGCGGGGCGGCTCGAGTTCGCGACTCCCCCTCCCTCGAGCCGTCCCGCCTCCCGCCGAGCATGTTCGCGCTTCGCACTCCCCTGCGTCGGCGATCACTCCTCCCTTCTGGGGGTCGAACCCCCAGACCCCCGCCAGGAGGGCTTCGCCCCCTGGACCCCCATCACGGCTGGGCCAAGTGTGCACGGGCGCGGGCGGAGGGTTGCGTTGTCAGTCGGTGAGGGTGCCGGGGGTGTGCGGGCGGGCCGGTTCCACCAGGTGTTTGAAGGCTTCCAGGTTCGCTAGTGACTCGCCGCGGGAGACGCGCCAGTCCCACTCGCGCTTGATCGAGGTCGCGAAGCCGATCTCCAGGATCGTGTTGAAGTCCCCGTCCGCGGCTTCGAGCACCTGGCCCAGCAGCTTGTCCAGCTCCTCCTCGGTCACGGTGGTCAGGCCCAGCTTGCCCACGAGGTAGATGTCGCCCAGTGCGTCCACCGTGTAGTGCACGCCGTACAGCTTGGCGTTCCGGCGCAGCAGGAACCGGTAGACCTCCTCGTGCGCCTCGTCCGGGTGCCGGCACACGAAGGCCTCCACCGCGAAGGCGTGCTCCCGCATGATCAGCCAGCAGTTCGTCTGCAGCTTCTTCGTGCCCGGCAGGGTCACGAAGTACCGGCCCTCGCCCTTCCTGTCGTACTTCAGCTCCGCCTTGTCCAGGGTGGACTGGATCACCTGGTCGATGCTCAAACCGCAACCTCCGGCCGTAGGGCGTTTCGGAACGAGTGCGCTGCCGCCGCGTAAGTGTCCAGCAGCGCGCCGGTGGTGCGCTCCCAGGAGAACCGCCGGGCATGGTGCACGGCATTGGCCGCGAGCTCGGCCCGCCGATCCGGCCGGAGGGCGACACTCGCCAGCGCGCCGGCCCAGTCCTGCGCCGAGTGCGACGGCACCAGCAAACCGGACACGCCGTGCGCCACGGCCACCGGCAGCCCGCCGACCTCGGCCGCGACCACGGGCGTCCCGCACGCCTGCGCTTCCAGCGCGACCAGCCCGAACGACTCGTTGTAGCTGGGCACCGCCACCACGTCGGCGGCGCGGTAAACCTCGGCGAGCACCTCACCGGGCTGTGGCGGCAGGAACCGCGTCTGCTCCTGGATGCCGAGCGCGACGGCCAACTCGCGCAACGCCTGCGGCTGCTCGAGCCCCGTCCCCGACGGGCCGCCGACGACCAGCACGACCAGCCGCTTCCGCAGCTCCGGCTTCTGCTCCAGCAGCCGCGCGGCCGCGTGCAGCAGCACGTCGGGCGCCTTGAGCGGCTGGATGCGCCCGGCGAAGGCGAGCACGACCGCGTCCTGCGGCAGGCCGAGCGTCTCGCGGGCGGCGCGCTGCGACCCGGGCGTGAAGCGTTCGAGGTCGACGCCCGGTTCGACGGTGTGCACCGCGTGCGGGTCGGCGTCGTAGAGGCTGACCAGCTGCCGGGCCTCGACGGGAGTGTTGGCGATCAGGCAGTCCGCCTCGGCGACCACCTGCTCCTCACCGAACACCCGCGTGCGCGGCTCGGGCTTGTCACCTTCGGCGAGCGCGGCGTTCTTGACCTTCGCGAGCGTGTGCGCGGTGTGCACCAGCGGCACCCCCCAGCGGTCGCGCGCCAGCCAGCCGACCTGGCCGGAGAGCCAGTAGTGCGAGTGGATCAGGTCGTAGTAGCCGGGCTCGTGGAACGCCTCCGCCCGCAGTACGCCCGAGGTGAACGAGCACAGCTGGGCGGGCAGCTCGTCGCGGCCCAGCGGTTCGAAGGGGCCCGCGGGGATGTGGCGCACGAGCACGCCGGGCGCGAGCTCCGTGACGGGCGGCTGGTCCGACGAGGTCGCCCTGGTGAACACCTCGACGCAGATCCCGCGCCGCGCCATTTCCACGGCTGTATGCGTGATGTATACGTTCATCCCGCCGGCGTCGCCGGTGCCCGGTTGTTCCAGCGGTGAGGTGTGCACGGACAGCACCGCGACCCTGCGCGGCCAAATCGTCGAAGTCCGTCGAGATCCGCGCAGCAAGATCGTCACCCTGGTTCACTCCCGTGTGTGTCGGCCGCCAGGAAGCGGAGGGCCCGCCCCTCTACGCAACACCGGCGGACCCCTGTCATCTTCCCCAAAGGGCACCAGGGCTACACCGCGGACTTGGCCTGCCAGGCCGACCAGGACACGAGCCAGTCCATGACGTCCGAATTGACCGGACCACCGAGCCGGGAACCGGTGATCTCGACCGGGTCGCCGATCAGCGCGGAGTCGAAGAAGTTCTTCGCGTCCGCTTCGAGCAGGTTGACGCAGCCGTGCGAGGTGTTGACCTTGCCGATGTTCGCCGCGTTGTCCTGGTTCTCGTGGATGAACTCGCCGTGGTTGGAGATCCGGCAGGCCCACTTCTTGTTGACGTTCGTGTAGCCGTAGCGCGCGTTGTCGAAGATCGCGCTCGGCTCCTTGCTCATGACGACGAACGTGCCGTTGGGCGTGTTGCGGTTCACGTCGGCGTCGAGGCCGTTGCTGCACGGATAGCTCTTGACCTTCGCGCCGCCGCGGTAGACGTGCATCAGGTGGTCGGTCGTGTGGATCTTCACGACCTGGTTGCGCCCGATCTTGAACTTCGTACTCACGTCGGCCCGCGCGTAGGCGCCTCCGCCCAGGTCGATGCCGTACAGCTTCGCGCCTACGTTCACCTGGATGTTCGCCGGCCAGTACTCCTTCGGCCGGAAGTCCACCTGCCGGTCGGAGAGCCACCCCCACGAGCCCTCGACGTGCTTGCTCGTCTCGATCGCGAGCGCCTTCTCGACCTCGGCCTTGTTCGCCACGTCGCCGGTGAACTTGACGCTGACCGGCATCCCGACGCCGACCTCGGCGTTGTCGGCCGGGTTGACGGTCACCCGGATCTGCTGGCTCGGGGTCAGCGTGCTGAAGCTGCCGCTCAACTGCGCGGGCTTGCCGTCGGCGCCGGTCGCCGTGGCGGCGTAGGTGTAGGTCTTGCCGTAGCCGAGGACGTCACTGCTGGTCCAGACCGTGCGGTCGGCGTTGAACGAGCCCGCGACGGCCTTGCCGTCTGCGTTGGTGACCTTGACGTAGGTCAGGGCGCCGTCGGCGACCCGCACGGTGATCGGCCGGCGGACCGGCACGTCCTTGGCGTCGACGGCCGGTTCCGCGGTGAGCTTCGCGACAGGCTTGCTCTCGGTCGGCTGCCCGCCCCCGTCGGGCCGGCCCCCGTCCTCCCCGCCACCGCTGCACGCCGCCACGACCGCTCCCACGCCCGCGACCAGGGCGGCCTTGACCACCACGCGTCTGTCCATCAGGTGCTGCCTCCCGCATTCCAGTCGTATCCAGGCGTCCACGGCACCCGGCTCCCCGCGATATCCGGCTGTCCCCCGCTGGGAGTATGGGCGGCATGAGCGAACGAACCGCAGTCATCACCGGGGCCAGCGCGGGTATCGGCGAAGCCACCGCTCGCGCCCTGGCCGCGGCCGGTTTCCACGTCGTGCTCGGCGCCCGCAGGCTCGACCGCCTGGAGAAGCTGGCCGCCGAGCTGTCCGGTACCGCCCACTCACTGGACGTCACCGACCCCGCCTCGGTTGCCGCTTTTGTCCAGCGGATTCCAGAATGCCACGTCCTGGTGAACAACGCGGGCGGTGCCCGCGGGCTCGAGCGCGTCGTCGACGCCGACGAGGACAACTGGCGCTGGATGTGGGAGACCAACGTGCTGGGCACGCTGCGGCTCACGAAGGCGTTGCTGCCCAAGCTCATCTCCTCCGGCGACGGGCACGTGATCACTGTGACCTCGATCGCCGGGCACGAGGTGTACGACGGCGGTTCGGGCTACACGGCGGCCAAGCACGCGCAGGCGGCGCTGCACCAGACGCTGCGCTCGGAGCACCTCGGCGACCCGGTGCGGATCACCGAGATCATCCCGGGCATGGTCGAGACGGACTTCTCGGCCAACCGGTTTGGCGGCGACACCGAGCGCGCGGCGAAGGTCTACCAGGGCGTCACGCCGCTGTCCCCGCAGGACGTCGCCGAGGTGATCGCGTTCGCGGCGACCCGGCCGTCACACGTGAACCTGGACTCGATCGTGCTCAAGCCGCGTGCGCAGCTCAACGGCTCCCGGACGTTCCGCTCAGAGTGAGCAGTTGATCAGCAGCGGTTCCGGGTGGAGGGTCACGCCGAACTTCGCGCGGACGCCGTCGCGGACCTCCGCGGCCAGCGCGAGCAGGTCGGCGGTGCTGGCGTCGCCCCGGTTGGTCAGCGCCAGGGTGTGCTTCGTCGACAGCGTGACCCGGCCGCCGGGGCCCTCGTGGCCCTTGCGGAAGCCGGCGCGCTCGATCAGCCACGCGGCGGAGAGCTTCACCCCGCCGTCTGCCGGGTACTGCGGCACCGGCGTGTCCACTGCCTCCGCGATCCGCGCCAGCACCGGCGCCAGCTCGGCCTCCGGCACGATCGGGTTGGTGAAGAAGGAGCCCGCGCTCCACGTGTCGTGGTCGGCGGCGTCGAGGACCATGCCCTTGCCCCGCCGCAGCGTGAGCACGGCCTGCCGGGCGTCGGCGGCGGGCACCCGGGCGCCGAGTTCGACGCCGAGCGTCCGGGCCAGCTCGGCGTAGCGGACCGGGGCGGACAGGCCGTCGCCGCGCAGGGCGAACCGGACGCTGAGCACGATCCCGGCGTCCGTGCCCTTGAGCACGCTGGTCCGGTAGGCGAACCCCAGGTCGGTGGCGCTCATCGTGCCGGTCTCGCCGGTGCGCCGGTCGTAGCACTCGACCGAGGTCAGCAGGTCGGCGACCTCACAGCCGTAGGCGCCGACGTTCTGGATGGGGGTCGCGCCCACCGAGCCGGGGATGCCGGAGAGGCATTCGAGGCCGCCGAGGCCCGCCTCGACCATCGCGGCGACGAACTCGTCCCAGTTCTGCCCGGCGGCGACCTCGACGGTCTCGCCGTCGACGCGCCAGCCGCGGGTCGCGATCTTGACCACCGTGCCGTCGAACCCGTCGTCGCCGACCACCAGGTTCGAGCCGCCGCCGAGCAGGAGCACCCGGTCCTCGGCCGCGTGGACCGCGCTGAGCAGGTCTTCCGTGGTCTCGGCGACGACGAACCGGCGGGCGGGGCCGCCCAGGCGCAGCGTCGTGTGCTCGGCCAGGGCGGTCCGGGTTTCGACTGGTGTCACGGGGTCAAACGGTACTGTCTCCGGTCATGGCATCCCGTATCGAGCACCACGCCGTGTTCTCGCAAGGCGTTGACGAGGTGTTCGCCGCCCAGACGAGCGAGCCGGCGCTGCGGGCCCGGCTGGCCGAGGCCGGCGGCGAGAACGCGGCCCTGCTCGACTACACGCCGACCGCGGAGGGCGTCCGCTTCAGCCTGCGCCAGGGCGTAGGTGCCGACAAGCTGCCGTCGATCGTGCGCAGCCTGCACAGCGGGGACCTTGCCGTGGACCGGCAGGAGAACTGGACCCGCACGGGCGAGGGGTACACCGGGATAGCCAGGGGCACGGTGAGCGGCGTGCCCGGCGAGATCAACGTCCGCACCGAACTCAGAGCCGAGGGCGGAAAGACCGTGCTGCGCGCGAACGGGGAGGTGAAGATCCGCATCCCGCTCGTCGGGGGCAAGCTCGAGGGCTTCGTCGCGGACCAGATCACCAAGCTGCTCAAGCGCGAGGTCGAGTTGTCCGCGCAGTGGCTCGCGGAAAACTCCTAGGCACCCCGACCCGAGGAACCACCAACCCCAACCGCCTGCGCCGGGTGGACCGCTGGCTCACCGCTTCGCCACGCGTCGCCGCCCTCCTGCGCCACGCGGCGGACCCCCTGGTGGTCGACCTCGGGTACGGCGCGTCCGGCATCACGACCATGGAGCTCGCACACAGGTTGCATACGATCTGTGCGCGGGTTCGGGTACTCGGTCTCGAGCTCGATCCCGAACGGGTCGCGGCCGCGTTGCCCCTTGCCGAGCCACCGTGGCTGGACTTCCGCCAGGGCGGGTTCGAGCTCGCGGACGCTAGGCCCGTCGTCGTCCGCGCGTTCAACGTGCTGCGGCAGTACGCCGAGGACGAGGTGCCCGGCGCGTGGAAGCTGATCCTCGACCGGATGGCGCCCGGCGGACTGCTCGTCGAGGGCACCTGCGACGAGATCGGCAGGCTCAGCTCCTGGGTGGCCCTCTCGCCGGACGGTCCGTTGAGCCTGACGGTGTCCTACAAGCTCAGCACCCTCGACCGACCGTCCACAGTGGCCGAACGGCTGCCGAAGGCGCTCATCCACCGCAACGTTCCCGGCGAGCCGGTCCACGAATTCCTGTCGCTTTTGGACAGTTGCTGGACGGCCGCGGCGCCGCACCAGGCGTTCGGCGTACGCTTCCGCTGGCTGCGGACGATCGACCTGCTGCGGGCCCGCGGGTGGCCGGTGCTCGACGGCCCACGGCGCTGGCGGCTCGGCGAGCTGACCGTGCCGTGGCACACGGTCGCACCGCTGTGAATAGGGACAGCCCCACCTTTTCCCGAGGGTCACCGGTACGGGCGATCCCCGACTTCTCCCCGATATAGCCCGAAATGCCTGGTGAGGGACTGATCGACGGGTCCACGATCAGCCCATGACAACGCTCATCGACACCCGGTACCAGGCGGTGGTCACCACCGATCCGGCGCTCGTCGCCGCTTGTCAGAACCTGCGGCAGCAGGTGTTCTCGGCCGAGTTCGGCACGACGGAGGACCGGGACGAGTTCGACGACATCTGCGAGCACCTTGCCGTGCTGCACGACGGCGAAGTGGTCGGGACCTACCGGATGCTGCTGCCTGGACGCGGCGAACGGCTTTACGCACAAGGAGAATTCGCGCTCGACGCGCTCCCGCCGGTGCGGCCGGAGCTCGTCGAGATCGGCCGGTCCTGCGTGCATCCCGAGCACCGCAGCGGCGCGGTGATCAACCTGATGTGGGCGACGATGGGCCGGTACGTGCAGTCGGCCGGCTACCGCCATCTCGCCGGCTGCGCCTCGGTGTCGCTGGCCGACGGCGGCGTCGCGGCGGCGAACACCTGGGAGCTGACCCGGGCCAAGCACCTCGCTCCGCCGGAGCTGCGCGTCGAACCGCACCGGCCGTGGATTCCCTTGCCCCGCACCCGACAGCGGCCGACCTACGCGGCCGTGCCCCCGCTGTTGCGCGGCTACCTCCGGCTCGGCGCGTGGGTCTGCGGGCCGCCCGCACACGACCCCGAGTTCGCCGTCGCGGACTTCTTCACCCTGCTGTCGTTCGACCAGGTCGGCGAGCGGTACCGGCGGTACTTCTTCGAGGACGCCGGATGAACCCGTGGGCCATCTGTTCACCGTGTACACCGCGCTGCGTCACCTCAACGCGACCTGACGTGACCACAATGCAAGCTGTGCGGCGGTGGCGCGGGGCGCTCACGGTGCTGGCGGGCGCGGGTTCCGCCGTGCGAAACGGCGGCCTTCGTCCGCCGGCGCGGCGGCTGCTCACGGAACTGGGGGTCGAGGTGGCGACCGACAACGACCGGCTCGCCGCGCCCGATGCGCGTGGTTCGCTGATCGTCGCGAACCACCTGTCCTGGCTGGACATCGTCACCGCGCTGGCGATCGAGCCGACCGCGTTCCTTGCCAAGCGCGAGGTCGGCCGCTGGCCGCTCATCGGCGGGCTCGCCCGGCGGTGCGGGACCATGTTCATCGGCCGGAACGAGCTGAGGGGACTGCCTGCCGTCGTCGCCGACCTGGCGGGCGCACTGCGTTCCGGCAGGTCGGTGCTGGTGTTCCCCGAGGGCACGACGTGGTGCGGCCGGTGCGGTGGCGGCGAGTTCCGCCGGGCCCCGTTCCAGGCGGCCATCGACGCGCGGGCGCCGATCCGGCCGCTGACCTTCGAATACCTGCAGGGCGACGAGCCGAGCACGGTGGCGTCCTTCGTCGGCGACGACACGTTGCTCGCTTCGCTGCGGCGGGTGACTCAGGCGAGCGACCTGCAGGTCCGGGTGACGGCGCACGACGCGTTCGAGCCCGACGGCGACCGGCGCGAGCTGGCCGCGCGGGCCGAAGCGAGTGTCCGGTCGGTCCTCACCTCCGCACGGCCTCGCGGCATCCGTCAGGCCGCTCATGTTTGAGCTGCTGGACAGCATCAGCGAGCTGCTCCGGGGGACACTCGCCTCGCCGTGGTTGTGGCTGATCGTGTTCGCGGTGTCCGCGCTCGACGCGCTGCTGCCGTTCATGCCCAGCGAGACCACGGTGGTGACGGTCGCGGTGCTGCTGGGGCCCGACCTGCCGCGGCTGGCCCTGCTGGTCGCGACGGCCGCGCTCGGCGCGCTGGCCGGCGACTGCCTGTCCCACTGGATCGGCCGCCGTGCGGGGCCGCGGATGCTCGCCCGGCTGCAACGCGGTGAACGCGGGCAGGCCCGCTACGAGTGGGCGCAGACGCAGGTGGACCGGCACAACGCGCTGCTGATCGTCGCGGCCCGGTACCTGCCCGGCGGGCGCGTCGCGAGCGGCCTGGCGACCGGCAGCATGGGCGTGCCGTGGTCCCGGTTCGTCGCGCTCGACGTGCTCGGCACGTGTATATGGGCGGTATACAGCGTGTGTATCGGTTGTGTGGGCGGGATGGCGTTCGCCGACTCGCCCGGCAAGGGGCTGGTGCTGTCGTTCGCGATCGGCCTGCTCCTGGTGGGCGCGATCGAGCTCGTGCGCCGGATACGCTCGCGGCATGCGGCACGAGGACTTTCTGACGGCGATCCGGACCCATTGCGATGCCCTGCGCTCGGCAGCACTGGCAGCCGGCCCGGAGGCCACCGTGCCCACGTGCCCGAGGTGGACCGTTAGCCGCCTGGTCGGTCATCTCGGCCGGGTCCAGTCCTGGGTGGTCAAGGCGCTGGCCGATCCGAGCGGAAAGGACGTCAAGCCCGATCGCCCGCCCGAGGACTGGGACGAGCTGCTGGCCTGGTGGGACGGCCGGCGCACGACCATGCTCGACAACCTCACCGACGCGCAGGCGCCGGCCTGGCTGCCGTTCACGCGATACCCGCAGGTGGCGGGCTCGTGGGCGCGGCGGCAGGCGCATGAGGCCGCCATCCACCGGCTGGACGGCGAGCACGCGCTGAACGCCGAGCCAACCCTGGTCTTCGACCCCGAGTTCGCCGCGGACGGCATCGACGAGCTGATCGCGTGGATGGTGCCGACGCGCCAGGACTGGTCGAAGTCGGAGTTCGAGGGCACCGTGCTGCTGCACGCGACCGACGCCGCCCGCACCTGGGCCGTCCGGCTGGCGCCCGGCGCCCCGCCGTCGATCAGCCCCGACGAGGTCGAGGCCGACGTGACGATCGCCGGTCCGGCGGACGCGGTCTACCGGCGGGTCTGGGGCCGGCCGAGCAGCGCCGTGGTCACCGGGGAAACGGCGCTGCTGGAGCCCCTCGCATCGCCCTGAGCTGCACCGGGGAAGATGACAGGGTGTCCGAACGACGTTATGTGATCACCTTCGGCTGCCCAGACCGCACCGGCATCGTCGCGCGGGTGTCCTCGTTCCTCGCGGACGCCGGCGGTTGGATCGTCGAAGCGGCCTACCACACCGATCAGGACACCGGCTGGTTCTTCACCCGCCAGGAGGTGCGCGCGGACTCGCTGCCGTTCGGCGTCGACGAGTTGCGGACCCGTTTCGCGGAGGTCGCGTCGTCGCTGTCGGCGGAGTCGAACTGGCGGGTCGAGGACACCGGGGTCCGCCGCCGCGTGGTGATCCTGGTGTCGAAGGACGGGCACTGCCTGTACGACCTGCTGGGCCGGGTGGCGTCGGGCGAGCTCGACGTCGACGTGCGCGCGGTGATCGGCAACCACGACTCGCTGGCGGGGATCACGCGAGCGCACGGCATTCCGTTCCACCACGTGCCTTTTCCGGCCGGCGACAAGGCGGCGGCGTTCGCGGAGCTCCGGAAGCTGGTCGACGAGCACGACCCGCACGCGGTCGTGCTGGCGCGGTTCATGCAGATCCTGCCGCCCGACCTGTGCGTGGCGTGGGCCGGGCGCGCGGTCAACATCCACCACAGCTTCCTGCCGTCGTTCATCGGGGCGCGGCCGTACCACCAGGCGCACCGGCGCGGCGTCAAGCTGATCGGCGCCACCTGCCACTACGTCACGGCGGACCTCGACGCGGGCCCGATCATCGAGCAGGACGTCATCCGCGTCGACCACGGGGACACGGTGTCCGACCTGGTCCGCAAGGGCCGCGACATCGAGAAGGTCACGCTCGCCCGCGGCCTGCGCTGGCACCTGGAAAGCCGTGTCCTGGTGCACGGCAACCGCACGGTGGTCTTCTAGCCGAACACCACCCAGGTCCCCGCGACGGCGATCGCGTAGAGGACGGCCGTCGCCTGGATGACGCGGGTCCGGCGGCGTTCCGGCCAGGTCGTGAAGCGCATCAGCCACGCGAGGGCCGGGACGACGAGGATCGCGTGCATGGCCACGAAATGCACGGGCTTCAACGCGCCCGCGGTGGTGTACGCCAGCTGTGGGTCACCGCCGCGGGAAACGCGCACCCCGTCCGCGATCATGATCGCGCCGACGGCCAGGGCGCCGATCAGGACGACCAGCCCGAACCGCAGTGCGAGCAGCATGCTCGGGGACAGCCCGCTCGTCGAGCGCAGCGCGGCGGCCGTGAACCCGGCGACGGTCACGATGATCACCGCGCCGCCGAGCGCGAGCGTCATCGACACGAGGGTGTCGAAGCCGGTCTCGAAGTTGAAGTGGGACGGGACGCCGCGCCACACCTGCATCGTCACGAGCGCGACCTCGACGACACTCACCACGGTGAAGGCGCCGAGGAGCGTGGTCCGCGTCCTTTCGTTCATGCGCAGGAAGGACGTCGCCCACGCGAGCGTCGCCAGCGTGAGCCCGAAGGAGAGCCCGAACGTCATCGCCTTCCGGTACGACAGCGGTCCCTCCCACGTGGTGCCGGAGGCCACCAGCACGACGAGGTGGACCAGACCACTCAGGAACAGGATCGCGCCCACCCGGTAGGCCACCCGCTCGACCGGCCGGACCCGCACTTGCAGCGTCGTCATGCCGTCGATGCTCGACCACGCACGGCGTCCGGTCGTCACCCTACGAACGGCTCTAACGCGTACGTTCCCTGTAGTACTACCTTCCCGTCAGACGTGAACCATTTTCTCGTAACGCGCGTCGGCCAGGGTTTTCCCGACGGGAAGGAGACCCCGATGAGGTTGGTCCGAGCACTGGGATTCCTGCTGGCCGCGGCACTGCTCACCGCGCCGCAGGCCATGGCGGCCGATACCGGCACGCTCAAGCTGTCGGAGGCAACGACGGTCGGTGTGCACAACACGTACACGAAGGATGCCTACAGCTATCTCGCCCAGGGCCTCGACGCCGGCAGCTCGCTGATCGAACTGGACGTCTGGGACAACATCCTGACCAAGACCTGGCAGGTCAGCCACGAGAACCCGCTCGGCAACGACAACAACTGCGTGCCCGCCTCGAACCTGTACGGCGGCAACCGGGACCAGTCGTTCGGCACCTGCCTCGCCGACATCCGGACGTGGCTCGCCGCCCACCCGAGCGCCGGGCCGGTCGTCGTCAAGGTCGAGCTGAAGCTCGGTTTCGACGACCGCGACGGCATGGGCCCTGACGAGTTCGACGCATACGTGCAGGCCAACGCGGGCAACGCCCTGTTCAAGCCGGCCGACCTCATCGGCTCTTACTCCACTTTGGACGATGCGGCCCGTGCGAACGCCTGGCCCACGCGAAGTGCGCTCGACGGCAAGATGATCCTCGAGGTCATCCCCGGCACGGTCGAGCAGTCCAACCCGACGGACACCCTGCACACCGACGTCGAGTACGCGACCTACCTGAAGAACCTCAAGGCCGCGGGCACGCTGGCCAACGCGACCGCGTTCGCCAGCGTCCTCGGCGCCAAGTCCGGAGACCCGCGGACCCAGTACGCCGACACGTCGATCCGGCCGTGGTTCGTGTTCTTCGACGGTGATGCCGGCGCGTACATCGACGGCGGCATCGACACGTCCTGGTACGACGCCAACCACTACTTCCTGATCATGACCGACGCCCAGAACGTGTCGCCCGCGATCGACGGCACCAACCCGACCGTTCAGCAGGCGACCGACCGCGTGCACCTGCTGGCCTCGCACCACGCCAGCATCGCCAGCGCCGACTGGCGCACCCTGACGACGGTGCTCCCGCTGGTCCTCCCGCGAGGCTGAGCCGAAGTGGCCGGGCTTCCGACGGGAGGCCCGGCCGCCGGGGTTCAGAGCCGGACGAGCATCTTCCCGGTGTTCGCGCCGGCGAGCATGTCGAGGAAAGCCTGTGGCGCGTTGCGGATGCCTTCTACCACGGTCTCGTGATGGCGCAGGCGCCCGTCCCTGACCAGCGGGGCGATCTCGGCGAGGAACCGTTCCCGCAGGTGGAGGTGGTCGCCGACGAGGAAGCCGCGCAGGGTCAGCCGCTTGCCGACGATCATCCCCAGGTTGCGTGGCGCGGCGGGCGGCTCGGTGGCGTTGTAGGCCGAGATCATGCCGCAGATCGCGAACCGGGCGTGCAGGTTCGCGTTCCCGATGGCCGCCTCGAGGTGCTCACCGCCGACGTTGTCGAAGTACACGTCGATGCCGTCCGGCGCGGCCTCGGCGAGCTGATCCGCGACCGGGCCGTTCTTGTAGTTGAACGCGGCGTCGAAGCCGAGGTCCTCGATGAGGTGCCGGACCTTCTCGTCGGAACCCGCGCTGCCGATGACCCGCTCGGCGCCCTTGAGCTTCGCGAGCTGTCCCGCGACGGAACCGACCGCTCCGGCCGCGCCGGAGACGAAGACGGTGTCGCCCTCCTTGAGCTGCGCGACGTCGAGCAAACCGGCGTACGCGGTCAAACCGGTCATGCCCAGCACGCCGAGGTACGCGCTCAGCGGCGCCGCGTCCGGGTCGACCTTCGTGGCCTGGCGAGCGTCGACGACGGCGTGCGTGCGCCAGCCGAGCCCGTGCAGCACGATGTCGCCAGGGCGGAATTCATCCACAGTGGACTCGACAACCTCGCCGATCGCGCCGCCGAGCATGGCCTCGCCGACCTTGTACGGCTCGACATAGGACTTGGCCGCCTTCATCCGGCCGCGCATGTACGGGTCGACGCTGATCTCCAGGTTGCGCACCAGGAGCTGCCCCGGGCCCGGGCTCGGGACCTCGGTGTCGACAACCTCGAAGTCGGCCGCTGTCGGCCAACCCTCCGGGCGGGACGCGAGGCGAACCTCGGTCGCGGTGGTCGTGGTGCTCACCGTTGGACTCCCTACGTCGATGTTCCGTGGGGACTACCCACGCTCACCGAGGTACAACACCCCGAACCGGGGCGCGGATTCCGCTTTGTGGCCCGGCTTACCCGTGGCACACAGCTCACCTGCGGGACCGGTCCGAGCCGGGGAGCGAATCACCGCTTCCCGGCTCGGACACCCGCCCTCAGGCCAGCTCGGCGAGCTTCCCGAGCACTCCGTCGTAGATCCGCTTCAGACCGGCCGGGGCGAAGGTCTTCTCGAAGAACCCGCCGATGCCGCCCGCGCCCTGCCAGGTCGTCTCGATGCGCACGACGCTGCCGTTGCCGGCCTCTCGCACGGTCCACGTGGTCACCATGCTGGAGTTCGCGTCGGTCTCGACGAGCTTGCCGGGCTCCGGCTCGGTCACGGTCGCCGCGACGTCGCGCACACGCTTCGAAGTGGCCTGCAGCTTCCACTTCGCCTTGGTGCCCGCACCCTTGCCGCCCTCGGTGACCTCGTAGTCCCGGTACTGCTCGGTCAGAATTCTGGGCCGGACGCCGGCATAGTCGGCGACGAGCTCGCGTACCTTCTCGGCCGGCGCGTCGATCGTCCGTTCCGCGGTGGCCGTGACCTGAGCCATTCTCACTCCCCGATTCCGTCGTGGTCGTCGACCGCGACTCTAGTGATCAGGCGAGCCCCTGCTTGGACAGCCAGTCCTTCGCGACGTCCGCCACCGTGTCGCCGTCCGCGTCGACCTGCTTGTTCAGATCGCGCAGCTCGGGCGTGGTCAGCTTCGCGCTCACCGCGTTGACCACCGCCGCGAAGTCCGCCCCGCGCTCGTCGAGCACCTTCTGGGTGACGGCGGGCACGATGTTCTCGGTCGAGACGATGTTCATGTCGTCCTGCAGCGCCGTGTAGTCCGGGTCCGCGGTCGGCGGGCTCACCGAGTCGACCGGGATCACCGTCACCGCGCCGGACTTCAGCTGCTCCAGGCGCGGGCCCGCCTCCTGGATGCTCTGGAACGTGACGTTCAGCTTGTAGGTGTCACGGAAGCCGACGAAGCAGTTGGCGCGGGTACCGCACTCCGGCGGACCACCGAGCACCACCTTGTCCAGCTTCTTCAGGTCGCTGATCTTGGTCAGCCCCTGCTGCTTCGCCAGGTCGGACTTCACGATGTAGGTGTTCTTGTTCTCGGCGGGCGCGTAGTTGAGCAGCCCGACGCCCGAGGGCTTGAACAGCTCGGCGAGCTTGGCGTGCTCGGAGTTCGCGTCCGTCGGCGCCTGCTCGTTGAACCCGCTGCTGATCGCCGCGCCTTGGTACTCCGGGATGAACTGCAGCTCACCCGACTTCAGCGACGGGTAGACCAGCTCGCGCGAGCCGATGTTGAACTTCCGCGTCACCGGATAGCCCTTGGCCTCCAGCGCCTGCGAGTACAGCTCGGCCAGGATCTGGCTGTCGGTGAAGTTGAACGAAGCCACGACGATCGGGCTCCCGCCCTTGCTCGGCGCGGCCGACTGGTCGTTCCCGCCACCACACGCGGCCAGGCCCAGCACCGCGGCGGCGATCACCACTCCCGCCTTGAAGCCCCTAGTCCAGCGCATCCTTCACCCTCCAGTTCGTGTGACGAGACGACCCTAGCCGCGCCCACCGACAGAAACCACATCCTGAGAAATCAGCCCCCTTGACGAACTATGCTCGCCCGGTGGGCGCAATCGTGCTGGCCGAGTCCGATCGGCCGCTGTTCGAGTGGCGGTGGGTCGAACGCAATGCGGACAACATCCTGCAGCGGCTCGGTGAGCACCTCGCGCTGACCGCGACGGCGCTCGCGATCGGGCTGGTCGTGTCGGTCGGGCTGGCCGTGCTGTCCCTGCGCTGGCGCTGGTTCTACCCGGTCGCACTGTCCACGGCGGGCGCGCTGTACGTGATCCCCAGCCTGGGCGCGTTCGCGCTCCTGGTGCCGTTCTTCGGGCTGTCGTTCACCACGGCGGTCATCCCGCTCGCGACGTACACCCTGCTGATCCTGCTGCGCAACATCGTCACCGGCATCCAGCAGGTGCCTGCCGACGTGCGCGAGGCCGCGGTCGGCATGGGCTTCACGCGGGCCAGGCTGCTGGTGAGCGTCGAGCTGCCACTGGCGCTGCCGGTCGTGATCGCGGGGCTGCGGGTCGCGGCGGTGACGACGATCGGGCTGGTCACGGTCACCTCGATGCTCGGCATGGGCGGCCTCGGGTTCTTCATCCGGCAGGGCATCCAGACCACCACCCCCAACCCGACGGCGATCATCGTCGGGATCGGGCTGTCCATCGTGCTGGCCGTCGTGGTCGACTTCCTGCTCTGGTTGTCGGAGCGGGCGCTCGCCCCGTGGGCGCGGAAGAAGGTGCGCGCGTGAGCAACATCTTCGCCGAGGCCTGGGACTGGCTGGGGCAGCCGAACCGGTGGAGCTGGAGCGACCCGGCCGGCATTCCCTATCGGACGGTCGAGCACCTGAGCTTTTCCGCGCTGTCGCTGGTCGTCGCGGCCGCGCTGACGATCCCGCCCGCGCTGTGGCTCGCGCACTACCGGCGCGGCGCGTTCCTCGCGAGCAGCGTGATCAACATCGGCCGGGCGATCCCGAGCTTCGGGCTGATCATCCTGTTCTGGTTCCTCGCCAGCCGCTGGGACGTGAACACCGATTTCTGGCCGCTGCTGATCGCGCTGGTCGCGCTCGCGCTCCCGCCGCTGTTCACGAACACCTACGCCGGGGTGATCTCGGTGGACGCCGACGCGGTGGACGCCGCCCGCGGCACGGGCTACACCGAGAGGCAGATCATGTTCCGGATGGAACTGCCGCTCGCGCTGCCGGTGATCCTGGCCGGCGCCAGGGTCGCCTTCCTGCAGCTGGTGGCAACGGTCGCGATCGGCGCGATCGTCAACGACGGGGGTGGCCTCGGCCGCTACATCGTGGACGGCTTCGCGCAGGGCCGGGCCGGCTACGGCGAGATCCTGGCCGGCGGCGTCGCGGTGATCGTGCTCGCGCTGCTCTGCGAGGGGATCTTTTCCCTGATCACCCGGTGGGCGGTGCCGAAGGGACTGACGGTCGAGAGCGCGCAGCAGCCACAAGTGCTGTGAGCTCGGGTCCGAGCGAACGGTCCTCGGCGACCGGGGGCACGACTTCGCCGATCCAGCGGTAACTGTCGCGTAGCGCGGGGGCGCCCGGTTCGCCACGCAGGACGTGTGCCTGGTGCGCGGCGATCAGTTCGCAGGCCGTGATCACGAGCAGGTGTTCGAGGGCGGCGCGCAGCTGCTCCCCGGCTTCGAGGGCGAAGACCTGGACGTCCTCCTGGCCCGCCGAGGTGTCGATGGACCCGAGTGAGGCCGGGGACGCCAACCGGCGAAGTGCGTGCAGTTCGCCGACCGCGCGCTTGTGCAGCGGCGCGAGCCCCGCCTGCGGTCCCGGGTCGGGCGTGAGCTGCGCGGGAAGGCCGCTGAAGCGCTCGTCGAGCAGCCGGTGCATCCGCTGCACGCTGATTTCCCCGACGTGCGCGAGAGCCGCCGACGCGGCGTCCATCCGCAGTCCGAGTTCGGCGGCGTGGAACCCCGCGGTCGAGGTGAACTCGCCGTCGAGGAACGACGGCGAGTCGGTCGGAGCGGCGAGCGTGCGCCTGGCGGACTCGTTGAGTGCAGCCAATATGCGACGCGTATACGCCAGGGCCTGCGGTCCCACGCGGACCGATACCGGCGCCTGCACGAGGGGCCGCGGCGCGCCGCCGTCGGTCAGGGTCCGGATGCGGGCGAGCACGTCCGCGAGGATGGGATCAAGCCCGGCCAGGTCGGGCCGGTAGATGCCGCGCGGCGCGCCGAGGGCGTCGATGGTCAGTGCGGTCGCGAGGATCTGGAGCTCGACGAGGTTCTCGCCCGTCGGGGCGCGGAGGATCGCGTGCGTGGTCGCGATGGGCGCGCCCTGGATGAAGGTGGTGCCCTCCTTGGGACCCGGCCGATAAGGCTCGATCCCGCGGCTCGCCAGAGCCTCGGCCGCAGACGTTCCATCGAGCATCGTGCCGAGTCCGAGGAAGGTCTGAAACGCGTGTGACAACGGGATGATCTCTCCGGCCGAACCGCTGCCGGTAGCCGGCACGGCGGGGACGAACCCGTCGTTGAGCCGGTCGGCCAGGAAGCACGCCGCGTCCGCGCTCGCCCCGGTTTCCGGTTCGAGGAGGTCGCGCAGGCGGATCGCGAACAGTGCACGCACGTCGTGTGCGGGCAGCCAGGGCGGCCCGCCGACAGCCCGTCCGACCAGCAGCCGTGACTGGTGTTCGGACTGCTGTTCGGAAGTGAGCGCCGTGCCCGCGAGCCGTCCCATGCCCGTGTTCACCCCGTATACAGGGTGTGCACCCTCGGTGAGCGCGGCGAGCACGACCTCGCGTTGCGCGGCGACGGCCTTGAGCAGCTGCTCGTCGAGCTGGACCTGCTCGCCGTCGGCGATGCGGCGGATCGCGGCGATGTCGAGGTCGCCGGGAGTGCGGACGAGGACGGTCACGCGACGGGCTTGGCGAGGTCCTCGATGACTTCGGCACCCGGCAGCGAGGCGAGCAGCTCGCCGGTCACCAGCAGCTTGCCCCCGCGAATGCCGCTGCCGATCACGAGCTCGGGCGAATCCGCGACCGCCTTGTCGATCAGGATGGGCCAGTCCGCGGGAAGCCCTACGGGGGTGATGCCGCCGTAGGCCATGCCGGTCAGCTCGACCGCCTCGTCCATCGGCGCGAACGACGCCTTGCGCACGTCGAGGCGACGCTTGATCACACCGTTGACGTCGGCGCGGGTGGTGGCGAGCACGAGCGCGGCGGCGTAGCGGACCTCGCCCGCACGCTTGCCGGCCACGACCACGCAGTTCGCGGAGGCCGACATGGGCGAGGAGTACGCCTCGCAGAATGCGCCGGTGTCCGCCAGCTCCGGGTCTATCTCGACGACGCCGGCATCGGGGCTTTCGAGCGCGGCCAGCGCCTTGGCGACCGGCTCCGCGAGGAGGTCGGTGCGCTGCTCGGCGGGTTCTACGGTCAGGGTCCCCGAGATGGTCCAGTTCCTCATGGCACCGAGATTAGCCGCGGTGCGCAACGCGTCCCTGAAGGGCGGTGCCGGCGGCTACCAGTTCTTGCCGCGGCGCTGGACCTCGATCAGCTTCGGGCGCACGTCGACGAGGTAGACCAGGACCGCGACGATCCCGGCGAGCCAGAACAGGGTGCCCGCTCCGCCGAAGCCGAACAGGCCCATGGCCACGGTGCCGGCGCCGGTGATGGCGAGCCAGATCGGTTTGGTCTTGCGGTCCGCCGCGGTGAACGCGTCCGATCGCTGCAGGAGGGCGTGGAAGAAGGCCGCGAGCCCGGCGAGGGTCCCGGCCCAACCGATGACCAGCATGATCCATTGCGCGATGAACGGCACCTGTCCAGCCTACGTCCCTTCGCCCCCGCCTGACCTGTCCCCTGTGACCAGAATGCCACGAACGGTCCGGCCGGCACACGGGATGCGCCGACCGGACCGTCCGGACAGAACTGCTTACTTGCTGTTCTTGGGGGTGGTGGAGCCGCTGGCGGGCTTCTTCGCCGCCGTCGTCGTGGTGCGGCGGGTGGTGCTCGCCGGCTTGCTGGCCGGAGTGGACTTCGGCGCGGCCTTCGGGGCCACGGTCTCCTCGGCGTCCTCGATCTTCGAGGCGACCTCGGAACTCTCCACGGCGACCTTCGCGCCACCGGTGCGGGTCTTCTTCGCGGCCAGGCCCAGGACCTCTTCGACCTTCTCGCGGGCCTCGGTGCTGACGCCCTCGACCTGGTCCAGGACGGCCTTCACGCGCGGCTCGGCGAGGAACTTGTCCCAGGCCTGCTCGCCGGTCTCGGCCAGCTTGTTGTACAGCTTGAGCGCGGCCTCGGTGTAGTCGTCGACCAGCTTGCGCAGCTCGACCGGGTCCAGCTTCTCGCGCAGCGTGGTCACCTCGGTGGGCAGCTCTTCGATGTTCTTGCGCGCGACCTCACCGCTCTCGGTGACCCGCTCCTTGGCCTTGCCGACGGCCTCGGAGACCGCCTGGCCGGCCAGGTTGCCGGCGCCGAGCGCGGCGAGCAGCGGCGTGCGGAGCTGCTCCACAGCGCTGTTCACGACCTTGCGCACGTCATCGGTCCGGGTGCTCGGCATGATGTTCACTCTCCTTCGTGGGAAGGTCTGGCGTGGTGGAGTTGCTGTGGTTGTTCTCGCGGCGGAACGACTCGTACACATCGAGCAGGACCTGCTTCTGCCGCTCCGTGAGTTCGGTGTCCGCGCGGACCGCGTCCGGCACCGGTCCCCCGGTGGGCAGATCGAGGATGCCGGCCTGCACGTAGAGCGCTTCGGCGGAAATCCGCAGACCCTTCGCGATCTGCTGCAGGATCTCCGCGCTCGGCTTGCGGACCCCCCGCTCGATCTGACTCAGGTACGGGTTGGACACTCCGGCGAGCTTCGACAGCTGCCGCAACGAGATCTTCGCGTTGCTGCGTTGCTGGCGGATGTACTCGCCGATGTCGGAAGCGATGTGACCGACCTTCTCCATCGGCCCCGCCTGCGAGCTGTCGAGGTTGTCTCCCTCGTCTGCCATCCGGCTCATCTCCTCGCGACATCTCTCAATGTACGCCCAACTGCTAGCTGCTGCAAGCGCCCTGCTTGCAACCTTCGGGCGAGACCTGGGTCACGATCCGGGCGGCGTTCCCGCGGTTTGGGCGCGAGTGGCCGATCGGCTACTCCGATCGGGTGCGACGCCACGTCGACTCGTGAACCGGGTCCACAGTAGACAGGTCGTCGAACCAGGAGACCGTGTGGTCCACGGAAGCTTCGAGGGGCGTAGCGCTGGTGTCGAAGAGTCGAACGGGCGGCTGGAGGACCTCGGCGTGCTTGCGGAGCCAGTCGTTGAACCCGAGGGTTTCGGCAATGCGTGGCTCGTCCCACTCACGCCAGGCCGGACGCGCGCGGAGGCGTTCAGCAAGCACCTCGGGTTCGGCGATCAGGGCGAGGTAGTGGATGTCCGAGAACAACGCGCGTTCGGGCAGCGCCTCGAACTCGGGCGGCACGACGGTGCCACACAGGACGACGGGCCGGCCGTTCTGGGCGATCATCGCGGCCATCCGCAGCCAGGTGGCCCGGAAGGCCGGGTGGCCGTCGACGTCGTCACGCAGGCCGGCGGTCCACAGCACGTCCTGTTCGAGCACCACGGCCCGGCCGGCGAGGCGCGCGGCCAGCGCCGGACCGACCGTGGATTTCCCACCGCCGCTGGGTCCGGTCAGCGCGAACAGTGGCAGCCGCCGGAACGGCCAGCGGTGACCGCAGCGGTCGCACATCCTCGTCGTCCCCTCGACGAGCGGTACGTCCGCACGGTCACCGCAGGCCGGGCAGATCCGCGGGTCGAGCATCTAGTCGAACAGGTTCTCGAGGAAACTGCGCTTGCGGTGCCCTCGGTAGGGCCGCGGCGAGTCGCCGTAGTACGCGCCGCCGCCCTGGTACGGCCGGGACGAGTCGCCATAGCCGCCGCGGTACGGCCTCGGCGAATCACTGTGACCTCGGAACGGGCGCGGCGAGTCACCGTGCCCGCGGTACGGACCGGGCGAATCATCGTGGCCACCCCGGTAGGGCGGCGCCACCCCGCTGGGGGCCGGCCCCGGATACGGTGCCGGAGAGCCGTAGTAAGCGCTTTCCGCTCCCGCGATCTGCTCGAGCTCACCGCGGTCGAGGAAGATGCCCCGGCACCCCTCGCACTGTTCGAGGTGCACGCCGTTCTTGTCGACGGTTCGCATCACGTTCTGACATTTCGGACAAATCACTCTGCCAGAGTACGCATCATTCCATCCGCAGCGCCTCCAGCTTCGTCGCCGAGCGCAGCCCGGGCAGCGCGGCTCCCGTCACGGCGACCACCAGTACCACCGCCGCGCAGGCCATCAACACGATGAACGGCCCGTTGAGCAGCAGGTGGACGTCAGATGCGAGCACCCGCAGCATCAGTGCCGCGATCCCGACACCCGCGCCGACCGCGACGAGCACTCCGAACACGACCGGGATCGCGTTCTGCCACAGCAGGGAGCGGCCGAGGACGCCCCGCGACACACCGGCGGCACTCATCGCCGCCAGTGGCCGCCGCCGCTCACTGATCTGCCCGACGATCATCACGAGCATGCTGATCCCCGCGAGCACCATGGTCAGCAGCGCACCCGCGTAGAGCAGCCCTTGCATGGCCTGGACGGTTTCGGATCCGGTGCTGTCCGCTCCGGGGCCGCCGACCACCGACGCCCGCCACTCCAGCGTGGCCACCGCGGCCCGTAGCTGATCGAAGCCATCCGGCACCGTGGGATCGATCAGCGCCTTCAGGTCCAGGTAGCCGACCGGGACGCCGGGTGCGACACCTGGCGTGGCAAGAAGGTCCACCTCCGCGCTCGACTCGGCCGAGTGCGCGGTCTTGACGGCCGCGGGGACGGTGAAGGACCCACCCTCCCCCTCCCGGACCTGGTAAGACGCGCCGGGTGGCGAGTCGTTCAACCTGAAAACGTCGCCGTCGGAGCAGCTCGGCAGGCGATAGTCGTGTTCGAGCAGCGGGCACGGCGCGACGATCATGCTCGCGGATCCGCTCGGTCCGCCGAGCGAGACCCAGTTCTCGGGATACACGCCCTTGACGGCGGGAGCCTTCCCGACAGCGGCGATTGCCTCGTCCCGAGCCGAGGGATCGACGGAGATGATCGCGACCGTGGGGTCGTAGTAGCTCGCGTTGGCCTGCTGGGCGTTGGCGTTCACGGACCCGAGCAGCGTCTGCAGGGCGATCACCGCGGCGAGCACCACGACGACGCCCGCGATCACCCGGCTCGGCGTGCCGCTGTCCAACTGGAGCCGCCGCACTGCCAGCTGCCACGCCGGGAAGCCGCCGCGGAGGCGGCCGACCACGCGCTCGGTGACCCACGGCAGGAACGTCGGCACGCCGATCAGCAGCAGGACCGTGCCGAGCAGGACGAACGGCAGGAGGGCGCTCGGGCGGGCGGTCATGCCGAACAGCTTGTCCGGGAGCAGCAGGAGTACGCCGAGCACGACGAGCAGCAGGCGCCACCACAACCGGCGCCGGACGGGCGTGGACCGGCGGAACACCGCGAGCGGCTCGACGATCAGCCCGCGCAGCCCCAGCCAGGCCGTGCCGACGGTGATGACCGGGATGAGCACGAAGACGACGACCACCAGCTGCCACATCGGCACGAAGTCGGCGGGGAACACCGCCACCCCCGACACCTCCACGCTCGCCGCGAACGGCCGCACGACGAGGAACAGCAGCAATCCCAGCAATGCACCGAACGCGGCTCCGACCAGGGCCTCCGCGGCTGCGATCCGCCGGACCTGGGCGGCACCGGCGCCGGCGAGCCGCAACGCGGACAGCCGTCGTTCCCGTTCGGCACCGGCGATCCGGCTGGAGCTCGCGACGAAGACGAGCATGGGGATGAGCAGGACCAGTACGCCGATCGTGCCGAGCATGATCAGTTGTGGTGGCAGGTTCTCCACGCCGGACGCTTTGCCGAAGCCGTACACGGACTCCACGTCGCGCGAGGTCCGCAGCCCAGTGGCACCCGCGTACGCGCGCAGCTCGTTCGGCCCCGCCAGCCCGTCCCGGCCGATGGTGCCGACGATCTGCTGGCTGAACATCGCGCGGGTCTTCGGATCTGCCGCGATCTTCGCCGCGAGCGCCGGGGAGACGACGATCTGGCCCGGGCCCGGGAGCGCCGCGAGACCCGGCGGGACGGGCGCACCGGGCCCGGCTGGTTCGACGTAGTCGACGGTGGTGTCCCAGTCGACCTGCTGCCCGCCGACGAGGTAGAGCGGGGTGGCCTGGGTCGCCGTCGTGTCGGGCTCCCGCGCCGCGAGCCGGTCCCCGCGGTCACTCAGGGCAGATGCCGCTGTCACCACCAGCAGCAGGACCGCTGTGGCCAGGCCGATCCCGATGGTGGTCAGCACGAGCCGGAGCAGTGCCGCCTTCAGGGTCCGGCCGCCCCCGACGGCCAGCCGGACCCCGAGGGCCAGGTCCATGAGACGGTTCACGCCACCGCCACCTGCTGCCTGGTCTTGCCGTCACGCACGACGACCTCGCGGTCGGAGTACGCGGCGACGCGCGCTTCGTGGGTGACCAGGACGACGGCGGCGCCGGAATCCTTGGCCGCGCCCACCAGGAGCCGCATGATGCGCTCGCCGTTGAGGGAGTCGAGCGCGCCGGTCGGCTCGTCGGCGAAGATCACCTTCGGCCCGGTGACCAGCGCGCGGGCGATCGCGACGCGCTGCCCCTGGCCACCGGACACCTCACCCGGCCGTTTGGGCCCGAGCGCATCGACCTCCAGTCGCGCCATTGTCTCGGTCGCGATGGCTTCGGCCTTCCTGCGGCGCATGCCCGCCAGGCGCAGTGGCAACGCCACGTTCTCCAGACAGCTGAGCTCGGGCACGAGCTGACCGAACTGGAAGACGAACCCGAACTCGTCCCGGCGCAGGGCGGTGCGCTCGGCGTCGGACAGGTCGGCGAGGTCCTTGCCCTGGTAGAGCACCGACCCGCCGTCGGGACGGACGATGCCGGCCAGGCAGTGGAGCAACGTCGACTTGCCGGAGCCCGACGGCCCCATCACGGCGACCACCTCGCCACCGTCGATCTCGAAGCTCGCGTCGATCAGGGCCTCGGTGGGGCCGAACGACTTGTGCAGTGCGGCGGCCGTCAGCAGGGAGGTCATGCGATTGCCTCCTCGAGGCTGGCAGGCTCGGGGGAGGACAGCTCGGGACGCGGTGACGCCACCTCGATGCTGGTGCCGGCACTCGTGAAGCCCCGGCGAACCGGGCGGGAGGGTTCCGTGGTGACGCCGGTCAGGTCGATCACGTGCGGACCTCCTCGGCGAGCTCGCCCAGTCGGGCGGCCGTGAGCTCGAGCCAGCGCAGGTCCGCTTCCAGGTGGAACAGGGCGTGATCGCAGATCAGGGCGTCCGCCAGGTCGCCGTTCGTCTTGCGGGCGGTCAGCTCGCGCATGGTCTTCAGGTGCGCCGCCCGCTGCGTGTCGAGCACGTCGTCGGCGGCGCGGCCGGACAACAACGCCAGAACGACCTTGGTGTACAGCGTGTTCTGCAGGTAGAGCTCGGGCTTCTCGGGCGTGCCGAGCCACTTCTCGATGTCCGTCACGCCGGCATCGGTGATCGCGTAGCTCTTGCGCTCCGGCCCGCCGCCCGGCTCCACTCCGGACTCCGTCACGAGCCCGTTGCGCAACAACCGCGCGAGGGTCGCATAGACCTGCCCGTAGTGCAGCGGGCGCTCCAGGCCGAAGCGTTCGTCATAGGCACGCTTCAGCTCGTAGCCGTGCCGTGGCCCGCTTTCCAGCAGGCCGAGAAGTGTGTGTCCGATCGACATGCCCGGCACTATACACACAGTGTATAGCGCCTGTCTATACACCGTGTGCATAGTCGCTCAGCAGGCACAAAGGCAGAACGGATGTCCCACGGGATCGGCGTAGACGTGGAAGGTCGTGCCCCGGTCGTCGAGCAGTTTCGCGCCCACCGAAAGCGCCCGCTCCCGGCCGGCGACGAGGTCGGTGACGCCCAGATCGAGGTGCAACTGCTGCGGCACGTCCTGCCCCGGCCACTGCGGGGGGCGGTAGTTCTCGACACACTGGAAGGAGATCTTCACGCCGCCCGGGCCGGGCAGATCGACCCAGTGCCCGTCGGGATCCGCCTCGGGCTCGCCCCAGTCGAGCAGCGCGGCGTAGAAATCCGCGAGCGCTCGCGGATCGGGGCAGTCGAGGACGACGCAGCGGAAGGTCGGGATCTCACTCATGTCCACTCCTCTCGATAACCAGTGAAGGGGAGTATGCGGGTTACGACAAACCGGGCGCAACCCGCATTCGCCCTACACTGGTTAAGTGACCGGCCCATCCGCGGATGCCTCGCTCGTCGTGGACTTCCTCAACACCCTCGACGTGGACGAGGACACCGACGTGCTGCGTCAGGCCGCGACCTGGCGTCAGTGGGCCGCAGAGCGCCGGCTCGCCGCGGACACCCTGCACGAGGCTCGTGTCGCCCGCGAAGCACTGCGTGCGGCGGTCGGCGACCCCGACGCCGAAGCCAAGCCACTCACGGTTTCCGTCCAGATCGAACTCGCGGCCGACGCTCCGGCCCTGACCGCGCCGGGAGCGGTCGGCGCCGTACTGGCCGCCGCCACCCGGCTGGCCGTGCTCGGCGAATGGGACCGGGTCAAGATCTGCCCGGCGGACGACTGCCGGTGGGCCTTCTTCGACCAGTCGCGCAACCGCTCGCGGACCTGGTGCTCGATGCGCGTCTGCGGGAATCGCCAGAAGGCCCGGTCATGGCGTGAGCGAAACTGACCCCGAACGAGTTACCCACAGACGGGCCTGTGGATAACCCTTCTAACTGTGGACAACCTGGCGAAACCGCAGGTCATACCAGGTGGACACATTCACCCGAGCGGCCCAGCCGCCAACCCCTGTGGATTACGTCGCCCCTCTGCTAGCGTGAAACTCTGATTTCACTGAGAAAACCGACCAGGGTGGTGACATTGGCCGGACCGTCTCCCTGCGAAGTCGTGATCGAGGCCAGTCCTGTTTCAACGGCGAAGGCCGAGCTGGGCGAGTCGCCCCTCTGGGCCGAGGGGGTCGGCCTGCGCTGGCTCGACGTTGCCGGGCAGCGGCTGCACACTCTCGATCCCGACGGCACGCACAGCTGCGTCGGGCTTTCCACCCGGGTGACAGCCGTGGAACTGGGCCCGGGCGCGGAACTGCTGGCCGTCACGACGAACGGCTTCGGCTGGCTGGACGCGGAATCCGGCCGGGTCGAGCAGTTCGCAGATGTCGTGGCGGCACCGGTTTCGATGAACGACGGCGGTATCGACGCGAAAGGCCGTTGCTGGGCCGGATCCGCCGTCCGCGACGGCAGCCGGCGTGGGGCGTTGTACCGCCTCGACGGCAACGGAGTCACGACACATCTGGAAAAGCTCGCCATGTCCAACGGCATCGACTGGTCCCCGGCGGGAGACGAGCTCTACCACGTCGACAGCACGGCCGGAACCGTCACGGCCTGGGAGTTCCACCTCGACTCGGGCGAGCTCGACATGCCACGGCTGGTGCGGCGTCTGCCCGACGGGCCCTGCCTGCCCGACGGCCTGACGGTCGATGAGAGCGGTGACATCTGGCTCGCGGTCTGGGGATCGGGCCAGGTGTGGTGCATCGACCCGGAGACCGGCGAGACGACTGCGGTCGTCCGAGTGCCTGCGACCTGCCCGACGAGCTGCGCCTTCGGCGGCCCCAACCTGTCCACCCTGTACATCACGACTGCCGACACCGATGGCACCGGCGGCCTGCTCTATGCCGCCCCGGTACCCGCCCGCGGTCTTCTTCCCCATCGCTTCTCCGGAGGTGTCCCATGCGCGTAGCACTGGTGACCGGCGCGTCCCGCGGGATCGGCGCCGCTTCGGCCCGCCGCCTGGCCAAGGACGGCATGGCCGTCGCGATCAACAGCTATCCCGACGGCGATATGCTGGCGCACGCCAAGGAGGTCGCCGAGGACATCCGGTCCTCGGGGGGCGAGGCGGCCGTCTTCGCGGCGGACATAACCGACGCCGACGCGGTCGACGAGATGTTCAGCGACTGCGAACAGCAGCTCGGACCGGTCAGCGCGCTCGTCCTCAACGCCGCCGCCACCGGGCGGCTGCCGTGGGACGAGATCAGCGAAGCGGCCTGGGACAAGGTGTCCGAGGTGAACCTCAAGGGTGCGTTCCTGTGCTGCCGCCGGGCTTTCGGCGGCGCGCACGGGCAGGACGGCGGCGCGATCGTCACCATCAGCAGCGTGCAGGCGAAGCTCGGCGCCCCCCAGTCACTGCACTACACGACGACGAAGGCCGGCATCCTCGGCTTCACCCGCGCGCTCGCCCGCGAGCTGGGCTCCCGCGGCATCCGGGTCAACGCCGTCATGCCGGGCGCGATCCAGACCGAGGAGGAGCTGGAGTCGTTCCCCGACCAGGAGGACGTGAGCCGGCGCGTGCTGGACAACCAGATGCTGCAACGCCGCGGCCTGGCCGACGACATCGCCGGCACGGTCAGCTTCCTGCTCAGCCCGGACAGCGGGTTCATGACCGGGCAGACCCTGTGCGTCGACGGCGGGTGGGTGCTGCTCTAGAAGATCGCGGTCGCGATCGAGTAGATCACCAGGCCCGCGAGCGCGCCGACGACAGTGCCGTTGATGCGGATGAACTGCAGGTCCCGGCCGACCTGTAGCTCGATCTTGCGGGAGGTCTCCTCGGCGTCCCACCGTTCCACGGTGTCGGTGATGATCGTGGTGATCTCGCTCGAGTAGTTGGTGACCAGGTACGCCGCCGCGCCCTCGACCCAGCCGTCCACTTTGGACCGCATACCCTCGTCGGTGATGAGGCGCTCGCCCAGCGAGCACAGGCCTTCGCGCACCCGGCGGCGCAGCTCGCTCGACGGGTCCTCGGCCGCGGCCAGGAGCATGCCCTTCGCGGTGGTCCACGCCGAGCCGATCAGCTTCTGCACGTCCGGGTGCTCGAGGATCTGCTGCTTGACCTGCTCCGCGCGCGCCATGGTGTCGGCGTCCTTCTGCAGGTCCTGCGCGAACTCGCCGAGGAACTTGTCCAGCGCCAGCCGCATCGGGTGGTTCACGTCCGTCTTCACCGCCCACGCGAACGACAGCACCTCGCCGTACACCTTGTCCGCCAGCATCGCGTCCACGAACTTCGGCGACCAGGTCGGCGCGCGTTCGGACACGACGCGCAGCACGGTGGCGTGGTTGTCACGCACCCACTCGTACGAGCGGTCACACATCAGGTCCACGAGCTTGTAGTGCGCGCCGTCGGCGAAGACCTGCTCGAGCAACTTGCCCAGCGGCGGCCCCCACGGCTGGTCGACCACCCGGCGCACGACGGCCTGCTCCATCACGGCCTGCACGTCCTCGTCGCGGAGCACCGTGACCAGGCCGCGCACGACCGTCGCCAGTTCGGAGGTGACGCGCTCGGCGTTGTCGGGCTGGGACAGCCACTCCCCCAGCCGTCGGGAGATCTCCGCCCGGCGCAGCTTGTCCCGCACCACCTGCTCGGACAGGAAGTTCGCGCCCACGAAGTCGCCCAGGCTGCTGCCCAGCGCGTTCTTCTTGTGCGGGATGATCGCGGTGTGCGGGATCGGGATCCGAAGCGGATGCCGGAACAGCGCGGTCACGGCGAACCAGTCGGCCAGCGCGCCGACCATGCCGGCCTCCGCAGCGGCCCGGACGTACCCGACCCAGCCGGACCAGCCGGCGGCCTCGGCCCAGCTGGTCAGCGCGAACACGACCGTCGCCCCGACCAGGAAGGACAGGGCGACCAGTTTCATCTTGCGCAGCCCGCGCCGTTTGGCCTGCTCGTCGGCCAGGCCACCGGGTGGGTCGGCGAGGGTTGTTTGCTCCACACCCCCATTGTCCGTGAGGATCGGGAATTATGCGCGTACCAGCTCTCGTTCCTCGCCTGCGACCCTTCACCTCGACCATCTTCGCCGAGATGACGGCGCTCGCGGTCCGCACCGAATCGATCAACCTAGGCCAGGGCTTCCCGGACACCGACGGTCCCGCGGGCATGCTCGAAGCCGCGAAGAACGCCTTGTACGGCGGGGCGAACCAGTACCCACCAGGTCCGGGCCGTCCCGAACTCCGGGCGGCGATCGCACGGCATCGGGCGCGCTACGGGCTCGAGTACGACCCGGACACCGAGATCCTCGTCACGGCCGGCGCCACGGAGGCCATCACCGCGGCCGTGCTCGCCCTGACCGAGCCGGGCGACGAGGTGATCGTGATCGAGCCGTACTACGACTCGTATCCGGCGGCGGTCGCGATGGCGGGCGCGACGCGGCGGGTGGTCTCCCTCGTCGAAGGCGCGGACGGCCGGTTCCTGCTCGACGTGCCCGCGCTGCGGGCCGCGGTCACGCCCGCGACGAGGGCGATCCTGGTCAACTCCCCGCACAACCCGACGGGCACGGTGTTCACCGAGGCCGAACTGTCGGCGATCGCGGAACTGTGCGTGAAGAACGACATCATCGCGATCACCGACGAGGTGTACGAGCACCTCGTGTACGACGACGCCGAGCACCGTCCGCTGGCCGACTTCCCGGGCATGCGCAGCCGGACGGTGTCGATCTCGAGTGCGGGCAAGACGTTCAACTGCACGGGCTGGAAGATCGGCTGGGTCTGCTCGACGCCCGAACTGGTCGCAGCGGTGAAGGCGGCGAAGCAGTTCATCACCTTCGTGTCGGGCGGACCGTTGCAACCGGCGGTCGCGCACGCGCTGGACAACGAGCTGGCCTGGGTCGACGGGCTCCGGGAGTCACTGGCGGTCAAACGCGACCGGTTGTCGGCCGGGCTGGTGGAGGCCGGGTTCACCGTGCATCCGAGCTTGGGCACCTACTTCGTCTGCGCGGACGTCCGGCCGTTGGGCTATTCGGACGCCACCCAGCTCGCGTGGCAGCTGCCCGAACGCGTCGGGGTGGTGGCCGTTCCGGTCAGTGTCTTCACGGATCACCCGGACGAGTGGAAGCACCTACTGCGGTTCGCTTTCTGTAAGCGGGACGAAGTGCTCGACGAGGGCATCACGCGACTGCACAAGCTGCGCTGATCCGGCGAGGCTTCACGAGCGGAGCCGCGTTCGCACGCGGTCTGTGTGCGTCAGGCGTGGTCGTAGCCCTGCGCCTCCAGGGCACGGCGGAGCCGGTCGAGCGCACGGCGGCGGAGCGGGCCGATCGTGCCGGGCGCGACGCCCAGTTTCGCCGCGATCTCCACGTGGGTGAGCCCTGCGGGGTCCGCGAGCAGGTGCATCAGCTCGCGGTGCCGTTCCGGCAGGCGCTCGATCGTCTGCCACAGCACACGGTCCCGTTCCACGGTCAGCGTCGCGGCCTCCGGCGACCGCTCCGCGTCATGCGGTTCCTGGTCGGCGCAGGGAATCTCGCGGCGGCGCGCGGTCAGGATCCGCAGCGCCTGGCGCCGCGCCGTCGTCGCGAGCCAGGATGGAAGGCGCGCCGGGTCACGCAGGCCGGTGGGCAGTTGCGCGAGCTTCAGCCAGGTGCTCTGACAGACGTCGAAAGCGTCGGCCTCACCCAGCCGGTAGGACCGGGCGATCCTCAGCACCAGGGCGGAAAGCGCGCGCACGAGAATGCGCCACGCCACCTCGTCACCCTCCGCCGCCCGGCTGAGCAACTCGCCGAAATCGAGTTCTGCCATCGTCCGCGTCTCCGTCTCGCCGCTTCGCCACTCCACGGAGTTACGACGCGACGGACCGCAGCACGGCTCCGCAAAGACGCAGGTCAGTCCATAGTTGAGTAATCATACTCAGGCGCCGTGCAACATCGGCGCTGCAAAGTGCGATACCCAGAGTGATCATTCTCTGGTTAGATGCACGCAAGCCGGTAGCTCTTTTCGGCCGTCTGGGGTGGATCGGAAGCTTTCGAGGTGAAACACTCGCCAGCGATGCTAGAAATGGGCCGGCTCCACGTGGTGGATGACCAGGTCGAATGACACGTCGACAAGATCAACTCAGAGCTCACCCGGACTGAGCCGAGGCCCGGATGGTGGTGATGGCGGTGACGGACGCAGAAGCCACGCACCGCGCCGTCCCGCTCTGGGCCAAGGTGCTCCTGGCCGCGGGCTTCGCCGTCGCCGGCTGGCTGTTCGCCGGACTGCTCGGCGGCCTCACCGCGTCCGCCGACGAGGCACCGCAGGGGGACCAGTACACCCCCGCGAAGCATCACGAGCACGCTCCCGCGCAGGGCGGGCTCCTCGGCGGTCTGCTCGACACCACGCTGACCACCCTCGTGAGCACCGTCGACCAGGTCACGACCACGGTGAACACGACCGTGAACACTGTCACCAGCAGCGTCGACACGCTCACCACCACCGTGACGGCGACGACCGACGCCGTCGTCCAGCCGGTCGCCTCCACGCTCATCGCGCCGCTCACGTCGGCTCCGAAGCAGCAGGAGACGACCGCGAGCACCGTGACCAAGACCGAGACGCGCATCGCGACCGTGCCGCAGGAGACGGTGCCGGCCGCCGCTCCGGCTCCGCGCAGCGCGCCGGCCCTGCCGGCGACGGTCGTGGCCGAGCAACCGGTGAAACACGATCAGCTGCCCTCGCCCGCCGTCGCGCCGAAGACGCAGGCGCCGGCCTCCGACCACTTGGTGCAGGCAAAGAACAACCAGCCCGTGCCGGCGCCGAGCGCGCCGGGTGGTCAGTCCTGTAGCGCCGTCGCCGCACACGACGGCGGCGGCAACTCCAAGCACTCGCCGGCGATCCTCGGTGCCCGCACCGGCGTCGCACAACTCGCGTCGATCGGCGTTCCCCGCCGGCACGCGCAGGTCGACAACAGCCGTGACGCGGCGTTGCCGACCACCTCTCCTGACTGACCCCGCCTCGGTTCCGCAGGCGACCCGCGCCCAAAACAAGATCAACTTCGCGGGCATTCCTTTGACCGAGGGGCTTTTTCGTGCACACCACCATGCTTCCCGACCGGCCGATCGCGCCCGGCCGGTTCGGGCTCGGGTTCCGGCGCCGCGTTGCCCCCGCGACGCCGGAATCGGGCACGCCTCGGGCGCTCCTGCTCACCGCGCCGAGCAGGGGCAACTGCCCGATGCGCGCCTAGCCGCGGGGTCTGCCGGCACGTCGAGGGGCGGTGCCGGCAGGCCCGGGCGGCGCAACGACAGCCGGTGCGCCGGATGACCACCTCTTTCCCTGGAGCGACTCATCCGGCGCACCGGCTGTTCTCATGTCACGGGGACGGCCTGCGTGCCGCCTCGGACTGATTCCGCGGCGAGGCTGATGCGCCGCATCGCCTCGTCGAGGCGGTCGGGCGGTTGCGAGAACGGCAGGCGGATCCAGCGTTCGAGGCCGCCGTGGGCGCCGAAGCGCGAGCCCGGCGCCAGCAGCACGCCGCGGCTCGCCGCGGCGACCGCCAGCCGGGTGCTCATCGGCTCCGGAAGCTTGCACCACAACCAAAAACCACCGCCGGGGAACCGGAATGTCCACTCTGGACAGTAGGCGCGGACGGCGTCGGCGAGCGCATCCCGTTGCTGCCGAATGCCTTCGCGCCGGCGGCGCAACGGCTCCGGATCGGCGAGCAGCTCCGAAAGCACCAGTTGCTCGAACACCGGCGAGCCGAGGTCGAGCCCGAACCGCGCCGAGGACAGGCGCGCCAGCACGTCCTCCGACGCGCGCATCCAGCCGATGCGCAACCCGCCCCAGTGCGATTTCGACGACGTGCCGACGAGGATCGACCAGTCCCCGGCGGCGAAAGGCCTTGGCGCGACAGCATTCGTGAAGTCCAGCTCGACGAGCGTCTCGTCGACGACCACCGATGTCCGCGCCTTCGTCAGCAGCGCCGCGAGCCGTTCCCGGCCCGCGTCGTCCATGCGCAGGCCGGTCGGGTTGTGGAAGTCGAGGATCAGGTACGCCAGCCGCGGCGCCGCCTGCCGCAGCGCCGCTTCGATGCCCTCGAAGTCCCACCCGTCCTCGCCGAGCGCGACGGGTACGGGCAGTGCGTGCGCGGCGCGGATGGCTTCCAGCGTGTTCGGATACGTCGGTTGCTCGACGAGCACCCGGTCCCCGGGATTGGCGAGCATCCGCAGTGCCAGCACGAACGCGTGATGCGCGCCGTTGGTGATCATGATCTGCGCCGGCGACGTCGGCAGGCCACGCTCGGTGTAGCGCTGCGCGAGCCGCTCCCGCAGCACGAGCAGACCGCGCTCGCCGTAGCCCGTGCCGCCGAGCTCGTCGACCAGCAGCCGCCGCGCGGCGTCGACGGCATTGATCATGCCGGGGACCGCGGGCGCCGAGGCGCAGACCAGGTCGATGTCCTCGGTTTCCGTCGGGTAGATCGGCGCCGAGCCCTCGCTGCGCGGCGACGTGACCCACGACCCGGCGCCGCGGCGACTCGCGACCAAACCGTTCTCGCGCAACCGGTCCAGCGCCGCGCCGATCAGCGTGCGGCTCGCGCCGAGCGCCTCGGCGAGCTCGCGTTCCGCCGGCAGCTGGGTGCCGACGGGCAGGTGACCGTCGAGCACCTGGAGCTCGATGGCCGAGGCGAGCGCGACCGCCCCCTGCCGGGAGCCACGGCGCCACGATCCCAGCAAGGTGGCCAACCGTTGGCCCGATATCCGCCCGCCGTAGGTGTTCATAAGACCAATAGTTGCACATTGGCTCTGGATAACCAGGCCAATGGCGCCGCATTATCGTCAAGTGGCTTCAATCGAACTCGATCCGGTGCGGGTGAGCGTCAGTCCCGTGCGCCGGTTCCCCCAACTGCTACTGGGGCTTGCGCTGTACGGCGCCAGCATGGCGATGATGACCAGGGCGGGCCTCGGTCTCGATCCGTGGGACGTACTGCACGACGGCCTCACCAGGCGCACCGGGCTCACGTTCGGCACGGTCGTCGCGATCGCGTCGGCCGGCGTGCTCCTGCTCTGGATCCCGCTGCGGCAGCGGCCGGGAATCGGCACCGTGCTCAACGTCGTCGTCATCTCGGTCACCGTCGACCTCGTGCGCGCGGTACTGCCGCCGCAACACAGCCTCTGGTCGCAGATCCCACTGCTGGCCGGCGGCATCGTCCTCAACGGCCTGGCCACCGCCGCTTACGTCGGGACCCGCCTCGGGCCCGGCCCGCGCGACGGCCTGATGACGGGCCTGAGCGCACGGACCGGGCTGTCGGTCCGGCTGACCCGCACCGGGCTCGAGGTCGCCGTACTGGTGGCGGGCTGGCTGCTGGGCGGGAGCGTCGGAGTGGGGACGGTGCTCTACGCCGCCGCGATCGGCCCGCTCACGCAAGCGTTTCTGCCGTTCGTTGTGTGGCGCCATCCGGCCATGAAGAGCTGAACTCGGGCTGCATACGGTCCACAAACCCCACGGACCGTTCAGGAGAGCGCCTGTCGCAGCCTGGGGGCATCCACGTCGAAGCGGGCCAGCACGTCGGCGGCGGGGCCGCGCAGGACGGTCAGCGCGACCAGGATGTGCTCGGACCCCAGCTCCTTCCCGCCCGCCCGCACCACTTCCTTGATCGTCAGCTCCAAGGTCTTCTTCGAGTCGTCCGCGAAGGGGATGTGCTTGCGTTTCGCGCTCCGGCCGGTACCCGCCAGTGCCGACGGGCCGTGGACCTCCTCGATCCGGTCGATGATCCGTTCGACATCGATGCCGAACTCGCCCAGCGCCTCGGCGTCGGCCTCGCTGATACCGCCGCGGCGACGGACGCGACCCGCCTCGGCGGCGACGTCGTCGACCGACACGCCGAGGCTGGTCAGCAGCCGTGACGCCTTGCTCTCCGGCGCCCGCATCATCGCGGCCAGCAGGTGCAGGGACGTGATCTCGGCAGCGCCGACTTCCGCCGCGTCGCGCTGCGCCTCGACGACGACCTCGCGGGCATCCCCGGTGAACCTCTCGAACATCAGTTGCCTCCGTGTTTCTTGTGCACGGCCTGCCGGCTCACCCCGAGCTCGGCGGCGATCTCCTGCCAGGACCAGCCCTGCACACGCGCGCTGCGCACCTGCACGGCCTCGAGTTGCTCCAGCAGCCGGCGCAGGGCGGCGACGGCCCGCAGCCCCACCCGGGGGTCGCGATCGCCCGCGCGGGCGGCCAGGTCGGTTGCCTCAGTCATAGTGTCAACTTACGTTGACACTATCGCCATGTCAACCTTGGTTGACGGACGTACGCTCACGACGTGCCCACGATCAAGGTCGCCGAGCAGGCAGGCGTCGGCGTCGACGGGAAGCCCAGGCCCACCGAGGATCACGTGGTCGTCCTCGACCAGGCGGTCGTACTGCTGGACGGCGCCACCTCGCCGAGTCCCGAGCTGCCCTCGGGAGGCTGGTACGCGGGGTTGCTCGCGGAGGAACTGGCCGGCGCACTGCGGGCGAAGCCGGACGGGGACCTGAGGCTGTTGCTGGCCGACGCCATCGCGACCGTCGCGGGAACGCACGACCTGCGCGTGGCAGCGTCGCCGTCGAGCACAGTCGCCATGCTCCGGTGGAGCAGTGACCACGTAGATGGACTTGTGCTCGCCGACAGCCCGATCGTCGCGTTCGGCCCCGCCGGCGCCGACCCGCTCACCGACGACCGCCTCGCCCTGCTGCGCGGCGCAGGACAGCTCAACACGACCGCCGAGGTCCAGGCGTTGCGCAACCAGCCGGAGGGGTTCTGGGTGGCCGAGGCCGATCCCGCGGCGGCCTCATACGCCCTGTGCCGCAGCTGGCCGCGGACCGCGCTGGACGCGGTGGTCCTGGCGTCGGACGGCGTGTCCGTCGGGATCGACGACTACGGCCTCTTCGACTGGCCGCACGTCCTGACCACTGCCCGCGAGCGCGGCCTGCTCGCCGTTCTGGAAGCGGTACGGGAAGCCGAGAGCAGTGATCCGGACGGTGATCGCTGGCCTCGCCCGAAGCGGCACGACGACCAGGCGCTCGTCCTCGTCGACTTCACCGATCACGCCGGATAGCCCGCCCCACGTATCTGGGCGGCGGCGGACCGCCTCTTGCCGAATACGGCCGCTTCCCGGCGGCCGCACTGGGGGCGGGGGAGCAAATCGTTGCGTGGCAACAGGTACTCCCCTGCGTGAAAAAACAGGGAGGACACCGATGACTGAGGTCATCGTCCAGCCGACGCAGGTCACCGCACCTGACTTCGGTCTCACCAAGTTCCTCGACCCGCTGCGCATCCCGTCGGTCATCGGACCGCATCTGTGGTGGCGCCAGGAGGAGATCACCGTCCGGGCCCGCCGCACGCAGGTCCGGCTGCACTCGCAACTGCCCGAGACGGAGGTCTGGGCCTACGAGGGGGAGTTTCCCGGACCGACCATCGAAGTCCGCAGCGGCAAGCGGTTGCGGGTCGCGTGGACCAACGACGTCGACGGCCGCATGCCGCTGGTCGCCGTGCAGGGGCCGATCGCGCAGGCGCCGGGCAACGTGCCCGGCGGCTACCGCGACGCCCAGGGCAACCTGCTGCCCGGCTTCTCGATCATCGACGGCGTGGCCGACTTGCCTGCGTGGCAGGTGGTGCACCTGCACGGCGCGATGACGAACGGCGGCAACGACGGCTGGGCGCACAATGCGATCCTGCAGGATCACGCGCAGCTGACCGAGTATCCGAACGGCCAGCAGTCGACGACGATGTGGTACCACGACCACGCCATGGCCGTGACCCGCTTCAACGTCCACGCGGGCCTGGCCGGGATGTACCTGATCCGAGACGCCGAGGAGGACGCGCTCGACCTGCCACACGGCAGGCATGAGATCCCGCTGATCCTGTGTGACCGCAACCTCGACACCGATCCGGTCACCGGCGCGCTCACCGGCCGGCTGCTGTACAAGATCGCCGTCGCGCCCAGCGGGGCGCCGATCCCGTTCACCGGTCCGTTCAACCTCGTCAACGGGGTCATCTGGCCGCACCTCGAAGTGGACACGCGCTGGTACCGGTTCCGCGTGCTCAATGCGTCCAACGCGCGCTTCTACCAGCTCAACCTGGTCGACGAGGCGGGCGTGAAGCACAACGAGGCAGTCCGGATCATCGGCACCGACGGCGGCCTGCTGCCGGCGCCGGCCGAACTGCCCACGGCGGGCCTGACGCTCGCCCCGGCCGAGCGGGCGGACGTGCTGATCGACTTCAGCCGCTTCGCAGGCAAGCGGTTACGGCTGACGGACACGAGCGTGCCGGGCCCGACCGAGCCGGACCTGCTGGAGTTCCGGGTCGAGGACTCGGCGCGGCACGACCCGTTCCGGCTGCCGGAGCGGCTCTCGAGGTCGTACGTCCGGCTGCAGCACGGCACGACGGTGCCCGAGGACCACGACCACGTGTTCGTCGGGCTGGTACCGCCGGGCACGGCGGGTGAGGCGCATCCGCAGATGTGGGAGCTGCGCGAACTCACCGAGGCGCCGCCCACGCTGCCCGCACCGGGGATCCTGCAGCTCAAGGACCCCTCGACCGGCGCGGTGCGGACGTTCGAGAAGGTCGCGAGCCTGTTCGACGACACGACCACGTTCTTCATCGACCACGGCCGGTGGGCCATCTGGAACCTGATCCACCTCGGCGGTCCCACCCACCCGATCCACATCCACCTGACGCAGTTCCAACTGCTGACGCGGAAGCAGTTCCCGCTGGTGCAGGGCAACGTGGCCGGTTTCGACGTGGCGGCCGGCGGTACTACCGCGCCGCTGGAGGCGCCGCCGGACGGGCGGCCGATCGAGAAGTACGAGGAGGGCTGGAAGGACACCTTCCAGGTCCAGGCCGGTGAGTGGGTGACGGTCGCCGGGCACTTCGAGGGGGCGACCGGCGAGTTCATGTACCACTGCCACATCCTCGACCACGAGGACGAGGGCATGATGCGGCCGTTCGTCGTGCACCCGCCCGAGGTCGCGAAGTTCCACCTGCACCCGGGAGGTTCGGGCCACGGCGGGCACTGACCGGCAGGACTAGAAACGAGCCATGGACTCCTTCATGGCGACGGTCAACGGAATACGGATGCACTACCGGCGGGCCGGCGAGGGGCCGCCGGTAGTGCTCCTGCACGGTTGGCCGCAGACCTCGTACTGCTGGCACAAGGTGTTCGGCGCACTGGCCGAGACCTACACGGTCATCGCACCGGACCTGCGGGGATACGGCCTGACCGACAAGCCCCGCCACGGCTACGACAAGCGCACGATGGCCACTGACGTGTCGGAACTGGTGCGGCAGCTGGGTTTCGAGCGGGTCAGCGTAGTCGGGCACGACCGTGGTGGCCGCGTCGCGCACCGCTGGGCGCTCGATCGCCCTGACGAGGTCGCGAGGCTCGCGGTGCTGGACATCATTCCCACGCGGGAGATGTGGCGACGGCTCGACGCCGGGGCCGCGGGGGCTTACTGGCACTGGCTGTTCCACCTGCAGCCGGATCTGCCGGAGTTGCTGGCGGGGCACAACATCGCGGCGTATCTCGGCTACTTCTTCGAACGCTGGACCTATCAACGCCAGGGCCTCGACGCGGCGCCGGTGTACATCGAGGCGTTCTCCGCGCCGGGTGCGCTCCGGGCAGGCTTCGACGACTACCGCGCCTCCTTCCCCGACGACGCCGCGCACGACGACGCGTCCGCCGGGGAGAAGCTGGCAATGCCGGTGCTGGCGTTGTGGGGCCAGGCCGGTCTTCTCGGCACCCTGCCGACGCTCGACATCTGGCGTGACCACGCGGCCGACGCCCGCGGCGTGGAGGTCGCGGAGTGCGGACATTTCGTGGCGGAGGAACAGCCGGCGGTGGTCGTCGAGGAACTGCGGAGGTTCCTGCGGTAGCGGCCGTTGAAGGCGTTCACCGTGCCGGCAGGATGCGGAACACCGGGTAGCCCGGCGCGATCTCGCGCAGCTTCTCGTCCGAGGCGGTGGCGTCGACGCCGTCGAAGAACATGCCGACCTCCCACTTCCAGCGCTTGAGGTACTCGCGCAGCAGAACGGGCTTCTCGTCGTCACCGAGCTCGACGGGCTCGAAGCGCTCGACCCGGCGGCCCACCCGTAACTCGCCTTCGCCGGCAACGCGAAGGTTGCGCACCCACTGCGTGGTGCCGCGCGGCGCGACGAGGTACTGGCTGCCCTCGAAAACCATGAGGTTGACCGGGTTCGACCGCAGCTCGCCACTCTTCCGGCCGCGGACGTAGAGCACTCGGCTGCCCATCAGGCTCATGCCGTGCCTGGTCAACCACTGCACCGTGGCGTGCAGCAGTTGCTCGGCCTTGCGGGGCTGGATGTAGCGGACCTCGTCCATCGGATCTCCTCGACTTGGGAGAGCACTGCTCTCAACTGAGATCAGAGAACACCTCGGTGCGCACCAAGTCAAGAGCCGTGATCTCGAATTTGTCCGGCGCTCTCAAAGCGTGGCAGACTGTCTCGCATGGCCGCCATCAAGACCGCCCGCGACCGCGCCCGGGCCGAGCTGACGCAGGAGATCAAGGACGAGGCTCGGCGCCAGCTGGGCGAGGTCGGCGCGCACGGGCTCTCCCTACGGGCCGTCGCACGAGAGCTCGGCATGGTGTCGTCCGCGCTCTACCGCTACTTCCCCAGCCGCGACCACCTGCTCACCGCGCTGATCATCGACGCGTACAACGCCATCGGCGAGGCGGTGGAGAAGGCGGACGACACCGGCGAGGACCCGCGTTCCCGCTGGCAGCTCCTCTGGCAGGCGGCACGGAACTGGGCGCTGGCACACCCGCACGAATACGCGCTGATCTATGGCTCGCCGATTCCCGGCTACCAGGCCCCGCAGGACACCGTCGGCCCGGCCGCGCGCGTGGCGCTGGCCCTGGTCGGCGTCGCCACTTCGGGCGTGCTCCGGCCGGCCTTCACGGGCCCGCCAGTGCCCGAGAAGCTGCAGGAACAGGCGCGGGGGCTCGTCGAGACGATCGAGGCCGAGCTGTCGCCCGCCGACATGAGCCGCCTGCTCATCGCCTGGACGCAACTCTTCGGCGCGATCAACTTCGAGCTGTTCGGGCAGTACGTGGGCAGCGCGGACCCCGCGGACGCCTTCTTCATGTACACGTGCTTCCAGATGGCGGACTTCGTCGGCCTCAGATGAGATGCGTGGTGAACCAGGTCGCCGCCATTTCGGCGGCCGCCTCGAGCGTGCCCTGCTCCTCGAACAGGTGCGTCGCCCCGGGCACGATCCGGACCTCCGCGGGCCCGCCCATTCTCGCGGCCGCCTCCTCGTTGAGCCGCTGCACCTCGGGATCCTTGCCGCCGACGATCATCAGCGTCGGGGCGGTCACCCGCGGCAGGGCGGCCGCGGCAAGGTCCGGCCTGCCGCCGCGGGCGACGACCGCCCGCACCTCCTCCGGCCACGCCGCGGCCGCCCCGACCGCCGCGGCCGCGCCCGTGCTCGCGCCGAACAGGCCGACCGGCAGGTTCGCCGTCGAGTCGCGCCGGGTCAGGTCGTCCAGCACGTGCAGCAGGCGCCGGGTGAGCAGGTCGACGTCGAACCGCCGGTCGTCCTCGCCCTCGGTGAGCAGGTCGAACAGCAGCGTGCCGAAGCGGTAGTCCTGCAGGGTGCGCGCGACCGCGATGTTGCGTGGGCTGTGCCGCGAACTGCCGGAGCCGTGTGCGAACACGATGATCCCGACGGCATCGGCCGGTATCGTGAGGTCGCCGGGAAGGGACTCGCCACCGACGTCGATGACAAGGGGAACGGTCACGCTGGCCCACTTCCGAGCAGGTCGACGACTTCTTCGTCGGAGGTCTGGGCGAAGTCGACATACCACTCGCCGATCGCGCGGAGATCGTCCGGCGCCAGGAGGCACACGACTTCGTCGACGTCGGCTTTCAGGCCGGCCGCCGCCTCCGGGGCGCAGACAGGCGCGGCGAAGGCGAGCGAACGCGGCTGGTCCCCGCGGATCGCGTGCGCGGCCGCCCGTGCCGTCACGCCGGTCGCGAGACCGTCGTCGACCAGGATGATGTCCCGGCCGGTGCGCGACTCGGGGTCGCGGCCGCGCAGGTAGACCTGTTCCCGTCGGCGCGCTTCCGCCTGCTCCGACTCGCGGGCCTCCCGCAGGTCCTCGGGGCGCAGGCGCAGCGCGTGCAACGTACGGGCGTCGAAGGTGGCGTCGCCGGTCGCGGTGACCGCGCCGACGCCGAACTCCGGATGCCCCGGCGCGCCGATCTTGCGTGCGACGGCCACGTCCAGCGGCGCGTCGAGCGTCTCCGCGACGGCGTGCGCGACGACGACGCCACCACGGGCGAGGCCCAGCACCAGCGGGTCGTGCCACTCGCGCCGGCGCAGCTCGGCGCCCAGGCGCAGGCCAGCCGCACGCCGGTCCGGGAACGCCCGCGTCCGCGTCATGGCTCCCGGATACCCAGCTCGGTCGTGAGCACACGCCAGCGGTGATGTTTCGGCCCGGCGATCAGGACGAAGTCGAGCAGACAGCCGACGGCGACGACCGACAGCAGCACCGCGCCCCACCACAGCTCGAACGCCCCGAAGACGATGGCGAGGGCGATGCACGCCGCGACCACGGCAACGTCGAGAACCAGCCGGGGCGACACGCGCGCACGCCTGGTGGCGGCCTGTTCCCGCAGGCCACGCTCGTAGTCCTCACGGGTGTATGGCAACTCGCTGAGGTATCTCATGCCTTGTGGCTACCCAGCTGGGCGCTCGCCACACCCGCGGATGAGTGTCCGAAGTGGACAGAAGAACCGGCCTCGCCGGCCGACCCCTTCGACGCTGAAGCGGCCGACCGGCGCAGCCGGGGCCACCCGAAGGTGACCATGCTGCCTTGGCAACCTCGGGTGACACTACACAAAGCTTGCGCTCATGCGAATACCTGTATTGAAATCGAGATCTCACTACTGTGCGTGGTGCTCAGGCGGCGCCGTGCATGATCTCGTGGCGTTGCGGCCAGTGGGACCAGAACGCGCCGGTGTAGCCGAGCTGGATGAGCTTCAGCAGGAAGGGGTTGTCGGCGTAGTTGTTGTCGTCCTCGGTGATGCCCGGCAGCGTCGGCAGCATGACTCGGTAGTACTCCGACTCCGGCACGAGGTCCCACAACAGCTGCACACTCCTCGCCCAGCGGCCGTTCGGCGCGGCGAGCGTCTCGGGGTCCTCGGGCAGCAGCGGCGAGAGGTAGTAGACCGGCCGGAAGCGGCCCGCGCTGTCGAACACGAACTGCCGCTCGTACTCGACGACGCTCGCGCACTGGGTACGCGGCTTGAGGATGATCGGCTCGGTAGCGGTGTCCGACTGCAAACCGGGCACCGTCTGCCTGCCGTCGCACTGCTGCGCCAGCTGGATGCCCAACGGCGAGTACGGGAAGGCGCGGATGCCCAGGCTGTAGCCCGCCACGGTGACGTCCAGGGCCAGGGTCTCCCGCACCGCCTCCGTCATCGTCTCGAGGGTCTCCCCCGGCATCCCGAGCAGCACCTCGACCATGACGGGCAGGTCGTACTGCTTGGTGAGCCCGACGACGCGGCGCACGTCTTCGAAGGAGTAGTAGCGACGGCCGCGGCCGGTGACCTTCCAGTCGTCGAGCAGGTCCTCGCTGACGTGGTCGGGCGCGAGGTTGATGCCCGCGCAACCGGCCTGCACGAGCAGGTCCAGCAACTCCTCGTCGAACGGGGTCGGCTGCGCGTAGATCCACAGCCGCAGCTGCCGCAGCGGTGAGGCCGGGTCGGTGTCCCGGCGCCGGATCACCTCCGCGAGCACCGCCTTGCTGTGCGCGATCGCCAGGTTGAACTCGCTGTCCGTCGTATGCAGGTCGTATACACCTTGCGCACAGAGCAGCTCCATCTCGTCCACGACGGCGTCGACCGCCCGGCGGGTGAAGTGCGTGCCCTTCGCGTCCGGCTCGACGCAGTGCGCGCAGGCGTAGGCGCAGCCGTTCTTCGTCAGGATATTGCCGAGACCACCGCCGCGGTAATAGCGCAGATTGTCCACTTTGAGCGCCACGCCGGATCTGCGGGTGTATCTCGTCATCGTGTTCAAGGGGCTGAACGTCGGCTTTCCGCGCCGGACCGCGGCCGGAAGCGCCATTCTCTCCACCTGTCCGCCGCCGCGGTTCAGCAGCAGTCCCGGCACCGTTTCCGGGGACTCACCGGACAACAGCGCGTTCGCCAGCCGCACGATGATGTTCTCGCCTGGGCCCTTGACGCCGAAGGGAATGTCGAAGAAGTCCAGCAGGGCGAACGGCATCGACGAGAAGCCGACACCGCCTGCCACGACCGGCGCACCGGTCAACGCCTTGATCTCGGCGATGATCGCCCGGTGATCATCGAGAAAGACTCTTTGTTGCTGCGCGTAGATCGTGTCCGTGTTCCGCACCGTGACACCCACCAGCAGCGGTTCCCGCTCGGCGAAGTACTCACGCAGCACGGCCCACCAGTCGTCTCGCCGGAAGGTCAGGTCGACCACCTCGACATCGAAGCCGTCGGATTCCAGCGAGGTGGTGAGGATATCCAGCGCATAAGGCGTGATCGGTGGATGTACCAGATTCGGATTGACCAGGGTCACCAGTGCTTTACCCATTTACTCCCACTCCCGGAAATAATACTTCTCCCCGCTGGAGAAAGTGTGCCCGGAAGTGAAAAGAAAATCAGGGGGCCAATTTCAGTTACCGCCACCTCAGTTCCCTGGCGAGCCGCGCGGAGGAGCGCAGCCGGTCCGGCGAGATTTCCAGCACAGCACTGAGCCACTGCTGCCAATACGGGCCGGGAACGCGCTTGCCGCGTTCCCAGCGGGCAACCTCGTCGCGACTCAGGCTGTCATTCTCCGAAACCGTGGCCAGCGCCTCCGCCAGGCCGTATTGGGTGAGCCCGTGCTCGCGGCGAACCGACCGGATGAGGCGTCCGATCGGCATGCTGTCGCTGGATCTGACACGAGACCCCGCGGCATTTTCGCGGGTCAGCATGGGCTTGACGTTAGAAGCCGGCCCCATGGCCGACGATCCGTTTCACGAACACTCTTATCCTTTTCGTGCATGCTGCCGGCTCAGCGTCTGCTTCGGCGACTCGCCGAACCGCTCCCGGTAGACGGCGGCGAACCGGCCGTGGTGCGCCATCCCCCACTTGCTCGCGATCTCGCCGACGGTGGTCACGTCGTACTGGGCCGCGCAGAGCTCGTCGTGCACCCGCTGTAGCCGGACGCCTCGGAGATATTCGCTCGGCGAGCTGTCGAGTTGCTCGCGGAAGGCCTTCTGCAGTGCGCGCACGCTGACCCCGGCCTGACGGGCGAGACTCGCGGGCGTGTGCGCCCACTCGGGGTGCCCCTCCATCAGGTCGACGGCGATGCCGAGCAGCCGCGACGGCACGGGCCGGTCGTCCCCGTTGAGCATCGCGGTGTAGTTGTGCGGCTGGGCGAGCAGCAGCCCGGTGATGATGTTCTGCTCGAACTGCTCCATGCCGAGCGGGTGCGCGAGCATGGTCTCGGGGCGGCCGAGGTCGGTGACGCCGTAACTGAGCGCGTCGAACCAGCTACGCGCGTAGCCGCCGGCGACGTCCATGCCGAGCTGGAAGCGGACGGGCTCACGCAGGGCGCCGTCGATCATCTCCGACAGCCGCGCCTCGACGGCCGCCCGTTCCACCCGGACCACCAGCTGGCCGCAGTCCGCCGACAACCGCATGTGCAGTGGCTCGGTCGCCGACGCGATCGCAATCTTCTGTTGCGGCAGTGCTTGAATCTGTTCGAAACCACACTGAAAAGTGCCTCTTCCGGCAGTCGGCACGAGAATCGCGAAGAACGAATCGAGCTCGCCGGGGTTCACGCGCACATCCCAGCCGTATGAGACATACGTTACCGCAATATTGCGCATTCGCCGGCAATGCATCCGTGCATGCAGTTCCGGTTTCGGCCCCACGACGTCGAGCCGGTGCGGGCAGAAGATCTTTCCTACCTCGTCCCGGGTCTCGTCCACGTCTCTCGACTCGAAGAGTTTGTAATTTTCCAGGGGTAAGGCTGTCATTGTCCCGGGCAGTCGGTTCGATCAGGGTCTTGGCGATGTCGACTCCCACACACCTCCAGGGTCATACTTTCGGTCTTTAGGGACCAAAACACTACCGACAAACGGGTGGAGTTTGCTGACTGCAACTTGCAGCGGGTTAGCGGACAAATACGCCGGGGGCCTTTTACACCGGTTCGAGCGCGGCCGTGAACTGCCGCAACGCGCCCCCCTGCCGCACGATCCGGTAGCCGCGCAGCTGGGCCGACTTCGACCGGACGTCCTCGGCGACGTCGACGACGTACTCGAGATGACTGGCGGTGTAGACGCGGCGTGGCAGGGCGAAGCGGACAAGCTCGCGTGGCGCCGGGATGTCCGGGCCGCCGGTATCCCCTGGCCTGCCGAACACCAGGGTGCCCAGCTCGCACACCCGCACCGCGCCCGCCAGGTACAGCTCGTTGGCGAACGCGGTGGCCGGCAGCTGGTGCGGCGGGATGTGGTCGAGCAGCAGGCCCGCGTCGACGTAGACCGCGTGGCAGCCGGTCGGCTGCAGCACCGGCAGGCCCGCGAGCCCGAGCTGCTCGCCGAACCAGCGCGCGCTCTCGGCCCGGTAGCGCAGGTAGTCCGGCTCGGTGACCTCGATCAGGCCTTGCGCCAGCGCGTCGAGGTCACGTCCGGCGAGCCCGCCGTAGGTCGGAAACCCCTCGAAGGCGATGACCTGCTCGACGCAGCGGCGCGCCAGTTCCGGATCACGAAGCGCGATCAGGCCGCCGATGTTGGCGATGCCGTCCTTCTTGAGGCTGGCCCAGCAGCCGTCGGCGAGGTCGAACATGGTCCGCGCGATCTCTCGCGGCGTCGAGTCCGTGTAGCCCGCTTCGCGCTCGGTAATGAGGTACGCGTTCTCGGCGAAGCGCGAGGCGTCGAGGTACAGCGGGATGCCATGGGTGTCACAGAGCTTGCGGGTACCGGCGATGTTGAGCAGCGACACCGGCTGGCCGCCGTTGGCGTTGTTGGTGACGGTCAGCACGACGCACCGGATCCGCTGTCCGGACCGCCCGGTCAGCAGTTCCGCCAGTGCGTCCAGGTCGATGTCGCCACCGAACGGGTTGGGCACGCCTTCGTACGCCGGCACCGGCAGGTCGACGGCTTCCGCGCCGACGGCCTCGACGCTCGCGCGCGTGCTGTCGAAATGCGTGTTGCTCACCGAGATGTCGCCGAGGCCCAGTACGTTGCCGAGCACGATCCGCTCCGCGGCGCGCCCCTGGTGCACCGGCAGCACCTCGGGGTATCCGGTCAGCTCCCGCACGACCGCTTCGAACCGTTCGAACGAGCGCGCGCCCGCGTAGGACTCGTCACCGGACAGCAGCGCGGACCACTGGGCCGCCGACATCGCCGCGGTCCCGGAGTCGGTCAGCAGGTCGATCGTGATCTGCCGCGCGGGCACCCGGAAGAGGTTGTACCCGGCGGTGGCCAGCGCTTCGCGGCGCTCGCCCGGCGTCGGAAACGGGATCGGCTCGACGGCCTTGATGCGGAACGGCTCCATGAAAGACGGCATGCGGTCTCCTCGCCCCGGTGACAGCCCAACCCCTCGAGCCTGGCTGTCCACTCATCCGGGCGGTAGGGGCCAGTTGGACCGGTGTCAGTGCCGCCTTTACCGAAGGTGACCTGTGCCACAATATTTATCTGAGTGTTATTCATATGTAACTATCGAGCCACGGTTGGCGGAAACAGCTCCGCGACAGGCGAAAATCTGCACGTGGAAGTCGCGGTCGAGCCGGTAAGCTTCGCTTTCCAGCCCGTGTACAGCCTGCATACAGGCGGTATCACCGGTATCGAGGCGCTGGCCCGCCCGGCCTCGGGCAAGGTTCAGGAGCTGCTGCGTTACGCGATGCGCAAAGGGCGTCTCATCAAGGTCGACGCCGCGCTCGCCGCCCGCGCCGTGACCGAGGGGGCCACCTACGAAACCCTGCTCCCGCTCCACCTCAACCTGACCGCCGCGTCGGCAGCCGCTCCGCAGCTGGTGCTCGACTCTCTGCTCGCGGCGCTGGCCACGACAGGTCGGCGGGCTCGCGAAGTCGTCCTCGAGATCGGCGCGCCCTTCCACGGCGTGCCCGCCAAGGCCCTGCTCGCCGGCGTCCGCCGGTTCGCCGAGCTGGGATTCCGCATCGCCTTCGACAACGTCGGCCACGGCGACATCCCGCTGAACCTCCTCGCCGACGCGCGCCCGGACCTGATCAAGCTGGACCGCACCACCCTGCACCGGCTGCCCGGCGACCAGCCGGCGGTCGCGCTCGTCGAAGCCCTCTGTCATTTCGCGGCCCGCACCGGTATCCGGCTCGTCGCGACGGGCATCGAGACCGAGGAGCAGCTGGCCACCGTGCGGCAGCTGGGCATCCGGATCGTGCAGGGCAACCTGTTCGCGCCCGCGCGCGAGGGCGGCGTGCCCGCGATGGGACTGACCAGCGTCGACCCCGGCCCGGTCCGGATGTCCGCTGCCGGCCCACGCGTCGACGACTTCCTGCACCCGCCGCGGACGCTGCCGGAGGACGCCACCTGCGACCAGGCCCGCAACGTGTTGCTCGACCACGACGCGCCGACCGGGATCGTCGGGGTGGACGACGGGAACCGGCCGGTCTGGTCGATCGACCGCGCGCGGTTCCTGCTGGAGATGACCGGCCCCTTCGGCCACGCGCTGCACGCCAACCGCCCCGCGGCCCGGCTCGCCGACCCACCGCGCACGATCCGGGTCGGCGCCGGCGCGCTCGAACTGCTCGACCTGGTCACCGACGCCGAGCTGGACCGCACCGGGGACGACGTCATCGTCGTCGACGCGCAGGGCCGCTGCGTCGGCGTCGTCCTCGTGCACGAACTGGTGCGCGGTGTCGCCGAGGTGAAGATCGAGGAGGCCGCGGCGCTCAACCCGTTGACTCGGCTGCCGGGCAGCGACACCGTCGCCCGCGAGGTGACCCGGCGCCTCGCGGGCGGGCATCCCTTCGTCGTGGCGTGGCTCGACGTCGACTCCTTCAAGCGCGTCAACGACACCGCGGGGTTCGCGGCGGGTGACGACCTGATCCGCTCGCTCGGGCGCGCGCTGTCCGATCTCGCCACGAAGCTCCGCAGTGTCACAGTCAGTCACGTCGGTGGTGACGACTTCCTGATCGCCTGTGACATCGACGAAATCACCACGGTCGCCGACACACTTCTGGATACGCCGTGGAGCGCCGACGGCATGCCCGCCACCATCTCCTTGGCGACGGTCGTGTGCGCCGGCGCGATGGCGAAGTCCTATCGCGAGGTTTCCCGCCTGCTGGCGCCGTTGAAGAAATCCGCGAAGCAGGTCCTCGGGTCCAGCTGGGTCAACGGCTGGCCGGGTTCCGAACGCGTCGAGATCCTGCGCGGACAACCGGCATCCGAACGCTGAACGATTTCCGTATTCACGGCTTCGGGGCTTGTATCCATGACCCGCTAGAGTGACGCCTCCGACTATTCGGGAAGGTGTCCACAGCCTTGCTCGTACGCGCATTGTCGCGCCCTACCGCAGGACGGCTCACCCACGCTATTTTCGCTGTTCAAGGCGGTTCTACCTTCGCCACGTGATCGTTCCCAAGTTCGATCCCGGCGACACCCCGGGTTACGTCTACGAAATGATGGCCGAGCACATCGCCGCTCGAATCGACGCGGGGGAATTGGCCCCGAATACACCGCTGCCCTCCGAGCGCAGACTCGCGCAGGAATACGGGGTGTCGCTGGGAACGGCCCGGCATGCGACCCGTCTTCTCCGTTATCGGGGGCTGGTCGTGACAATCAGGTCGAAAGGAACTTACATAGCCGACCGGCGCGGGCGTCCGCAGTGAAAAACCCACCCTCACCCGTTCGGGTATTTCTGCTCGCCGCGCCGGTTCGCGAGGTGAACCACGGGCCATGCGAAGGAACACGAGATGACTTTCAAAATCCCTGCTCGCGGCTACGTCAAACCTCTGGCGGTACCAGTGATTCACGTTCTGTCGTTATCGTGACAGGGATGGCACACGGTCGGCGCCCATTGACTGACGGCCCGAACGCGATTAAGACGTTCCGGGTGACCGGAATCCGCGACCATGCATATGCACGTGCAACTGCACCTCGGGTCCGGTGAACGAGCCATGGTCCCCGACCTTCCCGCGAACCCGTTGTCGATCGAGTTGAACCTGTCGCATCGCCGGTTCTGGTGGCAGATCGACGACGAGGACGAACAACCCGAACAGTGGCACGCCTCCGCCGACATCTCCCCGCTCGACGTGTGCCCCGAGGAGCTGCGGCACGTCGGGGACATCTCCCTGGTCATCGCCGACCTGACCAAGGAACGCAACCTGCTCGACTCGGTCGTGCTCGGCGAATGGGCACTGGAGTTCATCGCCGAGACCGTCATCGACCCCGACGAGGGCAAGCTGCACCCCGAGCTGGACAAGCAGATCTCCCCCGGGCCACCGCGGATGGTCATCCTGCGCCGGGTCGAGCTGGTCGAGGGCTGGCGCGGGCACGGCCTGGGCGCCGCACTGGTCGCGAGCGCGCTGCGCATCCTCGCCCCCAACGCCCGGATCGGCGCGAGCCGGGTGTCGCCGCTGGAGTTCCCCTGCCCCGGCGACCGGGTGGCGGCGGAGCTGGCAAGCGTGCGCGCCGGGGCAATGCTCGAGGGCATCGGGTTCCGCCGCTGGAACGGCGTGCACATCATCGACCTGCGCGACCCGTCGCTCCTGGACGCACGGATGGAGATCCTCGACCAGTGGTGGCCCGAGTCCGACAGCAGCGAGCGCTAGAACAGCGTCTGCACCGTTCCACAAAGGACGTACGAGTCGTCGACGACGGGGATCAGCTGCCACTTGTCGAAGGTGGTGCACGGGTGGGAGATGCCGAACCCGACCCGGTCGCCCACCTCCAGCTCGCCGCGGAAGTAGGCGTGCTGATCGTTCGACGCTGTCAGCTCGCCCGGTGGCGCCTGTTCCAGCACCGTCGACCCGCGGCGGATCCGGTGCAGCGGCACGGGAAAGCCCGCGTCCACACCCGTGTCCCGCTTGCCGAAGTCGAGAATGGCCAGTCCGGGTTCCGGAGTGGACAGCACGCGCCCCCACAGCTCCAGGCTGGGCCGCAGGGCCAACGACTGGTACTCGGTCGCCAACAGGTCGCGGAACTGCTGGTACGCCAGCGAGTCGTGGGTGACGTAACAGCCGCTGCGCAGCACGACGCGGATCGGGCGGCCTCGCTGCCAGGACGGTCCGAGCTCGTCGGCCACCAGCTCGGGGAACGCACTACCGCCGACGGTGATGATGAACTCGCCCTCGTGCGACAGTTCGTCGGCCGCGTCACGCAGCCGACGCAGGTAGGCGCGAACCTCCGCCAGGAGCTTGGCGTCGAGCGCACCACCGATGACCCCTTCGAAGCCGCCGACCCCCGCGAGCCGCAGTTGCGCCGAGGCCGTCACACGCTCGGCGATCAGTCGCAGCTGGTCGAGATCCCGTGCGCCGGCCCGCCCGCCGGGCACGCCGAGCTCCAGGATGACCGGGAACGCACGGCGACGTTCCCGTTGTCCCAGCTCCTTTTCCAGGATGTCGACCCCGTCGAGGGAGTCGACGTAGCAATAGCAGGTGAACTCCGGGTCGGCAGCCATCTCCGCGGCGATCCAGTCGATCGCCGCCGGGTCGACGAGCTCGTTGGCGAGGACGATGCGTTGCGCGCCAAGGCTTCGGAAGATCCTGACCTGGCTGGGCGTCGCGAGGGTGAGCGCCCAGGCGCCGTGCTCGAGCTGCGCGGCGGCGATCTCCGGCGACATCGTGGTCTTCACATGAGGCGACAGCGACAGCGCGTGGTCTTCGCAGAAGCGCGCCATCGTCGCGAGGTTGTGCCGGAGTGCGCTGTCCTTCACCACGAGGACAGGCGTGAGGAAGTCATCGAGCGCGGCGGAGACCTCGCTTGCCGGGTGGCCGACCGCCGCGGCCGGAAACCCCTTGTGCCGGACACTGACCAGGACGTCGGGAACCCTCAGCACTCATCACTCCGATCTTGCCCGGCGTAGCGTTTCCCACGGCGATTCGCCGTATTGCTGGAAGTACCACCTGTGGAACTGGACGTTCTCGCGAAAACCGCAGTCCGTCACGGCTTTGCGAACCGACGAGCACTCGCCGCTCTCGAGGAGCCGGCGGACGCAGTCGAGACGCACCGAGCGCAGGTATTCATGCGGCAGGCAGCCGGATTCCCGGAAGGCGGCGATCAGGTCCCGAAGCGTGACTCCCGCGGCCCGCGCGTAGTACTCCATCCTTCCGACGAAGGGATAGTTGTCCATCAGCAGCTGGACGTACGCGGCCACCTCATCGCGTTCCACGCGGTCACGCGACCGCCCGGAATACGTGTGCTGCTGGTGGTGCAGCAGCCAGTCGACGAAGACCTCCTCCGAGCGTTCGGTGAACCGCCCCGGAGCGCCGGTCAGGAATCGCAGGAGGCTCTTGGTCACCGTGTCGTTGGCGCCACGCAACGACGTCACCACCGGCGCGAACGACACCAGGCCCTCCGGCGGGAAGGCCAGCCGCGGCGCGAGCCGCGCGTGTACGAAGGCGGGGTCGATGCGCACCACGCGTACGAGCGAATCGGGACCGAACTCGATGCTGAGCCGCTGGTGCGGGGCGGCGGCCAGCAGCGAGCCGTTGCCGGCTTCGAGGTACGCGTCACCGTGCCGGACGACGACACGCTCGGTGAGCACGACGAGCACCACGTAGTCGGACTGTGGTTGCAGTAGCTCGAGTGAGGCCTGGCAGTCGGCTGCGAGCTTGCCCGCGAGCAGACGACCGCTCGGGCCCGGGCTCTGACGCCGGGCGAGCTCATGTCCGGATTGGATGTGCAGGATGTGCGGGCCGAGCAGGGCGTCGCCCTCCTGGGTTTCTTCAGCCATCGTCTCATGTTCTCTGTCATTGGAACGGCTGTTTCATTCGTCAGCCTAGAGCTGGTGCAACAGGAGGTCAACGGCTTGACATCACCGGTGCAGCGTCTCCTCTGGCGACTCGCCGAACTCGCGTTGGTAGCACCTGCGGAAGCCCTCGGGCGTGAAGCCCCACCGCCGCGCCACCTGATCGACCGTGACCTGGCCGGGCTGGGCTTCGAGCAGGTCGACGAACGCCCGGCGGAGGCGGACGTGGAAGAGGTGCCCGGGCAGGGAGGTGTGGAGGTAGGACCTGAAGGCGGCGTCCAACGAGCGGGCGCTGACCGCGAGCTTGCGGGCCAGCGAACACTCGGTGTGGGAGTACTCGGGCGAGCCGTCCAGCACCGCCATCGCCTGACGCAGCACGCGATGCGACGCCGGCAACGGCGACGCGGCGAGGATCTCGCTGTAGTTGTTCGGCTGCGCACGCAGCAGGCCGAGGGCGAGCTGCTCCTTGAAGTGCGGACCCCACAGGCGGCGACTGGGGATCCAGGTCGGCTGGCTCGCGCGGCGGTAGCATTGCACGAGCAGCTGGAACCACGCCTGCTGCGGCTCGGCGCGAACGTTCATGCCGAGTTCGAAACGCAGCGGCCACGGCGCGCTGACGCCAAGGAGTGCGCTGAGGGTGTCCACCAGGAAGGGCCAGGACATTCTCGTGACCAGCAGCTGAGCGCCGGCGGACAGCTCCATCCGCAGCGGCTCGTCCTGGCGGCTCACCAGCATCACGTCAGGGGTCGACTCGATCTCCTCCGTGCCGCAACGGATCTTGCTCAATCCGCTCATCGGGATCTGCAGCGCGATGAAGTCCTTCGTGCACCCGGGATCGACCCACACCGAAGCGCCGTAGTGCACGTAGTTCAGTCCGATGTCGCCGAGGTGCAGCGAGTTCATCTGGGCGTCGAGCACGACGTCACGGTCGCGGATGCCGACCTCGTGCGGGCAGAGGACGCCGCTCATGTGCGTGCGGATCTCGTCGAGGTTCGTCGAGCGGAACAGCTCGTGTCCGTGCAGCGGTAAGGACATCTGATCCCTGCACCTCCTCGGGGGCGGCCGTGTCGGGGTGTTCGGCCCGAGAGCAGAGTCGGGTAACAGTTAGGGTGGGAGAAGCATCACATGTTACGCCGTTCCGGGCAGGAAACAAGCCGTTTCGATTACCGAAAGTAGAAAAAACCTACCGGCGACGCGGTTTGTTTTCGTAGTATGCGACGCACTCGGCCGGATAGTGCCGGGCCTTCATCTCGTTGATGATCAGTCGGCAGTCGTAACTCAGCTGCCGCAGCCGCACATCCCTGGTCCCGGTCTCGACCAGCAGGTAGTCGATGACGTCGATGGACGCTCTATTCTGCCCGACGCTTCCGCTGTTGCACAAGAAGAAGGGCGGTCGCCGGACGAGGAACTGCCGGTGCGTGTGCCCGATGATCCGGTCGGAGTCGAGTTCCACCGGAGTGTCCGGAAAGATGTACCGATCGCCGATCGTGTGCGAGAAGACGATGTCGTTCACCCGATATTCGACATCGAGCCTTCTGAGCGATTCCAGCCGGTCGAACGTGCCGGAACAAAATGCGAAGAACATTCGCGCCAGTTCGTTGCTTCCGCCGTATTCCCCGCGCAGGAAGTAGTCCTCGTGGTTCCCGCGCAGGGACACCAGGTTCGGCAGAGAATCGACGAGATCGACGCACTCGTTGCTCCACGGCCCGTAGTTCACGGTGTCGCCGAGGCACACGTACCCGTCCACAGCGCCGGCGTCCGCCAGCATCCGCTCCAGCGCGGGCAGGTTGCCGTGCACATCGCTGAACACCGCGAGCAGCATGGCTAGAGCTGGTCCGTGCCCGACCGGTACAGACTGCCGTGCCTGCCCAGCTCGTCGATGAGCTCGTTCGGCACGACCAGCTCCTTCCAGTACCGCAACACGGCCTGCTCCCGCACCTGGAAGTCCGGTTCGCGCTGGTGACAGAGGTAGTCGGCGATCATCCGTGGCTCGTTGAACCCGCACAGCGCCCGGGCCGCCGTGGTGCCGGAGCAGCGTGCGTTGATCTCGAAGATGTACGGCTTCCCGTCCCGCACCCGCAGCTGCACGTTGCACGCGCCGAACGGCTTGATCGCGGCGATGACCTTCCGCACCTCGTCTTCGACGACCTGGTCGCGCACCGCGAAGGCCTTGTAGGTGTCGCCGTCGCGCAGCGTCCGGCGCATCGCGATGACGCCCTTGCAGTCACCGTCGAAGCTGACCGAGCCGCAGGTGTACTCGTCGCCCTCGATGTACTCCTGTGCCACGAACTCCGCCGGATCGACGGTCAGCTCGGCGAGATCGCCCGCGTCGCGGACGAGGAAGACGTCCTTCGACCGCGAGCCGCCCTCCCGACGCTTGAGGATGAACGGGAACGCGGGCGGCTGTGCGCCCGGAACCGCCATGTCGACCGTCTCGGGCACGGAGATGTCGTGCTCGCGCAGGATCGAGTAGGTGCGGAACTTGTTGTCCCCGATGTCCACGACCTCCGGCGAGCTGACGACCACCGTGATGCCGTGTTCGGCGAACCGGTCGGTGTTCTCCGCGAGCGGCCGCAGTTCGGTGTCCAGGCCGGGGAAAAGCAGGCGGCATTTCTCGGCGCGGCAGATTTCCAGCATCCTGTCGAGGAAATCGGGATCGGCGGGGCGGGGCACCAGATAGGACCGGTTGGTCGTGTAGAGCCCAGCCGCCAGCCTGTCGCCGTCCAGCGCGACCACGTCGTACTCGCTGTCCTGCAAGGCTTTGAGAATGCTCTGGCCGACTCCACCGCCGGCACCGGAAACAGCCACCCTGATCCGTTGCGCCATTCTCCCACCCTGTCGGGCGGGGAAATGGCGAGCCAGGGGTTCAGTTCAGGCGCTCATTCCTCGGCCCACGTGAGCAGCTCGGCTAAATGCACCGCCTTGACGCGGGAGCCGCTCCGCCGCAGACCCTGCTCAAGTTGCCGCAGGCAACCGGGGTTCACGACGACCACGAAATCCACCCGTGCGGCCTCGATCTCCGCCAGCTTCGGCGCCAGCACCTTCCGGCTGTCCGCGCCGCGCAGCAGCGAATACGTGCCCGCGGCGCCGCAGCAGCCGCCCGCGCCCGGTAGCTCGACGTACTCCGCCACCGCCTTGATGAGTTCGCGCGGCTGGCGTGTGACGCCCATCCCGTTGCGCAGGTGACAGGAATCCTGCAGCGCGACCCGCGCCCGCCGCCCATCGACGCGTACCTCGCCCTGAGGCCACGCGCCCATCTCGACGAGCCACTCGCTGAACTCCTTGACCCGGTCCCGCCCGAGGTGCGCGGAAAGGTGCGCCGCACAGCCGCCTGCCGTCGTCACGATTGTGCCGGGCAGCCGCTTTCCCAGCGCCTCGGCCATTTCCGCGCCCTGGACGGACGAGCCGTTGTGCGCATGCAAGGCACCGCAACACCCCTGCGCACGCGGCGCCTGCATCCCCGGCGCGAGCCTCAGCGCGGCCCGGCTCACGCGGGGATACAGCCCGCGCTCGACACATCCGAGCATCAGCGAATACGTACGACCGCGCACCTTCGTCCGCGCGTGACGCCGCACGAGACCCTGTAGCCGCAACAACCAGGGCCGCGCGACGACCGCCATCAGCAGGCGTGCGAGCACCGGCCGGTTCCGGCCCTGCCACTGGTGATCCCGCCACTGCTCCAGCAGGTCTCCGTACTGCACGCCCGCGGGGCACACCGGCTCACACGCACGACAACCGAGACAGAACGACGACTGCTCGACCAGCGTCGGATCGTCCGGCTCCAGCTGTCCGGTCTCCAGCGCGCGCATCAACGTGATCCGCCCGCGCGGCGACGACGACTCGTCCGCGGTCAGGCTGTACGTGGGGCACGCGGGCAGGCAGAACCCGCACGAGATACAGCGTTCCAGCAGGTCGTCGTCGAAGATCACGAGCCGACCTTCCCCGGGTTGAGGATGCCGGCCGGGTCGAACGCGGTCTTGATCCGGCGCAGCAACCGCATCTGGTCGGCGCCCAGCCGGTCGGCGAGGAACGGCAGCTTCGCCGCGCCCACGCCGTGTTCGCCCGTGATCGTGCCCTCGAACCGGATGGCCGCCGCGAAGATCTCCGCGAACGCCTTGTGCGCGCGGTCGATGGCCTCGTCGTCCTCGGGATCGAGCACGCAGGTCGGATGCAGGTTCCCGTCGCCGGCGTGCCCGAACGTCGCGATCAGCAGCCCGAACCGGGCGGCGATCTCGTCGATCTGGTCCACCATCGCGGCCAGCCGCGGGCGCGGCACCGTCACGTCTTCGAGGATCGTCAGCGATCCCAGCCGTGACAGTGCGGGCAACGAGCAACGCCGCGCGGCGAGCAGCGCGTCGGAGCGTGCGACGTCCTCGGCGAGCGTCACCTCGAGCGCCCCGGCCTCGGTGCAGATCTTCCGCAGCCGCACCAGGTTGCCCGCGACGACCTCTATCGGCCCGTCGTCACCGAACAACAGCAGCGCGCCCGCGTCACCACGCAGGCCGAGCTGCGCGTAGTCCTCGACGGCCGCGATGCACTTCTGGTCCAGGAACTCGAGCGTCGCGGGCACGATCCCGGCCGAGATGATCGCCGCGACCGCCCGGCACGCGTCGGCGAGCGAGTCGAAGTACGCGATGCCGGTGCCGACCTCGGCCGGTTTCGGCAGCAGGGCCACGGTGACCTCGGTGAGCACGGCAAGCGTGCCCTCCGAGCCGGTGAGCAGGCGTGTCAGGTCGTAGCCGGCCACGTCCTTCCACAGCCGCCCACCGGTCCGGATGACCTCCCCCGTCGGCAGGACCGCCTCCAGCCCCAGGACGTAGTTCCGGGTCACGCCGTACTTCAGCCCGCGCAGGCCGCCCGCACAGGTGGCGACGTTGCCGCCGACCGTCGACGTCGTCCGGCTGCCCGGATCCGGCACGTACAGCAGGTCGCGCGCGGCCGCCGCGTCGGCAAGCCTCGCGGTCGTCACGCCGGGCTGCACGCGCGCCAGCAACTCGTCGCCGTCGACCTCCAGGATCTGCGTCATCCTGGTCAGGGCCAGGACGATGCCCCCGGACAGCGGAACCGTGGCGGCGCACAAGTTCGACCCGGCACCCCGCGGGACCACCGGCACCTCGTGCTCGGTGGCCAGCCGCAGCACGGCGGCGACCTGTTCGGTGGTCCTGGGGAACACCACGACGTCAGGCTCCGCGTGGAACAACGGCGTCGCGTCGCGCGCGTACGCGGCCAGCTCGCCAGGCGCGAGCCGGACACCGTCGACGCCCACGATCTGCTTCAGCGCGTCGACCACACCGGCCGGGAGGCCCATCAGGCCTGACCGCAGACTGTCCGCTGCCGCCCGAGCCCGGCGATCTCGACCTCGACCACGTCGCCTTCGCGCAGGTACTCGAACCGTCCGGACAGCGCGACCCCCTCCGGCGTCCCGGTGTTGACCAGATCGCCGGGTTCGAGCACCAGGAACTGGGAGAGGTGCCAGATGATCTCGTCGACGGTGAAGATCATGTCGGCGGTCTTCGAGTCCTGCCGCGGTTCGCCGTTCACCCACGACCGCAGCCCGAGAACCTGCGGGTCCGGCATCTCGTACGCCGGCACGAACCACGGCCCGACGGGGTTGAACGCCTCGCACGACTTGCCCTTGGACCACTGCCCGCCGGGCCGGCCGAGCTGGAACGCGCGCTCGGACACGTCGTTCGAGGTGACGTACCCCGCGACGCACGCCCGCGCCTCGTTCAGGCTCTCCAGGTACCGCGCGCGCTTGCCGATGACGACGCCGAGCTCGACCTCCCAGTCGGTCTTCGTGGACGAGCGCGGGATGAGGATGTCGTCGTACGGCCCGACGACGGTGTTCGGCGACTTGTGGAACAGGATCGGCTCGGACGGCGGCTCGTCGCCCGATTCGGCGGCGTGGGCGGCGTAGTTCTGGCCGATGCACAACACCGCGCCGGGCCGCGCGATCGGCGCCCCGATCCGCACGCCGACGATGTCGACCTCCGGCAGCTCCCCCGCGTCGAGTGCGACGCGCGCCTGCCGTGGCCCGTCGCCGGCGAGGAACCGGCCGTCGATCTCGGCGGTCAGCGGTGTCAGGTCGTAGTGCCTGCCGTCCTCCAGCAGCACCGGTCGCTCCGCCCCTGGCGGCCCGACCCTCAGGAACTTCATCTCATCGTCCTTCTGGTGTCTCGAAGGGAAACAAGGGCTTGCGGCGGTGCTCGTAGGTGAACCGCTCCAGTCCCATCGCGGTGACCCCGTCGGTGTCGACGACGACCATCCGCTTGGCGATGGGCGCATACGCGGCCCGCGGCGAGTTGACGCCCTTCGCCACCACGATTTGGTACGTGGTCGGATCGACGCCGACGCTCAGCAGCTGCTGGAGGCTGGAGTTGAGAATCGCCTTGGTGCTCAGGACGAGCGTGTGCCCCGAATCGGTGTCCAGCACCACCGTCGGGCCCATGTCGAAGAACCGGTAACCGCCGTGCGTCGGCTTGGGCTCCTCGAACCGACCATCCGAGATGGTGCGCACGACGCCGGTCACCGGCACGGGTTTCCCCGCCGAGTGCGGGTTCTTCGCGCCGACTTCGAGGCTGACCCTGGCGCCCACGCCGGCGTCGATGCAGCGGCGGACCGCTTCGGGATCCCACAGCGTCTGCACCAGCGACCGCCCCCCTCGCGCGACCGCTGCCTGCAGAATGACCGTGGAGTCCCCGGGCGCCCCGCCGCCGATGTTGTCCCCGACGTCGAGCAGCACCACCGGGCCTTGCTCGCGCGCGGCGATGTCGAGGGCGTCGTCGACCGTCGTGCCCTGCGCCTGGAGCTCCACGCGCCGCCGCCAGACCTCGTCGGCGAGCTCCCGCGCAGCGGCTTCGGCCTGGACGGCGTCGCCGTCGGAGATCGCCAGGCACGACATGCCCATCTGCGGCACGTCCGCGTACGGGAAACCTTCCAGCACGCTCACCGACAACATCCCGGGCCGGTCCGCGAGCGCCCGCGCCCTGTCCACGAGGTCCGACATCGGTGGCTCGTTCGTGTCCTGCCGGGCGATGTTGACGACCAGGGGAAGCTGTACGAGGGCTTGCTCGGGCCGGATGCGCCCGTCCACCGCGTCGATCACGAGCTTCGCGCAGGCAACGGCCTTCTCCCTGGCGTCGATATGCGGGTTCGTCTGGTACGCGAGCGTGACGGTCAGCGCGTCGATCAACTGCTGCGACACGTTGGCGTGCATGTCGAGCACGGCGCCGACCGGCACACCCGGCCCGACAGCCTGGCGCACTCGCGCGGCGATCTCCCCGTCGGCGTCCGGGCGGTGCTCGGCTACCGCGGCACCGTGGATGTGCAGCAGGACCCCGTCCCACGGCCCGTTTTCCCACAGGCCTTCCACCATTTCGCCGAGCAGCGCCTCGAAGGCCTCCTCGGTCACCGGGCCGACGGGGGTGACGAACGCCGAGACCAGCGGCACGAGGTCGACCCCAGAACGCCGGCATTCCTCGAGGTAGCCGCCGAGAATCGTCGACGAACTGGCGTATTCCGCCACTATCTCGTCCCCGCGGAACACGCCTCCGCCCGCGAAGAGCTGCTGGTCCGCCTTCAGCGGCGAGAAAGTATTCGCCTCGTGGAACAGGCCCAACGTCGCGAACCGCACCTGCTCACTCCCCCGCGTAGGCCACGACGTCGATCTCGAACTTGATGATGCCGCCCAGGCAACCGGTCAGCGTCGTCCGCGCCGGCAGCGGTTCGCGGAAGTACTCGCGGTAGAGCCGGTTGAACTCCGGCACGTCCGCCGGGTCGTCCACGTAAGCCCCCACTTTGACCACATCGGACAGTCGCAGCCCGGTCTCCCCCAGCACCTTGCGGACGTTCTCGATCGACCGGCGCAGCTCCTCCTCGAAGGTGCCCGGCACGATCACCCCGTCCTCGACCGATGCCTGCCCTGAGACGAAGACGAAGTCGCCGGCACAGACGTAGGACGAGAAGCTCGCGGTGTTGCCGTTCTGCTGGACCCGGACGTGACTCGTCACTGGGCCACCCACTCGGTGAGCGCCTTGTCGAAGCGGGTCAGCGCCGTTTCCAGCTCGCGCTGCCCGTGGCTGGCCGACACGTACCAGACCCCACGGCCGGTGACCCAGATCCCGTGCTCGACGAGCGAGCTCGCCAGCGTCTCGTACCGTGCGAGGTCGAGTTGCTGCAGTGATCGGTAGTCGGTGACCTTGGCGTCGCCGAAGGACACGTGGAAAGCCTGTGGCAGACCCGAAACACGCAGGGGGACCTCGTGGGCGGCGCCGATCTCCCGCAACCCGGCCATCAGCGCGTTGCCGTGCTCGGCAATCCGGTCGTACGGCGGATCTTCGACGAGACTGGTGAGCGTGGCGGTGACCGCGGCCGTGGCCATCACCGAACTGTTGAACGTTCCCGAGTGGTTGACCTCGCCCGTGCCGAACCGGTCCATCAGGTCCGCACGGCCGACGAGCGCCGCGACGGGGAAGCCGCCGGCGATCGCCTTGCCGTAGGTCGCGAGGTCCGGGGTGACGCCGTAACGGCCGGCACCACCGCCGAGTCCCAGCCGGAAACCGGAGATGACCTCATCGAAGATGAGCACGGCGCCGTATTCGGAGGCGAGCCTGCGCGCGGCCTCGAGATAGCCCGGCAGCGGCTCGATCACCCCGGCGTTGATCATGATCGGTTCCATGATGACCGCGGCGACCTCGTCCCCGTGCTCGTCGAGGGCGTCGGCGAGGCGGGCGGCGTCGTTCCAGGGCAACAGGATGGAGTCTTCGAGGTGCCGCGCGAGCTGACCGGAACTGGCCGTGCCCCACTTCCCGTCGCGCTGACTCATCAGGACGTTGTCCAGCCAGCCGTGGTAGTGCCCCTCGAAGCGGATGATCTTGGTACGGCCGGTGGCGGCACGGGCGAGCCGCAACGCGGCCTGGACCGCCTCGGTGCCGGTCATGCTGAAGCGGATCATGTCCGCCCAGCCGACGGCGTCGCACACGAGCTCGGCCGCACGGACTTCGAGTTCATGCTGACCGCCGAAGATGACGCCGTCCCGGCAAGCGGTGAACACCGCGTCGACGATGTGCTTGGGGGCGTGACCGAGGAAGTTCGGGCCCTGGCCGAGCAGGTAGTCGACGTAGTCCTGGCCGTCGACGCTGTACAGCCAGGCGCCGCGCGCGCATTTGATGAAGTCCTGTGAACCGCTGAGCCGGACGTTGGAATGGACGCCACCCGGTGTCCGCCTGAGCGCTCGTTTCCTGAGCTCGTCGGACTGTGTGAGTAGCTGCGGCCCTGCGTTGTCCATCGAAGGTCCCTTCAACGCCTGTAAGTTCCCGCATGTTTCATCTAGTGAAACGGCAAATCTGCCAGATAGGTTCAAGCTACGATGGCGGGGAGCAGGACGTCAAGGGGGCCACTAGCTGCCGCAATATTGCGCGAATGGCTGACACTCGCCGCGAAAGTGTCACGGATCCGGTTCTGGCCCCCTGACATGCGGGTTCCGGCAGCGGTAGCATCTGAAACGCAAACGTTAACTCTCGAAATGAGGTAGGTCGTGGGCAGGCGCAGGAAGCAGGATCCCGAGGACATGAGTCCGCAGGACGCCGAGGGGTCCGAGGAGGAGCGCGACTATTCGGTACGTGCGGTGGAACGTGTATGCCTGATCTTGAACCTGCTACAGGAATCGGTGGACGGGATCACCCTGAACGAGGTGGCCCAGACCACCGGACTGCCGAAGTCGTCCGCGTTCCGTTATTTGTGGACGCTGGAGAACCACCGGTACGTCGAGCGCGACGAAGAGGGTGGACTGTTCCGGCTGGGCCTCGGGTTCGTCGGCATGCAGTCGCGTCACCTGGAGATCCTGCGCGAGCGCGCGCGGCCGTCGCTGGAGCACCTGCGCGACGAATTCGGCGAGACCGCGAACCTCGGCCTGCTGGACGGCGACCATGTCATTTACATCGACATCGTGGAGAGCCGGCGGGGTGTGCGCCTGGCGGCGTCGAGGGGCGATCGCGACCCGATCCACTGCACAGCCCTGGGAAAGGCGATCGCCGCGCAACTGCCGGACGAGCGGGTCCGCGACCTGCTGAAGCAGACGGGCCTGTCGTCCCGCACCGGCAACACCATCACCGACATGGACTCGTATTTCGAGGAGCTGGCGAAGGTCCGCAAGCAGGGCTACGCCCTCGACGACCGCGAAAACGAGGACGACGGCCGGTGCGTGGCCGCGCCGCTGCTGGGCACCCACCTCCCGGTGGCGATCAGCATCAGCGGCCCGTCGTCGCGCTTCTCCCTCGCGGACGCGAAGAAGGCAGCGAAGACGCTGATCGACGTGGCATCGGGCATCGCGACGAATCCGGTGACCGCCAGCGCGCGCTGAAGTCTCAACAACGCCGCAGTACGCGGCCGGGCCGTGCCGTCGTAAGCGCTCCATCCGCGACGACGCGTTCGCCATTGACCCAGACATGGCGAACCCCGGTCGCCAAGCTGCAGGGCCGGGTCCAGGTCGCCGTCTCCCGAACGTCGGCCAGGTCCAACGCCACGAGGTCAGCGAAGGCACCGGGCCGGATGCGGCCGCGGTCGCGCATTCCCAGCCTGTCCGCTGCGGCTGCGGTCGACTTGTGAACAGCCTCGGACAGGCTGAGCAGCTTGCGGTTCTGAACGTAACGTTCGAGCAGTCGCGCATGAGTGCCGAAACTGCGCGGATGTGGTCGTCCGGGCGCGGTCACAGGCATTGCATTCCCGTCGCTGCCGATGATGGACAGCGGATGCGCGAGGAACTCCTCCACGTCGGCCTCGGCACGGTAGAAGAGCACCACTTGAACCCGGTTCCCGTGGCGTGCGCACAAGTCGAGGCACAAAGCTTCGGGCGACATACCGTGACCACGGGCGGCCGAGGCGATTGACATGCCCTCCAGTTCCTCGTCGCCTGGGCCGGCGAGCGACACCATCACACGCTCCCAGTCCCACGGAATGTCCCCGAACAGCCCCTCGGACAGCTCCCGTCTCGCCTGCTCGAACCGGCGGCCGTCGGCCAATTGCTCGCGAATGCCCTCCTCGCCGTGTTCCTGGACCCACGCGGGCAGATACTGCGTGAGCGAGGACGCGGATCCGTCGTAGGGATAAATGTCGTAACGGACGTCGACTCCCGATTCCACAGCGTTCTCGAATTGGCGAAGGACCTGTTCGGCGGTTCCCCAGATCCGCGGGTCGTTGATGGCCACATGGGAGTACTGCACCCTGACGCCGGTTTGCCGTCCTACCTCGAGCGCCTCGCCGACGGAATCGAAACCGGGGGCGGCGCGAGCATGCGTGGCATAAAGAGCGTCATACTTCCGCAAGACGGCACCGAGGACATGAATTTCAGGTACTTCCGCGAATCCCGACGGCACGTAGGTGAGTCCAGTCGACATCCCGAAGGCGCCCTGCTCCAGGCTTTCCTCGAGCAGTCCGCAGAGGCTGCCGAGCAGGTCTTGGGTGACGGCCTCGCGCCCCGTCCCGACAGCAGCGATCCGCAACGCACCGTGCCCGACCAGGGGCGCGAGATTCATCAGCGGCTCGTGCTCGGCCAGAGCGCGCGCGTAGCCGTCGAAGTCCGACCAAGGCGCCTCGAAGGCGGGAACCCCGAGCCCGCGGACGAGCTCGACCAAGGCGTCCCGACGTGGCTCATGGATCGGGAAGGCGGAGAAACCACAGTTGCCGATCACGTCGGTTGTCACGCCTTGCATGATCTTGCTAGCAGGATCGTCGTTGAGCAGAAAACTCAGATCCGAGTGAGTGTGCAGGTCGATGAACCCGGGCGCGAGCAGGAGGCCTGCGCAGTCGGTCTCGGGACCGCTTCCGGTATGGCCAGCGCCCGCCCTCACCACCTCGCTGATCTTGTCTCCGGCAATTCCGACATCACTGAGAAAGGGCTCCTCGCCGGTGCCGTCAACGACTAGCGCTCCGCGCAACCACAACTCAGTTTCAACCATTGCTATGCCCCCTCGGTTGCTGCGATTCGCGGACGCACACGGATAAGCCAAATTCGGTTTTCTCCCCCGGTTCCAGGACAAGTCCGGATTCACCGGACGGCACGAGGGACGCGGTAGCCAGTTCGACAGCCAGCACAGGGCCCACCGCGGCGGGCGCTGCCCATAGATACAGCCTCGAGAACCTCCGCCATGAGATTGACAACGACCTTTCGGCCGTCACGATTTCGAGCCGACTTTCTTCGGAAGCCGGAAGTTCGACGGTGTCCAACGCCAGCCGCAGTACATCGGCATCGAGTGGACGGCCATCGAGGTTAAGGGCGTCGCCGACTTTGGGATGTGGAAGGTTGAGGTGGTACAAGAGCTTTAACAGTTCCGGTGAAGCTCCCTGATTCGTCACGAAGTCGGAGATCTCGACCTGCCCTACCCCGGTGCGGGTGGTGATTTCCCGCTCGACCGTGAACAGGGCATCGAAACCGCCGGGCTCTTCAACCACGGCGGAAGCAGTCACCACCGTCTCGCCCTCGACGACACGTGAAGCAGCTCCCGACATCCTGGCTCGCTGGTGGGAGAACTTGCCGTGCAGACCGTGACCATCGCGTGGTTGGCCGATGTGCCGAAGTCCGCACGTCGTCAGCAACCCGCCGCTGAACGAGCCGATCCACTCGGTTCCGCTGAGGTCCGGATCTGGAGGACGTTCACGGCTGGCGTCGACCCAGCCCAGCGGACGGCCTCGCCACCATGCCTGGCCGATGTCGAACCCACGATCGGGCAGGATCCGCAGGTCAACACCGTCTTCGACCCGGACCTCGAGCTGGCGGCAGCCCGTTGCGGAACCGTTCGCGACGAGACTCTCCCGAGCCTCCCACGAGCGCGGGACCTGGGCAGTGTCTTTCCACGACTCATTCAACGGATTGGCGATCCTCTAGTGATCAGGCGGGACGTCACTAGGAGATAATTTCGCTCAGCGTACAACACGGTGTCAACGGGGGAGTGAATCTGCGACGCCCGCTCGTAGCGCGACGAGACGAGCTGGACGAACAGGTTCACCGCTTCGGGCTCGCAGGGGATTTACTGGAAGGGGATGCAACGACCTCGTCAACGATGAGCAGCGGCATCCGACCCGGTTTCACCAGCTCCTCCTACAGTCGCCCGGCATGATGAACGCCGACCAGACGAGCGACCCACTGGACAGCTGTGGCGAACGCGACCGATAACCAGCCTGGCAAGCGCGGACCCGATCCCGATTGACAGATGCGTCTTCCTCGTACCCGGCCGGATTAAACTCCCCTCCAACGGCTCCCGCAGCAACCCTTCCGAGCGGGCGCGCTGGGCTCGCCCCCGCACCAGCCAACCGCACGCTGCAGGCGCGCCGCCAGGAACTCCTCATGCGACCACAACGACGGGTGCCGGTAGCACCCTCATCAGATGCGCGATCCCGATGCAGCGTTGCGGCGGGTTGTGTTGCTGCTACTGGTTTCGCGGCATCACGAACCCCATCCCAAGTCGGCACCGCCCAACTGGTCGTAGTCAGCAAGATCCCGGTTCTTGACAGCGGTGTCCATCGCCAGGATGGCAGTCGGCGCCCGAGCAGCCCTCAACTGTGCGACCGCAGCCATGCCGGTCCGGCTCCACCGGTGGCGGAGTGAGCATCGCCACGCGGCCCGGCTCCCACCGCTCATGGGACGGCACCCAACCGGGGATGCCGGCGAGACCAGTGGGCAACGCTGCCGGGAAGATCAAACGATCCAGGCATACCAGCCTTCCGCGGGAGCGACTCCGTTCGACTGCCGCAAGCGCTCCAGGGCCGGACCAATGGACCGGGTGAATCCCCAGTGCTCGCGCAGCGCGGCCGGCACCGCATACGCTGGTTTTATGCTCGCAACGAACTTCAGGAGCGTGCGGGCCTTGCGGTGCAACTCGGCCGGATCGGCGAGATCCGGTCGCCGGGCTGCCGCCAAGACGTCGAGGAACAACTCCAGCGAGTCGGCCGTTCGGGTGTTCTCCTGCTTCCAGGTCTCCACCGGGTTCGGCCAGTATCGGAGGTCTCGGCCGGACGGCATGTGTGCGACGGCGTCCCGGAGGGTGTCGGCCACCTGTCGGAGCACGTCGGCCAATGGTGGCTGCGCGACCGCGAAGGCGCGGATCAGGTCGTCCGGAAAGGTGGTGACGCCGGCAGCCGCCGTCGAGAAGAAGGGCAGCAGGTGTTCCACAAGGTACATCATCAGTGGGTAGCACCCCGTGATGGTGTAGGCCGAAGTCAACGCGTGTTGTGCCGCCGTCGGGTCGTCGGGGCAGGTCAGCCGAGCCCACCGCTGTTGGAAGCCGGCCACGCCGCCGGACCCCTCCAGGTTCCAGGCGAGGTCGGCCAAGAATGCGTAGTTCATCTGGTAGCAGGGTTCGGGCTGCCCATAGGCGAACGCTCCGCTCGCGCCAGCGGAATGTCCACGGCGCAGGGCGGTCTCGATGTTCGGGGAGAAGTCCTGGTAGAAGAGGAACGGCGCGAAACCCGTGGTCGGGCAGCTCCATGTCTCAGTGCGAGCCGTCTCCGGTTCGGGCACCGGGTCATTGTATTTCCACCAGGCGATGGTCGGCTTGTCCAAGCCGAGCGCCTCAGCACGCTCGAGGTAGGTGTCCAGCACGCCTTCCCGCACCAGGGTGTCGTGCCAGTGGACCATGCCGATCCCGTGCCGCCGCAGCACGATCCCGACCTGGAGCAGATACTCCATGAGTATCTGGCCGGGCGTGAGCTCGCGGCACTGCTCGCAGCGGCAGTACGGGCTGACAACGCGTTTACGGTCGTCCGGGTCCATGTTCCGAATCGGGTAGTACTCGTCCCCGGCGACATGCAATCGGTTAATCCCATTCGGCGCCAAGTGCTGCCGGGTGAGGTTGTCGATCAGCTTGGCCAGGGCGTCACGTGCTCCTGGCCGCGACACACAGTAGCCATACCCGGTCGGCTCACCGTCCTCGTCCACGGCGGACAGTTCCGGAATGACACGGGGAATGAGCGTCGAGTGGCCAGGCCCGCCGAGCTGCGGAAGCAGCTCGATCCCTCGCTCCGCGGCGAGCCGCGCCACCTTCCCGAACAAATCCTCCTCGAACATCGTCGGCAGGTAGCGCAAGTTGATCTCACGCTCGGTTCCCGGGTCCCAAGTCACCACCGTGCGTGGGGACTCAAGTCCGGGGTAGTCGGCGAGCGGCGTGAAGAGATACTCACTCCGCTCGCCTTCGTGGTGAAGGTCCCAACACCCGTAGATCGACATGCCAACGGTGTTCAACTTGAGCTGCCCCATCCGGTCGAGGAACTCCGCCCAGTCCTTCAGCCCCATCCGATCGGTACCGGCGAAGGACTCGACGAAGACACCCCGGGTCTCGAAAGTAGGGCAATCTTCGATCTCGACGACCGGAAGGGTCCCGCCGTCTCCTGCGTTCCACAGGTCGAGCAGCGTGCGGACGGCATGCAGGGCACCCAGCGACGTCTCGGCCTCGATAAGGACGCTGCTCTCGGCAACTGTCAACTTGTAAGACTCACGCCCGATCGGCACGACCGACAACCGAAGCGCGATAGGTGCACCAGCATCTGGCCCTCTCACCAGGCCTACCAGCTTGGTCAAGTAATCCTGGATACCATCGGGTAACTCTGAAGCGGGTTCCAGCACCAGCCTTCCCACCGGGACCTCGATCCCATGGGAAGAAAATTTGCGAGGCTGCGGGATCAGGACAGGAAACGAACCAAGGTTCTCACCAAGAGGCACGATCCCTTCGTAGCTGCTGCCACCGCCGGTCTGAAGGAAGCATGTTTCGACGGCACACGTCACCGGCCTGCACAGGCAACGCTAGGCAATAGCGCTGATCGGTTCCTCAGCGCCCGGTATGTGCAGCTCGTTGTCACGGGACACCTGCACCAAGTTTTCCACATAGGGATGCAATGGCTCGACTGGTTCAAGGAGGTCCTCCATCGAACCCTGGAACAGAACCATTCCACCCCTGAGCACGATGACATCGTCGGCAAGCACCTTCGCCACAGCCAGGTCGTGCGTGACAACCACCATGGCGAACTTATGTTCTTTCTGCAGCCTCAGCAAAAGATTTACGATCTGCGCCTGAACCGACACGTCAAGCGCGGACGTGGGCTCATCGCACAACAGAACCGCCGGCGAGGACGCGAGGGCTCGCGCGATAACGATGCGCTGAAGCTGACCACCGGAAAAGGACCGCGGCCGATCAGCGGAACGGTCGGGGCTGAGACCCACCATGCCGACGAGTTCGGAGACACGTGCCCTTTTTTCGGAACGAGATCGTCCCCGTAGTGGCTCTGCGATGCTGGATCCGATGCTGCGCATCGGATCCAGCGCGTCGGTGGGGTTCTGGAACACGACCTGAACCGGACTGGTGTGGCCTGGCCGCAGATCGAGCGGGCGCCCCTGGATCCGTACACGTCCAGAGGACGGCTTCTCGAGACCGGCCACGCAACGAACCAACGTCGATTTTCCCGCACCACTCTCGCCCACCACCGCAACTGACCGGCCCGCGGAAACAGCGAATGAGACCTCGTCGAGAGCTTTTCGAGAGCGGCGCCGCCGGACGAACGTTTTCGCAACTCGGTCTACCTCGATGACTGGGTATGTCGAGCCCTCACCGCTGACTAACACAGCTACTCCTTCACGTCGGCGAAATGACAAGCCACGCCACGGTCCGCAACCTTCACGAAAGCTGGCCGGTAAGTTCGGCATTCGTCCTGCGCTTGAGAACATCGAGGGTGAAAGTAGCAACCGGACGGCCAGTGCCCCGGGACCGGAGAGTCACCCGGGACCGTCGGCAGTTCGGTCCGTTTCGGTTGGCTGAGACGAAGGGAACAAGACACCAAGGTACGGGTGTACGGATGAGACGGACGACGCAACAGGTCCGTCGTAGGCCCGGTCTCAGCTAGATGACCTGAATAAAGAACAGCGGCATCGTCGCAAAAACGACTGACAAGACCCAGGTCGTGCGAGATCAGCACCATCGCCGTGCCGCTGTCTCGTGCGATCGATTGCAGGAGAGTCAAGATCTCTACCCGAAGGTTGGCATCCAGAGCAGACGTCGGTTCGTCTACGACCAACAGCTTTGGTCCTGGCATCAAGGTCATCGCCAGAGAAACCCGTTGGCTCATGCCACCTGACAACTCGTGCGGGTAAAGCCGGAAAACCTCTTTCGCCGACCCTAACCCGAGCCTTTCGCAAAGCTCAGTTGCCCGATTCACCGCATCAGCCTTCTTCAAAAGGCCATTCCTGACAACCGCCTCGATGAGCTGGCCGCCAATTCTCCTGACCGGATCCAAAGCACTCATGGGATTCTGAAGCATTAGACCCGTACTGCGTCCGAGCTTGGCCCGCAGCTCGCCAGGACGATCCAGCTCGATCCAATGGTCGCCCGCCAACCGCACTCGACCACTCGCGCAGAGACCACGAGGCAGCAAACCCAGGATTGCGCGCGCTGTAACTGTCTTGCCGGCCCCTGTCTCCCCAAGTAGCCCCAGGATATGGCCACTCCGAACAGCCACCTGGACGCCACCCACGATTTCGGCGCCAGCCGTCGTCGCCACGCGGACGTCCTCGGCTTCCAATGCGACCTCGTCAACGCCGCGGCGGCGTTTGTAGTCGATCACAATGCACTCCCGTCGTCAACATGGAAACGATCGCGCATACCGTCGCCAATGAGGTTGACGGCCAAGATGAGCAACACCATGAAGACGCCCGGGAAAGTCGCGATCCACCACGCCGTAGCCAGTTGGTCCCGCCCCTGCGAAATCAGGTACCCGAGGCTTACCGTAGGAGGTTCGAGCCCCAAGCCCAGGAACGACAGTCCTCCTTCGGCCAGCATGACGAAGCCTGTGTGCAACGAGGCCAGTACGACTATGGGGGTCGCGGACGCCGGCACCAGGTGACCGAAAATGATGCCTGTCCGCCTGGTCCCGGCAAGCCTGGCCGCCGCGATGTACCCACGCTCGCGATGCACAAGTACTTCCGCTCTGACGAGCCGCGCATATGGCACCCAACCGACTGCCGCCAGAAGGATCACCATCGTCACGATACCTCGCGGCAGCAACATCATGGCCGCCAGGAATACCAGCATCGGCGGTACGGCAAGGTTGAGATCGACCACACGCATCAGCAACGCGTCTACCCAACCTCCGGCATAGCCCGCCGAGGCCCCTACCAGTACGCCTAAGAGCGCACCAAGCCCTGCCACCACCACGCCGATTCCGAGCGACGTCGTCACTCCACGGGCACACCACGACAAGATATCCCTGCCCAATACATCAGTGCCGAGAAGATGACCCGCCGACAACGGTGGCAGGTTGCCCTGCGACAAGTCCTGGCTATTCGGATCAACCAGGAGTATCCGCCCCAGAAGTGAGACGCCAACCATTGTCGCGAGCAAGGCCGTGCCAGCGCGAAGCGAGGCCGAGCCCGCCTTGCGCCCAATGCTCCTCGGGCGCAACCGCGCCACACCGGCAAGGGAGATCACGATGCGACACTCCTAACCCGCGGATCGCTGACTACGAGAACCAGGTCGGCGGCAATGTTGAGCAGCACATATATTGCGGCCACAACCACGATGATCGCCTGAACTACTGCGAAATCTCGAGCTTGCACCGCCGAGAAGGCGAGATTTCCGATGCCGGGCCAAGAGAAAATCACTTCGATGATTAGGTCGCCTGCGATGAGATTGCCCAGCTGCAACGCCATCAGCGTTGCCCCCCTGCCCACGATGTTGCGCAACCCGTGGTTATAGACGATAACGGGCTCCGAAAGACCCCGGGCGCGCATGCCTTCGACGAAGTCGCCTCTGAGCACGTCCAGAAGCTGCCCTCTGAACAAACGGAAGAACACCGGAACTATTGGCGACGCAAGCGCTACGGCCGGCAGCACCAGGGATGGGCCGCCAAAGAAACCGTAACTCGGCAGCCATTGCAGACCAACCGAAAAGACAAGAATCAACATCAGGCCGAGCCAGAACTCAGGTGTGCCTTGCAAGATCCCAATCGTACGCCTGATAATACGGTCACCGAGCCGCTCGCGCCACCGAATACTGAAAAGTGCAAGTGCCAATCCAGCTACACAGCTGATTGCCATCGCTGTTATCACCAGTATCAGCGTATTAGGCAACGCTGCCAGCACGCCATGGATCGCACCGTCGTTCGTGCGATAGGAGACTCCGAAGTCTCCGGTCGGCAAGCCTTTGAGATAATGCCAGAAACGCGAGACCAATGGTTCGTCATAACCCAGACTGGCATTCAAGGCCGCCCGCTGATCGGGTGGAAGAAAAGGTCCGCCAATCACATCCGCGGGCTTTCCTATAACATTCGTCAAGATAAAACTGATGACAATTGCGCCGAATATAACCAGTAATCCCTGAGCCAGTCGGCTGAACATGTATCTGCGCATCGAACACTCCGCAAGGCCGAACGGGAGGTTGCACTAAGCTGCGTTGTAAACCTCACCGAGACGAAGATAGCCGGACTTCGGTGAAACAAATCCACGAACGGAATTCTTCAATGCAATGATATTTGATTGCACATAGAGTGGCACGGCCGGCACCTGCTCTGCCACCAATTCCTGCATAGTTGCGAGTATTTCGAGCCGTCTCGGGCCGTCTGGCGTCGTCACCAGTTGACCGTTGAGGTCATCCAGCGCAGAAAAGCCTGATACCGTCTTCAGGTAGTTTGTGGTGAAATGAAACGGCCCGCCATTCAACCATTGCAAACTACCACAAACCGCCTGGTCCTCCTTGGTCGAGCTATTAATCTCTTTGGCGATCGCGCTCACCGACTTCTGCTGCACCCGCAGATCAATTCCAACCTTTTGCGCCATTGCACTCACTGCTTGTGCCACACGGTCGATATTCGGCCCAAGTTCTGGGGCCCAGATAACACCGAGCTCGACCGGACCCGACAAGCCACTTTCCGCGACCAAGTCCTTGGCTTTCTGAACATCGTACGCATACTGCGTACGGGGAGTCGCATAGCCGTAAACTCCGGGCGGCACGAAGCTGTTTGCAGGCTGTCCACTTCCGCCTAAGATGGACCGCACTATGGCATCTTTGTCAATGGAGTGAGCGATCGCCTGCCGTATCTGTAGATTATTAGCGGGAGCTGACCCAAGGAAGAAAATCAATTGCACAGCGCTCCACAGCGCCGAATCCTGCACTGACAGGCTCCGGTTACCACGTAAACTCGCAGCATCGGTCGGCGCTACTTTTGTTATGAGATCCACACCGCCCGATCTCAACGCGGCAACCCGCGCGACAGGGTCGGGAATAATAGGCATCTCGATCCGCTCCAGATAAGGACCGGGTCCTCGATAATTGGTATTAGCCTCGAACAAGAGGGATTGCGCGGCCGTGTAACTGACGAACTTGAATGGACCCGTACCAACTGGCGTCTTCGCCACCGCCCCCGGGCCCGCCGCTAACAGCTTCGGTGAAATGATCGAAATAAACGTCGCGTTCCGCTGCATGTCCGGAAATGGGTTCTTGAGCACTACGCGGAATACGTCCGGATCCGAGTCGTCATAGACCGCGCCAGTGGGAATCAACGCAGTAAAGGGACCTTTTTGACGCGCGAAATATTCGTACGAAGACCTCACGGCCGAGGAAGTAAGTGGCGACCCGTCATGGAATGTTATGCCCTTTTTTAACCGGAAAGTCCATTCACGAGCGTCTGCTGACGACTGGACGCTCTCCGCAAGCGCTCCCTCCACGTCGGCGCTGTCACCGCGGAATCGCAAGAGAGCCTCGTAGACATTATTTCCGATGAGCACGATGCCCGATCCCGAAGACAGCGCAGGGTCCAGGTTGTCCGGCTCCAGGGCTGCAACACGCAGGACGCCTGTCGGCTTCGCGGGTGGCCGCGCCGCCGCGCCGCCGCTCGGACCAGCACCCGTGCCGCAGGCGGTGAGGCCTGTTGCGCCAAGTGCCAAACCAGCACCGGCCATAGCGCCGACACGTAACAAACTCCGCCGGTCAAGGCGCCATTGAACTCGATCGGCAGCCGTCCATCGGTTGTGCGACTCAGGGCCCATAGTGCTCGCTCCAAGGGTATGATCAGTTGCGCTCTCGCACCGCGCACAGTCGCGAAGTTCTACTAGGTGAGACAGCCGTTCCGGAGAAGCTACCCCAGCGTGCGGCTCGCACACAAGGCCACTGGCCAGCTGGTAACGCGTCACGGGCTGGGCATCGCCGACGGGCCGGGCTCGATCAGCCGGCGCTTCCAGACGGCTCCACTTGAATTCCACCGCGTCAGCTGCTTTCATAGTGAAAGATTGAGGTTACCCGTAATCGTTATGTGACATCTCGTCGTTCAGTAGCTGCCGTCGTGCGTGCTACTTGTCACTTTGGCGCCGCAGGCGCATCGCCAGGAGAGTCGATGGAATTCAAGGCCCCAGTTTTGCGACGCTTCAATGAATACCAGATGCTGGAGGACGTCTTTCTCGAAAACCCGCGAGAAAACGAAGTGCGAGTTCGCATGGCGGCCAGCGGTGTTTGCCATAGCTGCGTCAGCGTGGAACTCGGAGAACAACCTGACATCCCCTTGCCCATCATCCTCGGGGACGAAGGCGCTGGAGTCGTCGAAAAGGTCGGCCCTGGATGCACGTCTCTTCGCGAGGGCGACCACGTCATCTTGTCCTGGGCGCCTGGCTGCGGTCGATGTCGGCTATGCGCGTCCGGTCGTCCTGCCTTGTGTGAGAACGCCTCGCCCTTCGGGATGCCAGACAACTCGTCGCGCTTCTACGTCAGCGATGAACCGGTATCGCACTTCGGGCCGTCAACATACAGCCCGTACGTGGTTGTGACCGAGACCGCAGCGATCAAGGTAACCACAAAGATGCCGCTCGACCGGGCTGCCTTGATCGGATGCGCTGTAACCACTGGCATAGGGGCGGTCCTGAACACCGCAAAGGTCGGCGTCGGCGAAAGCGTGGCGGTCTTCGGCTGCGGTGGCGTCGGGCTGAACGCGATTCAAGGTGCAGCGCTAGCAGGCGCACATCCGGTCATCGCCGTCGACATCGAAGACTCGAAACTGGAAGTCGCGCGCGAGATGGGCGCGACTATCACGATCAACAGCGCTAACGTCGACGCAGTGGACGCGGTGCGGGGCAACACGTCTGGAGGCGTCGACTACGCGGTTCTCACCGTTGGCATCATATCGGTTCTCGAGCAGGCACTGGCTGCGCTGCGTGTCGCGGGGACGTGTGTCCTGGTCGGGGCTCCCGCCCAGGGACAGTTGGCAAAGGTAGACCCTCTCCACCTTCTGGCCGGCGAGCGCAGGCTGGTCGGGTCGCGTTACGGGTCGTACAACCCACAGATCGCCTTCCCGCGGCTCGTTGACCTTTACCTATCCGGAAAGATCAAGCTCGATAACCTGATCAGCCACCGATATGAGCTCGATCAAGTGAACGAGGCGTCACGTAACCTCGTCAGCGGCCATGATGTTCGAGGGATGATCTTGTTCGATTGATCGAAGCGTACCTTCGTGTCCCTCCAAATCACGGGCCCTTCTACTCGCAACGGCCAGACCGCGGCCGTCGAGTTACCCTCCGCCAACGACTCGCGCGCGGAGCCAATTGCATTCATTCGGCGAGGATTGAACATCTACTCGTAACCGGAAGGACATACCACCTGCGGTACACCTGCGTAGAGAACCGACCCGGTCGTTCCACCCACAGCAATGGACGATTGCGGCTGTCTTGGGAAGAAACCTTCCACGGATGCCAGCTTCATGAACAGCGTCTCGAAGGACCGGCGTTCTTTGCTCCGACGATAGTGCCAACGCCTATGCCGGAGGTACCCAGTCAACCTCGGTTCTCATCCGCCAGAATCCGGTAGTGTGCACCCAGCCCGGATACTCGGTCGGACCAGACAACATCTGCATGCTGAACCCTTGCAGGGCCGCTGGTCGCCCTCCTCTCTCACCTTCACTGCGAACAACCGCGCTAGGTGTACTCGGCCGGGGCGTTGGTAGCGGTGGGGTGGTCTTGACATGGGGAAAGCCCCTGGTTGGGGTGTGGTGTGTCTAGGACCACGCTCGACCGGAGGCTCTGGTGAATCTCCTGTCTCATCTGGTGGCAGGCTGGCAAGTGTTGGGGGGTGTGTGTCGGAGTTCGTGGTAGACGACGTCGGCGGGGTGGGGGCGGAGGATGCGAATGGCTTCGGGGTTTGGTGTTGCCTTTGCTGACTCGGCGTTGGATCAAGGTTTGTGCAGGTGGGTGGATCCGGATTTGGGTGACGCCGATCCGGTGAAGGGCGGCGTTGAGTTGCCGGTTGCCGCCGCGGTTGAGGCGGAAGCGGGTTAGGTTGCCGGTCCAGACCGGGATCGGCGCGGTGCCGGCGTGCATGGCGAATGCTGCCGAGGAGTGGAAGCGGGTAGCTCCGGCGGTCTCGGCGAGGATCTTGGCCGCTGTTAAGCCGGCGCATCCGGGGACCTGGAGTAGTTGCGGAGCGATCGTCTCGATCTGCTTCTCGATTCGCCGTCGAAGATGATTGATGCGCCGGGTCGGTTCGAGGACACGGTCGATGAGGTCACTGGCGATTTCGGCGCGGACACCGTGTGGCTGTGTGCCGACCCGTTCCCGGAGCGCGGTCAGGGTAGTGATCCGGTTGAGAACCTGCCCCTGTGGGATAGGGATGTCCAGGTCGTGCAGGTGCCAGTGCAGCCGGTTGATCATCCTCGTGCGCTCGGCAGGAGTTTGACTTCCAGTGCCTGTTCGTCGAGGTGAGCTTGGGGCAGGCCGGGCTCCCGCAGTGCTGCCCGGGCCACGGCCAGCGCGTCGATCGGGTCGGACTTGCTGCGAGTGCGGCCGGGCCACGGCATCACCCGGATCGAGCGGTTGATGACCGGCAACGCCTGTGCCTACCGCTGGTCACTCCGCCAGAACTGCGCCCAGCACGGCATCCGGCAGAAATTCATCATCCTGGCAGAACGGCGAGGTACACCTAGGATGCAGTCCAGCCGGCCCCGACCGGAACGTAATCGAGACGGCCGGCCTTCTCACCGCAGGACGACAACGTGCTGTAGAAGTCGTGAACCGGCTCGTACCCTATAAGCCTCCGGGCCTTTTCGTTCGACAATTCAAAAGCGAGGGTACGCGGCATGGTGAGTTCGATCGTCTCGACGCCAGTGGATTGCGAAATTATTTCGGCTCCCTCGGCGAATGTTGTCGTCGCGGGCCCCAAGATGTTAAATGTCTCGTTCCACGCATTGGGATTATCCAGACAATTCACGGTACCCGAGACCGAATCACGAACATCTGAAAGGTGAATCGCCCAGGGCCTTCCGTCTGCACCAGTGACGCGGACGGGGGGGTCATCGTCGTCATCATCAAGGTTTTGAACCTGGGACTCCAGCGCGTGGATGAAATCCGGGCTTCCACCGAACAACTGATACAGGTTGCTTTTCTTACCGGCATCCATGTGGGATTTCAGAAATGCCCGGAACCAGCGTAGCCGAAATAACGAAGAGGCTTCGTTCGGCGCGATCACCGATCCATACCGAAGTATGGTGTACCGCAACCCGTGGATCTTGTAGTAGTTGCGAACGAGGTGCTCGCACAACACTTTTGATGTGCCGTAGTAATCGCCGGGCACCTGCGGATGAGACTCGGTGATCGGATCCTCTTCCGGCATCGCCGGCCCGTAGGTGTTGTCAGTGCTGGCGTAGACGAACTGCTTGACTGGGTACGACTGATTCACGGCAGCTTCGAGCACCCTTAATGTGCCAAGGACGTTGATGTCGTAGTACTGGTCGATCGGCGTTTCGCCTACCGGCATCTGCGCAGCCAGATGAACCACGACATCCGAACCTTCGATCGCCCGCGCCAGCGCTCGCGAGTCGGTCAACGCTGCCTCGACGCGAGTGATTCCGGGAGTGATACTTCTCGTATCACCCGGCCGGACCATGCATTTAACTTGAAATCCGTCCTTCACCAATTTGCGCGCGAGTGTCGATCCAATACGACCCGCGCCTCCTGTGATGAATATTGACACCATTGTTTTACCCCTGTACTGCTTGGGTTTGGGATTCACCGGCATAAAAGATCTTTGCATCCGACCCACGCAGATACGCGGTCTTCAACTTCCTGATGACACACTCGTCAATTTCACGCTCACGCGCCGCTAGCACCTCATCACTGGCCGCTCGGTCTATCACCATCGATTGCGCTCGCGCGATGGCGGCAGTTATGTCTACGACTCCGCCCCTGCAGTCTATGATCGACGGGCCACGCGGTCGCCCGTCCTGCCGAGGGCCGATGTTGACCGTTGGGGTGCCGAGTTCGGGCGCTTCCACAATGCCACTGGACGAATTCCCGATGACCACCTGACTGTGCGTCAACATACTGAGATACCGACGCTGGCCAAGGGAAGGAATCAAGGTCGCGCGACACGCGTTCTTCTCAGTATATTCCCGAATCAAATGCAATATCGCGCCGCTGCCGTGGTCGACGTTTGGCGCCGTGAAGACCAGTTGCACATCAGGAAAGTTATCGAGTGCCGCAAGCAGGTCGCCCAGCACCGCCACGGACTGGGCGGAGTCGACGGTGGCCGCGTGGTACGTAATCAAGAACAGGTTCCGAGCCAGGTGCATGCCGAGGGCGGACTCCAAGGACGGGCGGTCCAACAGCCTGTCGACTGTGGCCCTGGTGATTCCCACGGCGCCTACCACCTGGACGTCCTCAGGGCTTTCTCCCATACGCAGCACGCGGCTCCTGTCGTCCGGCGTGAAGACGAAATGTAGGTGTGAAAGCTTGGTCAGGGCATGTCGGCAGCGCTCGTCCATCGACCCGTATGTCAGCTGCCCGCCACCGAAATGGGCTATGGTGATCGGCGCCGTCACCGCGGCGACAGCGGCAGCCAGGGCCTCGTATCTGTCTCCGGTCACGAACAGGATGTCCGGTTTGATTCGTCTTAGCGACTCCGCCATTCCGATAACTGCAAGGCCAAGTGATTTCGCAACACCAGTTGGCGAGTCGCTTGCGAGCACCATATCAATGGTGTCCGTCACGGTGAATCCGTCGTCTTCGATCGAGCGCACTGTCAGGCCCTGGTCAGGAACGAGGTGGCCACCTGAAGCAACGATACTAAGATCGATGCCTGGATCGCTGTGCAGCCTCTCAATAACCGGCAGCATCGGTCCATAGTCAGCTCGCGTTCCGGTGAAGACACATACACGAATCTTTTGGGATCTGTCCAAGTCAGCCATTTGTCGGCAAGGCCTCGCGCTGTTCGGAAATCGCCGTTCGAAGAGCGACGGCGACTGCCGTCTGGTCATCAACATGAAGCCCCACCGAGCTCGGCAAGGACAGTCCTCGCCGGTAAATTCGTTCAGCCACTTCGCCGCCCAGTTTCTCGCATGAACGGTACGGGAATTGTGTGTGGATCGGTGGCCACAATCGTCTCGCTTCAACCCCCGCTAATCGCATCGAATGTGTCAACCGAGAGACATCCTTAACCTTCCTGGTCAGTACCGAATAGAGCCAGAAAGACGGTCTCGCCCACCGCGCCGCGGGTGGACGTTCCAGATCGATGTCTTTCAACAGCTCGTTGTACCTACCTGCCTGGGTTCTCTTGCTCTGGAGATGGCGGGGGAGTTGTTCCAGTTGCGCCAGGCCAACCGCGGCCGCGAGGTTGGTTAGTCTGTAGTTGTATCCAACTGCGTCGTGGATGTACTCGCCGGTTGCGCGTTTCGCCTGCGTGGTGAGATGTTTGGCGGAGTCAGCCGATTGACGATCGTTGGTAACGATCATGCCACCACCACCTGACGTAATTATCTTGTTCCCGTTGAAGGAAAAGCATCCGAAGTCGCCGACGGTTCCGACCTGATGTCCCGACGGCGCCCCTGTACGCCATGAGGCACCCAACGCTTCCGCGGCATCTTCTACGATGGCTATTCCAAATTTATCCCGGAGCTCCAGCAACGGTTCCATTTCCGCTGGATGGCCGAGGATGTGCACTACTTCGACCACATCAGGAATTTTTTTGCCCAATTTCGCCCGGAGTATTACTTCGTCCCGCAACATCTGGGTGTTCATGTTCCAAGTAGTAGTCTCGCTGTCGATCAACCACAGGTTGGCTCCGGTATAGTGAGCCGCGTTCGCGGAGGCAATGAAGCTGAAGGTCGAGACCGCGACCACTCGTTCCGGTCCGGCTCCGGCGAGCCGGAGAGCTACGTGCAGTGCGGCGGTTCCGTTGACGCAGGCGACGGCATGTGATGCGCCGACTGCTTCGGCGAACTCTTGCTCAAATCGCCGCACCAGAGGGCCCGCTGACGAAATGTACCCACTTGACAGGCACTCGAGAACATATCGTTCCTCGTTTCCTGCCAGCGATGGCTCGGCGAGTGGTATTTCCCGCCTCAAAGTCATCGATGATACCTTTCGACGTACGGTAGTTGTTTCGACTCCAGCCAATCGGCAGTTCTCTTGAGACCGTCGATCAAACTCATGGTCGGTTTCCACTGCAGGTTCCGGTAAGCGCGGGAAGGATCGGACTCGAGCACTTGCACCTCACCTTTGGCTGGCCTTATTCGTGATTCCTCAACGGTCACTCGTGCATGAACGCCAGTCACCTCGCAACATTTATCGAAAATTTCTTGGATGGTTACGGCTTGCCCCGTTCCTAACTGGATAACCGACCCCGCCGGCACCTGCGATGAGGCCATCCGCACGAAACCGTCGACTGTGTCTGAAACATAAGTGAAGTCGCGGCGCGGCGTCAGGCTGCCCAGGTGAACCTCGTTGCGCCCCGCAAGCAGTTGAGTCAATATCGCAGGTATCACTGCGCGCGTCGATTGGCGAGGCCCGAAAGTGTTGAACGGACGTAGAGTGACGACGTCGACCCCAAACGAACACGCATACGAATAGCAAAGTTGGTCAGCGGCCACCTTTGTAGCAGCATATGGCGACTGAGCTTGGAGCGGATGTTGTTCACGGATCGGCGTCGTCTCCGGCGTGCCGTAGACCTCGCTGGTCGAAGTGTTGATCACCCTGACGGCGCCCGCCTGGCGTGCTGCTTCCAGAACGTTCAGAGTACCCTGCACATTCGTCGCCACGAACGATGCCGGCGCCTGGTAGCTGTACGGTATCGAGATCAGCGCCGCGAGATGGAAGATGGCGTCGACCCCGTCGGCGAGGTTTTGGACGTAACCTGGGTCCCGGACGTCACCGAGATGGAAATCCACCTTGTTCTCGTGGTTTTGCGTGTAGTCGTTCAGCCACCCGTACGAACCGTTGGAGTTGTACAGGCACAGTGCCTTTACATGAACCCCCTCCTCCACTAGTCGCTCGACCAAGTGGCTTCCGATGAAACCGTCCGCCCCGGTAACCAAAGCGCGCATACCGGCCAATCCGGCCACATTCACACCTGCTTCTAATATCCGAATCTGGTATGGAAACCTTGCTGTCTCGGCTTGTCGTGACGGCAACTCAAACAGATACCTGACCCGGGCGGGAGGGCCCGATCTACGCCGGCTAAGCGCGTAAGCGATACCGCAGCCAATGCCAGGGAAGCCAGTGGTCCGGCTTGCTTACGTATGTCCCTGGGCCCGTGCCAGTTCCGCGGGCCGTCCGATGTCCTGCCAGTCGTCGCGGATGTCCCACAATCCGACGAGTTCGCCTCGTTTCAGGCAATCATCGAATAGGGCTGTTATCGGGAACATGCGGCCAGGAGGGACCCGCTCGATGAGCTGAGGCTCCACCACATAGATCCCCCCGTTCACGAACCACGAGTGCGTGGGTTTCTCGACGATTCGCTGAAGATACCCATCGCGCGGCTCTAGTACGCCAAACGGAACGTGATGCTGGTACTCGCTCACGGAGATCGTCGCCACCGCGCCTCGCGCGCGGTGAGCGTCCAACAGGTCCTGAACGGAGAACGCCGTGACCAGATCGCCGTTCAGAACGATCAGAGGAGCCGTGGCTTCGTACCCGAGGTCCTCAAGCAGTCGAAGTGGCCCCCCTGTGCCCAACGGCCGGTCAATTTCTTCCCGGAGATATTCGATATCGCACCCAAACTTGCTTCCATCCCCGAAGTGTTTTTCGATTACTTCCGCCAGGTAGTTCACAGATAGGAATATCTTTCTTACGCCACTTCCGACCAGATGCAGGACCAAGCGTTCGAGAATTGGACGCCCGGCAATCGGCAGCATTGGCTTTGGAATGTTGTCGGTAAGGGGAGCCAAGCGAGTTCCCCGACCACCAGCCATGATCACTGCCCAGCTTTCGAGCTGTGGCGTACCGATGATCTCGTCCTCAAAGTGGATCCCGCACACTCGCCCGGAGGAATCGACGATCGGCACTTCCCGCAGATGAAGAGCTTGCATGAGATCGAGGACCTCGGGGCGCCCGACAGAAGGAGCCACAGTGGCCATCGGCTTTGTCATCAACTGTTCAACCGGGATATCCAGAGTAGCGCCGGCTAGCAATGACCTTCGTATCTCCTGCTCGGTCACACAACCTTCGAGCCGCCCGTCCTCGTCAATTACCAAAACACTTCCGGTGCGCCGCTCGTCGATTATCGACAACGCCGTTCGGATAGGATTCTTCCGGGTAAGCAAACATACGGTGAGGTCACGGTCCTGGTTTTCCACCATTCGCTCCCAACAGTCCTGAGCCTGCGATCCAGACTCGCCGGGGGCGACCGGTGCCTCCAGGGGACGAGTTTCATCCGGCCCGGCGACCGTCCAGCCTGGGGCGGGAGGCGTGCGCGAATGCGCCAAAGGTGTGCGCAAACCGTACAGCCGAGCACCCCCGGCCGGGGTTAGCGTCGATGACCTTCCAGGGCGAACAGATTGACCTTCAGGCGACCAGAGGAGCTACGAGCGATCATGGAAGTTGACTTCAACCAGCCGATTTCGCACGTCATCCGTGCTGCCCGGCGTCAGCGCCAGCTCAGCCAGTACTCGCTGGCCAGGGAGCTCGCCACCATCTCCGGCCGGCCGACGATCACCCGCGACCTCGTCGCACGCTGGGAGCGCGGGCACCAGATTCCCCGGCTGGGCACCCGCCAGTGGCTCTCCGTCGTGCTGCAGGTGCCGCAGGAGCGGCTGGACATCGCCGCGGCCGCGGCGCGCCGGCGTAGCCGGCTGGGCCACGCCGTCGTGACCGAGAACGCGCCCGCCGGACCGGGACCGGCCCGTCGGGCTCAGGGCACGCCCGCGCTGCTTCCGGTCTTCCGCTCGCGCGTCCAGGCCGGCATCCTCGCCGCCACGCTGATGAACCCCGACCGCTCCTTCAGCCTCACCGAGCTCGCCGAGCACGCGGGCAGCTCGCTGGCGAGCGTCGACAAGGAGAACAAGCTCCTCGAGAAGGCCGGCATCCTCACCAGCCGCCGCGAGGGGACCATCCGGCTGATGCGCGCGAACGCCGACGGCGGCCCGCTGGTCGGCCCGCTGACCGAGCTGATGCGCATGACCTACGGCGTCCCGCAGGTCGTCGGCGAGGAGTTCGGCTGCGTGCCCGGCGTCGTGCGGATCGTGCTCGGCGGAGTGTGGGCCGACCGGTTCGCGGGCATCGCCGGACCGGCGCCGGAGAGCATCGAGCTGCTGGTCGCGGCGCCGGCCGGCCGCACGCTGGACGCCCGCGCGCTCGCCACCGCGGCCAAGCGCACCGAGGAACGGCTCAAGCGGCCCGTGCACTTCGCGGTCGCCCCCGTGGTACCCGACCTCGACACGCTGCAGATTCCCCGGCAGCGCCCCGGCCACCCCGTCGTCGAGATCGCGCCGATCCGCCCGCGCGTCGTGCCGCAGATCGCCGGCGTCGCGCTGGACGGCAACGAGGTCGTCACCCAGCTGCTGCGCACGGGCCAGCTCGAGATGACCGGCGGCCCGGCCGCCAACAGCCAGCCGTTCCTGCAGCTCGCGAGCAAGCACATCGCCTCCGCCGAGCATCTCACCGACACCTCGCCGGACTCGGCGTTCGTCCTGCTCTCCCAGGCGGCGCAGCTCATCGGCTCGGCGATGCTGGCCCACCAGGGACTGCGCACGTCGGCGTCGGCGCCCGACCACGTCCTCGGCACCGCGGTGACCGCGCAGTTCGGCCACCAGTTCTCGCAGGTCGAGGCGCTCCGCCAGCGCGCACGGGAGCTCCAGGCGCCGACCAGCCGCGACAGCCACGTCATCCCCGCGGAGGCGAAGACCTACCTCGGCACCGTGCGGTCGCTGCTGGCCGCGGCCACGGAGGTCATGCCCAAGCTCGGACTGTTCAGCTGACCTGAGGTGAAGTGGAGATGCTGCGCAACATGGCCGTGGAACTCGCGAGCATGGTGAACCACCTGATGCGCTACCCCTCGGGCATCGGCCATCACTGGGCGATGACACAGCAGGCGCGGCGCCCGCTGGTGGTGCTCCCCGGCCTCGCGGACAACACCTCCGTCTTCACCGAGCTCAAAATCGCCCTGGAAGCCTGCGGAGCCGGGCCGGTCGTGTCGTTCAGCTACAGCCCCCTCGTGGGCAAGGTGCAGACGGCGGCCGCCCGGCTCGCGGACCAGATCGAGCAACTGTGCGTGATCAGCGGCGAGCAGCAGGTCGACCTGGTGGGGCACAGCCTCGGTGGTCTGATCGCTCGTTACTACGTACAGCGACTCGGCGGGCATACGCGCGTCGAGACGGCGGTGACGATCGGGACGCCACACGGCGGCACGATCGCGGCCCGGCTGCCCTCGCCGTTGCCGTTGGTCCGGCAGCTGCGACCGGGCAGCGACCTGCTCACCGAACTGGCCGGGCCCGCGCCCGGCTGCACGACCAGGTTCGTCGCCTACGCCGGCGACACCGACCAGGTGGTCCTGCCCAGCCGCAACGGCCTGATCGACCATCCGGAACTGGACGTGCGCAACGTCGTCGTGCCGGGCGCCGGACATCTCGCGCTCGCGGTGCATCACCAGGTCATCAGCGAGATCTGTGCGCTGTTCCGGCCGCGGGATAACGTCGAAGACATACCGGCTCAGCGGTCGGCCTGATTGACACCACGATCCGGTGAGACCTAATCTTTTCGATATATGAACTCGGCGTACCGGCAAATGAAACACAAGTCGACGCGTCAGTGACCCGACCAACGCTCGTTCTGGCCACTGCGAGTAACGGAGGTGGTCGGCGATGAGCCCAGTTCCTTCGGACCTGCCACAGCGGGCCCTGGCGATGCTCCGAGCGGCCGCGAATGGTCGCGCCGAGATGACCTGCAGCTGCGAGCCGGACCTGTTCATCGACGGGCTCGCCTGTTGCGACCAGGTCACGGCCCGGTTCCTCGCGCACGCGAACCTGATCTGCCCCGCGCGCCCCGGCGCCATCGGGCAACGGGTCCCCGTCCGGCTCACCCCGGCCGGGCATAGCGCGCTGACGGTCGAGCCACTGGAAGCCGCTTAATTCACTAGATGGAATCGTAGTTACGAAAAATGCTAGCCTCGACAGGCCGGTGAGACGACAGACCTGCGAGGAGTTGGCGCCACCGTGAGCCTGACGCTACGAGTCCTGACTCTCAACCTCTGGAACCTCGAAGGTGAGCCGGGTCGCCAATCCCTCCTGCGGGACGCGATCCACGATCTGCGGCCGGACCTGTTGTCCCTGCAGGAGGTCGCGCGCACCTCCGAACGCGACCAGCTGGCCGGCCTGCTCGACGGCACGGGGCTGCACGGCATCCATCAACTCGAGGTGCTCGACGCGCATCCGGCCGCAGCGCGTGCCGGCACCGCGCTGGCTTCCCGTTGGAAACCAACGGAAGTCGAGGCCATCGCCCTACCACGGGCCCTCGGCGCCGAATGCGCGATCGCCGCGACCATTCGCCTGCCGAACGGCCAGGACCTGGTGTTCGTGGCGGCGAAACCCACCTGGCGGTTGGACGCCGAGGCCGCCCGGCTCGCCCAGGTGAAGGCCATCGCGGAGCTCGACGCGAAACTGCGCCGGGCGGTGCCGACGATCATCGCCGGTGACTTCGACGCCACCCCGGACGCCGACAGCATGCGCTACCTCGCAGGCCGGGCGGTGAGCGAGGGCACCAGCGTGCACTACCACGACAGCTGGACCGTGGCCGGTGACGGCGGCCCCGGCTACACGTGGACCAGTGAGAACCCACTCGCGCTACCCGTCGTCGAGGAGGCCGTCGGGCAGCTTCCGCACGCGCGGCGCATCGACTACGTCCTCGTCGGCTCCCGTCACCACCACCCGGACGTGAGCGCGAAGATCCTGCGCAGCCAAGTCGTGCTGACCGCTCCGCCCGTGAGCGACCACTACGGCGTCCTCGCCGAGATAGAGGTGGCGGTCCTGCGGTGAAGCCCGTACTCGCGTTCGACTGGCACGGCACTCTCGTCGCAGACGTCCATCGTGCCGCCGGAGCGACGGCGGCCGTCCTCGCGAAACACGGGCACGCCGGCCTCGACATCGCGTCCTTCCGCGCCGCGTTCCGCCTGCCACTGGCCGACTTCTTCACGGACATGGCCGTGCCGCCCGAACTGATCGACGAAACGATCGAGCTGCGGAACGCCGAAATGGCCCGGTCCGCCCCAGTCCCTTCGCCGGGCGCCGCGCAACTGCTGCGGCAAGCGCGCTCGGCGGGCTGGCGCACGGCTGTCGTCACCGCCGCGGGCGCCCGATCCCTCGATCGTGACCTGCAGTACCTCGGCTGGACCAGCTTGATCGACACGATCCACAGCGACGTCGCGGACAAGTCCGTGACACTTCGCGAGCTGGCCGAGACCGGGCCGGTGACCTACGTGGGCGATACGGAGTACGACATCGCCGCGGCCACGCGGGCATGCGCGACGGCCATCGCCTACACCGCCGGGTACCGTCCCGCATCGGCGCTGCTCTGCGCCGGTCCTGCCGCGACGATCGACGATTTCGACGCGCTGGCAACGCTTCTCGCCGCGCCCGACTACGTCAAGCGGCACGCGCCGCAGCTGTCGGTGCTCTTCTCAACCGCCGGGCGCAGCTCCGGATACCTGCTGCACGCCCCGTCCGGGCTAGTGCTGATCGACTGTGGTCCCGGCGTCGTCAGCGCGCTCGACCGCGCCGGGCAGCTGCCGGACATCCGCGCCGTCGTCATCACCCACGCGCACGCCGACCACAGCCTCGACGTGACAGCTTTTGCTTACGCCGCACAGTATCCCACTCCTCAGTACAGCCGGCCGACGCTGCTGGCACCGGCACACACGCTCGACCTGTTCGACGAGCTCGACCGGTTGTACCGCGTTCCCTCGATCGAAAGCCTGACCAGTCCGATCGCGCACGCCTTCGAGGCGAAAGCGCTTCCCATGGACGGCACGACCGGAATCGCCCTGCTGCCGGGGGTCCCGGTGTTCTCGTATCCGGCTCGGCATGCCGTTCCCTCGGCGGCACTGCGGTTCCAGCTGCCCGACGCGGCGGTCGCCTTCTCCTCCGACACCGGTCCCACCGACGCGGTGGTCGCCGCGGCGACCGACTCGACGGTCTTCGTCTGCGAAGCGACTTACCCGGACAAGCCCCCGGCGCGGGACGAGCAGGGTCATCTCAGCGCCGGGCAGGCCGGCCGGCTCGCGGAACGGGCCGGCGCCGAAACGCTGCTGCTGGCGCACATGACGAATCCCGCGAACAGCCTCGCCACGATCGAGCAAGCACGCCGCTTCTACGACAACTCGCTGGCGGTGGCGACCACCGGCACCACATTGTCACTGAGCACCTGAGGACAGCACCCGCTCGGGTGAGGGTCGCTCAGTTTCTCGGGGTGGCCAGCGGGAACCCGTGTTCCATGGGGGCGTTCAGGCAGCTCAGGGATCCCGTCGAGGACGCGGACACCAAGGCCGGGCAGCTCCGCGATCGCGAGCAGCCGCTCGGCCCGCTGGGGGTGCCGTTCGATCGGCGGTCGCCGTTCTTCGTGGGCATGGCGATCGCCGCGGGGATGGCTGTCACGGCAGGCGGGGTGTGGCTGCTGTTCCTCACCGGTGGGACGCTCGTGCTCATCGGGGTCGCGCTGTTCATCGCCGTCGGGCTGGAGCCGGTCGTCGGGTGGCTCGCGGACCATTGCTTTCCCCGAGCGGTCGCCGTCGCGCTCGTGATGGTCGCGTCGCTCGCCGCGGTGGCCGGCCTGCTCGCCGCGCTCATCCCGCCGCTGATCGAGCAGACCACGCGGTTCGTCGACAAGGCGCCCGAATACCTGCGTCAGCTCGGCGACCACAGCTCGACCCTCGGCCGCCTCGACGACCGCTTCCAGCTGCAGCAACGCGCCACGGCCGCGCTGAAGAACCCCGACCTGCTCACCGGGCTCGTCGGCGGCGGCAAGGCGCTGCTCGGCACCCTCACCGATGTCGTCGTCGTCTTCGTGCTCACGGTCTACTTCCTCGCGAACTTCCCCAAGATCCGCGCCGCGGTGTACCGGTTCGTGCCGCACAGCAGGCGGCCGCGCGTCATCCTGATCGGCGACGAGATCATCGCGAAGGTCGGCTGGTACGTGCTGGGCAACATCGCCGTCTCCGCGATCGCCTCGGCCACCGCGTTCGTCTGGCTGCTGGTCTTCGACGTGCCCTACCCGGTGCTGCTCGCGCTGCTGTTCGGCGTGCTCGACCTCGTCCCCGTCATCGGCTCGACGGTCGGCAGCCTCGTCCTGTGCCTGATGGCGCTGACCGTGTCCGTCCCCGCCTGCCTCGCGACCGCCGGGTTCGCCGTCGTCTACCGCGTGCTCGAGGACTACGTGCTGGTGCCCAAGATCATCGGACGGGTCGTGCGGGTGCCCGCGTTGGTCACCGTGCTGGCGGTCCTGCTCGGCGGGGTGCTGCTCGGGGTCGTCGGCGCGCTGGTCGCGATTCCGCTGGCCGCGGCCGTGCTGCTCATCCTGCGCGAGGTGACCTTCCCCCGTCTCGACCGCGCCTGAGGCCCGTGTAGGCTCTTCGGCGGAGGATTGGCCGAGCGGCCTAAGGCGCACGATTGGAAATCGTGTTGGGTGTAACAGCCCTCACGGGTTCGAATCCCGTATCCTCCGCTCTCTTGCAGACAGAACGCCGGGTGGCTCGACGCGCCCGGCGTTCTGTCGTTGGCGGGTCGGCGGCCCCGGTAGTTCTTCACCCGAACAGCGGGCTAATTCGCAACCTGTCACCTGATCGGCCTAGTGCGATCAGCCTCGGCACCTACCGATAGTTTTACGAGGGTCGTCACCAACGGCGACCACGCAAGCTCGACAGACCGAGGAGAACCCGCGCCGATGGCCGGAGTGGAAGAGATCCGTGCTGGGATCGCGATGGCGAACGAGAAGTGCAACGCCAGCGTCGCCGCCCTGCAACAGGCCGCCCAGGCACTCGAGGAGGCCCAGCAGATCCTCGGCCAGGTCACGTCCGGCAGCACCCAGCCGGAGGTGACCCAGGCCCACGGTCTGCTCGCCGAAGCCGTCCAGGGCATCACCGGCCAGCAGAGCACCATCCAGGCCGCCGTGTCGTCGGCCGAGTCCTACTCCGCCCGGCTGTAGATGTACTCCCTGGGCGAGCTCCACGCGCAGCTCGGCGCTTTCCGTGCGAAACTGGCTGAAGCAACCGGTCACACCAACCGTGCGGTGGAGCTGCTGGATGAGGCACGCGAAACGATCGTCACGGCCTTCGAACAGGCGGAGCCGTGGCTACCGCCCCAACTCGCCCTCGCCGAGGACCGGCTGCGCCAGGACGCCGGGCGGCTCGCGGCGGCCGACGAACTGGTGAGCGGCTACCAGGCAAGCCTGTAATGAAGTTCGCGAAGTCCAGTGACCAGCGCGGCCGGGTCCTGACCGCGCTCGGCAACATGCGCCAGCAGCTCGGCCTCGTGCTCGGCGCGGCCCAGTCCGCCCGGGCCGCGGCCGAGGCCGAGCTGGACCGGTTGCGGCTGGAGCAGCGGATCGTCCACGCCGGCATCGGCAAGGCGGATCCCGAGGACCTCCGCCACCCCGCGCTGGCGAGCGTTCGCGAGCAGCTGAACGCCGTGCAGGCCGCGTTCTACGCCGAGGCCGCCACGGTTCCCGGCCGCCTGCGCCAGCTGGTCGCCGACACCGCACCGGGCGCCGCGAGCCGTCCGCCGAGCGACTGGCTCGGCCGCGTCGGGACCGGCACGCTGAAGGTGCCGCCGCTGTGGCGCATCGGCTCGTCCACAGTGGACTCCACAGGTCCGTTCCCGGTCGCGGTGCCGCTGCTGGACGAGTCGCACCTGGCCGTCACCACCGCGCCGAAGACGCGCGCGGCGGCCGAAGCCCTGGTCGAAGCCCTGCTCCTGCGCGTGCTCAGCAGCATGGAGCCCGGCGCCGTCCGGGTGCACCTGTGGGACGTCGGCCAGCTCACGGCCGTCCTGCCCAACCTGTATCCGCTCAGCCGCACCAGCGCGGTGACCGTCTACGACCCCGCCCGCCTCGACGACCTGCTCGAGGAGCTCGCCGGGTACGTCCGCCGCACGCACGCGCAGACCATGCAGGCCGGGCACCACTCCTTGCGCAGCATGCGCGAAGCGCTCGGGCAGCGCACCGAACCGTGGCGCATCGTCGTGTTCTTCGGCAATGGCGAGGACTGGACCCGCGAGCAGCTGCGTGAGCTCAAGCGCATCGCCGGCGGTGCGCTCGCGGCCGGGATCTCGCTGATCGGGATCGACCTGCCGACGATGTTCGGCGGCGGGGTCGAGAACATCCGGCTGCTCGACGAGCAGCACGCGGTGACCAGCATGACCGGGCCGGACATCCTCGTGGACCTCGACCCGCCGATCCCGGCCGGCGAGGTCAGCGGCGCGGCGAGCAGGCTCGCCGAGGCGCTCATCGCCAAACAGGGCGGGCCGCGCTCGTTCAACGACCTGCTGCCGGCCGAGCTGGGTCAGGAGAGCTCCGCGAAGGAACTGCGGGCGCCCGTCGGGTTCTTCGAGGGCGACCCGGTCGAGGTGGTCATCGGGGACGGCACCCCGCACGCGTTGATCGGCGGGCCCAGCGGCTCGGGCAAGACGAACTTCCTGTACGCGCTGCTCGGGAGCCTCGCCGCCCGGTATCCGCCGGACGAGCTGGCGCTGTACCTGCTGGACTTCAAGGAGGGCGTGTCCTTCGCGGGCCTCGCACCCGGCCGCCGCGACGCGAGCTGGCTGCCGCACGCCCGGCTCATCGGGGTCAACGTCAACACCGACCGCGAGTTCGGGCTGGCCCTGCTGCGGTTCCTCGCCGACGAGCTGCGGCGCAGGTCGGCTGCGGCGAAGGAACACGAGGTCACCGACCTGGCCGAGCTGCGTCGGCAGGACCCGGCGGGACACTGGCCGCGGATCGTCGCGGTGATCGACGAGTTCCAGTACCTCTTCGCCGGGCGCGACACGGTGACCAACCAGGCGACCGCGCTGCTGGAGGACATCGCCCGCCGCGGCCGCGCCCAGGGCATCCACCTGATCCTGGCGAGCCAGGACATCGCCGGGATCGACGCGTTCTGGGGCAAGCCCGCGGTGTTCGAGCAGTGCACGCTGCGGATCGCGATGCCGAAGGCGCGACGGGTGCTGGCCGAGACGAACAACGCGGCGGTGGCGGCACCGAAGTGGCACGCGGTCGTCAACCACGACTCGGGCGTCGCGCACGGCAACCAGCTCGCGCATGTGCCCGACGCCAGCAGCCGGGACATCTTCTCGTCGCTGCAACGGAAACTGTGGGAGCTCTACGCCGACGAGCACCAGCGCCCGCGGCTGTTCGACGGCGCGCACTCGCCGATCCTCGAGCACATCCCGGCGTTCGCCGCGCTCACCCCCGGCGGCCGCCCGCGGGCGCTGCTGGGCCAGTCGATCGACGTCGAGGACACGGCGTGCGCGGCGGACCTGTTCAACGCGCCGGGCCGGAACCTGGCGGTGCTGGGCACCGCGGCCGCCGAAGCACTGTCCATCATGGACGCCGGGGGGAAGTCGCTCGCCCGGCAGTACCAGCCGCACGAGGTCGAGTTCCTGGTGTGCTGCCTGGTCGACCGCTGCGCCCCGGCAGTGGATCACCTGGTGCAGACGCTGAAGGCCGAGGGGCACCTGGTCGAGATGCTGCACGAGGAGGAGCTCGGGGCGCGCATGCTCAAGCTCGTCGAGGAGCCGTCGGATCGGGCGCGGATACTGCTGCTCTACGGCGTCGACGCGGTGTTGCCGCTGCTCGAGGCGAAGAAACCGGGTGAGCTGAAGAGCGGGCTGGACCATTTCCGGGCCGTGCTCAAGCAGGGGCCGACGAGGAACGTGCACACGCTCGGCTGGTGGCGCAGCACCGCGCGGCTGAAGGACACGCTGGGCTTCGGCGGCACCGACGACATCGGCGCGTGGGCCGCGCTCGACGTGCAGGGCAGCGAGCTGAGCCAGTTCGCGGCGGGACAGGTCGTGCACTGGTCGCCGCGGCCGGGGCGGGCACTGTTCTTCGACCGCAGCACGCACGTCTCACCGGAAGTGATGATTCCCTTCGACCGTCCGGAGTTCTGATGGAATCCGCCGCGATGCGCTACAAGGAGATCGTCGGGCTGGCCGCCAGTGCGGCCGACGAGCTGCGGGCCTGGGAGCTGCGGCGGGTGCAGGAGCTGGAGAGCGAGATCCTGGCCGCGGAGCAGGCGGTGGCGGAGGCGGCCCAGCGCGAGCAGCGGACGGCGCAGGTGGCGCACAACTGGTGGCGCATGGCGGCGGACAACGTCTCGCGGCTGACGTGGCTGGAGCTCGCGGAGGGCCCCACACCGGCGGCCAACGCCCGGGCCGCGTGGCTGGACCGGTACCTGAACGAGCTGAAGCCGATGTACCAGGAGCTGGTGGACTCGGTACTGTCGCTGGGGTGGCGGGCGCGGCGTTGAGGTTTCGAGCCAGGTGACGGGTTGGCGGCCGGTGCCGGTCGCCGTGCGTGCCGCCGGTTCGAGCCGCAACTCAGGTGTTGAAGTACTTCGCCTCCGGGTGGTGGGTCACGATGGCGTCGGTGGACTGCTCGGGATGCAGCTGGAACTCCTCCGACAGGGTGACGCCGATGCGCTCCGGCTCCAGTAGGGCCACGATCTTCGCCCGGTCCTCCAGGTCGGGGCACGCGCCGTAGCCCAGGGAGAACCTCGCGCCCCGGTAGCCCAGCTTGAAGTACTCCTCCACCGTCGCCGGGTCCTGATCCGCGATCCGCAGCTCCTGGCGCACCCGCCGGTGCCAGTACTCCGCCAGGGCTTCCGTCAACTGCACACCCAACCCGTGGATCTCCAGGTAGTCCCGGTACGCGTCGCGCTCGAACAGCGTCGCCGCGAAGTCCGCGATCGGCCGGCCCATGGTGACGATCTGCAGCGGCACCACATCGACCTCGCCGGAGGACTGCGGGCGGAAGAAGTCCGCCAGACACAACCGCCGGTTGCGGGCCTGCCGCGGGAACGTGAACCGGCAGCGCTCGTCGCCCTCGGAGCCGAGCACCACCAGGTCGTCTCCGGACGCGACACACCGGAAGTAGCCGTACACGACGGCCGCGTGCGCGAGGATGCCGCGCGTGGTCAGCTCGTTCATCCAGTACCGCAGCCGCGGCCGGCCTTCCGCCGCCACCAGCTCCTCGTACGACGGGCCCGTGCGCCCGGCCTTCAGCCCCCACTGCCCGAGGAACAACGCCCGCTCGTCCAGGAACGGCGTGTACTCCCCCAGCGGCACCCCCTTCACGACCCGGCTGCCCCAGAACGGCGGCGACGGCAACGGCACGTCCGTCGCGACATCCGAACGGCCCGACCCCGCCTCCACCGGACGCGCGATCCGGGAACGCCGGGCCTTGCGCTCCGCGGCCTTCGCCTCCTCCGCCGGCGAAGGCCCCTCGCCCGCCATGATGTGATCCATCCACCGCAGGCCCTCGAACGCGTCGCGCGCGTAGCGCACCTGGCCCTGGTACACGTCGGCCAGGTCGTTCTCCACGTAGGACCGCGTCAGCGCCGCGCCACCCAGCAGCACCGGCCACCGCGAGGCGACCCCGCGCGAGTTCATCTCCTCCAGGTTCTCCTTCATGATCACCGTGGACTTGACGAGCAGCCCGGACATGCCGATCGCGTCGGCCTGCTTGTCCTCCGCGGCCGCCAGGATCGCCGAGATCGGCTGCTTGATCCCGAGGTTGACCACCTCGTAGCCGTTGTTGGACAGGATGATGTCGACCAGGTTCTTGCCGATGTCGTGCACGTCGCCCTTCACCGTGGCGAGCACGATCCGGCCCTTGCCGCCGGACCCGTCGCCCGCCATGTGCGGCTCCAGGTACGCCACCGCGGCCTTCATCGTCTCGGCCGACTGCAGCACGAACGGCAGCTGCATCTGCCCCGAGCCGAACAGCTCGCCGACCGTCTTCATGCCCGACAACAGGGTGCCGTTGATGATTTCCAGCGGCGGTCGCTCGGCCATCGCCGCGTCGAGGTCCGCCTCCAGGCCGTTGCGTTCGCCGTCGACGATGCGCCGCGCCAGCCGCTCGAACAGCGGCAGCCACGCCAGTTCCTCCGCTCGGGTCGCCCTCGACGAGGCCGTCGAGACCCCGTCGAACAGCTCCATCAGCCGCTGCAATGGGTCGTACCCTTCGCGGCGCCGGTCGTAGACGAGGTCGAGCGCGACCCGCTGGTGCTCCTCGGGGATCTGCGCCATCGGCAGGATCTTCGACGCGTGCACGATCGCCGTGTCGAGCCCCGCCTGGACGCATTCGTGCAGGAACACCGAGTTCAGCACCTGCCGCGCGGCCGGGTTCAGCCCGAACGACACGTTGGACACGCCTAGCGTCGTCTGCACCCGCGGACAGCGTTCCTTCAGCGCACGGATCGCCTCGATCGTCTCGGCCGCGTCGCGGCGGACCTCCTCCTGACCGGTGGAGATCGGGAACGTCAGGCAGTCGACGATGATGTCGTCGACCAGCATGCCCCAGTTGGTCGTCAGGTCCTCGATCAGCCGGGTGGCGACCCGCAGCTTCCACGCCGCGGTGCGGGCCTGCCCGTCCTCGTCGATGCACAGCGCGACCACCGCTGCGCCGTGCTCCCGCGCCAGTCGCATGACCTGCACGAACCGTGAGTCCGGCCCGTCGCCGTCCTCGTAGTTGACCGAGTTGATCGCACACCGGCCGCCGAGGTGCTCGAGGCCGGTGCGCAGTACCCCGGGGTCGGTCGAGTCCAGCATGACCGGCAACGTCGAGGCCGTCCGAACCGGCCGGCCAGCTCGGCCATGTCCGCGGCGCCGTCGCGGCCCACGTAGTCCACGCACAGGTCCAGCATGTGCGCGCCGTCGCGGATCTGCGCCTTCGCGATCTCGACGCAGTCGTCGTAGCGCGAAGCGACCATCGCCTCGCGGAACTTCTTCGAGCCGTTGGCGTTGGTGCGCTCGCCGATCATCAGCACGGACGCATCCTGCGCGAACGGCACCGGCTGGTACGTCGAGGACAGGCCGGGCTGCGGCACCGGAACCGGTGCGCCGCAAGGCACTTCGCGCACCGCGGCGACGACCTGCCGGATGTGCTCGGCGGTCGTACCGCAGCAGCCGCCGACCAGGCGTGCGCCGTAGCGGGACACGAACTCCGCCAGCGCCCCGGCCAGCTCCTCCGGGCTCAACCGGTACTCCGCCCCGTTCGCCCCCAGCTCCGGCAGGCCCGCGTTCGGCATCACCGACAGCGGGATCCGCGACCGCTGCGACAGGGTCCGCAGGTGCTCGCCCATCTCCGCAGGCCCGGTCGCACAGTTCATCCCGATCAGGTCGATACCCAGCGGTTCCAGCGCGGACAGGGCGGCGCCGATCTCGCTGCCGAGCAGCATCGTGCCCGTCGTCTGGACGGTCACCTGCGCGATGACCGGAACCATGCGGCCTTCGAGTGCCATCGCGCGGTGCGCCGCGAGCACCGCCGCCTTGGTCTGCAGGAGGTCCTGGCAGGTCTCGATGATCACGGCGTCCGCGCCGCCCGCGAGCAGGCCGCGAACTTGTTCGGCGTAGGCGTCGCGGAGCTTCGCGAACGGCGCGTGCCCCAGGGTCGGCAGCTTCGTGCCCGGGCCGACCGAGCCCAGCACGAACCGGTCGCCGAACTCGTCCGCGGTCTCGCGTGCCAGCCGCGCGCCGGTCTCGGCGAGTTCGAAGATCCGGTCGGCGATGTCGTATTCGGCCAGGTTCGCCCAGTTCGCGCCGAACGTGTTCGTCTCGATCGCGTCCGCCCCGGCTTCGAGGTAGCCGCGGTGCACCTGGCGGACGACGTCCGGCCGGGTGACGTTCAGGATCTCGTTGCAGCCTTCGAGACCGGCGAAATCGTCGAGGGACAACGGGACCGACTGCAGCATCGTGCCCATCGCACCGTCGGCGACCAGTACCCGGTCCGCGAGCGCGTCCAGCAGGTTCATATCCGCAACTTCGCTTCGATGTCAGCGGCGGCGGCCGAGCCGTAGGCCCGCGCCACCCGGTCCGAAAAGGACTGTCGAGTCAGCCGGTACTCCTGTGTGCCGACGGTTTCCAGCGCGATCGCCGCCAGCGTGCAGCCCGCCTGCGCCGAGCGCTCCAGCGACAACCGCGCGTGCCTCCCCCACAGGAAACCCGCGCGGAACGCGTCCCCGATACCCGTCGGGTCCGCCTCCTGCTTGACCGGAACCGCGGGCACCGTAAGGGAAACACCACAGCCCTCGATCCGCACACCGTCGGCGCCCTGGGTCTGCACCCACCAGCGGACGCGATCCCGCACGTCCTCGGCCGACCAACCGGTGCTCTTCAGCAGCAACGCGGTCTCGTACTCGTTGGTGAACAGGTAGGACGCGCCGTCGACGAGCTTGCGGACCTCGGGCCCGCCCATCCGGGCCAGCTGCTGCGACGGGTCCGCGGCGAAGGCGAACCCACGCTGCCGGCACTCCTCGGTGTGCCGGACCATCGCGACGGGGTCGTTCGGCGCGATCAGCACGAGGTCGAGTCCGCCTGCCCGGTCCGCGACCGGAGCCAGCCGGATCTCCCGCGCCTCCTCCATCGCCCCGGCGTAGAACGACGCGATCTGGTTCTGGTCCTCGTCGGTGGTGCACAGGAACCGTGACGTGTGGCGGGTTTCCGAGACCCGCACGGACTTCGTGTCGACCCCGTGCCGCTCCAGCCACGAGCGGTAGTCGGCGAAGTCCGCGCCGACCGCGCCCACCAGGATCGGGGACAGGCCGAGAACACCGAGGCCGAACGAGATGTTCGCCGCCACCCCGCCGCGACGGACGTCGAGCTGGTCGACCAGGAAGGACAGTGACACCTTGTCCAGCCGGTCCGCCACGAGCTGTTCGGTGAACCGGCCGGGGAACACCATCAGGTGGTCGGTCGCGATCGATCCCGTCACGGCGATCCGCATGGCCTACGCCAGGTTCTTCAGCGCGCCGGCCCGGTCCGTCCGCTCCCATGGCAGGTCCAGGTCCGCGCGGCCGAAATGTCCGTACGACGCCGTCTGCGCGTAGATCGGGCGCAGCAGGTCGAGGTCGCGGATGATCGCCGCCGGACGCAGGTCGAACACCTCGGTGATGGCGGCCTGGATCTTCAGCGGGTCCAGGTGCTCGGTGCCGAACGTCTCCACGAACAGGCCCACCGGAGCGGCCTTGCCGATGGCGTACGCCACCTGGATCTCGGCGCGGTCCGCGAGCCCCGCGGCGACCACGTTCTTCGCGACCCAGCGCATCGCGTAGGCGGCGGAACGGTCCACCTTGGACGGATCCTTGCCCGAAAAGGCACCGCCACCGTGCCGCGCCATACCGCCGTAGGTGTCGACGATGATCTTGCGCCCGGTCAGGCCGGCATCGCCCATCGGGCCGCCGATCACGAACCGCCCGGTCGGGTTGACGAGCACCCTCGGGTCCTCGGCGGCCAGGCCGAGCGAGGCGGTCTCCGGCGTGATGACGTGCTCACGCAGGTCGTGGGCCAGCATCGTGTCCAGGTCGATGCCCTCGGCGTGCTGGCTGGAGATGACCACGGTGTCCAGCCGGACCGGCCGGTCACCGGCGTACTCGATGGTCACCTGGGTCTTGCCGTCGGGCCGCAGGTACGGCACGGTGCCGTTCTTGCGGACCTCGGTCAGCCGCCGCGCGAGCCGGTGCGCCAGCGCGATCGGCAGCGGCATCAGCTCGGGCGTGTCGGAGCAGGCGTAGCCGAACATGAGCCCCTGGTCGCCGGCGCCCTGCCGGTCGATCTCGTCCGTGTCGTCCCCAGGCCGCGTGCCGACTCGCGACTCGTATGCGGCGTCCACACCCTGCGCGATGTCCGGCGACTGGGAGCCGATCGCGACGTTCACCCCGCAGGAAGCGCCATCGAACCCCTTCGCCGAGGAGTCGTAGCCGATGTCGAGGATCTTGTGCCGCACCAGGGCCGGAACGTCCACATAGGCCTCGGTCGTCACCTCGCCGGCGACGTGCACCTGCCCCGTGGTGATCAGCGACTCGACCGCGACCCGACTGCGGGGATCGGCCGCGAGCAGCGCGTCCAGGATGGTGTCGCTGATCGCGTCGCACATCTTGTCAGGGTGTCCCTCGGTCACCGACTCGCTGGTGAACAATCGCCGGTTTGCAGTCACGGTGCCGTCTCCTCAAGCGCAGGTGCAGTCGCTCAAGGATCGGCGGTGGCGCAGACTTGTTACACCGTCCCACCTGCTGGACGCAGCCAGCTGTCCGGTTCGAGCGTGTCCTTCTCCTGCTCGACCGGCATCGCGACATACGCGCGAACCCAGCCGGATTCGGCGCGGATCGCAGCCGGCACCGCGGGTGCGATCCGGCGGCGGGACAGGTGCTCGGCTCGCGCGCGTGTCCAGCTCATCATCGTGGGACGGGTGAAGGAGCGCCGCGGTTCCCGGAACCGCGGAAGGTTTCCCACCGTCGTAGGGACCGGAGTGAAAGGGGGACGCGATGGAGTGCGAGCCGAAACCACTGGCGCGGCGCCGGCAACGCGAGCAGCGCATCACGGTGGCACAGGACGACTGGGGTCTGGTCGAGGTCGGGGTGACCAGAACCGGCGAGATCGTCGAGGTGGCGATCAACACAGCGCTGGTGGACAAGGTCGAGCCCGCCGACCTCGCGGAGGCGATGCTGCAGGCGGCCCGGGCTGCCCAGCACCGGGCCACCTACCTGCACTCGGTTTAACCGCGGGGGCGGAACCGGACGATCTGCGGGTCGTGGTCGGAAGCCTGCGTGGCGAACTCGGCGTTGATGTGCACGACGTCGTAGTCCATGCCGCGCGGGTCCTGCGCGGTCAGGATGTGGTCGAGCACCTGGGAGTTGCCCTCGTAGACGTAGCTGTAGCGCTCGCGGGCCGGCAGCGTGTTGATCAGGTCGGTCAGCTTGCCGCCCGCGGTGAGCGTCCGCAGCGCCGGCGAGAACTGGTAGTCGTTCAGGTCACCGGCCACGATCACGTTCGCCTTGCGGTCCGCGGCGAGCAGCTGGTCGACGAACCCGCGCAGCACCTGCGCCTGCTTTCCGCGCTGCACCTCGGAACTGCGCGTCGGCGGCTGGTAGCGGCCGTGCGTCGGCTGGTCGCCGCCCTTGGAGTTGAAGTGGTTCGCGATCACGAACACCGTGCGGCCGCGGAACACGAACTCGCCCGCCAGCGGCTTGCGGCTGTCCTGCCACGCCTCGTTCGTCGGGTCGACGCGGCCCGGCGAGACGGACAGGTGCGCCTTGTTGTGGTCCTTCACCACGGACACCGCGGTGGTCTCGTCCCCGCCTGGACGATCTACAAAGGACACCCGATTCGGGTTGAACAGGAAGCCGACGCGAATGTTGCCGCCCGGCTCGCCGCCGTCGGTTCCCTCCTGCGGATCGATCTCGCGCCACTGGTAGCGCGGACCGCCCGCCGCGACGATGGCGTCGGTGAACTTCTGCAGCGTCTGGTCGGCCGCGACAACGCCGTCACCGTTGCCGTCGGCGCCGTTGTTGTCCTGGATCTCCTCCAGGGTCACGATGTCCGGCGAGGACAGGTTGTCGACGATCCCGCGGGCCAACTGGTCGAACTTGTCCTCGGTGTCCACAGCGGAGAGGTTTTCGACGTTGTAGGTGGCCACCGCGAGCTCGTCCGGACGCTGCTTGCGGGTGACCTCCTTGGTGATGCCGCCACTGCGGACGCCGCCGAGGACACTCGCCTCGAGCGTGTAGCCGCCGAAGGAGTCGTACTCGACCGGGCCCGCGGTGACGCCGGTGAGCGTGTCGCCGGTGTTGACCACCGGGAACGGCCGCTCCGCGAACGGGACCAGCGACTCGACCTTCAACACGCCCGTGTTGGACTGGTCGTATCCCGTGTAGATCGTGCCGCCGCGAGGGGTCGGGTTCTGCTTCGGCTTCGTCGTCACGTACAGCTCGTCGTACGCCGTGGTCGGGCCGACGACACGCGCGTTGCTGACGCTGACGATCTCGCCTTCGTGGGCCTCCCAGAAGTCGAGGGAGTACTTGGCGGGCTCCAGCGGGAGACTTTCGATGTTGCCGCCCGGCTGTGGCGCCAGTGCATCCGGCACGGTGGTGGGGGTGAGCACCGTCGGCGCGGGCAGAGCGTTTCCGCTCGACTCGATGGTCCACTGTGGACCGGTGAGCTCGGTGGTGGACTGGTAGGTCGAGTCGGTCGGGCTGTCCGGGTAGTACTCGCTGACGGTGCCGCTCACCGTCACGGCGTCACCCGCGGCGACGGCCGGAGTGCTGGACCCGGTGAACACGAACAGGCCCTCGCTGGTGCGCGGGTCGCTGTCGGGGTGGGTGTCGGTGAACCAGAAGCCGCGGGAGGACCCGAAGGCGCGGATCGCGGTGACGACGCCCGTGACGCCGGCGACCTTTTGACCCTTCAGCGGCGAAATCCGCGTGGTGCCCTGGATGTCGTGGATCTTCGCGGCGACCGGCGGGATGCCGCCGCCCGCGGTCTCGCCCTTGCCGTTGGTCGGCGTGGGGGTGCCGGTGGCGAAGTCGGCGGCGTTGTCGTCGGTGTCGCCGCTCGTGCGGGCGATCGAGGTGGTGTTGCTCGCGGCGGGGGCGGGGTTCGTCTCGCGCACGGTCGCGGCGCCGTAGCCCACGAGGTCGTGGACGGCCACGTCGGCGGCGCAGTCGGCCGCGGTGAGGCAGGTCAGGGCGGTCGTGGCGTGCACGAGCGCGACCGTGCCGGCCCCGGCGGCCATCGCGATGCCGCCGCTCGCGTCGGGCGTCGGCAGGGCGACGGTGCCACCCGATCCGGTGGACTCGGCCACGAGGTACCGCGCGCCGGCGGCGACGCTGCCGGTGAGCGGCGTGACCTGCCACTTGCTCGACGCGCTCGGGGCGGCGGGCAGGTACTGGACGCTCCATCCGTCGAGGCTCACCGCGGCGGTGCCCGCGTTGGTCAGCTCGATGAAGTCGCTGGTCAGCGTCGCGCCCGAGTTACCGCCGCCGCCGTAGACCTCGCCGATGAGCGCGTCCGCGCTGGGTGCGGCGAGCGCGGCGGGTGCGGCTGGAGCGCAGACGACCAGCCCGGCGACGGCCACGACAGCTAGCACGCCCGTTCTACGAGAGATCACCCTCAGTTCCCCTCAGTCTCGATCGATCGAGGCATCCTCCCTCCAACCGGTGAGACAGGGGAAGACCTGAACGTAACAACTGGTAACGGTTGGGTTCGCCCAGGTCAGGGCAGTGCAGATGCCCGACTTTGGTCGGTTGTGCCGGGCGGCACGAGCAGTTCCAGCCATGGATGCCCGGTGCCCGTCAGGGGCTGATCGCACCCGCTGCGCCGAGGTGAGTACGGGCAGCGCCAGCGCGAGGTCGTACTCGTCCTTCGGACGAGCTTCCAGCTGCCCGTCGGGTCCATCGTCGCTAGCAGGCAAGCATCTTCTGGATCGCCTGACGCGTGACTCCCAGCTCACGCGCGACGAGTGTGACAACCCCTGGCGTCAACGGACATCGGCTACACCAAGGGCTGTTCGGCGACGAGTGCCGAGCTTCGTCCTCACCCAGCACATCGACGGCGGTGCTACCCGGCCGCGGTTCGTCACCGACGTCGAATCCTGCGCCACAACGACAGAAACGCCGGCTCCCCTTGGCGGGAAACCGGCGTTCGTGGCGGTAGCGGTGGGATTTGAACCCACGGACGGGATCAACCGTCACACGATTTCGAGTCGTGCTCCTTCGGCCGCTCGGACACGCTACCGCCGACTAGGGTACTGCACCGCGTCCGCGAGCTTCACCGAGGGCGCGTCGAGCGGGTGCCGAACCGGCGCCGGGCCAGTCGCGGACCTCGTTCGTGGTCTCCCGGACACTGCCGACCATCCGGTCCCGCCGCCCCGACGCGGCGAGCCTGCGGTTGCCGGTGTTCAGACCGATTCGCTCCTTCGCCGTGCCGACCAGCTGCTGCGACCTACTCTGCGCACGTTTGAACACACTCATGAGTCCTCCTTCCGACCTGCTGTCGGTTACCCCGGGGACTGCGTCGTCACACTTCCCGGTGATCCGTGAAGAAGGCTTCGAGCAGGGCGGCGCACTCGTCCTCGAGCACTCCACCGATGACCTCGGGCCGGTGGTTGAGCCGCCGGTCCCGCACCACGTCCCACAGCGAGCCGACCGCACCCGTCCGCGGCTCCCACGCCCCGAACACCACCCGTGCCACCCGCGCGAGGACGAGCGCGCCGGCGCACATCGTGCACGGCTCGACGGTCACCGCGAGCGTGCAGCCTTCGAGCCGCCACCCGTCGCCGTGCACGCGGGCCGCTTCGCGCAGCGCGAGCACTTCTGCGTGGGCCGTGGGGTCGCCGAGCTCCTCGCGGGCGTTGTGGGCGGACGCCAGCAAAACCCCGTCGGGGCCGAAGACCGCCGCACCGATGGGCACGTCCGGCCCGGACTCGCGGGCGGCGGCGAGCGCGGCCCGCACCAGAGCCGCGTGGTCCATCAGATCTCGTCGAGCAGCGCGGCGAACTCGTCGCCGAACCCGCAACGCTGCGCGATCATCTGGAGCTGCTCGTCCGGGTACAGGTCGACCTCGCCAGCGATGACCTCGAGCTCGGGCGCGGGCAGGCCGACGTCCGCGAGGATCTCCAGGTCGCCCTCGGGCCAGATCGAGTCGTCGTCCTCGTCCGGCGCCTCGACCCGCAGTACGTCGAGCACGTCCGCGGCGATGTCGTAGTCCAGCGCCGCCGCCGCGTCCGACAACAGCAGCGACGGGCCACGCGGGCTCGGCCGGACGATCACGAAGAACTCGTCGTCGACGGCGAGCAGCGCGAAGACCGCCCCCGTCGAGCGCAGCTTCCCCAGTGCCGTGATCGCCGCGTCCAGGTTGGTCAGCGCGTCCACGTCCAACGCGCTGCATCGCCACTTGCCGTCCTCCCGGACGACAGCCACGGCGAACCCCGCGACCGGCTCCTTCACCGACATGCGCACACCGTATACCTGCGGTGGAGGACCATGGGCCACTATCGATACATGAGCGGACCCACCGAGCTGCCCTCGTTGCCCGACGCCCGGTTCGCCGGGCTGCTGGCCGAGGCGCGCACGTTGCAGGCGACCACCGTCGAGCTGCGGCGCGAGATCCACCGGCATCCCGAACGCGGCCTCGACCTGCCGCGCACCCAGGCGGCGATCCAGCGGGCCCTCGACGATCTGCCGCTGGAGGTGCGGCCCGGCAGGTCCACCACCGCGCTCACCGCCGTGCTGCGCGGCGCGCGGCCCGGGCCGTCGGTGCTGCTGCGCGGCGACATGGACGCGCTGCCGTTGCAGGAGGACGCCGGCCTCGAGTTCGCTTCACTCGAACCGGGGACGATGCACGCCTGCGGGCACGACACGCACGTGGCGATGCTCGCGTCGGCCGCGCGGCTGCTCGCGGCGCACGTGGAGGAGCTCGCCGGCTCGGTCGTGTTCATGTTCCAGCCCGGTGAGGAGGGCTTCCACGGGGCGCGGCACATGATCCACGAAGGGGTGCTGGACGCGGCGGGCGAGCGGGTCGAGCGCGCGTTCGGGCTGCACGTGTCGGCGAACATCGTCTCCGGCCAGCTGCAGACCCGGCCCGGGCCGATGATGGCCTCGACGGACAACTTCTTCGTGCGCGTGATCGGCAAGGGCGGGCACGGCTCAGCCCCGCACCACGCGATCGACCCGGTGCCGGCCGCGGCGGCGATGGTCGGCGCGCTGCAGACGATGATCACCCGGCGGGTCAGCGTGTTCGACCCGGCCGTGCTGTCGGTGACCCGGATCGCGAGCGGCACGACGACGAACATCATCCCGGAGACCGCCGAACTCGAAGGCACCTTCCGGACGCTGTCGGAGAGCAGCCGGGCGCTGGTGCGCGAGGAGCTGCCGAAGGTGTGCGAGGCGGTCGGCGCGGCGCACGGCTGCCGGGTCCAGGTCGACGTCGAGCCCGGCTACCCGGTGACCGCGAACGACCCGGTGGAGGCCGGCCGGGTGCTCGCGCTGGGCCGCGAGGTGCTGGGTGCGGAGCAGTCGGTCCCGATGCCCGCGCCGATGATGGGCGGCGAGGACTTCTCCTACGTGCTGCAGCGGGTTCCGGGCGCGTTCGCGTTCCTCGGCACCTGCCCGCCGGGCACCGACCCGAGTGAGGCCGCGGCCAACCACTCCAACCGCGTGCTGCATGACGAAAGCGCTTTCCCGTCCGGCGTCGCGATGTATGCGGCGGTCGCGCTGGACGCGTTGCGTGCGCCACAGCAATCACTGGCAGGATGACGCCCCGTGCGAGACGTATGCGTGATCGGACTGGGGTTGATCGGCGGCTCGCTGCTGCGCGCGGCCTCCGCGGTCGGGCGTGAGGCGTGGGGCGCGACGGCCTCGGAAGCCGACGCCCAGGCGGCCGCGGCGGACGGTTTCGACGTCTCGACGGACGTCGACGCGGCGCTGCGCCGGGCCGCTGACCAGGACGCCCTCGTCGTGCTCGCCGTGCCGTTGACGGTGGTCGACGAGGTGCTGCGCACGGTGGGGGCGTGCGCGCCGCGCTGCCTGCTGACGGACGTGGCGAGCGTGAAGTCGCCCGTGCTGCGGGCCGCACGCTCGTTCGCGCCGGAGACCAGGTTCGTCGGCGGGCACCCGATGGCGGGGACGGCCGAGTCGGGCTGGCGTGCGGGCAACTCGGCACTGTTCGGCGGTGCGGCGTGGGTCGCGTGCGTCGAGGACGACACCGATCTGGCCGCATGGGCCGAGGTGGCGCGGCTGGCGCTCGACGTCGGGGCGCACGTGGTCCCGCTGACCGCGGCCGCGCACGACGAAGCGGCCGCGCGGATCTCCCACCTGCCGCACCTGCTGGCGGCGGTGCTCGCGACGGTCGGCGCGCAGGGCGGCCCGGTGCCGATGGCGCTGGCAGCGGGGTCTTACACGGACGGGACGCGGGTGGCGGGCACGCGCCCGGAGCTGGTGCGGGCGATGACCGAGGGCAACCGGGAGGCGCTGCTGCCGGTGCTGGACGAGGCCCTGGGCCGGCTCGGTGCGATGCGCGGCTCGCTGGCGTCGACAGGCGGCCTGGCGGCGACGATCAAGGCGGGTTACGAGGGGGCGCAAGCGTTTGCGCAAGCCCGCGAAGCGACGCCGGCGGGGGTGCGGGTGAACCTGGCGGCGCCGGAAGCGCGCGCCGGGTTGCGCGCGCTCGGCGAGCGTGGCGGGCGGGTCACCGCCATCACGGACGAGACGGCCATCGGCGAGGTGGCCTGAGCGGCGGTTCGGCTGGGGGCGGTCGCGGCGCACGGCCGTCGGTGGCGGCGGCGGACGTGCGGCGCGGTCGGTGGCGGCGCGCGGCGGGCGGTGGCGGCGGCCAGTGGCGCGCGGTGTGGCGCGGCTGTGACGGTGGCGGCGCGCGGTGTGACGGCGGCGACCGGCGGCGGCGCGCGGTGTGACGGCGCGGCCAGCGGCGGCCGCGAGGTGGCGCGGCCGGTAGCGGCGCCCGGTGCGGCGGCGCCCGGTGCGGCTGGGTGGCCGAGTGGCGGGCGGCGTTAGCGCGCGAGGCGGCCGGGCGACGGCTCGGGCGGGACGCGGCCGGGCGGCGGCAGCGCACGGGCACGGCGGCGGCACACGGCGCGGCCGTGACGGCGAGCGGTGTTGGCGCGAGGTGGCCGGGCCGCGGCTGGCGGGCGGCGGTAGCGCGAGGTGGCCAAGCGGCGGCGGTGGTCGGCGGTGGCGCCGGGTGTGGTGGCGGCCGCGCGGTGTGGCTGGTGGGGGTGTGGCGCGAGGCAGCCGGGCGGAGGCTGGCGGGCGGCGGCTCGGGCGAGACGCGGCCGTTGTGGCGGGTGGCGGCGGTGGCCGAGCAGCGCGGCCGGCGGCGCGGCGCGGCGGTAGCGCGCGGTGCGGCGGGCGGCGGTAGCGCGCGGTGCGGCGCGAGGGGCCGGACGGCGTCTCGGGTAAGACGCGGCCGAGCGGCGGAGGCGGCCGAGCGGCGCAAGCAGCGCGGCCGGTGGCGGCAGCACGGCCCGGCGCGAGGTGGCCTGAACGACAGCAGCTCAGCCGCAAAGCACCTGCCAGCGGCAGCCGCGAAGCCGACCTGCCGGCCCCCAAAGCCACCGCAAAAGGACACACCAAACCCCGCCCTCGACCGAAACCGCCGGGGGCGGGGGACGTTCCGCGGGACCTACTGCTGCGCCGGACCGGGGCCGGGCGTGTCGGGACCCGCGCCGCCCTGGTTCTTGTGCAGGAAGTCCTTCGCCTTGCTGCTCACGTTGTCGATCTTGTCCGCATGCTGCCCGAGCCTCGACTTGGCGAAACCGCTCGCCTTGTCGATGCCCTGCTCGATCTTCTCGGCGTTCTGGCCCAGCGCGTCCTGAGCCTTCTTCTTGATCTCATCGAAGTTGATGCCCATGAAGCCATCGAACACCGATCCGGCCTCCCGCGCACCGCGATGTCACCTGGTCGATGATGCGGCAAGATCCATCCCAGCATCGCCGACCGGAAGGACCCACGCCATGCCACCGAAGACGTTCTCCTTCGAGGTCAACCGCACGAGCAGCGCCTCGCCCGCCACGCTCTTCCGGCTCGAGACCGACGGGGCGCACTGGTCCGACTGGGCCAAGCCGCTGATCGTGCAGTCCAGCTGGGAGCGGTGGGCCGATCCCGTCGGCGGCATCGGCGCGATCCGCCGCGTCGGGCTGTTCCCCGTGCTCGTGTACGAGGAGACCCTCGAGTACGAACAGGACCGGCGCCACGTCTACACCCTCGCCCGCTCGGCACCGGTGAACGACTACCGCGCCGAGGTGACCTTCACCCCCAACGCCGCGGGTGGCACCGACCTGCGCTGGCGGGGTTCGTTCACCGAGAAGATCCCGGGAAGCGGCCCGGTCGTGCGACAGCTGCTGCGTGGAGTGATCACGTTCGTCTCCGCACAACTGGTGCGCGCGGCCGAACGCGACTGAGATCACGTCCGGGAAGTGCAACAACAACGTTCCCCACCACGACTTATTTGTGGTTCGAGAAAGGGGAACGCCGGATGAAACGCGCCTTCGCGGCAGCGCTCGCGCTGGTGGCGTTGACGACCGCCTGCACGCGGACCGAGGCCGCCGTACCGAGCTACACACCACCGTCGCTGCACCTGAACGCGCCCTACCCCGCCGGCGAGGTCCAGCAGCAGGCCGGGCCGATCGTCGACGGGAAGGTCCCGCAGGTGCGCCGGATAGCCGTCGACAGGCCGCTCGTGTTCCTCACCATCGACGACGGCGCGGTGCCGGACCCGGACGCACCGCGGCTGATCCGCGAGTCGGGCACGCATCCGGTGCTGTTCCTCAACGAAATCTACGTCCGCGGGCACGAGGACTACTTCAAACAGGTGCTCGCGGCGGGCGCGACGCTCGGCGACCACACCGTGAACCACCCTGACCTGAAGGGCAAGTCCCTGGCGTACCAGCAGGAGGAGATCTGCGAGGACGCCGACGACCTGCAGCGCGCGCTCGGCGTCCGGCCCGTGCTGTTCCGGCCGCCGTTCGGCAACTGGGACGACAACACGCTCAAGGCCGCGGCGAACTGCGGGATGCGCGCGAGCGTGCTGTGGACGGCGTCCGTGAACGACGGGCGCGTCGACTTCCAGGAGGGAAAGCGCTTACAACCAGGCGACATCGTGTTGATGCACTTCCGCAAGACCTTCACGGAGGACTTCGCCGCGTTCGTCGACCAGTCCACAAGGGATGGTCTGACTCCCGTGCCGTTGCCCGACTTCCTCGGCTAACCCGCCCCCAGGCACAGGAACGGCCGCCGCAGCGGGTCGGCCGCCGTGGCTTCCGCCAGGGCCAATGCGGGCGACGTGCCCTTCGCCAGCAGGCGGTGCAGATCGGTCATCGCCTCGGCGGCCGCGGTGTCGCCGACCCGCGCGACCGCTCCGACGACCGTACGTGAACCACCGGCCAGCAGCGCCCCCGCGAAACCCAGCGCCTCCTCGCCCGGCCGGATGTGGCTCATCGCCAGCTCGCACGCCGCCAGCACGACGCGCTCCGGGGGATGCCGCAGCCGCGCGGTCTCGTGTGCGAACAGCGGGCCGTCGACCAGATCCAGGCGCGAGAACAACGCGTTCGCCGGCTCGTGTGCGCCGTGTGCGACCAGGTGCGCCAGACCCGAGCCGTCCAGCGCGGCGAGCACCGCCTGGCTCGTCGCGTTCGGTCCGTCGACCAGCGTGGCCCCCGGGTACACCGAACGTAGCTCCCGTACCTCGCCGATCGCGCCGGGCACACCGGGCCCGCCGACGAGCACCACCGGCTCCGGCTCGGCGTGCACGGCCGCGGTGCGCCACGCCGTCGCGGACGGGGCGATCGACAGCGGACGTCCACGCAGCGAAGGCAAAGCGGCCCACGGCAACGCGTACAGCGGGCCGAACGGGACGATCACCAGCTCGCGGTCGCCGATCGCGTCGGCCAGCGGCTCCGCCAGCAGCCGGTCGAGCAGCCGGGCCCGCTTCTGCGCCGAGTGGGTCACCGCTTCGACCAGCGGCGCGGGCAGGTGATCGGGCGCGAGCACGTTCAGGTCGGCGTGCAGCTGCTTGGTGATCTCGACGGTCTCCGCCAACGCGCCGAGCCCCACCAGCCGGAACCGCCCGTCGCGCACGACCACGGCCGAGAGCCGGTCGCCGTGGCCGGTGATGCTCACCAGCGCCCGCTCGCCGAGGTCTGCCGCGACCTGCTCCGGGGTACACACCGGTCGCGGCTTCCCCCACTGGCTCGTGTACCAGCCGAGCCGGCTCGCCTCGCGCTGCAGCCGCACGTACCGCTGCTCCAGCCCGCCGACCGGCTTGCCATCGAGCCGGTTCTGCTGCGCGATGCGCTGCACGTGCCGCATCTGGGTGATCAGCCGCGCCAGCACGGGATCGGCGATCTCGGGCAGCGGCTCGTAGCGGTACACCTGCGCCCTGGTGCGCTCCTGCCAGGCGAAAACCCTTCGGGCACCGGCATTCCCGCGTGCGCGGCCGAGGACAAGCCCGACCGCCAGCCGCCCGAGCGCCTGCCCGTGCACGGCCGTGCCGCACACCAGGTCCAGCCCGCCCATCCGGTCGCGGACCCGGCTCAGCTCGACGAACCCGGCGCGTGCCTGGGCGAGCGCCGCACGCGAACTTCCCCGCGCCACCGCCAGCTCCGCGCGGCACAGGCGCAGCAGCATCACGTGGTCGACAGGGGTGGTCTGACGCGGCTTGGGGATCTGGGCGAGCAGCTCCTCGGCCGCGTCGACCGCGCCGCGGCGCAGGTGCAGGCGGACCGCGAGCAGCCGGGCCACCGCCGCCTCGTCGCGCAGGCCCAGCTCCGCCAGCCGGGTCGCGTGCTCCGCGAGCTCGGCGGACAGCCGGACGGGCGGCCGTCGCTCATTTTCGAGCGCCTCGTTCGCGTTCGCGCGCAGCCGTGCGAGCGCCGCGACTTCGGCCCATCTTTCGTTGCCGCGCCGGAGAAACCGGCGTCGTGCGTCGGCGGCCAGCCGCCGGGCAAGCGCGAAGTCGCCGTCGAGGATCGCGGCGGCGGCGCGGGCGACCTCCGCCTCGGCGACGTCCTGAATCGCGCGGTTGCGCCGCAGCTCCGGCAAGGCTTCGTCGAGATGCCGGGCCGCCTCCTCGCCGAGACCGGCGGTCAGCAGCGCGCGCCCCTGGTCCAGCCGCAGCCGCGGCAACCAGCCGGGGATCTCCGCCTCGTAGATCCGGGCGGCCTGCTCGTAGTACCGCAGTGCCTCGGGGATGTCGCCGACGAGCTGGGACTGGTCGCCGAAGTTGTGCCGCGCCTTTCCCTCGATCCGGACCAGACCGTGTCGCTCGGCCAGATCTATGCAGCGGCGCAGATCGGAAAGCGCGGCGTCCGGCTTGTTGAGGCTCATGTGGACCAGCGCGCGGTTCATCAGGTTGCGCGACAGGGGAAGCGCGTTGTCCTCGGCGTCGCGACCGAGCACCGGGATGATCGCGTCGAACAGGTCGAGTGCTTCGGTGAACCGGCCTACGCGACAGAGCACGAGCGCTCGCTGGGCGTCGATGACCGCACTGAGCAGGTGTGGCGCGGAACTTTCGGGAAGCAGCCGGGGAAGCGTTGCGGCGTCATCGAGGCGGGCGAGGCCGGTGGCCGTCGAGCCGACCTCGGCTTCGGCGATGGCAAGGCTGATGAGCACGCGCGCCCGCAGCTGCACCCAGTCCGGTTCACCGCACGGACCGAAGGAGTCCAGGAGCTTCAAAGCGCGGTTGAGCAGGCGGACGGCGTCGACGTTGTGCAGGTTCCCCGACGCGTCGGCGGCCTTCGCGTGCAGCTGGCCGCTGCGCGCGAGAACTCGTTTCAGTTCGCGAGGTCCGGCCACGCGAACTATCTGAGCACACCTGTGTCCGAACGCATACAGCTGGTGAGGTCAGAGCACGACGGCGGGAGTCACCACGGTGCGCCGGCTGGCCGCACCCCCGACCGAGATGACGATCTGCGTGGTCCCGCGCGGCACGCTGTCCAGCACGAACCGCCCGCCCTCGTCGGAGACCGTGGCCGACGAACCGTGCCCGGCGACCCGCACCTCGACCCCGTGCTCACCGGCGGGCACCAGCCAGCCGTCGATGCGGTGGCAGCGGCCGACCTTCGTCAGGTTGATCATCACGGTCAGATCGCTCACCGTGAAGGTGATCGTGCCCTGGTCGACGCTGCTGCGGACGCCGGCCAGCTGGTCGGCCCGCTCCCAGCGCGCGACCTCCACGTCGAGGTCCTCCAGCTCCAGTGCGAACTGAACCCGTTCGACCAGCCCGGCGGGCGGCGGATCACAGACCGCCAGCAGGCGGTCGAGATCGGCCAGCAACGCTTCGTCCCCTGGATGGGCGCCCTCCGGCGCCTGGATCTCGTTCATGCGCTGCCCCCTTCGATGTCCAGCAGTTCGCGCATCGTCTTCAGGCAGCGGCCTCGGTTGGGCCCGATACTGCCCCGCGGCATCTGCAATGCCTCGGCGACAACCCGGTACTCCGCGCGTCCGGAGAGCACCGTGAGCCGCAGCAGTTCCTGACACCGCTGCGGAAGCTTGCCGAAGGCCGCCCAGATCCGGCGGTCCCGCTCCGTGCGCAGGGCCTCGGCTTCCGGTGCGGGCAACGTGCTGGGCACGGCCTCGGCCATTTCGTCGGTCAACGGCACGGGTGGTTGTTTCCGGCCGCTGGAACGCTGTGACTCGTGGCGGGCGGTGGTGACGAGCCAGCCCGCGAGCGCCTTGGGCTCACGCAGCCGGTCGAGGTTGCTCAGCAGGGCGAGCCACACCGTCTGCACGACGTCCTCGGCGGTGTGCTTGTCCAGCCCGTGGCCGCGCGCGACGTTCCACACGAGCGGCGTCAACTCGGCGACCAGCCGGTCCAGCCCGCGTTTGTCCCCTTCCCGAGCCGCGTGCAGGCACGCTTCGAACAGTTCGGGGCCGCGCAGGCCTTCCCAGGGAGGGTCCGCCTCGGCGGTGTGGACTTCCGTCACCCCATTCGCCCCGCTCTCCGTGGTCTCTCCTCGAACGACGCTCGCAGTATCCCGCCTTCGCCGTATGAGAGAAGCCTTGCGACCGTCAGATACAAATGTCACCTGATTGGCGTAAGGAACTTTGTCACGCCGCGGTAGCTGCCGACCGGCGCCGAGGCTCTCGGACGCCGGCCGGCCACCCCCCTGCACCCGGTGGCCGTCCCCACGGCCACCGCACCCTGTGGTCGTCCCCCCCGCTCAGTGCCTCGACGACCACCGGACCGCCTTCGTGCACCGCCGTCTCCGCCGCACCCCCACACGCCTGCCGTCTCCCCTCGTCGGCCTGGCGTGCGCGGCGTCCCGGTCTGTCCACTTCGGCGGCCCGCCGGACGGTGGTGGCCGGCGGCCCCCTCGGCTGCCGGCCACCACCAGCTCAGGTCAGACCAGCAACTGGTCGATCAGGCCGTAGGCGTTCTCGTGGAACGACACAGTGAGCCCGTTGGCCTTGGCCAGCACCGCGAGACCGGTCAACGGGCTGCGGCCCGTTTCGACGGCCGCGAGCTGCTTCCAGCCCAGGCCCGCGACGAACACCCACACGCCTGGGCAGGCGCTCGAGGAGAGCAGATGCGTGATGACGCGGTTGCGGATCCACAGGCCGGTGGCCTGCGGGGCAGTCCCGTTGCCCGGCTGCGGCCGCAGCGCGGGTGGCTGCGGCTGCGGCGCGGGCGGCTGGGGCTGCGGCGGGTTGTTCGGATCCCACGCGCCGGTCGGCGGCGGACTGTTCGGGTCCCAGGCGCCAGTGGGCGGCGGCGTATTGGGATCCCACGCGCCAGTCGGTGGCGGCGTATTCGGATCCCACGCACCCGTCGGCGGCGGAGTGTTCGGATCCCACGCGCCAGTCGGTGGCGGCGTATTCGGATCCCACGCACCCGTCGGCGGCGGAGTGTTCGGATCCCACGCGCCAGTGGGCGGCGGGGTATTCGGATCCCACGCACCCGTCGGGGCGTTGACGTGGGTCGGTTCTGGGTCGTCCTCCGGCCCGGTGGCCGGCTTCTCGGTTTCGCTCGTGGTCATCGTTACTGCTCCCCTGCTCGCACGATCAGAATGTGGTCTGGACCATTCGTAACTCTTCGTTCACGACGTACGGGATGACGGGATAGCCGCCGGCCCGTGCCTCGGCGAGCAGCGCGAGCTGGTTCGCGCCGCTCCTTCCCCCAGAGAGCCGCGTCCAGCCCAGGTTCTCCAGAAACGCCCATCCGCCCGCGTCCTGCGCCGACGCGAACAGGCCGAGCGCGCGTTGCGCGGGTAACCACGCGCGCAGGGTGGTGCCCGTGCAGCCGAGCGTGGTCGGCCGCTCCTCCGGATAGTCCTCGATGTAGGACTCCCCGTAGGCGATCCGGAAGTAGCCGCCCTCCCCCCAGCCGGTGCCCCACGAGTTCTTCGCGATCCAGCAGCCCTGGTCGTCGTCCCAGCCGACGAGGGCGACGCAGTGGCCGCCGTTGGTCTCCTCGGTGGTGTGCCGGTAGATGCCGCCGGTGTAGTGGAAGAAGTCCTCGTACACCACCATGCAGGTGGTGACCGGCCCGTACCCGTAGATGTGGTGCTTGATCCCCGCCGGGTCCCGGGTCAGGTCGACCATCTTCTCCGCGTGCACGAGACGGTTGGGCCAGTTCGGGTTCAATGAACCGGCACCGGTGTCGGTGTAGGGCCAGTAGTCCTCGAAGGTGACCCCGGTCGACACGCAGTCGCCCAGCAGGTCGTCCGGCCAGGTGCCGTCCTCCCCACCGAGCTGGCGGCTGGTGGCCTGTCCGAAGAACAGATGTGCCTCGGACAGGTCCAGATCCAGCCGCGCCGCCCGCCGGGTGTACGCCGCCGTCCCCTCCAGCACGGCGATGACCCCGAACGCGGTACAAGAACCGCGCTCCCCCTGGTCCTTGACGGGCGTGGTGTAGTCGCCGTCGCACGTCCGCCGCAGGTCGAAGGCCCGCGGCAGCTCCCACGTCGGCGCGTACGCCGCCGTGCACTGCTGCCCGGCAGTCCCGAGTGCGGCCTCGGCCATCAGCCCGGGCAGGTCCGCCCTGGCCTCGACCGCGGCCGCACTCGGGGCCGGCACCCCCAGCCGCACCGCACGCGACCCGCCCCCCAGCCTGCTCAGCAAGGTCTCCCCTGCTTGCCACGGATCCCCAAGCGTGGCAAGGGAATCGCGGATCGCCGCGATTTCCTCCTCGCAAGAGCGGTCGGAGCTCATGCATCCTCCAACTGGGGGGCCAATTCAACCAACGCTCCTATGACGCACGGCGGGCTGCTCCAGATACACACGGCCAGAATTTTTTTCGAACGGCCTGGTCGGACGCTTGAACTTTCACCCGTTCGGCGCAGCGTCTGCCTACTCGCCGTGGAACGGTGTCCGATTCGTTCAAGCGGACGGCTGCCCGTCCGGGCAGACTTCACGACATGACGACTATGCCTTCCCGCACCCTGAGCGTTCGCATCGAACGGCCGTATGCCGAGGTCTACAAATTCCTGACGGAGCCTGGAAGTTCCGCGAAATGGGCCTCCGGAGTGGACACCTCCGGGACCGTCACCAACACCGAGCCGAACGAGTTCGGCGTCCTCGACCACACGGTCCACCTGCCCGACGGGCAGGACGTGTACGTGCCGATGCGCGCCGTGCGCAACGGCACCGGCACGGAGGTGCTGTTCACGCTGTTCCGTCAGCCGGGGATGGACGACGAGAAGTTCACCGCCGACGCCGACTGGGTGATGAAAGATCTCCGGACCCTCAAAGGACTTCTGGAGTCCTAACCGTTCGCGACGAACGGGGCCGTGCCGATGACCGTGTCATCCCCGGCCGCACGGAGCAGGTAGTCGGCGAGGTTCGCCCGGGACATCGTGACTCTGCCGCGGACGGTTTCCCCCACACTGCTCGTTATACGACCTGTATACGGCTTGTTCGTCAGCATCGGCGGGCGGACGACGGTCCAGGCGAGACCGCTCGCCAGCACCCGGTCCTCCATGATCCCCATGTCCTCGTAGCCCTCGCGCAGCACGCGGATCAGGATCGGCTTGACGATCCGCCGGACGAACACCCCGTCGCAGTCGGTGTGCATCCCGCTGTTGCTGACCACCACCAGCCGCCGCACGCCCGCGGTGTCCATGGCGGACATGATGCTGCTCGTGCCGACCCGGCAGATGGTGGTGGGACCGCGATCCCGCGGGCCGAGCGCGGAGATGACCGCCTCGCTCCCGCTGACCGCGGGCAGGATCTCCGCCGGCTCGAAGACGTTAGCGGTCACGACTTCGAGCCGCTCGTGCGACGGCACGTCCAGCCGGGCGGGGTCGCGGACCACCGCGGTCACCTGGTGTCCCTGGTCCAGCGCCTGACGCACGACCTCGACGCCGGTACCGCCGGTCGCGCCGAAAACCGTGAGCTTCATGATCTCCTCCTTGCGGTGAGTGTTCACTCACCAGCTATGGTGAGTAAGTACTCACCCACTCGTCAAGCGAGGCTGAGAAGGGGCTCAGGTTGGGCACACGGGACGAGATCCTGGCGGCGGCGAGCCGGATCATGCGCGAGCAGGGTTACGCGCGCGCCACGACCAAGGAGATCGCCCGGGCGGCGGGCTACTCGGAAGCCACGCTGTACAAGCACTTCGCGGACAAGACCGAGATCTTCCTCGGCGTGCTGTCGGAGCAACTGCCCGCGCTCGGCGCGTTGCTGACGGAGCTCGCCGAGGACGCTGGCAAGGGCACCGTGCGGGCGAACCTGGTCAAGGTCGCCCGGGCCGCGCTGGACTTCTACGTGGCGAGCTTCCCGATCTCGGCCTCGCTGTTCTCGACCAGCGACCTGCGGACGAAGCACCGGGACGCGGTGCGCGAACGCGGGGTGGGGCCACGCAACCCGCAGCGGATGCTGAGCCGATACCTCCGCGCCGAGCAGCGGCTGGGCCGGCTGCCCCGCGCGACCGACGTCGACGCGATGGCGGCATTGCTGCTGGGTGCGTGCTTCCAGCAGGCGTTCCTGATCTCGTTCGAGGGCGAGCCGCCGGCACCGGATGAGCTCGACGCGTTGGCGAAAAGCCTGGTCAAGCCCCTTCTTCGCTGATCCGCCTTGCCCGCCAGCGTTCCACCAGCCGGGGCATCTCCTCGGCCAGGTAGGCGAAGAAGTCGTGTGTCTCCTGCAGCCGCTCGCCCGCCGGGCTGTCCGGGCCCACCGCGTCGATCCCGTCGCTCAACGCGCCGAGCAGGTCCTGGTAGCGCTTGTCCTGGGTGCTGACCATCTCGTACCAGTAGTCGCTGCGGACCACGAAATGATCGCGGCGCTCACCTGGACGCCGCCGGCGTCGCAGCAGCTGGATCTGCCCCAGATAACGCACGGCACCGGACACCGCGGCCGGGCTGATGCGCAGGATCTCGGTCATGTCGCGGGCGGTGAGGCTGCCCTCGGGGCTGGCGAGGATGGCGGCGAACACCCGGGACGGCATCCGGGGCACGCCGGCGTCGGTCAGCGCCTGCCCGAACTTCTCGACGAACTGCAGCGCGGCCTCGTCCAGGTGCACGGCTGGGTCGGTCGGCATTCGATCATCCTCTCTCATCCTCCCCCAGCCTTCACGCGATCTTGACGTTTTCCTAACTTCACAAATTTGTGAAGCGAGTGTAGCTTCCGAGCCATGGACAACGCCATCTCCATCTCCGGTCTGCGCAAGGCGTTCGGGCCGACCCAGGCCCTCGACGGCCTCGATCTGGAGGTCGCGACGGGCGAGGTGCACGGCTTCCTCGGCCCCAACGGCTCCGGCAAGTCGACCACCGTGCGGGTCCTGCTGGGCCTGCTGCACGCCGACGCCGGCCAGGTCCGCCTCCTCGGCGGCGACCCGTGGCGGGACGCCGCGGATCTGCACCGCCGCCTCGCCTACGTGCCGGGCGACGTGAACCTGTGGCCCAACCTCTCCGGCGGTGAGGTCATCGACCTGCTCGGCCGCCTGCGCGGTGGCCTCGACCCGCGCCGGCGCAAGGAGCTCGTCGAACGCTTCGACCTCGACCCCAAGAAGAAGGGCCGCACCTACTCGAAGGGCAACCGGCAGAAGGTCGCGATCGTCGCGGCGCTCGCGTCCCACGTGGACCTGCTGGTGCTCGACGAGCCCACCTCGGGCCTCGACCCGCTGATGGAGGCCACCTTCCAGTACGCGATCCAGGAGGAGCGCGAGCAGGGCCGCACGGTGCTGCTGTCGAGCCACATCCTCGCCGAGGTCGAGGCCTTGTGCGACCGGGTGAGCATCATCCGCAACGGGCGCACCGTCGAGAGCGGCACGCTGGGGGACCTGCGGCACCTCACCCGGACCTCGATCACGGCCGAGCTCGCCGGACATCCCAACGGCCTGTCGTCCCTGCCGGACGTGCACGACCTGAAGGTCGAGGGCAACCGCGTGCGCTTCGACGTCGAGACGCACTCGCTGGACAAGGTGCTGCGACAGCTGACCGACGCCGGTGTGCGCAGCCTCACCAGCCAGCCGCCGACGCTGGAGGAGCTGTTCCTGCGGCACTACAAGGCCGAGGCGAGCGCGCGATGAAGCCGTTCGCCGGCACCTGGCACCTGGTCCGGCTCGCCCTGCGGCGGGACCGGCTCGTCCTGCCGATCTGGGTGGTGCTCATCGGGATCATCCCGGCCGCCACCGCCGGGCTCTACGACCAGCTGTACCCCGACGCGGCCGGCCGGGCCTCGCTGACCGCGGGCGCGACGGGCAACCCCTCGGTCGCGCTGCTGTACGGACCGGCCTTCGACCTGTCCACAGCGGGCGGGTTCACCGCCTGGCGCTACCTCACCTTCCTGTCCCTGTTCCTCGCGCTGGCCTGCATCTTCACCGTCACCCGGCACACCCGGCAGGAGGAGGAGACCGGGCGCCAGGAGCTGCTGTCCTCGGGTGTGACCGGCCGGTACACCGCGCTCACCGCGTCACTGCTCGTGGCCGGGCTGGCCTCGCCGGCGACCGGCCTGATCTCGACGGTGGCACTGGTCGTCGCCGGCCTGCCCGCGACGGGCTCGATCGCGTTCGGACTGGGGCTCGCGTTGTCCGGCTGGGTGTTCAGCGCGGTCGCGGCCGTCACGGCGCAGCTCGTCGAGTACTCGCGGACGGCGAACGGACTGGCGTGCGCGGTGCTCGGGCTGGCGTTCCTGCTGCGCGGGGTCGGCGACTCGGCGAAGGACATCAGCTGGCTGTCCTGGCTCTCGCCGCTCGGGTGGGGGGCGCAGGTACGCCCGTTCGCCGGGGAGCGGTGGGCGGTGCTCCTGCTGCCGCTGGCGGCGACCGTGGTGTTGTGCGGACTCGCCTACCGATTGTTGACGCGACGCGATGTCGGGCTGAGCGTCTTCCCCTCGCGCCCCGGCCCCGCCGTCGCCGCACCCGGCCTCCGCTCGCCGTTCGCACTGGCCTGGCGGCTGCAGCGGGGGATGTTGATCGGCTGGCTGGTGGGCTTCGCGTTGTCGGGCGCACTCTTCGGCTCGCTCGCCGCGGGGATCGGGGACGTGGTGGGCGGCAGTACCGAGGTGCGGCAGGTGTTCGAGCGGATGGGCGGCGCGTCGGCGCTGGTGGACGCCTACCTGGCCGCGATCGCCGGGATCACCGGGATGATCGCCGCGATCTACACCGTGCAGGCGAACCTGCGGATGCGCAGCGAGGAGACGGCGTACCGGCTCGAACCCCTGCTGGCGACACGCGTCCGGCGGCTGCAGTGGGCGGCGAGCCACCTGGTGTTCTCGCTGTTCGGGAGCGCGCTGCTGCTCGTCGTGGCCGGCACCGCCGCGGGCCTGCTGCACGGGCTGCGCATCGGCGATGTCAGCGGACAGGTCCCGTCGATGCTCGGCGCGACGCTCGCGCAGCTGCCCGCGGTGTGGGTGGTCGCCGGGATTTCGGTGCTGCTGTTCGGTTTGGTGCCGAAGTACGCGACCACGAGCTGGTCGGTGGCGTCGCTCTCGCTGGCGATCGCGCTGTACGGGCCGGTGCTGAACCTGCCGCAGCCGGTGCTGGACATCTCGCCGTTCACCCACGTCCCGAAACTTCCGAGCGCGACGCTCACCGCGACCCCGATGCTGTGGCTGACGGGGATCGCGGTGGTCACCCTCGTTGTCGGGTTGGCCGGTTTCAGGCGACGGGACATCGGGTAACCAGGACCCGATGGAGGAAGAGCCCGGGCAGGTCGGGGGTCCGGGCTCTTTTTCCTGTGTCGGCCAGGATGTGCCGGATGCATGGTCTGCCCGACGCATACGCGGCGCGGTGCCAGGGTAACCAGCCCACATGAGCGAGCTGATCGACCGCGTACCCAAGCAGATCTTCCTGGCAGGCCAGTGGCGCGACGCCGCGGACGGCAGCCGGTTCGGGGTGCAGGATCCGGGCAACGAGCGGCAACTGTGCGAGGTCGCCGACACGCAGGACGCCGACGTCCGCGAGGCCATCGAGGCGGCCGTCGCCGCGCAGGACGAGTGGGCCGCCACCGCGCCGCGCGAGCGCGGGGAGATCCTGCGCCGCGCCTGGCAGCTGATGACCGACCGCGCCGAGGACACAGCTCGCCTGATGACCCTCGAGATGGGCAAGAGCATCGAGGAGTCCAAGGCCGAGGTGACCTACGCGGCCGAGTTCTTCCGCTGGTTCTCCGAGGAGGCCGTCCGCGTCGACGGCCGCTACGGCCGCAACCCCGCCGGGGCCGGCCGGATGCTGGTGTCCAAGCATCCGGTGGGGCCGTGCGTGCTGATCACGCCGTGGAACTTCCCGCTGGCCATGGGCACCCGCAAGCTCGGTCCGGCGATCGCCGCGGGCTGCACCATGATCGTGAAGCCCGCACAGCTGACCCCGTTGTCGATGCTGAACCTCGCCGCGCTGCTCAAGGAGGCCGGGCTGCCCGACGGCGTGCTGAGCGTACTGCCGACGACGTCGGCGAGCCGCGTCGTCAGCCCCGCGCTCGAGGACCCGCGCATCCGCAAGATGTCCTTCACCGGCTCGACCGAGGTCGGGCGCAAGCTCGTCGAGCAGTGCGCGCCCAACCTGCAGCGCATGTCGATGGAACTCGGCGGCAACGCGCCGTTCCTGGTGTTCGAGGACGTTTCGCTCGACGACGCCGTCACCGGTGCGGTCACGGCCAAGATGCGCAACAACGGCGAGTCCTGTGTCGCGGCCAACCGGTTCCACGTGCACTCGTCGATCGCGGACGAGTTCGTGCGGCGGCTGACCGAGGAGATGTCCGCGCTGAAGGTCGGGCACGGCACCGAGGACGGCGTCAAGGTCGGCCCGTTGATCAGCGCCGACCAGCGGGACAAGGTGATCGAGCTCGTCGACGACGCGCTCGCCCGCGGCGCACGCGCCACCACGGGCGGAAAACCGTTGGACGGCAACGGTTTCTTCTATGCGCCAACCGTGCTCACCGATGTGCCGCCGGACGCGCGCATCCTGCGCGAAGAGGTGTTCGGCCCCGTCGCGCCGGTGACCACTTTCGACACCGAGGACGAAGCTGTGCGGCTCGCCGACGACACCGAGTTCGGTCTCGTCGCGTATCTGTTCACCCGCGACCTGGACCGCGCGATCCGGGTCGGCGAGCGGCTGTCCACCGGCATGGTCGGCATCAACACCGGGCTGGTGTCCAATGCGGCCGCACCGTTCGGCGGGGTGAAGCAGTCCGGTTTCGGCCGCGAAGGCGGGAACGAGGGCATCGAGGAGTACCTCGACGTGAAGTATATGGCACTAGCCCTGAAAGAATGACCTAATCGGACAATTCACCTTTCCTCTTGTTCATGGAACCTGATTGCACTTAGCTCCATCAGAGTGAGCATGAATTCGTCCGAAGCCGAGGAAATAGCGGACATCACGCACAAAGCGGAAGCGGCCAAGGCGCAGCTTCAGCAATTGTCGGCCACCGTCTCCAGCCACGACGGTGCGGCGACCGTGACCGTCAACGCCAGCGGTGCGCTGCAGAAACTCGCATTCGGGGCGAAAGCGCGCGAACTTCCGCTCGACCAACTGGCGGCGGCGGTCGTCGCCACCGCGCAACGCGCACAAGCGCAGGCCGCGCGCCGGCTGACCGCGATCATGGCGCCGGTGATCGGCACCGACAGCGATGCGATGCATTTCCTGGAAGAGCAGTTTCCGGCGCCCGAACCGCCGGAAGAACAGCCACCCGCGACAGGCGAACGCCGACCGGGCTTCACCGAGGAGGAGGAGCCGCCGCCCGCTCCCCCGCGGCCTGCCGCGCCACCGCACCCGGCGCCTCCCCGTCCGGCGCCTCCCCGGCCCGCGCGGCCGCAGGGTAACGACGACGACGGCGACGACGACTTCGGCTCGATCATGCAAAGGGGTTGGTGATGGCAGGCGGATACGAGGTCGATCTGCAGGCGCTGGCGGCACACGAGCCGGAGGTGCGCGGGGTCGCGGAGCAGGTCCACCAGGCGATCGACGCCACCGGCGCGGCGCAGGGCCTTGGTGACATCAACGCGTTCGGCCTGGTCGGACAGGTCGTCGCGGCGGGCATCGAGTACTGGATCCACAGCGCGACCAGCTTCGTCAAGGGGCTCGGCGACGCCGGGCACGACCTCGCCGACAAGGTCGGCACGGCGCACCAGGCGATGTCCACGCACGAGCAGAACTCGAAGGCGGCACTCACCGCGCTCGGCAAGGAGGTGTGACCGTGACCTCGACCGAGACCGAGAACCCGCTGGTCGCGGAGTCCGAACCCTCGTCCGGCCTGCTGACGAACACCGGCAAGGACGGCGCGAGCGCGATCGACAACCTGCCCGCGCAGACCGCGGGATCCGGCCTGTTCAACGACGTCGCGACGTCGGTGAAGGACTTCTCGGACGGTGACTGGGCGAACGCGGCGATGGACGTCGCGACCGACGGCCTGGACCTGCTCGGCGCGGCGATGGATCCGCTCGGCACGCTCGCGAGCGCCGGCGTCGGCTTCCTGATCGAGCACATCAGCTTCCTCAAGGACGGCCTGGACAAGCTGGCCGGCAACCCGGAGGCGGTCACCGCCAAGGCGCAGACCTGGCAGAACGTCTCCAAACAGCTGTCCGAGACCGCCGAGACCTACGAGAAGTCGGCGGGGAAGGCCGGCGAGTCCTACAAGGGCGGCGACGGCGCGAACGCCTACCAGGCGACCGCCAAGAGCTACGCCGACTCACTGCGCGGCGCCGCAGGGCACGCGCAGAACGCCTCCACGGCCATGCAGGTCGGCGCCGCCATCGTGGGCACCGAGCGCGGGCTGATCCGGGACATGATCTCCGAGTTCGTCGGCGGCCTGATCGTCAAGGGGCTCGCCGCGCTGGCCACCTCGTGGTGCTCGTTCGGCGGCACCATCGCGGCGTTCATCGCGGACACCGTGGTGGAGGGCGGCATCCTCGCCGAGAAGATCAGTACCCGGATCGCGAAGATCGTGGAGAAGCTGGAGTCGCTGGCCAAGAACGCGAACAAGTCGAAGGCCGCGATCGAGGCCGCCGCCAAGGCGCTGGGCAAGATCGGCAAGGCCGCGGACAGGATCGTCGACAAGAGCGTGGACGCGGCCACGAAGATCGAGTCGACGGCGAACAACCTCAAGCAGGCGGGCAAGGAGGCCAAGGAGGCCGCCGAGGCGCGCAAGACCGCCCAGGAGCTCAAGGAGGCGGGAGAGGGCGAGAAGGCGGGCGAGAAGAGCTTCCTCGACCTCGGCAAATGGACCGAGGGCGAGGGGGTGCCCAAGTGGAACAACGCGGACACGGTGGCCACCGTGGTGGAGGGCCGCCGCCAGGAGAACGAGCAGGGCGACCGGTCGAAGGAAGCCGCGGAACCCTACGAAGAGGAGCACGGTGAAGGGAAATCCGGCGGCGAGTGACGGCGTGACCCGCGTCCGGCTGGGCTGGGAGGCGCGGCTGGACCAGGTCACGGTCGCGATCAACGTCGTCGTCATCGGCGTCGGACTGGTGGTGCTCGGCGCGCTGCTGGACTGGAGCGGCTGGCTCACGGTGCCGATGATCGTGATCGGGGTCGTGTTCCTGCTGGTCGCCCTGTTGCGGCTGCAGGGCTGGCGCTCGCTGGTGTGGCCGCGCACCCTCACCGTCGGCCCCGAGGGGATCAGTTACGAATCGAAGAAGGGCGGCGGGTTCCAGCTGCGCTGGTCCGAGCTCGCCGCGGTCGGCGTGCACTCTGATGCCGAGGTGGACGCCCGGTTCGGGCTCGCGCTCGTGTTCTTCCCGAAGTCCGCGGGTCTCACCGGTGGTTCGCTCATCCCGCTTCGGCAGAACGGCGGCCTGCTGGCCAGGCTGCCCCGCCGCGCGGGCGTCGTGGCCGCCGTCCGCGACGGCGCACCGGGTGACTGGCAGCGGTTCGCGCCGGGCCCGTGGGACGCGCTCGCGGCCGCACCGGGGATCGCGCCGCAGGTGATCCCGCAGCCCGACCTCGCGCGGCCGGTGGTGGTGGACATCGGCAGGCGACTGGCCGGGCAGGGCCTGACCGGCGGCGCGCTCGCGGCCTTCTTCGGCGTGGTCGCGTTCATCGCGGCCTTCAGCGGCGGCACGAGTCCGGGCATGCGGGCGGTCTTCGCCGTGGTCGGCTCACCGTTCCTGCTGCTCGCGGTCGGCATCCTGATGAGCGTGCCGTTGCTGGCGCGCAGGCGATACGCGGTGCTCGATCCCTACGCCTTCACCTGGGACGACCCCGGCGAGGACTCCTTCGCCCTGCCCTGGCAGGAGATCTCCTCGGTCGCGATCCGGTCCACTGTGGTCAAGGGCTCGCCGTGGACCTGGACCAGCGGCCGCAGTCTCGACCACGTCGTGCTGCACACGGGCGGGCAGAACCGCGACCTTCCGCTGGGCGATCAGCGCGGCGCGGCAGGGCAGATCGGTGCGGCCGTACAACAGTTCGCCCCGCAGGTCTGGCGCGGCGCGAGCACCCGGACCGGCCGGTTCGAGATCAAGTAGCGCGGCGCAGGCCGTCGGTGAGGATCCGGCTCAGTGAACGGTTCGCCGGCGACTGCCTCCTGATCGCGAGGTACCCCGCGAGGAGCCCGGTCAGATCGCCGGGCTCGACGTCGTCCCGCACCGCGCCGGCGGCCTGCGCGCGGCGCAGCAACTCGCCGAACCGGGCGCGGAAGTCCGTGGCCGGTTCGACGCGCTTCGACAGGCCGCTGCCCGCGGATTCCAGCGCTTCGCACAACGCCTTGTTCAGCAGCGCCTGCTCGGCGACGATCTCGAGGAAGTCGAAGAAGGCGCGGCCGGCGTCGTCCTCGGAGAGGCGCTCGCGCGCCTGCTCGGCGAGCCGTTCGACGCCGTCCAGCACCACCGCCTCGAACAGCGACTCCTTCGACGGGAAATGCCGGTACACGGTGCCCGCGCCGACCCCGGCGCGCCGGGCGATCTCGTCCAGCGGCACGGCGAGCCCCTCGTCGGCGAACGCCTCCTGCGCCGCCGCGAGTACCCGCGCGCGGTTGCGCCGCGCATCGGCGCGCAGGGTCGGCTTGCTCATCGGCCCGATTCTACTGTCCCGCCTGCACCGTCGACTGCTCGAACAGCCCGGTCAGCCCGTGCCAGGCGCCGGGCACGAGCAGCACCGCGAGCACCACGAACACCGGGAAGACCAGCAGGTTCTCCACCCGCTTCCCGGTGCGGAACCGCAGGAAGCCGGGCGGGCGAAGCTCGTACCACGTCTCGCCCGCGATCGGCACCGGGAACAGGAACGGACAGCCTGCCTCGGTCAGCGCGTCACCGAGGCAGTGCGTGAAGCAGCCGACCGCGACGGCCACTCCCAGCCAGCCCGTGAGCTCCCGCAGCTCCCCCGCCGCGCTCGCCGTCAGCGCCCACCACGCCGCCGCGCCGCCCGCGACCAGCAACAGCCAGTCCCCCAGCGCGTCGGCCGCCAGCAGCACGCCGAACAGCACCACGCCCGCGACGGCGTACCAGCCGCCCGCGCGGGTGCCCCACATCGTCAGCGCCCCGAGCCCGACGGCGAACAGCAGCGTGTGCGACAGGTGCCGGTGCATGCCGTGGTGCCGCTCGTCGCGCGGCCCCTTCGTCAACGCGTACAGCGCCGAGGACACCCGGCGCAACAGCCACGACACGGCGCCGGTGATCGGCCCGAGCAGCCGGGACGCGCCCGCGCCAGGGTGGTCGAGGTCGGGCAGCAGCGCAAAGCCCGCCGTGGTGGCGGCGAAGGCGACGGCCTGGTGCACCGAGCCCGCGCCGACCACGGGGGCGACGGCGAGCCCGGCGCACCAGCCGGTGAGTGCGTGCGTGCGGCCCATCATGGGGACGATCTTGGCAATAGGGTGTGACAAAACCTGAGGGGGACACGCGATGAGCAACGAACTGCGGGAGTTCTGGTCCGAATGGCACCTGTGCACGCTGACGACCCTGCGCGGTGACGGTTCGCCGCACGTCGTGCCGGTCGGCGTCACCGTGGACGAGAAGTTCGAGGTCGCACGGGTGATCTGCTCGCGCGGCAGCGTCAAGGCGCGCAACGTCCGCGCCGCCGGTGAGGCCGGGGCGCGGGTGGCGGTGAGCCAGGTGGAGCGCCGCCGGTGGTCGACGCTGGAAGGCATCGCCGTCGTCCGCGAAGACCCCGAGTCCGTGCGGGACGCCGAAGACCGCTATGCCGCGCGCTACGGCCGTCAGCCCCGCCCGAACCCGGAACGCGTGGTCATCGAGATCACCCTCACCCGAAGGCTCGGGATGTCCTAGAGGGCCTGCCACCAGGCATCGACCGGCGGCACGTTGTCGATGTCGACCCGCTCGCCGGGGCGCGGCACGACGAGCGTGACGTCGTGTGCCTTCGCCTCGCGCCAGACGCGCTCCACCGGCTCGCTCCACCCGTGCAGCGCGAGCCGGAACGTCGCCCAGTGCACCGGGATGAGCACGCCGCCGCGGGCATCGAGATGCGCGGCGACACCCTCTTCGGGCGTCATGTGGATGTCGGGCCACGACGGGTGGTAGGCACCGATCTGCACCAGCGAGGCGTCGAACGGCCCGTACTTCTCCCCGATCCTGCGGTAGGCGTCGAAGTAGCCGGAGTCGGCCGTGTAGAACACGCGGCGGTTCGCGCTCGCGAGGACCCACGACGCCCACAGCGTGTTGTTGCGGGTGAAGGCCCGGCCGGAGAAGTGCTGGGCGTCCGCCGCCGTGATGCGCACGCCCGCGACCTCGGTGCTCTCGTGCCAGTCCAGTTCGGTGATCCGCTCGGCGGGCACCCCCCAACGGCGCAGGTGGGCGCCGACTCCCAGCGGCACGATGAACGGCGCCTGCTGGGTCCGGGTCAGCGTCCGGACGGCAGCCGCGTCGAGGTGGTCGTAGTGGTCGTGCGAGAAGATGATCGCGTCGAGGCGCGGCAGCTCCGTCAGCTCGTGCGGCGGTTCGTGCATCCGCCGCGGACCGACCAGTCGCGACGGCGAGGCGCGCTTCGCCCACACGGGGTCGAGCAGGATCCGGGTGCCCTCGATCTCGACGAGCGACGAGGCGTGCCCGAACCAGGTGATGTGCAGCCCGTCTTCGGGAGAGTCCGGCCGCTGTGGGACCAGCGGGATCGGCCGTCGCGGTCGGCGCTGCTGACCACCGAGCAGCATCTCCCGCAGCAGGTCACGCCCCGTGCTCGCGGTCTGCGGCACCGGCGGCGCCAGGTTCTGGAACCGTCCGTCGCGGAACTGGGGTGACCGCTTCATCACCTCGAGGTCGGGCCTGCCGCCGAAGGCCAGGGGGATCTCCCACACAGTCCACGCCAGCGCGCCGAGCAGCGCCGGGATGGTCCACCGAAGTTTTCTCGCCATGTCCGGAAAACTACCCACTTCGCCCGGAAGTTCCTCGGTACCGCGTTAACCCGGACGAGCGATCGGAGCCTCGAGCCGACGATGGGCAGACCGAACTACACCCGCGTCTCGGAGACCAGCCAGTCCAGGTAGTCCGCGCTCCCGCCCTCGATGGGCGTCGCGATGATCTCGGGGATGTCGTAGCTGTGCACCGACTTCAACAGCGACACCAGCGGCGGCACGCGATCCGCCGCGGTCTTGATCTCCACCCGCCACTCGGCGTCCGTGCGCACCTCGCCCTCCCAGCGGTACACGCTCGTGATGGGGCCGACGATCTGCGCACACGCCCCCAGCTTCGCCGCGACCGCCTGTGCGGCCAGGTCACGGGCGGCTTCCGCACTGTCGGTGGTGGTCGTGACGATCACGTGCCCGGGCATGCGCCCACCCTAGGCCCAGCCCCCGCCCGGGCCGGCCCGCTCCTCGTCGGCGTCCGCGCTCGCCTTGTGCGCCAGCGCGGCGACGGCCTGCGCGAGCTCCTCCTTCACCTGGTCGGTGTCCGCCCGCTGGGTGGTCACCGAGATCTCGATCTCGCACTGGTTGGCGCCCCGTTCGACAACACGCAGCTCACCGTGGTCGTCGCCGTCGCTTTCGGTACCCCAGGTCAGCCGCCTGGCCGCCTCGTCGGCCCGGACCCGGGCCTCGTCCGTGGTCCCGGGCAGGATGCGCGGCAGGTCCGGCGCGTCGGACATGAACGCGAACGCTTCGTCAGCGGGGATGTCCGCGGGTGCGCTGTAGTGAACGGTTCCCATGAGCCTGGAGATATCCGTGTGAGCGATCACTTAAACGGGTACTTCGGTCTTCATGCGATTAGGCGTGCTCGACATCGGCTCCAACTCCGCCCAGCTGCAGATCGTGGACGCCTCCCCCGGCGCGCCCCCGCTGCCCGCGCTCGCGGTGAAGGAACCGACCCGGCTCGCGGAGCTGATCGAGGACGACGGGTCGTTGTCCGAGGAGGGTGTGCACCGCGCGGTCGAAGCGATCGACGGAACGCTGGCCGCGGCGCGAAGACACAGCGTCGAGCAACTGTTCCTGTTCGCCACCTCCGCCATTCGGGACGCCGCGAACCGCGACGAGATCCTCGACCGCATCCAGCAACGCACCGGAGTCCGCCCGCAGTACCTCACCGGCGAGGACGAAGCACGCCTGACCTACGTCGCCGCACATCGCTGGTACGGCTGGTCCGCCGGGCGCATCCTGCTGTTCGACATCGGCGGCGGCTCCCTCGAAATCGCGCTCGGCCGCGACGCCGAACCCGACCTGACACTGTCCCTGCCGCTGGGCGCGGGTCGGCTGACCCGCCAGTTCCTGCGTGACGACCCGCCGTCCCGCCGCCAGGTGAAGGACGTGCAGCGGCACGTGCGCGACATGCTGCGCGAGGTCGCCGACCGGCTTCGCTGGGAAGGCGCGCCGGCCCGCGCGGTAGGCACCTCCAAGACCTTCAAGCAGCTGGCCCGCCTCGCCGGCGCGCCGGCGCAGCGCAAGGGCCCGTTCGTCCGGCGCACGCTCCGTCGCGAGGCGCTGGACAAGTGGATCCCCGAGCTCGCCGACATGCGCGCGGCCGAACGCGCCCGCCTGCGCGGTGTTTCGGCCTCGCGCGCCAAGCAGATCCTCGCGGGGGCGATCGTCGCGAAGGCCATGATGAGCGCCCTCGACATCAAGGAGGTCGACATCTGCCCCTGGGCCCTGCGCGAGGGGATCATGCTGCACCACCTCGCGAGCCTGCAGGTGCACGAGGAGATGCTGCCGTTGCAGACGATCAACGCGGTGACGCCGTCCCCGGACGCCGCGCTGCTGCGACCGGTGCCGGATCGCCTGAACGCCTGATGTGTCGCCGCCTCCCACCACGGGTAGCCGAAGCGCGAACCCGGTGAACAGCATGAGGAGGCACCATGGCCGAGACGGTTGGGGATTACCTGCTGCGGCGGTTGCGTGAGTGGGGCGTGGAGCAGGTGTTCGCCTATCCGGGCGATGGGATCAACGGGATCGTCGCCTCGTTCGAGAAGGCCGGGAACCAGCCGCGGTTCGTGCAGGCGCGGCATGAGGAGATGGCGGCGTTCGAGGCGGTCGGCTACGCGAAGTTCTCCGGGCAGGTCGGTATCTGCATGGCCACCTCCGGGCCGGGGGCGATCCACCTGCTCAACGGCTTGTACGACGCGAAACTGGACCACGTGCCGGTGGTGGCGATCGTGGGGCAGACCGCCCGTTCCGCGATGGGCGGGTCGTATCAGCAGGAAGTCGACCTGCAAGCCCTGTACAAGGACGTGGCCAGCGAGTACCTGGTCGAGGTCAACGTCGCCGAGCAACTGCCCAACGCCCTGGACCGGGCGATCCGCACCGCGCTGGCCAAACGCGCCCCCACCGCGCTCATCGTCCCCGCCGATCTGCAGGAGACGCGGTACACGCCACCGGAACACGAGTTCAAACACGTGCCCTCCAGCGCCCCGGGATGGCCACACCCGGTCACGATCCCACCGGAGGACGAACTCGCCCGCGCCGCGGACCTCCTCAACGCCGGGGACAAGGTCGCGATCCTGGTGGGCCAGGGCGCCCGCAACGCCGCCGCCGAGGTCCGCGAACTCGCCGAACGGACCGGCGCCGGGGTGGCGAAAGCGTTGCTGGGCAAAGACGTCCTCCCCGACGACCTGCCGTATGTGACCGGCTCGATCGGGCTGCTGGGCACCCGCCCCTCCTATGAACTGATGCGCGACTGCGACACGCTGCTGATCGTCGGCTCGAACTTCCCCTACAGCCAGTTCCTGCCCGAGTTCGGCACCGCCCGCGCCGTGCAGATCGACATCGACGGCTCCATGATCGGGATGCGCTACCCCACCGAGGTCAACCTCATCGGCGAAGCCCAGGGCACCCTGCGCGCACTACTACCGATGATCACGCGCAAGGACGATCGATCCTGGCGGGAGACGATCGAGAAGAACGTCACCAACTGGTGGGACACCGTCGAGCAACAGGCAATGCTCGACGCGAACCCGGTCAACCCGATGCGCATCGTGCACGAACTCTCCAAGCGCATCCCCGAGGACGCGATCATCACCGCCGACTCCGGCTCCTCCACCAACTGGTACGCCCGCAACCTGAAAATCCGCGGCCGGATGCGCGGATCCCTCTCCGGCACCCTGGCCACCATGGGACCCGGCGTGCCCTACGCCATCGGCGCCAAGTTCGCCCACCCCGACCGGCCGGTGATCGCCCTCGAAGGCGACGGCGCCATGCAGATGAACGGGCTCGCCGAACTAATCACCATCGCCCGCTACCGCGAACTGTGGTCCGACCAGCGGCTGATCGTGTGCGTGTTCCACAACAACGACCTCAACCAGGTCACCTGGGAACTGCGCGCCATGGGCGGCTCGCCCAAGTTCGTGGAATCCCAATCCCTGCCCGACATCTCCTACGCCGACTTCGCCCACACCCTCGGCTTCCAAGCCATCACCGTCGACACCCCCGACCAACTCGCCCCTGCCTGGGACCGCGCCTTCTCCGTCAACCGGCCCACCGTCCTCGACGTCCGCTGCGACCCCGAGGTGCCGCCGATCCCGCCGCACGCCACGTTCGAGCAGATGAAGTCGGCCGCACAAGCCGTCCTCAAGGGCGACCCCAACGCCTGGCACCTGATGGCCCAAGGCCTCAAGACCAAGGCCGAGGAGCTGTTGCCCTCCCGCTGACCGGCCGTCGCCGAGGGGCCCCTTCACCGCGAAGGGGCCCCTCGGCGCGTTCGGGGCGTTGACTCGGGCGGTGATCCGTTCGTAGGCTGTCTTCATATCGAGTCGTTGTCTACATATGAAGACGAGCTGATGACCACATCTCAGGAAACCGCAGATCTGCTCCGGCAACGCATGGCCGCCGGGGTGCTTTCGTTCCCCCTGACCTCGTTCACCGACCGCGGCGAGCTGGACCCGGACGCGTTCCGCACGTACTTCCGGTCGCAGCTGGCCGCCGATCCCGCCGCGGTGTTCGTGGCGTGCGGCACGGGCGAGTTCTTCTCGCTGACGCTCGACGAGTACACCGAGGTGGTGCGGATCGCCGTCGAGGAGACGGCCCACCGCATCCCGGTCATCGCGGGCGCCGGGTACGGCTGGGCGATCGCCGCCCAGTACGCGGCCCGGGCGCAGGAGGCGGGTGCCGACGGCGCCCTGCTGATGCCGCACTACCTGGTCAAGGCCCCGGTCGACGGCCTGGTCGAGCAGGTGCGCAAGGTCGCGGAGGCGACATCGCTGCCGCTGATCGCCTACCAGCGGGACCACGTCACGTTCGACGCCACGTCCGTCGGCATGCTCGCGAAGATCCCGACCGTGATCGGCCTCAAGGACGGCCACGGCGACCTCGACCAGCTGCAGCGCCTGCGGCTGACGGCGCCGGAGGACTTCCTGTTCTTCAACGGCGTGGCCACGGCGGAGATGCAGGCGCGCGCGTACGGCGCGATCGGCATCCCGGCGTACTCCTCGGCCGTGCACGCGTTCGCGCCGGAGATCTCGAAGGCGTTCTTCACGGCGCTGCACGCCGGCGATCAGTCCCGTGTGGACGAACTGCTGCGCGAGTTCTACCAGCCGTTCGTCGAACTGCGTGATCACCGGGCCGGATACGCGGTCTCGCTCGTGAAGGCCGCCGCCCGGTTGCGCGACCTGCCCGTCGGGCCGGTGCGTGCCCCGCTGTCCGACCCGTCTCCCGAAGAGCTCACCACCCTGAAAGCCCTGCTGGCCACCGGCCTCGACCTCGTCTGAGGAGGACACTGTTGTCCCGCATCGCGGAAGTTCGCGTCACCCCGATTCTGATCTCCGACCCGCCGCTGCTGAATCTGCAGGGTGTGCACCAGCCGTATACACCTCGCACGATCCTCGAGGTGATCACCGAGAGCGGTGCCGTCGGTCTCGGCGAAACCTACGGTGACACCGACTATCTCAACCTCGCCGAGGCCGTCGCGCCGCAGCTCGTCGGTCGCCCACTCGTTGTGAACAACCTGTATGCGACCGTGGTGCAACGCCTGGACGACGTGGGCGCCGAGCGAGTGGACAACACCGTCCAGGCCGAGGGCCTGCGCGGCAGCCGCACCCTGTCGAAGATCGCGTCGAGCGTGGCCTCGGCGTTCGAGGTCGCGGTCTACGACGCGCTGGGCCACGAGCTGGACGTGCCCGTGCACGCGTTGCTCGGCGGCAAGGTGCGGGACGAGGTCGAGTACAGCGCGTACCTGTTCTACCGCTGGGCCGAGCATCCGGAACCCGACGAGCCGAAGGACACCTGGGGCGCCGCGCTCGACCCGGAAGGCGTTGTCGCGCAAGCGAAGCGCATGGCCGACGACTACGGGTTCAGCTCGTTCAAGCTCAAGGGTGGCGTGTTCGAGCCCGCGCAGGAGGTCGCGGCCGTCCGCGCGCTCGCCGAGGCCTTCCCCGGGCAGCCGCTGCGCCTCGACCCGAACGGCGCGTGGTCGGTCTCGACGAGCCTCGAAGTGGCCGCCGCGCTGGAGGGCGTCGCCGAGTACCTCGAGGACCCGACCACGGGCACGGCGAACATGGCCGAGGTCGCTCGCAAGACCTCACTTCCCTTGGCCACCAACATGTGTGTGACCGCGTTCGACGAGGTGCCCGAGGCGTTCAGCACCAACGCCGTGCAGGTCGTGCTGTCCGACCACCACTACTGGGGCGGCCTGCGCGCGACGCAGGACCTGGCCGCGGTGTGCCGGACCTTCGGCGTCGACCTCTCCATGCACTCCAACACCCATCTCGGCATCAGCCTCGCCGCGATGACCCAGGTCGCCGCGACCATTCCGGGCCTGCGCTACGCCTGTGACACCCACCGTCCATGGCAGACCGAGGACGTGATCACCGAGCCGCACACCTTCGCCGGCGGCAAGCTCGCCGTGCCCGACGCACCGGGACTGGGTGTCGAACTCGACCGCGAGAGCCTCGAAAAACTGCACAAACGTTGGCAGGACAACGATGTACGCCGCCGGGACGACGCCGCGGCGATGCGCCGCGTACACCCGGACTGGGCAGCGCCCACGTTCCCCCGCTGGTAGCTCACCCCCTTCTCCCAGGAACCGGAGACGTCGATGACGCTGTCGTCCGAAAGTCCCGCCTACCGCAGCGCGGTGAAGAAGTTCTTCCGCCGCATGCTGCCGCTCGTCGTGTTCATGCTGGTGGTCAACCAGATGGACCGCACGAACGTCGGCTTCGTGCAGACCCACCTCAAGACCGATCTCGGCATCGGCGCCGCGGCCTTCGGGCTCGGCGCCGGCCTCTTCTTCGTCGGCTACGCGATCTTCGAAGTGCCGAGCAACATGCTGCTCGAACGGTTCGGCGCCCGCGTGTGGCTGACCCGCATCATGATCACCTGGGGCATCGTGGTCGCCGCGACGGCGTTCACCCACGATGCGACCACGTTCTACATCCTGCGGTTCCTGCTGGGTGTGGCCGAGGCCGGGTTCTTCCCCGGTGTCATGTACTACTTCACGAAATGGCTGCCCAACGCCGAACGCGGCCGGGCGGTCGCGATCTTCCTCGGCGGCTCCGCCGCGGCGTACATCGTCACCGGGCCGGTCAGCGGTGCCCTGCTGGAGATGCACGGCCTCGCCGGGATCGCAGGCTGGAAGTGGATGTTCCTGCTGGAGGGCGGGATCTCGGTGGTCATCGGGATCATCGCCGGATTCTTCCTGGTGTCCCGCGTGAAGGACGCGAAGTGGCTGACCGAGGAGGAGAAGTCGGCGCTGAGCGCGGCGGTCGAGCGGGACGAGGCGATCCGCGCCGACACCAAGACCGAGCGCGTGCCGCGCTGGAAGCTGGTGACCAACCCGCAGGTGCTCCTGCTGTGCTGGCTGTTCTTCGCCATGTCGCTCACCGGCTATGCGATCACCTTCTGGCTGCCGAGCATCGTGAAGAAGATCCCCGGCACCACGGACTTCACCGTCGGCCTGCTGTCGGCGATCCCGTGGATCTGCGCGATCGTCGCGATGTACGCGCTGGCCTGGTACACCGACCGGACCGGCAAGCGGCGGCCGTGGGTCGCGGTCGGGCTCGTGCTCGGCGCGGCGGGCACGTTCCTCGCGACCTTCGGCTCGCCGTGGTTCGCGCTGGTGGCGTTGTGCCTTGGCGCGACGGGGTTCAAGTGCGCGGCGTCGGCGTTCTGGCCGATGGCCCAGCATTCGCTGGACCTGAAGATCGCCGCGGCGGGCATCGCCCTGATCAACTCGCTGGGCAACCTCGGCGGGTTCGTCGGGCCGACCGTCGTCGGGTACGTCGAGCAGAACACGGGCAGCACGTCCGGCGGCCTCTACACGCTGTCGCTGGTGTCCGTGGTCGCCGCGGTGACGGTGTTCCTGGTGCGGGCACGGCATGTGCCCGCCCGCTCGAAGGTCACCGCCCCGGTAGTGCAGTGAGAAGATGCGAGCATGCCTGAGCAGCAGAAGGGCGTGCGTGATGTGAAGTCGGCCGCGCGCACCGTCGAGGTTCTCGAGGTTCTCGGGAGCCTCGACGGCCAGCCGATCAGCCTGCGTCAGCTCGCCGAGCGGATGGACGTGCCGCGCAGCAGCCTGTACGCGCTGCTGCAGACGCTGGTGAACCGCGGCTGGGTGCGCACCGACCCGACGGGCTCGTTGTACGCGATCGGGGTGCGAGCGCTGCTCGTCGGCACTTCGTACCTCGACGGCGACCCGCGGCTGGCGGCCGCGAAGCCGCACCTGGAGGACCTCGGCGAGCAGGTCGGCGAGACCGTGCACTTCGCCCGCCTCGACGGCGCCGACATCGTGTACCTCGCGACCCGGGAGTCCCGGCACTACCTGCGCCCGTTCAGCCGGGTCGGGCGCCGGCTGCCGGCGTACGTGACGTCGCTCGGCAAGGCGATCCTCGCCGAACGCACGGACGCCGAGGTCGAGAAGCTGCTGCCGTCGGAGCTGCCCGCGCTGACCGAGCACACCCTCGACCGCCCCGGCCTGCTGACCGATCTGGCGGGGGTGCGTGAGCGCGGCTACTCCATCGACAACGAGGAAGGCACCGTCGGCCTGCGGTGCTTCGGGATGGCGCTGCGCTACGAGACACCCGTCATCGACGCGATCAGCTGCTCGGTCCCGATCGCCCGGCTGACCCCGGCGACGGAGTCCTCAGTCCTCGACGCCCTCGCCGGCGCCAGGACGGCCATCGAACGCGCGGTCCGCTCAGCCACCTGGCGGTGACTCCGGCTTCGCGAGCCACTCCAGGATCTCCGTCGTGTGCTCCCCGAGCGTCGGCGGCGGCAGCCGGTACGCGGGCGGGGTGGCCGACAGTTTGATCGGGTTCCGGACGGAGCCACCGGGCGCGCGTGGCTCGAGGCCCAGCCGCTCGGCCAGGGCGAAGGCCTCGGCGAGGTCGTTCACCGGCCCGCACGGCACCCCGAGCGGGGTCAGCAGCTCGAACCACTCGTCCGCCGTGCGCGTCGCCAGCTGCGCGCTCAGCAGCGCCGCCAGCTCGTCGACGTGCGCGACCCGGCTCGCGTTGTGCACGAACCGCGGGTCCGCCGCGAGCTCCGGCGCCCCGAGCGCCCCGACGAGCGACGCGAACTGCCGGTCGTTCCCCACCGCCAGCGCGATGGGCCGGTCCGCCGCCTGATACACCTCGTACGGCGCGACCGAGGGGTGCCGGTTGCCCATGATGCCCGGCGTCAGCCCGGCCATCAGGTGGTTCGCGCTCTGGTTGACCATGCTCGACAGCAGCGCGCTGAGCAGGTCCACCTCGATGAGCTGCCCCTCTCCGGTCGCCTCCCGGTGCCGCAACGCGGCCAGGATCCCGATGCCCGCGTGCAGGCCGGTGAGCACGTCGACGAGCGCGACACCCACCTTCGTCGGTTCGCCCGGCGCCGGTCCGGTCACGCTCATCAACCCGCCGACAGCCTGGACCAGCAGGTCGTACCCCGGCAGCGCGGCGCCCGCGCCGCCGCCGAACCCGGAGACCGAGCAGTACACCAACCCGGGGTTGCCGACGCGCAGCTTGTCGTGGTCGAGGCCGTAGCGGGCCATCAGCCCCGGCCGGAAGTTCTCGATCAGCACGTCCGCCCGCAGCGCCAGCTCCCGCCCCGCCGCGAGCCCCGCCGGGTCGCCCAGGTCCAGCACGACGGAGCGCTTGTTTCGGTTGACCGAGCGGTAATAGACGGCCTCGCCGTCGACGTGCGGCGGCCCCCAGGCGCGGGTGTCGTCCCCCGCGACGGGTCGCTCCACCTTGATCACCTCGGCGCCGAGGTCGGCCAGCAGCATCGTCGCGTAGGGCGCGGCGAGCACCCGGCTGAAGTCGGCGATCAGCACCCCCGACAGTGGTCCATCAGTCACGTCCTCCCTTCTACCGCACGACCGGCTACAGTCGAACCCGTCTGATACCCCTTGGAGGTATGAACATGGCCGCGATCGGGGACGCACTGGCGCTCGCGGGCTCGATGACCTGGGAGATCCTGTGGGCACTGATCCTGGGGTTCAGCCTGTCCGCCGTGGTACAGGCGGTGGTGCGCAGGTCCACGGTCGTGCGCCTGCTCGGCGACGACCGCGCGCGCACGCTGGCGACCGCAGCCGGGCTCGGTGTCGCCTCCTCGTCGTGCTCCTACGCGGCGGTCGCGCTCGCCCGGTCGCTGTTCCGCAAGGGCGCGAACTTCACGGCGGCGATGACCTTCGAGATCGCGTCCACGAACCTCGTCGTCGAGCTGGGCATCCTGCTCGCGCTGCTGATGGGCTGGCAGTTCACGGTGGCCGAGTTCGTCGGCGGGCCGCTGATGATCGTGTTCGTGGCGCTGATGTTCCGCCTCTTCGTCCGCGACCGGCTCCTGCACGCGGCGCGTGAGCAGGCGGAGAAGGGCATCGCCGGCGCAATGGAGGGACACGCGGCGATGGACATGTCCGTCACCCGCGAGGGCTCCTTCTGGCGACGGCTGGGATCGGCCGAGGGGTTCACGTCCGTCTCGCACGTGTTCGTCATGGAGTGGGCCGCGATCCTGCGCGACCTGGTGGTCGGCCTGCTCATCGCGGGCGCGATCGGTGCCTGGGTGCCGGAGTCGTTCTGGCGCGGCTTCTTCCTGACCGACCATCCGCTGGGCTCCGCGCTGTGGGGGCCGGTCGTCGGTCCGGTGGTCGCGATCCTGAGCTTCGTGTGCTCGATCGGCAACGTGCCGCTCGCGGCGGTGCTGTGGAACGGTGGCATCAGCTTCGGCGGCGTGGTCGCGTTCATCTTCGCCGACCTGCTGATCCTGCCGATCCTCAACATCTACCGGAAGTACTACGGCGGGCGGATGGCACTCACCCTGCTCGGCGTGTTCTACCTGGCCATGGTCGCCGCCGGGTACGTCGTCGAGCTGCTGTTCGGCGTGACCGGGCTGGCCCCCACGGAACGGAACGCGAAGGTCCTCGAGGCCGGGATCTCCTGGAACTACACGACCTGGCTGAACATCGCGTTCCTGCTGCTCGCCGCCGTGCTGCTGATCCGCTTCGTCCGCTCCGGCGGCTGGTCGATGCTCAGGATGATGGGCGGCGACCCGAGCGACGAGCACAGCGGCTAGCGGAAGCTCCGCAGCCGCAGGGAGTTGCTGACCACGAACACCGAGCTCAGCGCCATGGCCGCCCCGGCGATCATCGGGTTGAGCAGGCCCAGCGCCGCGAGCGGGAGCGCGGCGACGTTGTAGGCGAACGCCCAGAACAGGTTCCCCTTGATCGTCCCCAGCGTCCGCCGCGACAACCGGATCGCGTCCGCCGCCGCACGCAGGTCACCGCGCACCAGCGTGAGGTCGCCGGCCTCGATCGCGACGTCGGTGCCGGTGCCCATCGCCAGGCCCAGGTCGGCCTGGGCCAGCGCGGCGGCGTCGTTGACACCGTCGCCGACCATGGCTACCCGGCGTCCCTGTTCCTGCAGCCGCTTGACCACGTCGACCTTGCCCGCCGGCAGCACCTCGGCGACGACCTCGTCGATCCCCACCTCCCGCGCGACCTCGCGGGCGACGGCCTCGTTGTCGCCGGTCAGCAGCACCGGCCGCAACCCCAGCGCGGCGAAGCGGCGAACCGCCTCCGCAGACGTCGGCTTGACCGTGTCCGCGACCTCCAGTACCGCCCGCGCCTTGCCGTCCCAGCCCGCCACGACCGCCGTCCGGCCGAGCTTCTCCGCCGCCGCCTTGGCTTCGGCCAGCTCGACGGGCAGGTCGTCGAACAACGCCGCCCGTCCCACGACGACCGACCGGCCGTCGACGACGCCCCGCACCCCGAGGCCCTCGACGTTGACGAACTCCGCGGTCTCCCCGGTCTCCGGCGCCGCGGCGGCGATGGCCTTGGCGACCGGATGCTCGGACGCGTGCTCCAGCGTCCCGGCGAGCCGCAGCACCTCGGCGCGGTCCTCGCCCGGCGCGAGCCGCACGTCCACCAGTGACATCCGGCCCGTGGTCACGGTCCCGGTCTTGTCCAGCACGATCGTGTCGATCCGGCGGGTGCCTTCCAGCACCTCCGGCCCCTTGATGAGAATGCCGAGCTGCGCCCCGCGCCCGGTGCCGACCAGCAGCGCCGTCGGCGTCGCCAGTCCCAGCGCACACGGGCACGCGATGATCAGCACCGCGACCGCCGCGGTGAACGCCGCCGACGGCGTGCCGCCCGCGGCGAGCCAGCCGACCAGCGTGGTCAGCGAGAGCGTCAGCACGATCGGCACGAACACCCCGGCGACCCGGTCGGCCAGCCGCTGGACCTGCGCCTTCCCGGCCTGCGCGGCCTCGACGAGCCGGCCCATCTGCGCCAGTTGCGTGTCCGCGCCGACCCGGGTCGCACGCACCACGAGCCGCCCGCCCGCGTTGACCGTCGCCCCCACGACCGCGTCCCCCGGCCCGACCTCGACCGGCACGGACTCGCCGGTCAGCATGCTCGCGTCGACCGCGGACGCGCCCTCCTCGATCACGCCGTCGGTCGCGATCTTCTCCCCCGGCCGCACGACGAACCGGTCGCCCACGGCGAGCCGGTCGGCCGGGATCCGCACTTCGGCGCCGTCCCGCAGGACCGCGACCTCCTTCGCGCCCAGCTGGAGCAGCGCCCGCAGCGCGGCGCCGGCCCGCCGCTTGGACCGTGCCTCGAAGTACCGCCCCGCCAGCAGGAAGGTGATGACCCCGGTCGCGACCTCGAAGTAGACCGCGTCCCCGGCCGAGCGCTCGATGGTCAGCGCGAACGGATGCCGCATGCCGATCATGCCCGCGTCACCGAGGACGAGCGCGTAGAGCGACCACAGGAACGCGGCCAGCGTGCCGACCGAGATCAGCGTGTCCATGGTGGTGGTGCCGTGCGTCAGGTTCGTCCAGCTCGCCTTGTGGAAGGGCCACGCCGCCCAGCCGATGACCGGGGTCGCGAGCGCGAGCGACACCCACTGCCAGTAGTCGAACTGCCAGGCGGGAACCATCGCGAGCACCACGACCGGGATAGCCAGCACCGCGGACGCGATCAGGCGGCGGCGCAACGGACGGGTCGCGTCCTCGTCCTGCCCCGGCCGCGGCAGCGCGGCGGTGTAGCCCGCCGCCTCGACGGTCTCCACCAGCCGCCTCGGGTCCACGCCGACCGGGAAGGTCACGTTGGCCTTCTCCGTGGCGTAGTTGACCGTGGCGGTGACGCCGTCGAGCCTGTTGAGCTTCTTCTCGATCCGCATCGCGCAGGACGCACAGGTCATCCCGCCGATCGCGAGCTCCAGCCGGTCGTGGTCCGCGGTGGCGGTCATCAGGCGACCTGGTAGCCCGCTTCGTCGACCGCCGCGCGCACCGCGTCGTCACTCAACTCGCCCGAGCTGACGACGGTGAGCGCACCGGACGGCAGGTCGACCGCGACGGACTCGACACCCTCGATCCGGCCCACCTCCTCGGTGACCGCCTTGACGCAGTGTTCGCAGGTCATCCCGGTGACGGTGTAGCTGGTCTGAGTCATGGTGCCGATCATACCCCCTACCCGTACCGGGGAAACCTACTGTTCGGCCGGCACCGCCCAGCGTTCCTCGATCCGGCCGACGCGCCAGACCACCAGCGCCACCACCCAGGTCACCGCGAAGAGCCCGACGATGACGAACCCGACGTAGTCCAGGTTCAGGTTCGCGATCGCCGCGAGCGGCCCGGTCGTGATGCCCAGCTGCTCGGTGAGCACGCTGATCAGCTCGATGACGCCGATCAGCAGGGCCACCGCCACGGACAGCGCGGTGACCGTGATGTTGTAGAAGATCTTGCGCACCGGCTGCGCGAACGCCCAGTCGTAGGCCCGGTTCATGAACAGCCCGTCGGCGGCGTCGAACAACGTCATGCCCGCCGCGAACAACACCGGCAGCACGAGGATGGCGTACCAGGGCAGCGAGAACGCGGCCGCGCCGCCCGCGAGCACGAGCAGGCCGACCTCGGTCGCGGTGTCGAAGCCCAGGCCGAACAGCACGCCGACCGGGTAGATGTGCCACGGCTTGCGCACCGCGGCGGTGGTCCGGCCGAGGATCCGGTTCAGGAAGCCGCGCTTGTTCAGCTGCTCCTCGAGCTGCGCCTCGGTGAGCTCGCCGGCCCGCATCCCGCGGAACACCCTGACGATCCCGGTGAGCACGACCAGGTTGACCAGCCCGATCAGGCACAGGAACACCCCGGACACCAGGACCCCGACCACCCCGGTCACCTGGTGCAGCGTCGAGGCGTCGTTCTCCAGCTGGCCGGTCAGCGCCCGCACGCCGAGCGAGAGCAGCAGGCACAGCACGAACACGATCGTCGAATGGCCGAGGGAGAACCAGAACCCCACGGTCAGCGGCCGTTGCCCGTCCGCGATGAGCTTGCGCGTCGTGTTGTCGATGGCGGCGATGTGGTCGGCGTCGAACGCGTGCCGCATGCCGAGGGTGAACGCCGTGACCCCGAGCCCGACCCCGAAGACCTGCGCGTTCCCGATCGCGTAGTGCTCCGGCACCACGAACAGGGTCAGCACACCCCAGCCCAGCACGTTGAGGACGACCACGAAGCCGGCCATCGCGGACACCGGCAGCCAGTCACGTCTGCTCATACCTGCCAGAGTAATCAGATGAGCAGCCGGTTGGGGTTTCGCTTCTGTCTCGAGATACGGGGAGCGGGTATGATCGGACGAAGTCGAGCACGAAGGTGGGCAGCGCAATGGCAAGCTACAGCGGGGAAAAGGACGCCTACCTCAAGCGCCTGCGCCGGATCGAAGGGCAGATCCGGGGCCTGCAGCGGATGGTCGAGGAGGACAAGTACTGCATCGACATCCTGACCCAGGTCTCGGCGGCGACGAAGGCACTGCAGTCGTTCTCGCTCGAGCTCCTCGACGAGCACCTGGCCGGCTGCGTGGTCGACGCCGCGAAGGCGGGTGGCCACGAGGCCGAGGTCAAGGTGCGCGAAGCCTCCGACGCCATCGCGCGGCTCGTGAAGTCCTGACACCTCCCTCCCTGGCCCGGGAAAACCCGCCAGCTCGCTCGATCCAGCCGCTGTTTCAGTTCCGCGGCGAGGGGCATTCCACTGCCATGAGCGCGACCACCACACCCCTGTCGAATGTGGCGCGCGGACACCTGAGCACCCTGGACGACACGCTGGACGCACTCCGGCAGCAGATGGCTCGGCTGACCCGGTGGGGACACCTGGTGGCCGAACGCCTGCAGGAGGGCAACCGTGTACTCACCGCGGGCAACGGTGGTTCCGCCGCCGAAGCCCATCAGCTCGCCGCCGAGCTGATGGGGCGCTACCCCCAGGGCAGACCCCCGTTCTCCGCGATCGCACTGACCGCGGACGTATCGAGCCTGACCGCCATCGGGGACGAGTACCACCACGACTACGCCGAGGTCTTCGCCCGCCAGGTGACGGCACACGCGCGGCCGCGGGACATCCTGGTGCTGTTGTCCGCCAACGGCCGCAGCCGCAACCTCGCCCTAGCCGCGGAGGCGGGGATCAGGGCCGGCGCCAACGTGTGGGCACTGACCGGCCCCGGCCCCAACCCGCTCGCGAACGTCGTCGAGGACGCGATCTGCCTGCCCGGCACGGCAGCCACCGTCCAGGAGGCACATCTCGTCGCGGTGCACATTCTGGGCGCTGTACTGGAAAACGAACTGTCCACTTCGGACTCGCCCCGCAAGGCCGGCTGACCGACGCCCCGAACTGTCAGACCCCACCCCTAGTCTCGAACCCATGTTCGAGAACCCCTGCGTCCAACAGAGCTCAGCCGGCCGGCGGAAGGGCATCGTGCCCGTAGACCCGCCGGCTCTCGATGGACCCGTCCCGCCGCTGGATCTTCAGCATGCTCGGCCTGTCCCGCCGCGCGAGCCGCGCGGCCACGCTCACCGCTTCACGCTTGCGCCCGTGGTGCGAGACCACCCGGTCCACCCGCCGGACGTCCCAGCTGCCGAACAGCGGCGAGACCCAGTAGACGGTGCACGACATGGCAGATCCCCTTCCGTGGTGTTGCAGAGCTGCAACAGTGTTCCCAATCTGCACAAGTGTTGCACAACCACAACGCCCCAGCAACACTGCAACGACGAAAAGACGGAGGGTGCGTGGATCGATGGCGGGACGGCTGGACGCGGCCAGGTTGCACGGGGCGCTCGACGCGGAGCGCGAGGCCCGGGGCCTGTCCTGGCGCCAGCTCGCGGCCGAGGCGGGGGTGAGCGCGTCGCTGGTCAGCCGCATGGGCAACGGGCACCGCCCCGACCTCGACGGGTTCATCGCGTTGGTGCAGTGGCTCGGCATGCCGGCGGAGACGTTCATGGTGTGGCCGGAAGGCGTGCGCGACAAGCGATCCCGGCCGTCACTGGAGGCGCAGCTGGCACCGCTGCTGCGTGCCGAGGAGGAACTCAGCGAGTCCGACCAGCAGCACGTGCTGGACGTGGTCGGCATCACGCTTCGACACATGAGAGCCAGGAACAAGGGAGGCTGAAGTGGCTCTGCGGCGCGGCTTCAAGAAGGAAGCCAAGGAGCTCGCCCTCGAGGTGCGGCAGGAACTGGGCACGGAGGTGTTCGCGCCGCTGGACCCGTACGCGCTCGCCGAGCTGTACGGCGTGGAGGTCTTCGACCTCACCCATCCCGCGTTGCCGCCGGAGTCGGTGCGGCACCTGACCGAGGTCCGGCCGCACGTGTTCTCCGCGGCGCTGGTACCGCTGGAGCCCAGCGGCGCGATCATCATCGAGAACCACGTGCACCACCCGAAACGCCGCCGGGCGACGCTCGCGCACGAGATGGCGCACGTCCTGCTGGAGCACCCCTTCGGCCCGATGCTGACCGACGAGAACGGCTGCCGTTCGGCGGTCCGGGAGATCGAGGAAGAGGCCGCGGAGCTGTCGGGCGAGCTGCTCATCCCCGCCGAGGCCGCGCGGCTGGCGGCGTTCAAGGACTGGTCGGACCGGTCGGTGGCGAACCATTTCCGCGTCAGCCTGCCGATGGCGCAGTGGCGGATGAACGTCACCGCTGCCCGGCGGATCGCCTGCCGTCGGCGGGAAAGGGCGTCGCGGGCCCGACTCGCGCCGGCGCAGTGATCCACAGGTTGCGCACAGCTGGGGACAACTCGTCCGTCCATACAGGACAGTGCCGCGTCAGCCGTCCTCGCCGGCCCCGAACAACTCGGCCGCCGCCCGGGCGCGCAGCCGTTCGAGCCGGGTGATCTGGCTGCGCCCGTTGGTGATCAGCTCGTCGAGCTTGGCCGCGTCGAGCCGGGGATCGACCGCGGCGCGGGCGCGGAGCGTGCGCCAGCCGGCGACCTTGCCCTCGACGCCGAGGCGCATCGCCTCGAACTCCATCAGCCTGCTGAGCGGCGAACGCGTGACGATACGGCCGTTGAGCTTGAACCGCGCGGCCTTCTCCGCCGCCCAGCCGGCCAGCATCTCGACTCTCCGGACGGGTTCGCCGAGGGCCGCCATGATCTCCAGCAGGGTGGCTCGGTCCTGCTCGATCTCCTCGGCGAGCCGCTCGAGCTTGCCGTTGCCCGCCCACTCGCCCTCGTTGCGCGCGAGCCGTCTCGCCAGGTCGACACCAGCCATCGCGCCGGCAAGGTGATCGTTGAGGTAGATCCCGAGCAGCGTGCGACTCATACCCGATCGAGTACCCATTCGGACGACCGCCAATCCCCGTAGCCTGCCGGGCGGCCCACACCCTAGCGATTGGTCCACGCCAACCGCCAGCGTTTTCCGCAATGGACGGCGACCGCGACCGAGGTCCGTGCCAGCGGGGGCGCGCACCGGCTTGCCGAACAGGTGATCACCGGCACCAACCCTTTGTTGCCTCGACGGTCCGTGAGCTCTGCCCGGCGATCGCCTCGATAGGGTGAAATCCCCTAACACCCCATCGGGGGATGGGGTCCTCCGAGAGTTGATCGAGGGGATCGATCCCCGATGCCACCGCCGGTGCTGATCCCTAGCTTTGGTCTGGTCGTGCGGTTGCACGCCACCCCACTCTTCGCACACCTCACGTGGAGCTACCCGTGTCCCACCCGATCCAGTCCCTGCACCAGTTCGTCGTCTCGCTCCTGACCGACGACGCCAGCCACACCGCGTTCCTTGCCGACCCGGCCGGCGCGCTCGCCACCGCCGGCCTGTCCGACGCCACGGGCGCCGACGTGCAGGAAGCCACGGCCCTCGTCACCGACCACCTGCCGGCCCCCGCGGCGGACATGATCGAGACCAGGCTCGCCGCGCTCCCCGCCTCCCCCGTCGACGATCTGCACTGCGCGATCCGGCACCTGCACTGCCTCTGCGAGACCGCGCGCACCCTGCCCGCCACTGACTTCGGCGCGCTCACCACGGCGACCGCCACCTCTCCGGACGGCTTCGCCGGCAGCCTCGCCTACGCGAGTGACCACGTCGACGCCGCCCTGGCCGCCGCCACCGACGGTGACAGCGGCAGCGTGGCCGGTGCCCTCACCTCCGACTTCGGCGCCTTCACCGGCAGCGGGGTGGTCACCGCCGACGGCCTCGCCGCCGCGGGCACGATCACCGGCCCCGACAGCAGCTTCGCCGGTGCCGTCTCGACCACCGGCCACGCGGTCGCCGGCACGCTGGAGTCGGTGTCCCCGCTCGGCACCTACGGCGTGAGCACCGCCGGTGCGCCCAGCGTGGACCCCGGCTCCACTCTGGACGCCGCCACCCTCGGCGACACCACCGCCGCCACCGGCGTGGTCGCCGCCTACACCGCGACCGGTGGCGAGGCGCTCGCCGGTGCCATCGCCGGGAATTCGGCCACCGTGGCCGGTTACTTCACCAGCGCAGGCGGCAGTGCGGGCCAGGCCGTCGCGACCGGTGGCAGCGAGCTCGCCGGGCACGTCACCGACGGTTCCGCCATGGTGTCCGAGGCCGTCACCCACGTCCCGGCCCTGCCGGCCCCGAACCTGCCGACGACCCTGCCCACCGACCTGCCGGTGCACGCCATGGCCGGCCTGCCGCAGCTGCCCGTCCCGGACGCCGGGCACCAGCTGATCGCCGGCGCCCACACCGCGGTCACCGACACCGTGTCGCACAGCCCGCTGGCCGACCTCGGCACGGTCGACCACGCCGCGGCGCTGCCCGACCTCGCCGACACGCTGCACACCGACCTGCCCCTCGGTCACTGACAGTCCTCACCCGGAAGCGGGCCCCCGCCGTTGCGCGGGGGCCCGCTTCGACCATCGAAGGAACCCGGTGACCACCGTCCTGATCCATGACGACCGGCGCAGCATCCGGGACGGCCTGTCCCGCGTGATGTCCGCGGTGCCCGGAGTCAGTCACATCGACTGCGTCGTCGACACCGACGAGCTACTGGCCACCTACCGGCGGCATCCCGCCGACCTGGTTCTCATCGGCACTCAGCGCGCGGTGCACGCCGGGGTGGAAGCCACCCGGCGACTGCTCGCCCACGACCCGCGCGCCGCGGTCATCGTCTTCGGCGCCCCCGACGACACCGCCACCATCACCGCCGCGATCGCCACCGGGGCGCGGGGGTTCCTGCAGTGGACCGCGTCCCGGCCCGTGCTCGTCGCCATGCTCGCGCACGCACTCGTGAGCACCGCCCCGGCGCCGATCCCCCGCCAGCGCCCCGACCGGCTCGACATCCAGCTGACCGACCGGGAACTGCAGGTCCTGTACGGAATCAGCCAGGGCAAGAGCAACACCCAGATCGGCCGCGACCTCTACCTGTCCGAGGACACCGTGAAAACCCACGCCCGGCGGCTGTACGCCAAACTCCGCGTCCGCGACCGCGCGCACGCGGTCGCCTCCGGCCTCCGGCACGGCCTGATCACCTGACTACGGGTGGCAGACCGCGCCGCGGATCGCCTTGGGCGGGCTCTGGTAGACCTGGTTGCTGTCGGTGGCCTGCAGCTCGAAGCAGTACTTCCGCACCGGGTCGACCGGCACCGTGATGGCGTGGTTCCGCTGCGCGAGCAGGGTGTGGTTGGGCTCGCTCTCCCCCCGCGACGATCACCGCGAAGTCGAGGGTCCGGCCGCTGTCGGCGGACCAGCTCAGCTGCACCTGGTTGCCGAGGTCGACCGGGTCGACCGGCTCCAGCCGCACCGCGGCCGGGGCCGTCGTGCCGGTCGCCGAAGCCGGTGGCGGTGGCTGCCGGGGCGTGGTGCGCAGCTGGTCGGAGTCGCCGCGTGACCACAGCAGGAAAGCGGCGATGACCAGCGCGGCCAGCACGGTGCCGCCCGCCACGAGGTAGCCGCGCCGCGAGCGACGCTCGGTTCCGGTGGTCGCGACGAGACCGGCCGCGGGATCCGGCGGCGGGACGAAATCGAGTTCGCCAGGGAAGCCTGGCGCCAGGCTCGCACTGCTCATGGCCGGGTCGGGCGGCAGCATGCCGGCCAGTTGCGTGACGACCCAGGCGGCGTCCGGCGGCCGGTTCGCGGCGTCCGGCGCGAGCAGCCGGGCGACCACTGTGGACAGTCCGACCGACACCTCGGCGCGGTTGATCGCGGGCACCGGGCTGCGCAGGACACGCAGGACGCGTTCCCCCGGCTGTTCCCCGAGCCGACCGCGCGGTGGGCCTGTTCCGAGGTCTAGTAGGCGAAGTTGAACACCCGGGACTCGTCCAGGCTGGTGTAGAAGTGGGCGGAGATCATCCCCTCGGCCCGTGGCCGGTCGGCCGGATCGACGACCGCGCGGCGGTGGCGATGGCATGCCGTGACACCGATCCCGTTGCAGGGCCGGGACGGCGGCATCGACTTCGTCTTTCCATAACCGGTGCCCCGCCAGCGTCGGCGCGTCCGGGTCGGTGTACTGGGAGAAGTGCAGAAGAGTGCTGTTGTCGAGCCCGCTGAGAACGCTGTAGGCGGCGAGTCCTGGCCGGGCCAAGGGCGTCGTTCGCATGCGCCGGCGACAACTTCGGCGGCTGCTCGTTGCCGGGCTCCCCGTACGTCGCGTCGCTGGTGATCAAGCGGAAGCTTCAGTCCTGGCTGGCATGGCAATTGGTGGGCTGCCGTCCGGCGATCAAGTTTGTCGTTGGCCGAGCTGAGCAAATGGACGCACGTGCGCTCCTGGGGGCGCCTCGTCGTGAGCGGAGTAGCTTCAACCGCTGCCGATCCTGCCTGGTACTCCGAAGGTCGCGCGGACTGGAGCGAGATGTCGTTCTACGCCCAGCACCGAGGCCAGCCACGCCCGCAAAACGACACGTGGGTCGCTGCGTGCTGCCTGGCCTTCGAGGTCCCTCTCGCGACGCTGAACGTCAAGGACTACAAGGACTTCGTCGAGTAGGAGGGGCTTGAGCTGCTGACGGAGTAGCGTCCGGAGCCTAAACACGGTCGTCCTGAGCTCAACGTGTTGCCAGGTCGTTGCGTTGTCGGTGTCGATCTGCTTCGTGCGGCGGCGAGGCTGCGTGGATGGCCATCGTCTTGTCATTCATCGCGTTGCTCTTCAGCGCTTTCGTGTTCCTCTACAACCGCCGGGCGAGTAAGCGTGATCTCTACGTCCGGATGCATGACCAGCTACTCGACGCGGACCGGCAACACGGGCGACGTGTGCTCTTCGAGTTGGCCGAGCAGAACCAGCAACCGGGTGATCTCACCAGCGAAGAACACAGGTACGCAAACCACGCGCTGGCCACGCTGGAACTGTTCGGATTTTTGTATTTCAAGCGTTACATACCTCGACGTGATGCCCTGGAAATGTGGGGGATTACGATTACACGCCTTGTAGACGCTGGCGAACAATCGGGCTTCCTAGCGCTTCGCGACGCTCAGAATGGCATGCCAGTCTGGCCCTACTTGCGCCGCTTGGCCGTTGATTCGCGCCGGCACCGCTCGCGCAATGCGCTCCACACAGCCCCCGAACCGGAGTCGGCAAAGCCAGGCGGTCACGTGCAGTCGTGACAAAGCCCGGTCCCCTTAGATCACCCCCCTCGTCCCTGCCTCCCTTTACGCTGGTCGGCAAGCTCCGGGACCGGTCGAACACGAACGCCGACCTCCGGGAGGCCCTGGCAAGCTCGGCTTCGACTGGGTGACGAGTCACAACTTCCGCAAGACCGCCGCCACCCTGCTCGACGAGGCGGGACTGACGGTGCGGGAGATCGCGGACCGGCTCGGGCACAAGCGGGCGAGCATGACGCTCGACACCTACTTCGGACGGAAGCAGGCCAGCCCCAAGGTGGCGGAGCTGCCTTGCTGCGTATCACCCGACAAGTACAGAGGATCCCCTGTGACCAGGGGCCCTCTGTACTGCTGTCTCAACCTTGCGCGCGCCCGAAGGGCTTCGAACCCCTAACCTTCTGATGTCGAACCGCCGCGTGGGACCGGCGCCAGCCGCACGCCGCGCCTGGCCATTCGACAGAATCCGGGCCGGGTCAGCGGGCCCGCAGGGGCCGCCTTGAACAGGAGAAGAAACGACAGCTACGAACCGTGGGCATCAGCGCATGAGGATCGTGTCGTGGACTGTGCGCGTGACGAAGGCCTTGTACTGCTCGTGTGACTTGCCGTCCATGCGCACGTAGCGCACGTAGCTTTCGACGCTGGTGATGACGCAGAGCGCCTCGACGAGGTCGTCGAAGGGGACGTCGGTGCGCAGCCAGCCGCGCTCGGCGACGGTGCGGAGGATGTTCTTGACCTGCGTCCTGATCGAGGTGAGTCTCTCGGCCAGGACGCCCCGGACTTCACGGTCCCCATGGGCTGCGGCGGTGACCGCCGTCCACACACCGGCGACGGGCACGTTGATCGCGAGCACCAGCTCGCCGACGAACGTCGCGAACGCGTCCGGTGCATCGAGCTGGAGCATCGCCGTCCCTCGGTCGGTGTCGAAGAAGTCGATCTGACCTTCGGCCCCGAAGGACGCCACCTCGACCGCGGCCCACAGCAGCGCTGTCTTCGGACCGTGCTTCTGCACCGTCTCGACCGAGACGCCGGCCCGCTTCGCGATCTGCGCGAACGTGGCGCCGTGGTACCCGTGCTCACTGAACACCTCGACGGCGGACTCGACGACGCATCGCCTGGTCTGCGCCGCCTGGCGCTGCCGAAGCTCGGAACGGTACGTGCGAGTGCGGCTCTCAGCACCCGACATATTGACTACGGTACCATACAGATGAATACTGCTCCATGGGGTCCAACCTATCTCATCTGGCCGGGGACAAGGGAGTCGCCGTCATGCCGTCGATCACGATCGCCGCAGTGCCCATCCAGGGGCACGTCACCCCACTGCTCGCCGCCGCCCGGCACTTCGCGGGGCGAGGAGACCGGGTCCGTTTCATCACCGGATCCAGGTTCGCCGACGCCGTCGGGTCCACCGGCGCCGAGCATCTGCCGCTGCCGGCTGAGGCCGACTTCGACGACCGGCAGGACTGGAACAAGACCTTTCCCGAGCGCGCCGCCCTGAAAGGCACGAAGGCGATCGCCCATGACATCGTGCACGTCTTCGTACGCCCCGGTGAGGCCCAACACGATGCCGTCATGGCGACGCTCGCCGCCGAGCCTGCCGACGTGCTGCTGACCGATCCGGCCCTCACGGGCAGCGCGTTCCTCCTCGGCCACCCGCTCGGCGTCCGGCCGCCGATCGTGATGTGCGGCATCTGCCCGCTGATGATCCCCAGTCGGGACACCGCGCCGTTCGGCATGGGGCTCACGCCGATGCGCGGCCCGTTAGGCCGACTCCGCAACACCGCGCTCGCACTGCTCACCGACAAGGTCGTGTTCCCGCCGGTCGAACAGATCGCCGACCAGATCTTCCATCGGATACACGCCCGCCCGATTCCCTTCGCGGTACTCGACTGGCCGCGTCAGGCTGATGCAATCGCGCAGTTCACCGTGCCTGAGTTCGAGTACCCGCGATCCGACGCCCCCGCGTCCCTGCACTTCACGGGACCGATCTCGGCCTCCGGCTCGCGAGCGCCGCTCCCCCCGTGGTGGCAGGAACTCGACGGCTCGAGACCCGTCGTACACGTCACACAAGGCACCATCGCCAACAGGGACTTCGGACAGCTCGTCAAGCCAACGCTCGAAGCCCTCGCTGACGAAGACGTACTGGTCGCTGTGGCCACCGGCGGGCGCCCCGTGGCATCGCTGCCGCCCCTGCCCGCGAACGCCCGCGCGGCCGAGTTCCTGCCCTACGACGACCTGTTACCCAAGACCGACGTCTACGTCACCAACGGCGGATACGGCGGCGTGCAGTACGCGCTGCGCTACGGCGTGCCCATCGTGGCCGCCGGCAGCCACGAGGACAAGCCCGAAGTCGTCGCCAGAGTCGCGTGGACGGGCGTAGGACGTCGCATCAGGACCAACCCCCCAACCCCGAACGCCGTCCGCCGTGCCGTCCGTGCCGTGCTCGGCGACCCCCGCTACCGGCACGCCGCTCATCGCATGGCCGAGCGCATGACCACCACTCGCGGGGTTCACCGACTCGCCGAGATCGTCGACACCTTGGTCGCCGACTACCGGCGCACCGGTCTCGCACGACAGTAGCCACTCGGCCAATCACGCCAACGACCCTCGTGAGCGAGAGCTCTCGGCTGCGGCGCTGGAAACGTCCTCTTCTGCCGCCGAGCGGGTGATCGCTGACGTGCTGGGGCACTCGCACCCGTCGATGACATTGAAACCCGGCCGGGGACGACCGGCAGCAAGATCTACCCCGGACAGCACGAAACCCCCTGTCGCCAGGGGGTTTCGTGGTTTTGCTGTCTCAACCTTGCGCGCGCCCGAAGGGATTCGAACCCCTAACCTTCTGATCCGTAGTCAGATGCTCTATCCGTTGAGCTACGGGCGCTTGTTCAGTTATCAACTTAGCATCCGGCGAACCGGCGCTGAGCGGAGGCTCCGGGATTTGAACCCGGGAGGGGGGGTTACCCCCAACCGCATTAGCAGTGCGGCGCCATAGACCAGACTAGGCGAAGCCTCCCGGACGACCACTGCTCAGACAGAGTACACAGCCCCCGACCACCCCGGCGAGGCACCCCCTCACCGCTGCAGCATGCGCATCAACCAGCGCGAACGCCCGCCGAGGCCCTCCGCTTCGAAGACGGCGACCCCGACCCGCGGCAGCTCTCGTACCCCTGGATACACCAGGTACCTCGGCACCCAGTTCGGCTGGAACTTCGCGTTGAACCGGTACAGGCTCTCGATCTGGATCCAGTGTGACGCCCAGCCCAGCACGTTCGCCGACACCCTTGCCACCGGGCCGGCACCGATCCGCCTGCCCTGCTCCATCAGCTTCCGGAACGCGGCGAAGTTCAGCGAGACGTATCGCACCCCGTGCTCCCGCGCCACCAGCAGCAGCTCCGAGATCATCAGCTCGTTCACACCGTTGTCCGCGGTCCGGTCCCGCCGCATCACGTCCAGGGACAACCCGTCCGTCCCCCACGGCACGAACTGCAGCAACCCCCGGATCCGCCCCTCCTGCTCCGCCGTGACCAGCACCGAGCCCGGGTCCCCCATCCGTCCCAGCGCCATCGAGAACCCTCGCTCGGTGTCGCTGCCACGCCAGTTCGCCGCCAGCGCCTCCAGCTCCGCGAGCTCGCCCTCGGCCAGGTCCTCCGCCCGCCGGACACGCACCTCGTACCCGGCCCGCTTCGTGCGCGACACGGCCTGCCGCACGCCGCGCATGATCCGGCCGTCGAGGGTGAACGTGGACGCGTCGACGACGGCCTCGTCGCCGATCTCCAGGACGTCCAGGTGGTAGCGCGCCCACACGGTCGCGCCCAGCTCCGAGGTGCCCATCGCCGCGGGCACCCAGCCGTGCCGCCGGCAGACCTCCAGGAACTCCTCGATCGCACCCGGCCAGGCCTCGCTGTCGCCCAGCGGGTCGGCCGAGGCGACCGCGGCGCCGGCGATCACCCGGTAGGTGACCGCGGCCTTGCCCGTCTTCGAGAAGACCGCGAACTTGTCGTCGCGCAGCGCGAAGTACCCCAGGGAGTCGCGGGCGCCGTGCTGCGCCAGCAGGTCACGCAGCCGCGCCTTCTCCTCCTCGGACAGGTGCGGCGCCGGCTCGGCGGAGCGCAGCAGGAAGTACGCCGCGACCAGCACTGCGCCGAGCCCGAACAGCAGCCCGACCGAGGTCGTCAGATCGTCGAGCCACATCGCGTGGAACACCGCGGGCCCGCCGATGCCGATCAGCGCGAGTGCCGCGTACGCGAACCTGCCCTGCCAGGCCATCGGCTCGACGAAGCTGTGCGGCGCGAAGGACAGCAGTGCGAAGTTGATCACCAGGCCGGCCAGCAACAGCTGCAGGAACACCCGCACCGCACGCCACTGGCCGGTCACCGGATCCGGCAGCGCGATGAAGTGCCGCCGGTTGGCCAGCAGCGCCACCGCGAGCGCGACCGACACCAGCCCGGCCCCGAGCACGTGCCGCAGCCCCAGATGCGAAAGCGCCAGCAGCACGCTCGCCGCGAGCGCGAGCTGCCACGCCCGGCGCTTGCGCCGCCGCAACCCTGACGCGAGCAGGATCAGCAGGACGCCCGTCACCAGCACGACGGCGGCCGCACCAGTGGTCGCGTCCTGCGGCAGCTCCAGCCACTCCGCCACGCGACCGCGCATCCCCCGGCGCCCGGCGGGCAGCACCACCGACAGCACGGCGACCAGCCCGACCAGCCTCGTGGTCCAGGTGATCGCCGCCACCGACGCCGCCCCCGTCAGGCGCCACAGCGCGGGATGCGCTTCCCCCGTCAACGACCTCCCCACCAACCCAGCTCCCCTTCTGTCTAACTCCCCCTGGCCAGCTCGATGAACGGCTGCAACGCCGCCGGGTTGGCCAGCGCGTCCCGGCTCACCGCCCGGTCCAGCGCCATCCCGGCAAGGATCTTCTTGACCGGGACCTCGCACTTCTTACCGTTCAGCGTCCTGGGCACCTCAGCCACCTCGACGAACCGGTCGGGCACGTGCCTCGGGGACAGCTCTGCCCGCAGCACCTTGCGCAGATCCGGCTCGACGTCCGCCAGGCTCGCGCGCGTTGCCATCACGACGAAACACAGCAGCTCACCGTTGGTATTCCCCGCACTGGTCGTATCGATCACGAGTGAGTCCGCGATCTCATCTAAGCCCTCGACGACCCGGTAGAACTCCGCGGTGCCCATCCGGACGCCGCCGCGGTTGAGCGTGGAGTCGCTGCGCCCGTAGATCACCGCGGAGCCCCGCTCGGTGATCCGGATCCAGTCCCCGTGCCGCCAGACGCCCGGGTAGTAGTCGAAGTACGCCTCCCGCAGCCGGGTGCCGTCGGGGTCGTTCCAGAAGAACACCGGCATCGAGGGCATCGGCTGGGTGACCACGAGCTCACCGACCTCTTCGACGACCTCGTTGCCGTCGTCGTCGTACGAGGCGACCGCCGCGCCGAGCGCCCGGCAGGACAGCTCGCCGAGCCACACCGGCAGGTCCGGGGCCGCGCAGACGAACGCCGCGCACAGGTCGGTGCCGCCCGAGACGGAACAGATCTGTACGTGCTCGCCGATCTTCCCGGCGATCCAGCGGAACCCTTCGACGCTCAGCGGCGAGCCGGTCGACCCGATCGCGCGCAGCGACGAGAGGTCGTGGTCGGCTCCCGGTTCGAGACGCGCCTTGAGACAGCTCTGGATGAACGGCGCCGACGTGCCGAAATAGGTGATCTTCCGCTCGTCCGCCAGCCGCCACAGCGCGCCGAGGTCGGGCTGACCGGGACTGCCGTCGAACAGCACGATCGTGGTGCCCACCAGCAGGCCGCCGATGAGGAAGTTCCACATCATCCAGCCGGTCGTGGTGAACCAGAAGAACCGGTCGCCGGGCCCGAGGTCCGACTGCAGCGCCAGCGCCTTGAGGTGCTCGACGACGATGCCGCCGTGGCCGTGCACGATCCCCTTGGGCAGCCCCGTCGTGCCCGAGGAGTAGAGCACCCACAGCGGATGGTCGAACGGCACCGGCTCGAAGGCCAGCTCGGCGCCGGAGTGCTTGTCCAGCAACGCATCCCAGTCGAGCGTGCCGTCCAGTTCGCCGTCGCCCACGTACTCCACGAGCACTGTCGCGGCGAGCGAGGGGATGTCCCGGCGCAGCTGGTCCACCGTCGGCCGCACGTCGAAGGACCGTCCATTGTAGACGTACCCGTTGACGGCGATGAGCACCTTCGGCTCGATCTGGGTGAACCGGTCGGCGACCGCCCGCACCCCGAAGTCCGGCGAGCACGACGACCAGGTCGCCCCCAGGCTCGCCGTGGCGAGGAAAGCGACCAGCGTCTGCGGGCAGTTCGGCGCGAGTGCCACGACCCGGTCGCCCTTGCCCACGCCGAGTTCGGCCAGCGCCGCCCGCGCCGCCGCGACCTGGCTGCGCAGCTCGCCGTACGTGAGCTCCCCCTCGACGCCGTCCTCGCGCCGGTGGATCACCGCGAGCTCGTCGTCTGCCTTCGTCGCGCCCGCGACGCCGCGAGAGAGGGCGTGCTCGGCGTAGTTCAGCGTGCTGCCGGGAAACCATTTCGTGTCGGGCATCCGCGCGCCGTCGAGCACCGACCGCGGCGGTTCGTGCCAGCGCACGCCGAGGAACTCGGCCAGCCCGCCCCAGAACCCCGCCGGGTCCTCGACCGAGAACCGCCACAGCTCGTCGTAGTCGGCGAGCTGCACGCCACGCTGCCCGCGCAACCATTCGCGGAACGCCTGGATCCTGCTTCCGACGATCTGTTCCGAGGTGGGCCGCCAGAGGACTTCGGGGGTGTCAGCAGCATTGGTCACACGGCGACTTTACGTCAGCGCAGGTGCGCGTCGAACCAGCTCAGCGTGCGCTGCCAGGCCTCGACGGCGGCCTTCGGATCGGCGTCGAAGCGGTGGTTGGCGCCGGGGTAGCGCACCACGTTGCTCACGACGCCCGCGGTGGCCGCCGCGTCCCGCAGCTGCTCGACCTCCGCCGCGCCGAGCTCGTCGCCCGCGTCGCCGTAGATGCCCAGCCACGGGCTGGTCAGCTTGCCCGCGATCTCGACGAGCGCGGGCAGCTCGCTGCCACCCTGCCCGCCCACGCTGACGGCCGCGCCGAGCTTGCGGTTCGACGCGACCACGAGCGCCGCTGTGCCGCCGAGGTCGAACCCGACGACGCCGAGCAGATCCGCCTGCACGCCGTGGTCGACCAGCCAGGCCAACGTGATGTCCGTCGCTGCGAGGACGTCCTCGCGCGCCGGCTCGCCCTTCAGGTGTGGCGCGACGGCGAGCCATCCCTCGCCGGCCAGACTCGCGATCAGCAGACGCACCCCGGGCGTGATCCCCTCGGCTTCGTGCAGGACGACGAGGCCGCCACGCACGACGTTCTCGGGTTCGGCATAGGTCAGCTCGATCGCGCGGCCGTCCTCGCGCTCGTAGTGTTCGGTGTGCGTCTGCGTCATCTCCCTACTCAACCATCCCGGAGTGAACAGAAGTCAACATGAACTTCTGCCGAAGCCACGGGTTAACGTGACAGCAGCAGCTTTTCGCCCAGAAGGAGCACAGTAATGCCGGTCCAGCCCCGCGTCGACCTCGATACGCTGCCCGACTACGTCGCGGGAAGGTCCGTGCCCGGCGCGATCAAGCTCTCCAGCAACGAGACCCCGGGGGGGCCGCTGCCGAGCGTCGCCGCCGCGATCGCCAAGGCCACCACCGATCTCAACCGCTATCCGGACCCCGGCGTCGGCAAGCTGGCGGCCCGGCTCGCGGAGAAGCTGGGCCTGCCTGCCGGGCAGATCGCCGTGGGCTGCGGCTCGGTGGCGCTGTGCCACCAGCTGATGCACGCGATGTGCGCGCCGGGCGACGACGCGGTGTTCGCGTGGCGGTCCTTCGAGACCTACCCCATCGCGACGCAGATCGCCTGCGCGAACCCGGTGAAGGTGCCGCTGGACTCGACGCACACGCACGACCTCGACGCGATGGCCGACGCGATCACGCCGAACACGCGGGTGATCATGGTCTGCAACCCCAACAACCCGACCGGCACGGCGAACCGGCGCGCGGAGCTGGACCGCTTCCTCGACCGGGTGCCCTCCGACGTGCTCGTCGTGCTGGACGAGGCCTACCGCGAGTTCGTCACCGACCCCGACGTGCCGGACGGCGTCGACTACGTGCGCACGCGGGACAACGTCGCCGTCCTGCGCACGTTCTCCAAGGCCTACGGCCTGGCCGGGCTGCGCGTCGGCTACTTCGCGGGCCCGCCGCAGATCGCCGCGGCGCTGCGGAAGGTGTACGTGCCCTTCAGCGTCAACTCCCTCGCGCAGACCGCGGCGATGGCTTGCCTCGATGCCGAGGACGAGCTGCTCGCGCGCTGCGAGACGATCGTCGCCGAGCGCGAGCGGGTGCGGAACGAGCTGATCGAGGCCGGTTACGAGGTGCCCGACACGCAGGCGAACTTCGTCTGGCTGCCGCTCGGGGACGACGCGGTCGACTTCTCCGAGCACACGCTGGCGAACAAGGTCGTGGTCCGCGCGTTCGCCGGTTCCGGCGTGCGGGTGACGATCAGCCACTCCGAGGAGAACGACCTGTTCCTGCACGCCGCGCGCAGCTACCGCAGGACCAGCTGAACGATCGCGGCGACCCCGACGAGCACGATCACGACGCGCAGCGCGGTGGCCGGCAGCCGGCGCCCGATCTTGGCGCCGAGCTGCCCGCCGAGCGTGGAGCCGACCGCGAGCAGCGCGACCACCGGCCAGCTGATCGGCGCGATGAAGGCGTAGATCACGCCGGCGACGACGTTCACCACGGCGGCGAGCACGTTCTTGATGCCGTTGATGCGCTGGATCGGGTCGGTCAGCAGCATGCCCATGAACGCCATCAGCATCACGCCCTGGGCGGCCGTGAAGTACCCGCCGTAGATCCCGACGAGGAAGATCAGGAACAGCAGCAGCGGACCGCCGTGGCCGGCCGTCGTCTCGGCGCGCTCGCGCCGCCTGGCCACCCGGGCCGACACGACAGGCTGCACGAGCACGAGCACCACCGCCAGCCCGACGAGTACCGGCACGACCTTTTCGAAGGCGTTGGGCGGCAAGGACAACAGCAGGACGGTGCCGCCGATGGCGCCGAGGAACGACGGGACGCTGTAGCGCACGAGCCGCCGCGCCTCCCCGGTCAGCTCGTGCCGGTACCCGATCGCGCCGCTGATGGTGCCCGGCGCGAGCCCGAGCGCGTTCGACGTCGTCGCCGTCACCGGCGGGTAGCCGAGCGCGACCAGCACCGGGAACGTGACGAGCGTGCCGGACCCGACGACGGTGTTGATCGTGCCCGCCCACACCCCGGCGAGCAGCACGATCAGCGCATGCCACCAGCTCATCGCGCGGATACCCGGAGCTCGTCGCCCTCCGGGCCGCGCCGGTCCGCGAGGGTCCGATGATCGTCCGCATCCAGCCAAAGATCCTTGAACTCAGCCGCCATGACCCCATCGAACAGCACGTTTTGCCCCTCACGCAGCGGGGTACCACCGGCCCATGCAGACGACGACGTTACGACAGCTTGTGACCACCCCAGGCCCGTTCACGTCCGTCTACTTCGAGGACTCCCACGACACGGAGGACGCCGAGAAGCAGCTCGAGCTGCGCTGGCGCGAGCTGCACGACCAGCTTTCGGCCCAGCACGCCCCCGGAGAGACGCTGAACGCGCTCGAGTCGGCGGTGCGAAACGGCTCCAGAGCGGTCGGCCGCAGCGGTCGCGCCCTGGTCGCGGCCGGCGACTCCGTCGTGGTGGACGAACGCCTGGACGAGCCGCCCGCCGCACCCGTCACCCGGGTGTCCGACCTGCCCTACGTGGTGCCCCTGACCCGGTACGCGAAGCCGGGCGTCAGGTACGTCGTGGCCTCCGTGAACCAGGTCGACGCCACCGTCACGGCCTACGACGAGCACGGCCGCAAGCTCGACACCGACGAGGTGTCCGGGCGCGACCATCCCGTGCACCAGGTGCGCGGAGGCGGCATGGCGCAGTACGACATGCGCCGGCGCACCGAGGAGACCATCCGCCGGAACGTCGCGGAGATCGCCGACGACGTGACGAAGCTCGCCGACCGCGTCGGCGCCGAGCTGGTCGTCGTGGCCGGGGAGATCCAGGGGCGGCGCGCCGTACGCGAGGCGCTGCCGAAGCGGTTGCAGGACATCGCCCGGGAAGTGACCCACGAGGACGTCGCCGGCGAAGTCGTCCTGACCGAGAAGCAGCGCAGGCTGGACGAGGTGCTGGAGCGGTTCGACAACGCGCTCCACAGCGAGAGCGGGCTGGCCGTCGACGGTCTGGAGGCGGTCACGAGCGCCCTGGTCGAAAGCAACGTCGAGACCCTGCTGATCGCGGATCCGGGCGACGGCACCGTCTTCACCGGCGAGTCCCCCACGCAGATCGCCGTCACCGAGCCCGAGCTACGGACGCTCGGCGCCGCGCAGGCTCACGAGCGGCGGGCCGACGAGGCCGTCCCGGTGGCCGCCATCGCGGTCGACGCGGACCTCGTCTACGTTGACAGCGCACTTACCGAAGGCTTCGGCGCGATCCTCCGGCACGGGTGACGGTACCGGCAGGCGAGAGTCCCCCGTTCGAGGCATCATGGTGCGCAGCAGCATCCGAACTACGGCGAGGTGAAAGTGGCAGACTGGGAACCACCGCCCCTGCACGCGCACAACGACATCGAGCTCTGGCTCGGGGCCGATCTCGTGCACCTGCCGATCGTGCGTTCCGTCGTGGCGACCATCGCCACCCGCGCCGACTTCGACCTCGACGCCATCGCCGACCTCCGGCTGGCCGTCGACGAAGCGTGCTCGACGCTGATCACCAGGGCGGTGCCGGGCAGCACCATGCGGTGCCGGTTCACGGTGTCCGACGACGAGCTCCGGTTCACCGGAACAGTGCATTCCGAGAGCGACAGTTCTCCCAGCACGAAGTCCTTCGGCTGGCGGGTGCTGACGACACTGACCGACTCGGTGGACAGCCGGGTCACCTCGAACGGGCAACTCGGCCACCAGGTGGACATCGAACTCGCCAAGCGACGGGTCGTGGTCGACGCGCCAGGGGCGGGCGCGTGACCGGCTCGCGAGCCGAGCCAGCAAAACCCACTTCGTCCAACGAATACGAGCACCTCGCTCCGCTGTTCGACGAGCTGAAGGCCCTCGACGAGAACGATCCTCGCCGGACGGCGCTGCGGGACGAACTGGTGACCGGTCATCTCCCACTGGCAGAACACATCGCACAACGCTTCTCCGGTCGAGGCGTCGCGAAGGAAGACCTGGTCCAGGTGGCCACGGTCGGGTTGATCAACGCCGTCGACAGGTTCGACGCGAGCCGCGGCTCGGACTTCCTGTCCTTCGCCGTGCCCACCGTGATGGGCGAGGTCCGGCGGCACTTCCGCGACACCGGCTGGCTGGTGCGCGTGCCGCGGCGGCTCAAGGAGCTGCACCTGTCGATCTCGGCCGCGAACACCGAGCTCGCGCAGCGGCTGGGCCGCGCGCCGACGCCGAGCGAGATCGCGGCGCACCTGAGCATCAGCCAGGACGAGGTGTTCGAAGGCCTGGAGGCCGGCAACGCCTACCACTCGATGTCGCTGGACGAGGTCCTCTCCGGTGACACCGAGAACCTGGCGCTGGGCGACACGCTCGGCGAGGAGGACGCGGCGCTCGAAGGCGTCGAGAACCACGAGGCGCTGCTGCCGCTGATCCAGGAGCTGCCGGAGCGGGAACGCAAGATCCTCGGGCTGCGGTTCGTGCACAACATGACCCAGACGCAGATAGCGGAACGCATCGGGGTGTCCCAGATGCACGTCTCGCGGTTGCTCGCCAGGACCCTGGAAAGGCTGCGCGAAGGGCTGACCGAACAGGACGAGGACGTAGTCTCACCCTGATCGGACCCCGGTTTCCAGCTGCGGCATCGGGGGTACCCGTTGATCATGCAAACTGAGCCCGGCTGGCGCGAGCCCACCCTCGCGACGCTGACTCAACGGCGCTTCTCGAGTGACAACTGGCTGTTCGAGCGCAAGCTCGACGGTGTCCGGGCGATCTGTTCGCGCGCGGGCGGCACGCCGACGCTCTGGTCCCGCAACCACCATGTCGTCAACGACTCCTATCCCGAGATCGTCGAGGCGCTGGCCACGCACGGCCCGTCGCACTTCGTCGCCGACGGCGAGATCGTGGCGTTCGACGGACCGCAGACCAGCTTCGCCAAGCTGCAGCCGCGCATCCACCTGACCGACCGCGACCGCATCGAGGCGACCGGCGTGCAGGTGTACTACTACCTGTTCGACCTCATCCAGTTCGACCACGCCGACACCGGCCGGTTGCCGTTACGGCAGCGGAAACACTTGCTGCGCAACGCTTTCGACTGGGTCGACCCGTTGCGCTACTCGAACCACCGCAACTTCGACGGCGAGACGTACTTCGAGTACGCGTGCGCGCACGGCTGGGAGGGCCTGATCGCGAAGCGGGCCGACGCGCCGTACCGGCCGGGCCGCACCTCGGACTGGCTGAAGTTCAAGTGCGTCAAGGACCAGGAGTTCGTCGTCGGCGGTTACACCAAGCCCGGCGGCTCCCGCAGCGGCTTCGGTGCCCTCCTAGTCGGCTACTACGACCGGGGCAAACTGCGCTACGCCGGCAAGGTCGGCACCGGCTACAACGAGGCGACGCTGCGCGAGCTGGCCGGCACGCTGGGCGAGCTGCGGTGCGACCGTTCGCCGTTCGGCGAGGTCGTGCCCGAACGCGGGCCGCGCTGGGTCGAGCCGAAGCTGGTGGTGCAGGTCCGCTTCTCCGAGTGGACGAACGACGGCAAGCTCCGGCATCCGCGGTTCACCGGGCTGCGCGACGACAAGCCGCCGATCGAGGTCATCCGGGAGGGGTGAGCCATGGCACGGGCGATCTGGAGTGGTGCGATCAACTTCGGCCTGGTCACGGTGCCGGTCGAGCTCTACAGCGCGACCGAGGACCACACCGTGCACTTCCGGCAGTTCGAACGCGACACCTCCGACCGCATCCGCTACCGGCGGGTGAACGAGCGCACCGGCAAGGAAGTGGACTACAACGACATCGTCAAGGGCTACGACCTCGGCGACGGCGAGTACGTACTGGTCGAGCAGGACGAGCTGGACGAGATCGCGCCGGGCCGCTCGCGCTCCATCGACATCGAGGCCTTCGTGGACCTCGACGACATCGACCCGATCTTCTTCCAGAAGAGCTACTGGCTGGCGCCGTCGAAGGAGGAGTTCGGCCGCGCGTACGGCTTGCTGCTGCAGGCGATGGACCGCACGAACAAGGCGGGCGTCGCCCGGTTCGTGATGCGCGGCAAGGAGCAGATCGCCGCCATCCGCGCCGGGGACAACGTGCTGATCCTGGACACCCTGCTGTTCGCCGAGGACCTGCGGGACCCGATGAAGGAGCTGCACAAGCTGCCGTCGAAGACCGAGGCCCGGGGCAAGGAGCTCGACATGGCGGTCAGCCTCATCGACTCGATGACCGAGGACTGGCAGCCCGAGGACTACCACGACACCTACACCGAACGGGTGCACAAGCTGATCGACGACAAGAAGGCCGGGCGGAAGGTGTCGGTCGAGGCGCCGCCGTCGGAGCCGACGAAGGTCGTCGACCTGTTCGAGGCGCTCTCGCGCAGTGTGGAGAGCCGCAAGGGCGGTGGCGGGAAGAAGCGCCCGTCCTCGCCGCCGAAGAAGACGCCGGGGAAGAAGACGCCGGATCTGTCCGAGCTGAGCAAGGCCGAGCTGGACAAGATGGCGCGCGAGCTGGACGTCAAGGGTCGCTCGAAGATGTCGAGGGCGGAGCTGGAAGAGGCGGTGAGCGAGGCTCGCCCCGCGCGCAAGCGCGCGTCCTGAATACGATCACGGGGTGCGCAGGCCCACGCGGTTCACGAAGTTTCGCGTCGCGCTGCGCACCGCGCTCGGGTTCGTGGCGCTCGGTGTCGGCTCGAGCGTCTGCGGCGCGGCGGCCGTCGCGCTGCTGCTCGTCCTGCAGGGACTGCCCGCGGACATGGGTTCGCGCAACCTGACCTTCGTGCTCGTCGCGGCCGCGTACGTGGTCCTTTCGGTGCTGATCGGTTCACTGTGGACAGCGTTCCTGCATCGGCGCACCGCGGTCTGGTTCGCCGAGGGCAGGCGCCCGACCGCGGCGGAGGCCGAACGCGCGCTGCGCCTGCCCGTGCACATGGCGATGGTCAGTGGCGCGCTGTGGCTGGGCGGCACGGTGCTGCTGGGCGGGATCACGCCGATCCTGGGCTCATGGCTCGACGCGTTCGGCGTGACGCTCACGATCGGCGCCGGCGGCCTGCTGACGGTGGGGCTGATGTACCTCGCGGCGGAGTGGGTGGGCAGGCCGATCCTGACGGTCGCGCTCGAGGTCACCCCGCCGGAGCAGGTCACGTCGGTGACAGTGCGGTCGCGGTTGGTGCTGACCTGGGGCGTGGCGAGCGGGGTGCCGCTGCTCGGCGTGCTGATCGTGGCGGCGCCGCCGGATCTCGGGCACGCCGACGACAAGGCCAGCCTGATCATGCTGGCGATCGTCGGCCTGTTGTCCGGCGCGCTGGGCACGGCGCTGCTCGCGCGTGCGGTCGCGTCGCCGCTGAACCGGCTGCGGGCGGCGCTCGGCCTGGTCGCGCGCGGCCGCACGGACGTCGAGGTGCGGGTCGACGACGCCAGTGAGATCGGTCAGCTGCAGGTGTCGGTGAACAGCATGGTCGCCGGGTTGCGGGAGCGGGACCGCATGCGCGACCTGTTCGGCCGGCACGTCGGCGACGACGTGGCGCGGCACGCGATCGAGCACGGCGTCTCGCTGTCGGGCGACGTCCGCGAGGTGACGGCACTGTTCGTGGACGTCGTCGACTCCACGGCGCTCGCGTACCGGACGTCGCCGGAGGAGATCGTGCGGAAGCTGAACCGGCTGTTCGCGAGCGTGGTCACCGCGGTCGGCGCGCGAGGTGGGCTGGTCAACAAGTTCCAGGGCGATGCGGCGTTGTGCGTCTTCGGGGCGCCGACGAAGCTGGCCGACGCGGAGACCTCGGCCCTGTCCGCGGCGCGTGCGATCCGCGACGCCGTCCGGGCGGAGGGCGAGTTGGACCTGGGGATCGGGGTCGCGTGCGGGATGGTGTTCGCCGGACAGCTGGGCACCCGCAGCCGCCTGGAGTACACCGTGATCGGCGACGCGGTGAACGAGGCCGCCCGGCTGACGGAGCACGCGAAGAAGGTGCCGGGCCGCATCCTGGCGAGCGAGGCGGTGCTGGCGTCGAGCTCCGCCGGGGAGCGCGAGCGCTGGACGCCGTACCGCAAGATCCGGCTGCGAGGCCGAAACGAGCCGACGGCAACCTGGACCGCCTGACGGGTCGTGCGACCGCGCCTCGGCCCACCTACCCCGGCTTCACGTCCGGCCAGCTGAGCAGCGTCGAACCCCAGGTCAGACCCGCGCCGAACGCCGCCATCAGCACCCGGTGCCCCGGCTGCAGGCTCCCGTCGTCACACGCGTCGGCGAGGGCGAGCGGGATCGAGGCCGCACTCGTGTTGCCGGCGTGGCCGATGTTCGCGACCACCCTGTCCTGGGGCAGCCCGAGCTGCTTCGCGGTGGCCTGCAGGATCCGGAGGTTCGCCTGGTGCCCGACGAACCGGTCCACGTCGCCGACCTCGAGCCCGGCCCGGTCCAGCACCGTGCGCGCCGACTCGGCCATCCGCGCGCACGCGTGCCGGAAGACCGTCGTCCCCTGCATGGTCAGGAAGTAGTCGTGCGGGTCGGCCGACTCGCGCTGCTTCGCCCCGCCCGCGGGCACGATCAGCAGATCGGCGAGCTCCCCGTCGCTGTGCAGGTCGAACGGGCCGATCGCGCCGGGCTCGTCGGCCGATCCGCGGCGCAGCACGACGGCGCCCGCGCCGTCGCCGAAGATCGGCAGCGTGCCACGGTCCTGCGGGTCGCACAGCCGGCTGAACACGTCCGCGCCGATGACCAGCACGCGGTCCGCCGTCCCCGCGGCGATCAGCCCGCCGGCCGTCGCGAGCGCGTACACGAACCCGCTGCAGACCGCGTTCACGTCCAGCGCCGCGATCCCGCTCAACCCGAGCCCGGACGCGACCTGCGGGGCGCTGGCCGGGCAGAGCTGGTCGGCGGTGGACGTGGCGAGCACGAGGGCGTCGACGACGTCCGAGCCGGCGCTGCGCAGCGCGTTGCCGCCCGCGTGCACCGCCATGTCCACAGTGGACGTATCCGGGTCCGCGATCCGGCGCTCGCGGATGCCGGTGCGCGAGCGGATCCACTCGTCGGAGGTGTCGAGCCGCTGCGCCAGCTCGTCGTTGCCCACCACCCGCGGGGGCAGCCAGGCGCCGAGCCCGGTCACAACGGCGGAGTGCCCCTTCTGCATGCCCTCACTTGTAGGTCCTACCACTGGGTAGACCGGTCAGTTGTGTTCCAGGTCACGGGAAGTCCGCTCGAAAGGACTACGAGCAGGAAAAGCTGTCAGTGCCGCGGCCTAGGGTGCGGCCATGCAGGTCTTCGGCACCAGGGCACTGAACCGCGCGCTCCTCGCGCGGCAGTTCCTGCTGCGCCCGGTGAAGCTGTCGCCGCTGGAGGCCGTCCGGCACCTGTGCGGGATGCAGGCGCAGGCGCCGTTCCCGCCGTACTTCGGGCTGTGGTCGCGGCTGCACGGCTTCGCACCCGAGGGCCTTTCGCGCCTGCTGCTGGATCGCTCGGTGGTACGGATCGTGCTGATGCGCGGCACGGTCCACCTGGTGACGTCCGAGGACTGCCTGTTCCTGCGCCCGCTCGTGCAGCCGATCCTCGATCGCGACCTGCGGACAAACCAGGCCTACGCCGCGGCGCTGACGGGGCTGGACCTGACGTCGCTGGCGAAGGACGCCCGCGCCGTGCTCGCCGAGCGTCCGTGCACGGGAGCCGAGCTCGGCAAGCTGCTCGCGCAACGGCATCCCGAACGGCCGCCGGCCGCGCTCGCCCACGCCGCCCGCGGCTTGCTACCGCTCGTACAGATTCCGCCACGAGCGGTGTGGGGTCGCAGCGGACAGCCCAAGTACGCGACGGCCGAGGAGTGGCTCGGCCGCCCGCTCGACCCCCGTGCCCGGCTCGACGAGGTGACGCGCCGTTATCTGGCCGCGTTCGGTCCGGCCACGGTGAACGATGTCCAAGCCTGGAGCGGTCTCACCCGGCTGAGTGAGGTCGTCGACGGCTTACGCTCCGAGCTGAGGACCTTCCAGGACGAGCAGGGCCGCGAACTGTTCGACCTGCCCGACGCACCGCGTCCGGGCCCGGACATCCCCGCTCCTCCGCGGTTCATCGCGGAATTCGTCAACCTGCTGCTCTCGCACGCCGATCGCACCCGCGTCCCGACGGCCGAGGCACGAAAACGGGTGTTCGGAGTACCCAACGGCGTGTTCCCCGGAACGGTGCTCGTCGACGGCTTCGTCCGCGGTACCTGGAGAATCACCGGGAAACGGGGTGCCGCGGCCCTGGAGATCGAGCAACACCAGCGAATCTCCAAAAAGGACACGGCCGCGCTGGAGAGCGCCGGCGCGAGGTTGCTGCGCTTCGCCGAGCCGGGGTGCTCGCCGGACGTCCGGTTCCGCGAGCTTGCCTAATCGGAGGCCCTGAACTGCGGTTCTTGGCTACGATGCGAAGGTGCCCGACGCCGACCTGGACGCCCTCGACCAAGCCATTCTCAGCAGACTGCAAGTGGATTCCCGCACGATCGCGGAGTCCATCGGCGCACAGGTGGGCCTCTCGGCCGCGGCCGTCCAGCGCCGGATCAAGCGGCTGCGGGAGACGGGGGTGATCGCGAAGGAGGTCGCCGTCGTCGAGCCGAAGGCCGTCGGCGCGCACATGACGTTCGTGGTGTCGGTCGAGATGGAGCGCGAACGGATCGAGGTGCTCGAGGCGTTCCGCAAGCAGGTGCTGACCGATGGCGCTGTGCAGCAGTGCTACTACGTAACGGGTTCGGCCGACTTCGTGCTGGTGGTCGTCTGCCGGGACATGACGGAGTTCGAGGCCTTCACCCGGCGGATGTTCTTCGACAACGGCGAGGTGCGGCACTTCACCACCAGCGTGGTGATGGACCGGGTCAAGGTCGGGCTGACCGTACCCCTGAACGGCGGCTGAATCTCAAACGCCGACGTGTTACACGTTACGAACGATTGCACCGGATCGCGTGAAAGTCTTTCGCCACGCATCATCATCGGCCTCCTGCGGCATCTCCTGGCTGTCCGACCGGTTCGCGCAGCGAGCCAAGACACCGAGGAGAGGCCGTGCACACCGAAGCCGTCAACCAGAGCCAGTTCGTCACGCTGAACAGCTCCACCGCCCCCGTCCTGTCTCGACTGTCCTATGTGGGCACCGAGCCGTTCGCCGTGAACATCGCCTTCCGCACGGAGCGCGGGCGGTGGGTGGAGTGGACCTTCGCCCGCGATCTGCTCGTGCACGGCCTGTCGGAGCCCACCGGTCTCGGCGACGTGCGGGTGCGCCCGGACCTGGCCAACGACGAGGACCTGCTGATCCTCGAGATCGAGTCACCGGACGGTTACGCACTGGTGGAGATGGAGCGGGAGGACGTGGAGCGCTTTCTCGACGCGGCGGCCGAGGTGGTCCCGCTGGGCGCCGAAAGCGAGCACTTCGACGTGGACGCCTTCATCGACGAGATCACCAACGTCTGACCGGGCCTTTCCGCTACACCGGTCCACGATGCTGCTCGGCCTCGCCGGACAACGTCGCCATCAGCCACGGCACGTCACCGCCTGTGCCGGGCGCCCGACCACTACCGTTTGCCTCGTGGACCCGGACGAGACGCGGACTCCGAGCTGGCGCATGCCGACCCACGGGGAGCACCGGACAACAGCGGTCGCGGTCATCGTGGCGACGGTCGCACTGCAAGTGCTCCTGCCGAACGAGCTGGTGATACACCCCTGGTGGCTGTTGCCGTCGGTCACCGCCCTGCTCGTGCTCGCGCTGCTGGTGATCAACCCCGGCCGCGTCAGCAGGCACGCCCCACTCGAACGCGGCACGGCGCTGTGCCTGGTCGCCGCGGTGAGCGTGGCCAACGCGGCGTCCGCGGTGCAGCTGGTCGAAGGCATCATCAACGGCTCGATCGCGGATCGTCCCGGCTCCGTGCTCGCTAGCGCGGCGATCGTCTATTGGAGCAACATCGTGGCCTTCGCCCTCTGGTACTGGGAGTTCGACCGCGGTGGGCCCGGTGAACGCGCCGCCGGCTCCGCCGAGTACCCCGATTTCCTCTTCCCGCAGATGAGCGATCCCCAGTTCGTGGCCAAGGACTGGCGGCCCACGTACCCGGACTACCTCTATCTGTCCTTCACGAACTCGACGGCCTTCAGCCCGACCGACGTGATGCCGCTGCGCCCGTGGGCGAAGCTCCTGATGATGCTCCAGTCCGCCATCTCGCTGATCATCGCGCTGCTCGTGGTGGCCTGGGCGGTCGGCGCACTCAATCGCTGACCAGCTCGGGAAAACCGCGTTGCCATCCGCGGCACGCACCTTGTACACAACCTGCATGGAGCCTGTGCACGACCGCTTCCCCGAGCCGCCCTATTACGCGGTGATCTTCACGTCCCACCGTACCGAGGACGACAACGACTACCAGGCGACGGCCGAGCGAATGCTCGAACTGGCCGCCGAACAGCCGGGCTTCCTGGGCGTCGACTCCGCGCGCGAAGGCCCGGAGCTGGGCATCACGGTCTCCTACTGGCGCGACGAGGACTCGATCGCCGGCTGGCGCGCGCACGCCGAGCACACGCTGGCCCGCCGATCCGGCCGCCGGCAGTGGTACGAGGCCTTCGAGGTCCACGTCGCCCGTGTCGAGCGCAACTACGGCTTCCGTCGCCAGTAAACCGCACCGCACCGCAGAGAGCGTCAGCGACCGTAGGTGGGGTACTCGTGCACCCGATATCCGGTCGTTCCGGTCCTGGACCAGGAGTCGAGCATTTGCTGCAACTGCTCGGTCATCGAGCCGGCCGGGCTCTGGGCCGTAGGACTCGGCTCGCTGCTCGCGGTGTCGGCGCGCTCGTAGGCGGTCGCCTTCGTCGTCGGCGCAGGCTTGCTGGTCGCCTTCGTGGTCCGCTTGGCGGGCGCGGTCACCTGCTTCTCGTCACTCCCGGCCGGGGCCGCCTGCGGGGCCGGCTGAACCGGGGCGGGAATGCTGCCCGTCGTCGGCGCGGGAGGCTTGGTGCCGCCCTGTTCCTGATCGGCGACCGCGCCAACGGCCCACGCGGGAGCGGGGCTCGAGTCGTGCTGCCCCCACGTCCCGCCACCGATCCAGCCGACCACCAGGAACAGGGCGGCGGCACAGGTGAAGACGAGGTTGCGGCGCACCCGCCGGCTCACCGGTCGCTGTGGCTCGCTCGCCGCGACCAGCGTCGATGGCACGCTCACGGCCTCGAGTTCCGGCAGCTTCGGCTCGTCGGCAGCGGGCGGCGCACTGGCTGCCAGGATGCCCGTACGGTCCGTCAGCTGAATAGCCGTCGCGATGTCACCCGACCTGCGAGGCAGGGTCGTGCGCGCCATCAGAAATCCTCCAGGGGCCACCATTTGGCTGACTTTCGGCGCCTCGCGGCCGGCCGGCCGTCACCCGACGGCAGGTCCGCCGGACTCAAGGCGCGCCTGAAGCTACCAGGACGATGCCTGAACAGATGGCGAAAGACTCTCACTTTCCCCGATCCAGCGACAAGATAACTCTATTGGGTGATACAACCTTTTCCGACTCGCGCCCTGAGTAGTCAAAAGGTCGGACCAACCCGTTTCGTTGACATCCGACCCACTGACCACGACGTCCTGCTGGTTACTCACTCACCAACCGCCTCGAAGGGCGCCGTCAAAAGTGTTCGAACGCAGATTCGATAACCGAAGACCTCGCGGAAAACCCTGTCATGCCTTCTTTTCCTTCGAATCGCACGGCCGTTGCGCAAGCGTTGTCGCGCGGTCAGCGGCGGACGATGCGTGGCGGCCTGCCGACGGTGACGGCCGGCGGCGTTCCACCGTACCGCTCGATCTCCACCAGGACGTGCTGTCCGGTGCAACCCTGTGACAGCCGGGAAGACGGCAGATCCGCGGTCAGTACATTCGGATTTCCGTGCAGGCAAAGGGATCCCACCGGGTCGAACCAGGCACCGGTCGGAAGCTGGACCACCCCGGGGCGCAGGTCCGCGGTCACCACCGCCCCGGCGAGACAGCTCCCGCGGTCGTTGAAAACCCGCACGACTTCGCCGTCGGTGATGCCGCGCTGTCGCGCGTCGTCAGGGTGCAGGCGGATGGCTTCCCGGCCTGCCACCTTGCCTGCCTGGCTGACCGCGCCCCCGTCCAACTGGCTGTGCAGCCGGGTGTGGGGCTGGTTCGCGATGAGCTGCAAGGGAAACCGCGCGGCGCGAGCCCCGCCGAGCCATTCGGTCGGTTCGAGCCAGGCCGGGTGCCCCGGGCAGTCGTCGTAGCCGAACGCGTGCACCCGCCGAGAGGTGATCTCGATCTTGCCGCTCGGCGTGGGCAGCCGGTGCTTCAGCGGATCGCGACGGAAGTCCGCGAACAAGGTGCGGTCCGCGTTCTCCGACGGGAGCCGGAACTCGCCCGCGGCCCAGAAGTCCACAAAGGACGGCACGTCGATGCCCTTGTCCCGAAGGGGTTTCCGCCACGACTCGTACAGCTGCTCCAGCCAGGCGCGCGGCGACCGGCCTTCGGTGAACCGCTCCTCGATGCCCAGCCGAGCGGCGAGCCCGGCCAGGATGGCGTAGTCGTCCCGGGCCTGGGCGAACGGTTCGGCCGCCTGATGCATGGCGATGAGGTGCGTGTCCCGCCGCCCGGCGCCGAAATCCTCTCTCTCCAGCGAGACGGTGCTCGGCAGCACGAAGTCGGCGTGGCGAGCCGTCGCGGTCCAGTAGGGCTCGTGCACCACCACGGTGTCCGGGCGGGAGAAGGCCTCACGCAGACGATTGAGGTCCTGATGGTGATGGAACGGGTTACCACCCGCCCAGTGCACGAGCCGGATGTCCGGATAGGTGCGGACGGTGCCGTTGTAGTCGTACCGGGTCCCGGGGTTGAGCAGCATGTCGGCGATCCGGGCGACCGGGATGAACTCCTCGACCGGGTTGACGCCTTGCGAAAGGTAGGGCACCCGGAAGTCCGGGCCGATGTCGCCGCTGTCTCCCATGGAGCCGTAGCCGTGCCCGAACCCGCCGCCGGGAAGGCCGATCTGGCCGAGCATCGCGGCCAGCGCGATCCCGGCCCACACCGGCTGTTCGCCGTGTTCGATGCGTTGCAGGGACCAGGTGACGGTGACGAAGGTGCGTGCGGCGGCCATCCGGCGCGCCAGCGCGACGATGTCAGCCGCGGGCAGCTCGGTGATCGCGGCGGCCCACTCCGCGTCCTTCGGCACGCCGTCGTCCACCCCGAGCAGGTAGCGCTCGAACTCGTCGTAGCCGGCGCAGTAGCGGTCCAGGAACTCCCGGTCGTGCAGGCCCTCCGTCGCAAGGGTGTGCGCGAGCGCGAGCATCAACGCGGTGTCGGTGGCGGGCCGGATCGGGTACCAGCGCGGCTTCACTGTTGCGGGGACATCAGCGCGGAGCGGACTGATCAGGGCGACTTCCACGCCGCGCTCGCCGAGCTGCGCCAGGAAGCCAGGGGTGTGGTGGCGGGTGACTCCCCCCGGCGTGACGAACACGTTCTTCTCCGGCACCCCGCCGAAGGCGACGAGCAGGTCGGTGTTCTCGACGATCGTCGGCCAGCTCGAACCGTTCCGGAGCACCTCGGTGGACCCGCCGACGATGTGCGGGAGCACCACGGTGCTCGTGCCGTTGCTGTAGGTGTTGCGAGCGGAGGTGAAGCCGCCGAAGGCGTTGAGGAACCGGTGCAGCTGGCTCTGGGCGTGGTGGAACCGCCCCGCGCTGGCCCAGCCGTAGGAACCCCCGAAGATCGCCTGGTTGCCGTGTTCGTCGCGGACGCGACGGAACTCGCCGGCGAGCAGGTCCAGCGCTTCGTCCCAGCCGACCTCGACGAACTCCTCGTGCCCGCGAGCGGGATCGGGGCCGGGGCCGCGTTCGAGCCAGCCGCGACGGATCGCCGGGGCCGCGACCCGGGTCGGGTGGCGCAGGGTGTCGGCCAGGTTGCCGAGCAGGGGTGACGGCGACGGGTCTTCCGGGTGCGGAGCGACCCGGACCCGGCCATCGGCGTCCACGGCAGCGGAGAAAGCGCCCCAGTGGGAAGTGCTCGGCCGCAGGCTCACCCATCAACAACTACCAGACGAAACGGGCCGGCCCGCCGAGTGACAACGGACAGGAGGTGTGTCCACATTCATCCCTCGTCGCGGCGATCGCGGGGAAGTCCTGTGAGACGGTGATGGCCATGGACAGGACAGCGTTGACCGCGGACGTGTTCGGCGGCCGGATGCCCACCCGGGCGGGCGATCTCGCACTCGAGTCACACGGGATCACCCCGGTGCCGGAAGGCAACCGGTTCGGCAGGCCGATCCGGCTGCTCACCGTGTTCTTCGCGCCGAACCTGACCATGACGGCCGTCTTCTCGGGCACCCTCGGCGCCGGGCTCGGTCTCGGCTTCGGCACCGGCCTGGTCGCGATGCTCCTCGGTACCGTGCTCGGCTCGATTCCCGTCGCCTACCTCGCTACCTGGGGGCCGCGCACAGGCACGGCGCAGCTCCCGCTCGCGCGGCTGCCGTTCCGGGGCACCGTGGTGCTGCCCGGCCTGGTGCAGTGGCTGAACTCGATCGCGTGGGACGCGCTCGTCGGGCTGTTCGGAGGCGACGCGCTCGCGCAGCTGCTCGGGATGCCGTTCTGGCTCGCCGTCGCGATCGTGCTGCTCCTGCAGTGCGCGGTCGGGGTGCTCGGCTACGAGGTCATCCACCGGGTGCAGGCGGTGATGACGGCGGTGATCGCGGTGTTCTTCGTCGTGCTGACCGTCAAACTGCTCAGCGGGCACAGCATCGTGGTCGGCAACACCGTCTCCGGTGGCGACCTCGTCGGCGCGTTCCTGCTGTTCAGCACGATCGCGCTGAGCCTGGCGATCTCGTGGGCGAGCTACGCCTCGGACTTCAGCCGGTACCTGCCGTCGACGACCTCGCGGCCGCGGGCGTTCATCTACACACTGCTGGGCGTGACGCTGTCGTTCGCGTGGGGCGAGGCCCTCGGTCTGGCGGCCGGTCAGACGCTGTCCGACCAGACCACCGCCGGCATCAGCACCCTCCTGGGCGGCGGCGTGCTCGGCGCGATCGCGCTGCTCGTGATCGCGCTGACGGCGGTTTCCTCGAACGCGATGAACGACTACAGCGGTTCGCTGGCCCTGCAGACCGTCGGCGTGCGACTGCGGCGGCCCGTGTCGGCGGTGGTCGTCACGGTGATCGCGTTCGCGCTGATCCTCTGGATGCACAGCGGGGATCTGGCCTCGAAGTTCGAGGACGTGCTGCTGGTCATCGGGTACTGGATCCCGCCGTTCGTCGGGGTCGTGGTCATCGACTGGTGGATCCGCACCCGGCGCGGACGGCGCCTCGACGTGCTGGCCGACGCGGCGACGCCACAGGCCGGCTGGCCGGCGCTGGTGGCGTTCCTCGTCGGTTGTGGCGCGGCCGTTCCGTTCATGAACACCAGCATCTACACCGGACCGGTCGCCACGGCGGCACACGGCGCGGACCTCGCCTACTACGTCGGGCTGGTGGCGTCGGCCGCGGTGTACGCAGCGCTCCGGGCGTCGGTGCGGTCGCCGCGCTGAGCCCACGGGCCGTCCGCGATCCCGCCCGGTCGTTGCCGACGGGCGGGATCGGGACTCAGCGCGGGTCGGGACCGGTAGCGGCGGGCCGGTCCGGGTGGTTGGACCACTGGGACCACGAGCCCGGGTACAGCGCTGCCTGGATACCGGCCAGCTCGAGAGCGGCGATCTGGTGGGAGGCGGTCACCCCCGATCCGCAGTAGACGCCGACAGCGTTCTCCGTCGCGCCGAGGCTCTCGAAGCGAGCGGCCAGCTCCTCCGGAGCGAGGAAGCGGCCGTCCGCGGCGAGGTTCTCGCCTGTCGGCGCACTCACCGCGCCCGGGATGTGCCCGGCGCGCGGGTCGACGGGCTCCTGCTCACCGCGGTATCGCTCGCCCGCCCGGGCATCGAGCAGGACGCCGGGGAACCCGCCGGCCTCGTCCATGCTCAGCACGGGCATGTTGCCGGGCTTGACGACGACGTCCCCCGGCTCGGGGGTGCGCCCGAAGCCGGTCTCCAATGGACGCTCGCCCCAGGCACTCAAGCCACCGTCGAGCAGCCGCACGTCCGCGACGCCGGCCCAGCGCAGGAGCCACCACGCCCGTGCCGCGGCGAGGTTCCCGTTGTCGTCGTAGGCGACCACACGAGAGCCTTCGCGGATGCCCCACCGCCGTGCCGCCGCTTGCAGCGCGTCCGGGTCGGGCAGCGGGTGGCGGCCTTCGGTGGGGACGGGCGGTGCGGCGAGCTCGGTGTCCAGGTCGACGTACACGGCGCCGGGAAGGTGACCGTCGAGGTAGTGCTGGTGGCCGTGCGGGTCGCCCAGCGCCCACCGGACGTCCAGCAGCACGGGCGGGTCCGCGGACTCCAGCTGCCGGGCCAGTTCGTCGACGGTGACCAGCACCGGCGGAACCGGTCGCGGCAGCTCCTCGATGTTCGCGCTGCCCGGCGCCTCCCGCCGTTCGGCGGCCATGCCGAGCCGAGCCTGAATCGCCTCGTTGAGCGGGGTCGGCACCCCGTGCAGGCGGCCGAGCAGCACGATCTCGCCGTTGAGGAAGTCACCCTCGACCGAGCCGGTGCCGCGCGCGAGGCTCTGCCAGGTCGAGCTACCGCCGCGAGGACGGTCGGTCACCTCCGCCGGCATCGCGACCGACACGTCCACCTCGGAGTCCTTGGCGATGTTGGCCGCCGTCATGCCCGCGGCCTTGAACACGCGAAGTGCTTCGGCCCGCAGTTCCGCCGACACCTTCTTGTTCGGGCCGTAGAGGGCGTCGACCGCGTTGCCGAGGTTGGTCAGCAGCTTGCCCGCCTTCCAATGCGACAGATCGGACACGACCTGCACGGCGAAGTCCGCGGCCAGTAGGTCGTCCGCGATCTGCGCCAGGCGCGGGTCATTGCCCGCCGGGTACTGGCCCAGCCAGAATATGCCGGGCTTTTCGGCGCCCTCCGCGCTCACCTCGCCAGGCCTCAGGTAGGTCGACGGCTGCCACAACGCCGCGCCGAACACCGTCCGGAACCGGCGCAGCGCGGCACGCTCGTTCTCGAGGCCGTTCTGCAGGCTCACGATGGGCAGCTCGGCGGCGACACCCTCACCGGCGGACCGCCACGACCATTCCTGCAGGACCGCCTCGGTGTCCTGGGTCTTGGTCGCCAGCACCAGCACGTCGTCGGCCGTCAGCTCGACCTCGCTCGCGCCGCCCGCGACGGGCACCCGCACCTGCTGCTCGCCGCCCGGCCTGAGGTAGCGGAGGCCCTGCTCTCGAATCGTCGCGCCGTGCTCGCCCCGGGCGATCAGCAGTGCCGGAATCCCGGCGAGGTGCAGTTGCGCCGCGACGGTGGACCCGATCGCCCCGGCCCCGATGATGATGTATCGCATGTCCCCATCCCACCACTGCTCCCCGAGCCGCGGCCAACACCACACGACTCCGCGACCAGCGGGGCGGGCATAGCGGACAAAGCCACGGAGCGTCGCTCACCGGCACCGCCCGAACACCCGCCTCAGAGACCGCAACAAGATCGTGACCAGCGGGCATCAACCAGGCGTAGCGAACTGGCGTCTCAATCGATGTAACAACCGACCGAACCGACCCGTGGGGGCAGCGTGCGTGTGAACAAGATCTGGGTGGCGTTGAGCGGCGCGGCCGCGGCCGTCGCACTGGCCGGTTGTTCCGGGGGCACCGACAACACCGCCGTGCAGCCGCTCGCCGCGGCGGGCACGCCGATCTCCACGAGCTCGGCCGCGCCGACGACGACCATGACGACCGCCCCGCCGCCGAGCAGCGTCAGCAGCGCGCCGAAGCCCACGACGAGCACCCCCAAGAAGACCACGACCACGCCGAAGAAGACCACCACCAAGCCCGCCGCGAGCCCGGCGGTGCCCTGCACGGTCACCGAGGGCGCCTGCGTCGACATCTCCGCCAAGAAGGCCTGGCTCCTCAGCGGCGGCAAGGTCGTCTACGGCCCGGTCTCGATCACCACCGGCCGCAAGGGCTACCCGACTCCGGCGGGCACCTTCAACGTGCTCTACAAGGAGAAGATGCACTACAGCAAGGAGTTCGACGACGCCGAGATGCCGAACTCGGTGTTCTTCTACCCCGGCGACGCCTTCCACACGGGCAGCCTGTCGACCCCTTCACACGGCTGCGTGCACCTCTCGAGCAGCGCGTCGCTGAAGTTCTTCAACACCCTCGGCGTCGGCGACCCGGTTCAGGTCGTGCCCTGAGCCGACGGCTCCAGCTCGGCGCGTAGCTCCGCCAGCAGCTCACTGCGGCTGCCCGCGCCGAGCCGCTGCCGCATGCGGGCCATGTGGTGCTCGACCGTCTTCGCCGAGATGAACAGCCGGTCGCCGATCTGCTTGTAGGTCAGCCCCGCGAGCACCAGTTCGGCGACCTGCCGTTCGCGGTCGCTCAACCGTGCCGGGCCGGCCGTCGCCGACGGTTCACGCCCCTGCAGCACCCGCGCGCAGTCCAGCAACGCCACCATCACCTTGCGGTCCGACGTGCGGATCGCCGCCTGCCCCGCCAGCCGCGCGCCGTCCCAGCACAGGCCGATGTCGTGCAGGCCCCGCGCCGCCGTTTCGACCGCGTTCGGGTCGACGTCGCCGCCGAGGACCTTCAGCCAGCACTCCGCCGCCTGCGACATCGCGGCGAAGTACGGTCCCGCGCCCGCACCGGTCGCCAGCGCACCCGCGTGCTCCGCCGCTTCGCCGGGCTGCTCGTCGAGGATCGCGGCGTGCAGCCCGCTCCAGTGCAGGGCCGTGGCCCACAACGGCGGATCGCCGAGCGCCGTCAGCAGCTGCCGGGCCTGGCGCAGGTGCGGCGCGAGCCGGTCCCGCTCGCCCAGCCGGGCCGCGGCGACCTCGAACTCGCCGAACGGCAGGAACGTGAACAGGTCCACCGGGTGCCGGATGACCGCTTCCCGGGCCTGCCCCCAGATCCGGCGCAACGCGGCCAGGTCGCTCGCCCGGCGCGCCAGCCCGACCCGCAGGCCGACGGCGAACAGCCAGTCCCGCGGCGACAGGTTGTCGCCCGCGTCGCGAAGGCGTGCCGCGGCCACCTCCTCGTCGCCACGCACCATCGCGATCCACGCCAGCAGGAGCCGGTGCCGGGACACCAGCGAACCCGCCTCGATCGCGCGTTCCAGCAGCGGTTCGGCGATCGCCGCCTCGCCGCTGTGCAAGGCGACGAGCGCGCCGAGCGCGGCGGGACTGTCGGGCAGCAGCAGCCGCGCGGAGACCGGTTCGAGCATCTCCGCCGAACGGACCAAAGTGGACAGAGCGACCGCCGGCGGCTCGGTCACCGACTCGACGACCCCGCGGGCCGCACCGGACACCGCGCCCGACAACAGCGTCGGCGGGCCGTCGCCGCTGCACTTGTCCAGCGCCTGCCGGGCTTCCGCGACCCGGCCCGTGCCGACGAGGGCGATCGCCGCGAAGCACTGGGCGTCCCCGGTGTCCGCCCACTGGAACAGTTCCGCGCTGCGGGCGAGCTGACCGCGGTGCGCGAGGGCCGTGCCGGCGACACGGGCTCCCTCGGCGCGCTCCGGTGCGTTCACCGCGCCGATCACGTCGTCCGCGAGGCGCAACGCCCCGTCGAAGTCGCCTGCCCGCGCGAGGGCTTCCGCCCAGCGGGCGCCGACCTGCCGTCCCGCCTTGGCTGCGGCCTCGTACAGCCGCGCCGCCAGCGCCGGGTCCGCCTCTTCGGCGGCTACTTCGAAGGCCGCGCCGATGTCCGGTCCGGTCAGGCCCGCGTCGAGCAGGGGCTTGATCAGCCGCAGCACCGGACCGCCGCGCTCGAGCTGCCGTTCGACCAGCTGACGGCGCAACGCGATCTGCCGGTCCCGCGGCATCAGCTCACGCAGCGCCCGCGCGGCGATCGGCAGCAGCCTGCCGTCCGCGGCGAGCAGACCCGTGGCGTGGGCGGCCTCGATCGTGCCGCCGGCGAGATCCGGCCCCGCTCCGGCCTCGGCGGCGAGCAGGAACCGCACGACGTCCTCGCCAGCGTGGTCGAGCTCGTGCCGCAGCAGGCTCAGGTCCGAGGCCGCCCGCACGAGCCCGGGCACACCACCGGTCTGGACGTGCACGAACTCGGCCAGCTCCGGCGAGTCCGTCGCGTCGAGGAACTCCGTCGTCTGCCCGACGTCGAACGGCCGGAGCACGAGCTGTCCGCGCAGGCGCGCGAGCACCTGGTTCAGCGCGACCCGGCGCGGATGCGGCCTCGTCGCGATCACGATCTGGGCCTGCTCGTCGTCGAGGTAGCGCAGCAGCTCCGTCAGCTCGGCATCGCCGAGCAGGTGCGCATCGTCGACCAGGCGCACGTCGGCGCCGGAGAGGTGCTCGAGCACGGCCGTCTTGCCGTAGCCGCCGGGCGCGACGATCGCGAGCCGGACCGGCGCGAGCTCGCCGGACACGATGGCGGCGCAGACGCGTTCGGTGGGCTCGTCCAGCAGGATCACTCGTCGTCCTCGTCTCGGGAACCGCTGCGCCGCGTCGACACGAACCGGCGACGCGGCGGTTCGAGCGGCGTGAGCACGACCGGCGGTCGTGGCGGTGCGGGTTCGGCATCGTAAACCTCGTCCGGGTCGAGGTCGGGATAGCCCGTCACTCTGGGCACCAGCGCCGTCGACTCCGGGGGCGCCTCGGCGGGCGGGCGCGAGGCCAGCGCCGCGCCGCGGCAGGCGGCGGTGGCCGGGTCGGGGTCGACCACGACCCGGCAGTCCAGCGACTCCTCCGCGAGCCGGGCGACCAGCGGGATCCGGGCCGCACCGCCGACCAGCAGGACCGTGGAGACCTGCTCGTACTTCTCGAGCGGTGCCAGCGAGATCGTCAGCAGCGGCCGGACCAGCCGCTCGAACTCGGTGCGGGTGACCCGCCCCGGCACGTCGACCTCGGGCGAGGTCGACAGCAGCTCCTTGGTCTCGACGCACAGGTCGCGCAGCTCGGCCGGGTCGCCGCCGAAACGGCCGGCGACGTGCTCGGCGAGCAGGTCGTCCAGCGCGGGCGCCAGCTGCTCGTCGTGCGCGACCAGTTCGAAGGTGGCCGGGCCCCGTCGCAGGAGGGCGGTGTCGACGTACTCACCGCCGAGCCGGCACACCGCGAGCAGGCTGCCGACCTCGACCCGCTCGCGAACGAGCAGGCTCTCGGCCGCTGCGATCGAGTTCGGCAGCAGCAGGGCGCCGGGGATGCCGGCTTCGTTCAGCGCGTCGTTGAGCAACGCGCGCCGGTAACGACCCCAGCTCGGCGGATGGGTCAGCGCGATGCGGTCCGCCTCGCCGCCCTCGGCCTCGGCGACCTGGTCGGCCACCCAGCCGGCGACGACCGCCGTCAGCGAATCGGGCCGGTACAGCTCGTCGCCCAGCAGCATGGGGACGTCGTCGCCGACGCGGCGGGAGAACCCGCGCGCGATCCGCTCCGGCTCCACCAGCGCACGCCGCCGGGCCTCCGGACCTGCGACGACCGTCGCGTCGGGGGCGACGTGCAGGACCGACTCGAGCGAGCACACCACCTCGGGCTCGCCCCAGAACTCCCCCGCACGACGGCAGACGGCGGCCTTGATCCGGGTGCCACCGATGTCGATACCGAGGACGTAACGCATTCGAGTGCTGCCTCCTAGGAGTCGTCCTTTCGTACCAAAGGCCTGCGTTGGGGTTACATCCCCTAACCCCCTAACGGTGCCGCGCCACGATCCGGGGACGGGGACCGGGTCCGATCCCCGATGGCAGGACCTGCGGTGATGCCTAGATTGAACCGAGTTGCCCGGCCGGGTGCCGAGCGATCACCTCATGACCAACCCCTAGATTGCGGAGACTTCGTTGTCCCTCCCCGCCCAGACGCTGCACGACTTCGTGCTGAACCTGCTGACCGACGACGCCGCCCGGTCGGCCTTCACCGCCGACCCGACCGCTGCGCTCGAGCGCGCCGGGCTGAGCGACGTGACGCCGCAGGACATCAGGGAAGTCGCCCCGCTCGTTGTCGACTACGCGCCGGTTCCCGCCGCGGACGCGCTCGAGTCCGTCCTGTCCACGCTGCCCGCCGGTGCCGGTGCAGGCGGCCTGCAGGACGCCATCGCGCACCTGACCGCCGTCGCCGACGCCGCCCACGCGCTGCCCGTTTCCCTGCCGGGGACCGAGTCCGCTGAGCGCTCGCTGCCGGTGTCCGCCCCCGCGCTGCCCGGGCTGGGCGACCTGCCCCTCGCGGCGCCCTCACTGAGCGAGCTGCCCCTCGCGGCCCCCAGCCTCTCCGACCTGCCCGTCGCGGTCCCGTCGCTGAGCGAGCTGCCCACCGAGGGCCTCCCGCTTGCGGCCCCGAGCCTCTCGGACCTGCCCGTCGGCGAGCTGCCCCTCGCGGCCCCCAGCCTCTCCGACCTGCCCGTCGCGGTCCCGTCGCTGAGCGAGCTGCCCACCGAGGGCCTCCCGCTTGCGGCCCCCAGCCTTTCCGACCTGCCCGTCGGTGAGCTGCCGCTGGACGCCCCCAAGCTCGACGGCCTGCCCCTCGCGGCGCCTTCGCTGAGCGACCTGCCGGTGTCGGACCTGCCCCTGGCGGCCCCGTCGCTCGGCGAGCTGCCCATCGACGGCCTCCCGGTCGCGGCCCCCAGCCTTTCCGACCTGCCCGTCGGCAACCTGCCGCTGGACGCCCCCAAGCTGGACGGCCTGCCCGTCGACGCCCCGGCGCTCGGCGACCTGCCCGTCTCGGCCTCCGACCTCGGCGGCCTGCCGCTGGACACCCCGGAGCTGGACGGCCTGCCGCTGAACACGCTGCCCGTGTCGACCCCGAACCTGGACCTGCCCTACGTCGGCACCGTCCAGACCGCGACCAGCAGCACCACCGACAGCTTCGCCGGCAGCCTGGCCTACAGCGGTGACGAGGCCGCGGGTGCCGCCGGTGCCACCGCCTCGACCGACAGCGTCGCGCTGGCCGGTGCCGCGGACTCGCAGCTGGGCAGCGTGACCGGCAGCGGCATCGCCGGCACCGACGCCCTCGCGGGTGGCGTGGAGACCGCGTCCGGCCTCGGCAGCTACTCGGTGGGCACCGCGGGCATCCCCGCCACCCTCCCGAGCTTCGGTTCGGTCGGCGACCTCGGCGACGGCCTCGACTCGGACGCGCTGGCCAAGAGCGCCCCGGCCGCGGGCACCCTGGCCGACTTCGTCTCCTCGGGTGGCGCGCTGATCAGCGAGCCGGTCGAGACGGGTTCCACGACCCTCGGTAGCTACCTGACCGGCTTCGGCCCCAGCGCCGGCCCCGACGCCAACGTCGCGGACGCGGTGACCGCCGCCGGTGCCCAGGTCGGTGACGGGGTCAACCAGGCCACCGCCACGGCTTCCGAGCAGGCCGCGCACCTGCCGGCCACCCCGGCGCTGCCCGCAGTGCCGTCGGAGCTGCCGACCCACCTGCCCTCGGACCTGCCGGTGCACCTGCAGGCCGAGCTGCCCCAGGCGCTGCCGCACCTGCCGGTGGCGAACCCGCTGCCGCAGGGTGGCGACCTGACCCACGTCGTCACCGACAACCCGATCACGGACACCGTGTCGCACAGCCCGCTGAGCGACTCGGCCTCTCCGCTGGACCACTCCGCGCTGTCCGAGGCCCCCAGCCTGGACAGCCTGCACAACGACCTGCCCTTCGGCCACTGACCGCGCCCAGTGAGGTGAGCGGCGTTCTCGCCAGTGCCCTCCCAACGGGGTGAGAACGCCGGTCGCCGGTCGTGAACGGCGGGGGTTCGTCTTCGGACGGACCCCCGCCGTTTCCATTTCGTGACCGGACAGGGCACACTGCTGTCCCGTGATGGCACCGCCCTGGCTCGAAGTGCTGGACGACACCGTCCGTGTCTGCGCCGCCCACCGGCGCGCCGATCTGGTGGAGCGGCTGAGTGCGCGCAGATCCCGGCTGCTCGATCCCAAGCTGCGGGTGGCGGTCGTCGGCGAGTCCGGACAGGGCAAGAGCCAGCTGATCAACGCACTGCTCAACGCCCCCGTGTGCGCGGTCGGGGACGACCGGACGACCGTCGTGCCCGCCGTGATCGAGCACGCGCAGACGCCGACCGCGACCGTGGTGACCGGCGGCAGGCTCGCGATCGAGGGCTCCGCGCGCACCCCCGTCGCCGTCGAGTCGGTCACCACCGAAGCCAACCGTGAAGCCCTGTCCGTCAGCGGCGCACCCGTGGTGCGCACGGAGATCGGCCTGCCGCGCGCGTTGCTCGCGGGGGGCCTGTCGCTGGTCGACACTCCGGCGCGCGCCGCGCTCGAGACCGTGCAGGACCTGTCGGCCGACGCGGTCCTGATGGCCACCGACGCCACCACTGAGCTGTCGGTGACCGAGCTGCGCCTGCTCGAGCAGATCGCCCGCCTGTGCCCGACGGTCATCGTGGCGCTCACCAAGATCGACCTGGTGCCCGGCTGGCGCGGCGTCGCCGAGCGCACCCGCGCCCGGCTGAACGAGGGCGGCCTGCTGGCCACGGTGTTCCCGGTGTCGGCGACGCTGCGGCTGGCCGCGGCCCGCACCGGTGACAAGGCCCTGAACGAGGAGTCCGGGTTCGGCGAGCTGATCCGGTTCCTGCACAAGGACCTGATGGGCCAGGCGGACCTGCTGGCCCGGCGTTCGGTCGCGGCGCTGACCGGGCTGGCCGTCGAATCGCTGATGGGGCCCCTGCAGGAGGAGTTCGCCGAGACGCAGCAGTCCGACACCGGCGACGCCGTCGCGCGCTGGCACAACGAGGGCAGACGGCTGGAACGGCTGCAGCGCGACGCCGGCCGCTGGCAGACGTTGCTCTCGGACGAGGTCGCGGACCTGCTCTCGGACGTCGAGTTCGACCTGCGGGACCGGACGCGCCGGATCCTGGTCGAGGTCGACGAGTACTTCGACGCCGCGGACCCGGCGCGGGCGTGGGCGGAGTTCGAGGACTGGCTGCGGGAGAACCTCACGACGGTCGCCGAGACGAACTCCGAGTGGCTGCTGGACCGGTTCGAGTGGATCGCCCGCAAGATGGCGCGGCAGGTCTCGCCGCACCGGCCGGACGCCGTGCCGGAGTCGCTGCCGCGCGAGGTGCCCGCTGACGCGGTCGGCGACCTGCGGATGCCGCGCGTCGAGCGGTTCAGCGTGGGGCAGAAGCTGTTCGTCGGTATGCGCGGTTCGTACAGCGGCCTGCTGATGTTCGGTCTGGCGACGACGATCGCCGGCCTGCCGCTGATCAACCCGATCTCGCTGGGCGCCGGTGCCGCGTTCGGCGCGAAGAGCGTGTTCGAGGAGCGGGGCAACCGGCTGAAACGGCGCCAGGCCGCGGCGAAGAACGCCGCGCACCGCTACGTCGACGACTTCTTCCTGACCTACGGGAAGCACAGCAAGGACACCGCACGGCAGATCCACCGCGCGCTGCGTGACCGGCTGACGGGCGTGGCCGAGGAGCTGCGGGCGGAGATCACCGAGTCGGCGAAGTCGATCAAAGGCGTCATCGACACGGACGCCGCGCAACGCAACGCTCGTGCCAACGAGATCCGGCGCAGCGTCGAGGAGCTCAGCCTGCTCCGGCAGCGTGCGCAGGCGCTGGGCGGCCTGCGGGCGCCACAACCCGCGCTGCGGGGGCTCACGGCGTGAACCTGACGGCACGCACGCGGAGGATGCTCGAACAGGCCCTCGACGCGTATCAGGACAGCCCGCGCGCCGTGGGCTGGCTCCGGCGCCATCTGGACCGGTTTTCGGACCCGTTGCGCATCGCCGTCGTCGGGGCGCACCAGACCGGCAAGTCGACGATGGCCAGCGCGATCGCCGGGCAGGAGCTGAGCGGTCAGGGCGACGGGATGCGCTGGTTCCGGGCGGCGCTGCGCCGGTCGCAGGACGAGCTGACCCTGATCGACACCCCCGCGATCGACGCGGACGCGGCGCCTAACACGATCGAGGGAATCTGCCTGGAGGCGGATGCCGTGCTGTACCTGGTGCGGCATCCGCAGAACGCGGATCTGGGCTTCCTGCACACCTTGCAGGACCATCCGATCGCCCGGGCCTCGGCCGTCAACTCCGTCGTCGTGCTGTCTCGCGCGGACGAACTCGGCGCCGGGCGGGTCGATGCGCTGATCTCGGCGCGGCAGATCGCCCGCCGCTACCGTCGTGAGCCCGAGCTGCAGGGGTTGTGCCAGGACGTGGTGCCGGTGGCGGGGCTGCTGGCGTCGGCGGGCCGGACGTTGCGCACGCACGAGTTCGAGGCGCTGGTCGACCTGGCGCGGGTGCCGCGGGCGGAGCTGGAGCCACAGCTGATGTCGACGGATCGCTTCCTGTCCCAGAATCCCGAGGCGCGGGCGGCACTGCTCGAGCGCTTCGGCCTGTTCGGCGTGCGGCTCGCGGTCACCCTGATCCGCCGGGGCGCGCAGACCCAGCCGGCGCTGGCGGCCCAGCTGGTGCCCCGCAGTGGCCTTGCCGAGCTGCGCGACACGATCGACCAGTACTTCACCGAACGGCAGTCGGTACTCAAGGCGCGATCGGCGTTGCTGGGGCTGGAAGTGGTGCTCCGGATGGAGCCGCATCCCGCCGCGGCGGCGCTGGGCGGCGAGCTGGAGCGGACGCTGGCGAGCGCCCACGAGTTTCGCGAGCTGCGGCTGCTGGCGGCCCTGCGGACCGGGCGGGTGGTGTTGTCGCCGGAGCTGAACGCGGAGGCGGTCCGGTTGGTGGGCGGCAACGGAACTGCGGTCGCGGAGCGGCTGGGCGCGGACGGCGCGGGTGGTCAGCGCGCGGTCTTCGACGCGATCCGGCGATGGCGGGCTCTCATGGAGACCGCGGGCTTCGGCGTCGGTGAGCGCCGCGCCGCGGCGGTCGTCCTCCGCAGCTGCGAAGCGATGGCGGCAGGAGCACTTTGAAGGGCGCGACAACGGGCTGCTGCCGCGCCGACGGAATCAGTCTTCGGAGTCGGCCGGCTTGAGGTAGGCAGTACCACCGGCGGGCATCCGCCGGAAGAAGTCAACACGGGTGAGGGGCTGGCCGTAGGGCCGGCCGCCGAGGACGACCTGCTCCGAAACACTGCCGCCGTGGGGTTGCTGGACCACCGGCTCGCCGGTCGGGGTGTCGGCTCTCCGGGGAGAATCCCACTGCGCTGCCATCAGCGTCCTTTCAAAATGGGTGACGGCACCGTCCAAACAAGACGGTGCCGCTGTGGATGTCTTCGCCATCGTAGTCCTCCTGTCAACGATCACACAGCGACAGCGAGGCCACCATCCGTCACTTTTCACTGGATCCGGTGGACGAGCGCGGAATCGACGAGCCCCGACAGAATCCGGGCCTTTTCCGGGCCCAGCGCGCTCATCGACAACGGCTCCTGTCCCAGCTGGTCGACGACCTCGGCAGCGTTGTCGTTGAGCCAATGCAGCTGCGGCGGATGGCCCGGGCTCGCCAGCAGCACCCGACCGGTGGCCATTCTTGCCATTCTGACGAAAGGTTTCAGTGCATAACGTCCGTCCGGGACAGAACTCGTCGGTTCCGCTGCCCGGATCGAGTTGCCGTCCTCACGCAGAAGAGTTCGGAGCAGCCACCGTGCGTCGCACTCCAGCGACTCCTCGGTGCCGAGCAGCCAGCGGCCGATCTCGGTTTCCCGCGCCCGGGCGAACGGCAGGAGCGAGTTTCGGCCTATTTGGCCGGTTTCGCCTGAAGAGGTCACATCCTCGGCGAACTGTGCCAGCAGCGCGTAGGCGTGAAAGGCCGCGACGACCTGTTCGAGGGGCCACCGGGCGCCGGACCACGAAGGGGTGAAGACGCGGTCTTCCGCGTCGACGCGCAGGAAGTCGCGCGTGATCGCGAGGTCGAAGAACTTCTGATGGGCGCCCTCGTGCACGAGAGCTTCCGCGACGTCGTACGGACAGGACGGGCGGTCGATCAGGATCAGTCCCGGGAACAGTCGCGACGAGGCGGAGACGAGACCGTTGGACGTCGCCGGGTCGAGGACGACCAGCAGCGCGGTGTGCGGCAACAGGTCCTGGGCCAGCCCGGGACTGACCGCCTGGAACCGCGCCAGTCCCGCTTCGACGACGTCCATCGCGTCCCGGAAGGGCTCGCCGTCGGCGTCGGTCAGCAGCCGCGGCGGCACACCGGGGGCACCGCTCTGGCCGTGGATGATGCGGAGCGCGTCGGCGAGCTTCGCGTCGGCGTCGGCGCCCGAGGCCACCTTCAACTGCCCGTCGAGCTCGGTGACGACGTCGTCGAGCTCGTCGTCGGCGGCGGGATCGAAGGGAATGCGATCCGCCAGCGCTTCCCCCACCCGGAACCGGAAGAGCGGGTTGTCGAGCCGGCCGTCGGATACCGGCGGCGTGCCGGGCGCGAACAGCTCGACCGCGAGCTGGTACAACGCGCGACGCTCGGCCAGCAGCGCGCCCGCGGGAGCGAGCGCCGCGTGCACCGCGGTGGCGTCGGGCCAGTCGGAACTGAGGTTCATCCACGCGGCTTCCGGCTAGGGGGAGCGACCTCTGGACCGGGTCAAAGTACCCGCCCGGTCCCTTGGTCACTCAGCCACCTCTGCCGAAGACTTGTCTGACAACAGTCTTCGGCTACCCCGTCACCCCACGCTCACGCGGCGGCGTTGAGTAGGGCGACGATTTCAACCAGACCCAGCACGGCCAGGGTCACGCCGGCCGTCAGGGTCATCACCAACACCGTCCGCCACCCGATCAGGGCGACGCCCATTGCGATCAGGAAGATGACAATCAGCAGGTTTTGCGAGCTCACGACGACACCTCCTTCGGGAAGAGCCGGGGTGACGGGCCGGCAGGGAAGCTTGCCCGCCACCTCGGTGAAAATAGGATCCCCTGGCTGTCGGTTGTCTGTCAAGCTACAACTTGTAGACAGACAACTTGCGTCTGTTGTCTGCCCTTGCTAGCCTGACGAGAACGCTCGGGGCCCCGTACGAGGTGGAGAAGGCCGATCATGGATGACGAGAGCTGGGCGCTCTCACCGGACACTCGCAAGCCACTGCCGGAGCTCATCGAGGACAAGCTCCGCCAGTTGATCGAGAGTGGCCGGTTCAAGGCCGGCGACCGGCTGCCCACCGAACCCGAGCTCGCGCAGCGGATGGCGGTGGCGCGAAGCTCGCTGCGTACCGCGCTGCAACGGTTGCAGCTGCAGGGCATCGTCGAGGTCATGCGTGGCCGCGGCTGGTACGTCCGGTCCACCGACCTCGTCGACCGTGAGGACGCGCTGGTGCTAGACACGCGCGTCAGCGAGTCCGACCTCATCGAGGTGCGCATCGCGCTGGAAGCCACGGCCGCGAGCCTGGCCGCGCTGCGTGCCGACGAGGGTGAGATCGACGAGATCGCGAAGCGCGCGAAGGACCATCAGACGGCCCCGAACGACGACAAGGAAGAGCTGCTGCGGACCGACGAAGAGTTCCACGCGGCGGTCGTCAGGGCGAGTCACAACGAGCTGCTCGAACAGGTCTACCGGTCCCTGGTGCCGAAGCTGCGCGGATACCGCCGCACCAGCTACGGCACCGCTGAGCTGCACAACCGGTCGGCGACGGAGCACAACCAGGTCGCCTGGTTCCTCAAGCGGCACGACGAGGGCGGCGCACGCGTCTCGATGACGACGCACCTCCTCGGGCTCTACAACGACCTCGCCAGCCAGGCCGGCACGCCGGTCGACGAGCGTGCCGCGCTCAACACGTACGTCTACGACTCGGAGGACGAACCACGCTGGCACCGGCACTGATTTAATCCGAACGGGTCTATCGCGTTCCTCCCCTTTCCGCACACGATTGTTGTCGACGAGGCGGAGAGGCAGTGAAGGCTGGGGAACGCGAGCAGCCCGCCGATGACACGCGCCCGCCGGAGCACCGGCGGCGCGTGCGGACGGTGTCGGTGTCGCTGGTCCTCCTGGGGGTGGCCGCGCTGCTCGCGGTCGTGTTCTGGACGCCGGTGCCGGGTTGGTCGGCGGCACTGCACCGCCTGCTCGAGCTGACATTTCCGGTGTTGTTGCTGGCAGGCGGCGCGCTCGGCGCGTACGAGCTGGTCCTCCGCCGCTGGATCGCGGCCGAGCTCGCGCGCATCGCCGGGCCGCGGATCGTCGAAGCACTGCTCCCCCAGCAGGTCATGGAGGTGTTCCTGGAGTCGATCTACGGCGCGAACGACGCCAACCGGGATGTGATGACGGGCGTGCTGGGCGGCGAGGGGCGGCGGCCGCTCGGCGGGGATCTCACGATCAGCACCCACACCGGGGTGAACGTCGAACTGCGCGCCGTGGACCACGAGCTGTACCACTTCACGCTCGCCGTGACCTACAGCTTCAAGAAGAACGTCCAGGTGGACAGGTTCATCATCTTCGCGACCTGTAACGCGCTGCTGCGCGACTCCATCAGTTCGGGTTGCCAGCTGCCGCTGTTCGAGCTGTGGTTCGTGCCGGACAGTGAGCTGTTCCAGAGCTCGGTGGACGACATGCTGCCGTCGGTGCGGCTGGGCATCGAGTACCTGGACCACGACGACCGGCACCACGTGGCGGAGTCGCGCAAGCTGCGGCTGCGGGAGGTCAAGTTCCAGAACTGGTCGGACTACCTGTCGTTCTTCCGGGAGGACATGGGCGCGCTGCCGCGGCAGAGCCCCCGGGAACACCTCGCCGATCTGCGCATCTTCGAATGCGACCTGAGCGACATCGCCGACGACGACCGTTCCGTCCAGGCCATCGAACGCCTGTCGGTCCGCGCGACTTCGCTGCAGCGCATCGACGAAGGTTTCTGTTACTGGCAAGCGCCGTACCCGTGCTACGTCGACCGCGTGACGTTCGCGGTGAAGGAACTGGACTTCGACGGCGCGGGGGATTTCCAATTCAACATCGCGCCTTTCACGTTCCGCTCGAACACCGCGCCGACGCGCTGGCTGAAGGCGGAGGACCTGCCGGAACTGGAAGTCCGGTCGTGGCTGTTGCCCGGCCACGGCGTGGTGTTGTTGTGGCGCAAGGGCGGCGGTTGAGGGCGCTCAAGCCTGAGGCGCCGGATGCAGCCGTGCTCAGAGGTCGCAGTGGTGCGCAGCGGCGGTGACCGTCGACTGGACGGCACCCGGGGCCAGGAGCAAGGTGGGGTGCAGGCCGTCGCCGAGGGGCGCATCGGTGTCGGCGAACTCGTAGGCGTCCACCGGCGCATACCGCGCGAGAACCGCTTCGGTGTCCCGGGCCGGACGGCGCACGGTCGCAATGCCAGAACCGATTGTGACCGCGCTGAAGGATCATCAGGCTGACCAAATGCGGGAGCACGAAGCCGCAGCGAACCTCTGGCAGGACGAAGGGTGGGGATTCGTCAGCGCGGCGGGCCGTCAGGGAAGTGATGGGCTGGAGCCACGTCGGAATGACGCAGCGATACCAGCACATGACAACCGAGCTGATGACCTCGATTACCGACCAAATCGGCGGGCTGCTCTGGTCGGACGAAGACGACGGTGACGACGGCTCAGCAGGGCAGCCGGTAGCCGTTTGATTCGCACGGCCACGCCGCGGCCTGGAAGCAACAGGCCGGGGTTGTGGTCGACACCCTTGCTAAAGCGCTGGTTAGGGCGAGGCCGGGTTGTCGAATTGCCGATTCTCTTCGCGCAACCGCGCCAATCTCCGCTCGCGCCGATGGTTGCGGAAACGCGACCAAACGAGAGCGATTCCGCCTACCGCAAGAAAGACAACGGTCTCAATGAGGTGATCTCAGCGACTTTCACGTGATCTTGCCGTGCTCGTAATGGGTGAGCACGAGCGAGGCTTTGACGATGTCACCGATCTTGCGTGGGCTCGCGGTGATGTGGCTCAGCGTTCGCCAGCGTCCGGTGAGCAGAGCGAAGCCGCGTTCGCCCAAACATCGCAGGCCCCGGAGCAGCGCGTTGTAGGTACGGTTGTCGATGTCAAGGACGTGGCCCTCGGCGGGTTGCCGGATCGGGGTGAACACTCCGATGCCGGCGCCGGTGTAGCCGCCATCGGCCAGCGTCGGCAGATCCAGTTGCGATGCCGCCCAGTACAAGGCGCCCAGCACGTGCTGCCGGGCTGCGGTCAGATCGTGGACCGAGCCGGGCTCGACGTCACTGACCCACCACGGAAACCCGGTCGGCGCCGAGAGCGCTTGAACGTTGCCACCGTGCTGGTGAGCTTTTCCCGAGTACCACGCGTCGATCTGCTTCCCTTTCACGCTGGTGGCCTGCTCGCCAGAACGGTCGGCGGAGAAGACCTTGCCGTCCAAGATCAGGTGGGTCATGCCGTCGTCTTTGGCTTTCCGCAATGCGTCGTGCAGATCCGGCGCCTGATCGGCGAGGACGGTAATGACCTCGTCCAGGTACCGGTAGCCGGTGGCGCGCGAGATCCCGTGATCACGGGCCAGTGCGGTGACATCGACGTGGTGACGGAACCAGCGCAGGCCCAGCACCGCCTGGGCGAAGCAGCTCAACGCGCGGGTCGTCTTGCGGGTGCCACGTCGGCGGCGCTCGGCATGCAGCAGTCTGCCCAGGTACTGAGCCAGTTCACCGGGCACGTCGAGGATGGCATGATAGGTGATCACGGGGAGCTTCCTGGTCCGGACTTGATCTTCGCAAATCCAGTCTTACCAGGGGCTCCCCGCCCGTCTTCCCAGGGCTCAGCTCAGCGTCCTGCAACCCGCCCGCATAGCCTTGCCTACGCTTTTTCGGCGTCCAACACCACAACTTGATGAGATCACCTCAATGGCTGCGAACTCGGCGCACCCAAGCAGATCTCCGAAGGTGTCAAGGAATGTCGCGACGAAGCCGCAGACCCACGTGACTGCCACGATGGCGAAGGTGTCACGAACCCGGCGGAGTGCTGCCACAGGACGACCCCCGTTCCCGTCCCGACGGTCCCGCCACAGGGGTCAACTGCAACCCTGGGCCTTCGCCGGGTGACGCCAGCAATGGCACCGCCCGGCAAAATCCCTGCTCAAGCGAGCGGAAGCGGAGGGATTTGAACCCCCGGTGGGTTGCCCCACGCTCGCTTTCAAGGCGAGTGCATTCGGCCGCTCTGCCACGCTTCCCGTAGGTGCAGGGTAGCTCCTCAGTCCGGCAGGTCCTTCAGGTGTTCGAGCACCCGCGTGAAGGCCGCGCTCATCACCAGTTGCTCCTCGGGCGTCAGCAGATCGATCAGGTGCCGCCGGACTCCGTGGACATGGGTGGGCGCCGCATCGGTCAGGAGGGCGTTGCCGGCCTGTGTCAGTTCCGCGATGACCCCTCGCTTGTCGTCGGGGTCGGGGACGCGGCGCACGAGACCCTCGGCCTCCATGCGGCCCACCTGGTGCGACAGCCGGCTCTTCGTCGAACCCAGCTCGTGCGCCAGGTCCGACATCCGCATCCGGCCACCGTCCTGGACGTCGAGCACCACGAGCACCTCGTAGTCGGTCAGTGACACGTCGTGCGCGTCGGTCAGCTCGCGGTGCAGGCGCTGACGCAACCGCAGCCAGGTCACGACGTACGCCCGCCACGCGCTCTGCTCCGGCGGCGTCAGCCAGCGCACATCACCCATGCCCGGGAACGATAGCGGTGAATGGCGATTATCCCCGGAAGTGGGATAACGGAACGGTTGAGACCGGCGCCCGAAAGGCGCATGCTGGAGAGCATCGGAGGACGAGCTCCGCGGCAACCGGCGCACTACCGGGTGCACCGCGCGGGACCCGCCGCCGGGGAAGGTCAGGTGGTTCAATGACGATTGATTCCCCGCGGTTGACTGCCGGCTGTGGACCCACGACCGGGATTTGGTGAACCTCAGCTCGGTCGCGACGTGAGCAGCACGGGTGTCAACGCCATGCGCTCGATCTACCTCTCGCGCATCACGGCGAGGATCTGGCCTGCATCGGTGCCACCTCTGCGTGAGCACCGGCAGAGCGAAACTCGCCGGCCTGAGAGGCAGCCAACCGCCCCAACAGTGACAACCTCGGTACAACCCCGGGTGCGGCCTCAAGGCGCCGCACCCGGGCCTTTTTGGCTAGGCTTCCGGAACCATGAGGTTCGATGACGACGCCGGGCTCGACACTTCCGAGGTTTCCGACCTCCGGGGCGGCGGTGGCGGAGGCGTAGGTCCCCGGGTGGCGCTCGGTGGCGGTGGGCTCGGCGTGGTGGGCGTGCTCATCTACTTCGTGCTCAGCCAGCTCGGCGGCGTGGGCACCACGGGCAGCAGCGACGTGGGGCTCGGCCAGCTCGGCTCCGGCCAGCAGGTCAGCGCCGGCAGCCTCTCCCAGGAGTGCCACACCGGCGCGGACGCCAACCGCAACCACGACTGCGCCGTCGTCGCGATGATCAACTCGATCCAGGACTACTGGACCGACCAGTTCGCCCGCTCCGGCCGGACCTACCGCAAGGCCACCACGAACTTCTTCAACGGCAGCGTTCGCACCGGCTGCGGTAGCGCCACCTCCGACACCGGGCCGTTCTACTGCCCGGCCGACTCCGAGGTCTACATCGACCTCTCCTTCTTCCAGGAGCTGCAAACCCGCTTCGGCGCCGAAGGCGGCCCCTTCCCCGAGGCGTACGTGCTGGCACACGAGTACGGCCACCACGTGCAGGACCTCCTCGGCACCTCCGACCGCGTCAGCAGCGGCAGCGGACCGACCTCCGGCTCGGTGCGCCTCGAACTGCAGGCCGACTGCTACGCCGGGGTCTGGGGCAAGCACGCCACCACCACACCTTCGTCGAGCGGCAGGCCCCTGATCACCGACGTGACGCAGGACGACGTGCAACGCGCGCTCGACACCGCGTCCCGCATCGGCGACGACTACATCCAGCAGAACCTCGGCAACGGGCGGATCGACACCTCACAGTTCACCCACGGCACCTCCGCCCAGCGCGAGAAGTGGTTCAACACCGGCTTCTCCACGGGCGACCCGGCGCGCTGCGACACCTTCGGCGCCCGCGATCTGGGCTGAATCCCACCCGCTCCCGCGATAGGGTCGGGCGTATGCGTGCGATCACCTTTCGTGAACCCGGCGGCCCCGAAGTCCTGGAGTGGACGGAGGTCCCGGATCCCGAACCCGGCCAGGGCGAGGTGCTCGTCGAGGTCGCCGCGAGTGCGGTGAACCGGGCCGACCTGCTGCAACGCCAGGGCCACTACCCGCCGCCGCCCGGCGCGAGCGACATCCTCGGCCTCGAATGCTCCGGCACGATCGCGGCCCTGGGCGAGGGCGTCGAGGGCTGGCAGGTCGGCGACGAGGTGTGCGCGCTGCTGGCGGGCGGCGGGTACGCCGAGAAGGTCGTCGTGCCGGCCGTGCAGCTGCTGCCCGTGCCCGCCGAGTTCGGCCTCGTGACGGCCGCGGCGCTGCCCGAGGTCGCGTGCACGGTCTGGTCGAACGTGGTCATGATCGCCCGGCTCACCGAGGGCGAGGTGCTGCTGGTACACGGCGGCGCCGGCGGCATCGGCACCCACGCGATCCAGGTCGGCAAGGCCCTCGGCGCGACTGTCGCGGTGACGGCGGGGTCCCCGGAGCGCCTGGAGCGCTGCCGCCAGCTCGGCGCCGACATCACCATCAACTACCGCGAGCAGGACTTCGTCGAGGTGCTGAAGAAGGAGACCGGCGGCGCCGACGTCATCCTCGACAACATGGGCGCGTCCTATCTGGACCGCAACATCGACGCGCTGGCGAGCAACGGGCGACTGGCGATCATCGGCATGCAGGGTGGCACCAAGACGGAGTTCAACCTCGGCAGGCTGATGGGCAAGCGCGCGAGCGTCTCCGGCACCACGCTGCGGGCCCGGCCGGTGGCGGAGAAGGGCGAGATCGTCGCCGAAGTGCGCGCGAACCTGTGGCCGCTGGTGGAGGACGGCTCGATCCAGCCCGTGGTCGGTCAGATACTCCCGATGGCCGAGGCCGGAAACGCACACCGCGCGCTCGACGAGGGTGGTGTGTTCGGGAAGGTGTTGCTGGCCGCGAAGGGCTAGCGGAGTTCTTCGAGGACGCGGACCAGCTGGTTGACCTCGAAGACGTTCGAGTAGTGGGCCAGGCCGATGCGCACCGCGCCACCGACCTCACCCACGCCGAGCGCCGCGAACACCCCGCTGGTCCCGTCGTCGGCGAACGCGCACAGGCCCTGTTCGGCCAGGTGGTCCGCGATCTCCGGCGCCTTCTTGCCCGCCACCGTGAAGGCGAGCGCGGGAATGCGACGCATCGCGTCGCCGATGACCATCACGTGCGGCAGCGCGCGCAGTTCCGAGCTCAGCTGCGCGAGAAGCCCGGCGTGGTAGGACTTCGCCGAGCCGAGCGAGGTCACCAGCCGCTCCCGCCGGGAGCCGGTGGCCGCGTCGTCGAGGCCGGCGAGGTAGTCGATCGACGCGATCAGCCCGGCCAGCAACGGGTACGCGTGCGGCCCGAGTTCGAGCCGCGCCGGACCCCGGACGTCCGGGTCGAGCGACGCCGAGGGCAGCCGCTCGATCATCTCCGGGTCGCGGAAGGCGAGCGCGCCCACGGCCGGCCCGCCCCACGACTGCGCGGACACCACGATCACGTCCGCGCCCAGCTCCGGCAGGTCGAGCGGGACGAACGGCGCGGCGTAGGTCGCGTCGACCACGACCAGGGCGCCGACCCGCTTCGCGAACTCGACCACCGTCGGCACGTCGGGCCGGGTGCCGACCGAGCCGGACGCGGCCGTGATGGCGACGGCCTTGGTGTGCGCGGAAATCAGGCTCTCGTACTGCCACGCGGGCAGCTCGCACGTCTCGATGTCGATCTCGCTCCAGCGCACGATGGCACCGATGCGCTTCGCCACGCGCTGCCACGGCACCAGATTCGCCTGCTCGTCGAGCCGCGACACGATGACCTCGTCGCCCAGCTGCCAGCGGTCGCTCACCGCCTCGACCAAGCGGCGCATCAGGACGGCGGCGCTCGGACCGAGCACGACACCGGCCGGGTCGGTGCCGACCAGGTCGGCCACCGCCCGCCGGGCAGCGGTCACTATGCTCTCCGCACGCTGGGATGCCGGGAACGCGCCACCGGGTCCGGAGACCGGGGCACGCATCGCCGTCGACACGGCCGAGGCCACCTGTTCGGGTACCAGCATTCCGGCAGGGCCGTCGAAGTGGATCCAGCCGTCACCCAGCGCGGGGAACAACCCACGAATTCGAGCGACGTCGAACGCCATGGGCACACCGTACGGAGGGGTAATTTCGCTGCGCGTCCGGGGTTGGGCTATGTGTATGCGGGACGCCCCGTGCCCGATCGGTCCTCTCGCGGCATGCTCCCGCGTCGCGCTTGCCCGTCCGGGCCTCGGGTGGGACACCCGGCCGCGGCGCAAGGACTAGGCTCGGGAACGTCGCACCAGCGTCGCCGAAGCCCATGGACGGAGTCATGACGGAGCCCAACAACTTCAATCCCCAGTCGGACGAGCAGGCGCAGCACGTGCTGGTGGTCGGCCCCGACGGTGCCCCGGTGGGCACGGCGCGGATGCCGGCGGGCGACGAGGAGTCCCAGGAATCCGTCGGTGACCTCGTCGAAGAGCCGGCCAAGGTGATGCGCATCGGGACGATGATCAAGCAGCTGCTCGAGGAGGTCCGCGCCGCGCCGCTGGACGACGCTAGCCGCAACCGGCTGCGCGAGATCCACCAGACGTCGGTCCGGGAGCTCGAGCAGGCGCTCGCGCCGGAGCTGCAGAGCGAGCTCGAACGCCTGGTGCAGCCGTTCACCGACGACTCGACCCCGTCGGACGCCGAGCTGCGGATCGCACAGGCCCAGCTGGTCGGCTGGCTGGAGGGGCTCTTCCACGGCATCCAGACAGCGCTGTTCGCGCAGCAGATGGCCGCTCGCGTGCAGTTGGAGCAGATGCGCCGAGGCCTGCCGCCGGGCACCTCCGGCCGCCCCGAAGGCCATGCTCCGGGAATCAGCGGCACCGGTCAGTACCTGTAGGTGTCAGGGCCGGCGCGAGCCCGATCGGCACCGCCGCGACGGTCGCCGACAGCGCCCGCCGCCGGTCGACCACCAGGACCACGCCGATCGCCAGCCGTCGGCGCCGTCGTGTACTTCACCAGGACGGCGAGCGCGGGGCCCAGTCCGCCGAGAACCGCGGCCACCCACAGTCTCTTCGGCCAGAGCGCGCCGGCGACCGCGGGCGTCGAGAAGACCCCGGCCACCCATTCCGGCTGCAGGAAGTCCCAGTTCGGCGAGAGGGCACAGACGGAACGAGGCTCATCGGCGCGAGGAGCAGCCGGTGCGCGAAGACCCCGACCGGGCCGATGTCGCTGGTGCGCAGAAATCCCAGCACGAACCGGATGTCGTGGTTCAGGCCGGTCCGGAACAAGGTGACGGCGACCGGGACCGCCGCCAGGAGGCCGCCGGCCAGGCCCCGCGACCGAACGCCGGACGGCCGGGGGCGCCGGGTCTGACCTCAGTTGCTGCGGTGACCATCCTTCGTCAACGCCTCTTCCACCCGGGCCAGGCGCTCCTCGTACTGCGCCACGGCAGAGACGCGGGCCCGGATACGTGCGTGTTCGGCCCGCGCGTCTTCCAGGTCCGGCGCGGCCTGCGCGTTGCCACCGCCCGGTCGTTCCAGCGTCGCGACCCGGCTGTCGATGCCCGCGACGTGCGCGGACAGGCGGTTGATCTCGTCGTCGTGCCACCGGACCCGGCCGTCGAGCTCGTCGGCCCGCCGGTCGGTGTGCCCACGCAGCTCGTCGCGGATCGCGTGCAGCTCCCCGCGCAACGCGTCCACCTGGCGGCGCAGGTCGTCCAGCTGCGGCACGTACCGCTGGTCGGCCACGTTCTCGATCCGCCAGCGAATCCGCTTCCACAGCGGGAACACGGCGACCTTGCCCAGCTTCTTCACGGTGCTCACGGGATCAACTCGATTTCTCCGTTGTCACGCCACGAGCGCAGCAGCGCGGACTCGGCGTGCAGGCGATGGTCTCCGGTCACGTTCACGTCCTGGCCCCACGCGTGCGCGAACGTCGTCTGCTCGGGCTTGTCGAGGATCGAGAACCCGGTGATCCGGATCCTGGCCTCGGGAAAGAGCCGGACGGCGAGGTAGACGACGAGCGTGCCGGTGGTCGCCCAGATCGCCTGCTCGGGGTCGAGCCCCAGCAGGCGCCCCAGCGGGCGCACGAACGGCCGGTTCGGGATCGGCACGAACCCCAGGTCCGTTGGCCACCAGCCGGGGATGATCTCGGGCTCCCAGTGCAGCCGTCCCGGCTCGGCCAGCAGGTAGAGCCGGGACTTGTAGTCGGCGAACGTGTGCGGGCTGACCAGCACGCCGCGGTGCACGACGACGACGTCGGTCTTGCGGCCGTACGCCGGCTGCCCGCCGGGCTCGTCGAGCGCGAACGTCGTCATCCGCAGCACGAGGTCACTGCCGTCGATCAGGGCGGCCCGTTCGGTGTCCGGGGTCAGCGGGGCGTTGCCCACCACTGTCAGGGTCTCGACCCGCCTGCCACGGGCGTACGAGGCGAGCAGGTCCCGGAGCACGTCGAGCTGTCGAGACGCGTCCGCCTGCTCCGGTGCAGCCTCTGCCAGGTGCACAGCTCCCACCCTTCACCGATCGACCGGGAGACTGTAACGAACCGCCCGTCGGGCGTCACACCCGGCGCAAACGGCGGCGCGGGGCCTCCTCGCCGGGGAACACGCGCTTGACACCGTCGCCGAGCGCCAGCTCGACGTTGCGGATGTCGCGGACCAGCCGCCGCAGGCCGTCAGGCTCCAGCGACGCGGCCTGGTCCGAGCCCCACATCGTCCGGTCCAGCGTGACGTGCCGCTCGACCAGGCACGCGCCCATGGCCACCGCGGCGATCGACACCTGCAGGCCGCGCTCGTGCCCGGAGTAGCCGATCGGCACGCCGAACCGGTCGGCCAGCGTGTTGATCATGCGGAGGTTCGCCTCTTCCGGCGGGCACGGGTACGTCGAGGTGGCGTGCAGCAGCACCAGCCGCTCGGTGCCCAGCACCTCGACCGCCGCGTCGATCTCGTCCATTGTGGACATACCGGTGGAGGCGATGATCGGCTTCCCGGTATCGCGCAACGCCTTCAGCAGTTCGATGTCGGTCAGCGAGGCCGAGGCCACCTTGTGCGTGACGACGTCGAACTTCTCCAGGAACTCCACGCTCGGCACGTCCCACGGCGAGGCGAACCAGGCGAGGCCCAGCTCGCGGCAGTACCCGTCGATCGCCTCGTACTCGGACTCGCCGAACTCCACGCGGTACCGGTAGTCGAGGTAGGTCATCTGCCCCCACGGGGTGTCGCGCAACGTGTCGCGCATGTCCGGCGGGGTCGCGATGTCGGGCGTCCGCTTCTGGAACTTGACCGCGTCCGCGCCGACGTTCGCGGCGAGCTCGATCAACCGCTTGGCGATCTCCACATCGCCGTTGTGGTTGATGCCGATCTCCGCGACGGTGTACACCGGGTGCCCCGCGCCGAGAACTCGGTCGCCGATCCGCACGGCAGAAGTCACTGTTCTTTCCTCCGTTCGACTGCGTGCAGGACGAGATCGGCCACCTCGCGGACCGCACCGGACCCGCCGGGCCTGCTCAGCACCAGGCGAGCCGCGTTGCGGACCTCGGGCCGCGCGTCCTGCACCGCGATGGGCCAGCCGACCAGGGCCATCGCCTCCAGGTCGCGCAGGTCGTTGCCGACGAACGCGACCCGGGCGGGGTCCAGCCGCTGCTCGGCGAGCCAGTTCTTGAGCACGGCGGCCTTGTCGCCGACGCCGTGCAGCACCTCCGCGCCGAGCTTCGCCGCCCTGGCGGCGACCACCGGGTTCCGCTCGACGGACAGGATCATCAGCGGGATCCCGGCGGCGAGCAGGCGCGCGACGCCCGCCCCGTCGGACCGGCTGACCATGACGCCCTCGGTGCCGTCCTGCAGCACCAGCGCGCGGTCGTCGGTGTGCACGCCGTCGAAGTCGGTGACCACGGCGTCCACGTCGACCTCGGCGGATGACGGCTCGATCGTCGCCGCCAGCGCGCGGGCGATCGCGAGGTCTTCGGGGGTGTCGATCTCGATGGCGTGCTTCGCGGGCGTCTCCACGAGCCCGATGCGCCCGAAGAACCGGTGCCGCGCCGCGCGGAAGCCGGGAACGCGCATCCCGTACACCGCACCGGTTTCGCGGAACTCCGGCGTGCGCTCCTGACGCCGCGGCCGTACCGCCGCGTCGTGGTTCACCGCGACCGCACCGCCTTCGTCGTCGCGCTGCCACAGGAACTCGTGCACGCGTACGGCCGTGAAGGCGCAGTCCCAGCCCTCGTCGAGGATCTGCGAGACGACGTTGTCGACCGTCTCGGTGGCGATGAACGGCGAAGTGCACTGCACGAGCAGTACCACCTCGGGGGCGTACCCGTGCTCTTCCTCGAACACGTCCAGCGAGTGCAACAGAACCGCTTCCGAGGACACCACGTCGCCCGACAGTTCGTCCGGACGCGGCAGCACGGCGGCACCCACCGCCCGCGCGGCCGCGCCGATCTCGGTGCTGTCGGTGCTGACGACGACCTCGTCGACCCGGGCGGACGAGCGCAGTGCCCGCACCGCCCGCGCGATCAGCGGGTCCTCGCCAACCTTCGCGAGGTTCTTCCCCGGCACACCCTTCGAGCCGCCCCGCGCGGGTACGACCGCCAGGACGCGGGTCCCCTCTCGTTCAGCCACGTGGGTGAGGGTACGGAACCCGCTCATCGGCCGCCGAAGAGGCGCTCCCAGTTCTCCTTGCTGGTCAGCTGCGGCTGCGCCTCGTGGTAGCGGCGGACCGTCTGGTCCCCCTCCTGCCGCAACCGCCACAGCACTGCCAGGCCCTGCTTGCCGAGCCTGGTCATCAGCTTCTTGTCCAGCCGGCGCACCCGCACACCCGTCTGCGAGGAGTCGGTGACGACCGCCGTGCGGAACAGCGACACGTGCCACCAGTGCTCGTCACCGGCGCGGACCGCCGCGCTGCCGCCCGGCTTGTCCAGGTACTGCATGGCCAGGCGCTTGAGCATCACCAGCGTCGGCCTCGACGGCTCGAAGCCCGCGCGCACGATCGGCATGTGGTCGGCCCGGACACCGGCGCGCGCCGCGGGCACGATGTGGGTCTCGGGGTACTCGGCACGCAGCATCCGGATCGCCTGCACCACGTTCGCACCGCCGTCGGCCAGGCCGGCGGGGCCGTCCAGGAAGTCCTCGATCGCCTTGATCATGGTCGCAGCCAGGCCGTACTGCATCGAGGCCAGCGTCTCCATGAACTCGTTGAGCAGGAACTGGAACATGTCCTTGGGCTGCAGCTGGTGGTGCAGCGCCGCGGTGATCAGGCCGTTGCGGTAGTGGAAGTAGCGGGCCCAGTCGTCCCAGCCCTTCCAGTGCAGGTCCTGGTGCCAGACCCCGGCGCCGGGCAGGGTCACGGTGAAGAAGCCCGCGCCGCGCGCCCGCAGGCCGTACTCGACGTCGTCCCACTGGAAGAAGATCGGCAGCGGGTAGCCGATGGCCCGCACGACCTCGGCGGGGATCAGGCAGCACCACCACGCGTTGTGCGTGGCGTCGACGCGGCGGTCCTGGTTGTGCTCGAGCATGCTGCGCTGCGACAGCGAGTCCGTGCGGTCGATCCCGGCACGAAGCTTCGGCAGGTTCGCGATGTCCGCGTCGACGAACAGCTGGTCGGGGTGCAGCTCGCACAGGTTCTGGCCACCCACCACGGCGGGCTCGGTGGTGGAGTTGGCGAGCGCGCTGATCCGCAGGATGGTGTCGGACTCGAGCTTGATGTCGTCGTCCATCAGCAGGACGTGCGCGTCCTCGCCGCCCGGGGCCTCGAGCGTCTCGTACATGCCGCGGGTGAAGCCGCCGGCACCGCCGAGGTTGGGCTGGCGGACGTAGCGGAGCTTGTCACCGAGCAGCTCCTTGACGTACGCGAAGCGCTCGCGCGACTCCACGGTGTCGGTGCCCTGGTCGGTGACGTGCACCGCGGCGACGTAGTCGCGGACGGCCGGGTCTTCGGCCAGCTCGGTCAGCGTCTCGATGCAGTAGTCGGCGCGGTTGTGCGTGCAGATGACCACCGAGACCGGGCGCGGCGCCTTCGCGCTCGCCACCGTCCAGCGCACGTCCTCCACGACCAGGCGCTCGCCGCCGGTCTCGATGTCGAGCCACAGCGCGCCACCGTCGACGAACCGGTCGATCGGCGCGGTCAGCCGGACGGTCTCGTGGTCGGCGCCCTCGACGACGGTGCTCGCCGCCGTGCGGGAGTCGCCCTTGCTGTCCGACGCGCTGATCAGCAGCTTGCCCGAGCCGGTGACCACGGCCTCGACGTCGCAGGTCGCGACCTCGGTGTAGCGCTGCCAGTAGCTCGCCGGAAAGCGGCCGAAGTAGGTGTTGGTGGTGACGTACGCGTGCGGCTCGACGGTCACCCGGTCACGTTCGGTGACAACCGCACCCAGCGTCGCGGCCGCGTACATCGCGTCCGGAGCGGGGAAGGAGCGCGCGGCGAAGAACGTGCGCTGCGCCAGCAGCCGCCCCGGCTCGCCGCCCTGGCTTCCCGACCGGTTCTCCGGCTCGGCAACCGCGTTCTGGGTCATGTCGCTCGACACCCCGCTTCAGATTTTGTGTTTGTCGAAACAGCGGAGGCTACGGCGCCTCGGCGGAAGGTGGATCACACGCTACCGGGCACAAGCGGCCAGGAATTATCCGCCCCGAAAGAGTGACGCCCCAGGTGGCAGGAGGTTGCCCGCCCTCAACGGGACCCCCCGGTTCCGGTCGCTACCCTGAGGCAGTGCACGCCACCAGCACGGTCGACACGGCCAGCGATCCTGTGACAAACGGTCCACGGCGGATCCCGCCCTCGGCGAACAGCCGTTCCTTCGCGCGCGCGTTCGAGGACATCCGCGAGGGGTTTTCGCAGCGTGAGCTGTGGAGTCACCTGGGCTGGCAGGACATCAAGCAGCGCTACCGCCGGTCGGTGATCGGCCCGTTCTGGATCACCATCAGCCAGGGCGTCATCTCCCTCGGCCTCGGCCTGCTGTACTCACAGTTGTGGGGCCTGCACACCTCGACGTTCCTGCCCTACATCTCCACCGGGTTCATCGTCTGGACCTTCATCAGCGGCTGCCTGTCGGAGGGCATGGAGACCTTCATCTCCAACGAGGGCCTGATCAAGCAGATCCGCGCGCCGTTGACGGTGTACGCGCTGCGCACGGTGTGGCGGCAGACGCTGATGTTCGCGCACAACCTGATCGTCGTGGTCATCATCGACGCGATCTTCTTCGGCTCGCTGAGCCACTCGTACGGTCTCACCACGGGCACCTGCGGGCCGGACTCACCGATCTGTCACCCGGGCCTGGGCCTGTACTCGCTGAGCGCGATCCCCGCGTTCTTCCTGCTGGCGTTCAACGCCTGGTGGATCACGCTACTGCTCGGCATCATCTCGACCCGCTACCGGGACATCCCGCAGGTGATCAACTCGCTGATCCAGCTGCTGTTCTACATGACCCCGATCGTCTGGCCCATCGACCAGCTGTACGGCCACGGCGCCCGCTCGGCACTCGCCTCGTGGGTGGTGCCGATCGTGCACCTGAACCCCTTCTACCACTTCGTCCAGATCCTGCGTGCGCCGTTGATCGGACAGGCCGTCAACCCCTGGAGCTGGGTCGTCGTCGGCGGGATCACCGTCGTGGGCTGGTTGCTCGCCCTCGTCGCGATGCGCAACTACCGGGCCCGCGTCTCCTACTGGGTGTGAGAACTAGACATGGTCAACATTGAAGTCAACAACGCGTACGTCGATTTCCCGATCTTCGACGCGAAGACCCGGTCGCTGAAGAAGCGGGTGCTCGGCAAGGTCGGCGGCAAGATCGGCACGGACAGCAGGGTGCCGGTGATCGAGGCGCTGCAGGACGTGTCGCTGGCGCTCAAGGACGGCGACCGCGTCGGCCTCGTCGGGCACAACGGCGCCGGCAAGTCCACGCTGCTGCGGTTGCTGTCGGGCATCTACGAGCCCACCCGCGGCACCGCCCGGGTGGAGGGCAAGGTCGCGCCGGTGTTCGACCTGGGCATCGGGATGGACCCGGAGATCTCCGGCTACGAGAACATCATGATCCGCGGCCTCTTCCTCGGCATGACCCGCAAGCAGATGGAGAAGCGGGTCGACGACATCGCGGACTTCACCGAGCTCGGCGACTACCTCTCGATGCCGCTGCGGACGTACTCGACCGGTATGCGCGTGCGCCTGGCGCTCGGCGTGGTCACCACGATCGACCCCGAGATCCTGATCCTCGACGAGGGCATCGGCGCCGTCGACGCGGCGTTCCTGAACAAGGCCCGCGACCGGCTCGTGGATCTCGTGCGCCGCTCCGGCCTGTTGGTCTTCGCCTCGCACGCCGACGACCTACTGTTGGAGCTGTGCACCACGGCCATCTGGATGGACGAGGGCCGGATGCGCATGCAGGGCTCCCTGCGCGAGGTCCTGACCGCCTACAAGGGGCGGGACCCCTACGAGAGCATCAGCGCGGAGACGGCCGCCCGGATCGGGGCCGAGCACGTGGTGACAGTCAAAGGCGGTGAGTGAGCATGAGCAGTCCCGAGCAGGCGCCGCTCGGCAAGGGTGCCGTGGTGGCCGTCGTGGTCACCAGGCACCGGCGTGACCTGCTCGCGGACTCGCTCAAGGTGATCGCCGCGCAGACCCGGCCGGTCGACCACCTCGTGGTCGTCGACAACGGGCCGGACCAGCCCGCGCGCGCGGTCGTCGAGTCCTATCCGCTGCCGTACACCTACCTGCCCTCGCACCGGAACCTCGGTGGCGCGGGCGGGTTCGCGCTGGGCATGCTGCACGCGCTGTCACTGGGCGCGGACTGGGTGTGGCTGGCGGACGACGACGGCAGGCCCGCCGACGAGACCGTCCTCGAGGTGCTGCTGACGGAGGCCGACAAGCGCGGCCTGGCCGAGGTGTCGCCGGTGGTGACGAACATCGACGCGCCCGCGAAGCTGGCGTTCCCGCTGCGGCGGGGCCTGACCTGGAAGCGGTCCTCGGCGGAGCTGGGCGCCGACTTCCTGCCCGGGATCGCCTCGCTGTTCAACGGCGCGCTGTTCCGCGCGTCCACGCTGGACGTCGTCGGCGTGCCGGACCTGCGGCTGTTCTTCCGCGGTGACGAGGTCGAGGTGCACCGGCGGCTGGCGCGGTCGGGGCTGCCGTTCGGCACGTCGCTGAAGGCGTCCTACCTGCACCCCGACGGCTCGGACGAGTTCAAGCCGATGCTCGGCGGGCGGTTCCACGCGCAGGACCCGGAGAACGAGGTCAAGCGCTACTACACCTACCGCAACCGGGGTTATCTGCTGTCGCAGCCCGGGATGCGCAAGATCGGCGCCCTCGAGGTGATCCGGTTCGGGCTGTACTTCGTGGGCGTCAAGCGTGACCCGAAGGCGTTCCTGCAGTGGCTGAAGCTGGTGCGGCAGGGGCAGCGGGAGAAGTTCTTCCGCTACTGATACGGCTGCAGCTGCTCGAACAGGTGGTGCGCGATCCGTGCGTTGTCCGCGGGCGCGTAGGTGACCCAGCTCTGACCGTCCTCCGCGTCGCGTGAGGTGACGAAGTAGCGGCCCTCTTCGGTGTCGAACCAGGCGGTCGGGGTCAGCCGGTGGGCCTGCACGACGGCGCTGAACTGGCCGATCCGCAGCTTGGGCTTCTGGAAGATGCGCTCGACCATGCGCAACTGGGCCGGCGCCGTCGAGCGCGGCTTGCTCACGTTGGCGAACGGGTCGTAGCTGTTGTCGTCGTCGAGGCGGTGCTTCGCGCGCTTCGCCGGCTTCGACACGGTGACCGACTGGCCGGCGGCCGCCGGGGTGAGCGGCAGCAGGTCGACGATGCCGGGCACGATCGCCGTCGGGCGGGCGTCGGTGAAGATCACCGAGTTCTGGTCCTGCTTGGCGACCACCGCGTACTGCCCGTTCGACACGGCGCGGGCGAACAGCTGCTTGCCCTCCTCCAGCTGAGCGACGGCGGTGATCGCGACGGGCGCTTTGGTGAAGGTGTGCAGCGCCAGCTCCAGGTCCGGGTCGAGTCGGCCGCGGCCGGCGAGGCCACGGGATTCGAGCTCACGGAACACCGCTCCGCGCACCTGTGCCCGCTGGGTGCTCGACGTGCCGATGTAGGGCACCTCGAACGGCGCGGGCGCCCGCCCGAGCTTCATGTGCTCGAGCAGCACGTCCAGCGCCGCCAGCGACAGCGAGAACTGGTGTGGCATCGACGTTCCCCCTCGGAAATGGTCCCTGCAGCACGTTAGCGGATCAGCTGCGTTTTCGGACTCTCTCAGCCGTCAGCGAACCCGGTTGCAGTACAAGATCGGAAACTGGTGTTCTGGAAGCATGGCCGAAACCAAACCCGCACTCGTCCTGCACCTCGCCACCGGCGGCGAACCACTGGTGTTCGCCCTGCCCGGGGAAGGTGCGGAAGAACTCGCATCGAAACTGCCCCTGCTGCTCGAACACGGTTCCACGGAATCAGTGCAGACCAAAGACGAATCCCGTATTTCCGTCAATTTCGCGCACGTCGCCGTCGCCTATATCGACGACCTGCAGCGAAAAGGCAAGGTGTTCGGTCTGCACTGATCCGTTCGGTTACTCGCCGATCACCGGTGGGGCGGTGCGCTCGGTGGTGCCGAAGACCTCGTCCGGGTCGGGCTCGATGAGCCAGGACGGGCGCTGGTGCTCCTCGTCCTCGCCGCCCTGTCCCTTGCCGCCGTGGCCCATGCCGCCCATACCGCTGCGTCCGCTGGACCCGGCCGACCCGCGGGCGCCGCTGCCGCCCGCGGCGGTCTCGGCCGCACCCGCACCGCCGGCCCGGGCACCGCTCTGCGCGCCGGCGCCGGCGCTGCCGCTGCTCCCGCTGCCGCTGCTCGCGGCCGAGCCGCCGGGGCCGAACCCGCTGCCGCCACCGCGGCCGACCTTGCTCGAGTAGTCGTCCCCGTCGCCCATGCCGCCGAAGCCGCCGCCCATGGCGCCCATCGGCATACCGCCCATGCTGCCAAGGCCGGCCTGGCCGAGTCCGGAGCTGGTCGAGGAGTTGGAGTTGCCGCCGGGCGGCTGGAAGCCCTGCGCGCTGGTCCGGCCGGGCGTGCTGCTGCCGCCGGTCTTGACGCCGCTGTTGAGGGTCGGCGCGACCGGGGTGCTGAGACCTGCGAGGCTGCCGCTGAGGGAGCCGGAGTTGCCGCCGCCGACCTGGCCGCCGCCCGGTGTGCCGCCGGTGCCCCCGACACCGCCGGTGCCGCCCGACGGGCCGGTGTAGCCGGCGGAGGAGGTGCCGTCGATGCTGCCGCTGAGGTGCCCGGTGGTGCCGCCCGTGGGGCCCTCGAAGGTGGGCGGCGGGTTGAACGCGGGCGCCTTGGAGGCGGCGGTGTAGAGGTTGTTGTCGTAGGACGTCATGACCTGGACGGCCTGGTCGTGGGCCTCCTGGCTCTGCTGCTGCTTCTGGAAGGACTTGTCGATGTTGTCGACGAGGTCCAGCGGGTTCGAGCTGGCCCAGCCCTTCATCTCGTCGGTCCAGCTGAACGGGATGGGCTCGGGCATGCTGTTCTTGGCGGTCTCGGCCGCGGAGGACTGGCTGTAGACCTGGTCGGACGCGAGCTGTGCCGCCTGGCCGCTCTGGTCGCTCCAGGTGCCGAGCCCGGAGACGAAGTTGTAGGCCGACTCGGCCGCGTCACCCTTCCACGTGGCGCCCGACTTGGTCGCCGCCTGGCCCAGCTGCTGGCCGAAGGTGGCCATCGCGTTGGCGAGCTGGGTCCAGGAGGTGGAGACACCGGTGACCTGGCCGGGGTTGACCGACTGGACCATGGTCTGCAGCGTGCTGTGGTCGTAGCCCTGGTAGTGCGTGTCCGGCGCCGGCAGCCCACTGCGGAACTCGACGCCCTGGCTCAGCTGGCGCGACTGCTGGGTGCGCTGCTGGTCGGCGGTGGCGTTCGCCTTCGACTGCGCGATCAGGTTGTTGAAGAGGTCGAAGAACCCCTTGCTGTTGGGGTCGTACCCCTGCGCGACGAGCTGCTGCTTGAGCGCCTCTTCCGGCGAGGTGTAGCGGCCACCGTGCGTCCAGGGGGTCATGTCCTGGTACTGGTTGTTGTACTGGTCCAGGCCCTGGTTGCCCTGCTGCTGCGGATTGGTCATGGTCTACCCCTCGTACTTCGGCAGCTTGGGTTCGACGATGTTGGCGATATCGCTCGCAGTCCGGCACACCTCGGTGTTGTCAGTTGCAGCGAGGAGCGAGTAGCCCAGGTCGACGCGGGAATCGGAGCTCACGGCAAGCGAGACCATGCAATATCCGCCCGCACTCGGCACATACTGGCTGGCCGGGCGGCCGTTGATCGATCCCTGGGTCAGATTTCCGCCCGAGTTGTTCACCTGATCCAGCCCCTGGGCGGCCCGCACGCTGATGCTCAGGTTCGTGGAACTGTCGTCCGCGGAGCGACCGGTCCACTTGCAATTGCTTGTCGCGCCGGACGCCGTGGTGTCCTCGTTGTGCCCAGGTCCCTGCGCCTTCATGAGAGACGCCGCTTCCTGAGTCGTGAGCAGGTCACAGGCGTTGACCGAACCCAGTCTCGAGTCACCGGCAGAGCTGGTCGGCGCCGAAGAGCTCTGCTGACCGCCACTTGCCGAAGGACCGGTCTGCGGGATGGGGTTGCCGGTGCTGGCGGTGGAGCAGCCGACCACGACCATGGCTGCGGTCACGAACGGCAGGACGATCCAGGCCTTACGTACAGTGTTTCGCATTGATCAGACCTGAATCCCACCGAACGTCTGCTTCGCGTCATCATCCATCTGCGCGTAGTTCTTCTTCGCGTCCTCGAAGGCCTCTCGCGCCTGTTTCACGATGACGCCGAGCGATCGAAGCGCGGTGGAGTACGACTGGTGATCACCAGTCGCGATCTTCACTGTTTCTGACGCGACAGTGCTCGCGTACGTGCTTCCGCCAAGCTGGGGAGACTGGCTCGCGTCCTGCACGGTGGTCTCCAGCGCGTTGAGCTGGTCCTCGAAACCACGGAACACCTTGATGTACTCGTTCGCGCCTTCTTCGCTGATCGCGAAGCCGCCCGACTTGGCAGAGTCCACCAGTTTCTGCACCTCGGCCGAGGTGGAGGCGATGGCCGCCTCGCTGAGCATGCCGCCGACGGCGGCGCCTACCGCGCCACCGACACCGGCGCCCGTAGTTTGCGGCTGGCCCGCGTTGGGCACGAACCCCGTCATCGCTGTCCCGTCCCCCGTCGTCTCGTCCGGTTACCTCGCGGAGTCTACTGGCCGACAACCGACCGCAACCGCGCTTTCACGCAGAAACATCACTTCGACGCAGCTCACGGGCCCGCGGTTCCCGGAAAGCACGAGACCCCGCAGCTCCGGACAGGGAACCACGGGGTCTCGCACCACAACGTCACAGCTCGTACAGGCGCTTCCAGTTCTCCCGGCTGGTCAGGCCCGGCATCGCCCGCTTGTACTGGGCCTGCACGGCACGGCCCTCCTTGCGCAGCCGGTTGATCACCCGCACCCCGTGCTTGGCCAGCTCGAACATGCGGTCACGGTCGTACTTGCGCACCCGCACGCCCTCCTGGTTCGCGTCCGTCACGACCGCCGTGTCGAACAGGGCCACGTGCCACCAGCTCGCCTCGTCCATCGGGATCGCACCGAGCGCGAACCGGGACCGGCCGCGGAGCCGGTCGAGCACGCGCTTGACCAGCACGAGCCGCTGGAAGGCCGGCCTGCCGGGGCTGTTGATGATGCCGATGTCGTTCGACGCGATGCCCGGCACGTCGGTCGGGTCGTGCCGCTTCGTCTCCGGGTACCGGGCGCGGATCTCGCGGATGTCCTTCATCGCCGCGACCCCGCCGTCGTGCAGGATCTCCGGGCCCTCGAGGAAGTCCTCCACCGCCTTGATCAGCGTGTGCGTCAGCCCGTACTGCATCCCGAGCAGGTACCGCACCAGCTGCGCCATCAGCACCCTGGCCAGCACGTTCAGGTTGAACTCGCTGTGCAGCGCCGCCGTGATGATCGAGTTGCGCAGGTTGAAGTACCGGTGCCACTCGTCCCAGTCCTTCCAGTGGAAGTCCGCGTGCCACACGCCCGCACCGGGCAGCGTCACCGTCGGGAAGCCGTGGGCGCGCGCCCGGTAGCTGTACTCCGCGTCGTCCCACTGGAAGAAGAACGGCATCGGGTAGCCGACCTCCTTCACCACCTCGTACGGGATCAGGCACGACCACCAGCCGTTGTACCCCGCGTCGAGACGCCGCTCCTGCTTGTTCGGCTTGCCGGTCTCCTCGTCGACGCCCAGCAGGTCCGCGGTGGACAGGCTGTGCTCGACCGGCTGACCCGGCTCCAGCGTGTTCAGTCGCGCGTACTCCGCCCCCACGTGCAACTGGTGCGGGTGCAGCAGGTTGAGCATCTGGCCGCCGACGATGATCGGGTTCGCGGCGCGGTTGGAGAACGCCGTCATCCGGATCACCAGGTCCGGCTCGAGCAGCACGTCGTCGTCCATGAACAGGACGTTCGCGTGCTCGGTCTCGGTGTGCCCGGCCACCTCGAACAGCCCGCGGGTGAACCCGCCGGCACCGCCGAGGTTCGGCTGGACGATGTAGTGCAGCTTGTCCCCGAGGTCGCCCGCGACCTGCGCGAACCCGTCGCGCGAGTCCACCCGGTCGGTGCCCTGGTCGGTGACGTAGATCGCGTCGAGAGTGTCCAGCGAGGAGATGTCCCCGGCCAGCGCCCGCAGGTTCGCCAGGCAGTCGTCGGCGCGGTTCATCGTGCAGATCGTCACCGCGGTCGGCCGGATCGTCTCCGGCGGCTCGACCGTCCAGCGGACCCGCTCGACGCTCAGCTGCTGCCCGGCCTCGGTCTCCAGGTCCAGCCACAGCGCGCCGCCGTCGAGGAACTTGTCGAGCTTCAGGTCGAAGCTCAGCGCCGTCCCCTTCGCGCCCTCGACCTCCTGGGCGGCGACGGTGCGCGGCTCGCCCTCGTAGTCCGACGCGCGCACGGCGACGAAGCCCGAGCCGGTGACGACGAGTTCGGCGCGGACCTCACGGACGGTGGTCCAGCGCTGCCAGTAGCTGGCCGGGAACCGGCCGAAGTAGGTGTTGCCGGAGACCCGGGCCGACCCCTCCAGGCTGATGCGCTCGCGCTTGCGGGTGACGACACCCTCCGCTACCTCGGCGTAGAGGTCCTTCGACACGACCGGCGACGGGCCCGCGAAGAGCCCCCGCTGGGTGGTCAGCCGCCCCTTGGGGGTGTGCTCGGAGAACGTGGTCTCCTCCTCGGTCGCGGCCGCGCGGGAGCCGGTGCCCCGCGTCCTTGCCGTCGCGGTGGTGGCCCGTCCGGTGGCGGTCTTACCAGCCATGGGTTCGCTGTCCTCCAGAGGATTCTTGGTCACGAGCTAGGCGGTGGGCTGCTCACGGAACACGACCCACTTCAGCATCACGAAGTTGATCGCGGTCGCGGTGCCCTGCGAGATGACCCACGCCAGGGTCGGCTGCCAGGAAGCAGGCGGCAGCACCTGCAGCATGAGTGCGTTCATGCCGACGGCGACGAAGAACGTCACGGTGTAGAGCAGCACGAAACTGCCGACCTGAGCGGCACCTTCTTTTCGCCCTGCAGAAAATGTGAATTTCCGGTTAAGGAAATACGCGGTGGTCGTGCCGACGATGAAACTGATCGCCCGCGCGACGGTGTCCCAGGGCACGTGGTTCATGCCCAGCGCGCGTTCGCCGGTGTACACCCCGAGATCGAGACAAGCACAGAAGCCACCGATGAGCGCGAAACGCACCAGCTGGCCGAGCAGGCCGGGGGCGGCCTTCGACGTCTCCGTTGACTCCTGCGGTTCCGTAGACACCACTGCACTACCTCACCGGCCGGGATTTCAAGGACGCGGAAAGTGTAGAAGCGGTCAACCGCAAGCCGCCGATCGGGGATCGTTACCCTGGTCCGGGTGAACGCGACGACTCCCGATTTTCCGACCGAGCGGCGGACACTGACCGGTTGGGCCCGCACGGCCCCGACCACGGCGGACGTGCTCAGCACGCCGGACGTGGAGGTCATCGCCCGCGCGGTGACCCAGGCGGGCGAGCGCGGCGTGATCGCACGCGGGCTGGGCCGCTCCTACGGCGACACCGCGCAGAACGCCGGCGGCCTGGTCGTGGACATGACCGCGCTGAACCGGATCCACTCGATCGACCCCGACAGCGCGCTGGTCGACGTGGACGCGGGCGTGAGCCTGGACCAGCTGATGAAGGCGGCGCTGCCGCACGGCCTGTGGGTCCCGGTGCTGCCGGGCACCCGCCAGGTGACCATCGGCGGCGCGATCGCCAACGACATCCACGGCAAGAACCACCACAGCGCGGGCAGCTTCGGCAACCACGTCGTGTCGATGGACCTGGTCACCGCGGACGGCCAGGTGCGCACGCTGACCCCGGAGGGCCCCGAGGCGGAGCTGTTCTGGGCCACCGTCGCGGGCATCGGCCTGACCGGCATCATCGTCCGCGCGAAGATCCGGATGAAGAAGACCGAGAGCGCGTACTTCGTCGTCGACGCCGACCGCACCGCGAACCTGGACGAGACGCTCGCCCTGTTCACCGACGGCTCCGACCTCAACTACGACTACTCGATGTCGGTGCCGGACCTGATCAACTCCGACGAGCGGCTGGGCCGCGCGACGTTCTCCCGCGGCTCGCTCGCGCGGGTGGACCAGCTGCCCGAGAAGCTGCGGCACGACCCGCTGAAGTTCGACGCGCCGCAGCTGGCGACGCTGCCCGACGTGTTCCCCAACGGGCTGGGCAACAAGCTGACCTTCGGGCTGCTCAACAACGTCTGGCAGCGCACGGTGCCGAAGAAGGGCGTGCGCGGCAAGATCCAGAACCTGACGCAGTTCTACCACCCGCTGGACATGCTCAGCGAGTGGAACCGCGCCTATGGTTCGAAGGGTTTCCTGCAGTACCAGTTCTCGGTCCCGTTCGGCCGGGAGGACGAGCTCAAGCGCATCTGCCGCAAGATCGCGACCTCCGGGCACTACTCGTTCCTGAACGTGTTCAAGCGGATGGGCGAGGGCAACCGCGCGCCGCTGTCCTGGCCGTCGCCCGGCTGGATGCTCAGCGTGGACTTCCCCATCAAGAACGGGCTCGGCCGGTTCTGCATCGAGCTGGACTCCGACGTGCTGGCCGCCGGCGGCCGGCTGTACACGGCGAAGGACTCCCGCACCACGGCGGAGACCTTCGCGAAGATGTACCCGCGCCTGGACGAGTGGCGCAAGGTCCGGCATTCCGTTGACCCCGAAGGCGTTTTCGCCTCAGACATGAGCCGGAGGCTCGAACTGTGATCGACGCGGTAGGCAACCCCCAGTCGCTCCTGCTGCTCGGCGGCACGTCGGACATCGCGCTCGCGATCGCCGGCAAGTACCTCGCCGAGCGCCCCCTCAAGGTCGTGCTCGCGGCCCGGCCGTCCGAGCGCCGCAAGCTCGCCGCGGAGAAGCTGCGCTCGGCGGGCGCCGAAGTGTCCGAAGTGGACTTCGACGCCAAGGACACCGCTTCGCACCCCGCGGTGCTGGACAAGGCGTTCGACGAAGGCGACATCGACGTCACGGTGGTCGCGTTCGGGCTGCTCGGAGACAACGAAGAGGCGTGGCAGGACCACGCCAAGGCCGTCGAACTGGCCACGGTGAACTACACCGCCGCGGTGTCGGTCGGCGTCGCGCTGGCGGAGAAGCTCAAGAAGCAGGCGCACGGCGCGGTGATCGCGCTGTCGTCGGTGGCCGGTGAGCGCGTGCGCCGCTCGAACTTCGTCTACGGCTCCACGAAGGCCGGGTTCGACGGGTTCTACCTCGGCCTCGGCGAGGCGCTCGCGCCGCACGGGGTCACCGTGACGGTCGTCCGCCCGGGCCAGGTCAAGACGAAGATGACCGAGGGCATGGGCAAGGCGCCACTGGAGCAGACCGCCGAGCAGGTCGCCGAGATCGCGGTGGACGCGGCTCGCAAGGGCAAGGATCTCGTGTGGGCGCCCGCACCGTTCCGGCTGGTGATGTCGGTGCTGCGGCACGTGCCGCGGCCGATCTTCCGGAAGCTGCCGATCTGATCCCGGGGCAGGAAAGAAGGGGGGAGGCCGGACCGGTTCAGGGGCCTCCCCCCTTTCTCATTGGCTCAGCCAGTAGCCGAAGGAGTTGTAGATCGGGTAGGGGTTGAGCAGCGGGCGGGGCTGCAGGATCTCGATGCGCGCGGTCGGTGCCGTGATGAGCGAAGCCGGGATCGTGTAGCTGTAGGTCGCCCAGCCGCCCGCCTCCGGGGTGCGCGTCCAGGTGCCCGCCGGCCTGCCGTCCACCAGCACCTGCATGTCCGGCACGATCTTGTTCATCGCGGTGCGCGAGGTGATCGTCAGCGGACGGCCCGGCACCAGGTTGTGCGCGGTGAAGGCCTCACCACCGGCGATGTTGCGGCCGCTGTCGACGACGTCGCCGAGCCGGGACACGATGCTCAGCGGCTGCATGCCGACCTGCGCCATCCGCGGGTCGTAGGCGTGCGCCTTTTCGCTGCTGAGGTCGCCCACGTTGAGGTAGTCGCGCAGCTGTCCCGGCACCTGCTGCTCGTCGCCGGTGCCGGCGAGCGTCCAGTCCGCCCGGTAGATGTCGATCTCCCGGAACGGAACGATGAGGTTGCCCCCGATGTCCGGCGGAGTCTGCACGTCGAACACCTGCAGCGGCTCGTTCTCGAGGATGCCGACCTGCCGCAGCATGGCCATGGACGGGCCGGGGCCGCTGTCGTAGGTGGCGAAGTAGGTCGGGCGCTGCGCGGCGGGCAGGCGGCGGACCGCCTCGTAGAGCGAGCCGATGCCGTTGTTCGAGGCCTCGGCCAGACCGTTGGTGCCCAGGCCGATCAGATCGACGACCCGGTGCTTGCCGAAGTACGCGGCCGCGCCCACGTCCTTCACCGCGACGCTCGCGCCCGGTGGGACGTTTCCGCTGATCCAGCCGCCGACGGACACGTCGCTGTCCCGGATCGTCGCGCTGTCCCGACCGAAGCGGACCGCCCACGTCGGCACCGCGAGCAGCGAGAACACCAGCACCACCGCGAGCCCGCCGTGCAGGGTCGGCCGCCGCGCGGCGTGCGGTACGACGCGGGTGATGCCGTAGGCGCCGGACACCGCGAACAGCAGCAGAATCGGCAGGAAGGGCTGCTCGTAGCGCAGGTTGTGCGCCAGCGCGGTGTTCAGGGTGGACACCGAGAGCATGACCGCGACCAGGCCGGCCACGAGCGCCACGAGCACCGGCCGCCAGGCCCGCCGGAGGAGGATCAGGTACACCACACCGGCGAAGAACAGCAGGAGCGCGCCGGGAAACGCGAAGTCCCCGATGGTGAAGCCGAGGAAGGTGCCGACGAGCCCACGCAGGTTCGCCGCCGCCCGGTCGATGAAGTCGCCGAGGTAGAACAACGGCCGGTCGTAGAGCAGCGATTTCGCCTGGATGCCGTTGGCCGAGGTGGTGCCGGTGGCGATCGCGTAGAACACCAGCTGGCCGATCCCGGCCAGGAGCGGCAGCAGGGTCCACGGCCAGCGCGCCCACGAGCGGGCGATGCCGGTCGTGCGGCGCCGGGTCCAGAGGATCCACCACGACGCGAGCGTGAGCACGCCGGCGAAGATGAGCCCTTCGGGCCGGACGAGCGCCAGCAACAGGGCCATCACCGGGGTGAAGCGGAACCGGCCGCCGGGCGCCTCGCGCACGAACACCAGCACGGTCGACACCACGAGCAGCATCGTGATGCCGACTTCCATGCCGCTGGCCGTCCCCCACAGCAGCGGCCCGCTGACCGCGACCAGCAGCCCGGTCCAGCCGCCGACCGAGCGCGCGACGAGCAGCGCGCCGAGGCGGTAGACCAGTGCCGCGCTCGCCGCGAAGCACAGCAGGTTGAACCCCATCGCGAAGGCGAGGAACCACGCGCCGTGGAACCCGATGGCGTAGGCGAGCCCGAGCACGAGGGCGTAGAGGAAGCTGCTGGCCCCGGAGCTGACCTGGTCGCCGGTGTTGAACTGGAAGAAGTGCCCGAGCCCGATCTGCCGTCCGTACTGCAGGTGGATGTACACGTCGTCCAGCGGCGCGAGGAGCTTGCCCTGGTTGGCCGCGAGATCGGAGACGACGAACGCGAGGCCGAGGAGCAGCGCGAGCCCGCCGATCAGCCACGGGTAGGGGTCACGCTTCCTACGCGTCGCGGATCGGCTGTCCTGGCTGGTTTCGCGGGTGGCGTTCAGCACTTCGATCACACGGAACTGTACGTTCCGGCCGGACTACCGGTTGCCCCCGCCCCGCACCCACGCGTCGAACAGCAGGTCACGGTGCAGTTCCCGGTATCGGGCGAGTTCTCCGATGTGCACGGTTTTCGCCCAGGTTCCCGGGTCGACCTGGACGAACCCGTCGCGCGGCATCGCGGCCATGTCGTCGCCCAGGTAGTACAGCCCGGTCGTGCCGTCCTCGTCGATGCCGACCACCTGGCAGGTGTGCCCGCGGTACTCCGCGACGGAGGTCACCTCCGCGAGGCGGTCGCACCGTGCGAGAGGCACCGTCGCCAGCCACAGTCCGTTCCCGGGCGCGAAGTGCGTCGGGTCCGGATTTTCGGCTTCGCGCGAGAAGAGCGTGACGACGCCTTCGCGAGGGTATGAGTCCGCCTGGAAGTCCCGGCCGTCGACGGTGGCGATGACACCGGAGCGCGGACGCCGGTAGGTCACCGCGTCACCTCCCAGCCGAACGCCTCGCCGCGGTACACGGCGACAGGCTTGCCCACCGGGTACTCGACGATCAGGGCGCCCGCCGGGATGGGCCCGTACCGGCGCCAGCGCTCCGGCACGCCGGTGTCCGGGTCGGCGGTCAGGCCCGTGCCGGTGTACGGCCACGGCCGGACCTCCCGGCGGAACGTGTTCGGGTCGACGCCCGCTCGCTCGGCGGCCTGCGCCATCGCGGCGGCGACCAGCCGGACATCGGCGTGGTCGGGCGGGAAGCCCTGCTCGGGATACGGCTGTGACGGTGCGCCCAGCGGCGTCACGTACTGGGCCGGGTCCACCGCCGGGAACTCCATCGTGTGCAGCACCGGCTGGTCCGGGCGGAACGGGCTGAGCGGGTAGTCCAGGCGCAGCGCGCGCACGAAGTCCGCCGGCGTCCGCAGCGCCGCGCAGTCCTGTTTGCGCACGACGCTGCCGCCGACGAGCCGGTGGTCGAACGGCGGCGCCTGTCCCCAGACGCCGGGCGACACCTCGCGCCGCAGGTACCGCTCGACGCTGCCCGGCCGCAGCACCTTGAGCACCAGGGTGTTCGGCTCGATCACCACGACCCGCTGCACGCGGGCGACGAGCTCGCGCTCGTGGTCGCTCAGCTGTCCGGCCCCGGGGATCATGGCGCCTCCCCGAACGTGCGGGCGCGCCAGTCGTCGAACAGCAGGTCCCACTGTTCCTCGTGGTAGTCGTACAGCTCGGTGACCGGCACCGTGCGGCGGAACGTGCCGCGGTCGTGCTGCTGGAAACCGTTGCGCTGGGCCCAGTCCTCGTCCGCGTCGGCGTAGACCAGCTCGGCCGCCCCGCCCGCCAGACCGTCCACATAGCACCGATGGCCGAAGAACCGGGCGTACGGCGAGACGCGGAAGACGCGCTCGCACTCGTCGGCAGGCACCCGCGCGACCCACAGCTCGTGCGTCTCGTGCCGGCTGAACAGGTCCGGGTCGGGGTTCTCAGGCGTGTCGAGCGAGATGAACACGACGCGCTTGCCGGAGTTGTAGCGCGCGGGGTACGTGCGGCCGTTGACGGTGACGTGCACACCCTGGCGATGCGGCTGGTAGGTCATCACAGCCTCACCCATTGCCCGATCGTCTCGTCGAACCGTGCCACCGGGACCTTGTCGCCCGCGGCCGTGTACTTGTACATCATGTCACCGTCTTCGAAGTCCTTCCGGTCGGTCATGGTGCGCTCGGGCACGCCCATGTCCTTGTCCGCGGTGACGCCGATGCCGCTGTAGGGCCACTCCGAGTCGTGCCGGTGGTAGGTGTTCGGGTCGACGCCCGCCGTGCGCGCGCCGGTGATCATGTCGTCACCCGCCCTGGTGACCGCCGGGTTGCTCGCGTCGAGCCCGCTCGCACCGCCGTGCGGTGCGCCGAACGGGATCTGGTAGTTGTCCGGCGCCCCGGCGCGGAACTCGATCACGTGCACCTCGGGCATGCCGGTCGTGTACTTCGTTCCCGGGTAGTCCAGGCGGTTTCCGCGGATGAGATCGTCCGGAGTGGACATGTGGGTGGCGTCCTGCTGCCGCGCGGCGAACCCGCCCACCTGCTGGTACCTGCCGTCCAGGTAGTTGTCGACGTCGGCGGGCGGGATGACCTTCTGCATCCGGGTGTCCGGCGAGATGGTGACCAGCTTCTGCGCCTCGGCCGCGAGCTCGCGTTCGTGTTGCGTGAGCCGGCCGGAGCCCGGCACCTCGCCCGGCCGCGGGTCCTCGGACATCTTCTTGAACGCCGAGTCCAGCTCGCGCTGCTCGCTGGCGCTGAAGTGGTTCTTGATCTCGTCGCGCCAGGAGCGCGGCGTCGAGCCGCCGCCCGAAGGTGTCGTCGGCGGAAGGCTGCCACCGCCGCCGCCGGGTGGCGGCGGTGGACCGGGTGGACCGGGTGGACCGCCACCCGCGCCGGCGGGCGACGTCGTGCTGGCGGACGTGCCCGACGGGCTGGTGGCGGTCGCGGTGGAGGACGGAGTGGTCTTTCCGTCCCCATCGGACTTGAGCCGGTTCAGCCTGTCGGCGTTCGCCCGGTCCGTGTTCTGCAATGCGTCGCGCGCCGACTTCGTCTGCGTGCGCGCGCCTTCCACGGCCTCGCCGGCCTTCGCCACCTGCTGCTTCGCGCTGCCGAGCGCGTTGTTCAGGGTGCCCGTCATGGTGCTGCCGACCACGCCCATCGATTGGGCGCCGAAGTTCGTCGAGGCGACCCGCTGGCCGACCCCGTCGACCTTCGTGCGGGTGGCGCCGATGCGGCCCTCCATCGAGCCGAGCTGCTCCGGTTCGAACCGGTAGCCCTTGCCGCCACCGGTCGGCGGCCCGCTTTCCCTGGTGTGGTGCGGAGTTTCCGTCGTGTGGTGGGACGGGGTGCTCGTGTGGTGCGGGGTGGACGTGCTCGTGTGGTGCGTGCTCGGGGTGTGCGAATGGCGCGCCATCACGCCTCCGCCGGATACGGCTGCACGGCCTGGTACGCGCCGAGCGCGAGACCGCCGGCCGTGGAGAACCGGTCCAGCCCCTTGGTGATCTTCTCCATCGCCTCGGCGAGCTTCGCGAGCCTGCTGCCCTGGCGCGCGAACGCCTGCAGCAGCTTGCTGATCTTGCCCGCGATCTTCGACGCCGTTGCCGCCGCCCGCACGCCCGCCACCCCGCAGAACGCGGCGATCGAGCTGCCGAGCGTCACCACCGCCGAGGCCGCCGCGATCAGCGCGTCCCGGATCAGCTCGGAGATCACCGAGGAGATCAGCCCGTAGACGATCTCGCGCAGGGTGCAGACGAGCATCCCGGACACCGCGGCGACGGTGGCGGTGCCGTCGAGCGTCTTGCCGAGCGACTCCAGCTCGTCGCCGAGCTGGTGCATCGAGTTCCGGTACGCGTCGGCCGAATCGCCCGACCAGTCCCCCACCGTGCCGACGTCTTGGCGGTGCTCGTCGGCGAGCTGGTGCATCTCCGCGGCGGCGGTCTTGAGCTGGTCGACGTTCGCGTTGATCTCGTCCGGGTTGCCCAGCAGCGCGTCGAGCGGTTCCCGCAGGAAGCTGATGTGCTGCAGCAGCCAGCCGACACCGGCGTTCAGCACCGCGCCGAGCGGGTCGGCCAGTGTCGCGACCGTGTCCACCACGGCGCCGGCCGCGTTGATCGACACGTCGAGCGCGTTCATGCCCTCGGACTCGGAATCGCTGGTGATCGAGTCCACCAGGCCGGCGTAGGAGTCGACGAACCCCGCGCCCGAGGTGGCTGTGGTCATCGCGTGAGGCTCCCGGTCAGTCGCGGCGGAGGTAGGAGTTGTCGCCGAAGTCGTCGTCCTCGTCGTCGGACCGCCGGTGACGGCGCGGGCGGGGCTGCGGCTGCTGGGTCGGACGCGGCGGGGCGGGCGGCGGTTCCGTTTCGTCGATGAATCGGTAGGTCGGTGCCGGTGCGTCCGGTTCGCCCTCGGGCTCCTCCGGCGGGATGTAGCCGGTGACCATCCGCATCGCCTCGGAGTCGGCCCCCAGCGGCGCGAACGCCTCGGCGACGTGCACCGCGGCCGCTCGCTGCGCCTTGCGGGCGAGCTTGAGGATCTCCTGCGCCAGCGCGGGGCCCGAGCGCGCCGAATCGGCCAGCCGCAGGTCGCTCAGCGCGCCGTTGGGGGCGACGGTGACCCGGATCGAACCGTCCTTCGAGGACTCGGTGGCACCGGCGGTCTCCAGGTTCTCCTGGAACTCCGCGGCCTTCGCCTGCACGTCGGCGATCTTCGACTCGAAGTTCGCGAGCCAGTCCTCGGGAGTCATGCGCGCAGATTACCTGGTGGAAAAGTGAGCTACGTACCCTTTGCCAGCTCCCGGGCCGAACGCCACTCCTCGAAGTACAGGTCGGCGTGATGCTCCTGGTAGCGGGCCAGGTCGTAGATGTGCACCGTCTTGGCCCACCGGAAGTCCACGGTCAGCTCGAAGCCGTCCGCGTCGGCGCGCGAGAGGTCCTGGCCGAGGTAGTACAGGCCGACCGAGCCGTCGGCCGAGATGCCCGCGACCTCGCACGGATAGCCGAGGTACTCCGCCCGCGTGGTGACCTCCGCCTTGCGGCCGTCCTCGGTCGTGAGCGTGCCGGAGCGGGGGCGGCCGTCGACCACGGCGGGACTGCCGTTGGCCCAGCCACCGGTGAGCGGATGGCCGTCGACCGGCCGGGCGAAGTGCGCCGCGCGCCAGCGCGGGAACAGCAGGTCGACCTGCTTCTCGTAGTAGTCCCGCAGGTCCCGCACGTCGACGGTCTTGAAGTACTCGTACTTGTTCTCGTGCAGGAAGCCGTTGACGGTGGCCCACTCCCCGTCCCACTCGGCTTCCATGATCCGGGCGTTGCCTGCGGGGCCCATGCCGTCGACCAGGACGCCGTGGCCGCGGTAGGCGGCGTAGACCTGTACCGAGATCACGCGCTCGCACATGTCGACGGGGATGGGCTCGGTTCTCGCGCCGGAAGGCAGGTGGACGTAGTGCTCGCCGACCGTGTACGAGACCGGGTGCGACACCCCGTCGATGACGGCGAACGTGCCGTGCCGGTACAGGGGGTAGCTCATGACGCCCCTTTGCTGTGTTCTCCCCGACCACTGTGTGCAGGGAGTTTACGAGCAGCTTACGGTTTCAGCGAGTTGGTTCGAGCGTGAAGTGACCGACACCCTTCGCGACCGAGAAAACCTGCCACGGACCCGGTCCCGGCGCGTATCGCAGCTGGTAGTCGAGCCGGACAGGTGGCCTCGACCAATCGAAATGCGTGTAGTTCACCCGGAACAGCCACGCCACGAACGGGCTCGCCTGGTCGATCCGCTGGGTGATCTGCGGCCCGAGTCGTCCGGGATCGGAAAACCCGTCGACGATCAGGCAGTCGCAGAAGTAGGCGAGGGTGCCGATCTCACCGGGCGCGCCGACGGCCTTCCCCGGCGCCCGGGCGGCGAGATCCTGGCCGACGCGGGCGTAATCCCGTGCACTGGCCCAGTTTCCGAAGAACGGCGGCGCCGCCCACGGCACCGGCCGTCCGGCGAACGCGGGCGCGTAGCCCACCACCAGCAGCGCGGCCAGCGACAGCACGCCGACCCGCGGCGGCCACGGCAGGCGCGCGGCCAGCCCCGCGGCGGCGGTGCTCAGCGCGAGCACCGGCGGCACGAAGTACCAGTGGTACGGCGGCACGCCGATCACCGAATACACCAGGTAGTAGACGATCCCGCCCAGCCCGAGCCCGACGAACGGGTCGAGGCGGCGGCGCAGCAGCAACCAGCCGAGAACGGCGAGGACACCCAGTTCCGCGGGCGCGAAACTGAACACGGCGACCGGGTCCGGACCCCACATCAGGTGCAGCCCGGTTTCGAGATAACCGTTGCCGCCGAACGATCTCTGCAGTTGTTTGATGACCAGCGTGTCCGGCACCGCGGAGCCGAAGAAGAACCAGCTGAACACGAACCAGGGCAACGCGACGAGCGCGAACCAGCCCAGCGCGCGGCCGAAGTGCCGGCGGACCGGCGCCGAGCACAGCCCGATCAGCCCTGCGAAGACGATCAGGTCGAGCCGCGTCAGCACGGCGAGCCCCGCGACGAGTCCGAACGCGACGGGCCGGTCGGCGAACGCCACCAGCAGCACCAGCATCGCGGCGATGAGCAGAACTTCCATCCCCAGCGCGGAAAGCAGCAGCGGGTTGAGCAGGACGAGCGCGACCCCGAGCGCCGACGCCGCCACCGGTAAGCGCATTCTGGACCAGCCCCAGCCCAGCAGTGCGCTCACCGCCGTGTTCACGATGCCGAGCGCCAGCACCGGATGCGCCGAACCGGAGACACGGGTCAGGAACGTGACGAACCCGAGCAACGCGACGTGCAGCGGCGAAGTGGCGGTGTTGGCCGGGTGGCCGGAGACCAGCGCCCATTCCCCGTGCACCGCGAGGTTCCTCGCGTAGTCGAGCGTGATGTACGCATCGTCGGTGAGACTGTCCTTCGCGACCAGGAAGGTCAGCGCCGAGACCAGCGCGGCGGCGGCGGGCAGCCACCAGGACGTTCTCACCCCGACATTGTTACCGCAGGGCGATGACGGCAAACGGACCGACGTCCCGCCGGACGAACCGCGGCGAGTCGAAGAGGGCGGGCTCGAAGTCCACCTTCTCGACGGCCACCGGCGACGCCTGGGGGAACGAGTCCGACGCGAGGTACGCCGCGAGCTTGCCGTTGTCCTTGCGTAGGACGAACACGTTCGGCGCCTGGTGCGGGTTCGTCGCGAGCCGGTCGAGCAGCTGTGCCGAATCCGCCGACGTGGTCCAGGACTTGATCTCGGCGTTGCGTTGGGTGTACCCGGCCAGCGGGTTCGCGTAGTGCGGCGTGGTCTGCTGGAAGCCCCAGTAGGGCGCGAACGACAGCAGCCGGTCGTCCGCCGAGAGCACGATGTCCTGCGTCGGCGCGCGGCCGGACAGCTCGTCGATCGTGCCGATCAGCTCGCCGGTCCACGCCCCGTCCTGGCTGGTGTCGTGCTGGCCCTTGGCGTTGAACCCGTTGTCGTAATAGTCCGACTCGGCCGTCTTCACCGAGTCGCCGGTGGACTTGACGCTGGTCTGCGCGAGCGACAGCGCCGCGACGAAGGCGAGGACGAACCCCGTCACCAGCACCGGCCGTCCGTCGCGGAACAGCTTCGGCACCAGCCGCAACAGGTCCACAGCGGCGAACACGCCCGCGACCGCGAACACGGTGTCGACGGTGACGACGAACCGGAACGACAGCAACGTGGTGTGCACCATCAACGCGAGCGTCGAGAGCCCGAACCAGACGTACACCAGCGCGGCGAGCGTCAGCAGCGGGAACGCGACCGCGTGCCGGCGCGCCCGCAGTACCAGCCAGACCAGCCCGGCCAGGCACAGGAAGCCGAACACGCTCGTCGGCTCGAACGGGGTCGGGAAGTCCGCGCTGGTCTCCGGCAGGAAGTGCGCGGCGACGTTCGGCTTGCCCAGACCGCCGGCGAGGATGAACGGGCCCCAGGTGACCAGCGACAGCAGCCCGGTCACGACGCCGATGACGACCAGTCGCAGCAGGAGCCGCTTGACCGTGGCGCCCGCGGCTTCCCCGCGGCGCACGTCGAGCACCCCGGCGACGATCGCGAGCAGCACGACGGCCAGCACCCCGAGCACGAGGTGCAGGGTGTACGTCATTCCGGCGAAGCCCAGGTAGCCGCCGATCAGCAGGAGCGTCCACACCGGAACGCGACCGCGGCGGCGGAAGACCAGCCACGCGAGCACCGCGATCGGCGGCAACCACGCCGTGGTCGGCCACGCGTACGGCTCGTCCATCGCGACGGTGACGAGCCCGGCGAACACTGTCGCGATCGAGGCCAGCAGGGCGAGCCGACGGCGGACGACCAGGCTCCACAGCACGAAGGCGACGACGGTGGCGAGTGAGATCCAGAGGATCGAGTACGGCTTGTAGGCGGCCCAGCCGTCCCAGCCGATCAGGTTCGCGAACCGGCCGCCGAGCCAGAACCAGCCGCCCGGGTAGTACGGCGCGATCCCCTGGTAGTTCATGTCCGCGAGCGAGTGGCCCGCGGTCATCCGCTCCATGTACTGGAGGCGGAAGGTGTTGTCGACGGACGAGCCGCCGAGGAAGAACCGGGTGGCCTGCAGCGGGATCGCGAGCAGCAGCGTCGACAGCACCGACAGTGCTGCCCATGCGCCCACCACCCTGACCCAGGACGGCCACCGCGCGGCCCAGCCCCAGCCGAGCAACGCGAACAACACCAGCAGGATGACCGCGCTCGCCAGGTTGACCAGCGCGTTCGGCACGTAGGTGCCCGGGTCGGTGCCGATGTGGTTCGCCGCGACCTGCAGCACCATGCTCAGCACCACGGCCAGCACGCTGCCCAGCACCAGCTCGGCGACCGTGCGGCCGAGCGTGAGCCGGGTGATCGGCGGTTCCTCCGGCGCGGGCGCCGTGTCGGTCTCGGCGCGGCGCCGCAGCGTCGTCGTCACAGGTAGAACGTCACCGCGAGCGTCACGACCCACAGCACGCCGAGGACCTGCAGCACGCGGTCTTTGAGGACGATCTCCTCGGGCTCACCGGCCGTCCCGCCGTCCACGTCCACCGCGTACCGCAGCACCGCGATGACGAACGGCACCATCGAGATCATCGGCCAGATCGAGCCGTGCGCGCCCTCGCGGAGGGTGAACGCCCACAGCGAGTACGACATGATCAGGATCGCGGCCGCGGTCGCCCAGACGAAGCGCAGGTAGCTGGCCGAATACTTCTTCAGCGACGCCCGGATCTTCGCTCCGGTGCGCTCGAACAGCATGATCTCGGCGTACCGCTTGCCCGCGACCATGAACAGCGAGCCGAACGCGGTGACCAGCAGGAACCACTGGGACAGCAGGATCCCGGCGGCCACACCACCGGCGATCGAGCGCATCAGGAAGCCGGAGCCGACGATGGCCAGGTCGACCACCGGCTGGTGCTTGAGCCCGAAGCAGTAGCCCAGCTGCACGGCCTCGTACACGCCGAGCACGATCGCCAGCTGCGGGCTGGCCAGGAAGGAGAGGCCGAGGCCGACGGCGAAGAAGACCACCGCCGCGGCGTAGGCCACCGGGACCGGGACGACCCCCGCCGCGATCGGCCGGTTGCGCTTCGTCGGGTGGGCCTTGTCCGCCTCGACGTCGACCGCGTCGTTGATCAGGTACACCGACGACGCGACGAGCGAGAACGTCACGAACGCGATCAGCGCGTCGAGCAGCACCCCACCGTTGGTGATCTGCGCCGCCGTGAACGGCGCGACGAAGACGAGCACGTTCTTCGCCCACTGGCGCGGGCGTGCGGTCTTGACCACACCGAGCACCATCCGGACCGGGCCGCGCTTGACGGAGGCCGGCTCGTTCTCCGGTTTGCTGTCGACGGCCTCGGCCGGCGTGGTCTCCTCGGGAGTCTCCACGCCGGTCTCGGCGGCCTTGTTCACTGAGTTGGTCACGAAGGCTTTCCCTACCCCTGTTTACGGATCTTCCTGCGCAGCAGACCACCGACCACGCCACCGAGGGCTGCTCCGGCGAGCACGTCGGTCGGGTAATGCACCCCGAGCAGAAGCCTGGAGGCCAGCATCGGCGGCACCAGGGCGGGAACCAGGTTACGCCCGGTCAATCCCGAGTAGAGCACCGCCGCCGCCGTCGTGGACGTTGCGTGCGAGGACGGGAAGCTCAGCCGGCTGGGCGTGCCGACGAGAACCTCCACGCCCGGGTGCTCCGGGCGCGGGCGGCGGACCACCCGCTTGACGGCGATCGAGGCGCCGTGCGCCGCCACCACTCCAGCGGCCGCGACCAGCCAGTCCTTGCGGCGTTTGCGGTCGACGGCGGCACCCACGAGACCGGCGGCGAACCAGCCGGCGCTGTGCTCGCCGAAGTGGGACAGGCCGCGCGCGGCCTTGACCGTCCCCGGCCGCTTCAGCGTGCGCTGCACCTTGGCGAGGATGTCCGCCTCGGTGATCGGCGTCTTGCCCTTCTCAAGCATCGATGCTCCCGTCGAGCGGTGCGCCGTCGGTCAGGTGCGGGGCGATCTTGTTGTCGAACACCGACAGCGCCGAACCGATGGCCATGTGCATGTCGAGGTACTTGTAGGTGCCCAGCCGCCCGCCGAACAGCACGTTGCGCTCCGCCGCCTCCTGCTTGGCCAGCTCCCGGTAGCGCTCGAGCTTGTCCCGGTCGTCCGCGGTGTTGATGGGGTAGTACGGCTCGTCGTCCTCCTTGGCGAACCGCGAGAACTCCCGGACGATGACCGTCTTGTCCTTCGGGTAGTCGCGTTCGGGGTGGAAGTGCCGGAACTCGTGGATCCTGGTGAAGGGCACGTCCTCGTCGTTGTAGTTCATCACCGAGGTGCCCTGGTAGTCGCCCGTCGGCACGACTTCCTGCTCGAAGTCCAGGGTGCGCCAGCCGAGACGGCCCGCGGAGTAGTCGAAGTAGCGGTCCAGCGGGCCGGTGTACACCGTCGGGGTGCCGGCCGGGATCAGCTCGCGCAGGTCGAAGTAGTCGACGTTCAGCCGGACCTCGATGTTCTCGTGGTCGGCCATCTTCGCCAGCCACGCCGTGTAGCCGTCGACCGGGAGGCCCTCGTAGGTGTCGTTGAAGTACCGGTTGTTGAAGTTGTAGCGCACCGGCAGCCGGGTGATGTTGCCCGCGGGCAGTTCACTCGGGTCGGTCTGCCACTGCTTGGCGGTGTAGCCGCGGAAGAACGCCTCGTACAGGGGACGGCCGATCAGCGAGATCGCCTTCTCCTCGAAGTTCTGCGCGTCCTTGGTCTCGATCTCGCTGGCCTGCTCGGCGATCAGCTTCTTCGCCTCGTCCGGCGTGTGGGACCTGCCGAAGAACTGGTTGATCAGGCCCAGGTTCATCGGCAGCGGGTAGACCTGGCCCTGGTACTTGCCGAACACCCGGTGCTGGTAGTCCGTGAACTCGGTGAACTGGTTCACGTACTCCCACACCCGCTTGTTCGAGGTGTGGAACAGGTGCGCGCCGTAGCGGTGCACCTCGATCCCGGTCTCGGGCTCGGGCTCGGAGTAGGCGTTGCCGCCCAGGTGGGCGCGCCTTTCCAGGACGAGCACCCTCTTGCCGAGCTGCGTGGCGGCGCGCTCGGCCACGGTCAGCCCGAAGAACCCGGAGCCGACCACGATCAGGTCATACCCGGTGAAATCGGCTTCGGAAAAGTCAGTGCGGTTCGTGTGCTCGCTCACGGGCGTCGAGGGTACCCACGCTACGCAGGGCGACCGCACCGGCCGCACGTTAAGGGGTGTTCCGCAAGCCCGGCAACACGTCGGCCACCACCTGTTCAAGCACCGTTTCCCGGCCCGCGTACGGACCACTCGAGCGCGGCCAGTGCGTCACGATGTCGGTGAACCCGAGCTCGGCGGCCCGGCCTGCGGCGTCGGTGAACGCTTCCACGCTGCTCAGCGAGAACACCGGCGCCGCGTCGAGGCTGAGATAGCGGTGCACGTCCGCGCGCTGACGGCCCTCCTTGTCGAGGATCTCGTCGAACCGGCCGGCCAGCTCGCCGATCTTCGCCCACCAGCGGTCCGCCGCGCCCGCGCGCTCGGGGTCGTCGGGCGGGACCCCGGTGGTGGCCCAGCCCCCGCCGAACTTCGCCGCCACGCCCATCGCGCGCGGGCCGTTGGCGGCGATGAGGAACGGGATCCGCGGGCGCTGCACGGTGCCGGGCAGGTTCCGGGCGCCGAGCGCCCGGTAGTAGCTGCCCTCGTAGTCGAACTTGTCGGTGATCAGCAAGCCGTCGAGCGCCTCGACGAACTCCGCGAACCGGTCCGCGCGCTGCCGCGGGGTCAGCTCCTCCTCGCCCAGCACCTTGGTGTCGTAGCCAAGGCCTCCCGCGCCGAGGCCCAGCACGAACCGGCCGTCGGAGATGTCGTCGAGGGTGATCGCCTCCCGCATGAACGGCACCGGGTGGCGGAAGTTGGGGGACGCGACGAAGGTGCCGAGACGGATGGTGGAGGTGACGGTGGCGGCCGCGGTGAGCGTGGGCAGGGCGCTGAACCACGGGCCGTCCACGAGGGATCTCCAGCCCAGGTGGTCATAGGTCCAGGCGTGGTCGAAGCCGTACTCCTCGGCCGCCCGCCACTTCGGCTCGGCGGCCCACCACCGGTCCTCGGGAAGAATCACAATGCCTACGCGCACCGGGCAACGCTATCGGGCTGCCGGGACAGCGGAACAATGGGCAGCGGACAATTCAACTGTGGAACAACCCCTGCTGATCGCCTCGGACGTGGACGGAACCCTGCTGGACGGCCACGAACGGCTGGCCCCGCGCACCCTGGCCGTCGTGCGCCGGGTCGCCGAGGCGGGCGTCCCGCTGGTACTGGCGAGCGGCCGGCCGCCGCGCTGGATCCCGTCGGTCGCGGCAGCCGCCGGGCTGACCGGTTACGCGGTGTGCGCGAACGGTGCCGTGCTGTACGACATCGGCGCGGACCAGGTGGTCGAGGTGAACGGCCTGCTCGAGCCGATGCTGCTGCGCTCGGTGGTGGCCGAGGTCCAGAAGGCGATCCCGGGCTGCGGGTTCGCCGCCGAGCGCATCGGCAAGCGCGCGGTGGACCCGGACGTCCGCAACCTGGTCATCGAGGACGGCTATCACAACCCGTGGGGCGACGGTGAGGGCGTGCGCGTGGCCCGCGGCGAGATCATCGGCCATCCGGCGATGAAACTGCTGGTCAGCAGGCCGGGGATGACCTCGGACGAGATGGCCGCGGCGGCCGGCGCGGTGCTCGACGAGTCGGTCGACATCACGTTCTCGGCCGGTTCGGGCCTGATCGAGATCGCCGCGCACGGGATCACCAAGGCGAGCGGGCTCGCGGAGGTCGCCGGGCGGCTGGACGTGCCGGCGGAGCGGGTGATCGCGTTCGGCGACATGCCCAACGACGTGGAGATGCTGCGGTGGGCCGGGCACGGGGTGGCGATGGCCAACGCGCATCCGGCCGTGCGCGCGGCCGCCGACGAGATCACCGGCCCGAACACCGAGGACGGCGTGGCCCAGGTCCTCGAACGCTGGTTCTAGGGGCGGGGCGCCGTCCCGCCCAGGTGGGCGGGCAGCCACCACCGGTCGCCGGAACCCGACGGCTGCTCCGGGTACTCCGCCTGGGCCTTGTCCAGCAGGTTCGCCATCCGGGTGCGCAGCTCACGGGTCAGCGCGTCGGCGTCCTCGCCGGGGCTCACCCGCATCGGCTCGCCGAGCAGGACCGAGATCGGCACGTGGCGCTTGGTCAGCGTGCGCGGATGTCCCTTCGTCCACAGGCGCTGGGTGCCCCAGACGGCCATCGGGACGAGCGGCACGTCCGCCGCCGCGGCCATCCGCACCGCACCGGACTTGATGTCCTCGACCGTGAACGACGAGCTGATCGTCGCCTCCGGGAAGACCCCGACGACCTCGCCCGCCCGCAACCGGGCGACGGCCTCGTCGTAGGACGCGCGGCCGGCCCGCCGGTCCACCGGGATGTGCCCCATGCCGCGCATCAGCGGCCCGGCGATCCGGTGCCGGAAGACCTGCTCCTTCGCCATGAACCGGACCAGCCGCTTCGCCGGCTGCGCCCCGAGGCCGCAGAAGATGAAGTCCAGGTAGCTGACGTGGTTGCACGCGATCACCGCGCCCCCGCGCCGCGGCAGCCGCTCCCCGCCGTCCACCCGCAGCCTCAGGTCGAGGGCCCGGAACATGGTCTTCGCGAACAGGATGACGGGTGGGTACACGAGCTCTGCCATACCGCAAGGTTACGGGACCGTAGGTTACTTTCGGGTAATCACGAGGGGCACGGCACGTAGACCAGCCGCGGATCCTCGTCCAGCCGCTCGATCAGCGTGGCGGCCTGGTCGTCCCGCGGGTACACGGTGACCCACTCCCGCGAGCCTTTCCGCAGGAAGGTCGCGACCTCGTACAGGCCGGTATACGCCGGGTCGGCCGCGCACTGCTGCCGTCCGGAGTAGCCGAGCCCGGTGATCGCCAGCGCAGGCTGGCGCAGGCTCGCGACGAACTCGTAGTCGTTGTTGCCCACGCCGGGGGTGACCACGAACACCCTGCTGCCCACTCCGTAGGCCAGCGCGCCACCGCCGCCGGTGCTGATGATCGAGCCGGGCGGCAGCCGGGCGGTCAGCCAGCCGCTGATCTCGGCCGCCTGCGCGAGCCGGGCCCGCGAGTCGAGCACGCCGGGCCGCTGGGCCGCGGCGAACGGGAGGCTGACCGCGCACAGCGCGAGTGCCACGACGGGCGCCCAGCGGGTGGCAGGCCGCGGGGTGGGCGAAGGCGTGCGGTGGTGGCCGAACAGCTGGGTCACGCCAACCGCCGCGAGGGCCGCCACCAGGAAGGCGTACGACGAGAACGAGGGGTGCAGCGTGGGCCAGCTCGCCGGCGACTGGTCGTAGTAGGTGGCGCGCCAGGCCAGCCAGGGCACCACGAGCACCAGCCCGCCGAGCAGGTAACCGCCGGGCGCACCCCAGCTCGACCGGTGCCGCGCGGCCTCGAACGCGAGCCACAGCCCGGCCGCGGCCGCGAGCACCAGCCCGTCGGGACGGGTCATCACGGCCAGCGCCGCGAGCACCCCGGCCGCGAGCGGGTGCCGTGTCTTCAGCGCGTAGAGGACCGCGAGCACGAGCAGCACGAACAGCGGCGTCTCGGTGCCCGCGCAGTCGTAGGCGGCCAGCCCGCCGGCGGCGGCGGTGAGCAGCCCGGCCAGGCGTCCGAACCGGGCGGCCAGCAGCACGCAGCCCAGCGCGCACGCGGAGCTGAGCACGACCGCGCCGGTCACCAGGTCCGCGCCGAACAGTGCCTTCGGCAGGGTGACCAGCACCAGCCAGGTGAAGTTCGAGTAGCCCTCGGCGTACTCGCCGATGTTGAACACCGCGCCGTGCCCGGCCGCGATGTTCGCCGCGTACCGGAACGTCACGAAGGCGCTGTCGGGAATCGTGGCGAAGACGAGCTGCTGCAGGAGGCCGAACGCGAGCGCGAGCAGGGTGACCGCGGGCCGCCAGGTGCGCGACCGCGGCCACGTGAGCAGGACGGCCGCCGCCGGCACGAACCAGACGGCAACCGCGACGAGCACCAAGTTTCCCCCTCCGGCTCCCTTGGTGAAGGTATCGTGACCGGCCGGGAATCGTTTCCGCTTTTCTGGGACGAGATTCTAGATTCGCTCCATCAGGGCCTGGTAGTCGATCTTTCCGCTCGCCAGCAACGGCACCTCGTCGACCGGCCGGACGTCGAACCCCGACGCGTGCAGGTGCAGCCGGTCGGCCAGCGCGCGGGAGGCGTCCTTGCACACGTCCGGGCCGACGTCCTCGGCGAACAGCACCACCTTGTCCCCCGCCGGGACCGCGGCGACGATGTCGATGCCCAGGCCGGTCGCGCGCGCCGCCTGTTCCAGGTCGTCGAGGCTGATCCGGTTGCCGAACACGGTGCCGATGCGCTTGAGCCTGCCGGTGACGAACAGGAACCCGTCCTCGTCGAGATACCCCAGGTCACCGGTCGGCAGCACGCCGCCGAGCTCGTCGCCCAGCGCGAGCCCGGCCGCGTCCTCGGCGTAGCCCATCATCACGTTCGGACCGCGGTAGATGATCTCGCCGGTGATCTTCGGATGCGTCGTCTCGGTCCCGTCGTTGTGCCGCACGGTGAACTCCCCGCCCGGCACCGCGGGCCCCACGGAGGCGGGCTTGTGCGCGAGCAGCTCCGCGGGCATGGTCGCCATCCGCGGCGCCGCCTCCGTCTGGCCGTACATCACGTACAGCCCGCCGCCCGCGGCGCGCATCTTCGCGTCGAACTCCGTCACCAGCTCGGGCCGCAGCTTGCCGCCGGCCTGGGTGAGCCTGCGCAGCCGCGGGTAGTCCGCCGGGTCGAACCCCCGGCGCCGCAGCACCTCGTAGTGGTACGGGACCCCGGCGAGCGACGTGCAGCCGCACCGGGACACCGCGTCCCAGAACGTGCGGCCGGAGATGCCCGACGGCTCGATCACGATCGTCGCCCCGCGCGCGAGGTGCGAGTTGAGCACGGACAGCCCGTAGCTGTAGTGCGGCGGCAGGTTCGTCGGCGCGGCGTCGTCCGGCCCGATGCCCAGCACCTCGGCGATCGCGTGCGCGTTGGCCAGCATCGCCCGCCGCGACAGCCGCGCGAAGTGCGGGGCGCCGGTCGACCCGCTGGTGGTCAGCAGCAACGCGAGGTCCGGATGCGGCCGCACCCCCTCGGCCTCGGCGCGCACCCAGTGCCCGTCCTTCGCGCGGTAGCCGGGCGGCGGCTCGCCCTCGGGGGCGGTCAGCACGGCGCCGGGCCGGAACCGGGCGACCAGGCTGCCCAGCGACTCGGTGTTCAGCGCGGGGTCGATGAGGGCGACCGCGCGGCCGCCTTCGAACGCGCCGAGGTAGTGCAGCAGGCTGCTCAGGTCGATCGAGCTGCGGGCGAAGAGCACTCCCTCCGGCAGCGCGGCGAGCCCCTCCGCGACCCGGGCGACCTCGACCACGAGGTCGTCGTGGCCGAGTACGCGGCCGGATACCACGTCGACGAGCCGGGCGCCGTCACCGATGAGGGTCACCCGACCAAGGTAGACAACTCCCCACCCGTTCAGGCGAGCCCTACCCCGCGGCCCGTCGTTAGGCTGAACCGGTGGCGCAGCGAGCGGTGGTGATCGGCGGCGGGATCCTGGGCCTGGCCGTGGCCTGGGAGCTGACCCGGCAGGGCACCCACGTGACCGTGCTGGAGAAGGAGAGCTCCTGGGCGGCACACCAGACGGGGCACAACTCCAACGTCGTGCACGCGGGCCTGTACTACAAGCCGGGCTCGGCCAAGGCCCGGATGTCCGTCGCGGGCAATCGGTCCATTGTGGACTTCGCCCGCGCGAACGGGGTCGGCGTCGAGGTCTGCGGCAAGCTGGTCGTCGCCACCTCCGAGGCCGAGCTGCCCGCGCTGGGGGTACTCGCCGAGCGCGCCGAAGCCAACGGCGTGCCGGCGAAGCTGATCTCCAGCCGCGAGGCGCACGAGTACGAGCCGGAGGTCTCCTGCGTCAGGGCACTGCGGGTCGAGTCGACCGGCATCATCGACTTCCCCGGCGTGTGCGCGGCACTCGTCCGGCTGCTCGAGGACAAGGGCGCCGACCTGCTGCTCGGCACACCGGCGCTGGGCATCCGGCCCGGCCGGGACGGCGGGGTGGAGGTCGCCACCGGTCGCGAGGTGCTCCACGCGGACGCGCTGGTGAACTGCGCAGGCCTGCAGTCCGACCGGGTCGCGCGACTGGCCGGGCTCACCCCGCGTGCCCGGATCGTCCCGTTCCGCGGCGAGTACTACGAACTGCGCCCCGAACGCCGTCACCTCGTCCGCGGGCTGATCTACCCGGTGCCGGACCCGACGCTGCCCTTCCTCGGCGTGCACCTGACCCGGATGCTCGACGGCAGCGTGCACGCCGGCCCGAATGCCGTGCTCGCGCTGCGCCGAGAGGGCTACCGCTGGCGCGATGTCTCCCCGGCCGACCTGGCCGACGTCGCCCGCTTCCCCGGTGCCTGGCGGCTGGCCCGCAAGTACGCCTATCCCACCGGGTTCGAGGAGGTGCTGCGTTCGCTGTCCAAGCGCCGGTTCGCGGCGAGCCTCGCCCGGCTGGTCCCGGCCGTCGGCGCGGACGACATCGTGCGGCATGGCTCGGGGGTGCGCGCGCAGGCGCTGTTCCCGGACGGGTCGCTCGTCGACGACTTCCTGATCGAGACCGCGCCGCACCAGGTCCACGTGCTCAACGCGCCGTCACCGGCCGCGACCTGCGCACTGGAGATCGGCAGGCACGTGGCTAGCCTGGTATCCGCTTAGCCACCAGCGGCGCCGCCTTGCGCGCGGTGTCGCAGGAATGCGTGGGATCGCCGAAGTTCGGGCTGGTCAGCGCGATGAACGACCGGTCGGAGAGCGTGACGGCGAGGTTGCACAGCGAGGCGCCCAGCACGCTCGGGTAGTTGTCCCAGGTGACCCCGCCGAGCTGCTCCTGCGCGGTCGGCGCGTCGGAGAAGTACTCCCGCACGTTGAGGTCGGTCGCGTAGTACACCTGCAGCGAGTTGTCCTGCTCGGACTCGGGGTCCGTGGAGTTCCACTCACAGCTCGGCGGCACCAGGGCGGTCTTGTCCTCCGGCTGCGGCATGCCGGGCGCGGCCAACCCGAGCTGCACGGCCTCGTCGCTGGTGAGCAGCGAGCACGGGTCCGTCGACGCCCGGGGCGCGACGGTCACCCGCCGGGGATCCGGCTGCGCCGTGCCCGGCACCGCGTTCGTACAGCCGCTCACGAGCAGCGCCACGGCGATCGAGACCGCCACTCGTGCGCGCACTGTTGCCCCCTCGCCGAGGTTTAACGGCCCGGTTACACAAGCCACGTCTTGTTTTCGCACGTCGAACCTAGCGTCTCGGGTGCAGCCGGATGGGCGGAAGGGGAAAGATCGATGACCGTCAGTCCCTTCGAGATCGCGCTGCCGGCGCAGACCGGGGTCGGCGTGGTCGCGCCGTTCGACTTCGCGCTGGACCGGGAGCTGTGGCGCTGGGTGCCCGACCGGGTCTGCCTGCACACGACCCGCCTGCCATTCCTGCCCGAACCGGTCACCGTGCAGCTCGCCCAGGCGCTCAGCGACCCGCACGGCGTCCGCCGCGCGACCCGGGACGTGCTCGTGCCCGAGCCACTCGTCGTCGCCTACGCGTGCACGTCCGGCAGCTTCATCGGCGGTGCCGCGGGTGAGGCCGCGCTCGTCGAGGGCATGCTCGACGCGGGTGCGCCCGCCGCGGTCACCACGTCCGGCGCCCTGGTCCGCGCCTGCGCCCGGCTCGGCGTCCGGCGGCTCGCGGTGATCACGCCCTACGTCGACGACGTGACCGGCCGGCTGCTCGACTTCCTCGCCGAGTACGGCATCGGCACGGTCGGCAGCCTCGGCCTCGGGATGCTCGGCGACATCTGGAAGATGTCCTACTCGGCGGTGCTCGGCGCCGTCGCCGGCCTGGACGTCTCCGGCGCGGACGCGTTGTTCGTCAGCTGCACCAACGTGCCCACCTACGACCTCGTCACGCCGCTGGAGCAGCGGCTGGGCATCCCCGTGCTCACCGCGAACCAGGTCACCCTGTGGGCAGCGCTGGAGGAGGCGGGCGAGGCGCTGGCGCACGACAGCGCGCTGACCGCGCCGGTGCTCCTGCCCGAGGTCGCCTGAAACGCGCTGGTCGTGCTGACTACCCTGGGTACGACAGTCCCGGCTCGTACCTGGAGTACCCATGCACGACCCCCGCCAGCTGCTCGATCCCGAGACGGACGCGGCCGCCAAGCTGCGCCGCCGTGGGTATGTGCTCGACACCGACCGGCTGAGCAAGCTGATGAGCAGGCGTTCCGAGGTCATCGGTGAGGGCGACCAGGCACGTGCGCAGTCCAAGAAGTCGGCCGCCGAGGTGCAGGCCGCCGCGCGGGCCGGCGACGACATCACCGAGCTGCGCGAGCAGGCGCGCCGGCTGAAGGTCCGCATCGGCGAGCTGGAGGAGGAGCAGCGCGCGGTCGAGGCCGAGCTGAACGAGTTCCTGCTGGCGATCCCGAACATCCCGCTCGACGAGCTGCCCGACGGCGCGACCGAGGAGTACGCCGAAGAGGTCCGCCAGTGGGGCTCGGTGCCCGAGTTCGACTTCGAGCCGCTCGACCACGTCGACCTCGGCGAGCGCGCCGGCTTCCTCGACCTGCAGCGCGCGACGAAGCTGTCCGGCCCGCGGTTCGCCGTGTTCAAGGGACCGGGCGCGAAGCTGGAGCGCGCGCTGGCCGCGTTCTTCCTCGACGTGCACATCGCGCAGGGCTACACCGAGTTCTCGCTGCCCGCGCTGGTCACCCGCCAGACGATGACCGGCACCGGCCAGCTGCCGAAGTTCGAGGAGGACCTGTTCCGCACCGCGGTCGCGGATCGTGAGCTGTTCCTCATCCCCACCGCCGAGGTGCCGCTGGTCAACCTGCACGCGGGCGAGATCCTCAACCTCGGGGACCTGCCGCTGCGCTACACCGCGCACACCCCGTGCTTCCGCTCGGAGGCCGGCTCCTACGGCCGCGACACCCGCGGCCTGATCCGCCAGCACGAGTTCTCGAAGGTGGAGCTCGTCCAGCTCGTCGACGCGGAGTCCTCACGCGACGCGCTGGAGGAGATCCTCGTGCACGCAGAGGAAGTACTGCAGAAACTCGGACTCGCCTATCGAGTGATCAAGTTGCCGGCCGGGGACATCGGTTTCTCAGCGCAGATCACCTACGACATCGAGGTGTGGCTGCCCAGCCAGCAGACCTACCGCGAGATCTCGAGCGCGTCGGACACCGGGGTCTTCCAGACCCGCCGGGCCGGCATCCGCGGGAAGGCGAAGGACGGCAAACGTGGTGCGGTGGCGGCATTGAACGCCTCCGGACTGCCCGTCGGTCGGACGCTCGTCGCGCTCGTCGAGCAGTACCAGCAGGCCGACGGAGCCATCCGGATCCCGGACGCGCTGGTGCCCTACACCGGCTTCGCCGTGATCAACGCGGACGGCAGCACTTCCTGAGGCACTGGTGAGTGAACCCCGAACGTGTCAGTTTCGGGACCCCCGGCGACCGTCAATTCCACTAGGGACGGTTCAACGACCGGGAAGGGGAATTTCACTCATGACCAGCACGCTTCGTCCTGAGGAACTGACCGAGAACGCCGTGGTCGACCCGCAGGGGAAGAAGATCGGCAAGGTCGGCACGGTCTACCTGTCCGACGACACCCAGCAGCCGGAGTGGGTCACCGTCCGGACCGGAATGTTCGGGCAGAAGGAGAGCTTCGTGCCGCTGCGCGGCGCGCGGCTGGACCGCGACGGGCTCCACGTCCAGGTGTCGAAGGACCAGGTGACCGACGCGCCACGCACCGACGCGGACCAGCATCTGTCCGAACAGGAGAGTGTCGAGCTCTACCGCTACTACAAGCTGCCGACGCCGCGGTCCTCGATGGAGAACCGCACCGCCGGCTCGCGCGGCCGGATGGAGGGCGCCCGCGGCCGCGGTGAGGCCGGTGAGGCGATGACGCGGTCCGAGGAGCAGCTCAAGGTCGGCAAGGAGCAGGTGGAGACCGGCCGGGTGCGGCTGCGCAAGTACACCGTGACCGAGGAGCAGCAGATCCGGGTGCCGGTGACGCACGAGGAGGTTCGCGTCGAGCGCGAGCCCATCACCGACGGCGAGCGGGGCAACGCCCGCATCGGCGACGAGGAGCAGGAGATGACCCTGCACGCCGAGCGCGCCAGGGTGGAGAAGGAGGCCGTGCCGATGGAGAAGGTGCGGCTGCGCAAGGAGGACGTCACCGAGGAGCAGTCGCTCTCCGGTGAGGTCCGCAAGGAGCAGATCGAGGTGGAGGACGGCCGCGACAAGCGCGACCGCCGCAACCACCCCTAATCGCGGACGAACGCGGCCACTATCCGGCCCAGTTCGGCGCCGGCGTCCTCCTGCAGGAAGTGCCCGGCGTCCGCCACGGTGGGATGGTCCAGTCCTTCGGCGCCCTTCATGGCGCGCCGCAGGACCGGGGCCATCCCACCGGTGATCGGGTCCCCGTCGGAGAACGCGCACAGGAACGGTATGTCCATAGTGGACAATGTTGCCCAGGCCCGGCGGTTGGCCTCGCTCGCCGGGTCGTCCGGCCGGATCGGCACCAGCCCGGGCATCGCGCGCGGACCCGCTTTGTACATCTCGTTCGGGAACGGCGCGTCGTAGGCCGCACGCGTCTCGTCGGACAGTTTCGTGCGGCAGCCGGACTGGACGAACCGCCCGATGTCGAGCACCGGTGCTTTTTGGACGGCCTCGCGGAACGTGTGCCAGACCTTCGGCATGTCCTGGTCGCCCGTGGGCAGTCCGGTGTTCGCGGCGACGACCTTCGTGAAGCGGCCGGGGTTTTCGGCGACCAGGCGCAGCCCGATCAGCCCGCCCCAGTCCTGTCCGACGAGCGTGACCCCACGCAGGTCGAGCGCGTCGAACGCGAACGCGCGCATCCACTCGACGTGCCGGGCGTAGGTGTGGTCCACGACGTCGACCGGCTTGTCCGAGCGGCCGAAGCCGACCAGATCGGGCGCGATGGCGCGCAGGCCCGCGTCCGCGAGCACCGGCAGCATCTTCCGGTAGAGGAAGGACCAGCTGGGCTCTCCGTGCAGGAGCAGCACCGGCGGACCGTCGGGCGGACCGGCCTCGGTGTAGGCGACTCTGACGATGCCGTCTCTCGGGTTCTCGATGTCGGCGTACAGGACTGGGAAGTCGAACTCGGGCAGGTCGGCGAACCGGTCTTCCGGTGTCCTCAGCAGGCGCACGCCACTAACACTAGGAGATGCCGACCGCCACGACGAGACCCAGCGCCAGGTGCGCGGCGGCGACCACGACGCTCGCCGGGGCGAACTTGTCGCTCTCGATGGTCGAGCCGACGTCGATCCGAGTGGCCCACTCCAGCAGCCGCACCGCCAGGACCTGCACGATTATGCCCAGCAGGCCGTAGATGAGCGAGGTGATCAGACCCTCGGTCAGGTCGCTCGCGGAGTTGAAGATGGCGACGACGACGATGAACGCCATCGACAGCATCCCCGACGCGGTGACGATGACCGCGTTCGGCAGGCCCTGGTGCACGAGCTTCGACAGCTTGCCCGGCGTGGTCCAGTCGATCGCGTAGAAACCGACCAGCATCAGCAGCAGCCCGACGACACCGTAGAGCAGGATTGCGCCGATCCCCTTGACGAGGTCGGAACCGAAGGTGTCGGCCAGCGCGAGGGTCGTGGTCACGGATTCTCCCGGTTCGGTCAGTGATGGTGCGGGCTGTTTATCACGATTCCGGGATGCGGTGCGGGACGAACGCGGCCCCGTCGTCGGTCACCAGCCCGGCGGTCTCCCGGATGCCGAGGCCCGCCGCGCTGTCGCCGACGATCCAGGCACCCAGCGCGGGCCGGAAGCCGTCGAACTCGGGCAGCGGGTCGAACGCCTGGTAGACGTAGCCTTCCTCGCCGTAGACGCCGGGTGTCTCGGTCTCGTACCCGGGGGCCACGATCGACACGTTCGCGCCCTCACGGCCCAGCTTCGGCTTGCGGACGTACTCGGTGAGCAGGCCGGGGTCGTCGGCGAAGGCGGGCAGCAGGTTCGGATGGCCGGGGTAGTTCTCCCACAGGATCGCCAGCAGCGTCTTGTTGGACAGCAGCATCTTCCACAGTGGTTCGATCCACAGCGTCCGGGGCAGCGACTCGACGGCGTGGTGGCCGAACTCCTCGTCCACCACCCATTCCCACGGGTAGAGCTTCAGCACGGTGTTCATCGGCGCCTCTTCGAGGTCGACGAACCGCTTGAGCACCGGGTCCCAGCCGATCTCCTCGATCGCGAGGCCCACCGTGTCCAGCCCCGCCTCGGCCGCGGTCTCCTGCAGGTAGGACGTCGTGATGTGGTCCTCGCCGGAGGGGTCGGCGCTGGACCAGGTGAAGTACAGCTCGTTGGCAGGCAGCAGGCCGCGCACCTCCTGCCAGCGCTCGACCAGCTTCTCGTGGATCGAGTTCCACTGGTCGTCGTCGGGGAAGACCTCGGTCTTCCAGTGCCACTGCAGGACCGAGGCCTCGAGCAGTGACGTCGGGGTGTCGGCGTTGTACTCGAGCAGCTTCGCCGGCCCGTTCCCGTCGTAACGCAGGTCGAAGCGGCCGTAGACGTGCGGGTCACGCCGTTTCCAGGACTCGGCGATGTGCGGCCACACCCATTCCGGGATGCCGAACTGCGCATACCGCTCGGTGAGCACGACGTTGTCGACGGCCTCCAGGCACATCGAGTGCAGCAGCTCGACGTCGGCTTCGAGGGAGAGCACCTCGTCCATCTCCAGGACGTAGTGCACCGACTCGTCCCAGTACGGCCGCTCCTGACCGCTGCCGTAGCGCGCGGGGGTGCCGAACACCAGGCCCTGTTCCTCGACGATGCGCTGCCAGTCCCGCCGCGGGGTGCTGGTTCCCCTCCGCACCTACGACCCCCCGGACTTCCCGCTGCCGCCGCTGCTGCTCTTGCTGCTGATGCCGAACCCGCCGCGCTGCACGGTCTTGCCCGCGCTGGTCTTGACGGTCGTGTTGCCGGACGGCTTGGTGAACGTGCCACCCGAGACGTGCTGGCCGACCGTGCCCGTGCCGCCGTAGTTGTAGCGATACTGGCCGCCGCCGAGGGCCAGCGGCAGGATCCAGAGCCCACTGACGGAGTCGTAGTGGCCGCCGTGGCTGGACATGTAGCTGTCGTCGCAATACTGGTCGTTCTGCACCACGCCGTTGGCGTCGGTGCAGACCGCGCTGACCTCGTCGGGCGTGCCCACCACGTACCAGGCGGCGACGACGCCCACCAGCCCGACGGTCACCCCGCTGCCGATCAGCACCTTGCGCCGGGTGGCGGCCTTGCGCTGGGCCACCTCCCGCGCCTGGGCCTCGGCCTGCTCGCGCTCTTCCTCCTCGACCAGCGCCTTGCGCCGGGCGCGCTGCTCGGCGAGCGTCGGCTCTCGTGGCGTGGTCGAGTCGGGGTCCTGGTACCGCATGGAGCCGCGCGCGGGGGGCTGCTCAGGAGGTTGTTGCTCCTCCGGCGGATTTTCTTCGGTCATCGAGGGACACACTAGCCACCCGAGGGTCGTCGTGTGAGCCGGACGCGGGCATTATTGACGCGATGCTCGGACACGGCTTGGCAACGAACACGATGCGCACCCGGCTCGTCATGGTGGGTGTGTTCCTGGGCGCCATCGTCGCGCTGTCCCTGAGCGTCGCCTTCTCGTGGGGCGGCGGCGTGGCCGGCGGCGGCAAGGTCGAGGAGTCGCCGGAGGCGAAGGCGGCTTTTCACTCGAACGCGGGAAGCTGCCTGAACTGGCTGCAACCGGACGCGTCGGACATCCATGTCGTGCCGTGCGCGCAGCCGCACCTGTACGAGGTGACCGGGGTGGTGAACATCGCCGACAAGTACCCGGCGGGCGTGCCGGCGCCGAGCGTGGACGAATGGCGTGACCTGGCGATGGCGCGCTGCACCGACGGCGCGCAGACCTACCTCGGCAAGCAGCTGGACCCGTTCGGGAAGTTCACCGTGAGCGCGCTGCGGCCGGGCACGGACGAGTGGGCCGGCGGCGATCGGGACATGCGCTGCGTGCTGCAGTGGGCGGCGCCGGGTGGCGCGCTCCAGCCGGTGACCGGGAACGCGGCGGGCCAGTCGCAGTCGGCGGTGTGGGAGCCGGGCACGTGTCTCGCGCTGGCGGGCAAGACGGTCGGCAACCCGATCGACTGCGCGCAGCCGCACGCGTACGAGATCGTCGCGACCATCGACCTGAAGACGCACTTCAAGGACTCCTACCCGGCGCAGAAGGACCAGGCGGCGTGGCTGGACACCGAGTGCAACCACGACATGCAGGGCTACGCCGGCGGGGTGGACCTCGACGCGCAGAAGCTGATCCTGACCTGGGACCTGCGTGAGCAGGAGAGCTGGGACGCCGGGTCGACGCTGGTCAACTGCGAGGTCGGGGCGAAGCTGCCGGACAACACCGGGCTCGCCCCGGTGACGGGCAGCATCCGGCAGGCGGCGCAGGACGCGCCGCCGGCGTCCTCGGCGGCCCCGCCCCCCGGCGGCGGGTGACGGATGCCGGTGGAGATGTCCGCGGCGCGCTTCGAGGAACTCGTCGCCGACGCGCTCGACGCTGTGCCGCCGGAGTTCGCGCAGGCCATGGACAACGTCGTGGTGCTCGTCGAGGAGCGGAACGAAGAGGCGCCCGGGATCCTGGGGCTGTACCACGGCGTGGCGCTGACCTCGCGGACCAGCGACTACAGCGGCGTGCTGCCGGACCGCATCTCGATCTACCGCGGCCCGATCCTGGCGATGTGCGAGTCGGAGGACCAGGTGGTGGCGGAGGTGCTGATCACGGTGGTGCACGAGATCGCCCACCACTTCGGCATCGACGACGCACGCCTGCACGAGCTGGGCTGGGGTTAGGCGGGGCGGGGAAAGCCGACCCCAGAGCTGGGTGGTCATCCCGTCGCCTGAACTCGCGGCATCACTTTGAGCCAGGGCCGCAACCCTCCTGCTTTCGGGCAGCCGACAACGCAAGCCTGCGGGCCTGGGTCGAAGTGATATGCACAGACCGCAGGCGACGGGATGGCCACCAACTCGACCACCTGCATGAGGTGAGGTGAAGGGGCTTTTCCTGGCTCATCTTTGAGCCTGCCCGGCGAGGACTCTCTTGATCTTTTCCCCTGCGCGGAGCGCGGGGGCCCGGGTAGACCTCGCGCGGGGCGCGAGGTGGGCCGCCGCCATCTTGGCTGCCGTTGCCGGGTCGCCTTCGCGGGGTGGCTGAGCAGCGGGTGCCCTACCAACCTGCTGCATAACGGACCGGCCGCGAAGCTGGCCCCGCGGCTACGGCGGGTGCTGGAATGGCCCATGCGGCCCGACCCCGACGATGTGGCGCCGGACGAACCGGTGACCTCCCGGCGTCCGCTCGTGGTCGCCGGGGTCGTCGGGTTCCTGGTCGGCCTGCTGGTCATGGGACTGCTCTGGGCCGGCTCCGGCAGCGGCAGCGGTGCCACCGAGGACGCCCGAGCCGCCTGTGGCGCCCTGGGCCGGGCCGGCTCACTGCCCTCCGGGTACGTCAGTCAGGCGGTGCTCGGGCCCGGCGTGGTCCAGCACATCACCGCGGCCAGGGACCTCTCCGCCGCCGCGGCCGCGCAGAACCCCGCCTACCAGGATCTCGCCGACCACCTGGACGGCGTGAGCCGGATGGTGATCAGCCTCAACTTCGCCGACCCCGCCGGGCGCAGGCACCTCACGCTGGCGCAACAGCTGTGCACCCACGTGTGAACGTCACTGCGCGTTGCTGCCCTTGACGATCGACTTCACCGTCAGCTGGTCGCCCGGGATCTTGTCGTTCCCACACCCCGTGGTGGACATGTCGACGAACAGCGACGCCGTCTCCTGCGGCGGGTAGACCCGCAGCCCGCGCACCGGCTGCGGCTGGCAGGTCACCGTGTCGAAGTTCTGCACGTTGACGAAGCCGATCGCCGCCGAGGCGGTCTGACCCTTGTTCAGGGTGACCGCCGGGCCCTTGGCCCCCACCCGGACCGCGGGCTGGCCGACCTGGTGGCCGTCCGCGCCGCCGACGTACGAGACGCCCGGGAAACCCTGGATCGTGCAGGTGTGGTCGCTGACGTTGGTGAAGACCAACGGCCGGTACACCGTCCCCGCGCCCGCGTCCCCCTGGCCGATCGACAGCTTGAGGTCCGACGACTTGCACAGCCCCCCGTCGCCCGACTGCGCCACGGGCGGAGCGCCCTGCTGGACGGTCGTGGTGGCCGATGTCGACGCCGGGCTCTCCGTCGTACTGGACGCCGCCGTTGACGTGGTCGTACTGGGCTGGGGCCCGGCAGTGTTCGCCGCGCCGCACGCCGCGACGGTGCACGCCAGCGCCGCCACGCCGGCGGCCAGCCCCACCTGAGAGATCCTCACTCGCACCATGTCTTTTCGCCTCCCTGTGCTGTTCGAGCACTACCCGGAGGACGTGCGGCCCACGCACACGGTTGTGTGGACCGCGCCGATTTGTTACCAGTTGTGCCCGAACACGGTGAAGTTACAACAACCGGCGGCCGGAGGCCTGTTCACATTTCCGCCCCGACCCAGGTCAGGCAGTGCCAGCCGGCACCGGGCACCGACTCCAGCTCCACGAGGCCGGTGTTCGGGATGAGCCCCTGGTCGGCGAGCTCGGGCCGGACGTTGTCGGCGAGCCATTCCGCCGCCAGCCGGATCGCGCCACCGTGGCTGACGAGCGCGATCGCCGCATCGTCCTCGTGCTTCGCGCGCAGGTCGGCGACCGCGGCCAGGTAGCGCGTACGCACCTGCTCGCCGCTCTCGCCGCCCGGCATCGCCACCGCCAGATCGCCCCGGGTCCACGGGTGCACCGTGCCGGCGTAGGTCTTCAGCGCCTCGACGTCGCCACGGCCTTCGAGCTCGCCGACGCCGACCTCGTGCACCCCGTCGATCACCTGCACCTCGAGCGTCAGCGCGGCCGCGAGGGGGGCCGCGGTCTGCTGGGCCCGGGTGGCGCGGGAGGCGTAGACGGCCGCGATCGGTTCACCCGACAGACGATCCGCAAGCGTTTGCGCCTGCTGTTGCCCCAGGTCGGTGAGCGGCGGGCCGGGGAGCGCGGTGTCCAGGACCTTCCGCACGTTCGCGGTGCTCTCGGCATGCCGGACCAGGTACAGCTTCACGCCTGCTCTCCTCTGCGCACGGCCGCGACCCAGTCCGCGGCTTCGACGAAGTCCTCGTTGCCCGCGGACGCCTGGCTCGTCGCGGGCACCCCGTCCGCCCTCGGGTGCGACCCGAGGAACCGGACATTCCGGCAACGTCGGCGCAGTGCGGCCAGCGCGTCCCCGATCCGGGGCTCGGCGACGTGGCCCTCAAAGTCGAAGAAGAACCTGTACTCGCCGAAGTTCCCCCGGGCGGGGCGGGCGTCGAGCCGGGTCAGGTTGATGCCGCGGCTCGCCAGCTCGGTGAGCAGCTCGGCGAGCGCCCCGGTGCGGTTGGCCGCCGCCGCGACGACCGACGTGCGGTCGGCGCCGGTGGGCTCGGGCAGCGGGTGGTGCGGCTTGCGGACCAGCAGGAACCGGGTGCGCGCGTCCCGCACGTCGGCGACCTCGGTGGCGCGGACCTCGAGCGGGTAGTGCTGGACCGCGACCGGCGCGGTCACGGCGGCGTCGAAGTCCCCGGCCTGCACCGCGACCGCGGCCGCGGCGGTGGACGACGTCGCGACGGGCTTCGCACCCGGCAGGTTCGCTTCGACCCACAGCCGCACCTGCGCGAGGGCGTGCGGATGACTGGCGACCGTGCGGATGTCAGTCGCGCCGGGTCGTGTCAGCACGCTGAAATGCACCGGCAGCAACGCTTCGGCGCCCGCGATCAGCGGCTCCTGCTCGGCGAGCCCGTCGAGCGTGGCGGGCACCACGCCTTCCACGGAGTTCTCGACCGGTACGCACGCCGAGTCCGTTTCGCCCTTGCGCACGGCGGAGAGCGCGAGCGGGATCGTCTCAAATGGAATGAGCTCGTCACCGTCGTCCGCGAGCGACCGCGCCGCCTGTTCCGTGAACGTTCCCTCGGGCCCGAAATATGCGATCCTTGCCACTGCCCCAGGCTACGCACCCGCCGAAGCACTGGTCTGTTCAGGCGGCGCGGAGATCACGTGGTTACGCCGGGTGCCATTTTTTGGCATGGTGTACCTGTGACCGCCGATTCGGGCACGCACGCCACCCATAAGGGAACCGACGCTCAGGTCTCACCTCACCTCCCTTCCCTGGTGCTGTGTGCCATCGACGAACCTCTCGCCCGCGCCTGGCAGTCGGTCCTGGAACGGGTCGAGGGCGCGCGCGTGCACCAGGGTTCGGTCCTGGACGTCGCGGCCGAGGCCGTGGTGAGCCCGGCGAACTCCTACGGCTGGATGCGCGGTGGCATCGACGCGGTGTACGCGCGGGCGTTTCCCGAGGTCGAGCAGAACGTGCGCAGCGCCGTGCTCGCCTACCACGGCGGCGAGCTGCCGATCGGCGAGGCGGTGATCGTGCCCACGGGGGTGCCGGCGCCGGCCTGGCTGATCAGCGCCCCCACGATGCGCGAGCCGGGCGAGCGGCTCCCCGAGGACACCGTGCACCCCTACCTCGCCGCGCGTGCGGTGTTCCTGCAGTGGCGGGACGGCAGGCTCGAGCACGGTGTCGGGGTCCGCAGTGTGGTCGAAACCATCGCGATGCCCGGACTCGGCACCGGCGTCGGCGGACTCAGCCCGGAGACCTGCGCACGGCAGGTCGCGGCGGCCTGGGGTGAGGTTTTCGGCAGCCGCGGGTAACCCGAGGGGTGCACTAACTCACAGCGCGTTCGGCGTCTGCACGACCTACCGTAAGAAGAGCGTTTACGCAGACATCGACGCCAGCCCACCGACGGGCAAGGAGTGTGGGAATGCCACGGGTTCGTGAGCTCAGCCCCTACGTCGAACTACACCGAGAGCAATGGCGAGAGCTGCGGCGCAGCACTCCCCAGCCGCTGACCGCCGAGGAACTGCTGCGGCTGCGCGGGCTCGGCGAGCAGGTCGACCTGAACGAGGTTGCCGAGGTCTACCTGCCGCTGTCGAGACTGATCAACCTGCAGGTCGCCGCCCGGCAACGGCTCTACGAGGCGACCACGACGTTCCTCGGCGAGGACTGCCGGGGCACCAAGGTCCCGTTCGTGATCGGCATCGCCGGCAGTGTCGCCGTCGGCAAGTCGACGACCGCGCGCCTGCTGCGCACCCTGCTCGCCCGCTGGCCCGACCACCCCCGTGTCGACCTGATCACCACGGACGGCTTCCTCTACCCGGCGGCGGAGCTGACCCGCCGCGGCATCATGCACCGCAAGGGCTTCCCGGAGAGCTACGACCGGCGCGCGCTGCTGCGGTTCGTGGCGGAGGTGAAGTCCGGCGCCGAAGAGGTCGGCGCCCCCGTCTACTCGCACCTGGCCTACGACATCGTGCCGGGCGAGGAACAGGTCGTGAAGCAGCCGGACATCCTCATCGTCGAGGGGCTCAACGTCCTGCAGCCCGGCCCGCGGCTGATGGTGTCGGACCTGTTCGACTTCTCCATCTACGTCGACGCGCACACCGAGGACATCGAGCACTGGTACGTCGAGCGGTTCCTCAAGTTGCGCCAGACTTCGTTCGCGGACCCCGCCTCGCACTTCCACCACTTCGCCGGCCTGCCCGACGACGAGGCCCGCTCGGAGGCGCGCCACCTGTGGCGCACCATCAACGAGCCGAACCTGGTCGAGAACATCCGGCCGACACGGCCGCGGGCCACGCTTGTCCTCCGTAAGGACGCAGACCACTCCATCAACCGCGTCCGCCTGCGCAAGCTGTAGGCGTGGCTCGGCCGAACGGCTGATGCTGGCACCTCGTCAGTAACCGGTTGGCCGATACCGCCCACAACGGGCGGACCGCACCCTGGTTTAAGTAGGAAATGCACCCTGACCAGGGAGGAGGCACGCCGATGATCACCATCGTCTTCACGTGGATCGGGGCGGTGCTGGGCATCGCGGTGCTGCTGGCGATGGCGGTGGGCGCGTTCGTCGTCGACTTCGACGACGCACTCGCCGACCGGCGCAAGGAGATCCCGGCGCCCGAAGGTTCCCGAACCTCTGCGTCCTGACCCGTCAGTTCAGCTCGTCCAGGGCACGGCAGTAGTCGTCGACGTCGAACTCGAGGCTGTCGCCCTCGCCCATTTCCAGCCGTTCTTCGAGCACCCGGGCCAGTTCGTCGAGTACCTCGGTGCGTTCGAGCCCTCGCTGCAGCAGCCGCTGGGCGGCCTGCCACACCTCGGCGGGCTCGTCGTCCCAGAGCTGGTCCACCACGGTCGTGTGCGCCGCGACCTGCAGGAACGCCTCCTCGTCGAGATCGTCCTCGGCGAGCGAGTCCTGGAAGTCCGGGTGCTCGCCGATGACCAGCAGCCTGCGCTGTTCCGGGTCCGAGGGGTCGAGTTCCACCTCTTCGCCCGCGATCTCGGTGTAGATCGCCGGGATCGCGAACTGCCGCCGTTCGAGCAGCCGCGCGACCGACTGCTCGTCGAGGTCGTCGAACCCGTCCAGGTAGGCGTCCACCGTCGACTCGGTCTCCAGCGCGCGCTCGTAGAGGCGGTCCTCGACGGCCTCGAGCAGCGGCTCCACGGCCTCCTCCGGCAGCCCGTCGCGCCACGCTCCCCAGCTCGCCCAGGCCGGCAGGACCTTTTCGAGCGTTTCGTCCTGTTCCTCGGTCAACTCGAGCGCACCGTCGTCGACCGAGTCGACGAAGGACGCCAGCTTGTCGGGACCGACGCGCAGTGGGCGGCGCGGGTCGTGCTCGACGCCGAACTCGATGAGCCGCAGGGCGACCACCCTGGCCGCCTCGGTGTCCTCCAGGTCGGCGCTGGCGCGGAAGAACTCGTCGATGGCCTCGGCCTGGTCCTCGGTCGAGAGCAGCCGCGGCGGGTCGACCGGCTCCGGCTCGGGCAGCGCGCGGGTGCGGGCCATCGCCAGCGCACGGAAGCGCACGTAGTCGTCGGTGACCTCGGGATCGTTCTGCAGTTCGGTGCCGACGAAGGCGTCGGCGAGCAGCTGGTGCGCCCGGCCCGGGGTGATCTGCTCGCAGGTGACCAGGTCCCCGCTCTCCGCGGCCTGGGTCTGCATCTCGGCGATCACCTCGCCCGGCGACTCCACGATCACGGCCTCGTCGGCCCAGCCGCCGAACAGCGCGTACCCGACCGACACGAGCAGCCCGTGTGCCGACTCGCCCGCACCGAACACGCACAGCACCGAGCTTTCGTCGCCGTAGACATCGGCGGTCCGCCAGCACTCGCCGACGGCGACCTGGTTGAGCTCACCGGCCCAGGCGGGCTCGCCGAGGCCCAGCTTCTCCAGCGCCAGCCCGGCGGCCTCCCGCTGGTCCTCGGTGGTCGCGAGCGACCGCAGCGCCGCCAGCGGCGCGACGAGCCGCTCGGGCTCGGGCGCGGCGGAGGCGAACTCGATCAGCTCGGCGGCCAGGTCGTCACCGGCTTCCCACCATTCGCCCAGGATCTCGGACGTGACGAGCTCGACGCGCAGCGGCTCGGCGGCCGAGTCCAGCTCGGCGAACTCACGCAGGACCTCTTCGAGCAGCTCACTGGCGCTCTCGGTGTCGTCGCTGGATTCCTGCTGGGGCAGCTCGGTCATGCACCACATGTTCGCACCGGGCCGAACCGGCGGCTTCCTCACCCCTTGGGCAGCGCGATCCGCGCCTGCCGGATCTCGGCGATGAACCTGGCCTTGCGCCGGTGGGTGGTCACCAGCTCCGCCAGATAGGGCGCGAACTCCGCCGGAATCCCCGCCCTGCGGTAGAGCTGCCGGATCTTGCGCAACCGTTTCGCGGCCTGCTCGTAATGCGTCGCGTCTTTTTGCTCGATCAGGTGATTGACATGCAGTTTGTAGACGTCCAGCACCTCGGCCGGATGCGTCTGTTCCCTCAGCTCGGCGACCTCCAGCAGGACCGGCAGTGAGCACGGGCGCTCGCGCGCGGCCGCCCACGCCTCGTCGAGACGCTCCTCGGCGAGCAGGGCACGCACGCTCTCGTCCGCGTCGGGTTCGGGCGGTTTCTCGTCGGCCTGGTTGAGCGCCTTGGCCGCATAGGCGACCGCTTCGGCCGTGCGGCCCGCACTCCGCAGGACGCGCACGATCTTCAGCCGCACGTCGAGCCGTTGTGGTTGACGGGAAAGGATCTTCAGCAGCGCGTCGACGTCACCGGAGATCTCCGCCAGCTGCTCGGCGAGCTGCTCCGCCAGCCGTCCGGACTGCTTGTCCACAACAGACTTGAGTTGGGCGAGACCTTTGTCTCCCAACACCTGCGCGAACGCGGAAAGCTCGAACTCGACACCGTGGCCGAGTGCCGTGTCGGCGATCCAGCCGGCGAGGTCCGCCGGCGGACGCGCCGCGCAGGCCCTGGCGTACAGCGCGATCGCGCGCCGCAGCACCGCGGGATCGTCCTGCTGTGCCCTGACGATCCGGTCCACGGTGCGCCGCGCCAGCGGGGCCAGATCGGCCTGCGTGCCGGAGTCGAGCAGCCGCTGCAGCGTGTCCAGGACCGCGACGATCTTCGTGGCCTCCCCGGCCTCGGCCTGCCGGTCCAGCAGGTCGGTGGGCGCTCCCCCGGCGCGCAGCTGCAGCCGGGCGTGCAGTTCCGGGTCGCGCTCGGCCTGTTCGTGCAGCAGCTCGGCCAGCGTCTCGGCGTCGAGCGAGCGCAGGTAGCCCCGGAGATCGGTCACGCGCACATCCTGGCCTACGCCGGGACTTCGCCGGCCGCGAACATCTCCTCGATCTCCGCCCGCAGATGATCGACTGCGGCCTGCGACAAGCCGTCCCGGGCGCCCTGCCAGCGCGCGAACGCCAGCACGGTGCGGCGCAGCGCCTCTTCGTCGATCTCGTGCTCGTTGAAGGCGTCGTCGAGGAAGAGCTCGAACTTGGCCGGGGTGACCCGCAGCGGGTCGGCCTCGTCGACGTCTTCGCCGAACTCGGCGAGCAGCCGCAGATACTCGCCGTCGGCGTCCTTTTCGGTCGCGAGGAACTCGTCCAGCACCTGGTCGCCGTAGCGCTTCGGCTCGGGTCGCGGTTCGGCAGCGGGCATGGCGCGCAGGCGGGCCAGCAGGTAGGCGCGGGCGTCGGTGAACGGGTACTCCTCGTCGTCCGCCTGGGCCGGGAGGCTGTCGGTCACCGCGACCGCGTCTTCGACGATCCGGCGGGCCAGCGGCAGCGGAATCCGTTCGGTGCTCAGGAGTTCGTCGTCGTTCTCGCGCAGCTCGGCGAGGATCTCGTCCTCCTGCGTGGTCAGGTAGATCTCGTCGATCCCGGCGAACCGTTCGATCTCCACGACCAGACCGTGCCGCCGCCCACCACGTTCGCAGCGGAACAGCAGGAACACCTGGTCGCCGTAGACATCGGCCTGCTGCCAGCACTCCGTCACCTCGACTTCGCGCAGTGCGCCCGTCCAGCGGAGCTCGCGCATGCCGAGTGCGGCGAGCCGGTCGGCGGCCGTGCCGGCCCGCTCGCGCAGCTCCTCGACCGGGCCGAGCGCCTGCAACGCCCGGAGCAGGCCGAAGCCGGCGGGACTCTGTTTGGCGGCGGCGTAACCGATGAGCGGGAACGCGACCTCCTGCGCCGCGGCGTCCGGGTTCTCCGGCAGCCAGAAGCTGCCCAGGATCTCGGCCGTCAGCAGTTCGACGTCGAGGACGTCGTCGGAGTCCACGACCTCCTCGAACGCTTCCAGCGCCTCGTCGAAGCCGGCGCGCAGCTCCGGGTCCAGTCCGGCGGGCTTCTTCTTGTTCTTGTTCTTGGCCTTGCGACCGCGGCTGACCGGGCTCATGCGCTCATCGTGGCAGCCTTACGGTGCGTCACCGCCTTGGGTATCGCGATCCGGGCGTTGCGGACCTCGACCAGCAGGCGGGTCTTGCGCTTGTGCGTCTCGAGCAGTTCGGCCAGGTAGGACGTGAACTCCTCGGCGGTGTCCACGCGGCGGTGCAGGGCACGCAGCTCCTTCAGCGCTCGCGCCGCTTCCCGGTAGCAGGACGGGTCCTTCTGCTCGATCAGCTCCTCGACGTACAGGCGGTACGCGGGGATCGCCTCCGCCGGCCCTTCCACGGCGAGCACGGTCGCGCGCACTTCCGGCCAGCGCTCGGCCGCCGCTTCGCGCAGGGCGGAATAGCTTGTGGGGCCGGGATTGCGGCGGAACTCGGCGCACCGGAGGGCGAGCGCGCCGCCGCGCGGGCGCTCGCGATGCACCATCGTCCTGGCCGCGTGGGCGATCGCCTCGCCGTGCCGGCCGGCGGAGCGCAGCACCCGGATGATGCGGAGGTTGACCTCGGGGGTCGGCGGCTTCGTGGCGAGGATCGTGAGCAGGGTGTCGACGTCACCGGTGACCTCGGCGACCTGCTCGGCGAGCCGGCGCGCGATGTCCCGGCGCGGCCCCGGCCTGCCGGCCAGCAGAGCGTCCACAGTGGACCTGATGCGGGTGAGCCCGGTGCTGCCGAGTGCGGTCGTGAAGTCGGCCAGCTCGATGCGCGGCCAGTCCGGCCGGTGGAAGGTGGTAGCGAGGATCCAGTCGGCGAGCTGGTCGGGCGCGGGCGGGTGCGCCGCGCAGGCCCGGGCATACAGCGCGACGGCGCGGCGCCGCTCGGCCGCGGTCGCGCCGTCGAGCCCGTCGACCATGCGCCGGGCGAGTGGGGTGAGGTCGGCCTGCGTGCCGGATTCGAGCAGGCGTTGCAGCATGTCCAGCGCCGGGCCGACCTTGCTCGCGGCGGCGGCCCGCTGCGCCAGCTCCCGCCGTAACCGCGAGTCGCGCTGGGCCTCGGCGTGCAGCAGCTCGGCCAGTGTCTCGGCGTCGAGCGAGCGCAGGTACGCGCGCAGATCCGGGACCGGGTTCACGCGCCTATCCTGCCCGACCCGAAGGGGTGGCACCGTCACCCATGAGCGTTGTCTTTATGCAGGTGGCGGCCACGCTCGGTCAGGTCTGCAAGGTGAAGAAGTATCCGTCGGAGGCACTGCGGTCGATGGCGGCCAGCAGCTGCACCGGCGAGTTCTCGCGGACGCTTTGCGGATACTTGCGCCACCGGCCGAGGTCCTCGGACCAGTAGTAGAGGGTCCACATGCCGTCGACGCCGTAGCGCAGCTGTGCGAACGCCCGCTCCTCGAGGGCGGCACCGGACCAGTCCGGTCGCTTCTCGACGAGGGTCACCATGCGTCCGCGCCAGCGGGACATGATCCGCTTGTCCGCCGGAACACGCCGTTCACACCAACGATCGATCTGCCGTTGCTGGAGCTCGGGGATCGGCGACATACACACAGTGATACCGCATGCGTTCGTGGCGCACGGATGGAGTACGCGCACCTCACACGAGCCATACTCGTCACACAAAACCGGCACAGGTCGGCTGACCAGCTAGTTCGGGGCCGGGTCGGCCAGGTACCAGCCCGCGCAGAGGGCACCGACGCCGAACACCGCCAGGACCAGGCCGCCGGCGAAGGGGGCACCGCCGAAGAGGGCGAGGATCGAGAACAGCATCACGACCAGGCCCGCCGCCATGAGGGCGCGGGCGGCCCAGAGCTGACGCGCCGGCGTGGCCGGGCTCCGGGGCGGCGGGGCAACCGGGGCGAGCCGTGCCGTCGGTGCGAAGGCGGGCGGGGCAGTCGGTGCCGGCGGGGTGGCGGCGCGCACGGACACGGGGGCGCTGAACGGCGTCGGGGGCGGCTCGAGCAGGCCGAGGACGGTCCACGCCGTCGTGATGTCCAGTACCACGATGCCCCGCTCGCGCGCCCGGCCGAGCCGGGGGTCCTGGCGGGGCACGTCGTCCGCGATGGCCAGGTGCGAGACCGACGCGGTGAGGTTCTTCGCGAGCTGGATCCCGGCGGCGAGCACCGCCGCGCGCAGGGCGTCCGCCGCCCGCGTCTCGCCCAGCACCAGCACCCGCATCGGCGTTCGCAGCCGCTCGGCGGTGCGCAGGTCACGCGCCACTTCGGGCACCCCGAGCGCCGTCGCGACGCGGGTCAGGTCGTGGGCCTCGACCTCGGTGATGACGCCGTCGTCCGCCGCCACCTCGCGCATCGCCGTCACGAAGTCCAGGTGCGTCCGGCGGACGGCGATCCCGGCCGCCGCGGCGAGCGAGGCCAGCTCGTGCGCCTCGTCCGGCGAGACGTACTGGTCCGAGATCGCCGCCTTGAGCAGCTCGCGGTAGGCCTCGTGCAACGGGTCGCCGCCGTCGCCGACCCGCACCCGCTCGACCAGTTCCGCCAGCCACGAGCGTTCCGCCGGATCCTCGACCGGCCGGGTCAGCACCCGTCCACCGGAGGTGAACCGCGGCAGCTGCGGCAGCCGCGGCGGGTCGGTGAACGCGAGCCGGTGCGTCGTCACGAGCGACGACACGACGCAGGCCACCGTCCTGGCGTTGGCCAGCGCCAGGTGCCCGGGGAACTCCCCGATCCCGAGCGCGTCCGCGACCGTTGCCAGCTGCGCGTTGGGCAGGTGCAGCGCCTGGCGCGCGGCATCGAGCGTGCCGACCACGGGAAGCGGTGGCAGCCGCACGTTCAGCCGGGCCAGCTCCGCGGCCAGGAACTCCAGCGCGAACGGCAGGTTGTGCGCGACCAGGACGCTGCCGCGGCACAGGTCCAGCAGGTCCCCGAGGACCTCGCCGAACTCCGGCGCGTTGTCGAGGTCGCGCCGGCTGATGCGGTGCAGCGTCGCCGGTCCCGGTTCGACCTGGCGTCCCGGGTCGACCAGCGTCGCGAACTCGGTGAGCACGGTGCCGTCCGCGCGGGCCCGCACGGCCGCGAGTTCGACCACGTGCCCAGGGCGCAGGCCGGTGGTCCGGAAATCGAGCGCGGTGAAGTCCGTGGCCGTCGCCGGGAACCGGCCGTCGCGGGCCAGCCGCAGGGTGCCGAAAGAAGTCATCGACCGCTAATCGCCGGTCGCCCCGAAAACGTAACGGAGCTCAGCCGGGGAGCGAATAGCTCACGTGCTGAAAAGACGCGTACCCACCTGGTTGAAGGTCACTCTGGGTGTTTTCGGGGTGCTGTTCGTCCTCGGCGCGATCTTCGGCAGGCAGTCGCCGGCACCAACCGGGGCGACCACCGCCGCGGGTCCGACGACCAGCACTCCTCCGGTCCCCACATACACGGTGACCAGCGTCGATGGCACCACCTTGGAACTGACCGACGCGAGCGGGGAACGGACGAGCGTGCGGGCGGCCGGAATGGCGATGCCCGTCGGCGCGAACTGCTACGGAGCGGAAACGGCGAGCTGGGCGAGTGCCTTTCTGACCGGAAAACAGGTCACCGTGAAAACGCTCGACACACTCGCGATGATCACCCTTTCCGACGGGACGAGCTATTCCACGGCCGCCGTCCAGGGCGGCCACGCGAAATACCTCGCCGACGCGCTCTCGACCACCTACGGCCCGGCGCTGCAGGCGGCGGAGACGTCGGCCCGGGCGGCCGGAACGGGGCTCTGGGGCCCACCGTGCCACGGAAACATCGACGCACCGATCGTGATCACCACCCAGACACCGGCGCCCGTCGAGAAGGTGACCGTGCCGGACCCGACCACGCACGAGAAAGCCCCTCCCGCCAGCACCGAAGACGTGGACGTCTACTACGCCAACTGCACGGAGGTGCGGGCCGCGCACGCGGCACCGATCCACCGCGGCGAACCCGGCTACAGCCGCAAGCTCGACCGCGACGGCGACGGCATCGCCTGCGAGAAATGACGCGCAGAGCTATCGGCCAGAACCGGATTCTGGTATTCCATGAGGCGTGGATCCTCTCGTGCAGACCACGCGCGGTGCGGTGCGTGGCAGGTCGGCTGACGGCGTCAGCTCCTTCAAGGGCATTCCCTACGCAGCACCGCTCGACGGCGTCCGGCGGTTCCAGCCGCCGCAACCGGCGGAACCGTGGGACGGCGAGCGCGATGCGAGCCGCTACAGCGCCGACACCCCGCAGGGCACGCTCCTGCCCGGTGTCCCGTCGTCGTGGAATCCGGCCGACGACAGCGAATCGCTGACCGTCAACGTCTGGACGCCCGACCCCGGTGCGAGCGGCCTGCCGGTGATGGTCTGGATCTACGGCGGTGCCTTCCTCGTCGGCACCTCCCGCCAGCCCGAGTACGACGGCGCGAACCTCGCCCGCGGCGGCCTGGTCATCGTGTCGATGAACTACCGCGTCGGCTTCGAGGGCTTCGGCTGGCTGCCGGACCAGCCGCAGAACCGCGCCTTCCTCGACCAGCTGGCCGCGCTGCGCTGGGTCCAGGAGAACATCGCGAGCTTCGGTGGCGACCCGGACAACGTGACGATCTTCGGCGAGTCCGCGGGGGCGACCGCGGTGGCGGCGCTCACCGCGGCCGAGGCCGGGCGCGGGCTGTTCCGCCGTGCGATCGGGCAGAGCATCGCCGGCGGCTTCCAGCAGGAGGCCACCGCGCGGGCCACGGGCGAGCGGATCGCCGCCGCGCTCGGTGTGCCGCTCACGGCCGAGGCGTTCGGCGAGCTGCCGTCCGAGGCGATCCACGGCGTGCAGTCGACGCCGAGCACGATCACGCCGTACGGCCCGGTCGTCGACGGCGAGCTGGTCACCGACGTGCCGTGGCGCGGGCTGCGCAAGGAGGTGGATCTCCTCGCCGGGTTCAACCGCGACGAGTACCGCCTGTTCGCCGCAAACGAGGACCTGAGCACCAAGGACCCCGCGGCGACGGCAGCCGCGATCGGCACCTCGATCGACGCCTACCGCGCGGCGTACCCGGACCTGTCCGACCCGGATCTGTACGTGCTGATCATGTCCGACTCCATCTTCCGGATACCCACGACCTGGTGCGCCCAGGACCACCCCGGCCGTAGCTGGCTCTACGAGCTGACCTGGCCGAGCCCGGCGTTCGGCGGCTTCCTGCGCTGCTGCCACGCCCTCGACGTGCCGCTGACCTTCGGCAACTTCGACGGTGAGCTCGCCACGATGGTGCTCGGCGGCACGGTGCCGCCGGAGGCGCGGCTGATCTCGGAGGAGATGCGCAAGGCCTGGACCACCTTCGCCACCAGCGGTGACCCGGGCTGGCCGGAGTACGAGCCGGGCGAGCGCCTGGCCCGCAGGTGGGACGCGCAGATCTCCGTGGAGTCCGATCCCGAAGGCGCGTCACGGCGGATCTGGGCGGGATAACCTCGTGGTATGGCCATCGAGGTGCTGCTCGTCGACGATCACGAAGTGGTGCGGCGCGGCCTGCGTGAGCTGCTGAGCGACGAGCCGGACATCGAGGTCGTCGCCGAGGCGAGCAGCGCCGACGAGGCGCTCGCCGTCGCGATGCACGTCGAGCCCGACGTCGCGGTGGTCGACGTGCGCCTCGGTGACGGCGACGGCGTGTCCCTGTGCCGGGAGCTGCGCTCGAAGCCGAACCCGCCGCAGTGCCTCGTGCTCACGGCGTTCGACGACGAGGAGGCCATGGTCGGCGCGATCATGGCCGGCGCCGCGGGTTACCTGCTCAAGCAGGTCCGCGGCCAGGACGTGGTCAACGCGGTCCGCGAGGTCGCGGCCGGGCGCTCCCTGCTCGACCCGCTGACCACCGCACACGTGCTCGACAAGCTGCGTCACCCGCGGGAGGACGAGCTCGACCAGCTGACCGAGCGCGAGCGCAGCGTGCTGGAGCTGATCGGGGACGGACTGTCCAACCGGGAGATCGCGGAACGGCTGTTCCTCGCCGAGAAGACGGTCAAGAACTACGTGACCTCCGTGCTCGCCAAGCTCGGCATGCAGCGCCGCACGCAGGCCGCGGCGTGGGTGGCGCGGCGCGGCAAGTAGCGCGCACGCGGCGGCGAGCCGGGGCCGGACGATTGCCCGCGGCGGGTGCCAAAGCGGTATGCCCTGCGAGCACCACGACGGCCAGGACTATCTTCGCCCGGTCATGGCTCGGCAGGCGCCGATATCCCGGCAGGCCCCGTCACCGGGCGCAGCCGCCACCCACCACGTGGGGCGAGCGCGCGGCGGAGGTCGTGACGATCGACGTATTTCACGAGTGGAAGATTCGGTGCGAAGGAGCATTCCGGTGAGTGATCTCATCGACAGAGCGCGGCGGCAGTGGGGGGAGGTACGCCCTGAGCTGGACACCTCCGGGATGGCCGTGATCGGGCGCGTGCTGCGGCTCGCGTCCCTGATCCGCCGCGACACCGACGATCTGCTGGCCGGGCACGAGCTGACCAGGGCCGAGTTCGACGTGCTGTGCGCGCTGCGCCGCAACGGCGTGCTCAACCCCGGCCAGATCAGCCGCGAGATGCTGTCCTCGGGCGCGGCCATCACCAAACGGCTCGACCGGCTGGCCCGGATGGGCCTGGTCTCGCGGGCCGCGAGCGAGCGCGACCGCCGCGTGGTGCAGGTGCGGCTGACCGACAAGGGCGTGGCCCTCATCGACGAGCTGCTGCCCAGCCAGCTCAAGGCCGAGCGTGCCGCGCTCGAGAACCTGTCCGAAGCGGACCGGTCCGCATTGGCCGGTCTACTCGGGACAGTTCTGCAGACGGTCGAGGGCGTAACCGCCTGAGCCGACGACCTCCTTCGCGCGGCTTGCTACACCCCAGGCTGGTTGTACAAAACGGCTTCGTACGACGGTGCCTTCTTCACCAGCCCACTGTCCAGATGAAACTTCCGTGCGGTCTCGAAGGAACCGCGCTGCACCTGCGGTGTCGCCGGTACTTCCCGCGGCAGGATCGGCATCAGTGCGTCGAGCGCCTTCGCGTCCGTGCCCTTGAGGTACTGGCCCAGCAGCGACCGGGCCTGCGCGGGCGCGCCGTGGATGTCCGCGAGCGCCCTGGTCATCGCGCGCTGGAACGCGGCCAGCTCCTCCTGCTTGCGGTCGAGCAGCTTCCGCGTGCTGAACACGACGCCGTGCAACGCGCCACGCAGGCTCGGCACGTCACCGCGCGCCGGGGAGATGTACGTCCTGCCCACGTTCGCCGCCGCGGCCTGCTGGGCGATGGGCTGGAAGAACGCGAGCGCGTCCACCCGGTTCGTCTTCATCGCGCCGATCGCGGACGTGGTCGCGCTGCCCAGGTTCACCAGCGTCGAATCGGTCGCGGCGTTGCGGCCGATGCTGCTGAACAGGTAGTCCACCAGCGCCTCGGTGCCGCTGCCGGGACCGGTGATGCCGATCTTCCTGCCCACCAGCGCCTGGATCTTCTCGTTCAGCGAGGCCGGTTCGGGGAACGACGGCGGGACGACGACGTCCACGTAGTACTCGGTGACCAGGCTCGTCACGAGCCGGGTGCCGTCGTCGATCTTGGCGAGGTTGAACGCGTCGGTGATCACCCCGGCGCCGAGGTCGACGCTGCCCGACTTGAGCGCCGCGGCCACCTTCGCCCCGGTGCCCAGCCGCGGCCGCTCGCCGAGCGTGATGCCCGCGGCCTTGAAGTAGCCCTGTTTCTCGGCGATGAACAACGGCAGGAAGGCGACCGAGTCGCTGATCTGCCCGATGTTGAGCACGCCCGCCGGCGTGGTCGACTCGCGGGTCGCACAGCCCGCGGCGAACAGCAGCGGCGCCGCGGCAAGCGCTTTCAGCACGCTCCGGCGGTCAGTCATGGAGCGGCTTCCACCGGTTCACGCGCCGCCCGATCAGGCCGACGAACACGTTGAGGATCCCGGCGACGACGCTCAGCACGACCAGCGTCGCGAACACCCCCGCAGCGTGGACTTCCCGCAGCCACTGCGGCCGAGGACGGTGACGAAGCTGCCTTCGGAGATCTCCACCGAGAACTCCCGCAGCGCCACGATCGCCGCGTCGCCCTTGGCGAACTGCTTGGTGACCGCGTCCGCGGTCAGCACCGCGGTCATCGGAGCCGCTCCGTTGCGTCGGCCAGCGGTTCGGCGCCGACCCGCCATCGGCTGTTGTGGACAGTCATCAACCGGACCTCCTCGTCCGTGAAACCGTTGTCCACCAAGCGATCTGCTCCAGCAGGACGCCCTTCTCGGCGAGTGCCTGCTGTCGCCGCGCGCCGATGCGCTGCGAGGTGAACTCGCGACGACGATGCGCCGTACGCCTTCGCCGGGTGCAGCGGACGAAGTCCGCGCGCTCGGCACCCCGGACGAGCTCGCGGCCGTGCTCGGAGGGCTTCGGATGGTCGGCCATGTCGCTCCTTTGCGCCATTTTCTCCGACCAGATTGTTTACTTTGGCGACAGGGTCAAGGGCGACTGGCGGCCACGTCCGCCTCGCGCAGCGCCTTGATCACGCTCTCCAGGTGGGCACGGGCCGCCTCCTGCGCTTTTTCCGGGTCGTGTGCGCAGATGCCGTCGATGATGGCGAGGTGCTCGGGCAGCGAGACGGAGGGGCGGCCGGGTCGCATCGCGAGCCGGAACTGGTGGCGCACGCTCTGCCCGCGCAGCCGTTCCAGCAGCTGCGCGGCGGTTCGCTGCCCGCTGATCTGCCGCACGCGCAGGTGCAGTCGCTGGTTGAGCCCGGAGTAGCCGACGACGTCACCCTGGGCGACCGCGTCGCGCATGTCCTTGCCCAGTTGCCCGAGCTCGGCGATCTCGTCGTCGGTGATGCGCTCGGCCGCCTTCGCCGCGCACAGCGCCTCCAGCATCATCCGCACCTCGGAGATCTCGACGGCCTCCTCGATCGACACGGCGCGCACTCGGGCCCCGCGGTTCTGCACCCGCTCGACGAGCCCCTCGTTCGCGAGCTCGATGAGGGCGGCGCGGACGTTCGCGCGGCTGGCGGAGAACTGGGCGGACAGGTCGGCTTCGACCAGCCGCTGGTTGGGCACGAACTCACCGCGCACGATCGCGTCGCGAATCGCGACCACGACAGGCTGTTCGACCTGGGCTTCCGTCACTGCTTCCCCACTCCTCAGCACGGATTGTTGACAATTTTGTTCAGTACATCGTCTACTCGATCGTAGTACTTACCCAAGGAGGAGCCCCTTATGTCCGGAACGCCAGCCACGATCGCGGTCCTCGGCCTTGGCGAGGCAGGCGGGGCGCTGGCCCGCGACCTCGTCGCCGCCGGCGCCGTCGTCCGGGGCTACGACCCGGCCGTCCGGGCAGCCGACGGGATCGTCGACACCTCGTCCGAGGCGGAGGCGGCCCGGGGCGCGGACCTCGTGCTGAGCGTGAACAGCGCGACGGCGGCGGTCGACGCGCTGCGGGCCGGGCTGCCCGGCACGACCGGCATCTGGGCGGACCTGAACACCGGCTCCCCCGGCCTCAAGCGGGAGCTCGCCTCGATCGCCGGTGCGGTGCCGTTCACCGACATCTCGATCATGGCACCGGTGCCGGGCAAGGGATTGCGGGTGCCGATGCTCGCGAGTGGGCCCGCCGCCGAGCCCACGGCCGTGCTGCTGCGCTCGCTCGGCGCGTCGGTCGAGGTGATGGCCGGGGAAGCGGGCCTGGCCGCGGAGCGGAAGCTCCTGCGCAGCGTGTTCTTCAAGGGCATGTCGGCCGCAGTGGTCGAGGCGCTGGAGGCGGCCCGCGCCGCGGGCTGCGAGGACTGGCTGCGCGAGATCATCGAGCACGAGCTGACCACCGCGGACAAGTCCACTGTGGACAGGCTGGTGACAGGTTCGCACCGGCACGCCACGCGCCGGACGACGGAGATGGCCGCGGCCGCGGACATGCTGGGCGAGCTGGGCGTGCCCGCGAACGTCGCCGCGGCCGCCCGGGATCAGCTCGCGCGCTTGTCCGGTGCCAACGGCAGGTCGAACGCGACCAGCGTGCCGAGGCTCGGCGAGGAGTTGAGGTAGAACTTCCCGCCGGCGCTCTTGGCCCGTTCGGCGAGATGCCGCAGCCCACGGGTCGCGACCCCCTGCGGCACGCCCGAGCCGTTGTCCCGCACGCGAAGCCGCACCTCGTGTGCGTCGCGGTGCAGGGTCACCCTGGTCTCGCTCGCACCGGAGTGCCTGACCACATTGGACAGTGCTTCGCGCAGCGCGGCGCGGATGTGGTCGGCCCGTTCGGCGGGAATGTCGGCGAACTCGCCGGACAGCTCGAGCGTCGGCGGGAAGCCGAGCAGCTCCTCCGCGATGCGCACCTCGCCGCGGGCGGACTCGGCGAGGTCGGTCCTCGGCGTCGCCTCGGGCTCCGGCGCGGGCGAGCGCAGGCTGTGCACGGTCGCCCTGATCTCCCCGATCGTCTGGTCGAGCTGGTCGATCGCCTCGCCGAGACGGGCGGCGTCGGTGCCGGCGAACCGCTTGCGCATCCGCCGCCGCACCCGGTCGAGCTGCATACCGGCTGCATACAGCCTTTGCACGATCACGTCGTGCAGCTCGCGGGCGATGCGTTCGCGCTCCTCGTAGAGGGTGACGCGGTGCCGGGCGTTCGCCCCCTCCGCCAGCGCCAGCACGACACCGACCTGCGCGGCGAACGCCGTCAGCACCTCGACCGTGCCCGGGGAGAAACCTTCGGCGCCCTGCATCCGATACACCGCCAGTGCGCCCAGCATGCGGCCGCCGGCCCCGAACGGCACGGCCGCGAACGGGCCGTACTCCCGCAGCTCGGCGGGCACGTGGGGCGCGGTGCGCGGGTCCACCGTGAAGTCGTCGGTCACCACCGTCTCGCCGCCGCGGGCGACCTGCCCCGCGACCGAGTGCGCGGGCAGTAACAAGCCTCGTACATCGGCTGTCTGCAACCCGTACACAGCCTCCACGGTGACGCTGGCATCGTCGTTGCGCACCATGATCAGGCCGAGGTCGGCCTTGGCGAGCTCGGCGGCCTTCTGCACCACCGAGGCGAGGACCGCGTCGGGCTCGTCTCCGGAGAGGGCGGCGGTGGTGATGTCCGTGGCCGCGGACAGTGCGTGGGCGGCAAGCGTCGGTTCCATGAGCGATGTCAAGCGTAGACGCCTTCCGGCACCCGGGTGGTCACGCGGCCGTCGCGGACCTCGAGCACGAAGTCGGCGTCGGCCGCTTCGTCCGGATGGTGCGTCACCTGCACCACTGTGCGTCCGGCGAGCGCGGTGCGAAGGTTCGCCCGGAGGCGGCGGGCGGTGGGTTCGTCGAGATGTGCCGTCGGCTCGTCGAGCAGTACCAACCCGGCGTTCGGCGCGGCCACCAGTGCGCGGGCGAGCGCAAGCCGTTGTGCCTGGCCGCCGGACAGGCCACTGCCCGCGCTACCGAGCACCGTGTCGAGGCGCAGCTCCGGCAGGCAGGCCAGGCGCAGCGCGTCGGCCAGCCGGTCGTCGCTCGCGTGCGGGTCGGCCAGGCGCAGGTTCTCGGCCACGGTCGTCGACACCAGCTGCGGGTCCTGCGGTGCCCACGCGACCTCGGCCGGGACCACGGCGCTGCCGCGCTCGGGGTGCAGGAACCCCAGCAACGCGGCCAGCAACGTCGACTTCCCGGCGCCCGACGCGCCGACCACCGCGACGTGTGCGCCCGGCGGGATCTCCAGGTCGACGTCACGCAGCACCGGCGGGCCGTCCGGCCATGCGATGTCCCCGCTCAGCTCGACGTGATCGCCGTGTTCGGGCCGTTCGGTCGAGGGAGTGGCGAAGTCGAGCCGGGTCCGGGCGTCCCGCAGCGTGTCCCAGTGCTGCGCGACCGGCGGCAGGAGCGCGAGGACCTCGGCGAGTGCGAGCGGGATCAGGGCGACGACCGGCACGAGCGCCGGCCCGAGACGCCCGGCCGCGAGCCAACTGCCGCCGACCGCCGCCAGACCGGTGACCAGCGTGATCAGGCCATCGGCCGCGCCGGCGCCGAACGCCTGGCGGCGTGCCTGGGCGACGAGCCCGGCGTCGGTTCCGGCCAGTTCGGCACGGCGGGTCCGATAGCGGTCGAAGGCCAGCAGTTCGGCCGCACCCTCGAACAGTTCGAGCACCTTCGCGCTGACCGCCCGCCGCCCGGACACGAGCGCGGAGGTCGCCCGCCGTTCCAGCCGCAGCGCCAGCAGGGGCGCGGCGACCGCGCCGAGCAGGACCGCGACCGCCAGCACCAGTCCGGCACTCGGCAGGAGCACGGTCTGCACCACGATCGCGGCGACGAGCGTGGTCCCAGCCACCGGCGGCGGGGTCAGCACCCGGGGCAGCAGGTCGCGCACGGTGTCGACGTCGGCGACCAGCCGCCGCTGGCTCTCGCCGTGCCGCAGGCTGTGCGCGGGACCGAGGCGCACCAACGACTTCCACAGCTCGACCCGCAGCCGCCCGGCGATCCGGAACGCGGCGTCGTGCGTGGTCAGGCGTTCCGCGTACCGGAGTACGGCGCGGCCGAGCCCGAACGCGCGTACGCCCACGACAGCGACGGTCAGCGTCAGAATCGGCGGCTGCTGCGAGGCTTTCGCGATCAACCAGCCCGACGTGGCGGTCAGCGCCAGCCCCGCGACCAGTGCCAGCGCACCCAGCAGGGCACCGCCGAGAAAGCGCTTTTCGACCAGCCGGCGCACCGGCCGTCCCGTGTGGACGGTCCGCCGTTCCGCCGGTAGCACAGCGCGCCCGGGCTGGGCCGCGACCGCACCGGGCCGCTCGTGCGCGGCGATGAGCACGGCAGCACCACGGCGGCGGGCCGCCTCGATCACGGCCATGACCTGCGTGGCGTTGGCGGCATCGAGGTGGGCGGTCGGCTCGTCGAGCAGGAGCAGCCACGCGTCGCGGGACAAGGCGCGCGCGACCGCGACTCGTTGACGCTGCCCGAGCGACAGCTGGTCCAGGCGCGCGGATTCGAAGCCCGCGAGGTTCAGCTGGGCGAGCAGGTCGTCGGCGGCGCCCGCCAGCTCCTCGCGAACGGTCTCGCTGGTGAACACCGGCGACTGCGGCACCCACGCGACCTGTCGTCTGAATGCCGACATCGCGACGTCCGGCAGATCGACGTCCGAGATCGTGACACGACCGGACGCGGGCCGGACGAAGCCGAGCAGCACGGCCAGCGTCGTCGACTTCCCGGCGCCGCTCGGCGACCGCAGCCAGGTGATCTCGCCCGGCCGGACGACGAACGACTCCCCGTCCGGCGCGAAGCCGTCCCGGCGCGCGACCCGCAGGCCCTCGACACGGACCTCGCCGCGGCCGGGCACCACCGTGCCGTCGGGCACGACGGGCTGCGCGAGGACGTCGGCGACCCGGCGCACCGCCTCGACCCCGTCCTCGCTCGCGTGGAAGGCGGCGCCGACCGACCGCAGCGGCTGGTAGCACTCGGGCGCGAGGATCAGCACGCCCAGCCCGATCGCGAGCGGCAGGTCGCCGTTCACCAGCCGGACCCCGATGAGCACCGCGACCAGCGCCACCGACAACGTCGCCGCGAGCTCCAGCACGAACGCCGACGAGAACGCCACCCGCAAGGTCTTCAGCGTCGCGCGGCGGTGCCGCTCGGACACCAGGCGGACCGTCTCCGCCTGGGCCTCGGCGCGGCGGAAGGCCGCCAGCACCGGCAGCGCGCGCACGAGTTCCAGCAGTTGCCCGGAAAGCCGGTGCAGCGCGTCTGTCGCGGCGGCCGAACGGGTCGCGGTGTACTTGCCGACGAGGATCGCGAACAGCGGCAGCAGCGGCACGGTCAGTGCGATGACGACCGCGGACGGCCAGTCGGTGACCAGGATCGCGGCGCCCGCGCCCAGCGGTACCACGGCTGCGGTGACCAGCGCGGGCAGGTAGTCGGTGAAGTAGGCGTCGAGCGCGTCGAGTCCCTTGGTGGCCAACGTGGTCAGCTCGGCGGGCCCGCGCGCGGCGACCCATTCCGGGCCGAGCCGCAACGCGTGGTCGACCGCCTTGGCGCGCAGCTCCTCCTTCGCGCCCGCGGCGGCCCGGGCGGCGACCGTCCGGATGGCCCAGACGATGAGCGCACGGCCGAGGACGACGCCCGCCAGCACCGCCGGTCCGGCCGGGCGCACCCCGTGACCCGCGACGATCGTCGCGCAGGCCGAGGCCAGCAGGAACGCCTGTGCCACCAGCGCGGCGGCGTTGAGCAACGCGAGTACAGCGGCAAGGGCGAGCGCCCGGCGCGCCGCTGCAGACAGAGCGGGCAGCGCGCCGAGCGGTCCCTTTCCCAGTCGCACTGTGTCCGTTGTGGACACTTCGGCGGGAAGGGTGGTGCTTCCGGGAAAGGTCATGGTGTGTGCACCGGCGGGATCTGCGCGGTGCTGATCCGCTTGCGGAACACCCAGTACGTCCAGCCCTGGTAGACGAGCACGGCGGGGGCGCCGAACGCGGCGACCCAGGTGATGACCTGCAACGCGTAGTGGCTCGACGCCGCGCCCGCGACGGTCAGCGAGTTGGCCGGGTCCGCGGTGGAGGGCAGCACGTCCGGGTACAGCGCGCCGAACAAGGTCACGACCGCCGCCGCGATGGTGACACCGAGGGCGGCGAACGCCTGGCCGTCCCGGTCGGCGACCAGCTTGCGCCACGCGACCACGGCCGCGCCCACGGCGACCGCGAGCGGTAGCACGGTCCAGAGGGCACCTTCGCGGAACTGCACGATCAGCAGCAGCACCACCAGCGGCACGAGCGCGACCGGCAGCACCCGGATGGCCAGCAGCCGCGCGCGGTCCCGCAGCTCGCCGCCGGTCTTGAGGGCGAGGAACGCGGCCCCGTGCACGAGCGAGAACCCGACCACCGCGAGCGCGCCGAGCAGCGTGTCCCAGCGGACGGCCGCGAACGCCGAGCCGATCCGGTTGCCGTGCTCGTCGAGCGGCAGGCCCAGCACCGTGGTGGTGATCAGCAGGCCGACGCCCAGCGGCGGCAGCCACGAGCCGAGCACGATGACGCGGTCCCAGTTACGGCGCCAGCGCGGCGAGTCGACCTTGCCGCGGTACTCGAACGCCACCCCGCGGCCGATGAGCGCGAGCAGCACCAGCAGCAACGGCAGGTAGGCGCCCGAGAACAGCGAGGCGTACCAGTCCGGGAAGGCCGCGAACATCGCGCCGGCCGCGACGATGAGCCACACCTCGTTGCCGTCCCACACCGGGCCGATCGTGTTGATCATGACGCGCCGCTCGGTGTCGTCGCGGCCGAGCACCGGCAGCAGCATCCCCACGCCGAAGTCGAAGCCTTCGAGGAACAGGTAGCCCAGCCAGAACAGGACGATGATGCAGAACCACAGGGTTTCGAGGCTCATGGCACGTCCTCCTCAAGGTTGTCCACAGGGTTGTGCACAAATAGCCGAGTTATCCACATGCCCTTCGCCCCTGCCCTAGTACGCGAAGGCGAGCGCATCGCCGGAATCGTTGTCCTGCTTGGGTTTCTCGGGTGGCAGCACACCCTCGACCCCACCGCGGACATACCTGCGCATGAGGAACACCTCGACCACGCCGAGCGCCAGGTACAGCGAGGTCAGCGCGAGCAACGAGGTCCACACCTCCCCTGTGGACAAGTTCGACACTGCCTGCGCGGTGAACATCCACACCCCGTCCACCCCCGACGGGTTCGGCACGACGACGAACGGCTGGCGGCCCATCTCGGTGAAGATCCAGCCGGCGCTGTTGCCGATGAACGGAGTCGCGATACCCAGCAATGCCAGGCGCGGGAACCACTTCGAGTCGGGCATGCGGCCCTTGCGGGTGAGCCACAGGGCCAGCACGCCGATGCCCGCCGAGATGGCGCCGAAGCCGATCATGATCCGGAAGCCCCAGTAGGTCACCGGCAGGTTCGGCGTGTAATCGATCGGCTTCCCCGCCAGTTGGCCGAGTGCCGGGTCGTCCGGGTAGTTCGTGCCGTACTTCGCCTGGTACTGCCCGACCAGGTCCTCGACGCCGGTGACCTGCGTCTTGAAGTCGTTGTGCGCCAGGAAGGACAGCAGCGCCGGCACGTTGAACGTCTTGACGTCCTCGCAGTTCTGCCTGGCCACGTCGCCGATCGCGATGATCGAGAAGCTCGCGGGCTGCTCGGTGTGGCACAGCGCCTCGGCCGAAGCCATCTTCATCGGCTGCTGCTCGAACATCAGCTTGCCCTGCGTGTCGCCGGTGATCGCGAGCACCGCGAACGCGACCACGCCGACCCAGCCGCCGAGCCGCAACGAGGTCCGCCAGGTCGCGCGGTGCTCGTCATCGGTCTTGCGCTTGCGCCACAGGTGCCAGGCGGCGACGCCGACGATGAACGCGGCGGCGACCGAGAACGCGCCCGCGATGGTGTGCGGGATCGCGGCGAGCGCGGTGTTGTTGGTCAGCACCGCCCAGATCGAGCGCATCGTCGGCTTGCCGTCGACGAAGGCCACGCCGACGGGATGCTGCATCCAGGAGTTCGCGGCGAGGATGAAGTAGGCCGAGGCAACCGTCGCGAGCGAGAAGGCCCACGCGCACGCCAGGTGCACCCGCTTGGGCAACCGGTCCCAGCCGAAGATCCACAGCCCGAGGAAGGTCGACTCGACGAAGAACGCGACCAGCCCCTCCATCGCGAGCGGCGCGCCGAAGACGTCGCCGACGAACCGCGAGTAGGCGTTCCAGTTCATCCCGAACTGGAACTCCTGCACGATGCCCGTCACCACGCCCATCGCGAAGTTGACCAGCAGGAGCTTCCCCCAGAACTTGGTCATCTCGTGGTAACGGCGGTGCCCGGTCCGGACCCATGCCGTCTGCATGCCCGCGACCAGCACGGACAGCCCGATCGTCAGGGGAACCATGAGGAAGTGGTAGACGGTCGTGATCCCGAACTGCCACCTCGCCAGCTGGAGTACGTCCACGCTGTCCAGCCTGCTCGCGCGCCCCGCACGGCATCAGGTCCCGGAGTCCTGATCTTGGCGGGACCTAGGTCCTGGACAAGCGGGGCGCCCGTTCCGTATTGTCGAAGTGGAACTAGCGCCCCGCTTTCAGGAGGATGGCATGAGCAGGCTCGCCGTGGTCTTCGGCGCCACCGGACAGCAGGGCGGTGCCGTCGCCAGACGGCTGCTCGCGGACGGGTGGCGGGTCCGGGGCGTCACCCGGGACCCGTCGAGCGCGAAGGCGCGGGCCCTGGCCGGCGCGGAGATGGTCGTCTCGCCGTCCTTCGAGGGCGTCGACGCGGTGTTCAGCGTGCATCCCGGCCCGCTCGCGCCCGGCGAGGACGAGTTCGCCGACGGCAAGGCGATCGCCGACGCGGCCCACGAGCACGGGGTCGGCCACCTCGTCCACAGCTCCGGCCAACTCGCCGACCGGCTCGCCGCGCTCGGGCTTCAACAGGACAAATGGCGGGTGGAGCAGTACCTCGCCACGCTCGGCGTGTCCGCGACCGTGCTGCGGCCGTCCTCCTTCATGGAGAACTACTTCAACCCGCTGTTCGGCCTGAGCGACGGCACGTTGCGCACCGCGCTGAACCCGGACACCCGCCAGCAGCTCATCGCGCTCGACGACATCGCCGCGTTCACCGCACTCGCGTTCACCGACCCCGCGACCTACCGCGGCCAGACCATCGAGCTGGCCGGGGACGCGCTGACCCCGCCGGAGATCGCGGCCGCGGTCAGCGCGGCGACCGGGCTGCCGGTGCCCTACGAGCACCTCGCGATCGAAGACCTGCGCAAGGTCAACCCGCGGTTCGCGGCCGGGTACGAGGTGATGAACTCCCTCGCGCAGGCGAGCGCGGACATCCCGGCCCTGCGCCGGCGGCACCCCGGGCTGATGACCTTCGCCACGTGGCTCGAGCGGACAGGGGCGCCCAGGATCAAGGCGCTGCTGGCCCCGCAGCCGGCTGCGCACGGTCGGGCATAACCCCACCTCGTAAGGCCCGCGCCGCGGGTAAGAAATTGTTTCGGTGCGCCGAAGAAATAGTTTTACCGGTAACTGAAACGGTAATTCGCAATTCCAACCTGCTCGCATTCGCAGTGTCCCCCCTTTATCGTTGTAGTGAAAGGGGGCAGCAACAGGCATGAGTACCGCACTACTGGCGCTGGTCAGCACGTTCGCGCTGGTCCTGGCCGTCGAGCTGCCGGACAAGACGCTGGTCGCGACGCTGGTCCTGACCACCCGGTTCCGCGCGTGGCCCGTGTTCACCGGGGTGGCCGCCGCATTCGCCGTGCAATGCGTGATCGCCGTTCTGTTCGGCCGGGCGCTGACATTGTTGCCGGAAAACCTGGTGGCCGGCGTGGTGGCCGTGCTGTTCGGTCTCGGTGCTTTCCTGTTGCTGCGCGAGGGATTTTCCGCCGACCGCGGCGGGGCGGAGGACGCCGTCCGGTCCGGCCCCGGTCCGGCGACGTTCTTCCGGTCCGCGCTCACGTCGTTCGGCGTGCTGTTCGCCGCCGAGTGGGGGGACGCGTCGCAGCTGGCCACCGCCGGGTTGACCGCCCGCTACAACGAGCCCGTCGCTGTGGCCGTCGGCGCCTTCGCGGCGCTGATCGCGGTGGCCGGTGTCGCCATCCTCCTCGGGCAGAAGATCCGGGCCCGGATCCGGCCACAGCTCATCCAGCGCGTCGCCGGCTTCGTCTTCGCCGGCCTGGCGCTGGTCGCGCTCTGGCAGCTCATCTGAGCGCGTCGGCCAGCTCCGCGGCCGCGGCCAGCACCTGAGGACCGACCGTCTCCGCCTTGATCGCGCCCAGCGCCACGACACCCACGCTCGCCCGCAGCCCCGGCACGCCCCGCACGGGTGTGGCGAGGCCGGCCACGCCCCGCTGGACCTCACCGGTCGACGCGACCCACCCGCGGCCGCCCTGGCGCAGGGTCATCGCCTTGCCGGCCGCGCCGACACCGATCGAATACCGGGTGCCGACGCGGTAGGCCACGTACACGTCCGTCCACGACGGCTCGGCCACCGCGACGGTCTCGACCTGGTCGCCCTCCGCGATCGACAGATGCGCCGTCGCCCCGGACCTCTCGGCGAGCGTCCGCAGGACCGGACGGGCGACCTCGCGCAACTGCGGCACGACCTGGCCTGCCAGCCGCAGCACGGCGACGCCGAGGCGGACCTTGTTGCCGTCCCGCCGGACCAGGCCGCGCGCGACCAAGGGCACGAGCAGCCGGTACACCGCGGCGCGGCTCGCCCCGATCGTCGTGGCCAGTTCGGAGATGGTCGCCGCCTCACCCGCAGCGTCCGCCACGGCCTGCAGCAACGCCAGACCACGGTCCAGGGTCAGCGACCCCTCGGCGGTCACAGCAGTCCGAGCGCCTCGAGGTCGGCGGTCGGCTCGGCGAAGGTCGCCGAGGCGTAGGACGCGAACAACGCGCGCACCGCCTTGGCCGCCTGCTCGGACAACCCGCGCGCCTCGTCGGCGAGCTGCTGCCCATCGGTGGAGGACAACGCGTCGCGCACGTCGCCACCGGAAAGGCTGCGCCCGACGGCGACCAGCAGGTTCAGGAACCCGTGGTGCGCGATACCCGTCGCCGGGTCCTCGTGCCGCACGGCGCGGTGCAGGCTGTTGGTCGCCTTGAAGGACGCGCCGGTCGCCCCGCTGAGCACGGCCAGGAAGTCGGCCACCTCGTCCACACTGGGGAAGTTCTCGCTGGACACGCCGCCGCAGCGGATCTTGGGCCAGCTGCCGTGCTCGATCACCTTGCGCACGCCGTCGAGCCAGCCGACCCCGCGGCGCGGCTCGACCACCCGGATCACGTCCTCGGGTACGAACTCCGACACCCGCTCCAGCCACACTTCGTCCACATCGGACGGTGCGGGCATCTCCACCATGCGCAGGGAGAGCAGTTCGCTGCGGGACTCGACGATCGAGATCGCCTTCGGCACCCCGCCGAGGCCGGTGTCGATGATGAGCGACAGCGGCAGCGGCTGCTTCGGCTTCACCTTGATCAGCTCGGTGATCAGCTCGGGCAGCCGGGAGGCCTGGCAGAGGAAGACGCCGAGCAGCCCGGCCCGGTCACCCGCCCTCGCCTCGAAGTGCGCGCGCAACGCTTCGGGCATGGTCGCGGTCCCCGGTGGGAACAGCGCCGAGTCGTCTACGAGCCGCGCGAAGAGGGGAGGAATTCCACGGGGGCCGGGGGGCGTGAGTTCCACAGCGCTTGACACAAGGGACACGCTAGTAGCGTACGACAGCCGGACAAACGGGCCCGCAGGGCGGACATCGGAAGCGCGTGGGCCGGTCGGAGCAGTGCCCCGCATGCCCGAGCACGTTCGTCCGGTCGGCGTAGTGAGATCGCTTCCCCTTTCCGAGAAGGCAGGTTAGGCTCACCTAACTAGGAGGTGGCCTCGTGACCCAGACTTCCACCCGCCGTCCGCCCGCACCCGCGCCGGCCGAGCGAGCCAAGACGATCGCGACCCGCGACTGCCCCGGCTCCCTCGTGCCGACCGGTCCCAGCAGCCGCGAGCGCGTCGTCCCCGAGCTGCACCACGTGCACGCGAGCGGCAGCGTGAGCGTCCTGCTGCGCGACGAGCACCCACTGCTCGCCAGGGCCGCGGACGCCGAGGTCGCCGTGATGTTCGAGCTGGCCGACCACGCACCGGTCGACCTGCGCGAACCCGTGCGCGGGCTGCTGTGGATCACCGGCTGGCTCCGCCCGCTCGGCGCGGCCGCCGCGCGGGCCAGGGCGCTCGCGATCGCCGAGGCGCGGCCCGACCCGCGGTTGCTCGACCTCGGTCACGGGGCGAGCCTCCTGCGCCTCACCCCCGCCTCGCTCGTGCTCGCCGACGCCGAGGGCACGCACTCGCTGCGCCCGCACATGTTCAGCGCCGCGACGGCCGACCCGTTCGCCACGTACGAGACGAGCTGGCTCCGCCACCTCGAGCACGAGCACGCCGACGTGGTCGCCGAACTGGCCCGCCACGTGCCCGAGGAGCTGCGCGGCGGGCGCATCCGGCCGCTCGGCCTCGACCGGTTCGGCCTGCGGTTGCGGGTCGAGACCGAGACCGAGGACCACGACGTCCGGCTGGCGTTCTCCCGGCCGCTGTCGAACACCGCCGAGCTGGCGGGCGAACTGCGGCGGCTCGTCGGCTGCCCGTTCCTGGCCCGATACAGCTAGTCGGCCAGCTCCGGCGGGAAACCACCCGTCGCGATCGGGCCCCAGCGCTCGATGGTGACCCGGATCAGGCTCTTGTTCTGCTTGCGCATGGCCTCGCGGTACTCGTCCCAGTCCGGGTGCTCGCCGGAGATGCAGCGGAAGTACTCGACCAGCGGTTCCACCGCGTCCGGCATGTCGAGCACCTCGGCCTGCCCGTCGAGCTGGACCCACGCGCCGTTCCACTCGTCGGAGAGCACGCAGGCGGACACCGCGGGACTGCGCCGGGCGTTGGTCGCCTTGGCGCGCTTGGGATAGGTGGAGACGACGAACCGGCCCTCGGTGTCGATGCCGGCGGTGACCGGCGAGAGCTGCGGGGTGCCGTCGGCACGGGTGGTCATCAGGATGGCGCGGTGCCGGGGCCGCAGGAACTCGAGCAGCTCTTCACGGTCAACACGGTCCGCCGTCGCTATTTTCGGTGCCATGAGGACAGAAGGTAGCGTGCGCGCGTGACGTCCCTCGCCCGCGACTGGTTGCGCCCCGAGCGTCCGGACCTGCCCGAACTGGTCGGCGACGAGGCCGAGCGGCGCCGGATCAAGATCGAGATCCTGATCGTCTTCGGCATCACCCTCGGGCTCTCGGGCGCGCGCAGCCTGCTCTCGCTGCTGGACTCGCTGCTCCAGCCCACCCCGCTGAGCCAGCAGCACGTCGCGCTCAACGCGCCACAGGCCGCACTGAACCTGATCGACCTGCTCGCCCAGCTGCTGAGCGTCGTCCAGCTCGTCGGCTGGGGCGCGCTGGGCGCGTACCTACTCGTGCGCGCCGGTGTCCGGCTGCGGTCGGTGGGACTGGGCTGGCGCGGCCGCGACGTGCTGTGGGGCGCCGGGCTCGCCGCGCTGATCGGCATCCCCGGCCTCGCGCTGTACTTCATCGGCTGGAAGCTCGGCTTCAACCTCGCCGTCTCGCCCTCGACCCTGAGCGACACGTGGTGGCGGCCGGTCGTGCTCACGCTCTCGGCGTTCGGCAACGCGTTCGCCGAGGAGGTGCTCGTCGTCGGGTACCTGCTGACCCGGCTGCGGCAGCTGGCCTTCCGGGAGAACACCGGCCTGTTCGCGGCGGCCGTGCTGCGCGGGTCCTACCACCTCTACCAGGGCTTCGGCGGGTTCGTCGGCAACCTGATCATGGGACTGGTGTTCGGCCGGGTGTGGCAGCGGACGAACCGGTTGTGGCCGCTCGTGGTCGCGCACACGATCCTCGACGTCGTCTCGTTCGTCGGCTACGCGTTGCTCAAAGGGCACCTGTCCTGGCTGCCGTAAGACCGGCCGTTGCGCGCCACGGCTAAATTCAGTGCATGAGGCAACCGAGGGTGGACAGCGAAGTCGGGCCACTGCGTACCGTCCTGCTGCACCGGCCGGGCAACGAGCTCAAAAGGCTCACCCCGCGCAACAACGACCAGCTGCTGTTCGACTCGATCCCCTGGGTGGACCGGGCACAGCAGGAGCACGACGCGTTCGCCGAGGTGCTGCGCGGCCGGGGGGTCGAGGTGCTGCTCCTGGTCGAGATGCTCCGCGCCGCGCTGGAGGACGACCGGGCGCACGCCGCGGGCGTGCACGCCGCCGTCGACGAGCTGCGGCTCGGGCAGACGCTCGCGGACTCGCTGCGCTCGCACCTGTCCGGGGTAGACGCCACCACCCTCGCCGAGGTGCTGACCTGCGGAGTCACCTTCGAAGAGCTCCCGGCGGGGGAGGGCGCGTCGCTCGTGCGGAAGATGCACCGCCCGCACGACTTCGCCGTGGACCCGCTGCCGAACCTGCTGTTCACGCGCGACTCCTCGGTCTGGATCGGGGACCGGGTGGCGATCTCGTCGCTCGCGATGCCCGCGCGCCGCCGCGAGACGGTCCTGCTCGACCTGATCTACGCCTACCACCCGCGGTTCCGGCACGCCGCCCGTGCCTACGGCGCGCACTCGGCGCCGGTCGAAGGCGGCGACGTCATGCTCCTCGCGCCGGGCGTGCTGGCGATCGGCGTCGGCGAGCGGACCACCGCCGCGGGCGCGGAGTCGCTCGCGCGGTCGGTGTTCGCCGACGACCTGGTGCACACGGTGCTCGCGGTGCCGATCGAGCAGGAGCGCGCCACCATGCACCTGGACACCGTGTGCACGATGGTCGACCGCGACGCCGTGGTGATGTACCCGCTCGCGCGCGACTCGCTCGTCGCCTTCACGATGCGCCCCGGTCACGACGGTTCGCTGGACGTCAGCGGCCCGGAGCCGTTCCTGCACGCCGCCGCCGAGGCGATGGGCATCGAGAAGCTGCGGGTCATCGACACCGGCCTCGACCCGGTGACCGCCGAGCGCGAGCAGTGGGACGACGGCAACAACACGCTCGCCCTCGCGCCCGGGGTGGTCGTCGGCTACGAGCGCAACGGGGAGACCAACGCGCGGCTCGAGGAGGCCGGCATCGAGGTGCTGGCGATCGCGGGCTCGGAACTGGGCTCGGGCCGGGGCGGCCCGCGCTGCATGTCCTGCCCGGTCGTGCGCGACCCGATCGAATGAATTTAATTAGGAAAGCCTTACCGAATTAGGCTTCCCTATTATGGGTAAGCCTAACCGAATAGGGCCGGAATCACCAGCTCCGAGTGGTGATCGGAATTGCTGATCACCTATTCTCGGAACATGGCCATCAAACGGAAAGAACCGTGCTCCAAGTTCCATGAGCTGCTGCAACAGCAGATTCAGAACGAGTTCACCGCGTCCCAGCAATACGTCGCGCTCGCGGTCTGGTTCGACAACTCGGACCTGCCGCAGCTCGCGAAGTTCTTTTACCGCCAGGCGGTCGAGGAACGCAACCACGCGCTCGCCATCACCCGGTACCTGATGGACATCGACCACCACGTCGAGATTCCGGGCACCGGCGAGGTCCGCAACGACTTCAACGAGGTGACCGAACTGGTCGAACTCGCGCTCGAGCAGGAGAAGGGCGTCACCGCCGACTTCCGCATCCTCGCGAAGACCGCCCGTGAGCAGGACGACTACCAGGGCGAGCAGTTCGTGCAGTGGTTCCTCAAGGAGCAGATCGAAGAGGTCTCGAAGATGACCACGCTGCTCAACGTCGTGCGCCGCGCCAACGGCAACCTGTTCGACGTCGAGAACTGGCTGGCCCGCGAGGCGGCCGGGGACGACGGCGACTCCGGGATGCCGCCGGTGGCCGGCGGCAAGCTGTAGCTCAGCAGGTCGCGGGGCCGACCAGGAGCAGGCTGGCCACGCGGTTGCGGTCGTCGACCATGAACAGGTAGCTGCTCCCGGAGCCGGCCGCGGCCGAGTACCCGCCGCCGCTCTTGCCGAGCGCCGGGTAGGCGGCCTCCAGCTCGTCCTTGGTGGAGCCGACGCGGATCCGTTCGGGCGTGTGCGCGCCGCTCGCCTCGAAGCTGACGATGCCGAGGGTGTCCGAGATGGTCACATTGCGGACGCCCGCGGTGCCTTCGGTGAGCGTGTAGTCCGCGCAGCCGGTGGGCGGGGTGTCCGCGCCCGCGAGCAGCCCGGTCTGCTTGGCGTCCGCGAAGGACATCCCCAGGACGAGCTTGCTGTAGCCGTTGGGGCCGAGTACCGGCCCGGACACCAGTGGGATGTTCAGGCTCCGCGTCGCACTGCTGGGCGGCGCGGCCGGCGGCGGGGACGCCCGGCCCGCGGTCTGGGACGGCGACGACTGACCGACGCTGCCGGAGGCCTCACCGGACGAGGGGCTGCCGGGGGGCGGGACGAGCGGGGCCGGGGTGAGCGGCGCCGAGGACGCGGTGTCGCTCACCGTCGGCTGCAGGACCGGCGCGGCCGTGTCGGTGTGCGTCGAACGCAGCTGCCCCAGGACGAGGCCGGCGCCGACCAGCACCACCGCGCTCAGCACGCCACCGGTCGCGGTCAGCGCGGTGCGGCGGCGGCGGGCCCGGCGGGCACCGGTGAGGATGCGAGCCGGTGCGTCCGCGCTCGGCCGCACGTCCAGCCGGTCGTCGTCGAACAGCCGGCGCAGTTCGGCGTCCAGGTCGTCCTTGTCGGTCAACCCACTTCCCTCCCTCCGGTGATCTTGGTCCGCAGGCTGCCGATCGCCTTGCTGGCCTGGCTCTTCACCGTGCCCTGGCTGATGCCCAGCGTCTGCGCGATTTCGACCTCGGACAGTCCTTCGTAGTAACGCAGCACGATGACCGCGCGTTGCCTCGGCGGCAGTTCCCGCAGGGCCTGCCACAGTGGTTCGTGCTCGAACGGATCCGGCGGGGTCACCTGGCGCGCGTCGGGGACGTCGGCGACGAGGTTCTCCCGGCGGGTCCGCCGCCACCGGCTCACGTGTGCGTTGGCCATCGACCTGCGGATGTAGGCGAGCGGGTCCCCCGTCTTGCGCTGCACGTGGGTCCACCGCGACCCGATCTTCTCCAGCACCGTCTGCACGAGATCGGCCGCGTCGTGCGGGTTGCCGGTCAGCGCGTGCCCGTAGCGGAGCAGGCCGGGAAGGCTCGCGTGCACGAACTCTTCGAAGTCCGTGAGCTCACCCGCCATCGGCGATTCCCTCCCCACCGGCCGGTTCACGATGGCCGGGACGGTCTTGGTCACCGTAGCGCCTCCCATGCCGTCCCCCTCAGCTCGTGCCTCCGGCTATGAGGACGCACGAGGCGGGCTATCGGTTGGCGAGGGCCTCGGGCAGGCGGAACATCCCGTCCGGCTGCGGCGGGAACGGGTGCACCGCGACGACGGCTTCCGGCCGGATCGCCCCGTACACGTGCGGGAACCAGACGCCGGCGGGGTGCGGCGGGCTGCCTTCCTCCCAGCGCACCGGTACGCCGAGCCGCGCCGGGTCGATCTCCAGCAGCACCAGGTCGGTGCGGCCGGCGTAGAGCGCGTTGGCGGGCAGTGCCGTGGTGCCGGGGTCGGAGCAGTGCACGAACCCGAGCGTGTCCAGCGATGCGGCCCGGTAGGTCTCGCCCGTCCAGTCCGCCGCCGGACAGATGTGCAGGATCACCGCAGGGTCAGCTGACGGCCGATGAGGCCGTCGCGGGCGCGCCGCTCGGCCGCGTCGAGCGGCTTCTCGTCGAGCGAGGCCAGCGCCCGGTCCAGGCGCGCGCCGAGCTGTTCGGCGGGCCCGGCCCACTCGCGGGCGTGCGCCTCCGGGTCGAGGTCCCACACCGGCACCAGCAGGCCGTGGGCGCGGAAGGAACCGGCGTAGCGCGAGCCCTCGCCGAGGCCGAGCTCACCGGCGGCGGACAGCCGGGCCAGAGCCTGGAGCAGCTTGTTCTCCGGCTCGGGGCGCACCCAGCGCAGGTGCGCCTTCTCCCCCGCGAGCACCCAGTACGAGCCGGTGCCGAGGCGCTCGGTGGGCATGATCGCCTCGTTCGCGCGGTCCAGCGACAGCTTGACCTCGCCGTCGGCGTCGGCGTCCTCGGGCAGCCACCAGTCGAAGTTCGCGTGCACGGTGACCTCGAGCTCGGCGTCGGTGAGCAGGAGGTCCTGCAGGCGCTCCCCTTCGCCACCCGGGGTCGTCGTGTCCGGCACCGACAGCACGTCGCCGGGCTTGGCGTCCAGTGCCCACTTCAGCGAGCGGCCCAGGTCACGGCTGATGTCGGAGGAGCGGGTCTGCACCTGCAGGCCGACGAACACGCGCTCGTCGGTGCGGACGAACGCGGCCGCGGCGCCCGGCAGGACGGTGGCGAGGGTGACCTCGCGACCGGCGTCCGCGAGTGGCAGGGGCGCGGTCGCGGACGGCACGAACTCGCGCAGGGCGATCAGCTCGGGTTCGGCGGCCAGCCCCTCGAACGGCTGCGCCACGAACACCTCGCGCACCTTCGGCGCCTTGTTCTTCTTCCGCGCGGCCTTGCCCATGTGCCCTCCTCGACAGCTTGGCCGCAGACGCTACCGAACTCACCACCGGGTTAGGGTCGGCGGGTGTTCGATCCTGGTGACCCCGGCTTTCTCGCCGATCCCTATCCGGAGTTCGCCCGGTTGCGGGCGGCCGGCGAAGTCCATCACCACGAGGGGCTCGGGCTGGCGATAGCCGTGTCGCACAAGGCGGCCTCGACGGTGCTGCGGCATCGGGGGCTGGGCCGGATCTGGTCGGACGCGCAGCCCGCGGAACAGTTCGTCTCGTTCAACCTCCTGCACCGCAATTCCTTGCTGGAGAACGAACCTCCCGCGCACACGCGGCTCCGGCGGTCGATCGCCGGCGCCTTCGGGCGCGGGCACGTCGAGCGGTTGCGCCCGACGGTCGCCGCGCTGGCCGACGGGATGGTGCGCGAGCTGGCCGAACGCGGCGAAGGGGACCTGCTCGAACACCTCGCGCAACCGCTGCCGGTCGCGGTGATCGCCGAACTGCTGGACATTCCCGAGCCCGACCGGCCGCGGCTGGTCCCGTGGTCGAACGCCATCGTGAAGATGTACGAGTACGGCCTGCCGCCCGACGGTCGGCAGGCGGCCGAGGAGGCGGCGCGGGATTTCGCCGGCTACCTGCGCGCGCTCACGGAGGAACGCCGTCGCAAGCCCGGCGAGGACCTGGTCAGCGACCTGGTCCAGGCCGAGCTCACGGGCGACGAGGTCGTCGCGACCGCGGTGTTGCTGCTGATGGCCGGGCACGAGGCCACCGTGAACGTCATCGGCAACGGAGTGTGGGCGCTGCTGCGGCACCCCGGTCAGTGGCAGCGCCTGCGGGAGGACCCGGCGCTGCTGGGCCCGGCCGTCGAGGAGCTCATCCGCTTCGACTCGCCCCTGCAGCTGTTCGAACGCACCGCGACCGAGGACGTCGAGATCGCCGGGTTCCGGGTCGCGAAGGGCGAGAAGATCGCCGCACTGCTGGGCGCGGCCGCCCGCGACCCCGAGGTGTTCGACGCGCCCGGCACGCTCGACCTCGGTCGCTCGCCCAACCAGCACCTCGGCTTCGGCGCGGGTATCCACTACTGCGTCGGCGCGCCGCTGGCGCGCATCGAGATCGCCGCCGCGCTGCGTGCCCTCACCGGGCGGATGCCCGGCCTGCGCCTGGCGGGCGAGCCGGAGCGGCGGCCGGAGTTCGTGATCCGCGGTCTGCGAACGCTGCCCGTGTCAGCGTGAGGTGATCGGCCGGACCGGGCGCAGCGTGGGCGCGGGCGCGCCCTTGACGGCGACCACCCGGCGCACCCGGAGCCGGTCGAGCGAGATCGGCGCCAGCAGGCTCGTCAGGCGGTGCACCACCACGGCGGTCAGCGCGGCGAGCACGGCCGCCGAGGTGTCGAGCAGCCCGCTGAGGAACACCGCGTCGGCCTGCGCCTGCACGCCGTCGCGGAACCGCCAGATGATCACCACGATCATCAGCACGGCGTCGAGCACCCAGGCCGCCCACCATGTGAGCACCAGCCGCGAGGGCTCGGGCCGCCGGGCCACCGGGCGGCGCAGGATCGCGTGCTCCAGCTCGGCGAGGATCGAGCCGGCCAGCACCAGGTTCAGCCCTGGCACGAGCGTGCCGACCAGCACCTGGCACGCCGAGCGCGGTGGCTCGTGACCGTTCTCGTCCGCCGCGGCCTGGCGGGCGATCAGCAGCCACCACAGCACCGAGGCGATGCCGAGCAACCCGAACACGACCGTCAGCAGGGAGGCGATGATCTCCAGCGCGTCCGACATCGCCACGACGTCGGTGTCCAGCGCGGAGTTCCGGCTGATCACCAGTAGCGCGTACCGCCAGAACTCGGCCACCGCGCCGACGAGCGCGAGCCCGGCGAGGAACCACAGGATCGTGACCGCGTTGCGGGAGAGCAGCCGCACCCGTTCCACCGGCAGCGGATAGCTCGACGGCATGCCCGGCACCAGCGTCGGCTCGCGCCAGGTCAGGTTCGGGAACCCCCAGCGCGGCGGCACGGGATAGGCGGGCGGGCCGGTGTAGCGCTCGACCGGCCGGGCGCGGCGCGGCGGCAGTGCGCCGGGTGGCGGGGACGCGACCCACCGCACCCGCGGGCGGAAGTTGTAGCGGCCGGGTTGCATGGGGGCTAGAGGATCTCCGGCGGCGTGTCCGGGTGTTCGCCCACCACGGGCCGGCCCTCGGTGTGCCAGGACTTCATGCCGCCGGCGACGTTCACCGCGTCCCAGCCGCTGGCGTTGAGCCAGGCCGTCGCACGCGCGGAGCGGCCGCCGGAGCGGCACACGACGTAGACGGGCTTGTCGTCGGGCAGCTTCGCGAGCTCCTCGACGCGGGCGGGCAGCTCGCCCAGCGGGATGTGGACCGCGCCGGGGGCGTGCCCGGCGGCCCACTCGTCGTCCTCCCGCACGTCGAGCAGCGTGACGTCGTTGGCGGGGAGTTCGGAGACGGAGGCGGTGGGAAGCTGAGCCGGATTCACCCGTTCAGTTTCCCACGCGCCTCCGTTCCGTGCACGTGAGCTCGGATCTGGCGCTAATGCACCGTTGCCTTCTCGGCATGGGCGCCGGTCAGCGAGCGAACCTCCATCTCGGCGTACTTGTCGTCGTTCGTCTCCTTCGACAGGACCGTGCCGAGCCAGCCGAGGAAGAACGAGACCGGGATGGACACCAGGCCCGGGTTGGACAGCGGGAACCAGGCGAAGTCCGCACCCTTGATCATCGAGGTGGTCTCACCGGACACCGCGGGCGAGAAGACGATCAGCACGATGGTGACGACCAGGCCACCGTAGATGCTGAACAGCGCGCCGCGGGTGTTGAACCGCTTCCAGAACAGCGAGTACAGCAGCGTCGGCAGGTTCGCCGACGCCGCCACCGCGAAGGCCAGCGCCACCAGGAACGCGACGTTCTGGCTCTTGGCGAGGATGCCGCCGACGATCGCGATCGCACCGATCACCAGCGCGGTGAACCGGGCGACGCGGACCTCGGCGTTCTTGCTGTCCACCTTGCCCTTCTTGATCACGTTGGCGTAGACGTCGTGCGCGAACGACGCCGACGCGGTGATCGTGAGCCCGGCGACCACGGCCAGGATCGTCGCGAACGCGACCGCGGCGATGAACCCGAGCAGCACCGGTCCGCCGAGCTCGAGCGCGAGCAGCGGGGCCGCCGCGTTCGTCGTGCCGGGCGCCTTGCTGATCGTGTCCGCGCCCACCAGTGCGCCGGCGCCGTAGCCGAGCACCAGGGTGAACAGGTAGAACACGCCGATCAGCACGATCGCCCAGACCACGGACTTCCGGGCGTCCTTGGCGGTCGGCACCGTGTAGAAGCGCATCAGCACGTGCGGCAGGCCTGCCGTGCCCAGCACCAGCGCGATGCCCAGCGACAGGAAGTCCAGCTTCGAGGTGCCGGTCTTGCCGTACTGCTTGCCAGGCCCGAGCAGCGCCTCGCCCTTCGCGCCGCCGCCCGCCTTGTCCACGGCGTGCTGCAGCAGGCTCGAGAAGTTGAACCCGTACTTGCCGAGCACCCAGATGGTCATCGCGAGCGCGCCGACGATCAGCAGCGCGGCCTTGATGATCTGCACCCAGGTCGTGCCCTTCATCCCGCCGATCAGCACGTACAGCACCATGATCACGCCGACCACGGCGATGACGATGTCCTGGCCGACGTTGCCCTGCACGCCGAGCAGCAGGTTGACCAGGCCACCGGCGCCGGTCATCTGCGCGAGCAGGTAGAAGATCGACACGATCAGCGTCGACACCGCGGCCGCCGCCCGCACCGGACGCTGCCGCATCCGGAAGGCGAGCACGTCGCCCATGGTGAACTTGCCCGTGTTGCGCAGCAGCTCGGCGACCAGCAGCAGGGCGACCAGCCACGCGACCAGGAACCCGATCGAGTAGAGGAAGCCGTCGTAGCCGTTGACCGCGATCGCGCCGGCGATGCCGAGGAACGAGGCCGCCGACAGGTAGTCGCCGGAGATGGCGATGCCGTTCTGGGGACCGGTGAACGCGCGGCCCGCGGCGTAGTAGTCCGAGGCCGTCTTGGTGTTGCGGCTCGCCCAGAACACGATCACCAGGGTGATCGCGACGAAGACCGCGAAAATGATGATGTTGAGCGTCGGGTTGCTGCCCTCGACGCCCGCGGCGAGTGTCTTCACTCGGCGTCTCCTTCGGCCGTCGTGGTCTCGATCTTGTCGCCCTCGACCTCGCCGCGGATCTTGTCCGAGAGCGGGTCGAGCTTCCGGTTGGCGTACCGGACGTACAGCGCGGTGATCACGAACGTGGACACGAACTGCAACAGACCGATGAGCAGGCCGACGTTGAAGTTTCCGGCGATCTTGGTCTTCATGAAGCCGCTCGCGTAGTCCGCGAGCAGGACGTACAGCAGGTACCAAGCCAGGAAGAGGACCGTCATCGGGAAGACGAAGGTGCGGAGCCGGTGCCGCAACTGGACGAAGTCCGGACTCTCCTGCACCTGTTTCCAGTCGCTGCCCGGGCCCGTCCCTTCGTCTAGGCCCTGGTCGGTGGTGCTCACGGGACGACCTCACTCTCCATGTCTCTACCTCTTCCGGTCGATGGCTGCGGTAGATCTTGCCCTTAAAGCGGAGCTATGTTGTTAATCCTTTTGAGTGAAAGAGATTACTCAAGGTAGACCGAGATCGTGTCGCGTTTCAGCAACGGTGACCGCTTTGCGCACTCTACGAGTGACGCGCCTTCCAAGGCTGTCTCAACGGAGTGCAAAGTAACCGCCAAAAGGGTGAAACCAACACTAAGTACCCGGACGGCTACTTGCGGTGCCGCCCCTTGCCCGTACGACCGCGATTCTCGATCTGCCCGAACCGGGCGACGGCGCGGTCCCGCATGAAACCCAGCGGGTCGGGCGCGTGCAGCCGCAGCATCACGGCGTTGACGTCGGCCGGCCGGCCGGCCCGGGTGGCGAGGCTGACCAGCACCGTCACCGCGAACGCCGTCGGCACCGTTATCAGCGCAGGCTGGTCGGCGAGCCAGGGCGCCCAGTTGCCGGTGTAGCCGGAGACGGTGTTGACCACCAGTGCCGACACCACCAGCCCGCCGCCGACGATCATCCCGGTCATCGCGCCCGGCCAGGTCAGCCCGCGCCACCAGATGCCGAGGACGAGGATCGGGGAGAACGTCGACGCCGCCAGCGCGAAGGACATCCCGACGCTCAGCGACAGGTCGGTCGAGCGCATGGTCAGCGCGAGCCCCGCGGGAATGACGGCGACGATTCCCGTGGCCCAGCGGAAATCGCGCACCTTGCCCTTGAACAGGTCGGTCGACACGACGCCCGCCACGCTCACCAGCAGTCCCGACGAGGTGGACAGAAACGCGGCGAACGCGCCGGCCATGATCACGCCGGTGAGGATCTGCCCGGCCACCCCGGGCAGCACCGCCTGCGGCAGCCGGAGCACCGCGGCGTCGGTCTGCCCGGTGACCAGCAGCTCCGGCACGTACATCCGCGACATGGCGCCGAGCAGCGTCGGGAACAGGTAGAACAGCCCGAGCAGCAGCAGGACGTGCACCGCGGTCCGGCGCGCGGCCTTGCCGTCGGGGTTGGTGTAGAAGCGGACGAGCACGTGCGGCAGGCCCATGGTGCCGAGGAAGGTCGCGAGGATCAGCGAATACGTCTGCAGCAGGTCGGACAGCCCGGTGCTGCCGGGCCGCAGCCAGTCGGAGTTGGCCGAGAGCGCTTCGGTGACCACCGGTACCGACGTCCCGGCGGCGAACCGCAGCTCGGTGCCCTTGGCCACCTGCTCGGTCGCGCCCTTGGCCCAGACCACTGTCCGGTCCTCGGTCTCGCCCGGCTTGCGCACCCGCACCGGGGTCACCATGGTCACCCGCAGGCCGACGTCCGTCTCGATCTTCACCGTCGTGTCCGCCGGAAACGTCGGTGGCGCGGGCGAGCCGAGCGCGCCGGCCGGCCCGCTGTGTCCGCCGCTCACGAACACCGCGCACAGCACGAACGCGGGCACGGCGAGCGCGAACAGCTTGAGCCAGTACTGGAATGCCTGGACCACCGTGATCGCGCGCATGCCGCCGGCGAGCACGTTGCCCGCGACCAGCACGGTCACCGCGAGCGCGCCGAACCACCAGGGCACCGGCAGCACGGTGGTCAGCGCGAGCCCCGCGCCCTGCAGCTGCGGCACCGTGTAGAGGATGCCGATCACGACCACGAAAGCCGTGGCACAGCGGCGAAGCGCGACCGAACCGAGCCGCGCCTCGATGAAGTCCGGCAGCGTGTAGGCGCCCGAGCGCCGCAGCGGTGCCGCGACGAAGAGCATCAGCGCGAGGTAGCCCGCGGTGAAGCCGATGGGGTACCACAGCCCGTCGGCGCCCTCCTTGAGCACGATCCCGGCGACGCCGAGGAACGACGCGGCCGAGAGGTACTCGCCCGAGATGGCGGCGGCGTTGCGGCGCGAGCGCACCGTGCGGCGCGCGACCAGGAAGTCGTGCGTGGAGCTGGCGAACCGCGACGAGCGATGACCGAGGTAGAAGGTCATCGCGGCGACCAGCACGATGCCGGTCAGCGCCCACGGGTTCAGCTGCACGGCGAACAGTGTTGCACCAGTGCTCGGCCGCACACATAAGCGGCGGCAGCCGCTTGCTGTCGGCACGCAGCCTGCGCCGCCGCGGGTTCTGAGGTGGCTCCTCGCGAGGACAGCGCCGACGTGGTGAGTTGGTCACTCATGAGGAGGCGATCCCACAGCGAGGGGCCACCTCAGGTTCCGCCACCCGCACCGGCACGCAAGCCACTTCACTGGCTAGTTCTCGATCATGTCGACGAAGTCGCGTTCGTGGCGCTCGGCGAGCCGGTTGTAGGCGAGGCCGGCCAGCAGGAGCAGCGGAAACGGCAGCACGCCCAGTAGCAGCCAGGCCAGCGGCACGCCCACCACGTGCACGCCCGCGAAGTCCGACGACAGGTAGAAGGCCAGCGGCAGCCCGCCGAGCACCACCAGCACTAGCCCGGCGAGCGCGAGCCCCGCCCGCAGCTGGCGCTTGACCAGATCGTCGACCAGCAGCGTGCCCCAGCTCGTCTGCTCTTCCAGCTCGACGCGCGCCCGTAGGGTCGGCGTCGAGCGTGAGCGCGGGTCGGCCAGCACGACCCGTTGCCGCTTGGGCGGTTTCGCCGGCTGCTCGGGCTGCGACTCCACCGGCGCGGGCGGCACCCGCTCGACCGTCGCCGGCTCGTGCCTGCCACGGGTCTTGCCGAGGGTGGGATCCGGTTCCCGGACCCCCTCCACATGGCGGTAGATGTCGTCGTTCATCGGCCGGTCAGGCGATCCTTGAGCTCACGCGTGTGCCGCCGCGACACCGGCAGCAGCTTCTCGTCGTTGCCGATCACGACCTGGTAGCCGCCCTGGCCCATCCGCAGCTCGGTGATCAGGTTGAGCGCGACCAGGAACGATCGGTGGATGCGCACGAAGCCCGCCTTCTCCCAGCGTTCCTCGAGCTGGGTCAGCGGGATCCGGACCAGGTGGCTGTTGCCGTCGGTGGTGAACAGCCGCGCGTAGTCGCCCTGCGCCTCGACCCACCGCACCGTCGAGCGCGGAACCAGCTTGGTCGTGCCGGCCAGCTCGACCGGGATCACCTCGTCGTCGTCCGGTTTGGCAGGCGCCGCCGCGCCCGTGGGACCGCCCACGGCCGGCACCGTGCTCAGCTTGTCCAGCACCCGTTCGACGGCCCGGTCCAGCCGGCTCTGGTTGCACGGTTTCAGCAGGTAGTCGACCGCGCCGAGGTCGAACGCGTTCACCGCCTCGGAGGCGTGCCCGGTGACGAACACCAGCACCGGCGCCGGGTTCAGCGCGGAGAACACCCGCGCCATCTCCATCCCGGACAGCCCCGGCATCTGCAGGTCGGCGAACACCGCGTCGATCGTCGGCAGGCCGCGCTCCTTGCGCTGCCGCAGTTCCTCGTCGTCGGAGGCGAGCAGCCGCAGCGCTTCCGACGCATCGACGGCGGTGAAGACCCGGCCGATGTGCCGATTCGACTGCAGGCTCTCGACGAGGAGGTTCAGCCCGTGGGGTTCGTCGTCCACGGCGAGCACAACCAATCGCCGCGTTTCATTATGCGCACTCACAGTGGTTCGCATCCTGCCCAGTACGAAGCCTGCTGTCCATACCGCGCTCGGGCGAACGCATTACAACCCGTAGCGGCTCCACATTGCTTTCTGTGTCACCGCGTCCAAGATCGCCGCCGCGGGCGCGCCGACGCCGAGCCGCGCGAGCAACGGCTTCTTCGGTTCGGCCATCTTGATCTCCGCGGCGGGGAACCGCTGCGCGATCAGCTCGCGCAGGTTGCCGACGCCGTCGATCAGGCCCAGTTCCTTCGCCTTCTCACCGAGCCAGACGTCGCCGGTGAACAGGTCCTCGGTCGGCGACAGCTTGTCCCCGCGCCGCTCCTTGACCCAGCTCACGAACAGTTCGTGCAGCTGGGCGTGCATCTTCTCCAGCCACTCGACGTCTTCGGGCTTCTCCGGGCTGAACGGGTCAAGGCGCGACTTGTTCTCCCCCGCGGTGTGCAGCCGCCGCTCGATGCCGAACCGGTCGAGCAGCCCCGCGAAGCCGAAACCGCCGCTGATCACGCCGATCGAGCCCACCAGCGACGTCCGGTGCGCGTAGATCTCGTCCGCCGCGCAGGCCAGCCAGTACCCGCCCGACGCGGCGACGTCCTCGCAGAACGCCAGCACCGGCACGTCCTTCTTCTTCGCGGCCAGCTGCCGGATCCGTTCCGCGACCAGGCCCGACTGCGTTGGCGCGCCGCCGGGCGAGTTGATCAGCAGCGCGACGGCCTTGAGCCGGTCGTGGTCGAACGCCCTGGTCAGCGCCGACTCGACCGCCGCGAGGTTGATGCTGCCGCGGGCGAGCGGCGACGGGGTCGGCGTGATGACGCCGTGCAGCTTTACGACCGCGACCACGTCGGTCCGATCGCCCCGGTCGATGCCCGGGATCCGGCTCGTCAACTTGTCGGTCATGCTGGTCATGGCCGCGAGGTTACGTGCCTTTCCGCGCGTGTGCAGGCGAGGAGTTGCGGGCGGTCTGCGGTGGCACCGAGGCCGTGTAGTCCGGCAGCTCGGTGCGCACGCCGGGGGCGAACTTCGGCACCCGCAGGGTGACCTTCATCCCCGCCCCGGGAGCGGTCTCGACCATCAGCGCGTACTCGTCGCCGAACAGCTGCCGCATCCGCGCGTTGATGTTGCCGAGCCCGACGTGCGCGCCGGTGCGGTGCGAGTTGCGCAGGTCCGCCAGCCGCGCCGGGTCCATCCCGATGCCGTCGTCCTCGACGCTGATCAGCGCCTCGGTGCCGTAGTCCTGTGCGGTCACGGTGACCATGCCGCCGCTGGGCTTGTTCGCCAGCCCGTGCTGGACCGCGTTCTCCACGAGCGGCTGGATGATCAGGAACGGCACCACGACCGACAGCACCTCGGGCGCGATCTTGAGCCGCACCTCGAGCCTGCCGCCGAAGCGCGCGCGCTCGATGGTCAGGTACCGGTCGATGTTGCGCAGCTCGTCCGCGAGCGAGGTGAACATGCCCGAGGTGCGGAACGAGTACCGGGTGAAGTCGGCGAACTCCTGCAGCAGCTCCCGGGCCTCCTCCGGGTCCGTGCGGATCAGCGAGGAGATCGTGTTGAGCGCGTTGTAGATGAAGTGCGGCGAGATCTGCGCGCGCAGTGCCTTGATCTCGGCCTGCTGCAGCTGCAGCTTCGACTCGTCGAGCCGGGCCAGCTCGAACTGGGTGCAGACGAACTGGGCGACCGCGTCGGCCATCTGCACGAGCCGCTTGCCCTTGGTGCGGCCGACCACGATCAGCACGGCCTCGATCTCGCCCTCGACGATCAGCGGCACGATCACCGCGGTCCTCATCTTGCAGGTGCCGCGGTGGTCGCACGGCACGTCGTCGTGGTTGACGACCTCGCGCCGGTGCTTGCGGATCGCCATCCCGATCGACGGCGTGAGGTCCATGTAGTGGTCGTTGGCCTCGCCGTCCCAGGACGCGAGGGTGCCCTCCGAGTCGGTGATCCCGACCGAGACGCACTTGAGCAGTTCGAGCAGCTGCGAGGTGATCCGGTCCGCGGCGACCTGGTCGAAGCCCTCGCGCAGGTCCGGAGTGGCCTTCGACATGTGGTAGACGGCTTCGAGCACGGCGTCGTCCACGAAGCTGCTCGGTTTGCGCGCGCGGAGCAGCAACACGATCACGGCGATCAGCAGCAGGCCCGCGACGGTCCACGGGACGATCTGCGCGATCGGCAAGTCGGACACGGCGTCCATGCTCTGCGCTCGCTCAGCCGGGTGCAAGGCTTCCAGCCCACTTTCTGTGTAGATACCAACACCCTGGGGTAGGAGCGACCTTACCCAAAGCGAGAACGCCGCCGTATCGGCCAACCGAGTGTCGCAATTAGACGATGAACGGGTGAAAAAGGCACCTACGCAACGCTACTTGAGCAGCCGCGACAGCCTGCGGTCCGCGAGCGGCTTGCCACCCGTCTGACAGGTCGCGCAGTACTGGAAGGCCTTGTCCGCGAACGAGATCTCCCGCACGGTGTCGCCGCACACCGGGCAGGGCAGTCCGGCCCGCGCGTGCACCCGCAGCCCCGACCGCTTCTCGCCCTTGAGCCGCGCCGCGTGCTGGCCAACGGACCGTGCGACCGCACCGGTGAGCACCTCGTGCATCGCGTCGGACAACCGGTCCAGCGCTTCTTCGGAGAGCTTTCCCGGCGTCGAGTACGGCGAGAGCTTCGCGGTGTGCATGATCTCGTCGGAGTACGCGTTGCCGATCCCGGCGATCAGCGACTGGTCCGTCAGTGCGGTCTTGAGCCGTTCCGTGCGGCCGGCGAACAGCTCGCCCAGCTTCTCCCGGGTCAGCTCCAGCGCGTCCGGGCCGAGGCGCGCGATGCTCGGCACCTCCTCCGGGTCGCGGACGATCCACACCGCGAGGCCCTTCTTGGTGCCCGCCTCGGTGAGGTCGAAGCCGGGGCCGGCCAGGTGCACCCGCAGCGCCAACGGCCCCCGGCCGGGCTTCGGCGGCGTCGGCGAGAGGGAGTCCGACCAGCGCAGCCAGCCCGCGCGGGCCAGGTGCACCACGAGGTGGATGCCGTCGCAGTCCAGATCGAGGTGCTTGCCGTGCCGCCCGGCCCCGGTCACCGTGCGCCCGTGCAGCTCGGTCCACTGCGGGGTCACGGTCTTGAGCACGCCGAACGACGCCACGTCGACCCGCGTCACCGTCCGGCCGACCGCGTGCTCACGCAGGTGGTACGCGAGCGCCTCGACCTCGGGTAACTCGGGCATCGGTCACTCCATCGGATGCAAGGGGCCGTCGAAGTCCGGCAGGCCTTCACGCTGGATGGTCTTGGCGACCTTGGTGACTTCACCACGCACCCGGAACATCCCGGTCACGACGCCGACCCAGCGCTCCGGCGGGTGCTCGCCCATCGGATCCCCGTCGGTCTCCGCGACCAGGCCCCACGGCCTGTTCAGCACCCACCGCAGTGGGAAGAACAGCGCGATCAGCAGCAGGCCCCAGACCACCCAGGCCGGTACCACGACCCCATCGGGTAGCCAGGCCACCAGGATAACCGCGAGCAGGAGGGTCACGGACAACATCGCGACGCCCGAGGCAGGGCTGCCCGCCACGTCGTGCTCGAAGTCCTCCACGGTGGCGGGGCGGCGCCACTCCATCTGCGCCCGGACGATCCAGTCCCGGCCGTCCAGCCCCTGCACCCGGCGGTTCATCTTTCGTGGCCTCCCGGACACGCTCCGTCGTTCCTGAGCGTGCTCAACGGTAGCGTGGCCGGACCCCGGGGCGCGAGGTCCGCACCAAGATCAACGGGTGGCGTCACCCGAGTCGGGGCCGAACAGCCACCAGAAGAGCGTCACACCGGACTCGGTGGTCGCCGGGGTCGTGCCGGTCGTCGTCGCGTCGTCGGTCCCCGTGGTGTCCGAGCGCGCGCTGTCACCGCTCGGGGTGTCCGAGCGCGCGCTCGAGGACTTGACCTTGTTCTGCTTCGACCCGTGGTTGCCCTTGCCCGGCTTCTTCGTGCCGGAGGACTCCGTCGAGTAGGTCGTCGTGTCGAGGTCGTCACGCGTGCCGAGGCTCGACGAGGTCCCCGGAGCGTTCTGGCCGGACTGCTGCGGCGGTGCCGCCGGCGGTGGCGCGTCCTGGCCCGCGGTGCCCAGCGGCGCGCCCTGCCCGGCGTCACGCGGCACGGACGAGGCGCGGCCCGGCAGGTGCAGGGTCGCCTCGCCCGGCGGCACCGGCTCCTGCGGCGGCGAGCTCAGCAGCGACGGCTGCGTCGGCGCGATCCTCAGTTCGACCCCGCCCTGCGGCAGCCCGACGGTCTGCGAGTGGTTCGAGTCCAGCATCGCCGGCCCGACCGCCACGCCGACCACTCCGGCCGCCGCCGTGGACGCCAGCGCGATCCCGATCTTCAGCTTCGACAGCAACAGGCCCTTCACGGTGGCCAGCGTCCCGCTGCCCGACCCGGCGACCGCCGCCGTGGACGGCACCAGCAGCGCCAGCACCCCGGCATGCGCCCGCAGCGAGGAACAGACGTCCCGCAGCTCCGCGTGCATCGACCGGCAGGAGGCGCAGCCGAGCAGGTGCGTGCGGATCCGGGTCGCCTCCGACCCGGTGACACTGCCGGCGGTGTACCCGCCCAGCTTTTCGACCACCCCCCGGCAACTGACGTCCGGAGTGCGGTTCATCGCCAGGTGCGCCTGCAGGTACGCCGCGCGCAGCCCCTGGCGGGCCCGTCTCGCCAACGCCGCCGTCGCGTTCGCGCTCAGCCCGAAGTGCGGGGCGACGACCGCGGGCTGCTCGCCCTCGACCTCGGTCTGCCACAGCACCGTGCGCCAGCGCTCCGGCAGGCTCGTGAAGGCGGTCGCGATCAAGGTGTGCTCGGCCGTGCGCGCGTGCGCGTCCGCGCCGGCACCGGCGCGATGGGTCAGCTCGTCGTCGGTGACCGGGACGTCGCGGCGCGCCCCGTGCCACTCCCACGAAACGCGGCGGGCGACGGTGAGCAGGTAGGCGCGGATGTGGTCGCGCGGGCCCGCGCCGCGGCGCAACGCCTGGAGCACGCGGAAGAAGGTCTCGGCGGTGATGTCCTCGGCCTCGGAGGAGTCGCTCGCGATGCCCCGTGCCAGCCGCCGCACGGCACCCGAATGCAGCTCGAACAACTCGCTGAACGCGCTGTCCTCGCCTGCCCGGAGGCGACGCAGAAGTGCCTGCTCATCGGCCGATACCGTGCGTTGCTCCGGTACCGTTGCTTCTTCCGTCATTCGGCAGGCACCTCCTCCCCGGGGCGGGACTAACCCGTTCGGTTGAATGGGGACACCATACGGAGCGAAACGCTTGCCGTCACCCCTTGTACTCCGGGAGTGACAGAGTTACCTCCGACCGGGTGCCTGTCACACCCCCAAGCGGCAGGGTATAGGGTGAGCGAGCACCGGTTAACGGGGCGTGCGGACGTAGCGCAGCTGGTAGCGCATCACCTTGCCAAGGTGAGGGTCGCGGGTTCGAATCCCGTCGTCCGCTCAGTTGCTGGGGCCCTTGTGCTTGCGGAAAGCGCGAGCCGGGGCCCCTGCGCCGTTTGTTCCGGGGTCGAACCCCCGGGCCCCCGCCAGGGTGGGCTTCGCCCCCCTGGACCCCCCTGCGGTGGTGGCGTGGCGTTGTTGCGTTGCATCGGGCGGTGGGGGTTCTTTCCGTTTCCTTGGAGGCTTGAATGCCTGAGGTCACTCGACGTCGTCTACTCGGCGCCGAAGCGCGGGTCGTTGCGCGATATCGAACACGTGGTGGTCCTGCTGATGCAGGAAAACCGGTCCTTCGACCACTACTTCGGCACCCTCTCCGGCGTCCGCGGGTTCAACGACCCGCGCGCACAGCGGCTCCCCGACGGCAAGTCCGTCTTCTACCAGCCCGACCCCCAGAACCCCGCGGGCTACGCGCTGCCGTTCCGCCTCGACACCCACGCCACCAACGCCCAAAAGATCCCCTCCACCTCACACGCCTGCCAGGTCCAGCACGACTCGCTCAACGGCGGCAAGATGGACAACTGGCTGCCGGCGCACCGCAAGGCCGACGGCAAGAACGGCCCATACGTGATGGGCTACCACACCCGCGCCGACCTGCCGTTCCAGTTCGCGCTCGCCGAGTCGTTCACCATCTGCGACTCCTACTTCTGCTCGGTGCTCGGCCCCACCTGGCCCAACCGCATGATGTGGAGGACCGGCACCGTCGACCCCAACAGCGAGAACGGCGGCCCCATCCTGCAGAACACCGCCCCCGCGGGCGGCTACACCTGGAAGACCTACGCCGAGCGCCTCACCGAGGCCGGGGTGAGCTGGAAGGTCTACGAGCAGGACGACACCTACGGCTGCAACATGCTGGAGAACTTCGCGGCGTTCATCCTCAGCTACGACGAGAACGACGGCCTGTTCGACCACGTCGTCCCGCCGATCCCGCCCGCGGGCACGCCGGACGAGTTCGTCAACGGCACCTCCCCCGGCGGCACCAAGGGCAACGGCCTGTGGGTCGGCGGCGGCTTCCGGGTGCCCGCCATCGTCATCTCGCCGTGGACCGCCGGCGGCTGGGTGTGCAGCGAGAACTTCGACCACACCTCACAGTTGCGCTTCCTCGAGCGCGTCACCGGGGTCAAGGTGGGCAACATCTCCGACTGGCGCCGCCGGACCTTCGGCGACCTGACCTCGGCCTTCCGGTTCAACGACGGCAAGGCCGAAGCTCCCGCGCTAGCTACCTGCCGGGGGTGTCGCGCCGGATCATCCGGCCGGCACCCGCGGCCACGGTGGTCGCGAGGATCCAGCCCGCGGCGATGAAGCCGTCGCTCACCCACTTGTCCATCCCGTGCATGTACCAGCGGGTCTTGTTGCCGAAGTCGACGATCGGCACCAGCAGGTCCGCCGTGTACAGCACCGGGTTCCACTGCAGGCCGGTCTCCTGCTGGTCGATCGCGCACCGCGGACCGGCGACCATGTAGCGCACCGGGTCGGTCACGCACGAGTCGTGGCCGAGCCAGAAGTACAGGCTGCCGACGACGAGCAGCCCGATCAGCCAACCCAGCGCCCGGACCGGGCGATAGCCGTAGCCGACCATCCAGCGCTGCAACCAGCTCCACAGCCGCACGCCGGGCCCGAACACCCGGTAGCCCTGCGCGAGCGCCTCGTACCGGTACTGCTGCTTGCGGAACAACACCGTGTCCGCGTGCTCCTCGTTGCCGCTCGAGCGCAGCATCGCGGCCAGCTGGTCGTACGGGCCCGGTCGGTATCCCGCCATCGCGGTCCGCAGCTGGTCGATCCGGGTGTTCACCGCGCGGTCGTTCTTCATCTCGATCGGACGGTGCAGCACGTCGTACCGGAAGTCCTCCAGCTCGATCCCGCCCTGGGTCTCCCAGAACGCGTCGTTGTCATCGAGGGTGCGGCAATGCGCGTGCCGCAACAGGATCCGGCCACGCGCGGGCTTTCCCGGGTTGAGCATCAGCTCGTCGGAGGTCAGGTCGCTCGCGTCGAGCGCGATGTCGTGCCCGGCGACGGAGTCGAACTCGGCACCGGTCAGGTCGATCCGCCGAGCCGCGCTCGCGCCGTCCATGTTGACCCCGCCGGTGGCGCGGAAATGCCTGTCCCGGGACCTGGTGAGGCTGATGTTGCGCCCGGCCCGGACCGTGCGCAGGTCCACCGAGTAGCTCGTCTGCTCGCGCACCGTCGGCGCGCTGACGTCCGTGCCGTACAGCTCGATGCTGCCGCCGACCTCCGTGCCCTGCAGCCGGAGAGTGCCCTCCAGCGTCGCGTCGGTCAGGTGCAGGTTCCCGGCCACCTTCATCCGCCGCGCGGAGAACACGTCACGGCCGGCGTGTTGCAGATGCGCCCGCGCGGCCAGCACGTTCCCGCCCACGCGCACGTCCGCCAGCCGCAGCTGGCCCGAGGGCACGCGCAGGCCGGTCGCCTCGAGGTCGCCGTCGATCTCGCTGCCGTCCAGGTGCAGTGCCCTGTCGTAGAACGGCTCGACCTTGCCGCGGGTGACCTTGATCCGCGCCCGCGCGAGCCGCAGCGTGCCGCCGATCCGCGTGTTGATCATGCGCAGCGTGCCCACCGCGGACAACCCGTCGGACAGCTCGACGTTGCCCTCGACGCGCATCCGGTCGGCGACCAGCGCCGGCCACGGGTCCACGTAGGGATCGCTGGAGTCCCAGGCCTCCACGGCGATCGGGCCACGCTGGGGGCTCGCCAGGTCGGCGGCGCGGAACACGATGTCGCCGTCGACGCGTGCGCTCGGCAGGTGCAGCACGCCGCGCGCGGTGAACGGCTGGCGCTGCTCGGCCGCACCGAAGTTGTCCACTTCGCACAGCAGGCTGCCGCCGATGTGCACCCCGTTCGCGTCGAGCGCGAACCCCCCGGGATTGCGCAGCGTGGCACCGGAGAAGTTGACGTTACCGCCGGTCCACATGCCCGGCACCCGGACCGCGCCGTCGGCCTTGAGCCGGTACGCCAGCAGCGCGCCGCCGATCTTGAGCCGGTCGGCCTGCAAGGCGCGGCCGAACGAGGTCGCGATGCGGGTGCGGGTCAGCACCAGCGAACCCTCGACCACCGCGTCGGTCAGGTTGATCGCCGCGTCCGGCACGCCGCGTTCCCTGGTGTCGCCGCGCTGGACCGCCGTCTCGCCGTCGTCCGTGCCGCCCGGGAACGGCTGCACGACACTGCGGATGAGGCGGACGTCGTTGCGGCTGCGAAGGTTTCGTGCCTTGAGCCCGGGCAGCCAGCAGCGCCGGAACACCAGGCCGAGCAGCTTCGCCTCGCGCACGTCCGGCGCGTGCTCGAACCGGCAGTTCTCGAACCGGAACAGGCAGTCGAGGTCCGCGCCACGCAGGTCCAGCTTGCCGGTCACGTACACGTTCTCCACCGGCACGATGGGCGCGTTGCTCGCCTGCCTGCGCCACCGCAGCAACCCGCCGCTGCCCGGCTCCAGCAGTGGGCGGAGCAACTCCGTCGCGGGCAGGTGGTAGCGGGCGTCCGGCACCCCGGCGAACGGGTCCAGCGGCGGCAGCTCGCGTTCCGGTCCTGCCTGGCCTGCCGCCATCCGCGCGCTCCCCTTTCCGTCCGCTCGATCCGACCTTAGTGCTCGCGTTACTCCGGTAGGGCAGTTTCGCTGAGCCGACCGGGGTTCGCGGCTATCGTCGAAGAGATGGAAGCCCTCGCGGAGCTGAGGGAGGTCACCGACTCGGTGACCTACGGGGAGCTGGCCACACTGCGGCGCCGGCTCTGGGCCGACGAGGAGAACGCCTACCGCTGGTTCGGTCAGTACCTGCCCGCGCCCGAGCAGCGCAACGCGATCGAGACCGGCTTCGAGGAACGGGTCAGGGCCGCACTCGCTCGCGGCGGCGCGCTCGGCGAATGGGCCGAGCGGCTGCGTGCGGAGGTCGCCCCGGTGCTGCCACTGGCGCGGCTGCTGGAGCGGCATCCGGCGCTGGACTATCCCGTGATCAGCCCGAACGTCTCGGCCTGGCGCGTGCTCGCCCGCTTCGGTGGCGTGTTCGAGGTGGACCACAGCTGGGCCGCCGTGCCGGATTTCCTGACCGCGGTGGCCACGACCAAGGAGGCCGTCACCGCGCTCGGCGAGGCGCTGCGGGCCGAGTCGCCGGCGGAGGCGTTGGTGGCCCGCGGCTTCAAGCTCGCCGACGACGAACAGATCGCGTGGCTCGCGCACTGCGGGTACCGCGTCTCGCCGGTCGAGCTGCACCAGCCGCGGCGCACGCTGCACCGGGTCGTCGAGCGGATCTCGGCCGGCAAGCGCACCACCCGCGGGCCGACCGCGACCGACACCGCCGCCGACCTGCTGGCACAGGCCGGTGCGCCGCTGCACCTCGACGAGCTGCTGCAGCGCATGGACCGGCAGTACAGCCGCGGCCCGCTGTACAACCGCCTCAACGCCGACGGCCGCTTCGTCCGCGTCGCGCCGAGCACGTTCGCGCTCGAAGCCTGGCATCTCGAGCCCTATGCGGAGCCCGGCGGGTCGAGCACGGAAAACGCCATCCGGCTCATCGAGAGCGAGGGCCGGCCGCTGCACCTCGACGAGATCCGCGCCCGGCTCACCCGCCGCATCACCCGCGAAGGCCTGCGCAACGCGCTCAACGCCACCAACCGGCTGGTCCGGGTGGCACCGTCCACCTACGACGTCAGGCGTTCGGGTTGAGCACCCGTGCCAGGAAACCGCGCGTCCGCTCGTGCCGGGGCTCGGCGATGACCTGGTCCGGCGGGCCCTCCTCGACCACCACGCCCTCGTCCATGAACAGCACCTTGTCCGCGACCTCGCGCGCGAACTGCATCTCGTGCGTCACGACGATCATGGTCATGCCGTCCGCCGCGAGCTGCCGCATGACGCCGAGCACGTCACCCACCAGCTCCGGGTCCAGCGCCGAGGTCGGCTCGTCGAACAGCATCAGCTTCGGCTCCATCGCCAGCGCCCGCGCGATCGCGACCCGCTGCTGCTGCCCGCCGGAGAGCTGCCCGGGATAGGACTTCTCCTTGTCCGCGAGGCCCACCCGCTCCAGCAGCTCGCGGCCGCGCTCCCGCGCCTTCGCCTTGCTCTCGCCGCGGACCTGGACCGGCGCCTCGGTCACGTTCTCCAGCGCGGTCATGTGCGGGAACAGGTTGAAGCGCTGGAACACCATGCCGATGTCCTTGCGCTGCATGGCGATCTCGCTGTCGCGCAGCTCGTACAGCTTCTCACCGCGCTGGCGGTAGCCGACGAGGTGACCGTTCACGAACAGCCGTCCGGCGTTGATCTTCTCCAGGTGGTTGATGCACCGCAGGAGCGTCGACTTGCCCGAGCCGGACGGGCCGATCAGGCAGGCGACCTCGCCCTCGGCGACCTCGAAGTCGATGCCCTTGAGCACCTCGAGCCTGCCGAACCGCTTGTGGATGCCCTGGGCCTGCACGATGGGTGTCATCGGGCGACACCTCCGCCGAACCCGACCAGCCGGGACATCCAGCCCTTCTCCGGTACCGCTCGCGAGGTACCGCGGGCGAAGTGCTTCTCGATCTGCATCTGGATCAACGTCAGCACCGAGGTCATGAACAGGTACCACAGTGCCGCGACGATGAGCAGCGGCGCGATCTTGTAGTTCTGGGCGTAGATCTGTTGCACCGACAACATCAGCTCGTAGTAGCCGATGACGACCACCAGCGAGGTCGTCTTGAGCATCGCGATGGTCTCGTTGCCGGTCGGCGGGATGATCACCCGCATCGCCTGCGGCAGGATGATCCGCCGCAGCGTCCTCGATCGCGACATGCCCAGCGCCGACGCCGCCTCGCGCTGCCCGTCGTCCACGGAGAGCAGGCCGCCGCGGACGATCTCGGCCATGTACGCCGCCTCGTTCAGCCCGAGCCCGAGCAGTGAGGCGGTGAGCTGGGTGATCAGCGGATTGGTGTCGGAGCTGATGAACTCGGGCCCGAACGGGATGCCGAGCCCGAGCCGCGGGTAGAACAGCCCGAGGAAGTTCCAGAACACCAGCTGGGTGATCAGCGGCGTGCCGCGGAACAGCCAGATGTAGACGCCGGCCGCGCCCGAGGCGAGCGGGTTGGGGGACATCCGCATCACCGCGAGCAGGACTCCACCCACCACACCGATGACCATCGAGATCGCGGTCAGGAGGAGCGTGTTCGTCAGGCCCCGCATGACCCGGTCGTTGAACAGGTAGTCCCCGACGACGGGCCACTGCATGTTGGCGTTGGTGACCACGCTGCGGATGACGATGAACGCGACGAACGCGATGATCACCCCCGCGACCCAGCGCCCGTAGTGGCGCACCGGGACCGCGCGGATGTCCTCGGCCTTCGTCCGGTTTTCGGTTTCGGTCATGAGATCAGCTGACAGCCGGGTTGAGGTCCGCCTTCTTGATCGCACCGGCGGTGTTGAGGCCCCACTTGGCCAGGATCTTGTCGTAGGTGCCGTCGTCGATGATCGCCTGCACCGCGCCCTGGACCGCCTGCGCGTAGGTGCCCTGGCCCTTCTTCAGTGCGATGCCGTAGGGAGCGCTGTCATAGGGCTGGCCGACGATCTCGACCGCGCCGCCGGTCTGCTTCACCGCGTAGTCGATGACCGGCGAGTCGGCCAGCATCGCCTGGCTGCGCCTGGTCTGGACCTGCAGGTTCACGTCGGTCTGCGCCTGGAACTGCTGCATGTTGATGGCCGGCTTGCCCGCGGCGGTGCACTCCCCCGACCGCTTGGTCAGGTCGTCGACCTGGACGGTGCCCTGCTGCACGGCGATGTTCTTACCGCACAGGTCGTCGAGGGTGATCTTGTCCGGGTTGCCCTTCGGCACGGCCAACGAGGTGCCGGCGCTGTAGTAGGACACCATGTCGACGGTCTGCAGCCGCTCTGAGTTGATGGTGAAGGAGGACATGGCCAGCTCGTACTGCCCGGAGCCGACACCGGCGAGGATGCCGGAGAAGGCCGCGTTCTGGTACTCGGCGGTCAGCCCCAGCTTCTGGGCGATCGCGTTGCCGAGGTCGACGTCGAAGCCGACGACCTTGCCACTCTCGTCGACGAACTCGTTGGGCGCGTAGCTCTGGTCCTGGCCGACCACGATCTTGCCGTCCGCACTGATCGCGGTGGGCACCATGGCGGCGAGCTTGTCGTCCTTGGTCTCGGTCGGCAGCGGTGCCGCCGCGGAGGCGCTGGCACTGGGCTGGGTCCCACCGGAGCCGTTGCCGCCCGCGCCGCAGGCCATGGTCAGCCCGGCCAGCGCGAAGGCCGGCAGCAGGACAAGCGCCTTGATGTGTGTTGCACGCGCCACTTTCGTCACTCCTAGTAGGTCATACCGTGCGAGTCCACGCATCCTGCCATCCGGATGGGGCTATCCGCAGCACCAGGGAGGTCACGGCGTGATGTCGACGACGTGGGCAACCGGGTGGTAACACCCGGGTAACGCGGCTGGGATGCGGCGCGTGGAACAGGGAGCCACGGCGGCGTCAGCCCCTGGCATGGGCGTCCAGGGTGTGGGCCACCGTCTCGGTGATGCGGCGCGCCTGGCCCAGGTGCAGCCACTCGTCCGGGACGTGGGCGTTCGAGTCCGGGCCGAGGGCGCCGGTGACCAGGAACTGCGCCTGCGGGTACTTCTCCGCCAGCAGCCCCATGAACGGGATCGACCCGCCGAGGCCGACGCTGCGCCACGGCGCGCCGAAGACCTCCGTGCTCACCTTCTCCAGCACCGCCGACAGCCACGGCGCCGCGTCCGGGGCGTTCCAGCCGCCGGCGTGCTCGACGCCCGACAACTCGACCGTCGCGCCGTAGGGGACGTCCGTGGTCAAGGCCTTCTCCACCGCGTTCAGCGCCGCCGCCGAGTCCGCCGTCGGCGGCAGGCGGAAGCTCAGCGCGAGGGTGGTCGCCTCGCGCAGCACGTTGCCGGCGTTCGCGGGCTCGGGGAAGCCCGCCGCGCCGATGACCGACAGCGTCGGCCGCCAGCTGTTGTTCAGCATCAGCTCGACCTCGTCGTCCGAGACCGGGCGCATGCCCTCGACAAGGGGGAACGCCTTCCTCATCGCGCCCGGCGCGACCGCGGCCGTCGCGCGGGTCTCGGCGAGCCGGTTCTCGGGGATGCGCACGTTCAGCTCGGCCGGCTTGAGCTCGCCGGTCTCCGCGTCCTCGATGCGGTCGAGCAGCTGCCGCAGCACGCGGAACGAGCTGGGGACGATGCCACTGGCCAGTCCCGAGTGCTGTGCCGACCGCAGCACCCGCACCGTCACGTGCACCTGCGCCAGGCCCCGCAGGCTCGAGGTCAGCCACAGCCGCTCGTAGTCGTTGCCGCCGGAGTCGAGGCAGATCACCAGCGACACCTCGCCCAGCCGGGCGGAGAGGTGCTCCAGGTACGCCGGCAGGTCCGGGCTGCCGGACTCCTCACCGGTCTCGAGCAGGACCACCGACCGCGCGTGCTGCCCGCCCGCCGCGTGCACGGCTTCGAGCGCTGTCGTCGCCGCGTACGCCGCGTACCCGTCGTCAGCCGAGCCGCGGCCGAACAGCTTGTCATCCCGCACGACCGGCTTCCACGGGCCCAGCCCCTCGGCCCAGCCACCCACCGGCGGCTGCTTGTCCAGATGGCCGTAGAGCAGCACCGTGCCGCGGTCCTCCGCGCCGGGCGTCGCGGGCACGTCGACGAGCAGCACCGGGCTCCTGCCTTCGAGCCGCACCACGTCCAGCGTGACGCCGGGCAGCTGCCGCTCGGCGATCCAGCCGCGCACGTGGTCGACGGCGGCGGCGAGATGCCCGTTCGCGGCCCAGTCCGGGTCGAAGGCCTGGGACAGGGCGGGAATCCGCACCAGCCCCGACAGGCTCGGCACGACCTCGGTCTCCCACAGCCTGGACACGGTTTCACGCACGGTTGTCTGCTCCACGCGGCCATTCTGCCAGCCCGGCCCGGCTGTGGCACAGGTCACGACAGGCCCACCGCGGGCGCGCCCGAACGGGCAGGACGCCGTGGGCACCGGCGCCAACCGGCTGCTCACGCCCCGTGTGCAAGACCGACTTTCGGCGGCCTGATCGTCGGTCTTCCTAGTGTTTTCGCAGCTCAGCACACCTTTCTCAGCAACAAATCAGGCGTCGGTACTGACCTCGGTGCGCCCGTTCGTGCCAGGATGACCGCGTAAGCCGTCACGGCCGACGGCTGCCCGAGCGCTTCGGACCCGAATGCGCAGGTGGCCGCCGGCGCCGCCGCCGAAGCCGCCACAAGTGGCTCCGCGGCACGACATCGAGGAGAGCACGCGCATGTCGTCCCCAGAACAGTGGACGCACCCGGAGCCCGGCGAAGGACCGGCCGCACGAGCGGCACAACCGTCCCCGGAGCAGGTGATCGCGGGATTGCGAGCAACGACCGAAGGCGGCGCTGAGCTGACCCAGCTGCTCACGCCCGAAGGCGAACGAGTCGCCTCACCCCAGTTCGACCGCTACGTCGCGGACATCGACGGCGAGGCACTGCGCGGGCTCTACCGCGACATGGTGCTGGTCCGCCGGGCCGACCGCGAGGCCAACGCCATGCAGCGCCAAGGCCAGCTCGGCATCTGGGTCCCGCTGCTGGGCCAGGAGGCCGCGCAGATCGGCTCGGGCCGCGCGCTGCGCAAGCAGGACATGGCCTTCCCCAGCTATCGCGAACACGGCGTCGCCTACGCGCGCGGCATCGACTTCCGCGAGCTGATGGGCATCTTCCGCTGCACCGACCACGGCAACTGGGACTTCAAGGCCCACGGCTTCCACCCGTACACGATCGTCATCGGCAACCAGGTCCTCAACGCCACCGGCTACGCGATGGGCCAGAAGTTCGAGGGGAAGGTCGGTGACGAAGACGGGGAGGCGACGATCGTCTACTTCGGCGACGGCGCCACCAGCCAGGGCGACGTGCACGAGGGCTTCGTGTGGTCCGCGGTGTACGACGCGCCGCTGGTCTTCTTCTGCCAGAACAACCAGTGGGCCATCTCGGAGCCGACCGAGCGCCAGTCCCGCCTGCCGCTGTACCAGCGCGCCCGCGGCTACGGCTTCCCCGGCATCCGCGTCGACGGCAACGACGTGCTCGCCTGCCTCGCGGTCACCCGCTGGGCGCTCGACGAGTGCCGCCACGGCAACGGCCCGGTGCTGATCGAGGCCTTCACCTACCGGATGGACGCGCACACCACGACCGACGACCCGACGCGCTACCGGCTCTCCGACGAACTCGAGGCGTGGAAGCTCAAGGACCCGATCGAGCGCGTCCGCGCGTACCTCGCCCGCAACGGGCACGCGGACCAGCCGTACTTCGACCGGATCCAGGCCGAGGCCGACCAGTTCGCCGCCGACCTGCGCGAGTTCACGTTCAACATGCCCGAACCGCCGCCGGAGCGGGTGTTCGCGAACGTCTACGCGGAGCCGTCGGCGGCACTGGACGCCCAGCGCGAGGAGTATCTGGCGTACCTGTCCGGTTTCGCGACGGCGGGTGAGCGCTGATGGCCGCCCCGGTGAAGTCCCGCCAGGACGAGTCCGTGTCCGCCGTGCAGACGCTGACCATCGGCAAGGCCCTGAACCTGGGCCTGCGCGCCGCGATGGAGGCCGACGACAAGGTCCTCATCCTCGGGGAGGACGTCGGCAAGCTCGGCGGCGTCTTCCGCATCACCGACGGGCTGCAGAAGGACTTCGGCGAGCAGCGCGTGCTCGACACGCCGCTGGCCGAGTCCGGCATCATCGGCACCGCGGTCGGCCTCGCCGTGCGCGGGTTCCGGCCGGTGTGCGAGATCCAGTTCGAGGGGTTCATCTTCCCCGGGTTCGACCAGATCTCCAGCCAGCTCGCCAAACTGCACTACCGCACGCAGGGCAGGATCAAGGTGCCCGTCGTGGTGCGGGTGCCCTACGGCGGCGGGATCGGCGCGGTCGAGCACCACTCGGAGTCGCCGGAGTCGCTCTTCGCGCACATCCCCGGGCTGAAGGTCGTCTCGTGCTCGAACCCGGCCGACGCGTACTGGATGATCCAGCAGGCGATCGCCTCGGACGACCCGGTGCTGTTCTTCGAGCCCAAGCGGCTGTACCACAACGGACAGCTGAAGTCCGAAGTGGACACTTCGACGACGCCGGGGCCGCTGTTCGCGTCCCGGGTCCTGCGCGAGGGCACCGACGCGACGCTGGTCGCGTACGGGCCGTCGGTGAAGGTGTGCCTGGACGCCGCGGCAGCCGCGCAGGAGGAAGGCCGCTCGCTGGAGGTCATCGACCTGCGCACGCTCTCGCCGCTGGACCTCGGCCCGGTGTTCGAGTCCGTGCGCCGCACCGGCCGGCTCATCTCGGTGAGCGAGGCGTCGGCGGAGTCGTCGATCAGCTCCGAGATCGCCGCCCGCGTCCAGCAGGAGTGCTTCTACTCGCTCGAGGCGCCCGTGCTGCGGGTGACCGGCTTCGACACCCCGTACCCACCGTCCAAACTGGAGGAACACTTCCTGCCGGACCTGGACCGGGTGCTGCACGCCGTCGACCGCTCGCTGGGATGGTGAGCGGTGCCTGAGCTCAAACAGTTCCTGCTCGCCGACACCGCCGAAGGCCTCACCGAGGCCGAGATCCTCGGCGTGCGCGTCCAGCCCGGCGACGAGGTGACGGTCAACCAGATCGTGGTCGAGGTCGAGACCGCGAAGGCCGCCGTCGAGCTGCCCATCCCGTGGGCGGGCAAGATCACCGAGATCCTCGTCGAGGCCGGGCAGACGGTGGAGGTCGGCGCGCCGATCCTCACCATCGACGTGAACCCGGCCGGCGGCGGCTCGGTCAACGGCTCCGCCCCCGCGGCCGAGGAGGAGATGAAGCCGCTCGTCGGCTACGGCTCCAAGACGGTCACCGCCAAGCGCCGCGCCCGTCGCGAGGCTCCCAAGGCCGTCCCCGCGGTCAAGGGAGGCTATGTGCCGCTGGCCAAGCCACCGGTGCGCAAGCTCGCCAAGGAACTCGGCGTCGACCTGACAGCGCTGGCCGGTTCGGTCGACGGCGTGATCACCCGGGAGGACGTCGAGCGGGCGGCCGCACCGGCACCTGCCGCCGCTCCCGCCCCGGTCGCCACCGGTGCGCGCGAGCGGCGGGTGCCGATCAAGGGCGTCCGCAAGGCGACCGCGCAGGCGATGGTGGCGAGCGCGTTCAGCGCCCCGCACGTCACGGAGTTCCTGACCATCGACGTCACGCCGATGATGGAGCTACGGGAGCGGCTGAAGAAGCACCCGTCGTTCGCGGGCGTGAAGCTCACCCCGCTGGCGTTCGCCGCGAAGGCGGTTTGCCTTGCCGCCAAACGAACCCCGGACGTCAACGCGGCCTGGGACGAGGCGGCAGGCGAGATCGTCTACAAGGACTACGTGCACCTCGGGATCGCCGCGGCGACCCCGCGGGGGCTCGTGGTGCCGAAGATCCGCGACGCGGACGCGATGTCCCTGCCGGAGCTGGCGGCGGCGCTCGACCAGCTGACCGCGACCGCGCGCGAGGGCAGGACCCCGCCCGCGGACATGGTGAACGGGACGATCACGATCACCAACGTCGGCGTGTTCGGCGTCGACACCGGCACACCGATCATCAACCCCGGCGAGTCGGCGATCCTGGCCTTCGGCGCGATCAAGGACATGCCGTGGGTCGTGGACGGCGAACTGGCCGTCCGGAAGGTGCTGCAGCTGGCGCTGAGCTTCGACCACCGCCTGGTCGACGGTCAGCAGGGTTCGCAGTTCCTCGCCGACGTCGGCGCGTTGCTGGCCGATCCCGCGATGGCGATCACGTACTGAGCGGAAACCGGCTCTCCCCTGGTGGAGGGCCGGTTCTTCGTTGTTCACTTGACGGAGTGAGCACTCACTCCGCACACTGGGCCGCATGACACCCAGCGAGACCAGGCGGCGCGCGCCGGGGATGAGTCCCGAGGAGCGGCGCAAGATGATCGTGCGGGCGGTACTGCCGCTGATCGTCGAGCACGGCGCCGCGGTCACCACCGCGCAGATCGCCCGCACGGCCGGGATCGGCGAGGGCACGATCTTCCGCGCGTTCAAGGACAAGGACGAGCTCGTCGAGGCGTGCGTGTTCGAGGCGCTGCGCCCGGACGGGATGCTCGAGCTGATCGCAGAGATCCCGCTCGACCAGCCGCTGGCGCAGCGGCTCACCGAAGCCGCCGACGTGCTCTCCGCACACCTCGAACGCATCGGCGCGATCGCGGGCGCGATGCAGACCTCCGGCATGCGCCGCCGCGGGAAGCCGGGCGATCGGCAGGCATCGTTCGTGGCGATGCGCACCGCGGTCGCCGAGCTGTTCGAGCCCGAGCGCGGCAAGTTGCGCCTGTCACCGGAAAAGCTGGCCAGGATCTTCCTGTCCCTGCTGCTCAGTCGGGCCAGGGACGACCAGCACGCGCTCGACGTCGGCGAGCTCGTCGACGTGTTCCTGCACGGGGCGGTGACCGCCAGGTGATGCACGGCGGCGGGCAGCCGGTCGGCCTGCGACGACGGCTGCGGCAGGCGAGCAGCACCGTCCCGGACAGCGGCCTCACCGGTCCCATCGAGATCCCCGACCCGAAACCCGCGGACGAGCCGAAGGACCTGCGCGCCCGGCTGTACCGGCTGCGCACGTCGGCCGCCGGCACCGTCCGCGGCCTGCCCAAGGTGATCAGGCTGACCTGGCAGGCCAGCCCCGCGATGACCATCCTCATCGCACTGTCCACTTTGGTCAGCGGGCTGACCCCGACGGTCACCGCATACGTGGCGAAGCTGCTGCTGGACGCGGTAGTCGCGGCCGTGCAGGGACACGGCACGACCGGGCGGATCGTCCAGATCACCGCCTTCCAGCTGGGGGTCTTCACGTTCACGGCGGTCAGCACGGCGCTGACGAACGTGGCGCAGCAGCTGCTGCAGGAGCGGATGACGCTGGCGATCCGGCACCAGGTGATGGCACACGCGGCGAAGCTCGACCTCGCGTTCTTCGAGGGTTCCGAGTCCTACGACCTGCTGCGCCAGGCCTCGCAGGAGGCACCCGCGCGGCCGGTGTCGATGATGACCTCGGCGCTCGGCCTCGTGCGCACCGGCATCACCTTCGCGAGCATGGTCGCGCTGCTGATCGCGGTGAGCCCGCTGCTGGCGGTCGTCGCGCTGCTCGCGCCGATCCCGGCGTTCATCTCGCAGTCGAAGTACGGCTCGCGGGCCTTCATGCTGGCGCTGTACGTCTCCCCGATCCGGCGGCGGATGGACTACCTCTCGTCGCTGGTCACCACGGACACCTACGCCAAGGAGACGAAGCTCTTCGGGCTCGGCCGGTACCTGACCGACCGGTTCCTGCGCCTGGGCCAGACCTACTACGCCCGCGAGCGGAAGCTGACCACGACGCGGAACCTGGTCGGCACGGCGTGGAGCTTCCTGTCGACCGCGGCGGGTTCGGGGATCGCGCTGTACATCGCGATGGAGGCGGTGCGCGGGCGGCTCACGATCGGCGATCTCGCCCTGTACACGAGCGCCGCGACCGCTGTGCAGTCCGCGGTGCAGGGCCTGTTCACCGGGTTCTCCGGGATGTACGAGAACAACCTGTACCTCGACACGCTCTACCAGTTCCTCGGCACGCAGCCGCAGATCGCCGCCCCGGCACGGCCGCGGCCACTGCCGGAGAAGGTGCGCGGGCACGTCGAGTTCGAGGAGGTCTCGTTCACCTACCCCGGCTCCGGCGAAGCCGCGCTCGACAGCGTCAGCTTCGAGATCCGCCCCGGCGAGACCGTGGCCGTCGTCGGCCGCAACGGGGCGGGGAAGTCGACGCTGATCAAGCTGCTGTGCCGGCTCTACGACCCGACCGGCGGGCGGATCCTGCTCGACGGCGTGGACATCCGCGAGTTCGACCCGGACGAGCTGCGGACCCAGATCAGCGCGATGTTCCAGGACTACGTGACGTACCAGGGCACGGCGGCGGAGAACATCGGCCTCGGCGAGCTGTCCGGTTTGGCGGACCGGGCACGGATCGTCGACTCCGCGCAGCGGGCGGGCGCGGCGGAGCGCATCGAGCGGCTGCCGAAGGGGTACGACAGCCCGCTCGGGCGGTGGTTCGACCAGGGCGTCAGCCTCTCCGGCGGTGAGTGGCAGAAGGTCGCGCTGGCGCGGGCGTTCATGCGCGACGCGCCGATCCTGATCCTCGACGAGCCGACCTCGGCGCTGGACGCGCAGGCTGAGCACGACCTGTTCGCCCGCCTGCGGGCGCTGGCGGCGGGCCGCACCACGCTGTACATCTCGCACCGGTTCTCGACGGTGCGGCAGGCGGAGAAGATCATGTTGCTCGACCACGGCAAGCTCGCCGAGCACGGCACGCACGAGGAGCTGATGCGCCTCGGCGGGGACTACGCGGACCTGTTCACCCTCCAGGCGGCGGCCTATCTGGACGATCCGGTTGGGTAGCCTCCCAGCCATGCAGGTGCACGTCGGCTGTGCGATGTGGACCCACCCGGCCTGGCCGGGGCGGGAGCTGCCGCCCCGGGAGCGCCTCCGCTCGTACGCGAGCCGGTGCAACGCGGTGGAGGGCAACACGACGTTCTACGCCACCCCGGCCGCGAGGACGGTCGCGTCGTGGGTGGAGCAGACCCCGCCGGAGTTCCGCTTCCTGCTCAAACTGCCGAAGCCGATCACGCACGAACGCCGGCTCGGCGACGTCGCCGAGCTCGTCCGGGGCTTCCTGGACGCGATCGAGCCCCTCGGGGAACGGGTGCACGCGCTGTGGGTCCAGCTACCCGCGTCCTTCGGCCCCACCGACCTCGGCGCGCTGGCCGCCTTCCTGCGCCGCCTTCCGCGCACCCACCGGACGGCCGTCGAGGTCCGCCACCCGGTGTTCTTCGAGGACCCGCGATGGGCGGGGCGGCTGGAGCGGGTGCTCGGCGAGGTCGGTGCCGAGTGGGTGCTGTTCGACACCACGGTGCTGTTCGCCGACGCGCCGGTCGGCGCCGCGGAAGAGGAGGCGTGGCAGAAGAAGCCGCGTCTGCCCCGCCGGTCGCGGGCACTGACCGCGCACCCCGTCGTCCGCTACCTCGGCCGCGACGACGACGCGCGGACGGTCGAGGGCTGGGCGCACTGGCTCGACACGGTCGTCGGCTGGTTGCGCGAGGGCCGCTCGCCGACGATCTTCGTGCACACCCCGGACAACGCCCGCGCGCTGGACCTCGCGCGCCGCTTCCACGAGCAGGTGCGGGCCCGTCTCCCCGGCGTCGAACCGCTCCCGGAGCCGACCCCGACCGGACCGCTCACCCTGTTCTGACTCGCCGGCGCCAAGATTCACTCCATGGCGCTACCGTAAGGCCACAGACAGACCCGAGGAGCCCGGATGAGTTGGCAGGACGAGCTGCGCCGTCTGGATGCGAAGCTGGCCACCGGCGAGGTCAGTCTGCACCAGCACCGCAAGCAGCGGGAGGAGCTGCTGGCGGCGGCGTCCGGTGGCTTCGCGCCCTCCCCGGTGGCGTCCCCGCTCGTGCCGGCGCAACCCCTCGAAACCGCGCCCGCCTGGCCCACCGCGCCGCCGCCCGAAGTGCCCGCCCCGGCCGCGGCGCCGAGCTGGTCCGCCTCCCTGCTCTCGACCGACCGGCCGACGAGCGCGCCCAGCCCGGCCGACGAGCGCCCCACCGACTCCATCCGCTATCCGACGATCCACGACGCCCCGACGGTGATCACGCGCGCCATCGGCCCGGCCACCCTGCCGGGCCTGGCGCCGGCGCCCCCGCCGCGCGACCAGGTGCCGGCGCTGCCCACCCGCCCGGTGCGCCCGGCCCGGCGCAGGCCGACGTGGCTGTTCCTGGCGCTCGGCGTGTTCCTGGTGCTCGCGATGATCGTCGGCGCGACCTGGTTCCTCGGCGCGCGCGGCGGCACCTCCTCGGGCGCCACGAACGGCTCGGCCCCGGCGCTGAGCCCGGCCGACGCCGCCGAGCGCGCGGAGGCGAAGCTGCCGACGCTGCCCGGCGCCGCGAACCCCGACAACTCGACGATGCCCGTCGACAAGGCGCTCGAGCTGAAACTGGTCACCCAGGCGGACGCGGACCTGATGCGGGCGGCCGGCGCGCAGGAGGTCATCTACCGCGCCGCCTCCGATCCGGCGAACAGTCCGAACGGGACGATGGTGCTCGTCGTCCCGGCTTCCTCGGCCACGCAGGCGGCCGCGCTCGCCGACGGGTTGCGCAAGAACCTCGCCGACACCGGCTTCGCCCCGATGGCACTGGGCCCGGCGAACGCCGACCTGATGTACACCGGCAGCAACCCGCAGGGCCGGGTCGGCGCGCTGTGGTACTCGTCGGGCAGCCTGGCCGTGGGGATGGGCGTCTCGCAGCCGCTGACGGGCGATCCCGGACTGCTGCGCACCCGGCTCGAACAGATCCGCACGCAGGTCACCGACGCCTTTCCGGCGAGCTGAAACACCCGATACCGGTATGGAGATAACAATACGACCCGCGAGGCCGGACAAGGCCGCTGCCGTGCACAATGTGCTGGTCGCTATACACGTGGGGTCGTGGCGGCCGACCGTACGCCGTCAAGCCAACAGATAGGGGGCTTCTGGTGTCTTGGCAGGAGGAGCTGCGCAAGCTGGACGAGGAGCTTGCGTCCGGCCGACTGTCCGCGGACGACTACCGGGTGCGACGTGACCAGGTGCTGTCGTCCGCCGTCGGGCAGCCGGACGCGCAGCCGGCCCAGCAGCCCGGCAGCGCGGACTCGACGCAGGTGATCGCGCCGATCAGCCCGCCGCAAGGCACCCCGCAGCCCGCGCCGCCACAGGACAACAGCGCCGAGCGCACCCAGGCGGTGCCGCAGTGGCAGCAGCAACAGCCCGCGCAGCCGCCCGAGGCGGCCCGCACCGAGTACGTGGCCCCGCCGCAGCAGCAGCAGGTGCCCTACTCCCCGCCCGGCGGCTTCCCGCAGGCCGGCCCCGTCTCGCCGCCCGGCGGCTTCCCGCAGACCCCGCCGCCGTGGAACGCCCCGGACTCCGACCAGAGCCCGCCGTGGGGTGGCGGCGACCTTCCGCCGCTCACGCCGAGCGGTGACCCCGGCTGGATCCAGCAGGGCCCGGAGTCCTTCGACAACAAGCCCAAGAAGGGCAACGGCGCGAAGATCGGCGCCATCGTCGCCGCGGTCGTGGTGCTGGCCGGTATCGCGTTCGGCGCCTACATGCTGTGGGGCAGGAGCAGCACCTCCGCCAGCGGCGGCGGCCAGACGACGACCACGCAGGCCGCGCCGAGCAGCCAGACCCCGCCGGACCCGATGGCGGTGGCGCAGCTGCCGGGCACCGTCGAGAACTTCGACCGGATCAAGAGCTTCTCCCAGATCCCGGCGCTGAACTACCTGACGTCGAACGAGTTGTCGGCGTACCAGACGGCGGGCGCCGGGGACACCAAGTTCGTCGCCCGCAGGCTCCCTGACGGCAGCCGCGTGCTGATGCTGCTCACCACGGTCAGCGACCCGCAGGCCGCTCAGAAGGCGGCCGGCGACCTGCTGGCGATCCAGATCCGCAACGGCGGCACCCGCGTCGTGGACGTGCCCGACGGCGTGCTCGCGTCGTCGATCGACGCCAAGGGCGGCAACCCGGCCCAGGTGCGCGCCCACTACGCGCACCAGAACGTGGTGGTCCGCATCGAGGTGAGCAACCCCAACGCGCAGACCGCGCAGACCGACTTCACCTCGATCCTGAACTCGCAGCTGAAGGTCCTGCCCGCCAATGGCTGACGTCCGGGTCACCGCGTGCACGATCGTCGCGCGCAACTACCTGCCCGCGGCGAAGGTGCTGGCCCGGTCGTACCTGACACAGCACCCCGGCAACGACTTCGTGATCGCGGTGATCGACGCCCACGACGAACCGGCCGAGCAGGGCGGGTTCCGGGTGGTCGGCTGGGACGCGTTCGGCATCCCCGAGGACGACTACCTGCGGATGGCGACGGCGTACTCGGTCACCGAGCTGGCCACGTCGGTCAAGCCGTACCTGCTGCGCGAACTGCGCCGCGAGTACGACGTGGCGATCTACCTCGACCCCGACATCCAGGTGTTCGCGCCGATGCCGGAGGTCGCGGAGCTGGCGCTGGCGCACGGCATCGTGCTCACCCCGCACGTGCTCTCCCCGCTGCCGCGGGACGGCTACGAGCCCGACGAGGCCGTGATCATGGGCGCCGGGATCTTCAACCTCGGCTTCATCGGCGTCGGCCCCGGCTCCGGGGAGTTCCTGGACTTCTGGGCCGAACGCCTCAAGCACGACGCGATCGTCGCACCGGAGCGGCAGCTGTTCACCGACCAGCGGTGGGTGGACAACGTGCCTGCGCTGTTCCCCCACCACGTGCTGCGCGACCCCGGCTTCAACGTCGCCTACTGGAACCTGCACGACCGGCCGCTGCGCCGGGGCGCCGACGGCGGGCTCACCGCGGGCGGTGCCGCGCTGCGCTTCTTCCACTTCAGCGGCTACCGGCCGGAACAGCCGTGGCTGCTCACCATGTACTGCCCGCGCAAACCGCGGGTCATGCTCTCGGCGAACCCCGACCTGCGCGACCTGTGCGACGCCTACGGTGCGGCGCTGCGCGCGGAGGGCTACGCCGAGACGCTCGAAGCGGTGCCGTACGGCTTCCTGGGCTTCGGCGACGGAATGCCGTTGCCGAAGCTCGCGCGGCGCGCGTTCCGCAAGGCCTGGATCAAGGCCGAGCGCAAGAACAAGCCGCTGCCGCCGCACGCGTACGGCCAGGACGGCGGCGAAGCGCTGCGGACGTGGCTGGCCGAGCCGGGCGACGAGGCGCAGGCGGCGGCCGGGCTGAACCGGATGACGCTCGCGGTCTGGGCGGCGCGGGTCGACCTGCGCGCCGCGTTCCCCGACCCGACGGGCACCAACGCCGAAGGCTTCCGCGCGTGGTGCGTGACCTCCGGCATCAGCGAGGGCGAGCTGGCGCAGTGGGCGGTGCCCGGGCAGCCGAGCGCGCCCCGGCCGCCCGTCGACGAGTTCGGCGTGAACCTGCTCGGCTACCTGACCGCCGAGCTCGGGGTCGGCGAGATGGGCCGGATCGTGCACGAGGCGATCGAGACGGCAGGCATCCCCGTGGTCTCGGTCCTCGAGGAGCGTTCGGTGCTCAACCGCACGGGAATCGACCGCCCCGCGACGGTCGGCGACCCGCGCTTCCCGATCAGCGTGCTCGCGGTGAACGCCGACATGACCAAGCCGCTGCTGGGCAGCCACCGCGAGGTGGGCCACGAGCGGTACCGGATCGGGCTGTGGGCGTGGGAGCTGGAGGACTTCCCTGCCTGGCAGCACGAGGCATTCGGGCTGCTCGACGAGGTGTGGACGGTCAGCGACTTCTGCCGCACCGCGTTCGCGAAGCACTCGCCCATCCCGGTCAAGACGATCCCGGTGCCGGTGCGCGACCCCGGTGAACCGGCACGTGCCGAGCGCGGGCCCGGCGACCCGGTGCGGTTCCTGTTCGCGTTCGACTTCAACAGCATCGCCCAGCGCAAGAACCCCTGGGGCACGGTCACCGCGTTCCAGAAGGCGTTCCCCGGCCGCGAGGACGTCCGCCTCACGATCAAGACGATCAACAGCGAGCGGCGCCCGGTCGAGGCGGAGCGGCTGCGGGCCGCGGTCGCGGGCGACGACCGGATCGAGCTGCTGGAGCGCTACCTCAGCCTCGACGAGCTGCACGAGCTGTACGAGCGCAGCACCTGTTACGTCTCCCTGCACCGCAGCGAGGGCTTCGGGCTGACGGTCGCCGAGGCGATGGCCCGGGCGATGCCGGTCATCTCCACCGACTACTCGAGCACCACGGAGTTCCTCGACGCGAACACCGGCTGGCCGATCCCGTACCGGCTGGTTCAGGTCGGCAAGAACTGCGAGCCGTACGAGGCGGAGTCGAGCTGGGCCGATCCCGACCTCGACGCGGCCGCGGCCGCGATGCGCCAGGTCGCCGATGATCCCGCGGAAGCGGCCCGGCGCGGCCGCGAGGCCCGGGAGCACATCCTGCGCACCCGCTCGATGGCCGCCGCCGCGGAGTGGATGCGCGCGGAGCTGGAGACGGCATACCGGACGTGGCAGAGCAGGCACGCGGCACAGCCGCACCCGCCGGAGCATCCGCTGGCACCGGTCCGGGCGGCGGCCGAAGCCCTGCGCTGGCGGCCCGAGGCCGAGGCGCCCGCCCGCATTCCGCTGGCACCGGCGATGCGCAAGGCCGTGCTCCGCGCGATCGACCACTACGACGTGCACCAGCGGCGGGTGATGGGCGCCCTGCTGGACGGCACCGAGGACACCGCGCAGCGGCTGCTCGCGCGGCTGGAGTCGATCGAAGCGCGGCTCGACGACGCGCGGCGCGCGGCCGAGACAGGCCGCCGGGTCAGCGAGCGCATCGAGGCCGTGAAGGGGTCGGTCGACAAGCGGCTGAACTCGCTGGAGTCCTCGCTCGCGGCCCTGCGGGCCCAGACGCCGGACACCGAGCTGTCGGTGCGCAACCTGGAAGCCGACGTGGCGAAGCTCGCCGACGGTTTCACCGCCGAGCTGCAGGCGGCCAACGTCTCGACGCACCACATGTTCGAGGCCCGGGACCAGCGGCTCGACCAGGACGAAGCCGCCCTGCGTCGGGTGTCGGTGGACATGCGCGCGATGCGGGACGCGGCCCGGCTGGCACACGCCCCGGTACCCAGCGGCGCCGACGTGGTGCCGTGCGACGTGGGCGCATTGCTGATGCCCGTCGACGAGGTCATGCTGCCGTGGATCGCGTTCCACCGGTCCTGGGAGGACAGCGAAGCCGAGCTGATGGCGCGGCTGGCCACGGCCCGGCCCGGCGCGATCCTCGACATCGGCGCCCACGTCGGGTACCACACGCTGCGGCTGCTGCGCTCGTGCCCGGAACTGACCCGCGTGATCGCGGTGGAGGCCCATCCGGTCAACGCGGAGTACCTGCGCCGGAACCTGCGCGTCAACCTGCCGGCCGCGGCAGCGGAACTGACGACGGTGCTCGAGGCCGCGGCGTGGGACAGCGAGAGCACGGTACGGCTCGCCCAGGCGTCCGAGGGCAACAGCGGCGACAACCGGGTCAGTGCCGACGGGCCGGGCATCGAGGTCCGCGCGCTGCGGCTGGACGAGGTGGCCGAGGTGACCGCCCAGCCGGTCGCGCTGATCAAGGTCGACCTCCAGGGCCGCGACCACCGCGCGCTGGCCGGGCTCGCGGGCACGTTGCGCCGGGACCGCCCGCACGTGGTGTGCGAGTTCTGCCCGAACGCGATCGAGGAGCTCGGGGACGACCCCGCCGCGGTCCTCGCCGGGTACCGGGAGCTGGGCTATCGCCTGGTCGAGGTGGGTGAGGACGGCGCCGACCAGCGGGAGCGCGGCGACGCCGAGCTGATCACGAGGGCGCGCCGGAACGAGAAGGAGTTCAGCACGCTCTGGCTCGATCCGCAGGTACCCGCCCACCCCTGATACGGCGAGCACGAAAAAGACCCACGGTTCTTGGTTACACTCCCAGAGGGGTAAGGAGCCGGGAACGAGCTGGGGGGTGAGGGCACTGGCCGAGACCACGCCCTCCGCAGCGCTGACGTCCCAGACCCCGAAGAAGACCCGGATCGTCTTCATCGACGTCGGGCGCGCGCTGGGTGCCCTGCTCGTCTTCTACAGCCATCTCGCCCACGAGTGGATCCAGACCAAGGGCGAGAAGGCGCCGTACGTCGACTTCCTCGAGGCGCTCAGCAGCGACCCGATGCACATGGCCAAGCAGGGCATCGGCGAGGTCGCCGTCCCGTTCTTCTTCCTGGTCAGCGGGTTCGTGGTGACGCCGATCGCGCTGCGGCAGGGCATGCAGCGGTTCTCGGTCAACCGGCTGATCCGGGTCTACGTCCCGATCGTCTTCGTGGTCCTGCTGACCACGCTCGCGCTGCTGGCGCACCTGCATCCCCCGTCGACCGGGCAGCCGCAGACGCTGACCCCGCTGACGGTGCTGACCAACAGCACGCTGGTCAACTACCTGCTCACCCCGCAGGTGGTGCTGCTGCCGGTCGCCTGGTCGATGATCGTCGAGGTCCTGTTCTACGTCGTGCTGATCGCACTGCTGCCGGTGCTGCGCCGCTCGGTGTGGCTGGCGATCTCGATCGAGCTGACCTTCATCTTCGTCGTGCTGATGAGCGCCAGGCAGTTCTCCGCGTCGTACTTCCTCTTCGCCGTGAACGTCTCCTACCTCGCGATCCCCATCATCGGGCAGATCGTGTGGGCGACCACGTCGAAGCGGATCCCGTTGTGGGCCGGTGGCGTGTTCGGCGGTGTCGCCTGGGCCCTCTACGTGCTCGGCGACATCATCAACGTCGGCCGCATCGACAGCTCGTACAACCTGGCGCTGGCCTTCGCGGTGCTGTGCTTCCTGATGGGCATGTTCGCGGAGCCGAAGCTGCGCCAGCGCCGGTTCTGGACGGCGCTGTCGGAACGCAGCTACTCCATCTACCTGCTGCATTCGCTGGTGGCGTTCGTGCTGCTGGACCTGATGCGCCCGGCGGTGCCGTTCCCGATCGCGCTGGTGCTGGCGATCGCCGCGGTGTTCGGGGTGGTCGAACTGAGCTACCGGTACGTCGAGCGCCCGAGCCACACGCTGGCGCGCCGGTTGTCGCACGGGTCGCAGCCCAAGCCGGAACCGATTCCGGTCAGCGCGGAGATCACCATCGAGCTGCCGAGGACCGAACCTCGCCGTCGCCCGCAGCCGGCGCCGGCCGATGCGGAGCGGACGGTGGTGATGCGGCCGGTCGTCCGCCGCCAGCCGCCGGGCCGGCACGCGGCGCCCCGCCGTGTTACCCCCAACAGGTGAGATAGGCCGTGTCGAGCAACCTCGTCCCCCGGGTGTGCGCCTTTCAGGGTGAGCATCGGGTGCGGAAGGGGGCCCGGGATGTGGCTTCAGATCGCGTTCGTCGTCGTGGTGGCCGTCGTGTTCCTGGTGCGGCTCGTGGCCGGGCTGCGCGGCGGCAAGTAGCTACTTGCCCGGCGTGACCAGGCCGGATTCGTAGGCCAGCACCACCAGCTGTGCCCGGTCACGGGCGCCGACCTTCGTCATGACGCGGCTGACGTGGGTGCGGGCGGTGGCCGTCGAGATCACCAGGTGCGCGGCGATCTCGTCGTTGGACAGCCCGCCCGCGACCAGCGCCAGCACCTCGCGCTCCCGCTCGGTGATCTGCCGGACGGCGCCGCTGTCGACACGCCGGTTCTCCGGGCGGCCGACGAACTCCGCGATCAGCCGCCGGGTGACCGTCGGGGCGAGCAGGGACTCGCCGTCGGCGATGACGCGCAGCGCACGCAGCAGCTCCACCGGTTCGGTGTCCTTCAGCAGGAACCCGCTGGCCCCGGCGCGCAACGCGTCGTAGACGTACTCGTCGATGTCGAACGTCGTCAGGACCAGCACCTTCACGGCCTTCAGGTCCTCGTCGGCGGTGATCCGGCGGGTCGCTTCGAGGCCGTCGACACCGGGCATACGGATGTCCATCACCACGACGTCCGGGCGGTGTCGCCGGACCAGCTCGACCGCCTCCCCACCGTCGCGTGCTTCGCCGCACACCTCGAAGCCGTCCTCGGTCTCGAGCAGCACCCGGAATCCCGCCCGGACCAGAGCCTGGTCGTCGGCGAGCACCACCCGGATCGTCATCGGTCCTCCTCCACGGGCAGTTCCGCCCGGACTTCGAAGCCGTCATCGGCGCGCTGCGCCCGCACCGTCCCGCCGAGGGCGGCGGCCCGCTCGGACATCCCGCGCAGGCCGTTACCCGCCGTTGGCGGGCCGGTGTCGCGGCCGTTGTCCTTGACCCGCATGGAGAACGAGCCGTTGGACCGTCCGAATGAGACGTCCACTTCGGACGCCTCGCGGGCGTGCCGGACGACGTTGGTCAGCGACTCCTGCAGGATCCGGTAGGCGGCGCCGTCGAGCGGGGCGGGCAGCTCGCCCGGCGAGCCGTGCACCCGCACGGTCAGCCCGGTCGCGCGTGCGTGCTCGACCAGCTCGCCCAGCTGACGCAGGCTCGGCGCGGGGCCGAGGCCCTGCCCGGACCGCAGCACGGCGACCGTCGCCCGCAGGTCGGCCAGCGCGGAGGCGCTCGCCTCCTTGATCGCCAGCAGCGCCTCGACGGCCTGCTCGGGGCGCCGGTCCGCCACGTGCGCGGCGACCCCCGCCTGCACGTTGATCATCGCGAGGCTGTGCGCCACCACGTCGTGCACCTCGCGGGCGATCCGCAACCGCTCCTGCTCGGTCATCCGGTACTGGTGCTCCGCCGCCCGCTCGCGGGCGGCCCGGATCGCTGCCGCCCGGTTGCGCGCCGCCGTGCCGATGCCGAGCACCGCGGCGAGCCACACGACGAGCAGTGCCGCCCGTGCGTCCGCCACCACCGTGCCGCCGGTCGCCAGGCTCACCACGGCCGCGACGGCCAGCGCGACCACCCCCGCGACACCGGCGAACAGCGGGCCACGGCGGTGGGTCAGGGTGAACAGCGCGATCGTCGGCAGCAGCAGCGCCGGGCCGCTCGGGTAGTCCGACCAGTAGTACGCGAGGACGGCGCCGTAGCAGACGAGGAACACCGGCAGCGGAAACCGGCGCACGAACAGCAACGGCAGCGCGGCCGCGGCGAGCCAGGCGTAGCCTGGCGCGTCGAGCCGGTGGCCGCCCGGCTGGAAGTGCGCGGCCGCCGTCGTCGCACCGAGCACGAACGCCATCGGCACGACCGTCAGCAGCACGTCGCCCACATGCCGGTTCACTCGCCACACGCCTGTGAAGCTACGGCACCCGAACCCGCCGCGCGTCCGTCCGAAAGCGGCTTTCGCGGCTACGACCAGTACCGCCGCAGCTTCCGCTCGGTCTCCTCGTCCGCCGGCACGTGGGTGGTCATCCGGGTCTCGGAGTGGCGGCCGAACCACAGGTGCGTGTAGTTGAACGACAGCAGCCCGGCCTGCGGGCGCACGATCCGCTTGGTGAGGTTGCGCATCGGCTGCACCTCGTGCCGGTTCCACAGCGCGTCGAACTCCGGCGACTCCCGGCGCAGCCGCTTGACCAGCTGCTTCCAGGCGGGCTCGCTGACGTGCTCGGCCATCATCGCGCGCAGCTGCGCGACCGCCCGCGGCACGCTGTCGTCCCAGTCCTTCAGCCGCGTCCGCCACTCTGGGTTGGTGAAGCACTGCAGCACCGAGTTCCGCTCCTCGAACGGCAGCCGGTCGATGTCGAGCAGCCAGTTGAAGGCGCGGTTGTAGGCGAGGATGTCGGTGCGGGCGTTGTACACCGCGGCCGGGTACGGCTCGAGTTTTTCGAGCATCGCGTGGATCTCCGGAGTGACCGCCTTGCACTCCTGTTCGGACACCGGCTCCGGCACGCCGGCGAGCGTGAACAGGTGCGCCCGCTCGTACGGGTCGAACCCCAGGGTGTTCGCGATGGCCTGCAGCACCTGCTCGGAGGCGTTGATGTCGCGGCCCTGTTCGAGCCAGGTGTACCAGGTGACCCCGACCCCGGCGAGCTGCGCGACCTCCTCGCGCCGCAGGCCAGGGGTCCGGCGACCCGGCAGGCCGAGCTGCTCGGGCGCGATCCGCTCGCGGCGGCGGACGACGTCTGCGGACGGGCGCACGGCGGTGGTGATGCCGCCACTGTCACACACCGCGGAGGCTGGTACCAGGTAGTCCGAATACCTGGATGAAGCACACCTGGTACCAGGCTCCGGGCTCGCGCTGACCCCGGCGGCCGTCGCGTTCCTGGTGGCCTCGCTGCTCAGCAGCCGGCTGGTCAGCCGGCACGGGCACCGGGTGGTGCCCCTCGGGTTGTCCGTGCAACTGCTCGGCCTGCTGACGCTGGTGGTGACGGTGCCGGCGGCCTGGCCGAACCTCGATGTCCTGGACCTGGCACCCGGCATGCTCGTCACCGGCGCCGGACAGGGGCTGGCCGCGCCGACGCTGTTCCGGGTGATCCTGTCGCGGGTGCCCGCGGGCAGTGCCGGGGTCGGCAGCGGGATGCTGACGACGACTCAGCAGACCTCGCCGGTGCTCGGCGTGGCGGCGCTCGGCACCCTGTTCGCCGCGCTGAGCACGACCGGGATGGCGACCGCACTGGTCACGGTGCTGCTGGTCCAGGCGGCCATGACGGCGCTGGTCGCGCTCGCGGCCCGGCGGCTGCCCGACCCACGCGGCTGAAAAAGTTCGCGCCGACCCGTCGGAGAACCGGCTCCCCGGACGACGATGGGGATGTGAGCGAACCGCGGGTACGACCGGACCCGGCCTTCGCGCTGCTCGACCTCTACGAGGACGCGCTGCCGGAGGTCTACGGGTACCTGCTGTCCCGCTGCGGGAGCCGTGTGGTCGCCGAGGAGCTGACTTCGGAGACGTTCCTCGGTGCGGTCACCGCCTGTCGGAACGCGGGGGCGCCGCCGGTGAGCACGCCGTGGCTCATCGGGGTCGCCCGGCACAAGCTGGTCGACCACTGGCGGCGGCGCGAGCGGGAGGAGCGAGGGCTGCGGCTGGCGCACGAGGCCGAGACCGTGGACCCGTGGGACGAGGAGCTCGACGCGTTGCTCGCCAGGCAGGTGCTCGCCGAACTCGGCGCGCACCACCGGGCCGCGCTGACCCTGCGCTACCTCGACGGCCTCGCGGTGCCGGAGGTCGCGCGGCTGCTGGGCCGGACCGTGCACGCGACGGAGGCCTTGCTGGTACGGGCCAGAGCCGCGTTCCGCGTCGTCTACCGGGAGAAGGAGGGCCGTGATGACTGATCCGTTCGACGCCCTCCGCCGGCCGGTGCGCCCGGCCGACCCCGATCCGCGGTTCGCCGCCGAACTACGCGAGAGGTTGCAGCGTGCCGTCCTGAATGGAGGAGAGATGACCAGTACCGAGTCGCCCGCACGGGCCGAACTGCATTCCCTGACCCCGTATCTGGCCGTGCCCGACGCACGGCGGGCACTGGAGTTCTACGTCGAGGTGTTCGGCGCGACCCGCCGGGCCGAGCCGATCGTGATGCCCGACGGCCGGATCGGGCACGCGGAGCTGGCGATCGGCGACGCCGTGCTGATGCTGGCCGACGAGTTCGAGGACATCGGCCACGTCGCGTCGCCGGGCGGCGCGTCCATCCGCATTGAACTGTCCGATGTGGAGGATGCCGTCGAGCGCGCGGTGGCCCGCGGTGCCGAGTTGCTGCGGCCGGTGGCCGACACCGGGCACGGCGTGAGCGGCGCGATCCGCGACCCGTTCGGCCAGCGGTGGCTGATCTCGCAGGCTCCGCCGCGCACGGCCACCGGGACCGGCGCACGACACGGCGAAGCCGTGTACTTCACCTTCCAGGTGCCCGACGACGAAGCGGCCAAGGCGTTCTACGGTCGGGTGCTCGGCTGGCAGTTCTCGCCCGGCAGCACCGAAACCGCCTGGGGTTTCGAGGGCAACGGCCTGTTCGGCGGGTTGTGGGGCGGGCCGGGACGGCAGGTCGGCTGGAAGCTGATGTACGCGGTCGACGACATCGAAGCCGCACTCGCCCGCGTACGCGAGATGGGCGGCCGGGCCGGTGAAGTGGAGCAGAACCCCTACGGCCGGTCCGCGGACTGCGTGGACAACCAGGGCATCGAGTTCTACCTGCTCCAGCAGCCCTAACGGGCCAGGACGCGGGCGCGCGGGCGGCCGAGACCGAGCCAGGTCAGGCCGGTGGCCAGCACGACCTTCGGGTCGAGGAGGTTCCGCGTGTCGACGACCGCGTCGCCGTGCATCAGGTCGGCGATGTAGGTCCAGTCGAGGTTGCGGAACTCGGCCCACTCGGTCAGGACCACGATCGCGTCCGCGCCCTTGGCCGTCTGGTACGGGTCGTCCACGATGCGCATGCCGGGGAGATCGCCGCCGACCGCAGGGTCGTAGGCGGTCACCTCGGCGCCGTGCGCGGCCAGCATCGCGGTCACCGACAAGGCCGGCGAGTCGCGCAGGTCGTTGGTGCCCGCCTTGAACGCGAGCCCGAGCACGCCGATCCGCGCGCCGGCGAGGCTGCCGCCGACGGCACCGGCGATCTTCGCGACGATCCGGTCCCGCTGGGCGATGTTCTCGCCGATGGCGGCGGACAGCAGGGAGAAGTCGAAGCCGACGGACTCGGCGACCTGGACCAGCGCGTGCGTGTCCTTGGGCAGGCACGAGCCGCCCCAGCCCGGCCCGGGCTTGAGGAACGAGCGGCCGATGCGGCGGTCGTAGCCCATCCCGTCGGTGACGGACTCGATGTCCGCGCCGAGGCGTTCGCACAGCTCCGCGACCGCGTTCACATAGGACAGTTTCATCGCGAGGAAGCAGTTCGCCGCGTACTTCACCAGCTCGGCGCTCGCCGCGTCGGTGACCACACTCGGCGCGGCGAGATCGGCGTAGAGCTCGGCGACCCAGCGCGCGGTGGGCTCGTCGTCCGAGCCGACCACGATCCGGTCCGGGTTGAGGAAGTCGGCGACCGCGGTGCCCTCGCGCAGGAACTCCGGGTTCGCGACGACCGGCACGTCCGCGCGGCCGAGCAGGCCGCGGATGCGCTGGGCGGTGCCGACGGGGACGGTCGACTTGGTGACCACGGCACATCCCGCGGGCAGGGTGCCGGAGATCTCGTCGATGACGGCTTCGACCGCACGCAGGTCGGCGGCGCCGCCCGCGCCCATCGGGGTCGGCACGCACAGGAACACGGCCTGCGCATCGGCGACGGCGCGGCGCGAGCCGACGACGAAGCCCAGCCGGCCGGTGGCGAGGCCGCGGGAGACCAGCTCTTCGAGCCCGGGTTCGAGGATGTCCACCCGGCCGGCCGCGAGTCTGGCGACCTTCATCTCGTCGACGTCCACGCAGGTGACCTGGTGACCGAGGCCGGCGAGGCAGGCCCCGGTGGTGAGGCCGACGTATCCGGTGCCGATGACGACGATCCGAGCTGAGCCCATGCTGCGAAGGTGACATCCGGAGTTGACGACCGCGCTAACTGCAGGGGTCGGCCCCGAATACTCCGCGCTACGGGTGAGGAGGGCCACCCCGCGGGCGTGCGAACGGCCGTTAACCTGACATCCGGCAGTGCGGCCCAGGTGAGAGGGGAACGAAATGCGGATCACGGACACGGCGGCGATCGTCACCGGGGGTGCCTCCGGCCTCGGCGGGGCGACCGCGCAGGCCCTCGCGGCGAAGGGGGCGCGGGTGTTCGCGCTCGATCTCGCGGGCGGGATCGAAAAAGCGCCGAAGGTGGACGGCGTGACCTACGTCGAGACCGACGTGACCGACCCCGAGCAGGTGGCCTCGGCGGTCGAGCAGGCCGCCGGATCCGGCGTGCCGCTGCGGACCGTGGTGAACTGCGCGGGCATCGGCCCGTCCGCGCGCATCCTGTCGAAGAAGGGCACGCACGACCTCAACCTGTTCCGCAAAGTCATCGAGGTCAACCTGATCGGCACGTTCAACGTCGTCACCCTGGCCGCCGAGGCGATCGCGAAGACCGAGCCGCTGGCGGACGACGCGCGCGGCGTCATCGTGAACACCGCCTCGGTCGCGGCGTTCGACGGGCAGATCGGGCAGATCGCCTACTCCGCCTCGAAGGGCGGGGTGGTCGGGATGACCCTGCCCGCCGCGCGCGACCTCGCGTCCCACGGCATCCGGGTGGCGACGATCGCGCCCGGCATCGTCGACACCCCGATGCTGGCCACGGTCAGCGAGGAGTTCCGCGCGGGACTGGCGGCGAGCGTGCCGTTCCCGAAGCGGCTGGCGCGCCCGGACGAGTACGCGCAGCTGGCGGTGGACATCGTCGAGCACGACTACCTCAACGGCGAGGTCATCCGGATGGACGGCTCGATCCGGATGGCGCCCCGCTAGAGGTCGCCCATGTACGGGATCTCGTTGGCCGGGCCGGACATCCAGGCCCGCAGGACGCGGGTGGCGCGGACGTCGTCCTCGTTGTAGCGCAGGAGGCGTTCGCGCTGGCCGGCGTCCGGCTCGGCGCCGTCCATGCCGACGGCGTCGCGGTACCAGCGCATCGACGCCTCGCCGCTCGCCTCCGGGTCCCGCCAGCTGAACCCGGCCACCGGGGCGACCACCTTCAGCCCCTTGCCGCGGGCGCACAGGAACTGGTCCGACACCCCGCGGAACAGGTCCACCCACTCGTCGGAGTCCACAAAGGACTGGACCTCGCCCTTGCCGGGGATGCCGTCGAGACCGCCGAAGCGCTCCACCGAGCCGAACAGCCAGCGGTTCTCGGCCATCGCGTTGTAGCAGTACGCGCGGAAGGTCAGCCCGGCTGCGGCGGTGCGGGCGCGCACCTCGCACAGCCACGCCCAGAACTGGGCGAACGACCGCGCCTCGTCCACCGTCGGCAGTGGGTCCCAGGTGACGAACGAGCGGTAGCCCTGCGTCATGCCGATGTCCGCGCCGGACAGCAGGCAGCCCCACAGGTACGCGCCCGACTCGCCGAAGCTCTCCATGTCCACGTCGACCTCGACGTCCCCGCGCGGGACGGCCACCTCGCGCACCCGGCGCACGACGGTGAGGTCCGCGAGCCAGGCGCGGGCCAGCGCGACGGCGTCGGCGAACGTGCCGGAGGTCCAGACGATCGGCGGCTCGTCGGCCGGGTCCAGCGCCGCCAGCTTGTCCACCGTGGACACACCCGCGCGCCGCAGCTCCACCGCGTCCTCACCGCGCACGACCAGGCTCACGTCCCGGACCGCGCGCAGCTCCGCCTCGCACGTCGGCCACCAGGGGCAGGTGCGGCACTCCAGGATCCGCGACGGTTCGGCCAGCGCCGGACCGCCGGTGGCCGCGGCCCGCGCGACGGCGACCCGGTCGGCGAAGCGGCTGTCGTACTCGGCGAGCGCGCTGCGGCCGCCGGGCCAGGTGGGGGCGGCGAGGTCGTGCCACAGCACCACGTCGGCGTCCAGGCCGATGACCCCGCCGAGCGGCCGCTGCGCCGCGAGGCCCAGTGTCTCCAGCATCCGGCGCAGGTGCGCGAGCCGTAGCTGGTCACGCGCCTGCGAACGGACCTTGCGCTGCTCGTCGACGAGGGCGTGCGCGGGGTCGAGATCCGTCGGCGCCGTCGTCACCGCGCCGGTGCCCGGGTCGGTGATGCGGTGCCGCACGACGAGCAGCGGCAGGTACCCGCCTTCGGCGCGGACGAGCAGCTCGGCGCCGCCACGGCGGTGGCCATGACGATCGGCGGGCAGCAGCGCGCCCCAGATGTAGCCGGCGCCGTCGGCCAGCGCCTGCTCGGTGATGCGGGCTCGTTCGTCGGCGGGCAGTTCACGCGGCACCGTCACCCAGGCGCCGGGGATGGCCTCGACCAGCCGCCGCCGGATCTCCATCCGGTGCGTGGCCGCGTCGGCGATGCGCTGCTCGGCGGCCGGATCCGGCGGGGCGAGCCGGGTGCCACGCATCGACGGGTCGGCCTCGAGATGCACCCGGCGCCGGCAGCGGCTCACCGCCCCGGCATCGAGAAGCACCTCTGTTTCCACATCAACCACTGTAGAAGCACCCTCCGACAGAACTGACGCGCGTCCGGCGTGCCCGGACTTGGCACGACCAGTAAGTTCATCCCATGGCACGCAAGAAGACCGCCGAGTCCGCCGGTAAGGGTTTGACGCCGAAGAAGGCCCGCAACGCGGTCTCCGTGGCCAAGGTCGTCGTGCCGGCGGTGTTGCCGGTGCTGGCGCCCGTCGCGGTGCGCGCGGCCGGCGCCGCGCGCGAGGCCTACGACCGGTACCAGGCCCGCAAGCTGGGCGTGCCCGTCGAGCGGCTGCCCGAGTTCACCGGTCGGGGCGCCGGGCTGCTCGCCCGCATCGCCGGGGTGTCGGAGGCTGTCACGGAGCTGATCGAAGCCCCGCGCGCGAGCAACGAGGACGTCAAGTTCGGCGCCGACGCCCGCTCGACCCTGCACCAGCTGACCGCCGCGGTCCGGGCGGCGGAACGCATGCCCGCGTCCCGCCGCAAAGCCGCGCACCAGGCGGTGGGCGCCGAACTGGAGCGACTCGAGGGGCAGATCCTCAAGCGACTGGGTGTCTGACCCCGGTCACTTGATGAAGCCCTTGGAGATCATCCAGTCCCGGGCGACCTCACCGGCGTCCTTGCCGTCGACGTCGACCTGCTTGCAGAGCTCGATCATCTGCTTGTTGTCCATCGCCTTGCCGACCGGCACGAGCACGTTCGCGAGCGCCGGATGCGCCTCCAGGAAGGACTGCTTCATCGTCACCGACGCGTTGTACTGCGGGAAGAACTTCTTGTCGTCGTCCAGCACGCGCAGGTTCAGTCCCGCGATCCGGCCGTCGGTCGTGAAGATCTCACCGAAGTTGCAGCTGCCGCTCGCGACCGCCGAGTAGATCGCGCCGGTGCCGAACGTCTTGACGTTCGACGTCGGGAACCCGTAGACCTTCTGCACCCCGGGCATGCCGTCCTGCCGGCTCGCGAACTCGGTCTCCACGCAGAACACCGCCTGGTCGGGGTGTTGCTTGAGGAACGCGGTCATGTCCGAATTGGTCTTGAGGTTGTGCGCGGCGGCGTAGGACTCCTTGGTGCCGAAGGCATACGTGTCGTTCAGCGGCGAGTAGTCGAGCCAGGTGATGCCGTTCTGCTTCTCGTCGGCCGCCTTGACCGCGTCGAACTGCCGCTGCTCGTCCGGGATCGGCTGGGTGTTGCCCTGGTAGGAGATCCAGGCGGTGCCGGTGTACTCCCACGACATGTCGATCTGCCCGTTGAGCAGCGCCTGCCGTGCGCTGTTGGAGCCGCTGATGTTCGACAGGTCCGTGACGTCCGCGCCCGCCGCCGACAGCGCGAGTTCCGCCAGGTAGGCCAGGATGATGTTCTCGGTGAAGTCCTTCGACCCCACCGTCACGCTCAGCCCCTCGAGGCTCGGCACCGGCCGGATCGAGCCCGGCTGCACCTTGTACGGCAGGGCCGCGTTGACGTCCAGACCACAGGCGGTCAGCGACGAAGCCAGCAACACGACACCCAGCAGCGCCTTCAGACGATGCTTCACTTGAGCCCCCTCGGTCCGAAAACCTCCTCGAGCACCGCGCCGACCCAGTCGACCAGCAGTGCCAGGCCGACCGCGAGCACCGCGCCGGTGATCAGCACCGGGACCCGGTTGAGCTTGTACCCGGTGTCGATCAGCTCGCCGAGCCCGCCACCGTCGACGAAGAACGCCAGCGTCGCGGTCCCGACGGCGAGGACGAGCGCGGTCCGCAGGCCGGCCAGGATGAGCGGCACGGCCAACGGCATTTCAATACGCCAGAGCACGCCGGCCCCGGACATCCCGATGCCGCGACCGGCGTCGGTGAGCGCCGGGTCGACCGCCTCGATGCCGACGATCGTGTTGCGCAGCACCGGAAGCAGCGAGTAGAAGGCCAGCGGCAGCACCGCGCACCAGAAGCCTTCCCAGCTGGTCCAGAGGAAGAACAACACGATCATGCCGAGCGCCGGCGCGGCCTGACCGATGTTCGCGATGGTCAGGAACACCGGCGCGAACCGGCGGGCCCACCTGCGGGTCAGCAGCATGCCCAGCGGTACCGCGACCACGACGACGATCGCCGCGACCGCGATGGTGATCAGCAGGTGCGCCCAGGTGTCGGCGAGCAGGGTGGAGATGTTGAGGTTCGTGGCCTCGATCGCGTCGTTGTCCCGGTTCAGCGCCCAGATCAGCACCGCGCCGACGATGACGACCACGGCGAGCGGCTGGGCGATGAACCGGCCGCGTTCCGCGCGCCGCGAGCCGGACTCGGTCGAGAAACCGGTGTCTACGGTGGTGGTCATGATTCGGCGTGCTCCTCGCGCAGGCGCTGGATCGTCGCCATCACCGTGTCCAGCTCGATCATGCCCGCGTACTCGCCGCGCTGACCGGTGACCGGCACCCCGCCGCCCTCGACGAGCATCGCCTCGAGCGCGTCCTGCAGCGTGGACTGCAGGCTGACCAGGTCGCCGAGCGGCCTGCCGACCGTGGCCAACGAGGTCGCGGCGCGCAGGTCGCGGACGTGCGCCCAGCGGACCGGGCGCTTGCGCTCGTCGAGGATCAGAGCGTAGGTCTTGCGCTGCTCTGTCAGCTTCTGGCGCAGGTCCTCGGGCGACTCGCCGTAGGTCGCGGTCACCGCGTCGGTCCTGAGCTCGACGTCGCGCACGCGCAGCAGCGTGAGCTGCTTGAGCGAGGCGCCGGCGCCGACGAACCCGGCGACCGTGTCGTCGGCGGGGTTCGCGAGGATCGCGTCCGGGGTGTCGTACTGCAGGATCTTCGACTGGTCGCCGAGCACCGCGATCTTGTCGCCGAGCTTCACGGCCTCGTCGAAGTCGTGCGTGACGAACACGATCGTCTTGTGCAGTTCGGACTGCAGCCGCAGCAGCTCGTCCTGGAGGTTGCCGCGGGTGATCGGGTCCACCGCGCCGAACGGCTCGTCCATCAGCAGCACCGGGGGGTCCGCCGCGAGCGCCCGTGCCACCCCGACGCGCTGCTGCTGACCGCCGGAGAGCTGGCGCGGGTAGCGGTCGTGGAACTGCTTCGGGTCGAGCCCGACCAGGTCCATCATCTCCTCGACCCGGTTGCCGACCTTCTTCTTGTCCCAGCCGAGCAGCCCCGGCACGACGGCGATGTTCTGCGCGACCGTGAAGTGCGGGAACAGCCCGGCCTGCTGGATCGCGTAGCCGACCTTGCGGCGCAGCCGGTCCGGGTTGAGGCTCAGCGCGTCCTCACCGCCGATGGTGATCCGGCCCGAGGTCGGCTCGATCAGCCGGTTGATCATCCGCATCGTGGTCGTCTTGCCGCAGCCCGAGGGGCCGACCAGGATCACGATCTTCCCGGCCGGGATGGTCATCGTGACGTCCTCGACCGCGGGCTGCCGCGTGCCCGGGTACCGCTTCGTCACGTGCTCCAGCTGGATCTCCACGCCGGAGACAGCATTGCCGGCGCCTTCCTCGACGCCGGATGTGGTTTCGATCGTTTCAGACACGGACACCCCTCGGAACGGTGAAACGGGCGATGATGACGTAGATGCCGTCGAGGATCAGCGCGAGGATGACCACGCCGATCGTGCCGGTGAGCGCCTGGTTGGTGGCGTTCGCGCTGCCCGCGCGCGTCAGCCCGGAGAACACCTCGGAGCCGAGGCCGGGCCCCTTCGCGTAGGCAGCGATCACCGCGATGCCCATCAGCATCTGGGTGGCGACGCGCATCCCGGCGAGGATGGCGGGCCAGGCCAGCCGCAGCTCGACGCGGGTGAGCACGCCGAAGCGGTTCATGCCGATGCCCTTGGCCGCGTCGGTCACCGCCGGGTCCACCCCGGACAGTCCGACGATCGTGTTTCGCACGATCGGCAACAGGGCATAGACAACGAGTGGGATGACGCTCGGCGCGACGCCGAGCCCGACGATCGGGATCAGCAGACCGATCAGCGCGAAGGACGGGATGGTGAGGATCGTGCTGGCCAGCGCGGTGGCGAGGGCCGAGCCGATCGGGCTGCGGTACACCGCGACGCCGATCAGCACCCCGATCACCGCGGCGACGATGGTGGCTTGCACGACTTCGCTGACATGCAGCCAGGCTTGCAGCGAAAGTCTGCTCCACCGGTCCGCAACGTAGTCGAACAGGTTCACGCGGTGCGGCTCCCTCCCGGTCATGTTCACCCGTTCGGAAGAACGGAGAAGCCGGTCAATGGCCTGATCACCGTTCCTCATTCCTTGTTAATGGGCAACTTCGGCCACCCTCCGGAAGGGCCCGCAACGGTGTTGATCACCTGATCGGATGGCCTCTGACCAGGGAACATAACCTTTCTTCACAAATTTTCACGTTCCGTGCCAACGTTGCGTTCACCACATGAGACGGGCGTGTGAACCCACCGAACGGTCTCCTACGCTGGGCGGGTGAGCAGAGCCCCTCGACAGCACGCTGTGTCACGCGGGCTGCGTGGCGGACTGCTCGCGCTGTCCTCGGCCGGGCTCGCGATCACCGCGCACGCGCTCGCCGGCGGCGGCATGCCCGACACCGCGCTGACCCTGTTGCTCACCGTCCTCATCGGCTGGATGGGGGCGGCGCTCGCCGAGAAGACGAAGGGCCCGCTCGGCGTGCTGGCCGTGCTCGGGGTCGCGCAGACGGCGATGCACCTCGTACTCACCGAGCTGATGGGGCACATGACCTCACCGCGGCCGGAGATGTACCTCGCGCACGCGGTGGCGACCGTGCTCACCGCGGTCCTGCTCGCGCACGCCGAGTCGATGGCGCGGCTCGCGGTCGCCGGCCTGTGGCTCCTGCTGCCCGTCGTATGGCGGCCGGCACCCGTCGCAGGCGCTCCCGTCCTGATCCCCGTCACGCCCGCGGCGGACACGCCGACGCTCTCGGTGCTGCTGCGGCGCGTGCACCGGCGGCGCGGCCCGCCGCCCTGCTCCTGAACCTTCCCCCGTCAACCCGGCGCTCTCCCCGCGCCGGTCCAGTACTCATGTTCAGGAGCAGGAACTTCCATGTCGAAAAACCACGCCCTGCGCGCGTCCGTCCTGGCCGCCACGTTCGGTGTCGCCGGGCTTCTCGGTGCGGGCGTCGCGTCCGCGCACGTGACCGCGAACATCTACGGCAGCGAGCCGCAGAAGGGCGGCAGCGGCACCATCGTCTTCCGCGTGCCCAACGAGGAGGAGGACGCCGGCACGAACAAGGTCGAGGTCGACTTCAAGCCGGAGTACGCGATCAGCACCGTGCGCTACAAGCCGGTGCCGGGCTGGACGGCCCAGGTCGTGAAGACCCCGCTGCCCGCCCCGGTGAAGGACGGCAAGAACCTCGACGTGACCAACCCGGTCACGAAGATCGTCTTCACCGCGCAGCCCGGCTCGGGGATCGCCAAGGGCGACGCCGAGTTCCAGGAGTTCGAGATCTCCGCGTCCACTCTGCCGTCCAATGTCGACGAATTGGTGCTGCCCGCGATCCAGACCTACGACGACGGCCAGGTCGTGAACTGGGACCAGGTGGAGAACGGCGGCGCGGAGCCGGAGCACCCGGCACCGACCGTGCAGCTCGCCGCCGCGTCGACCGGGACCGGGCACGACGCGCACACCATGAGCGCGTCGACCACCGGTGACTCCGCGACCGCCGGCTCGACCGACAGCACGGCACGCTGGCTCGGCGGCGCCGGGCTGGTCGTCGGCGCGCTCGGGCTCGGCATCGGCGGCGGCGCTGTCCTGCGCGGCCGCAAGGCGGCGAAGTAGATGCGCAAGGCACTCGCGGTGCTGGCGCTGACGGTGGCGGCCATGATCGGCACGGCCACCCCGGCGCTCGCCCACAACGTGCTGATCTCGACCGACCCGGGCAAGGGCGCCTCGCTCGAGACCGGGCCCGCCAAGATCACGCTCACCTTCGACGCCCCGGTCCAGGGCGGTGACATCAACCAGATCTCGGTCGTCGGACCGGACAAGTCGCAGTGGGCCGAGGGCGCGGTGGAGATCAACAGCAATGTGATCACCGCCGCCGTGCGGCCGCTCGGTCCCGCCGGGACCTACACGGTCGGCTACCGGATCCTGTCCGCGGACGGGCACCCGGTCGAGGGCGAGTACACGTTCACCCTCACCAAGGCCGGCAACGGCACCCCGGCCACGGCCGGGGCGGCCACCGGCGCCGCCACCCAGTCCGACAGTGGTTCGGGCGGCGGCGGCGTCCCGGTCTGGGTGTGGATCTTGGGCGCGGTCGTCCTGCTGGCGATCGGGCTGACGCTCGCACTGCGGACGGGCCGGGAGAAGAGGCCGTGACGAAGGCCGGGACCACCTCGCCCGTGCGGTACTCGACGCTCGTCGCCGCGGTCGCGGCGGCGCTGGCCGGGGTGCTGGTCGGGGTCGCGCTGACCACGACCACCCCCGTGCCGGGCGTGACCGACGTGAGCGAGGTGGTCTCGGTCGCCATCCCGGTGGTGCGCGTGCTGCTCGACCTGGCGGCCGTGACCACCATCGGGCTCGGCCTGCTGTCGGTGCTCGTCGGTTACGACCGGCCGAAGCTGACCGAACCGGTGCTCGCGCTGGCGCGGCCCGCCGCCGTGGCGAGCGCGCTGGTGTGGGCGGCCACGGCACTGGTCACGCTCGTGCTGCAGACCGCGGAGTTCCAGCCCAAGGCGAGGACGATCAGCTTCGACGACATCTGGAGCTACGTCGGGCAGATCGGCGCGGGCAAGGCGCTGCTCGTCGTCGCCGTGCTCGCGCTGGCGCACGCCGGGCTCGGCGTGCTCGCCGTGCGGCACGGCGAGAAGGTGCCCGCCGAGGTGCGGGTCGGGCTGGGCCTGTTCGCGCTGCTGCCACTGCCGGTGACCGGGCACGCGTCGAACTGGAACTACCACGACTACACGATGATCTCGATGGAACTGCACGTGATGAGCGCCGTCGCCTGGACCGGCGGGCTCGGCGCGATGGCCGTGCTGCTGCTCGGTAACCGGACGCTGCTCGCCCACGCGCTGCCCAGGTTCTCCAAGCTCGCCACGCTCTGCCTGGTGCTCTCGGTGGTGACCGGCCTGTTCAACGCGGCCGTCGAGCTCCTGGTCAACCCGACAATCGCCTTCTGGCCTGCGTTGTTCACCACCGCGTACGGGCGGCTGGTGCTGCTCAAGCTGCTGTGCGCGATCGGGATCGGCGTCCTCGGCGCGAACCTGCGCTGGCGGCTGATGCCGCGGATCGTCCGGCACGAGCGGACGGCACTCGCCGCGTGGGCGAGCCTGGAGTTGACGGTGATGGGCCTGGCTTTCGGTTTCGCCGTGGTCCTGACCCGGGCGCCGGTAACCTGACGTAGCCGCAACTTGCACCTCGCGAGTGGCAATTAGACCGTTCAGGGTGACTAGCTGAGCCGAATTTATTACTCAGTGCACGTGCATTTGCACACTCGACGAACGGTCACTTGCGATCGGCGAATGTCACCGCGCGATCTCACCCGGTGGTCAGCGGTAGCGCGCCCATGGGTCGCCGGTGCGCCCGGTCCGCAGATCGGTCAGCCGGCGGCGCAGCTCGGCGCGGACCTCCGGATGGCTGCGCAGGATCGGCAGCACGCTCGTGGTCAGCTTGAGCTCCCTGGCCTCCCTGAGCACGGGAAACCCGTCCCAGGCGGTGACGTCGAAGCCGTAGACATCGGCGAGCATCCGGTACCGGCCCGCGGGGTCGGCGAACCGCTCGCGGCCGACCGCCAGCGGGGTCAGGTCCCATTCCGGCGGGCCGACGCACGAGGAGTCGAAGTCGCACAGCACCGGCCCGTCCGGGCCGACGATCACGTTGCCGGGGTGCGCGTCGCCGTGGATCAGCCCGCGGGGCAGCGGGTACTCGAGGTCGTCCAGCGCGGCGGCCACCTCGACGCACCGGTGGAGGAGAAACCGCCGGTCAGCGGCCTGCAGCTCCTCGGCGTCCGCGATCCGCGCCCGCACGTCGCCCAGCGGGTCCCACTCGCCGACGCCGTCCGGCGCGGGCAGCTCGTGCACGCGCCGGAGGAGCCGGCCGAGGTCCTTCGCGGTGGCGCGCCGACCGGTGGGCGGCACGTGCACCCACGCCGTGACGACGTGCTCGCCGACGGAAAGCGGCTGGTCGACGCCGGGGAGCAGGCGGATCGCGGGGATGTCGTGGCGTTCGAAGTGCCGCGCCACGGCGACGGCCCGGTCCGCCCGGTGCCGCAGCGCACGGGAGCCGACGATGCGCAGCACGACGGGCGCGCCCGCCAGCTGGTAGACGGCGTTGTTGGTGAACCGCAGCAGCCGCGCGCCGCTCGGGTCGAGCCCGAGCAGCGCGGCGGCGCCGGTCAGCGCTTCAGCCAGCTTTTCCCTGGTGAAGCGGCCATCGAGGGTCGCGGCAGGCATGGTCGTGCACCCACCTTTCGCGGCAGGTTCAGGCGGCGAAGAAGAGGCCGAGACGCTCGGCGAGGTCACGCGCGTCCGGGTTGTTCTTCCGCTTCTCCGCCTCTTCCTTGAGTGGCTCCATCCGGTCCTTGATGCGCGCCGACTTGAGTCCTTCGGCCGCGTCGAGCGCGGCCCGGCCGACCCGGGCACCGTGGTCGATGTCGCCTTCGAGCAGGTGGTTGGTCGCGAGCGCACTCAGGTTGAAGGTCTTGCTGCGCTGCATGTCCTCGCCGTAGGCGTCGATCGCCCTGGTCAGCGCCGGGATCGCGTACTTGGTGTGCTTCTGGTCCACGTTGCGCGCGAGCACCGTGTGCACGGTGCCGATCATCGCGTAGACGTCGGTCTCGTTGAAGAACTTCACCCAGTCCTCCGCCTCGGCGAGGTTCGCCCTGGCGAACTCGTCCTTGGCGAGGCCCAGCAGCTTCAGCGCCTGGTCCTCGTTCTGCATCATCGCGTAGGCCCACGCCTGGTTCGCCGCGAGCACGGCGATGGCGAGCTCGGAGCCGGACTCCTGCGCGGCGATCTGTCCGAGCTGGAACAGCTTCAGCGCGTCGTTCGGCGCCTCCTGGTGCAGGTAGACGCGGCCCATCCGGTACAGGATGTTCGCCACCAGCGGGTTGTTGTCGCCCTGTTTGGCCAGCTCCAGTGCGTTCGCGAAATGCCCGCGCGCGGAGTCCATCAGCCCGGTGTCGAACGACGTCCAGCCGGCAAGGCTGTGCAGGTCGGCGAGCGCCACGAACAGTCTGGACTTGACCGGGGTGGTCGCCGAGGAGTCCAGCATCTGCTGTCCCCAGGACAGCTGCGCGACCACGGCGTCGCGGCAGAACCCGCCGCCGTACTGGTAATCGAGTGCCCGCAGCGCTCTCGTCGCTGCCTCCACCTGGCGCACGTCGGTCATCCCGATGTGCCCAGGTGCCGGCGTCCTCGCGGGGCTCGCCCCCCATGCCTGGGGAGACGATCCGAAGACCGCCGCCCCCATCGTGACCTGGGCGGCATGCGCGAGGAAGTTCCGCCGTTTCACGGACTCGTCCTCCTCAGCCTGCTGCTCGTCGGCGGCGCCGACGACCTGAATCTCGGTGGCCTCGTCGTAGGCGAGGCCCATGTATCCACGGGGGACCCCCAGCCCGTCGGCGATCCTGGCGAGCACGTCATAGGCCATGACCTGCCGTCCCTTGAGGATCTCCGAGACCTCGGACTGTGACTGGCCGGTGAGCGCGGCGATCTGGCGCTGGGAGATGCCCTCCTTGCGGAGGTTGCGATAGACCGCGCTGATCTCCCGCGCGGCCAGCGCTTCCCGCATCTCCCGCTTGTCCCAGACATCAGAGCTGATCGGGTGGCCCTGCCGGGCATCCGCAGCGTTACTGGCGTCCATTGCGCCCCCTCACCGTCACCTCGGGCGTCGATTCGCAGCGTAGGCACTCTCATTCAACCGCGCGAAAGGCCCTTTTGCCGAGCCTGATCAGCCCGGGCGAACTATCCCGACCGTTCACCGTGGAACGCGGGCCGGTCGCCGCTGTGACGCCGGTTCGGCTTCTCTTCCGCTCTGGTTCATCGCAATCTAGTTCTCAGTTCTCCGTGAGCGAGCGGGCACACCCCGCGATCACACAGAGCAACGACAAGCACGACAGGAAGCCCGACCCGACAGAGCGGAGTTGACGCGGTGGAGTTCATGGACTCGATCCCGGCAGCACGTGCGACCGCCCAGGCCCACCACCACCACGTCGGGCCGATGAGGACGGCGGCCCGCTCGGCGGTCCCGGCCGTCACGGACCCACGTGCCGCTCAGGTGCGCCGGTACGAGAGCGGCCAGCTGGTGTGGCGCGTGCAGTGCGGCGACATGATCAATCGGGAACGTTGTGTGACGGTGCTCGTCCAGGACGGCCAGGTGGTGCTGGTGGGGCCGCCCGGGGAGACGGCGCGACTGACCGCGGGCCAGCTGGGCCAACTGCGGGCGGCGCTCAACGAAGCTGCGAAGCTGACGGAAAGGTAAGTGGGTTTTCGTGGATCAGATCCTTGGGCAGGTCCTCCGCAATGCGGTATGGGAACGCCTCGACATGCTCGCCGACCTCGCCACCCGTGCTGACACCGACTCGCTGGTCTCCGTGGCCCGCTCCGAGCTGCCCCGGCTGACCGAAGGCTGGCGCGCCATGCTCTTGGCGCACGAGCCCGACGAGCGCGGCGACTGCCCCACCTGCTCGACCCGCTGGCACCGCTGCAAGGCGCCCTGCTCGGTCTGGCAGGTCGCGCACGAGCACCTGGTCGCCGGCGGCCTCGCCCCGCAGCAGGACCTGCGCCGCTCCGGGCGCCGGACGGTGCCGACGGTGCCGAACCAGAACCGGGCGGCGGCCAAGCCGACCCAGGCCGAGACCACGGGCCGTCACGCGCTTATACCGCAGGTCGCAGCGCACTGACCTTTGGTCGATTAATCGCGAAAACTTAGCTCCACTCTCTAGCGGACAGTCCCCTCCGACGCTATGTTGATCAACATGGTCGCTCGATGTGATTTTGCAGATCACACCTTGCGACCCCGCATTCTCCGCGGGCCGGTGCCGTTGCACTCCCCTCCCCCGACCGGTACCGGCCCGCGGGCCCATCCCTACTCGCTCGCTTCGCAGGTCCCGCGGGCCGGATGATTTTTGGGGGCCGAGCCCCCAACCCCCACGGTGCGAGTTCCTCGCGTTGGCGAGCGCTGGGGCGCGATGCTTTTCGACCAGCGGCACCGAAGGCGCTAGCGCACGCTCCGCACCCCGGTGATCAGCGCTCCCGCTGCCAGCGTCGCGATTCCCGCGGCGGCGAAGAGCGCCGGGTAGCCGCCCAGGTTGGCAAGGATCACCGTCGCCGCGAGGGGGGCGATCACCTGGGGCAGCAGGTTCGCGATGTTCACCACGCCCAGGTCCTTGGCGCGGTCCTGCGCGGCCGGGAGCACCTGGGTCAGGATCGCCAGCGCCACCGCCCAGTACGCGCCGAACCCGACGCCCAGCAGCGGGGACGCGACCAGCGCGGCAGGCCAGGTCTGCCAGCCGGTCAGCACGAAGGCCGCGGCCGCCATCACCAGGACCGCCAGCCAGACGTACGGCTTCCGCCGACCCGAGCGGTCCGAAAGCCACCCGACTGTCAGGCCGCCGACGATCAACGCGGCGCCGTACAGGCCCATCATGATCAGCAGCCCGGTGTCCGGGTCCGGGTAGTGGACCGCGTCCTTGAGGAAGAACAGCAGGTAGAACGTGCCGAGCGCGTTGCCGAGGTTGATCAGGAAGTGACAGCCCCAGGCCCACGCGAAGTCCGGGTGCGCCCGCGGCGAGACCCACAGCTCCGCCAGCACCTCCCGCCACCGGTTCGACGGCCGCCAGCCGCGCGGCAACGACAGGTCCGGCGTCCGCAGCACGAACGCGAGCGCGCCCAGCACCACCACCACCGCGCAAGCCAGGTAACCGCCCGGCAGGCTCGTGACCAGCACGGTCACCACCACCGCGCCGAGCACCGTGCCCAGCATCTGGCTGATCCCGACCAGCCCGCCGATCTGCGCGCGCTGCTCCACCGGCACCCGGTCGGGCACCGCCGAGGTCAGCGTCGCGAGCATTCCGTTGAGCCCGGCCTGCACCACGCACCAGCCGATGGTCATCGCGACAACGTCGCCCGCCAGCGCCAGCACGACCAGCCCGAGCGCCCCGACCACCGCGCCGAGCAGCGTCCACGGATGCCGGCGGCCAAAGCGGGACCTCGTCCGGTCCGAGGCGAGCCCCACCAGCGGGTTCGCGAACAGCGAAACCACCGCGCCGACCCCGGTGACCACGCCGAACACGAGCTCCTTGTTCGCCGAGTCGAGCAGCTCCGCCTGCTCGGGCAGCAGCACCTGGATCGGTGCGTAGATCCCCAGCCAGAGACCGATGTTCGCGACGAACAGCAGGCTCGTCCAGCCGCCGCGGACGCGGGTGACGGGTTCGGCCAGCGCCGCGGGCAGATCGGTGTCGGTCATCGGCTCACCAGTTTCCGGTACCAGGCGAAGGAGTCCTTGGGCGTGCGGAGCTGGGTCCCGTAGTCGACGTGCACGAGACCGAAGCGGGGAGCGTAGCCCTTCGACCACTCGAAATTGTCGAGCAGTGACCAGACGAAGTACCCGCGCACGTCCACGCCGGCGTCCATCGCCGCCCGCAGCGCCGCCAGGTGCCGCGTCAGGAAGTCGATGCGCTCGGGGTCGTGCACGCCGTCGAAGCTGCAACCGTTTTCGGTGATGTACACCGGGGGCAGGTCGTACCGCTGCGCGAAGCGGATGAGCAGTTCCCGCAAGGCATCCGGCACGATCGGGGAATCGTTGCTCGTGCGGGGAAATCCCTCGATCGGGCGCAGCTCGAACGGCAACGGGTTGCCCTCTCCCGGCGCGGCGGCACACTGTGGTTCGTAGTAGTTGACGCCGTAGAAGTCGAGCGGCTGCGCGATGACGGGCAGGTCGTCGGCGGCGGTCGCCGGCAGGTACGGGGTCAGTTCGTCCGGATATCGGCCGGTCAGCACCGGGTCGGCGAACAGGCCGTTGAGCAGCGCGTCCAGCCAGTCGGCGGCCGCCTGATCGGCTTCGCTGCCGCTCGCGGGCCAGACCGGGGAATGGTGGTTCGCCGTGCCGACGCTCTCCGCACCCGCGGCGCGCAGCGCCTGCACCGCCAGGCCGTGCGCGAGGTGCTGGTGATGCGCGGTCGGGATCGCGTCGAGCAGCAGCGTCCTGCCCGGCGCGTACTCGGCGACCGCATAGCCGTAGACGGTCGTGACCATCGGCTCGTTGAGCGGAATCCACATCTTCACCCGATCGGCGAAACGCTCGCCGAGGATCGCGGCGTACTCGGCGAACCGCTGCGCGGTGTCCCTGATCAGCCAGCCGCCCGCGTCTTCGAGCGCGAGCGGGGTGTCCCAGTGGTAGACGGTGCCGACCGGCGCGATCCCGGCCGCGCAGACCTCGTCGAGCAGGCGGTCGTAGAACGCGAGCCCGGCCTGGTTCGGCTTTCCGCTGCCCTCGGGCTGGATCCGCGGCCAGGCGAACGACATCCGGTAGGCGCCGACGCCGAGCTCGGCCAGCAAAGCGACGTCCTCGCGGTACCGGTGGTAGTGGTCGGTCGCCTCCCCGGCCCGCTCGGTGCCGAAATCGTCCCAAATGGACGGTCCCCGGCCGTCCTCGCGCGGTGCGCCCTCGATCTGGAACGCTGAGGTAGACACTCCCCAGAGGAAGTCCGGCGGGAAGATCAAGTTTTCCACTGGCGCGCGCCTTTCGCCCAGGAAACATGAAAAGTTCTCATACAATAGCCGTTCCCTCGACCGGGGGGAAGCGTCTCGCCGCGCTAAAGTCGCAGTTCAGCAGCACCAGGAGGAGCACAACGTGTCGGACACCCAGGCGACCCCATTGCGCCGGCGGCCCGTGCAGCAGCGCAGTGCCAAGCGCGTCGAGCAGATGCTCGACGCCAGCGCACAGCTGATCGACGAGGTCGGCTACGACGCGTTGACCACCACGCTGATCGCGAAGCGGGCCGGGGTCGCCGTCGGCTCGCTGTACCAGTTCTTCCCCGACAAGCGCGCCGTCGTGCAGGCACTGACCCAGCGCAACCTCGACCGGTTCGTGGCCTCGACCAACGAGCGGCTGGCCGGCGAGGACCCGTCGCACTGGTGGGACGTCGTCGACTCGATCCTCGACATCTACCTGGACATGCACCGGTCGGTGCCGGGTTTCGCCAAGGTGCACTTCGGCGACGTCGTGGACCGTCAGCTGCTGGACGAGAGCCGCGACAACAACAAGGTCATCGCGGACTCGCTGACCGAGCTCGTCCGCAAGTACATCGACACTCCTGGCGAGCAGTTGTCGCTCGCGATCGCGGTGGCCATCGAGATGGCCGACGCGCTGCTGAAGTTCGCCTTCCACCGCGACCCGCAGGGCGACCAGGAGATCGTCGACGAGACCAAGCACGTGATCAAGCTGTACCTCGCGAGCAGGCTCGGCGAGTAGTCCCCAGTTGTCCACAGGCCTGTGGATATGTGGACTTCCCGCTAGCCGAAACTCTGCCGCTCGCCACGGTAGGTCGGGACGGTCCGCTCGACCCGCCCGTCCACCACGATGTGGTAGTGCGTGAACCGCTCGGCGAGCTCCCCGGCCTTCGCGTGCCGGAGCCACACGCGGTCGCCCAACCGCAGGTCACGGGCCACTTTTCCGCGTACCGGCGTCTGCACCTCGCCCGCTCCCTCGATCGGGAGCAGCTTCAGCCCAGCAGGCAGGTACGGCGATGGCAACCGGGACGCCGAGGGGGGCCCGGACGCTATATATCCGCCCGCGAAGAGGGTGGCGATACTACGGGTGGGCTTGTGGACAACTGGGAGCGCGAACAGCGCGGCAGGCCGCGGGTGGAACCGCGTGTAGCCGTCGAAGAGGGTCGAGCCGATCAGCCCGGAACCGACGGCGACCTCGGTCACCGCGTCCTCGGCGCTCGTCGTCTCGATGCTGCCCGACCCGCCGCCGTTGACGAACTCCAGCTCGGCGATCTCCCGCACCACGCGCACCGCCTCGGCCCGGCGGCGCGCCAGCTCCCGGGCGGACCGCCGCTGCATCCACCGGACCACGGGGTCGGTCCGCGAACCCGTCGCGTCCGGGAAACCGGCGATCTGTCCCTCGTAGGCCATCAGCCCGGCGAGCCGGAAACCCTTGCGCGCCACGATCGTCCGGGCGAGTTCGGCGGCCTGGCGCACGGAGAACACCGGCGAGCGGCGGGTCCCGACGTGCACCAGGCCGAGCGGCCGCCACGACGCGTCCAGTTCGAGGCAGACGCGGATGTCGGCGTGCTCGTGCCCGGCCGCCGCGTCCACGACGTCGAGGTGCTCGGGCGAGTCGACCATGATCGTGACCGTGGTCCGGGCGCGTTCGTCGGCGGCGAGCCGGTGCAGCGCCGCGTGGTCGACGGTCGGGTACGCGACGAGGATGTCGTCGCTCGTGCCCTGCTCGACGTGCCACAGCGCCTCGGCCAGCGAGTAGCACATCAGGCCGGCGAACCCGGGCTTCGCCAGCGCACGCTCGATGAGGTACCGGCAGCGGACCGACTTGCTCACCAGCCGGATGGGCGTCCCGTTCGCGCGGCGGACGAGGTCCTCGGCGTTGGCGTCGAACGCGGCGAGGTCGACGACGGCCAGCGGCGGCTCGAGATCCTTCGTGGCCTGGTCGTACGCGGCCGCGCTCGGCGTGGTCATGCGAAGTACGGTACGACAACAGACCTTGAAAAGCGAATATCTTTCACTTACGTTCTTCCCATTCCGACACGAACGGGCAAGCGATGAACCGGTGGACGAACTGGGCGGGCACCGCGACCGCCCACCCCCAACGCGTGCACACGCCACGCAGCGCGGCCGAGATCGCCGAGGTCGTGGCCACTGCCGCCGCCGACGGCCGGCGGATCCGCCCTCGCGGGTCCGGGCACTCCTTCACCCCGATCGCGGTGGCCGAATCCGACGCGATCGACCTGAACGAGTGGGCCGGCATCACCGCCATGGACGCCGGGAACCATCGCGTCACCGTCCGGTCGGGCACGACCCTGCGGCGGCTCAACGCCGAACTCGACGCACTCGGCCTCGCGATGACCAACCTCGGTGACATCGACGCCCAGACGATCGCGGGCGCGATCTCGACCGGCACGCACGGCACCGGCGCGCGCCTCGGCGGGCTGGCCACGCAGATCACGCAACTGGAGCTCGTGCTCGCGGACGGTTCGGTGGTGACGTGTTCCGCGCAGGAGCGGCCGGAGCTGTTCGACGCCGCCCGCGTCGGGCTCGGTGCGCTCGGGGTGATCACGCAGGTGACGCTGCAGTGCGAACCGTCCTTCGTGTTGTCCGCGCAGGAACGGCCGGAGCCGCTGGCGCAGGTGCTGGCGGGGTTCGACGAGTTCGCCGCCGAGAACGACCACTTCGAGTTCTACTGGTTCCCCTATGGACGGAACGCGCTGGTCAAGCGGAACAACCGGACCGGCACCGGGCGCAGGCCGCTCAGCCGGGTCCGGCAGTTCGTCGACTACGAGATCATGGAGAACGTCGCGTTCGGCACCCTGTGCCGGATCGGCCGCACGGCACCGCGGCTGGTGCGGCCGCTGGGCAGGTTCGCCTCGGCGGTGCTGTCGGCGCGCGACTACTGCGACGACTCGCATCGGGTTTTCGTGACGCACCGGGGAGTCCGGTTCCTCGAGTCGGAGTTCGCGGTGCCGCGGGAGGCCGTGCACCACGTGCTCTCCGAGCTGCGAGCGCTCGTCCCGCGGCTGGCGGATCCGGTCGCGTTCCCGGTCGAGGTCCGCGTCGCCGCGGCGGACGACATCTGGCTTTCCACCGCGCAGGGCCGGGATTCGGCCTACATCGCGATCCACCAGTTCGTCGGGATGCCGTACCGGGAGTACTTCGCGGGCTTCGCGGCGATCGGCGCGGAGGTCGGCGGGCGGCCGCACTGGGGGAAGATGCACGACCTCGACGCGCCGGCACTGCGGAAGCTGTACCCGCATTTCGACGATTTCGTCCGCGTGCGCGGGGAAGTGGACCCAGCGGGCGTTTTCGGCAATCCGTATCTCGACCGCGTGCTCGGCTAGATCCGGGCGACCGCCTCGGCGATCGGCGTGTTGCCGCCGACCACTTCGAGCGTGCGGCGGAACGTCCGCCCTTCTTCGAGGATCGCGACTATCACCGAGGCGACGTCCTCGCGGGAGATCTCGCCGTAGTCGACGGAGTCGGCCAGGTGGACCTCACCCGTGGCGGGATCGTCGGTGAGACGGCCGGGGCGCAGGATCGTCCAGTCGAGGTCCCGGTTGCGCAGGTCCTCCTCGGCGGCTTCCTTCGCCCGCAGGTACGCGGCGAACACCTCGTCCGTGCCCGGGCGCGGCGGGCGGCCCACGCCCATCGAGCCGATCTGCACGTGCCGGCGGACGCCGGCCAGCTCGGCCGCCGCGCCGAAGAGGGCGGCCGCGCCGCGGTCCACAGTGTCCTTCCGCGCCGTTCCGCTGCCTGGGCCCGCGCCTGCCGCGAACACGGCGGCGTCGGCACCCCTGAGCGCTTCCGCCACCTCGTCGGTGGTGGCGCTCTCCAGGTCCAGCACGACCGGCTCGGCGCTGGAGTCCCGCAGATCCGCCGCGTGCGCGGGGTTGCGGATGATGCCCACCGCCTGATCGCCGTTCGCGGCCAGCTGCCGCGCCAGGCGCAGTGCGATGTTCCCGTGCCCTCCGGCGATCACGACTCGCATGTCAGCAACACTAGGCCCCGGTCAGGCCACCGGCAGGTCGTAGGACGCCAGCAGCTGCTCGTACACCATCTCGTTCATCCAGCGGGACACCGCGTCCTGCGGGAGGAGGGTGCGCTCGCGCCGGTCGGACAGGTCGAGCGCGACAGTCGCGTCGGCGTCGGCGGACACGACGGACAGGCCGTACGACCGGGCGCGCGGCAGGCAGTTGTCGACGTAGTCCTTGGACAGCACCGCCGAGGACGGCAGCACCATGGCGGCCTCGCCGTAGCGGGCGAACGGCACGGTCGCGGCCATTCCGGTGCGCCAGTGCCGGGCGACGGCGAGCACGCCGACGATCTCCGCCGCGGGGGTGGGGGCGGTGCCCGCGAACTCGGGCCACGTCCAGGTGGCGACGGTCGTGCGGTCGGCGACCGGGCCGATCCCGCAGGCGATCCGCTCGGCGTGCACGTCGGTGCGCAGCCGCGCGACCACGCACACGCGGCGGCCGAGGACCGTCACCTCGGGCAGCACGACGCCCTTCCAGCCCAGCTGCGCGGCGGCCATGCCGGCCAGGTAGGACGTGCTCGCCGGAAGCTCGACGGGCGGGACCACCCGGGTGGGAAATGACCGGGTTCCGCCGGCCACCACCGCATCGCCGGTGTGCCCTGGTGTAACCGCCACGAGTCCGCCTCCTCTTGTCCCTGCTTCGTCTTACGTGCCGCTTCCCCCTCGTGAAAAGAGGCACATGACTTGAGTACCAGGGCTCCGGCCGGAGGTCTTCGTGTTGGCCAACCAGCTGCGATCGGCGGCGCCCGACGGTCGGTGACCGGTCGATAAGCGGTAATCGGACTTCAGCCCGACCCTGCGACCGAACGGGTGATGGCCAGTCGAACGGCGTCACCGAGGGGATTTCCGTACCGCCGAATGGAGCAATCCTGTCCATTTCTCCACTGTGGACAGCGGTTGTCCCCTTGGAGGTGAGCTTGACCGCAGCGGTTCCCGCCGGTTCGAGGTTAAAGTTACTCGCCGGTTACCAACAGCGATGGAGGATCGATGCGCTCGCCGAAGGACTTCTTCGCGCCGCTCGCGGTCGGGGCCCCGGACCCGGTCCGGGAGATTCCCGCGTTGCCGTCGAGGATGATCCATTTCTTCGACCCTGGCAACGAGAAGATGGCCGCCAAGGTGCCGGACCTGGCGAAGAAGGTGGACGTCCTGCTGGGCAACCTGGAGGACGCCGTCCGCGCCGACCGCAAGGAGGCCGCGCGCGCGGGCCTGGTGTCGATCGCCAAGGCCAACGACTTCGGCGCGACCCAGCTGTGGACCCGGGTCAACAGCCTCGACTCGCCGTGGGTCCTCGACGACCTCACCACGCTCGTCACCGAGATCGGCGACAAGCTCGACGTGATCATGGTGCCGAAGGTCGAAGGCGCACAGGACATCCACTACGTCGACCGGTTGCTCGCCCAGCTCGAAGCCCGCGCGGGACTGCGGCGGCCGCTGCTGGTGCACGCGATCCTGGAGACCGCGAGCGGGGTCGCGAACGTCGAGGAGATCGCCGGTGCCAGCCCGCGGATGCAGGGCATCTCGCTGGGCCCGGCAGACCTCGCCGCGAGCAGGCGGATGAAGACCACCCGGGTCGGCGGCGGGCACCCCGGCTACCTCGTGCGCACCGACCCCGTCGGCGAGGACCTGCACGAAGGGCGCACCACCTACCAGCAGGACCTGTGGCACTACACGGTCGCGCGCATGGTGGACGCCTGCGTGATGCACGGGATCCTGCCGTACTACGGGCCGTTCGGGGACATCCGGGACGTCGTGGCCTGCGAGGACCAGTTCCGCAACGCGTTCCTGCTCGGCTGCGTCGGCACGTGGTCGCTGCACCCGGTGCAGATCGACATCGCGAAGCGGGTGTTCTCGCCCGACCCGAAGGACGTCGCGTGGGCCAGGCGCGTGATCGCCGCGATGGGCGACGGCACGGGCGCGGTGATGATCGACGGAAAGATGCAGGACGACGCCTCGTTCAAGCAGTGCCGGGTGGTGGCCGAACTGGCCGACGCGCTCGCCGAGCGCGACCCCGAGCTGAAAGAGGCGTACGACGAGGCGACCAAGGAGGTCCAGCAGTGAAGCCCCGACGCTCCGCGCTGTACATGCCCGGCGCGAACGAACGCGCCCTGGAGAAGGCGAAGGGTCTGGCCGCGGACGCGCTGATCCTCGACCTGGAGGACGCCGTCGCGCCGGACGCGAAGGAGGCCGCGCGTGAACGGGTGTGCGGCATGGTCGGCGAGTACGGCGACCGCGAGGTGACGATCCGCCTCAACGGCCTGGAGACCGAATGGCACGACGCGGACCTGCGGGCGGCGGCGCAGGCCGGCCCCGCCGCGGTCGTCGTGCCCAAGGTGAACTCGGCGCGCGACGTGCACAACATCGAGCGCGCGCTCGAACTCGGCGGCGCGCCCGACACGACGAAGATCTGGGCGATGGTCGAGACGCCGGTGGCGATGTTGCACGCGGAGGAGATCGCGGCGGCGAGCGAGCGGCTGACCGTACTCGTCATGGGCACCAACGACCTGGCGAAGGAGCTGCACGCCGAGTCCGTGCCGGGCCGCGCGCCGCTGCTCGGCGGCCTTTCGCTGTGCCTGCTCGCCGCGCGGGCGACCGGCAAGGTCATCCTCGACGGCGTCTACAACGACGTGAAGGACGTCGAGGGCTTCGAGGCGGAGTGCCTGCAGGGCAGGCAGTTCGGCTTCGACGGCAAGACGCTCATCCACCCCGGGCAGATCGAGCCGTGCAACCGGGTGTTCGCGCCGTCGGAGGCCGAGATCGAGCAGGCGCGCAAGATCATCGCGGCGTTCGAGGAGGCCAGGGCAGAGGGCCGCGGCGTGGTGACCGTCGACGGCCGGATGATCGAGAACCTGCACGTGGACAACGCGCAGCGGATCCTCGCGCTCGCCGAGGCGATCGGCGCCTGAAGCGTCAGTCCTCGGGTTCGTGGAGCCAGTCCAGTGCCTTGCGTGCCGCGTTGGAGACCATCCGGTCCGGATGCGCGACGACCATGGACTCGAGGACCTCGCGGGTGCGGGGGTGGCCGCAGATCGTCGCGTCGGCGAGGAACAGCAGCTGCGCCGGGCGCGGCTGGGCGGCGAACTCCTCCAGCGCCTTCTTCCGGCCCGCGGACCTGATGCCGGCGGCCAGCACATCGACCATGCTGTACGTCCGCTCGCGCCCGCTGACCTCACTCTGGTCGATCAACCCGGCGTCGAGCAGCCAGCTGAGCGCGGCAGGCCCGGCGGCGGAGTGCTCACGCAGGCCCGCGATCGCGGTCACCCCCGGCTCGCCGTACTCCGAGAGCAGCTGGAAGGCGAGCATCCGGTGCTCGAAGTCGTCGGTGCGCTCGGCCAGGCCGATCAGCTCGGCGATCGCGCGTTCCGGTCGCCGTGCCTGCAGCCACAGCCGGGCGCCCTCCTCGAACGCCTCCTGCGACAACGGCCCGACGCGGGCGAAGAACACTTCGGCCGTCTCGGTGGCCAGATCCTCGAGCGTCAGCGTCGGGACGCCCGCCTGCACGCGCGCGTCGTACATCGCCCGCGCGCCGAGCGGAAGCATCCGGACGACCTGCCGCTCCTCCTCCGGCACCTCCTCGACGGACTCGACGCCCGCGAAGTCGATCAGGTCCTCGTAGTGCTCCTCGGTCGCCGGGGCCACCTCGACGAGCCCGTACTCGGCCAGCTGGTCCAGCACCCGCAGCACCGGCGTCGCGTCGGTGCAGCGCCAGTTCACCTCGCCGAGGTCGTCCAGGATCTCGACGAGCATGGGGATCGTCGCGCAGTCGTTGTCGGCCTGTACGGACTCGAGCAGCTCGTAGGCCAGGTGCCGGTCGGCGGACCGGCGGCGCAGCGGCTCGTCGCGACCGGCGAGCACGTGCGGCACCGACGCTCGCCACAGGGTGAGCGGGTCGGCGAGCAACGGCTCCGCGCGCTTGACCCGCACCAGTCTCCCCTTCAGCACCCGCACGAGCCCCGCCGTCTTGGCCAGCGAGACCAGGCTCGCCGGATCGGGCTCGCCGAGGCGCCCGGCGATGTCGCGTGCGTCGGCCTCGGTGAGCCTGCCCTTGGGCGCGAGCTCGCGCCCGTCCCCCACCCACCCGACGAACCGCTTGAGCCGCCACAGGACCGGCAGGCCGGCGGCCTCTCCGGCCAGGTCCTCCTCGGGCGCGAGCGCGAACACCGGGGTCGGCTCCAGCGGCTCGACTTCCGGGTCGCCCTCGTAGTGCCGGTACGCGATCTCGTGCAGCAGGTCCTGGTCGACCTCGACCTCGCCCTGCTGCACGCGGTCGATGAACTCCTGCGCCTCGGTCTCGTCGAGCGGGTCGACGCCGTGCTCAGCCATCGCGACGGCCCAGAACTTGGCGAGCCCGAAGTTCGACGGCTCCTTCATCGCCTCGTCGAACCGGTCCGCGATCCCGCGCACGAACGACCGCAGCACCGACGGCGGTTCGCTGTGCTCGTCGAACAGGTCGGCGTCGTCGAAGAAGTCCAGCAGCGCCTGGACCGTGGTCAGCACCGCGGAGGAGTGCGGATCCAGCAGCACGACCTTGCGCGGGAACCACGTCAGCAGCGCACCGCGCAGGACCTCGCGGCTCCACCGGCCGAGCAGCCCGTCCCGCTCGAAGCGGTAGTCGAGCATGGCGCCGGCGACCACGGGATCGATCATCCGCTGCCGCATCTGCGACCACGCGTCGAGCTCGACGAGCAGGCGCTGACGAGCGTCGATGAAGTCCTCTTCATCCGCTCCGGTGTAGACCATGCGCATGAGACGATGGTCTCAAGTTCCGCGGCCGATTACACCTGGAGAGCGCGCTGCGGACCCCGAATTACTTCGAATGCTGCAGCGAGCCGGAGCACGCCGAGGTCGTCGAACCGCCGTCCCGCGATCTGCAGGCCGATCGGCAGCCCGTCGCCGGTGTGACCGCAGTTGACCGACACCGCCGGCTGGCCGGACATGTTGTACGGCACGGTGAACGGAATGTGCTCGAACGGGCGCTGTGGGTCGTTGGTCGGGGACGCCCAGTCCGCGGCCGGCGCGGAGACCGGGCAGGTCGGCGACAGGACGAAGTCGAACGGTGCGGTGGCGCGCACGGCGGCGACGCTCATCACGTCGATCTGCGAAAAGCCGCGGTAGGCCGCGGCTCCCGAGACGTCGGCGCCGCCCTCGGCCCATTCGGCGATATAGGGCAGGACTTTCGCGCGCCGATCGGCCGGCAGCGAGCTGATGTCGCACCACGCCCGCACCCGCCAGAACGTGTCGAGGCCGTCGAGCATCTCGCGGGTGAGGAACGGGGCGAGCGGTTCGACGGTCGCGCCCGCCGCCTCCAGCAGCCGCGCCGCTTCGCCGACGGCGGCCCGGATCTCGGGTTCGACGTCGAGCCCGGCCCCGGGGTCGAGCTGAAGGCCGATCCGCAGGCCCGCGACCTCGCAGCCGAGGTCGGCCCACGGCAGCTCGCTGGGCGGAAGGCTCATGTGGTCGCGCGAGTCGGGCCGGGACAGGACGCTCATCAGCAGCGCGGTGTCGGCGACGGTCCTGGTCAACGGGCCCGCGACGCGGCCGATGTAGGGCGGGTCGACCGGCACCCGGCCGAAGCTGGGCTTGAAGCCGACCAGACCGCACCAGCCCGCGGGCAACCGGATCGAGCCGCCGATGTCGGTACCGACGTGCAGCGGTCCGTAGCCCGCCGCGGCGGCCGCCGCCGCGCCCGCGCTCGAACCGCCGGGCGTCCGGCTGAGGTCCCAGGGGTTGCGGGCCGCGTTGTGGAAGCTCGACAGGCCCGAGGTGAGCATCCCGTAGTCGGGCATCGTGGTCTTGGCCAGCAGTACCCCGCCTGCTTCGCGGACGCGGGCGGCGGCCGGGGCGTCGGCGGGCGCGGGGGTCAGCTCGGTGGCCGCGGTGCCCAGCGGGACCGGCGTGCCCCTGGTCGCGATGTTCTCCTTGAGCGTCAACGGAATCCCGTCGAGCGCGCCCGCCTCGCCGGAGCGCCACCGTTGCTCCGACGCCTTCGCCGCGGCCCGGGCCTGCTCGGGTTCGTAGGCGTAGAGGGCGTGCAGCTCCGGTTCGAGCCGGTCGATCCGGCTCAGCACGGCTTCGGTCGCTTCGACCGGCGACAGCCGTCCGGCGCGGTACTCCTCCAGCAACTCGGTCGCACTCTGGTACACGAGACCCTCCTACTACTCCGGTGGCGTGTAACGGCCGTCGATCGCCGTCCAGCCGCCGTCCACGGCCAGGACGGCGCCGGTGACGAAGCTCGCGGCGTCCGAGGCGAGGTACACGACCGCACCGGCCAGCTCTTCGGCACGCGCCCACCGGCCGAGCGCGCTTTTGCCCGCGTACGCCGCGTACCAGTCGGGACTGGCCTTGATCTGGGCGGTGAGCGGGGTTTCCACCACGCCGGGCGCGATCGCGTTGACCCGGACGCCGGACGGGCCGAACTCCGCCGCGGCCGTCCGGAACAGCTGGACGAGCCCGGCCTTCGTGGCCGCGTACGGCCCCTGGCCCGGCTCGACGGTGGTGCCGCGGATCGAGGAGAAGCCGATGATGCTGCCGCGGCCGCGCTCGACCATGCCCGCGCCGAACGCGCGCACGACGTCGAAGGACGCCCCGAGGTTGAGCGCGAGCACCCGGTCGAACTCGTCGCGGGTGTAGTCCAGCAAGCGTTTGCGCACGTTCGTCGCGGCGGTCAGCACGACGATGTCGAGCTCGCCCAGCTCCTTCGCCGCCCGCTCGGCGGCGCCCGGTTGGAGCAGGTCGATCTCGTACGCCTGGCCGCCGGTTTCCTTCGCCGCGGCCAGGTCCCGGTCGGCGCTGACCACCTCGGCGCCGTGTGCGGCGAGCGCCCGCGCGGACTCGCGGCCGATCCCGCTGCCCGCGCCCAGTACGACCGCCTGCTTGCCGTCGAGCCGGAAGAGCCGCTCGTAGTTCACGGCCACGTCTTTCATCGGCGCAGCACCGCCATCCGCGTCACCGTCAGCTCGTCGATCGCGAACCGCGGCCCCTCGCGACCGATCCCGGAGTCCTTGACCCCGCCGTACGGCATCGTGTCCGAACGGAACCCGGGCACCTCGTTGACCACCACCCCACCGACCTCCAGCTCGTCGATCGCCCGGAACGCCGTCGCGAGCGAACGCGTGAAGACGCTCGCGTGCAGGCCGTACCGGGAGACGTTGACCTGCTCGAACGCGGCGTCCACATCAGACACCCGCCGTACGCAGACGACCGGGCCGAAGATCTCCTCGTCCCAGCAGGCCACCCCGTCCGGCACCTCGGTGAGCACGGTCGGGCGGACGACCCCCGCCTGCTCGTGCCCGCCGGCGGCCACCTTCGCGCCCGCGGCGACCGCGTCGGCGATCCAGTCCAGCACCCGTTTCGTCGAGCGCTCGTCGATCAGCGCCGACACCCTCGTCTTCTCGTCACGCGGGTCACCGGCTACGACCTCGCCGAGCCGCGCCAGCACACGTTCGGTCAGCTCGTCCGCGACCGACTCGACCGCGAGAACGCGCTGCACCGAGATGCAGGCCTGCCCGGAGGCGTAGAAACCGCCACGCAGCACGGCATCCGCGGCGGCGCCCAGATCCGCGTCCTCGGCGACGACGAGCGCGGCGTTCGAGCCCAGCTCCAGCAACGTCTTGGTCGGCGCCGCGTCCTTGGCGATCCGGTGCCCGACCGCGGCCGAGCCGGTGAACGACACCGCACCGACCCGGCGGTCGGTCACCAGCGTCGAGCCGACCTCCGCGTCCCCGGTCACCAGCTGCACCATCGACGGGATCGCGGCGGCTGCACGCACGAGATGGACGAGCCACAGCGTGGCGAGCGGCGTCTGCGGCGCCGGCTTGACGATCACCGGGCAGCCGGCGGCGATCGCGGGTGCGATCTTGTGCGAGGCCAGCAGCAGCGGGTAGTTGAACCCGGCGATGCCCACGACCACGCCGATCGGCTTGCGCTTCCAGAACCCGGTGAGCCCGTCGCCGGAGGGCGCGAGGTCCAGCGGCACCGTCTCGCCGTGGATCCGGCCGACCTCCTCGGCCGCGGCCTGCCAGGTGACGAGCGTGCACGCGACCTCGACCCGGCAGTCGCACAGCGGTTTCCCGGTCTCGGCGACCAGCAGGCCCTCGAACTCCTCGCGCCACTCCGTCAGGGCTCGGTGCACGTCCAGCAGGATGTCCCGCCGTACCCACGCCGGCAGCGCCGCGACCTCCTTGCGGACCGCGACGGCTTCGTCGAGCGCGCGCCGGGCGAGCTCCGGCGTGCCGAGCGGTGCTTCGGCGACGGGACTGCCGTCGTAGGGGAATTCGATCTCCTGGGTGTCCGGTGTGGACACCCAGCCCGGCCCGATGGGCAGACCGGCGGGATAGGGATCGAACATCACTGTCCTCCCTGCAGTCGGGCGAGTTCGGCACGCAGGTTGGGCGCCGCCGCGATCAGTTCACGGGTGTACGGGTGCTGCGGCGCGTCGTAGACGTCGGCGACCGCGCCGCGTTCCACGATCTCGCCGCGCCGCATCACCGCGACGGTGTCGCAGACGCGGCGGACCACCCCGAGGTCGTGCGAGACGAACACGAGCGTCAGCTCGAAGCGTGCGACGAGATCGGTCAGCAGGTCGAGGATCTGCTTGCGCACGGACACGTCCAGCGCGCTGACCGGCTCGTCCGCGACCAGCACGCTCGGCCGCGGCGCGAGCGCGCGAGCGATCGAGATCCGCTGCCGCTGCCCGCCGGAGAACTGGTGCGGGTACCGGTCAGCGCTGTTCGACGGCAGGCCGACGGCGTCCAGCAGCTCGGCGACGCGGGCGGGGTCGATGCGGCCGAGCGGTTCGCAGATGATGTCCCGCACGCGCATCCGCGGGTCGAGCGAGCCCATCGGATCCTGGAACACGACCTGCAGCGCCGCCCGCAGGAAGCCGAGCCCGCGCTCGGGCAGGGTGTCGATCCGCTTGCCCTGGAACAGGATCTCGCCGGAGGTCGGCCGGTCGAGCCCGGCGAGCAGGCGCACCATCGTCGACTTCCCGGAGCCGGACTCGCCGACGATGCCGAAGCGCTGACCGGCCCCGACGCTCAGCGAGACACCGCGCAGCGCGTGCGCCCGGTCGTACCGCCGGTGCACGTCACGCAGCTCGATGAGAGTCATGCCGCCTCCAGGTCGGACGCCTTCAGCAGCCGCCGGGTGTATTCGTGCCGAGGGTTCGTCAGCACCTCGCGGGTGGTGCCTTCCTCCACGATGCGCCCTTCCAACATCACCAGCACCCGCTCGCACACGCGGGCGACCACGGCGAGGTCATGCGTGATGAACAACAGCGCGGCGGCGCGCTCCGCGACCCCGGCCAGGACGAGGTCCAGCACCTGGGCCTGGACCGTGACGTCGAGCGCCGTCGTCGGCTCGTCGCAGATCAGCAGCGCGGGGTCGTTCGCGAGCGCGATCACCAGCAGCACGCGCTGACGCTGCCCGCCCGAGAGCTGGTGCGGATAGGCGCGGTGGACGTCGGGCAGCTGGACCGACTCCAGCAGCTCCTGCGCGACCCGGGCGGCGGCGCGCCTCGACTTCGCGGTGTGCAGCCGAATCGACTCGGCGACTTGCCGACCGACCCGCATCAGCGGGTTGAGCGCCGACATCGGCTCCTGGAACACCATGGCCAGGTCGTTTCCGCGCAGCCGCGACAGCTCGCGCTCGCCGGCGGAAAGCAGTTGTTTCCCGTGGAACCGAACCGACCCGGTCGCCCGCAGCTCCTCCGGCAGCAGGCCCATCACCGCCGACGCCGTGAGCGACTTGCCCGAGCCCGACTCGCCGATCAGCCCGACCCGCTCGCCCGCCCCGACCTCGAACGACACGTCCTGGACCAGCGGCGTGTCCCCGGCGAACACCGACAACCCCTCGACCTTGATCATCGGCGCTCCAGTCGCGGGTCGAAGCGGTCCCGCAGCCCATCGCCGAGGATGTTGAACCCGAGCACGGCGACGGCGATCGCGATGCCGGGCACCAGAGCCAGCCGCGGCTGCACGGTCAGCAGCTCCTGCGACTCCTGCAGCATCCGCCCCCAGGACGGCGTCGGCGGCCGGGTGCCGAAGCCGAGGAACGACAGCGCGGCCTCGGCGAGCACGGCGATCGCGAACGACACCGAGCACTGCACGGTCACGAGCCCGGCGATGTTCGGCAGCACGTGCCGGCGCGCGATGAACGGCCGCGACCGCCCGCCCGAGCGCGCGGCCAGCACGTACTCGGTGCTCATCACCTGCAGCGTCCCCGACCGCGCGATGCGCGCGAAGGACGGGATCGTCGCGATGCCGATCGCGATCATCGCGGTCACCGTGCTCGCCCCGAACACCGCGCCGAACATGATCGCCAGCAGCAGCGCGGGAAACGCGAGCACGAGATCGTTGACGCGCATGACGAACTCGCCCAGCCAGCGCTTCGACATCCCGGCCAGGATGCCCAGCGGGGTCCCGATGACGGCCGCGACCCCGACTGCGATCACCCCGACGTACAACGTCGTCCGCGCGCCGACCATGATCTGCGAGAGGACGTCCCGGCCGAACTTGTCGGTGCCCAGCCAGTAGTCACCGCTCGGCCCCGTCAGCCGGACGGCGGCGTCCACCTTCAGCGGGTCGTGGGGCGTCCAGACGAACGACACGAGCGCCGCGAGCACGACGAGCCCGACCAGCACCGACCCGAGCCAGAGGTTCCGGTTCATCGCCGCACCCGCAACCTGGGGTCGATCACGACGTACAGCACGTCGACGAGGTAGTTGACCAGCAGCACCGCGACCACCAGCACCAGCACGATCCCCTGCACGGTCAGCAGATCCCGCGAGGACACCGAGTCCAGCAGCATGCTGCCCAGCCCCGGCAGCACGAACACCCGCTCGACCACCACCGCACCGATCAGCAGCGTCGTGAGCTGCAGGCCCAGCACCGTCACGACGGGTACCGCGGCGTTGCGCAGCCCGTGGCGCAGCAACGCGGGATACGGCCGCAACCCCTTCGACCGCGCGGTGCGCAGGTAGTCCTGGTTGAGGGTGTCGAGCACCGCCGAGCGGACGTAGCGGGTGAGCACCGCGGCCTGCACGATGCCCAGCGACAGCGCGGGCAGGATCAGCCCGCGCACGAACTCGCCCGCGTTCTGGTCCGGTGGCGTCCAGCCGCCCGAGGGCAACCAGCGCAGCTGCACCGCGAACACCTGCACCAGCAGGATTCCGGCGAGGAACGCGGGCACCGCGACCCCCAGCTGCGAAAGCCCGGAGATCGCCGCACCGGACGCGCGCCGGTGCCAGGTCGCGGCGAGCGTGCCGAACGGGATCGCGAGCACGAGCGCGACCAGCATCCCGGCCCCGACGAGCCACAGCGTCACGCCGAGCCGGTCGACCAGCTGCGGCCCGATCGCCTCGCCGGTGACGTAGGAGCGCCCGAAGTCGCCGTGCAGCACCCCGCCCATCCAGCTGAGGTACTGCGTGACCAGCGGGCGGTCGAGCCCGAAGTCGTGCCGCGTCCGCGCGAGCAGCTCCGGGGTCGTGTTCACCCCGAGCGCGACCTGCGCCGGGTCACCGGGCAGCACGGCCATGAAGGCGAACACGATGGTCGACGCGACGAACACGCTGACGACGAGGATCGCCGTCCGGCGCAACAGGGCGGTCATGACAGCCCCGTGAGATCGAAGGACTCGCTGACCTGGTTCCGCGCGAGTCCGTGCACCTTCTTCTTCGCCACCACGACGTTCGGGAACAGGAACAGCCAGTCGGCGGCCGCGTCGGCCGTGATCGTCCTGGCCACCTGCTTCATGTCCTCGACCTGCTCCTGCGGGGTGCCGGCATCGGCTTTCGCGAGCAACTGCTGGACCCGCGGGTTGTGGTAGCCCCAGTAGTACGTCGGGGCGCCGAACGTGGTGATGTCCCGCGCTTCGACGTGCTGCACGATCGACATGTCGAAGTCGTGGTCGGTGAACACCTGCTTGAGCCACACCGCGGGGAAGTCGAGCGGCTCGATGCTCACCCGCACCCCGATGTCGGCGAGGTCCGAAGCGACCACCTGCGCGGCGGACACGGCGTAGGACAGGTTGGGGATGCGCAGCCGCAGCGACAGGTTCGGCTGCCCCGCCTGGGCGAGCAGCGCCTTGGCCTTCGCCGGGTCGTACGGGTAGTAGCCGGACAGGTCCTCGTACCAGGGGTCCGTCGGCGGGACCATGCTGCCGATCAGGGTGCCGCGGTTCGCCCACGCCGTCGCCAGCAGTGCCTTGCGGTCGATCGCGAGCGTGAGCGCCTGCCGCACGCGGACGTCGTTCAGCGGTGCGCGGTCGCCGTTGAACGACAGCACCACCTCGCTGTTCGTGGTGCCCTGCAGGACGGTGAACCGGTTGTCGGTCTCGAACTGCGGGATCGAGTCGGGCGCGGTGATCGTGGAGATGACGTCGATCCCATTGCTCAGCAAGGCGTTGTTGAGCGCAGTCGGGTCCTTGATGTACTTGAGCACCACCGTCTTGTACGCCGGTTTCGCGCCCCAGTACGCGGTGTTCTGCCGCAGGATGATCGAGTCCCCGCGCCGGCGCTCCGCCACCACGTACGGGCCGGTGCCGACGGGTTTGTTCGCCAGATCGGCGATCCCGGTGGGGCTGAACATCGCGCCGACCCGGCTGGTCATGTCGAACAGCCAGCCGTTGCTGGGTTTCTTCAGCACGACGCGGACGTGCAGCGGGTCGACGACGTCCACGTGGTCGACGACATCCATTTTGGACTTGATCGAGATCGTCCACGCGGTCTTGACCCGGTCGATGGAGAACTTCACGTCCGCGGCCGTGAAGGGTGCGCCATCGCTGAACTTCACGCCGGGCTGCAGCTGGAAGTCGTAGCTGGTGCGGTCCGGGCTGATCGTCCACGACTTCGCCAGCAGCGGCACGATCTTCCCGTCGGCGTCGAGCTTCACCAGGCCCTCGTAGACGTTGTAGAGCAGGGCCTGCGGGATGGCGGCGCCGTCGGTGCGGGTGAAGTCGAAGTTCTCCGGCTCGGCGGCGAACCCGACGGACAACGTGTCCGGACCGGTGCTCACCGAAGCGGTGGAGCCCGCCGAACAGCCGGCCAGCACCAGCAGCACAAGCGCCAACGCGCCGTTCCGGACCCTCACCCACGCAGGCTCGCACCCGGGCGCGAACAAGGTCAAGACGAGGGCTGACCGAGCGCCCTCGCCAGGTCCCGCCACAGATCCTCGGGATCTTCGAGCCCGACGCTGAACCGGATCAGGCCCGGCGGCACGTGCGTCTCGAGCGCGTACATCCCACGCCGCTCGACCAGGCTTTCCACGCCGCCGAGGCTGGTCGCGTGCACGATCAGCTCCAGCCCGGCGATGAACCGCTCCGCCGCCGGGGCGTCGGCCAGCTCGAAGGCGATCATCATGCCCTGTCCGGGATAGCTGACCCTCGTCACGGCTTCGTGCGCGGACAACCGCTCGGCCAGCAGCGCGGCGGTCTTCGACTGCTCGGCCAGCCGCACCGGCATCGTGCGCAGCCCCCGCAGCGCGAGCCACGCCTCCAGCGCGCCCGGCGTCGCGCCATTGCGGGTGCGGGCGTCGCGAAGCTCCTGCGCGAGCGTCTCGTCCGCGGCGATGGTGATGCCGAGCAGCAGGTCGCTGTGCCCGCCGATGAGCTTGGTCGCGCTGTGCACGACGATGTCCGCGCCCAGCGCGAGCGGCTGCTGCGCGAGCGGGGTGGCGAAGGTGTTGTCCACGACGACCTTCGCGCGACGACCGGTGAGCGGTGCGATGTCGATCAGGTGCAGCGTCGGGTTCGTCGGCGACTCGATCCACAGCACGTCCACCTCGTCGGCCGCGGCCTGCCAGGCCGGGGTGTCCTCCGGGTCGAGCTGCCGGACCTTGAACCGGCCCTGCTTCTCGGCGTGCTGGAGCAACCCGCGGGTGCCGGAGTAGGAGAACGTGGGCACGGCGACCTCGGCGCCGATGGGGAACAGCTCGAACGCCGCCGCGATGGCCCCGATCCCGGACGCGAACGCCGTCGCGTGGCCGCCTTCGAGCGCGCCGACGGCGTCCTCCAGCGCGACCCAGGTCGGCGTGCCGCTCTCGCGCGCGTAGGTGAAGCCGCCACCGGCGACGTACGTGCTGGTCGCCACGATCGGCGTGTTCAGCGGCTCGCCCGGCCCACTCGGACGGCCCGCGGCGACCGCACGGGTACGTGGTGACCAGTCGTTCATGCAGCCCAGCCTAAGCCGCCGGGGTGCGACCCGGGCATAGGGTCGATACGGTGCAGCGACCGGAAAACGAGGAGTGACCATGGCATTGCAGAAGCCCGAGGTGGACCGCCCCGACGGGCCGCCGCCCGCCGATCTCGAGGTGCTCGACGTGACCGTCGGCGAAGGCCCCGAGGCGACCGCGGGCAAGGTCGTGTCCGTGCACTACGTCGGGGTCTCGCACTCCACGGGCGAGGAGTTCGACGCGTCCTGGAACCGCGGGCAGCCGCTGCGCTTCCCGCTCGGCCAGGGCCACGTCATCCCAGGCTGGGATCAGGGCGTGCAGGGTATGAAGGTCGGCGGCCGGCGCAAGCTGGTCATCCCGCCGCAGCTGGCCTACGGCGAGCGCGGCGCGGGCGGCGTGATCAAGCCCAACGAGACCCTGATCTTCGTGGTCGACCTCGTCGAGGTCGGCTAGCGCGCGTCGCCGGCCTCCCGCAGCAGCGTCACCATGGTCGTGACCTGCGCGGGAGGCCGTTCGCGATGCACGGTGAGCACCTCGCGCACCGGCCGCCGCCCGGGCAGGTCCCGCACCACGATCCGGTCGCGGGCGGCGGTGCCGAGCAGGCTCTCCGGTACGAACGCGACACCGAGACCGGCCCGCACCAGCGCGAGGATCGCCGCGTAGTCGCGTGTCTCGTAGGCCACCCGCGGTTCGACGCCTGTCTCCGCGATGAGGCTGTCCAGGCAGATCCGGCTGGGCGCCTGGGCGTCCCCGGAGATCCAGTCCTCCCCCGCGAGGTCGTCGAACCGGATCTGCCGCGCGGTGGCGAGCGGATGGTCCCCGGGCAGGACCAGCCGGAGCCGGTCGGACAGCAGCGCCCGGCGGGCCAGGCCCCGCGACGGCGGCAGCCGGACCCCCGGATAGCGGTGGGTGATCAGCAGGTCCAGCTCCCCCGCGACGACCAGGTCGTAGCCGTCGGGGGGTTCGAGGTCGACCAGCCGCAGCCGGGTGCGCGGATGTGCCGCGCGGAACGCCCGGAGCGCCGGCGGCACGAGAACCTGGCCCGCGGTGGCGAAGGTGCCGATGCCCAGCTCCGCCGCCGGCTGTCGCCGCAGCTCGGCGAGCGCCTGTTCGGCCGCGCGCAGCTCGCCCGCGACGATCTCGCCGTGGCCGACCAGCGTCCGGCCCGCCGCCGTGAGCGAAGCCCCGGTCGGCCGCCGCTCCAGCAATGCGCAGCCCACCTCGCGTTCGAGCCGGGACAGCTGCTGCGACAGGGCGGACGGCGTGAAGCCCATCCGGCGGGCGGCCGTCGCGATCGAACCGGCATGGGCGACCTCGACCAGCACACGCAGGCGTTCGGCGGAGAGCACGCCATAAGTATCGCTTAACTCGGCTTAGGGGAAGGCGCTAACAGCTAATTGCCCGTCGCGCGCACAGTAGGGATATGACAGCCACCCTCTCCGCCGAGGTCACCGCCGCCGCCGAGCGGATCCGCCGTTACGTCCGCCACACCCCGGTCCTGCGCACCGAGTTCGACGGCAGGCCGCTGGTGCTCAAGCTGGAGCAGTTGCAGCGGACGGGCTCGTTCAAGCTGCGGGGCGCGCTCAACGCCCTGCTCAGCGGGCCGCGCCCGGATCAGGTCGTCACCGCCTCCGGGGGCAACCACGGCATCGGTGTGGCGACGGCCGCGTCGATCCTCGGCCTGCCCGCGACCGTGTACGCGCCGGTGTCGATCCCGGAGAGCAAGGCGCGCCGGATCGAAGAGGTCGGCGCCCGCCTCGTCCGCGTGGGCACGACCTACGCGGAGGCCGCCGCGGCCGCGCACGAGATGACGAACGCCCGGTATGTCGAGGCGTACAACGACCGCACGGTGATCGCCGGCCAGGGCACGGTGGCGGCGGAGATCGTCGAAGACGTGCCGGAGACCGACGTCATCGCGGTCGCGGTGGGCGGTGGCGGTCTCGCGGCGGGTATCGCGCTGGGCTCCGGCGGACGGCAGACGGTCGCGGCCGAGCCGCAGCACTGCTGTTGCCTGAACCAGGCACTGGCGGCCGGGCACCCGGTGGACGCGGAAGTGAATTCGGTCGCGTCGTCCGCACTGGGCGCGACCCGCGTCGGCGACGTGCCGTTCGAGGTCCTGACCAGCCATCCGGTTCGCTCGGTCCTGGTCGGCGACGAGGAGATCCTCGCCGCGCGGGACCTACTGTGGCACGAGTTCCGGCTGGCGGTGGAGCCGGCCGCCGCGACCCCGTTCGCCGCCTGGCTCGCGGGCCACGTCTCCGGCGAGCTGCCCTGCCTGGTGCTCTGCGGTGCGAACGCGGACTGGACCCCGTCGATGTGATGAGCCCCACGAGAAAGGGCCCCGGTCGGAACCGGGGCCCTCATCGAGGTGGGCGAGGAGGGAGTTGAACCCTCACGTCCTTTCGGACACACGGACCTGAACCGTGCGCGTCTGCCATTCCGCCACTCGCCCGAGTAACCGCGACAGCCAGGAAACTGTATCAGGGCGTTCCGGACGGTTTCCCCCGGGGCCGTGTCGAAGGCCCCCGATGCCGATAGGATCGGGTGCGAAAGCACACGCGTGAAGGAGGCCAGGAGTCCCGGTGGGCCGCGTTGAACGGTTTGATCGACGCCTGGAAAGCCTGGTTGGCAACACCTTCGCGCGGATGTTCGGAGGCAATGTCGTCACCCAGGAGGTGGCGCAAGCCCTGGAGCGGGAGAGCGAGGACAACGTCCGTGAGCTGGCCGGCGGTAGGCTGCTTGCCCCGAACCACTACGTGGTCTCGTTGGGCCGGGCGGATCACGACCGCATGGCCGGCGACGAACAGCGCGTCACCGGGGTGCTCGCGGAAGCGGTGGGACAGCATCTCGCCGAGCACGGCTGGGACACCTATGGTGACGTCGTAGTCTCGCTCGCGCGCAACGAGGCGCTGCATACTGGACAATTCAAGATCCGTTCATCCGTCGATCCGGACGTCAGCGCGAGTGGCGGCCCGGGTCCAGGACGGCCAGCTCGACCCAGCAACGCAGGAGACCCAGCAATGAGCCAGCCCCCCGGCTACGGCCAATACGACCAGGGTGACCCGTACGGCCAGCATGGCGGTCAGTACGGCTACGGACAGCAGGGACAACCCGGGTACGACCAGGGCGGCTACGGCGGCCAGCAGGGGTACGACCAGGGTGGTTACGGCCAGCAGCCCGGCTACGAGCAGGGCGGCTATGGCGGCCAGCAGGGTGGTTACGACCAGGGCGGCTACGGCCAGCCCCAGCCCGGCTACGAGCAGGGCGGCGGTTACGGCGGCCAGCCCGGCTACGGCGGCCAGCCCGGTTACGAGCAGGGCGGTTACGAGCAGGGCGGCGGCTACGGTCAGCCCGGCTACGGCCAGCCCCAGCCCGGCTACGAGCAGGGCGGCGGCTACGGCCAGCCCCAGCCCGGCTACGACCAGGGCGGCGGCTACGGCGGCCAGCCCCAGGGTGGCTACGCGCCGCCGCAGGGCACGCCGGACCCGTACGCCCAGCAGGGCTACGCCCCGCCCGCGGTCCAGGGCGGCAACCGTCAGCTGGCGGCGACGCTGCAGCTCGACGACGGGTCGAACCGCAACTACTCGCTCAAGCAGGGTGGCAACGTTGTCGGTCGCGGCCAGGACGCGGACTTCCGGCTGCCCGACACCGGCGTCTCCCGTCGCCACCTGGAGATCACCTGGGACGGCCAGAGCGCGACGCTGGCGGACATCGGCTCCACGAACGGCACCACGGTCAACGGCACCCCGGTGCAGACCTGGCAGCTGGCCGACGGAGACGTCATCCGCGTCGGGCACTCGTCGCTGGTTTTCCGTACGCAGGGCTGACTGGGCCGGCCGCTTCCCCACCACCTCAACGGAAGCGCTGACGCGCCGCGGACCTGTCAGAACCACCTGCCTGTTCCGGTTGGCGTAGCCGCTGGGAAGCTGGTATCCCCTGTCCCGCAGAATTACCCCGGCGGGGCCCCGTGGCGCACCGGTGTCACGGGCGGGAGCACAGAGGCGGGAGCTGACACAACAGGTGCCAGAGCTGGTCGTTCAACTCACCAGGGTGGGCTTTCTTATCCTGCTCTGGTTGTTCGTGCTGGCCGCACTCCGCGTGGTGCGGTCCGATCTGTACGCGGCCTCCGGGCTGAAAGTGGCGATCCCCGGCCTGCGGCGGGGCAAGGACAACAACCGGCCCAAAGGGTCGGGCAAGACTCCCCGCCAGCTCATCGTGACCCACGGTGTGCTGGCCGGGACCCGGATCGCACTCGACGGCAGGCCGATCACGATCGGCCGGGCCGACGACTCGACGCTGGTGCTGGACGACGACTACGCGTCGACCCGCCACGCGCGCATCTCGCTGCGCGGCCCGGACTGGTACGTGGAAGATCTGGGATCCACAAACGGGACTTACCTCGACCGGGCTAAGGTCACTGCACCCCTCCGAGTTCCACTCGGTGTCCCCATCCGGATCGGCAAGACGGTGATCGAGCTTCGCCCATGACACTCGTCCTTCGCTACGCGGCCCGCAGCGACCGTGGCCTGGTGCGTTCCAGCAACCAGGACTCGGTGTACGCCGGACCCCGCCTGCTCGCACTCGCCGACGGCATGGGTGGCCATGCCGCGGGTGAGGTAGCCAGCAAAGTGGTCATCGCCTCCCTCGCTCCGCTCGACGACGACGAGCCGGGCGACGATCTGCTGTCCCAGCTGAGAGAGGCTGTCGGCGGCGGCAACGCGGCGATCTCCGAGCTGGTCGCGAACGATCCCGACCTCGACGGCATGGGCACCACGCTGACCGCGATGCTGTTCTCCGGCTCGCGGATGGGCATGGTGCACGTCGGCGACTCGCGTGCGTACCTGTTCCGCAACAGCCAGTTCGCGCAGATCACCCGCGACGACAGCTTCGTCAACGAGCTGCTCGAGCAGGGCCGGATCACCGCCGACCAGGCCGCGACCCACCCCCAGCGCTCGCTGCTGCTGAAAGCGCTCACCGGGCACGAGGTCGAGCCGAGCCTGACCGTGCGCGAGGCCCGCGCCGGCGACCGCTACCTGCTCTGCTCGGACGGGTTGTCCGGGATGGTGAGCGACGAGACCCTCGCCGAGGCGATCCAGATCCCGGATCCGCAGGACTGCGCGGACCGGATGATCGAGCTGGCGCTCAAGGGCGGCGGCACCGACAACGTCACGGTGATCGTCGCCGACGTGGTCGACGTCGACTTCGGCGACGACGCCCCGATCGTGGGCGGCGCGGCAGGCGACGGCAGTGACGAGTACCACCAGGGCGACTCACCGGCGGCCCGCGCGCGGGCGCTCACCGCACCCCCGCCACCGCCCCCTCAGCTGACCGAGCCGTTCGAGGAGAACCCGAAGGCCAAGCGCCGCAAGCGCTGGCGCTGGTTCGTCGGCATCGTGCTCGTGCTCGTGCTGCTCGCCGCGGGCGGCATCGCCACCCGGTACTTCGTGCTGAGCCAGTACTACGTGGGCGAGGGCACCAACAACGAGGTCGCCATCTTCCGCGGGGTGCCGGGCAGCATCCTGGGTATCCAGCTGCACCAGCAGGCGGAGGGCTCGTGCCCGCCGGGCGGCTCGATGTGCGACGTGCTGACCGTGCCGCAGCTGCAGCAGGACGCGCAGAGCGCGGTGCGCAACGGCGTCAAGAAGGACACCCTGCAGGCCGCGCGCGACTACATCAACAACTTCCTGCGGTACAAGACGCTCAAGGACTGCAGCACGCAGCCCACGAGCCCGGCCGACCCGCAGCAGCAGAGCACCTCCTCGTCCCCGACGACGTCCGCGAGCGGGCAGACGGGGGCGGACTGCCAGACGACCTCGTTCCCGCCGGGCGGCGGTGGTTGATGAGCCAGCCCGCGTTGCCCGACTCCTCAGCCGCGATCTACCAGAGCAACCCGCAGCGGGAGCTGCCGACGCGGCGGGGTACCGAGCTGGCCATGCTCGGTTTCGCCGCACTGATCGTCACCTGCGCGTTCGTGCTGGTGCAGGCCAACCAGGAGCAGGAGCTGTCCTTCTCCATCATCTGGTACGGCCTTGCCTATCTCGCCCTGTTCGCGGTGGCGCATCTGGCGGTACGCCGGTGGGCGCCGTACGCGGACCCGCTGATCCTGCCCTGTGTCGCGCTGCTCAACGGCATCGGTCTGGTGATGATCTACCGGATCGACCTGGCGCTGGCGGAGCGGGCGACCCAGAGCGGTGACGACTACAGCTCCGCCGCGCCCAAGCAGGTGTTGTTCACCGCACTCGCGCTGGCGCTGTTCCTCGCCGTGCTGATCCTGGTCAAGGACCACCGGACGCTCACCCGCTACGGCTACACGTGCGGGCTGGTCGGCATCGCCGCGCTGGCGCTGCCCGCGATCCTGCCCAGCTCGCTGTCCGAGGTCAACGGCGCGAAGGTCTGGATCAAGCTGCCGTTCTTCTCGATCCAGCCCGGCGAGTTCGCGAAGATCCTGCTGATGATCTTCTTCGCCACGTTCCTGGTGGCCAAGCGCGACCTGTTCATGATCGCGGGCAAGAAGGTCTTCGGGGTCGAGCTGCCGCGCGCTCGCGACCTCGGCCCGCTGCTGATCGCCGCGGCCGTCTGCCTGCTAGTCCTGGTGTTCGAGAAGGACCTGGGAACCTCGCTGCTGTTCTTCGCGATCGTGCTGGTGCTGATCTACATCGCCACCGAGCGCGCGGTCTGGGTGGTCACCGGCCTCGGCTTCTTCGTGGTGGGCTGCTTCATCGCCTTCAAGCTGTTCACGCACGTGCAGCAGCGGGTGGCGAACTGGATCGACCCGCTGGCCACCTACCTGGACCCGGGTGGCGGCTACCAGATCGCGCAAGGGCTGTTCGGCCTCGGCACCGGTGGCGTCGGCGGCACGGGTCTCGGCGCCGGGCGGCCGGACATCGTGCCCGAGGCCAACACCGACTTCATCACCGCCGGGCTCGGCGAGGAGCTCGGCTTCGTCGGCCTCGGCGCGATCCTGATGGTGTACCTGATCCTCGCCACCCGCGGCATGCGCAGCGCGCTCGCCGTGCGCGACACGTTCGGCAAGCTGCTCGGCTGCGGGCTGTCCTTCTCGATCGTGATGCAGGTGTTCGTGATCGTCGGCGGGGTCACCAAGCTGATCCCGATGACCGGCATCACGACGCCGTTCCTGTCCTACGGTGGCTCGTCGCTGCTGGCGAACTACATCCTGGTGGCGTTGCTGCTGCGCATCTCCGACGCCGCGCGGCGCCCGGCCACGAAGCCGCGCCCGAAGGCGCCGCAGCAGCAGGCACCGATCGCGGAGGCCGGCACAGTGCTGGTCAACCGGCCGCCCGCCGGCCCTGAAGCGGAGGGTGCCCGATGAACAAACCGATGCGCCGCGTCGGCATCGCCATGATCGTCATGGTGGTGCTCCTGCTGGCCAACGTCACCTACATCCAGGTGGTGAAGGCCGACAGCTACCGGACCGACTCGCGCAACCAGCGAGTGCTGCTGGACGAGTACTCCCGCCAGCGCGGCAGCTTCGTGTCCCAGTTCAACGGCCAGGTGATCGCCGACGTCCAGCCGACGAACGACAAGTTCAAGTTCAAGCGCCGCTACCTCAACGGCCCGATGTACGCGCCGGTCACCGGCTACTACTCGGTGCGCTACGGCTCGGCCGGTCTGGAGCGGTCGGAGGACGACATCCTCACCGGCTCGGACCCGCGGCTGTTCGTGCGCCGCCTGTCGGACATGGTGACCGGCCGCGACCCGCGTGGCGGCAACGTGCAGCTGACCATCAACCCGGCGGTCCAGCAGGCGGCCTACAACGCGATGATGGCCAAGGGGTACACCGGCGCTGTCGTCGCGATGAACCCGAAGACCGGCGAGATCCTGGCGATGGTGTCGACGCCGTCGTACGACCCGAACGCGCTGGCCTCACACGACGGCACGGACCAGGGGAACGCCTGGAAGCAGTTCACCGACGACCCGAAGAACCCGATGCTGAACCGGGCGATCTCGGAGACCTACCCGCCGGGCTCGACGTTCAAGCTGGTCGTCGCCTCCGCCGAGCTGCAGAACGGCGCCACCCCGGACACGCCGGTGAGCAACGCGCCGAACGTCCTGCTGCCCGGCACGAGCACCACGCTGGAGAACTACGGCGGCGAGACCTGCCCCGGCAACACCTTCGAGCAGGCGCTCGCGCACTCGTGCAACGTCCCGTTCGCGACGTTCGCGGGGCAGCTGGGCGCCGACAAGCTGCGGCAGACCGCGGCGAACTTCGGCATCGGGCAGACCGACCTGGCCATCCCGACCAAGGTCGCCCCCTCGAGCCTCGGCGCGCTGGACTCGACCGCCGCGCTGTACCAGAGCGGCATCGGCCAGCGGGACGTCCGGATCACCCCGCTGCAGGACTGCCTGCTCTCCGCGACCGTCGCCAACGGCGGTATGGCGATGAAGCCGCAGCTGATCAAGAAGCTGCTCGCGCCCGACCTGTCCGACCTCGAGGGCTTCACGCCGGAGGAGCTCACCGGCACCCCCGCGCTGTCCTCGGCCAACGCCGAGATCCTCAAGCAGATGATGGAGGCGTCGGAGGACAACACCAAGGGTGGCGGGAAGAAGCCGAACGTCAAGATCGCCTCCAAGACCGGCACCGCCGAGCACGGCAACGACCCGAAGAACACCCCGCCGCACGCCTGGTACACCGCGTTCGCGCCGGCCGACGACCCGCAGATCGCGGTGGCGGTGATCGTGGAGTCCGGCGGTAACCGGGGCCTGGAGGCCACCGGCGGCACCGTGGCCGCGGAGATCGGCCGGGCCGCGATCAACGCCCAGCTCGGAGGTGGGTAGCGAATGCTGTCCACGGGTCAGCTGGTAGCCGAGCGCTACCGTTTGGTCAGCCGGATCGCCGTCGGGGGCATGGGCGAGGTCTGGCAGGCCAGCGACACCCGGTTGGACCGCATCGTCGCGGTGAAGGTGCTCAAGGCGGAGCTCTCCGGTGACGCGGAGTTCCTGCACCGCTTCCGCACCGAGGCACGGACGACGGCCTCGCTGAACCACCCCGGGATCGCCGCCGTGCACGACTACGGTGAGAGCGTCGCGGACGAGATCTCGATCGCGTATCTGGTCATGGAGTTCGTCGAGGGCGAGCCACTGGCCGGCATCCTCGCGCGAGAAGGCCGGCTCGCCGCCGACCGGGTGCTGGACATCCTCGAGCAGGCGGGCCGGGCACTGCAGGCCGCGCACGAACGTGGCCTGGTGCACCGCGACATCAAGCCCGGCAACGTCCTGGTCACGCCCACCAACACGGTCAAGATCACCGACTTCGGCATCGCGAAGGCGGCGCACGCGGCTCCGGTGACGAGGTCCGGCATGGTCATGGGCACGGCGCACTACATCGCGCCGGAGCAGGCCCTCGGCCACGACGCCGAACCGACGAGCGACGTCTACTCGCTCGCCGTGTGCGGTTACGAATGTCTCAGCGGGCACCGGCCGTTCCTGTCGGAGCACTCGGTGACGGTCGCGATGATGCACATCCGCGACCTGCCGCCGCCGCTGCCGCCGGACGTGCCGCCCGGGGTGCGGGCCCTGATCGAGGCGACGCTGGTGAAGGACCCGCGGCAGCGCTACCGCAACGGCGGCGAGTTCGCGAACGCGGTGGCCGCCGTCCGGTCCGGCCACCCGCTCCCGGCGCCCTCCGGCCTGGTCCCGCAGTACGTGCCGAACCCGGTCGGGCCGATCTCGCATCCGGTGCTGCAGCCGGTGACGCCGCCGCCGATGGTGCACCCCAGCGGGGTGCTGCCGATGCCGATCCCCCGGCGGCGGAACCTGACAGCGCTGTGGGTGGTGCTCGTGGTGGTGCTGGTGGGACTCGTCGTCGCGGCGGTGCTGATCCTGCCGCGGCTGCTCAGCCCGCCGGACGACCCGTCGCAACCGGGGCGGATCGGCACCACGGACCTGGTACCCGGCCGGGAGCAGCCGCCTCCCACTGAAGTTACGACCTACGGGGCATGATGAGTACACCTTGGACGGAATGGACAGGCTTTCTCCGATGAGCGCACCCCGACTGCTCTCCAACCGCTACGAACTGGGCGACACGCTCGGCTACGGCGGCATGTCCGAGGTCCACCACGGCACCGACATCCGTCTCGGGCGCGAGGTCGCGGTGAAGATCCTTCGTGCCGACCTGGCCCGCGACCCGCAGTTCCAGGAGCGTTTCCGGCGCGAGGCGCAGAACGCGGCCGCCCTGAACCACCCGGCGATCGTCGCCGTCTACGACACCGGCGAGACGCAGACCGAGTACGGTCCGCTGCCCTACATCGTGATGGAGTTCGTCAGCGGGCGGACGCTGCGCGACATCGTCAAGACCGAGGGTCCGATGTCGCAGAAGCGGGCCATGGAGGTCATGGCCGACGTCTGCGCCGCGCTCGACTTCTCGCACCGGCACGGCATCGTGCACCGGGATGTGAAGCCGGCGAACGTGATGATCACCAACCACGGTGCGGTCAAGGTCATGGACTTCGGCATCGCGCGCGCGATGCACGACGGCCAGGCCGCGATGACGCAGACCGCCGCGGTGATCGGCACCGCCCAGTACCTCTCCCCGGAGCAGGCCCGCGGCGAGGGCGTCGACGCGCGTTCGGACGTCTACGCGGCGGGCTGTGTGCTCTACGAGCTCATCACGGGCGAGCCACCGTTCACCGGCGACTCCCCGGTCGCCGTGGCGTACCAGCACGTCCGGGAGGACCCGAAGGCGCCGTCGACGGTGAACCCGGCGGTCTCGCCGGAGCTGGACGCGATCGTGCTGAAGGCGCTGGCCAAGGGCCCGGCGAACCGGTACCAGTCGGCCGCGGAGATGCGGTCGGACATGGTGCGCGTGCTGTCCGGGCAGCGGCCGTCCGCGCCGATGGTGATGACCGCCGACGAGCGCACCCAGGTGATGAACGGCGGTGGCCCGCCCGGGCACGCGGGCGACTACGAGGAGTACGGTGACGCCTACGGCGAGGAGGACCCGGCCCGCCGGCGGCGACGCCGGGCGTGGACCGCGGTGATCTTCACGGTCATCGGCCTCGCACTGGTCGCGTTCATCATGTGGCTCGCGGGCGCGTTCGACACCAAGCCGACGTCGGCGCAGGTGCCCGACGTGCGAAGCCAGGTCCAGAACACCGCGGTGGACACCCTGCGCAACAAGGGCTTCACCAAGGTCACGATCGTGCCGGTGTCGTGCAAGATGCTGCAGACCGGGCAGCCGGCCTGCAACAATCCCGACGACGTCGGCAAAGCGCTGTCCACCGATCCGGCGGCCGGCGCGACGGTGACCACCTCGACGGAGATCAAGCTGAGCGTCGGTGCCGCGCCCGCCAAGGTCCAGGTGCCGGACCTGTCGGGCAAGACCCCGGACGACGCGAAGGCGGCGCTCGCGGCGGTCGGGCTGTACGTCGATCCGAACCAGCCGCAGGTCGACGTCAGCGACCCGAACCAGTACGGCAAGGTCGTGAAGCAGAGCGTCGCCCCGAGCACGACGGTCGACGAGGGCACGACGGTGACCATCAGCGTCGGCAAGACCAAGAACATGGTCAACGTCACCGACTACACGGGCAAGCAGTTCAGCGAGGCCGAGGCCGGGCTGAAGGGCGCCGGGTTCACGGTGGCCAAGCAGACCCAGGCGTCGGCCGAGCCCGCGGGCACGGTGATCAACCAGAAGCCGAACGCCGGGCTGCAGCCCGAGGGCAGCACGGTGACGGTGTACGTGTCGGACGGGTCGCTGCAGCAGATCGCCATGCCGGACCTGCGTGGCCTGACCCAGGACCAGGCGCAGGCGCGGCTGCAGCAGGCGGGCTGGGACGGCCAGCTCAACTACCAGGCGGATCGGGTGTTCGACAGCGACCAGGAAGGCCTGGTGACCCGGACGTCGCCGAGCGCGGGCGTCCAGATCACGAAGAACCAGACCATCACGATCTTCGTCGGCGAAACCAACGGCGGAGGCGGCGGCAACAGCACCAGCCCGACGGCCACGTCGTCCAGCCACGGCATCATCCCCGGGCCCTGACCCGCGCGTGGCACTGAGGTGAGGCCAGGTTTCCCGAGCCGGGAGCCTGGCCTCACCTCTGTCCGGGGTATGCCGCCCGCGCCGGGATCGAGCTCAGCTTCGGCGGCGGAAGAGCAGGCCGACGACGACGGCGCTGACGCTCAGCAGTACCGCCGACGTCACCACGCCGACCACCACCGCGCCTGTCGCGGGCGTGCCCGAGGACATCGCGCGCAGCATCGGGTTGAGCAGCGGCACCCACCGGAGCAACAACACCACCACGAGCGCCGCCGGGGCGGCGAGAACCGTGTAGCCGATGCGTGTCACCAGGAGTCGCGAGCACAGCAGCCCGATCGCGACCCCGGTGCACGCGCCGGCCAGGTGCGCGAGCACGCCGATCCCGAGCACGCCGGCCGGGTCGCCGCCGTGCCGGATCGAGGACCACACCAGCGAGACTGCCGTCAGCACCGCGCAGCAAATCAGTACCGACACCACCACCCCACCGAGCACGGTCGACAGCCGCCGGGCGTGCACCCTCGTGATGAGCCGCTGCACCGGGTCTTCGGCGTCGACCAGAGCGATCGTGAGCCAGCTCGCCGCGACCGTCACGGCACCCGTGCTCACCGCGAGCTCCGGCAGGATCGGCGCGTCCGGGTCGGTGTACAGGATCGCGAGCAGCACCAGGAACGCGAACGACGGCGGCAGCCACCGCTGCGAATGTCCGAGCAGGGCCAGCTGGTAGCGGATCACCGGGTTACTCCCAGCACCGACCAGCCGCGCTGCAACGCGTCGAGCAGCACCTTGTCGACGCGGTCGGCCGGGACCACGAGCTCGACCTGCGCGCCGTCCCGCGATACCAGCTCTGTCCGCCACGGCACGTCACCCGAACCCCGCAGCACGATCCGCACCATCGGCCCGCCGGCGGAAACACGCAGCACGCCTTCGGTCATCCGGTAGACCTGCGTCGCGTGTTGCTGCGCGAGCTCCTCGTCGTGGGCGGTGAACACCACGCTCGCCCCACGGTCGCGGGTCTGCGCGATCAGCTCGCCCAGCACGCCGTGCGCGGCCGGATCGAGGCCGGACCACGGTTCGTCGAGCACCAGTAGGTCCGGATCGGTCAGCAACGCCTGTGCCAGGCCGACCTTCTGCGCGTTGCCCTTCGAGAGCTGCCGGATCGGCGCGCGCGGACCGCCGGCCAGCGCGAGCCGGCCGAGCAGCGCGGCCGCGCGGGAGTCTACATCGGACACTCCGCTGATCCGGCCGAGATGCCGCAGGTACCCGACCGCGGTCATCCTCGTCGACGCGGGAAACCGGTCCGGCACGTAACCGATCGACGGCGTGCCTTCGACCGTGCCCGCGGAAGGCTCCGACACCCTGGCGAGGATGCGCAGCAAGGTGGACTTCCCGGACCCGTTGGTGCCCACGACACCGACAACGCGCCCACGCGGGATCTCCAGGTCGACACCGGTGAGCACCGGTCGCCCCCGGCCGTAGCGCTTACCGACCCCGAGGAGCCGGACCAGCGCTGTCACGCAATCGCGGCCTTCTGCAGGGCCTCCACCTGGCGCACCAGGTTGTCCACAGTGGACTCTTCGACCGGGTGGCCCGCGGCGCCCATCCAGTTCGCCAGCATCCGGTGCCCACGCTGCGTCAGCACGGACTCGGGGTGGAACTGCACGCCCTCGACCGGCAGCTCGCGGTGCCGCATCCCCATCACGACGCCCGACTCGGTACGCGCGGTGACCTCGAACTCGGCCGGGATCGTCTCCGGCAGCACGGTCAGCGAGTGGTAGCGGGTCGCGGTGAACGGGTCGGGCAGTCCGGCCAGCACGCCCTCGCCCTCGTGGTGCACCTGGCTGGTCTTGCCGTGCAGCAGCTCGGGCGCCCGGCCGACCGTCGCCCCCCAGGCGACGCCGATCGCCTGGTGCCCGAGGCACACCCCGAGCACCGGGGTCTCGCTCTCGGCACACCTGCGCACGACGTCGATGCTCTGACCGGCGCGTTCGGGTGTGCCCGGCCCCGGCGAGACCAGCACCCCGTCGAACTCGCCGACGCGCTCGAGGTCCACGACGTCGTTGCGCCACACCGTGCAGTCGGCGCCGAGCTGCGCCAGGTACTGCACGAGGTTGTAGACGAAGCTGTCGTAGTTGTCGACGACGAGTACTCGCATGTAACCCACCCTACCGAGGTCCGGATGCTGGACCGTACGCCACATCACAGTGCTTGTTAGGGTCACCTCACTTTACCGTGGAGGAGTGAGCCGAACTCTTCGTATCGCGATCGTGGGCGCCGGTCCGGCCGGCATCTACGCCGCCGACCTCCTCGACAAGTCCGACGCCGAGGTCAGCGTCGATCTCTTCGAACGCATGCCGGCGCCGTTCGGTCTCATCCGCTACGGCGTGGCACCGGACCACCCGCGCATCAAGGGCATCGTGACCGCCCTGCACAAGGTCCTCGACAAGCCCGGCATCCGGCTCCTCGGCAACATCGACTACGGCACCGACGTCAAGCTCGACGACCTGCGCGAGTTCTACGACGCGGTCGTCTTCGCCACCGGCGCGACCAGCGACCGCGCACTCGAGATCCCCGGCGTCGACCTGCCCGGCAGCTTCGGCGCCGCCGACTTCGTGTCCTGGTACGACGGCCACCCCGACGTGCCGCGCAGCTGGCCGCTGGAAGCCACCAGCGTCGCCGTGCTCGGCGTCGGCAACGTCGCCCTCGACGTGGCCCGCATCCTGGCCAAGACAGCCGACGAGCTGCTGACCACCGACATCCCGCCGAACGTCTACGCGGGCCTCAAGGCCAGCCCGGTCACCGACGTGCACGTCTTCGGCCGTCGCGGCCCGGCGCAGGCCAAGTTCACCCCGCTGGAGCTGCGGGAGCTGGACCACTCGCCGAACGTCGAGGTCATCGTCGACCCGGAGGACATCGAGTTCGACGAGGCAAGCGTCGCGGTGCTGCGTTCGTCCAAGCAGGCCGACATGGTCGTGAAGACGTTGCAGGAGTGGGCGATCCGCGACCAGGGCGACCGGCCGAAGCGGCTGCACCTGCACTTCTTCCACTCACCGGCCGAGGTGCTCGGCGCGGACCGGGTCACCGGCCTGCGCACCGAGCGCACCGAGCTGACCGGGGACGGCAACGTCCGCGGCACCGGCGAGTTCCACGACTGGGACGTGCAGGCCGTCTACCGCGCGGTCGGCTACCTGTCCTCGCCGTTGGCCGAAATCCCGTTCGACCACGCGAGCGGCACCGTGCCGAACGCGGGCGGCCGGGTGCTGGACATCGACGACGACCAGGTCCCCGGCGTGTACGTGACCGGCTGGATCAAGCGCGGACCGGTGGGCCTGATCGGGCACACCAAGGGCGACGCGGCCGAAACGGTCGCCAACCTGCTGGCGGACGCGGACTCGCTCGAGCGGCCGAAGCACGACGACCCGGACGCGATCCTCGGCTTCCTGGCCGACCGCGGCGTCCCGTTCACCACCTGGGAAGGCTGGGGTCTGCTCGACGCCCACGAGCGCTCCCTCGGCGAGCCGCAGGGCCGCGAGCGAGTCAAGGTCGTCGAGCGCGAGGAGATGCTGCGCGTCTCCAGGTCTAGTTGACCGACACCTGGTTGAACGGCAGCATCGGGTCCAGCCAGGGGAAGACCACGAACAACAGCAGCGCCACCACCGCCAGGACCAGCACGATCGCGAGCAGCAGCTTCGCACCGGCCGGTCCCGGCAGGTGACGCCAGATCCACGCGTACATCTACGCCTCCCCGATCGCCTGCAGCAGCTGGGCGTAGGTGGCGCCCGGCGTCTTCGGGAACTGGTTGGTCAGCACCGCGTGCACGATCAGGCGCTGCTTGTCCGAGAACTGCGGGTGGCAGGTGGTGAGCGTGAGCAGCGCCACCTGCTGCGCCGCCGGCAGCACGTCGGCCGGCTGGTGTGGCACCGGCGCCACGACGTCGCCCTGGTTGGGGCTGACCACCTCGCGCCCGACGGTCTGCCCGTACGGGCCGCCGCCGGGGGCGTCGGTGCGCAGGGTGCTCACCTTCGCGCACTGCGGCTGCTTGCCCTTGCCCGTCGCCCAGCCCGCGATCTCGTCCGCGTGCGGCAGGACCCGGTAGACGAAGAAGTCGGTCTGGGTCTCGACGACGATCGCATCACACGAGCTCAGCAGGTCCAGGTCGTTGAACGGGGCGCCCTTGCCGACCCGGTGCCCCGCGACCGCGAAGTCGCCGGGCTCGCCCGGCAGCGCGGTGCCCTTGTAGTGCCCGGGGCCGACTTCCAGCGCCGCCGCGTCGGTGCCCTCCTGGATGGTGAAGTGGTAGTCGGCGCCGAAGCCGGGGATGTAGAGCTTCGCGAACGCCTTGCCGTCGACCAGTTCGGACTGCAGCTCCCGGCCCTGCGACCAGTCCTGGTCCAGACCTGCGGCCGCGCTGGCCTGCTTCTGCGCCGAGAAGAGGTCGGTGACGTAGAGCTCGTAGACGACGAACAGCAACACGACCAGACCGGCCGTGATCAGCAGTTCACCGACCGTCCGGACGGTCTTGGCGCCACGCCCGCGCGGCGTCTTCGGCGCCGGTGCTTCCAGGATCGCCACGCACGCTCCTCTCGAGTGCTCGCTTACGTTAACGTGTGGTGCTGGAGGTGGTTGCGCGCCAAGAGCCGCGCATCGCCGGCGAGTCATCCAAGTACGCGAGGTTCCGATGCCCAAGTCCAAGGTCCGCAAGAAGACGGCGTACACGCCGCCCACCGACCGGCGCACGCCGGTCAAGGTGCGCGCCGCGGGGCCGTCGCACCCGATTTACAAGATCGTCATGTTCGGTCTCATGCTGGTCGGACTGGTCTGGCTGGTGGTCAACTACATCGCAGGCGACAAGATCGGGTTCATGGCCGATCTGGGCAACTGGAACTTCGCGATCGGTTTCGCACTCATGATCTCCGGTCTGCTGATGACGATGAAGTGGCGCTAGGTCGACGAAGTTCACCGGAATACTCCGAACGGCCGATTGACAGCGAATTACACCGATGTGACTCATCCCCATTGTGGATAACCCCTGTGGATAACTCCTCGGCGAGCTGGGCTCCCCGACCCGCACTCGTCGCGGTCGGGCTCCTCGGCGCGCTCGTCGCACTGGCCGGCGTCTTCCTCTACGACGACAAGCTCGGCGAGGTGTTCTTCGGCGTCGTCACCGTCGTGCTCGCCGTGCTGTCCGCGCACGGCCTGCTGGTCCGGCCCCGGCTGACGGCGGACATCGACGGCCTGCGCGTGCGGACCCTGCACGGCGAGCAGCGGTTCAGCTGGCCGGAGGCGCACACCTCGCTGCGCAGCACCAAACGGATGGGACGCGACAGCAAGACGCTGGAGATCTCCGCCGGCGAGCAGCTGTTCGTGTTCGGCTGGCTCGAGCTCGGCGCCGATCCGCTGGACGTGCTGGACACCCTCAGCGCGTTACGACCCTGAGCAGCGCAGCTGGGCCCCGGAACCACTGCACGCCACGCTCGCCAGCAGCGAGTCCCGGTAGACGTACACCGCGAGCAGCGCCACCACCAGCACGACGAGGGCGCCCACCTGCCAGGCCACGCGGTTCTTCGCCGGGGCGTAGACCATCGCCGCCGTGCCCGCCGCCCCGACGACCAGGCCGCCGAGGTGCCCGAACAGCGAGATGTTGGGCAACGAGACCGTGATGATCAGGTTCAGCACGATGGTGCCGATCGCGGGCGCCGGGTTCAGCTTCAGCCGCAGCACCGCGACGAGGACGCCGCCGAGCAGGCCGTAGATCGCGCCCGAGGCGCCGGCTGTCGGGCCGTTCGTGGCGCTGAACATGTAGACCAGCACGCTGCCGCCCAGCAGCGAGACCACGTACAGGGCGACGAACCGGGCCTTGCCGAGCAGCACCTCCATCTCGCGGCCGATGATCCAGAGCGAGAACATGTTCACCGCGAGGTGGATGGGCCCGTAGTGCAGGAAGCCGGCGGTGAACAGGCGCCACCACTCGCCGCCGGCGATGCCCAGCGGCCACAGCACCCAGGCACGGAACAGTTCCGAGATCTGGTTGTTCATCGGGTCCCTGGCCTCGACCGCGGTGATCGCGTAGACCAGCACGTTGAGCGCGATGAGGGCCGGGGTGGCCACCAGGCGGTTGGACAGCCGCGCGCCGGCGATCGTGCGCGCACCGGACCCCGTCGGGCGGTCCTGCCGCCTGCCGGCGCCCTGCCGGCGACCGGCCTGCACACAGTCGATGCACTGTGCGCCCACAGCTGCCTCACGCAGGCAGTCCGGGCAGGCAGGCCGGCCACAACGGGTGCAGCTCAGCCCGGTCTGTCGGCTGGGATGCCACCAGCAGCCAGGTAGCGCCGCCGGTGGTGTGTGCGGTGATGGAGGCTGGTTCACAGTGCTTCCAGGCTAGCCTCCGAGATACCCGCGGGTGTCAGCGCTCGATGTCGACCTTCTCGATCACGACATCGGAGAGCGGCCGGTCGGCCACCCCGGTCGCCGTGTTGGCGATCGTGTCGACGACGTTCTGCGAGTCCTGGTCCGCGACCTCGCCGAAGATCGTGTGCTTGAAGTTGAGGTGGGTGGTCGGCGCGACGGTGATGAAGAACTGCGAGCCGTTCGTGCCCGGCCCCGCGTTCGCCATCGCGAGCAGGTACGGACGATTGAACTGCAGCTCGGGGTGGAACTCATCACCGAAGCGGTAGCCCGGGCCGCCCCGTCCGGTGCCGGTCGGGTCGCCGCCCTGCAGCATGAAACCGGAGATGACGCGGTGGAAGATCGAGCCGTCGTAGAACGGACCAGACTTCTCGCCCTTGGCGTTGGGCTGGGTGTAATCTTTCGTCCCTTCGGCGAGGCCCACGAAGTTCGCCACGGTCTTGGGCGCGTGATCAGGAAAGAGGTTCAGCCGGATGTCGCCTTGGTTGGTGTGCAGCACGGCCTTGACCTTCGCACCAACGAGGGATTCATTGCTCTCAGTCACGCGCCTCATCGTGCCATCCGCAGCGGGATCCGGCGGAAACGGGCAGGATAGATAACAGGGAAACAACGGTAAACCCAACGATTGACGAGGTGAAGGCCATGACCCGAGCCGCAGACTCGGTCGGTGAGTCGGTCAAGACCGGCTTGCTGGGCCTGCGTGACCGTGCCGTCGAGGCCGGCAAGGTGGGCGCAGGAGCGACCGCGCGCGCCGCGCAGGCGGCCGAGCAACTGCTCGCCGAGAACACCGAAGAGGTTCGCAAGGAGGCTGCGAAGCGGGGCCGCAAGGCTCGCAAGGAGCTTGCCAAGAAGTCGGGGCAGACGCGCAAGGAGCTCGCGAAGGCCAGCGCGGAAGCGCGCAAGGAGGCGGCCGCGCGGCTCGCCGAGATGCGTGCGCCGGGCCGGAAGGCCCGCAAGGCCGCCATCAAGGCCGCGAAGGCGGCCGGCGACTCGAAGCGCAAGGGCAAGCGCGACTTCAAGGCCGCGAAGAAGGAGTTCAAGGCCGCGGTCATCGAAGCCAGGACCGCCGCGAAGGGCGAGCGCAAGCGTCGCCGCTGGCCGTGGCTGCTGGGGATCGGGCTGGTGGCGGCTGGTGCCGCCTACGCGCTGCGGCCCAAGCAGGAGCCGCCGGTGGCGACCGAGCCGCCGCGTGCGACGCCGACCCCGGCGGACCCGAAGCCGGCCACGAACGGCCAGGCCTCGGCGCCGTCTCCGGCACAGAAGAAGAGCTAGTGCGAACCGATGAGGCCGTCTCCGGGAAGTCCCGGAGACGGCCTCACGGTTTGTCTGCCACTCAGGCGGTGGCGGCGTGCTTGTCGATCAGCTGGCCCAGCCGGGGAAGCGCTTCCTCGACGTTCTTCTTGCCGTTCGGACGCAGCTTCGAGTAGACCTTCTTGATGCTGTCCCGGCTGCTCTTCTCCGCGCGGGCGTCGGTCACGCCGAGCAGTGCGTCGGCAGCCGCGTCGCCGCGACCCGACAGGTAGGCGCCGAAGTCGCCGCCGCCCTGGCCCTTGAAGTCCGCGTAGAACGGCTCGAGGGTACCGGTGAACTCGTCCAGGAGGCTGTCGACCGCGGAGCCGATGATGCCCGGCTTGATCTTCTTGACCGCGGCGAAACCGGTCTTGATGACGGCACCGGAAACGCCGCCCTTGTCCGAGACCTCAGCGTCGACGAGGGTCTCCAGGTCCGCCACGACGGCCGGACGCCTGCTGGAGTCGAGCAGGATTTCCTTGAGGGTGTCAGCCACGGGTGTATGTCCTTCTTCACTTCGAGGTACACGGATAGCTGCGGCCCGTTGCGCGCCGATGGCGGCTGGTCCTCCCCGGCCACAGGTGGGGGTCAGCGTAGTACAAGATCGACTTGCGCCTTCAGCACCCGGGGTTTACAGGCCGAGCGCCGAAATCGTTTGCTCGGCAACGGTTCTCGCCTTGACCGTCTGCTTCTGGTTCGTGCTGACCACGACCGCGGCGCCGCCCTTGCCCACCGCGTACACCGCGCCGGCGTCCGTCGGCTCGTATCCGCCCTGCCAGCCGGCGGGGCTGCTGGCGGGATTACTGCTGTTCAGTGGAGCCGCCTTGTTCACCAGCGTCTTGGCGACGGCCGCATCCCCGACGTAGACCTGGACGGTCAGCTGCAGCTTTCCGGTGAGTGCGTAGAAGAAGCACGCCGGGTGCGGTTTGTCCGCGGAGGTCTGAACCTTCGACACGTGCTGGCCGTTCGCGTCGGCGACGAACGAGGTCGCGAGGTACGGGCACGGGCCGGGCCCGGTCGGCTGCGGGTCGGGCGGCGGCTGCGCGGCCGTGGAGGTCGCGGGCGGCGTGCTGGGCGAAGGTGCCGGGGACTGCTGGGAGCAGCCGGTCGCGACCACGGCGACGGTCGCGAGAGCGAGCACGAGTCGGCGCATGCCCCGACAGTAACCATGTCGACAAACAGTCTGGGTATTCGACATACTGTCTGAGTGAATCTCGAGGACATCCGCGCGGCGGCCGGTCGGCTCGCCGGAAAGGCGCACCGGACGCCGATCGTCACCTCCCACACGCTCGACTCCCGGGTCGGCGCCCAGGTGCTGCTCAAGTGCGAGAACTTCCAGCGCACGGGCGCGTTCAAGTTCCGTGGCGCGTACAACGCGCTGTCGCAGCTGTCCGGCGAGCAGCTGGGGCGCGGGGTGTGCACGTACTCCTCGGGCAACCACGCGCAGGCGGTGGCGCTCGCCGCCTCGCTGCTGGGCACCAAGGCGACCATCCTGATGCCCGAGGACGCTCCGCAGTCCAAAGTGGACGCCGTAATCGGCTACGGCGCGGAGGTCCGCCGGTTCGACCGCTACACCGCGGACCGGACGGCGCTCGCGGCGGAACTCGCCGCGCAGTACGGATATTCGAACATCCCGCCGTACGAACACCCGGACATCATGGCCGGGCAGGGCACCGCTGCGCTCGAGTTCCTGGAGGAGGCGGGGCCGGTGGACGTGCTGCTGGCGCCCCTCGGTGGCGGCGGGCTGATGGCTGGCACGGCGGTCGCGGCCAGCTCGTTGCACCCGGACGTCCAGATCATCGGCGTGGAGCCCGCCGCGGGCAACGACCACCAGCGCTCGTTCGCGGAGGGCCGTCGGGTGCGCATCGACGTCCCGCGCACGATCGCCGATGGCCTCGCGGTGAACGAGCCGGGCGAGCAGACGTTCGCGATCAACCACAAGCTGGTCTCCGAGGTCGTGACCGTGACCGACGACGAGATCCGCGACGCCATGCGGTTCCTGTTCGACCGGATGAAGCTGGTCGTCGAGCCGAGCGGGGCCACGGTCGCCGCCGCGTTGCTGACCGGCCGGGTGCGGGCGCCCGGCAAGCGCGTCGGTCTCATCATTTCGGGCGGCAACGTCTCGGCGGACCGTTTCCGCGAACTGCTGGGCTAGAAAGCGTTCGGCGGGGGCAGCGGCGCGCTCACCCGATCGGCGTCGGTGAGGGGTTTTGCCTTGCCGTAGAAGGATTTCAGGTCGTCACCGGCCAGGCAGCGCGCCGGGAACGCGGCGGATGCGGCACGTCCGGTGACGGCCTGGGCGGGCAGCTCGACGGCCGAAGCGGCAAGCACGACGTTGCCGAAACGGCGGCCGCGCAGCACCCCCGGCTCGGCGAGCAGGAGCACGTGCGGAAAGACCGCGGCGAGGGTGGCGACGACGCGGCGCGTGAACAAGAGACCCGGCCCGTCGGCGACGTTGAGGAGGTAGCTGCCGGGCGGACGCAGCACCCGCGCGACATCGGTGGTGAACTCGAGGGTCGCGACGTCGCTGGACATGCTGGCCTGTTTGAAAACGTCCGTGATCACGAGGTCCGCGCTGTCGTCGTGCCGGGTGGCGAGACCGGCGCGACCGTCGGAGATCCGCACGCGTAGCTGCGGCACGCTGCGCAGGTCGAGCTGCTCCCGCACGAGTTCGATGAGCGGTCCGTCGGCATCGAACACCAGTTGCCGCGAACCCGGGCGGGTGGCCGCGATGTAGCGCGGAAGGGTGCAGCCGGCGCCGCCGAGATGCAGTGCCACCAATGGTTCCCGGCCGGCGCCGAAACAGTCGATCACGTCGCCCATGCGCCGCACGTACTCGAACTCGAGATGCGTCGGGTCGTCCAGGTCCACATAGGACTGTGGGGTTCCGTCGACGCTCAGCTGCCAGCCGCCGGGATGGTCGGCGTCGGCGAGCAGTTCCGCGGTGCCGAAGCGCACCGGGTACTCGCCGGGCATCGGAGCGTGCTGCCTGCGGCGTTTGCTCAAGCTCCGGTGGCTCCGTCGGTGCGCTCGCGCAGCAGGTCGGCGTGGCCGTTGTGCCGGGCGTACTCCTGGAGCATGTGCAGGTGGAGGAAACGCACCGAGAACACCTCGCCGTTGTGGGTGAAGGTGTCCTCCAGCGAGGCGTCCGCGAGGATCTTGTCCGCGAGGCGGACCTCCTCGACCAGCCGCTCGTATTCCTCGCGCGCCCTCGACGGGTCGAGCTCGTCGAAGTCGACGTCGGTGCCGGGGTGCAGCCGTTCCACCGGTTCGCCTGCGAACCGCTCGCGGAACCAGATGCGCTCGACCTTGGCCATATGGCGGATCAGCCCGAGCAGGGACAACGTCGACGGCGGCACGGTGCGCTGGGCGAGCTGCTCGCCTGTCAGGCCCGCGCACTTCTGGAGCAGGACGCTGCGATGCCAGGCGAGATACCCCGCCAGCATCGTGCGTTCGTCCGCCGCGGTCGATCCGCCGGCGAACTCGGTCTCAGGGGCGGTCCAGGTCACGGGGTGATCCTACGGAAAGGAGATCGAGAACCACGATGCGAGTGTGGAGCTGAGGGGAATCGAACCCCTGACCTCTGCCTTGCAAAAGCAGCGCTCTACCAATTGAGCTACAGCCCCGGGGCGCGGGCGAACCCGCGCGGAGGTTCAGTTGTTCTGGCCTGCGCCGGCGGCACGCGCCGGGGCGGTGCCGTTCGTCGAGACGGCACCCAGCGGCTTGCCCGTCGGAGCGGTGGCCTCCCGCCACAGGTCGGCTTCGGCCTTGGCGTCCTTGTTGCGCTTGATGACGAACAGCACACCACCCGCGACAACCGCGAGCGCCAACAGCTTCTTCACCTGAAGCCCCTTTTTCGACGTTTCCGCTGACCCCAAGATGCTACCGGACCGGACGAATAGGGATCCGGAGGGCTGGGTAGCCGACTGAAGACGACGAACGAGGAGGGCGCAGCAGGTCGCCCGGCGTTCGTCGGCCACGGTTCACGGCCAGGGCCGTCGCGGCGGAGTTCCCCGTCGGCCCTGGCCGTTCCACGTGGAACCATGCTTGACCTTGACCTCGGGGGAAGCCGCACGGTGTCGGCATGAGGAGGGCGAGCATGGGACTGTTGACCATCGGTGCGTTCGCGCGGGCTGCCCGCCTGTCGCCGAAGGCGTTGCGGTTGTACGACGAGCTCGGACTGCTGCAGCCGGTGTCCGTGGACCCCTTTTCCGGTTACCGCTTCTACGCGCCGGAACAGCTCGACCGCGCCCGGTTGATCGCCTGGCTCCGACGGCTGGGCATGCCGCTCGCGAGGATCAAGACGGTCTGCGAACTCGACGGCTCGGCGGCCGCCGGGGAAGTCGCCGCGTACTGGCGAGAGGTCGAGGCGGACTTCCGGTCGCGGGCGAAGCTGGCTTCCTTCCTCATCGACCAGTTGCAGAGGAAGGAAGAACACATGTCGTCACTGAACATTCGCTACGCCGTCCGCTCCGACCGCGGTCTCGTCCGCGCGTCGAACCAGGACGTGGCCTACGCGGGATCCCGTCTGCTCGCCGTCGCCGACGGGTTCGGGCCGGGCGACCGCCTCGCCAGTTCCGTCGCGATCGACGCACTCAAGCCCCTGGACTCGACCGTCCCCGCGGGCGACCTGCTCAACGTGTTGTCGGACGCGGTCGAGCGAGCCGGGGTGGCGGTCCGGGAACTGGGCGCGGACGTGGGCACCACGCTCACCGCCCTGCTCTGGTCCGGCTCACAGCTGGCGCTCGTGCACATCGGCGACTCGCGGGTCTACCTGCTGCGCGACGGCAAGCTGTTCCAGATCACCCAGGACCACACGCTCGTGCAGTCGATGGTCGACGAAGGCCGCCTCACGCCGGAAGAAGCCGCTTCGCATCCACAGCGCGCCTTGCTGGTGAAAGCACTTCACGGCGATAACGCCGCCGAGCCGGACGTCGAGCTACGCGACGCCGAACCGGGCGACCGCTATCTGCTCTGCTCGGACGGTCTCCACACCGCGGTCACCCTCGAGGCGCTTCGCCAGGTGATGACCGACATCGCCGACCCCGCCGAAGCCGTGCACGAGCTGGTCGAGCGTGCGAACCACAACGGTGGCGCCGACAACGTCGCGTGCATCGTCGCGGACGTGGCCTGAGCTCAGGCTCGGATCCCGAGATGCCTTGCCACGAACCGGATCGACGTGTGGTCAGTAGGCACGCAAGAGGGCGGTTGACCAGCAGGTCAACCGCCCTCTTGCGTTCGGTGGGCCCAGGAGGACTTGAACCTCCGACCTCTTCGTTATCAGCGAAGCGCTCTAACCGCCTGAGCTATGGGCCCCGGGAACGAGGAAAAGACTACAGGATGCCCTCTACTCCCGTTCCGACAGGGTGACCTCCAGGCCGCCGGCCAGGTCGGCGGACACGTTGTAGATGAACGCGCTCACCGTGGCCAGTGCCGAGAGCAGCACGATGTTGATCGCACCGAGGATGGCGGCGATGCCGAACACGCGGCCCGCGCTGATGAGCGGGTCCGACGGGGCGCTGCCGCCCTCGCCGGAGACCAGCGACGAGTACGTGCCGTTCAGCTTGTCCCACACGCCCATGCCGTCGAGCACCGTGTACAGCACGCCGACCGCGACCAGCCAGACGAAGAACATCGCGACGCCGAGCACGAGCGACAGCTTCAGCACGGACCACGGGTCGAACCGCTTGACCTGGAGGCTCGCGCGACGCGGGCCACGGCCGGGGCGGCGCAACGCGCTCGGCGTGCCACGCCCCTTGGTCCCGGGGCCCGGCACCGACACGGTCTCCTGCCCCCTCAGCCCAGCCAGTGCGTCCTCCCGCGCCTCGCCCGGCGGGCCGAACAGGCTGCCCGCCGCGCTGCCGCTGACCACCGTCTGGTCACCGGCAGCGCTTTCCGAGTGAAGCACATTTTCCCCGGTCCGGCCTGTCGGCAGCCACTGTGTCGGGCCGTCCGCGGTGCCGTTGCCGCTCTCCTTGCTCAGCCGCTGCCACGGCGGCGTCGCCTTGTCCTCGGCGACCGTGGGCGGTTCCGCGTTCTCGGGGGAAGTCACTAGTAGTCCTTACCCGGCGTCAGGCTGCTCGGCCTGCGCTTCGGTCTCGTCTCCGTTGCCTTCACCATTACCGACGTCTGAGGGCTCGTCCGCGTTGCGTGCCACCGCGAGCAGGGTAGTGCCCTCCCCGAGGTTGATCAGCCGCACACCCTTCGTCTGCCGGCCTGCCTTGCGCACCTGCCCGGCCGCGGTCCTGATGACCCCGCCGCTGGAGGTGATGGCGTACAACTCGTCATCAGCGTCGACGATGAGTGCGGCCACCAGCCTGCCACGTTTCCGGTCGTGCTGGATGGTCAACACCCCCTTGCCGCCGCGGCCCTGCACCGGGTAGTCCTCGATCGGCGTCCGCTTCGCATACCCGCCGTCGGTCGCGACCAGCAGGAACTTGTCGGGCACGGCGACGTTGAGCGCGAGCAGCTCGTCGCCTTCGTTGAAGCGCATGCCGAGCACGCCCGAAGTGGCGCGGCCCATCGGGCGCAGTGCCTCGTCGGTGGCGTGGAACCGGATCGACTGCCCCTCAGCGGAGACCAGCAACAGGTCGTCCTCGGGGCCGGCGAGCACGGCTCCGACCAGTTCGTCGCCTTCGCGCAGGTTGACGCCGATCAGTCCGCCCGAGCGGTTGGAGTCGAAGTCGGTCAGCTTGGTCTTCTTGACCAGGCCCTTCTTCGTGGCGAGCACGAGGTACGGCGCGACCTCGTAGTTCTGGATCTCGATGACCTGGGCGATCGTCTCGTCCGGCTGGAACGCCAGCAGGTTCGCGACGTGCTGCCCGCGCGCGCTGCGGTTGGCTTCGGGCAGCTCGTACGCCTTCGCGCGGTAGACCCGGCCCTTGTTGGTGAAGAACAGGATCCAGTCGTGCGTCGAGCACACGAAGAAGTGCTGCACGATGTCGTCCTGCTTGAGCGCCGCGCCCTGCACGCCCTTGCCGCCGCGCTTCTGCGACCGGTACAGATCGGTCTTCGTCCGCTTGGCGTAGCCGGTGCGCGTGATGGTGACCACCACGTCCTCGACCGCGATCAGGTCCTCGACCGACACGTCGCCGTCGAACGGGATGATCTGGGTGCGCCGGTCGTCGCCGAACTTCTCGACGATCTCGGTCAGCTCGTCCTTGATGATCTGCCGCTGCCGCTCGGGCTTCTCGAGGATGTCCTTGAGGTCGGCGATCTCGAGCTCGATCTTGGCCAGCTCGTCGACGATCTTCTGGCGCTCCAGTGCGGCGAGGCGGCGCAGCTGCATGTCCAGGATCGCGGTGGCCTGGATCTCGTCGATCTCCAGCAGTTCGATCAGGCCGGTGCGCGCCTCGTCGACGGTCGGCGACCGCCGGATCAGGGCGATGACCTCGTCGAGCATGTCCAGCGCCTTGACCAGACCACGCAGGATGTGGGCCCGCTCCTCGGCCTTGCGCAGCCGGAACCGGGTGCGCCGGACGATGACCTCGACCTGGTGCTTGACGTAGTGCCGCACGACCTGGTCGAGCCGCAGCGTGCGCGGCACGCCGTCGACCAGCGCCAGCATGTTGACGCCGAAGTTGTACTGCAGCTGGGTGTGCTTGTAGAGGTTGTTCAGCACGACCTTCGCGACCGCGTCCCGCTTGAGCGTGACCACGATCCGCATGCCGCGGCGACTGTTGGACTCGTCGGCGATGTCGGAGATGCCGGTGAGCTTGCCGTCGCGCACCAGCGCGGCGATGTTCTCCACCAGGTTGTCCGGGTTGACCTGGTACGGCAGCTCGGTGACGACCAGGATCGTGCGGCCCTTGACGTCCTCGTCGACCTCGACGACCGCGCGCATGCGCACCGAGCCACGGCCGGTGCGGTAGGCATCCTCGATCCCGGACGTGCCCAGGATCAGCCCCTTCGTCGGGAAGTCCGGGCCCTTGATCCGCTGCAGTAGCGCCGCGAGCAGCTCGTCGTCGGTGGCCTCCCAGTTCTCCAGCGCCCAGACGACGCCCTCCGAGACTTCCCGCAGGTTGTGCGGCGGGATGTTGGTCGCCATGCCGACCGCGATGCCCGACGTGCCGTTGACCAGCAGGTTGGGAATGCGGGCGGGCAGGACGTCCGGCTCCTGGGTGCGGCCGTCGTAGTTGTCGGAGAAGTCGACGGTGTCCTCGTCGATCTCCCGCAGCATCTCCATCGCCAGCGGAGCGAGCCGGGATTCGGTGTACCGCATGGCCGCCGCGGGGTCGTTGCCCGGCGAGCCGAAGTTGCCCTGCCCGTCGATGAGCGGGTACCGCAGCGCCCACGGCTGGGCCAGGCGCACGAGGGCGTCGTAGATCGCCGAGTCACCGTGCGGGTGGTAGTTGCCCATGACGTCGCCGACCACGCGCGAGCACTTGTTGTACCCGCGTTCCGGCCGGAAACCCGAGTCGTACATGGAGTACAGCACGCGCCGGTGCACCGGCTTGAGGCCATCGCGCACGTCCGGCAGTGCTCGCGACACGATCACGCTCATCGCGTAGTCGATGTAGGAGCGCTGCATCTCGTGCTGGATGTCGACCGGTTCAGTACGGTCGTGATCCGGCGGCAAGGTTTCCGTCATGGGGTCCTTCTCGTATGGACAGTGCTGGTAGAGCGTTTTGCGACTACACGTCGAGGAAACGGACGTCCTTGGCGTTGCGGGTGATGAACGAGCGGCGGGCTTCCACGTCCTCACCCATCAGCACACTGAAGAGCTCGTCCGCCGCGGCGGCGTCGTCGAGGGTCACCTGCAGCAGCAGCCGGTGCGCCGGGTCCATGGTGGTCTCCCACAGCTCCTCGGCGTTCATCTCGCCGAGACCCTTGTAGCGCTGAATCGCGTCGTCCTTCGGCAGCCTGCGGCCGGCCTCGGCGCCGGCGGCGATCAGGCCGTCGCGCTCCTTGTCGGAGTAGGCGTACTCCGGTTCCGCCCGCGGCCACTTGATCTTGTACAGCGGCGGCTGCGCGAGGTACACGTGGCCGTGCTCGATGAGCGGCTTCATGAACCGGAACAGCAGCGTCAGCAGCAGCGTGCGGATGTGCTGGCCGTCCACGTCGGCGTCGGCCATCAGCACGATCTTGTGGTAGCGCAGCTTGGACAGGTCGAAGTCGTCGTGAATGCCGGTGCCCAGCGCGGTGATCAGCGCCTGGACCTCGTTGTTCTTCAGCACCCGGTCGATCCGGGCCTTCTCCACGTTGATGATCTTGCCGCGGATCGGCAGGATCGCCTGGAACCGCGACTCGCGGCCCTCCTTGGCGGAACCGCCGGCGGAGTCACCCTCGACGATGTAGAGCTCGCACTCCTCCGGGTTGGTGGACTGGCAGTCCTTGAGCTTGCCCGGCAGGCCGCCGATGTCCATCGCGCCCTTGCGGCGCACCAGGTCCCGCGCGCGCCGCGCGGCCATCCGCGCCTGCGCGCTCGCGACCGACTTGTTGATGATCGTCTTGGCCTCGGTGGGGTTGCGCTCGAACCAGTCGGCCAGCCACTCGTTCGTCTTGGTCTGCACGAACGTCTTCGCCTCGCTGTTGCCCAGCTTGGTCTTGGTCTGGCCCTCGAACTGCGGCTCGGCGAGCTTGATGGACACGATCGCGGCGAGCCCCTCGCGCACGTCCTCACCGGAGAGGTTCTCGTCCTTGTCCTTCAGCAGCTTCTTGTCGCGCGCGTACGCATTGACGACGCGGGTGAGCGCGGCGCGGAAGCCTTCTTCGTGCGTGCCGCCCTCGTGCGTGTTGATCGTGTTCGCGAAGGTGTGCACCGACGGGGTGAAGGAGTTGTTCCACTGCATCGCGACCTCGACCTCGAGGCCTTCACCCTTGGCGTCGAAGGAGATCACGCTGGGGTGGATCGGGTCCTTGCTGCCGTTGATGTGCTTGACGAAGTCCTCGAGCCCGCCCGGGTAGTGGTAGGTACGGTCCTTCACCCTGGCCTGCTGGCCGTCGACATCGGTCTCGGCGTCCGCCTCGGAGACCCGCTCGTCCCGCAGGGTGATGGACAGGCCCTTGTTGAGGAAGGCCATCTCCTGCAGGCGACGGGCGACGGTCTCGGCGTTGTACGTGGTGGTCTCGAAGATGTCCGGGTCTGCCCAGAACGTGGTGGTGGTGCCCCTCTTGTCGGTCGGGCCGACCTCGATCAGCTCGCCCGGCTCGGAGTGGTCGTAGTGCTGGCGCCACATCTTGCCGTCGCGGTAGACCTCGACGTCGAGTGCGGCGGACAGCGCGTTCACCACGGAGACGCCGACGCCGTGCAGGCCGCCGGACACCGCGTAGGAGTCGCTGTCGAACTTGCCACCGGCGTGCAGCACGGTGTGCACGATCTCCAGGGTGGACCGCTTGTGCACCGGGTGCTCCTCGACCGGGATGCCACGGCCGTCGTCGACGACCCGGACACCGCCGTCCGCGAGCAGGGTCACGTCGACCCTGGTCGCGTACCCGGCCATCGCCTCGTCGACCGAGTTGTCCACGACCTCCCAGATAAGATGGTGCAGACCGCGCTCACCGGTCGAGCCGATGTACATGCCGGGACGTTTCCGGACGGCTTCGAGCCCCTCGAGCACGGTGATGGAGGACGCGTTGTAATCGTTCTTGGCTGCCACAGGCCTGCTTTCTCCTCAGTCTCGCCCAAGGGGCCCCCGCTCCCTCGTACAGTCTACTTGGCCACTCGCGCTGACATGCGGCAAGGACACCCCTGATTTCCTCACAGAGCCACGAACTCGAACCCGGACGGGTGCCGGGGTGGCTCTGCGTCATGCCGAGGCATCACGGCGCGTTCAGATCTCAGCCGTAAGTGTCGCGGGGGCCGCGTCCGGAAACGTGCCGCAGGCCCTTGCGCCAACTCGGCGCGGTGGGCCCGTGGATGCGCATGCGCTTGACCACGCCGTGCCCGACCGCGGCGGCGATCTTGGTGAGGAGCTGCCCCTGGAGGAGCCGGAGCTGGGTGGCCCAGGCCGTGGAGCTGGCGCGGACGGTGAGCTCGCCGTCCTTGAGCGAGACCGGCTGGGCGTGCTCGGCGACCTCTTCGCCGACCAGCTTCGCCCACTGACCGAAGACCTGACCGTCCGCGAGACGCTGTGACCAGCCACGATCCGTCGCCAGCCGCGACATCAGGCGGCCGAGCGGTTGCGGGTCGCGCGCGTCGGAGCCTGGCCCGGACCACCGGCGACGCCGCGGGTTCTGGCCGAACTGGCCCGCCGTACGCTTGCGGACGCCGGGCTCGACACCCCGTGCCTCGGCCTTCGCGCGGGCGGCTGCCAGGGCCTGCCGCGCGAGATCGCGGCCGGGCGCGTTCTCGTTCGGCCCAGTTGTCGCGTCACTCTGTGTCGCGGATATGGTCTCCTCTGCCGGGCGACCCCCCGCTCGTGTCCCGGCAGCTGACTCGTTCGGCCGCTTGCTCACCCGCGGCGATGACTCGTTCACCGTGTTATCCACACTATCCACAGAGTTGTCCCCAGATCGGTGGGTAAATTGTGTGGCGCCGGTCACTCGCGGTGCCCGAGGTGATCTTGCCGCATCCTCGTCACGCAAGGTTGACCTCCCCGTTCGAGACCGTGAAGCGGGTTCCCGATAGCTCTGCGGGCACGTCCTCGTCCACCGCGGCGGTGATCAACACCTGTTCGGCGGCGGCCGCCACCTCCGCGAGCCGGGCACGACGGCGCCGGTCGAGCTCCGCGAACACGTCGTCCAGCAGCAGTACCGGCTCTCCGTTCTCACTGCGCAACAGCTCGTAGGAGCCGAGCCGCAACGCGAGCGCGAACGACCACGACTCCCCGTGGCTGGCGTACCCCTTGGCAGGCGCCGCACCGAGGACCAGTTCCAGCTCGTCACGGTGCGGGCCGACCAGGCTCACCCCCCGTTCGAGCTCGGCCTGCCGGGCGTCGGCGAGCGCTGCCACCAGGATACCGGTCAGTTTGTCCGGATCGGCTCGTTCACCGTCCGGTCTGCCGTATCCGGCGGGCAGTGCGTCGCCCAGGCTGGACCGGTAGGAAATCGTCGCCGGCCGCGAGTCCGGCGCGACCCCCGCGTACGCGGCGGAGGTGTGCGGACCGAGGTCGGCCACCAGGTCCAGCCGCGCCGCGAGCAGTTGCGCGCCGGCCGTCGCGAGGTGGTTGTCCCACACCTCGAGGGTCGAGAGCGCGTAGGGATCGTCGCGTGTTCCTTTTCTCCTGCCCGCCGTCTTCAGCAATGCGTTGCGTTGCCGCAGCACACGTTCGTAGTCCGAGCGCACTCCTGCCCACCGCGGCGCGCGCAGCACCAACAGCTCGTCGAGGAACCGCCGCCGCTCGCCGGGATCGCCACGGACCAGCGCCAGATCCTCCGGGGAGAACAGCACGGTGCGCAGGATCCCGAGGATGTCGCGCGGCTTGCCGACCGCGCCGCGGTTGACCCGGGCGCGGTTCGCCTTGCCCGGCGTGATCTCCAGTTCGATGGTCAGCTCGCGGTCGTCGTTGACCACGGCCGCCCGGACCAGGGCACGCTCACAACCGTGCCGCACCAGCGGCGCGTCGGTCGCGACCCGGTGCGAACCGAGGGTCGCCAGGTACCCGATCGCCTCCAGCAGGTTGGTCTTGCCCCGTCCGTTGGGGCCGACCAGCACGGTCGGCCCCGGCGTCAACGGCAGGTCGGCGAGCTCCCACGAACGGAAGTCGGTGACCTGGAGATGACGGAGGTACAACGTGCGCCTACTTACTGACCGACCTTCTTGACCGCGTGTCCGCCGAACTGGTTGCGCAGCGCGGCGACGGCCCGCATCGCGGCGGAGTCCTTCTGCCGCGAGGAGAACCGGGCGAACAGCGCGGCCGAGATCACCGGCGCGGGCACGGCGTTGTTGATCGCTTCCTCGAGCGTCCAACGGCCTTCGCCCGAGTCCTCGACGTAGCCTTCGAGGTCGTCGAGCTCCGGGTCCTCGTCCAGCGCGCGGACGAGCAGGTCGAGCAGCCAGGACCGGACGACGGTGCCGCGCTGCCAGCCCTTGATCACGGCCGGCACGTCGTCGATCACCTTCGCGGCTTCCATCAGCTCGAAGCCCTCGGCGTACGCCTGCATGATGCCGTACTCGATGCCGTTGTGGATCATCTTCGCGTAGTGGCCGGCACCGACGGAGCCCGCGTGCGAGAAGCCTTCCTCGCGCGGGCCGTCCGGGCGCAGCGCGTCGAAGATCGGCATCGCGCGCTCGACGTCCCCGGCGGCGCCGCCGACCATCAGGCCGTACCCGTTTTCCTTGCCCCAGATGCCACCCGACACCCCACAGTCGAGGTAGCCGATCTTCTTCGCGGCCAGCACCTCGCCGTTGCGCTTGTCGTCGGTGAACTTCGAGTTGCCGCCGTCGATCACGAGGTCGCCCTCGGACAGCAGCTCGCCGAGCTCGTCGACGGTGTCCCGGGTCGGGCCGCCGGCCGGGACCATGATCCACACCATCCGCGGTGCCGCGAGCTTGGACACCATGTCCGCGAGCGAGGAGGAGTCGCTCACGGCCTCGTTGCGGTCGTAGCCGACCACCTCGTGCCCGGCGGCCCGCAGCCGTTCGCGCATGTTGAAGCCCATCTTGCCGAGGCCGACGAGTCCCAGCTGCACCATCGAAAAATCCCCTTTTATCGCTCGTTTCCGATCAGCCGGGTAGGCGGACCGGCATCAACAGGTAGAGGTAACCAGGAACGACCTGGCCCTGCTCGTCCGCCGGCTTGATCAAGGCCGGGCGGTTGGGGGTGGTGAAGGTCAGCTCCGCTCGGTCGGCGTGCAGGACGCCGAGGCCGTCGACGAGGTAGCCCGGGTTGAACGCGATCGTCACCGGTTCGCCTTCGTAGTCCACCGGCAGCTCCTCCTCGGCACTGCCCTCGTCGTCACCACCAGCGGACAGCCGCAGTGAACCGTCCGCGAACTCCAGCCGGACCTGGGTACCCCGCTCGGCGACGAGGGACACGCGCTTGATCGCCTCGGACAGCGGCGCGACGTCGATCACCGCGCGGGAGGTGTGCTGCGCGGGCAGCAGCTGGCGGTACGGCGGGAACTCGGCGTCGAGGAGCCGGGAGGTGGTGTAGCGACCGGAGCCGGCGAGACCGAGCAGGCCCTCGCCGCTGGCGAGGCTCAGCGCGACCTTCGAGCCGCTCGCGCCGAGCGACTTCGCGGCTTCGGCGAGCGTGCGGGCCGGGACGAGGACGGCGGCGTCGGCGAGCCCCTCGGCCGGCTCCCAGGTGAACTCGCGCATGGCGAGCCGAAACCGGTCGGTGGCGACGAGGGTGAGCGAGTTGCCGGAGATCTCCAGCCGCATGCCGGTCAGCATCGGCAGGGTGTCGTCCTTGCCCGCGGCGACGGCGACCTGGGTGACCGCCTGGCCGAACGCGTCGCCCGCGACCTCGCCGGCGAGGGCGGGCTGGGCCGGCAACGCGGGGTAGTCCTCGACCGGCATGGTCGGCAGGGAGAACCGGGCGTTGCCACACGTGATCGAGGCGCGGGCGCCGTCGACGAAGATCTCGACCGGCTGGGCGGGCAGCGCCTTGGTGATGTCGGCGAGTAGCCGTCCGGACACGAGCAGGCGCCCACCGTCGGCGATCGTCGCGGGGACGCCGACCGTGGCCGACACCTCGTAGTCGAACCCGGACACGGTCAGCGCGTCGGTCGTCCCGTCGGAACCGGCGTCGAGCAGCACCCCGCCCAGTACCGGGACGGGTGGCCTCGACGGCAGGCTGCGGGCCACCCAAGCGACGGCGTCGGCCAGCCCGTCTCGCTCGACGCGGATCTTCATGCGCCCATCCTTTCGACAGCCGAGCCACGGCTTGGGCTCGAGAAGATCGACAAACGGCCCTGGACGCGCGGTGCGCAGCGCGTTGACCAGGGATCTCGCAGTGTGGTGGAGCCCGGAGCCGATGTCACCAACGACGTGCGGGCTTGGGTGTGGATACCCACGTTAGAACGTGACCCCGCCCGGCGTCATTCGGGGCAGGCCATCGACTTGTCGACAAGACGATCGGATCTCGTCGCTTGTCCCCAACTCCACAGCCGCCTGTTTTTGCTTTAGAAGATCTTCTTGAGAAGAACAAGGGCAGTAACAGTAATAGGGGCTGTGGGTTGTGGGGACAACCAGTGTCGTCGCAGGTCCCACGGCGCGGCGGCATGTGGACATCTGGGGGTGCGCGGCGGTGGACAGTTTCGGCGATCCGTGGACAACTTCGGGCGGCTCACAATCCGTCCACAGGCATCCACAGTTGTCCACACTTTCTTCCCCAGCTGTGGGCTGGTTTGTACCCAGCCACCGCACAGGACCGCGGTGGTCCCGACTTCACTCCTGTGAGCGACCGTGATCGATTTTCGATGCGCGTCCGTTATCGGGGTCACAAGCTGTGGCGCCTCGGATACCCCTGTGACGCGCGGGGAAACGCGCTATGACGCGGTGCGCCCGCCGGCACTGTCCTAGATGGACAGCGGGCGATCCCGCCGGGTGGCAAGGAGGACGCGCACAGCAGGAGAGGACGCGCACAGCAAGAAGCGGCGTGCCGTGGCACGCCGCTTCGACTGTCCTAAATAGAGGAGGTGCGCGCCTACTGGCGGGCGCGCTGCTTGATGCGGAAGGTCAGTTCCTGCACCTGGTCGTAGATCCGCCGGCGCTCGGCCATTTCCTTGCGGATCTTCTTGTCCGCGTGCATGACCGTGGTGTGGTCGCGGCCGCCGAACGTCTGCCCGATCTTCGGCAGCGACATGTCCGTCAGCTCGCGGCACAGGTACATGGCGATCTGCCGGGCGGTGGCGAGCGCCTTCGTCTTCCCGGGGCCGCACAGGTCGTCGATCGTCACGTCGAAGAACTCGGCCGTGGCCGCCATGATCGTCGGCGCGCTGATCTCCGGCGCCTGCGAATCCGGGATCAGGTCGCGCAGCACGATCTCCGCCAGCCCGACGTCGACCGGTTGCTGGTTCAGCGACGCGAACGCGGTGACGCGGATGAGCGCGCCCTCGAGCTCGCGGATGTTCGCCTCGACCCGCGAGGCGATGAACTCCAGCACCTCTCCGGGCACGGCGAGCCGATCCTGCGCGGCCTTCTTGCGGAGGATCGCGATCCGCGTCTCGAGCTCCGGCGGCTGGATGTCGGTGATCAGTCCCCACTCGAACCGCGTGCGCAGCCGGTCTTCCAGTGTCTCCAGCCGCTTGGGCGGCCGGTCGGAGGAGACCACGATCTGCTTGTTCGCGTTGTGCAGCGTGTTGAAGGTGTGGAAGAACTCCTCCTGAGTTCCTTCCTTGCCTTCCAGGAACTGGATGTCGTCGACGAGCAGGATGTCGATGTCGCGGTAGCGACGCTGGAACGCCACCTTGCGGTCGTCGCGCAGGGAGTTGATGAAGTCGTTGGTGAACTCCTCGGTCGACACGTAGCGCACGCGCATGCCGGGGAACAGCCGCTGGGCGTAGTGCCCGACCGCGTGCAGCAGGTGTGTCTTGCCGAGCCCGGACTCGCCCCAGATGAACAAGGGGTTGTACGCGCGGGACGGCGCTTCCGCGACGGCGAAGGCGGCCGCGTGCGCGAACCGGTTCGAGGCGCCGATGACGAACGTGTCGAAGGTGTACTTCTCGTTCAAGCGCGTTTTGGAGGTCTGCGGTTGCGCGGGCGCCGTGTAGGGCTGCCCTGCGATCGGCTGGCCGGAGAACATGGGCCAGATCTCGTGCGCCGCCGCGAGCGCCTCGCCCTCCTCGTCGACCTCTTCGTCCCCGTCGTCTTCGGCGGCGAGGACGGGCTTGCTCGGCTCGGCCTGCACGCGCCCGCGGCGCATGGGCGGCAGCATGCCGTCGTCCAGCGGCGGCATCACCGGCGGGCGGGCCGGCGCCTCGGCGGCGACGTTTTCCACTCGCGCGGGTGAGGGGGCGTACTGGGGTGGCGGCGGGGCGACCTCGGTGGTGTCGACCTTGACCGCGAGCGACACGGGCCGGCCGAGCCGGCGGGACAGCGCGTGGGTGATCGGCTCGCGCAGCGCGCGCTCGATGGCTTCCTTGGCGAAGTCACTGGGCGCGGCGAGCAGCGCGGTGCCGTCGAGCAGGCCGATCGGACGGGTGACGCGCATCCACGCGCGCTGTTGGGGGGAGAGCGTGCCGTCCGACAGTTCGCGGACCACCTGCTCCCAGACGACACCCAGGTTCATCTGGTGCTCGGACAC